>OY759599.1:4800000-6652500 GCA_963662465.1 Desulfatiglandales bacterium
GGACCCACCTTTTTCTGATACTTCGTTAACTTTCAATCAACATCTTGTTCTGGCATCAATTAAAAAGGAGAACCTTCAACGAACGTCCCTACATCCCTGTGCATTTCAAACAGGGCACCCCAGTTCAAAGCCGCAGTGTCCGATGCCGCATACTGGTAGCTGTATCCCAACCATTCTGACGCCAAGGGAACCGCTGAATAGTACCAGGGATAATCCGCATCAGCAACCGGAGCCTGCTTTGTATCGAAAGACCACCTGACATCAATCCACCCACCAACATTACCCCAGGCAGCAGGCAGAATTCTTCTTACGTTGACAAAATTCAACTCATACGGGAGATTAATCTGGCCGGAAAGCCCATTTTCTTCCTCGTCATAAATGTTGACGACCACCAGATTCGTATCCGGCTCGAACAAACCATTCTGTTCCCATTCACCCCAGTTCCCGCTACTCCAGATAAAGAAAAAGGTCTCTGCGGAGTCGTTCAGCAGAAAATAACGAGGAAGCAGGCGGAAGTACGCCGGGATGGGGAAATCCATGTCGGCATGCGGATTATAGCCTTGCTCACGCGCTTTACTGGTTGCGTACGAAAAAGCGGTAAACGCTTCATAGTCGGTAAACTCCGGATAAGGCAGCTGACCAATTGGCGGAAGCCATTCTGTTCCCAAAAAAGAATTCTGCTCAACATGCCAACCTACCAGCGCATGGGGGCCATTGACCCCTACCGGAGCATATTCCCTTGCGGGCAGGACAACACCAGAAGCCAAACCGTTGGCCAGATTAATGACATACTGGTGTCCAATCAGGTTATCCGCAGTCGGATTTGAGTTATCATACTCGACATAACCCATATAATGATCATTGTCCCCGTCGAGATCCAGGTCCACTTCGAGCGCCGCCAGGCCATCCGGACTGACATTTGTCAACAGCGCACTAATGCTGACGGATACCACATCATATGGCGTATACCCGGTGTTTCCGTTCGCACGGTGAATCGACTTTTTATCACGAATGGTCCAATGAACAGAACCGCTGAAACCTTCCACTTCCGTAATCGTCACGAGTGTGTTCAGCGTCCCGTCAAAGCTCACGAGAAAAAACGGCTGCAGGATGTTCGTTCCCGGAACAGCATCCGGCGTCCCCACCAGAGCCATCGACGGCGTCGCAACAAACAGCGCTGCCAAAATTGAAAGTGCAATAAAAACCTTTTTCATGCTCTTTTCCTCCTTAAAAAATTATATTCTGAAAACTTAGTAATGTTAACACCCAAATCAACATCCCAATCCCGCTCTATTTGCTTCGTTTACCACCTCCTTAAACTAAAGATTTCGCATTCCCTCTTGATTTCGACTAAAACCCAACCTCTTTCCCTTAACAAAAAACCTCCAAGCATCCTTCACACATCAAATGGTCAAGCTCATTATAGTGAAGCAACCAGGGTTGTCAAGCCCTTTTTCGCTTGATGTTTATATATTCATATAATTTTCATTTTTTCTGAATATCAACCTTATCACCTTAAACTGAATCGTTAGACCAACCCCCTAAACTAACGCTTGAACAATTGATATGCCACCACAGCAAACCCTATTTAATGCGATTTTCCCACACGCACGATACCGGCAAACGGGCTCAGGAAAAAACAACACTCGTAAATTAAAATTACTTCCACGACGAATACTGCTATTAGCGTATTGACACATGCATGTCAAGACTTTTTCTAAAACTCCGATATAAGGATTGAAAAAAAACATATTTTTTTGAAAAAACTTTCAAATTATTGATTTCATGCTCTATTTTCACCTTGCCTCGCAAAGGGGGTTTTAAGCCCCTCAAAAGCCTCTTGAGGCAGTAAACACCTGAAGCACCGAGACGGGAGATGCGAGGGGCAACTCAAACGCCTCCAGACCTATAAAAATTTGTCACGTAACTAGCTGGAATCATTAGTAAAATCAGACATTGCCAACTTGACATCCGCCCCGCTTTATGTTTGAGTTGTCGACATGACTTCGCGGGAACAATTACAAGACACCCTCTGTAGACGACTTTTCTGGCACACCGCCGAGCGGGATGACGGAAAGGTTGCAGACTACCTTTTCCATCGCCACGAAATGGATGTGGTTTATGCCATGGATGAGGCCACCTTGTTCGATTCCTTCTTCAGATATTTGCAAGACATCGAAGTATTTCCTCTATTAGAACGTCTTGATCCAAAAAATCAACGAAGAAAAAATGTCCCTTTTTCCCAGATACTCCTTGTCTTCTTAATGAAAGTCGTCGGCTCCATCAAAAAGATGGATCAAATGACCGACCTGTTGCTCACCGATGAATTGCTTATGAGCATGTGCGGCTTCAATGCCTATCAGGTAAAAAATGGCAGTTGTAAACGGGGCGAAAAACTCCGCAAAACATTCATTCCTGAATTCAGAGGCGCTTTGTGCGTCGATACGGTTGCCAACCACATTGTCACCATTTCCCTCAAACGAATTGAGAATTTATTTAACCGTTGCATTCAACGATTAGCCGACCAAGGCGTATTCCCAAAAAAAATCCATGCTGCCTGTGATTGCACCTTGTATGAAACCACCCGTCAATTCAAGGGATGTGGTTCCGTAACTTATAAACGCAAGGTGAAAGTTCGCGGGCGCCGGAAAAATGCTGAACTCAAAGAAGTCAAAGTCACCCTTTATGGCTGGAAGGTATGGGCCATCTATGAAATCAAGACAGGCATCCCTCTAGCCATCAAGATTGATACAATTGAGAAACCAGACAATCGCCATGTTCTTGCCGTGTTGAAACAGGCTAAAGAAAATGTAAAACCATTCAGCACTATTGACTCTCTGGTGCTTGATCGCGGGTTCCTCGACGGCAAGCTTCTCTTCGACATTGACCTGCAGGGGATTGAATTTGTCATCCCCTTAAAAAGAAATATGGATGCCGCCAAAGATGCACGGCAGTTAGCGTTAGACTGTGCGGACCTCCCACCGGTGACCCGGGAAGTTCACGTGACGCATGGTTATGGCAAAAAAAAGTACACTGAAAAAGTGCTCACCACATTGGTGGCGGTGCCGGATCTTCTGACATGTGATTGGTTTAATCCAGAGGGCTCCAAAGCCAATACCGCCAAAAAAGATTATGAACCGATCCCTCTGAATGCGGTGGTTGTCAAAAAATGGGACAACAACCTTCCTCCTCCCGAAAAGCAGGTTGTATTCATAACGAACATCGACGTGAAAGATCCCTTTGTAACTTTTGACCGCTACGATGATCGCAGCCTTATGGAAAATAAACTGTTCCGAGAGGTCAAGCAAAACTGGCATTTTGAGTACCCACCTAAGAAAACCAAAGAAGGTGTCCATATTCAAGTTTATATGACCATGGCCATGAAAGCGCTTACCACTGCCTTTTTGAAATGGCAGGAAGATCAATTAAAACTAGAAGCACTCGGTAAGCCAAGTACCTGGCAGATGTATCGACGAAAGCTTAAAGTTCTCAACCGTAACAAATTGATTGTCTTTGCAAACGAATACTTCGGCATCTTTCCTTCCCATGAGGTTTTCATGCTCGCCAATGTTCCTGTTCGTGACACGGAAAAAGAACTCAATATTACCCGCGACCAAGTCTACGCCAAATATACTGACTGCCAGTTGATCGAAAAATCCTGAAAACCGGGCCCCTGGCTTTCTTCGGACCAACAGTTCCTCGCTCAATTCTTATATCGGAGTTTTAGAGACTTTTTTCACGGTAAATTTGTTCTAACCGGAAAAGGTCTGTCAATTGAAAGGATTTAGCTTTTATCCTTGAACCAACATGCTGATATTTAACCACTTTTTTTGGCGCGCTTGCCAAGAGATCAAAGTGGCTACTTTTTTCTATTAACTTCAATCAGTTAGGTGGTAGAACAAAATCACCGTGAGACTTTTTTATCCGGCGTTATCCCCACAAGGGTTCTATGGAAAGTAAAAAAGTCGCATTAAAAAAGGTCGCTGTCGCCCATGGTATAATAGAACTGCTCTTCAACGGACCTCAAAGATACACCAGGCTCGAAGATGGTTACACCCGCCACCAGACCGTTGGGTTCTTTAATAACCTTAAATCCCATGTTTTCCAGCAAATTCGTCCACCAGGCAGGGTTTTTGGAAAACCATCCTTCAACGCGCTTAACTTCAGAGAATTGCTGTTTAAGGAGCTGTTCAAGGAGCATCCCGGCAAACACCGCCTGGGATTTTTCAAACAGGGCATCCCCCCAGATCAACACTGATCCCCGGACCCGAAATACACTCCAGCCGATCAGTTTCCCAAAGCGTTTCAAAGCAAAAATCCGGTACACGCCATCCGGGCAGTCCAGATAACGCCACCTCAGATACCCTGCGTCCCTTTTCACCAATAGCCCGTAATTTCCGGCAGCCTTCTGAAACAAAATATCAAACGCAGGGTTGACATCATGAACTTCCTCCACCCTGATCCCCGAAATTATCCGCTTAATCCACGTATCCGGCTTAAGCGTCGAATGGTTTAAATCCATTACATGGCAGGGAATTTCGGACATGTATTGATATCCGAGAAAACGTTCTCCGAACTTTCGATGATTCCCGGCTACGAACCCGTACAGAAATGGGATATGACCCACACAGAATTTTTGATGAAAATAGTCGGTGATACGCCCAAGTACGCTTGTTTTTCCAAGACCCACATGCCTGAAACCCAGACGGGTCATGATATCTCCGATCTGAAAGGACAGAAACCGTTCTCCTTTGGCCACGGAGGAATAAAATGGCACTGGATAACCCGAATAATGCCCGGCCAGAATTCCGTCATAGGAAAAGGCCTGAGCAATTTTGTAGGCGCCAAACGGATTATCTCTGAATTTCCAGTGCCAGTGCGCCATGCTTCTTTCTGCGTTAAAGACCTCTTTAAACATAGGCAAAATGGCTTCCTCATCTCCCTCTCGATAGGGTCTGAGGAAAATATCGTCCTTTCTACCGAGGATCATATGAAACGGCACATCAACCCCTTTTGGGCAGCTGCTTCCAAATGTTCCCAAAAGCCTCGGAGACTCCGACGACCCGGACATATCGTCCCCCCCCTTCACACAGGGGGCCAGAGAATCCAAACCCTTTTTTATCCGCTGAGGCCATTTTTTATGGATTTTGATACTGAATCCACTTTCATAAAGCGCCGCAATCACTTCTTTCGCGAGATAAAAGTCCGTTTTGTTAAGACCGTCCTCAAAAATACAAAATTCATCACAGATCACCAATGTGCCATTCGATTTCAAGAAATCCCGAATATGCATCAGAAGGCCTTCCAAAGGCTGCAATGATTTCAAAGCGCAATGAAGTATAATAACATCGAAAACTTTCCCGTGCAAACCGCGGCGGTTCTTTTCCGGAAATGTCGAAATCGCCATATCATAGCCACACGCTGACAATTCACTTCTGTAACAAGTTGCATCTCGGCCTACACCCAGTACAGATGCCGGTGGCTTAGGGAAGTGGGGAAGCAATTCCCTCAACAAAATCTCAAATAATTTACTCAATTCCTGTGCCCTACCGTGAAAGAAGAAGAAAAACCTTTCATTTTTATTAGAAACACGCTGCCGGAGCAGCTATTCTACCACCCAAGTCATGTTTAGAAAACGCCTCTCAAACCCCTTCGGTCTTCCGATTCGTCCGTAATATTGCCTCTTTGCCAGCATATCCCAGCAGTGCTTTGAAAATTCAAATTGCCCGCCGGCGCCAAAACGGCCTGCGGCAGGCATGAAATCAGGATTAGGACTCCACTCAAAAAGCCATTCCTTGTGTAAATAGGCTGGAATTTCAAGTGAAAAAGCGCTCGAAAACCGATGGCGGAAAATAGCATTTTTTTCAGGTTTAGGCGGTACGAAACATGAAACGGCCCTTGCCAATCCACTCTCCCAGGTTCTGCCATGTTTTTTCAGAAAAAGCGCCATGGACGTAAACATAAGACGCATTTTATGCTCCTGATCCTCTATACCGCACTGATCATAATAATGAATCGCTCTAGCCCTCGGTTCTATCAGCAAATCAAACCCTGCTCGTCTCAAGCGAAGAAAAAGGTCCGTATCTTCGAAATAAAGGAAAAATCGGGGATCAAAAAGCCCACCCGCTTTACGCACGCAAGTCCATTTCAGAAGCGACAAACCCCCAGACAAGTTACGGACCCGCAAGGGCCCTCTGGAACGCCATACTCTGATAGAATACCTTCGCCAAAACAGATCCAGCAGCTGGGTCAGATAATCAAGGCCCCGTCGGTTCAAAACGGACTGAAATTCAACCAAACCAGGCGAACAGGGAGGGGGGAAATGGTATTGAAGCAACTCATCCCAGAATATCTGAGGGGAAACAGCAGCTGTGGCATTGCACGAAAAAAGGGTTTGCTGAAGACGTTTAAGGCAGCCGGGAAGAACCCTGGCGTCCGGATTAATAAGAAGAATGGCGTCGCCCTGCCACGATTCAGCAGCCTGATTGCAGGCGCGGCCGAATCCCATATTTTCGGCATTGACCATTAAATTCACTGACGCAGGAAGGCCACGACGCAGTATTTTCACTTCTTCCGGTGTCTCGCTGTTGTCCACAACCACAACATCAACCGGTCCCAGAGACTCGGAATCCATCACTGACTGAACCGCCTGAAGGGTCAACGGAGCACTCTTGTAGTTAACAACGACTGCCAGTGTTTTCAAATCAGGACCTTACGCAGGAATCTTCCAGGAATGCGCCATCCACATCATGCCAATCTCAGGATGTTCACTTTCGATAACAAACGGGTCGAGGCTCATCTGGTGGATCGTTCTAAGGGCGTATTCATCCCCCACACGGGCCCTAACCACATAGTTTCCGCCCAAAATCGGAATGGACGGAATGATAAGTTCCACCTCCTGCTCACCGAAAAACAGAATCGGATCCAAGCCGGACATCTTTGTTGTCGTCTCAAAAACCTGACTGCCATCCGTAAATCCGAAACCCACGGCCAGATGCCCTCGAATGGGGGGGCCAATTCTTTTTGTTTTAACCTGAACAATAAGCATCTGAAATTGATGGATATCCGCGACCGGTTCTTTCTTTTCGTCCAGAAGGCGCACATCTTCAATCAGGATATCGGGCATTTGTGAATCAGACGGCGCCGCTGACGCCCTGGCGGGGGCAAAAATTTCAGGATCTTGTTCAAGATAGGCCAAATAAGCTGAAACAACGGAAGATGTTTTCCCAGAACGGCACATTCGGCCGTTTTTCAACCATATAGCCCGGGAACACAATTCGTTGATCATATACATACTGTGGGTGCAGATAATGATCGTCTTGTTGGCCTTTCTGAAATTCATCATCCGATCCACGCATTTTTGTTGAAATCGCTGATCCCCGACACTGAGTGCCTCATCAATAATCAGGACCTGCGGATCCACACTCGTTGCAATAGAGAAAGCAAGACGAACATACATCCCAGATGAATAGGTCTTGACCGGCCGGTCGATTGCATTCTCCAATTCAGAAAACGCAATAATCGCTTTTTCACGGTCCCTGATCTCTTTTTCTTTCAACCCTAAAAGCGCTGCATTGAGATAGATGTTCTGCCGACCGCTGAACTCGGGGTGAAATCCCGACCCCAGCTCCAAAAGTGCGGCCATCCTGCCCCTTTTCACCATCCGCCCGGAAGTTGGATGAGCGGTACCAGCCAATATTTTCAGCAGGGTGGATTTTCCCGCGCCATTTTCGCCGATAATCCCCAGTGTGCCACCCTCAGGCACTTCAAAAGAAACATCCGTCAGGGCTTCTACCAGATCATGGCAGGGCTTTCGAAGAATCGCTTCCTTGAGACGGTCAAAGGGTCTTAGATACACCTGGTAATGTTTTGTCAGGCCTTCAGCCTCAATAGCATTCAAATATAAAATTCCTTATTTTATTCGTCAGACTTTCCTACAAAACGTCCGCAAAGGCATGTTTTGAGCGTTCAAAAAAAAGAACGCTCAAAACAAAACATAACAGCGTCAAACCCATGGTATAAGCGAGCATGCCAAAGGAAATGAAATGATGCAGCAACACTTGATGATACAGCTCAATAAAAGGATATATGGGATTTATCTTGATGACCCACCTCAGTTTTTCCGGCACCATGGACAACGGATAGATGATGGGTGTCAGAAAAAACCACAACGACAGGACCGTTCCGATAAAATGTTTAATATCCCTCAGAAACACTGATAAACTGGCAATCAGGCATACCATGCCCAGTGTAAACACCATATGGACGGCCACTACCAGGGGCAACCACATCCACGCCATGTGAAAATAGCCTTTGAAAATCAAATACACCAAAAACATTATAAAACCGAGACCGTTAAGACAGAACGGAACTATAACCCCTGCCATGGGCAGAATTTCCAGGGGAAACGCCACCTTTGTAATGAGGTTGGCCCGACCCAGGAAAGCGTCTGTAGCGCTGCTCAAAGCCTCTGAAAAAGCGGTCCATGGCAGGAGCCCGGTCAAAAAATATACAGCGAAACTGTCAGTCCCCGTTTCCATGGGTTTCATCCTGATCTTCAAAACCAGGGAGAATACAAAAATATAGATGAGCAAATTGGCCAAGGGCGTCAGAAGACTCCACAAAAAGCCCCCAATAGATCCAGCAAAACGCCCTTTGATTTCGTTCCGAACGAATCCCCAGAACAGGGTTTGATAATGAAACGGAATTTGCAGCCAGCGTTTAATTATTATAAAAATATTCATGGATAACATTTATAAATGGAAGGGAATTATTCAACATTACAGGGTTGTCATTTTAGCGGCGTTTTTATGGCTGGGGGTAAAACTGCTTCATCACGCTCTGCACTTTTTGTTTAAACTCGTTGGTCACCGCTTCCACATCGTCCATGTCGTCCACCACCCGGGGCGTAATCAGAACAATCAGTTCAATTTTCTCCGTTTCTTTTCCCCAACTCCCTGTCAAATACCGTATAACGGGGGTATCAATCAAACAGGGAAGCCCCGTACTCGTCTCCTTTTCCTTGTCCCTGATCAACCCACCGATGGCAATGGTCTGACCGTGCCCCACGGTGAGGGTGGTTTTGACCACCCGCTTAGAAAAAACGGGGTATTCATTCCCCTCTTTTCCCACAGCCATATTACCGTCGTAATTGCTCACCTCCTCGCTGATATCCATGGTCACCAGTCCCCGCTCGTTGATATGGGGCGTAACAGACAGGATCACGCCTGTGTCCCGGTATTCGATGGTGGTTTCACTGAGGGTCGTACCGCTTGAAACGTTTGTTGTACCGCTTGCCAGGGGAATTTCCCGGGATACATCGATCTTGGCCTCCTGGTTGTCGGAAGCCAGCACATGGGGAGATGAAATGACGTTCAGCTTTCCCTTTGTTGCCAGGGCGTTCAGTTCCACAAACCATTTGTCGGTGACGCCAATGGAATATTTGAGCCCTCCCGCTCCCACTGTGGCCATAAAACTGGCATTGCTCAAAGCAGCCCCCTGCCCCAGGGCATATTCCACCCCGAACGAGGTGGAAGAATCCAGGGTAATTTCGGCGATGGTGGCCTCAATCAGCACCTGGCGAGGCATGATATCGATTTGTTTCAATATCCCGTTAATAATTCTGTAATCCGCCGGGGTTGCCTCGATAATAAGCGCATTTCTGATCTCGTCCGGCGTGATGGTCACATCACCCATCAGGGTACCGGACCCTTCCCCGGAGGCGCCGGAAGCTTTTTTCCGCTCCGTGGTTTTCCGGGTGGATTCCCCGGCCTTAGCCGCAGCTTTTTCAGCTTTCTTTTCCGCCATCTTCGCCATTGAAAAGGGATTTCCTTTGACATCGCTTGAGCCGCCGGCTTTCTTTTCCGCTTGTTTCTGGGTTTCCTTGCCGGTCAGCACGTTGTTTAATAACGTTGCCAGCTCGTTGGCGGAACCGTTTTTGACAAAATAGACAAAAATTCTGGCGGCGACCGTTTCATCCACAATGTCTATTTGACGTACCAATTCTTCAATTTTATCGAAAACATCGGGTATCGTACTCACCGCCAGGAGTGTATTCAGGCGCTCCAGCGCAATGAATTTAACGATGCCGGTAGAGTCCTTGGCGTAGGAAGTGGTAAATTCCTTCATGATTTCAGAAACTTCCTTCGCTTCAAGGTACTCCAGGGGGTAAAAACGATAATACACCCGGTCCAGCACATTGATATCAAAGGTTCCCACCAGCTGCAGGATTTTCAAGATATTGGCGCCTTTATCCACCACCACCAGGGTATTGGTGGACGCACTCACAACGATGGTTCCACCGGAAGAGAGAAAGGGGGTTAGCAGTTTTGTCATCTCCTCCACAGACATATATTTGAGGGGGATAATCTGAATAATAACCCTATCCATGGGAGGAACTCCTTTTTGCCCCAGCGTAAACAGCGCGTCCATCGGCATTCTGGGAGTGTCTTTCATGGGGATGATTTTATAAATCTTCCCCTCCTTCATAACCGCCAAGCCGTTAAGTTCCAGAATCTGTGAGAAAACCGGAAAAAGGTCGGTTTTCTTCAGTTTACGAGCCGTGTGAATGGTCACTTTTCCTTGAATTCCGGGGTCAACGATATAATTGATTTCGAGAAGCTCAGCCATAGTTTTGATGACTTCATAAAGGTCCGCATCGTCAAAGTTGAAAATAATCTGTCCTTCTTCTTCGGGTCCACTCCCTGCATTGGAAAGTGAAGCGGCTCTTGATATGTTCCGCTTTGCAGCGGCCTTTTTTCCGAATACTTTGGTGGACCTATATCGGTCCCTGGAAGATTCCGTCGACGCTCTTCCAGAGACCGGGGAAGGCGCTTTTCCAATCACTGGCGACGCCGTTTTCGTCTGCTCTTCCGAGGGCGTCGCAGATCCTTTTGCACCCTGATGCGCGTTTTCATAATTTTTTGCGGCATCCTCGATAATATCTGCTTCAAGGGGCGCCTTACCGGATGCCTTCCCCCGGTCGCCCATCGTCTCGCTGCCCGCACAACCGGCCAAAAAAACTGCCGCCATGATCATGACGATGATAAACAGGTTCGTTTTGATAAAGCATTTTCGCATACGATTACAATACCTTAGCTTCCTTGGGGCGCATTTGGAAAAAAACGGCCAATTGGATTGCCGGAAGTCTCTATTCCCCAAAAAAAACGCCCTAAATTCAAAAGTCTTTAAGTGTTGAATTCCCATACCCGTCAAAACCGCTACTGAGTCTGAGGAATCCCGAATCCGCCCGTTTGCCGCTTTTTCAGATTCCTTTCAATATTCTCCTGCATCGCCGGAGGACGACCACCGCGTGGCGGCGCTGTCGCTTCCGGCGCCTTCTTTGCGGCTGAGGAAGGAACGGTCTTTTTTACGTTGACATTCGCAATCGGTGCGTTAATGGACGCACCCACCACGGTGGGACCGGGTTTGGGCTTTGCGGCCCCACGGTTTTTTACTTGTTCATTGCCATACAACAGCAGATCATAAGACTGACCGCCGGCTTCCAGGAGAACCCTGTCGGGTTTGATGGCCACGACCTTAAAATCATCCAGGGCATCGCCGGCTTTAACCCATTTTGTCTGTTTAACGGTTGGGGTCCTCTTTGGTTTTGTTCCCCGTTTGAAAACAAGCGGAGTCGTCGGGCAGGATACAAGCGCCTCAGCGGAATCATCGGTGATCACCATACCATATAGGGTAAATTTGCTGAAATTTTTCTCAATGTTTTTTTGTTCCACAGCGCTCAGTGTTTTTGTTTTTTCATCCGGCGTTGTTTCATCGGGAACTACTTCAGTCCGTTCCGGTGAAAAAAGGTTCAGGGTCATCAACGCATCATATTCCGATTCAGGGGGAACCTTTCTTTCATGGAACGTTCCCAGGGGTTTTACGACCCGCTGAACCGGTTTTTCCGCCATCTCAGGGATTCCACTATTTTCCTGGAACCACACCCCGTACGCCTTCAAACCCAAAAAAGCGACCAACAGGGCGAGGATGACGTTAACAAACCATATCCTTGAAACCATCTAAAAACCCTTCTATTCAGATTTAGTCATCCGACCGCTTTAAAAAACCGTTGATCGTAATATCGGCGTTAACGCTTTCCGCCGTCTTTGTCGTCCCGCGTCGCAATCGCCTTCGGCTGACAGTAATTCCCAGCTTTTCCACTGTCAAGTATTTTGAAGAGGTCATGATCTGGTACAGAAATTCCTTTAGCTGCCGGACGGTGCCGGCGACGGACAATTGAACGGGAATGCTCAGATAGTGGTTTCCGCCCACATCCTCCGGCTTCAGGACCCGGACCGTTTTGATCCCCATTTGAGATTTATCCGCCATCTCACGCACGACTTTCTGAATATCCGCAGCAGCCAATGCGGGGGTTTTTCCGGTCAAAAGTCCGGACTCCCCCTGCTTGAGGGTTGCCTTTAAAACTGCAATATCCTTTTCCAGATTGTCGCCGGACTGAAACATCCGACGGTATTTGACAAGCTGTTTTTCCTTAAGTGCGATATTGCCGTCAGCACCGGAAATATCCTGTATTTGGGGCCATAGCCGGTATACGACCCCTACCATCAGAAGAAAGGCCATCGCTATTAAAAAATATTTTCTTTTCTTGTCTAGTTTAAACATTTTGTCTTCATTTAAGGCTCAGACCCACTCGAAACCTTTCCTTGCCGTCGCGGACCCTGGTAATGGCGGAGAGAAAAGCCACACCGCCAAACATGGGAGACGCTTCCAGAAGCGGAATGAGTTCCGAAGCCGATGTCGCCTCCCCTTGTATCTGAACACCCTTTTCCGAAAAATCGAACCGATTGACCCAGGCATCCTCGGGGATTCTTTCAGACAATTCTTTCAACACGCTCAGGACGGACGGACTGCCCCGGCGAAGGGTATTCAGATAATTGATGCGATCCTCAATTTCCTTTTTTTCTGTTTTGACCCGCTCAATTTTTTTCAGCTGAGACCCCAACCTTTGGATTTCCCCCTCCAGTCGATCCAGTGCCCATTGACGTTGGAGAAAGACGCCTCCCCCCCAGGCAAGCCCCCCCAAAAGGATCAGGAACGACAACCCGAAGATGGCATAAAATTTGAATTTACTGGGTTTTTTCCGCAGCGCAGACGGCAGCAGATTGATATTGATGGAAGTCTTCCGAATCCCTTTCAAGGCAAGGCCGTAGGCTGTCATCACGGTACCGGAAGGAATTTGCGCCTTGGAGAGATCCGGCAAACGAATATTGATGCCATCTATCCCGGAAAGAGACTCTAGCAAGGGCACATCCGTTTCCATTCCGGAGAATACCGTATCGATAGGGTCATCGCCCTCTCCAAAGTCTTGGCACATTCTTGAAAGCGCCGCCGGAATGACCGCCGGCAGGTCGTCGTTTCTTGACAAGCGCCTGGAATACCGGAGCATGCCGTCTTTGACAAGCCCCAATTCAAGGTCGCCGCGACGCATATGGATAAATGAGATCACATTGCCTTTTTCGCCACGGCGAAAAAAATAGTTTGCCAGCGCCGTTGAGCTGATCTCAACACCGGAAATGCCGACGTCCAATCGTCTCGCAAGGGCCAGAATGGGCGACAGGGTCTGTTTTTTCACCACCACAAGAAGCAATTGCAAGCGTCCGACGGCTTTATCCTCTGAAATAATCTGGAAATCGAAATATACATCCTCCGGGTTGAACGGCACATGCTTTTCCAATTCATAGCCCAGACTTTCTCGGAGATTCTCCTTAACGGCAATGGGAAATTCCAGATATCTCAGGATGGCAGTATTGCGCGGGATGCCTAAAAACATAGAGGTGGGGGAAATCCGGTTCTCCCGTAGAAACCCTTGGATCAATTCAAAAATGCCCTTGGCCTTTTCCTCATCCACGACACCTTCTTCAAGTGGATAAGCTGCATGCGCCACCAGTTGAACGTCCCTGGATGAGGCCTTCAGGCAGACCAGGCAAAGCGCCCCTTCCTGAATGTCAACGCCGAGGCTTGTTTGAAAAAGCATGAATAGTCCCTCTGAAAAAGGTCATTCGTTTGGTTTTGCGGATGGACCTGCCGGCAATGTCGCACGGTCGTTCCACTGAACCACGCGGTAACCCTTTTTGATGGTGCGATTGATCTCCACCACGGCCTCTACGCCTTGCCGCGTTCTGCTGTCGGCAATCTTTCCCTCGGACACAATCTGATAATAGGCACTGGGGGTCAGGGTAATATAGCGAGAGATGGCCCCATATACTTCGGCGCCCAGAAGCGTGGCAACTTCTCCCAAAGATTTGAAATCCGCCTCTTTTCTGAAGACCATAATCGATTGGGCCAGGTCGCCGGTCATTTGCGGCAAAGAAAGCAACATGGCCCTGGATGCGGCATTAATGCAGATTTTGGACCCGCCAGCCTTGGTGGACCCCCTTCTGACTTTCCCCCGCCTGGAACCGCTGTCCTGAAATGCCGTCACCATACGGTTGAGGCCGCCATAAAATATTTCCGGTGTGATCCCCCGGACCATGAGCAGCTCTTCTATGGCGTCAAAATTACCATTTTTGCAGTCATAGGGCTTCGGAAGAGATTGATAATAGTCATTCTCCGCGCCGTTCAACCCATGAAGATCGTTTTCGTCCCGCCAGTCGATAATGGAATCAACAATAATGCTTTTTTCCTGTTCCTCAAGGTCAAATCCGTTCAACATCATCTTCAAAAGAGATTCATCCGCGTCGTTAAGATTGATCTTCCCCGCTTCATTTCCGATGCGCACTAAAAACTGCCCCTGTGCAAAAGGAACCGGCGGGATATCGGTATTCATCCGCCAGCGCGGCGATGTTTCAGCCGCCGCTTCATCGTCATTTCCAAGCAGTTTATTTTTCTTTGGAGAAAATTCATTTCGGATCAATTCGGTTACGGCACGGTTAAAACCCGCCAGGGCAATGTAATAGGCCTCGGTTTGTTCCTTGAAATTGCGGACCATATTGACCTCAGTCCGCATGGCAAAACAAAATTCCGTTGCAATGGCAGAGAGGAGGATCAACACCCACAGCACCATAAAAAGCGCCATCCCCTTCTCATGGGTGAACTCTTTTTTCATGATACGTCGGTTACTCTTTCCGGCACCGAATCGGCACGATCACGTCAATGGGCGCCGCGTCTTTACTTTGCTGGAGAACAATTTTCACCGCAAGCGGCATCCCTTCATCTTCAGGAGAATGCCAAGCGGTTTGCCAGTTCGTTTTGCTTTCCTCTTGCGTCTCTTTCAGAAATTCAAACTGAAAATCTTGAATGCCTGAAATCAAGGTAACGAAATCTTCGTCTTTCCAACCCTCAAGGTCTTCCTCTTTCAGGAAACCCGCATCTTTCTCGTAGAGCATGAGCCGCATTTTCCCTTTCCCGCCGGTCTCCTGAACCATGTATTTCACGAAAACCACGCCGGTAAGCGCTCCCGGCACAATGGGGTTGCGGGAAACAAATGCCATGGTCTTTTCGGAACCGCTAAAAACCAGGGGTTCATCGCCCACTTTTATCTCATGGATGAAGGCGCTTGCAATCTGTTGCGCCATGAGCCCTAAAACGGCCCGCTGCCGCTGCTCGATGTCCGTATCTTTTTCGCCCTTTTCCCACGCCCGCGTGCCAATCCTGAGAGCGCCGAAAATAATCAGCAGAATGACCCCCAAAATGGTTAGCGACAGCATGAGTTCCAAAAGCGTAAAGCCTGAAGAACCGGAAGTTAAATATGGGATACGGGATATGAAACGTTGCCGGGCCATTGTTTAAAAAAAACCGTTCTACCCCTCCTTTTTCTTTTCAACCGCTTTCAGGGTGTTAATGGTAAAGTTTTTTTCCTTTTCGCCTTCACGCCAGGCAATGTTAACCTTGATGTTCAGCAAATCAAAGGGTAGGTTTTCTTCCGCCTCTTCAGGGACGATTCGGGTGATAACGGTTCGCCACTGATAAGCATCCTCAAATTCCCCTTGGGTTTCTCCTTCCAAGTAATCCGGGGAAAGCTGCATTTCCGCCATTTTTTCCCTGGCATGAAATATGCCCCGCGTGTATTGTTCCGACAATTTGCGTGATTTAAGGCCGCCTGAAAAAAGCTGTAGAATGACGACCAGAGAAATGGCCAGGACGGAAGTGGCCACAAGAATTTCAATGAGTGCAAACCCTCCGGTTATCCCGGGCGACCTTGTCCCCGCCATCTGATCCGGCTTCATGAGGCCTCCACACGCACCGTGCCGGTAATAAAGTCGATTTTGATAGCGAATTCATGCTTGCGATTATTTTCTAAAAGGACGGTTCCCCCGCTGCTGCAGCCGCTGGGCATAAAGACAACGGCAAAAAAACGAGAATCGCTTTCACTGCCGTCAAAGGCCCGTGCGTCCTTAAATTTCACATCCCCCGGCAAGGTATAGCGCTTTATCCGATTTTCGCCCGGTTTCAAAGGGGCGGTTTCATCTTCCTTGTCCGTGGAATTTATATCGGACTTGATGGTCATCCGATTTTGATTGAGATCCAAAAGGGCAACGTAGGGCACACTTTCCGTTATGGCCCGACTCCTGGCGTATCTCAGGGAGGCCGCCACTCTTTTTGAAGCGGTTTTTAATGCCACATTGCTGAGGGTGCCGGCCACCTTCGGAACCACAAATGCCGAAAAGACACTGATGATCACCAGCACCACCAACAACTCAATCAGTGAAAATCCCTTTTTCATCCCAAAGCGGGCGATGCCCGCAACCCCAAGGTATTTAAAACCCGCAATTCTCTAAGAACCGGCGTCTTCCGCATCCCCGTCCCGATTGGAAATATCCTTATCTTCGCCCTCTCCGCCTTCGGTTCCGTTAGCCCCCAGAGAAATCATCTCAACTTCGCCGTTGTCGGCTCGCCTGTACATATAAGGATGACCCCATGGATCCTTGGGCAATGCCTTTGACAGATAGGGCCCGTCCCATTTTTCTTCATCGCCGGGGTTGGTTCTGAGGGCCTGAAGACCCTGCTCCGTTGTGGGATATTTGCCCACATCCAGCCGGTAGGTATCCAGCGCGGTTTCAAAGAGGGCCATCTGCGATCGGGCCGCGTTCTGCTTTGACTTGCCCACCTTTCCAAACATGCGGGGTCCCACCAAGGCCGCCAGAAGCCCCATAATAACCATGACAATCAATAATTCAATCAGACTGAACCCCATTTCATTTTTTTTTCGCTTCTTCATCATAACTCCTTTCGCGTTCCCGTCAAAAAGGCATTTCATTCATACTGAATACGGCCATGAGCATGGAAACCACCACAAACCCCACGACGAGTCCCATGAGCAGGATCATGGTCGGTTCCAACAGGCTGATGAGCCGTTTGACCATATTCCGAACCATTTTTTCGTAACTTTCCGCCACTCGCAAAAGCATGCGGTCCAGTTTTCCCGTCTCTTCTCCCACAGTGATCATCTGAATGGCAAGGGGCGGAAAAATCCCCGTATCCCGCAACGGTTTTGACAAGCGGTCCCCTTCCTTCACCCGGGCATAGACGTTTTCCATTGCCTCTGAAATGACCCTGTTCCCCACAATGTCTTTGACCAGCATAAGGGCCTGCAAAATAGGAACGCCGCTTTTTGTCAATGTTCCGAGGGTTCTGGCAAACCGGGCCACCTCAATTTTCTTGACGAGATCCCCCACCACGGGAAATTTCATTTTTTTGCGGTCGAATTTCAAACGTCCCGCAGGCGTTTTCAGATACTTTCTCAAGAAAAAATAGGCCGCTCCCAATACGGCCAGAATGGCCCACCAGTAGGATTGCAGCAGCTCGCTAATCCCCAGCAAAAGCTGGGTGCTGAGGGGAATGGCTTGGCCCATGTCCGAGAAAATAATCGAGAATTTGGGAATAACAAAGGTCAGGAGTATAATAATGGACAACCCTCCCACGCCCACCAGAAAAATAGGGTACACCATGGCTGATTTGATATAATCTTTAAGTTCCTGGGAGCTTTCCATGAACTCCCCCAACCGGCTCAGAACCGCCTCCAAAACGCCTCCGGCCTCTCCGGCCCGCACCATGCTGACGTAAAATGAGGTGAAAGCCTTTGGGTGCTTTGCCAGGGCATCCGATAGATATCCGCCGCCCTGAACAGTTTTAAGGATATCGCCCACCACCATTTCGAATGGTTTTTTTTCAGCGGATTCAATCAACAGGGAAAGCGCCCGATCAACCGGCAGGCCGGCTTCCAGCAAGGTGGCAAGATCCTGGGTGAAAACCATAACGTCTTTGGAAGAGACGCCATTCAGGAGACCGAGAAACTGCTCGCCAAGATTCGATGCCAACCCCTTGCCGTTCCCTTTGGCCTGAATGATCCGCATGGGAATCAGACCAAGGGCCTGCAGTTGGGCAACCGCCTTCTTTTCTTCATCCGCTTCAAGGGTTCCGGTAACAATTTTGCCGGCGCTGTCAGCGGCTTTGTATGAGTATGTGGTCATGCTTAGTTTTCAAGGGTGGCTTTCAATATCTCGGGAATGGTGGTGACCCCCGCCTTCACTTTTCGCCATCCGTCCTGCCGGAGCGTCAACATTCCCGATTTTACGGCCACTTCCTTGATTTGCTCGGCGCTCGATTTCCGGATGATCTCTTTTCGAATCCGCCCGGTCACGGGCAGGTATTCGAAAATAGCGGTTCTGCCTTTGAACCCTGTGTATCGGCACGCTTCGCAGCCCTTGCCCTCGAAAAACCCTATTTCATTTGCTTCATCAGAACTTATTTCCATGGCCTTTAGAAGCCTTTCTTCCGGTTCAATCGGTCGTTTGCATTCAGGACAAATGACCCTGACAAGCCGCTGGGCCAGGACCCCCAGGAGAGTCGAACTCAGGAGGAAACTCTCCACGCCCATGTCCAAAAGCCTTGTAATGGCCCCCGCCGCATCGTTGGTATGGAGCGTACTGAACAGCAAATGCCCGGTCAAAGCGGATTGAATGGCAATCTCGGCGGTTTCCCGGTCCCGAATCTCCCCAACCAGGATAATATCCGGATCCTGCCGCACAATGGACCGAAGTCCACTGGCAAAGGACATGCCGATTTTCTGGTTCACCTGAATCTGGTTCACGCCGTTGAGCTGGTATTCAACCGGCTCCTCCAGGGTTATAATCTTGTTTTGTGGTGAATTGATTTTGGCAAGGGTGGTGTAGAGGGTGGATGTTTTACCGCTCCCCGTGGGGCCGGTCACCAGAATCATGCCGTAAGGCTGGGTGGTCAGTTGCTTATACTGCACCAGTACATTGTCGGGAAATCCCAGCTTATCAAGATCCAGGATCAGGGTGTCTCGATCCAGTATCCGCATGACCAGGCTTTCTCCGAAAAGGGTGGGGATGGTTGAAATCCTGAAATCAATTTCCTTCTCCGAAATCCGCAACTTGATTCTGCCGTCCTGGGGAAGTCTTCTCTCCGCAATATCCAGCTTGGCCATGATTTTAACCCTGCTGATAATGGCGGCCTGCAGACGATGGGGAGGCGATTCCACATCATGAAGGACCCCATCTATTCGGTATCGCGCTTTAAATTCATTTTCAAAGGGCTCAAAATGGATATCGCTGGCTTTCTGTTCCACCGCATTAAAAATCAACCGGTTCACCAACCGGATGATGGGGGCTTCCGACGCCAGATCCCTTAAGTGATCCTCATCCTCAACATCACCGGCGGAAATGTCGTAAATATCCTTTCCCGCTTCCTCTATGATGGTTTCAAGGGATTGACTGCCCGCCCCGTACAATCGTTCAACGGTGTCAAGGATGTCGCCTTCTTTTCCCTGACAGACCCGAATGTCCAAACCGTATGTGACCTTCAAAGCGTCAATGGTATAAAAATCTTCCGGATCGACCATGGCGATTTCAAGAAAGTCATCCCCCATGGCCAGTGGAACGAACAGGGATTCCCGCATCATCTTGTCGGAAAGATTGTCTAATACCACCGGCTCTTTAGGATAATCTTTAAAAGTGATAGGGGTCATGCTAATTTCACGTCTTCATCAATGCACATCGAAAAAATCCTTCTCCCTCCCAGGCCCGGACATCACTGAAAATCCCCTGCTATTCCTTAAAATAGTCAATGACGCTCTGGATGATGCTTTCCAGATCATGGGACGGCTCAAACCCGATGATGTTTTTCAGTTTGCTGATATTGGGACATCGCCTTTCCATGTCCTCAAAACCAGGACCGTAAGCTTTTTCGTAGGACATATAGTCAATTTCAGACTGACTCCCCGTCATCTCTTTGACTTTGAGCGCCAGATCGTTAATGGTCACTTCTTCATTGTTGCCCACATTGAAGACATCGCCTTCCGCCGCGGGTTCATCCATCAACCGGGTGATGGCCTCCACCACATCGTTGACATGGGTAAAACTTCGACTCTGGGTTCCATCCCCATAAACGGTGATGGGCTTTCCGAACAAGGCGCTCTGAACAAAAGTGGGCAAAACCATGCCATACTGTCCGGTTTGCCTGGGACCTACGGTGTTAAACAATCGACCGATCAATATGGGCAGTTTTTTTTCATCAAAGTAAGCGAGGGCTTGAAATTCATCCAGTGTTTTTGAGCAGGCATAGGCCCATCGACGCTTTTTGACCGTCCCCATGACCCGGTTGTCGTCCTCCGACAAATCGTGCGCCACATGCTTGCCGTAAATCTCAGAAGTGGACGCGATAAAGACCTTTTTCTTGAATCGATTGGCCAGTCTCAATACCACTTCAGTCCCTTTGACGTTGGTATCCAGCGTCTCCACCGGATGGTCCATGATATTCCTGACACCCACCGCAGCCGCCAGGTGGTATATCTGATCCACCTTAAAAATCAGCTCGTTCATAACGGATTCATTTAAAATGGTGTCAATGACCAGATGCACCCGATCATGGCCCTGTATCTTCGAGATGTTGGCCAGTTTTCCGGTCCATAAATTGTCAATAATAAATACCTCGTTCCCATTTTTCAGCAAATGCTCCGCCAAATGCGAACCGATAAAACCGGCGCCCCCTGTGATTAAAATCTTCATATCATCCTCCGTCATTCCCCGGCCTTAGTTCGGACACACAAAAGCCCGAAACGCCATCCATTACAGCTCCGCCCCTTCGGTCACAGGCGATGAACCGCTTATATGTTTAATTTAACTGCAAAAAACATGACCCTAGCCGTCAGGGGATAAGCTATTCCGCAATCCTCTCAAGGGACCAGCCTTCAATTTCCACCTCCAGGGATCTATGCAACAGTTCAACGGATACCACGACCTGATCGGTTTTGTTCTTGTGTCGAACATAAAAACCTTCCAAACCCTTGAGAGGCCCCTCCATGATCATCACGCGGTCGCCTTTCCGCATGTAGGTGCGGTTTTGCACTGTTCGGTCAGTGCCGTCCAAGATCATCAAAGAAGAGATCTCGTGATCATCGGCGGGAACGGGTTTTCCTTTGAAAGCGACCATCCGAACCACACCAACCGTTTGGATAATGCGATAGTATTCCTCGGGTGCAAGGGCCGACCGGACAAAAACATAACCCGGAATCAGGGGCGCCAATATCTTTTTCCGTCGGTCTTTTCGACGGCTCATCACCTCAATTCGCGGAAGAAAAGCCTCAAGGGATTTTCCGCAAAGCCCGGCATGGACTTTTTGCTCAAAACGGCTTCGCGTATGCAGCGCCCACCATCTTGCAGACGCCGCAATTGAATCCGTCATGGCTTCAGTTTCTAAAATAACCTTTCCGCTCCTGTTCACCAGTTATTCTCCATCAATCGTTGAAAACGATTCGTCATCAATTCTTCCGATGGCGGGAATGTTGAGTAATTGATGGATTTTGTCAAGCAAAAATTGACGCCACCATCTTCCGAACGTATAATGTATCCTATGTTTTTTTTGAAAATACCATGACCTGTTCAAGCGGCGTATACCTGTGATCGCCCCTTTGAACATTTCTCACGTCTGGTCCAACAGGGGGAGAAATCTGACGGCAAAAATGATGAGGACCTATCTTTTGAACACTATGGAAAGGGGGGGGGTGGTCGGGAC
This sequence comes from Desulfatiglandales bacterium, assembly GCA_963662465.1. Classification (GTDB taxonomy): domain Bacteria; phylum Desulfobacterota; class DSM-4660; order Desulfatiglandales; family Desulfatiglandaceae; genus NaphS2. The sequence continues at coordinate 4,821,997 of OY759599.1, forward strand.
GACTGGATTTGAACCAGCGGCCCCCGCGTCCCGAACGCGGTGCTCTACCAGACTGAGCCACGTCCCGACTGGAAAGGACCATACCTTATTTTTTCCCCTGAAGCAAGTCTATTTTATCCCCGACCATCTCCACAAAATTCTTCATCCTTCAAAATACCGTAGGTATTCAAATAAAGATCAAATTCGGCTTTTGTCGCTTCATCCATGGGAAGGCGCTTTCCCCTCACCAGAACCGGAATACCTTCCTCATAAAGATATTGAACCACTTCTCTAATGCCGGCAACGGCAAAAACCTCAATGCCGCTTTTTAAAACGAAATCGTTAATGGCGCTGCTTCCCTTACATCCCGGAATCACCTTTTTGTCTTTGTCATAAACCGCCGTCGTCTGTTCCCTATCAATTGCGATGCCGATCCCTTCCACATGAAACGTCATTCCTCTTAATCGTGCTTCCGCTTTGATTTTTTCAAGAAGATCGTATTTGGTGCCCATGGTGGTGGCCACATCGTCCACAATAAACAGACGGCAACCATCAAAAAAACTGCCATTGACAAACATGCCCTTTTTCCCGCTGGCCTCTCCATGGGTTTTAGCCTCCTTACGGTCATATTCAAAAAACATTTCCTTTTGATATTCCTGCCACAGGGCGATACTGGTTGCCAGGGCAATGGCACTTCCCTTATAGGAGGGGCCCAGAATCACATCCACACGTTCCAGAAGATTCCTGGCCGCCATCATCTCAGCAAAAAAGGATCCCATCAAGAGGCTCAGCTGTCCGGTCTTGAACATGGCCATATTGACGAAATAAGGCGTTGGACGTCCGTCCTTGAGTACCAGATCCGCATCAAAAAAAAGTGCCCCGGTTTCAGCCAAGGTCATTGCCAGTCGTTTTACATGATTTTCCATAACAATTTTATCCCGATCCATTAATTATTGGCTAAAACAACCATTGAGAAGTTACGCTTAACTTATTGAATCACAAAAAAAATCTCGAGTTCAAACGATATTTAAAAATATGGAACCACCCTGAAGAACGAATGACTTCTTTCCAGGCTATTTGCGTGGCCCCCAACCACCTTTTGTTTCAAAAGCTTGTTTGAGTCCTTGCCGGGCTCTACTAAGCTCAGGGTTTAATTTCAGCGCCTTCATGAAGTGCTGCGCGGCTTCATCAGATTTACCCTGCTTCAAAAGTATAAAACCGAGGTTCGTTTGGGCTTGTGCAAAATCGGGGTTCAGGCGGATTGCCGCCTCAAAATACTTTGATGCTTGCTGATAATTCTCCCGCAGCATGAGGACCTGACCCAAATTGTTTTGTATTTCGCTGTTTTCGGGATCAAGACGCGCTGCTTTTTTAAGATGCTTCAAGGCATCCTTCAATTTTCCTTGTTGAGCAAGCGTAATCCCCAGATTATTTTGGGCTTTCGCATAATCCGGCTTGAGTTTAATCGCCTGGTGGAAATAGCTGGAAGCCTCTTCGAGATGTCCTTGCTTCAATAAAAGCTGACCAAAATTGTTCTGAATATCAGCATCCCTAGGCTTAATACGAACGGCCTTTTCCATATGTTCGGAAGCGTCAGAAAGCCTGCCCTTTTTCATCAAAATCAACCCGAGGTTGTCGTGCGCAACAGAAAAGTTCGGTTTCAGTTCAATGGCCTTTTCATAGTGGCTCAAGGCATCATCCAACCGTCCTCGAACCTGCAGAGCATTTCCCAGGTTATAATAAGCTCGGTGGTTATGCGAACTTTTCAATACCACATCCGACCACAAAGTTAAAGGATCCTGCCAAACCCGATTTCTCAGAAAAGTCCCAATGCCAAACGCCAGGACAACCACTGTCAAAATCGTCATAGCCCATACCTTTCGACCTCTGAACAGATCAAAGACGCCATAAACCAATAAAACAGCAAAACCGAACATGGGCAAATAGAGTCGATGTTCAAACATGGCATCGCTTATGGGAAAAATGCTCGATTCAATGGAAAGGGTGATAAAAAACCAGAAAACACCAAAACTAATGGCTGACCTTTTCCTGATGTTCCAGAACCCGAATCCAAGGAGGACAAGCATAAAAAGAAAAGCCAGAGGCGTAAATCCATCAAAGAATCCCGTCTTGAAAGGAAACATGTAATCGATATTTTGCCCGACCGGGAAAAAAAGCAGCCGCACATACAGCACAAAAACCGTGAACTGGGTACAAAGATAGCTAAAACGGTCAACGGTTCTGGTTTCTCTGGTCAGGATAGAAACATCCTCCAGGAGATTTCCAAATCTCAAGCCACGGGTTGAAGCAAAGAAATACAGGATTAGAAATACCAGAAGGCAGGTTATGGGTACAAGCCAGATCAACTTCCCCCGCCATCCGGCCCAGGTTCTGTCAAACAGGAAGTACTCAACAAGGAGAACCACACCGAACAGAGTCGCCGCATTTTCCTTGCACAACATGGCAAGAACACCAAAAAAAAGGAAGAAAAAAAAGCTGATGAATACCCTGAAGTCAAAGAGGGCAGAGGGCTTTTCAATCAACTGTGGAGAGATGTTTCCCGCCTTTACCCCTGAATTGGCATCAACTTGTAATTTTCTGGCCTTGATGTAAAACAACACCGAAACCAGATAAAACATGGCCGCCATGGAGGTATATCGCTGAACTATGTAGGTAACCGATTGGGTTTGGATGGGATGCGCGACAAAAATGAGGGCCACCAGCAACGCCATCAGGTGATTGGATATAGAAGAAAAGCCCCTCTGCTTCCTTCGCGCATCGCATCCATGACCGTTCCTGTTTATGGCAATGGTCTGCCGTTGGACCGGAAAAAAGGAGAGTCTTCCAAACACACACAAGGCCATCAAATAGGCAAGAATGCCATTGGCCGTATGAATCAGAATGTTGACTAGATGATATCCAAAAGGGTTCAGTTTTCCCATTTGGTAATTGACCGCAAAGGAAAACTCCGTAAGGGGCCTGAGGGAAAAAAAACTTTTTAACGACGAATAGTTTTTCAAATCCCTGATCTTCTCTTTGTCCTCGATCTGAATTTTCCCATCAAAAACAAAAGGACCATCGTAAGCATTACTGTAGATCAAAAGAACCGTCGCGGCGATCAATATCAATGCAAACCACGGGTTTGCCAATCCTTTTTCCAGAGACTTAAATTTCATGGACAACCACCTCTTTCGTTCATTGCCGCCATGACCCTTCCGCTATTCCAAGGATCACCCCTCCCCCCAATCTACAGACCCGAAGATGAAAGTTTTTCATGTTTTTACAAAACCCATATCCTTCCGGCTCCCTATAGCACATAAGAAATATTGTTTCAAAACAAAACCCTTTGTTTTTCACTCTTTTTCTTGACAGCGCATTCAAAAGCATGAAACAATCCCGCAGATTTTCCGGTTCATATAAATTGTTGAAGTAAAAATGAAAAACCTAAAATTACTTATCCTGGTACCCGTTTTTAATGAGTGGCCCCATCTTTTGCCGGTTTTACAGAATCTAAGGAAACATTTCCCCAACATTCTGGTTATTGACGATGGAAGCCACGATAAATCCTACCTGAATCTTCTGAAAAAGGAGGGGTTTGAATATCTGAACCTCCCCTTTAATATGGGGCACTGGTGCGCCATTCAGACGGGCTTCAAGTACGCCCTGGCCAATGACTTTGATGGCGTTGTCACCTTTGACGGCGACGGGCAACACCTGCCCGAAGGCGCGATGCGGATCATCCCCTACTTTGGCCAAGGTTACGACGTAATTATCGGAAAGGACAATAACCGCGGCGGGTTATCTAAAAAATTTTGCTGGGGAACCCTGAACCGATTGTCGGGACTTGACATCAGCGATTTCACTTCAGGGCTGAGAGGATACAGCCGGCCCGCCATGAGCCGGTTGACCCATGGATCCTTTTTGAACCTGGATTACCAGGATCTGGGCGTTCTGTTTATTGCCAAAAAAAAGGGGCTCAGATTAATCGAAGTGCCTGTCAGGATGGAAACCCGGCTGATGGAAAAATCCAAAGTTTTTCCAAACCTAACGAGCATCGTAAGATACCTCCTTATTACACTGACCTTCATTCTTGCGAGAAAACTATGATTTCATATAAAATCACCACGGGCATTATCGGCGCCGTCATTTTCCTAATCATACTGCTTCTGGTTCGCCGGGGAAAACTACAAGAAAAGTACTCTTTGACCTGGTTCGCCATTGGCATCACGGTGGCGGTGCTGGGGATATTCCCAGTAATCCTGGATAAACTCGCCAAATTTACCGGTGTTTCCTACGCCCCGGCGTTACTATTTGTGATTGCCGTCGGCGTGCTGTTAATCCAGAGCCTGTACCTCTTTATTTTTGCGTCGCAAAACGAGGTGAGGATTAAAGAACTTCTTCAGGACGTGGCGGTGCTGAATAAACTGGTCGAAGAATTGCGGAAATCCGCTGATTCAAGCTCTGAATCCAAGACCTCCTCATAAACCCTTTTGGTTTGACGGGCCACGGACTGAATATGAAATTTCTTCATAAAATTTTTCCGTCCTTTTTCTCCCAAAACCCGACATTGAAGCGGCGCCGCCGCCAAACTCGCCAGACATTTCGCGAGGCTCTTTTCATCCCCGGGCACAGCCAAAAGCCCGCACTCCCCTTCCCGAACCACCCAACCCGTTCCCGATCCGGGAATATCGCTTACCACAAGGGCTTTGCCATACCGCATGGCCTCCAGCAACACCACGCCGAATGCCTCGGTCCTTTCCAGGGAAGGCAAACAAAGCACGTCGCAGGTGGCAAGGAGGCTTTGAAGGGTCTTATTGGAAAGACCTCCCCTTAGCAAAACGCGGTTTTCCAGACCTCTTTGGCAAATTTCCCTTTGCAAGGCCGCCATGAGAACGCCCTCTCCCACAATCTGTACGGCAACACCCTGAATTTTCCCCGTGGCTCGAATCAGAACATCAAATCCTTTATAGTAGGTCAAACGACCTACGGCCAGAACCCTCAAGCAGTTAGGCTTCCAGCTCTTTTCCGCCTGCCGTAGCCCCGTCTCCCGGGGCTCTGGAAGACGTTCCGGATCTACGCCCAGAGGAATAACGGCGCATTTTGAAGTCCAGCGTTTTAAAGGCGCGCTATGGTGGAGATAGGGTTTTGAAGCCACCAAAATCTTTTTCGCCCGCTTAAGCACACGTTGCTCCAATGGTCGATAACATTGATAAGCCGGCTTCAGACGGCGGTCAATGGCGGAAGGCGCCACATCGGATTGCCATTGAATCACCCATGGAATATCCCGGGCCTCCGAAAAGGCCAGACTCCAGAACGCGGAAGGGTTGGGGAAATGCAGATGAAGAAGATGAGGACGAAACGACAAAAGCGCCTGTCTCAAAACCAGCGGGAAGGACAAACTGATGGGCGTATACAGAACCTGCCCCAAGGTTGATGCTCGAAAAACCTGAACTCCCCCAACGTCTTCCCTGAAAGATTTTTTCCCGGCCAGGTGATTGTGAACCAGACCTGAAACGTCCACGCCTTCATTTCTGAGGGCCTTCAGGAGATCCCGCAAGAAGTTTTCCATCCCCCCGGCGTAAGGAGGATAATATTTTCCGATGTGAAGAATTCGCATGTCCGGCGCCTAAAATCACTGGAGGGTTTCGTCCAGGCGTTTGGAAAGAAAGTCCACCTGATGTTTCATACTGCGGTCCGTTTTCATTTTTTTCTCAACCAGTTCAGTAGCATACACAACCGTGGAATGGCTGCGCTTGATGGTTTTGCCGATAGCCTCCAGGGTTTCATCCGAATGCCTGCGGCAAAGATAGGCATAGATGTTTCGGGGATAAGAATACGCTTTTTTTCGAGATTTGGAACTGAGCATCTCGGTGTCCACCTTATAATACTCACACACCAGCGCTCTTATTTTTTCAGTGGTAATGGAAGTCTCTCCAGATACCAGGGCGCTAACCACCTCTTTGGCCAGATCCATGTCGATTTTCGCTCCCACCAGCTCAGACCTTGCCTTGAGACACTTCAATGCGCTTTCCATTTGTCGAACATCAGGTTTCAGCCGATCCGCCAGGAAATGAACCACTTCTTTTGAAAGTGAAACGTCGTACGCTGAGGCTTTTTCGGTAAGGATTTGCACTCGGGTATGATAGTCGGGTCCTCCAATGGTGGTCACCAGGCCGGACGTCAGACGGGAGGAAAGCTCCTTTGACATCTGGGGGATGTCTTTTGGCGGAAGAGAGCTGGTAAAAATAATTTTCTTGCGGTCTTGCGCCAGCGCATCCAAGGTGTAACCCAGTTCCGCCTGAATCTTTTCCTTTCCTCCCAGGAAATGGATCTCCTCCAGAAGGAGAACATCACATGAACGACGGTACCGAGTTTTAAAGGCGTCTATGCGATGGGTCCGCAATGACGCAATCATTTCATTGGTGAAGTCCTCAGCGGTCATGTAGAACAGGCGGGTTTGCGGACTCGCCTTCAGAATCGCATGGCCGATGGCCTGGGAAAGGTGGGTCTTTCCCAGGCCGGTATTGGACAGCATCAGGAGGGAATGGTAGTTACACGGGTTTCCCATCGCAATATCTTTAGAGGCCGAATAGGCAAATTCATTGGATTGTCCCACGATGAAACGATCAAAGGTAAACTGACTGTTCAGCAAAAATGTGGAACGTTTTTTTTCAGGCATACCCGGAAGGGTCAGCTGGTCCGGGTCGGGAGGCAGAGAAACAGGGGCCGGCATCCTTTCTTGACGCTGTACCTTGAACTGAATATCCGTGGGACCGTCGGCCATGGCATTAAACTTTTCTTCAATCAGATCCAAATAATTTTCGACGACCCAATCTTTGGAAAATCGATTCGGGCAACCCAGGACCACAGCGCCCTTCTTGGCCTGCAAACATTCAATCGGCTTTATCCAAAGAGAAAACGTGTTTTCCGGAACCCGCGTTTTAAGCTGGTTCTTGATTTCACCCCAAGCGGTTTTCATGCGTTGCTCCCAGCTAAATGAAAAATGAAAATCAATGACTGTGCAAAAATGAATGTCGAACTTCTACAGCAAAACAAAGGGAGCTGTCAAAGAGGCTTGAGCGTGATCAAGACTTAGGGGTAAAGTGATTTTCGACAATGGATAACCTATTCCGTTTACAGGCAAAAAAAAAACTTGGTTTATAAGGTACTGAGAAAGCGGAGCATTTTTGATGATTTAAAAACACAATGATATTAAACGTTTAAACAGCATACACTATTTGTGGAAAAAACTTTCCACAAGCATATTCCTCCCTTTAATCTTATTTTCGTTCTTTATCTACGATTTTCATTTTTTTATGGGCTTTTTTTTGGGGAATCGATTTTGTTCAATGTCTAAAAGCCTTTAGGCGCCTTCTCAACCCCTAGCCCTCTAAGCCTTGGGTTTCGGGTGCGAAAAAATGATTTCAGAAACGCGGATTACCGAACCGGCTGGTTGAAATAACCCAGCTCCAAATCCGGAAAAGCGTTATCAACACGAGCGGCCATTTGCCTCATTCCGATACCTCCAGCGCCTGTGTCAGGCATTTTGTTCAGGTAAAAGGCCGGGTCAATGCAAAGGTTTTTTAAATGAAGGAAGTTTACGCCGGTTTTGGCAATTAACGCCATTAAGGCATCCATCTCCGCTTCCTGGTCCGAAATTCCGGGGAAGACCAAATAGTTCAACATGGTATACAAACCCAGTTCCCGGGACAGGGCCACGGAAGAAATCACATCATCAAACCCATAGGTTTTGGGTCGATAGTAGGCATGATAAAAATCGGGCCGTGCACTATTCAAACTGATGCGGATGGAATCCAGCCCGCTTTGTGCGATCAACCGAATCCGTTCAGGAAAACTACCGTTGGTATTCAGGTTAATGGTGCCGTTTTGGGTCTGCCTTCGAATTTCGGCAGTGCTTTCAGCGATCAACCGATATTCCGTAAGGGGTTCGCCCTCGCAACCCTGGCCAAAACTCACAATGGCGTCGGGGGCATGGTTCAGGTGCGCCACCGCCAGGGTTACAATTTCGTCTTTGGACGGGGTAAATCCGATCCGTTCATGAGACGCTTCAAAGGAAGATCCCGGCTGAAGGGAAAGACACCCCAGACAGGCCGCATTGCACTTCCGGCTAACCGGCAATGGGGCTTCCCATCTTTCCAGAAAGAGATTTTTGGCGGCAAAACAATGGTTTTCGGTGGCGCAATGGGTTAAATGTTCCACAAGGGGACCTGCCGGGTACTTCTTCATGTAGTCCGCAATGGCGGGGACCAGTTCCCGGTCGTCATAATTGCGGGGATCCCACCGCTCGTTATACTCCACCTCAAACCCCGTGGCCCAGTAATGGTCATCGTCGTACCCCACAGCCCCATAGGCCCATGACGGCAGTACAAATGATTTTCCGCTGTAATCCGCCGCGGGGAGATGGGTCCTGACAAATCCCGGTTCAAGAAAAGCGGCGACGGCAAAACAGGCTGTCGGCTCGCCGTCCACTTCCATTTCATAAACGGTTTCCACTTGGCCCGTATCGGGATCAAGGCCCAAGGGAGGGCAGGAGGGGAGATAAAAGAGCTTGCTGAACTCCGGCATGACAATCAGGTCTTCCGGTTCAATGGCAAAGAGAGTTGATCCGGAAAAACCCGCCATCCTGAGGTATGGATGGTCATAAATCCGGCCTTTACCGTCCGCGTAAAGCATAAACGGCAGGTGTCTTAAATCATGGTCTGTCATGTCGATTCCTTTTCTAATCCTACGGGTTGACGCCAAGCTGTTTGAGCGCTTAAGATAGCAGAAATTTGACGCTCAGACAAGGACGCGGGCTTACCGCTAAAACAACCGTTGCAACCCGGTGAAAAAATGTCGCCCTCAAACAAAAGCACGCCAACAAAAGAAAAACAATTCAGGCTCGTAAAGTTTTTTGCCTATGCGAGTTTTATCGTTCTCATTATCTTCAGCCTCCCCTATTCAATGGTCATCTCCCAAAGGGCCAAGGATATCCTGATGAAAAACCATGAAACTTATGCTCTGTTGCTGGGCCAAAACCTGAATCACCAGGTATTTCAAAATTTTGTATTGCCTGTCACCCGCCAGTTCGGGAAAATGCGGCTGAGGGAGCAGCAACAGCAGGCGCTGATGGACCGAATCGTGCGAAATACCACGCACAGCTTCAAAATAGATCTGGTCAACATGTATGACATTAACCAGGGCGTTATCGCCTACAGCACGGATCCCCTCCTCATTGGAAAAAAAGTGCGAGAGAGCCTCGGGTACAAGAAAGCGGTGATGGGGCAAAATTCTTCCAGGCTGGTATCCGGAGGAGAGAGTATCCTGGGAACCGGCATTCAACGAATGGGGGGAGAGAAAAAACTCAGGACTTACATCCCCTTCATGGGGGCAGGGCCTTTCCTGGGGGATACCGGGCATGTGTTGGGGGTTTTTGAACTGATACAGGACCTCACCGAGGAATATGCATCACTGGTTCGATTTCAATATCTCATCTTTGGGCTGTCAATTCTGATTATGGGCATGATTTTTGTGGCGCTTCTCTTCATTGTGCATAAAGCGGAAAAAACTATTTCTGAGAGAGCCAAAGAACAAAGAGAACTGGAAGCCCAACTGAATCAGGCGGAAAAGCTGGCGACCCTCGGCCAAATGATCGCCGGCGTATCCCATGAAATCAGGAACCCTCTGGGAATCATTCGAAGCACTGCCGAATTGCTGGGCAGCATGTCGGGGGCCAACGAAACCCAGGCCAAGCTGTCGGGTCTGATTGTCGAAGAATCCAGTCGGCTCAATAATATTGTTACGGAGTTTCTCGACTTTGCCAGGCCCCAAGCGCCCCATTTTCAAGACTGTGATTTGAACGAAATTTTAACTAAAAATATGCAGTTTTTGCAACCGGAGCTTGAGATGAAAAAAATTTCCCTGCAAGACGACTTAACCCATCGCCCCCTGCCCCTCAGAGCGGATCCCCAACTGCTCTACCGGTCTTTTTTAAACATTTTCATGAACGCCATTCAAGCCATTGAGGGCGCCGGGACGCTTTCGGTCAGCGTATTGGAAGAAAAAGACCATTACCGGGCGACCATTGAAGACGATGGGAACGGCATTTGCGAAAAAGATCTGAAAAAGATCTTCGACCCTTTTTTCAGCACCAAGGACAAAGGAAGCGGCCTGGGGCTTGCCATTGTCCGCAATATCATGGAAGGCCATCACGGCCGCATATGGATTGAGAGCCGGCATAAAGAATCCTCTGCCGAAAAAACGGGGACCAAGGTCTTTATCCGACTGCCAAAAGAATAAAACGGAGCCCAATATCATGGAAACCATCCTGATTGTTGATGATGAAAAAAACTATCTCGTGGTACTGGAGGCCCTTCTAGGCGCTGAAGGATATGAAATCGTAACGGCCAGGGATGCTAAAATGGCCATCAGCATCATTCGTGAAGCGGATCTCGATCTGGTTGTCACCGACATGAAAATGCCCGGGATGAGCGGCATGGAACTTCTGGAAAGATGCAAAAAAATTAAGCCTGAAATACCCGTCATCATGATGACTGCCTTTGGCACCATTGAAATGGCGGTTGAGGCCATGAAAAAACAGGCCTATGACTACATTCAGAAACCCTTTGAAAATGAACAGCTTAAACTGACGGTGAAAAAAGCGCTGGAAAATCACCGGTTGGTCAAGGAGAACAAGCGACTGACGGAGGCCCTTGCCGATCGATTCAGATACGGCAATATGGTGGGCAAGAGCAAACCGATGATCAAAGTATATGATCTCATCGACAAGGTTTCCAGTTCCAAAGCATCGGTCCTCATTACCGGGCCATCGGGCGCCGGAAAGGAACTCATTGCCAAAGCCATTCATTACCAGGGTTCCAGAAAAGAACAGCCGCTCATTGCCATCAATTGCGGCGCCTTGACGGAAACCCTTCTGGCCAGTGAATTGTTCGGACATGAAAAGGGCGCGTTTACCGGCGCCATCGCCTTAAAAAAAGGGCGGTTTGAATTGGCGGATGGCGGCACAATCTTTCTGGACGAGGTGGGCGAGATGCCGCCCTCGCTTCAGGTAAAGCTTCTGCGGGTCCTTCAGGAAATGGAGCTGGAACGGGTGGGGGGAACGCGAACCATCAAGGTAGATGTGCGCGTGCTTTCAGCCTCAAATCGGAATATCAAGGAGGATGTGGCCAAAGGGATATTTCGTGAAGACCTCTACTATCGCTTGAATGTTATCCACATCGATACGCCGTCCCTTCAGGAGCGTACGGACGATATTCCCCTCCTGGTAAAGCATTTTATCGAAAAATTTCAAGAAGGCGAGACCCTCAAAACAATCGAGTTGCGACCCGAAGTGTGGAAAGCACTCTATTCACACCCCTGGCCGGGGAATGTCAGGGAGCTGGAAAACGTCATTGAAAGAGCCCTGGTATTGCATTCGGGCGGCGTCATTACCCTGGATGATCTGCCGAAGACACTCATAGAAACGGAAACCGATTTCGATGTGGAGCGATTTGTCCCCCCCCACATCCCCCTGCAAAAAGCCATGGAAGAAATCGAAGAACGGCTGGTACGGAGAGCCCTGGCCCAGTCCAACAATGTTCAGTCCCATGCGGCCAAGAGTCTGGGGATTACCAAAAGCCTGATTCAACACAAAATGAAGAAGTACAATATCACCCTGTAGGGGTAAAAGGTCTTGTACCAAAGATATCATACATTATTTCATATATTTACGTTAAAACAACTGTTTTTGACCGTTTTCAGGTACAAAATCTTGTACTATCTCAGGAGTTCATAAAAAACCGGAAATGAGGGTTGGCACAAGTTAAACTCTTAAAAAACAATGGGTTATAAAAAAAGTTGCCCCCCATATTTTTTTGGCAAGCTTATTGCAGTAAAGAAAAGCCATATAGAGTTAAAAAAATTACTCTTTCCTCCTAAGAAACCAACCTCGCTTTGCGGGGTTGGTTTTTTTATGCCTTCTGAAATCTGCAATGACTTCACTGGTTCCCCACGCTCCGGCGTGGGAGTGCGTAGAGGCGAAAGATTTTTCGCCCCGACACTCTTCACTGCCCTTAATACCCCAACCGTTTCAATGCCCGTGTATCCTTGCTCCAGTTTTTCTCTAGGCGGACCGCCAAATCAAGATAAACTTTTGCACCAAGCAGCGATTCCAACTCAAGCCTGGCGGAACGGCCGATGGCCTTGATCATCTTTCCCCCTCGGCCAATGAAGATGCCCTTTTGGGAATCACTTTCAACATGGATCCCGGCTGCAATGGATACCAGTTTTTTTTCAGGCACATCCTCAATTTTTTCAACGGTTACCGCACATGAATAAGGCAGTTCCTGCCGGAGGTAATGATAAATTTTCTCCCGAATGATCTCGGAAACCATGAAAGCCTCGGATTGATCGGTGTTCATGTCCGGCGGGAAAAACTGCGGTCCTGGCTTTAACCGCAATTCCAGTTCATGAAGCAATTCATCCACACCATCGCCCTTGAGCGCTGAAATGGGAATCATAACGTCAAAAGGAAATCGTGCCCCGTAGTCCGCCAGCATGGGGAGAATCCTTTTTTTTTCAACCTTATCGATTTTATTGATGGCCAGCAATCGTGGTTTTGCCATGACCTTCAGACTTTCCATAATGGACGGAATGGCGGGATCTTTACGGGCGCCGGCCTCAACCATCATCAGGATGATATCCACTTCATGAAAAGCGGCAAAAGCGGCTTTGACCATGCTTTTGTGCAGCGCCGTCCGCGTCCTGTGTATCCCCGGGGTATCCATAAACACCATCTGGCAGTCATCCTGGTGAAAAACGCCCAGGATACGATTCCTCGTGGTTTGCGGCTTAGGGGATACAATGGCTAATTTCGTTCCCACAATGCGGTTTAACAATGTAGACTTTCCCACGTTCGGTGGGCCAATAATGCCGATAAAACCGGATTTAAAACTCATAATCTCTCAAACCGAATCCTTCCCACGGGAACCGTGTCGTCCGGAAAAACACCCATAACACGGGCTCCTGTTTTATGTTCAATGCTTTTAATCCCCCTATTTTTATAGCCCCTTACAAGGGGAACCTCCCGTTTCGGCGCATAGAGTCTTATCCGTGCGGCCTCTCCGGGGGTTGGCAGATCAGGGACAATGTTTTGGTAATGGATGGCCGAACGCACCAGGAATCCAAATGCGGGATGCCAGGGACCTGACAGAATGCGACCTTTTTCAAGGAGCGACGGCGAACTCATGAGACCAACCCTGATAACCGGAATCCCATTTTTTTCGAACAAGACAACACCTTCCACGCACGCATTGACGGCCTCCCCAAGAGAAAAAGGCTGGTATGCCCCTGCCTCATACATACGGGCAAGTCCGGTCCCCTTTAAGACCAGCGCCGGATACAGCCGGGCCATGTGAGGAGATAACGCCAGGACTTTTTTCAGGGTAGCCGAAAATATCTCCCTTGAATCACCGGGGAGTCCCGGCATGAGCTGGACACCCACCTTGAAGCCGTGATCTTTCAGCATTTGAACCGCTGTAACGGTGTCCCCGGCCGTATGTCCCCTCCGAGAAAGAGACAGGACACGGTCATCCATGGACTGGACCCCCAACTCCACAGTGGCAACGCCGTATGCCTTCAAAAGGCGCAGACGCTCCTCATCCAGAGAATCGGGTCGGGTGGAGATCCGTATGGACCGAATGGCGCCGGAACGGATATAAGGCGCCGAGGCCTTCAGAAGGGATTCCATGCGGGCTTTATCAAACCCGGTAAATGTGCCGCCATAAAAGGCCAACTCGGCATTTCGGTTCGGGTCAAACCCATTGGATTGAATGGCCGCATCCAGCGTTTCACGCACCTGTTGAGGACCGATCGAATAAGCCGGTTGATCGGTAATCTTTTCCTGGTCGCAGAAAAGGCATCGGTGCGGACATCCGGCGTGGGAAATAAAAATGGGAATAATCAGGAATTTCAATCTTCTTTCAGGCGAAAATATGCCTCCCTTGCCGCATGCTGTTCGGCCTCTTTTTTGCTTTTGCCTTCCCCCTCAGCCAGGACGATGCCATTAACAGCCAAGGCGATGCGAAATACCTTGTCGTGTGCCGGCCCCGTCTCTTCCATGAGCCGGTATTTTGGAAGGCTTTTGAATGCCTGCTGGGTAAATTCCTGCAGCAAACTTTTAAAATCCTGAACCAGATCGTCTGTTCGCACCTTCTTTAGAAGAGGTTCAAACAATTTTTCGATAATCTTTTTGACCGCATCAAATCCACCATCCAGATAAATGGCCCCGATAAGGGCTTCCGTAACGTCCGCGAGGATTGAAGGTTTTTGTCTGCCGCCGCTTTGTTCTTCGCCTTTGCCCAAAAGCAGATAACGTCCCAGGTCAAGCCTTGTGGCAACATCATAAAGCCCCGCTTCGTCCACCACCATGGCCCTGAACTTGGATAAATCCCCCTCGTTCGCGGTTTTATAATGTTCCATGAGCAAATGACTGATGGCCAGATCCAGGACCGCATCCCCCAGGAACTCAAGGCGCTCGTTGTCCTCAAGGTCGGCCTCTAACTGCTCATTGACATAGGAGGAATGTCGAAATGCCTGAAGCGCCAATTCAGAATCCCTGAAACGATACCCCAGTTCTTTGTGAAGATTCTCAAATCCGCAGTCTTGAAATGGATCTGCCATAATATTCCTGATGTCTAAAATATGCATCCTTTCGGGTTTCATATAAGCCCAAGCCCTTTTCTAAGTCAAGAAAATCCCTCAAAATGAGAATTCGTAAAGGGCAGCCGGTAGAGGCAGGAGTGGAATGGCGCCCAGCCAGCGGCGGATCTTTTTTTTCGTGCCGCCTTCAAAACAGCGTTCAGATGAACTTATCAAAAATGTTTTCGGCTTACGCCATCGGGAAAACATGTGAGCGAAAGAGCCATAGGTAGATTGGAACCTATGCCTTCTCTATCACGCAAATACTATCCCTGCTGACTTCTTTTGGCAAATTCATTACCAAAAACTTGAACATCGAGTACAAAGGAAATTGTTATCCATATCATTACCACAAAAGGTGGGATATTGAAATTGCTTAAAATGAAGTAAAAACCCATCAGTGTACAACTCAAGGGTCATATACCGACCATTTTCAGAATTAAACGCGCTGACTTTGTAAAACTAGTCCCGGAGATATTACCGCCGTTTGCCCATTGACACACAACGAAAAATTCCATACAGTCCTAATTAAGAAGAGGCGTTTTTATATGAAGAGAAAGAGGTATAGCATTACACTTATACTCATTCTTTAATTTCTGTTGTTCAGCGTGCCAATCCTGGCGCTTGCTCTTGGTAATGCCAACGAGAATACATCCGGGGTAACAATTACTACAAATAAAAATCAAAAACGGCTCCATTTCAGATCTTACCCCACGACGATTATAGCTCACGCGGGGGAGGGGGGGGGAGGTCGGCGGTAGGGTGGGACAAAATTCTCTCGAAGCTCTAGATCGCAATTACGCAAAAGGGCATCGCTATTTCGAAATTGACTTCTGCTAGACATCCGATGACCGCCTGGTTTTAATTCATGACTGGAAAAGGACTTTTAGAGAATTATTCGACGACGCGAAAAAGAAGCCGTCGCTTGAACGGTTCGAATCCATGAAAATGAAACACGGTATGACTCAGATGTCCCTTGCTTCTCTTTTTCTCTGGTTATCGAAACATAATGACGCTCATATTATTACCGATGTGTCGGACTTTTTTCAATAAAGCGGGGCTATTAAGCTATTTAATCATTATTTCAAACTTTATTTTTCTTGTAGTATATCGGGCTTACGGGGTTTGGTCGTTTGTTTTCCGAAACACAGGTCGAAATGCGCCGGTTTTCTTGAACATCGTCAATAATGACGCCATCGTTATCGGTGCAGTGTTCTTACTGCTTCATTTCGGTTTTTTTTATACATTTATAAAATCAATAAGATGGGTCGCTTATCTGTTGAAAGCGGTTGTGATTTTCATTACATTTCTTTACGCTATTGATGTGCTGCTGCTATTAAAATTTTTCAAGCGTCTTCATTACCATGATATTTTGAAATACGGCGCAGAAATTAAAGCCGGGCTTTCGTTCCTTATTCCTATGAAATCGCTTTTCTTCAATCTTTTTTCCACCGAGACGATCGGAATCATTCTTGCCGGCATCTTCGCTTTACTGCTCATTTCTTTTATGATGTTTCAAGTCACTGGACGGCACAAAAAAATACATGGAAAACTACTCTTAATCTGTGGGCTTTGTTTTTCGATTTTCAGTTTTGTCCCACTGGATCACATTTTTCTTCATGGATGGGCCTATCAAAATTTATTTGCCTACAACATGCCCAAGGGTTCGGAAGAACCATATTCCAGTAATTTTATCGCGGCGCTGAAAGAAAAGCGGGAGAAAAAAAAGGAAATATCTGAAGGGCTGGGCAAACGGATTAACATAATGCTGGTGATTGTCGAATCACTTTCATCCTGTCAGAGTCAATTTTTCTCGGGCATCAACAATTACACACCACATCTCGACGCCATTTCAAAAGAAAATCTGAGCTTTACGAACTTTTTCGCAAATGGCTTCACCACCGAACATGGCCTGATTGCGTTGCTTCTTGGCGAAGTTCCCTTACCAATCGTGGGCACGGGACAGCACTGTGCCTTCGAAGGTTTTTATCAAAAAGAGTCCGTAGCCGCTTTTTTGAACCGATTGGGCTATAAAACGTGTTTTCTAACCACTGGCGACTTGGGTTTCACGAACAAGAGAACATGGCTTGCGCGAATAGGTTTTGATGATGTTGAGGGAACTGAAACACCTTTCTATAAAGAATGGCCGCGGTTCGCCTTCAACGCCGCACCGGATGAAGCCCTATTTGCCTATGCTATAAGAAAGATAGGAAACTTGAACTCGGATCAACAGCCCTATTTTATGGTTCTTGAAACAGTCACAAGTCATTTGCCCTTCCTTGATCCAGAGGGAAAATCCAACACAGAGAAAGCGGTGATTACTTATGTGGACCGGCAATTGGGAGTTTTTTACAAAAAGCTTGAGGATTGCGGTTTTTTCAGTAACGGCGTCCTTATTATCACAAGCGATCACCGGCTTATGGCGCCACTTTCAAAGGCCGAAATGGATCGTTATGGGAATTCTGCCTTTGCCAGAATTCCGATGGTAGTAGCATCGGGCGGCAAGAAAAAGGGAAAGATCGATGCATGCTTTCAACAAACGGATTTGTATTCTTCATTGAAATGGTTTGTTTCTGACCAGTATGAAAAGGACCCGTGGAACGGCAATTTTTTGCGCCCAGAACCAACGCCGCCTTTCTGCATTTTAAAAAACATGGCTAATAACTACGATCTGGTGTATACGCGATGCGGTCCGGAAGAAGGATACATAAAACTCCAAGGAGACGGGACGTACTTATGCCAGGGACGAATCAAGACGGAAAAGGTTAGGCTGATAATTGAAAAAATCAGCAGTGATAGAATCTTTCGCGATCAAAAATAATACAACAAACGAATATCGTTTTGTTCATCTTTCCGCAGGTGTAATAAGAGAGTGAAACCCGAATTAACGGACATTATACAGGTATTGAACTTATAAGACCTTCATTCGGCCAACACGATGACAGGCCGCCAAATAAGCCATGTATCTTCGGGTTTGTCATGGAGAATGAATCGGGCGCCTTTTTTGACAACCCTTCCCGATGGAGAAGACGGCTTTGCACTCTTTTTGGCCGGTATCTTTTTTTCCAATCCGTATTCGTTTAGTTCCACGCCCTTTTCTTTATGTTTTGATTCGACCTTCACCGGCTGTTTCTCGGGGGTAGCAAAAGCGACCCCCCCTGCCAGCATGGCTTCAAGGGATTCGGTTTTCACCTGTGCCCCGCTGAAAAAGCCGAAACTCATATTGATGCCCGATGCTTTCCAGAATTTTGAATCGGTTCGCACCAGGGGCGCGTAATAACGTTCGATATCCAAATCCACCAAGGCGGAAACGGCGTCCGGTGAGAGACGACATTGGGTTACTTTTCCCACCTTGATTTGACGAAAGTAGACCGGGTCCCCCGGTTTAAGGGAACCGGCCCGTTCCGTTTCAAGGGTAATTTGGAGACCTTCTTTGGATTCGATTTTTTCAGGCGTGATCCCGCTTCCCTCCTGCAGGGCGGCATCCCTGTTTTCAAAAAGCCGAAATACATCGCCGTTTTGAGCGTCCTTAAGGCCTTTTCCATCGCCCGACGTGAAAAAAGCGATACCGCCCTTGACCAGAGCGCTGAGGGCCTCCGTACGGATTTTAAAACCGGAAAGCCCCCCCTCCAGGGTAATGCCGCTCACGCTGTAAAACCGGGATTTTTTTTTCAGCAGATGGGCGTACTCTTTTTGAATGAAGACATCAATGGCTACATTATTGTCTTTTCCCAAAGCACATCTCTGGATTTTACCCACCTCGATCCCCTTAAAATATACCATGCTGCCGGTATCGAGAGACCCCAGGTTGCCGGCGGTAAGCTGAATCTGAAGTCCAGGCTCGGTGGATGTCATGGGCGGGGGCTCTGAAAGGGCTGTAAATTGAAAGGCCTCTTCCCCTTTTCCCGGTTTTAAGGCAATGTAGTTGCCTCTTAAAATAGTTTCCAGTCCGGTAATCCCCTGAGCGGAGATGCGAGGTTCCACCATCCAGAATTTGGCGCCTTGGGTCAGAAGGCTTTGAGCGCTTTTCACGAATTCCACCTGAACATCAACGCCATTAAAATCCTTATTGATGGTCAGGCCCTGCACCAGTCCGATGGGCATACCGCGAAACATAACCCGGGTCTTGCCTTTCTCGATCCCCTGGGCCGTGGCAAATGTCATCACCACCTTTATGCCGGCATCCACAATGCTTTTATAAACCAGCCAGCCGGCGATGAGAAGCGCCACAATGGGCAGAATCCAGATAGGTGAAATCCCTTTTCGCTTTTGCATGTCAGGTTGGCCGATATTTGCACTTGCCGAAAGATCATCCATCATGGTTCAGCATCCTCCCATATGAGCCGGGTATCAAATGTATTGGCTGCCAGCATGGTACACACCACCACTGCCGCAAAATAGGTGGCCGCGGGCGCAGCAGTGATGGAATTCAAGGTCCCGAACTCCACAATAGCCACCATGAGGGCGATGACAAAAATATCCAGCATGGACCAGCGCCCAATGAACCGGATGATTCGAAACATCAAGGTCTTGTGCCTGAGCCACCCTTCCCACTTCCGCCGAATGGACAACAGGACCAGCATGATGCCGGTTACCTTGAATATGGGCACCAGAATGCTGGCGAAAAAAATCAAAAATGCGATCGCATAGTCGCCCGACTGTATGAAGAATTGAATGCCCTCCATGATGGTGTTGGGCGCAATATCGCCAAGGGTTGTCACCGTCATGATGGGCAGGAAATTGGCGGGAAACAAAAAAATCACGCTGGTGATCAACAGGGCCCAGGTCCTTGTCAGGCTTCCGGGCTTCCGGGAATGCAGCCTGGCGCCGCATCGGGGGCAATGGCTTTTTGTTGGCGTATCTTTTTGAACCGTCAGCATACGGCATTCCCGGCACAGGACAAATCCCGCCTCCCGTGCGGTCATGGCCCTATTCATGGGATTTTCTCCTGTCTTCTTCCATGAGAACCCAATACCGGTGTTCATCCAGGCTGATGGCGGCGCAAATGGCAATCATTAAAAGCGCCACAAAACAGAAAAGGCCTAAGTCATAGGAGAGCTGCGCCAGATCCTTCAGCTTTATAATGGAAACCAGAATTCCCAGCATATAGATTTCAAGCATTCCCCACTCATCCAAAAAATGGTAGGCCCTGAAAGCGAGGACGGGAAAGCGCCGGCTGGACTTTAATAAGATGGAAAGAGAGACGGTGAACAGCACCAGCAATTTGATAAAGGGCACAGCCACGCCGGTGAGGAGTACCAAAATGGACACCACGTGAAAACCGGACTGAAAAAGAACACTGGTGCCGTGGACCAGGTTTGTTGCCTGTTCCAAACCCATGGCGTTCAAGGTCATGATGGGCAGCAGCATGGCGGGGAAAAAAAGAATCAACCCCGTTAAACTCAGGGCCAGGGTTCGTTCAACGGTATTCTTTTTGGGCATGAAAAGGACGCTGCCGCAACGGGGGCAACGGCTTTTAAGCCCTACGCCCATTCTAATATCCTTCAACAACAGGTCACATTCCGGGCAGGCAATTAACCCCTTTGAACCCTGTCGTTTCAGGCCCTGAGGCTTCAGATAGGGGGCAAACCCGTCGAGGATTGGTTCTCTCATGATACGGACCGGAATCAGGGTTCCATCTCCAGGATAAATTCCAGCACGTTTTTATTGAACACCTGATGGTTTTCAATCATGACCATATGACCGGCTAACGGAATGATCTCACACCGGCTTCCCTGAATGGCACCACTTAGTTTTCTGGAAAGGGAGGGGGGCGTTAGTTGATCCTTTTCCCCGCAAAGGATGAGCGTGGGAAGACTGATCCGTGATATGCAGTCTCGCAAGTCAAACCGGTTGCAGGCCAGGAAATCCCCATGAACAAGGGTGGGTCCGGCTTCCCGCATGAGGGCCGCGCCCTCCGTGATGAATCGGCTGTCGGCTGCCGGTGCGTAGGCGTACCCCATAATAGCATCAATGGTTTGTTCAAAATTGTGTAACAGGCCCTCCAGAAATGCAGGGGCCACAATGAGGCGGGGCCCCGTGCCTGCCAAAATGATCCCTTTCATCAAAGAGGGGCTCGTAATAGCCATCTGTTGAACAATGGCCCCCCCCATGGAATGGCCCATGAGGAAGGGGGGGTCGGAAAAATAAGCTTTAAGGATTTCCATCAACCATTGGGCATACCCGTCGATGGTGTCTTGCGGATTTCCGGCGGATTCTCCATGGCCCGGCAAATCAAGGGCAGGGTATTGAGTTTTGATTTCAGCGGGTAGACCTGATTGCGCCAGTTTTGTGCCCCCCCTCCGGCCCCATGGATCATGAGAAGCGTCGGGCGATTTTCCTTGAAATCTTCAGTGCCGGCTTCGAATCCGATACCGGCATTTTTAAGTGCTTTAAGGTTCATTCGTCAAACTCCATATTTTTTTATCACCAGCGGACCAGGGCGCTGCCCCAGGTGAGTCCGCCGCCAAAAACCGGAAGACAGATCAGGTGACCTTTTTGAATACTGCCGTCCCGAACCGCTTCATCAAAAGCGATGGCACAGGAGGCCGAGGAGATGTTGCCGTATTTGTTGAGGGTGACATAAAATTTTTCCATGGGGAGTTTCAACATCCTGGCCATGGATTGAAACATGCGTAAATTGGCTTGGTGAGGAATGAACCAGTCAATATCCTGAACGTCCACCTGGTTATGCCGGGCCGCTTCCTGGATGGAATCAACGAAATGTCTGACCGCCACCCTGAAACTGTTACTGGCTTCAATCAATTGAAGACAATGGCGCTTTTCATCCACACTGTCATGGGAGATGGGGGTGGTTTTGCTTCCGCCGCCGGGCATCAGGAGATCCCGGCCATTGTAGCCGTCGGTGTGAAGATGGGTGGACAGTATTTCCGGCCCCACTTCTCCCCTCTGCAACACGGCGGCGCCGGCCCCGTCTCCCCAGAGGATGCAGGAGGTTCGGTCCGTCCAGTCCAGGGTGCGTGTCATCACCTCGGAGGCCACCACCAAAACCCGTTTGGCGGCGCCCGTTTTCAGATATTGTTCCGCCACATTGAGTGCAAAAATAAAACCGGAGCAGGCCGCCGTAATATCAAATGTTACAGCCCCGGGAGCATCCAGTTTGGCCTGAAGCCAGTTGGCGGCGGAAGGGCAGCAGGTATCCGGCGTAATGGTGGCCACGATCATGAGGTCAATCTCCCGGGCGGTAACACCGGCCATATCAAAAGCCCGAAGGGCCGCTTCACGGGCAAGATCGGCGGTGGTAACGTCCGGATCGGCGATTCTTCGCTGGCTGACGCCGGTTCTCTTGACGATCCACTCATCGGAGGTTTCCAGTCCCATTTTCTCAAGGTCGAAGTTGGACAGAATCTTTGGCGGTACATAAGATCCCGTCCCCAGAATTCTTATGGATTGCATGGTTTCCTTTTTCTCCACACCCAAAACTTAAAACTTAAAACTTAAAAATGATACCTATCATTTGTGTAATATGTTGTCAATTGGCAATAAAAAGCGTAAAAAATGTCAGGGACCTGGCCCTTTGCGGGATACGAAAACACCGATTTTTTATTGAAAGGCGGTTTTGATGATGGAAGCGGCGCTAAACCATATGATTTACCTGGATCACAACGGAACGACCCCCATTGCGACCGAAGCCATTTCGGCAATGACGCCCTTCATGGCGACGCATTTCGGCAATCCTTCCAGCACTCATGCCTTGGGTTTCAAGGCAAAGCAAGGCGTGACGCGTGCCCGGGAAGAGGCAGCGGCGCTCCTGGGTTGTCAACCGGATGAAATCGTTTTCACATCCGGCGGCACCGAGAGCAACAATATGGTCCTCAAGGGACTGATTGATTTCAGGCATCCGGAAAATTTTCATTTGATTACATCCGCCATCGAACACCCGGCAATTCTGAATCCTGCCCTGTTTTTAAGTGAACTGGGGGCCGGGGTTACCATCCTTCCAGTGGATGCGAAAGGCCGCATCGATCCGGATCAGGTTCAAAAAGCCATTTTGCCCAATACCCGGCTGATCAGTCTCATGCTGGCCAACAACGAAACCGGAACCCTTCAGCCCATCAGAGAAGTGGCTGACATCGCTCATCATCACAACATTTTGCTCCATACGGATGCGGCCCAGGCAGTGGGAAAAATTCCCGTTGGAGTCAAAGAACTGGGGGTGGATTTTCTGAGCGTGGCAGGCCATAAGCTTTACGGCCCCAAGGGCGTGGGGGCTCTTTATGTGCGTGATGGCCTTTCGCTGACGCCGCTTGTTCACGGGGCCGGTCAGGAAAACGGACGGCGGGCCGGGACGGAAAATACCATCCTGACGGTGGGCCTCGGGGCCGCATGCCGGGTGGCCAAGGAGCGACTTTCCAAAGATGGGCAAGTATCCCGGTTAAGGAACCATTTACAAACCCTTCTGTTTGAGGGTATTGAAGGACTTGTGTTAAACGGCCATGAAACCTTGCGGTTGCCCAATACCCTGAATGTCTCCGTTCCGGGCCTTGAAGGGGGGCGCATCCTGGAGGGGGTTCCCACGGTCCTGGCTTCCACCGGCGCCGCATGTCACGACCAACGGGTAACCCTGTCCCATGTGCTGTCCGCCATGGGCGTTTCTCCCCGGGTGGGCATGGGGGCGCTGCGATTCAGTTTGGGAAGAAGCAATACCCTGGAAGAAATTGAAGCAGCCGCCCGGGCTGTCATCCACCAAGTCCGAAGGATGCGGGATGATCAAACCCCCTGAACCATTTTCCTGTTTAAAAATTGCGGTATCGGCGCCCGTCAAGGAATCTTTTTTCTATTCCGTTCCGGAAAGCCTAAAACCTCTGGTTCACATCGGCAGCCGCGTTCTGGCGCCCTTCAATCGCCGTCGGGTAACGGGTTACGTGGTGGAAAAGGTCTTTGAAATGCCCGACTGCAACCTGAAGGACATTGAGGACCTGCTGGATCCGGCCCCCCTCTTTCACCCGCAAATGGTGCCCTTTTTTGAATGGATCGCCGATTATTACCGTCATCCCCTGGGCATGGTCATCCATTCTTCATTGCCCGGCGAGCCCTATAAGGGGGCAGTGTTGACGGAGAAGGGAAAGGCCTTTCTCGACGGCAGACTCTTTGATTCTGAAGATGCCCGCATATTAAGCTGGATCGGCAAAAATCCCGAAAAAAAACTTTCCTGGCCCATGAAAAAGATCTATCCCCTTCAGGCGGAAGGATGGATCAGGGTACAACGCAGCATGAAGCGCGTTAAGAAAAAAGGCATTCCAGCGCTCGGAAACCCGCCGGAGTCTATGGCATTGCCTTCTCCGAGCCCCCACCACTTGAACCCCCATCAGCGTCAGGCCCTGACGCAAATCAGTGAGAGCCTTAACCGGAGCGCCTTTGGTTCCTTTTTGCTTTACGGGGTAACGGGAAGCGGCAAGACCGAGGTCTATACCGGGGCCGTTGAACATGCGGTGCAATTGGGCAGGCAGGCGATTCTCATGGCCCCTGAAATTCTTTTGGCGGGCTATCTGGAAGCGGTCTTCAGGGATCGACTGGGAGACCGGGTCGCCCTTTATCACAGCGGTCTAAGCAAACGGGAACGAAATTACCAGTGGTCTCGAATGGCCGCTGGAGAAGTGGACCTGGTCATCGGCGCTCGTTCGGCCCTCTTTGCGCCCCTGCCTCGCCTGGGGTTGGTGATCGTGGATGAAGAGCATGATGCCGCCTATGTACAGACCGGAAGCGGCGGACCCCACTATTCCGCCAGAGACGCCGCCGTGGTCAGGGCCCGGATGGAAAACGCCGTGGTGGTTTTGGGTTCAGGCACCCCGTCGGTTCAATCTTTTCAAAATGCCGGCAACCGACGTTACCATCTCCTCAACATGCCCGAGCGGGTGGAACAGCGGCCCATGCCCCGAATGGAAATTGTGGACATGCGAAAGGTCAAGGATGCCCACGGCAAGGAACTCATGATCAGTCCCAGACTCGAAAAGGCCCTGCGGGAAAATCTGGCTGCCGGCAACCAGGCGATTTTGTTCCTGAACCGAAGGGGATTTCATCGAATTTTTCTATGTCGATCATGTGGCCAGGCCCTGCGCTGCCCCAATTGTGATGTATCGCTCACCTTTCATCTCAATGAAAACCGTCTGGCCTGCCACTACTGCGGATTCAAATCCCCGTCGAATGTCCCGTGTGCATCCTGCGGGGGGCATAGTTTGAAACCCTTCGGATTCGGAACGGAAAAGATGGAAGTCGAATTGAACGCCCTTTTTCCAGAGGCCGAAATCTCTCGAATGGATACGGATTCCACTCGGAAAAAGGGAGCGGCCCTGAAAATTTTAAAACAGTTTGACCAGCGTAAGATCGATATTCTGGTGGGGACCCAGATGATTACCAAGGGGTATGATTTCCCCAATGTAACCCTGGTGGGCATTATCGCGGCGGATCTGACCTTGGGGTTTCCGGATTTCAGGGCGGGGGAAAGGACCTTTCAACTGCTCTGTCAAGTGGCCGGCAGGGCGGGACGGGGCGATCATGAAGGACAAGTGATTGTTCAAACCTTCAACCCGGATCATTATGTGATTCAAACGGCCGTAAACCACGATTTCAACCTGTTTTTTAAAAAGGAAAAGGATCTCAGGCAACAGCTTCGGTATCCTCCCTTTTCCAATCTGGCCTGTCTGAAATTTCAGGGAGACGATGCCGTAAAAGCCGGGGCGGCAGTGCGCGAACTGGGCATGCAGCTAAGACGGATGCTCCGAAGCTGGCCCACCCGGGGAAAGGAAATTCAGTTGCTGGGTCCGGTTGCCGCGCCCATGGCCCGGTTAAAAGGGAAATTCCGATGGCAATTGCTGGTCAAGTGCGGAAACGGTTCTCTGCTGAAACATTTTCTTCAGGAGGCGGAGAGGATTTCCGTGCGGATACTGGGTGCAGGTCGAGTCCGGTTGCTGGTGGAAGTGGATCCCTATGATATGCTTTAAAGTTTTAAGTTTTAAGTAAAAAAATGTAAAGATGTTAAAGAAAGGTGGTACTCAAATGATGATCGATTTTCATACCCATATCTTTCCTCCCGTAATCAGAGAGAACCGGGAGGATTTTTTTGAAGGTGAGCAGGCCTTTAAAAGCCTGTACAATTCCCCCAAGGCCAAACTCGCAAGCGTCGAGGACTTGATTGCCGGCATGGACGAAGCGGGCGTTCAAAAGTCCGTGGTTTTTGGCTTTCCCTGGGAAAACGCAGAATATCTCAAGTTGCACAACGATTATGTGGTTGAGGCTGTAAGGCGGTATCCCCATCGACTGGTGGGCCTGGCCTGTTTCTCCCCCCTTTCCCCCATGGGGGCAACGGAGGCAAAACGGTGTTTTAATCAAGGACTCTCGGGCGTGGGAGAGCTGGCGGTCTACGGCGCCGGCATAACCGCCCAGGTGGTTCGAGCTTTAGAGCCGGTTATGGCCGTATGCCGGGAGCAAAACGGTCTTTTCATGCTGCACACCAACGAACCGGTGGGGCATCAATATCCCGGTAAAACACCCAACACCCTTCGTCAGATATATGATTTTGTCAAGGCCTATCCGGAAAACCGCATTATTCTGGCCCACTGGGGCGGAGGGCTTCCGTTTTATGCCTTGATGAAGAAAGAAGTGAAAAAAGTGCTTGAAAACGTGTGGTTTGATACGGCTGCATCGCCATTTCTCTACCAACCGGAAATGTACAGGATCGCCGGTGAAGCAGTGGGTTTTGATAAAATACTGTTCGGCAGCGATTTTCCCCTGTTAAAGCCACAGCGTTATGTCAAGGAGATCGCCACAGCAGGCCTTACCCCTGAACAGAGGAACCGGATCATGGGATTAAACGCCGAAACCTTGCTGCAAATTCCGAAATCCGCAATCCGCAATCCCCTCACCCCCCGATAGCCGACATTCTTCCCGAAAGCGCATCAGCATCTTCCGAACCCACATGATGCGCACGGGGTTTTTTATCGGCTGCGTCTGCAAAAATTTTCACCAGATCACGGTCCGTAGCCCCTGCCCGCATGGGACCTTTCAAATCCAATTCCTGGTCGGAAAGCAGGCAGGGCCGCAAATGTCCGTTGGCGGTAAGCCTCAGGCGGTTGCAAACCTGGCAAAAATGGTGGGTCAGGGGGCTGATGAAGCCGATTTCCCCCGGCGCCCCTTCAAAACGGTATCTCACGGTGGGACCATCAATGGCGGTCCTGGGAATCCGGATCAGCGGTTGCGCCGCTTCAAGCGCTTCCCGAATGACGGTATTGGATACAAAATGCAAAGGCTCGTTGTGATGAAGAAGGCCGCTGGGCATATATTCAATGTATCGGATATGAAATGGATAGCGTGCGGACAGCTCGGCAAAATCCGCAACCTCATCGTCATTAATGCCTTTCAGCACGACCATATTAATTTTGATGGGATGAAAGTTCAGTTTATGCGCCAGTTGAATGCCTTCCCAGACCCGCTCAAACCCGTCGTAGCCGGTAATTCTCCGATACCGGTCCCGATGCAAACTATCGAGGCTGACGTTGATCCGTTTTACACCGGCGCCGCGAATGTTTTCCAAATGTTCTTTCAAGAAAATTCCGTTGGTGGTAATGGACAGGTCTTTGAGCCCCGGAAGGGCCATCAATTCGGGCAGCAAACGGGGAAAGTCTTTTCTGACGAGGGGTTCACCCCCGGTCAGGCGGATTTTATCCACCCCCAGTCCAACGGCGATTTTGGCCAGACGAAGAATCTCTTCATAGGTCAGAATATCTTCATGCCTCAATTTGTCGAGGCCCTCACGGGGCATACAGTAGAGGCATCGAAGGTTGCATCGGTCCGTAATGGAGATGCGAAGGTAATTAAGGCGTCTCTCGTAGTGATCAATTAAGCAGGGTCGTTTGGTTTCCATTGAAATCGCTTTTTATTTGGGATATGTTTCATCAGGGTGCATGCACACCTTTTCGAATAAGTGTTGCTATCCATATAGGAATGCAAGGGCGGAGTCAACCATAATCCCCGTTCACTGTTTTTATGATTGGAAAACTATGTATACTTCGTATTTTGGGCTGATGGAAAATCCCTTTACCCTGACCCCTGATCCCCGGTTTCTCTTTTTGAGCCGGCGCCATCGAGAGGCCTTGGCCCATCTACTGTTCGGGATGGGCGACAAGGGAGGATTTGTATTGCTGACCGGCGAGGTGGGAACGGGAAAGACCACCTTGTGTCGCAGCCTGCTGGAACAGATTCCCGAAGAAGTTGAGATTGCATTGGTTTTGAATCCCAAACAAACTTCCCTGGAACTGGTGGCATCTATCTGCGACGAACTGAAGGTTTCCTACCCGAATCCGGCACAGAGCCTCAAGGTACTCATTGATCACTTAAATCGTCATCTGCTGGATATCCACGCCAAAGGGCGAAGGACCGTGGTAATTATTGACGAAGCACAAAACCTCGGCATAGAGGTACTGGAACAGGTGCGATTGCTGACCAACCTGGAAACCACCACCCGGAAACTGCTGCAGATTCTACTCATCGGCCAGCCCGAACTCCAGAGTATGATGGCCAAGCCGGAATTGCGCCAGCTAGGTCAACGGATTACAGCCCGTTATCACCTTGCACCCCTGTTGCCGGAAGAAACAGCTGCCTATATTGAACATCGCCTTGAGGTGGCAGGGTGTAAACGCCCGTTGTTCACTCAGCGGACACTCAGCCTCATACACCGATTGTCCGGAGGGATTCCCCGGCTAATCAATACCATCTGCGACCGCGCCCTGCTAGGGGCCTACGGCCAAAAACGCATGGTGGTCAATCGGGGGTTGGCCCGCCAGGCTGCCGCTGAAGTGATGGGTAAAAAAGCGCTGATTCGGGATTCAAGCATTAAGTCCTGGGCTTTAGTGCCTCTGTTATTGATCCTCCTCGGGGCCGGATGGGTTTTCCTTCAGGGCCCGAAACCCTATCCATGGGGAGCACCATGGGACAGTGATCCGGAAAAGGCCGCAAATCAGAGTACCAAAAGGACGCCAAAAACCCTTGAGGACGTGTTTAAGGGTAACGATGACAAGACCCACAGGCAAAGCTCCTTTAAATCCCTACTGAAGTACTGGGGATTGACCTATCCGGCCCTATCCGGCATGAACCTTTGTGAATGGGCGCCCAGGGTCGGTTATCGCTGTTACAGCGACCGGGGAAACTGGACCACCCTGAAACATTTGAATCGCCCTGCGATTCTGGAACTGATCGACGGTAAGGGACGACGGCATTATGTAACCGCCATACTCATCGAAGACCGGAAAGTACTCCTGGATCTGGGAGATCAGCAAATGTCCCTGTCCAAAGCTGATCTGGACCCCTTCTGGTTCGGAGATTTTACCTTGATCTGGAAACCGCCGCCCATCAAAAGCGCGATCCTCAAAAAAGGAGATTCAGGTCCTGATGTACACTGGTTAAAGGACCAGTTAAATCGCATGGAAGGAATGCGTCCTCTGCCTGAGGAAACGGATAAGGCTGTTTTTGACGATCTTCTGGAACAACGGGTCATGAATTTTCAACGCTCCTGTGCCGTGAAAGCGGACGGCATTGTGGGAGAACAGACCCTGATCCAGTTGATGAAAGCGGAGCGAGATTCGCTTCCGCCTATTTTGAACCATTGAGACCCAGTAGCCGGAAGGAACCCTTATGTCGTTGATTCTTGACGCCCTGAAACGCGCTGACCGGGAGCGAAAACTTAAACAGGCCCCTGATCTGAGCGCCATCTATGAGGAAGAACATTTGAACCGCCGCAAATTCTATTCCTGGTTTGCCGGCGCTTCGCTGGTCGCTTTGGCGGTTCTGGCTTTTATATTCTGGCCGAAAGAACCCTTGATGGGGAAGTTCAGAGATAAAGCGCCGGAAAATGCCATGAAAGCTTCTGCCCAGGTACAGCAGCTTTCGCCCGAAAACCCGTCCAAACAGCTGCCGGTTGTTGAAAAACCCGTCATTCCGCCGCCCGCTTCCGATGATCAAAACAAACAACCGAAGGCAAAGCAAAAGAGTGATTTTCCCAATGAACAACCGCCGAAACTTCCGGAAAACGGCAAGCAAACTCCCTCAACAGAAATTTCCCAGGTAAAAGATTCCGGGACAGCCATTGCCGTCAGACCCCCACCCGATAACGGGGGAAACCGAAAAAAACTTGCTGCGCAACCGGTGAAACAATTTGTAACACCTGGGCAAACAAAAGATCATTCAACAGTTTCCGAAACACCGCTAAAAGAAGCGCCCCCCTCAATCGATACGCTTCCGGAAGAAATTAAAACGCTTCTGGAACCATTGGAGATCAATGTCCACATGTATTCCATCAAACCTTCGGAACGTCGGGTTTTTATAAACATGCACGGCTACCGAGAAGGAGACACCATTGGGGAAACCGGTTTTCGGTTGACGGAAATCACATCAAACGGGGTTGTCATCAATTACGGGGAAGGGAAAGCGGTGTTGGGCATTAAGCAGAAATGAGTGAAACCTCTAACAGGGGGCAGGGGACAGTTGTCAGGGGACAGGTCTCCCGCATTCTGCACCCTGACAACTGCACCCTATAAACGGTTACGCCTGATCATAGTGGCTGAACTGCATGGAAAAGGTCCCTCTCCCCTGGGAAGCGGATCGCAGGGCCGTTGAATAGCCGAACATCTTTGACAGGGGAACATTGGCCGTCAGAACCTGGGTGGTCCCCTTGTTTACAATCTGGGTGATTTTTCCCTGACGGGCATTTAAATCGCCGATCACCTCGCCCATGAATGCCTCGGGCACCAGCACTTCCGTTTTCATGATCGGTTCGAGAAGTATGGGCGCCGCTTTCAGAAAAGCCTGTTTGAAGGCCATATTGGCGGCAACCCTGAAGGCCATGGCATCAGAGGACGGCTCCTTTATCTGAATGTCCAGCAGGGTGGTCCGTAGGTCAATCACCGGATAACCCATCAAGGCGCCGCCGGTTTCAGCTTCAGCAATACCCTGGCTGATGGCCTTCAGAAATTCCTCGGTGAGTCCCTCAGTCTTGCAATGGTCTATAAATTCGTTGCTGCTGCCTCTATTAAGGGGAGATACTTCAATTTTAACCCCCGCAAAATGCTGTTGACCTCCCAGTTCCCTTTGGAATATTTCCTCATGGATTATAGGAATGGTCACGGTTTCCCGATAAACCACCTGGGGTTTCCCCTGGTTGATTTCAACGGAAAATTCCCGTTTGAGTCTTTCGGTCAGGATTTCCAGGTGCAATTCACCCATACCTGAAATGAGGGTTTGGCCCGTGTCTTCGTCTATTCTGGTTTTAAAGGTCGGATCTTCATCGGCAAGCTTTTGCAGTGCATCCATAAGTCGGTCATGGCCTTGAACATTTTTGGGCTCTACCGCCACGCTGATGACCGGTTCATTAAACTGTATGGGTTCAAGCAGGATCGGGGCTTCTTCCGTGCAGAGGGTATCGCCGGTGGTCGTGAGTTTCAGACCCATCGATGCCACGATATCCCCGGCTGACGCCTGATCGATGCGTTCCCGTTTATTAGCGTGCATCTTCAAAAGACGCGCCGGCTTTTCTTTGATGTTTTTTCCCGGGTTAAAAACCGTTTCCCCGGCTTTCAAGGTCCCGGAATAAATCCGGAGATAGGTCATCTTTCTGCCCTGATCCATCATGACTTTAAACGCCAGAGCTGAAAGGGGCCCCTTGGCTTTGGCCGGGCGCGTTTCCGGCTCGCCGGTAACCGGATGGATGCCCGCGATGGGGGGAACATCCAGGGGTGATGGCAGGTAGTCCACGATGCCGTCCAAAAGGGGTTGAATGCCCTTGTTTCGCAGGGCTGTTCCGCAAAAAACGGGAACCAGGGCCATTTTCATGGCGGCATTCCGAATGGCCTCTTTCAGTTCCTGAACCGGGATTTCTTCTTCGGAAAGGTATTTTTCCATAACCCGATCATCGTTGTCCGCCAGGGTTTCCAGAAGCTGTTCCCTGTACCTGGAAGCCTCTTCGGCCATTTCTTCGGGAATGGGGATGGTGCGGTGTTCCGAGCCAAGGGTGTCGTCTTCCCACAGAATGGCCTCCATCTCAACAAGGTCAATGATCCCTTTGAGTTGATCCTCGGCGCCCCAGGGGATCTGAAGGACAAGGGGATGGGCATCAAGACGCGTTTCCATCATCTCCACGACCCTGGAAAAGTCAGCGCCCACCCGGTCCAGCTTGTTGATAAAGGCAATTTTGGGCACCCGGTAGCGATCCGCCTGCCGCCAGACCGTCTCGGATTGGGGTTCCACGCCGCCCACGGCGCAAAAAACACCGACGGCGCCGTCCAGTACGCGGAGAGAACGCTCAACCTCAATGGTAAAGTCCACGTGTCCGGGCGTATCGATGATGTTGACGGTGCATCCACGCCACTGACAGGATGTGACGGCGGAGGTAATGGTAATGCCCCTTTCTTTTTCTTCCGCCATCCAGTCCATGGTGGCTTCACCATCATGGACTTCGCCCATTTTATGGACGCGACCGGAATAATAAAGGATACGCTCCGTTACGGTGGTTTTTCCCGCATCGATGTGGGCGATAATGCCCAGGTTTCGGGTTTTGCTCAGTTTTATGGCTTG
Source organism: Desulfatiglandales bacterium (assembly GCA_963662465.1). Lineage (GTDB taxonomy): Bacteria > Desulfobacterota > DSM-4660 > Desulfatiglandales > Desulfatiglandaceae > NaphS2. Next base: position 4,854,253 of record OY759599.1, read on the forward strand.
CGGTGTCGGCATGGATGTGATCACCATTCAAAAACGTTCTTGTTAACGGCGGGCTCACAGGCCCGCCCCATATGATGAGCGAAATTTAAGGGATATAGACTCAGGTGTCAAGATATAAGATATCCGCTCACGGTTTTTCCACCAGCAGGAAACGATTCGGTTTCAGCCGTGCAAATATGGTGGCGCCGGGACAGGGCGCCACCAGTTTTTTCTTGAAGTCACTTCCCAGAATCTGAAACAGCTCGACGCAGCAGGAACAGAGATGGGCGCTTTGGTCGATGGAGTAGGGAATTATGCCGTCGGGTGTTTCAATGAAAAATTTTGGCGCTATGAAGTTGGCATGGTTGGCGGTGTGGGTCAGGTAAAGTTGATTGTAATCCCGGACGGATGAGCCTAACCTCTTGGCCCATCTCAGGTATATCCTTTTTTCAATTTCTTCCACCTGCGACCACTGGGCCGGCATTCTTTCCTTAAGACGGAAATCATTCAAAAGGCCCTGCTTTTCAGCCGGTGAGGCCGGCTGCGGGAGCTGGAAATCAGATTCGGTAATCACGGCTGCTTTTTCGGTTTCAAAACCATCCAGCTCAAATGCACTGATGATCAGGTATAACCCGTTTTTTTCGGAGGTTCGATACCAGCTCCCTTGCCTGCCGCAGGTATCATCCCAGACTTCGGGGGCAACGCTCGTGATTTTATTGATCCTGTCAAGGGGGGTGCAAACAATTCCCTTGGCGTATTTTAATTTGAGTCCTCGATGTTCAAGAACGGTTTTCAGTTGGGATTCCCGATCCCGGGTTAACCAATAAATATGTTTTTGATAGGGTCCAGTTGGTTTTGACATGGTTTAAACTCCTAAGGCGGCAAGCCGCAATTTTAAGATTTGGATTTCAACTTTTTCCGCGCCGGCGAATTGATGATAAAAAAAATATATCGTAGACTTTTTTCAATCCTCCGGTATAATGAGAAAAAAATGAATGAAGGTGTTTTCGCTATCCTGCCAAATTCAGCCGAAAAAATCAAAGCCCGATTTATCTTGTCAATCATAACGATTTTGCTTTTAATAACGCGATGCGAGATTATGACAAACCCATCAAAATTGAAAAACAGGAGAATAGGAAGATGGGGGAAAAACTGATTCGAAAATTCCATTTGAAGCAATTCAAGGCCATCAGTGAGGCCATTTCAACCTACGACGACTTGAATTTACTCGTCAAGCATCTGGCTGAAGGAACAGCCCTCACCTTTGAAGCAAAAGGGTGCTGCATTATGGTCCTGGACGAAAGAGAAAAGCAGCTCTTTCCCCTGGGCAGTTTTGGAATCAGTGAAAAATACCTGGAAAAAGGTCCCTTGTTTGTTAATGAAAAATGGTCTGCCTTCGTCACCGGAAAGCCTGAAATCATCCATGATTTAAACCACAATCCCCGCATCCAGTATCCCCAATATGCTGCGGAAGAAGGAATTGCCGCCATGTTGACGGCGCCCATTATTTCGCGTGTCTCGGTGATGGGCCTTATCAGAATTTATTTTGGGGAACCCAAGCATGTTCACGAAGAAGACGTGGATTCATTGCGTGTCTTGGGCAAGCTGCTGGGCCTTGCCATCGAGAACCATGGCATCAAGAATTTTGTGGAAGGGGTCAAAATAGCCATGGGAAGTCTTCCCCTGAGGATGCTGGAAGGACTCTAGTCCATGACGATTCGGCAATTTGAGGACACAACGGATTTTTTCCAGATCGACAGCGGTGATGAGATTCATATTGGGGGCAGATGTTTTTCGGTTCTCCGCAATGAGCGTGAGCGGCGGTTCGCCATGGATGACCCCAAATATTGGGTGAAAAGGGTGGTGGACCGGGAAACGGGCGCACGGATGATACTGAAGTTGACCTTTTTTGAATCGTTTATCACCACCATCGGAAGCGTTAAAATCAACCGTTTCAGAAATCCCAAAAAGGAAGGGGATATCCTTAACCTGGTCAAAGGCCATCCGCATTTTATGCAGGGGACCGTTTTTCACGACATTAAGGGAAATAATGTACGCGCCCTGGACATCGTGAACGGACCGAATCTTTTTGTGTACCTGGATTCCCTGAATATCGGCCATGAAGAATATTTTCACAATATCGTCCCGGGAATTCTGGCCAAGCTTCTGGATGCCTTCAAGGCCATTTTGTTTTTGCATCAGAATGGATTTAAACATGGCGACATTCGAAATGACCACCTGATCATTGAAAAGGAAACGGGAAATTACGTCTGGATCGATTTTGATTATGATTACGAAACCAAGGAAAATCCCTTCAGCCTGGATATTTTCGGCGTCGGCAATATTTTGCTCTATGCCATCGGCAAGGGCATTCATACCTACTCGATGATTTCCCACTGTCCCAATGTGTATGGGGATGCTAAAAACAGGATTAATGCCGAAGATTATTCGATTCTGGATAAAGGGAGGTTGGTGAATCTTCAAAAAATATACCCCTATATCCCCCCCTTGCTCAATGAGATTCTATTGCACTTTTCAAGGGGGGCCAATGTGTATTACGAATCCATCAACGAAATTATTGATAATGTCAACTGGTATCTTTTGTCGTTATAATCTTGAGGCGCATATCCATTTTTTGCGGTGCATATAAAATTCAGGGAGGATTGCCTTGAACAAATCCATACTGGTCGCAATAAGCGATTCGATAGGTTCCCGCGCTGTGTTGAAAGGGATAGAGGCCATATTCCTTCATGATGAGAGCGTTAACATAACCCTCTTTCACATTTTCAGGCAGCCCTCCGCAAGTTCGGAACTGATGGGGAAAAAATTCACGGAAAAAGAGGCAAAACGGAGAATGAGCATCCTTTTGCAGGCCAAAAGACGTCTGGAGGAAAGCGGCTTTCACCCGGACAAAATTGAAACGTTGCTGGCTTCCGAGCCCTATCCCACCGTGGCCGACGGCATCATCGACCAGCAAAGAAAGGGCCATTACGACATAATCGTCATCGGCAGAAAAAAGATGTCCAAAGCCGAGGAATTTGTCATGGGAGATGTCAGCGTAAAACTGGTGAGGACCATTGAAGACGCTTCCATCCTGGTGGTAAAATCCGGAAAAAAGACAAGCAAGCGTCAAGGGGAAAATAAATAAGTTGGATGTTGAACATCTGAAAGAAATCCTTGAGCAGGTTCAAAAGGGACGCAGCAGTGTCGCCTCAGCCTTGGACCAGCTCAAAAAACTGCCATATGAGGATATCGGTTTCGCGAAAATCGATCATCATCGCAGTCTCCGCACCGGCGCGCCTGAAGTAATTTATTGTGAAGGAAAAAGCGTTTTGCAGATCATCGGCATTGCCAAACGAATGGCGGAACACCATTGTAATATTCTGGGCACACGCGTTACAGGAGAAATTTTTGAAACCATTCAAAAGGAGTTCGAGGATTGTCGATATTATGATGTGGCGCGGATGGTGGTTTTCCAGCCCCGCCCTGTTTTAAAAAAAGGCCGAATCGCCGTGGTATGCGCCGGGACCTCGGATATTCCCATTGCGGAGGAAGCTTGCGTAACAGCGGAAATTCTGGGCAACAATGTATCCAGGGTATTTGATGTGGGCGTCGCGGGCATTCACAGACTTCTGGCTTCATGCCGGGATATCTTTGATGCCAATGTGGCGGTTGTGGTGGCGGGCATGGAAGGGGCCCTGGCCAGCGTGGTGGGGGGAATGGTTTCCTGCCCGGTCATCGGCGTACCCACCAGCGTAGGATACGGCGCCAGCTTCGGCGGCGTCGCGGCATTGCTCAGCATGCTTAACAGTTGTGCCTCGGGCGTCAGCGTGGTCAACATTGATAACGGCTTCGGGGCCGGCTACCAGGCCGGCTTGATCAACAAAATCGCGGTTGGCAACGACCGGGGGACATTATAAAAAAAGGTTCCCCAAAGGCGTTTCGATTTTGCCCCCCCTAAGCGGCTGTTTATCTTCTATTTTCCGCCGATCTTCAAATAATCATTCATGGTTGCGGCGCCGCCATGGCTCATTTTGTGAACCAGGTATATGAAGAGATAGGCGGTCTGGAGTGCGTCTTGAAGGGCATTGTGTTCCCCAAACCTCGGCAAATGGAATTCTTCACTCAAGGACGAAAGCCTGTAGGAATTCTGTTTTTCGTGATGATCGAAATAGGGGCCGTTTATGGACGCTTTGTAACCCATGGCAAGCCGCATGGTGTCTAGGCTTGAACTCCGAATGACGCCGCCAAGGTAATTTTGACATGCGCGATTAACAAATCCCAAATCTAAAGACACATGATGCCCTACCAGAAAGGCGCCGCCGCAAAAGTCAATAAACCCGGGCAAAACATCGACAATGCTCTTGGCCCCCAGCAATTCGCGAGGCGTAATGCGATGGATGAGGGTACTGGGCGTATGCAGCTTTCCCTGCGGTTTGATGAGCGCATAAAACGTATCCCCGCAACAGATCCGCAAATTCCTGATGCGTACGGCCCCAATGGCAATAATTTCATCCTTTCGCGGATTAAGTCCCGTCAATTCGGTGTCAAAAACCACAAATTCACAGTTGCGAATGGGTAGATACTTGTCGGAGGCAATGCTGATCAGGTTGTTTGCAACAATAGCGGGATGCGTTGGCTGTTTGGATGAGAAAAGATTCTTTATGAAATTTATGATCAACATGAATCGTCAAAAACGAGAGATAACGCAAAGTATTCGAGTCCAAACGTCGTGTTCAATGGATCATCGTTTTCACAAAAGCCCGAACTCATGTCGTACAAAGTCCTGCAAGCGCCTGATAACCTCAAATACTTCCTTTAGTGTCTGTTTTTCCAGATTAGAGAGATTCTTGGGCTTGACCTTATTGTTTAGTTCCCCCCCGTTTTCTATCGAATGGAGTTGATGAACCAACTTTATATGCATTAACAATTCATAGGCCTTGACAAGTTCAGACCCCAGATCCCCGGGAATGTGCCGGTTCTCCCGCAGGAGGCGGAGTCTTTCCAGTGTGTTGGTTTTGCGGATCCCGTATTTCAATGACATGGCCCGGGAAAAATCAACAAAAAAAACCAGACCTTTGCATTCTAAATCCAGGGTATCTCCATATCGGCCATCCTTTTCGACCACGGAATTCCCGTAAAAAGAGAGTGGCGGTTTCAATGCGGTGCATTCTCGCGCCAGATGGCGCGGGAATGGCTCATTTTCCCGGGTCAAGGCATGGACTTGCTCTTTCAACTCATCCACCAGCGAAACGTTTCCAACCCCAAACCTGAAATCAAAAAAAATGGCGGGGTTAAAATTTTCTTTTCGGTCCGGAAATTCGCACCAATCCCGAAAGTATCGGCCCCACACGGATTGAGGTTGTCGCCATTTGACATTTGCGGCGGTAATATTAACCGGATCCGATGGATACCCACATGCCGTCAGATGTCTGGTGGCTTGTTCAGATAAAGTTCTGAAATATTCTTCAGCTTCCCCGGCGGTCTTTTTATCAGGGCAGTTGCCATACACGACGGCATTGGTCAGGCAGTTCTTGAAGATCTGCTCCCGACGTCCCTCACTACCCAGTAACAACCAGGCGAACGGCAGGGGGCTTTTCCCGAGTTCCTCCTGAAGAAGCGTAAGCAACCGATCCAGGACATGGTCATTTAAAATGGAGATCATCCGGGTCACGTTGCAGGCCTTTGCCCCTTCTTCAATGAGCGGACGCGCGACCATGGGAATCTTCTTACTGAGATCATACAGCCCGCTGACCCTTCTCTGTGCCTGGATTTCCCTGAAAAGGAAGTAGGGTGAGCTGCCCTGAGCCACCATGATGTCGTGGGTGGTGAGCATCTTTGATATCTTCCCGTTTTCTTCAACGGCAAGATGGTGTATTCGATTTTTTATCATGGCCAGCAACGCATCAAAACAGACGGCATCAGCGGAAATCGTCTGAACCGACGACGCCATGATTTCCGATGCCGCGGTAGAATAACTCAGGCCCTTGGCCACAACCTTGCCGCGAATATCCTTGTCGGTAACAATTCCGACGATTTCTCCCAGATCATCGGTCAGCAAAATAGACCCGATCCTTTTTTCCGACATCAGCAGGGATACCTGCTGGACCGTGGCGTGTGCCGATGCCGTAAAAAGGTTTCCCTTGGAAATTTCCCCGACCCCGGCATTAAAAAGAAACAGCGCCCCTTCCGTGCGGGGCGAGATTTTCCGCTGCCGAAGCGCGGAATACACCGGCTCGACATTCTCCGACATGGCGCTCAAGTAATGCCGCTTTACGTTGGGATTTGTTTCAAGTAGTTTTAGAAAATCTTTTTTATCAAAGAGAAAACAGAAAGTATCATCCAGGGTTTCAATATTAAGATTTGCCGTAGTATTTTGAATAATGGGAAGAGCGCCAAAATGTTCCCCTTCACCCCGAAAATCCTTTAACGTCATGTTCCCCAGGGTGTCCAGCCTGTAACTGCGTACACCACCCTTCTGGATAACATAAAAATGGTTAACGTCACTCTCTCCCTGCCTGAGAATGAGCGTCCCTTTCGGGAAAAAATCAATGGTGGCTTTTTGAACAAACTTTTTTAAATGTAATGGATCAAGTTTGCTGAAAGGCAATTTGTTGCCGAGAAATTCCAGAACAACCGCATGGGGAACAACATTTTCGTTCATAAAACCGCCCAAATCAAAAAATTTGAGGATTAATGCCGGATGAAAATGAACGTTTCCGGTGTGCCTTAGGGTTTCTTGTTAATCGGCGCCGGAATGAGTGATTCTTTTGAAAACAGCTTAAAATACAAGAATGCAGCAATCACAATCATTGCAAGGATAAACAGAAATTCAGGAAAATATCGATTCTCCTGATGAATGAATGACATGGCGCTCAGGATGCAAAGAAACAGATAACCACTGCGTCGAAAAAAGAGTATCTCTTTCAGTATATACATATTTATCATTGGCACAACAAGGACAGCAATAAAATAGATGCCTTCTTCAGTATCAACCGCCAACAGAATCTTACTGATGGTTACGAATAGAAGGATCAAAGACAGAAAGATGTTCAGATACCGGTACGTCTTCTTATCCTTTAGAAGCGCCTTGTTGTTCAAATGCTGTCTCAGGGGGGTCGCATTTTCGCTGCTTTTCAGCCGTTTCCAGATTTGGAATCTGTCGTCGCCTTTTGAAAGCAGCGAATCAACTTGGTTGCTCAGCTCATCTTTCATGAGACCACACGCAATCATCCATCCATTTTTGACTTAGACTTTGATATCATTGTTGTGTTTTCAAGCGCTGCCGGGCTTTTACGGATCCTATTCTCCCATTTGGTGAACAAAAATATCATAGAATCACAAAAAAGTACAACTTTTCTTCTTTTTCTGGTAATTGTGATGGCAGCAGTAGTCTTCGGCATGTGTTTCTCCTTGCCGATAAGTTTTAAGTTATGCCGGAATGAGTGATTCTTAAAACTTAAAACTTACAACTTAAAACTTACAAAAGGCAGGTAAAAACATGGCATCGAGAACCCACTGGGCCGATCAATATGTGGAGAAGAAAAAAAACGCCGTTGACGCCGTACGGCTCATCAGAGGCGGTCAGCGGGTTTTTATCGGCTCTACCTGCGGCGAACCACAGCACCTCGTCAAAGCGCTTTCGGAAACCTCCAATTGCTTCTCCGATATCGAGATTGTCAGATTGATGGCCCTGGAAAGCGCACCCCTGGCTCTCATTGCGGATAAAACCATGTGCAGGGCCATGAATATCAGATCCTTTTATCTCGGTTCCGCGAAAACAAGCGGCATCCGCCGGAACATGAGATTCATCACGCCGATCAATCTTTCCGAGATTCCGAGGCTTTTCAAGAGCCGGCAGTTGCCCATTCACGTGGCCCTGATCCAGGTGTCTCCTCCGGATGACTTCGGCTGGATGAGCCTGGGTATTTCCGTGGACATTACACAGGCAGCAGCCCTTTCCGCAGATATGGTTATCGCCCAGATCAATTCCAGAATGCCGCGGGTCCTGGGCCAGAGTTTCATCCATGTAGACGACGTGAATGTGATTGTTGAACATGACGAACCCCTGCTGACCATCAGTCAAATGCCGGAAATGGCAACAGCCGATGCTATCGGTCAGTTAACGGCCAGATTGATCGAGGATGGGTCAACCATACAGATTGGACCGGGTGTAACATCGCAGGCAACCTTGCTGGCGCTTTCCGAAAAAAATGATCTGGGTATTCACAGCCAGTATATCACCGATGATGTCATGCACCTGGTGGCGCGGGGCGCCATCACAAACCGGAAAAAAGGGTTCAATGATGGGAAACTGGTAGCCAGCAGCGCCATCGGCAGCGAGTTGCTTTACGAATATATTCATGACAACCCTTCTATCGATTTTTACCCTTCAGACTATGTCAATGATCCCGGTATCATCGCAAGACACAATAAAATGGTGTGTATCAATGTGGGGATGTCCATGGATCTAACGGGACAAATGGCTGCTGATGCACTCTCTCATAATTATTATTCCGGCGTAACCGGCATCCTCGATTTCATGAGAGGGGCATCCCGCTCACCGGGCGGCAAATCCATCGTGTTATTGACCTCAACATTTTCAGGCGGAACCCAGAGCAGAATTGTTCCCATGCTCGAAAATACCGCGGTCGTCGTACCCAGAGGGGATGTCCATTATGTGATAAGCGAATATGGGGTCGTGAACCTTTTCGGAAAAAGCTTACAAGAACGGGCCATGGCCATGATCAGCATCGCACACCCCGATTTCAGGGATGAACTGTTTTTCAGGGCAAAAGAAATGGGCCTGCTGGGCCCGGAGCGAACACTAAAGGAGTCCATTCATGGCATTTATCCCGCCAGACTGGAAGAAACCCGAAAAATAAACGGCGAAGATGTGGTTTTCCGGCCCGCAAAACCTGTGGATGAAAGGCGAATTCAGGAACATTTCTACAGTTTGAACCAAGATGACGTGGTCGCCAGATTCTTTCATAAAAAGCACAGTTTTTTCAAGGACGACCTTGCCGATATGCTTCAGATCGATTACGTCAATGATATGACCATGGTGGCCGTAGTGGGAGAAGTCGGGTTTGGAAAGGTCATCGGCATTGGGGAATACCTGCTCGTTCCGTCAACAAACATGGCGGAAGTCGCCTTTTCCGTAAGCCGGGAATATCAAGGTAAAAAAATCGGAAAAATCCTCCTGCTCAAACTGACCCAGGCCGCACTTGAAAATGGCATTTCCGGTTTGTTTGCCATGACTTCGCCGAGCAACATGGGAATGATTCGGCTGTTTAAAACCCTGCCGTATAAGGTCAAAAGCGTGTTTGAGGACGATATGGTCGCTCTGAGTTGCCGCTTCGATGAACCACGATTGAAAACCCCATAACGGGATTTTTCCTCCCAAATTTCATACCCCTGCTTTTACCCGCCTGTCTGCCGGATAACGAGTGTCTCCAAAAAACGCGGAGTAATTTTCACTTTCCATTCTCCTTGATCTTCATGGATGACGCGCCATTTTCAGCAGGATTGAAAAACGCATCAATGCGTCAAAAATTGAGGCCCCTTGTTATTTTTTTCACAATATCCATAAGATACCGGCCCAAATTTTTAATTGACAAATTGAACAGATTCAATTTAAAACGTAAAAGGCCTAGAGAAGCCCCTGAGAAATGTTGCGGAAAAACGCGGCTGTTTTTGACGATTTTCAGACTTCAAAGAGCGACCGTTTTTTCCAACTAAACCTGTTTTAATTGAACTAAGGAGGACACAAGCATGGCGGAAAAAGAAAGTGTGGAAACTTCTGAAGCGCAGATTGCTGTTCACTGGCAGGACGAGGGTTACTACTATCCTTCAACGAAATTCATTGCCCAGGCCAACATGACGGACGAAACGATTTATGAACGGTTCAGCCTGGATAATTTTCCCAACTGCTTCAAGGAATATGCGGACCTCCTGGAATGGTATGAGTACTGGCATACTATCCTTGATACCAGTGATGCGCCTTGTTGGAAATGGTTCGTCGGCGGCAAGATCAATGCAAGTTACAACTGCATTGACCGGCATCTCAAAAATCATAAAAATAAGACTGCCATCCACTTCGTTCCGGAACTGGAGAATGAGAAAATTGAGCATATTACCTACCAGGAACTGTATGTGCGGGTAAATGAGTTTGCCGCCATTCTCAGAGACTTCGCCGGACTCAAAAAAGGGGACCGGGTAACGCTTCACATGCCCATGTGTGCGGAGCTGCCCATCACCATGCTGGCCTGTGCCCGCTTAGGCATTATTCATTCGGAAGTATTCGGTGGATTCAGCGGTCGCGCCTGCGCAGACAGGATTGTGGATTCCCAGAGCAATGTTCTGATCACCATCGACGGCTATTACCGCGGCGGCAAGCTTTTGGATCACAAACAGAATGCCGACATCGCCCTCAAACTGGCGAAAGCGGACGGCCAGATTGTGGATAAGGTTCTGGTGTGGCAACGCTATCCGGGGAAAAATTCAAGCCCCACGCCGATGGTTGAAAACCGCGACTATTTTGTCAATGACCTGCTAAAAGATTATTACGGCGCAAGGGTGGCGCCGGTGCCCATTCCCGCGGAAGATCCCCTGTTTTTGATGTATACCAGCGGTACCACGGGGAAACCGAAAGGGTGTCAACACAGCACGGGAGGGTATCTTGCGTATGTGACCGGAACATCAAAATATATTTTGGATATTCACCCCGAGGACGTGTACTGGTGTATGGCGGATATCGGCTGGATAACAGGTCATTCCTATATTGTTTACGGACCTCTTTCACTTGGGGCCTCGACCGTTATCTATGAGGGCGTTCCCACTTACCCCGATGCCGGCAGGTCGTGGCGAATTGCTCAGGAATTGGACATCAATATTTTCCATACGGCGCCTACGGCTATCCGGGCACTGCGAAAGCTCGGACCGGACGAACCCGCCAAATATAAGTATCACTTCAAGCACATGACCACCGTTGGGGAGCCTATCGAACCCGAAGTGTGGAAATGGTACCACAAGGAGGTGGGCAAGGGCGAGGCCATCATTGTCGATACCTGGTGGCAGACGGAAACCGGTGGATTTCTCTGCAGCACCGTGCCGGGCATAACCCCCATGAAACCCGGTAGCGCCGGCCCCGCCGTTCCGGGGATTCATCCGGTGATTTACGATGAGGAAGGGGATATCCTTGCAGCCGGATCCGGAAAAGCAGGAAACATTTGTATTCAGAATCCCTGGCCGGGGGCCTTTCAAACCATCTGGGGTGACCGGGACCGGTTTGTGAGTACCTATTACGCCAGGTACTGTAAGGATCCGGACAGCAAAGACTGGCGCGACTGGCCTTATCTGACGGGGGATGCCGCGGTCCAGGCCGAGGACGGCTATTATCGAATCCTGGGAAGAATCGATGACGTAATCAATGTGTCGGGTCATCGACTCGGCACCAAAGAAATTGAATCCGCGGCAATGGTTTGCCCTGAAGTGGCGGAGGCCGCCGTGGTTCCCGTGGCCCATGACATCAAGGGCAAGGAACCGGATCTGTATATCGCTTTAAAACCCGGCATCGAGCCATCCGATGCCCTGGCCAAAAAGATTTCCGATACCATTTGCGATGAAATCGGAAAGATCGCAAAGCCGAGATGTGTATGGCTGGTGAAAGATATGCCCAAGACCCGTTCAGGAAAAATCATGCGAAGGGTACTGGCGTCCATCTCCAATGACAAGGATGTGGGCGATGTTACCACCCTCGCCAATCCGGAGATCGTAACGGAAATCCAGGAGATGCTGAAAAAAAAGTAAGCTTCGTATGAAACTTCATGGAAAGGAAGGGGCCTATGACCAACGGATATCTTGCGCAATATAAACAGTCAATTGAGGATCCCAATGGCTTCTGGAGCGTACCGGCGGAGGATTGTCATTGGTATAAAAAATGGGACAGGGTTTTAGACGATTCAAACAAACCATTTTACAGATGGTTTACAGGCGGAATGCTCAATACCTGTTACAATGCCCTTGACCGTCATATGGGAAACGGCATCGGGGATCAAACCGCCCTTATTTACGACAGCCCGGTTACCGACACCATCAAAAAATTCACCTACCGTCAACTTAGAGATGAAGTTGCCCGGTTTGCCGGGGTTCTTTCGTCCAAAGGCGTTCAAAAGGGAGATCGCGTCCTTTTGTATGTGCCCATGGTTCCGGAGGCGGCCATTGCCATGCTGGCCTGTGCTCGGCTTGGCGCGGTTCATTCCGTGGTTTTCGGTGGATTTGCCTCTAAGGAACTGGCCATTCGAATCAATGACGCAAAACCGAAAGTCATCGTTTCCGCATCCTGCGGAATTGAAGGATCAAGGGTCATTGCGTACAAACCGCTCCTCGAAGAGGCGCTGAATATTGCGGATGCAAAACCGGAGGCCTGCATCATCCTGCAGAGACCCCAGGAAACCGCTTCCATGACAGCAGAGTTCGACTACGACTGGCATGAGGAGATGAAAAAAGCGACGCCGGCAGATTGTGTCCCGGTAGCCGCCACGGATCCCCTGTACATCCTGTACACATCCGGCACCACCGGTATTCCCAAGGGCGTTGTTCGGGATAATGGCGGGCATATGGTTGCCCTGAAATGGACCATGGGCGCCGTTTACAATCTACAGCAGGGAGATGTTTTCTGGACTGCTTCGGATGTGGGTTGGGTTGTTGGACATTCCTACATCGTTTACGGCCCCTTGCTCAAAGGATGCACCACCGTACTTTTCGAAGGCAAACCCGTCGGCACGCCCGATGCGGGTGTATTTTGGCGCGTCATAAACGAACATAAGGTCAAAACCATGTTTACCGCCCCCACCGCATTTCGCGCCATCAAGCGGGAGGACCCTGAAGGCAAGTTAATTGAGAATTATGACCTGTCAAACTTCAAAGCGTTGTTTTTGGCAGGGGAAAGGTTGGATCCCGATACGTTGCACTGGGCCGAAAATAAGCTGAAGGTCCCGGTCATCGATCACTGGTGGCAGACGGAAACCGGCTGGGCCATTGCGGCCAACTGTCTTGGCATCGAGCAGTTTCCCGTGAAGCAGGGATCTCCCACAAAGGCGGCGCCCGGCTGGAACATCCAGGTGGTTGATCCCAACTGTGAACAGGTGGCGCCGGGGAAAATCGGGGCCCTGGTGGTAAAACTGCCGCTTCCTCCGGGAACGCTGCCCACCCTCTGGAACAATGATAAAGGCTTTATCAAGTCTTATTTGGAAGAATTTCCAGGGTACTATAAAACAGCGGATGCCGGATACATTGATGAGGATGGCTACGTATTCGTCATGTCGCGGACCGACGACATCATCAACGTGGCTGGACACAGGTTGTCCACGGGCGGCATGGAGGAGGTCCTTGCGGACCACCCGGACGTGGCGGAATGTGCGGTGCTGGGGGTTGAAGATAAACTCAAAGGGCAAACCCCCATCGGTTTTCTGGTTCTCAATGCCGGGGTGACGCGGGACCCTGAAGAAATCGAAAAAGAAGTGATTCAGATGGTCCGACAACGCATTGGTCCCGTAGCCTCGTTTAAAATCGCCACCATCGTAAAACGCCTGCCCAAAACAAGATCCGGGAAGATATTAAGAGGCGCCATGCGAAAGATCGCGGACAATGAAACCTTTCAGATGCCGGCGACCATTGATGATCCGGCCATTTTGAAGGAAATCGAAGAAGCACTCGTTCATAAAGGGTATGCAGGAGCAAAAAAAGATCGATAAAAGTTATCATCATGACCAATGGAAAGGGGGGATGCATAAGAAATACACAAAAGGTACGATGGCCAAGAAATCCAATTAAAACGAACTTTTAATTAGGAGGATAGATTATGACTAACGGTGAAGCGTACTGGCAGAAAAACCTCAAACTTATGGTTGGCTGTTTAATCGTTTGGTTCGTTGTTTCATTCGGGTTCGGCATCTTCCTGGTTCATCCACTTAACAATATTATGCTCGCCGGCTATCCGCTGGGATTCTGGTTTGCGCAACAGGGGTCCATGTATATCTTCGTAATCCTGATTTTTTTCTACGCCAATACGATGTCAAAATATGACCGTGAATTCGGGATGGAGGAATAATCATGACCCTGCAAGCCACCACTTATCTCGTTGTCGGATTAACCTTTTGTGTTTACATCGCCATCGCCATCATTGCTCGAGCAAAAAGCACGTCGGATTTCTATGTTGCCGGCAAGGGCATTCATCCGGTGCTCAATGGCATGGCCACGGGCGCTGACTGGATGTCGGCGGCATCCTTTATTTCCATGGCGGGTCTGATCGCCTTTATGGGATATGATGCCTGCGTCTATCTCATGGGATGGACAGGCGGCTACGTACTCCTTGCCATGATGCTGGCGCCATACTTACGTAAATTCGGAAAATTCACCGTACCGGAGTTTATCGGCGATCGGTACTATTCTCATGCGGCTCGACTCACCGCGGTTATCTGCCTGATTATCTGCTCCATCACCTACGTTATCGGGCAGATGAAGGGGATTGGCGTTGCCTTTTCCCGGTTTCTCGAGGTGGAATTTGCAACGGGCCTTTACTGCGGCATGGGCATCGTGTTTGTTTATGCGGTCCTTGGGGGAATGAAAGGCATTACCTATACCCAGATTGCCCAGTACTGCGTACTGATCTTCGCCTATACGGTGCCCGCGGTCTTCATCGGCCTTCAGTTGACGGGAAACCCGGTTCCGCAGCTTGCCCTGGGTAGCCACATGTCCGATGGCAGCGGCATGTATCTGCTCGCAAAGTTGAATTCCATCTGCGTTGATCTTGGTTTTGCCGAATACACGGCCCAGAAGTGGTCAACCTGGAACATATTCCTGTTGACCATCTCTCTGATGGTCGGTACAGCAGGACTCCCCCATGTGATCATCCGTTTCTTTACGGTGCCGAAGGTTCGTGATGCCCGTTTTTCAACGGGCTGGGCCCTGGTGTTTATCTCCCTGCTGTACACCACCGCCCCCGCGGTGGGCGCCATGGCGCGTACCAACCTCATGAATACCTTTCAGATCGGGCCGGTAGGCTCCCCCACGGGCAATCTGCTCTACGCAGACAGGCCCACCTGGTTCACCAACTGGGAAAAAACCGGACTGCTCAAGTGGGTGGACAAAAACGGGGACGGCAGAATTCAGTATTACAACGATAAGAACAAGGCCTTTGACAAAAAAGCCGCATCATACGGGTGGAAAGGCAACGAGATGGTAAAGGTGGACAGGGATATCATGGTGCTGGCCAATCCGGAAATCGCCAACCTGCCCTTCTGGGTGATTGCCCTTGTTGCCGCGGGTGGTATTGCGGCGGCCCTTTCAACGGCTGCCGGCCTCCTGCTGGCGATCGCCTCCGCCATCTCCCATGATCTGTTGAAAAGTGTTTTCATGAAGCACATCAATGAAAAACAGGAACTGATGGCAAGCCGCATCGCCATGGCCTTCGCCATTGTTGTGGCCGGGATCCTGGGTCTGCATCCGCCCGGATTCGCGGCACAGGTGGTGGCCCTGGCCTTTGGTCTGGCCGCCTCGTCCATCTTTCCGGCATTGATGATGGGCATTTTCTCCAAAAAAGTCAATCGAACAGGCGCCATCGCCGGCATGCTCACCGGTATCGGCTCCACTCTCCTTTACATCTTTTTGTACAAGGGATGGTTCTTCATCGCGGGCACGGCGCCCCTGGTCGACAATGCGAGCGGCTGGATCCTGGGCATTAACCCCCAGGCCTTTGGCGCCGTGGGCGCTGTTTTGAATTTCGTGGTGGCCTTCGCGGTATCCAGCATGACGGAACCGGTACCGGATCATATCCAGCATCTCGTGGAAGATATCCGAGTTCCCAAGGGTGCGGGAACTGCTGTAAGTCACTGATTTAGAAAACCTGGTTAAACAGCGGTGTGCCTGCCCCGGCAGGCACACCATTTTTTAATGATGAGGATTAGAATCGTTTAACATGACTTCTGAAAAGCATTCCGATAACAACACGTGTTCCTTCATATCCCACACCCCTGTATTTGCTTCTCTACCGGCGAAGGAACTTCAGCATTTATGCGAAAATTCAACAAAAGAACAGTACCCGAAAGGTTTTATCCTGTGTCGGCAGGATGACGCCTCCCTTGAAAAGGTCTATATTATCGAAAGTGGATGCTTGGAACTGTATTTCGATGAAGGCGGGGAAAAGCGACTGCGGGGAACGCTCCGCGAGGGAGATGTTTTCGGCGGCATCGCTATTTTGATGAACGGGGGGAAGTCGGTCAGAACCGTCATGGTGCAGAACGATGTCGCCCTTTATGTGCTGAGCAAAGAGATTTTTATCGATATCTGCACCAGATACCCGTCATTTTACACCTTTTTCGTGGAAACCTTTCACGGTCGAATGCTCGAAAAATCCTATGCCGCCATTTTCCAGACAAGCCAGGTTGGTCATTTCCTCTCTGGAATCGCGCCTTTTACCTTTCTTCCCGAGGATGTTTTGAAGGAAATTTTAAGAGAGTTTTCCCTTGTTCATTATTCCGGGGGCACCCGGCTTTTTTACCAGGGAAAATCGAAGGTCGAGTCCCTTTATATCATCCAAAAAGGCGCGGCTGAACGTTACTACGAGGAGGGTGAAAAAAAGATATTGCGCGGAATGCTGGGAGAAGGGGACATGTATGGCGGGATTAGCATGTTGATCAACAACGGCATATCCATCCGCTCTATCCGGATTCTCGAAAACACCTATTTTTACATCCTTCCAAAAGCGGTCTTTTTGAAACTCTGCGGTGAACATGAAGCCTTTGCGGAATATTTTACGGATGCCTTTGGGAAAAAAATGATGGACAGGTCTTATGCCGCCATCATCAAGAACCACGCCAACGCCGTTGATTCAGAAACACAGTTTTTTAACCTGCAGGTGGAAAATATTTTTCACAAAGATATTCTTTCCTGCGGTGAAAATACCACCATTCAAAAGGCAGCATCGCTTATGAGCGATGAGAAGTGCAGTTCCATCTTTATAAAAAACCTGGAAGGGGATTATACCGGTGTTGTCACGGATACGGATCTTCGAAAAAAAGTGATCGCAAAAGGGCATGACATTACCGCCCCCATAGCAGACATCATGAGTTCCCCCCTGCGCAGCGTTCAGATGGATTCAATGGTATCGGAAGCGTTGCTGGAAATGATGGAGACCAACCTCAAACACCTTGCCGTCAGGGATCGGCAAAGCAAGGTTGTGGGAATTGTCACCAACAGGGATCTGCTCACAGCTCAGGAACAGTCTCCGTTTTTTATCGTTCGGGAACTCGCTTCGGCCTCCGGTATGGATGAGATTATTGATAAGCAAACAAGAATGCCGCGGTTGATTCAGAATATGATCAACAACGGCGCAAAAGCCAAGACCATTACCCGGCTGATCAGTTCCATATCCGATGCTATCCTGGAGAAACTGATCGGATTTGCCCTCAAGGAATTGGGACCGGCGCCCACTGAATTTGTTTTCCTGATCATGGGCAGCGAAGGAAGAAACGAGCAGACACTGAAAACGGACCAGGACAATGCCATCATTTATGCGGATGTCGGCAAAGCCGAATCCAGTGCCGCAAAGGCGTATTTTCTGGAACTCGGGGAACGGGTCTGCACATGGCTTGATCAGGCCGGATACGATTTCTGCAAAGGGGAAATCATGGCAAAAAACCCTAAATGGTGTCAACCGCTTTCCATGTGGAAACGGTATTTTTATTCATGGATTCGTGTTTCAACGCCGAAAGATCTGATGCAATCCAACATATTTTTCGATTTGAGAGGCGGGTGTGGAAATATCGAACTCGTTGACGAATTACGGCTGTTTCTGTTTGAATCTCTGGAGGGCTGGACAAGATTTTTCAGGGATCTTGCCGTCAACGCCCTTGGCTTCAAACCCCCTTTAGGATTTTTCAGAAATTTTGTCGTGGAATCCAAAGGCGAACACCGCAACAAACTTGACATCAAAAAATCCATGACGCCCATTGTGGATATTGCGAGAATTTACGCACTCAATCATAACATCTCCGAAACCAATACCCAGGAAAGGCTGTATCGCCTTTACCTGGAAAAAGTGCTGAACGAAGAAACGTATAACGATCTCAATCAGGCCTACAGTTATCTGATGCATCAAAGATTGAGCTGTCAGATCAAAAACATCCTGGACGGAAAAAAACCGAATAACTATATCGATCCCAGCAAACTTTCACGCATGGACCAGACCATGCTCAAAGAAATATTCAAACGAATTGAGGGCATGCAAACCAAGTTGCGCCTGGATTTTACAGGTGCGGCGTAATCCCGGGTTTTTAATTCCCACCCGGCCCCACCGTGACCAAAACGTATCGGTCGGGAAGGATAATCTCCTTCACCGCCTCGTTAACATCCGTCAGCGTTACAGACTCGATCTTTTGGATGTACTTGGGCATGTGGTCATAGCCCAGGCCGTAAAGCTCGTCCAGTCCCATCTGCATCGCCTGACTGCCGTTGGTCTGCATGCCGATTTTAAGGTTGCCCAGGAGATACCGTTTGCCGGATGCCAGTTCTTTGTCGGTTAGACCTTCCTCCCTGAGAAGTGCCAGTTCGTGAAAAACGGCCTCTTGGGCCGGCGGCAGCTTGCTCGGATCGCAGGCCAGATAGACGCCGAATGCCCCTGTTTCAAGTCCCGGACTTCTGAAAGCAGTGATGGTATAGGCCAGGCTCCGGTTGTCCCGGAGCCTGGAAAAGAGCCTGCCCCCCATGCCCGAAAGGGCCGTATCCACCAAGGCCATGGGTGCATTGAGATTACTTTTGAGATCGGCGCCGAGGTATCCCACCGATAGGTGCGTCTGAGCTCCCGGTCGTTCCAGGTGCGCTTTTCTGGGGCCGGTCAGGGGGAGCGCGGGCTTAATGGCGGGCAGGGCTTTGTGAGAAGGCTGAAGAGGATCAAAAAGTGTTTTCAGGAAAGGGATCAACGGGTCCCGGTCCAGATCACCCACAATGGTCAACACAAAATTTGAAGGGATACGGATGGATTCATACCAGTTTTCAAGGTCCTTCCGGGTGATGGCGGAAATGGTTTCCCGGGTCCCCGTAGCCGGGTGTCCATAGGGGTAATGGGGATACAGGGTTTTGTAAAACAGTTCAAAGAGCTGGCCCGTGGGCCGATCCTTCTTAGCTTTGATGGCCGCCAGGATGTCTTCCCTGACTTTTTCAATTTCCGCCGGCGGAAAATTCGCATGCAGGATCAGGTCGGACAAAAGTTCCAGACCCGCGTAAAGGTCCTTGCTCAGAAATTTCCCGGAGATGCCCAAACTGTTCCTCCCGGAAAATCCTTCCAGGCTTCCGGCCCAGGATTCCACGGTGGCGGCGATCTGGGCCGCAGTCCGCTTTTTTGTTCCCCGGTTCAGCATCTCAGCCACAAATCCTGAGATACCCCACTCTCCGGTCTTTTCAAGTCGTTTCCCTCCCAGAAAGACCCCCAGGATGGACACTTCCGGTAAACGGTGATTTTCCTTTATGATGATGCGCATGCCGTTTTTTAAAACGAGCATTTCAGCGGGCTGCCGAGCCTCTAAAACAGATTTTCCCCGGGGTTGTTCTTTGAGACTGCCGTCTTTGAAAAGAGACAAAACCACGTCCGTCTCAAGATCAATCTTCACACCCTCCGGGGCCATGAAACCGATGGAAAGGTTTTCCGGTCTCAAATAGGTTTTTGAAACACGAAGAACGTCATCGGCGGTGACCTTTTTCACATTCGACAGATACCGGTCGGCATTAAACATGTCGCCGGTCATGGTCTGGAAAAACCCCAGGGTCTTCGCCTGCCCTGCCATGTCATCCATATCAAAGATAAACGAGGCTTCGGCTATGGTTTTGGCCTTGCTGAGTTCCCGCTGAGACACCGGGTTATGGGTTAATTCGGTAATTTCCTTCCCAATGACGGCAAGGGCCGGGTCCAGGTTCTCGGGATGGAGGGTCGCATCCACGGAAAAGAGACTGGGATCTGCCAGGGCATAGGCCCCGCCGCTGACATTGTAGACCAGATTGGCATCCATTTTAAGGCTTCGATAAAGCCGAGAGGTCCTGCCCTGCCCCAGAATAATTTCCAGTACATCCAGCGCATAGGCATCTTTATGGGTCAAAGAGGGAATATGCCAGGAAAGATCCAGATAAAGCTGTTGAACCCGATGGTTCAAAATGGTTTTCCTCAGTTCAGTTTGAGGCGGTTCCTGTATCCTGGATGGCGTGGCGCCGGTTCGTTGTGGAAAATTTTGAACGAGGGCTTTGATAGACGCAAGGGCTTTTGACGCTTGAAAATCCCCCACCGCAACCACAACCATGTTCCGGGGGGTGTACCATTTGTCCATGTACTTCATTATCATGGGCCGGTTAAAGGACCGAATGGTTTTTTCATAGCCGATAATAGGCCTGCCATAGGGATGTTTCTCATAACACAAGGCCATCATGGCCCAGCTAAGTTGGTTTTCTGGAATATCCAGAGAACGTCGGTACTCCTCGAGAACCACCTCTTTTTCTTTTTTCAGCTCCTCCGGATCAAAAAGGGAATGCTGGACCGCATCGAGCAGTACATCGAGACCTTTGTCAAATTGGGCGCTGTCAATTTCCACGAAATAGACCGTGCGATCAAATGACGTATAAGCGTTGATTCGACCGCCCGATGTTTCGATGGTTCGGGCAATTTCACCGGTTTTTTTGGTTGGCGTTCCCTTGAAAATCATGTGTTCGATCTGATGGGTAATCCCTGCCTCTTCGGCGGTTTCATTGGCGCTTCCCGTTTTGACCCAGACCTGTATGGCCGCCACGGGGGCATGATGGTCTTCCTTGAGGATGACGGTCAAACCGTTTTCAAGGGTGATCCTTTCAGCCCCTTCGGTGACGGATTCAGCATGGCCGCGAACGACAAAAAGCATGCTCAAAACGATCCACGGCAACAGAAAAGAAACGACAAATGGAAAATTAATCGCTGTCTTTTTTTTATTAAAGACTTTCAAGGCATTAGCCTCCATGTGAGTTTTTTGGCAGATATTGCACTCCTTTTTAGCTTGACACACAACATGTGGTGCATGTAAAAAGGTGTTCCTATCAAACGGGTATTTACTTTTATCATCTATGGTGTCGCTTAATGCCAATTTGTGGCTCATAAACGACCATAAAACTATAAACATGAACAGGAGAATGTCCATGGGTCAGGAAAGCAAGATTGTTTTTACGGAAGGGGACGCTTTTGATCTGGGTTCTTACAGCTGGGATGACCACCGATTTTCCGATCTTCTAATCAAAGAACACCCCATTAACCCGGATCAGGCCATGGACGTCAGTCGGTTTATCAGACGGGAGATTGCCAAGCTCGAGCGACAGACCATCACCATGGAGATGATCGAACAGATGATCGATGCCAAACTGCGTGATTTCGGTTTTTCCAAATCAATGCATGTTCGATTGGACAAGTCATTTTTTATCAAGAGAGGCCTTGCGCTTTCCGACAACGCGGTTCGCGTTCTGGAGAGACGATACCTGAAGCGCGATAAGGAAGGGCGGGTTATTGAAAGTCCGGAACAAATGTTTGCTCGCGTAGCAGCCTTTATCGCCAAAGCGGAGAAGCGATACGGCGGAGAAGAGCGGGTAGATAAGGTGGAGGCCGTTTTTTACCGCTTGATGACGGAGTTCAAATTCCTGCCCAATTCTCCCACCCTGATGAACGCGGATCGTGAGCTGGGGCAACTGGCGGCATGTTTCGTGTTGCCCATTGAGGACAGTATGGAGGGGATCTTTGATTCACTCAAAAATGCCGCCCTGATTCACAAGTCCGGCGGCGGCACCGGGTTTTCCTTTTCCCGTTTGAGGCCCAAAAAAAGCCGAGTGGGCACCACCGGCGGCGTTGCCTCGGGTCCCGTGTCTTTCATGAAGATTTTCAATACAGCCACGGAACAGGTTAAGCAGGGCGGTACGCGAAGGGGCGCCAATATGGCCATTCTGAGGGTCGATCATCCGGATATCATGGAATTCATTCAGTGCAAGGAAAAGAACGACGACCTGAATAACTTCAATATTTCAGTGGGCGTTACCGACGCCTTCATGGAAGGGGTTCAGACCGGTTCGGATTATGATCTGATCGACCCCAGGGACAGCCAAACCACGGGTCATCTGAACGCGGGGGACGTTTATGGCGCCCTCATCGAGCGCGCCTGGGAAAACGGGGATCCGGGCATCGTGTTTCTGGACAAGGTCAATCAGGATAATCCCACACCGGGCCTGGGGGAGATCGAGAGTACGAACCCCTGCGGCGAGCAGCCCCTTCTGCCCATGGAGGCGTGCAATCTGGGGTCCATCAATCTGGCCCGGTTCGTTGTGGAAACCGACGAAGGTCCGGCCGTTAATTACGGTGAACTCAAAGAAGTGGTTTGGGAGAGCGTTCATTTCTTGGACAATACCATCGACATGAGCAGGTATCCCCTGCCGGAAATCGGTGAAATGGTGCGGGGAAACCGCAAGATCGGCTTGGGCGTCATGGGCTTTGCCGATTTGCTCTACCAGTTGAGAATTCCCTATGATTCCGAAAAGGCCCTTGAAACAGCCGAGGTCGTTATGGCGTTTATTCAGAAAGAATCCCACCGGGCATCCCAACGCCTGGCGGAAGAACGGGGGGTTTTCGGCAATTTTGACAAAAGCGTTTTTAAAGGGCGAAAGGAATGCTCCTACCGGAATGCCACCACCACTACCATTGCACCCACCGGCACCTTGAGCATCATTGCCGGCTGTTCCAGCGGCATCGAGCCCTTGTTTGCCCTCAGTTTTGCCAGGGATGTCATGGATCATGATCGATTGGTGGAAACCAACCCATACTTTGAACGAAGGGCCAGAGAAAAGGGTTACTACAGTGGGGAATTAATGGATGCCGTCGCCCGAAAGGGGTCTATCAGAGGGCTTAAAGAGATCCCCGAAGAAGATCGGGCCGTTTTCACAACGGCCCATGACGTGGCGCCGGAGTGGCATGTGCGGATGCAGGCGGCCTTTCAAAAATATACGGACAATGCCGTCAGTAAAACCGTCAACCTGCCCCGGGATGCGACCATTGACGATGTGAAAAAGGTCTATGATCTGGCCTATTCCCTGTCATGCAAGGGCGTTACCATATACCGGGACGGCAGCAAGGAAAATCAGGTCCTTTCCTTTACGGAAAAGGCGAAACAGCCCCATGGCCGGTTCATGACCGCCGTGGAAGAACGTCCGGAAACACTCTTTGGGTTTACCACCAGAATGACCACGGGTATGGGGGCACTCTATGTGACGGTGACCGAGTTTGAAGACCGGCCCTTTGAAGTGTTCGCCACCATCGGGAAATCCGGTCGGTCCACCACCGCCAAGACCGAAGCCATCGGCAGGCTGGTTTCCCTGGCGCTTCGGTCCGGGGTTCGAGTGGAGAAAATTGTGGAACAATTGAAAGGCATCGGCGGTGAGCATCCTATTTTCCAAAAGGACGGCCTCGTCCTGTCAATCCCCGATGCCATCAGCCGGGTACTGGAGAAACGGTACATGCAGGATCAGCCTGCCAATGGACGGAGCAAAAACGAAAAAAGCCTGTTGGGTGAGACCTGCCCCGAATGCGGCCAGACCATCAGTTTCGAAGAAGGCTGCATGACCTGTCATTTCTGTGGCTTTACCAAATGCGGTTAAAATTGACGTAATTGTTCACAGGGTGCAGTTGTCAGGAGGCAGATTGACACATTCGTTTTTTTCCTACCAGCATGGCAATCTCCCAAAAGCTGATTGATGCCACACTCAGTTGACCGGATACCAGGGCCCAATCTATGGTTTGCAAAGCCTTTTCTCCCAGTCGCGGACTTCCTTCATCCAGCCATACAAGTGCGTGTGTGTCAAGAATCAGCATTGGATGCATCCCAGTCAATATCCAGGGGGGCGATCAGATCGTCTTTGCTCTGCATTTTTCCTTTGTGCAAACCAAAAAGCGTCTCCGGTATTGTGCGATAGGCCCTCAGGACGGAAACAGGTGTCCCGTTTTTTGTGATTGTGATTTCTTCCCCCGTCCGGTTTACCTCATCCATCAGGTGCAGGCATTTTGCTTTGAATTCCGATGCCTTTATTGTTTGCATGTTACAATCCTCCGATGCATTCATTTCAATGGGGTAGTCAGGTTGTCCCTCCTTGTTTCTTGTTCTTTCTAAAGTGTATGTTGGCCGACTACTCTTCCCTTTTGACGGCCCGGTAGCCGATGTCCCGTCGATAATAAACCCCATTCCAATGGATCTTTCCAGCCAAATCATAGGCCCTGAACTGGGCCTCGCTCACGGTTTCTCCCAGGGCCGTGGCGCAAAGCACCCTGCCGCCGCTGGTGATGACCTGATCATCCTTCAAAGCGGTGCCCGCATGAAAGATTTTCGCCCCTTCCACCTCCCCTTGGGAAAGCCCCGTAATGACATCGCCTTTGTGATAACTTACAGGATATCCGCCGGCAGCCATCACGACCCCCAAAGCGGCCCGGTTATCCCACTTTACTTGAATTTGATCCAGACGTCGTTCCATGGCCGCCAGGCACATTTCCGCCAGATCCGACTGAAGCCGTAAAATAATGGGCTGGGTTTCCGGGTCCCCGAATCGGCAGTTGTATTCCAGCACATTGGGAGTGCCGTCGCCGGATATCATCACCCCCGCATACAGGAACCCCCGATAAGGATTGCCTTCCCCGGCCATGCCTTTCACCGTGGGTTCAATGACCGCCTTCATGATGCGTGCATGAAGTTCCGGGGTTACCACCGGCGCCGGCGAATAGGCGCCCATCCCCCCCGTATTGGGCCCAAAGTCTCCATCATCCCGGGCTTTGTGGTCCTGGCTGGTGGCCAGGGGGAGAATATGTTCACCGTCCACCATCACGATAAAACTGGCCTCTTCTCCTTCCAGGCATTCCTCCACGATAATGCGTTTGCCCGCATCCCCAAAGGATTCCCCCGACAGCATGCCTTTCGCCGCATCAACGGCTTCGGTTTCGGACCTGGCAATAATCACCCCCTTGCCCGCGGCCAAACCGTCGGCTTTCACCACCAGGGGGGCGCCCTTTAGCGCGATATAGGCCTTTGCCGACGTAAGATCCGTGAAGGTTCGATATTCGGCCGTGGGGATATGATGGCGGGCCAGAAAATCCTTACAGAAAACCTTTGACCCTTCCAGTTGGGCAGCGCCCTTGGTGGGACCAAAGCATTTTAGCCCTTCGCGGTCGAATCGATCTACAATCCCCTGAACCAGGGGCGCTTCCGGCCCCACAAGGGTTAATTCAACATTGTTTTTTTGGACAAAATCCAGAAGACCTTCGATGTCATCCGAACCGACCGGGATATTTTCCACCCCGGGTTCCCGGGCTGTTCCCGCATTGCCCGGCGCCACAAACACTTTTTCCACTTTATTTGACTGGGCCAGCTTCCAAGCCAGGGCATGCTCTCTGCCCCCGCTGCCCACTACCAACACTTTCATAATATGGTTCCTTTCCGAAGCAAATGTATGACTCCGTTAGCTAACGGCTAACAGCTGCTTTTCAACAATACCTCTTTCAGCTTTTGCGATAGCCCTGCAATGGAAAAAGGTTTTTGAACAAACCCCTCAGCGCCGGCATCCAGAATTTCCCGGGCGGGGCCATCCAGCGCATATCCGCTGAAAACGACGACCTTGAGATCAGGGCGTGCGTTCATGATCAGGGGATACAGCTGGTTTCCACTCATATCCGGCAATTTGATATCCAGAAGCGCCATGTCGATGGTCCCCTCGTAGGAAATGGCTTTTTGGACGGCTTCCCTGCCGGTGACGGCTTCAAGCACGACATATCCGAGCCTTTTCAGGGTTTCACGCGTAATCTCCATGACGTCCGGTTCGTCTTCAATGACCAGGATTGTCCCTTCTCCCCGCACCGGCGCCTCGGCCTGCGTTTTACCGGATGTTTTTGCGGCAACGGTTTCAACCTGAATTGCCGGCAGGATCATGTGGACTCGGGTTCCCTCGCCCCTCTGGGATTCCACCCATATGGATCCGTCATGATTGGTCACAATGCCATAGACGGCGGCCATACCCAATCCCCGGCCGATAAAATGGGTGGTAAAAAAGGGCTCGAAAATACGGCTTCGGGTTTCTTCATCCATCCCCTTGCCATTGTCGCTGATGGTGAGTTGGACGTAGGGTCCAGGCTTCATGCTCTCTTCGCGGGATAGGGCATCCATTTCCACATTTTCAGCGGAAATCCTGATGCGGCCCTTTTCTTCAATGGCTTCGTTGGCGTTGGCCACGATGGCCGATATGACCATCTGCATCTGGGTGCGATCCGCTTTAACCTGCATCAGGTTCGGCGGGAGATCCGTTTCCAAACGGACAGAGGGTTTCAGGGTATGTTCAATCAGCGAAAGCGTGGCTTCCAGAAAATCCCGGATGGGGGTCGTTTGCAAATGGTAACGTCCCCCTCTGGCATAGGCCAACAACTGGCTGGTCAGGTGCGCCATTCGATGGGCCGAAGTCTTCATGTCCGCAATATTTCGGGAAAACCGTTGATCGCCGGGGAGATCCATCTCCAACAGACCGATATTTCCGGTAATAGCCGTGAGTGCGTTGTTGAACTGGTGCGCAATTCCGCCGGCCAGGGTGCCGAGGGCATCCATTTTCCGGGCCTGCTGGAGTTGTTCCATCTGTCGCTTTTTTTCGCTGATATCCCTTATAACCGCCAGGAGATGGGGGTTGCCCTTATGAACAAAGAGACTGCCGCTGACGCTGACATGGAATGGGGCGCCATCCTTTCGGATATCCATCGATTCCGCTTCAAATGAGCCGTTTTTCTGCACATTGCGCTTAAACTCATCAAAAATATGATAAAAATCGGGATGTACGGTATCCTGGCCCGACAAGCCGACCAATTCATCATGCGCATAACCGTACATGTGGCAAGCAGCGGGATTGGCTTCCACAATGCGGCCGTCCAAGTCGAAAATAAGAAATGAATCGGTCGCGGCATTAACGATGCGGCGATATTGCACGTCCCGTTCGCGAAGAATTTTTTCCGCCCGCTTCTGCTCTGTGACGTCCTGACCAAAGGCCGCCAGTTTGACCCCATGATCATTTTCAGAAAAAACCGGGTAAATGTTCCAGTTAAAGAAAGTTTCGTGGGTTTTCTCCGAAAAACGAACGGGTTGCTTTTTCAAGGCGGCCTTCAGGCATTGTTCTTTCCTAACGGTCGCTATTTTTTCGGGGAGCAAGTCATAGATGTTTTTGCCGACAATATCGGAAGGCTCTTTTCCCAATCCATGAGCTGCCGCGGCGTTAATAGCCAGTACCGTTCCATCCAACTCCAACAACAGGGCATTGTCGTGAGTGGCATCAAACATGACCCGCAGGATGCCCTCTGCCTTTTCCATGGCGCTCCGGCCGGCGTCCTTCTCAAGTTGACGGCAATGGATCACCTCTTTTTCCAGGCGCCCTACTTTTTTGACCAGTTCTTCATAGGTTGGCTTATGGCGCATTAAAAATGGCCTCCAAATGTATTTATTTTAAGGAAATTCCACATTTTATGAAGTACCGGTAAACAGCAAACCCGGCAGTTATGAACAGATGATTGCAAATCCGAGGCGTTTGTCATATGATATTAAGTTCAAGGGAGATGAGGTTAACATAACGTGACGAGAACCCGACCTGAGACTTGTGATTAAAGGAATTATTCGTATTTGTCAATTATTTCCGTTACGAACGGTATCGTGAAGTGAAACTGAAATGAGGGAACAAGTCCATGGCAACCCATTATGAAAAATTGATTCAAGAGAATCTGGATTCTTTTTTTGACGCGCTTCCACGGTATCCGGAACAGCGCCTGGGCGCTCAAAAAAATGGCCAAGGCTTTTCCCTTCGGGCTTTTGGGGAAGAAGCCTGGTTCGATCATGAGCAGGTGATGTTTTCCGGTATAAAAAGCATTGACCCCAAGGGCCTCCTGATCTCCCTTTATGCAGGGCATGCCGGTCTGGAAGAGATTCAGCTTGAACCTTACAAGGCCTTCAAGGATTTCCCGGGGAGCATGCCCTATCACGGCGCCTTCAGTGCCAACAGCGAGCGGGTACTGATCCCCCATGTGCTTAAAATTCTGGAAAAAAAACAGGAAATTATATCCTGCTTTGATGGAGAAGAGGGGTGGAGCGGCGATTTTTCCATGCTGCTTTACCCGCTTCCGAAGATTGCACTCCGCACCATTTTCTATCTGGCGGATGACGAGTTTCCGCCATCGGCTACCTGCCTTTTTTCAGCCAATGCCCTCAATTTCATGCCCCTGGACGGTCTGGCCGATGTGGCGGAATACACCTCCAAAAAAATTATCCAAATGGTTTCGGGACCGGGACGTTCGGGTCATGGATGAAAAATCCGTAAAAAGTGAAAAGCCCCCGTGGAAACGTCTGCTTTCGGAAAGCGTCGTGACCCTGGATGCACTGCCTCGACCCCCGGCCCACCGGGAAAAACTGGCGAGGGTCATTTCCCGGTATCCCATGCGCATCAACCCCTACTATCTCGGGCTCATTCAAGAAGAAAATGATCCCATATACCGGCAATGCGTGCCGGATATTCGTGAGATTGAAGATGTCGGGGGCGTGGTGGATCCCCTGCACGAAGAAGGGCATTCTCCGGTTTACGGGCTGACCCATCGGTATCCGGACCGGGTTCTCTTTCTGGTATCCGCGGAGTGCGCCATGTACTGCCGGTTCTGCAACCGGAAAAGAAAGGTGGGGCGCCCTTCAATGGTAACCGATGCGTCCATTGAGCAGGGAATTGATTATATCCGGGCGCACGAAGAAGTGCGGGATGTGCTTCTTTCCGGCGGGGATCCGCTGTTGCTGGAAGATGCCCGCCTGTGGGACATCCTGAGCGCCGTCCGTGCTATTTCGCACGTGGAAATCATACGGATCGGAACCCGGGTTCCCTGTACGCTGCCGCAGCGGGTCACACCGGAACTGGCCCGATTGCTTCAAAAATTTCATCCCCTCTATATAAATGTTCACTTCAATCATCCTGTTGAAATTACTTCCGAAGCCGCCGTGGCATGCAATCGCCTGGCCGATGCGGGGATACCCCTTGGATGCCAAACGGTCCTGCTGAAAGGGGTAAACGATAACCTCAAGATCATGGGGGCCCTGATGCGGAAACTCTTGACAATCAGGGTTAAACCCTATTATCTCTTTCATGGGGATCCGGCCCGGGGAACAAACCACTTCAGGACTTCGTTGAACCGGGGCTTGAATATCATGCGGGGGCTGCAAGGCCATACCTCCGGCCTTTCGGTCCCCCATTTTGCCATCGATCTTCTGGGCGGCGGCGGCAAGGTGCCGCTTTTGCCGGAATACCTTACGGGGCGGGACGGTGATGTTCTGCTGGCAACCAATTATGCAGGGAAACAGTACCGCCATCCCGATGGAAAGGATGATTGAGGCGCCACAATAGGGAAGGAGATTCACATATGGTCAGAATTACGTGTTTGGGTGCAGCGGGAAGCGTTACCGGTTCCTGCTATCTGGTGGAATCGCCCAGTATGAAAAAAATCATGGTGGACTGTGGACTTTTTCAGGGTGGGAAACAGATGGAAAGCCGTAACTGGGAACCGTGGGGATTTGATCCCAAGGAAATTGAAATTCTGTTCCTTACCCACGCTCACGTGGACCATTGCGGTCGGATTCCAAAATTGGTAAAGGATGGATTTCAGGGGAAAATCATTACGTCTCCGCCCACCGCGGAATTATGTGAGATCATGCTGCTGGATGCGGCCCACATTCAGGAAATGGACGCCGAATGGCAGACCCGCAAAAATTCCCGTCAGGCCAAATTGGGGATTGAGCCCCTTTACACCACCGAGGATGCGGAAGCCAGTCTCAAGTACTTCAAGCCCCTGGAGAGAGACCAGATTTTGACCCTTGAACCGGGGGTGAAAGCCCGGCTGCGAAATGCGGGACATATCCTGGGCTCTTCCATTCTGGAACTGTGGATCGAGGAAAACGGTGAAACCATCAAGATCGTTTTTTCAGGTGATCTGGGCAAGAAGGACCAGTTGATTGTAAAGGATCCCCATGAGGTATTTGACGCCGACTATCTCTTTGTGGAGTCTACCTATGGGAATCGCCTCCACCGCAGTTTTGAAGATAGTAAATTGGAGTTGGTGGAAGCCATCAAATACAGCGTCAGCCATAACGAGAAAATTATTATTCCCGCCTTTGCAGTGGAGCGAACCCAGGAAATCCTCTATATTTTGGGAGAATTCCATCGACAGGGGCTTGTTCCCGATATCCCCATTTACCTGGATAGCCCCCTGGCCATCAAAGCGACGAAAATATTCCGGGAAAATAAAAAATATTACGATGAAGAGGCAAGGGCCATTGTGGATGCGGGTTATGACCCTTTTGACATGCCCAATCTGAAATTTACCCTAACCACCCGTGAATCCATGGCCATCAATGAAAAGCCCGGGTCCGCCATCATCATTGCCGGCAGCGGCATGTGTACGGCGGGACGGATCAAGCACCACCTGAAGCACAATCTGTGGAGACCAGGCGCCAGCATCGTCATCGTGGGATTTCAGGCCAAAGGGACCACCGGAAGAAAAATCGTGGAGGGTGAAAAACAGGTCAAGATATTCCGGGAAAACGTGGCGGTCAGGGCAAAGGTTTTTCCCATCGGGGGATTTTCAGCCCACGCCGACCAGGCTGACCTCATTGAATGGGTTTCCCATTTTGAATCCAACCCGAAGGTTTTCATAGTACATGGCGAAGCCACGGCCAGCGAAACCCTGGCGCAGGTCATTCAGGAAAAACTCAACTTGATTACGCATATCCCCAAGTGGAAAGAGCGCTTGATTCTTAAATTAAAAGAACTTTCGGTGGATGAACCGGCGCCCGAAAAAGAGGGTCCCGACATTAAAACCACTTTGCTCAACAACATCATCGATCTGGAAAATGAACTCAAGATTTTGCGGAAAAAACTGAAATCCGGAGAGCTTGACAAAGAGATCGGAGAAGAGCAAATCGATCAGTTCCAGTATATTCAGGAAGAACTCAAATCTGTTCTCATATGACGAATGTCTATGATCAGAACGTGGCGGGCATTGTCCTTGCCGCCGGCGCATCCACGCGCATGGGTACGGCGAAACAACTTTTGCCTGTTGCCGGTATAACCCTTGTTGAGAGGACGTTGACCGAGGCCCTTGAGTCCCGATTGAACCGCCTGGTTCTGGTTCTGGGGCATCATGCCCATGAAATAGAGGCAGCGTTGGGCCCAATGGTTCGTGAACCGAAATTGACCCTTGTCCATAATCAGCGCTATAAGGAGGGCATCAGTTCTTCCCTCGTTGCGGGCGTGGACGAAATCGATGGAAGCCACGATCATGCGATGATTTTGCTGGCGGATATGCCTTTTATCGATCGGCAAGTGATCAATTTTCTGATGGAGCGGTATTTAGCATCCCAATTGCCCATTGGGGCGATTCGTGCCGGTGGACGCGCTGCGCACCCGGTTATTTTCAGACGGGATCTTTATCCGGAATTGAAACGCCTTACAGGGGATGTGGGGGCCAGGTCTCTTCTTGAAAAACACCGCGACCGGGTCTGCCTGGCGACGCCCGGAACGGGCTATGATGGTCGTGATATTGATGACCGAGAGGATTATCGAAGTTTTCAACTAGATCTGAAAGAAAGGAATAAAGCATGCCCAATATTGTAGTGGTGGGGACCCAGTGGGGGGATGAGGGAAAAGGGAAAGTCGTTGATCTTTTGACGGCTCAAGTGGAATTTGTCGTGAGATTTCAGGGGGGAAACAATGCCGGTCACACGCTGGAAGTGGATGGTCGGCAGTTTATTTTTCATATCGTTCCTTCCGGCATCCTGTATGAAAATAAGAAATGCCTGATTGGAAACGGCCTGGTGGTGGATCCGGAGGTGCTTCTGGAAGAAATGGCGGGTTTGAAAAAGGCCGGCATATCGATCGGGCCCGAGAGGCTTTCACTCAGCGAAAAGGCGCACATGATCATGCCCTACCACAAGGCGCTGGATGCAGCCAGAGAGGCCGCAAAAGGGAAGGATAAACTTGGCACCACGGGTCGCGGCATCGGGCCCTGTTACGAAGATAAAGTGACAAGGACGGGTGTTCGCGCCATCGACCTGACGGAACCCGACGTCCTGGAAGAAAAGATTCGACTAAACCTGAAGGAAAAGAATTTTTTCCTGGAAAAATTCCTGGGCGCGGCGCCTTTGGAAGCCCAGCCCATCCTGGATCATTATCTTGCCATGGGTCAAAAACTGGCGCCGTTTATTGCCGATGTTTCCCTTGAACTGGATCAAGCCATCAAAGCCCATAAGGCCATCCTGTTTGAAGGCGCCCAGGGCACTCACCTGGACATTGACCATGGCACCTATCCTTTTGTAACGTCCTCCAACCCGGTTGCGGGCTATGCGTGCGCCGGAGCGGGGATAGGCCCCAAACAGCTCCATCATGTCGTGGGAATTGTCAAGGCCTACACCACAAGGGTGGGGGCGGGCCCCTTCGCGACCGAGCTGGAAGATGACACCGGCAATTTTATTCAGGAAAAAGGAAAAGAATTCGGCGCCACCACCGGCAGAAGGCGGCGTTGCGGATGGCTGGACCTGGTGGTGGTAGGGGACTCCGTAAGATTAAACGGTCTTAACAGTATGGCCATCACCAAGCTGGATGTTCTAACCGGCATTGAAACCCTGAAAATTTGCGTCGGATATAAAATAAACGGACAAACCGTTCATCAAAGACCGGCGAGCCTCAAAAGAATGACCCTGTGCAAACCGGTCTACAAAGAAATGCCCGGCTGGAAGGAAGATATCACCGGCGCGAGAGAGAAGAAAGATCTTCCGAAGGCGGCGCTCGATTACCTCGCGGCCATTGAGGAAATCACGGGTATCCCGGTTTCCATTATTTCCGTGGGACCGGGTCGCGAAGATACCATCGTTGTCAAAACACCTGGCTTATAGTTATGTATTTAGATACCTTGATAGATTTATTAAAGAAAGAAGCTGAAGCCCGGGTGTTTCCGTGCATCCGGGAATTGATCATGGAAGGCCTTCATTCGGAGCGATTTTCTTCGGATGATTTGGTTCCTTCCCGGCAGGATATTACCCAGTTCGTGGCTGCCTGGTTCCGACACATCGGCATTCCGAAAGACCTTTGCCGGGAATGGATGATACCCTTCTGCACCGAACGTCTTTCCGCCATGAGTTCCAGTTCCCTTTCGCGGATTCGACACAGCACCAAATCCAACGTCAAATATATTTATAGATCCGAGGTTCCCTTTGAGTGCGGGGCCAAAAACAACCTCTTCAAGGCGTCATGTGCCGAAACCTGTCCCCTTTTCGACCAAATGACCGAAAAACATCAAAAGAAACTGGCGAAACAAGCGGAACAGGTAGAACGACGCTATGAACCCGAACGACTCGATCCAAAAGCGATTGAGGCCGGTAACGTCGCCGTTGGTTCGCTGAAGGAACAATACCAGGAACAGCTTGTCAAAGCCATGGAATTTGCGTGCGAAGAAGTAGCGAAAGGCGTCGCCAAAAAACATATTGTCAACATGTTAAATGAAAAGGGCTTTAAAACCCGAACTGGAAGAAGATGGAGCCAGGGCATTCTGAGCGGCGAATTAAAAAGGATCAGAGAAAAATCATCAAACCCGTGAGCGGAACAATGAATTCTCATCATGAACACCTATAACAAACCATACGATGTGATCGTGGTGGGCGCTGGTCATGCCGGTTGCGAGGCGGCCCTTGCCGCCGCGAGAATGGGACACCCGACCCTGCTGTTGACCATCAACCTGGATCATGTGGCGGCCATGAGCTGCAATCCGGCCATTGGCGGATTGGCCAAGGGACATCTGGTCAAGGAGATCGATGCCCTTGGCGGTGAAATGGCTCGAAATACCGATGAAACGGGCATTCAGTTCCGGCGGCTTAATACGCGGAAAGGTCTGGCGGTCCAGGGGTCCCGTTCCCAGAATGACCGCGATCTGTACCGAAAACGCATGAAGCGGGTGGTTGAAAGTACGCCGAACCTGGATATTCGGCAAGCCATGGTGGATCGTTTGCTGGTCAAAGACGGAAAAGTTTACGGCATTGAAACCCGAATTCACGAAAAATTCCTCGGGCGTACGGTCATCCTGACCAGCGGCACTTTTCTGCGGGGTTTGATACACATCGGTCTGGATCATTTTTCAGGCGGACGCCTGGGAGATCCAGCCTCCACCCGATTGCCCGGGCAATTGATGGAACTTGGGTTTGAACTGGGCCGGCTGAAAACCGGCACTACCCCTCGCCTTAACGGCAGAACCATCGATTACAAGGGATTGGAGGCACAGCCGGGGGATGAAAACCCCAAACCCTTTTCTTTTACAACCACCCATATCCCTTTGCCCCAGGTACCCTGTCATATAACCTATACCAACGCCAAAACCCACGATATCATCCGTGAGGGACTGGACCGTTCCCCCCTTTACAGCGGCATCATCGAAGGAACCGGCGCCCGCTATTGCCCCTCCATTGAAGACAAAATCGTGCGATTTGCCGATAAAGAGCGGCATCAGGTTTTTCTTGAACCGGAAGGACTGGAGACCCTTGAAATCTATCCCAACGGCCTGCCCACAAGCCTTCCCGTTGATATCCAGATCCGAATGATTCGCTCCATTCCGGGTCTGGAAAAGGCGGAAATTCTGCGTCCCGGTTATGCCATTGAATATGACTACATCGATCCGCTTCAACTGAAACCCACTCAGGAAACCAAACGGGTGTCCGGCCTGTTTCACGCCGGTCAGATCAATGGGACCTCGGGGTACGAGGAAGCGGCGGCCCAGGGACTTTTGGCAGGCATCAATGCAGTTAAGAAGGTTCGTGGCGAGGCGCCGCTGATTCTTTCCCGATCAGAGGCCTATACCGGCGTACTCATTGACGATCTGGTGACAAAGGGCACCAAGGAGCCCTACCGGATGTTCACCTCTCGGGCGGAGTACCGTCTCCTTCTAAGAGAAGACAACGCCGATTTTAGGCTGCGGGATCTGGGGTATGACCTGGGGCTGGTGTCGCCGGAGGTTTACGCGAACTTTTGTCGAAAAAGAGAACGGGTGCAAAACCTGCTGGAACGATTGAAGGAAACCCAGTTGAAACCCAGCCCCGGAATCCAGGACAAACTGAAAGAATTGGGAACGGCGCCCATCAAAAAAGCCACGTCCCTTGAACAACTGCTGAAACGGCCCGATATCTTTTTTGAACACCTCCATTTTTTTGACCCGGCACTGTCCAATGAAGATGAGGCCGTGTCAATGGAAGTGGAAACATCCGTGAAATATGACGGGTATATTCAGCGGCAGGAAAAACAGGTTGAAAAGATGAAGCATTTGGAGGCGGAGAGACTTCCCGAGGGAATCGATTACACAGCCGTTTACGGGTTGACCAACGAGGTGAGAGAGAAGCTCGGCAGGGTCAGACCCCTGTCCCTGGGGCAGGCTGCCAGGATTTCGGGGGTGACCCCGGCCGCCATCATGGCCATCCAGATACACCTGAAACGATGATGAAAAGTCCTACGCACAGGTTTTTTTTTCTGGGAATATCCTTACTTTTGATCATTGGCGGATGTGGGGATGAACCGGTTTCCTCGAGGGAAAACGATGCCGCTGAAAAAAAGATGTCAGTGGATGGGAATCGGGGCGTTACCGTCCAAATTGTTGAGGCGATTCCTCCTAAGGGACATATCGAATATGTGGGGGTCCTTGAGGCCTATCTTAAGGCGAAGGTTTCCAATGAAATCGGCGGAATGATCGAGGGGCTCTACTTTGAGAAAGGGGATCGGGTTCAAAAGGGCAACCGTTTGGCGGAAATCGGCAGCAGCAGCATGCGTCTTCAGGTGCGTGAAGCCGGCGCCTTAAGGGAGGCCGCGAAAAGCAATCTGAAAAAAATGGAAACCGGCAGCCGACCCCAGGAAATTCAAATTGCCGCGGCAACTGTAACGGAAGCGGAAGCGGCCCTCTCCGAAGCGGGAAAAAACTTCAAACGGATTGCCCGGCTTCATGAAATTCGCGCTGTTTCCAACAGCGACTACGACTCGGCGGAACGGCAGATGAGTACTGCCAATGCCAGGATGGCATCAGCAAAGCAGCAGCTTTCCCTGGCACAGCAGGGTCCGCGCGACGAAGATGTGGCTTCGGCCAGGGCCCAACTGGGGCAGGCGGAAGCCGCCATGGCACTGGCGGAGGACCGATTGAAAAAGTCCATCATTTGCGCCCCCTGTGCCGGAACCATTGCCTATCGGAGGGTAGAAGAGGGGGAGGTCATCCCGGCGGGGACCGCCATTACATCTGTGATTGGGCTGGATCAGCTTAAAATAAAGATTTCCCTGAACGAAAGGGACCTTCACATCCTCGAAAGCAGAAAACAGTTTGATGTTACGGTGGATGCGATTCCCGGTGAAAACTTTTCAGCCCGGGTTTTCTTCGTTTCTCCCACAGCCGAATCCAACACCCGGTTCTTTCCACTGGAACTGATGGTGGAACAAGTCGACCCTCGCATGGCGGATGGGATGACGGCGAGAATAAAATTTCCCATTGTGGGCAAACGGAAATCCCTCAAAATTCCCGCAAGCTGGTTGGCCGAGGAAAACGGGGCGGTGGGTCTCTTTGTTGAAACCAATGGCAAAGCGCTTTTTAAACCGGTTCGTATGGGGTCCTATTACGACAATCGGGTGGAAATTCTCTCAGGCCTGGAAAACAGGGAACGGGTTATTACCAATCCCGCCGGGCTCAGGAATGGCGATCCGGTGGATATCATAGCGCATTAAGCTTTAGAGATCTAAGAGGATGGAGGCAAGCTCATGAAGATTAGCAATATCGGCCGGAAAAAGGATTTTATCGTGATTGCGGTTGAAGGACGGATGGACGCTGTTTCCGCGCCGGAATTTGAAAAATTTCTCAATAACCTCATTGCGGATGGTGCGATACGGATCATCGTGAATTTTGAAGCCCTTGACTATATCAGCAGTGCGGGTCTTCGAAGCGTTTTGATTACCGCTAAAAAAATTCAGAGCAAGGGCGGGGAAATTCTGGTGGTGTCCCTTCGAGACACGGTCAAGGAAATATTTGAAATATCGGGGTTCAGCACCATTATTCCCATCCATGGGTCCGTGGATACTGCCCTTAAAACCCCTTGATGTAATACCCTTCATCTTTTGATGGCCTCCAAAAATCCGTTGACAAAAACTGGATCAAGGCCCATGTTGGAATCCGGTCATTTTCAACAATTGATCCCGCAGTTTTTTTCATGGAGAAATAATTATGATAAGACTTGAAATAAAATCCGATTTTGAAGATGCTGAATCACTTATCAGGTCAGCAGTTTATTCCGAGATAAAAAGGTTTGAAATAGGACTAAACAGAACCGACAGGGAAATCAGAAAATTTGAAGACAAATATCAGATATCTTCCGACATATTTGTCAAAAAATATACGGCTGAGGATATGGATGGCGGAGATGATGAGTATGTTAGTTGGATGGGAGAGATAAAAATTAGGCGGAAGATTGCTGGAGAACTAAGCAGACTAAAAGAGACAGAATATGTTGCTCAGCGAATATCTGCATGAAATCACGGAAACAGTCGGAGAACTGGCAGAAACGGGTTTGATCCTGTCCTCCGAGCTAACCGCCGATTTCAGGACAAAAAAGATCGGTCTGATAAAAGGTGTGCTGTCATTTTCCGACGACTCGAAACTTTTTTTCAGAGAATACCTTGATCTGCGTTATAAAACCGAAAAAGAGACTTATTCTTTCCACTATCAGAATCAGAACGGCGGTTTAATATTCCGCTACGACAATGCCGCCCACAAGCCTTCCCCCGGTTTCACAGATCACAAACATGTCGGAGAACAGGTTGTTCAGGCCGAAATTCCAAATCTGAGAGAAGTTTTGGAAGAAATCATAAATGACCACCTGACAGTATAATATTTGAAAACTTTTGGCGAATTCAACGCTGCTCGTGCCAAGGTAAACCCAAAACCTTGGGAACACATGTAAAACGGGATGAAATTGATTATCGTTGCCAAAAAAGAAGATGGCGATGGCGAACCACAAGCGCTCCACCAAACGCCTGATGCTTCAGCGGTTCCAGCGGGGGCCGGTGGAGGCGCTGGTGACCTTAACGTTGGAACGCTGAATTCACGGATGAACTTCGAGGAAGAGGAAAGGTGTTTGAAGGACGGTATCAAACCATGACGAAAATTGTGCTGCCGGCCAAGATGGAAAACCTCGAAAAGTCGCTTGAATTTATTGATGACCAGGCATGCTCTTTAGGATTTCTCCATCGACGGATTGGGGAAATTCGACTAGCCGCGGAAGAGGTTCTGGTCAATATCTTTTGCTACGCTTACCCGAAGGCGGACGGTGATGTCGCCATCTATTGTCATGGGGAGAATGATGTTTTCATTCTTGAGATTCTGGATCGGGGCATTCCGTTTAACATTCTGGCGGCGCCCGGTCCGGATGTCCAAGCCTGCCTGGATGACCGTTGCGTGGGGGGGTTGGGGATCCATTTTGTAAAGCAGATGACAACCGAAACCCGGTATGTGAGGGAGAAAGGGCAAAATCGGTTGATTCTGATTTTTGGAAAGTATCGTCAAAAACAGCACCCTTTATGAAAGGATAGAAAAAATGGCATCGGTAGAATGGACCATGGATGGAGAAGTAGCGCTGGTCACCTTAAATGATGGCGAAAATCGTTTTAACCCGGATTTTCTTGAAGGCTTTTTAGGCGTGCTGGACCGGATTGAAATGGAAACAGACGCCAACGCGCTGGTGGTGACCTCGTCGCATGAAAAGATTTTTTCAAACGGGATTGATCTGGATTGGCTGCTTCCCCATATTCAGAAGGGGGATCTGGAAACGGCAAAGGGTTTTTTTTATACCATGAATCGCCTTTTCAGGCGGCTCCTGCTCTATCCCATGCCCACGGTTTGCGCCATTTCCGGTCATGCCTTTGCCGGGGGCGCCATCATGAGTTGCGCTTTTGATTTTCGGTTCATGCGGTCTGACCGGGGGTTTTTCTGTTTTCCGGAGGTGGATTTAGGGATTCCATTTCTGCCCGGTATGATTGCATTGATCCTGAAAGCCATTCCCCAATACAAATTCGAGGAACTCCAGTACTCGGGTAAACGGGCCACGGCAGACGAGTGTGAAGCTCATCATATTATCAGGAAAGCCTGCCATATGGATGATTTGATGAATGAGGCTTTAGACTTTGCCAAGGGGCTCAATAAGCGGCGGGAGATCATTTCCGAAATGAAAAAGCGGATGTATCAACATATTGTTCATGCCTTTGATGTGGAAGACCCCCCGGTCATCGATTCCGGAAAGTTTAATGTTTGATTTAAAACTCCAATCCGTTCAGTCGGGGATATCTGAAAATGTGGGGAAGACATTGCAACCAGGAGAACGCGAGCCACGAGGATTTCTGGGAATTTGTTGACAAGCCCTTGCTGAAGCTGCTCTGCCAAACCACTCCCTTTCATCATTTTTCCATTATATACCGTTGATTTAATTTCAATTTGTATTTGACTCGACTAAAATTGAATGGTATTTTGCGGGTGAAATAATGAGGCGCTTTGACAAAAGCGTCAACGATGTTTCATGGGAGCAAAATGAAAAGATCTATTATTAAAGTTTTGGGACTTGCTTCACTGACTGTCTTTTTTCTGGTTTTTCACATTGACCTGGCAGAACCTTCCGAAAATGCTCATGAATCAAGGTTCTCAGACCTTTCCACTTTGACCGATTGCTTTTCAACAGACATATCAAAAGATTTGCACGGGAAAAAACTCTATTTTGACAATACCTGCGTCAGGGAAGTGGGCGCCCAAAAGATTTCCAACTTTTCATTATACCTTCAAAACGAGCTGGAGTCTTCTTTCAGTAGCCATGGATTTATCATGGTTTATGAACCGTCGGATGCAGAATATCTCATTGGCGCCAACTACCAGAGATTGGAAGACAGGGTCCGGGTCTTTTTTAAATATCATCAAGCGGATCTTTCGGGCAAAAAGAGCAGGGTTTACGAAATTCTGAAATCAAGTCTTCCGAAAAATGCCTTTGAAGAATCCATCCAGACCAAAGCCTATGACCTTGCATCGGGTATTCTCAGCGGACAAAAGCCCTTGAGGGTTTACGTGAGGCCACTCTTGGAAGAACAGAGTCGGTATACAACGAATTTTTCAAACTCATTTACCTCCAGGATCAAGTGTGCAATGCTCAGACTTGGCAAAGGCACGCAGATCATCGACGAAAAACCCATTTCTCAAGAAGCTTTCAGCGTTTCTTGCTCCGATGCCGATGCCGTTCTGGATGGCGTCTATTTCGACCGGGGCGAGGTCGTTTGCGTGAATTTGTACCTGAGAGATCTTGAAGGCAAAATTCTGGCGTCTTCCATTGTAGATATCAGCAAGTCTCTCATTAAATCCAGTATGGAAAATAAGACGGTAAAAAAGTTGATTGACTTCCTGGATCCACCACCGAACTCGGGTGATTTCAATGTGAAAATCACCACCCCGAAAGGAAAGGATTACGCCATCTATTCAAGTGGAGAAAGAATTCGTTTTCAAATTCAAGTGGCAGATCCGCTTTATGTTTATCTCTATGCTATCAACTCCAAAGGAAATGTTTCGATTCTGTTTCCCCATGGGAAACAAGGGTCTCATCAGAAAATGGCTCCGGGAAAGCTTTATACCATTCCAGCAAAAAATAGTGACTTTGAAATTGAAGTGAAGCCCCCCTTCGGAATTGAAGCCGTGAAGGTTTTTGCATCCCGCCTCATAATATCGTTGCCGAATCTCGAAGAAAGCAAGGCCTCCCAAAGCTACAACGGGGCATGGCGGGTCGAGGGAGAAAAACGCCTGCAGGTGCAAAAAGCCCTTTCTCACATGAAAAGCATCAATCCCAAGGATCTTGTGGATTTTTTCAGAGGGACCGCAAACAGAATGAATTTTTCTTTGTATGAGGACAGCTTGTTGCTTGAAACTAGAGAAAAATAGCACTTTTTGTCGTGCAAATGGCTGTCTGATGGTACGGATCAACCCATTGAGAGAGGAGGGCCGAATGCCGTTTCCATGTGTACATATTTTGCAGATGTTGGTTTTTCTCTTTTTCTTTTTTGCCGGGGTTCCGATTCATGCCGGTGAGCCTCGGAAAATACTGCTCACCGTTGCGGAAGGGGAACAGGGTAGAGATGCGGAGAGCCTTCTGGCCAAGGACTTTATTGGGTCTGGTTTTCAAGTGGTTTTACCTGAGCATATGACGCCGTCAAAATGGATCACTGCTCGGGACCTGTCCGAAGCAACTAAAGGAAAGGTCTGTAAGCTCCGAAAAGCAGCTGCCTTTTCGGGTGCGGGACTGATATTTGAAGGACGAATCAGGACAACCTTCAACTCCGAGGAATTGCTCGGAATGAAGATGGAGAAAGCCGTAACAACCATAACCTATAAGCTTCTGTCTACGGCTTCCGGGAAAATCCTGAAAACTGACTGTAAAACCTTTCGCGAAGTCAACCGATCCTCGGATGAAGCCAGGCAAGGCGCACTGGAAAAGATGCGGACCGAGATCACAGAAACGCTGATCCGTAAAATTCCCATTGAGCTGACCTCGTGTCATGAAAAAGCGATTGAGGAATACAGAAAGTCACTTGAAAGAGAAAAACAGAGGCAAACGGCCTCTTCTACATCGGAGTCTCGCCCCTCGGGTCAGAGTAAATCCACCACCAGGGATACCGTGCCACCTGAAATTATCCTGATCAGTCCGGTCCAGAATGACAGAGATTTGGTGCTGACCCTTAAAAATTTAGAAATCATTGAGGGCCAGGTCAAAGATGACAGCCCGCTGGTGTTTTTCAGGATCAACAATGAAGATACTGAGGTGAACGGGGATGGCTTTTTTTCCAAAGCCATTGTTCTGAAAAAAGGAGACTGCAAGTTTATTCTGGAAGCGCTGGATAATGCCGGCAATCGGGCGATAAAAGAATTCAGCCTTTCCAGAAAACCGAACGGTTCAGGCCCGGAAGCAAGGGCATGGGCGACTGCAAAAATGCCGACTCTTTGGGGCCTTTCCATCGGGGTTTCCAAATACGGCAGTACAGCTGTGGATCTAAAATACGCGCATCTGGATGCGCAGAGTCTGTCACGGTTCCTGAAAGATCAGGAGGGTAATCTCTTCAAAGAAGTCCATTTTAAAACCCTTGTCAACCAGGAGGTCACAAGGGATGTGGTACTGAAAACGATTTCCAGT
The DNA here is from genome assembly GCA_963662465.1 of Desulfatiglandales bacterium. Taxonomy (GTDB): domain Bacteria; phylum Desulfobacterota; class DSM-4660; order Desulfatiglandales; family Desulfatiglandaceae; genus NaphS2. Next base: position 4,896,594 of record OY759599.1, read on the forward strand.
CACTTGGGCAAGGCATCTGAAAATGATGTGGCCTTCATCTTCATTGCGGGACATGGCATCAAGCATTCTCAGACCGGTTCCTATTATTTCATGCCTTATGATGCCGATTTCAACACGGCACTGTCCAAAGGCCTTCGTATGTCCGACTTTAACGAAGCTATCAATATTCTGTCAAAAAATGTTCGGAAAGTGATTGTTGCTATGGATACCTGCCATGCCGGCGCCATTGGAGGAAGCGGGGAAAGAGCCATGGGCGGCGGAGAGGATCTTACCCGAGTTCTTGAAGCAGCCTCCGGAAGGTTTATCCTGGCCGCATCAAAGGGCGGGGAAGCTTCTCTGGAAAATGAAAAATTCAAGCTCCATGAGGGGGATTCGGGGCATGGGGCTTTCACCTATGCCTTGATCAAAGGCATGTCGGGGGAGAGTGATTATGATGGAGATCTCTGCATCACCCTGCAGGAGCTGTCCCACTATGTGGCCAAGCAGGTTCCGCGTTTAACCGATGGGTGCCAGCATCCCTACTTCAGGTCCGAAGGGACGGACATGCCCTTTATACTTCTCGGTAAAGAACCATGATTGTCGCTGATGCTTATGAAAGGGAAAGGAGCGTGTTTTGAGAAATAATTGTACCCCCATTGCGTTTTTGCGTCGGACAATGCTCACCGCTGTTATGCTTCTGATGGGTTGCGCCGCCTCTCAACCGGTTTCGCCGGTGACCAAAATCCCACCTCCGCTGAAAAAAATAGACTGGTCCAGACTGCCTCCTGCACCCAAGAAAAAAGCCTTGGTGGCGGTGGCCGGTTTCGAGAACAAGAGCACCTATTCCGCCGATAAGCTCTGGGACACATCGTCCCAGATCCTGGCGGCATATCTTTTGCGCAGTGGCTATTTCCGGGTGGTGGAATGGTCGAAAATGAAACGGCTCTTTGACTGGGATACCCTGAGCGCCGCCAGTATTATCAAATCTCCGGAGAACATGAAAAAAGCCCAGCGCATTCTGCTCTGCGAGGATTTTATTTCCGGATCCATCACCTATTTTGATGTGCGCCAGCATGCTCAGGTGAGTGCCATGAGCAAGCAGAAGACCATCGACACCACCATTCGGGTCGATCTGCTGCTTCAAAGCGCACAAACCGGAGAATACCTCGCCGCTGGAACCGGGGAATCTTCGGTGAGGCAAGTTTACGCCGGGGGACTCTCCGGGGGACAGACCGGCAGCTGGGACCCGGCATCCGCCGATAGGGCTTTGGATCAGGCTATTGGAAAAGCGCTATTTGAATTGATTGAGAATTATCACCGGCGGGGATGAAATTCCTTCTCTACTCATGCTGCAACGCCGTAATGGGATCCATCCGCGCCGCCTTCCGGGCAGGGTAGAGACCGAAAAAGACCCCCACAAAGACCGACATGAACAGGGGCAATACCACGGCGTAAGGGGTTACCGCCGTATCCCACCCGGCCCAGTGGGTGATGACCCATACCGCCCCCAAGCCCAGGCATACACCCATCACACCGCCTACAGAGGTCAGCAGCACCGCCTCGGTAAGAAATTGAAACACAATGTCTCCACGGGTTGCGCCGATAGCCCGGCGGATTCCGATTTCCCGGGTCCGCTCGGAGACCGTAGCCAGCATGATGTTCATGATGCCGATGCCACCCACCAGGAGGGATACTCCCGCAATGGCCCCCAGCACAATGTTGAAAACGCGCTGGGTTCGCCGGGCCTGGTTCAACAGCTCCATGGGAACAATCACCTGGTAATCCTTCACCCGGTTGTGGGCCACCTCCATCAACCGCTCCACCATCTGCCCCGCCTCCAGGACCGTGTCCGTGGAAATCGCCCGGGCCACGATTTCGCTGAGTGCCTCTCCGCCCCAACGACCAGCCTGCCCAGAACGCCGGTCCACCCCCGTATGAGCCCCCAGAGGAAGGAAGATAACCTGATTGAAATCGCGACTGACCATGGCGCCGCTTTCCTCCGTCTCCCGGGTGACCCTTTCCAGAATACCCATTACCTTGAAGAGGTGGTCCCCAATCCGGATATCTTCTCCCACCTTCCCCGCAACACCGAAATAGGCGGCAACACCGGCGCCCAGCACGCAAACCAGATTCCGTTTGGCCACATCCCCATCGGCGATGAAGCGCCCTTTTGAAAGGCAGAGACCCAGCACCTCCGCATAACCGGGGGTACACGCAAAGATCTGCGGTGAGACATCCCGGGAAATCCCATGGGCCGAGGCTTTCACCTCCTTGAGGCAGACCGTATCCCGGATGAGGGGGCAGCTTCGCCGGATCTGCGCCATGTCCTCCCGACTCAGGCCCATGGACCATCTGAGGCGGGCCTTGGTCTGCTCCTCCGCCGTCAAGGCCACGGCTGTGATATAGATATTCCGGGCACCCAGTTCCTCAATCTGCCGGACCACCTTTTCCCTGGCACCCTCGCCTACAGACACCATGGCCAGTACAGCCATCACACCGCATACCACCCCCAGGATGCTCAAGGCGGACCGGAGCTTATGGCGCACCAGGGATCTGGCGGCCACATGTATGGTCTTTACCGCCTGCTCAATCCGCCTGAACAACTTCGCCATCCTTCAGCACCACGGTTCGTCCCGCGTGGGCCGCCACCTCACGGTCATGGGTGACCATGATAACGGTGACCCCAGCCTTGTGAACACCTCGGAAAAGGGAAAGGATATCCTTCCCTGTCCGACTGTCCAGGTTCCCCGTAGGCTCATCGGCCAGGATCAGTTTGGGTCCCATAACCATTGCCCTGGCAATGGCCACCCGCTGCATTTCGCCCCCTGATAGTTCGCCCGGCCTGTGGGTCAGCCGGTGCTGCAAGCCCACATGTTCCAGGGCTTCCAGTACCCGCCCATGGGGATCTTTCCCTTTGCTGCCGCTCGAATATAGAAAGGGTACTTCCACGTTCTCCACGATACTCAGGTCCGGCAGCAGGTTGAATGTTTGAAACACGAATCCGATGGCATCGGCCCGCACGCTGGCCAGTTCCCGGTCGGAGGCCCAGCGGATGTCCACACCATCGAAAATATACTGCCCGGAGGTGGGCCTCCCCAGACATCCAAGGATGTGCATGAGGGTGGACTTGCCCGATCCGGAAGGCCCCATGACGGCCACCCACTCCCCGGATTGCACCGAAAAATCAACGCCTCTGAGAACAGGGATCTCGGTGTCTCCCCTCATATAAGTTTTGACAAGGGATCGGGCGTCTATCAGCGGTTGCATCATTATCCCCCCGGTCTTACGAGGGCCACCTTATCCCCCGGTTTCAGGCCTGCCAGGACCTCCACCAAGTCTTCATTTTCACGGCCTGTCCGCACACCCACTTTATCAAACCCGCTCATCCCCTGCCGATAGCAGAAAGTGTCCACGCCTTCGCGGAATACCGCCTGAATGGGCACGGTGAGGACCGATGACGCCACTGCTTTGCTCAGAATGGAAACCCTGGCGGTCATGCCGGGCCTCATTCGGTCGTCCCGCCCCTTCAGGGCGACCCGCACCCGAAAATATTTCTCCCCATTGGAACCCTCAAACCGATTGGCAGCCATGACTCCGATGAATATCACTTCGGCCTGGAAGCGCGCGTCCGGGTAGGCGTCCATGGTTACCCGACAGGGCTGGCCCAGCCGCACCTTGTGGAGGTCGATCTCCCGGACCTGGGTCTTGACGATGAGGGAGGTGATGTCCGGCAGATAGAGAAGGGGCTGGTTCTGCCACGCCTTATCCCCGATCCTTGGCTTTCGCTTCTCCCCGTCCCGAAATGTTTCAAACAATATGGCGATTCCCTCGCAGGGCGCACAAATGACCGTTTTGTCCATCTCCTCCCGACCTCGCTGAAGGGCGGTTTTTTTGCTTTCCAGTTTTCCCAGGACTTCGTGAAGGGCTGCATCGGCCTGGGCGACCTTGTAAACACTCCCTTTTCGGGTCTGCTCCAGCTCAATTTCGGCCCGTTCCACCTGGGACTTGGCGGTTTCCACCAGCGAGGGAAGGACATGGGCTTTGTAGCTGGTGTATTTGGTTTTGGCCGACTCGTACTTTTCCTTCAGTTCGGCATACTTATCCTTTGCCAGACTGATCTCCGTGGGGTTCCCGAAGCCTTTTGTGTTGAGCTTTTCCAGGTCCCGAATGTAGGCGGCGTAGCGGCCTGACTCCTCCTTTGCGGCCCGCATCTCCTCCCCGTACTGGGCGAGGTTCAAAGGGCCTTCCCCTTCCACCACCTTTTTCAGGTCCAGGTGAGCCACCTTGAGAGTGTATTCCGCCGAGCGGATCTCGCGACCCACCTGGTTTTTCTGCCACTCCACCTTCTGTCGTTCCCCTTCCACTGCCGCCTGAAGGCTCAGGATCTCGCCGTCCAGTTCCTGGATACGTTCTTCGAAGGGGGTGGGGTCCAGACGCACCAGCACGTCCCCTTCCTTTACCTGGATACCTTCCTCCACCAGCCAGATAATCTTGCCCCGGTCGCCCCGGATGGACGAGGAGACCATGCGGGAGTGGGCCGTGTCCAGTACCCCAAGAGTGCTGACGCGCACCTCGAAACTTCTGGGCAGGGCGGTGCTAACCCGGACCTGCTGCTCTTCGGGCGCGGAGCCGCTGTAGCGCACGGCGAGGATCGCCACGAGGCAGGCCAGGGTGGCGCCCAGGAGGTACTTGGGGATGGTTTTAGTGCGATTGGGCATTGTGTTTGTGTTGCTCAGGGTTGTATTATTTCACCACGGAAACACAGAGATAACAGAGGTTTTTGAAAAAAAGTTTTTTTACAGTGTTAGCTGTGTAATCCGTGGTATAGAATCCTCCTTTACTGTGCGAGCCCACGAAGTGTCAGTGGTTCACTAATGGCGACCCGGGTTGTGCCTTCATTATCTTTGTACCAGAAAGCGTAGTTCCCGGTTTCATCACTGGCTGAATAGGACCTCGATACCCACCATTCCTGGTCGCAATAGGTCCCTTTAGCCGCAATGACCGTACTCGGTTGATCACAGAAAGTGAACCAGTTGACGAAATCATCAGAGGAATATAGACATTCGGCCATCGTTGTGAGGCATTCGTTAAACTGACCGAATCGCAGCACTTCAACCGGGTAGTTGTTTGGGTTGTACACCGTGTATGTCAATTCATAAAATAGGTCAGATGGTCTCTGAATTGGATCAACCGGATTTGGCGAAAAAGTGATTTCAAGGGGCTGGTGCGTTTCAGAAGGGTATATGATGTACACATCCTTGATGGTGGCGGTAACCTCGCCGCCATTGGGGCCAGTTCCCACGCCGAACCAGTTGTAGTAATTTGTTCCTTCCATATCAAAGGGGGGCTCAAATTTTCTTGTTCCATAGCCCTCCACGTAATACCAAACCTCATTTCCGACCCTTGTAAGCGCCATCGTAATATCTTGTCCAAGTCTATACTGCCAGTCCCCGAAAAACCCATCCATATATCTTTCTATATTCCATTCAGTATCATTTGAACGATTTAAAACGCAGCTAATTGGCGCAAAGCCTTCGGAACCTGGGTCACTTAAGTACCAATATCCAACACGAATATTTGCAGTCAGATAATCATTACCGAGATAGCCCGCTCTTTTGCCAATACCGCAACCGACATTGTCTTTTAGATGGGATATGTGAATGGTAGCCTGAAATCCAAGGCACCCTTCGTAATCTTTTCCGATACTTACATTCACATTTTGCCCGCTGTTGATTGTAGCTGTAGCAGAATTTTCAAAGAATTGCCAAGTTCCTTGCTCGTAATTCCAATCCACAAGGCTCTCGACCGGTACGAGTCTCTGGGCAGTACATACGTTTGAATGAACCATGAAGCAAGAAAAAACGAGTAATGCAAGGATTGTCTTTATCTTCATCAGTTTGTTCCTCCTGTTCGCCTGTGCAGAAAGTGGCCGCAATTTTTTCGCATTTTCTAGTCCGGGTAAACGACCGAAACGTCCTTTATCGTTGTCGTGATCCGGCTGCCGGGCGTTAAATTCTCCACGTCAAATTGAACGTTATCGGCCATCTCACCCAGATTGATGGTTGGCGCGAACTTGGATACCCCATAGCCTGGAACGGTAAACCAGATTTCATTTCCGCTACGAGCGATTTCCACAGTGATATCCCTGCCGGTAAGGAGTTCGAATTCCCCGAGATAACCGACTTCATAGGTATTTGACCAATAGCCCTCTGGATCTATCAGCGCAATGTAATAGGATATTTCCCCTTCCCCATCCCATCCGCCATAGCCGATGTCCACGCAGGCCCTTACCGTGTGGTCACCCACGGTCCCTACGGTTTTGCAGATTCCACAACCGGAAAAGCCGACAATACTGCCCAGATTGATGGTGGCGCGAAGGCCCACGGAATTCTGGTAATTACCCCGCAGAATAGCCCAGCCACCCGCGTTTGTAACGGTGGCCGCGTTGCCGGAAAATACCCATTCACCCTCGGAATACCACCCCGACAGACTGGAAACGGGCTGATAGGTGAAAGCTTGGGTCAAGCCGACGGGCAGAATCAGCCATAGAGCTAGAAGCTGGGAAAAAACTTTTTTCTTCATTTCACACTCCTTTCTTCAGATTTCGGTTTTGTAGGATCTGGAACTAACTTTCTCCATGAAAATCACTTTCAAATTGTTTTTATCTTCTGATGCCGACAATGGCCTGGGTAACCCCGAATTCCCTCCCCGGGTAGCATGGTGCATTTGCCGAAGTCCAGTGTCGGGATATGGTTCCGCCGCCTTCCAGTCGGTTCCCCGAAGAATCCAGGCGGAGTTCCCGTTCGACCCGTTGATAGCTTGTCCAGGTCTCTCCCGGAGTACCATTCTCATCTTCGTAAGAGTACCTTAGGACGCCGCCTGAAAAGGTTCCCTGGTTAGTTCCATCGGAAGAAGAAAGCGTTACGGTGGAACCTTCCTGAGTAATGTTTACGTCATAGGTGTAATAGCCCCATATCTCCGCACCTGGGTGACATTCTTCATTGATCTTCTCCACCGGTGTATACTGAAACTGCCAACTCCCCGCAACCGTTGGGGCTGGTGGAGGGGGGGCGGGCGAGCTGTCATCTCCCCCGCCGCCTCCTGCAATCGCGGCACCCCCGCCCACGACGGCGGCGGCGCCTGCGCCGATGCCCACCATGGCGCCGGTGGAGAGACCGGTGGAGGCGGCGACTGTTCCTCCGCTGGTGGCGGCGGCCGCGGCGCCGGTGGCGCCCCCGGTGGAGGCAATCTGGGTGGCGGTGTAGATGCCGGCCGCCACAAAGCCGAATCGCGCAGAGGACTCCACCACGTCCATTACGATTGAATCCGTAAAACCGGGTACCGTGGCAGGCGCCGATGACAATTCAGTACTCACCTGAATGGAACCTGTGGAAGCCACCTGCTGATATTCAGGAAGCGCACCCTGATCCGCAGGCTTTCGCTCGGCCTGAAAGGCCTGTGTGCGCACCACTTGGTCTTTGTTGTTGACCGCCAGGATGAGATAGCTAATGGCGGCGGTGTTCTCGGCGGGCGCAGGCAGGATCCCCTGGTATTGATCTCCCTCGGAAAGGGCCATGGGCACGAACACATAATCCGCCTGGCCGACCGCCTTGAAATAACAGCGAACCAGCTTCACTCCCGCCGGGTCCTCCACCTCGGCCTTTATCCGAATGCGTTTCCCCGGAACAAAGGTGGTGATGGGATCGGTATCGATCTCGGTTTCGACCTTCTGAGCACCGGCGCCGAACGCTCCGCAAACAGGCAGAATCCACAGGAATACCGCCAACAGGGATAACACTATCCCAGACTTTCCTCTCTGTTTCACCATGTTTTTCCTCCTTGTTTGGTTTTTTTACCACAAAACACAGGATTAAAAAATTCTTCCTCCGTGCCTCTGTGGTGATGACATCCTTTATCTTTCAATGAGCGTGCCCAGGGCGCCACGGAGCCGATAGGTCCCAATGATATAATCCGTCTGGACCGTCAATAGATCCAGCTGGGACCGTTGCAGCTCGGTTTCACTTTCGATTACGTCAAAGTTGCTGGCCATGCCGTGATTGAACTTGATTCGCGCCAGTTCCAGTTTTCCTTGGGACTGCCGGATCTGCTCTTTCCTGAGAATGCTGCGTTTTCGGGCGTCCTTAAGGGCGTCCAACTCACGCCGTACCTCGCGCACGATCTCGTCCCGCCGGGTGAGCATGGAAAGGCGGGTGGTTTCGATGTTCATGAGGCTCTGCCGAAAAGCCCCCTTTTCCGCGGTACGGGCCCAATCCGTGCCGGTCACCAGGTTGATGCTCCAGCTTTGCTCGTTGAACCGCCAGGAATCCCCGAAGTTATCGCCCAAATTATAGCGCTTATAACCGGCCACCAGGTTCAGCTTGGGCAGCAGATTGCTCTCTGAGACTTTCGACTGCCGCTCCGATTCCCGCAGAGCATCCTGGGCCTGTTCTAGTTCTACGCGGTTCTTGAGCGCCACCCGAACGGCCTCCTTTTCCCCAATTTCCATGGTTTCGGGAACCAAGGGAGCAGAAACCCGGATGTCCTCCTCCATGGGCAGGGCCAGGATCAGTTTGAGGTCGTCCTTTTTGTTTCGAAGGGTCTCCTGAGTACGGTTGAGTCCGTCCTGGGCATCCTTGAGCCGGATTTCAGCCCGGTAGATGTCAATGGGGGAAGCCATGCCCACTTTTTCCTTGACCCTGGCGGACTGCACATCGCTCTGTAAACGCGCTGCCTGGGATTCGTAAAGCCGCACGGACTCCTTCTCTTTAATAACGTTGTAGACCGCGCTAACGGTTTCCAGCACTACACCCACCCGCGTCTGGTAGAGGGAACGTTCCGCACTACGGACCCCGTACTCGGAGGAACGCACACCGCTCAGGTTCACCTCTCTGCCGAATCCCCGAAGCAGGGGCACATCCACAAAGGTGTCGACCCTGCCCGTATAGCCGTTTTCACTTCGACCCACGTAAGGGGCGACCGAGACCTTGGGACCGTACTCGAATTTCTTTTCCAGGGTCATCCCCAGCCCCAGCCCCTTGTCCGTGTCCGAAACATAAGCGTCCGAGCCCGGGATGAACTTGAGTTCGAATTCGGACAATGACGTTTGGAGCGATACCCGGGAACCCTCCAGCCCGTAGGCCGATGTCAAAAGACGCCGGTTGGCTTCCAGGGCCTGATTGATGGCCTGCTCTAGGGACATGTGTATGCTTCGAGCCGGTTGGGCGTTTGTTGCAGGCCAAAATTGGGAATGTGCCTCAAAGGCGGTCAAATGATGGAAGAAGATACTATGAAAAATGAAGATACACATGAGGAAATGAGCTGTTTTACATTTTGGGATCATCAGTCAAAAAACAGGCATCCAGCGCAATCAACACTGATTGAACTATATTTAGTAGGTCTATTGATTTCAAAAGTCAGAATTGAAAAACCTTCCAACCTGAAGTGTAGAACTCAAGGTTAGTGCGAGGAATCAGGCGCCTCTTTGAAACTTTATTATCCATGGAGAATACCTGAAAAGTCTATCACACAACCACAGCGGCAAGAAGACTTTATAAACGCCACTTATGCTTGACGGAAAACGTTGCTTATAGCAAACTATTGCAAAGAAACCCCATGCCGCCACCTTGAATACCGCAATCCGGCAATTGCCAGTTCAATCTATCACTGGTATTATTGACTGTAACAGCAAACACTATTCTGCCATTTTGATCTGTAACCGACGTACCTCCTTGGTTTGTTCCGTACTGCCAAGATATCCGCACTCCTTGTCTTGGCGGTTCAGTAATGATAGAAAGCCCACTTATGTCAGTACCACAAACTACGCTAAAATCGGGATAATTCTCAAGACGCGCACTATCCGGGCAAACATTTGGAATCGTTGTGGTTGTAGAAGTTGTTGTGGTTGTAGGTCTCGTCGTGGTGGAGGTTGTAGAAGTTGTTGTGGTTGTAGGTCTCGTCGTGGTGGAGGTGGATACCGTTGTGGTCGTTGTGCTTGTAGAGGTGGATGTTGAGGTTGTCGAGGTCGTGGTGGAGGTTGTCGTGGTCGTAGTTGTGGGCTGTGGTTGCAGACTGCTCGCGTCATCCCCTCCTCCACCGCCTCCCAGAGCTGCAGCGCCGCCCCCAATCACCGCTGAGATCCCCACCCCAATGCCCACTTTGGCGCCGGTTGAAAGCCCGCTACTAGCAGTGACGGTTCCCCCGCTGGTTGCAGCCGCCGCATCGCCTGAAATTGGGTCCGCCGAAGCCCTCTGAGTGACTGCGTAAATACCGCCCACCACAATCCCAAAACGAGCAGAAGACTCAACCAGGTCCATTGCAATGGAGTCACTGAAGCCTACTGGCGGCTGACTAGCCTCGGGAAGTTCGGTGTAGAGCAGAATATTCCCTTCAGTATCGCTCAATTGCCAGGCCGGGACATCCTTTTCATCTTTTTCTTTCACTATGAAGGTTTGGGTTTTGAATACCTGATTTTTTCCGTTGACCACCAGAAAAAGATAATCGATCATGCTGGTGTCTTTGCTCGAAGCGGGGAGAATAGCCCGATACGTTCCTTCTTTTACAGCCGTCATCGGTACAAAAACATAGTCCTTTTGGCCGCCTGCTCGAAAATAGCACCGAACCAGATTGATGCCAGATTTATCGTTGGCCTCAATTTCCAATACAATCCTCTTTCCGGGAACAAAATACTCAATTGGATCGTAACCGAATTCAATTGAAGGGTTTGGATCTGTCGCGCCAAATAATAACGTTCCATTAGGAGGCAAAACAAATAAAATACTCGCGACAATGCACAATAATTTTCCAAAAAAATGCATTTTCATCTTTTTCATTTCGCTCCTCTCGCTCCTCCATAAAAATGGTCAACAAATTTTATGACTTGATAACAATCTGTTTCCTGAAATGCACTGACCCGGCAAAACAGAATAATCTGACTTCATTTCACATTGATGCGGACTTCCATGGCCTGTTGCAAAAGGTCTCCAGTTTCCAGTTTAACCGGACCTATGGGGAGGGTTTTTAGCATTTCATGAACCAGCCATGCGACCCTTTCCTTCCGAGAGGCGTTTTTGTGACCAAGGAAATTTATAAAAATGTTTATGGGATCCACCTGCCATTGTCGATGTGCCGCTCGCCATTGCTGGGTTTGCCAAAGAGTCGTTCCCGTTTTGCAGTCTCGCAGATTGAGGGAACAGGAAACAACAACCGCATCATATACACCCTGGTGGATGCTGGCGGATTGCTCAATGCGACCTGACAGGATCGCATCACAATTGAGTAGTTGGCCCAGCCTGGAAGTCGCAATACCGCTGATCTGCCCAGGGGTTTGAATGCCGAGGGAGTTCATAACACGGTCAACTTTTTGTGCAGAAATCGTCATATAACCCTTGGCTTTGAGACTGCGGTACACCTCGGTGTAAAGGAATCTTTCCACATCAGGTTCGAGAGAAAAATTGTCCATGGGCAAAACGGCAATTACGCCAGAGCAGTAATCACCGAATTCAGGATGAGTTGACCAAGATTCCTTTTCCGACAAATCAGAAGAAAAGACCTTAGTATTAACAATCATTAGCAAGGTTGTCGCAGCAATGAAGAGGGTTATCCAGTTAATATCTTGGAAGGATTTAGGCATGCCTAGAAGGCCTGTACAAGGCAAGAGAGTATTTTTCAAGTTCCTCACGGACGCTTTCAAACGGCCTCCAGTTTTACAAGTCCTTTTCAAACTGCTTGCTCAATCATGTTGACTTTCTGCGGCCACAGTCAGAGAAAGCAATGCAGTATTAGAGCATCTGGAGTCTAAACAACTTTCAAGAATTCAATGGGCGACATCATATCATCAGTGAAAATTCTATGTCAATAAGTTTTTTTAATGGTTTTCAGCTGAAAACCATTAAAATATTGGGTAAACTGAGTATTCGTTTTTGATAACATGATGCTGTTCCCGCAGGTATGGTCCGCATGGGCGTGGGTGTTGAGCACATACTTCAAGGTTAACCCCAAGGCATCTATCCTGCTGAGAATCTTCCCCTCGGCGCCCGCCGGATCGATAACCAGGGCCTCTTTTTCGGTTTCGCAGTCCACAATATAGGCAAACACCGCCATGGGCCCAACCTTCATCTGTTCTATCAACATGACCGCCCTTTCGCCCCCTAATCGGATTTGACGAACGGTTCAAGTTCCTGCATGAGCCTGGGGATCAGTTTTCGAACCACCCCTTCTTTTTCAAAGGCGCCGGCGGAGAAAAAATTTTTTGAACCGGCATAATCCGGATTCATCATGGGAATTTGCGCCTGAAGATTGGGGGCCAGGGCTTGGAATTGGGTAATGAGTTCCACGATCGGGATCTTCTCTCCGGGGTAACCCGCAAGCCATTTTAAACGTTTCATGCATTCAAAACGAATTCGGTCCAGCAAGAAAAGGTACTGGTCGATGACCGCCATTTTATTTTTCGGCGATAGTTCGTTAAACTCGAACCCCGACCCCAGGTGATTGAGCCCCATGATCAGGTCATAGAGATAAAAAGTGCCGTCGTCCTTGCCCTGGGCCAGTAACGAAAGGGTTTCCAGGGAAATATGATGCAAACAGGTCTCCGATTCGAACACCTCCTTAAACCGGCTGTTCCAGTTTCGAAAAGCCTTTTTAACCCGTACATGGTGTTTGCCCGTTTCCAAATCAATGATGTGGGTCATGGGTTACCTGCCTTTAAAGCTGTTTTTTGTTCAACTGTTTTTCAAAGATTAATGCCGTAATGGTTCGTCCCCATTTGCTTCCAGCGGAATGGTGAGTTCGTAAATACCGCTGTCCATGACGGCTTGAATAGGGAGTTCCGAAGCGGATTCAAATACCTTAAGCATCGGCTTGTTGGTGGCCAGTACGTCCGCCTTGAAGCTGCGGATGCCATTTTCCTTGGCAATTTTCTTGAGGGTTCGAAAGAGAAAAGAAGCGATTCCCTTTCCCTGATAATCTTCGTCCACCACAAAGGCCACATCCGCCACCGGTTTATCAGGAAAACGAACATACCGCGCTTCAGCAACGATGCGCCCTGCCCCCGCTTCCCCCATGAGCCCCACGATGGACATGGTCTTCGTGTAGTCTATATTGGCGTAATCCTGCATTTTAGCGTGGGGCATGGTCTTGATGGGAGAGAAATACCGATAATAAACCGATTTGTCCGAGAATCGATAGAAAAGACGTCTCATCTCATCCACATCCGACGGTTTGATGGCACGAAACCGAATGGTAATGTCTCCTTTAAAGACTTTTTCACAGGTCAGATCCGTGGGGTAGAGAGCACCCGATTCCGAGAGGTAGATCTGGTCGGCGTACAAAATGTTCTTTTCCTTGGCAAGACGAACCAGCTCCGCACGATCGTCCGGGTGGGCAATATCAATCAGTGCCAAGGCCCTTTCCCGAATGGTTCGGCCTTTCATAGCGGCCACGCCGTACTCGGTTACCACCAGATCTAAAAATTCTCGAATGGAAAACTGGTCCGGATAATCCTCCACTGAAATCAAAATGTTGGACTGGTTTTTCAAATTGCGGCTGGGCAGGGCGATAATGGTCCGGCCTTTTTTAGAAAAACGTGCGCCTTTAAAAAATTCCTGTGCTTCACTGGGGCCATCCCCCACATTGCCCTTGCCGTAGTGCAGGGCAACGCCGCCGGTGAGATCCACCTTGCGTACGGGGAGTACCACCATGGTGCGGTCGTTGCGCCCGATCCGTTTGGGGTCTGCCACCACGTCGATGCTTTGAAATTCAATCAGCGGGTTTCGATGAAGCCAGTAAAGCAATTCCGGGGTACCGATGGCATAGGCGGTTAAGGATTTTCCTAAGAAATGCCCTTTTTTTCGGTTGGACACGGCGCCGCTTTTCACCAGGTCCATGACGGCGTCGGTGAAAAACGGGGAATGGATGCCCAAGTCCCGCTTGTTTCGCAGATGCCGTGCCAGAGCGTCAAACAGGTGGCCCGCTGAAAAGGCGAGACAACTGCCATCTTCGATGAGGGAGGCCACATTGGCCCCCAGCCTGTCAAAGATGGGATCGAAGGGGGCGCGATCAAAGTAGATGGGGTGTTCTTCTGACTCCACCAAAAAATCGAAATCATCCACATGTACAAAGGTATCTCCCATGGTCCTGGGCGCGTCATGGTTGATTTCGCCCACCACCAGGGACGCTTGATCCATGGCATGGCGAGCCACATCGATGGCGGGCCCGAGACTGCAGAAGCCCGATCGGTCCGGCGGAGTGATCTGAATAAACGCGGCATCGATCTCGATGATGCCGGATTGAATCAGTCTGGGAATTTCGGAAAAAGGGCTCGGGACCATATCAACACGGCCGGAGGTAATTTCTTCACTGGCCACCCATCCGGCAAAAAAGGTTTTCAGTCGATATTTATGGTCCTGATTCTGGGTAATGGAAATAGCAGGTCCAAAGCTCATCAACTGAACGAACGTCAAATCCCTGAGGTTTCCCGCATCGGAATTCAGCAGGCTTTTGACCAGGGTACAGGGTTCCGCAACACCGGTTCCCAGAAAAATGCTCATTCCGGGTTTGATCTTGGAAAGGACTTTTCGGGGATTGACCAATTTGGTTTTCCATTCTTTAGGTTCGTTAATCGACATGAATGACGTCTCTCTTTTCATTCCTTCAGTTGGGCTATAACAACCCTTTGACGATGACTGTAATCTTCGATCTTTGCTTCGTTTTGATAAACACCTGTTTGCCCTATGGCAAAAAGTGCTTTTTCCACTTGATGGGGGGACATCTCCAACAAAAGCCAGCCGCCCGGGTGCAAAAATTCAGGCGCCCGGCAAATGATCTTTTTTAGAAAATGCATGCCGTCTTTTCCACCGTCCAACGCCAGTCTCGGTTCATGCAGGGCGACCTCGGGGGAAAGATCCTTGAATTCATGGGTGCAGACATAGGGCGGGTTGGAGGCAATCAGATGGAATAACGGCTTTTGGGAGCTGAAGGGTTCAAAAAGGTCCCCCCGAAAAAACTGTATCCTGTCTATTACACCCTGTTCCGCGGCATTTTCTCGCGCTATCCGTAGCGCCCCCTCACTGACGTCCGCGGCAAAAAAAAGGGCGTTGGGAAGCTCCTTTGCCATAGAGACAGGGATAACGCCGCTGCCGGTTCCCAGATCCAAAACGCGCAAGGGCATTTCTTTTAATTTCCCGGCAAGCGTTACGGCCTGATCCACAAGAATTTCAGTTTCGGGTCTGGGAATCAGGACGTAAGGATTGACCCTGAACGTAAGAGACCAGAATTCCTGAACGCCGGTAATGTATTGCAGGGGTTCGCGTTTCAAACGACGTCTGATGAGGTCGCGGTAGCCGGAGACCTCTTTTTCGGTCAAGGGTTGATCAAAATTGAGATAGAGCGATATCCGTTTAACGCCAAGCTGAAAAGCCAGAAGCACCTCGGCGTTCAAGCGTGCACTCTCAATCCCCTTTTCCACCAGATAATTCGTTGACGTCTTCAGGAGTGCTTTTATGCACCAGACTTTGGGAATCATGACAACGCTTGCACCGGGGCTAATTGCCGCCGGATTTTTTAAGGGCTTCGGTCTGAAAATGGGTAATCAACGGGTCAAGAACGAGATTAAGATTCCCCTGAAGAAAATCCTCAAGTTTGTAAAGCGTAAGCCCGATTCGGTGATCAGTGACCCGCCCCTGAGGAAAATTATAGGTCCTGATCCGCTCACTCCGGTCCCCGGAACCCACCATGGTTTTGCGTTCTTCGGAAATACGTGAGTGTTGCTGGGCGGTTTCAAGGTCCAACATGCGGCTTCGAAGAACCTTCATGGCTTTTGCCTTGTTCTTATGCTGTGATTTTTCATCCTGACAGGTGACGACCAGACCCGTAGGAAGATGGGTAATGCGAACGG
The DNA here is from genome assembly GCA_963662465.1 of Desulfatiglandales bacterium. Classification (GTDB taxonomy): domain Bacteria; phylum Desulfobacterota; class DSM-4660; order Desulfatiglandales; family Desulfatiglandaceae; genus NaphS2. The sequence goes on from OY759599.1 coordinate 4,912,462, forward strand.
CTGAGTCTGTTGTGTTCACATGCTGGCCCCCATGTCCCGACGAGCGGTACACATCAATCCGAAGGTCGTCAGCCTTGATTTCCACATCGACCTCCTCTGCCTCTGGAAGTACGGCCACGGTTACCGCGGAGGTGTGAATACGCCCCTGAGCCTCGGTTTCGGGTACGCGCTGAACCCGGTGTACCCCGCTTTCATATTTCAGCCGGCTGAAAACCATGTGTCCCTCCACCAGGAGGATCACTTCCTTGAGCCCACCGATACCCGTCATGTTTTGAGACAGAACTTCGGTTTTCCAGTGCTTTAATTCCGCATAGCGGCTGTACATCCTGAAGAGATCCGCCGCGAAAAGGGCCGCTTCGTCCCCCCCGGTTCCGGCCCTGATTTCAAGCAGGGTATTTTTTTCATCGTTTGGATCCTTGGGAAGGAGCAGCAACTTGAGTTCATCTTCCACACCCGCCAGCCGGGAATCCAGCGCATCAATTTCTTCTTTGGCCAGTTTCCGCATTTCAGGGTCCGCATCTTCCAGAAGGGATCGATTTCCGGAAATCTCTTCCTGAAGGGCCTGATGTTTCCGCAAAACCATGATGATCGGGGTCAGGACACTATGTTCCTTTGCATACCGCTGGTATCGTTTCTGATCCTGAAGAACCTCCGCCTGCCCAAGAAGGGTTTCCAATTCATGGTATCGGTCTTCCGTTTCTTTTATTTTTTCAAACATTACCATGAACCTTTTTTTGCCTAAAGCGGCAAGCAGCAGTTTTAAGTTTTAAGTCTTCCTGACAATGGATTTCCTGCTTTTTGCAACAGAATTTCAGGAAATAAGAGACTAACACCGTCAAGACGCCTCTTTATTGAACTTGGCGTATTTTTGTTTAAACCGTTCTATTCGACCGGCCGAGTCAACCAGTTTCTGCTTTCCCGTAAAGAACGGATGACACTGGGAGCATATTTCAATGTTAATTTTTTCAACCGTAGACCCGGTTTCGAATTCATTTCCACATGCGCAATGCACGATGGTCTTATAATACTTTGGATGAATACCGCTTTTCATTTTACTCTCCTCTATTTTTTTAGCAATGCAATAACAAAGATCTACTCACTCATGGAATCAAGGAAAGCCTTATTATCTCTTGTTCCTTTTATTTTATCAAGCAGGAATTCCATACTGTCAACCGGGGTCAACGGCGCCAGCAATTTGCGAAGAATCCATATGCGATGAAGGTCGGCCTGTTCCAGCAGGAGTTCTTCCTTTCGGGTCCCGGAACGATTGATGTCAATGGACGGGAACACACGCCGGTCGCTGAGTTTTCGATCCAGATGGATTTCCATGTTCCCCGTGCCCTTGAACTCTTCAAATATCACCTCATCCATTCGGCTTCCGGTATCAATCAATGCCGTGGCAATAATGGTCAGACTGCCCCCTTCCTCGATGTTTCTGGCCGCCCCGAAAAAACGTTTGGGTTTATGAAGGGCATTGGAGTCCAGGCCGCCGGATAGAATTTTTCCACTGGGCGGAATAACGGAGTTGTAAGCCCTTGCCAATCGGGTAATGCTGTCCAACAGGATTAAAACGTCCCGCTTGTGTTCGACCAGCCGCTTTGCCTTTTCAATGACCATCTCAGCAACCTGTACATGACGCTGGGGGGGTTCATCAAAGGTTGAACTGATCACCTCGGCGTTAACGGATCTGGCCATATCAGTCACTTCTTCGGGCCGTTCATCGATCAGCAATACGATTTTATGAATGGATTTATCGTTATGGGTAACGCTGTTGGCGATATTTTGAAGAAGCATGGTCTTCCCGGTCCTGGGCGGCGCCACAATCAAACCACGCTGGCCTTTTCCGATGGGCGTCATAAGGTCCATGACCCGTGTGGAGTAGTTGTCCGCCTCAACCTCCATCTTGATTCTTTCATCGGGATAGAGGGGGGTTAAATTGTCAAACAGGATTTTTTCTCTGGCGACTTCGGGATCTTCATGGTTGACCTTTTCCACCTTCAGGAGAGCAAAATAACGCTCGGATTCTTTTGGGGGTCGAATCTGACCTGAAATGGTATCTCCCTTTCTCAGGTTGAATCGCCGAATCTGCGAGGGGGAAATATAGATATCATCGGGGCCGGGCAAATAATTGGCGTCGGGGGCTCTCAGGAAACCGAATCCGTCCGGAAGAATTTCCAATACCCCTTCGCCGTATATGAGGCCGTTTCGTGCTGAATGGGCCTGAAGCAAGGAGAAAGTGAGGTCCTGTTTGCGCATGCCGGAGGCGCCCTCAATTTTAAACTCCTTTGCCATTTCAGTCAATTGACTGATTCTCATCATTTTCAATTCTACAAGATTCATACTTGATCTCCATTCGGTAGGGTTTATAATCTTTAATAAATTATTTCGGGGTGGTCGTGTAATTTATGTGAGTTATTGAAGGTTTCTCAGCAGAGCAGTAATGGAGTTCAGTCGAACGTCCGGTCTGTACCGAATCTCCCAAAGAAAGGAACTCATTTGTTTGTAGGCCTATATCGTTTTTTCTCCTCCATGTCAAGGATTTGTTTGGAAAAATTTCGTATTTATATTCAGGGCGCCGAGGACCCGTTTCATGTCGTCAGGGAAAGGCGACTCAAATTCCATATATGTTTTTTTTTCAGGATGGATAAATCCAATGCGTGCGGCATGAAGCATTTGCCGCTTCACAGCGGATGCCAAATTCGGATTCAGCTTAAAAAAACGCCTTTTTAAGACATCCGGACCACGACCGTAAACCGGATCCCCCACCACGGGGTGACCCAGATAGGAAAAATGAACCCGAATTTGATGGGTTCTCCCTGTTTTGATGGCAATGGACAAAAGAGAAAATCCTTCTTCACATTCAGCAATTTTTTTCCACAAGGTCAGGGCGTTCCGTCCACCGCTTGTGACAACCGCCATCTCTTTTCGCCGGATGGGGTGCCGAAAAATAGGCAGGTCAATGCTGCCGCTTTTTTTCGGCAAAATGCCATGAACCAGCGCAATATATTCCTTTTTGATGGTTCCATTTTTAAATTGTTGTGCCAGAAATTGATGGGCCATGTCGCTTTTTGCAACGACCATAAGTCCGGACGTATCTTTATCGAGCCTATGAACAATGCCGGGTCTGAGAATTCCGCCAATGCCTGAAAGATCCCCGCAATGTTTCAGGAGGCCGTGAACCAGAGTGCCGGATGAATGCCCGGGAGCGGGATGAACCACAATGCCCGGCGGTTTATAAAGGACGATCAGGTAAGCATCCTCGAAAATAACGGAAAAAGAAACATCCTCGGGAACAAGCGCCAACGGGGATGGCTTCGGCACGACGAGCCAAACCAGATCTTTAGTTTTCAGCTGGTAACTCGGCTTTACATGGGCGCCATTAACGGAAACCAATCCTTTCCGAATCAGGGACTGTATTCTGGATCGGGATAAATCCCCATGGATACCAGCGAGAAACAGATCCAATCGGATGCAATTGGCGCTATCTGGAATCGTATGGGAAAAAGCACTGTCATGGGTATCGTTGTTCACTATTAATCTGGCATGAATGATACGAGCGAAACTAAGAAAAAATAGTCGGTTTCAGGTTTAGCGGCGTCCGTTTTGCGACATCAAGAAAAAATACTGTCCAGATCATTTTCCACCTGGGATTCCGTGATTTCTTTTGCCAGGGATATTTCTTTAACCAAGAGGGTCCGAGCCGTATCCAGCATTTTCCGCTCTCCGAAAGAGAGTTCTTTATCAAATCTTAAAATTAATAAGTCTCGATAGACTTCAGCCACCTCAAAAACCGATCCGGTCTTTATTTTTTCCATATAGTCCCGGTAACGGCGATTCCAGGTCTGGCTGTCAAGAATGACGTCTCGTTTTTTGAGGATAGAAAACAGTTTGGGAAGTTCAGTCTTGGCGATGATGTCTCTTAGGCCCACATGATCCACATTGGTGGTCGGGATCATAATAAGCATGTTATTGTCCAGTATGCGCATGACATAAAAATCCTGTCTGCATCCCGATATTTCCTGGGATTCTATTTTTTCAATGACGCCGACGCCATGGGCGGGGTAAACGGCCAAATCACCTACCTGGAACATCTAAACCTCCGTAGTGAGACTTAAGACAAGGCCACTCCCGAAGCCGCGCTGTTTTAATACCGCAGCAAAAGTAGGGACACTTTATGCACATCCGGCCCATTGCCGCAGGCCTCTCGGGTAAAAGTGACTTTTTACCCGAGAGGCTGTTGGCAATGGGCTTTTTCCGGTTTACGGGTTAACGGTTACGTTTCGATCAACGGAAGATCAAAGAAACTGTCGGAAGGATGGGTGCAATCACAAGAGACACCACCGACATCAATTTGATCAGAATATTCATGGCCGGTCCGGAGGTATCCTTGAATGGATCGCCTACGGTATCGCCCACCACGGCCGCTTTATGGTTATTGGAGCCTTTGCCGCCAAAGTGACCTTCTTCGATGTACTTTTTGGCGTTGTCCCAGGCGCCGCCGCCGTTGGACATAAAAAGCGCCAGGAAAGCGCCCATGACGGTTGCGCCGATGAGTACGCCGGCCAAAGTCTCCTTGCCCAGCAGAAAACCCACCAGGACAGGGGTCAGCACGGCGATGAGACCGGGTTTAACCATTTCTTTCAGCGCGGAGGTGGTAGCAATAGCCACGCAAGTGGAGGAGTCTCCCTTGACGCCTTCTTTTCCTTCCAGAAGCCCCGGAATTTCCCTGAACTGACGCCGGATTTCCTCTACAATGGAATATGCCGCTTTGCCCACGGAGGTCATGGTGAGGGCCGCGCAGGTCATGGGGACCATGCCGCCGATGAAGAGGCCGATGATGACCTTTGGGTTATCCAGGAGAACATCTCCCAGTTTGGCGGCCTGTGAATAGGCCACAAAGAGGGCCAGGGCCGTGAGGGCCGCGGAACCGATGGCAAATCCCTTGCCGATGGCTGCCGTGGTATTGCCCAGGGCATCCAGACCATCCGTAATCTTACGGGTTTCAGGTCCCAGACCCGCCATTTCCGAGATGCCGCCCGCGTTGTCCACGATGGGACCGTAAGCGTCAACGGTCATGGTGGCGCCGACGGTGGCGAGCATGCCCACAGCCGAAAGCCCGATGCCGTAAATGCCGCAGGATTCATAGCCCACGTATGTGGCGACGCAAATACCCATAATGGGGAGCCAGGTGGACTGCATGCCCACCGCCAAACCGGCAATAATAACCGTTGCGGCGCCGGTTTCAGACTGACCGGCGATCCGTTTGACCGGAGGTCCGGAGGTGTAGTATTCCGCCATAAGACCGATGGCGATACCGCAGAGCAATCCGGAAAAAATGGCCCAAAAAGCGCCAAAAGGCATACCCAGACTCTTGGTGATGATAATGGTAAGGATGATGAAGATGATGGCGGCCACAAAGGTAGTGTACCTCAAGGCGCCTGCCGGTTCGCCCTTCTGAAAGATTTTGATGGAAAATACGCCGAAAAACGAGCTGAGCAATCCGGCCGTAACGATCAGGATCGGCATGGCCATGTATTTCAGTTTAATGGCGGTTTCTTCCAACCCTTGCAGGATCGGAAATTCTTTAATGAATTCAGGGGTAACAGCCATGGTGGCACCGATGGCGACGGTGGCGATGACGGATCCCACAAAGGATTCGAAAATATCCGCACCCATACCCGCGATATCACCCACATTGTCGCCCACGTTATCGGCGATGACGCCGGGATTCCGAGGATCATCTTCGGGAATGCCCGCTTCCACTTTGCCCACCAGGTCGGCGCCCACATCCGCCGCCTTGGTATACACGCCGCCGCCCACACGAGCGAAAAGCGCGATGGAGCTGGCGCCCATGGCAAAGCCGTTGATATATTCGGCGGTGGCAGGATCTCCACCATATACCCAGAACCAGATGCCTACGCCCAGGAGCCCAAGGCCGGCCACGGCAAGACCCATGACGGAACCTGAAAAATAGGAAATATTCAGGGCTTCGGGCTGTCCATGTTTATTGGCGGCTTCCGCGGTTCGCGAATTTCCCCGGGTGGCGGCCGTCATGCCCGAAAAACCGGCCAGCATGGAAGCCAAAGCGCCGGTAATGAAACATATGGCGGTTTTCCAGGCGATGCCCCAGCCCAGAAGGATAAAGACGATACCGATAAAAACGACTAAAACGGTATATTCCCTCTTTAAAAATGTCATGGCGCCGGTATGGATTTGATCTTCCAAATCTGCCATGAGGGCATTGCCGTTCGGCTGTTTTTTGATATAGTTGTAAATCAGCCAGGCAATAATCAAGCTTAGAATCCCTACAAAGGGAGCTAATTTAGTAAATCCCTGCATCACTTCTTCCTCCTTGAATTGTTAATCTTCGGCAATTGATATAATTCATTGCCGCTTCAACCCCTTCCAAAACAAACAGTTCGGATGCCTTGACAGCCATCCGCATGACGTCTTCCGCGGGCTTTTTTTCGTCATCATCAAAATAACTGAGTACATAGTCAACCACAGCCTCCCCGTGGCGCGGCCGACCGATGCCGATTTTGACCCGCGAAAAGTCTGAACTACCCAAAAGGTGAATAATGGATGAAACACCTTTATGGCCACCTGGCCCCCCATTCCTGACGACCTTGACCTTTCCCAACGGTAGATCCAGATCATCGTGTATGACCAACAATTTCGTTGCTTCCAGGTCATAGTGGTGGATACAGTCCCTGACCGATTCGCCGCTCTTGTTCATGAAAGTCAGGGGGCAAAGAAGAACGATCGGGTTGCCCCGGAAATCAACCAAGGCATGCTTTGCACGAAATTGACGGTCTTTGAAGATCGCCCCAAGCGATTTTCCCCATTGCTCAACAGCTTCCTGCCCTATGTTATGCCTGGTATGTTCGTATTGTTGCCCAGGATTGCCGAGGCCTGCAATTAGGTACAAATTTTCCCTTCGAGGTTCACCCCCTTTCCCTTATTCTTTTGATTCTTCGGCGGTTTTCTCAGCTGAGCCAGCCGTTTCTTCCGTTGTTTCCGCTTCTTCACCTTCGGCTCCCGCTTCCTCTTCCTCTTCCGCGGCGCCCTTGATATTGATAACCGCGACGGTCAAGTTACCTTCATCCACAGCCCGAACACCCTCGGGAAGCGGGAGATCCCGAATGCGCACTTTTTCCCCGACGTCCAAATCGGAAATATCCACATCCAGGCTTTCGATGAGCTTGTCCGGAAAACAGCAGATAACGAGTTCTCTCCTGATCTGCTGCAAAATACCGCCACCATCCGTAACCCCTTTGGGAATACCCTGGAGTCGAACGTGAATGGGCAGCGTCAGTTCCCGGTCATTGGAAATTTCATAAAAGTCCGCGTGTATAAAATTGTTTTTAATGGGATCGATCACCAGTTCTTTCACCATGACCTTTTTGATGATTTCCCCCTGGTCGGTTTCAATCTTAAGGTCGAGAATGGCGTTTTCACCTTTGCCGGCCTTTTCAAGCCGTAAAAGGTGAACTTCTTCAAGGGTTAGCATAACAGGGTCGGCGCCCGGGCCGTAGAAAATTGCGGGGACCTGTTTGTTCTGCCTTAATCTTCTGGCGGCGCCTTTTCCTGTTTCGGTCCTGACGCGGGCAGCAAGCGCTAGTTGAGTCATTGATTCTTATTACCTCCGGCATTAATAAAATTTTTCACAAAGTAACGCGGCCCGACATCCCAGGCCTATTTTCCGGGCTACACAAACAGCGTGCTGACCGAGTTGGAATGATGAATTCTTTTGATGGTTTCTCCCAGAAGCTCGGCGATGGAAAGGGCAATTATCTTTGAACAGGCCGCAGCCTCCTTATTCAGGGGAATGGTGTTGGTGATGACCAGACTGTCAATGGGAGAATCCACAATTCTTCCGATGGCGGGGCCCGAGAGAATCGGATGGGTGCAACAGGCATGTACCGCTATGGCGCCCCTTTCCTTGAGTGCACCGGCGGCCTGGGTCAGCGTCCCCGCGGTATCAACCATGTCGTCAAGGATAATGGCTGTTTTGCCTTTGACTTCGCCGATAATGTTCATAGCTTCGGCAACATTCGGCGAAACCCGCCGTTTATCAATGATGGCCAGTGATGCCGAAAGTCGTTTGGCAAAAGCGCGGGCCCTTTCAACGCCCCCTGCATCGGGGGAAACAATTACCGGGTCTCCCCGTGTGTTGTTCTGGATATATTTCAGTAAAATGGGCGCTGCAAAGATATTATCCACGGGAATGTTAAAATACCCCTGAATCTGTCCCGCATGGAGATCCATGGCCACCACCCGATTGGCGCCTGCCGTGGTAATAAGATCCGCAACAAGCTTGGCGCTGATGGGTACTCGCGGCTTTACTTTCCTGTCCTGGCGGCTGTACCCGTAATAGGGAATCACGGCTGTGATCCGTTCGGCGGAAGCCCGTCTCATGGCGTCCATGATGATGAGAAGCTGCATCAGGTTGTCGTTTACCGGCGTAGAAGTGGACTGAATGACAAAAACATCACGCCCTCTGATATTTTCGCCCAGTTCAACCCGGGTTTCGCCATCGCTGAATGTTTCGGCAAGAATCCTACCGGGACTGACGCCGAGATAATTGCACACTTCGAGGGTTAATGCAGGATTGGAGGTTCCGCCAAATAATTTTATGTCATGGTCCAACGCAGGGTCCTCATTGTTTTTTACAAACGGTCATCTTCTTTATAAATGGCTGGGGTGGGAGGATTCGAACCCCCGAATGCGGGCGCCAAAGGCCCGTGTCTTACCGCTTGACGACACCCCAGTAACTCCTTCAACCACAAAAACCCGGCCCAAAGTTGCGGCGTTCAAAACCGATTTTGCATGGAAGGCCTTGCTTTTTGATTCAAAAACACCAAAAACGCTGGGACCGCTCCCTGACATCAAAGCGCCGACGGCGCCAGCATCCATCAAGGATCGCTTTATTTCCCTGATAATTGGAAATCTGGAAACCGTAACCCGCTCCAGATCATTTTCTAAAAGATGACGAATATCCATCGGCATGCTCTTTAAATTCCTAATAATAAAGTAATACTCGTTCGTTGTCAACTCAAATTCCCGTTTCTCTTCTTTCTCCGACTCAGATGGCCGTTTGTCCAAGGCCCCATAGGCCCAGGCTGTGGAAACGGAAATATTGGGCATGACGATAACATAGCACAACGGCGGCCATTTTCCAATGGGTTCGAGTACCTCGCCGATTCCGCGAGCGATGCAAGGCCCCCGTTGCAGAAAAAAAGGTACGTCGGCCCCTAGTTTTACAGCCAATTCCGCCATTTCTTCCGAGAGAAGGGGGTCAGAGGCGCAAAGGATTTCGTTCAAAACCATGAGAACGGCAGCCGCGTCGCTGCTGCCCCCGCCTAAGCCTGCAGCCACGGGAATCCTTTTAGTGAGCACTATGGAAAGCCCCTGTTTCCAACCGATGCGCGAAAAAAAAGACCGCGCTGCGCGGAACGCCAGATTATCGGCGTTCGCCGGCGCCTGAAAACCGCGGCAAGCAATGTTAATTCCCGGTTCTTTAGTGAATGTTAGTTCAAGGCGATCGAATAAATCAACGGGCGCCATAATGGAAACCAGGCGATGGTATCCGTCAGGCCGACGTCCTGTGATTTTCAGCCGAATATTTAATTTTGCCGGGGCATCGACAACAAAGGGCCGGTTAAATTCAATGGTTGACATGTTTTTTTTGCCGAAGTCCTTATCTCTTTTCCTTCACATACCGCAGCCGAAGGTCCGCCAAGACGTTTTCAACAAACTTTTCCTCTTCACCGGTCAGGTTGCCCGCCGTTTTTTCTTTTAGCATGGCAATGGTATCAATGGTATGTTTGGCAAGTGGAAGATCCTTCTTTTTTTCATGGGTCTGGGGATCAGGCAATTCCCCCAGGTGAAACAGGGCCGTTGAACTCAGGCTGAAAATGAGTGCTGGAAAGCTGATTTCCGGCAACGGCATCTGAGCCGTTTCCCGTGAAGGTTCTTTTTTCTCTTCCGACATGTGTCAATTCCTTTCCCAGATAAGCATAACGATGAATCGCTACAGGTCGATCCTGCGCGCTGAAATGATGTGTTTAAGATTTAACAGTTTTACGATAATATCATCATCAACCATTTCATTAATGGAGAGAAAAATTACATTTTCTTTATTCTCCTTTTCTTCACCCACCTGCATCCGATTGATATTGATTCCGTTTTCTCCAAGGGTGGAGGCAATGGCGCCGATAACCCCAGGTACGTTTTCGTTCTGGATTAATAAATTATGTCCTTCGGGAATCGCTTCGAGGTAGAAATTGTTGATTCGCAGAATCCTGACCAGTTTCTTGCCGAAGATGGTTCCGGAAACAATATGTTCACTCTCCAATGTCTTTACGGTGAGCTTAGCGAGACTAGCAAAATCATCAGACGTTTGGGTTTTGGATTCTACCACCTTGATGCCCCGTTCAGCGGCAATATAGGGGGCGTTAACGAAATTGACGTCGTATTTAAGGATCGGCGTCAACAATCCCTTGAGCATGGCAGTGGTCAGCGGGGCGGTATCATATTGCGTGATGACGCCGGAATAATCAATCCTGACCTCCACCAGGGCGCTGTCGGATAACTGTGCCTGCAGGGCGCCCATCCGTTCCAGCAAAATGGCGTAGGGTCTCAAGGTGGTCATCAATTCAGCGCTGATGCCGGGGACATTGACGGCGTTTTTGACGGAGCCATGCAGCAGGTAGGCAATAATCTGTTCTGCAACTTCAGCGGCCACATTATCCTGGGCTTCCCGGGTAGAGGCCCCCAGGTGAGGGGTGCAGATGAAATTAGATAGCGACATCAGTTTGTGATCCCCAGGAGGCTCCGTGCTGAACACATCAAAGGCAGCGCCCCCCAGTCGCCCGGATTTCAGCGCCTCATAGACGTCATCCTCGTTAACAATGCCTCCTCGGGCGCAATTGAGCAGCATGGCCCCCTTTTTCATTTTGGCAAGGGTGTCCCGGTTAATCATGCCGGCGGTTTCTTCGGTTTTGGGAGTATGGATGGTAACATAATCCGCCCGGGCAAGGAGCTCATCCAGGGATACGGGCTCCAGGTCAAGCTTTTCAACGGTTTCCGGCTTGATATAGGGGTCAAAGACAATGACTTTCATCTTCATGGCGCGTGCCCGATCCGCCACAATGCGACCGATATGGCCGGCCCCGATAAGACCGAGGGTTTTGTTGAAAAGTTCCCGGCCCTTGAACGCCTTTTTTTCCCACTTGCCCGCCTTGAGGGATGCCGTTGCCTGGGGAATGTTTCGTGAAAGCGCCATCATCAGGGCAAGGGTATGTTCAGCCGTGGTGATGGTGTTCCCCTCGGGGGTATTCATCACCACGATGCCCCGACGGCTGGCCTCGGGAATGTCCACATTGTCAAGGCCGATGCCGGCCCGGCCGATGACCTTCAGACGCTTTGCAGATGCGAGGATGTCCGCCGTAACTTGGGTGGCGCTGCGAATGACAAGCCCGTCGTAATTTCCGATGATTTCCTTCAGCGCTTGCGGGGCAAGGCCGATGTTCACATCCGCGTCGATGCCGGGGGTTTCCTGGAAAAGCTGGATGCCCACGGGGGAAAGGGGATCACTTACAAGAACTTTCATGGGGTTTCTCCTACGTTCTTTTTACCTTCCGAATTTATAATTTAAGGATTCGGGTTCCATATCAGCACGGATCGGCTGGTTCCACCCGCACCCTATTCCGCCGGTAATTTTGGCGCCTTCTAAGATCCGAAACCGCTTGGAGCAGCACGCCAATCCTAAAACAAATGAAACAGTTTACCGAGCATACCCACCATGGAAATAGCGGAAAAGGTCATGGCAAAGCTGAAGAGACGAAATGTCTGGCTGCGGTTTTCCCGCAGACCTTCGTCAATGCGACGGTCAATACGTTCAATAATTTTATCAAGCTTTAAATCCACCTGTCCAAACCGGTTGTCCATCTGTTCAAACCGCGTATCTATCTGCTCAAAGCGCTTATCCACCTGCTCGAAGCGCTTGTCTATCTGCTCAAAGCGCTTATCCACCTGCTCGAAGCGCTTGTCTATCTGCTCAAAGCGCTTGTCCACCTGTTCGAAACGCTTGTCCACTTGTTCAAACTGCTTGTCCACCTGCCCAAACCGGTTGGCCACTTGTTCAAACTGCTTGTCCACCTGTCCAAACTGCTTGTCCACCTGTCCAAACCGATTGGCCATGTCGTTCTTCAGGTTGTCTTGAGATTTGGAAAGTTGGTCGAATTTATCGTTCAAGCCTTCGAATTTATAATCAAACTTTTGCTCAAGATTGTCAAACCGGACCTCGAAGTATTGAGATGTGGGGATCAACCTGGCAATGAGAACTTCAATGGTCTTCTCATTGATGCTGATTTCCGGCTTTTTTTCGCTGTTTTTGTCGTCCTCGCTCATATCTTCACCCCCTTTGAAGGCTCAATACGGCTATTTTACAGCCTCGGGAACTGTTTGGCAAAAGAAATCCGGCAATGGATCGTCGTTCCGGGCTATGCTCGCAACCCAGTATCCTTATGCCGGCTCGAAGCTTCCATCTCAAAATGCTAAGACCATTGGCTATCGGCAATAGGATTTCCCCCCATGGACCTATTACAGCCTATCGCCTGAGTCTTTTAACCCTCAGACTACGTTCGTAGCTTTTTTGTTTTTTGTAACAGAAAACCTGGAAATAAGACACTAAAACAAATGAAACAGCTTACCGAGCATGCCCACCATGGAAATGGCGGAAAAGGTCATGGCAAAACTAAAGAGACGAAATGTCTGGCTGCGATTCTCTCGCAACCCTTCGTCGATGCGGCGGTCAATACGTTCAATGATTTTATCAAGCTTTAAATCCACCTGTTCAAACCGTTTGTCCACCTGTTCAAACCGTTTGTCCATCTGTTCAAACCGCTTGTCCACCTGTTCAAACCGCTTGTCCACCTGTTCAAACTGTTTGTCCACCTGTTCAAACCGCTTGTCTATGTCGTTCTTCAGGTTGTCTTGAGATTTGGAAAGTTGATCGAACTTATCGTTCAATCCTTCGAATTTATCGGTCAATCCTTCGAATTTATAATCAAACTTTTGCTCAAGATTGTCAAACCGAACCTCGAAGTATTGAGACGTGGGAATCAACCTGGCAATGAGAACTTCAATGGTCTTCTCATTGATGCTGATTTCCGGCTTTTTTTCGCTGTTTTTGTCGTCCTCGCTCATATCTTCACCCCCTTTGAAGGCTCAATACGGCTGTTTTACAGCCTAGGGAACTGTTTGGCAAAAGAAATCCGGCAATGGATCGTCGTTCCGAACATCCGCCAATAAATTGCCGGGCTATGGTTTATCGCCCCGAAAGGAGCTTATACCGTCCCAAAGAAACGACAAATAACAGCCTAAAATTTCAACCCTCGGGAGCCAGGGCCCGAAACGATGATCAAAATCCTAAAACAAATGAAACAGCTTACCGAGCATGCCCACCATGGAAATGGCGGAAAAGGTCATGGCAAAGCTGAAGAGACGAAATGTCTGGCCGCGGTTCTCCCTCAGCCCCTCGTCGATGCGGCGGTCAATACGTTCAATGATTTTATCAAGCTTTACATCCACCTGTTCAAACCGTTTGTCCATCTGTTCAAACCGCTTGTCCACCTGTTCAAACCGCTTGTCCATGTCGTGCTTCAGGTTCTCTTGAGATTTGGAAAGTTGGTCGAACTTATCGTTTAATCCTTCAAACTTATCGTTTAATCCTTCGAATTTATAATCAAACTTTTGCTCAAGATTGTCAAACCGGACCTCGAAGTATTGAGAGGTGGGGATCAACCTGGCAATGAGGATTTCAATGGTCTTCTCATTGATGCTGATTTCAGACTTTTTCTCGCTGCTTTTGTCGTCCTCGCCCATATCTCCACCCCCTTAACCTTGTTATGCATTAAGTAAGCGTTCGAATAATGTGTTTAGCGAGATATTCCTTGATTTCACGGTGTCGTGGAACAGGTTGCGACAATTTTGTAGTTGGATTGTGGTACCAATCGTGTTTTCCTCCGCGACGAAGTAAAACGCAACCCATCTTATCCAACTTCGATATTAGTTCTCGCCTTTTCATGCAACAGCCAACTCAGCAACACGCCGTACCGAAGGAATAGTACCGCTAATAAGTTCCCGGTAAATATCTCTAAGATTTTCCTGAAGTTCTTCTATGGTCTCTCCTTGAGTCATGTAGTCAGAATATTCCTCAAAATACCCGATCCACATTTCACCATCTTGCCAATAGGTATATCTTAGTAAAGTCATAGCCTTGCCCTTTGGTTTAAGTGTTTATAAGTGAGTCCCTGACAGATGATGGTTATCGCACTTAATTCGTTTCATGCGGCAATACGTTCTTCCGTATAATTTTTGGTTTTGGTCTTGTTTCACCTTTGATTGTTGCCGACGTCTAACGATGCGAGCATTTTCTCTATTTTCGGTGTGCTGACCGTTGTTATTTGAATCTCCTTAAAGTCAGCAAACCATAAGTTTTATACTATCACCATCTGCGAACAACATGTCAAGAGAGATGGTGGGTGAAAATAACGGAGGCTTTTCCTTTTTTCAGAGGCGAACCCGGTCTCGTGCCCTTTTGAGCAGCCAGGCGGGGGGGGGGATGGAAAATTATCATTGCGGAAGGCTTGAAAAATGCTTGACATTTTCTTCATAACTTGCTAGTTCCCTGTGACAAAGCATCAGTATGGATATTTATGATCAAAAGGCGGCTTCCTAAGAAGCCACATTTTATTGAAGAAAGGGGGCGATATTCAAGACGATCTTTCGAAATGCGGTGTTTTTTTCAAAGTTTAACCCGGAACAATTCTTTTTTTAGGAGGAGAGAGTAATGAAGAAGCTATTTATTGTTGGGATTGCAGCGCTGTTGTTGGTTGCTTTTACAGTGCCCGCCATGGCTAAAGTGAAGATGGGTGGTATTATCTTTACGGATTTATATTATCTGGACAGGGATGCGAATAACTCCAGAGCCTGGGGTACAGGGGATGACCCTTATCAGGTGACCACTATTCAGGTGCCGAATATTACCCGGCTGTACGGCAGATGGACTAACGAAGACAATGTTGGCATGTACATTGAGCTGGGTATTGGTCAGGTTACTGGTGGTGTTGACCCTGTCAGTGGTGGACCTGAACAAGATGACGGCGTTAGGCTGAGACACGCCTATGGCTGGTGGGATATAACCCCCCAATTCCAAATCATGGCCGGTAAATCCACCACGCCCTTTTCACCCTTGGATCCTTCTCAGTTGATGGGTACCCGCTCCGGGTCCGTCAATATCATCGGCGTGGGATATGGTAACTACTATTCCGGTCGTTTTGCACAGTTACGGGGTGAATTTAAATTTGGAAAAATGGGGCGTGTGGCCATTGCTCTGGTAGACCCCAATGGTACTGTTCGAATGCAGACGAATGCCTACCAGAACTTTTTTCCTTATGATCAGGTCCAAGTAGGTACAAATCCGGATGGTACTGCGCGTTACGCCGCACTTAGCACTGACTACCAGAACAACACCAAAATCCCACGGATTGACATTGGCGTGCCCTTGTATTTCGGCCCCGTCAGCATTTACCCAAGTTTTATGTATCAGCACAGGACCGTTGACGTTATCAACGAACAATTGTCCAGATATGACAATTCCCTTGATACCTACGTTGGCTCTCTCGGCTTCAAGGCAGGTTTCGGCCCCTTCGGCATCGCAGCGGAAGGTCAGTATGGCAAAAACTGGGCCAACAGCCGATGTCTGATCGGTACCTCCGCTCCGGCAGGCCTCGCGGCTGCGGTAATTGATATCTCAGGCAGTGGAAAGGTCAATGATTCAACCTCTTACGCGTACTGGATTGATGCTTCTTACAAAATTGGACCGCTTACACCGCATGTGATGTTTGGTCAGATGCACAGCGAAGTAGATGTGTACCATAGTGCGGAAGCTAGAGCTACTTCAAGCTTCTGGGGATTCAGCATTCCGATCGATCTGGCCAAGGGATTCAGGGTTCGCCCCGAACTCATGTGGTATGATGACGGTGAGCTTCAGGTCCAGGGACAGGATGCAGTAGATTTCGGTAAATACGCCATGTACGGTGTGCAGTTCCAGATTACCTTCTAAGACCCTTTATCTGTTTTTTATGCCCTCAGTTCACACGAGTGCATAAGTTGTTTTTCCAACCCCTTTCCCATAGTTTTTGGGGAAGGGGTTTTTTTTGCGGAACGGACGCCGTATAATCCTCCCATCCGTAGGTCAGGGTGCGACACGATGTCAAATTATTTGACACTGATTACACACCGTAATAAAGCGGTGTTGCCAAAAAGCCTTGACAACAAAGTTGAATGAGATATTTGAAGGTCAAAAAAGAGCTGTTTAAAGGACTGTGGATATACAAGGCGGATTATGCAAGGGAAAAACATTCGGTAGTAAGGATAGATTTCAGCAAAGAAAAGGCGGAAAACAAGGTTGATAAGGATATCTATATCTTTGAGTTTAAATTTAACGGGGATGAGAATAATGCTTTAAATCAGATTAAAGAAAGGAAATATTTTGAGAAGTATCAAGGGACGGAGGTCAGGCATCAGAGGCGAGATAAGGGAGTGACAAAGAAATTTATCTCTTCGGTGTTTGGCTTTACCGACCGGAACGTGGGGGAATGGGTCGTTGAGAAAATGTCAGCACGAAGCTAAGGAAAAGGGCTGCGCCATCAGAGGAGGGAAAAAGAACGAAGAACTTCCGCAACCTTCGGATTTGAAGAGGCAAGCTCCCGCATTGCTTCGATGAGCGATGTTATTTGTTTTTTGTTTCCCGCAATCTTTTCTTCGACTTTTGCCACCTTGTCCTCAAAAGGGCGGATCATGGTCCTTCGGTCCCAGAGGGCAAATGAAATGGCTACCGCGACAATTCCGCCAAAAGTAGCCAAAATGCCCACAATGAGTTGAAACATATCGCTGATCCTGTTTTCCACTTGCTCGAAATGTTTATCCACCTGCTCAAAACGTTTATCCAGTTGCTCGAACCGTTTATCCAGTTGCTCGAACCGTTTATTCATATCCGATCGAAACTCCACGAACCGTTTATCGATTTGCTCAAACCGTTGGTCTACTCTCTTTTCCAATTCCTGCATTTTTATATTCAGTTGTATGAGCATTTCCCGATCCTGCTGTGAAAAACCATTTTCAGCTCGGACAACACAAGGCAGAACGAAGACAAAACTGAAAAGATAGATCAGAAAAGCCTTCTTATTCATGAAAAAGACCTCCTTATTTAAAGGGTATGATTTCGTATTTATTCCAGATCATACACCACAAGCCGGCTTTTGGGGAATCCGAGAAAATAACTCTCGCTGGTCACATTGGCCACAATCAGTTCATTTTGGCCGTCGTTATCCACATCAGCCACCTGGTACCCCACAACCGTTCCGGAAAGTTTCTGGCTGGTCCATTGGGAAACCAGGCCTGCCTCATCCCAGTCCATAAAATGAACCCGCCCGCTGCCGAACCAACGGAAATCCGTAAATATTCTGCCGGCTTTGGAATCATTTTTGCAGATAAGCACTTCTTTTTTTCCGTCTTTGTTGACATCGTAGGAAAAGATAGGGGACGCAATAAAAAGCCTTTGGGCAGTATCGGCCATGCGGTTCATATCCGGATTCATATATTCCATATAGCAAAGACTTCCGCCAAAAAAATCGTCACTTTTCCACATCCGTTCACCTGTCGGATTGTAAACCTGCAAATGCTCCCATGGACCCAGCAAAATGGTAAAAAGAGAACCTTTTCCGGTAAGATCACTCTGAACAAAATTGAACACGTTGGCAAAGCGGGGAAGGTTGAGCGACCCTGCTGAAACAAAGTCGCTGCCCTGGCGTTTCAGGAGATCAACTCCCCCAAAATAATTCCCTTCGGCGTTTCGTCTCTGACCCAAGACCACCTTTCCCTTGCCGGGGAGATCTACTACGCGAATCAGCCACGTCTGACCATGAATAATTTCGTTGAATTTAGCCCCGTCCCATTCAAGCACAAAGGAGCCGGCATTGGTGGCGGTAAGATTACAGACGTAGATCTCAGCCTTGCCGTTTCCATCAATATCGGCCACATTCATTGAGATGTAGTTAGGGGACCAACTGCCCTCGATAGTTTTAAAAAGATAAGGGCCTTTCTTCTGCCACTTGTAAATGAAAACGTTCGTTTTATCAATCACAACCAGTTCGTTTTTTCCGTCTCCGTCCAGATCCCCCACGTCCAGTCCTCTGATTTCAACTTTGAGACGCTGAACGAAAGAGGGCTTTTTATGGGAACCTTCCGCGTCCTTGCCAATGTTAATCAGCGCACCGGCATCACCTTCCGTGTGTGCAAATTCACCGGGTCTGTGTTCCTGAACAGGGATATCTTTTCCCATGATTTTGGCGTTGATGTTCTCCGCAAACTGGTTGACCGTGGGAATAACGCCGTCCATTCCCTTTGACTGGTCGTAGGCCGTGACCAGAACTTCCGATTTTTTGACATCCAGGATTTTGGCATCCAGACTCAGACTTTCCCCAAATACGGTGAGACTGCCGAAAATAACATAGTCGGCCCCCAGCGCTTTGCCCATTTGCAGCGCTTTTTTTTCATTGATCGGCCCCGGTACGGCGGCTAATTCCTTTTTGATGATCCCCTTTTCGATAATTTCCAGTTTATCTTTCCAGGCAAGTCTGGAACTCAGCATGTCCATGATACCTTCCTGAAGGAAATTAAGGTCTCGGTCGGCGTTCATGGTGAAGGGGAGAATAGCAAGCTTTTGAGGTTCCTCGCAAAAAGTGGGTGCAATATTAAACAGAACCAGCATAGACGAAACAAAAAGGGTTAAGGTGTAAACGATAATTTTGGTTTTCATCATCTTCCTTTCCAAATTAAGTGGTCATTGTTGATAAGGCCATTGAACCATTGCTTTTTTATCCTGCTCCCTGACAACTGTCCCCTGCCCCCTATGATATGAACGATTACAATATTTCTTTCAATTCAGTGCAGTGAAGGATATAATAATGATCTCGAAGCTCAAAGGCAAGGTCTTATTCAGTTTGGAAGAATCCTGTAGGAGGGAAACAACATGAGAATCAAAAACATCGATCACATCGGCATTGCCGTCAAAAGCATTGAACAGGCGGGTAAATTTTATACGGACATTCTGGGGCTTCATATCGAAGAGATTGAAACGGTGGTGGAACAGAAAGTTAATGTGGCTTTCATTCCCATTACCGACAGCGAGGTTGAATTGCTGGAATCGGTGGAACCCGATGGTCCAGTGGCAAAGTATATCGAAAGTCGGGGCGAGGGGATACAGCATATCGCCTTTCGCGTGGACGATATCAAAGCATGCCTTCAGGAACTCAAGGAAAAGGGCGTTCGACTCATCGATCAGGCGCCGCGCCACGGTGCCGGGGGCGCAAAAATCGCATTCATCCATCCCAAAGAAACCAACGGCGTTTTGGTGGAAATCTGTGAACGGGATTGATGCCGGCAGGGGTGTCGCCTAAAAGCGGTAGGTAATCAAACCATGGGTGGTATCATAAGGAGATACACTGACCTGAATACGGTCGCCGACCATCACCTTGATCCGGTGCTTTTTCATTCTACCTGAAAGAACGCCTCTTACCGTGATGTCATTTTTACAATGAATTTCCATGGAACCACCGCCAAGAACCTTGGCAACGACGCCTTCCAGCTGAATCAAATCATTTCGACTCAAAATGCTCCTTTCCCGGCAGTAACGCCTGAGTTGGATATTATGCGCGTGCCAGGTCCCTTTAAGAGAATGCTCGCACGGCTTGACAAAACATCTAACCATATCATTTTGTGGGCGGATGTCAATAAAAATTGCTGAAGGAAGATATATGGACGACGGGATTATAAATGGCGTATCAGGGGTTATCCTTGCGGGGGGAAAGAGCCGTCGTTATGGGAAAAACAAAGCCCTGGTTGATATTGACGGCATTCCCCTGATTCAAAGGGTGTTGGGGGTTATGAAAAGCCTGTTTCCCTCTGTTATTCTCATCACCAATACCCCTGAAACCTATGCCTTCCTTGATATTCCCATGTATGAGGATAAGATTAAAGGATTAGGTCCTCTGGGGGGTATTTTTACGGCTTTAGGCGTTATTCCTGAAAATGCGGGATTTTTTGTGGCTTGCGATATGCCCTTTCTCAACCGCGATTTGATTCGATATCTGGTGGCGGTTCGACAGGATTTTGATGTGGTGGTGCCTAACCTGTCAGGAATGTTTGAATCACTTCATGCGCTCTATACCATAAAATGCCTGCCGGAAATTGAAAAATTGATCCATGCCGGCATGTACCAGACCATTCAGTTATTCCAAAAGGTTTCCGTTCGCTATGTGGATGGCAGTGAGATTCGAAAGTTTGACCCCGAACTCAGATCCTTTTCCAATATCAACAGGCCGGAAGAATTAGTAAAAATAAGGACCCATTTTCTTAAATAATTGAGGAGAACCCGTGTTACAATTGATCCTTGCCGTTGGTTTTGCCATTTTGATATCCGCCGTATGCTCTCTTTTTGAGGCCGTCCTTTACTCCGTTCCCTTGCGCCAGGTAGAGGCCATGATCCAAGGGAAAAAGTTCGGGGGCAGAACCTTTAAGCGCCTTCGCCGAAACATAGAGCGGCCCATCGCCGCCATTTTATCCCTCAATACCATTGCCAATACAGCGGGGGCGGCCTTTGCCGGCGCCGCGGCCACGGCGGTTTTCGGTCAGGAATGGTTGGGGTATTTTTCAGCTGCGTTTACCCTGGCCATTTTGATTCTTTCGGAAATTCTTCCCAAAACAGCAGGGGTTGTGTATGCCAGGTCCCTGGTGGGACCGGTGGCCTATGCCCTCAAAGGACTGGTATGGATCATGGCGCCGGTCATATGGCTGAGTGGCCGCATCACACGCCTGATCGGTCGGGGAAACAAAAATGAGACTGTAACGGCTGAAGAAATTCAGGTAATGGCCCGGTTGAGTCGACAGAGCGGCGGTATCAAGATCTTTCAGGAACAGGCCATTGAACGGGTGCTGACCTTGCAGGAAAAAGCGGCCAAGGATGTCATGACCCCGAGGACCGTCATCTTTTCCCTGAACCGGCATCTTAAAATATCGGATGCCGTCAAGGCGGCCGGCAAGTGGGAACACAGCCGCATCCCCTTGTTTAACAAAAGTCCGGAGGATGTGGTGGGGATTGTTCACACTCGGGATATCCTGATCTCCCTTGCTAAGGGACACACGGAGGACCCGCTGGAAAATCTCATGCGTCCCATCCATTTTGTGGCTGAAACCGCCAGGCTGAATATGGTTTTGGGGGAGTTCCTCGATCTGAAACAACATCTTTTTGCGGTCATTGACGAGTATGGAGGACTGGCCGGATTGATCTCTCTTGAAGATATTCTCGAAGAAATTCTGGGCCGGGAAATCGTGGACGAGTCGGACCAGGTAGCGGACAAACAGGAACTGGCGCGAAAACGCCGATCAACGAGCTTCGTATCTAACTGATGGTGAGTTTCATTTCTCGAACATCCACTTCAGCGCCGAGACTTTCCAGCAAGCGCTTAATTTCTTTCTTTTTATCTGAACTCCCCTCCCTGAAGGAAATAATGATTTCCTTGACGGGACATCCTTTAAGAATTTTCTCCAGATCTTTGAACCCTCCCAGCACCGGATAACCGCGGATTCTTTTTCGAACCATATCTTGATTATCATCCATGAACCCTTTGATGGTCATGCAAAGGGTCTTGTTGGTTTCAATTTCTCTAAGGAGCATCTGCCCCCCGATTCCGGCCCCGTAAACAAGGACAGGTTTGCCCTTTCGATTCCCTTGTCGGACACCCTCTTCCAGCAAACGAAAAGAAAGCCGGGTAAGGCTTATAAGCAGCAACATGAGACCCCAGTAAATCACAAAAACGGCCCGTGAGAAGCTGTAGAATCGATATAGGAACAAAAGGAGCAAAATCGGCGCAATGGTCCCGGCGGTAATGGCTTTTCCATAGGAAATCAGGTCCCGGATGCTGGTGTCTTCCCATATGCCGCGGTAAACGCCGAAAAGAAAAAAGAACAGGATCTGGCAGGCAATGACCATTGGGAGTGATTTGAGGAAAAAACCAAAATTCGGACCGGGAATTCCCTCGAAACGGAGAAGATAGGCCGTATAATAGGCAACGGTAATCAGAACCACGTCGAGAAGTACCTCAAGAAGCCTTCTTCGGTAGGTAATTTCAATGAGCAACGGCGTCATCTTGCCGGAGTGTTCGGAGACAATGGATTTTTCCGAGTAAACTTTAACCTTTGCCAGATAAATCCAGAAGAAAAGGATGAACAGCAAATACATAACGATCAAAACCACGCCGGCGCCAATGTTCAGATGGTTTATGGCAAGGGCCAGCAAACCGGAGGCCACGGAAAAGGCATAGAGTACCAGGACCGCTTTTCTCTCAGAAAAACCGATGGCAACCAGGCGGTGGGAAGAATGATCGCGTCCTCCTTGAGAAATGGGCCGGCGAAAAAGTTTGCGCATCAAGCTTACGAACCCCGTATCCAGTATGGGAATAAAGAGGATCAGTACCGGTATTACAATCACCGAGAGCAGATGAAAAAAGCCCGCTTCTCCACTTGATGTTGAGGCATTCCCGGTCATGGTCAGGCAGGCCAGAACAAAACCGATGAAAAGACTGCCCGCATCTCCCATGAAAATGGAGGCGGGGTTAAAATTGTACACCAGAAAACCGAGGATAGCTCCCAGATAGGTGCAAAGAATCAAAAGGCCGGGGCCGGCAAGGTGGTCCGGGGCCGGATTCAGATAGTGATAAAGGAAAAGAAAAGACCCCGCAATAAAGGCTGTGCCGCATGAGAGTCCGTCCATGTTGTCCAAAAGATTGAAGGCATTGGTGATGCCCACAATCCATAGCATGGACAAACATAAGTCGAGGGTTTTGGAATCGCTCCAACCCAAACGAAAACCGAAGAACAAAAAGATCGCCGTAATGATGACCTGACCAGCCAACTTGTGTTGGGGGTCCATGTTGAAAATATCATCGATAAGTCCCAGTGCAAAGATGCCCGAAGCGCAAAGCATCATGGGTAGATAAAGCTGACCGGAAGTCGTCCAACCCGCGTAAAGTGCCCCTGAAATCCATGTTATCAGCATGGCTGAAAAAATGCCGACACCGCCCAGAAGGGCTGTTTCCTTTCTGTGCCATCGGTTGTCCCTGGGTACTGCGACCTGTCCTGACTTCAAGGCCAGTTTTTTGACCAACGGCGTGAATATGAGCGCAAACGCAAAACTTATGCCAAAAAAAGATAGATAAAGCGACATGGTTCATCCTTTTGGATATTACAATCCGGTCTTCTTCCGTAAAAATGAAAGCCGGGGCAGAAGATGGATCGGACGTTCATCCGAGGCGCGACGCAGAAGATAAATAACGGCAAAAATGAGAAAAATATCCGGAATCCATACACCGATCATCGGAGAAAGAACCCCTGTTGAACAGACGCTTCGAATGATCATCAAAAATAGGTAAAACACGGCAAACACCATGAGACTGACCCCGATTCCGGCGGAACGTCCGCGACCCCGTATTTGGGCCCCAAGGGGAACGCCGATGATTCCCATCAGCAATACGGCCAAAGGAATGGAAACTTTCTCCAAAAGTTCCCGCATAATCCGGTTATATACCGCTTCGGTTTCAGGCGTTTCTTTCAATTGGGCGATCAATTGCCCGGGGGAGAGTTCATGAGGCGCTTTTCTTCTGGATGCCAGGTCGGCCAGAACATCTTTGAGGCCGATATTCAACGCATAGGTGTTGAATTTGATGGTTCGGGAAGCGCTCAGATTTTTTTCCACCAGAAAAATGGTGCCCCGCAAAAAGAGCAACGTGATGGTTCTTTCGGCCGGTCTCATGATAACCTGCGCTTCGTCCGAAACAATGGTGTTGGTCATTTCCCGGTCTCGCCGGTCCACCACAAAAACGTCTTTCAATAGCCGCTTTTCCCGGGAAAAACTGTTGACATAGAAAACCAGATTTCCAAAAGGCTCACAGAATACCCGTTCCTTGATTCCGAGATCCGCTTTGGTCTCCGCGATTTTAAACAATAGGTCTTTGAACGACCGGTTTCCCCAGGGAGCGGCAACCGTGCTGATAGCCAGACACGCAAAAAAACCCGCCAGGGAAAAGATGATCACCGGCGGCAACATCTGGTAGAGACTGATGCCGGAAGATTTCATGGCGATGATCTCGCTGTCCGCGGAAAGGCGCAGAAAGGCTACAACCACGCTCATAAGAGTAACCGCCGGAAGAGCAAAAGTCAGGATATCGGGAAGCAGAAAAAGCACCATCCCAGCTACCTGTGATGCACGAACGCCCCTTGTTACGATCAATTCAGTGATGGAAAGCATTCGAGCCGCCATCATGATGAAGATAAAAACAAAGAGGCTCGCCAAAAAGGTGGGCCATATTTCCCTGAGAATATATCTGTATAGCGTCATTTGGATTTCGGATTTCGGATTTCGGAATGCGGATTTGTACCACGGCATTAAGGAATAACTCAAGCTGATTGAAGTGTTCTATCGCCGGAAAGATTAACCGCCTATTTAAAAATCCCATATTTAACAATGGTGTAAACAGCTTTGAACCCATCCTTCCAGCCGATTTTTTTCCCCTCGTCGTAGCTCCTGCCGTAATAGGAAATGCCAACCTCATAGATGCGGCATTTTTTTCGGGCTATTTTAGCGGTCAACTCGGGTTCTATCCCGAAGCGGTTCTGCTCAAGGGTGATGTCTTTGATGATTTCGGTCCTGAATGCCTTGTAGCAGGTTTCCATGTCGGTCAAATTCAAATTTGTGAACATATTTGAAAAAAGCGTGAGCATTCTGTTCCCCACATAATGCCAGAACAAATGGACCCTGTGGGGACCGGCGCCCATGAATCGGGAGCCGTAAACCACATCGGCCTTTCCGTCCATAATGGGCTCCAGCAGTTTGGGATACTCCATAGGGTCATATTCCAGATCGGCATCCTGAATCACCACCACCTCGCCGGTGACATAAGCAAGCCCCGATCTGATGGCGGCGCCCTTGCCCATATTCCGGGTATGATAAATGGTTTTGGCAACCGTTTTTTCCAGGGTTTCCCGGATAAGTTCCGCTGTGCCGTCGCTGGAACCGTCATCCACCAAAACAATTTCCTTGTCCTCGATCGGCGCTTCCATGACCCGTTGAAGCAGCGTGAGAATATGTGTTTTTTCATTATAGCAGGGAATGATAATGGATAGTTTCATAACAGGTTTTCTCCGAGTGTTCGTTTCAATTTAGAATCCTAAGCGTATTTGTTCAGTTTCCCCTGATTTGGACCCATCCCCAATGGCCAAGTCCCACAACCGATACCATTACCAGGACCGGATCTACCAGATAATCCCAGAGGTTGCCCGATTCCAACAGATGAAGATCATAGGCCAGAATGGTGGCCAGAAGGAGCAGTGCGAATCGGTTTTGCAACATCAGCAACAGCAAGGTTATGATGAAGAAGCCAATAAACAGCCAGGAGAAATGCCAGCCGGCGCCATAAGGATCAAATGGACCGAGCCCCAAGGCCATTGGGTAAAGGGCTATTCCGGCCAACAGGGAAACTCCCTGGCATGTTCTGACCGCCGTTTTGTTTAAAAGATAATATTGAAATGCATTTTTCAGGACCCAGGTCAAAAGAAGGGCTGTTAGTGGAATGCTGGGATTGGCGTAAAGACTGATCAACCAGCGCCCAACAGGCAACCCCCCGACGGGGAGGATAACGATCAGCGCCGCCGCTGAAGCAATCATCAGCGTCGGGACCCACCCCCGGTGCGGCTTTCCCCATAACAGCAGTCCCCCCTGGCAGAGGGCCATGATGAGAAGAAAGGGGAACATAAAAGAGAATATCGTTATCATTTTCCGGATGCCTGCTTCAATTGATGGTCAACCCAGGCCTCGTTAAAGGACACGTGCTTAATTCGTTTTCTTTTCCATGTATAGACCAGATGGATTAACCCGTTTTGTCCCCTTATCATGTAAGGGTAAGAGAATTCCTGATCCGGGCTGTTTTCAAGGGGATGGATACGGATCCAATTAAGACCTCGATCGCTGGAAACCGCCAGGCGAAGCGTTTCTCTGGTTTGCCGGCTGTCGTTAAAGGCCAGGAGTATGCGTCCACCGGACAAGGGCAGCGCGTCCACCGCCGAATCCGGGTTGGGCAAATCGAGAAGGCGTGGTGAAGACCAGGTCCTACCGCCGTTTTGGGTCCGGGCCATGGCGATTTGTCTGTCCCGGGAAAGGCATCGGTAAAAGGCCAGTGCCTGTTGGGCGCCCCCCAGTGCAATGGAAGGCTGTATGAAGGATGCTCCCCCGGCCATGCGGCTTTTCCAATAGTTGATGTCATAATTTTCTGGGGAAAAGGACATCCACAGAATCTCGGGAAAATCGCCCAGGCATTCGTGATAGATGGGAACGGCAAAGCCGTTTCTACCCCCATCCGCCATATTGACCGGCAACGGCCTGCCTTTCACCAGTTCACTGATATTGAAAAAAGGGCTGAGGGTGAGTCTTTGGCTGTCGGACCAGGTATGCCCTGCATCCCGGGAAATCTTGACATTGAGGGAACTGCCGGACCAGCCACCCATGGTGATGGTCACATAAATCAGATAGAGTTCATCCCCCGGCCCTTTAAAAAGAACGGGATTGCCCACTTTGCGAATATACCGGTTGAGTTCCCGGCCCGCAGACATTCGATTCACCAGGACCCTGGGACTTGACCAGGGAGCGTCAAAGCCCTGGGGCTTTTCCGTAAAGAAAATCGCCACATCCTTGGCCCCTTCCCGGGTACCTCCGTACCAGGTTGCCGCAAGCCCACCGTCGGGCATTTCACAAATGGAGCCCACATGGACGACGCCTGATGGGGAACCCGGACTGATAAATTCCTGGGACATAAAAGGGATTTGATTTCCAGAAAGATCAGCACCGGGAAGAAGAGAAAATGATGTGTTCACCGAAGGAGCGGTGGCAAACCAGGTCCACGCCGGCCATCCATAGGCCAAAAGCGTCAAAATGCTCAAGATGGTGATGAGGCGTTTGCTCATGGGGTTAACAAATTCTGGGGAGCTGCTCACCGGTTAGCATGGCAAGGATACGGTTGCCGCCGATCTTTGTTTTCAGCAGCACCCTTCCGGCATTATCGGCGGTGACTTTTCCAATGATGCGGGTTTTTTCTCCGTAGGGGTCCTGTTTCATGGCTGAAAGAATCATTTGGGCATCTTCCGGGGCGGCGATGATCAGACATTTTCCTTCATTGGCCAGGTAAAGGGAATCCAGGCCCAGAATTTCCGAGGCCGCCAGGACCGGCTTTGAAATGGGAAGATCTGCTTCAAAAATCTGGATGCCCACACCCGATTGGCCGGCAATCTCATTTAGGGCCGTGGCCACCCCCCCCCTTGTGGGATCCCGCAACACATGAACGCGTTTGCTGATTTTCAGGATCGAAGCCACCAGGGTATTGAGCGAGGCGCTGTCGCTCTTAATCTGCGTTTTAAACGAAAGGCCTTCACGGCTGGTCAGGATGGCGATGCCGTGATCACCAATATCGCCGTTAATCATCACCAGATCTCCGGGTTGGGCATTCCGGCTGCTCACATCGACACCGTCGGGAATCATGCCAATGCCAGCGGTATTGATAAAGATTTTGTCCGCGTTTCCCTTTGGCACCACCTTGGTATCGCCGGCCACGATTTTTATGCCCGCCTCAACGGATGCCCGTGCCGCGGCATCAATAATTCTTTCAAGGTCTTTGACCGGGAAACCTTCTTCAAGAATAAGCCCAAGGGTTAGATAGAGGGGTTGGGCCCCCTGCATGGACAAGTCGTTGACAGTACCGTGAATGGACAGGCTGCCGATGTTGCCGCCGGGGAAAAAAATGGGATCCACCACATAAGAGTCGGTGGTCATGGCCAGGTTTCGGCCGCACAACCGGATGACGGCACTGTCGTCCATCCGATCCAGGATATCATTTTGAAACCGCGGCATAAAAACGGTCTCGACCAGTTCTCGGGAGGCTTCCCCGCCGCTGCCATGATCAAGGGTGATTTGTTTAAGGCTCATGCTTGAAGTTTCTCCGAAATTGGGAGAGCTCTCTAAGGCCCATCCATGTGGGGTTCAATAATCACTTTGATGCAGTCATGCTCGGTGGGGGCGCAAACATTCCGGAACCCTGAAGGGCCCTCCGCCAGAGACAACCGGTGCGTGACCGTCTTAAGAACCGGGACGGCCTTTTCCTTAATGAGCGATAGGGCGGTTTTGCAGTCAGCGGGCGCCCCGGCATAGGTGCTGGTGAGAGTAATTTCCTTTCGCCAGAAAAGGTCGTTAAGGGCCGCGGGAAGGGTCGCGCCCTCGGGAGCGCCGGCGAAAAACAGGACAGTCCCCCCCTTTTCCACGGCTTTCATGGCCAGCGGGATAAATCCATCGAAGCAGATGATCACCAGATCCGCCAGACGGCCTTCGTTGGCCTGGCGAAGGGCGGTCAAAATGTCGTCGTTCCCATGAAGGGCAAGATCCGCCCCCATTTCCCCGGCCTTCAGCAGTCGGTAGGGAATGGTGTCAACGGCCGCAACCAGGCCCGCCCCGAGGGCGCGGGCAAGAGCCACATGAAGCAGTCCGGATATGCCGCTTCCCAGTACCAGGACCGTTTGCCCCGGCTTTAACCGAGCATTCTTTTGCCCGCGCAATACGCAGGCCAGGGGTTCCATGAATGAGGCTTCGTTATAGGTCACCTCATCGGGGATCGGAAAGGTCCCGCGGTCCACATTGATGCCGGGAACCCTCAAGTATTCGGCAAAGCCTCCCGGGTCAAAATGGGTACCGCTGAGCAAGGTGTCGCAAACCGTATGGTGTCCCGAAAGACAGTAATGGCAGGTGTTGCAGGGAACATGATGGGTGACAGCCACCCGATCGCCGGGCTTGAATTTCTCGACCTGGGCGCCGGTTGACACCACAATGCCAGCCACCTCATGACCCAGCACGAGGGGTACCTTGTCGCGCCGGTACCATTCCATCACATCGCTGCCGCAGATACCGCCGGCGATGACTTTCAAAAGCAGTTCATCCGGGCCGATTTCAGGTATGGGCATTGTTTCAAGGCGGACATCTTGATTGGCGTAATACATCAATACGCGCATGGTTTCCGGAGTCATGGCGTTATTTAATAGGGTATTCACGATTTTTCCCGCCGGGTGGTTTCAAAAAGATCAAGGGCCTGTTCCGGTGTGGCGCCGGCGTGAATGACAGCATTCAACGCTTTCATGACGGCCAGAGGATGGGGATGTTGCCACACGTTCCTTCCCAGGTTAACCCCAATGGCCCCTTTTTGCAGTCCGTCATAAACAAATTCAAACACTTCCAGGGCTGATTCGCATTTGGGTCCACCGGCGATGACCACCGGAACAGGACATCCCATGGCGACCTTTTCAAAGCCGTCACCGCAATAATAGGTTTTGACGATTTTTGCGCCCAGCTCCGCTGCAATCCGGCATGAGAGCGCCAGATACCGGGCTGTCCGTTTTTCCATCTCCTTGCCCACGGCGGTGACTGCCATAACGGGAATGCCGAAGTTTTCGCATTCATTGACGAGTTCCGCCAGATTTTCCAGGGTTTCCCGTTCGTACTCGCTTCCAACAAAAATAGAAACGCCCACGGCCGAGACATTCAGCCGCACCATCTCTTCAATAGAAGTGGTAATCACCTCGTTGGCCAAATCTTCCCCGATGACGCTGGTGCCGCCGGAGACGCGCAGGATAATGGGCGTATCGATGTCAAAATCGATTGCGGCCCTCAGAACGCCACGGGTGACAAAGAGGCCATCCGCATAGGGAGAAAGCGCTTGGATGGTTTCAGCCGGTTTTTCCAAACATCGCGTGGGCCCTTGGAAATAGCCGTGATCAATGGGAAGAAACTGGCAGTGTCCGTCCGTTCCAATCAGGCGGGAGAGCCTGTTCTTCATTCCCCAATCCAGGTTGTCAGCCCCTTTTAACCATTCCTTGCGGGCCTCTTTTTTTTCCGGCGGCATCTCATTAATTTCCCTGGCCTCCAGAATTCCTTCCGCATCCGGCATATCCATGTCCTCCCGAAAGAAGTTAAGTTTGCATTACGATTCCAATTCAAAAAAGTGGATTCTACATGGTTAAGCCATGGGATGCAACCGGATATTCTCTTGACGCCGTCACGACAGGCGATGTATAGGCTCATAAACATCGTTAAAGAGGAATATGATATGTCGATAAACAATGGTATTCCACCCTGTCTGATACACATTGACAAGGAGGGACAATGGTTTCACAAAGGGGTAGAGATGGTTCGACGCAAATTTGTTCGGTCGTTTTACCAGCAAATGGAGATGGACGCCGCGGGTCGATACCTTATTCGTCAGAATGCTGATCTCTGCTATGTGGATGTGGAAGATACCGCGTTTGTGGTCAGGCGCGTATCAGCTATCTGTGAAGGAAGCGGCAAAAGCGCCGGATTCATGCTGACCCTGAGTGATGACGCCAAAGAAGAACTGATGCCGGACACCCTGTATCTAGGAGAAGAAAATGTCCTCTATTGCAGGGTGAAAGACCGAACTTTCCCGGCGCGCTTCAATCGCGCGGCCTATTACCAATTGGCCGCGCATATTGAAGCGGAGGGAGACGACTATGTTTTGCCCGTCAATGGCAAAAGATTCAATATTGCCTTTGTCCCCACAAAGGGGGGGATGCCTTTAACCGGTATTCTCCCTCTACTACTTTGAAAATAAACTGAACCATTTTGTTGTCTTAATTTGAATTTATGATTCATTCGCCGTATATTTTTTTGTTTCCATTTCTATTTATGCCGCCCGTTTCATGCCACCTCTTAGCTTGAAGCGTTGAATTTTGCCGGTTGCCGT
The DNA here is from genome assembly GCA_963662465.1 of Desulfatiglandales bacterium. Classification (GTDB taxonomy): domain Bacteria; phylum Desulfobacterota; class DSM-4660; order Desulfatiglandales; family Desulfatiglandaceae; genus NaphS2. Next base: position 4,943,436 of record OY759599.1, read on the forward strand.
TTTCGGCAGCTCGTCTGTAAAGAGAACCTGCCATGGACATTTGAATTTCGGAAGTCTGTCGGCGGCGTATTCAAGAATGGCTTTGCTTAACCCGATTCTCTCTTTTTCCGTGGCGGCATAGGCTTTTTCCGGCGACACATAAGCAAACGGTTTGACGAGTCCTTCGATTTCATGACCCACAACCGCGCATTCATTGACTGCCTCATGGGCCATCAGGACGTTTTCGATCTCCACGGGGGAAACCCAGATTCCGCCCACCTTGAGCATGTCGTCGCCTCGTCCCTGGTAGGTAAAATACCCCTCTGATCGGTTGTACATGTCTCCGGTCCTGAACCAGCCGTCGGCGGCCATTTTGGAGAGATTTTCTTCCGGCCTGTTCCAGTAACCCGGGGTCAGGCTTTGCCCCCTGATCAGAAGCTGTCCTGTTTCACCGTCCGGCACGGGATTTCCCGCATTGTCGACAATCTTGGCTTCAAAGCCTGGAACCAGTTTTCCCGAGCATCCTTCTTTTACATCATCCTGACGGTTTGAGATGAAAATATGAAGTGCTTCGGTGGAACCGATGCCGTCCAGAATGTTAAGGCCGGTTTTTTCCTTCCATCTCTGGAATACCTCGGGGGGGAGCGCTTCTCCCGCGGAAGCGCATGCGCGAATGGAAGGAAAGCGCGTTCCGTTCATTTTTTTCAACAGTGAATTATATTGCGTGGGCACCCCGAAAAACAAGGTGGGCTGATAGTTTGAGATGATATTCATGATCCTTTCAGGAGATGGCGGCTCGGAAAGCAGCACCGAGGAAGCGCCATGGCTGAAGGGCAGGGAAAGGCTGTTTCCAAGTCCGTAGGCAAAGAAAAGTTTGCTCACGGAGAAAACCGTGTCATTCTCGGTAATCTTGGCGATATGTTGTCCATAGGCTTTTGCAGTGAAGAACATGTCAATATGTTTGTGGGGGGTGCCCTTCGGTTTTCCGGTGCTTCCGGAACTGTAAAGCCAGAAAGCGATGTCGTCCTCATGGGCGGGATGGGTGTCCGCTTGTTCCGAGGATCGCGCAAGCCAGTCATCGAACCCATCATCAGAAAAAATCCGGTAACAGAGGTGGCGGGTTTTGGCCTGAGCTGCTTTGCTTTTTTTCTCCGTAACCAGAACTCTGGCTTCACTGTCGTCTAAGAGGTATTCGTAGTCCCCTTTTCCCAGCATGGTGTTGATGGGAACCGGCCATGCGCCATACTTGATGCTGCCTAAGAATGCATAAACGAATGCCGGGGAATCCGGGAGATGAATCATGACCCGATCCGTCGGCTTTACATTTAGTTCAGCCAATATATTGGCAAATCTGTTCACATTTTCAAGCACCGCGGCATAGGTGATTTTCTCGCTGCCGCAATGCAGAGCGACCTTGTCCCCGCGCTGGTCGGCATTGTGATGGAGTAGCTCAGCAGCAATGTTAAATGTGTCTTTCGTGGCAGATTGGTTCATGATATTAACCCCCTTGTAATTGAACATTATTTGGAAAGGGTAAGGGCAAAAAACGTGCCACTGAGCGCAGTTAGGATGAAGCCATTGTGATATCAGCCTGTTATAATATTCATTGGGATAAAACCCGGAGAAAGGGACTTTCAATGATGAAAAGCTTTTTAAAAAGGGGTTTTAAAAATTGAAAGGGGGGTTACGGGGTGTGCAGGCGGCGTTTACTGGGGATCTTGTAGTTTTTCATCTTTTTGGTCAAGGTGGGGCGTGAAATACCCAGGCGCTCACAGGCTCGACCGTAATGCCAGTGAACTTCGTTTAAAACCCGGAAAATGAGATCTTTCTCCGTCTGGGGCACTTCAGATCGGTCCGCTTCCGATTCCCATCCGGTCTTTCCATCCGCTCCGGGTAAAAGAGAAGCGACCTCATCTTCTGCAATGATGTCGCCTTTGGTCTTAAGGGCCGCTTTGGTGAGGATGTTTTCCAGTTCACGGACGTTCCCCGGCCACGGGTAATCGGTCATCCTCCGAACCGCCCCGACATCCACCCCCGCAATCCGGTTATGAAGCTCGGCATTGATCTTGGCCACAAGATATTCAATGATCAGGGGAATATCACTTTTTCGTTCCCTGAGGGGTGGGATATGGATCGTGGCCACGCTCAGGCGGTAAAAGAGATCCTCCCTAAACCGCCCCTCCCGGACCATGGAAAGAAGCTCCCGGTTTGTGGCGGCGATCACCCTTGCCTTCAATGGCAAGATCTTTTCTCCACCGACCCGCTGAAACTCCCGTTCCTGTAAGACCCTTAACAGCTTCGCCTGGAGTTCCATCGGCATTTCCCCCACCTCGTCGAGGAATACGGTCCCCTGTTCGGCATTCTCAAACAGCCCTTTTTTTGAGGAAACGGCGCCGGTAAAAGCGCCTTTTTCGTGGCCGAAGAGTTCGCTTTCCAGAAGATTTTCGACGATGGCCGAACAGTTGATGGCCACAAAGGGTTGATCTTTGTGTGAACCGTGAAAATGAATGGCCTTTGCCACCAGTTCCTTGCCGGTTCCGGTTTCTCCCTGAATCAGAACCGTTACCCGGTTCTGGGAAAGAACGCCCATGGTTTTGAAGATTTCATTCATTTCCCTGGTCTTACCGATAATTTCGCCTTTTTGAAAATTTTTGGCGGGGCGTCTTGCCTTAGGATGATGGGTTTGTTGCATTTTTGAGAGTTCCAGTGCCCGGGTAATGGCTCCTTCCAGCTCATCCACGTCAATGGGTTTGGGGATGTATTCGAAGGCGCCCGCCCGGATGGCCTTGATGGTGGTGCCCATGTCGTGAAAAGCGGTCACGATGATCACATGGGGGGAATTTTCGCCGTTCCTCAGTTCTTCCAGGATTTCAATTCCGTTTCCGTCCGGCAGCCGGACGTCAAGGATTACCAGATGAGGCGCAAAGGAAGAGACCTTTTCGATGCACTCCTTTCCGTTGACGGCGCAGGCAATGTCAAACCCCTTGTCCCGCAGATAGACCTCCAGCAACTCCAGAGAGGAAGGTTCGTCATCCACAATGAGAATTTTCGCTTTTTCGGGCTCCGGCATGACTTATGGGCTCCCATTTGCGGTCCGGTCCGGATCCGACGGCAAAGGCAAGCGCATGGTGAAGCGCATGCCCCCGTCTGTATCGTAAGACGCCTGTATCATACCCCTGTGAGCTTCGATGATCCGGCGGGCGTTGGCGAGTCCCAGGCCCGTGCCTTTGGCCTTCTTGCTGAAAAAAGGGTCGAAAATGGAGGGTAGATCCTCAGGACTCACACCGCGCCCATCGTCTGTGATGGCAACCTCCACCGCTTTCATCTTCCGCCTGTATCGGGCGGAGATGTGGATGTTGCCTTCTTTTTCCACCGCCTCAATGGCGTTTTGGAGAAGGTTTATCACCGCCTGTTCCATTTTCTCCCGGTCCATGGATATGGATGGGAGATTTTTTGAAAACAATCGCGTCACATGGATCCCCTTTTGATAAATCTTCGCATCCAGAACCTCCAAACAATCGTCAATGACGCTGGTGACGACGCCGGGCATAAACACGAACTGGATGGGCCTCGCCAGGTCCAGCATTTCGGTTACAATCCTCTCCAGGCGGGAAATCTGCTGAGACAAAATTTCCAGTCGACGTCTGTCCGTACCTTCATAAACGGCATTTTTGAGGATCATCTGGATGCTCATCTTGGCGGAAGAAAGAGGATTTCGGATTTCGTGGGCAAGGGATGTGGTCACGCGACCGATGCGGGCGAGACTCTCAGCTTCCCGAACCCGCTTTTCTATGGTCATACGCTCCGTAATATCACGGCATATCCCGATGAAGGCCGTCTTTCCCTGGTAGGATGCGAGGGTCGCGGTGTTTTCCGTGGGAAGCGCCATTCCGTCTCTGTGCAGCCGGAAATAAACATACTGGTCTTTCAAAACCCTTTCTTCGGTTCCCCCTTCACAGATCCGGCGAACTTCCTGTCTCGACTCAGGGGCAATAAAATCCATAAACGCTTTGCCGATCACCTCTTTTTTTGTGTACCCGTGCATAACACAAAATGCTTGGTTGGCAAAGAGAATCCTTCCCTGCTGATTCACAAAGTAGCCGTCTCTAATCTTTTCCACCAGGGTTCGATATTTTGACTCTGATTCGGCCAGTTGTTGGGTGCGCATTGCCACCTTAACCTCGAGCGCCTGGGAATACGCTCTGATCTCCGCCTCGTGCAACGCCTGAAAATAATCGCTGAATTGATAAAGGGTGTAACAGAGACACGAATTAATCTGCTCCATGGCGGGTATAAGGCTTTGTGCATCCAGCTCACGGCCAAGGATCGGCAGCAGGATGGTTCTGTAGAGTTCAAAGGCTTTTTGGACTTCGGACAGGGAAAACCCTTCTTTTGAACGGATCCGGCTGATCCACTCGATGACCGCATCTATTTTGGAATAATCATGGTAGGCAATCACCGCAAAATTGGCGTCGGCAGCGGCCGAACAGGTCCGGTAAAGCACCTCGGGGGACTGGGCCGAATAGGTGGGACTAACATCTTTGTGAAGCTTCTCCACCCACTGGCCGATGATTTGGTCCCTGTTGTGAATCAGAATTCCTGGAATGTTCATGTATGGCTCCAATCCGGTACAACGCTCGCAGCTCTTTTTGGGTCGGGTGCAATACAAAAAAATGAAAGCATAAAAAAGAGTCATCAAACCTGAGAATTTCAGGAATTATGCTGAAACGGACATTTTCTGGCTTGTTTTCTTTTTGGAACCGCTGCCTGGAAAATTAAGATTCGCGATCGGTGGATAGGCTGGGTGACGGATGTTCGCAAACGAAACCTTGGTTTGCAACAACACACGTTTTTTGATTTCAAATTCTTCGCTAACAGAACAAAAGGGGCAAAGCCGCCAAGATCGCGACAATAAACTCAAGATTTCAATTAAAGACATTTTTTGAAGTAGCTGCCAATGCTTGGGTGCAACACAAAAAAGTTGTGCGGGCGAACCCAAGCATAATGGCGGACACACAGGTCCGCCCTTACCAGCATATTGCGAACCAAAAGATGGGGGTGGGTAGGAGCCAAAAACCGAGCAACGAATTTGAGCGTTTTTGACCCTTTTTAGACACCCTACCTTTAATCGTCTGATCCATCAGGAATTTCCGTCTACGGGGGTCACGATTTCTATTTCCGCTTTCTTGCGAAGATATTTGATCCAGCCGTCAAAAATGCGTTGGTGTTTCGTCTGGGTCAGCGAAGTGCGATAATTACTTTTCTCTTCCTGAAATTTCTTTTCGTCGATTCCCTCATTTGCCTCCCATCGAATAACGAAAGCGCCCTTATTGTTCACAAAGGGCTTATCGGCATATGGGTTATCTTTGCCCAATTTAAAAGCCATTTCATTTAACGCCGGCGCATTGCCGATGTCGGGTATGGGGTCGCGTCGGGTGAAAAATTCGGTTTCCTGAATCTTCAGGTCTTTTTCCTTTGCGAGAGCTTGCCAGTTTTTCCCTTCCTTAAGTGCCTTCAGATAACCTTCCGCGGCCGATTTAGCCGCGGCTTCGGCCTCATGAGCAATAAAGTTTTTTTCTACCGCCGCTTTGACCTCTTTTAGTTCGGGAAGATAGCTGGCTTTGCTTTCAGCGATTTGGAAGATATAAAACTTGCCACCCAGCTCCATAAGACCACTGGTTTCGTTCTCTTCCAGGGCAAAGAGCGAAGGCCCTAATTTTTCGCTGCCCGCAATGGCGGGTATCGGCTCATTCTTGGCAAAGTGTTCGGATTTTTTTGCCGTAATGCCGTGCTGATTCCCATAAGCAGGCAAATCCGCATCATAGGGCATCTGATCCAGCAGGGTTAATCCCTTTTCATGGGCCAGTTCCGTAGCGACATTTCCGGTTAACGTGGCCGCAATCTCCTCTCTGACTTTTTCCAGAGGGGTTGACCCCGCCTCTTTGATGTCCTCCACCAGAATGATGTGATATCCAAACCGGGTTTGGACCAGGTCGCTGATCTCACCTTTTTTTAGTGCAAAAGCCGCTTCTTCAAAAGGCGTCTCCATCTGTCCCACGCCAAAATAACCCAGATCCCCACCCTGTGATTTTGAAGGGCCTTCGGAATATTCTTTTGCAAGGCCGGCAAAGTCTTCGCCCTTGCGCGCCTTTTCCAATACACTTAACGCCCGCTTTTTGGCGTCATCTTTGACTTCATCAGAATCACCTTGATCAAACTTGAACAGGATGTGTCTTGCCTTAACCTGTTTTGGCTGAGTGTATTCATCGGCGTTGTATTCGTAAAAGGATTGAATTTCCTTTTCAGTGATTTCAATGCCACCCTCAAAACGCTTGGGATCGATCTCAAGATAGGCCACGCTTATTTTTTCAGGCACCCGGTATTGTTCTTTGTTTTTCTCAAAGTATTTTTTCAGTTCGGCATCATTGATCTTTACGGATTGCTTAAAACTTCCCGGATCGAATTCAACAAACCCAATTTTGACCTTTTCGTTGGCAAAGGTGTAATACTCCAGAACTTCCCGGTCGGTGACGTTCAAAAAGGCAAACAAAAACTGCTTGAGTTTTTTATCCAGCAATTCCGATGTGAAGCCTGTTTCAAAATCTTCCGGCTTCATGTGGTTGTTGCTGAGAAGGGCCTGGTATCGTCTCATGTCAAACTGACCGTTGATCTGAAATGCGGGATAAGCCATGATCGCTTTCTGAACTTCCGCTTCCGTTACATCAAGCCCCAATTCCTTAGCGGCCTGACTCATGAGCCGTTGGGTGATCAGCGATTCCAACGCCCTGTTTTTGAGATTAAACATTTTGATCATGTTGTCGTTCCACATGCTCTTATATCTTGATTGAAGCGCCGCCAGCATATCCCGGTAAGCTTTTTCGTACTCCGGGCCATTGATCAACTCTCCGTTTACATAGGCAATTTTAAGGGCCTGGTCGGATGTAAAGGAATATCCAAAATAGAAAACGAAAACGACGGCAATAATCGCAATCAAGGCTTTGATCAACCAGGATTTGGCATGTTTTCTCATGAGGCTCAATAACATTCAGCACTTCCTCCCATTGTCATTTCCCATAATTGTGCCATCAAGCACAATGGTCCATTTCTACAGAATCCGCGAAACTAGCACGATTTTTAAAAGAAGTCTATGACAATCTTCAGGAACTAGAGACCTCACCCGCAGGATCGCCATGTTTATCGAAATCGCCTTGTCAAAGGCATTTTCGTGTGGTAATAGTTCGGAAAAGAGCGGTGTTGCATAGATGGTTGAAATTCGGCGTCTTACTCCCTTCCAGGCGCTTACCTCGAATGTCAGGGTGTTTTTATTATGATGACAAAAGAATACTGGAGCATCACGGAGGTGGTGGAGTTTCTTCAGGTTGACGAGGCGTTCCTGCGCAATCTGGAAGAAGAAGATATTGTGTGCCCTTCTTGTAGCGAAGGGCTTTCGGACAAATTGTTTTCCGCCGATGAGTTGGAAAATGTGCGGTTCGCAAAAATCCTGATAAAGGAAATGGATGTCAATCTGGCCGGTGTTGAGGTGGCGTTGCAAATGCGCAAAAGCATGATCGCCATGCGAAAACAGTTCGACGCCATTCTGGAAGACCTGGCCCGGGAAGTGGAAGAAAAGCTGAAACGCCTTTCCTGATTGACAACATCATATCCTGATGGCGCTTCTAACGTCTTCCCCGTACATTCCATCCATTTTTTGGACTGCCGCAAGGATTTCCGGGTCATCCGTCTGAGGGACTTTAACCACCAGTTTGACCATGAGATTGCCTCTTGTTTTGGTCTTAAGGTTGGTAGCCCCCTTACCCTTCAATCGGAGAACTTTTCCGGTCTGGCTGCCGGCGGGCACCTTCATTTTGATTGGTCCGTCCACTGTCGGAACGTCGATGGCGCCGCCCGCCATGGCTTCTCTTACGGTGATGGGAATATCCATATGGAGGTCATCGCCCGTTCTCGTTAAAAAAGGATGGGGTTTCAGGTGAATGATCAGGTAAAGATCACCAGGTCCGCCCCCATTGGAACCGGGTTCGCCTTTTCCCGCAATGCGCACCTTGGAGCCCTCCTTGACGCCCTTGGGGACGACAATCCGTATTTTTTCAGTTCCCAGAACCTGGCCGGAGCCGCCGCATGCGGCGCAGGGTTTTCCGATTTGGCCATGGCCCTGGCAATGAGGGCAGGGCTTGGTAAAATGCATGGGACCCTCCGCCACATCCAATCTGCCGGAGCCGCCGCAATAGGAACAGGTACTCAGGGTGGAATGGGGATCCTTCCCAGACCCGCCACAGATATCGCAGGTCTTGGCTTTCTGCATGCTCAGCTCCGTTTCAAAACCTCTCAGCGCCGAGATAAGGTCAATGGTCATGTCATGCTGAAGATCCCGCCCGCGCATCGGCGCCTGGGTTCGGAAACCGCCTGATCCCATGCCGGCGCCGAAAATATCTCCGAAAATATCTTCATAGCTCTGGTATCGGCCAAACCCTTCGCTGCCCGCACGCTGCCGGCCCTCCTGGAATCCGCCCCACTGTGAATGTTGCCTGGCTTTTTCGGCGTCAAATCCGGATTGAAGGCCATCCCTTCCAAATTCATCGTAAAGCGCTCTTTTCTCTTTATTGCCGAGACAGTCGTAAGCCTGGGATATTTCCTTGAATTTTTTTTCCGCTTCAGTATTGCCCGGATTGATGTCAGGATGCCATTTTCGGGCCAGTTTACGATAAGCCTTCTTGATTTTTTCCTGGGAATCATCCTTGGAAGCCCCAAGGATCTTATAGAAATCTGTTTCCATGGCACGGTCCCGCTCAGAATTAAAAATTGAAGATTATTGTGTATGAAAAAATATTTTGGTACTGTATATACTGAAATTTCGCCGTAATTGCCACTGATTTTTCATGCAGCCATATTTTAGGGTTTAAGTAAAGGGCGAACCTGTGTATTCGCCCTTTACCTGGGCAGACACACAGGTCTGCCCCTACTGGATAAATGCTTGCCATAAAGGGAATGCAATTTGATGCCGCCAAAATCATTACAAAAGTTTTCCGGCGAGATCGTTACGGAAAATCAATTTAAGGAAATCATAGAAATTATAGAGACATTTCCAAACCTTAGTCGAACTGAACTGGCGAATACCTTTTGCGAACTGTTCTCCTGGAAAAGGCCCACCGGAAAGCTGAAGGGCATTGAGTGCCGTCAATTCCTCGAACGTCTGGAGGCGAAAGGCGTTATCCGTCTTCCCGCATACCAGGCGCCGTCCGGTAAAAAGAATAAAACAAAGATTCCCCGAAGCAGCGAAACCGATTCACAGGCCGTTATTTCAACAAAGCTGCGGGACCTGAGGCCCATCGTGTTGACAAGGGTTAAAACACTGGCGCAACGGCAGCTTTGGTACCAATATGTGGACCGGTACCATTATCGGGGATATCAGTTGCCCTTTGGCGCCCAACTTCGGTATTTCATTAAATCCGGAGCAACGGATACGTTGCTGGGATGTTTTCAGTTTTCCAGCCCTGCCTGGCGGATGATGCCGAGAGACCAGTGGATTTCCTGGAACGACGAGCAGCGCCAACGCAACCTGCAAAAGATTGTGAACAACAGCCGGTTTCTGATATTTCCCTGGGTCCAGGTGAAAAACCTTGCCAGCGCAACCCTGACCCTGGCCGCGCGAACCGTTCCCGATGACTGGGAGGATTGCTATGGTCTCCGGCCGGTCTTAATGGAAACACTGGTGGATGAAAAACGGTTCACGGGCGCTTGCTATAAAGCCGCCAATTGGTCCTATGTAGGCAAAACAACCGGCCGCGGGCGGATGGACGAGGGGATTATTCGTGATGGCATGGCCATCAAGTCGATCTATCTATACCCCCTTTCAGACGGTTTTCGGGACGAACTGGTTAAATAAATGACTTGACTCAGTGATGAACCGTACTAATATTGGGCCTGCTTTGCCATGAAAAGACAGCTGTTAGCTGTTAGCCGTTAGCTGTTAGTTTGATAGCGGTAGATGTCGTTTTCATGTTGGGGATGGAATGCCCGCGTGATTCATGAGCGTTTACCCTCAGACCTAATCGTCAATTTTACCGGGAGATTTTCCCATGACCCGCTATCTCCCCCTGATACTGCTGGGGGTGCTGTTAAATGCCACAGCCCAACTATGCCTGAAACAGGGGATGCGCCAGGTGGGCCATTTCGCTTTTTCCCTGGAAAACATCCTGCCCATCGGCTTCAAGGTGGCGCTCAACCCATTTGTATTTACGGGGCTGATGTGTTATGTGATCAGCGTGCTGGTATGGCTGATGGCCCTTTCCAGAGTGGAGGTCAGTTTTGCCTATCCTCTTTTGAGCGTGGGTTATATCGTCACCGCTTTTGCGGGGCAGTTTTTTTTCGGCGAGGCCCTGGGACCCATGCGTTGGGCCGGGATACTCGTTATTTGCCTCGGTGTTTACCTCATTACCCGGAGTGCCTGATGCGAAAGGATTTTTTGCCGTTTTCACGACCGTCCATCACGGAAGAAGATATTTTGGCCGTGGGAGAAGTCCTCCGTTCTGGATGGATCACAACCGGTCCCAATGCCGCCGCCTTTGAGCGTGACTTTTGTGAATATGTGGGGTGCTCCCATGGGGTGGCCCTGGCATCGGCCACCGCCGGCATGCATCTTCTCCTGAAGGCCATGGACATCGGGCCGGGGGATGAAGTGATTACCCCGTCCATGACATGGGTCTCCACCGTGAATCTGATTGTTCTGGCCGGCGCCGTCCCTGTATTTGCCGACGTTGACCGGGACACCCTGATGGTTACCCCCGATACGGTAGCCCCCTGTTTTTCATCGAAAACCAGGGCGGTCATTCCCGTGCATTTTGCCGGTGCGGCGGCGGATATACAGGCGTTACGAAACCAGGCGGCTGAAAAGGGCGTGCCCTTGGTGGAAGATGCGGCCCATGCGCTGGGCACACACCATCAGGGACGTCATGTGGGGGCAACGGGGACATCCATATTCTCTTTTCACCCCATTAAAAACATCACCACCGGCGAGGGAGGCATGTTCTGCACCGACGACAAAACCCTGGCGGAACAAATCAGCCGACTGAAGTTTCATGGACTCGGCGTGGATGCTTACGACCGGCAAACCCAGGGCCGCTCACCCCAGGCCCAGGTGCTGGAACCGGGATACAAATACAATATGACCGACATAGCCGCAGTGCTGGGACTGAGACAGCTTCATCGGGTAAATCAGTTCAACCGCAAAAGAAGCCAGCTGGCCGCCAGATACCATGAATGGCTGGCAGGCATTGACGAACTCCTGCCCCTCTCCATTCCGCGAGATACCACGCGGCATGCCTGGCACCTGTTTATTGTACGCCTTGACACGAACCGGGCCGGCATGAACCGGGATGAATTCATGGAACGGCTGAAGGCCAAAAACATCGGCACAGGCCTCCATTTCCGTGCTGCGCACTTGCAGAAATACTACCGGGAATCCATGGGAATGGCAAGTGGCGCGCTTCCCAATACCGAATGGAATTCCGACCGGATCTGTTCGCTTCCCCTTTTTCCCGATATGACCTTTGAAGATGTGGACTCCGTGGTGGAAGCCATCAAGGAACTCCTAACCCATTGATTCAGTAAGGACCGGCCCCCGTGCCTGCCCATTAGAAACCATTATGGAAAATCAACAATCAACAATCAACAATCAACAATCAAAGGTTTCCATTGTCATTCCCGTGTTCAACGAATCGGCAAACCTGAGCGAACTTCTCGTCCGTTGTCTTACGACCTGCAACCGGATGGACAGGGCCTTTGAAATTATTCTGGTGGATGACGGCAGTACGGATGGAAGCCGGGAAATGATTGAAGCGGCTGCAAACCAAACCCCCGGCATTATTATCGGGCTCCTTCTGAACCGGAATTACGGTCAACATTCCGCCATTATGGCCGGATTTGCACAGGCCGGGGGGGACATCATCGTTACCCTGGATGCGGATCTTCAGAACCCGCCCGAAGAAATCGTCAAACTGGTGCAAAAGGCCGAAGAAGGGTTCGATGTGGTGGGAAGCGTTCGCGTTCCCCGGCGGGACACTTTCTTCAGAAGGGCGGCGTCCCATATGGTCAACAAGGTGGTTCAGATGTCCACCGGCGTTCATATGCACGATTACGGGTGTATGCTGAGGGCCTATCGCCGTCATATTGTGTCAGCCATGCTTCAGTGCGGAGAGCGGAGCACCTTTATTCCCGTGCTGGCCAACAGCTTTGCCGGGCATACGGCCGAAGTGGATGTTCAGCATGCCGAGCGTTCCGCCGGGGATTCCAAATATAGTCTCTGGAAGCTCATCAACCTCCAGTTTGACCTGTTGACCGGCATGACCACCTTTCCCCTTCGCCTGCTGAATGTTCTGGGCGTCGTTATTTCCGCCTTTGGCGTGGGATTCGGCCTCTTTTTGTTTCTGATGCGACTGATTTATGGCGCCGAATGGGCCGCGGCAGGGGTATTTACCCTCTTTGCCATCCTGTTTATTTTTATCGGCGCCCAATTTCTGGCCATGGGCCTGCTGGGGGAATATATCGGGCGGATCTACAGCGATGTGCGGGCCCGTCCGCGGTATTTTATCGAGCGGGTCGTGGGAACCAACCCCCATGTCACTGAGGACAGAGGTCTGAAGACAGAGGTCAGAGGTCTGAGGTCAGAAATCGGAAATCGGGGATCGGAAATCGGAACGTAGGGGCAGACCTGTGTGTCTGCCCTTTGGCCCTGTACCCGCTTATTATATAAGGACATATTTATGAAAACAATAGTTCTGGCCTATCACAATATCGGCTGTACCGGCATCAAGGCGCTTTTGCGGAACGGTTTTGACATTGCAGCCGTGTTTACCCACAAGGATGATCCAAAGGAGGATATCTGGTTTGAGTCCGTGGCCGAACTGGCGGCACGGGAAAATATTCCGGTGTATGCCCCGGAAGATATCAACCATCCCCTCTGGGTTCAAAAGATTCGTGATCTCGCCCCCCGGATGATATTTTCATTTTATTATCGGAACCTGGTGCGTACCCCCATTCTGGATATCCCCAGCCAGGGATGTCTGAACCTTCATGGAAGCCTGCTGCCAAAATATCGGGGGAAATGCCCCATCAACTGGGTGCTGGTCAACGGTGAAAAGGAGACGGGGGTTACCCTTCATCACATGACCACCCGGCCCGATGACGGCGATATCGTAGGGCAAATCAAAATCGAAATCGATGAAGATGATACGGCCCACTCTCTTCACAGCAAAGCGGCAACGGCGGCGGCGGAAATGCTGGATGAGATTCTTCCTGAATTGCGGACCGGCAAGGCCCCGAGAATTCCCCAGGAGCAGTCCCTAGCATCCTACTTCGGTGGACGCACCCCCGCTGACGGGGAGATTGACTGGGACATGCCCGCGTTCAAAGTCAGGAACCTGGTGCGAGCCGTGACACGCCCTTTTCCGGGGGCCTTCAGCCATATGGGTGATCGAAAATGCTTTTTCTGGGCTGTAACGGAGGTCTCACGGGAAGAAGAGGCCAAACCGGGTACGGTACTTTCGCTGGATCCCCTGGTGGTTGCCTGCGGAAAAGGCGCTCTTAAACTTGAGGCCGGCCAGCGGGATGGAGACGTGTTCATGGGTGGCGCCCAACTGGCAGCCGATATGGGTCTTGTAGAAGGCATGAGTTTTGGAAAACGGGCCGGCGACCGAATCAGGTCTTCCAGAAAGAAACGGGTGCTGATTCTAGGGGTGGACGGCTTCATCGGGAATGCTCTGAGCGAGCGTCTGCTGGAAAGCGGGCGGTATGAAGTGCATGGAATGGATCTGCATTCCAAGTACATTCAGCGCCTTTTGGGCAGCCCCGGTTTTTATTTCGATGAGGGGGACATTTCCATCCACAGAGAGTGGATCGAATACCATATTCGAAAGTGCGACATCGTTCTTCCCCTGGTGGCCATTGCCACCCCCATCGAATATACGCGGAACCCGCTTCGTGTGTTTGAGCTGGATTTTGAAGAAAACCTGCGGGTGGTACGGTACTGCGTCAAATATGACAAACGGGTTATTTTTCCCTCCACCTCCGAAGTCTACGGCATGTGCGACGACATGGATTTTGACGAGGATAACTCCAGGTTGATCCTGGGGCCCATTCGCATGCAGCGATGGATCTATTCCTGCTGCAAGCAGTTGCTGGACCGGGTCATCTGGGCCTATGGTCAGCAGAAAGGGCTGAAATTCACTCTTTTCAGACCCTTCAACTGGATCGGTCCCCGGCTGGACAGTCTCATGTCCGCCCGCATCGGTAGTTCCAGAGCCATTACCCAGCTGATTTTAAATCTGGTTGAGGGGACCCCCATACAACTGGTGGATGGCGGAAACCAGAAAAGATGTTTTACGGACGTCACGGACGGGGTGGAATGCCTGTACCGGATTATCGAAAACAAGGGAAACTTTTGCGATGGTCGGATCATCAACATCGGAAACCCCGACAATGAGGCCAGCATTCGCGCTTTGGCGGAACTCCTGGTGTCCAAATTCAACCAGCACCCGCTGAAAGGACGATTCCCGCCCTTTGCCGGATTGCGGGAGGTGGAGAGCCGCGCCTATTACGGCGAGGGATACCAGGATATGGAACACCGAAAGCCCAGCATCCGCAATGCCAAACGCTTGTTGGACTGGGAACCTTCCGTACCCCTCGAGGCATCCGTTGCAGAAACTCTGGATTATTTTCTACGGGAGGCGATCCGTTCCGGGGATTTTGATATCATTGGGGATAATAATAACAGCAATCAGGATCTGTAGGGTTTAGATCGGTTGGGTTCAATGGAAATCGGCCTGCGTATTGACGTGGATACTTTGAGAGGAACACGCTTTGGGGTTCCCGCCCTGTGCAGCCTTCTGTTGAAACACGGCGTTTTCGCGTCATTTTTCTTTTCCGTGGGACCGGATAACATGGGCCGTCACCTGTGGCGGTTGATGCGGCCGGGTTTTTTGTGGAAAATGCTGAGAACCAAGGCCCCCGGACTCTACGGGTGGGATATCCTTTTGCGGGGGACCGCCTGGCCGGGACCGGTAATCGGTCGAAAGCTGCCCCACCTGATTGCCGCAACCGCCCGTGCCGGTCATGAAGTAGGGCTTCACGCGTGGGATCATCATGCCTGGCAGGCAAAGATCGACATGATGACGGTCGGGGATATTTCACATTCCCTGAACCGGGGGGTTGACGCCCTGACCCGAATCCTGGGGAAAATGCCGCTCTGTTCCGCCGTTCCCGGATGGAAATGCCGGGACCGGGTCCTCCTTAAAAAGGCCGATTTCCCTTTTGCCTACAATAGCGACTGCCGGGGGCGGAGTATCTTCTATCCGGTGGTGACGGGAAAAACCCTTTCTCAGCCCCAGATTCCCGTGACCCTGCCCACCTATGATGAGGCGGTTGGCCGGGGGGGGATCGACGATGGCAATTTCAATGAGTATATACTGTCGCTTATCAACGACGCCCGACTGAATGTCCTGACCATCCATGCCGAGGTGGAGGGGATTAAATATCTGGATATGTTCGACCGTTTTCTAAAATCCGCCCGATCCATGGGCGCAGACCTGGTTCCTTTAGGGTCATTGCTGAACAGCACCCACCCCATTGAAACAGCCGCCATCAAGCCCCGGGAGATTTCCGGCCGCGAGGGTTGGGTTGCCTGCCAGGAATCTTGGGATGGCGCCTGCTAACCCATGAAAATGGCATTAATCCCATCCAACAGGTTCATATCCCTTTTCGCTTAAGCATTTGTTGACGAAAATTTTATAGGCAGCGCTGGGTTCCGAGGCCCTGAAAAGTCCGTAAAACAAACCCACTGCCGCGCCGCTGGCCGCACCCGTTGCAACACCGCCTCCCACATTGCCGGAAATAGCGCCCCCAACCACGCCGCCGACCGCGCCCGCCGCTGCTCCGCCCGCTGTACTTTTGACAACCTTATCGCCCTGTTGGGGGGTTACACCGTATTCTTCAGCCATTTCCATGCATTTCCGGATATCGGCATCGGCCTGTTCCCTGCCCACATTTACCAAATAACCATTGGGATAAAGTACCGGTTTTTGAGAACACCCCGGCAAAAGGCCGAAAAGGGCGACCATCAGCAACGCGGCTTTCAACATGAATTTATTAAATGATAATGGATTCGAATGCATCATTTTTTCGTACTCCTTTCTATCACCTGGAAAATGTCTCAGACCGCTCTCTTGGTGTCAAGTGTCACAAAAAAGGGGTTGCAATTGCAACCCCTTTTTTGTGCTGTAAATTTAAAATGAACGGTTACCCGTAGGTGAACCCTTCAGGCAAATCTTCCGCGGGAACGCCTTCCTTCACCCAGGACAAATCCGTGATGGTGTAGGTAGGGTTCACGGTCCTGAAAATGGGAACGACCTTCATGCCGATTTTTGGCTCTCCAATGGACAGATAACTCATCAGAATGGTGCTGACGCCGTCAAATTCCACATTGATGAACTTGATGGGTTTGTCCAGGGTATTGAACGCGCCCGACCGTTCACAAACCATGAAGGTATGGATTTTTGCGGTGTTCTTGCAAACATCGGTGAAGTCTACGATGGTATTTCGGGTCAGACAGTCCGGACAGTGGATGCGAAAGGGGATATAGGTGGTTCCTTTGAATTCACAGTCCGGATCATCGCACCGGGTGCCCAGTAGTTTCCCCTGGGAAAGGTTTTCAAAAAACGGCGCTTCCCCACCGTAGCTGTGGATGTAAATCATTTCCCTGGGATTGGTGACACCCATGAGTTTCCACCCGTCCTCTTCGTTTCGAATGGGCGTGTTGGGGGTGATGTGGTGGAAGTCCCCTTTAATTTTATATTGTCCGTTTTTGACCTTTACGGTTCCAAATATGCTCATTTTGTCCTCCCTCTAGGCGTCTTCTTTCAACAGATGGTCGGGGTCCATTAAAATGGTGGCTGTTACATGGCTTCCCACACCAGCGTGGCTAATGGCCAGTGCCCGTTTGGCGTCTTTCACCTGCAGGTCGGTCCAGTCGTCGGGTTTTTCTCGTCCGAATTCTTCCCATATTTTCACATCCCCATGGATCTCCCCCCACCGGTTCCATAAATGGGAAGCAACTTCAAATACTTGCATGATGCCCGTGGCGCCCACGGCATGCATGCACCCGATGAGTCCACCCGAAAGGTTGCTCGGCAGTTTGCCGGGTTTCCCCGTGTGAGGGTTGGTATGGTAGCAGTCGCCTGATTCCACGTAGTCGCGGCCATATCCGTAAGGCCGGAGTCCCACATCTTCATAGGACTGCACATCACTGATGGTAAAAGCGTCATGAAGTTCGATAACGTCTAAATCTTCCATGGGGTCCACGATGCCGGTCATGCGATACCCGTAATAGGCACTCATCCTCGCGCCCAGGAACCCGGTGAAACCGGGATAACGATCTCCGCCGGGGAATCTTTCTCCCAAATCGGCGTACTGATCCGCCGTCTCATTCGGCAGCAGGGGAATATCCATGTCGCGGCGACAGGCCGGCCTGAGGGTATGGCTTCCTGCCGTTACCCAGATTCTGAGGGGCTTGTTCTTTGTGTTTTTCGTCAATTCCATGGCGGTGTCTTCATCGCAGATGATGGCGCAGGCAGCGCCGACACTCATGAGACAACAATCCAAAGCACGCAGGGGATATGCGACAACGGGCGAGTTGAGGACATCATCCACGGTAATCTTCATAGGTGCCTGGGCATAGGGATTGAAGCGGGCATAACCGTGGTGTTTAACGGCAATTTCAGCCAAGGTTCGGCGGAAAGATTCTTCTTCCTTGCCGAATACCTGCCAGTATTTCTGTGCCATGACCGCATAATAGCCGGTGTAAATGTGGCCCAGGGGTGTTTCCCAGTCCTTGTCCGCCGCGCATGAAATCAGGTGATTGCCTTCATCGGTGGGGACTTCATCCATGCGTTCCCAGCCCATGGCCAGGGTGCAATCCGAGTAGCCGGAGGCCACCGCCTTGGCTGCTTCCCAGAGGGTAGACCCACCCGTGGCGCCGCCGGTTTTCACCCCGATATTGCCCAAGGGGTCCAGACCCAGACGATCATGAATCACGGCCTCTCCCAGAAGCTGGTCTCCGAAATGATCCGCAAAATGTCCATAGTAGCAGGAGTGAATATAGCTTTTAAGCTCTGCGGGGCTTTTGTCAATGAGCCGTGCCGCCATGGCCAGGGCATCAATGCAGAGTTCCTCCGTCCTTTTATCCGGCATGGCGCGGTCAAATTTTGACTGACCTGCCGTTACCAGATAAACCGGACGCATGAGTTTGGGGGTTTTAAGTTGTCGATCACTAAATTTAATCATGCCCTACCCTCCCTTTTTACAGGTTGTCAGTTTGGCCTCGCATTTTCGAAGCCTGTATTCATGGCCTGGATCAGAGCGTTCCGATCCAAAGCGCAATGGCTTGTTTTTTATTGCGGTTCACGATTTTTTGTTTTTCCTTGTCCGACCAGTAATGGATGATGTCTCCCTCAAACAACGTAACCGTTTCATCGCTGCGCACCAGCTCCAATGATCCTTTGAGAATACAGAGCAGCTCCTGACCGTTATTGATCTCTTCTCTGACCGGAATGGATTTGTTGGGCATCAAAACGAGGATGGCGCTATCGATGACAGTTCTGTTTTCGGGTGGAAAAAATCGTCGGGTGATAAATCCGGTATGGGGCAGATCCACATCGTCCCATTCCTGCTTTCGGATAACAGCCAGGCGTTCCTGTTCTTTCATCTGATTCAAAATATCCCCGGCATTGACCCCAATGGCATTGCAGATTTTCATGAGGGTGTCCACGGAGGGGGATTTGACATTGTTTTCCACCTGGCTCATAAATCCTTCGGAAATGCCCGATTTTTCCGCTATGGCCTTCAGGGTTAGCTTTCTGTCTTTTCGGTGTCTTCGAATCAGGGGGCCGAGATTCATGATGAAAGCGCCTTCAATAAGAGTTGAAGAATTTCGCGTACAACATTTGCTATAGGTTAATTTTTCTTATAGATTAACATTTACCTTACTGTCAATATCTTTTTGCGTTTTCAAGTAATCTTTTTTTTCACTAAACGTAATCTGTTAGCATTTAAAGTAAAAAAGCATCTTCGCCACTTCATGGGATGACTCGAAAGTTGACCTGTGCTAAAACATTACCTATAAGATGAATCCTTTTTTGTTGACAGGTTTTGGCTCCTGTCTGTACATTGAAGAGCGATATCGTTAGCGGGAAGGAGTCCCTAACTATTACGATTCAGACTGAAGAGCAGTGTAAGGTGGAACATTTTGTCTCTGTTTTCTCATGAAACGGCGTTAAGCCAAAAGAAGATGAAGGAGAACAAATGGATTTTAGTCTTTCGATGGAACAAGAGATTTTACGTAATTCGGTACGCGATTTTGCCGAAAATGAGATTAAACCTGTTGCCGGAGAATTAGATGAAAAAGAGACGTTTTCCTATGAAACCATGAAGAAAATGGCGGAACTGGGACTTTTTGGGATGTTCGTCTCGGAAAAGTACGGTGGCCAGGGAATGGATTATGTCTCCTACATTATCGCCACCGAAGAGATCGCACGCATCGATGGTTCCCATGCCGCCACCGTAGCCGCCGGCAATTCCCTGGGAATCGGCCCCCTTTACTATTTTGGAAATGAAGAACAGAAACATCGGTATCTTCCCAAACTGTGCAGTGGCGAGGCCCTTTGGGGGTTTGGCCTGACAGAACCGGATGCCGGATCGGATGCCGCCAATTCCAAAACAACCGCTGTTTTGGATGGAGACGAATGGGTCATTAACGGCAGCAAAATCTTTATCACCAATGCCTCCACCGATATTACATCAGGCGTCACCGCCCTCTGCCGAACGGGCACGCGTAAAGATGGCCGGCCCGAGCTTAGCTGCATTCTCATTGAAGCAGGCGCCCCCGGGTTTGAAGCACGGGAAATGCATGGCAAACTCATGTGGCGCGCCTCCAACACCAGCGAGCTCTATTTTGACGACTGCCGGGTGCCCAAAGAGAACATGCTGGGTCCCAGGGGCGACGGTTTCCATCAAATGATGCAGACCCTGGACGGCGGTCGGTTGTCCATCGGCGCCATGGGACTGGGTGGGGCACAGGGGTGCTTCGACCTGGCCCTGAAATACAGTAAGGAGCGGTCCCAGTTTGGAAAACCCATCTCCAATTTTCAGGTAAATGCGTTTAAATTGGCGGATATGGCACTGGAAATTGAATGCGCTCGGCTAATTCTCTATAAGGCCTGCTGGCTCAGGGACCAACAAAAATCTTTTTCCAAGGAAGCGGCCATGGCCAAGCTTCACTGTTCCGAAGTGATGTACCGATGCGCCAACCATGCCGTCCAGCTCCATGGGGGATACGGGCTCATGAAGGAATACGACGTGGAGCGCTTCTACCGGGACCAGAAGCTTCTGGAGATCGGAGAAGGCACTTCGGAAGTGCAACGGATTGTCATTTCAAGACTCATAGGCGCACTTTAAACCCTTAAACCAAGAAAGACGAACGAAACACAACCTCATGTTAGATTATATTCTGGGCAAAGAGATTGCCGCCTATGTAAAACGCCACCGGGGCATGGTCGTCTGTGCTCTGGCGCTTATGATCGTAGCCTCCCTTTTTCAGGTGGTACCGGTTTATCTGCTTCAGCCTTTTGTGGACGAAGGAATGAAAACAGGGGCAGCCCCCGTGGCCTGGAAGATCCCATGGTTTGCCTTTGACGGCGATTCATTGTTTTCCATCACGCGAACTGATGTGACAGTGGTCAAAGACATCTCACCCAACCGGCTTCTGGTCCTGTTGACCCTGGTGGCGTTTATATCGATTTTCATCAAATCCATTGCCACGTACCTGGCCGGCCTGGCAGCAGCCTCTTTTTCCAATAAGGCCGTAAAATCCGTGAGAATCGACCTGTTTGACAAATTTATTGCCCTTCCCCAAGGATTCCATCACAAAACAAAAGCAGGTGAACTCATTGCCCGGTCCACGGCGGATTTGTCCGTATTGCAGAGCCTGATTTCAGAAATTCTTCTGGGACTTATCGAATATCCCCTGACCGCGCTGGTTTTTCTGATGTACCTGTTTGTCATGAACCTCAAGATGACCCTGCTGGTGTTTTTTATGGTTCCCTTAATCGCCCTTCTGATCCGGTTGTTCGGCCGAAAGGTGAAGAAAAACTCTACGCTGGTTCAAACCGCCACCGCCGATGTGACCTCCACCTACCATGAAACCCTTCTCTGCCTTAAATTGGTACAGGGATTTTTCATGGGAAAACGGGAGTCTGAGCGTTTCAGCGGCCTGGCGGAAAACCTCTATCAAAAAATTATGCGGTGGAACCGATGGCACCTGGGGCTGGGGCCTTTGATGGATACGGTGGTCTTTCTGGTGATGCCCGCGATTCTAATCGTTGGAAAGGTCTATTTTCATCATACCCTGGGGGAACTGCTGGCCATGGCCTATGCCTTTTCCCGGGTATACCGGCCCATCAAGCGACTGGCCCTGGTCAACAACCACATCAAGACCCTTCAGGGCGCCACGGACCGGGTTTTCCAAATCATGGAAACCGTCCCGGATATCCGGGACAAGGCAAACGCAAAGGCGCTTTCCCGGAAAAAGGGCACCATTGAATTTGATCACGTAAATTTCGCCTACGCCCCCACCGAACCGGTACTCAGGGATGTTTCCTTTAAACTGAAGGAAGGAGAGATGGCGGCATTTGTGGGGTCCACCGGGGCGGGAAAAAGCACCCTGCTGGATCTGATCCCCCGGTTCTACGATGTCACGGGCGGCGCGATTTTGATTGATGGAAACGATGTGCGTGACGTGACGTTGAAATCCCTTCGGAGACGCATCGGGATTGTGAACCAGGATATTTTGCTTTTTAATGAAACCATTTCCTATAACATCAGCTACGGAGATCCAGGGAAAAGCGCCCAGGAGATCGAGGCCGCAGCAAAAGCGGCTTACGCCCATGACTTCATCATGGCCCAACCCAAGGGCTATGATACCACCGTGGGGGATATGGGGAGCCTGTTGTCCGGAGGGCAGCGGCAACGCATTGCCATTGCCAGGGCCATTCTGGTGGAGCCCGCCATTCTGATGCTGGACGAGGCGGCATCGGCCCTGGATGCCGAGAGTGAGGGGCACGTTCAACGCGCCATTGAAGGGCTCAAGGGGTCGCGAACCATCCTAACTGTGGCCCACAGGCTCAGCACCATTCGAAAAGCAGACTGTATCTTTGTGCTGGAAGCGGGCCGGATCGTAGAATCCGGAACCCTTTCGGAGCTGTTACAGCTGAACGGACGATTCAAACAGCTCCATGATATGCAATTCAAGGTGTAGAAAAAAACGCCCGACCTGCAGTCACGCCATTTCGGCGTCATATCCTACCTAAACTGAACCACTACCCAACCGGGTACTTTTTCGCTTACAATTTCCCCCTGACATATTCAGCAATCCGGTTAATGGTGGTGAGCTTCGTGTAATCGTCTTCATCGATCCTGATGCCGTATTCATCCTGCAACACGAGTGCCACCGTGGCCAAGTCCATGCTGTCAATGCCCACCTCATCCACCAGATCAATTTCAGGATCAAATGTTTCGGGGGTCACATCCTCAAGTTTCAGTTCTTCGATCATAATTTTCGCAATATGGACGGCGATGTCCTTTAAACCATTTTTCACCTTATTCTTCCTCCTTCACGGGGTCTCAGCCCAAATCTTTCACCAAAAGCACGCCATTGCATGCCAGTTCATCTTCAACCAGGATCCGAAAGGCGTAAGCCCCTTCCTTCGATTTCCGGGATGTCGCAATGATTTGCAACTTTTGTTTGGGTCTTATTATTTTTTTAAACCGCACCTTCTTGAATCCTGCAACCGTAAGATTTTGTTTGCCGCACATTTTGATTACATCAAAGGCCATTTCCAGTTGTGCGATCGCAGGGAGTATGGGATCTTCGGGAAAATGGCCGTCAAACCAGGGGGAATCTGGCAATACCTCAGCATTCAAGATCATTTGATCTGAACCGGAACATGCCAGGTCCAAGATGGAATACCATTTCATTGCGCTCACCCTTATCAGCCCCTCGTTAACGAATTAAATGCTCCCACAGGGGACCCGAGTGTCCCCTCTCATACAGCCGGGCCACAATGCCTGCCGTGTTGTCGCCGCCGGAACCCACCACCCAATTGGGGCGTTTCCGGGCGTGCGCCTCAAACCGCTGAAGGATTTCTTCCCGGCGAATCTTTTTGGACGCGTAGAAGCAGGGCTCAAGAAGATTTTGGGAGGCGGATATTTGTTCTTCCGCTACAGCCATGTCATAAAGATCCGTATGCGGATAAATCCGCAAGGCGGGGAAAAAAAAGAAAACACCGCGGGTTAATTTTTCAATATTGTTAAGGGTTTCATCCACGGAATCCCCATCTTCACCCGGGCCTCCCAGCAGAAAAAAATGTGAAACGTATAATCCGCTGGCAATGGCAGCCTTGTGCGCACGAAAAACATGCGCTGTCCGAAACGGTTTTTCGTAGGATTTGAGCATGGGATCACATAAGGACTCCGTGCCGAATTCCGCATGGGTTAAACCTGCTCGCGCCATGAGTTCAAAGTATCCGCCAGGCGGATTCACAGGCGCAAAAAAAGCACCCCAGGGAATCTTGACGCCGGCGTCAATAAATGCTTCCGCCACCGCCATACTGTGGGCCGTATGGGAATTGAATACGGAATCCGTTACAAAAAAGTATTTCGCCCCGGCCCTCTGGAGGCGCAAGGCGTCTTCCGCCGCCGCTTCAGGGGGGAGCAACCGCAGCCTTCTTCCCTCAATATGGGGATAGGTGCAGTAGATGCACCTGAAGGGACACCCTCGCTTGGTCTGAAGGTTCAGCATCCCCCCGTTTTTGAGATAATATTGCAGGTGCAGGCTGTCGGGCAGATGGTTTCTGCCCCATGAACCAGCTAACGGCGGGGGGATGGTTTTTGGTCCGGTTTGGGTCACAACGCCGGGGATGTCGTTTATTGGCTCATTTTTTTCCATGGCTCCCAGCAAATCGGCCAGTCGCTCTCCTTCGCCCACAATACCATATTCCGCCCCGAGAGCCGCCATCATCTCTTCCGGAAAGAGGGTAAAACCACTGCCCCCCAAAACCAGGGGGCCTTGGGTGTGTGTTCGGATGGCATTTGCAACGCTTCGGTATTCCGCCACAAAACTGCGTTGATCCGTTTGATCCGTGTTATCGATGTTTCTTAAAGACATGCCCATGATATCCGGGACAAAGGAATCGATCATCCGGATCAATGAATCAATACCCCCCAGCGCATTCACATCCGCAATCCGCACCTCATGATGGGACGAAATGGCATCCGCCACATGGTCGAGGCCCAAAGGGTATACCGGATAGGGTGTGGTCAGCGTATTGGCTGAAATCAGCAGGACCTTCATGGTGACTCTTCCGGGGGATAAACACCAACAGCAGTGACAAAGGAACCCAGACCCAACAAAAGAATCCCTTTCCCATTCAGGTGTATCGGGATCTCACCTGTTTTCACCAATGCCACCGCAAGGACCGCCGCCACGGCCGAGGCCGAAGCGAATTGGCCTACCAATCGTCTGTAATCAATGGTGGGTCCGTTAAAACCGGTCTCCTGGATAAACAAGTGAAGCTGTTTGAGGCTTTCCAAATAAATTCCGGCGGGCAAACCCGCCAAAACAGCTCCGAAGTTTTGCTTTATGGTTTCAGGTCCTCCCAAACGCTCAATCAGCAATGCCATGACATTCGGATTTCCGTTTGTATTTTCATAGAACAGCGGCGCCAACTTCGGACCTGAACATGTTCTTCCGCACTGCAGAAGCAAGGCGCCACCCCCATCGGAAGGGACCTCCGTCCGTGCCGCAAAAGGATCAAACAGCCGGGACAATACCGGATGGAATTCATCGGCCCCCATCACCAGAAACGGTTTATCCCCCTCCTTTGCCAAAAGATTCGCTGCCATTAATGCCTGTTCGAAAGAATAGTCTCCCCCGGTGGTGGTTATATTCGCCCCCCTGGCATTAAACCTTACGGCAATTTGACCAGCGGTGGCATTATGTACGGAACCGATAAAATCAGTGGGGCTGGAAAACCGTTCGCCCGTTTCATACAAATGACTCAAAAAATCGTGGGTTTCCGAAAGGGCGCCCCATCCCGTACCCAAAAAAACAGCCCCCGGTTTTGGGTCCGCGCAAGCATCCTCACAAGCGGCCACGGCCAGGGAAAGGCCCATTCGGGAAAGCCGTTTGAGACGCCGGACGGTTTTGGAAGAAAGGGAGCGGACCATCTCCTTTTCAGGAAGCAGTCCCTCACAGCTCAGGCCCTTCGAAAAATCCGTCAGCGTTTGGTTTTTATTCCCCGCCCCCGTTAAACAGGCGCTTCCCATTACCGCCAGGTGCAAGGGTAATTCCCGGGAGGGCGAACGTTGTGCCACCCTCGATCTTCCGATAATAATGCTTGCATTGCTGCCGCCAAAGCCGAAGGAGTTGGAGAGTACGGTTTTGATGGGCGTCTTTATTGATTTCCTCACCGGGTTCACCCCTAATCGGGGGTCGGGCCTGTGGCACCCCACACCGGCGGGCGCAACGCCTTCTTCAATGCACTTGACGGCAATCACCGCCTCAACAGCCCCCGCCGCCGAGAGACTGTGGCCAAAGGTTCCCTTCACCGACGAAACAAGGGGCCCCTGTTGATCAAAGAGACGATTGAAGGCCTTGGCTTCCGACAGATCATTGTCGATGGTGCCGGTGCCATGAAAGTTGACATAATCAATGTCCGATGGGGTCATTCCCGCGTCGGCCAGCGCCCCTTTCATGGCGCTCAGGGCACCCCGGCCCTCGGGGTCCGGAGAGGCGGGATGATAGGCGTCGCACGTAAGACCCGCGCCCAAAACCTCAATGGCGTCGGGATCAATGATGTGATCTTCTCCCCAGATGTCCCATCCTTCGAGGAGCAGCATCCCGGCGCCCTCCGAAACGGTGAGTCCCCGCCGGTCCCGGTCCAGGGGGCGGGCCCCCTGGGGATCAATCAATTGCAGAGAATGAAAACCGAAATAGGTGAGGCGGCACAACGATTCAGCCCCCCCCGCAAGCACCCTTTTGACCCGGCCGCTTTTCAACAGGGCTGCGGCGATGGCGATGGCCGCGGCGCCCGATGAACAGGCCGTTGAAACCGTGATCACAGGCCCTTTGCAGTTCAGTTTCAGGGCGAGATACTCGGCGACTGACCCGGCGCCATGGTATGAAAACAGCAATGGATCCGACTGCTTCCCTTTCAACAATTTTTCGGTTCGACTCATCCCGCCCGTTGTGGTACCCATGACAATGGCGTCGGGCGGGCCATTACAACCGGCCATGGCTTCATTTGCCGCCATAAGCGCCACCCGGTGTGTTCTGGGAGGTCCCTCCGGGGAACCTAATCCACTGACTTCCCCTACGGGAAAAGAGAGATCCACTGCCGTGGGAAAGAGAGTGAACGTTCCAATACCGGTTTCATTCCTCTTCAATGCAGCCCAGTTTTGGGCCACACCGATGGCCACGGGCGTGATCAGCCCCATGCCGGCAACGATTACACGAATGTCTGTCACAAGGTTCCCGCCGGCGTATTTTCTCGAATATAGGCGGCAAGGGCTTTCAGGTTGGCGAAAACACGGGCCCCCAACTCTTTATTGTCTATTTTCAGGCCGTAATCCTTTTCAATCATGATGACCAGTTCCAACACATCGATGGAGTCCAACCCCAGATCTCCGCCCACCAGTTGGTCTTCTTCGCCGATATCTTCCGGCGACACTTCTTCGAGTCTCAGGGTGTCAATTATTTTAATCCGCAGTTCATCGATCAAGTTACGCATAAATTTTTCCCGTAAAAGGTTCGCTTTTCAGCCCGAAATTTCAAAATCTGGGATTGCCACTTTACAGAAGCGGCAAAGTATCGTAAAAAACTCTTTAAAATATCATGATCCCTTGTTTCGGTCAATGTCAATTTCGAAAACATGATCCTGGATGATTTTAATATGTTCGGAGGGTAACCCATGCTGATTGATGATGTGGAGCGTCTAATTCCCCACCGAAACCGCATGAAGCTCATTGATGAAATTATTTCCGTGAATGAAAGCTTGGCTGTTACAGCGTCTACCATAACCGAAACCTGGCCCATGATTGAAAATGGCTTCGTCAACCCCCTTGTTCTGGTGGAACTGGTGGCGCAGACCGCGGGGGTATGCATCGGATGGACGGAACGTCAAAAAAAGGGAAATGATCGGGACGGAACCGGGTGGATTGTGGGGATCAAGGAATCGGTTTTGCACTGCGATCATCTCCCGGTAAATGGCCGCATCATAACGGAAGCCAGAAAAGTGTTCCAGGTTGAACATTACAGCGAAATTACGGGAACAACGCGCATGGGAAACGAAATCGTCGCGGAAATAAAGTTGCAGGTGCTACAATCGGAGACCGAATAACTGCGGTTTTGAGTTTTGAGTTTTTCTACCAATGAATTCAAGTTTTTATGTTGAAGAGGTTTTGCTTATGGATAAAGGCGTGGCAGTGGTGACAGGGGGGAGCCGGGGTATCGGACGTGCCATATGCCTGGAACTGGCCGGCGAAAAATACTTTGTGGTGGTCAATTTTCATTCCAATTCAAAAGCCGCGGAAGAAACCCTTGAGATGATCGAAGCCCGAGGGGGGAAAGGTGAAATCAGCCGATTTGACGTCTCCAACGCCAGGGAAACCCGGGAAGCCATTCAAGATATTATCCGTCGGCACGACCGCATTCAGGTACTGGTCAACAATGCGGGCATTACGGCGGATGGACTCTTTGTTTTTATGACGGAGGATGAATGGGACAGCGTCATCAACATCCACCTGAAAGGGTTTTACAATGTTACCCGGCCCGTTCTTGAAAATATGGTGGCCCACAAACAGGGAAGCATCGTGAGTATATCCTCCGTGTCGGGAATCGTGGGGCACCGGGGGCAAGCCAATTATTCGGCGGCCAAGGCCGGGCTCATCGGCGCCGGCCGCGCCATCGCCGCCGAAGTGGCACGCCTGGGCATCAGGGTCAATGTGGTGGCGCCGGGGTTGATTCAAACGGAAATGATCGAAGATATTCCAAAGGGACAGATTAAAGGGCTGATTCCCATGGCCCGGGTGGGTCGGCCCGAAGAGGTGGCTACCGTGGTGCGGTTCCTCTGTTCCGAAAATGCGTCCTATGTGACGGGCCAGGTGATTTCCGTCAATGGGGGGATGGTTTGATATGGAAAGGAATATAAAATGGCTGATAATACTGGCCGTCTCTTTTTTCATGGCCGTCCCCGGGGCCCAGGCCGGGGATTGGGATCAGATCCGGGAGGAAGCAGGCAATATTCAAACCATCAGCGCTCATTTTGTTCAGGAAAAACACCTTGAAATTTTGATAAGGCCATTGATATCCAAAGGCGCCTTTTATTTTTCGGCGCCCGGATCACTCAGATGGGAGTACTTTTCTCCCATCAAGAGCATTCTGTTGATGCATAACGGAAAAATCCGCCGGTTCATTGGAAACGAAAACGGGTTCAAGGAAAACGCTAGCCCCGGACTTCAAGCCATGGAAATGGTGCTTGAAGAAATTGCCCTGTGGCTGAAGGGAGAATTTTCCCATAACCCCGATTATATCGCAACGCTTACGGGGGATAATAAAATTGTGATGACGCCGAAAAACAAGGCTTTTTCAAAAATCATTCAAAAAATTGAAATCCTGCTTTCAGACCAGCCAGGCGTCATTGAATCCGTAACCATTTATGAGGAAAAGACCTCTTTCACCAGGATTCTGTTCCAGGATGTCAAAATCAATCAGGGGCTGGCGGACATTCTTTTTGAATCCATCCCATAGGAAAGCCTGATGAAAACCCTAACCACTCGGAAAAACGTTCAAATTCTGATTTTGCGCCTTTCAGGAATGCTGCTTCTGACAACCTGCGCCGGCATGCCTGACATCAAGACCATGGACGTGTCCCGGGTTCCGGAAACGCTGATGCGTTGCGAAAACGTATTTCCCAGGGGGAAATGGCAATTCGCCCATGCCATCGAGGCCGATCTGGGGGGCGGGCAGGAGGCGCGGTTGATCGGCGTCACCGAACTGTCGTCCAATCCGGAACGGATTCATGCCGTCATGATGACCATCGAGGGCCTGGTTCTTTTTGACGCTCTTCATGACGGCCAATTAACCATCAACCGGGGCATTGCCCCCTTTGACTCCCGGGAATTTGCTCAGGGGTTAATGGACGATATTCGGTTGATATTTTTTAAACCCCATGGCGACCCCATTGGCGTGGGTGTTATCGACCGGGGATGTGACGTGTGCCGATGCCAGTCAGGCAATGCGATGGTTGATGTGATGGTTTGTCCGGATTACCTGTTTGAAATCCGTCAATACGAAAATGAACAATTGACCCGTACGGTTTCAGCCCCTTTGAAACCCACGGGCAGTCGGAAAACAGCAAACGCTTTCCCGGAACAAATAACACTGACGGCACAGGGCCCCGCTCACTATCGCCTGACCCTGCGGCTGATCAGTGCGGAACAGATCAGTACGGGCAGATGATGATCCGCCCTTGACAGGATATCCTAATGAAATTTAGATTGATTTACCCTAAATGGGCAAAGCTTGACAGCCAAACCGAATTCCATTTGCCGCCCCATGGACCCGTTGTTTTCGCTGCTGCCCTTCCCGACCATGTGGCAGTGGAATTTATCGATGAAAACCTTGAAGAGATTCCCTTTGACGACCCGGTGGACTTTGTGGGTATCTCCATGATGCTGACCATTCAGGTAAAAAGGGGATGGGAAATTGCCGATACCTACCGTAAAAAAGGTATTAAGGTGATATTCGGTGGTATCGCTACCATGCTGCATGCCGAAGAAACCCAGGCCCACGGGGACGCGGTGTTCCTGGGAGAAGCTGAAGGCCGCATGGAAAAGGTTTTTTCGGACTTTGAAAGGAACCGGCTACAGCCGGTCTATGACTATCTTGATGACCGTCCCCCCATCGATACGGTGGGAATTGCCCGGCGGGATCTCCTGAAACGGGATCTCTACAATTACAGGGGCGTTCAAATGGTGGATCTGGTACACGCATCGAGAGGGTGTCGCTTCCATTGTTACCCCTGCGCCGTGGCCTATCTGGGGGGGCGGGTGTTCAGACCCCGTCCCATTGACAAAGCCATCGCCGAAATGGAAAGCATCGACAACAATCGCTTGTTCATTGTGGATAATTCACTGGCCCAGAACACCCAATGGGAGATGGACCTTTTCCGGGAAATGATCCCCCTCAAAAAAAAATGGTGCAGCCACCCCATCGAGGATAAACCTGAAGTTTTGGATCTGGCAGCGCAAGCCGGCGCCTGGTACGTGTATCAGGCGGTTTTTGACACTTCCGACTACATCAGGGACCGCATCAGGCGGTACCACGATCATGGCATTTTGGTGGAAGGCACCATCCTTCTGGGGCTGGATCACCACACAGAGGAGTATATCCGGGAATTGATCGACTTCCTCCTCGAAATTGACCTGGACCTGGCGGAATTTACAGTGCTGACCCCTTTTCCCCATACCCGGGCGTTTAATGATCTGAAAAAGCAAAACCGAATTTTTTCTGATAACTGGAACGATTATTCAGCGGATAAGGTAGTCTATCACCCGAAGCACATGTCGGCTGAGAGACTGCAGGAACTGTTCCATTATGCCTGGGATGCTTTTTACCGGGACGAATCCCAACAGATGAAAATGTTCAAACTGCTTCAAACAGTGGTTGAAAGGGAAAAGCAAGATAACACTTTCAGACCCAGAAAGCGGGAGTTGGCGAAACGGGCCTTTGGCAGAAAGTCGCATTAGGAAAACAGCCTTTTTCCTTGCCGGAAAGCCGGTTATTTCTTGGGGGTAGATGGTTTTCGGAAAAAGTTCGCTTTGACCCAGTTCCAGTTCAGGATCACGTGCAGCACCGCCACGATGGCAAAAACGATACCGCCTCCTTCGTGCATGACTTCGAATACCCTGTGGGGCAACATATGGTGCAAAAGTCCCACAAGGACCTGGTTGATCAGCAGAGCCCCGAGTAAGAGGTTGATAATCTTCAGAATGAATTTCTTCATAAATTTCTCCTTCTCATGCTTCATTGATTGAACATCACAAACATGACCCATTACTATCATGCTCTGTTATGGATGTGAAGTTCCAATGGGGATGTCAAACAAAACATTTTCTTCAAAAAAACAGTTGACAAGAAAATTTTCATCTGATAAAAGCCAATCAAACGTTTGTTGGAATTTTATAGAAATGACCAAAAAAGCTGATAAGATTAAAGAAATTCATAGCGTCGTCACCCGGCTGTTTGCCCAAAAGGGGTATCATAATACCTCCATGCGGGAAATCGCACGGGGACTCGGCATGAACCAGTCCTCCCTCTACCATTATTTTGCCGGCAAGGAGGATATTCTGTTCACCCTGATCAACGATGCCATGGACGACGCCCTGAGCACCCTGGAAGAGATTTGCAAAACCGATTTGTCGCCCCACGGCAAACTCAACCAGGTTCTCAGTTTTTACGCCCACTACTATACGGGAGATCTGGACCGTCTCGTGTTGCTGGTGAATGAACAGGGCAACCTGGGGAAGGATTACCGTGGGATGCTTATCAAAAAGGAACGGCGTTATGTGCATCTTATTCAGTCCATTTTGAAGGCGTTGGCCGATGAGGGCCGAATGAAGCCCATTCCCCCGGCGGTGGCCGCCTTTGCCTTTTTCGGCATGGTCCACTATACCATCAAGTGGTATGACAAGGATGGTCCGATAAAATCCGGAGAACTGGCGGATTATTTTCTGGAAATCTTTACAAAAGGGATTTTTTTATAAGTCTGATGATGGTTGATTATCTTTTTTAAAGGAGTAAACATAATGGTATCTTTTCCTTCACTTGCCGTCCAGGGAGACTTCGGAATTCCCGGTTATGTCTTCGCATGGATCATCGCCATTGCGGCCCTTACGGTCTTCGCTTTCATTATTCGAACCCGCATCCACCTTCTTCTGGTCAGCCAGAAAGACCCTCGCTTTTCAAACTGGAAAGAGCGCTTCCTGGGCCTGATCGATTACGGGTTCATTCAAAAACGCCAACCCCGATACCTGTGGGCGGGCATCATTCACATCATGATATTCTGGGGGTTTATGGTGCTGGGGTTAAGGTCCCTGGACCTGGTAACCGAAGGTTTGGGAATCCCCATTTTTCGCCCCTTCATGCACAGCCCGTTTGGCGCATTTTACAACTCCATGAAGGACATTTTTGAGTTAATCGTTCTCGTCGCCTGCATATGGGCCATTCTCAGGCGGGCCATTGTCAAACCCAAGCGATACGAAGGAAGTCACCTCGTTGAAGCTTATCTGGTGCTGGGGCTCATCAGTTTCCTCATGATCACGGATATGTTCTTTGAAGGAAGCGGGATTCTGCTCACCGGCGGGGCGCGGGGGTGGCTCCCGGCGGCATGGCTCGCGACGCTTTTTCTGCCGACCAGCCACCCCGGCGCCCTATCCGTGATCCTTTACGTCACCTACTGGCTTCATATCCTGGCCTTCTTTCTTTTCTTGAACCTGCTCCCCCTGTCCAAACACTTTCACATCATCACAGCCCTTCCCAATGTTTTCTTCAGAAAACTCAAGAAAGGCGAGATCAAGCCCGCCAAATATGGCGTGGATGATATCTTTGAACTGGAAAGTCTGGGGGTTGAAAAAATCGAGGATTTTACCTGGAAACATGTTCTCGATCTCTATACCTGTACGGAATGCGGTCGTTGTACGGACAACTGTCCGGCCAACGCCATTGGAAGGCCCCTTTCCCCCAAATTGCTCACCATCAAGCTCAGGGACCATGCCTATGAAAAATACCCCATTCTGCCCTTCCTTGGGCAGAGCAAACAGGAAGAGGCCGAAGTTCCCATGGTGGGGGGCGTCATCGGACTGGATGAACTATGGTCCTGCACCACCTGCGGCGCCTGTGAGGAAGAGTGTCCCGTATTTATCGAATACATCAACAAAATCATCGATATGCGGCGGCATGTGCTGGAGACCTCCCAGAACCCCAGCACGTTCAACCAGATCCTCATGTATGTGGAGAAAACGGGCAACCCCTTCGGCAAACCGGCCGTCAAACGGGCCGACTGGGTAAAGGAACAGGAAGTCCCCGATGTAAAAATCCTGAAGGCGGGGGACAGCGTGGATATCCTGTACTATGTGGACGGGTACGCGTCCTTCGATCCCCAATCCCAGAAAATCGCCGCCGCCATTTGCAGGGGATTCAATCTTGCGGGCATGGACTTCGGCATTCTCGGAAAACTGGAAAAGGACACGGGTCACCAGGTGCGGCGCATGGGCGAAGAAGGATTGTTTCAGATGCTGGTGGAGGAAAACACGGAGACCCTTTCAAGCATCGATTTCAAGTGGATTGTTACCACGGACCCGCATGCTTACAACGCGCTTAAAAAAGATTATCCCACAGACTATAAGGTTTTCCATTATGCACAGTTCTTTTTGTCCCTGGTGGAAACGGGTCATTTACGGCCCAATAAGGGGGTCGATCCCAAGGACCTTTATACCTACCACGATCCTTGCTACCTGGGCAGACACAGCGGCATTTACGACGAACCCCGGCGACTGCTCACATCCATCCCGGATCTTCGGCTGGTGGAAATGGAACGCAGCCGGGACCGCAGTTTCTGTTGCGGCGGCGGCGACGTGACGCTGTGGCACGAAGTTGCAGAGGAACAGCGCATGGCGGAAAAAAGGATCCACATGGCCCTTGAAACGGGGGCCAATGTGATGGTTACAGCCTGCCCGTTCTGTCTCATCCATTTTGAAGACGCCATCAAAACTGCGGGTCTTGAAGATAAAATCAGAGTGGTGGACTTGATGGAGCTTTTTATGTCGGCGTTTTAACCTTATCATTCATTCCGGCTTGTCCGGGCTAGGAGGTAAACACATGAACATTATTGTTTGCGTTAAACGGGTTCCCCTTACCCAAGAGGTGGATCTGGAAATTGACAGTACCCGAAAAGGGATTAAAAAAGACGCACTGGCCTACGTCATCAACGATTGGGACAACTATGCCATTGAAGCGGCGGTGCAGCTTCAGGAAGCCCTGGGCGGAGAAGTGACCGCCGTTGCCATCGGAGACGAAGAGGATGAAGAGGTGCTGCGAAGGGCACTGGCCATGGGGGCGGACCGGGCCATTAGAATTGACCCGGGGGACCTTATCCCGGATGGTGATCTCAACGCGAAAATTCTGGCCAAAGCCATTTCCGACCTGGACTACGACCTGATTTTTACCCGGGTTCAGTCGGAAGACGACAACACGGGGATGGTGGGGATCATGCTGGCGGAGCAGTTGGGCCTGGCCCATGCGGCCATTGCCAACGGCATTGAACCGGAAGACGGAACCGTCAAGGTTCGGGTGGAGCTGGAAGGGGGCATCGATGAAGTTTCCCGGATCCAGTTGCCGGCCCTCTTAACCGTTCAGACCGGCATCAACGAACCCCGGTATGTGTCCATCATGGGCATTCGAAAGGCCAAAAAGAAAGAATTGAAGGTGGTTTCCTTAAACGATCTGGGTTTTTCAACCGATGACTTGACACCGCAAACCCTCATCGAAGAGGTTTTTCTGCCCCCTGAAACCGAGGGCGCTGAAATGCTCGAAGGGGATTCCGCCACGGTGGCTGAAGCCATTATCCGCATTATGGGAGAAAAGGGGGTGACGATCTAAATGGGCGATATATTCGTGATTGCAGAACACCGAAACGGGGAACTCCGGGACATTACCTTTGAAATGCTGAAAAAAGCGGATGCGCTGGCCCAGGCCATGTCCTGCAACGTAACGGCTGTATTATTGGGGGGACCGAGCGAGGCCTTTGCGGATGATCTGGCAAAATGGGCCGACCGGGTACTGGTCTTTGAAGATGAAAGACTGAAAACCTACAATTCAGACCTCTACGTCGGTATTTTGGCGGCAACGGTGCAGACGCAGCAACCCTTTCTTACCCTCATGGGACACACCTCCTGGGGCATGGATTATGCCCCTGCTCTGGCGGTGAAGACCGGTTATCCTCTGAGTACGGATGCCTCCGACATTCTTTTGGAAGAAGGACGTCCCCAGGTGATTCGCCAGATGTACAGCGGTAAATTGTTTTCGAGGATTTCCTTTAAACCATCCCCGGGTTATCTGGTAACCGTAAGACCGGGGGCCTTCAAGGCGGAACCCGCGGGCGACAAAGAGGGCGAAGTGGTTCGGGAGGCCCTTCCGGAGGGTCTTCCAAGTCCTCGCCGGGAATTTCTGGAGTTTGAAGACACGGCTGCCGGCGATGTGGACATTACCCAGGCTGACCTGCTGGTATCGGTGGGTCGGGGGGTCGGTGAAGCGGATAACATCGCTGCGGTGCAGGAACTGGCCGACATCCTGGGCGGGACCCTTTCCTGTTCCAGACCGGTGGTGGACAAAAACTGGCTTCCCAAGTTTCACCAGGTGGGCACTTCCGGCAAAAGCGTTAAACCCAAAGTCTATCTGGCCCTGGGGATCAGCGGCGCTTTTCAACACGTGGCGGGCATCACGGGCGCCGACTGTGTGATCGCCGTCAACAAGGACAAAAAGGCCCCCATCTTCAGGGTAGCGGATTACGGCATTGCCGATGATCTGTTTAATGTGGTGAACGCTCTGAAAGAAAAAGCCAAGAGCGCATAAGCAAGCCGTAGTTTTAAGTTTTTCTCTCAATGAATTCCTTGTTTTTTGTGACTGGTTTTTGGGAAACAAGGCATTAAAACATCAACCGTCGCCTGGAACGGATATGTGGTGCGAATCCGTTTCAGGCGCGAATATTATATTATTCCATCCCCGATGAAATCGGTTTCAGGAGGAGACCCATGGATTTTGGTTTAAATAAAGAACAACAGGATATTGTGGCCGCTGCAAAGGAGTTTGCACGGGGGGAATTTCCGGATCGGGCACAGGAATTCGACCGGAACGAAACATTTGACCAGGATCTGTGGCGCAAAGCATGCGAATTGGGTTTTGTGGGCGTCTTCATTCCCGAAGAATACGAAGGGGCCGGTTACGGGTTTCTGGAACATTGCCTGATTACCGAAGAATTCTGGGCGGCGGATCCGGGCATCGGGCAGGCCGTTCTGTCATGCACCTTCGGCGCCGAACTGCTGATACTGTTTGGAACCGAGGCCCAAAAACAGGAGGTGCTGCCGAAACTGGTGGCGGGAGAGGCGGTGCTGGCCACAGCCATCACCGAACCCGATGCGGGCAGTGATCCGACCGGCGCTGTAACCTCGGCGGTCAAGGATGGCGACAACTGGGTCATTAACGGCAACAAGATGTTTGCCACCAACGGTGATCTGGCTGACTATATGATGACCTTCTGCCTGACGGATCCCGAAAACCCTTCCCGGCACCGTCGGCACAGTTTTATCCTTATTCCCACCCAAACCAAGGGGTATGAATCCAACAAGCTGCACGGTAAAATGGGTATCCGGGCCTCCGATACGGCGGAATTGAGCCTGAGCGACCTTCGGGTTCCTCTTGAAAACCTGGTGGGAAAAGAAGGGGAAGGGTTCCATGAACTCATGGCCTTTTTTAACCGAACCCGGCTTCACATCTGCGCGCAGGGGGTAGGCCTGGCCAGGGCCGCTCTTGAAGAAGCCGTTCGTCATACCAAGGAAAGGCGCCAGTTCGGTGCGCCCCTGGCCTCCTTTCAAAATACCCAGTTCAAGCTGGCTGAGATGGCCACCTGGACCAAAGCCGCCAGGAACCTCTATTATGAAGCCGCCTGGCAGATGGACCACGGAAAAATAGACCATGCGCTCATCGCCATGGCCAAATGGTATTCCGCTGAAAATGCCGTCCGTTGCGCGGACATGGCCCTTCAGATGTATGGGGGGTACGGCTATATTGACGAATACAAAGTTCAGCGGCTTTATCGGGATGCCAAAATCCTGGA
This sequence comes from Desulfatiglandales bacterium, assembly GCA_963662465.1. Taxonomy (GTDB): domain Bacteria; phylum Desulfobacterota; class DSM-4660; order Desulfatiglandales; family Desulfatiglandaceae; genus NaphS2. Next base: position 4,980,482 of record OY759599.1, read on the forward strand.
GATTTACGAAGGAACCAAAGAGATGGAAAAAACCATTATTGCCGGGACCCTGGTGGGGTAAGGGGCAACTCTTTTTGGAGCCTTACCCCCGCAGCCGTTCACAGAGTGCAGGGGCTACGATCGCAAGCCGGGACAAAATGTTTGAACACGATTTGAAAGATTAAATGATGACCAGAATTGCCATTGGCCGATGAAACGCAAACAAAAGGATGTAAAGGGGTTTGAAGGAACTTGTCCTGACGTCGGATTCTAATCCAGTTCATCGCAACCGTCAACCGGGCAGCGGGCCTGCAAAGCTCTCGACGTAAAACTCACGGCTGAAGCCGTACATGGGTAGGGTTTTTGCTTGACGGCGGGGTGTTTGTACGGGGATTTTGGCCGGTACATTCTCATCAAACACAAAAGCAGGTTGTACAAACGCACGCAGCTGCTGTAGAGACAAGGCATGCCTTGTCTCTGGGGGGAGTTTCATGCTTGGAAACGAAATACATGGGAACAAAAGTGTAAACTCGAAAATGATGAAATCCATTCACAGTGATCTCTGGGCCTTGAAAATATATGCTATAAGTTCAGGTAGTTATATTTACGCCCCCAAATTCGTTATAATCAGAAATTATTCAAGTTTTTTAATAGCTTAACTACCTAAAAAGCCATCAAGGCGTCGTTTTTGAGTAAATAGCAAAAAGGACAAAGATTTTTATTAAGCAGTTTTTTTGGCGCACAATAAACATAAAACTGTACAAATTAAACCCAGTACACAAAACAGCTTTGGAAAGATAGCAAAAATCAGGAGTTTTCCGGATCAAAATCGAGCGGGCTTCTAATCTCTTTTGCCGGCATGCTTTTGATGACATGCGTATAGATCATCGTTGTCCGAACATCGCTATGCCCCAAGAGGTCTTGGATCGTTCGGATGTCGTAGTTGGCCTGCAACAGATGGGTCGCAAAACTGTGGCGAAAAGTATGCGCGGTAACGCGTTTATACAGTTTTGCCTTTCGTACGGCATCCCTGATGGCGCGTTGCACATGACTTTCATGGATATGATATCTTTTTTTTTCTCCCGTGTCCCTAACGGTGGTAAGGGAAAGGCCGGGGAAAACCCATTGCCAAGCCAATTCTTTGGCCGCATTTTTATATTTTTTATCCAACCGCCCCTTTAAGAAGGCGCCGGCGTACCCGACATTCAAATCCTTTTCATGCAAATCGGCGGCCACATCGAATTGCATACGGATTTCCGGTATGACCGTTTCCGGCAAAGGGACGGAGCGGTCTTTTTTTCCTTTACCGTCATGTACGGTCAGCATACAACCCTCGAGGTCGAAATCAGCAAGGCGAAGGTTGAGACATTCAAACAATCGTAATCCACAACCGTAGAGCAATTTCACGATGAGGTCATACGGATGGGAAAGATGCGTCAAAACCAGATCAATTTCCCGCCTCGACAACACCACCGGCCTATACGGTTTCTGCTTTGCTCTGACAACGTTCTTTATGTCGCCAGGTTCCCGTTTCATAACATGACGGAAAAAAAACAACAAGGCATTGAATGCTTGATTCTGAGTTGAAGCGGAGACCTTTCTTTTCACAGCCAGAAATGTCAAAAAGGCTTTGTAATCTTCGTCGGTGACCGCTGCCAACGTTTTGGATTTGGTGAAGACCTGAAACTTGCGGAGCCACATTGAATAGCTCTTCAATGTCTTGGGAGAGTACTGCAGAACCATGATTTCATCACGGAGGCCATCAAAGGCGAATTTCCAGCTTGTGCCGATTTCAACCGGTTGATCTGATGTTTGCCGTTTATTGCAAATAGTTTTGTCAAAAAACCCAGAAGGTTTTCGATCCGCCTCTTGACAGGTAGTTTTCGATATCTCCTCTGCGAATTTTTGGTCCCCGAAACCCTGACAACCCGTCCGGGAGGGCGGGACGTCCACAGGCCCGGCTTGAACGGCATTTGAACGTTTCGCGGCGGACGCGGCAAAAACAGTTGTATCGTTATCTGGAAAGATCTCGGCCTTTTTGACGGACGTATTCTTTCGAATTGTCACATATTCGGCAACCGAGGGCCTTTCTTTGACGGTTTCATAATACAAAGAAACGGCATCCGAGGCTTGTCTGATTTGATAATCTTTCTGTTTTTTCTGATGGCGTTTTTCGATAAAATGACTGAGGCTTTCATGTTTTGAGACCGGATGATAATATTTTTGGCAAAAATCCCAGTAAAATCGAAGCCATTTTTTGTAATATGCCTGAAATCGCTTTTAAACGGGTTTCCTATCCAGAAAATGCTGAAAACGCGCTATGATGTCTGGCGGAACTGGAATCATGATATGCCCTCCTATTGGATGTTCAATATTACAAATACGCACAATATACGGAACGCATACGCCATGCCATTTATCTTTGTCAATAATAATTTCATGCCGGCTTTTAACCGGCAAATCATAATGAGCCTCAGAGAAAAAGCCGGAAATTAGCAATTCTCATTTTGGAATTACGATCTCCTCATCCTGCTTTACACGCCCTATGTTGGAACCCGCTTCTGGACGATCTGCGTCCTAAATCATGAATATCCCCAATTTAAACAAGTGTTTTTCGAGTTTGCCGCAGGACGCGGAGCGTCCCAAAACTATTCCCACATTAGAACGTATGAACGAGAGCGAAAGCCACATCTCTAATGAGAATTGCTAATTAAATATTTTACAGAGAATAAAAACATTGCCCTTGCATTTTTCCATCGAATAATTTACAGAATATAGATTCCAGGGGGAGATTGGTTCGATTTTGTCGGATAACATGCAGAAACGGATATTTGATGACAAAAAAAACCGTATAATCACTGGTTCGTTGCGACACGAAGTCGCTTTAAATATATGTTTTCACAGAAGAATCGTGGAAACCCGGTGTTCCGCCACCGGCATCCTAGGGAGGCATGCTGCCGTTGCGCTGATGACGGGGTGTGAAGCCCTCCCGACAATGTACCGAGGACCTTTGAAGTTGGAAAGTCGGGACAGAAAGCGTGAGTGGACTGTTCCTCTGGAAGCCTCATCCGGATTAGGGCTGGGATTGACTGATATGGTCAGTATATTCAAACACCTGCAGTATCGTAAACAGCAACAAGCCAAAGAGGCCGATAGGCTTGGACCAAACGGTGTGCGGCCAGGTCGGGAGTCTCGAACGTACGCCCGGCGCGGATGTTGTGCCGCCGGTATAGGGGGTGGACCTAAGTCAGTTAACAGTATTTATTGCGGAACGTGGTAAGCTCGTAACATCGCCATAAAGTTTTGTGGCAAGCCAACCGTGAGGCAGGCCGTTGGTGTTGCGGGTGCAAGACGCCTTACCAAGCCAATGCCCTCCTGTAATGGGTGGAATACCGAGTTATCTCCGGCCCGAAAGGGAGCTGAATTTTGGCGGGTGCTCATGCGTGAGATAATTTGAAGAACCTTCTGATGGGAGAATAGCAAATGACGGTCTTCGTGACTGGTGCACTTCCACAACAAGCTCCAAACTGGCAACTCATTAATTGGGATGTCGTCAAGAGTAACGTGAAAAAGGCTTCAAATGCGTATTGCGCAGGCGGTTAACAACCGCCGGACTCTTCTGATGAGAAAGGGTCTTACTGAGGGCTTGAGCCGTATGCTGGGAAACTCGCGTCTACGGTTCTGAGGGTAATAGCGGCATAATACACACCTCCGTACGTTATTGAAAATTAAAGACTTGTTGTTTTGAGTTTCTTGAAAGCGGGCTCTTTGGAAGCCCGGAATGAGCTGCCTTTTTTATCACTTCAGATTCAAGGTCCTTTTTTGAAATGATCCATGGAGCACCGGAACATACTCGCTTGGCGGGTAGAATCTCATGTTGTATAAGTCTCCAAACTTTGGTGCTGCCAATACCCAGCCTTTCGCTTGCTTCAGCTACCGTATATTCTTCTCGTCGCTGCCTCTCTCCTTCATGATATACAGGGATATTATGCCTATTTCGAAATGAACGCAACCTTACCGGATTCCAGGTATATCCCTTTGTAGTCTTTGTACCCACACGGTTGAGAAAGGCCACGATGTGTTTATCAGGCATAATTCTAGCCAAATCGGATATTATCTTTTTTGTATCAACATCGGTTTTCAATGGGTAACTGGAAGACTTATTCTTCAATACCTCCAATTCCGTATGCTCACCCCCTTCCCAGTGAATGATTAATTTGATCTTTTGATCTTCCAAATAAACAACGATCTCTTTGATAACCGTCCGGATTATACGCTTCTTTAAATCCAAAGAGCAAAACGGATCATTCCATACACGAGGTAAATCTTTTGATAGATCTCTGATCTCAGTCTCCTCCTCAGGGGAAAGCGAAGGGGTGTTCGATCCCATGGCGTCAACCTCATTCTCCAATCTTGCTACCTTAACAAGAGCGTCATTCCAATCCTTCTCCAATGTAGATGCTACCAAACGATTATCAGGGTCTACTGCATTGTATTGACGTTTTGCCCGTAAAGCTTCATAACGCGCTTGTTCCAACTCCAGTTCCCGTTGCCGTTTCACTGAATCCGATTCATGGTTGATTTTCTTTATCGCCTCTAAAGAAGCTTCTAATCCTATCGGTGATAATACTTTCAAAAGAAAATCCGTAACAGCCCGGTCAACACGAAATCCACCAAATGATATACACGCCTTTCCTGTCTCGGTACCTCGTTTGCGGCTACACTCATAACGTTTATGAGTTCCATTACGGCCTTGGTATCGTACAATTAACTTTCTGCCGCAATGACCGCATCTTAACAAACCTCCAAGCAATGCCTTTCCTCCGCGAACAGATCCTCTCACCACCGGCCTTTTCTTATTTGTATTTTGAGTTAGTATCTCCATGTTATACTGGTACTCTTCCCATGTGATGTAACCTTCATGGTGATCCAATATTAAAACGTCCCAATCCTTTTGTTCCTTACGAATACCCTTCCTCAGTCGCTTGCGCCCATTTTCAAAAGTTACCTCTGTTTTAGTCCGGCCATAGACGTAGGCGCCGGCGTAAATTGGGTTGTTCACTATATGCGACAAGGTATGAGCAGACGGTAGTTTCCACTCTATCCTACGTTCCCCTTTACCGCTGGAAACAACAGCAATCTCAATCTGTTCATCTAAAAACCAATGATACACCCGACGAAGAGTACCATATTCCTTGAATTTCGTGAATACCAAATCAATGACTTCTTGAATTCGTTTGTCAGGATTCTTTTTCAGCTTATTATCCCTAGTCTTTATATAGGCTGCCGGTACAGTAAGATATAATTCTCCCCGCTTCGCTTTTTGTTGTATTGCCGCCTGAGAACGCTCCTTTAATAGGCTCAATTCCATTGCACTCATTTCTCCCTTTAAGCCCAGGAGCAAACGATCATTTGACACGTTTAGGTCATAAACAGCTCCTTGATCTACAAGAACCGTTTTTTTAAGTGCACAGATCTCAAGCAACGTATGCCACTCTCGACCGTTGCGGGCCAACCTCGATGATTCAATCGAGAAAATACCCCCTATTCTTCCTTCACACACAGATGAAAGAAGATTCTGGAATCCTTTTCTGTCAACGCATCCCGATGCAGTTATTCCCAAATCACTATCTATCATCCATATGTTTTTCTCGTTCCATCCTAATTCTTTTGCCCTTTCTACCAAGCCATATTGTAAAAGTTGGCTTTCACGATGCTGTAGAACTTGGCCCGGTGTTGACTGACGGATATATATACATGCTTCCCGACTAATATGTTCAGCATTGATTTTATTGCTCATGCTCATTTCCACCTTTCTTTTCTCGAAATGTCAACCGAAAATTGACCTCTTGCGACAACCGAATTTTGACCCCCATATGAGTAATTGTAAGCTGCGACGAGGTCATAGAAGGCTCCGGTGGCTCCTGCCGAAATATCCATTAAAAGAGCGACCATAACCGCACCTTAGTCAGCTTCCGACCAGATAATCATCTGGTAAGTCGAGAAAACCCTTTTTCGTCGCTAATTCGAGTTCAATCAAATACCCTATCTCGCCTTTCATTTTGATCTGTGAAACCATCCACTTCCGTAACCGAATCGTGACGGGGATACGCCTCAGATGTTCAGGACTCCTTTTTCGACCAGCGCCTTTTCGACTCCCACCTCTCATTTTCATCGCTCCTTTTCACCTTCAAATTCGTCCAATATTTTTGAATACCGTGTACGTTTTTCAGTTAAACACCTATTTCTATCGGAAAATAAGCTATTTATGATTTATCGTTACGATTTTTCTGAGTCGGATTAAGCTGCTTGCTTCAACAACTCCAGTCTCTTGACTGCTTCCAATATCAGACCGCGATTTTACGTTAGTGAAACTACTTCTCTTTTCTATTTCTGTTACCCTCAGAATTTTGCCAGAAACCTGACAGAAGCTCTGCAAGGAAATCAATCAATCTATTTCGTGTTTCTATTGGAATTTCGATCGGTGATGGTAAATAATCCCAAAGCCGAAGTTGATGATATTTTTGTTTCGTCATCTTTCCTCCTTGTTTTCGAATTGACTTCATCAGGAGGAAACGGTATTTTTCTATTCACTATTAAGCAATATAAATTCTTAAGCGCCCTGATTTCGATAGCGGGTTTTGAGCCGAGGGATATCTTTTCATACTTTGGATTGGTCATCCACGCAGGTATCAATTCATGGCGACCATCAGGTTTCTTTGTTACAAAACAAGTTTCTCCACGATGGTTTCTGGTACCTACCACATAAATTTCTTCACCGGTTCTTGGGTGAAAGGGGTAATATACCCGAGTTATAAACTGGTTTTGATGGGCATTATATAGTGGTTCTGAGGGGGCTTGGGGATGGCAACATCCCCTGGCTACCCGGCTTTTCTCAATCAAAAACGGCTTGTCTCAAAGCCACCGTCTCAGGTATAATGAGGGGGTGTTCTTTTACAAATAACTTTGGATGATTAATCGATGAGTATTCAATTTGAATGGGACAAAAATAAAGCGAAAACGAATCTCAAGAAACACAAAGTTAGTTTTGATGAAGCAAGTACTGTTTTCAGTGACCCATTAGCTTTGATATTTGATGATGAAGAACACTCTACGTCAGAAGAGTTACGTGAAATCATCATCGGAAATTCTGAGAAAAGACGACTGTTATTGACCAGTTTCACAGAACGACTAGAAGATATTGTGCGGATAATTAGCTCACGTTTAGCGACAAACCATGAACGAAAGGATTATGAAGAAAATGCCTACTAATTCAGCAATTGACGATTTAAAACCAGAATATAAGTTTGATTATAGTAAAGCACGTCCGAATCGTTTTGCTAAACGAGTCACTGAGGATAGTGTTATTGTGGTGCTTGACCCTGATGTAGCACAGGTTTTTACTTCTGCGGAGGCAGTCAATGCTGTTTTACGAGCGCTCATTCAAAACATGCCTAATGTTACTATTCCAGCACAAGTTACAGAGGTTCTCACGGCAAACAAACATCATGGTTCAATCCGCTAACCAAGCGCTCCTCGCGCCGAGGTAAGCCCGAAACCTTGGGAACCCGCGTAAATCGGGATGAAATTGGTTATTGTTATCCAGTGGGTGATCGCGGAAAGCGAAAGTCCCACCCGAGCAGAGGTTAGCCACCAGCTCGGTAGTGAAGTCCACGTGCAAACCGGGTAACCGGCGTACGGAGCTGGACGGAACGAGAATCCAGGCTGCGTATTGAGCCCCGAAAAATGTATAGTTGTGGTCATTGGATAACCCTGTGAAATCAGGGGAACGCCGACGCTTTGGAGCAAGCGGAAGACAGCAGACCTTGATGCGCCATGGCGAGTGTTGAGGTTGCCACCGGGGTCTTAGACCAGGGCATGGATTCAAATGGATAGCTCGGGAACTCGGGAGAACCAAAAGTTTCCTTGTTTAGAGACCCGGAAGATGAGGGGCGCCGGGAGATTAAGAGCCCTGGCGTTTGCGGGCTGCTTTCACCTGCAAATGAGTCGCAAGAAACACAAAGAAAGAAAGCAGGCAGGGTATCAGGTGTGGACAGCGAAAAGCGAACGTGCCTGAGAGGGACTTTTGGTAGTCTTAGCGGAACATAGTACCGATGGCGCCGAGGATGGTGCTGGGAAGGTGGGGAAGTGGCGCCCAAGCGACCCACTGTAGGGAAGGTGAAGCAGGGTATAACGTTTTTCTGATAGGAACTATGGAAGACACTCAGAGGTCACAACCCATATCAATGGAAAATCAGGAAATTGCGGAGCAGGTTGCCCAGAAGTCCGAAGAACCGAGTACACATGGTCTCCCCGTACTGGTCAGTGAATCAAGTCTTGCCCGGGTAGCAATACGGGGGATGGCCGATTCGCAAACGGTGTTCTCATCACTTGCGCATTGGACCGACTTTGATTTATTGAAAAAGTCATTCAAGGCATTGAGTAAGAATGAGTCAACCGGAGTTGATAGGATAACGGCGAAGGACTATGCTGTCGATCTTAATGAAAACCTCTATAAACTGTACGAACGGCTGCAAAGAGGGCAGTACGTTGCATCTCCGGTCAAGCGCATATGGGTGGACAAGGAAGGCGGTAAAAAGAGACCGATAGGGATTCCGGCGTTGGAGGACAAGATTGTCCAGAAAGCGGTGGCGACTTTGCTGGGGCTGGCTTACGAACCCTTGTTTTATGAAGTTTCCCATGGATTTCGGGAAGGTCACAGTCAACACCTGGCGCTGAAAGAACTTCGTGAAAAGTGTGCCGGTTTGAACATAAACTGGATTTTGAGCGCGGATATTACGGGACTATTTGACAATATAGATCACTCATTATTACGAGAAATACTGCGTAAAAGGGTGAATGATGGCGGCATCCTGCGGCTAATCGGCAAGTGGTTGAACGCCGGGGTCGTGGAGGGTGACGAAACCATATACCCTGAGAAAGGAACGCCTCAAGGCGGGTTATGCAAAGCTTTGCATAACCCGCCTTATGCCAAGTTGCCGATTATGCAAAGTAAACCGCTAAAGCTACCAGATTTCCAACACCTTCACTGAGTTTACTTTGCATAATATCACGGGTATCTCAAACTTGAAATCCAATTAAACGATGCAGCATCCTTGGTTTATTTTGGATAAAATGATCTGGTTTTTTTCCGACAAATGATTTTGTGAGCTTTTCGCTCAGTCATCATTAGCAAAGATTATGCTAAGTAAATCAAAAAGAAACCCTTGAATTCCAATGCGTTTTATGGCTTACTTTGCATAATTACTTTCTTTGCATAAGGCGGCGTCATTTCACCGGTGCTGAGTAATATATTTTTGCACGAGGTGCTGGACGGCTGGTTTGTCAAAGAAGTTGAACCGAGGCTGAAGGGGAAGTGTTTTTTGGTCCGCTTTGCGGATGATTTCATAATCGGGTTTCAATTGAAGTCTGATGCTGAACGGTTGATGGCAGTTTTGCCCAAGCGTTTTGAGAAATACAAGCTAAGCCTTCACCCGGGAAAGACCAGATTGATAGCCTTTGGAAGGCCAATGGCCGGTGCAAAGCGTGAGACCTTTGATTTCTTAGGTTTTACCTACTACTGGGGCAGGTCCTTAAAGGGGCGGTGGGTGATTAAGAAGAAGACGGCTGGTAAGCGTTTAAGGCGTTTTCTGAGTATGACGTGGAGTTGGTGTAAGGAGAGCCGCCATGATCCCATGAAGGAGCAGCATGAGATTTTATGCAGCAAACTTCGGGGGTTCTATCAATATTTTGGTGTACGCTCGAACTACAAAGCACTTGAAGTGGCGTATGAATACGCGATGAAGGCCTGGCGTTACTGGCTAAGCCGGAGGAGTTCCGACGGCCTGGTGTTGTTTGCAGACCTGCAAAGGAGCCACCCACTGCCAATTCCGAAAATAGTCCACGGATTCTGAAACCACTGGGGCAGCAAAGTTATTCGCCGGTCGGGGTGTCGCCTGGCTGGTTGATGGTCTGGTAAAAAGGACCTGAACCGAGAAACCGGATGAGGGAAATCTTCACGTCCGAATCTGCGGGGGGAGCGCCGGGCAACCGGTGCTTCTACCCGGAACCAGACGCCTGATACTTGGGCGGTCCTAGCGAGGGGGGCCGGAGGAGGCGCTGGTGAGCTTGTCGTTCCTATAATGCACATCCTTTCGCTTGACTCCTTTGGAGATTTTTTCTAATCTCATGCTACAATCTACGCTTTTGCAAGGGGGGAATCGGATCATGGCCGAAGAGAAAAGGATGAATTTCGGAAACCAACTGGCCCAGGAAAAAAGTCCCTACCTTCTACAGCATGCCGACAACCCGGTTCACTGGCTTCCCTGGGGAAGCAACGCCTTTGAAAAAGCAAAAGCCGAAGACAAGCCCATTTTCCTGTCCATTGGTTACGCCACCTGTCACTGGTGCCACGTGATGGCCCATGAATCCTTTGAAGATGATGAAGTAGCTGCAATCCTGAATAAATATTATGTTTCCATCAAGGTTGACCGTGAAGAACGTCCCGATGTGGACAAAATCTACATGTCCGTATGTCAGGCCCTGACCGGTCGCGGCGGCTGGCCCCTCACCGTTCTCATGACCCCTGACAGCAAGCCTTTTTTTGCGGGGTCCTATTTTCCCAAAACCAGCCGAATGGGCATGCCGGGGCTGATGGACATCCTCAACCAGTTGGCCGCCATGTGGCAAAATGATCGAAACCGGATACTAATCTCAGGCGATAAAATTGTGGAGGCCATTCAACCCGGAGCGAACAGTGGTCCATCGACCTCACTGCCCGATAAAGAAATCTTGAAAACCGCCTACAATCAGTTGGCGCAAAGTTTTGACGCCCGGTGGGGCGGTTTCAACAAAGCCCCGAAATTCCCTACTCCCCACAACCTGACCTTCCTATTGAGACAACATCAACGGGACCCTGGCTCAAAAGCGCTTGAAATGGTGGAAAAGACACTGGATGCCATGAGAAACGGCGGCATCTTTGACCAGGTGGGCTTTGGGTTTCACCGGTACTCCGTGGATGACCAATGGCTGGCGCCCCACTTTGAGAAAATGCTTTATGATCAGGCCCTGCTGGCCATGGCTTACATGGAGACCTATCAGGTCACGGGAAAAGACCGTTTTGCTCAGGTTGCCCTAGATATTTTCACCTATGTATTAAGGGATATGACCGACCCCGGAGGGGGATTTTATTCCGCCGAAGACGCCGACAGTGAGGGAGAAGAGGGTCTTTTTTACGTGTGGACCCCGGCGCAGGTTAAAAAATGTCTCGGGGAGGAGCAAGGCGATCTCTTCTGCCGGTTTTACGACATTAGGGTCAATGGGAATTTTGAAGGGGGAAAAAGTATTCCCCACATAACACTTTCTCCGAAAGCATTTGCGGAGAAAGAAGGGATCGACCTGCAACACCTTTTAGCGCGCCTCGAAAACGCGAGAGAGAAACTCTTTGATAACCGTAAAAATCGCATTCATCCCCTGAAAGACGATAAAATTATTACCTCCTGGAACGGATTGATGATTGCCGCCCTGGCAAAAGGGGCACAGGCACTGGGGGACACCCACTATACCGAAGCCGCCGAAAATGCCGTCCGTTTTATCCTCGAAAACCTTCGAGATCCAAATGGCAGACTGCTGCGTCGCTATAGGGAACGTGAAGCCGCACTTCCCGCCTACCTGGACGACTATGCCTTCCTGGTGTGGGGACTGCTGGAACTTTATGAGGCCACATTCAATATTGTCTGGCTTGAAACGGCCATCCGGCTCAATCAAGATATGATCGATATTTTCTGGGACGAGGCGGACGGGGGCCTTTTTTTCACCGGAAAGGGGAATGAAAATCTGATCACCCAAAGCAAGGAAGTTTACGATGGAGCACTCCCCTCGGGAAACTCAGTAGTAGCACTGAATTTTCTGCGATTGAACCGAATGACGGGAGATTCGGATTTGGCGCAAAAACTCGACCGACTCATGGTCGCTTTTTCCGGACAGGTCAAGAATGTCCCCATGGCCCATACCCAGTTTCTGGCTGCCGTGGATTTCATGGTGGGTCCCGGTCGGGAAATCGTCATCACCGGAGATCTTGCCCTGGAGACTACCCGCGCCATGGCAAAAACCATTCAACAAAAGTTTCTGCCCAACAAAGTGTTGTTGTTACGACCGGATGAGAGACCGATTGCCGACAAATACATTGCCTTGGCGCCCTTTCTGGCGGGCATGCACTCTCAAAACCGGAAGCCGACGGTCTATATTTGCGAACAGTACGCCTGCAAGGCACCCGTTACAACCCTGGAGGATTTAGAGACCGCCCTCAACTGAAAGTAATGCATGACATTAGCAAAAATCTTTGCCGACACAAGGATTCAAAATTTAAATTAAATTGACGGCATTTGGATCTAATCCCATGCCCCGTAACCAGTCTTGAATGGCCCTGAAAAGAAGCCGGTAGTATGCATCCATGCCGCCCAGTCCCCGCCGTCCAAAATAGTAATTGATCTCCAGAAAAAGCGGCAATGGAACCGGCTCCAAAAGGGGAAATACAAAATCCACGGCAGCCAGATTAATCCCCGTGCGTCTCGCCAGCGCCTGCGCCTGTGCCTTTCCTTTTTCCTGAAGCTCAGGTAACCACTCATGGTCAATGCGAGCGCCCTTGCTGATGGTAGTAATGACTTGTCCCACTTCGACGGGGCGTTTCCAGTAGCTTATAACCTGGTCGCCCATAATGACCGCTCGGAGCACATTCCCTCCTGAGGGCACAAAATCCTGCGTCACAAACCCTTTGTTTCCGTCCCCCTCCCGCAAAGCCATGGCACCCAACGCCGCCTCCAGGGATTCCCGTCCTTTTACCATAAAAACGCCTTCGGCTTCGTGGCTCACATCGTCCTTGACCACAAAGGGAAAGGGATGCGGCATTCCAGCGGCGCCGAAAACGACATTTTTGAATGCCTCAACCGTCTTCCAACGAAAGGTTTTGGGATGAGGCAATTGAAATTCCTGGAACAAACGACTTTGTCCGACCTTACCGGGGTAGGCTTGGCGCATTTTATAACTGGGAAACATGTTTATTCCGGCTTCGGAACACGCACTTACCAGGCTTTCCACCCGTCCCTGGGGTAAAATAACGGCCTGCGCGCCGCGAATCAGTCGGAGGTTTTCCTCATTGAGAGCGCGAGCTCCCAGAATAATCTGGCAGTCGGCTGTAAAACAGGGGTGAAAGGACAGGATCATGGCTGTTGTTGACCTCATTCAGGTGGCTTCTGTTTCAGGCGATGTCAAGTGCGACACCCGGAACATCGGGTTCCGAACTAAAAAAACCGATGTTTGACTTTGTCTTTGCTTGTGACTATATTGGGGGACTTATACGATACAATCAAGGAGCAAAACAATGCCTATTTATGAATTCAAATGCCTTGAGTGCGGTGAAGTTTTTGAAAAGCTGTTTATGAACTCGGATGAAAAAGCCGATCTCTCATGTCCCAAGTGTTCGTCATACACCCTTCAAAAGGTGGCCAGCGCCACCAATTATGCCCTGGGTGTGGGACCTGGGGGCAATCAACCCAAGATGACAACCAAATCTTGCGGTTCGGGCAACCAGTGCATGACCCTGGACTTGCCGGGACCATCAAGATAATGGATATGCCTGCCTTGCCACTGCTGAAACGGGAACTTGACGAAGATGATAAGTTCCATATCACGGATCTCTTTCATCGGGAAATTGCCGCCCGGCTTTTACGCATGGATGCACGAATCGGAAACATCTGCTGTGAATTTGCCGGACCCCAGTACCGGAATTGGATACTTGAATTCAAATCCTCCCGGTGGGGGCTGGAAGTGGTTGATTTTGAATACGACGAAGACGCTAGAAGCTTCGATTTGCCATCACCTGTCACTATTTTGGAACGATATTGAAAATGTTTGATCAAAAATTTTTTGGAAGAGAACCGGTCCAAAGGGCCAAATGCCCTTTTTGCGATTTGCCCGTTGAAAAACCAAAAGAACTGGCCACCCGAAAACCCGGGGAAATGCCCGTCGGCATATGTTCATGCGGCGCCGTGTATGCCTGCGATGAAACCGGCCATAACCTGGGAGCGGCCCTGATTGAAGCCCTGCTGTTCGGCTGTAACATGGACTGGGACCTGGCATGGGGGCTGGTGGCGGATGAGGATTATAAACAAGAAATCCTTGAGAATTACGATCTCATCACACACCTGGTGATCCCTTCCGGAACCTATGAGGGCAGAAGAATATCCGGGGCCCTTTATTTTATCCGGCTGCATCAGGAAGTGCAGGAAGTTACTGCCCAGGGGGCCAGGGAGCGACTGAATAACGCTGTCAACCATACACCCAGATCATGGGATAAACAAAGTCGCACCCACAACATGAGCAAGAAAGAGGTGGAAAAAAAGGTCAAGGCATACCAGATAGACCCCATACTGGATGCCGCTCGGAACGACAAAAAGGTCATCCGGTATCTTCAGCGCCTGCTCTATTCAGGGGACAGTCTGCTTCGCCACAGGGCTGCCGAAGCCCTTGGCCGCGCTTGCGCCATTGTCGGAGACAAGGACCCGGGAATGGTTTCCAAACTCCTGCAGGGGCTTTTTTATTCTCTCACGGATACGGCGGCGTTTCCCCTGGGCGCTTTTGAGGCCATTGGTGAGATCATTACCCATCGGCCCGATCTGTATGGCGGATATACGGCCCAACTCTACCAGTTCACGGGGGATGTTAACCGCCGGATCGATGCTTTGAAAGCCCTCGGGAGAATTTCGACAACCCAGGCGCCTTTCATCCGCAAGCACACCCTCTACTTTTTTGCCTTTCTTGAAGACCAGGATCCTTCGGTCCGTGGATATACCACATGGCTCATGGGCAATATCGGGGCTCACGAAGCCGGGAAAGACATGGAAAAGCTTTTGGATGACCCCCATGAAATCGAGATCTACGAAACCGGCAATATCCGAAAAATATCGGTGGGTCAAATCGCTTCAGAAGCTCTGAAGAAACTATGATTGTTTCATATCTATTCGCTTCCCCGGAAGGCGATATTCCCCTTGAACCGGAAGATCTGTCCAAACCGTTCCGCATAGCGCCCGAAAAAAACCACCCTGTTCTGACCCTTGGCAACTATTTTGATACCCTCAAGGCATGTGTTTTGAAAAACCAGGGAGAACTCCTGCAACGCATACTGAAAAATGGACGGCATTGGCGCCTGGAGGATCTATGGAAAATCAAAATTCGCAGTGAAAAGCATGGCATCCTTTATCACGTGGCCGGCGTCGAAGTGTTTATAAAAGAAACCCGGACAAAATTTACACTGAGTACGGCCATTTCCAGGAAAGGCATTGAATGCCTGGTACGCGAACATGACACGCTGGCTCATTTAAACAGTACCTTTGATTTATCATTTTTGCCGGAAATTTACGGCATCAGGGAATTGGCATATCAAACGAAACAGGGAACAGCCGAAAAGATGGTCATCCTGATCGCCCAATGGTTTGAGGATTACCATGAATGGCATATGGTCATGGACCCGACGGACGGCAGACAAAAAATTCAAATCTGGGACTTGAAAAGAGGCCATCGATATGCTTCTTCCACTGAAGGATTTCACATTTTTGAGGAATCCTCCAAAATCCTGGCCCTTTATTATGACGGTCGGGATTTCAGCCGGATTGGTGCCTGGCATCATGCGGCCGGAGACTTTATCATCAACGCTCGGGAGGATGGGGGAATAAATGTCAGGCTGACCACCGTTCGGGAATACGAGCCGCTGCTGGAAACGGAAAATGCCGGCCCCATGATTGCCATGGCCTATTTTTTCCTGGATACAACGGTCAGGATGCGGCTCGACAGGCTGGATGGGGTCGGAGAAACGGTTTGGGCGGGCGATTTTGCCGTAACCGCCACCGTCAAGGGATTTATTGAAGGACTTCGTGCGCGGGAAATAAAAGGAAATGGTGTTGCGGGGGTCCGGACGGCGGACCTTCTTTCCCTGCTGCAATCTTTCGACAAACCGGAACTCAGCCAGGTTTTCGAGCCGCTGCTGGCCCATTACGCGGCACGGGGTTCAAATGACATGGGTCCCATAAGTGCCCACATTGCCGATCACATCAGCTGCCTGCGCCAAGCCCTTCAGGATTTTCATTGACCCGTTTGCATCATCCCGGATACCTATAATTCTCCTGCCCGTCCGTAGAGACAAGGCATGCCTTGTCTCACCTATCGATCATACGGCGACAGTACTGGAATAATTTGTTTTTTGTTTTTCCGATAGATGCCAAAATCAGTATCAATCGTAAAAACAGCGCTTTCGGCGTATACTTCTGCCATTTTCACCAGGCAGGCATCTGCCAACGACATCGGAACATTGGAATATTTCCGCGAAAGCCAGGCCATTTGGCTTATATGCTCAATCATTCTAAAAGGAATATCCAAGATCCTTCGTTTAAGAAGTTCAAAAACAGCGATTTGTCCTCCATCAAAACCACCGAGAAGAAAACATGCCTCTGATAACACGGCTTCACACGTCAACAAAGGGGGCTCAATCTGCGCCCATTGCAATGTCGCCCACTTATGGTATTTGTCCCTGCCGTTAATAATCGCCACAAGAGGCCCGGTATCCAAAATAACACGTCGCTTCATTTGCCGTAACCACGCATGTGCTTTTGATGAAAAGACAGGTCCACCGGTCCCTTCACAGATCCCACAAGATCTTTAGCAAGATCTAAACAGGATCCCTTTGGGGCGTGAAGGTCTCCTGCTATAAATGTCTCAATGGCTTCTCTTAACAGTGCAGACCTGCTTTCACCTCTTTCCCTCGCCATGGAATCAAGATTTACAAGCAATGATTCCGACAACTTGAGTGACAATGTTTTCATAACACCCTCCCCTTATAATACCATCCTGACCGAAGGGTAATACCACGGCGATTTTATGTCAAGAATATAATGAGAAGCAAAATGCCCTTGATGGGGGAATGGGAGTGGCCGAAACGATGATCAAAGTCAGCTGCCTGCGTCAGGCCCTTCAGGATTTTCATTGACCAGATCTTCCACGGTTGTCTTGATGATTTTCGGAATAGAGATCAGCAGGGATGCCCTTTCCTCGGCAGAATCATTTTTGATATTCTCCAGAAGGTCCCTGGATAATTCAAACAGCTCCTTCTGTACCCCATCCATGTTAAAGATGGGATAGGCCTGACCCTTCTTGAAGCCGGTGCTGCCGCAAATCCGCGGCACCCGATGGACCATGGTGGGAATACCGTAAACCCGACAGGTGATGGGGCGATAAGGGTACAGAATGCAAGCGTCTTCATCGTTGAGCAGGGGACAGCGAATTCTCGCTCTGGCCATGGAATAGGCACTCATCTGGGGATCATCCCTGAACTCCCCAAGGGTTCTTTGAAGAATTTCAAGCTCCTTTTCCGCTGCAAGCCCCCTTGCCAGGGCCGCATTTTTCTCCGTTTCCCCAAGCTGATCGAAATCATGCTTCAAAAAAACGGCTTCGATCAGAAAAAGTCCAAACACGGCGTGACAGCAATCCGCGCAGCCGGGCTTGCAGGCAATACAATCCGGATATTCCCTTGCCATCCGCTCAAAGGACTTGTCTGCTCGACTGACCAGTCTATCGTAAGGCTCAAATAAATAAGAAAAATCCATTTTTATCGATGCGGCTCCAATGCTTTTAGAAACTCGGGATGAGGGTCAAGCCCTAAGGCAACCGCCTTGTCCAAATTTTCAATGGCCTTCGAATAATCACCCTTATTGTAATAGGCGGAGGCGAGGTTGTTCCGACCGAGAGCGAAATCAGGGGCAAGCGCCGCCATTTTTTCCCCGGTTTCAATGGCTTTTTCAATCTCATCATTTTGCAAATAGGCGTTGGTCAGATTGTTCCAGGCTTGAATAATCTCCGGATTCAGTTCAATGGCTTTGGTAAGGGCATTAATGGCCTCTTCGGTTTTCATCATCTGAAGATAAGCGAAACCGAGGTTGGCGTATCCCCGTGCGTATCGGGGCTCTATCTGAATCGCTCTCTCATTGACATGAATAACCCTCTCCAGATCCCCCTTCTTAAAGTAAATATAACCCAGGTTAACAAATGCTTCAAACATTCGCGCGCTGTTTTCAATGGCGTCGTTAAAGGCGCCGATGGCCTCATCCAGCTTTCCCTGTTCCATGAGGGAAACCCCCTCATTATATTGTGTGCTGGCGCATTCCGTATCTTCATCCCGTATTTGTTTTTGCTTGAAAATAAACTCTTCCGAGTCCTGTGGCGTCTTCATGGTATACCTCTAAGCTTGGTTAAAATCAGAAGAAAAAAAACTCTTCATAACGTTAATAAATTCTTCTCCGCGATGGGCGGTGGACGGCTTTGATTTTTCAGATACCAGCACATCCTTCTTTAAAAAGGGCAAAAAATCCGACACCCCCGGAACCACGACCCTGACAACGGGAAACCCCAAAACAGGATGAGTATGGTTCAAAATAATCGCGTCGGTTTTCAAATGTCGGCAGATCCCCTTAAGGTCATCAATCTCTTCAAAGATGTCTTTGCATTTTTTTTCCCTGAAAGGCGTTGGCTTTCCATTTTCCAAAAATGAAATATCTTTCAACGCCACACCGCATCGCATGAGCATATAGTAATCATCAACCGCTGCCTTGCGAACCACCGCTTTATCAAAATTGGGCCTTGATTTTTTAAGTGTGGCACGCCCCTGTACGCCCTCCGTAAAACATCGGGTTAACCCCTCCATGAGGTTAAAAGATGCCCCAGGCGTGAGGACCCGGTGTTCGAGACGATCCGGGGCCAGGTTGTGGTTGGTGTACAAAACGCCGATCACCGGCAGCATGCCGTCAAATGAAAGGTCCTTGATAAGCACTGAAATGTTCTGTTTCTCATAAAACCCGATCATTTCCTGAACAAAGGGGTCTTTCACGGTCCGGCTGTCGATGGTGGGGACTTCTTTTTCGGGTCTGACAACCCGAATCTGCACATATCGTTCAAATATCTCACAAGTGGCCTGCACAAGGGCTTCTTCAAGGGTATTGCCGGCGGCCATGCCATTGGACCCATGAATATAGTTGACAAAATTGACAGGCACCTTAATATTTTGCTGCTTCACCAGTGAAAAACCATCCACCCAATGACGGCACATTTCGCTGTTTTTAATGCTTTGGATATCTTCTGTTGACAAATGGGTTTCCTTTTGCAGCAACGCTTCCACCGTCAACGGATGGTCCAGCTCATCCTGGTGGGCATTGACGTAACCTTCCATCCATTCAAAATTGAGAAACCGCCTGGCGTCCCGGCCATATAACGCCGGCATATTGAACCGAACCTGTTCTTCAAAGACCGGATAAAACATACCGGCACTCAGCCGTTCGGTCAATTCCGCCAATGCGCTGGCTTCACAAAGAGAAGCGGTTGTTCCCTTCCCTTCACAGATGATCTTGATTGAATCAATCCAGATTTGCCCCCAGTAGAGATTGTCCGCTGCCTTGAATTGCCGGTATTCCGGTTGAAGGCGCAAGCGTTTAAACCCCTTCCGAATTCGGTCGATGGTGTTGGCGGGAATATCGCATTTCCCATAATCGTTTCTAACAAAGTTCCGCAATTTCATGCCGGATATCCCTTACATTTCCGCCGGATCGAATTCATCTTAAACCCCATAAACCGGGAACCCATCCGTTAAACATCCAATCCACATGAAGCAAAAAGGCCGCAACCCAACCGGGACAGCGACCTCTTTGCTATCAGTTCGTCTTTATTGGTACAGCAAGCCAAAACAATCTTTTCTAATGATCTTCCGTTTGTCCTCTCCCTTTCATACCGTACATGGTGCTGCTGCCGGTGGAAAAATAGATCAGTTTTTCTTCAGTAATCAACGCAGTGGCAGCCTTTTTGATCATCCTGGCCTTGGCATCCGGAAGCACCTTCTGAACCGCTTTCTGGATGTCGTTAAAATAGAATTTGCTTTTTTTGCTATTTTCAGCAAATTCCATAATGGCTTTTTTCATGTCTTCCATTGTTGCTCCTTTATGTCATATTCCGTCCGGGGAAGAGACGTTTTGCAAGCATGGTTCCCCCCCCCCCGGGCGGAACTAATTGAGCATTCGTTTATTTGATGCCGTTGACGGCTCTTGATACAGCCCAGGACGCCTCGGTATATTTAAACTGAGTGGATGTCCTGTAGGTATCATACTGGAGTCGGTAATCATCAATAAGATGTTCCGTAAAGGGAAGATCGCATTTTTCAAAGAATTTTTCCCAGCCGATTCTCTCGGCCCAGTCGCCAATACGCTCATATTTGTTGGCGTCCCCTGCGTAAGCATTAATGATCTGCTTGACGTTCTCGCACACCTCAGGGAATCTCGGGAAGGTGTTGGGCAGCGCCGGTACAACCACCTTGGAAAATTTGGGCGGTGAAATCCGGTTGGAAACCTTGCCGCCCGCCATAATGGTAACACAGTCCCCTTCACTATCCGACAGGGGCAGGGCCATACACATGGTGTAGCAGTTACCGCAGAACATACAACGTTCGCTCTTAATCTTGACCGCTTTTTTGCCGGATTCGGTTTTGGCGGGCGAAATAGCGGCTGTGGGGCAAGCCGCAATGACCAGCGGAATTTCGCAGTACTGATCCAAGACTTCGGCGTCCACAATCGGCGGTTTCCGGTGATATCCCAGAAGGGCGATATCGGAACAATGCACGGCCCCGCACATATTGAGGCAGCAGGCCATGGACACACGGACCTGGGCCGGCAGACTCATGCCCTGGAAATGGTCAAAAAGATCATCCATGACGGCCTTGACCATACTGGAAGCATCCGTAGCAGGCGTATGGCAATGAATATAACCCTGAGTATGGATGATATTGGTGACGCCGGCCCCCGTGCCGCCAATGGGGAATTTATAACTGCCGGTAACATGCTTACGGCTCTGAAGGTCCTTTTTCAGGGCCTCCATTTTGCTCTGGCTGTCCACCATAAATTCCAGGTTATTTCGCGTGGTAAACCGCATGAACCCGTCACAGTGTTTGTCGGCGATTTCACAGATTTCCCGAACATTTTCAACGCTCATGTAACGGCAACCGCCGCACCGGACGGTAAAGACCTTGTCGCCGCTTTCGGCCACATGCACCAGAATGCCGGGTTCCAGAATATCGTGGTACAGCCATTTGCCGTAATTATTCTGAATAACCGAAGGAAAATACTGCCAGAAATGCCGAGGACCAAGATCCGTCAGACGGTTTTCCATGGGTTTTTCAGGATTATATAGTCCTAGTCTTTCTAATGATAATGCCATTATAGATTCCTCCTATCTTGCATGTCTGGATCGGTAGTCGTCGATATCGCGGTCCCATCCACCGGGCACATCCTCTTCCTTCCAGAAGATGTAGGGGTTGCTTCTCGGCTCTCTCACCATCTGCGGCATGGGCGGAATCTCCAGGACCTGCAGCAACTTGGCGACACCCTGACGCTGGATCAGCTCGCCCAAACGTTCACGGTTCTTCCCTTCTTCCGGCCACCATTCCCAGATTTTTTCCACGATTTCCTTGATATTGTCATAAGGCGCTTCGCATTCCATGAAAGGAATCGTCAGAATACCCATCTGGGCGCCGTCCAAGATGGGGGCTTTGGCGCCGAACTGGATGCTGCATCCTGTTTCAACACCGGGTCTCAGGGCTCTCGGCATGACGTTGATGCAATGCATGCAACGGGTGCATTCCTTGTCGTCGATCATGAGTTTGCCGTCTTCCATCCACATGCAGTTGGTGGGACACAGGTTAATCACTTCTTTTTCAATGTTGAAGGCGCCCCAGTCTTTGCCCGCATGGGCGCCGGCGTTGGGTGCAATTTCACCACCGATATAGGCCTGTACCGCTTCCTGATCGATCCGAATATTGTCTTTCCATGTACCGATAAAGCTCATATCCGACCGGGCAATGGAGGCCACGCAACCGTTGGGGCAGCCATCAAATTTAAACTTAAATTTGTAGGGAAAAGCCGGACGGTGCAGCTCATCCTGATAAAAATGGGTCAATTCGTAACACATGCCCTGGGTGTCAATACAGGAGTATTCACAACGAGCCTTGCCGATACAGCAGGACGGCGTACGAAGATTGGAACCGGAACCGCCCAGATCCTGCTGAAGGACGTGCCCCAATTCATAAAAAATGGGCTCCAACTGCTCGGTAGTGGTCCCGATGCAGACCATATCGCCCGTGGAACCATGAAAATTCATCAAGCCGCTGCCCCGATACTCCCAAAGGTCGCAAACACACCGGAGATAATCGCTGGAATAGAACTTACTGGCAGGCTGGTTGATACGCATGGTATGAAAATGCGCAATAGAAGGGAACCTTTCGGGCAAATCCGAATACCTGCCGATAACGCCGCCGCCGTAACCGAACACGCCCACGATGCCGCCATGTTTCCAGTGGGTTTCCTTGTCGTCATAGGAAACCTGGAGCTGTCCCATCAGATCCTCGACCACGTCTCGATCGATCAACATGCGGTCATCGGCCAGATTTTTGCGGTGAAGGGCCTCTCGTTTGGAATCCGCTACAAAACTCGGCCAGGGACCTTTTTCCAGTTCGTCCAGATCGGGGATGTCATGTTTGCATTTATATGCCTTGAGTTCATCCTCCGTATAGTTGTTCAGCTCCTCATCCGTGTAGATGCGAAGCTCGTCGTACTTCAATACTTTTTGTTCTTCGTTGGGTTCAAAAGCCATTAGACTTGCCTCCTTAAAATGTTATGACATCAAGGTATCGCTAAGGAATTTCTCCTAAAACTAGTGCCGACCGTCACCTCCTCCCCAAATAATTCTGATCCGCGGCAGGGATACTGAAAATATGTTTAACCCTATTTTCCACCGAATCCTGAAATAAACGATCCGATTTCAGTCGCTGCTTGTACAAATACGAATTGACCAATTAATCAGATAGTTAATAATCAAAAGGTCGATAGGATGTCAATAAAAAAAAACGGAACGGTTCCATGACTTTTTTGTTGACAATTTTAAGAGACCGTGTTCCTTATTTCGGCCATGATGGGTTACAATCATAAATCACAACCACTCAAAACCAAATTGATAAAAAGAGACGCTGATATGCATCCCCGCGTAATTATTGCCGCCCTGAAAGGCGGATCCGGTAAAACCATTCTTTCCCTGGGCCTTGCCGCAGCCTGGCGGGAAGCAGGCTACATCGTTGCACCTTTTAAAAAAGGACCCGATTTTATTGACGCCGGCTGGCTTTCCCTGGCAACGGGAAAGAAATGTTATAACCTGGATCCTTTTCTAATGAATGAAGAACAGATCCTGAACTCCTTTCTGAAACATTCCGAAAGCGCGGAGATTGCCATTATTGAAGGGAACAGAGGGATCTATGACGGCCTCGACCTCAATGGGTGCTGCAGCACTGCCGAACTGGCCAGACTGCTTAAAGCGCCGGTGCTGATTGTTTTGGACGTCACCATGACAACGCGTACCATGGCAGCCGTCGTTCAAGGATGCCAGGTATTTGATCCGGACCTGAACATTGCCGGCGTTATTCTCAACCGAGTGGCCGGGCCCCGACAGAAGAAACTGATTACGGAAGCCATTTGGAAATACTGCGGCATCCCCGTGGTGGGTTCAATTCCAAAACTTAGGGAACACCCCTTTCCGGAAAGGCATATGGGCCTGGTCCCCCACCAGGAGAGCGACCGGGCGCAAAAAGCCATTTCATGGGCCAAAAAAACCGTCATGGACAACCTGCAACTGGAACATATCCGGGAAATCGCCGACCGGGCCCCGCAACTGGAGGGAATAACACCCTCCAGTAAACCGGCAACCTTCCCTGAAAATGAAACCTTACACCCGCGAATTGGTTTTATAAGGGATCAGGCCCTGTGGTTCTATTATCCTGAAAACCTGTCTCAACTTGAGGATCTGGGGGCAGAGCTGATTGAACTGGACGCCCTTTCATCAACCCGGTTGCCGAAGCTGGATGCGCTCTATATTGGTGGGGGATTTCCCGAAACGCAGGCCCGGGCCCTGGCCGATAACGCCTCTTTTCGAAATGCCCTGAAACAGGAAATCGAAGCGGGACTTCCCGTTTATGCCGAGTGTGGCGGGCTCATTTATCTGGGAGAAAGGATTCTGCTGGATAGCGGGAATTATCCGATGGTCGGAGCGCTTCCCATGGAATTCGTTTTTCAAAAAAAGCCACAGGGGCACGGATATACCGTATTGGAAACCCGCGGTCAAAATCCCTACTACCCCATTGGGGAAACACTGCGTGGGCACGAATTCCACTATTCAAAAGCCGTGTTTACCGCTTCGAAAGAGCCGGTCCATTTTGCCTTTAATGTAAAACGAGGTCACGGCATCGACGGTGCAAGAGATGGGATTTGCAAGAAAAATGTATTGGGCACTTATACGCATATTCATGCGGCCGGTCAGTCCAAGTGGGCTAAAGGCCTTTTCAGGGCAGCTCTCAATCACCAAAAAAAGTGGTCAACGGCCAAAGAAGGGGAAAAGAATATTTGACAACATAAAAAATGGGAATTATACTGTTTTGATTGTGTATGGAGATGGACGAAAAAAATTTTCAGACAAGATATCTTGGAGTATCTTAAATTAACAAAGGGAGGTTAATTAGTTATGCCGACAGTAGAATTTGAGGGAACCAGCTATGACGTTGATGAAGACGGGTTCATTGATGACTTCGCCCACTGGGATGTAGGATGGATGAGTTATGTAAAGACAAGCGAGGGCATTGACGAGATTACGGACGAACACAAAAAGGTCGTTGATGTTTTACAGGAGTACTACAAGAAAAACGGCATCGCACCCATGGTCAGAATTCTGTCCAAAGTCACCGGCTACAAACTGAAATATATCTACGAACTGTTCCCTTCAGGACCGGGCAAAGGCGCCTGTAAAATGGCTGGACTTCCCAAACCGACCGGTTGCGTATAACCATTTGGATGGGAATTTTGGAGAATCACTGCATTCCCCGAAAATTAAAAGGCACTAAAAAAAAGGCACACAGAAAACAATATTCAGTTTTCTTGTGCCTTTTTTCCGTTTACGTGTAAAGTTTGGGCCGTCGCTGGGACAGGAAATATTTCATTCGATGTTCCCTGATGTTTTTCAGCGTTTCACCTTTCAGTACCGCGAAAAGGATCTTTTCCCCTTTCCCTTGAAACTGCGCTAACAGTCTTCCATCAGGACCCAACACCAGGGCGACCCCAGGAAATGAGAGCCCGGCGCCGTTTTCACCCACCGGATTGCAGGCCACCACAAAAACGCCATTGTCAAAGGCCCTGGCCGAGAGGTGACGCATCCAGCTCTTCATCTTTTCTTCCGGATCACCCCTGGGAGAAGCATGTGGGAAAAAAAGGATATCCGCCCCCTTGAGTGCCATGGTTGTGCTGATCTCCGGGAAATGGGCATCATAACAGAGTTGAATACCAAAGGTCCAACTCCCGCAGGTAAAAACACCAAGCTCTTCCCCTGGGGCATAAACACCTTTCTCAGTGGGGGACAGATGCGTTTTGCGGTATATGCCAACCAGGCCTTCAGGACCCGCAACCACCTGTGAAACGAAAGGTTTTTCCTGACCCCCATGCTCGATTACACCCACCATCAGCACAATGCCCATATCCCGGCCCAATCGAATCAAACGATCCAGAATCTTGTCGGTGTCTCCGGCACTGCAATATTTTCCAGGATTTTCCAGGGCATAACCGGTGGCCGCAAACTCAGGGAAGCAGACCATCCGGGCGCCCTCCTGAGCCGCTGCCGAAGCCATCCCCGCAATCCGGTCCATATTCCCTCGAATATCCCCAAGGACTGAGTTCATGCAGACAACGGCAATTTTGAGATCCATCATTTGTTTCGGTTTTCCGGTCTCAAAGCCCTGACGGCTGCCCCGGCCCGCCACATCTCGGAGTCCCTGATTTCCGAGAGTTCCCGGTCAAGTCCATCCCGATAGTCGTCCCGGCTGTTGGCGTCCAGAACAATCCGGGCTTCCTTTCCGGATTTGACGCTTTCATAAAGATCGTCAAATACGGGGGCCACGGCCTCTTTGAACTTTCCACGCCAATCCAGGGCGCCCCGCTGGGCTGTGGTGCTGCAGTTTCCGAACATCCAGTCCATGCCGTTTTCCGCCACCAGGCGGATAAGGCTCTGGGTCAGCTCTTCAACGGTTTCATTGAAGGCCTCACTGGGGCTGTGCCCATGCTTGCGCAGAAGGTCATACTGAGCTTCCATGACGCCGGCCAGGCAACCCATCAATACCCCCCGTTCACCGGTCAAATCACTGAACACCTCTTTTTCAAAGGTCGTTGGAAAAAGATAACCACTCCCAATGGCCACGCCAAGGGCCAGGGTGCGTTCCCGGGCACGACCCGTATAGTCCTGAAATATGGCAAAACTGGAGTTGATGCCGCTGCCGGCCAGGAAATTTCTGCGAACGGTTTTGCCGCTTCCCTTTGGGGCCACCAGTATTACATCCACATCCTTGGGGGGGACGATACCCGTCTGGTCCTTGTAAGTGACCCCAAAACCATGGGAAAAATAAAGCGCATCCCCCGAATTCAAACAGGCCTTAATGCTGGGCCATGTGGCCACCTGGCCGGCATCAGACACCAGATACTGAATAACCGTCGCGCGTTTTGCGGCTTCCTCCAGTGAAAACAACGTCTCACCCGGAACAAAGCCATCCTCGATGGCGCGGTTCCAGGAGGGACTCCCATCACGCTGCCCCACGATCACCGTAAACCCGTTATCTTTCATATTAAGGGCCTGACCCGGTCCCTGCACGCCGTACCCCAGAACAGCAATGGTTTCATTTTCCAGGACCTTTTGCGCTTTTTCCAGGCTGAACTCCGCCAAGGTGATCACCTCTTCAATCGTACCGCCAAAATCAATCTGCGCCATTTCTTTCACTCCCTATTTCTTTTTTTCGCGAGGCAGTGCAATGGTTCCCGTCCTCGCAATTTCTTTAATGCCCATTGGCTTTAAAAGGCCCAGGATCGCATCGATTTTCTCCAGATCCCCCGTGACCTCCAAGGTATAGCATTCCGCTCCCACATCCACTACTCTTCCTCTGAAAATGTCAACGATCCTCAGGATTTCAGCCCGATGTCCGTTTTTGGCGCTTACCTTGATGAGTGCCAGGTCCCGTTGAACAAATGCAGTATCCGCAAAATCCACTACCTTGATAACATTGATCAACTTGTTCAACTGCTTTTTGATCTGTTCAATCACCACCAGGTCCCCAAGGGTGACCAGTGTAATCCTCGACACCTCTGCTTCCGCGGTTTCAGCCACACAGAGACTTTCAATATTGAACCCCCTGCCGCTGAAAAGGCCTACGATACGGGACAAGACCCCCGGTTGATTGTCCACCATCAGCGACAGAATATGTTTTTCCGACTTATCATTCATGTATTCTCCCCCACCTGCTAACAGCTAATCGCTAACGGCTAACAGCTTCCTTTCAAACCAGCAACATTTCAGTAATAGGCGCACCCGCCGGAACCATTGGATAAACATTTTCCTCTCTTTCCACCCTGAACTCCATAATCACGGTCCTGCCGGTGGAAAGCCCCTCACGAAGCACGGGTTCAACCTCCTCAGGCCGCGTGGCGCGCAATCCCACGGCGCCATAGGCCTCCGCCAGCTTGAGGAAATCGGGGGCATGTTCCATGGGAGTGCCCGCATAGCATTTATCATAAAAGAGTTCCTGCCACTGCCGCACCATACCCAGGTACTGATTGTTCAGAATTACCACCTTGATGGGCAACCCGTACTGAACGGCGGTTGCCAGTTCCTGGATATTCATCTGAATGCTGCCGTCGCCGGCAATGTCCACCACCAGCTTGTCCGGACAGGCCATTTGCGCGCCAATGGCGGCCGGCAACCCGAAACCCATACAGCCAAGGCCCCCCGAGGTAATAAAACAGTTGGGCCGGTCAAAATGGTAGTACTGGGCCGCCCACATCTGATTCTGCCCCACTTCGGTGGTGATGATGGCCTCGCCTTTTGTGAGCCGGTACAGCGTCTCCACCACATATTGAGGTTTAATCACCTCCTGCTGGTGGTATTCCAGTTTTTTGGTGCTTTTCCATTCCTCAATCTCATCAAACCAACGCTTACGCGAACCGTTGAAAACACCTCCCACCTGGGCGGTTACCAGTTCATTCAGCATTTCCAGCGTTTGCCGGCAATCCCCCACCACGGGAATGGCCACCGGAATGTTTTTTCGAATGGATGTGGGATCAATATCAATGTGTACAATTTTGGCTTTCGGCGCAAAGGCGTCTATCTTTCCGGTCACCCGGTCATCAAAACGGACGCCAATGGCAATCATCAAGTCGCAGTTGCCGGAAGCCATATTGGCCCGATAAGTGCCGTGCATACCAATCATGCCCAGCCATTTCGGCGTACCGGTGGGAAATCCGCCCAGTCCCATCAACGTAGTGGTCACCGGGGATTCAATGGCTTCGGCAAATTTTCGCAATTCATCCGCCGCCTTTGAAAGGATAACGCCGCCGCCTGCCAGGATCAAAGGCTTTTTGGCCTTTTTGATCAGCTCAACCACCTTGCCCAACTGCCTGACGTTGGGCTTGTAGTTGGGCTGATAAGACTTCAGGTGAACCGCTTTGACCGGTTTCAATTTCGTTGTGCAGGACATCATGTCCTTAGGAAGATCCACCAGGACCGGCCCCGGTCGACCACTCCTGGCAATATGGAACGCCTCCCGAATCGTTTGCTCAAGGTCCTCGATCTTTGTAATCAGATAATTGTGCTTGGTGCAGGGCCGGGTAATCCCGACAATATCCACCTCCTGAAAGGCGTCATTGCCAATCAACCCGGTGGGCACCTGTCCCGTAAAAATGACAATGGGGATTGAATCCGCGTAAGCCGCAGCAATACCGCTGACCGTATTGGTAGCTCCCGGGCCGGATGTGACCAGACAAACCCCCACCTCCCCCGAAGCCCTGGCATATCCATCCGCCGCATGGACCGCCCCCTGCTCATGGCGCACCAGGATATGCTTGAAATCCGTCTTGCTCAATGCATCATATATGTCGATGACGGCCGCCCCGGGATAACCGAAAATGGTACTCACCCCTTCATCTTTCAGGACTTTCAGCAATATTTCAGTTCCTGTTCGTTTAATAACAACACCCCCTTTTTATCAGTGGTCAGAGATCAGAGGTCAGAAGTCAGTGGCCTCAAAAATCGAACCACCCTTTTCTCCAGGAAAATCGATACACAAACCCATGGGAAATTATTTCGAATCCATGGTCGATTTCTTAATGTAATTAACCAAGCCGCCACATTCCACAATCTTCTGCATAAAGGACGGCAGGGGCATGGCCTTTATGACCTGGCCGCTTTCTTCACTTCGAATTTCCCCTGAAGCAAGATCGATGCTGACAAGGTCGCCTTCCGCCATGAGATCAAAGGCGTCCGGCGCTTCCAGAATAGGGAGACCGATGTTAAACGCATTTCGATAAAATATTCTGGCAAAACTTTTGGCGATAATACAGTCAATACCCGCCGCCTTTATGGCAATGGGCGCATGTTCCCTGCTGGATCCACAACCGAAATTTTCACCGGCAACCATGATATCGCCTGATTTTACCCGTGTGGCGAAATCTGGTCTCAGATCCGCAAAACAGTTTTTTGCCAGTTCGTTTTTGTCCGATACATTCAAAAACCTGGCCGGAATAATCAAATCCGTATCGATATGATCCCCAAACTTCCAGACGCTGCCTTTCAATTTCATATTAGTCCCTTATTTCCAAAAAACCTGTCACAAAAAACAGGAAAGTCATTGACAGAACAACTTAAAACTTAAAACCTAAAACTTCGATATCAGATCTCTTCCGGGCTGCCGATCCTGCCCAGAATCGCCGAGGCTGCCGCCACTGCCGGTCCCGCCAGATAGACGTCGCTCTCACTGTGGCCCATACGACCGATAAAATTCCGATTGGTGGTGGAAAGGGCTTTTTCCCCTTTGGCGAGGATTCCCAGATGTCCACCCAGGCATGGCCCGCAACTGGGGGGACCAATCACGGCGCCCGCATCAAGCAACGTTTCAAGAATTCCCTCCTTCATGGCTTCCTTGTAAATGGCGGGGGACCCCGGTATCACAATAAGCCGGGTTTTTTGAGCCGCAACACGCCCTTTTAAAATTTTAGCCGCCATTCTTAAATCGCTCATTCGTCCGTTGGTACATGAACCGATAAAAACCTGATCCAGAGCCACCCTGTCCACGGAAGATACCGGCAATACATTGTCCGGCGAGTGGGGGCAGGCTACCTGAAGGGAAATCTCACTCACATCGATCTGAATCGTTTCTTCATACTGGGCATCCGGATCACTATTCCAATAAGTCCATTCCCGATTTGTTCTGCCTTCCAAATAGGATCGCACCCGATCATCCGGCTCAAAAATGCCGTTTTTAGCGCCGGCCTCCACGGCCATGTTGGCCATGGTGAACCGATCATCCATGGGAAGATCCGTTATGGCGGAACCGGTAAACTCCAAGGTCTTGTATCGCGCGCCCTGAACACTCAGTCGGCCGATGGTAAACAGGATCAAGTCTTTTCCGCCAACCCACGGCCCGAGGGTTCCTTCATACACCAGTTTGATGGCCTCGGGGACCTTAAGCCAGGTATGACCGGTGGCCATAATCGCCCCCAGATCCGTGCTGCCCACTCCCGCCGAGAAGGCGCCCAAGGCGCCATAGGTACAGGTATGACTGTCTGCCCCGATCACCAGATCCCCCGGAACCACCAAGCCTTTTTCCGGCAGGATCACATGCTCTATTCCCGCTTCGCCCACCCTAAAATAGTGTTTGATATCATATTGATAGGCGAACATTTCCATGATTTTGGCCTGTTCCGCGGAAGGAATATCCTTATTGGGAACAAAGTGGTCCGGTACAAGTGCGATTTTTTCCCGGTCAAAAACATCCGGCATCCCCAATTCATGAAATACCTTAATGGCCAAAGGCGCTGTAATGTCATTGGCCAATGCGAGATCCACCTGAACCTGGACCAGCTCACCAGGGCAAACAGACTCCTTCCCCGCATGGGCCGCGAGGATCTTTTCCGTGATTGTCATGCTCATTAAATCATTACCTCCTGAGCTGTTAGCTGTTAACTGTTAGCTATTAGCCTTGAAATTTTATGGTTCTGCATTACGTACTATTCAATCCATCGGTTATCACCGGCGTTCCCCGAACGCGTCGGCGTTTTAAGCTAACAGCTAAAAGCTTACAGCTTCATTAGGAGACAACCTGGGATTCTGTTTCAGATATTCCAACCGGTTCAATCCGTTGACAAAGGCTTTTGCACTGGCGGTGATAATATCAGAGTCGGTGCCCTTGCCTAAAGCCACAAGTCCATTCTCCTGCAACCGCGCCGTTACTTCGCCCTGTGCATCCATTCCGCCGGTAATAGCGTTCACCGAAAACCGCATCAGCCTGGCGGCGCTGCCCGTCATCTTGACAATGGTATTAAAAGCCGCGTCGATGGGACCCACGCCAAAACCGGCGCTCTGGGCCTCTTCGTCCTTAATTTTCAATCTTACGGTGGCTGTGGGAACCGCGACGGTGCCACTAACCACGTTCAGGTAAAGAAGTTCATAAACATCGGGAACACGCAGAATTTCCTCGGCCACCAACGCCTCGATATCCTCTTCCAGGATTTCTTTTCGTTTGTCCGCCAATTGCTTGAATTTTCCAAAAAGGGTGTTCAGTTCCTCTTTTTGTAATTCATAACCCATTTGGCGCAATCTTTCATCGAAGGCGTGTCGACCCGAATGTTTCCCTATGACCATGCGGTTGCCAGCAAGCCCTACGGTATCCGGACTCATGATTTCATAGGTCATGGGGTTTTTGAGGACCCCGTCCTGATGGATGCCGGCTTCATGGGCAAAGGCGTTGGCCCCCACAATGGCTTTGTTGGGTTGCACCACGATGCCCGTAATCATAGAAACCAGACGGCTGGTAGGATGAATCTCCCGAGTATTGATGCCGGTGGTCAAAGCCATCCGATCCCGCCGGGTAAAAAGAGTCATCACCATCTCTTCCAGTGAGGTATTGCCGGCACGTTCCCCAATGCCGTTGATGGTGACCTCCGCCTGCCGGGCCCCGGCTTTAATGCCCGCCAGGGTATTGGCCGTGGCAAGCCCCAGGTCATTGTGGCAGTGGACACTCATGACGGCCTGGTGGATATTGGGCGTATGCGCCCGAACATAAGAGATCAATGCGCTGAACTCTTCGGGAACCGTATAGCCTACCGTGTCGGGAAGGTTGATGGTAGTGGCGCCGGCCGCGATCACGGCCTCAAATATTCGGCAAAGAAAATCCCGATCCGACCGGGTGCCGTCCTCGGTTGAAAATTCCACACTGTCACAGAGGCTTCTGGCGTATTTAACGCTTTCAACCGCTTCGCGCACAACCTCATCACGGCTCATTTTCAGTTTGTATTTCAGATGGATATCGGAAGTAGCAATAAAGGTGTGGATCCTTGGATGAGCCGCTTCACGAACCGCCGCCCATGCCTGGTCAATATCATTTTTGGCGGTTCTGGCGAGGCCCGCTATCTCCACATTTCTGATTTTTCCGGCGATCATTTGAACCGATTCAAAATCCCCCGGAGACGAGGCTGGAAAACCCGCCTCCATCACATCCACCCCGAGCTTCTCCAGCTGTTTGGCGATTCGCAATTTTTCGGCGCTGTTCATGCTGGCGCCGGGGGACTGTTCCCCGTCCCTCAAGGTGGTATCAAAAAAAATAACACGATCTTCCATTGACTTTTGCTCCTTAATAAAGAAACGTCGGTAAAAAATTATCTTTTAGGGTTTATTTAATTCTTTCAGCAGTTTGTACTGAACACTATCCACCAGGGCCTGCCAACTGGCCTCAATAACATTTTCCGATACCCCGATGGTGGACCAGATCTCACGGGAATCCCTTGATTCAATCTGGACCCGGACTTTGGCCGCGGTAGCATCGCCCCCGTCAATAACGCGTACTTTAAAGTCCACCAGGGCCATTTCACTGATCTGGGGGAAAAACTTGCTCAGCGCTTTTCTGAGCGCATTGTCAAGGGCATTAACCGGGCCTTCACCCTCAGCAGCGGTGATCTCATGTTCATCTCCCACTGCGATTTTAATGGTCGCCTGCGATGTACTGGCTTTATCACCATCCTTTTCAGTGGTCACCCGCAACGATTCCAAAACAAAAGGCTCATCAAACTGGCCCGTCACCTTCTTGATCAACAGTTCCAATGACCCTTCAGCCGCATCAAACTGGTAGCCCTCGTCTTCCAGCCGTTTGATTTCACGAACAATTTTTTCACTTCCATAACCGTTGCCGCCCAACTTAATCCCCATTTCACGGGACTTGAAATCGATATTGCTCTTGCCTGAAAGGTCCGACACCAGAACACGCCGACGATTGCCCACCTGTTCGGGAGGAATATGCTCATAGGCTTCGGGGAGTTTCAATATGGCGCTCACATGCACCCCACCCTTGTGGGCAAAAGCGCTTTTCCCCACAAAAGGACGGTGATTCAGGGGGGGGACATTGGCAACTTCACTCACAAAACGCGAAAGCTCCGTCAATTGCCTGAGACTTTCATCTGAAACGCATTTTTTGCCCATTTTAAAATGGAGGTTGCCCATAACCGATATGAGGTCGGCATTGCCACAGCGCTCCCCATAACCATTGATAGTACCCTGGACCATGCTTCCCCCTTCCTGAACCGACACCAGCGAATTGGCAAGGGCCAGACCGCAGTCATTATGCGCATGAATTCCCAATGGCACAGCTAATCGTGTTTTGACCTCCTTCATAATGGTTTCCACGTCACAGGGCAGGGTCCCCCCGTTGGTATCGCACAATACAATAAAGTCGGCGCCTCCCGCTTCAGCCGCTTTGATGGCACTAAGCGCATAAGCCCGATTCCGTTTATATCCGTCAAAAAAATGCTCCGCATCGAAAATAACCTGTCGGTCTTCATTTTTCAGGCAGGCGACCGTATCTTCAATCATGGCCAAATTTTCGTCCAGGGAAACACCCAGAATCCGAGACGCATGGAGGTCCCAGGTTTTCCCAAAAATGGTGAGGGTCTCCGCTTCGGTTTTTAAAAGGGCGCGAACATTATCGTCATCTTCCGGTTTTATCCGGGGACGCCGCGTGCTGCCAAAAGCGGTCAGGCGGGCAATGCGAAAGTTGATTTGTTTTGCCATTTCGAAAAAACGTTCGTCCTTTGGGTTACTGCCGGGCCAGCCGCCTTCAATATAATGAATACCGAAGTCATCGAGCTTCCGAGCGATTCTCAGCTTATCTTCCGCTGAAAGATTCACCTGTTCACCCTGTGTACCGTCGCGTAGGGTCGTGTCATAGATAAAGATGTCTTTGGCCATTCTTTTTCTCCAATATCATTCGGGACTAAATGCCCCGATATTTCGGCTTTCCGGCAAAAAAAAACCGTTATCAGGAAGACCTGATAACGGCTGGGGGAAAATCTGTTTGGGGCTGCTACGTCATTATCAGGTCCTGGCTTTTGGTTTTCGCAACCAAAAGAAGAAGAAGAAGAAGAAGAAGCAACAAGGATACGAGAATCCCTGCTGCGCTGATAATGGCGATAATGCTGTTGGGTGTCGAAATCATTTTATAAATACAGTGCCTAAAAAGTCGAGCGTTTCTATAAAGGGGAACTTATATGCCAAAAAAATTTTCTTGTCAAGTACTTTTTTTCATCTCTTTACTCAGACCGGATCAGCCCGTTTTTCCAGTCAGCGCCACCACCGGTTGGCGAAGCCTTGCCGACAACTGAAACAACAGCTTTGTCGCCACCTGATTGACCTCCATGACCAACCCATAGGTTTGAGCTGTTCGCAGAAAGGCCGCTCCACCAGATCGTATTCCCATTGGATATTGCTCATGATTCAGCCTCGTCCTTATCCACGGATTCCGCAGATTCACGCTGATTTTGGGGTATGTTCAGATCAATTTGTTTCAGCATCCTGTCGAAGTCGCTTTCAAACAGCCGGTCCTGAACAATACGGTATTTCTCAAATGCTGAGCCGAATTTCCCGGATTTCTTCCAGCAGACGTTCATAGTAGTCCTCGCCCAGGAATGTGCCGTTTTCCATGCGCTTTTTATCCAGCACATAGCCCTTGACGGCAAATTCCCGCAACACGCGGGTAGCCCACTGGCGGAATTGCGTCGCCCGCACTGAATTGACTCGGTAGCCCACGGATATGATGGCATCCAGATTGTAAAAATCGACATCGCGGGCAACCTGTCGTGTACCTTCCTGCTGAACTATTCGAAATTTTCGAATAGTTGCCTCCGGATGCATCTCTCCGCTTTCATAGACCTCTTTCAGATGGTAATTGATCGTGTTGACGCCCACATCGAACAATGTGGCCATCAGTTTCTAAGATAGCCAGATGGTTTCATCCTCATACCGAGCCTCAATGCTCTGACCTCCCGCCTGACCGGTGAAAATGAGAAACTCCGCCGTGCTGTTGCGGATCAGTTGCTTTTTCTCTTTCATACCCCACCATCTCCTTCCATAAGGGTTTCAGGAACAAAGAACTCATAATGGAAATCTGAATTTTCATAGAAAAACATCCTCCCGACCCATTTGAGTTTTGCCTGTTTTGACACTTAATTCCAAGGGATATACCTGCATTCGCTTATAAAGAAACACACCCGAAGTCAAGGCAATGGTTTATTGTTGGAAAACATGATATAATGAAGAATATTTTTTTAAACTTTTTATCTATTGCAGTGTAAGCTGAAAATTGCAATCTTTTAAAATTTCAAATGTCTTTGGGTAGATTTTAAGAAATAAAAAAATGAAAATATTACTCATATATCCTTATTTTGTTGAAGCCAGGGTCCATGAAGAAGAGGTGGGCGTTCCGCCCATGGGTCTCTTTTATGTGGGGGCTGTCCTGAAGGAAAGCGGCTATGACGTGGAAATCCTGGATTGGCACCATTTGACCAAATCACCGGATGTTATAGCGGCGGCGTTAAAAGAAAAAAACCCCGGCGTAATCGGATTTTCAGTACTTCAAGCGAACCGCTGGGGGGCCATTGAGATTGCGCAATCGGCCAAAGCAATCAATCCCTCGGTCACAATCGTTTTTGGCGGCATCGGCGCCACTTTCCTGTGGAAGCACTTCCTCACCCACTTTGAGGCTGTGGACTTCTGTGTTCTGGGGGAAGGGGAATATCCCTTCCTGAATCTGGTGCAAGCCCTTGAGAAAAATTCGCCCAAAAACCTGAAAGACATAAAAGGCATCGCCTTCAGGTCTCCAAAGGGCCCCATAAAAACAGATGATGCCGAACCGATCGAAAACCTGGATCATCTGCCCATCCCATCAACCTATTTCGATTATCAGCATGTCACCTCTACCCGAGGCTGCACGGGTAATTGCACTTTCTGCGGCTCACCTCAGTTCTGGGGCCGTAAAGTTCGTTTTCATTCTCCGCGCTATTTTGTGGAACAGTTGACGCGCCTTTATAACAGGGGGATTACATTTTTCTATTTTTCAGATGATACGTTCATGCTCAAAAAAAAGCGCGTGATTGAAATCTGCCAAAAAATCATTGACCGAGGGCTTAACATTTCCTGGTTTGCCATCTCCCGGGTGGATCTGGTGGACGAAGAAGTTCTGGTTTGGATGAGAAAGGCAGGCTGCACTCAGATCAGCTACGGGGTGGAGAGTGGTTCTGAAAAAATAAGGAATTTTCTGAACAAAAACATTCAAACACAACAGATCAAAAAAGCGTTTAAGATAACACAGCAATATGGCATTTTGGCACGCGCCTATTTCATTTACGGTTCCCCGGGCGAAAATCGGCGCACCATTCAGGACTCCATCGACCTCATCCATGAAATAAAACCGCTGAGCGCCATTTTTTACATTCTGGACATTTTCCCCGGTACAACCCTTTATGACAATTTTTTGAAACAATCCGGGCTTACAGATGACATATGGCTCAAAAAGATTGAAGATATCCTGTACTTTGAAACGGATCCCAGGTTATCCCAGGAATTGCTCCTTGCTTTCGGCAAAGAACTTCGAACGGCATTTCATGAAGCGGTTTCAGGCTTTGCAAAAAACATTGAACTCACAGACCGGAAGGATTTTCGTCGCCTGAACGCTGATTTTCTTTCCAGGTTGGCCATGACCTTCAGTCATGGAGACTATGCGAAAATTGAAAGTATTCCCGATAAACAAGAAACAGCGGAAAACCTATATAAAAGGTCCCTGGATTATGCACCCAATGATCGGGCCTACCTGGGATTGGGAATGATTAAGCAGAATGAAAGGGCCTTTGATGAATCCATTGCCTTTCTTAAGGAAGGGGTACGGTTATTCCCTGGAAATGATCAACTGAAACTCTGCCAGGGGATCAGTCACATGAACCTGAGGGAGTTCCAAACAGCACTTGGCTGTTTTGCGGGGATACGGGATTCAAAACAAGCGGAACCCTACAAAGAGGCATGTTACAAAGCGCTTGAGATAAGAAAGTGAAATACAGGCTTAACCAATCACAATTTTTCAAGCCGGTACCGCAGGGAACGCAGGTTAATACCCAAGAGATCCGCTGCCCGCTGTTTTGACCCCTGAGCCATTTTCATAGCCTGCGTCACATACTCCCTTTCAATTTCAGACATCACCTCGTCCAATTGAATCCCGTTTGGATCAAAAGGTCTCATTTGGCCTATTTTTTCAGAACCAGTTCCCGTACGCAAATTCGACAAAGTCAGGCTCCCCGGCAGGACAATATTTGAAGTCTCCAGCGCCACGCTTCGCTCGACGATATTCTCCAATTCCCTGACATTGCCGGGAAAAGCATATTCCTCCAGAATTGCCATGGCATAAGCGGAGATTTTACCAATGTCTTTTCCCATCTCCAAGGAATATTTTTCGAGAAAATGCTGGGCCAGTCGAGGAATATCGCCTTTTCTCTCCCTCAAGGGGGGGAGGACAATGGGAATCACGTTTAACCGAAAATAAAGATCCTCTCTGAAATTGCCATTGATCACTTCCGCTTCGAGATCTTTATTGGTGGCGGCAATGAAACGAACATCAACAACTTGCACGTCGGTGCCGCCAACGGCCGTAAAGGTTCTATCTTGGATAACCCGCAGCAACTTCACCTGGATGACCGGAGATAATTCACCAATTTCATCTAAAAAGACCGTCCCCCCATCGGCGACCCCGAACAGTCCTTCTTTATCGGCCATAGCGCCCGTAAAGGCCCCTTTTTTATAACCGAAAAGCTCGCTTTCGATGAGATTCTCAGGAATCCCCGCACAATTAATCACGACAATGGGTCTATTTTTGCGGTTGCTGCAGTTATGAATGGCTCGCGCCACCAACTCCTTTCCAGTCCCGCTTTCACCCGAAATCAAAATATTGGTTCTGGTGCCGGCCACCCGTCGGATAAGATCATACACTTTCCGCATCCGCAGACTTTCACCAATGAGCGAACCGAAATGAGACTCTTCTTTGATTGATTCGAAATTTTCATGAGGAACCACGTGAACCGATTTCAATGCATCAGCAATAATCCGCTTGAAATCATGAACCTTAAAGGGCTTGGGCACATAGTCATAAGCGCCCTCTTTCATGGCCTCAACGGCGGTTTCAGCCGTGGCAAAAGCGGAAATCAAAACGACCACGGTAGAGGGATTTACCTCCTTAACTTTTTTCAGCACCCCCAGCCCATCAATTTTTTTCATTCGAATATCGGTAATAACCAGATCGAAGGGCTCTTTTACTAGAAGCAGACAGGCTTCTTCGCCGTCCTTGGCGCAAACCACATGGTAACCCTCCTTGGCCAACATGATATCCAAGAACTCCCGCATGCTCTTTTCATCATCAACTACAAGGATCTTTGGTCTCTCGCTGATAGACAATCTTCCCTCCAACCATTGTCAAGTCGTTTCGCCCTTTCATCATTCTTCCTAAGAAAGGGGAATTCTTACTTTTTGAAAGAATATCCCTTTCTTCGAAACGATATTCACACGCCATATCAATAATGGCCAGATCAGCGTTTTCACCTTCTTTAATTCGGCCGCCGGGAATCCCCAAAATACCGGCGCCATTAGCGGAGAGCTTTGAAACAGCATCCGGCAAGGTAATAATCCCTTCTCTCACCAGTTCCAGCGTCAAAGGAAGAGCCGTTTGAAGTCCAATCATTCCAAAAGCCGCTTTATCAAATTCCACATCCTTCGCGAGTCGGTCATGAGGCGCATGGTCCGTGGCAATCACATCGATAACGCCATCAGCAAGACCCTTTTTAATGCCGGCGACATCTTCCGACGTCCGCAATGGCGGGTTGACTTTATATCGTGTATCATATCCCACGAGAGATTCATGCGTCAGTGTAAAGTAGTGGGGGGTGGTTTCAGCGGTCACAGGAAGGCCCTCATCCTTGGCGCGACGCACCAATTCAACCGAAACAGCGGTGCTGACGTGAGCAATGTGAACCGGACATCCGGTCAGTCGCGCAAGAGAAATTTCTCTGTAAACAAAAATATCCTCGCTTGCGCACGGTATCCCCGGTAAACCGATCCGCGTTGAAACCGCCCCTTCATGCATCACCCCGCCTCCGGACAGATTAAGATCCTCGCAGTGTGAAATCACGGTCAACCCACAATACCGTGCGTATTCAAGTGCCCGTCTCATCAATTCACTGTTAACAACCGGAAAGCCGTCATCTGAAACACCCACGGCGCCGGCGGCAGCTAACTCGCAAAAATCAACAAGGGATTCCCCCTTCTGCCCTTTTGATATGGCGGCAATAGGATAAACCGCGGCTGCGCAAGCCCTTTTACCCTGTTCAATAATAAACTCCGTAACGGAACGGCAATCGTTAGGCGGATCGGTATTCGGCATACAAGCCACAGCGGAATAGCCGCCGGCAGCGGCAGCCAAGGCCCCGCTGGCAATGGTTTCTTTGTACTCGTACCCGGGCTCTCTCAAATGAGCGTGAATATCCACCAAACCGGGAATTACAATTTTACCGAAGGCATCAATGGTTGTTGAAACCGCCGTTGCTTCGCCAAAAGTACCCTTTGGCAAAATTCTTGAGATCTTTCCATTCTCAATCAATAAATCTCTGTCCTCTACAGTACCCAAATGAGGATCAACAACCTTACCCCCTTTAATTAATATTATCACTCTTTGCGCCTCCAATGAAAAGATAAAGAACCGCCATGCGCACGGCAACGCCATTGGCCACTTGGTCAAGAATGACTGAGTAAGGTCCATCCGCAACCTCATTGGAAATCTCAACACCCCGATTCAAAGGGCCTGGATGCATCACAATCACGTCTTCCTTAGCACCCTTGAGCATATCTTCATTGAGGCAAAAAAAAGCGCTATACTCTCGAAGACTTGGAAAAAGGAGCTTGTTTTGTCGTTCCAACTGAACCCGCAACAACATTATCACATCGCAATCTTTGACCGCAATCGCCGGATCAGCGGAAACAGATACGCCCATGGCCTCTATCCCTTTGGGAATCAAGGTTGGCGGCCCCGCAATCTTTACCTTCGCCCCCATTTTGACCAAGCCTATAATATCGGATCTAGCCACCCGACTGTGTGCGATATCCCCAACAATAGCGATTTTCAACCCTTTAATGGCGCCTTTTTTTTCCCGGATCGTATACAAATCAAGCAATGCCTGCGTCGGGTGTTCATTAACGCCGTCACCGGCGTTAATAACGGAAGCTCTCACCTCTTTTGCAAAGACATGGGGGGCGCCGCTTGAGGAGTGCCGCAAAACAATAACGTCCGGATTCATTGCCTGAAGGTTTCTAGCGGTATCGAGAAGCGTTTCGCCTTTAACCATGCTGCTCGTTGAAGCCGAAAGGCTGAAAGTGTCTGCGCTCAACCGTTTCGCGGCAATTTCGAATGAGGTCCGCGTCCTGGTGCTGGGCTCGTAGAAAAAATTAATGACACTCTTGCCTCTGAGCGTCGGCGCCTTTTTGATATCTCTCACGGAAATGGACTTCAGGGACTCCGCGGTATCCAGAATTAACCCAATGTCTTCAACAGACAATGCCTCCATGCCAAGGAGGTCTTTATGTTGGAATTTCCTCACAGTCAACTCCCCGAAAAAAACCCTCTTGCCCGAATCGGGCAAGAGGGTTTCAATTGTTTCTCCCACTTGGTTCCATGACCTATCTATACATTATACGCACAGCTCATGCCTTTCAGCAACAGCCAAATGCCTATTGATGTCGAAACGAAAGTGTCCCCAAAAAAATCTCTTGAAGACACAATTCAAATTCCGATCAGTTCTTTGCAGCGCTCTCACCCTCTTCCTTGGCCAATAGTTGTACCACGGAAATGGAGGCGCTATCTCCCTTTCGAAAGCCCTTTTTGATGATTCTAAGATACCCACCCTGCCTGTTCGAATACCGATGCTTCAATTCATCAAAAAGTCTATGGGTAACATTTTTATCCTGCATATAGCTAAGGGCCTGACGCCTCGCATGAAGATCGCCTCTTTTTGCAAGCGTAATCATCTTTTCGGCAATCGGCCTGATCGCTTTGGCTTTGGCGTCAGTGGTTTCTATCTGCTCATATTTAAAAAGCGACGTCACCATATTTCTCAGCATCGCCCTGCGATGACTCGTATTCCGCCCTAACTGATTTCCAGCCTTCCTGTGCCTCATCGATTTTTCCCCTATTCCTGATCCTTTTTGTCACCATTCTCTTCTTCTAAGTCTTCGCCTCTTTGCACAGTAGAAGTTTCATCATCCTCCCCTACCATCAATGCAGCCTCTTCTTCATCTTCAGGAAGAATCTCGTCTTCATCGAACGAATCAGTGTTGTCCTCTTCTTCATCCAAGTCCTGGGAGGGCGCAAAAAAATCAAGTTTCATGCCCAAAGAAAGCCCCATATCAGTCAAAATGGCTTTTATTTCATTTAAAGATTTCCGTCCAAAATTCTTTGTTTTGAGCATTTCAGCATCTGTCTTCTGAACCAATTCGCCAATGAGATTAATCTTGGCATTTTGCAAACAATTGGCAGACCGAACGGATAATTCAAGATCGGAAACCGGGCGGAAAAGGTTCTCGTTAACATCTTCGTTCTGGCTAACTTCTTCTTCCTCAAAAGGTTCAGCTTCTTCTTCAAAATTAATAAACGGATTCATCTGTTCCTTGAGGATCTTAGCTGCAAAAGCAACTGCGTCTTCAGGAAAAACACTTCCATCAGTCCAGACCTCCAAGGTAAGCTTATCATAATCCGTAACTTGCCCTACTCTCGAATTGGTGATCACATAATTAACTTTTTGAACACACGAAAACGCTGCATCAATGGCGATAACCCCGATGGGCATACTTTCGTCTTTAAGCCTTTCAGCGGGAACATACCCCTTGCCCATTCTGACCACCATCTCCATATTCAACTTGCCTTCTTTGTTCAAGGTGGCAATGTGCTGATCAGGTTCAAGAATCTCTACAAAACCCTCAGTTTGAATATCCCCCGCCGTAACGACGCCTTCACCTTCTCGACTGATATGAATAATAGCTTCTTCAACATCAAGGGCCTTAAGTTTAATCTCCTTCAGATTGAGAATGATATCTGTAACATCCTCCAACACACCGGGTATGCTGGAGAATTCATGAACGACGCCGTCAAACTTAACAGATACAATCGCCGCCCCCTGCAGGGATGATAGCAGAATTCGCCTCAACGAATTTCCGATCGTAATGCCAAAGCCCCTCTCCAGCGGCTCACATACAAATTTACCGTAAGTATTTGTATTGTTTTCTTGATCGATTTCAATCCGTTTTGGTTTTATCAACTCCCGCCAATTTCTGCTTTTTAGATCTGCCAAAAAAGCCTCCCCATTGATTGATTCACTTTTTTGCAATGCATCCTCAGTAAATTCTCAGCTGAATCATCCTACTTCGAGTATAATTCGACAATAAGCTGTTCCTGAATCGGCATCGTTAGATCTTCTCGATTTGGCAGCCCCTTCATTGTCCCCTTATAGGCTGCCTTATCTACTTCCATCCAGCCTGGAACACCACGCCTGACCACTGTCTCCAGAGCCTCAACAATCTGGGAAATTTCTCGACTTTTCTCCTTTGGCTCAACAACATCACCCATTTTCACCTGAAATGAGGGAATATTGACTTTTCTCTGGTTGACTAAAAAGTGATTATGTCTAACCAACTGCCGAGCCTGTGTTCTGGAGGCGGCAAAACCCATCTTATACACAACATTATCCAATCTACTTTCAAGCAACAGGAGCAGATTCGTGCCGGTAATGCCCTTTTGTTTATCCGCCCTATAGTAATATCCCTTAAACTGTTTCTCCAGGATACCATAAATTCTTTTAACCTTCTGTTTCTCTCTGAGCTGCTGGTTGTAGTCAGAGAGCTTTCCCCCTCTTCGCTGGCCATGCTGTCCAGGCGCATAGGCCCGCCTCTCAAATGCGCATTTATCTCCGTAGCAACGATCTCCCTTAAGAAAAAGCTTTAAGTTTTCACGTCGGCACAACCTGCATGAAGAATCCGTATATCTAGCCAAGCTAGCCCCTCCTACCTTCCGTACTTATGTCTGATGTTCATTGTTTTGAACCGGCATTTCCATGATTCAACGAAAAATGATACTCAAATGATAATTTTTTAGACCCTTCGCCTTTTCGGAGGCCGACAACCGTTATGGGGTATAGGAGTGACATCCCGGATCATCGTAACGGTAAATCCATCAACCTGTAGCGAACGAAGAGCGGACTCTCGACCCACCCCAGGCCCCTTTACACGAACCTCAGCCACACGCATACCTTGATCCATGGCTTTCCTGAGTGCATCACGCCCAGCAATCTGAGCAGCAAAGGGCGTACTTTTCCGTGAGCCTTTTATGCCACCCCGACCTGCACTTGATTGCGCTACGACATTACCGCTCGGATCCGTGATGGTGACAATGGTGTTATTGAAAGTGGACTGAATATGAACAATCCCCGTCGGGACATTTTTTTTCTCCCGCTTGGACCGACTTTTCTTTTTTTCGGTTCTTGCCATGCTATTCCCTCACCTCTATTTCTTCCGTTTCCCCATCACTGCCCTTCTGGGGCCCTTTCTTGTCCTGGCATTCGTGCTGGTTCTCTGCCCCCGGACCGGTAATCCGCGCCTGTGTCTTAAACCTCGATAGAGGCGCAAATCCATAAGCCTCTTGATGTTCATGGATACTTCTCGCCTTAGATCGCCCTCAACGGTATGCTTTTCATCGATGATCTTTCGAATACTGGCAATCTGTTCAGAGGTCAGCTCATCAGACTTGATATCCCAATCGATACCCGCCTCGGAGAGCATTTTCTGGGAAGAAGACCTCCCGATGCCAAATATGTACGTCAGAGCAATCTCTATCCTCTTTCCT
Source organism: Desulfatiglandales bacterium (assembly GCA_963662465.1). Lineage (GTDB taxonomy): Bacteria > Desulfobacterota > DSM-4660 > Desulfatiglandales > Desulfatiglandaceae > NaphS2. The sequence continues at coordinate 5,024,910 of OY759599.1, forward strand.
CTTGGTAAATCGACGCCTGCGATCCTTGCCAATCTATAGCTCCTCTTTTCACGCCTTTTGTTCTATCAACAGCGTACAGCCCTGCCCACTCAGCCATTGGACTGTTACCTATAGGGAAATTATTTTCCCTGCCTCTGCTTATGACGAGGGTTCTCGCATATCACACGAGTGATACCGTGTCGCCGAATAATCTTGCAGTTCTTGCACATTTTTTTTACTGATGGTCGCACTTTCATAACCGCACCTACTCCTTAGTAATAGTAAGACAATGTCAATCATCATTCTATTTACTACAACGCTCTATAAATAATCCGTCCTCGGCTCAAATCATAGGGAGATAATTCTATTGTAACCACATCACCTGATAAAATTTTTATAAAATTTTTCCTCATTTTTCCAGAGATGTGACCCAGTACCCGATGACCATTTTTCAGTTCAATTCGAAACTGTGCATTTGGGAGCGTCTCAATCACAACCCCTTGAACTTCAATGGATTCATCTTTACCCATGGTTTTAATCCTGCGGGTTGAACTACTTTTTCAAAACTGCCAAACAAAATACCCCACAACTCGCTGGAATCCAAATTTTCACCCTAGAAAAATAAAACTACCTCGTTTTACCGAAGCCCTTTTTCATAAAGCCTTCATAATGACGCGTCAGCATATGGGACTCAATCTGATTTGTGGTGTCCATTGCAACGCCCACAACGATCAGAAGAGCAGTGCCCCCAAAATAGAAAGGTACATGCGCGTGATAGATCAAGATATTGGGCAAAACGCATACAGCTGAAACATAAATGGCACCGGAAAAAGTCAGTCTTGTTAAAACGCGATCGATATACTCTGCCGTATTTTTCCCAGGCCTGATGCCCGGAATAAATCCACCCGAACGTTTCATATTATCAGCAACATCAACAGGATTAAAATGAACCGCCGTATAGAAATAGCAGAAAAAGAAAATAAACGTCACATAAATTGATGTGTAAACGATATGTCCGGGCGCCAAAGCATTGACAACATGCTGGAGCCAGGGATATTCCTCAACGCTCAAAAAATTGGCAATGGTCGCGGGGAACATGATGATGGAAGAAGCGAAAATCGGTGGAATAACGCCGGCAGTATTGACTTTTAAGGGAAGATGCGTCGTCTGTCCCCCATACATCTTTCGTCCCACCACTCGCTTTGCATACTGCACGGGAATCCTTCGCTGTCCACGTTCAACAAAAACGATAACACCCACCACGACGATCATCAAAACCAAAATGAGCGCCATAAAAAAAGGCGTCACCTCTCCAGTTCCCATGAGTCTGAAGCTGTTCATCACCGCCACAGGGAGCCCAGCCACAATCCCCGAAAAAATAATCAGAGATATGCCATTTCCAATCCCTCTCTCCGTGATCTGCTCTCCCAGCCACATTAGAAATGAAGTCCCCGCCGTAAGGGTAATAACGGTTAAAACACGAAATCCCCAACCACCAACGGGCACCACCATCACACCACCGGGGCTGGTCATGTTCTCGAGACCGACTGCAATGCCAAACCCTTGAATAACGCTGAGGATCACGGTCCCATATCGTGTATATTGCGTAATCTTTTTACGGCCCTGTTCTCCCTCTTTCTTTAGTTTTTCAAGATAGGGAACAACAACGGTCATCAGCTCTAAAATAATAGAAGCACTGATATAGGGCATAATCCCAAGAGCCATAACCGACATCTGACTCAACGCACCGCCCGAAAACATGTCAAATAGTCCAAAAAGAGTTCCCTGCCTGGCGCCGAAAAAAGCCGCCAATGCCGCGCCATCAATTCCAGGCGTTGGGATATGGCACCCCACCCGGTAAACAGCAAGCATCAGCAGAGTAAACAGAATCTTTTTCTTCAACTCAGGGATCTTGGGAATATTCTGCAGGCCACCAATCATTCAATTATCTCATATTATGATTTTGTAAGGGAACCATCCGGCGTATTAAAGCCTAAAAAACTAGAGAATTTCTACCCTTCCTCCAGCGCCCTCTATTTTCTTTCTTGCCGATTCACTGATTTTATGGATTCGGACCACCAAGGGATGAGAAATCTCGCCGCTGCCAAGCAACTTAACACCATCCAACATCTTCCATACCAGGCCCGCCTGTTTCAAAGTATCCGGATCCAATTGAGAATCAGGTTCAAAGCGACCTAAGTCGCCGACATTGACAACGCTGTACTCTTTCCGAAAAGGATTTTTAAAGCCACGCTTCGGTAGGCGCCTGTGTATAGGCATCTGCCCCCCTTCGAAGCCGGGTCGAATCCCCCCGCCGGATCGGGATTTCTGCCCTTTATGCCCCCGGCAGCTGGTTTTACCATGCCCCGATCCGGGCCCTCTCCCGACTCTCTTCCTTGCCCGTCTTGACCCTTCCGCGGGTGAAAGCTCATTAATTTTCATTCCCTTTCCCCATCTTTCTCAACCAACTTTTACCAGGAACGAAACTTTGTTAATCATACCCCTGATCGCTGGTGTATTTTTCAACTCTACGGACTTCCTCAATTTGATCAGGCCGATCCCTCTCAAAGTATCTCGAATCTTTTTGTTTTTACCTATGCCGCTTTTTACAAGGGTAACTTTAATAGTTTCTTTCATGGCTTAGACTCTCTTACAAAAGCGTTGGAAACAAATTCAATCGCATAATCCGCTTCCAGTATTTTAAATTATTGAACCGGTGCGTTATCTGCCCCAGCGCCCGCGTTTTCCAGGACCTTTCCCCTTCGGGACATGATCTCAACCGGATCTCGCAACGACCTTAATCCTTTAATGGTGGCTTTTACGATATTATGTGCATTATGGGAACCCAGACATTTAGTCAGAATATTCTGAACCCCAGCCGCCTCCAAAACAGCGCGAACGCCACCTCCGGCGATAAGACCCGTACCCGGCCCTGCCGGCTTCAGAAGAACACGACCCGCTCCCCATTTCCCAATGACCTCGTAAGGAATAGAAGTTTCATGCAAAACCACCATGTTCATATCCCTCTTGGCCTTCTCAACGCCCTTTCTTATGGCCTCAGGCACCTGATTTGCTTTACCAAGTCCACAACCGACCGTTCCATTGCCATCACCCACAACGACGATAGCGCTAAAACTGAACCGTCGGCCACCTTTTACAACCTTTGCCACCCGGTTAATGTGGACCACCTTTTCAATTAGCTGAACTTCATCATCTCCCTCAAACAATGGAACTCTCCCTACCTTTCGTCAGAAACCGCATTTCGGCCCACAAACCCGTGTTCCTTAAACCGGATGAGGACCCCCAAGACTTAAATCCGTTTCCCTCGGTTGCAAAAAACCACGAGGCAATTAACATCAAAACTGAAGTCCACTTTCCCTTGCCGCTTTTGATAGCGCTTCTACACGTCCATGATATAAAAAACCATTTCTATCAAATGCCACTTTTTTAATTCCCTTTGCAAGAGCAGCAGTGCCTATGGCAGACCCAACAACCGAGGCGCCTTTTTTATTGCCGCTATCCTTGCCGACCTTCGAAAGAAGATCTTTTGACAGAGAAGAAACGGCAACCAGTGTTCTGCCCGTCGTGTCATCAATCACCTGTGCATATATATGTTTTCCACTCCTGAAAACACACAAACGAGGTCTCTCAGCACTTCCCTTTACGCGCTTCCTGACACGCATTTTTCGCTTCAATCTTCTCTTAACACTATTGTCGGCACCCATTTCGGAAACCCCTTCACCCTTAATTGCGCAATCGTTTTACTTGGCTCCAGCCTTTCCTGCCTTTCTCCGAATACTTTCAGAAACGTACTTAACCCCTTTGCCTTTGTAAGGCTCAGGTTTTCTCAAACTTCGGATTTTAGCAGCAGTCCTGCCTAAAAGCTCTTTATCAATTCCGCTCAGCACGATCTTACTTTTATCCACAGTCGCATCAATCCCATCAGGAAGATCAAAACTGATAGGATTCGAATATCCCAGATTAAATACCGCTGTTCTACCGTTAAGCTCAGCCCGATAACCAACGCCGACAATTTCCAACGCCTTTTCAAATCCTTGGGTAACACCCGTGACCATATTTAAGACAAGCGCACCGAAAAGCCCATGAAGCGCCCGCGTTTCCCTTAGGTTATCCGTTGCGGAAACCAACAGGCTTTCACTATTAATTTCCACGCCAATCTTGTGATGGATACGACGTTGAAGTACGCCTTTCGGCCCTTTTACGGTCATCATGTCCCCATCAATCTTGACCTCAACATCCTTTGTTATTGGGATGGGCCGCTTACCTATGCGTGACATCAAAAACCTCCAAGTTTTTGCATTTATTATACCTTAAGAAACTACCAAACAGAGCAAAGAATTTCACCACCCAATTTTCGTTTGCGCGCCTCGCGGTCCGTCATAATCCCTTTGGAGGTCGAAACAACGTTTACGCCGTACCCATTTAAAACCTCAGGTATTTCATTATACCCCGAGTACACACGACAACTTGGCTTGCTTATTCGCTTTAGCCCCTCAATAACGGGAACGCCATTTTTATCAAATTTCAGAAATACCCTGATAAATCGATGCTGACCATCGGAAATTATCCTGAGATTCTTAATATAACCCTCTGATTTAAGGACATTGGCCAAATTGATCTTCAACTTGGAACTTGGAATGTTTACAAGTTCATGTGCCGCCCTCATCGCGTTTCGAATACGCGTCAGCATGTCAGCAACCGGATCCGTCATACCCATCGTTCACTCTGCCCCCTGATTATTTGCAATCCAAGCCTGCCGGCTTCCGGATCGAAAAATTCCAAAATTTACCAGCTTGATTTGACCACCCCAGGGAGTTCTCCTCTTGAGGCCATGCTCCTGAAACAGATACGGCAAATCCCGAATGTTCTTAAATAGGCCCTCCGTCGACCACATATCGGGCAACGGTTGTACTGACGGCTCGAAAACTTTGGTTTTCGTTGGGCTTTTACAACAAGCGACTTCCTAGCCAAAATAACCCCCTCTTTAATACAACAACGTTAGTCTCGTAAAGGCATACCCAAATGCTTCAGCATAAAACGACCTTCTTCATCATTTCCAGCCGTAGTTACGATGGTAATATTCAGGCCTTTCATTCTATCAACTTTATCATAGTCGATCTCAGGAAAAACAATAAACTCTTTTATGCCAATGCTACAATTCCCTCTACCGTCAAAGACTTTACCCTTAATGCCCCTGAAATCGCGAACCCTTGCCAATGAAGCATTAAAGAGCTTATCCAGAAACTCATACATACGCTGCCGCCTGAGGGTAACCATGCAACCAATCGGCATGCCTTCTCTAAGTTTAAACCCGGCAATGGACTTTTTCGCCTTGGTCACAACCGCTTTCTGACCTGCAATCGCACTCAACTCATTAACGCCGGCGTCAAGCACTTTAATATTCTGGATCGCTTCACCCAAGCCCATATTTAAAACAACTTTTTTTAATCGAGGCACTGCCATGCTGCTGGAATATTTAAACTCTTTCAGCAAAGCAGGCACCACTTCGGAATGGTATTTTTCCTTCAATCGAGACAACGATTCACCCTCCAAGGTTTCAGGCTCCCTTCACCGGAACCTGAAAAACATTAGGTATCCCAACGGTGCGGACAGCAAGATTTAACACACCCTCTATCAATCAACAAACCCTGTTTACTTGTTTAAGGGCTCTCCGCATTTCTTACAAACACGCACCCTCGATCCATCTTCCAATACGCTCTTTCCGACACGCGTTGGTTCAGCACACTTGTCGCAAACGAGCATCACATTTGAAATTCTCAATGGCGCTTCTTTTTCGACAATACCGCCTTGTCCCAGTTGCGGATTAGGCTTGGAATGCCTTTTGATCATGTTGACCTTTTCTACAATCAACTTCTCCCTATCAACGTCAACCTTCAAAACCGTGCCGATTTTCCCTTTTTCTTTTCCAACAAGCACAACGACTTTGTCGTCTTTTTTTATTCTTGGATGTTTTTTCCGCACGCCAATTACTCCTGACCTAAAATTCCCTGGTCCCACAAAATAAAAAATCAACCGCCCTTAAAGAACTTCCGGCGCCAGAGAAATAATTTTCATAAAATTCTTACCTCTTAATTCTCTCGCCACCGGCCCAAATATCCGGGTTCCTACAGGTTCGCTTGCCTGGTTGATCAAAACCGCGGAATTATCATCAAATTTAATATGGGACCCATCAGGCCTTCGGATCTCCTTCGCTGTCCTGACAATGACCGCTTTGGCCACATCGCCCTTTTTTACTTTGGAATTGGGCATCGCTTCCCTAACTGCCACGACAATGACATCGCCTACATAAGCATATCGCCTTTTGGATCCACCCAAAACCTTAATACAGGTGACAACTTTGGCTCCGGAATTATCAGCTATTCTTAATTTCGTTTCAGTCTGTATCATTTGCTCAGCTCCGATGGATCAATATCACGCAATGCTAATCCGCAATATTTCCCTTCTCGATAATATCAGCCACAGCCCATCTTTTACACTTACTAATGGGACGACTTTCAACAATTCTCACTTTATCACCAATACCGCAACTATTCTTGGGATCATGAGCCATATATTTGGAACGTTTCCGCACGTATTTTCCATAGGTCGCATGTTTTGTTAGCCGTTCGACCATTACCAAGACGGTCTTATTCGCCTGATCGCCAATAACAGTGCCAACCATTTTTCTTTGCTGTCCACGCTCTGCCATCATTACCTCATGTTATTTACTAACACCTGAAATTTCCATTTCCCTGATCACCGTTTTAACACGCGCCAAATTCTTTTTTGTTTTGGGGATCATGGCCGTGTTTCCAAGCTGTCCGGTCGCCTTTTGAAATCGCAAATTAAAGAGTTCTTGACTCGTCTCCTTTACACGCGCCTTCAGCTCCTCAACGCTTAGCTCTTTTAGTTCCCTGGCCTTCATAACTTAACCTCTCCTGACGATGAATCTGGTGGCAAAAGGCAGCTTGTGCCCCGCAAGACGAAATGCCTCTCCCGCCACATCTTTCGTCACACCTTCCAGTTCATACAGGATACGTCCTGGCTTGACAATGGCAACCCAACCGTCCGGAGCGCCTTTACCCTTACCCATCCTGGTTTCAGCCGGCTTCTTCCCAACAGGTTTATCCGGAAAAACACGTATCCAGACTTTACCCCCACGCTTGACATGCCGTGTCACCGCTATCCTGGCAGATTCAATCTGTTGCGAAGACATTAGTCCACACTCCATCGCCTGCAATCCAAACTCACCGAATTCAAGCGTACCCCCACGAAGTGCTTTTCCTTTAGTCCGACCCTTTTGCTTTTTACGATACTTGACTTTTTTTGGGCTAAGCATCAGCTGTTCCTACTTTCTGTTTCTTCTCAGGTAAAATTTCACCCTTAAAGATAGTTACCTTTACACCTATAACGCCATAGGTTGTGAAAGCCTCGGCAAATCCATAATCGATGTCCGCTCGAATCGTGTGAAGCGGCACTCGACCTTCACGGTACCACTCTCGCCGCGCCATCTCCGCCCCACCTAATCGACCACTACAGGCGATTTTAATCCCCTGGGCGCCAAATCTCAATGCCGAGGTAACGCTTTTTTTCATGGCCCTCCTAAACGCGACCCTGCGGACAAGCTGAGTCGCAACATTTTCCGCAACCAGCTGAGCATCAACCTCTGCTTTTCTCACTTCCTGAATATCGAGTATAACATCGCGCTTGATCATCTTTTCCAGATCTTTTTTCGTTTTCTCGATTTCAACGCCCTTCTTTCCAATCACAATGCCCGGTCGTGCAGTATGCACTCTAATTCGAACCTTACTTGCGGCTCTCTCGATCTCAATCTTTGACACACCGGCCTGATAAACGCGTTTCTTCAAGAACTTGCGAATCTTATAGTCTTCATAAACAAAGGTGCTATAATCAGCTCCCGCAAACCACCTTGAATCCCAAGTCTTTATGATTCCCAATCTAAAACTGATTGGATGAACTTTTTGTCCCAATATTCACCTCCAGTGTGTTCAAAAGAGCCTTTCGGTTAAACAACGACCCGGTTTCTATTTTTCATCCAAAACAACAGTTAAATGGCTGGTCCTCTTAAGTATTTTAGTGGCTCGACCAAGAGCCCTGGGTCGCCATCTTTTCTGAGTTGGGCCCTCATCCGCATATATTTTCGAAATATAGAGGTTATCCACATCCATATCCGTATTCTCCTGCACATTGGCTACTGCGGAATTAACCAATTTTTTGAGAATTTTGGCGCCTTTTTGAGGTGCAAAGGAGAGCAAACCAAGAGCATCTTCCACCTTTTCTCCCCGAACCTGCGCCATCACCAACCGTACCTTCTGAGGAGAAACCCTCACAAATCTTGCAACTGCCCTGACTTCCATATCAAATCTCGCCAATCTTTCAATAACCCGGCTGGGTTATTCAATTTGTCGTTTCTCAACGGTTCAATGCTTATTTACAGGCCGTCACTGTCCCACTCATCGCACGGGCGCCTCGTAATTCCCCGTTCTAGCCCTTCAGTTTACTTTTCTTGTCCCCTGCATGACCATAAAAAGTTCGCGTTGGCGCAAATTCCCCCAACTTATGACCCACCATGTCCTCAGAGACAAATACAGGCAAAAATTTTCTACCATTATGCACTGCAAAGGTCAACCCTACAAACTCAGGAAGCACCGTAGATCTCCGAGACCAGGTTTTTATGATCTTTCGACTCATTGTTTCCGCTGCTTGTTCGGCCTTCTTTAGCAAATGCCCATCAACAAATGGCCCTTTTTTGAGAGATCTTGGCAAAGCACCCCCTCCTCTTCCCTATTTTCTTTCCAAATGTTTGGATCACCAACAACGTTGAAACCACAAGAGCCTATTTAGAGCGGCGTTTAACAATCAATCTATCACTGCTCTTCCGAACTCTGGTTTTATATCCTTTGGTCGGCACTCCCCAAGGCGTTACCGGATGTCGGCCCCCCGAAGATTTCCCTTCCCCTCCACCATGTGGATGGTCCACGGGGTTCATGGCAACTCCCCTTACATGCGGCTTTTTTCCTAACCATCGCTTTCGTCCGGCTTTGCCGATTGAAATATTCTCATGATCAAGATTACCCACCTGACCAATTGTGGCTTTGCAGGCCAAAGGGATAAGCCGCACTTCGCCGGAAGGCAGTTTAACCTGTGCATATTTCCCCTCCTTGGCCATGAGCTGACAATAGCTGCCGGCACATCTTGCCATCTGACCCCCATGCCCGATGTTAAGTTCAATGTTGTGGACATGTGTACCCAAAGGAATGCTTTTAAGGGGCAACGCATTGCCAATTCGGATCTCGGATCCCTCTCCTGACATTAATTTATCCCCAATAAGGAGATTTTTGGGAGAGAGGATGTATCGCTTTTCTCCATCCACATAATGAAGAAGTGCAATATTGGCTGATCGATTGGGATCATATTCAATGAAAGCCACAGTCGCCGGGATACCCTCTTTATCCCGCTTAAAATCAATCAGGCGGTAGGCTCTTTTATGGCCGCCTCCCTTGTATCTGGCCGTAATCCGACCATTTGAATTCCTACCGCCGCTCTTATTAAGCGACCTTAGAAGACTCTTTTCAGGCCTCTTTCGCGTTATTTCCTCAAAGGTGGAAGTGGTCTGAAATCTCCTGCCGGGAGATGTGGGTTTACTGGATTTAATGCCCATTCTTTGCTCCGAATCCCAAGTTGAAATTACATACGTATTTGTTCATTATTTTAATAGAAATCACATGCCCTCGAAAAACTCGATGTTTTCGCCCGGAGCAAGCTGAACAATGGCTTTTTTCCAATGAGGTTTTCTGCCCATATGCTTTCCCATCCGCCTGCTCTTACCGCGCATGTTCATTGTTCGCACATCCAAAACCTTTATCTTAAAGAGGGTTTCAACGGCTTGCCGAATCTCAACCTTATTGGCCTGTCTATGGACCTTAAAGGAGACCTTGTTCGATTCTCCCTTTTGAAGATTGGCTTTTTCGGTAATGTGCGGCTCCTTGATCACTTGATAGATATCCACTAGGACCCCAATGCCTCCTCTATCTTCTCAATAGCAACCCGCTCCAAAAAAAGGCTGTCATAGTTCAGGATATCATAAACATTCAATCCCTCATATCGCATAACCTTTATCCTCGGCACGTTTTTAGATGATTTTTCAAGGTTTTCCGATTTACCATGGGTCACAATCAGCGCCTTACGGACATCAAATTGATTCATCGCCTCAACAAACCTTTTGGTCTTAATTTCCGGAAGGGAAAAGTCATCAATTACGATCAGCTGATCACACAAAACCTTATCCGACAAGGCCATGCGCAGGGCAGCTTTTTTCACTTTTTTTGAGACCTTCTGATCATATTTACGTGGCGATGGTCCAAAAGCCACACCGCCTCCCTTTCTCGTGGGAGACGAACCACTACCGACTCTCGCCCTCCCGGTGCCTTTCTGCCGCCAAAGCTTTGCACTGGAACATTTTACGGCGGATCTGCTCTTTACCGTCGCAGTACCCGATCTACGCCCCGCCAATTGCGCAACGACGACCTGATGAAGGACATGTTTCTTGACTGGAACCGAGAATACTTCCTCTTTTAATTCCACTTCCGAGACTTTTTCTTTCTGCAAATTGTATACGTCCAAGACAGTCATTCGAGGCCTCTGCCTGCATGATTTATTTGAAAAACTAAAAAATTATCGCTCATTTCTTAAATGATCTGATCCGACCCAGCCATACAATCGTCAGCCTACGGCACCTTGAAAATTTCCAAAAGGCTCCCAGGTGCGCCGGGAACAGATCCCTTAAGTAGTAAAACGTCCATTTCAGGCCTGACATCAACCACTTTCAAATTTTTTGTTGTCACATGGGAAAACCCCATCCTACCCGGCATTTTCCGACCTTTTGTGATTTTGGCTGGCGTAGCACTGCACCCAACTGACCCGGGGACCCGATGAGACCGAGATCCATGGGTTTTCATCCCACCGGAAAACCCCCATCGCTTCATGACGCCTGCAAACCCCCGGCCCTTGCTTTTCCCCCGAACATGAACAGTATCGCCAATGGAAAAGATATCGGACTTAATCTCCTGACCCAGCTCAAACAGGTCAACATCGTCAACTCTCACCTCGTTCAGGTAGGTAAAGCATGTTCCGCCGGACATCTTGAAGTGCCCTTTCAAAGGCTTGTTGGTTCGCCCCTCAGCTTTGGGACCATAACCGATTTGGATGGCATTGTAGCCTTCCTTTTCATGGGTCTTCTTCTGAGTCACGACACAGGGCCCTATTTTAACGACACTCACCGCTTCGCTGCTCCCTCCTTCGAGGAAGTATCTTGTCATACCAATTTTTTTGCCAAAAAGCTTATTGACCATAAGAATCAAACTCCAATATCACCTTCCACAACTTCCACAATCCTTGCCCCTGAATCGTCCAAGGGAGAAAAAGTAGGCTACACTCAATCGTGATTAATTGCTACAGTTTAATCTCCACATCCACGCCGGCCGCCAAATCAAGCTTCATGAGCGAATCAACCGTCTGCTGCGTCGGTTCCAATATATCCATTACCCGCTTATGGGTCCTTATTTCAAATTGTTCTCTCGACTTTTTGTTAACGTGAGGAGATCTAAGTACGCAAAATTTATTGATTACCGTAGGCAAAGGAATCGGTCCAGCCACCCTTGCGCCTGTCTCCCTTGCGGTCTCGACGATTTCCAAAGCGGCGCGATCCAGTAATTTATAATCATATGCTTTCAAGCGGATCCGGATTTTTTGGTTGGTTAGCATTCGCCACTCCCTTATTCAATAATTTCGCTGATAACACCGGCCCCGACTGTCCTGCCGCCCTCGCGAATGGCAAAGCGCAGTTCCTTTTCCATGGCAATGGGCGTAATCAAAACAACCTCCATGGACACATTGTCCCCCGGCATCACCATCTCCACGCCTTCCGGAAGCGTCGTCACGCCGGTCACATCCGTCGTCCTGAAATAAAACTGAGGGCGATATCCATTAAAGAACGGCGTGTGCCTGCCGCCCTCCTCTTTCGTCAAGATATAGGCTTCCGCTTTAAACTTCGTATGGGGCTTAATGGACCCGGGTTTTGCCACCACCTGCCCACGTTCCACCTCATCACGTTTTGTACCGCGAATCAAAACACCGATATTGTCGCCCGCCAGGCCCTGATCCAGAATCTTCCGAAACATCTCAACACCGGTACAAACCGTTTTCATGGTGTCTTTGATCCCGACAATCTCGACTTCGTCGCCCACCTTTACGATGCCCCGTTCCACACGGCCCGTCACGACGGTTCCCCGGCCCGAAATGCTGAATACGTCTTCAATGGGCATCAAGAACGGTTTATCCGTGTCGCGCACCGGTTCAGGAATGTATTCATCAATGGCATCCATCAATTCAAAGATAGGCTTAACATCCTCCGAATCCGATTCTTCCGCTTCAAGGGCCTTTAAGGCGCTCCCTTTGATGATTGGAATATCATCACCAGGAAACTCATACTTGCTCAGCAGCTCTCGCATCTCAAGCTCAACCAGCTCAATAAGCTCTTCGTCGTCCACCATGTCGCATTTATTCAGGAAAACCACCATGCTGGGAACACCCACCTGCCGGGCCAGCAATATATGTTCCCGTGTCTGGGGCATGGGGCCGTCGTCGGCGCCAACCACCAAAATAGCGCCGTCCATCTGGGCAGCGCCCGTAATCATATTCTTGATATAATCCGCATGGCCCGGACAATCCACATGGGCATAATGACGTTTGTCCGTCTCATACTCAACGTGGGCCGTTGCAATGGTAATTCCCCTGGCCTTTTCCTCCGGGGCTTTATCAATCTGATCAAAGGGAATAAATGTCGACATCCCTTTTTTGGCCAGGTGTTTCGTGATCGCCGCGGTCAGGGTCGTTTTGCCATGATCAATATGGCCGATGGTTCCCACGTTTAAATGCGGCTTTGTCCTCTCAAATTTCATTTTGGCCATTTTCGTGCCCTCCTGCATGATAGTCAGTCAACATATGAACTGTAATGAATTCGCCGCCTGCCATCAATTTATTCTTTAGTTACCAGCGATAATGAGCGAAAGCCTTGTTTGCTTCAGCCATTCTGTGAGTATCTTCACGCTTTTTAATGGATGCTCCCCGCTCGCTTGCCGCATCCATCAGCTCGCCGGCCAGTTTTATCGCCATGGTTTTTTCACCTCTCCCTGTGGCGAAGCCGATTATCCACCGCATGCTGAGTGCCTGTCGCCTGGCCGGTCGCACTTCGGTCGGGACCTGGTATGTGGACCCTCCCACCCGTCGGGATTTCACTTCTACAGCGGGCCTCACATTTTCAAGGGCGGCTTGAAAAACGGACAACGGATCTTTTTTTGTTTTGTCTTCTATGATGCCAAAGGCCTCATAAAGAATCGCCTGAGCCGTACTTTTCTTCCCTTTACTCATCAAGTTATTAATAAATTTAGCCGCAAGCACACTGTTATATTTGGGATCGGGTTTGATTTCCCTTTTGACCCCCACTCTCTTTCTGGACATAAAAAATCTCCGAAATGCAGGTAGGTTTTTCTTTTAACACCGCCAAAGCAGATCAAGACCTGTTTACTCAGCGGGTTTATTCGGCGTTACCTCGCGTTATGTCAGCTGATCACTGCATTATGAACCGCTTGCCCGAAGACCCTTTGGCTTTTTTGCGCCATATTTGGATCGCCCTTTACGACGGTCATCAACCCCTGTGGTATCCATGGTACCTCTCACCACATGATATCTGACACCGGGTAAATCCTTAACTCGACCGCCCCTTATCAAAACCACTGAATGCTCCTGAAGGTTATGTCCCATTCCTGGAATATAGGAAGTCACCTCAAGCCCATTTGTCAACCTGACTCTGGCAACCTTTCTCAGCGCGGAATTCGGCTTTTTAGGCGTTGACGTATAAACACGAACACACACGCCCCTTTTTTGAGGAGCACCCTGCAGAGCGGGCGTCGTAGCTTTCCTTCTTGACTTACGGCGGCCCTTTCTAACAAGCTGGTTAATGGTCGGCATGAAATCTCCTTCGTTGTTGCTTAATCACAAACGCTTAAAAAAAATATATTTTCTTAAACCACAAAATTCTTTTTTATATTCGCTTTATTGTTCTTTGTCAAGACAATTTACAAGGCTAACCAAAAAAACTATCCCGCGACACCGATCTCAATATTCCGATAGGACTCAAGACCCGTGCCGGCTGGTATCAAGCGTCCCATGATCACGTTTTCCTTGAGACCTTTCAGCATATCCACTTTCCCGGCGATACTCGCTTCAGACAAAACCTTGGTGGTTTCCTGAAATGACGCCGCCGAAATAAAACTCTCCGTATTAAGAGAGGCTTTGGTGATCCCTAACAGAAGGGACTCAGCACTGGCAGGCTGTTTTCCCTGCGCAATCAATTTATTGTTCTCCTCCTGGAAACGCCATTTTTCAACACTCTCCGCCAAAAGAAAACCTGAGTCGCCAACATCGGTAACACTCACCTGTCTGACCATCTGGCGAACAATGACTTCAATATGCTTATCGTTAATTCTAACCCCCTGGAGGCGGTATACCTCCTGAACCTCGTTCACAAGGTATTTGGCAAGCTCTTTTAGCCCCCTGATTTTCAAAATATCGTGAGGATCGGCGGAACCATCCATGAGCGCCTCTCCCGCACGCACATAATCACCTTCCAGAACACTGACATGCTTTCCCCTTGGCACGAAATAAGTCACGGCATCGCCCACGTCAGGCGTGACGATCATTTTTCTTTTACCCTTGGTATTTTTACCGAAAGAAACCATCCCGTCGATTTCGGTGATAATAGCAGTCTCCTTGGGCTTCCGCACTTCAAAAAGTTCCGCAACACGGGGCAGACCACCTGTAATATCCTTCGTTTTGGTGGTTTCCCGAGGGATCTTGGCCAACACGGCGCCCGCGCCCACCATATCCCCCTCATTGACCATAATGACCGCCCCAACAGGCAACTGATAACGCCCCTTGCCTTTTACACTTCCTGGAAGGTCCGCCGTTTTTCCAGAGCTGTCTTTGATTGAAATGCGAGGCCTCACATCCGCATCCCGTGATTCCACGATAACACGACTGATTTTTCCCGTCACCGTGTCCCGCTTCTCTTTCATGGTCCGATCTTCAATAATATCCCCGAATTTCAAAACACCCGACACTTCCGTTACAATGGGAATAGTAAAAGGGTCCCACTCGGCCAAAACTTGCGAGGGTTCTACGTTTTGCCCGTCCACCACTTTCAGGGAGGCGCCGTAGATAATTGGATACCGCTCAACTTCCCGACCGCCTTTCCCCAGAATGGCCATTTCACCATTGCGATTCATGGCAACAAGATCCCCGCTGACATTTGCGACGGTCTTGAGATCAATAAATTTCACTTCTCCCGGATTACGTGCCTGAACCGTCGATTGCTCGACCCGCCGGCTTGCCGTACCCCCAATATGAAAAGTTCTCATGGTTAACTGGGTCCCCGGTTCACCAATGGACTGTGCGGCGATGACACCCACCGCCTCCCCCAAATTCACTTCATGTCCATGCGCCAAATCACGGCCATAGCATTTTTTACAAACCCCCCTGCGAGCCTCACAGGTCAGAACAGAGCGGATCCTGACTTTTTCAATGCCGGCCCTTTCAACCAGTTCAACCTCTTCTTCATTGATGGCCTGGTTAGCGCGAACCAACACCTCCCCCGTCACGGGATCCTGGATATCATCACTGGCAACACGTCCGAGAATTCTCTCTCCTACCCGTTGAAGGATTTCGCCCCCTTCCAGCAGAGATTCCACCCAGATGCCATCAATAGTGCCGCAATCAGTCTCAGTAATGATGGCCTCCTGAGAAACATCAACAAGACGGCGAGTCAAATATCCTGAATTAGCGGTTTTCAAAGCGGTATCCGCAAGGCCTTTTCTAGCCCCATGGGTAGAAATAAAATATTGCAGTACAGTCAATCCTTCCCGGAAATTCGACGTAATGGGTGTTTCAATAATCTCACCCGATGGCTTCGCCATCAGACCTCTCATCCCGGCTAACTGCCGCATCTGGTCCTTTGAGCCCCTGGCGCCGGAATCAGACATCATATAAACAGCATTAAAACTGCTGACGTCGGTTGGACCGGACAAAGGGCTGTCAATCCGTTCGACGGCCATCTCCTTCATCATTTCAGTGGCCACATTTTCCGTGGATTGCGCCCAGATATCAACGACCTTGTTGTATTTTTCACCTGAAGTAATTAGACCGTCCACATACTGATCTTCAATCTTTTTGACTTCACTTTCGGCCTCGCTGATAATCGTTCCCTTATTCGCTGGAATCACCATGTCCTTCATAGCAATGGAAATACCGGAAAGGGTCGCATATTTATAGCCAAGATCCTTGAGGCGATCCGCCAGAATAACCGTGGCCTTAATCCCCGCTTTTCGGTGAGACTCGTTAATGAGATGCCTAAGGGCTTTCTTAGTCATGATTTTGTTGACAAGATCAAAAGACAAGGATTTGTCGGGAATAATCTCATAAAGGATGACCCGACCCGTCGTGGTTTCCCATATTTTTCCTTCCATCCTGACTTTAATGGTCGCATGCAGATCAAGTTCGCCAGCATCATAAGCAACACGAAGCTCCTGAGGGCTTGAAAAGGTTTTGCCTTCCCCTTTCGTATGTTTTTCCCGGGTTGAAGGCCTTTCCCGGGTCATATAATAGATACCCAAAACAATATCCTGGCTCGGAACAATAATGGGATCGCCATTGGCGGGGGACAGGATATTGTTGGTGGACATCATCAACACCCTGGCCTCAATCTGGGCTTCAATGGATAGCGGAATGTGAACAGCCATCTGATCACCGTCAAAATCAGCGTTAAAAGCCGTACAAACCAGAGGGTGCAGCTGAATCGCCTTTCCCTCAATCAAAGTCGGCTCAAAAGCCTGCATCCCCAGGCGATGCAGTGTCGGGGCCCGATTCAACATAATACAGTATTCTCTTACCACTTCGTCCAGTGAGTCCCAAACCTCCGGCGTTTCTCGTTCTACCATCTTCTTAGCGCTTTTGATGGTGGTCACATGCCCTTTTTCATCCAGCTTGTTGTAGATGAAAGGTTTGAAAAGTTCCAACGCCATTTTTTTGGGAAGACCGCATTGGTGGAGACGCAAATCAGGACCTACAACGATTACCGACCGGCCTGAATAATCCACGCGCTTACCCAGGAGATTCTGTCTGAATCGGCCCTGTTTCCCTTTCAGCATATCACTTAAAGATTTGAAAGGGCGCTTGTTGGCGCCCGTAACGACTTTGCCCCTTCGACCGTTATCGAATAGGACATCTACGGCCTCTTGAAGCATCCGCTTTTCATTTCGAACAATGATATCGGGCGCATTAAGTTCCAGAAGCCTTTTCAGGCGATTATTCCGATTAATAACGCGACGATACAGGTCATTTAAATCTGAAGTGGCAAACCGCCCACCGTCCAGGGGCACCAGAGGCCTCAAATCAGGCGGCAGAACAGGAACAACATTCAGGATGGTCATTTCAGGGCTGTTCTTTGAATCCCTGAAAGCATTAATGACTTTCAGGCGTTTGGTAAGCTTCTTTCTTTTTGCCTCTGATTTGGTCGTGGCCATCTCTTCTCTGAGGCTTACGGACAACTCCTCAACATTCAAATCCTTCAGCATGGTCTGAATGGCTTCGGCGCCGATCCCGGCCACAAATCGATGGCCAAAATCCTCCCGCGCTTGCTGCAGCTGTTCATCGGACAGCACTTCACCCTTTGTCAATGGCGTATCTTTCGGATCAACAACAATATGCCCTTCAAAATAGAGAACCCGTTCAAGCTCCTTCAGGGTCATATCCAGTAGATTACCGACTTTTGAGGGGAGTGCCTTTAAAAACCAGATATGGGCCACGGGCGCAGCTAAGGTAATATGCCCCATCCTTTCCCTGCGGACTTTGCTTTGAATCACCTCGACACCGCACTTCTCACAAACAATGCCCCGGTGCTTCATCCTTTTGTATTTTCCGCAATTACATTCAAAATCCTTTATGGGCCCAAAAATTTTGGAACAGAAAAGCCCATCCCGTTCCGGCTTAAAAGTTCTGTAATTAATAGTCTCCGGCTTTTTCACCTCACCAAATGACCATTCTAGTATTTTCTCTTTGGATGCCAGAGAAATTCTGACGGAATTAAAACTGGATGGATCTTTCGGCTTTGTAAAAAAGTTATATAATTCTTCCAATGCCTACTCCCCTTTCTCCATTTTGCGCAACCATTCTAATCAACTATCCTCAAAAAGTTCCATTTCAAGGCCGAGGCTTTGCAGTTCCTTCATCAGGACCTTAAAGGACTCGGGCAGTCCGGGTTCAAGCGCATTATTTCCCTTGACAATCCTTTCATACATGCGTGTTCGACCCGCCACATCGTCTGACTTTACCGTAAGGAATTCCTGCAACGTATAAGCCGCCCCATAGGCCTCCATGGCCCACACTTCCATTTCACCCAGGCGTTGTCCACCGAATTGCGCCTTTCCACCCAAAGGTTGTTGCGTAACCAGTGAATAGGGTCCGATGGAACGTGCATGCAATTTATCATCCACCAAATGATGCAACTTCAAGATATACATAATGCCAACGGTGACATCCTGTTCAAAAGCCTCGCCGGTACGCCCGTCATAGAGGGTGGCTTGACCGGTTTCCGACAGTCCCGCCTCCGTCAAAAACGCCTTGATCTCATCTTCGGAGGCCCCATCAAATACAGGGGTTGCCAACGGCACGCCATCCAGCATTAAGGAGGATTCCTTTAACAGTTCCTTATCCGATAAATTCGCAAAAAAAGACTGATATTCATTTTTAGAGAACCACCCTTTGAATTTTTCCCTGAGAAGGTTGGCACTGTCAATCTTGCCAAACAGTTCCCTCACTTTCATGCCCAGCCCATAAGAAGCCCATCCCAAATGCGTCTCAAGGACCTGACCCACATTCATTCGCGACGGCACGCCCAAGGGATTCAATACAATGTCCACCTGAGTGCCATCCGCAAAATACGGCATATCTTCAATGGGCAGGATTCGGGAGAGAACGCCTTTATTGCCATGACGCCCCGCCATCTTGTCCCCTACGGACAGTTTCCGTTTAACCGCCACATACACTTTGACCATTTTAACCACCCCGGGAGCCAATTCATCCCCCAGGTCAAAGTTTTCTATTTTGTTTTCGCAAAGCTTCGTCAAACGTTCAATTTTGGAGGTACACTTTTCAACAATTGCCTCGACTCTTTCAATTTCGTCCATGGAGACCTTCACATCCGCCCACGCCAGCGCCTCGATGGGAATAGACTCAATATCCCCTCGCGTCATACTCTCGGTTGTCTTCAGCAAAACCTCCCCGCTCTTTTTCTCGCAAAGATCCGACTTGAGCGCCTTTCCCTCAAGTATTCCGAATAACTTTTCCTTGGCGCTCCGTTCCACAACCTCGATTTCATCCCTAAGATCTTTTCTCATCCGCCGCATTTCCTCGGCTTCGATGGCAAGTGTTCGCGCATCCTTTTCTACACCGCCCCGAGAAAACACCTTGGCATCAATCACGGTCCCCCGCACGCCGGGCGGAACCCGCATGGAGCTATCTTTAACATCCCCGGCTTTATCGCCAAATATGGCCCTCAAGAGTTTCTCTTCAGGGGAAAGCTGCGTTTCACCTTTCGGCGTAATTTTACCAACCAGAATGTCGCCGGGGTTAATTTCAGCGCCGATCTTCACAATCCCGCTCTCATCAAGATTTCTCAATGCATCCTCGCCCACATTGGGAATATCCCGGGTGATCTCTTCCTTCCCCAATTTGGTATCGCGAGACAAGATTTCAAATTCATCGATATGAATCGACGTGTAAACGTCTTCCTTAACAACCCGTTCGCTGATCAAGATAGAGTCTTCGAAATTATACCCTCCCCAGGACATAAATGCGACCATCACATTTCGACCCAGAGCAAGCTCCCCTTGTTCCATGGCAGGCCCATCCGCAATAATCTGCCCTTTTTTGACGAATTCTCCTTTTCGCACAATAGGCTTCTGGGTGTAACAACTGTTCTGATTGGAACGTCTAAACTTTGTTAGTTTGCAGATTTCCACCTCAGGTTCATCGTTTTCAACAGTGTCGGTAAACCGAACAACAATTCGAGTCGCATCCACATGTTCAATGACGCCGTCTCTTTTGGCAATGACTGAAATGCCGGAATCTCTCGCCACGAGCTTTTCAACACCGGTTCCCACCAAAGGGGCCTTGGCTTTCAAAAGGGGAACTGCCTGGCGTTGCATATTGGAACCCATCAGTGCTCTGTTGGCATCATCATGTTCCAAAAAAGGAATCAGAGAGGCCGAAATGCTCACCAATTGATCAGGCGACACATCCATGTACCTGATCTTCTCCACAGGCACCTTGAAAGCCTCTCCCTCAATTCGAGCGGCCGCTTCATCGCGAATAAAACGCCCATCATCGTCCAACGGCGCATTCGCCTGAGCGATAGGATAATCCTTTTCATCAAGCGCTGATAAATATTCAAAACTTTCGGTAGCCCTGTTATCCGATACGCGTCTGTAGGGCGTCTCAATAAACCCGAATTCATTCACCTGCGCATAAGTACTCAAGGAAACAATCAACCCGATATTCGGGCCTTCAGGAGTCTCAATCGGGCAAATCCTGCCGTAATGCGTCGGGTGTACATCGCGAACCTCAAATCCAGCCCTTTCCCGTGTCAGTCCACCGGGTCCCAAGGCGCTGAGCCTACGCTTGTGGGTCACTTCCGACAAGGGGTTCGTCTGATCCATGAATTGAGACAACTGGCTCGTGCCAAAAAACTCTTTCACCACCGCCGAAACGGGTTTGGAATTGATGAGATCATGCGGCATCAGGGTCTCAACCTCTTGAAGGCTCATTCTCTCCTTAATAGCCCTTTCCATTCTCACCAGACCCACACGATATTGATTCTCAAGGAGTTCGCCCACGGCACGCACGCGCCGGTTTCCGAGATTATCGATATCATCAACAACCGCCTCCGAACTTTTTAGCCTGATAAGTTCCTCAACGGTGGCAAAGATATCTTCCTTTCTCAGTGTTCGCTGCTCCAGGGGGATATCTTCCATATTCAAGCGATAATTAAGTTTAAGCCTTCCCACACGCGATAGGTCATAGGTATCCAAATTGAAAAACAGATTTTGGAAAAAGGTTTCAGCCACCTCTGACGTCGGGGGACTGCTGGGCCTCATTTTTCGATAAATATCAAGAATAGCCTCATCCGGCGTGTTAATTCTGTCCGCCAGCAATGTTTCGCGAATACTGCGACTAATGCCGTGCCCATCCAGAAGAAGGCATTCAATATTCGTAACACCTTTTTCCCGAATTAAATCGATTCTTTCCAGAGTAATCGGACTGTTGCCTTCAAGAAGAACTTCACCCGTTTCAGGATCCACGAGATCATCGCAAATGACACGGTCGACAATATCTTCAAGCTCAACCGGAATTCGCAGCCTCTTCCGGTCAAGACATTTGACCCGGGAAATCCCTTTTTCAACCAGGAGAGCATACCCATCTTTCGAGAGGACAGCTCCTGCCGGAATCAGGATATCTCCGGTTTCGGGGTCCGAGATATCTTCCATCACCAACAATTCAGAACCCTTTGTAATATCAAAAGGTATCCGTTTTACCATGGGCATTCTGGGTTTTGCCGTTTCATTCGTCCCCAATGCTCTAAGCAAACGTTTTGTAAATTTAATGCCTTTCTTGGCAAGGACTTCTTCGTTTTCACCAACGATATTCTTCGTAACCCGATCCTGAGCCAAAGTTTCGGGCCTTGCTTCCCGCCAGCCCCCTGTCTCCCCAATTTCAACCATTTCGGTATCGTAAAAATAATAAAGGAGATCTTTCGCCGTATAACCCAGTGCCTTCAAAAGGATGGTTACCGGAAATTTTCTTCGCCGATCAATTCGAACATATAAAAAATCCTTGGGATCAAACTCAAAATCCAGCCAGGAGCCCCTGAGTGGAATAATTCTAGCCGAATAAAGCAACTTTCCACTCGCATGAGTTTTACCCTTGTCATGATCGAAAAAAGCGCCGGGCGAACGATGCAACTGACTCACCACGGCGCGCTCGGTTCCATTAATAATGAATGTGCCCCGGTCTGTCATGATGGGGAGAGTGCCAAAATAAATCTCTTGCTCTTTGATGTCCCGAATGCTTTTTGTTTCACTCACGGTATCTGTGTCAAAAACGACCAACCGAACCGTAAGTCTGAGGGATGCCTCATAAGTCATCCCTTTGCTAAGGCAGTCTTCTTCACTGTACTTGGCCCCTTCAAAGGCATATTTGACGAACTCCAGCGAGGACGTCCCCGCAAAATCATGGATCGGAAAAACACCCATATACGCAGCCTGAAGTCCTACGTCTTCACGATCCTGAAAGGGGATATCCTTCTGTAAATACCGCTCATAGGACCGCTTTTGCATTGCAATCAGATTGGGGGTTTCTATGATTTTACTGATCTTCCCGAAACTTTTTCTAGCCCGTCTTCTGACACCATCTATCTTAAACATGGTATCTCCTTATAATCATCCGTTGGTCCCGCGCATTTTAAAAATTCCCATGTTTAAAACAACAAGCGCTAATGGGAATATTGTTTTTCAGAACATTTGGCGCCTCTCCCCAGAACCTAGGCCCCGCTATTTAATCTCAACTGCCGCGCCGACTTCTTCCAACTGAGTTTTGATCCCTTCAGCCTCATCTCTCGGAACGCCCTCTTTAACAGGACCCGGCGCGCCATCCACAAGGCCTTTTGCCTCTTTGAGACCCAAACCGGTAATGGAACGCACAACTTTAATGACCTGAATCTTTTTATCGCCGATAGCCGTCAAAATAACATCGAACTCCGTCTGTTCGACCTCTTCTTCCACCTGCGCGCCGGGCGCCGCAGCTGCCATCGCCATCGGCGCGGCAGCGCTGACGCCGAATTTTTCTTCAAGCTCTTTCACAAACTCCGAAAGATCCAAAACCGTCATGTTGGAAATAAATTCTACAACATCTTCCTTGCTGATATCAGTAGCCATATTATTACAACCTCCACCTTACTCAAAAATTATTGCGATTCGCTTTTCTTTTCTTCAATGGCCTTTAAAACATTCATGAATTTGCCAATGATCCCATTCAACACACAGACGAAAGATGTGGGTACCGCCTGCATCACAGACAATGCCTGACCCAGCAACGCATCTCTTCCAGGCAAAGCCGCCAGTTGTTTTACGCCCGCGGCATCGACTTGTTTACCGGATATCTGACCGCCTTTTATTTCAAGCTGCTTAAATTCTTTAGCAAAATCCACCAATGCTTTTGCAGGACCAATCACATCGTCATAGGTTAAAGCAATCGCAGTAGGCCCCTGCATAAGATCTAAAATAAGCTCAGTATCAGTATCTTTACTCGCCAGTTTTAAAAGTCTGTTCTTTACAACCTCAACCTCGGCATTCGCCTGCCTGAGATCCCGTCTTAATCGGTTCATGGATTCAACGCCAAGTCCCTGATAATCCACCAGGTAAGCACCTTGAGCCCTTCCAAGACGTTCATGAAGGTTGTCGACCAATTCTTTTTTTCCCTGTTTATTCATATTCACCTCCTCTCTTGTATGGACAATAATATTGTCAAAGACAAAAGGTGTACACCGCAACACTGCTTTCATCTAGTCTCGGCAGGCTTAATTTTAAGCCGCAACGCCTTCAGAACGTACTGTCCTTAAACGTAACGGCGCCTACTGTCTTTGACCTTCAGCCGCTCTATAAAAAAGAAGAGCGTTACACTCTATTTTCATTACGCCAAAACAATTTGGGATAATGTTTAAAACACAAAAGTGGACGATCTTCTTCATGACAAAGACCATCCACTGTATTACTCTAAAAAATGGAATATATTTTTTTTGAAACCTAAACTCGCACAGAGAGGATGCCAACCCCGCTAAACCGCTGTAAGGAACTAACGACGCACATCCGAACGGTCGGATCATTGAATTCAGGAGAATGCGAAATGATAATGGACAGGTAATATAACGATGTCTATCGATTCAACATATCCTTTACATAAACGGGATCAACCTTAATCCCAGGTCCCATAGTCGAAGAAACCGCAATACTTCTATAATAAGTTCCTTTACTGGCCGGTGGTTTCAATCTCTGAATCGTTTCAACAAAAGAAGCAACATTTTCCACAAGCTTTTCCAAACCGAAGTCCATTTTGCCAACTGAAGCATGAACAATACCGGTCTTATCTACTTTAAAATCAATTTTTCCAGCCTTAATCTCCGTTACCGCTCTGGCAACATCGAAGGTAACCGTCCCCAATTTGGCGTTTGGCATCAATCCTCTGGGTCCCAGTACACGCCCAAGCTTTCCAACAGACCCCATCATATCAGGTGTTGCAATGGCCTTATCAAACTCAAGCCAGCCACCTTGAATTTTCTCAAGGAGATCGTCCGACCCTGCATAATCAGCGCCGGCATCCATGGCCTCCTTTTCTTTTTCGCCTTTCGCAAACACCGCTACCCTGACCTCTTTTCCCACGCCATTCGGAAGCGCTACAGTACCTCTAACCATTTGGTCGGCATGCCTTGGATCAACTCCCAGTTTAATTGCCAAATCCAGACTCTCATTGAACCTGGCGTAAACGCAATCAATCGAAAGCTGGATCGCTTCTTCAAACGTATATCGCTTCAGCTTATCAATCTTCTGAACACTTTCCCTGTATTTTTTACCTTTTACGGCCATCACTATCTTCCCCTCATCATTGCACGGATGCTAAGACACCGTGATCCCCATACTTCTTGCGGTACCCTCAATAATCCTCGCCGCGCCTTCTATATCAATGGCATTTAAGTCTTCCATTTTGGTCCTAGCGATCTCCTCAATCTGTTTCCGCGTAACCGTTCCTACCTTGTCGCGATTAGGTTCTGAAGACCCTTTTGCAATTTTTGCGACCTGCTTCAACAGAACGGATGCCGGAGGCGTCTTTGTAATAAAGGAAAAAGACCTGTCCGCATATATGGTAATGATAACAGGGATTACGGTCCCCGTCTGGTCCTGAGTCCTTGCATTAAATGCCTTACAAAATTCCGCGATATTAACGCCATGCTGACCCAATGCAGGACCTATGGGCGGTGAAGGATTTGCCTGCCCGCCTTTTACCTGCAATTTAACAGATCCGATGATTTTCTTTGCCATTGTTTAATCCCTTATATGTTCCTTGCGAATGATGGGGGGCATCGACTGTCTTAATCAAATGGTGGTAACTTGAATAAAATCCAGCTCCACAGGAGTCGGCCGTCCAAAAATGGTAATAAGAACTCTTAATTTCTCTTTATCGGGTTTTACTTCGGAAACTGATCCTTGAAAATTGGTAAAAGGACCATCAATCACCCGTACCTCATCTCCCTCTTCAAAATTGTACCTGGCCTTAGGCCTATTCACACCCTCTTCCATCTGTTGTATGACCCGTTCGGCCTCTTCGGCCGACACCGGCGTGGGATTAACTTCTCCGCCAACGAACCCCGTTACTTTCGCCGTATTCCGAACCGTATGCCAGGTATCCTGGTTAATATTCATCTCAACCAGGATATAACCAGGATAAAATTTTCTGGATGTCGTCTTCTTCTGCCCTTTTTTTAATTCAACGACTTGTTCAGTGGGAACCAGTATCCTTCCAAAGCAATCTTCCTGCCCAAAGGATTCGATCCGTTCTTCCAGGCTTTTTTTAACTTTATCCTCAAACCCGGAATAGGTATGAACAATGTACCATTTTAATTCCACAAAAACCCCTGATCACCGAAAAAAGTTCATGTACAGCAGAATCCCCAAAAAAAAACGCTCCAGCAAAAAACTAACCAACCACATGCTTTATAATCTTAATAAGGCCCAAATCTACCAAACCAAGATAAAAAGAGACAAGCATCGTCAATACAATAACAACCACCGTAGAAGCAATCAATTCTTTACGGGTAGGCCACTTGACCTTTTTCAGCTCCACCTTGGCTTGTCGCAAAAACAAACCCACGGTTTTAAACCAATTGGACATACCCCCGCTATCGCCGGATTTTTTTGCTTTTGCTGTTTTCTGAGCAACCCGCCCGGACTTTGTATCCATCGACGCCCCATTTTTAACGGGGTTCACCAACACAGCCCCTGCACCTATTGTAGCCGCATCTTTCATTTTTTTGTCGGGGCTTTTGTTACTTTTTGATTTTCGGCTATTCTTTTTCATTCGCACATGAACTTCCTTAAGCTTCCCCTGAACCGAAAAGGATTGAGAACGCCGTCACTGGATAAAAATTTCTCAAAAACCTCACAAAAAAAATGGCAGGCCAGGAGGGATTCGAACCCACAACACCCGGATTTGGAGTCCGGTGCTCTAGCCGTTAGAGCTACTGGCCTGCATTCGTCAACAAACTACTTGGTTTCTTTGTGAAGCGTATGGGTCCTGCAATAAGGACAGTACTTTTTAAATCCCAGTTTATCCGGAGTCTTTTTCTTATTTTTTGTGGTTGTATAATTCCTGTTTTTGCAATGCTCACAGGCCAATGTCGTAATATCACGCATCCTGTTAAAGGTCTCCTAATTATTCAATAATTTCGCTGATAACGCCGGCGCCGACTGTCCTGCCGCCCTCGCGAATGGCAAAGCGAAGTTCCTTTTCCATGGCAATGGGCGTAATCAAAACAACCTCCATGGACACATTGTCCCCCGGCATCACCATCTCCACGCCTTCCGGAAGCGTCGTCACGCCGGTCACATCCGTCGTCCTGAAATAAAACTGAGGGCGATATCCATTAAAGAACGGCGTGTGCCTGCCGCCCTCCTCTTTCGTCAAGATATAGGCTTCCGCTTTAAACTTCGTATGGGGCTTAATGGACCCGGGTTTTGCCACCACCTGTCCACGTTCCACCTCATCACGTTTTGTACCGCGAATCAAAACACCGATATTGTCGCCCGCCAGACCCTGGTCCAGAATCTTCCGGAACATCTCAACACCGGTACAAACCGTTTTCATGGTATCTTTGATGCCGACAATCTCGACTTCGTCGCCCACCTTTACGATGCCCCGTTCCACACGGCCCGTCACGACGGTTCCCCGGCCCGAAATGCTGAATACGTCTTCAATGGGCATCAAGAACGGTTTATCCGTGTCGCGCACCGGTTCAGGAATGTATTCATCAATGGCATCCATCAATTCAAAGATAGCCTTAACATCCTCCGAATCCGATTCTTCCGCTTCCAGGGCCTTCAAGGCGCTCCCCTTGATAATCGGGATATCATCACCAGGAAACTCATACTTGCTCAGCAGCTCTCGCATCTCAAGCTCAACCAGCTCAATAAGCTCTTCATCGTCCACCATGTCACACTTATTGAGGAAAACCACCATACTGGGAACACCCACCTGCCGGGCCAGCAATATATGTTCCCGTGTCTGGGGCATGGGGCCGTCGTCTGCGCCAACCACCAAAATAGCGCCGTCCATCTGGGCAGCACCCGTAATCATGTTCTTAATGTAGTCCGCATGGCCGGGGCAATCCACATGGGCATAATGACGTTTGTCCGTCTCATACTCAACGTGGGCAGTCGCAATGGTAATACCCCTGGCCTTTTCCTCAGGCGCTTTATCAATCTGGTCAAAAGGGATAAAAGTCGACATCCCTTTTTTTGCCAGATGCTTCGTGATTGCCGCAGTCAGGGTCGTTTTGCCATGATCAATATGGCCGATGGTTCCCACGTTTAAATGGGGCTTCGTCCTCTCAAATTTCATTTTGGCCATTTTCATGCCCTCCTAACTGCGTTCCTACGCGACATCCATTTGCAAACGCTCTTGCACCGTCAAAATATCCGCCACGATTTACTGCTTATTGAATAATGGAGCCCACGACCGGGATCGAACCGGTGAACCTCATCCTTACCAAGGATGCGCTCTACCTACTGAGCTACGTGGGCGTTATCCTACAAAATATAGTGCCTTAACTGCGGCAAAAATGGAGCGTAGCAACAACTATCGATAATACTCGCCCCAAGATTCTCTGGAGCGGGAAACGGGACTCGAACCCGCGACCCTCAGCTTGGAAGGCTGACGCTCTAGCCAACTGAGCTATTCCCGCCAATTTAAACCTTTATAATTACTTCATACTCATATATCACGGAAGACCACACCTCAAACTCGGAAAATCAACGCCTTTCCCCAAAGCACAAAGATGTTATTTTTTGGGGGGTGGTGGAGAGGGGAGGATTTGAACCTCCGAAGGCTGAGCCGGCAGATTTACAGTCTGCTCCCTTTGGCCACTCGGGAACCTCTCCACAATGAATCCCTCTTTCTTTGATCCTGCCGTGGAGCCAGCGAAGGGAATCGAACCCCCGACCCACTGATTACAAATCAGTTGCTCTGCCATCTGAGCTACGCTGGCGAATAATGCTTGCAAACAAATTATCAGTATAATTTCAAGTTCAAAAAACTACAACCCTGATTTAATCCGATTTTCAGGGAATTTTCCGGGAAAATATGGAATTGAGCCGCAAAAATTCCAATTATCATAGATAATCACGCTTTTTCGTGACATTTCACGATATCAAACGGTTTAACGCTTATGGTACAAGCTTTTTCTTCCTTCGCACTCGAAGGGATACCAAAAAAACCGCTGCGAAGGCGCCCTATCTGAAGGTTTATGGAAGACCTTTACATTTAATTCAGCGCCACCAACACCCAAACAGGAGGAACATAGGGGGAAAACCTTTAACTGTCAATATGTATTTTCATATGGGCTCACGGATCCTGCGTTTTTCGCGTTTGTTTTCTTTCGTTTATTTAGTTTTGGAGATTTAAAAATTTTCGTTAACCATCAAACATCACACGGTTTTTTTGTGGTCTGTTCCCCTTCGGCGGATGAGCATCTTAATTTTGAAACATATACCGCTTATATTTTTAAAATATTCGACAATAAGTGCTTGAACAGTTAATTTGTTTATGGTAGCTTTGCTGTATGTAAGGTTCTGGTTGGAGTCAAAAAGCGCCGCTCATCGCTTTTTTTTATCAAGTTTTAACAATTAATTGAGGAGGAATTGGAATGGCAGCTTTAGGTGGAGGTTTGGTAGCATTATTGCTTGGTATCATTGGAATTATTACTTGGTGGGGCTATTTCGCAAAGGCTCTTTTGGCAGCGGTTCCCGCCATGCTGATTTTGGGAGGCGCCTTGGCCGCTTACCTGGGATTTGAAGAATTGAAAGACAAAAAAAACACCCCGGAGCCCTTTGATGAAACCAATAGCCTCAAGGGTGAAATTAATACGCTTAAAGAGGAACTCACAAAACTGAAAGCAGAAAAGAAGTAGTATCAACGAATAGCCGGTGGCATGACTCAAAAAAAAGGGCTCCTGAATTGAAGGTATTAATCGGGAACCCTTTTTTTTTGTTTCAGGGAATTTCCAGCGCATTAAAAAAATAATTGATTTCAATTTCAGCATTTTCCGGTGAGTCAGATCCATGCACCACGTTCTTTTCAATGTCCGTGGCAAAATCCCGCCGTATGGTCCCTTCGGCCGCGTCTTTGTAATTTGTCGCCCCCATAAGTTCCCGGTACCGAGCGATCACATTTTCTCCTTCCAATATCATAACAACACACGGTCCGGACGACATGAAGTCGGTAACGCTTTCAAAAAAAGGTTTTCCCTCATGCACCTTGTAAAAACCTTTTGCCTGCGCCTTGCTCATCTGAATCATCTTCATAGCGCCAACATTGAGCCCTTCCTTCTCCAGGCGACGGATAACATCTCCGATCACATTTCTCGAAACACCATCCGGTTTTATGATTGATAAAGTTCGCTCCTTCATCCTAAAAATCCTCCTCTTTCATAATTTTAATTGACCCAGCGCTTTCGTTGCTGGTATAGACCTTCCCTGGGTTCTGAATCCATTTAAATCCACCCTCGGCAAAAACCTGACTAATCGGCTTCTTCACCTTAATCGTACCAAAGCCCCCAATAAGAATCAAATGGGCACGGGTTAGTCAAGAAGTTTATGATCAATGGAAAATCAATTTCTAAAAGGAAATGCACATAATGAGCCAATCAAAAAGTCACCCAACAACAGATAAACCGCTTAGAATGGATCCTGACCAACTTTTCCGTTTCAAATGCGGCCCCGGGGTTCCCTGTTTCACTGACTGCTGCAGAGATATCACCATTTTGCTAACCCCGTACGATGTGGTCCGGTTAAAAAACGCACTTCGAATCTCTTCAGGGGATTTCCTTGACCAATATACGATCATTGTTCCCAAGGAAAAGCGGCTGATTCCCATGGTCGTCCTCAAAATGAACGAAGAAAACGACAAGCGTTGCCCATTCGTCGGCAAGGAGGGATGCAGCGTTTACAACGATCGGCCATGGCCATGCAGGATGTATCCACTGAACATGAATGATGACGGCAGCTTCGGCCTCATCGCCGATCCAGCAATATGCAAGGGCCTGGAACAACCCGATCATGCCAGGATATCCAGCTGGCTTATCGAACAGGGCGTCCCCATATATGACGAAATGAACATGCTGTTTTCGCAAGTCACAACCCCTTTGCAGGCCCAGGAATTGGACATTGACAATCCTAAAATTTATCAAATGACTTTTATGGCGCTGTATAACCTGGATAAATTCAAGGACTTTATATTTAACAGCACCTTCTTAGATCGCTTCGTGATTGATGATCTTTCCATTGAAAAACTAAAAAGAAGCGACGTTGAACTTTTGAAATTTGCGTTTGACTGGATTAAGTTTGGCGTTTTTGGGCAGAAAACACTTCAAGTCAAAGAAGCCCCTCAGAACAATGACCATTAATCTAAAATCCCATTAATATTGGAATAAACAATGCGCTATCACGAAAAACCTGATGTATTCAAACCCTTTTCAGGCAGTACCTTTCAATTTGAATGTCACAAGGGCATTTCATGTTTCACGGAATGTTGCGCCAAACTCCGGTTGCTCCTGACGCCCTACGATATTCTTCGCATGAAAAACCGCTTGAACCTTCCCTCCAATGAATTCCTGGAACAGTACACGGAAACCGTTTTAGAGCGTCACTCACGATTTCCCATGGTCAAACTGAGCATGGGAAAAGACAAAGAGCATCGGTGCCCTTTTGTAACGGATACGGGGTGTACCATTTATGAAGATCGACCGGAGGCCTGCCGAATTTATCCAGTGGGCAGGGCATCGGCGATCGTCGACCGGGAACAGGAAACGCGGGAAAAGTATTTTATCGTCACGGAACCCCATTGCCGGGGTTTTCATGAAAAAAAAGAATGGACACTGGAAGAATGGTTGAATCACGAAGGCGTAAAAGAATACAAGGCCATGAACCATCAATGGCTGGGAATCATAACATCCCCAAAAAGCATGGGGCCCAAAGCCCACCTTGCTCAAAAGCACCAGATGTTTTTCATGGTCTCCTATAACCTGGATAAGTTTAAACAGTTTCTCTTTGGCAGCAAATTCTTTGATCATTTTGAGGTCAGCGAGGACTTAAAAAACAGGATGGAAACAGACGACGCGGCACTCATGGGCTTTGGATTTGACTGGCTCAAATTCAGCCTTTTTGGAGAGAAAACGCTTCAAACAAAATAATTTAAAAAAAGCCGGGGGATACGCCTCGAATTTCAAGGCACACCCCCCGGCTTGACTGCGATTTTTCCGGGCGTTTCGATCAGCTTCTCAGAAATTTTTTCACGAAACCCGCCCAACTCTTGCCGCCGATCGCTTCAAAAACATCATCCACCGAAGCGCCGCCGTCGGCTGCCATTCTGAAGTCTTCATCGGCCATTGCCCAGAGACGTTCGGCTTCTTCACCCATGAAATTTTCCGCCTGCTCTCCAAAATAGAGACCCTTCAGGTTTTTTTTCATTTTCGTCGGTTCGATGATAAACAACCATCCGTCTTCATAGGGAGATTCACTGATCAATTCCGGGTTGTCGGCAACACGATCATTAATACGCGCCACGATGCCGTCGACCGGAGAGAGTACACGCGCGACCTCATTATTCCGTCTCACATCAAAACTCGCCATTCCCTGTTTGACTTCATGGCCTATTCCGGGAAGATCAACCCCCCCCAGTTTACCCATCATTTTTCTGGCGAAATCGTCCAACCCAACCCTGATCCGTCCGCCATACTCCGGCTTGGCCCACATATGGCCTTCGTGATAATAGACACCTTCGGCCACCTGAAACCCCTCCACCGCTTTGCCCAGTTTAGCCGGAAGCGCCTCACTCTGCAAACGGCCCTGCATCATCTGGTCAAAGGAACAAGTCCCACACTCATAAACATTCGGACAGATTTTCCGGCTCACTTCCCCGGTAATCATATAACGGCACTTTCTCTGGGAAGCGGGAAGCTTCATCATCCGATCCACCCAGCTTTCAGTGAAATTATCAGGCGTCATTTCAACCGTTGATACCGCCGCCATTTCCTTCTGCTTAGCAACCTTCAGCTGCATACCCTGGTCGTAAACGCAGGTCGGACAATCAAAATTGTTGTCGCAAAGTTTGTATGAAACCACACCGGCTTCCATCCATACGCATTTCTTTTTTCCGGGCGGTACAATTTTCATAGACTCTCTCTTGGCTTTGGCTCCCATTTTTCACCCTCCTGCAATAAAATAGATTAAATTAAATTCATATATAAAAACTTTCATTGTTTCCATTTTGGCATTTAAGAGTGCAAGGGGGATGCCAATTTACAAGACATATACCGAGAAATCTTACAAGATGTTGTTTTCGTTAACACAATTTTTTCAAAACCTACCCTGGCACAACTTGCCAAGATAAGGGCATTTTGGTGAGATACTCGACACTATTTGGAGGAGAACCCACGATATTCAGCACAACCACTTGTTTTATTAGTATAAAATCTTACATGTGGTACAAATAGACATATGCCGAAATTCTATACAATCAAAGTCAAGTGGACTGCGGTAACGGGTTCAGTCCCCATTTGAAGAGTTCCCGGCAGGTGGGACAAAACTCGGTTTTCTTTGAATCGGTATCCTCTATCCGCGTGGACGAAAACATGACGCACCGACGATCCCGGCAATGGATGAGCCCCAGGCTGTGCCCGAACTCATGAACAGCCGTTTTTTCCACGCGGGCCAGAAGTAAATCGTGGTCGGCAGGCTGATCGTAATACAGGGGATCAAGCCGCCGGGTAGAAATAATCCCACATTTTCCGGACATTTCAGCCGCCCCGAAAACAAAAGTCAAAATAGGGATATACAGGTCTACCTGGGTTACCCCTATGATTTTAAAGGTCTCCCTGGGACAACATGCCGCCAGACGCTTTAAAACCCGTTTTGAACTATATTGCCCGCGTCCTTCATCATAGGCATAGGTGGGGTCCGCCATGGCCGGCAAAACCCTCACAATCATTTTCGACCGTGTTTCAATGCTTGCCGAAACGCAACCGAGAACATCCTCATGAACAAAACCAATGGGGCAAACAAAAATACCTTTCCGCACAACGAATCAGGATGCTCCCTTTTTGATACTATATTTATTCATTTTGTTGTAAAGGGTCTGACGGTCGATATCCAGCTCCCGAGCAGCCTTGCTGATATTCCACTCCGTCTGTTCCAGCATCCTGAATATATGGGCTTTTTCCATCATTTTCAGTGATTTTGGGGAGTCCGAAACGCTCGCATCGGTACGGGAAAAGGGAAGATCTTCGATCAAGATCTCTTTTCCCCCGCCAATCACCAAAGCCCTTTCGATAATATTTTCCAATTCTCTGACATTTCCGGGCCAATGATAATCCATCAATTGGCGCAAGGCCGCCGGACCGATTTTCACGATTTCCCGGTTCATTTCCATGCACTGTTGCTTCACAAAAGCCTTTGCCAACAGGGGAATATCTTCCTTTCGCTCCCGCAGGGGCGGGACATGAATCGAAATCACATTAAGACGGTAAAACAGATCTTCTCGAAATTCACCTTTCTTAATAGACGCATCAAGGTCCCGATTGGTGGCTGCCAGTATGCGAACATCCACTTCGATGGCGCTTTCACTTCCCAATCGGAAGAACTCCTTCTGCTGAAGAACCCGCAGTAGATCCACCTGGGTTTTGTGGCTGATATCACCGATTTCATCCAAAAGAATCGTTCCACCCTGGGCCATCTCGAAGCGCCCCCGTTTGGTGTGGTCCGCCCCGGTAAAAGCGCCTTTTTCATAGCCGAATAATTCGCTTTCCAGCAGGGAATCCGGCAGGGCGCCGCAATTCACCGCCACAAACGGCATATAACAACGGTTGCTGTTGCCATGAATGGCCTTGGCAATCAACTCCTTTCCAGTGCCGCTCTCTCCCGTAATCAATACCGTGGAATCCGACGACGCCACACGATCGATCAAGTCAAAGATATCCTGCATAACCTGGCTCTTGCCGATAATCTCATCATACTGGTACTGTTCCTCCAGCCGTTTTCGAAGCAAGATGTTTTCAAGAATCACTTCCTTATGGGCCAGAATTTTTTTGATCTGGAGCTCAATCTCATCCGGATCAAAGGGTTTCACCAGGTAATCAAAAGCCCCTTCCTTCATAGCATGCACCGCCGTATCCACCGTGGCGTAGGCCGTCATCATCAGCACCTCCGAATCCGGGCTGATTTCCTTGATGCGGCGCATGGTTTCAAGGCCATCGATTCCCGGCATCTTCAAATCAAGGAGGATAACATCATATTGAGCCTCCCCAACCTTTAAAACGGCATCTTCTCCGTCAACGGCCAGGGCCACGCGATACCCATCTTCCATGAGCCAATCCTTGAGGGACTCGCGTATGGCGGCTTCATCATCCACAACGAGAATGCTGGGCATTTTATTCATTTTTGGCTCCTTCTTCTGAAAGCGGCAAACGAATGGTAAAGGTACTGCCTTTTCCCGGTTCGCTTTCCACACGAATGGTTCCCTTGTGCCTCGTCACGATTCCGTAAACCACGGAAAGCCCCAAGCCAACCCCCTTACCCTCTTCCTTGGTGGTGAAAAACGGTTCAAAAATACTTTTCAAATGCGCTCTGGGAATACCACATCCCGTATCGGAAATTCTGATTTCCATGGCGCATCCCTCCGCTGAACGCTTTGCCGTCAGGGTCAAAATGCCCCCTTCGGCCATGGCTTCGGACGCGTTCCCAATAATATTCAACAGGGCCTGCTGCATCTGTCTAAAATCGCATTGAACATTGGGCAAGTCCTCACAGACATGCTTGACCACCCGAACCCCCTTCATCTCCAGATCATGGGACAAAAGGGCCAGGGTCCGGTCCACAATCTCGTTGATGTTCCGGCTTTCGATGCTGATTTTGGACTGGCGGGAAAAAGCCAGAAGATTCTTCACAATTTCTCCACACCGCGCCGTCTCGGATTCCATGATGCCGAGGTATTTCGCGATATCATCTTTTCTTTCAGGCGTCAGACGATCATTCTGATTTTGCTTAATCATGAGGCGGTTATAAGTTAACACCGCCGCCAGGGGATTGTTGATCTCATGGGCAATGGTGGCGGATAATTTTCCCAGAGACGCAAGCTTTTCCGAAGCAATCACCTGGTCCTGGGCCTCTTTGAGTTCCTGATAAGCCTTTTTCAAGTTTTCGTAAAGAGCGGCGTTTTCCACCGCCACACCGATCTGGTTGCCGATGGCCGACAGAAACTCCAGATAATCGTCTGAAAAATCAAAATTAGAACGACTGGTAACGACCATTGCCCCCACGGGCTCGCCCTTGGATACCAGGGGGACATAAATGGCAGACTGGATCCCTTCCTCCGCAAACAAATCAGCATAGGGATCTTCAGAATTCGCCAGATCGCAAACCACTGTTGTTGCCGATGTGGCAACGCTTTTCCCCAAAATCCCCTGCCCTATTTTACGGGTTTTAATGCTCCTGTTTCCCACAAACCGTGAAGACAACCCCTTACTGGCAAGTAGGTCCAAAGTCTGCCTTTCTTTATCAAGCAGATAGATTCTCACACTTACCGAATCGAGAATTCCCAAAATTTTTTCGATGGTGTTATGAAATATTTTATTGAGATCCAGACTGCTGCCGATGGCCATGGATGTGGCGTTTAAGGTTGCCAGCCACTTGTTCCGCCACTCAATCTGCGCCTGTGCCCTTTTTTGCCGGGTGACATCCCGGACAATAAACACATACCCGGTAATCCGCCCTACCACATTCAAAGTCACATTGGATGTTAACCGCCCATCAAAGGCAACGCCGTCTTTTCGCAAAAGCGAGGCCTCGAATCCTGTGATAAACCCATCTCGAAATAATTTTTTCTGAAACGCCTTAAGGTCGTCATTATTTTCGAAAAGCGCCGTTGCCGAATCCAAAGCCATCAATTCTTCCCGTTTTAAATACCCGAGGATACCCACGCCTGCCTGATTCACATCCAGGATTCGACCTTTTGGATCCGTGAGCATAATGGCGTCTCCGGACCGTTCAAAAATCGTCCGGTATTTTTCTTCCGATTGCCGCAAATGATTCAACCGCTCCGATATGGCCTGTTCAAGACTGCCGGCCAACCGCGACAGTGCTTTCAGGGGTTGCGTGTTTTCGGTGATATCGACAGCCGTCTCCAGCACATAAACAATCCTGTCCTGAGCATCTTTCACGGGGGTCGTCCTAAGCAACAATTGGACTTTTCGGCCGTCTTTCGTCACGACGGTCTTCTCATCTTGGTGGCTTTTCCCATCCTGAAATGTTTTTTCAACGATACATTCCGCACACCTTGAATCACTATGTTTCCAAGCCTGGAAACAAGAATCGTTGGGATGTCCTCCGAACCGATCCTTGAAAAGATCATTGGCCATAACGATCTCAAAGTTTCTGTTGATCGCGACAACATACTCCGTCATATTTTGCAGAAACCCCCGGTATTTTGTATCGGCTACTGCCTCAGGCTTGTCCACCCAGAACCTCCTCGCGGCTAACCATCATTTTTTAAGCATAACCTTACATCGCCGCCCTCATATTTTCGCAACGCTTCAGAACAGCAACAGGAAATAAACCGTAACTATGGATTAAAGCATAATAACACGCTTCAATCAAGCGGAATGGCACAACTACTAAATACTGCTTGACAACAATGCAACTTTTGGAGATAACTGGTGTAAAAGTTGAAATATATCTAAACTAATTGCCCTGATCAGGGGGGATAAGGATTCACTCATGAATGTAGATCTTTCACACACCAAGATGCTTATTGAAAAATACAGCCAGAAAAAGGGCGCATTAATTCCGCTCTTACAGGACATTCAAACAAACTACGGCTATGTTCCTGATGAGGCTGTGAAACTCGTAGCGCAAGAACTGTCGATCTTCCCCGTGGAAATTTATGGCGTTTTGACCTTCTATACGCAATTCTGCTTAACACCGCGTGGAGAACACACAATCAGAGTTTGCCAGGGAACGGCCTGTCATGTGATGGGCGCCAAGGGCTTGTTTGATTATCTTCTGGACAAGCTGGAAGTTGAAGAAGGCGAAACTACGGAAGATGGCTTTTTCACAGTGGAACGCGTAGCATGTCTTGGGTGCTGCGGAATGGCGCCCGCAGTTATGATCGATGACGACTTTTATGGACGCTGCAATATTCAAAACATTGAAGAAACATGGGATAAGTATCGATCGGAGAATGCGGGATCATGAAAAATAAAATACTGATATGCAATGGAACCAGTGGAATTTCGGCCGGTTCGAGAAAAGTCGGTCAGTTCTTTGAGGAGGGACTGGAACGTCTCAATTTACAGGATCGCTATGATGTCGTTATGACTGGCGACCGCGGCTTATTCAGGGATGTATTGGTTGACATTGTCAGACCGAATGCTGAGAGAATCACCTACGAATACGTCAAACCTGAAGATGTACAAGCAATTCTGGAACAGCACTTGGTGAAGGGTGAACCGGTCGAAAAACTGCTGGCCGGAGAAGATTATCGGCAATTTTTTGCCAGTCAAACCCGCATTGTGCTTGCCAATTGCGGCGAAATCGACCCGAAGAGCATTGATGACTATCTGGCGCACAACGGCTATAAAGCATTACAAAAAGCACTCAAAATGACCCCTGAGATCGTGGTCGAAAAAATGAAAATATCCGGATTGCGCGGCCGAGGCGGGGCCGGATTTTCGACCGGAATGAAGTGGGATTTCTGCAGGCAGGCCAAAGGCGACCAGAAATATATGGTTTGCAATGCGGATGAAGGCGATCCCGGCGCGTTCATGGATCGCAGCGTGCTGGAGGGTGATCCTCACGCTGTCGTTGAAGGCATGATTATTGCGGGCTATGCCATCGGCGCCACGGAAGGCTACGTCTACTGCCGAGCTGAATATCCCATTGCCATCAAACGCTTAACCAGAGCCATTGCTCAGGCGGAAAAGCGCGGCTATTTGGGAAAAAATATTCTGGGCAGCGATCATTCGTTTCATCTGACCATCAAACAGGGGGCAGGGGCCTTTGTCTGCGGCGAAGAGACCGCGCTGCTCGCGTCAATCGAAGGACTGCGGGGGATGCCTAAGCCGCGGCCGCCGTTTCCGGCTCAAAAAGGGTTGTGGGGAAAACCAACCACCATCAATAATGTTGAAACACTGGCCAATATCCGCCATATTTTTCAAAAAGGAGCGGAATGGTTTGCCTCCATCGGCACGGAGAAAAGTAAAGGGACAAAAGTCTTTGCGCTTGCGGGGAAAGTCAAAAACACAGGACTCGTGGAAGTTCCCATGGGCATGACGATTCGAGATCTAATCTTCGGCCCGGGCGGCGGCATGCTCAAAAAGAAGGACAAGTTCAAAGGCATCCAGCTTGGCGGCCCTTCCGGCGGCTGCTTGCCGGAAAGTTTGTTGGATACCCCCATTGACTATGAATCGATCAATCAGACCGGCGCAATTATGGGTTCCGGTGGGATGGTCGTCATGGACACGCGCACCTGCATGGTGGATGTCGCCAGATTTTTCTTAGAGTTCACCGTGGCGGAATCCTGCGGAAAATGCGTACCCTGCCGCATCGGCTTGAAACGCACCCTGGAAGTGCTTGATGAGATCACCGCGGGACGCGGAAAAGAAGAACATCTGACGTTTCTCAAAGAGATGGGAAACACCATTAAAAACACAGCCTTGTGCGGGCTTGGCAACACCGCGCCAAATCCTGTTTTAACCACATTGCGCTATTTTCCGGAAGAATATCAAGCACACATTCACGACCGTGAGTGTCCATCACATGTATGTACGGCATTGGTGAAATTTGAGTTTATTCAAGCAAACTGCACCAAATGCGGACTCTGTTCTAAAGCCTGTCCGGTAGGCGCAATTTCATGGGAAAAAAAGCAATATCCAATCCTTGATAAGACCAAATGCATAAAATGTAAAACCTGCATTGATGCATGTAACTTTGAGGCGATACAATGATACAGATAACAATTGATGACCAACAATTACAGGTGGAAAACGGAAAAACCGTCCTTGAAGCGGCCCTTGATGCCGGAATCTATATTCCCAATTTATGCTATCATCCCGATTTACCCCCCCTGGGAGCATGTCGTTTATGCCTGGTCGAAATTGATGGAATGCGAGGATTGCCGCCGGCCTGTACCACTTATGCATCTGAAGGGATGATGGTTCGTACCAATACGGCACAACTTCAGGAATTTCGGAAAAATATTATCTGGTTATTATTAAGCGACCACCCCAAAGACCTGGCGGAATCATCCCAGTTTAAAAAAGTGGTTGACTGGGTGGGGAAAAAAGATCTTTTGCCGGGCCATGTTTCACAACCCAGAAAACTGCCGGCAATCCCACAGGATGAACCCGTTTATATTCGCGATCTGGCGCGCTGCATCCTATGCGAACGTTGTATCAGGATGTGTCAGGAAGTCCGGGGCATTGGCGCCATTGGTTTAATTAATCGAGGCATTAAAACCTATGTGGGAACCCAGACGAATGTGCCAATCATGGATTCCGGGTGTAAATTCTGTGAAGCCTGCGTTGAAGTCTGTCCCACCGGGGCCTTAAGGGATAAAACATCCTTCACCCAAGAGGAACGCGAAACCCACATTCTGCCCTGCACAAACACCTGTCCAGCCGGGATCGACGTGGCGCGCTATGTCCGTCTGATTGCCGAAGGCCGTTATCAGGATGCCATTGAAGTGATTCGTGAAACCGTGCCTCTTCCCTATACCCTGGGCTGTGTTTGTCCGCACCCATGCGAAGAGGCATGTCGGAGAGGCGAGGTCAACGAGGCCATCAGCATCCGTGCGTTGAAGAAATTTGCGGCGGAACGCGACACGGGGCGTTGGCGCGAAAAACTTAAAATCCTCCCCGATACCGGCAAAAAAGTTGCGATTATCGGCTCAGGGCCGGCCGGATTGACCGCCGCCTGGTTTATCAGAAAGAAAGGCCATGCGGTTACAATTTTTGAATCCTTATCCAAAGGCGGCGGAACCATGCGGATTGGAATCCCTGAATATCGTCTGCCCCGTCATGTTCTGGATCAGGAAATCAAAGACATTGAGAATATCGGGGTGGAATTCCGTTACAATACAAGGGTTGAATCTCTCAACGATCTCTTTGACCAGGGATTTAACGCCATCTTTCTGGGGATGGGAGCGATTCAGGGCACCACCATGGGAATTCCGGGCGAAGAGGATCCGCGCGTATTGAACGGTCTGTCAGTGTTGCGGGAAATTAACATCGAAGGAAAATCCGAATTGAAAGGCCGGATAGCCGTGGTCGGCGGTGGAAACGTGGCCATTGACGTGGCACGTTGCGGCTTGCGTGTGGGCGCGGA
Organism: Desulfatiglandales bacterium; assembly: GCA_963662465.1. Lineage (GTDB taxonomy): Bacteria > Desulfobacterota > DSM-4660 > Desulfatiglandales > Desulfatiglandaceae > NaphS2. The sequence continues at coordinate 5,065,796 of OY759599.1, forward strand.
ACAGGTGACCATGCTGTACCGGCGCACGCGTCAGGAAATGCCCGCTTCACCGGAGGAAGTCGAGGCCGCTTTGAATGAAGGGGTTAAAATCGACTTTCTGGTGGCCCCCATTCGCGTCATCGCCCGAGACGATTGTCTGCAAGTCGAATGTATCCGCATGGAATTGGGGGAACCCGATGCCGGCGGTCGCCGTCGTCCGGTTCCCATTGAAGGCAGCGAATTCATTTTAGAGGTTGATCGATTTATCATGGCCATCGGGCAAAAATCGGTCATTCCCAACAACTTTGGCATCACGCTGGACAGGCGCGGATATATCCGGGCCGACAATACCAGAGCCGTTCCACGAAAAAGAGTGTTTACGGGCGGCGACGTGATGAGCGGCCCGGCAACGGTTATTGAGGCTGTTCAAGCCGGAAGGGAAGCCGCCTCGGAGATTGACAAACATCTGGGGGGCACAGGCGACATTTTGCAGCGCTTCATTCCCGAAGAACAGGAAAATCCATTTCTCGGCCGAGATGAAGGATTTGCCTATCAACCACGGATGCATGAAGAGATGACGCCGGTAAAGGAGTGTCTGAAAGGCTTTGGCGAGGTTGAACATGCGTTCGATGAAAAAACGGCCCTGGCGGAAGCGAAACGCTGTTTGCACTGCCAACTGCGCTTGACGATTTCCAAAGTACCGATGCCGCCTGAAAAATCGGAGTAGCCCCCCCCTCAATTCAACGTGGTGCAAGCGATAATATCGCTTGCACTCCAACTAAATCTACCCTCCTCCCCCTTATATCGAAATTTTAGGTGCTCTATAATTCATTGACACAATGGCAACAGATTCCGTATAGTCTGCCTCCAAAAAATGAAAGTCCCCTATCTTTTAAGGAGCCGTCAGAATGAAGCCCCCCGTACTGGTGTACAAAAAAGAGAGAAGTCGTAGAATCGTTGATGAGGTAATCAAACGATCCGGCCAAAACATATTGGCCTGTTACCAATGCAGACGATGCGCTGCCGGCTGTCCGGTAGGCGACGACGCGGGCATGACACCGGATCATTTGATTCGACTGATTATCATGGGTGACCGAAATGCTGCATTGCAAAGCCAATTGGTCTGGAAGTGTGTTTCCTGCTACACCTGCGGCACCCGATGTCCCAATGAGATCCACACCGCCAGGGTGACCGAAACCTTGAAAAAAATGGCCAAGGAAGAACATCTGGCGCCATTGTCCCCAAAGGTCAAGACTTTCCACGATGCTTTTTGTACGGCGGCCAAGCATATGGGCAGGGTCAATGAAATGGAATTCATGGGTCTATATGAAATGCAGAATACACTCCATGAATTGTCAAAGGCAAACTTAAAGGGGATTGTCAAAGAATTGAAAAGTCAGGCCAAAATGGGACTCGCCATGACCCAAAAAAAGCGAATGCATTTTGGTGTTGAGAAAGTCAAAGACAGCTCGGAACTGAAACGCCTTTTCAAAATTGCCGAAAATAAGAAAGCCGATCAGAAATCACAAACCTGAACAAGAGGTCAAAATGAATATCGCCTATTTTCCGGGATGCACTCTGCACGCATCCAGCAAGCTCTATGATGTTCAATCAAAACTGGTCCTCAATAAGCTGGACGTCCAACTGAAGGAACTGGATGATTGGAACTGCTGCGGCGCCACGTCGGCGAGCAAAACCGATGACTTTCTGGCCATGGCCATGCCCGCCAGGAATTTGGGTATCGCGGATCATATGGGATTGAGTCATCTCGTTATCCCCTGCTCCGCCTGTTACAGCCGAATGCGGGTTGCTAAAAAAAGGCTTGAATCGGACGAGCCCTTAAAGAAAGAGATTAACGGTGAACTCAAGAAAAAAGTAACGGGAAAAACAGAAATTATCAGTATCCTGGAGCTGCTGGTTTCTCTCATGGGGACCCGTGAATGGAAAATGAATACACACAAGTACCTCAGGACCTTGAGGCCCGCCTGCTATTACGGATGTATGCAAACGCGCTTTCCCGTTGATCTCCACGTCCCTGATAATGTTGAAAACCCCCAGAGCATGGAGTTTATATTAAGGGCACTTGGCGCCAGGCCTATCGACTGGAGCTATAAAACAGACTGTTGCGGGGCATCAGCGTCGGTCAATGATCCGGATTTGGCCCATGGCCTGATGGCGAACATCATGCGGGATGCCATCGCCAGGGAGGCGGATTGTTTCGTCACATCCTGCCCCATGTGTCAGCTCAACCTGGACGCCTATCAGGAACAGCTAAGGAAAACCCACAATATCGGTAAAAGCATGCCGGTATATTTGATTACCGAATTGGTGGGCCTGGCCATGGGCATGGAACCTGAAGAACTTCAAATTGATCGTCATTTTGTGGATGCGGTCGGTCGCGTGAAGGAGCTGCCGTTATTATGAGTAAAATCCCCTTTGAAAACATGAAAAAACGTGGCTCGGTGTTGATCGTGGGCGGCGGCATCGGCAGCATGCAGGCCGCGCTTGATTTAGCCAACAGCGGCTTTAAGATACACATGATCCAAAAGGATTCCTCTCTGGGAGGCGCCATGGCCATGTTGGATAAAACGTTTCCCACCGGGGATTGCGCCATGTGCATGCTCTCCCCGAAACTGGTGGAAGTGGGAAGACATCTCAATATTGATCTGCACACCCTGACGGAGGTGGTTTCGGTTCAGGGCGTCCCCGGTGATTTTACCGTCAGGCTGAAACGTCGCCCGCGCTATGTGGATACCGAAAAGTGTACCGGTTGCGGGCTTTGCGAGGAAAAATGTCCCAAAAAAGTCGTCAGTGAATACGATCAGGGGTTAGACGTCCGTAAAGCCATTTACGCCCTGTTTCCCCAGGCGTTTCCCAGCACGCGCCTCATCGATAAAGATTACTGCATCTATTTTCAAAAAGGCAAATGCCGAGCATGCGAAAAGCTTTGCCCTTCGGGGGCCATTGATTTTGAACAAAAAGAGGAAGAATTTGAACTTCATGCCGGCGCCATTATTTTGGGACCCGGCCTTGATCGATACGATCCGACGGTTAGACCTGAACTGGGATTTGGCCGATATCCCAATGTGGTAACGTCGATCCAATTTGAGAGGATACTGTCGGCATCAGGTCCTTATGTGGGAGAAGTCAAACGACCCGGCGACGGAAAACATCCTCGAAAAGTCGCATGGATTCAATGCGTGGGCTCTCGCGACAACAACAACGCAAATCCATGGTGTTCTTCCGTTTGCTGCATGTATGCCACCAAACAGGCCATCATCGCCCGAGAGCATGACGGCAGCATCGAGCCGACTATTTTTTACATGGAAATGAGGGCCTTTGGAAAAGAGTTCGATCGCTATGTGGATCGGGCTAAAAATGAGTACCAGGTGCATTATCAACGCGCCATGATTTCCGCTGTCAGGGATGAAGTGGGAACGGGAAATCTGATCCTTCGGTATGCAAAGGAAGACGGAGAACTCATTAATGAGACCTTTGACATGGTGGTATTGTCCGTGGGTCTCCAACCTCGCAAAGACGCCGGGGATTTTGCCAAAATTTTCGGGATTGAACCCAACCCATACGGTTTCGCCAAAACGTCGCCGTTTCAACCGGTGGATACCTCCAAACCGGGTATCTATGTGACTGGAACCTATCAGGGGCCCAAGGATATTCCCGAGACGGTAACCCAGGGCAGCGCTGTTGCGGGACGGGCCATGGGCCTGCTGGCGGATGCACGGGGAACCGAAACGGTAGTAAAGGAATTGCCCCCGGAAACAGATGTTTCCCATGAAGACCCCAAAATCGGCGTTTTTGTATGCCACTGCGGCGTTAATATCGCAAAAACTGTTGATATTCCAACGGTTTTAGCGGACGTAAAAACACAGGCCAATGTGGTTCATGCCGAAAATCTCTTGTACGCATGTTCCCAGGACAGTCAAGATAAAATCAAGGCCCTGGTAAGAACCCTGGGGCTCAATCGGATTGTTGTGGCAAGCTGTACCCCCAGAACCCATGAGCCTTTGTTTCAGGAAACCATTCGGGATGCGGGCTTGAACAAATATCTTTTCGACCTTGCCGACATCAGGGAACAGTGCGCCTGGTGTCACATCGGGCAGAAGGAAAAGGCTACCCAAAAGGCCAAAAAGATTATTAGGATGAGCATTGCCAAGAGCCGAAAGCTTTTGCCCGTGCAATCCGATTCGGTGCCGGTCAACGCTTCCGCCCTGGTGATTGGCGGAGGGATAGCTGGTTTGACCGCATCCCTGGCCCTGGCTGATCAGGGATTTGTCGTTCATTTGGTGGAAAAGGAAAATCAACTGGGAGGTTTGTGTACTCAGGTATTCAGAACCCTGGACAATCAAGACGTTCAGTTTTTTTTGAAAAATAAGGTCGCGGAAGTCAACGCTCATCCAAAAATTATTACTTACATGGGAACAACGGTCAAAAACACAGATGGTTTCGTGGGAAATTTCGTAACCCAATTGACCGACGGCGCCTCTTTTGAACACGGGGCCGTTATTGTCGCCACCGGAGGCAGGTTTTATGTCCCCACCGAATACGGCTACGGTTCAGACAGACGCATTCTGACCCAGAGGGAACTTGAGAAAAATCTCTCTCAAACACCCGCCAAGCCTTCAGATACCTATGTGATGATTCAGTGTGTGGGTTCACGGGAGGAACCCAACCAGTACTGTTCCCGAATCTGCTGCCAGGATGCCGTCAAAAACGCCATTGAGATCAAGGAAAAGGCTCCGGAAGCCCAAGTGTTTGTTTTATACCGGGACATCAGGACCTACGGCTTGAGGGAAGAATATTATCGAATGGCACGTGACTTGGGCGTGGTTTTTATTCGTTACGACGTGGATCGAAAACCCTTCGTTTCTCCCGGCCCCTGGGGAATAAAGGTGGAAACCTTTGACCCCATGCTCAACAGGGACGTGGAACTGCATGCGGACTATTTGGTCCTTTCCACGGGCATCAGGCCTCACCCTTCCACGGAAACAATCGGCAAATTGTATAAACTGACCGTTAACGCCGACGGCTATTTTCTGGAAGCGCACGTAAAGCTGAGACCCGTTGATTTTCCGTCCGAGGGCATATTTGTCTGCGGTTTGGCGCATGCGCCCAAAAACCTTGACGAAGGCATCAGCCAGGCTTTGGCGGCGGCGGGAAGGGCTTCGGTGTTGCTATCCAAGGATTCCCTGAGCGTTTCCGGCACCGTAGCAAAACATAATCGGGATATCTGCATGTCGTGTCTGACCTGCCTGAGGATTTGCCCGTTTGGGTCTCCGTATATCGATGAAGACGGGAAAATTTCCCACAACGAAGTCAAGTGCATGGGATGCGGCATATGTGCAGGGATTTGTCCGGCCAAGGCTTTTCAAGTGAATAACTTCAAGGACGATCAGATTGTGGCCATGATCGATGCGTTGACGGAGCCTGAAACATTCAAAGCCGCGGGCAACTTCGCTTAGGCTATAGATCAATAAGGAGTATTCAGTTATGGTTGAACCATCCGGACAAGCAACCCGGGAAGTCGATCCGGGGCTGGAAACGCCCCATGAAAACCCCGCTGAATGGGAGCCGAATGTGCTGGCCTTTGCCTGTCACTATTGCGCGTTTGCCGCCGCGGATCTGGCGGGGGTCATGAGGCTCAGTTATCCAACCAACGTAAAAATCATTCGACTCCCCTGCACCGGGAAACTGGACCATTTTTACGTGCTTCGGGCCTTCGAAAGGGGCCTGGACGGCGTTTTTGTAACGGGTTGACTCCAGGGACAATGTCATTTCCTGGAGGGAAATACAAATGCCGCAAAACGCATCGCCTATATTAAAACGCTTCTGCCCCAAGTGGGAATTGATCCCCAAAGAGTGGAAATGTACAACCTGTCCGCTGCCATGGGACCCAGATGGACGGAAATCTGCACGGAATTCACCGAAAAAATAAGAAAGCTGGGTCCATCCCCTATTTGGTGGGCCGACCAAAGGCATTAAGCATAAGGAGTCACCGGCAATGATCGTTGGAAAACAAAAACCCCTGGATGAAATTTGGAATATGATCAAGGACTACAAAAGAGTCCTTGTTTTTGGCTGTAACACCTGTGTGGCCATTTGTCATGAGGGCGGAAATAAGGAGGCCGAAATTTTAGGCTCCCTTCTTCGCATGAAGGCCAAGCAGGCGGCAGTAGATATCACAATAGAAACGAATGGCATCGAACGTCAGTGCGAACATGAATATTTTGAACAGGTCATGGCGCCCATTGAAGAATCCGATGCGGTCCTCTCCCTCGCCTGCGGCGCGGGCGTTCAGTTCCTGGGAGAAAAATTTCCCCAAAAAATCGTGCTTCCCGGGCTCAACACCACCTTTATCGGCGTTGTGGATGCCCCGGGAGAATTCAGTGAGAGATGCCTTATGTGCGGGGATTGCATCCTGCACTTGACGGGTGGCATATGCCCCATTACCCGATGCTCGAAATCACTCATGAACGGCCCCTGCGGCGGCACCAACAAAGGGAGTTGTGAAATCAACCCGGACATCCCCTGTGCCTGGTACATGATCCATGAAAGACTGGAAGCTCAGGGACGAAGCCATTTAATTGATGTTTTCATTCCACCCAAAGATTGGGCAACATCGAGGGATGGCGGTCCCAGAAGACAGATCAGGGAGGATTTATCAAAATGAGTAATTTTAAGTCCGGCAGCAATCTGGAAAAAATACTGAAATCGGGACAATTTGCCTTTACCGGAGAATGCGGACCGCCCGAAGGTGCCGACGTGGAACATCTCAGGGAAAAGGCTCGCCATTTGAAGGGAAATGTGGATGCCGTAAATGTAACCGATAACCAGACCGCGGTGGTGAGGATGTCAAGCTGGGCCGCGTCCTTGATTCTGATGGAAGAAGGATTGGAACCCAATTTTCAGATGGTCTGCCGAGACAGAAATCGTCTGGCCATACAAAGTGATGTTCTGGGAGTTTACGCTCACGGCATCAAGAATATGCTTTGCCTGTCCGGGGACCACCAGAAATTTGGAGACCACCCTCAGGCCAAGAATGTGTTTGATATCGACTCCATGCAGTTGATCCATACGGTCAAAACCATGAGAGACGAGGGGAAATTCCTTAGCGGCAAGGATATTCAGGTTCCGCCTCGATTATTCATAGGCGCCGCTTCGAATCCCTTTGCCGAACCCGTTGCTTTTCGCGTGCGCCGACTGGCCAAAAAGATTTCAGTAGGGGCTGACTTCATTCAAACCCAATGCATATACAACATGGACAAATTCAGGGCGTTCATGAAACAGGCCGTGGATATGGGGCTTCACGAAAAATGTTACATCCTTGCGGGTATCACCCCCATGAAAAGCGTTGGAATGGCGCGTTACATGGCCAACAATGTGCCCGGCATGGATGTGCCGGACAGTCTCATTGACAGGCTGAAGGGGGCCGGTAAAGGCAAAGCCGCCGAAGAAGGCATCCGGTACGCCCTTGAGCAAATAGAAACGTTGAAGGAAATGGAAGGCGTTGCCGGCGTCCATCTGATGGCCATCGAATGGGAACACAGGGTCCCCGAAATCGCTGAAAGGGCCGGAATGCTGCCGCGGCCTCTGCTCTGATAGGCATCCCGCCCTTCATCCCCGCAACCTTGGTTTTTTATGCCGGGGTGCGGGTTTTTTTTGACCCAACGCCAAAAAAATACAATGGTTTTTTTTACGGAAATCCAATTTTTTCTTGACACGTAGTTACGATGTAGCTAGATTGTGATCACATCGTACCGGGTATCATCGATAATTTCATATCAGTATTAACGGTTTAGGTGAAGGTTGCGTCGAATTAAGCGCCTGCAACTCATGATGAGCCAAAAGCATGTGGCGGATTCAGGTAATTTAGAAGGGGAAGAAAAATGAGGTACGCAGAAACAGGGTTTAATTTAGAAATAGATCTATCCCAGGGAAACATTGAGAGGGTAGAAACGGACCCAAGAGACACAGAGCTTTATCTGGGGGGCCTGGGGACAAATGCCAAGATATTATGGGAAAGGGTTCCCCCTGAAGTAGAGCCTTTTTCTCCCGATAATCTCCTCATATTCAGCGCTGGCCTTTTATGCGGCACGCCTGCCACCGGTTGTAACCGAACCATTGTTTCTACTATTTCCCCTCAGACTCGGTTAATGGCATTTTCAATGATGGGGGGATTTTGGGCGCCGGAATTGAAGTATGCCGGTTATGACAAAGTAATTCTTCGCGGCAAATCCCCCAAGCTGGTTTATTTGTGGATCAACAACGACAAAGTTGAAATACGGGATGCCGCTCATCTCCAGGGGAAAGGCGCCGTTGAAACCGCGGAGCTGATTCAACAGGAATTGAAAGAACCGAATGCTCAGGTAGCGGCCATAGGCCTGGCCGGTGAAAACAGGGTTTTTTTTGCTTCCATCGAGCAGGGGAGATCCAGCGCCAGCAGAGCCGGCGTCGGTGCCGTTATGGGCGACAAAGGCGTAAAGGCCATCGTTGTCCGCGGCACAAAGGACGTCAATATTGCCCGACCCGATGAATTTATCGGGCTTTGCAACGAAGTGCTGGAGTACATCAAGATTCGAAATCAAGCGCCGATTCCGGGGGTCATGCCCATTTTGGCCGGGCTTGGATCGCCCCAGGAAATGAAAGTCCATGACGAGAAGTGGCACACCGAAAATTTTTCATGGGGAAATTCCCGCACCCGCAGAAAAGATTTCTGGAACGACGACATTGCAAAAGCGTGGATGGAAACCATGGAAAGCATGCGGACCCGGTTGATCAGTTGCTTCAACTGTCCCATGACATGCGGCGCCACCATCACGCCTCCGGGGCTTCCCACATACATGATGAAATGCTTCTCGAAGCTGACCTACACCATGGCGGCCTTTTCAGATCTGGAATTTGGTTTGGGCATCGCTCAAAGTGCCACGGAGTATGGGGTGGACGGATTCTCGGCACCACAGGTGATGGCTTTCGGTCTTGAGCTTTACGAAAACGGCATCTTGACGGATGATGATTTTCCCGGAATGCCGGCTGATAACAATGGCAGATTTTACTGGTTGCTGGACAAAATTGTTCGGAGAGAAGGGATCGGCGATATCCTGGCCAATGGCACTTATTGGGCGGCCAAAGAGATCGGCAAGGGCGCTGAAGCCTATGCGCACAACAATATTAAAAAACATGAACAGCTGCCACTCAAGCTGTCCATGCTGAATCCCATCTATTTTCTGATGTATGCCACCGGCGAGAAAATCAACATTACCCAGATTGAAGGGCAATTCCCCCAGGCGCCATTTCCCAAGCGAGAACAGAGAGAAGCCTTTGTAAAGGATTGGTATCAGGTGCCCGATGAAAAATTTAAGCAATATTTTCTGGACTGGGAGCTTCGCGGAGAAAACTCCATCCCCTATTATCCAACGGTTGACATGGCGTGTGATATTGTTGATTGGCAGGAACAAATGCACTACATCGACGACGCCCTCGGCATGTGCGCGGGCTTATCTTCATTCCCCCTGAAACCGCCCTATCATATGCACAATTACCCGAAATTTATCTCATCGGGGGCCGGCATTGACATGGATGAAGAAAAGCTGACCCAGGCAGCCAGAAGATACCGAACTTTGGTCAGGGCCATTAACATCAGAAGAGGCATGAGAAGAAAAGATGAAAAGCCGCCTGAAAACCATTGGAAAAAAAGATTTCCCGAACTGGAAGAGAAACTGTTAGATACCTACTACAAATTCAAGGGGTGGAATCGTCAGGGAATTCCCACGAAAGAATCGCTACATGAATTGGGTTTGGATTACGTATTCGAAGACTTCGAAAAACGGGGGATCTATTCAGATAACGACGACGCGCCTTCCACAGAGACCTCGACGGAAAAAGAGAAGGAGGTGTAGCCGTGGGCGAGAAAAAAAAGAAAATTGTTAAAACCATCAAAGTTAATGCCGACCTGTGCAATGGTTGCCGAGCTTGCGAGGTCATCTGCTCCGCCTTTCACGCGGCGCCGAAATACAGCGGCAATAATCCGGCAAGATCCCGTATCAAGGTAAATCGTCACCCATTAAAAGACATTTATGTTCCGGTATACGCTGGTGAGTATACCGCATCCGAATGTGCCGGCAGAGATAAGTATGTGATTGACGGAAAGGAATACGAAGAGTGCGCCTTCTGCCGGGCTTCCTGCCCATCCAGGCGTGATTTCAAAGAACCCGATTCCGGTCTCCCGCTAAAATGCGATATGTGTGAAGGCGAAGACGAGCCCTTGTGCGTCAAGTGGTGTCTGGTGGATGCCCTAACTTACGAAGAGCGGGAAGAGGAAGTGGAAGAAGAGGAAAGCCCGGAGGAAATGGAGATCGGATTGCAGGCATTGGCAAACCAATATGGACTGGACAAAATAATGGAAACCGTTAACCGAATGTCAATGTCCAAGACGAGCTGAAATATAAAGGCAAAACAAGAGGTTTAAGAAATACCGTGGAGAATGTAGCCGACTACAAAGAGATCATCGATGTCATCAAGGAAAGTGGTGGCGACGCCTTCAAAAGATGCTTCCAATGCGGGTTATGCGATACGGTTTGTCCCTGGAACAGGGTCAGAAACTTCAGCATGCGCAAGCTGGTCCGACAGGCGACTTTTGGTTTTACCGAGATCGAAAGTGAAGAGATGTGGCTTTGCACCACCTGCGGAAGATGCCCTCAGCAGTGCCCCAGGGACGTCAATCAGATTGAGTCGGGGATCGCATTGCGCAGGGTTGCCACGGAATACGGGGTCTTTCCCGCTTCCGTCAAACCCATCCGCACGGCCATCGGAAGCCTCACGGGAGAGGGCAACCCCATCGGCGAAGACCGAAAAAAAAGAGCGGATTGGGCCAAGGGCCAGGGAATCAACACCTTTTCGGAAGAAATGGAAATTTTATACTTCCCCGGCTGCTACCCCAGCTATGACCCGAGACTAAAAAAGGTAGCTACCGCCACGGCGAAGATTCTCAAATCGGCGGGGGTGAATTTCGGGATACTCGGGGCAAAAGAAAATTGCTGTGGGGAAAGCATCCGCAAAACCGGCGATGAGGAGTTATTCAAACGCCTGGCCAAGGAAAACATCAAGACCTTTATCGATAACGGCGTCAAAAAGATCCTGGTTTCTTCCCCCCATTGCTACCACACCTTCAAAAACGAGTATCCCCAATTCATGGTGAACTTTGAAATAGTCCATATTTCCCAGTATTTATTCGAGCTGATGAACGAGGGAAGACTTAAATTTACCGGGGAATATGAGAAGAAAATAACCTATCATGACCCCTGTTACCTGGGAAGGCATAACGGCATATATGAGGAACCCCGGGAAGTTCTGAAAAGGATACCGGGTTTGACATTGCATGAAATGCCCGATTCTCGCGTAGACAGTCTCTGTTGCGGCGGGGGCGGCGGCAGGGTCTGGATGGAAACCCAAAAGGGGGAGAGATTCGGCGATATTAGAATCGAACAGGCCATTGGGGTGGGCGCAGAGGTACTGGCGACCTGCTGTCCCTACTGCATTACCATGCTTGAGGACAGCCGGATCACCATGGGCGTCGATGAAAAGATCGAGATTAAAGACATCACCGAGATCATACAGGACGTTATTTAGGGATCTTACAAATCTCACATAGGGAAATAGAGCAGTGGAAAAAGAACAGATTGAACAGCTTAAAAAGGGCTTCGCGGACGGTAATTTCGGCGATGTGATGGTTGTAGGCGGTGGGGTCAGCGGTATTCAAGCATCGCTGGACCTTGCCACTGCCGGTTTTAAGGTCTACCTGGTGGAAAAATCGCCCAGCATCGGGGGCCATATGGCCCAGCTGGATAAGACCTTTCCCACCAATGATTGCTCCATGTGAATACTTTCTCCTAAACTGGTCGAGGTCGGCCGGCATCCGAACATAGAAGTTCTCACCTATACGGAAGTTGATGGCGTGGAGGGAAGGGCGGGAGACTTCAACGTCGCCCTGATCAAGAAACCCCGATATATCATCGAGGAAAAATGCACGGGTTGTACGACCTGCGCCGAATACTGTCCGGTGCAATACCCGGATCAATTCAATCAGGACATATCGGAGAACAAAGCCGTCCATATCTACTTTGCCCAGGCGGTCCCCCTGATCGCCTATATTGATGAAACCTGTCTTTACCTGAAAGAGAAGAAATGCGCCATTTGTGAAAACGTCTGTCAGGCCGGCGCCATTGATCTCCATCAAAAGCCGGAGAAGGTAACCGTCAACGTGGGGGCTATCATTTTAGCGCTCGGCATTGAGCCCTTTGACCCCAGGGTCAGGGAAGAATATCGCTATGGACAGTTTGCAAACGTGGTCACCAGCATGGACTACGAACGGCTGTTATGCGCGACGGGGCCCTACGGCGGGGAGATACGGCGTGCTTCAGACCTGGAACATCCCCATAAAATTGCCTGGATCAGCTGCGTGGGCTCCAGACGGGTGACCGAAGGGAACAACAGCTACTGCTCCGGCGTATGCTGCACCTATGCCCAGAAACATGTGATCTTAACCAAGGACCATGACCCCGAGGCCGAGTGTACCATATTTCACAACGATATTCGCTCCTTCGGCAAGGATTTTGAGCGATACCACCAACGAACCGAGCAACTCCCCGGGATTCGATTTATCAGAAGCTACACCTCCATCACCCAAGAGGACCCGGAAACCAAGAATGTCACGGTGCGATACGCAACCCCCAAAGATGGCGTCAAAGAAGAAGAATTCAATATGGTGGTATTATCCGTTGGGCTGAATCCCCCCAAGGATTTTCAGGGCCTGGCGGAAAAATTCGGCATTGAACTGGAATCTCACAATTTTTGCAAACTCAATCCCACAAATCCCCTGGAAACCACCCGGCCCGGCATCTTTGTGAGCGGCGCCTTCCAGGGACCCATCGATATTCCCGAGTCGGTGTTCAGTGCCAGCGGCGCCGGCGCCCAGTGCGGCCAACTTCTGGATTACCGGCGCGGAAAACTTTCCAGGGAAAGGATATATCCCCCTGAACGGGATGTGTCCCAGGAAGAACCCAGGATCGGGGTCTTCGTGTGCCATTGCGGGTCCAATATCGGGAGCGTCGTGAATGTTCCCTCAGTCGTTGAATATGCCCTGACCCTCCCCCATGTGGTCTATGCCCAGGAACAGCTGTTTTCATGCGCAACCAATTCCGCTCAGGAAATAACGGACATTACCAAAGAAAAAGGGCTCAATCGCGTGGTGGTGGCCGCCTGCTCCCCAAGGACCCTGGAACCGCTCTTTCGGGACACCGTCCGAGAAGCAGGCATCAACCAGTATTACTACGACATGGCCAATATCCGGGAACATTGCTCCTGGTGCCATTCCAAGGAAAAGGAAGCAGCAACGCAAAAGGCAAAGGATATTACCCGCATGTCGGTGGCCCGCGCCTGCCTTCTGGAACCATTGCAGGAATTTGACCTGCCGGTGGATAGAAGGGCACTGGTGGTGGGCGGCGGCATCGCCGGCATGACCTGCGCGCTCTCCATCGCCGCCCAGGAGGATCATGAGGTTTATCTGATTGAAAAAGATAAAGATCTCGGGGGCATGGTTAGAAAAATTTACACCACGCTCGAAGGTCTGGATGTTCAGGCCTATTTGCGTGATCTGGTGCAGAAGGTTTACCTGAACCCCTTGATCCATGTGTATACGGATGCCGAAATTATAGAAGCGACCGGTTATGTGGGGAATTTTGTCACTCAGATAAAATCCGACAGAGGGCTTACAGAGATCAAGCATGGCGTGGCCGTCATCGCAACGGGGGCCGATGTATATGAACCCACCGAATACCTCTACGGCGAAGACGACCGGGTGCTGACCCAGCTCGATTTGGAAGACCGAATTGCCAAGAAAGACGAAAAGGTCCTTAAAGCCGAGACCCTGGTGATGATCCAATGCGTCGGCTGCAGAAATGAGGACCGGAATTACTGCTCCCGCATCTGCTGCGGCAATGCTGTTAAAAACGCCCTGAAACTGAAAGAGATCAACCCGGAGATGGATATCTATATCCTCTTTCGGGATATGAGGACCTATGGGTTCAGCGAGGATTATTACCGGGAAGCCTCCAATAAGGATGTGAAGTTCATCCGCTGGGAACCGGAAAATCAGCCGCAAGTGGAAGCGGTTACCGAGGCGGGCAAACCCGTTTTAAGGGTCGCCGTGACCGATGAAGTTTTAGGTCAACAGCTTGGCATAGACGCCGATTGCCTCGTTTTGGCCGCCGCTGTGATCCCCTCCGCATCAACCAAAGAAATCGCCGGTCAATTCAAGGTGACTTTGAGCCCGGATGGCTTTTTTAAGGAAGCCCACGCCAAATTGAGACCGGTCGAGTTTGCCGCGGATGGCGTTTATCTATGTGGAATGGCCCACTATCCGAAAACCATATCGGAGACCATCAACCAGGCGTATGGAGCCGCGGGCCGGGTCTTAACACTTCTTTCACACGATACGGTTGTTGCATCCGGTTCCGTTTGCGAGGTAGATGAAAAGAGGTGCATGGGGTGTGGGGCATGTGCCTCAGTTTGTACCTACGGCGCCATTGAATTGCGGAAAACAAAACTGGGTCATAAGGCCGTCATTAATCCGGTCCTCTGCAAAGGGGATGGCCTCTGCAACACCAAGTGTCCGACGGGCGCTATTTTTCTGAAACACTTTACCGATGAAGCGCTCTTAAGTCAAATCGATGCGGCCTTTCCAGCGGAAGAGAGCAACCAACCCATGAATGCGGCTGTGGGAGATGTGTAAACGTACACAAACAAATAAAGCCGGGATTACACAAACGAGGGGAAAAAGATGAGTACGGGACTGAAATTTAAACCTAAAATTTTGGGTTTTGTATGCCATTGGTGAGCATACGGCGCCGCAGACATGGCTGGAGTTTCCAGACTACAATATGCAAGTGAAATGAGGCTTATCCGCGTCATGTGTTCCGGCAGGGTCGACCTGGAGTTTGTACTCAGAGCCTTCTCTAATGGAACGGATGCTGTTTTTATCGGTGGCTGTCATCTGGGTGAATGCAACTATGTGACCCATGGCAACTTCCACACCCTGAACATGGTCCTTTTATGCCGGAAGATCATGGAACATATCGGGCTTAATCCCGAAAGGTTGCGCATTAAATTCATGTCCGCCGGGGATGGGATTCCATTCGCCCAAATGATGAGTGAGTTCATCGCCAAGGTAAAAGAGTTGGGTCCCCTTGGCCATGGCGAAGCTGAAGACATAGACCGAGACGCATTAAAATCAAAAATTGCGGAAGTAACCAAGCTGATCCCCTACATTAAGATAGCAAAAAGGGAAAAGCTGGCGTCGCGTCTTGAAAATAAAGAAGACTATGAGGGACTTTTTACCAAGGACGAGATCAAGGAATTATTTCGTGACGTCGTCTCCTACTATATTGACCCGGAAAAATGCAAAGCCTGTATGACGTGCGCCAGGAGATGCCCCGTAGAAGCGATCATCAGTGCAAAGAACCGGATTCATGTGATCGCCCAGGAGAAATGCATCAAATGCGGCACCTGCTTCGAGGCCTGCCCGCCTAAATTCGGCGCCGTAACGAAGATTATCGGCGAACCGGTTCCGCCGCCTCTTCCCGAGGAAAAAAGAATTATCGTCAAAAAAAGTCGAAAGAAATAGAATGGATCCGTTTTTATATGACCCCTGAAGAGAAAGGAGGCCCCATGAACAAGCGTACGATTAACATCAGGCTCATGAAGGCTGACGATTTTGACGCCGTGGTTGCCATTGACGAAAAAGTACTTAAGACTTCCCGGCCGGAGTACTATGAAGTGAAGTTTGAAAAGCTTCTTAAATCCGAGGATTATTTGCCCGCGTCCCTTGTGGCGGAAAAAGAAGATGGAACGGTCGTGGGGTTTGTCATGGGTGAGATCTATATGGGTGAATTCGGCCTCTTCCAGGAAGAAGCAAGCCTCGATACCATCGGTGTTGATCCGGATTGCCGGCATCAGGGGATCGGCGAACAGTTGATTACGGAGTTCATGGATCATTTGAGAAGCGTCGGCGTTCAAAAGATTAATACATTGGTTGACTGGAATGATTCCAAACTGATCCATTTCTTCAGTTCAAACCAATTCAGTCCCTCTAAAACCATTAACCTGGAACGAATCCTTTGACTTGTCCATGACGGACAGCAACATATTACAGCCCGTTGAATTGATCCAAATGAACGGCGGCTGCAAGCGAGCCACCGAACGTATCATCCGGGAGACGGCACTGACGCTCCGCGTCAACGGTGAGTACTATGTCACGGCCATGATTATGGCCGGCATGGAGCGGGAATTTACCGTCGGGCATCTCTTCTCCCGGGGAACCATCTCCAGCGCCTCGGACATTGCGTCGGTTACAATCACCGGAACAACGATCGAGATAACGCTTTTCGCCACGAAGAAACCCCGACAAAGGTCGGAGCCGGTAGACTCCAACCTTGTCGTGGACTACGATGACGTGTTTATCTGCGTCAAAGCTATCTTGAAATCCGAAATCTTCGCCGAAACGGAAGCGGTGCATTCCGCCGGGTTATTCCTGGAAGGGCGCAAACCCGTTGCCATTACTGAAGACTTGGGCCGCCACCATGCCCTGGATAAAGTCATCGGCGCGGCCCTGCTTAAAGGCATTGATTTAACCAGGGTTTTGGCCGCCTCCACCGGTCGTCAGCCCACGGAAATGATTTATAAATGCCGCAACGCCGGCATTCCCATCATTGCCACCAAAGGCGTCCCCACTACACTGGCGGTGATGCTGGCGGAAAAAAGCGGCATCACCATCGCCGGGCTGGTTCGCGGTTCAAAAATGGTCGTCTACTCACACCCGGAGCGGATACAATGAGTATTCAACCCACATCCATCAAAATACCCAGCCGTCAGCTCCGGGAGGGACGATTCGATAACGCGGCGCCATCCGTTGTCATCGAGCGTGAACTACAGATCATCTTAAATGGAACCCCCCTCGCCACAGCATCGCTCATGCCGGGCATGGAAAAAGAATTCGTGACCGGCTACCTCTTCGGGCAAGGTTTCATTACAACCCCTCAAGACATTTCATTTCTCATCATTAACGAGACGTCAGCCGTCGTGACGCTTCGGAACACCGCCGCTCCAGCCCCTGCCGTCACCGCCTATCGTATCGTATCCGGGGGCGGTATTACCGCTTTTGCCAACGATATCCTTCCGGAAATCCGGTCAGAAATCATTTTGCAAAAAGACGCCGTGTTCCAGGCCATGAACAGGCTCTTCCAAATCGCCACCGTCTACAAGGAAACGGAGGGCGCTCACGCTGCCGGCATATTCACGCCTGAAGCAGAACCGGTCTGCATCGTTGAAGACATCGGGCGGCATAACTGCCTGGACAAGGCCATCGGCTACGCGCTTTTGCATAACATCGATTGCGGTTGCCATTTTATTGTTTCCACCGGCCGCATGACGTCGGAGATGGTAACCAAACTATGCCGGGCCGGTTTTCCGGTGGTCGCCACCAAGACGGCGGTGACAGACAAGGGGCGTGAGACCGCCCTCGCCTGTGGGATAACGCTGATCGGTTTTGTCCGAGATACCGGCACGAGAATACACACGGACATGGACGTACGAGTCGTCAAGGACCGGGGAATGAAAATCTATACCGGCCCAAAACGGATCGCGGGCTCATAATTTGATTTTCAGTTTTCAGCGGCGAAAGAAACTGATTCCGATCGCCATAATGACATTTGGTCAGCATGATATTCAGGATGGCCGGATCCATGCCCCCGAGACCCAATTGGACGAGCTTGCCCAGGTTGCCCATGGTCTCTTCCGGGCTCTTTGCGATGATACCGTCAACCGGTTTGACAACGACGCCCTGCAGGGCCATGAGGGCGCTCTTGACCCCCGAAGAAACGGCTTCGCCAACCTTGAGCGCGCAGCTGGTTTTGGCGCCGTCGCATAAAAGCGTGGCGGTGTTTTCAATATGGTTTTTGATGGCCCCCCCGATTTTTTCCACCGTTCCGCCCAGTAAGTGGGTAATTCCGGCCGCAACACCGGCGCCTCCGGCGACGGCACTGCCGCAAAGAGGTCCTATTCTTCCCGCCAGGGTCTTGATGTAGCAGGTCACGAGATAACTCAGGGCAATGGATTTGATGAGCAGCCGTTTATCCTCGATGGTGGCAAATTCGCTTGCCGCCACAATGGGCGTCCCCGCTGCAATCCCCTGATTGCCGCTCCCCGCCAGGGTCATGGCCGGCAGCATGACCCCGCCCATGCGGGCATCGATCCCCGCTGCGGCAAACATGCCGCCGGCGAGTGCCATATCATTTTTAAGAAGCCCCTGGCGCAGCAGACTTTGCTGGGTTTTGCCCACCCCGAGCCCCGGACCATGGGAAAGACCATATCCGACCAGCGCCATATTGAGATCGATTCCCCGTTGAATATAGTCGGCGCCGTCTCTGTCCAAATCATTGGCCAAATCCACCATCGCTTCGAGCGTAAGGGATGTGAGCCAGGGTTCCAGGTCTTCAACGCTCAAATCCTCGTTTCCCATGCCCTTCAGAAACGGGTGGTCCTGCTGAGGATGACCGTCCATACTGAGGGATTCGATGTGGTCGTGTCGTCCTGTGATGACGGCTTCCGCCGTATGCCCGCCGGCCTTGACAAGCGTTTGAACATAGAGACCTTCACACCCCTCTTGAATCCCGGCTGAAACCTTGCCGTCCTTCAACAGGGCCTGTGCATCCGCTATCCCTTGATGGTCAATGGTTGCGAATACCTGGAGGCGGTTTTCCGGGTTTCCGGCAACTGCCCCCATGGCCGCGGCCAGAGGGATGCCGCTTTGGCCTCCGGAACCGGGAATGATGACGCCCATGGCATTTTTGTAGATGTTGGGATCCGTGGCAACGGTAATGGATTCGATGCTCGCTTCCCCTAAAAGTGCGGCCGCGGCCGCCGCGCAAAGTCCGATGGCGGCGGGTTCCGTACACCCCAGCCCCGGATCGGTTTCAATATGCAAGAGGTGCCTTGCCTTGTTGTGAAGGATGTCTTTGAGTGTGAAACCCATAATTTGCCTCCCGGTGTTGATGATCGGCCCAAGATGCGTATTTCGAAGGGGCCGAATTGGATTTTAAAAAGGATTTTAGAATAGCGCTTTTTGTTTCCTTATTTGGAAGGGTTCATACCGTGGCTTCCAATCTCAACCGGTTGGCTTTGATGCCGGAGCGTGACCAATGCTCCTCAACGGACTGGATAAACGCCGGGCGAACCAGTTTGGCCCTCTGCTCCAGCCAATCTTCCTGGTTAACACGTAGATATAGACCCTCCGCAAGTTCTTTGCTCAGTTGTGATTGAGAAAGAAGTTTTTGGACCCCTGAGAATGAAAAGTGACCTTTCCCTAACATGGGTACCCGGGAAATCTCAAGTACTCTAAAAATTTGATCCCGTCTTGAACAGGAAAAGAATTTCGCGGTGTTTTTGTCAAAAATATCGAAACCCAAAAACCAGTCCGGCAATCGATCATAGAAGACAGAGTGCCGTGCGTAGCACCATTCACCGAAAAGGATATATCGGTTCGCAATCTGATCAAAATGGAATGGGGTCAAGTCCGCTCTTGACCTGTTTGAGATGAAGTGATATTTAAGAAACATTATGGCCCGTCCTCTTCGCATAGAATATCCGGATGCCTGGTACCATGTCATGAACCGTGGGAGACGTGGGGAGGCAATATTTGCGGATACGCCGGATTATGCCATGTTTACGGAGTTACTGCAGGAAACTTCGGAAATGTGGAACATCCGAATTGCAGCCTATTGCCTTATGCCAAATCATTACCATATGCTGGTCCAAACTCCTGAAGCGAACATTTCTAGAAGCATGCGGCATTTGAACGGAGTCTATACCCAGAGATACAACAGCCGCCACCGATGCGATGGGCCGCTTTTCCGAGGGCGTTATAAATCTATCCTCATCGACACAGACTCTTATCTGCTGCAAGCAGTTCGATATATTCACCGGAACCCATTGGAAGCGGGATTGACAGACAAGATGGATTCCTATCCATGGAGTAGTCATCAAGGATATTTATCCGTCGCTAAAAATTGGGACTGGCTGTTTAAAGGACCGATTTTATCGGTGATATCCCAAAACAGAAAGGATTGGTTACGCAATTACAGGAGGTGGGTGTCGGTTGATGAAGGGGGCGAAGTCAGCGAAAAGCTGGGCGCGAAAAGCTGGCCGGTGTGTTTGGGCTCCCAGGCATTTATTGATCGGATCAAACAGAAATACGGCAAAGAAAAAATCAATAAGGATGTACCATCGAGCAGAGAATTGTCACCGGATTACAAACGAATTGTTGAAGGGGTGTGCAAGGCCTACGAAACGACAGCGGCGGAAGTTTTAAAAATGCAGCGAGGCAAGATGAATGAACCCCGTAATGCTGCCATATATCTATCCAGAAAGCTCAGACGAGACACATTGAAAGAAATCGGCTTAAAGTTTGGTATCGACAATGATTCTACCGTCAGCAGTGTAATGGGGCGGGTAAAAAAGAGACTTGAAAATGACCGGGGTTTTTCTCGTCGGTTGAATGAAATCGCAGAGTCAATTCAATCAAGCCAAGAGCGGACTTGACCCCATTTATGACCCCATTTACTGGCGGGAAAGTTCAACGGCCTTGAGGGAGTCCATGGACGGGCTTTTTGAAATGCTGGAAAGAGAGGTTCCAGGGATGGCACGGATTACCGGGGATCCAGAAGTTCGACCAGGAGGAGAGAAATGAGTGGACTGAAAAACGGCAATCCTGTTCCTGAATACGCAAGTTTCCTTGTCGAGGTTAAGGAACGTATTCGCAAGGCGCAGTACCAGGCGCTCAAAGCGGTCAATACCGAGCTGGTGGGGCTTTATTGGGACATCGGCCAGATGATCGCCGAACGTCAGGAAAAGGCGGGTTGGGGCAGGTCCGTCGTGGAAAGCCTGTCCGCGGATTTGAGGCGGGAATTTCCGGGAGTCGCCGGTTTTTCGGTGCAGAACCTCTGGTATATGAGGCAGTTTTATCTGGAATACACCGGGCATGAAAAACTCCAACCACTGGTTGGAGAAATAGCCTGGGCTCACAATCTGGTCATCATGGGCAAGTGCAAGGACCCTCTGGAACGCGAATTCTACATCCGCATGACCCGCAAGTTCGGCTGGTCCAAGAACGTGCTCATCCACCAGATTGAAAACCAGACTTATGAAAAATCCCTGCTCGGGCAGACCAATTTTGACCGGGCACTGACGCCGGAGCTGCGCGCTCAGGCCAAACTGGCCGTGAAGGATGAATATACCTTTGATTTTCTGGAACTGGGGGAAGAGCATAGTGAGCGCGAGCTGGAACGGGCGCTGATTGCCAGAATTGAAGATTTCCTGCGGGCCATGGGGGGCATGTTCGCTTTTATGGGCAGCCAGTACCGGCTTGAGGTGGACGGCGAAGAATTCTTCATCGACCTGTTGCTGTTTCATCGGCGCTTGCGCTGTCTGGTGGCCATCGAGTTGAAGGTCGGTAAATTCAAGCCGGAGTTTGTCGGCAAGATGCAGTTTTATCTGAGGGCACTGGACCGGCTGGTCCGGCAAGAGGACGAGAACCCTTCCATCGGCATCATTCTCTGCAAGGAAAAGAAACGTACCATTGTTGAGTATGCTTTGCATGATGCCCGCAAGCCCATCGGCGTGGCCACCTATGAAATCACCCGGACCCTGCCGAAGGAATTAAAGGGGCAATTGCCGCGTCCCGAGGATATCGCCGCCCTGCTGGAGGGGATTGAAGGATGAGTAAACAATTTCCCGGCACCGGAAAGATGATCCGAGAGAATAGACATGGATAAAAAAATCCAGATGATGAAGGTCCAATTCGATTCTTTAATCCACCAGCTCCCCGAGGGGAACATCGAATTCTGGTTCGCCCGGGATCTGATGAAACCTCTGGGCGATGCGCGTTGGGAGAACTCCAAGTCTGCCGTCAAACGAGCAATGAATGGGGTCAAGTCCGCTCTTGACCTGTTTGAGATGAAGTGGTATTAAAGAAACCGCATAAGTCTACATGTTGTGGGGTTTTCAAAAATCTACATGTAACCTATTGAAAATCAACGATTAATGACTTTGGAATGAAAACTCTGAAATCTTTTATATTTCAACATGTTAACCTAAAACCTCACAACATGTAGACTTATGCGAAAGAAACATTATGGCCCGTCCTCTTCGCATAGAATATCCGGATGCCTGGTACCATGTCATGAACCGTGGGAGACGTGGGGAGGCAATATTTGCGGATACGCCGGATTATGCCATGTTTACGGAGTTACTGCAGGAAACTTCGGAAATGTGGAACATCCGAATTGCAGCCTATTGCCTTATGCCAAATAATTACCATATGCTGGTCCAAACTCCTGAAGCGAACATTTCTAGAAGCATGCGGCATTTGAACGGAGTCTATACCCAGAGATACAACAGCCGCCACCGATGCGATGGGCCGCTTTTCCGAGGGCGTTATAAATCTATCCTCATCGACACAGACTCTTATCTGCTGCAAGCAGTTCGATATATTCACCGGAACCCATTGGAAGCGGGATTGACAGACAAGATGGATTCCTATCCATGGAGTAGCCATCAAGGATATTTATCCGTCGCTAAAAATTGGGACTGGCTGTTTAAAGGACCGATTTTATCGGTGATATCCCAAAACAGAAAGGATTGGTTACGCAATTACAGGAGGTGGGTGTCGGTTGATGAAGGGGGCGAAGTCAGCGAAAAGCTGGGCGCGAAAAGCTGGCCGGTGTGTTTGGGCTCCCAGGCATTTATTGATCGGATCAAACAGAAATACGGCAAAGAAAAAATCAATAAGGATGTACCATCGAGCAGAGAATTGTCACCGGATTACAAACGAATTGTTGAAGGGGTGTGCAAGGCCTACGAAACGACAGCGGCGGAAGTTTTAAAAATGCAGCGAGGCAAGATGAATGAACCCCGTAATGCTGCCATATATCTATCCAGAAAGCTCAGACGAGACACATTGAAAGAAATCGGCTTAAAGTTTGGTATCGACAATGATTCTACCGTCAGCAGTGTAATGGGGCGGGTAAAAAAGAGGCTTGAAAATGACCGGGGTTTTTCTCGTCGGTTGAATGAAATCGCAAAGTCAATTCAATCAAGCCAAGAGCGGACTTGACCCCATTTATGCGCTCGAACCTGTTGGTTCGCGGGACCTTGCTACGCTGCGGCCGGTGACCATGGGCCGATGGCCCTTTGATGGTGACCTGTTGACGGATTCCTGGTCCATATTGATGCGGATCGGCGATGAAAACGTGCATGGAGTGGGGGTTTAATAAGGATGCATGAGGGCAAAAGGGTCGACCTCATGACGCCCATTTTTTGATTTTATGAACTTTTCAAGGCCCCGCCTCCGAAACCAATGGGATAGTAGTCAAAAAAATACCAGAAAATTGATCTTTCTTACCCGTTTTGTCTTGACTTATGCAGTGGTCGGGCGTAGGCAACAGTATCAGAATTCATGTGCGAAGTATTTTTTCGATTTGATAAAAAAAGAGGATCAGAAATGGCTTGTGGCGCACCCTGAACCCCGTTACTCCAGAACCGATGGAGAACGGGGTTTTGTATTTCCGGTGGATGCAGCCTCTCGGACCCCGAATCAGATCACCGCCTTGACGGGCGCTCCATCGCCCCGTGAGAGCGGCGTCTCACCGCGAAAGCACTGGTTCGGGATGCACGGCCTGTAGGTGCGGCTTTAGCCGCACAGTTCAACCCATGGATGAAAAGAAGCAAGAACATATTTTTTTTGAAAAAACTTCAGATCCCGTGACCGGATGTGACAAACCCATGAGGTATATTGGAGCAATACCGGAAGTGCCGGGACCGACCGTCTTCATCTGATGACATCGATGAATGTAAAAAACTCAGACAAGGAACCCGCATAATGAACACAGGGAGCCGTCGTTACAGCATTTTCATCAGCAGTGTTCAGAAGGAGCTCGCGGAAGAACGAAGCACGGTGAAGGATTTTATCAATCATGATCCATTATTTAGCCGATTCATCCGGGATGGGTTTTTTTTTGAAGATATCCCGGCGGGGGACCGAAAACCGGATGATATTTATTTGGACGAGGTTGCCCGCTGTGACATCTATCTTGCCATTCTGGGTAACCGGTATGGCTCGAAAAACCAGGAGAGGAAATCCCCAACGGAACTGGAGTTTGACGAAGCCACCAGAACCCATTGGGAACGGCTGATCTTTTTAAAGGGCAGTGACGACAAGGCCCGTGAACCCGAAATGGCCGAACCCCTTTACCGTATAAAGTACGTGGAGAAAGCCGGCACCGGCACAACGGATATGATCGCCGATTGCCGGAAAGCGGGACTCCCCGAACCGGACTTTGAGCAGCGCGGTCCCTATTTCGTGGTGACCGTCTGGCGGGACTGGTTGACGGATGAGGTGCTGGCGGATTTTAATTTGATCGACAGGCAGAAAAAAGCCATCACGTTATTGAAAGCCAAAGGAAAAATCACCAGCGGTGAATATAGAGAACACACCGGTATCGAAGCCCGAACAGCTACCCGTGACCTTAATGAACTTGTCAAAAAAGGGGTATTAATTCGGCACGGTGAGAAGCGGGGAACTTACTATACCCTTCGAAAAGGAAACTGGCATTTATCGGACATTTAAGACTTCAATCCGAACTTGAGTTATCGGACATTTATCGGACATATGGGACATTTTTCAAACAAACGGCTCAAAGGCCTTTTTGACCGGTCGAACATATCCATAGTCGGTGGGCATTCCACTGGTTCCCATGCTTTGCGTGGGAAGCCGCGGCGTCTCGCCGCGAAAGAGCTGACGGGAGGATGCACGGCCTGCAGGTGCGGCTTCAGCCGCACACCCGGATCCCATTTGTGAGGCCCGGCAGGCAGACAAGACACATGATGAAGACAACGATTCAATCCGCAACCCGTTTATTATGGATAACAGCAGCGGCGACTATTGGAGGCATTGTTCCATCCTACGCCGCCGATTTGCAGACATTCTCCAGTGTACAATTGGTCCATAATGCTGAAAATGACGGGGACAGCTTTATTGTGGAAACCGGCGACAGGTCTTTCTGTGTGAGGCTCTATTTCGTTGATTGCCCTGAAACGTCCACCGGTTCCAAAAGCGATGCACAAAGGGTACGGGAGCAGTCCCGATATTTTGGTTTATCCGACCCGGCTCGTACGATCCATTTCGGTAACCAGGCCAAGACGTTTACCGAGCGTTCCCTTGCCAAAGCCTTTACCGTTTACACCGCCTTTGCCAGTGCCGGGGGCCGGTCCGCGCAAGGTCGTGTATATGGCTTCATCACGACGGATGGCGGAAACGACCTGGCGTGCCTCCTCGTTAAAAATGGGTTTGCCCGCACGCACGGCAAAGGCCGGAAAACACCCGATGGCGTACCCCGTGACGAAATGATTGAAACGCTTCGTGATCTTGAAATTTCAGCCATGTTGAAACGGACCGGCATCTGGTCGGAAAGTGACTCGGATCGGATTGCGGAACTTCGCGCAACCCAGCGAAGAGAGGATAATGAATTAAAAGCATTACAAACCCGGGTAAAAAAGAGCTGGCCCGCACCGGTTTTGCTCGACCTTAACACGGCCAGCAAAGAGGAACTGCAATCCGTCAAAGGAATTGGTCCGGTTCTGGCCGGAAAAATTATAGCCGGTCGGCCGTATAAAACCATGGATGATCTGCTTAACGTAAAAGGCATCAGTCAAAAAAACCTTGCGCGTTTTCGCCCTTATTTCACCGTGGGTGGAGAGTAGGGGATACCATGGCCCATGGACCCATTGAACCGGAGGAAAAGCCAATGTCCCCCCACCCCTGGTTCCCATGCTCCGCGTGGGAACTTTGGACGGGCGCTCCAGCGCCCTGTGAGAGCGGCGTTTCGCCGCGAAAGCACTGCCGGGAGGATGGACGGACTGTAGGTGCGGCTTCAGCCGCACAGTCTAAGGCACTGGCTCGGCCCCGCATACCACACTGGACAACGGATCACTATGGCAAGAAAAAGCAAACAAAAAGCACCGAACTGGAAAGACATAGAGAAGAAAATCAGTAAATTCGAGAAAACCGAATTTACCGAACTGCTGCGGGACCTCTATCATTTGTCACCGGAAAACAAAACTTTCTTCCTCACACGGTTTTCAATTGGGGAGGATACGCCGGCAACCTACCGGAGGATCATTCAAAACGCGATGAATCCTGAAATTGAAGAGGGACATGACCTGGAGATTGAAAAGGCACATGATGCCATCAAAAGATTCACCAAAGCCGTGGACGATCCTCACGGTGAAGCAGATCTGCGGATTTATTATGTGGAATGCGGCAACAATTTCACCCTGAGCTATGGTGACATTGATGGAGATTTCTATGACGACATCCTGCAAATGTATGAATATGCTATAGAGACGGTTTTGGAACTACCGAAAAAAGACCGGAAAGCCTTCAAAACCAGGCTCCACGACATTATGGAATCGGCCGACGGCATCGGCTGGGGATATTCTGATGGGCTTTGTGAACTGTACAACAAGTCATTTCCAGATGATTCACTCCGGAAAGATTAAAGAACCCCAGGGAATCCCGGTATCCCCCCGGTCCTGGTTCCCATGCTCCGCGTGGGAACAAACGACGGGCGCTCCGGCGCCCCGTGAGAGCGGCGTCTCGCCGCGAAAGCACTGACGGGAGGATGCACGGACTGTAGGTGCGGCTTCAGCCGCACAGTTCAAGGGCTTATTGTTTTGGGATTGCGGGAAAAATGCATTTTTCTGAAAAAAATTTCGAGGTTGTGACCGGATATGACAAACACGGGATCTATAATGCGCCAAAACGGGAAATCAGGCTGCCGCTTTTCCCCGGAGAGATATCAAATGGCTGAAAAAAACCGACGATCCATTGATCACACAGGTGCTGAAAGCGGCATTTCCCAAAAGAACGCGGGAGGAAAAGCCGCTTCCTTCGGGTCCCAACTGATTCCCATGCTCCAGTGGGAACCCAAAAAGGGTTCCTTAAATTCCGGACAAGGAGATATGAATGAAGAATGCACGTTTTCTATTTTTTCTCGTACTTATAACAGTAACCCTTGTCTTTTCGGGATGTAAATGGACCATACTGAGCATATATGGGCACAATTGTGCTTCTACCGGGGAAACTGTCACCATCTATATTGAAGGAACATGTACGAGTGAAGCGGATTCCCCTGCACAATACGGCTTGATCCTGCAGATTCCGAATAGCTGGCTTGTTATATCAGCAAGAGCTGAAGTTGGAACAATGTCTTATAATCTCACAGAAAATCCGGACTATGCCTCCCTTTACTCTGCGGAACCTGGTCAAAAAATCTGGGTGGGGACCGCAACGCAATCAAGTAATTCTACTGAGAACGGAATCGCAACCGTGGTGCTCTCGATTGGCGATGTTGACGGACAAGTGAAAGTTGCAGCAGGTTCTTTTAGAGATGGGACCTGGACTACCGATGACCCTGCGGGTGAATTCGATTTTTCAAGTATCACTGAACAGAAATATGTCCATTCAATTTCAATCGCCGGCAGCTGTATTCCGAACCCGCCGCCAACGGTAACATCAGTAACTCCGGAATCAGGCTCATCCAATGGAGGTACGGAGATCACTGTTCATGGCTCAGACTTCGCGGAAAGTTTTGGCAGTGGTGTCACGATAGGCGACAACTGGATTTCCTACGACGAAATCACCTATGGCGCAGATGGCACCTGGCTTCGTTTTTGTACCCCACTGCATGCAGTTGGGGCTGTTGATGCGACAGTCCGTAATCCGGATGGGCAGGAAGGGACCCTTACGGACGGATACACATATGTTCAGGCCTCGCCCCCAACCGTAACGTCAGTAAGTCCGGATTCAGGGTCAACCAATGGGGGTACGGAAATAATTGTTTTTGGTACAGGCTTTGCCGAAGGCTCGGGCGGCGGCGTCACGATAGGCGGCAATTGGATTTCCTATTATAGCGTTACCTATGGCGCAGATGGCACCTGGCTTCAGTTCAATACCCCCACACACGCAGCCGGGGCTGTTGATGTGACAGTCCGTAACCCGGATGGGCAGGAAGGGACCCTGTCAGACGGATACACCTATGTTCAGGCTTCGCCTCCAACAGTAACGTCAGTAAGTCCGGATTCAGGGTCAACCAATGGGGGTACGGAAATAATTGTTTCTGGTACAGACTTCGTTGAAGGCTCGGGGAGTGGTGTTACGATAGGGGGCACTTCGATTTCCTATTACTACGTTACCTATGGTTCAGATGGCACCTGGCTTCGGTTCGATACCCCCACACACGCAGCCGGGCCTGTTGATGTGACAGTCCGTAATCCGGATGGGCAAGAAGGAACACTTGCAGACGGATACACCTATGTTGAGGCTTCGCCACCAACAGTAACATCGGTAAGCCCGGATTCAGGTGCAAGTAATGGAGGGACCGAAATAACTGTTTTTGGTACGGACTTCGTTGAAGGCTCAGGCAGTGGCGTAACAATAGGGGGCAATTGGATTTCCTATTATGACATTACCTATGGTTCAGATGGCACTTGGCTGCAATTTGATACACCGGTACATGCAGCTGCGGTTGTTGATATCACAGTCCGGAACCCGGACGGTCAGGAAGGGACTCTTACAGGCGGATATACCTATGTTGCTGATCCTACTCCGTCAATCACTTCAGTCAGTCCGGATTCTGGTCCGAGTAATGGCGGTACTGAAGTGACTGTTTATGGATCGGATTTTGTTGAAGGCTCGGGAAGTGGTGTTACGATAGGGGGCACTTCGGTTTCCAATTCCATTACATATGGGGAAGATGGTACTTGGCTTCGTTTTGTAACCCCTGTCCATTTGCCTGGCTCTGTTGATGTGACAGCTCGTAATCCTGATGGTCAGGAAGGAACGCTTTCAGACGGTTATACCTATATCGCGGATTCACCGCCAACGATTAATTCAGTAAGCCCGGATTCAGGCGGGACTAATGGTGGTACGGAAGTGACCGTGTACGGCTCAAATTTCATTGAGGGTTCAGGAAGTGGTGTTACGATAGGCGGCAATTCAATTTCCTATTATGACATTACATATGGGGCGGATGGCACCTGGCTTCGGTTTATAACCCCAGTCCATTCAGCTGGGACAGTTGACATCACGGTTCGAAATCCTGATGGCCAGGCAGCTGTTCTCACAGATGGATACACATATGAAGCCGATCCAGCGCCGACAATAGCCTCCGTCGACCCAACATCCGGTTCAAGCAATGGTGGAACTGAAGTTTTAATCAGTGGTTCAAATTTTAACAGCAGCGCAAGTGTTCGTTTTGGGAACGAATATGTCTCTTACTACGATAAAACAATTTCCGAAGATGGGACTTGGATGAGTGTTGATACGCCTGCACATGCAACAGGAACTGTTGATGTCACAGTTCGAAATCCTGATGGTCAGGCAGCTGTTCTCACAGATGGATACACATATGAAGCCGATCCAGCGCCGACAATAGCCTCCGTCGACCCAACATCCGGTTCAAGCAATGGTGGAACTGAAGTTTTAATCAGTGGTTCAAATTTTAACAGCAGCGCAAGTGTTCGTTTTGGGAACGAATATGTCTCTTACTACGATAAAACAATTTCCGAAGATGGGACTTGGATGAGTGTTGATACGCCTGCACATGCAACAGGAACTGTTGATGTCACAGTTCGAAATCCTGATGGCCAGGCAGCTGTTCTCACAGATGGATACACATATGAAGCCGATCCAGCGCCGACAATAGCCTCCGTCGACCCAACATCCGGTTCAAGCAATGGTGGAACTGAAGTTTTAATCAGTGGTTCAAATTTTAACAGCAGCGCAAGTGTTCGTTTTGGGAACGAATATGTCTCTTACTACGATAAAACAATTTCCGAAGATGGGACTTGGATGAGTGTTGATACGCCTGCACATGCAACAGGAACTGTTGATGTCACAGTTCGTAATCCTGATGGCCAGGCAGCTGTTCTCACAGATGGATACACATATGAAGCCGATCCAGCGCCGACAATAGCCTCCGTTGACCCAACATCCGGTTCAAGCAATGGTGGAACTGAAGTTTTAATCAGTGGTTCAAATTTTAACAGCAGCGCAAGTGTTCGTTTTGGGAACGAATATGTCTCATACTACGATAAAACAATTTCCGAAGATGGGACTTGGATGAGTGTTGATACGCCTGCACATGCAACAGGAACTGTTGATGTCACAGTTCGTAATCCTGATGGTCAGGCAGCCGTTCTGTCGGATGCATACACATACGTAAGTGCTCCAGTCGTCGAAACAACAGAAGCATGTGAAATTTCCTATAGATCAGCAACAAGCGGCGGCGATGTGAAAAGCGATGGCGAATTGGAGGTTACAGCCCGTGGTGTTTGCTGGGGGACATCGATCAATCCAACGAAAGAAGGTGGTCACACCGTAGATGGTTCAGGGGCAGGGGTGTTTGCAAGCCAACTTACCGGCCTAAATCCCGGAACTCTTTATCATGTGAGAGCATATGCCACGAATAATGCCGGGACATCGTACGGTGACGACCTGACCTTTAACACCGAAGCCTTGAAAGTCCCTTCCCTGACAACGACAGAACCGTATAACATCACATCCACAATGGCGACAAGCGGTGGAAATATTACAAGTGACGGGGGTGAATCTGTAACCGCATGGGGCGTTTGCTGGAGTACATCACCCAACCCCACAACGGAAGACGATCATACTTTCGATGAAGTGAAGAACAGGGGTTTTGTAAGTTTCATTTCCGGGTTGAATGCTGGAACCGTGTATCATGTGAGGGCGTACGCCATAAACAGCCAGGGCACGGGCTACGGACAGGATATTGAATTTACAACAGTTGGTCAGTGCCCGGAATGTTCTGGTGAGGATGTCCTGATTGAAGACGTCACCTTCCCCCCGGGAACAACCTGTGAATGTGTCGGCAGCAAATCATTAACATTAGGGGAAGGGGTGATTGTTGAAGAAAAGGCGACGGTAATTTTCAAAGCGCCGGTGATAAAGGCAACGAGTGGCGCACATGTGAAAAATGGTGCCACTGTTAAAATGAAGCCCACAAATTAGGGCCTGCACTGATTTCCATTTGGCATGGAAAGCGCAAACAGCATAATTCCATAATTGGTTTTACCTGGGAAATAAACCAAAGGCACATATGTACGCGAAAAGAGAACTCCACGTAACCTGCGGCATCGTCCGGCGGGACCATCGCATCCTCGCTGTCCAGCGAAGCAAGCACATGATTCTTCCGCTGAAATGGGAATTCCCCGGAGGTAAAATTGAACCGAACGAAACCCCCGAAGCATGCCTGAAAAGGGAGCTTGTAGAAGAGCTGGAAATATCCGTTATCATTGAACATGGCCTCGGACCCGTGACCCACGCTTACGACGATTTCACCGTGACCCTTTATCCATTCATTTGCGCCATGGAAGCAGGAAAGATCTTCCTGCATGAGCATGCCGCTTATACTTGGTTGAAACCTACTGACCTACCTCGACTGGATTGGGCGGAGGCCGACAGGCCCGTACTATATGACTTTCTAAAAAGGACTGGGTCTAGAGGAGAATCACTGCCGTGACGGTCGGACTTCCATACGGGTTGTATGACCGGCTTCTGGACGAGGACTTGAGCGAGACCCTCGACCGGTTTCCGGAAGTACGTTCGGTGTTGGGAAAACTTGATTTTGAGGAACAGCCGGCCCGTTACGCTGATTTTATCGGGAAGGTCTTAAGGCAGGCGCTTCGGGAGGAAAAGGATGCTAATGCGAGGCTTGCCGTGTGCAACCGCCTGATGAAAGTGATTGCAAAGGGGGCTGAAAAAGGGCGTTTTGAAAAGCGAAACCTGCAAAGAACAAAAAATGCGCTCCTTCTTGAAATTACGCCCCCGCACTACGGCAGCGGGGGTATTCCGCGGCCCCATACTTCCATGGTTGAAAGCAGCCTTTTTACCGGTTCCCCGAGCGAGCCGCAGCTGGTTCACGAACTCCAGGAAGAGATGCGCTCGGCGGACGAAGTGGACATCCTGATCTCTTTTATCAAGTGGTCTGGACTCAGGCTTTTGATGCCGGCTTTTGAAGATCTGCGAACCCGAAATGTGCCGGTGAGATTGCTGACCACTTCCTACATGGGAGCGTCCGACGCGCCCGCCGTGGAATGGCTGGCCACTCTGCCCAACGTCAGCATCAAGGTCTCCTATGATACGGACCGGACCCGTCTCCATGCCAAAGCGTATCACTTCAAACGGTTGAGTGGATTTTCGTCCGCTTACATCGGTTCCGCCAACATGTCCCGGCCGGCCATGACTGCCGGTCTTGAATGGAACCTCAAAGTGACTGCCCAGGACATGGCCCATATCCTGGAAAAGTTTGAGGCCGAGTTTGAGACCTATTGGCACAGCCGGGAATTCACCCCCTTTGACCCAAAAAACCCGGAACCTTTCAGGGCAGCTATAAAACGTGCCGGCAAAGCCAGCCACAGGTCTTACATGCCGTTTTTCGACCTCAGGCCCCACCCTTTCCAGGAACGCATTCTGGATGCGTTGAAGCGGGAACGGTGCGTACATGGCCGCACACGGAACCTGGTTATCGCCGCCACGGGAACTGGAAAAACGGTAATCTCGGCATTTGATTATCAGCGGTTCTTAAAGGAAAAAAACGGGCAGGCGCGGCTGCTATTTCTGGCTCATCGAAAAGAGATTCTCGAACAGGCCATCGGTACATTTCGGAATGTTCTTCGGGACGGGAATTTCGGGGAACTGTTGGTGGGGAATCATGAACCCGCACGGTTCGAACACCTCTTCTGCTCCATCGGCATGCTTTCGAGCCGAAAACTCTGGGAGCAGGTGAAAAGCCGGTTCTACGATTACATGGTCATTGACGAGGCGCACCACGGGACCGCCGACAGTTACCGTCCCGTTTTCGACCGTTTTTCTCCTGAAATCCTCCTCGGACTGACAGCCACCCCGGAACGTATGGACGGTAGGAGCGTGGCCGTGGATTTCGGCAACCGTTTCGCCGCCGAAATCCGGCTGCCAGAGGCCCTCTCGGAGAAACTCCTATGCCCGTTTCACTACTTCGGTGTGGCTGATCCCGTTTCGCTGGATCACGATCGCTTCTGGAAGAACGGCAAGTACGACACCTCGGCCCTTGAAAATGTTTATACGGGTTCCCACGCGCTGGCACGACAGCGGCTGCAAACGGTTTTATCCACCCTACGCCGGTATGAACCGGACATGCATCGGGTCAAGGGGATCGGTTTCTGCGTGAGCATTCGCCATGCGGAATTTATGGCGGAAATGTTCAAATATCACGGGATCCCTTCGGCGGCGCTTGTGTCTGGCACTTCTCTTGAACAGCGGGTTTTTCTGCTGGAAGATTTCAAGCGCGGTAATCTGACATTTCTTTTTACTGTGGACGTTTTTAATGAAGGGCTGGATGTGCCAGAACTGAACACGGTCCTTTTCCTTCGGCCTACGGAGAGTCTCACCGTGTTTCTCCAGCAGTTGGGCCGGGGTTTGCGGCACGCGCCGGAGAAAGATTGCCTCACGGTGCTCGATTTCGTGGGGCAGGCCCACCGGCTATATCGTATGGACAGCAAGCTGAAGGCGCTTCTGCCAAAGCACCGGTTCGGCATTGACCGGGAAGTGGAAATGAACTTTCCTCACCTGCCGCCGGGCTGCGCCATTTTGTTCGACCGTCTGTCGCGCGAGTATGTACTCAAAAACATCCGGCAAAACCTCAGGAACCTTTCTGTTCAGATCCCGGAACGGCTGCTCACTTTTGAAAACGAAGCGGGCCAGCCGCTCACCTTCGGGAACTTTGTGCGCTACCATGATTATGAACCTGAAAAGATTTTGCTAAAGGATTCGTGGAGCGGGTGGAAATCAAGGGCACGCCTCGGGCCGAAGCCGACGGACCCGGATATTTCGCACCTAAAAAAGGGACTTGTAAGGGCCTCTTTCATTGATGGCCCCAGGGAAGTTGAGATGGCGCGGAAAGTCGTAGGCGCACTCCGACAGGGAAATGTGGAGAAGGCTGTTGCCGTTTCGGGGGTTGCTGCTGTGCCGTTTCATTACCGCATGTGGGGTGATGCGGGCAGAAATCTGGGAATCGATTCAATTGAAAATTCCTTTGCCAGACTGTCACAAAACCCAGGCATTTTGGCGGACCTTGACGAAATACTCAAATGGTGTGCCGAGGAAACCCAGGCCGATGGGCGGTCCCTGAATCTTCCATTTGCCTGCCCGCTGGAGCTGCATGCCCGGTACAGCCTGAGGGATATTCAGGCCGCCTTCGACAGCGCCACCATGGCGTCTCCGGGCCAGCGGGGAATCGGCGTGCTTCACTTCAAGGATATCAAAGCGTATGCACTGCTGATGACGTTTGAGAAGACTGAACGTGAATTTTCACCCAGCACCATGTACGCAGACTATCCCATCAGCCGGGAACTGATGCACTGGGAATCGCAGTCCAACACGTCCCAAAGCTCACAGACCGGCAAAAACCTGACGCAGCATGTGGACCGCGGTTACACCATTTTGCTTTTTGCCCGCGACCGTAAAAAGAATAACGCATGGGCTGTACCCTTTACATTTCTCGGGCCGGC
The DNA here is from genome assembly GCA_963662465.1 of Desulfatiglandales bacterium. Taxonomy (GTDB): domain Bacteria; phylum Desulfobacterota; class DSM-4660; order Desulfatiglandales; family Desulfatiglandaceae; genus NaphS2. The sequence continues at coordinate 5,100,521 of OY759599.1, forward strand.
ACAAATCGTCCGTTATGAAAGCGAGCGTCCCATTCAGGTGGTCTGGCGACTCAGTTACCCAATGCCGGTTCAGATCTTTGAGGACAATCGACGGGGTGGGTAATGTGGGAGCGTGGAAGCTGGGGGCAACAGCTGAGGCATTGATGAGTTGGTTGAGCAGGGGGGACAAGTGTACGTTCGATTTTTCATTTACGGATTAATTTCCGGGAATGCGTAAGAGTATTCTTTTGAAAGGCGGAATTCACGAAAAAGTATTGATTGAGGGATTCGCGGACTGTAGGTGCGGCTTCAGCCGCACAGCCAAATTCATTAGAACAATAAATAGAGAAGGGTAATATATGGACAACCAATTATTTTTTCAGCGATTTCCTGAATTGCTCTACATCGTGACCAAACATCTGACTATTTGGCTTGAGAACGTCTTAAGCTCTTTGGATGAAGATTGGTGGGGTAGCCTTGTTATTCCCGCCTTATCATATCAGCAAAAACAAAGAGTCGATCGACTGGAGATCCGGCAATTGGAAAAACTCGATCTTTCCGCTCTTTTAAGGGTTGTAGACAAAAACTGGTATCCAATTTCAAATGTCAAGAGATTCACAATCGGAGACAGAAATTACGTTAAAGAAATGCAAACCATCCGCAATCGATGGGCTCATAGTGATATGCACGGGTTTAAGGTTGATGATATTTACCGGGACATAGACACGCTTGAGCGTTTTGCTTTGCTGATCAACATACCCAAACAGGAAACGATCTCAATCGGAGAATTCAAAGATTCCGTGTTGTCAATGAAATTATCGGCGCCAGTTGAATCCCAAACCCAAAACAAGGCTGAAAAATCTCAAGAATCCGTTAAGGTAAAAAATGACGACAATGAAATAATTGAAGTTGGGAGTATCGTCACACTTGAAAGTGACCCATCGAAAAAAGGGGCTGTTATTGAAATTGAGGGAGATTCAGAAGATACATTATGTAGAGTCTTCATAGATGGCAAAATTCAGCCATTTTATCTTTCTCAACTTTGTAAATTTAGGAAAGAAAAAGCGCGGAAAACAGTTTCAATAGATGAACTTCATTGTTTGCTCACCTGTTTGCAGATAAAACACCCTTCGATGTTTACCCTGTATTCACTTAACGCCGCCAGGATCGATTTCGTGCCATATCAGTTTAGGCCGGCACTAAAAATAATCAGGTCTGACCAGCCTCGACTGCTCATAGCTGACGGTGTGGGGGTGGGAAAGACAATTGAAGCAGGTCTGATATTGCGGGAATTACAAGCGAGGGGTGGTGTTGAATCCGTTCTCATAATTTGTCCGAGGCCCCTTGTGACAGAACGAAAATGGGAACTTGAAATGAAACGTTTTGATGAGCGATTCACGCATCTCAACGGTAGTGCTTTGAGGTCCTGCATTGAAGAGACAGATCTTGAAGGGGAGTGGCCGGAACAGCACAAAAAGACGATTGTTCCCTATTCTTTGTTTGATGAAAAGTCACTCTATGGGAACAAAACCCATCGAATAACCCAATTGGGATTATTGGATCTTGATTCACCGCCGAAATTCGATTTGGTCATTGTTGATGAGGCTCATCATGTCAGGAATTCATCAACTTATGCCCATCAGGCAGTTCGCTTATTTTGTGAAAATGCTGAAGCGGTCGTATTCTTGACCGCTACACCTGTTCAAGTGGGTAGCCATGATTTATACACCCTGCTGAATCTCCTCAGGCCGGAGCTAGTCATTGATCAAGAAACATTCCATCACATGGCAGGGCCAAATCCATATATAAACCAAGCATTAAGCGAAGCAAGGTCTGGTGGAGAAAATTGGCATCAACGAGCCCATGATATTTTGGAGAGTGCCGCACGCACTTCTTGGGGAAGTGCCATGCTTCAACCGAATCCAGTGTTTCAGGGGATTCAGAAAGACCTTCGTGAGGATCAAATCACTCGCGAAGAGAGGGTGGCCATAGTACGTAAAATTGAAGATTTACATAGTTTTTCGAAGCTTATCAGTAGAACACGCAGAAGAGATATTGGGAATTTTTGTATACGGAGACCCTACACAATTGAGGTTGATTTTACGCATGAACAGAAGGAACTGCATGATCGTCTTCTTAAATTCGAAGCAAAAAGCCTCAGCATTATGCACGGCAACAGAAATGTAAATTTCATGATATCGATGATCCGAAGACAGGCTGCGAGCTGCATATTCGGACTCGCGCCGTATTTGGAGAGCCTTATAAACAGACGAATTTCGCAGCTCGAATGGTATGAGAGCGCTGACGAAGACATGCCGGATATGGATTTATTCGAAGAACTGACTGAAGATGCCATAGCCATAATTGAAGCAGCGGAAAATTTGCCGGAATATGACCCCAAGTTTGACAAATTCTTGAGGATAATCCGTGAAAAAGAAACCCAACAGAACAATAAAGTCATGGTTTTCAGCAGTTTTAGACATACACTCTTCTATTTGAAAAAAAGGCTGGAAGCGCTGGATATTCGTGCAGGACTAATCTACGGTGACATTAAGGATGAAGAAAGGCTCATTTTAAGAAGGCGGTTTGAAGGATATGCAGATGCAGTTGATTCTATTGATGTCATGCTCTTTTCCGAGGTTGGGTGTGAGGGCCTTGACTATCAATTTTGTGATTTAATGATCAACTATGATTTGCCCTGGAATCCGATGCGCATTGAGCAGAGAATTGGACGGATTGATCGTCGTGGACAAAAAAGCGAAGCAGTCGCCATCTACAATCTCATAACAAACGAAACAATAGATGCCGATATCTATGAAAGATGTTTATGGCGAATTGGGCTGTTTGAGGAAAGTGTTGGCGATTGTGAGGAGATTCTAGGCGAAATTCATAAACAGATTTTCAATATTGCAAACAATCTTGAACTTAATGAAACCGAAAGACGAGATAAGCTTGAACAGCTAGCAGACAATCAGATAAACAGAATCCATGAACAAAAAGCACTTGAAGACCGAGAGTATGAGCTTTTCGGAATTCGCCTTCCCAAATTCGAGAAAGATAACGAGGTAAGAGACTCAGAAAGTTTTTGGTTGACTCCATCATCAATACAACGGTTTGTTTCAGAATATCTAGAGAAACGGTTAGGAAAAGGGGACTTTCTTCTCGGAGAAAAGGCCTTGAAAACCTTGCGTCTTTCGCAGGAAGCCCGCAACAAACTCCTTCATGATTTTCGAAGCATCCAAATCTCGAGAACACCCATGAGCCGGACATGGGAAAAATGGTTGAAGGGTTCTGTGCAGCATTGCCAGGTTACCTTTGATTCCGCATGCGCCGCCGATAACAGAGACGCGCATTTTATAATGCCTGTACACCCTGTTGTCTTGCAGGCGGCCCATTACCTCGAAACACCCGAACCGGTCTTTAATTCCTTCCAAATCCATAACCACGACTTAAAGCCGGGCGAATTTCAATATGCCATTTATGCATGGGACTATCAGGGAATAAGCCGAGACATAAAACTTCTGCCCGTTTCCGATAACAAGGATTTAGGAAAGAACTTTCTTGAGTACCTTGAATCCGGCGTAGAAATTACTCCCGGTCAGCAAATACCGGAAGATATTTCATTCGATCATTTGGATAAGATACACCATAGACTATGGGACAAAGAAAAGAACCTTCATAAGACAAAGACAAAAGAAATATGTGATTTTCGAAGAGAAAGCCTGAAAATTAGCTATCAAGGCAGACAAAATGTTCTTTCTGAGCAGCTTGCGAATGCAACCGATAAGAAAATAATCCGAATGAAACAAGCGCAGCTCAGAAACATCCAGGCGGAGTTTGATCGAAAAATCTCTGAACTTGATACCGCAGAGAGCTTAGCTGATATTCATGCCCGCCCAGTGGTATTTGGATTGATTAGAGTGGAGGGTTAGATTCTTGAGTAGACAAGAAGAAGTTATTCGTGAAATCAGTGATGACTATAGTCCCCAAAAAAATACTGCTAGAACCCTAAATGGTTACGCACGGTCTATTAGATTCCTGGCAAAAGACATATATGAAAAGGATACACACTTTATTTTTGAGCTGATACAAAACGCGGAGGACAACGAATACGATAACAGAGTCAAACCCTCCCTGCGTTTTGTTTTGTACAGATCGGGAATATTACCGGGATACGAAGCCAATCCTATGCTGCTTATTGAAAACAATGAAAAGGGATTTGAAGAACAAGATGTGAAATCTATATGCGATACTGGCGAATCTAAAAAAACCAAGCAGCAGGGTTTTATAGGTGAGAAAGGGATAGGATTCAAGTCGGTCTTTCGTGTCACAAGCTGCCCGCATATTTTTTCCAATGGCTACAATTTCAAACTTCCAGAAAAGGACGAAAATTCAAATCTCGGCTATATCGTCCCATCATGGATTGAACCTCCTGAAATACTAGACAAGAGCAAAACTTCGATATTGCTACCACTTGATAAACCTGACTTTGGCTTGGATAAAGTACGTGCTTACTTAAAAGATATCGCGCCCGAAACCATTATTTTTTTAGATAAACTTCAATCGATTGAAATCGATTTTCTGGATGAGAAAATTTCAATCGAAAAAGATGGATCAATATTCCCTTTGGTTATGTTGGCAAAATTAGAAAATAGCAAAAACGGGAAAGAAGAGGTTCTGGAACAACTTTTCTGGTTCGGGTCTAAGGAATTTCAAAAACCTGCCAACATAAATCCAGAATCCAGAAAAGGTATTGATAGCAGAACAGTATCAATTGCCATACCTTTTGGTAAAAGAATATCCGGTAAGGTTTTTGCTTATTTACCTGTTTTGGAAAATACAGGCCTACCCTTTTTGGTCAATGCCGACTTTCTTTTGTCAAGTGCAAGAGAAGGTCTCAAATTGGACGAAAACTGGAATAAATGGCTACGTGACTGTATTCCGGAAGTTTTTGTCGAAACCTTAACCGAATGTTTAGAATCTGAAAAAATTGATTTTAGAGAAAAAATACAAGCATACAACTCCATTCCGAGGCATCCCAACTCTCAATTTTTTAGGGAACCGGTCACAGAAATAAAAAAAGCGCTTGGCAAAACGAGATGCATTTTTACACTTCCGAACGAATCTTTATCCTACCCCTCAGAGAGTCGAATATTACCAGAAAATAAATTGTGGGATCTGTTGGAACCCGAAGACTTTAATTTTTTGAACGACAGAACATTTATTGTTCATAGAGAATTGAAACCGTTTTATGAAATACTCAGGGCAATATCTGTTAGCAATTTTGAAAAAATCGAAATTCTTAAATGCTTCGATTACAAAACTTGTATTCTGTCAAAATCAAATGAATGGCTATTAGATTTTTATCGTTTTCTAAAAGGGTTTACCAGTAAGCATAGCGATCTCGCATCAAAGAAACTTGTTAAGATTGTCTCGGGAAAAGAAAACCGGACAATTTTAGCGTGCACTGCTGAAATCCCCATATACTTTCCATGTGAGTCAGGGGTTACAGAAGCGATGGAAGCCGCGCCTGAATGGCTGAAAGATAAGCTTTCCATTGCATTCGTTGAACCCACATTTTTCGAACTTCTTTCAAATGAAAACGATTGGATGGCATTGGAAAAATGGATGACGGATTGTCTCATGGTTAAGTCATTTTCATTGGAAAATTACTGTTGTGACATCTTGGATTTTCTGAATCAACAATCACAGGACTTGGATCCAGCACAGATCGCCGATGCAACTTCCTTTTTGACGGAGCATGCAAGTAATGCTTTCAATTTGCATGAACTTCCAATAGTCCTATCAAACCACTCAAAAATAAAACTATCTGCTATTGGATCAAGAAAAAAAATCGTTGTCCCTGAAAATTTTGATCCGGAAAAAGGCTGGCAAAATATTTGGAAAATGACTTCTGATCAGGCGTATTTCTTTTCATTGGCGGACACCTATAAGCGTCGAACAGTAGAGAAACTTCTTCTGCTATCTAAAGGAAAAATTGAAAAGTACCCTGGTCCTCTAAGAGTAGAGGAAATTGACGAAAACTTTTTGACTGCTTATGAAGAGGAATGCTTAAAAAATCCTCCTAAAACTAACTGGGCCATAACCATTTCAGATTGGCGGAGCCCGTTTGCCCTTCGTACAAATCAAATTGGTAATAATAATTTTTCAGCGAGCTTATTTTCCTTTTTCCAAGAGAAAGATGAAGGTATAGATAAATATAAGACATTGACTATCAATTACTTTTATCGGACGGATAAATGGATATATAAAGATTCTGAGTTCTTTTTTCACCTTAAAAATCATAGATGGCTTCCTACGCAGAAAGGGCTCGTCAAGCCAAGTCAGGCTTTTTTACCTCGAAAGGAAATACAAGAAATATTGGGTGATACCGTTCCCTATTTTACGGGGAACGGAAGTGAAACAGAGATTCTAGAGGAACTGGGGGTAAAAACAGGGTTAACTGTAGAAGTTTTGATGCAAACTTTGATTGACGTATCTATCAGTTCAGAATCCAACTCGGAATTGGTAAGTCGTATTTATGGGCAATTTGCATCCAGAACACAATTTTCCGATTTATCTGAAGTTGCGGAGAAATTCAGAAACAATCGCTTGATTTTTATTCCGGAAAAAGATGCGCGGAAAAAATGGTTCAAGTCCTGTGATGTAATCTGGAGTGATGATAAAAAGATTCTCGATAAGGATATTATTTGTCTTGAAAAATACTATCACAATTTAAAGGAGTTTTTCGTCAAAACTATCGGGGTAAAAGAGAGCGCTGATCCGGAATATTTTGCACAGCGTTGGTTAGGTTTGCAGAAGAATGGCCTGGAAAGTTCTTCAGATCTAAGAGAGACAATGGATGTCATATACCATAAGCTTCTTCCGGTATCAAGATACGTTGAAAAACCCAACTGGTGGGAAAAATTTGTCAAGGCAGCATTAATATTCACACAAAATAACAATTTCAGGGAATGTTCTACGGTTATTTTACCAGATGACGGCATGCTTAAAAGAGTTTTTGCAAACTCAAAAGTAGATTTTGCTTGGCGTCCCGAAAAAGACTCATTTAACCAATGGGCAAGTTTTTATGAATCCTTCAATGTCCCACGAATTTCGGAATCAGTTACGACAAACTTAGCAGACGATATTGCATTTCAGGAAATGGACAAAAACCGTCTTATTACTGAATGTGCGATCATAATGCTCTCTGCATGGTTGAGAGAAAAAGATATTGATAGCTATAAGCGTTTTTATAAGGAAGGCATTTTTGAAGAACTGTCACGTCTTAAGGAGGCTGTTTGTAATAAAGACATCAAGGTATTATTTACACTAAAAACTACTTCTGTTCCTATTGCAGTTGAGAAAGACTATCCTGTTTTTTGGGATCGTAAGAAAGGCCAAATCATATTTAACGACCGGACGGACGAACCGGATTTGAAGAAGAAATTGGCCACTGAAATTGCAAAAGGGCTAATGAATAATAACGCATATAAAGACCTATCCAATTGGATTGAGCTGATCTTAGGGGCGAATGACACCAGAAGAATCAGGGATGATGGGTGGCCTGCTCCTCGAGAAATTCTCAAACTGTTCACAAGCCGTGATGCGGCCCATGAGGGTTCTGTGAGTGTGAATGTTAATAGTGAGGAACCCGCAGGGAGCCAAAAATCGCCGGAAAATCAAGAGGGACATAAGCTCAAGCAGTTGACACGAAAGATGCCCGGAATTCCAGAAAAAAGATATCCTACTCTTACAGATTCTGGAAAGCCACCAAATGAAGATTCGAAAAAGCCAAGATCAGCAAACGATAAAGGTGCTCTATCCGGCAGTTACTATGCTCTCTCGGTCGAAGGCTTTGAAAAAGCTTTCAATAAAAGCGGACAAACTGCCCTACTTGAGGAATATGAGGATATCGATTTTTTTAGCAAGGGAAATGTTTTAAACCCTGAACGTAGACGAAAAAAAGTTTCTGAGCGCCATCGAAACAGGATAGAAAATGAACCGCGTGAAGATGAAAGGCGTAGAATTACTGAACGTACAATACTTGAACCTGCGGATCCACAAGTACGCTCCCAGTTAAGAGACTTGTATGGAGGCAGGTGTCAAATCTGCGGGGATACTTTTCCACAGCGAGATGGAACGCCTTTCTTTATAGTCGGTCACATTGTCGAGCGGAAAAATGCCCGCCTATTGGATAATTATGCCAACGCCTTGTCTCTTTGTCCCAAACATTTCGCCCAATGGCAGCACGGGGCCATAGAAGCAGATAACATTTTGGAGCAAATTCTAACGAAAAAAACAAAGGTTGAGGGATCAAATCATGATTTTACTCTAAAAATCAGTCTTTGTGGTAACGCACATGAAATTTCTTACAAAGAAAAGCACCTGGTAGATTTACAAGAGCTGGTAAAGGAGTTGAAAAAAGCTGAAGAATGATAGCGCATTTTTCCGTGGGGATAGTCAAGGTGATGTCATGAAAAGCAAAATCCGTAAGATTCTTAGCGACTTGGAAAGAACCCGTGAAAACCTTTTGTCTTTGTCAGACGACATTTGGCTCAGCATCGACCATAACAATCCCGATGCGCTGGAGGAAGGAGTCGCATTCAAAAAGGCGTACAATGACAAACTGATCGCCTTCGACCAAGTTGCGGAAGCCCTTTCCGCATTGGTCCAGCAGTACACCGAAGTTAGCATTGAGGAGGAAAACGAGGATCGGCAAATTTCGGAAAGCGCGGAAGCGCGAAACCGCATTATACTTGAGCTGGATCGAGAGGAGCCGCATCGGCTTGAAGAGGATTTTCGGTATAAACGGCCGTATGGGTTCATTTTGGAGGAACGGCCATACAAAAATGTTGTGACATGGCGACGAATCTACGATCTCGTCTGTCGCCAGCTTCTTCAAAAAGACCGGGAAAAAATGTTGGCTCTGCCGGACCATCCGGATTTTGCCTCCAAACGAGGAAACCACTCCTTTTCCCATTGCCCCGAAGGGCTGACATCCTCTGACCGAATCACTGAGAATCTGTTTGCGGAAATCAATCTATCCGCAATTCGTTGCGGGACCAGATTCGTAAACTGCTTCGTGTTTTCGCCATTTATGAAAGCAAAATGACCATCTATCTGATGCGGGACCTAGATGCAGATGATGATAAGCTCGGTGATTACGCCAAAGAATAGAGTGCTCCCTCCGGGACGCAAGTCTATGTTGTCTTTTCTTGTGCTCTCAGTGACGCTCTTTTCTAATTATTTAATCTTAAATTTTATTATAGAGACAATGACGAGTATGCCAATGCTAATTTTTCACATTCCACCACTGTTTGATTATATTCGAGGATAACATGGAGTTTTTATATTGTCCAAATTGTGGGAAAAAGACAGGTCATAAACGGGCTTTGGGATGGGGAACTTTTTTTGGAGGTATGTTTACACTTGGCGTCTCTACGGCAGCAATACCTTTCTATCCAAAACGCTGCATTGTCTGTGGAAGAAAGACAACCGGAAACGAAGTTGATCCAACATATAGAGGTGATATTCCTGTACCAAGTTATGAGGAATTCGAGATTGAAGATGCAGCGCCAGAACTTAATGATACAAAAAAGTGTCCTTTTTGTGCTGAAACGATCAAGCTTGAAGCAATAAAATGTAGATTTTGCGGCGAAATGTTTGACCGCAATGAAGTTGCTAAACAGGCGAAGCAGTTAGCCGAAACCAGAAAAAAGAATGGTCTCGAAAATAGGATCTTATGCAGTGATGGCGCTTGTATAGGAATAATAGGAAGTGATGGAAAATGCAATGTATGTGGGAGAAGCGAAAAAATAGACGATCAAGATTCTAAAGATTTTCAACAGGAAAAATTCTTAGATATAAAAGAACAAAAGCCAGATGAAAAAAAGAAGTCTAAAATAAATTCTTTGACTGTAGTTTTTATAATTATCGGTATACTTTTTCTTATAGGTTTGTTTAGTGCTCCAGATGAGGGTTTATTTCGTTATTTGTTAAACGGTGGCCATTCTCCATAATAGATAAAATATTCTAAAATCACTCAGAATGCTATTGAAGATCACTTGTATTTTAAAAAACCTCAAACTGTTGCTGCTAAAATATTGGTAAAACGGGGTGGTTATAAATGCGATAGCGTGACATTTATGCGTCCATTCGAAATCGCTTATGTTGATTATGAAGTCTATATATGGTTCTTAAATTCATCGTCGTTCATAAATCCATCCTCGCAAAGTTAAGTTATGTGGCGCAAGGCCTCAAACGCATTTGAAATGCAGAACTGAAAATGGATGAGCAAGGAGAAACAAATTTGAAGTTGATACCGGCTTTAAGAGGTATATTTGGTTCCTGGGTTTACTATTCAGCCCTTTTAAGGCTAAAGGATGTAGCAAATCATATCAAACTGTTGGAAGAGATTTACCAAAACAAGCAACTTTCCGACACGATTCAACGGGAATTGAAAACAAATCAGGTGACGGAAATTGCCGAGTATCTTTGCACCCAAAAGGAACGTTTTCTCAATTCTCTTGTCGTGGGGCTATATGGCGGCGACCCGAAGTGGTTTGCGATTTCTGATATCAGGCCGCATACTCCGGAATTCGATCCGTCCACATTGGATGAAGAAACGCTTTCATCCATCGGCTTTTTATCTTTGTCTGGAGATGAAACTTTTTTTGCCATCGACGGTCAACATCGCCTGGTGGGTATCCGTAAAGCACTTAAGGAAGATGACGAACTGGGGCTGGATGAAATCAACGTGCTGTTCGTGCCATATCAGGAAACCGATGAAGGCAGACAACGAACCGGACGGTTGTTTACTACGCTGAATAAGCGAGTTAAGCCAGTATCAAAATGATGTCGCAGGAGCGAAAGGAATGGATCATGGATCAGGAAAGGTCAAATGCAAGCAAGGCTCCCTTCCCCTTTCCACAGAATTCGAACACGAGGCCACTGAAGCGCCACTCCGCGACCAAATCGCCCTGAAAATCCGTCAAAACGCCCATCGGCTCTGTAATGCCCTTAAACAGGAAAATCCGGAAGCTGTCCTGAACCATTCCGCTGAAACCGTTCAAGCCATTCTGGCTGGCCTCAGAATGTCCAAAGTGGATGCGGAACAGCTTTTTGCACGGTTGGCAAGCGAGGATAGATTCCCCGACGGCCTGGATTTGAATTTCCAGAACGAGTCTGCCAAGGCCACAGATCTCTGTTTTCCATCGTTACTCTTTGCGCCTTACCAGGCGGGAGAAACAGTCGACCTGATTCGGAATGAAATAGCCATCAGCCGGAACGTCTGGATCGCTTCCGCTTTCTATTCCCCCGGTGTCATCAACCTGTTCATCAACAGCTTCGCCCGGTTCATAGACAATGGTGGACAACTCAAGGTCCTCACTTCCACCATGGGCAACGTCAATCAGCCCGGTTACCTGCTGCACCTGAGAGATACGGTTCCAGGCATGCAGGTGAGGGCCTGGCACCCGCCCGGAATTCCTTTTGCAAAAGCACCCCCGCCTTTTCATCCCAAGGCCTGGCTTTTCCAGTACCCCAGCGGGAAAGGGGCGCTTTTAATCGGTTCCTCCAATTTCACACGGGGTGGGTTCCTGAAAAATGTGGAATGGAATTACTTCTCGGCCAACGAAGTCAATGTACGCTTCGGGGATCAATCCCCATTTGAAGCGGCCCTTTGTGAATTTGAACGGTGCTGGGAAAAAGAGTCCGTTGAAATCTCGGATGAGTTCATCGCAGCCTATGAAGAACGGTGGCAGGCCTGGGACAACGGCAAGAAAGATTTTTTCGATCCCCCGGCGGGAAACTGGGGGATGCCCAGGGTTGAAACCCTTTCTTTTGAACAGCCACCACCGGCGGAAAAACCCGTTGAGAATAGAATATCGCCCAACCCGGCCCAGCGGGAAGCGCTCAGCAACCTCTCCCGCATGCGAAACCAGGGAATGGATAAAGCGGCGGTGGTTGCGGCCACGGGGGTAGGCAAAACCCACCTGGCGGCATTCGATTACAGGCAAAGCGAAAGCAAAAGCCTCTTGTTTATTGCCCACCGCGAAAACATTCTTCAGAAGGCACGAAAGACATTTGGAGACGTAATGGGGGTGGACAACTTCGGTGCCATGGTGGGCGCGGGCCAAAATGCTTCAGCCGCGGATGGAGCGGTGTTTGCCATGATCCAGACGCTTAGCCGTTCTGAAAACCTGGAGCGCTTCAGCCCGGAACGTTTCGAATACCTGGTGGTGGATGAGTTCCACCACGGGATGGCCCCCACCTACCTGAAAGCTATCAATTATTTCAAACCCCGCTTCATGCTGTGTCTCACCGCCACCCCCGAGCGAATGGATGGAAGAGATGTCCTGCGGCTGTGCGATTACAACGTGGCTTATGAATTGAGACTGCTGGATGCCGTGGACCGGGGGTGGCTGTCCCCCTTTCAGTACTTTGCCGTCCATGACAAAACAGACTACGACCGGATAACCTGGCGAGGCACCCATTACGACGATGAGGAACTGACAAAAGCGCTCAGCAACGACACCCGGAACGCCATTGTTGCCGCAAACCTTAAAAAGTACCTGCCGGCCGGCGGCAAGATTAAGGCCTTAGCCTTTTGCAGTTCCGTTGCCCACGCCCGATACACGGCGGAGCGGCTGACCCTGGATCATGGCATCAAGGCCCTCGCGCTTTCGGGGGTCGATTCGGACGAAGAGAGAACACTGGCACTGACCCGTCTCGAGGATGAGGCCGATTCGCTGCGCGTAATCTGTTCCGTCGACATCTTCAACGAAGGGCTGGACATCCCCGGCCTGAGCCATGTTTTGCTCTTGAGACCCACGCAGTCCTTTACGGTTTTTCTTCAGCAGCTGGGCCGCGGGCTTCGAAAGGCGCCCGGCAAGGACTACCTGGTGGTGATTGATTTTGTGGGCAATTTCAGAAAGGCTCACGTGGCGCCGCTGGCCTTGAGCGGTTATACCTCTATCCAGGAATTTGCCGCCGATGGCGTCACTTCGTTTAAAGCCGGCAATCCCATTATCAACCTGCCACGGGGATGCTACCTGGATCCGGACCTGGAAGCGGAACGTATCTGGGACCGGGAGATCCGGGCCATCCTTAAGGGTAAGATTCCGCTGGAAACAAGGCTTAAGGCCCTATACAGCGAAATCCGTGCGGACCTGGATGGGGCATCGCCTCTCCTGACGGATTTCCTGGACAATGCGCACAACGTGGACCCGTATGTCTTCATCCGCCACTTTGGAAACTGGCTGCGGACCAAGCTGGCCTGCGAAGAGCAACTGGACCAAAGAGAAATCAGGCTTCTGGATACGCCGGGCGAAGCATTTCTCAAACACCTGGAATCGGAACTGAGCCCGGTGAAATCATATAAGATGGTGGTGCTCACCTGTCTTCTGAAAATGGGCGGCAACTCGTGGCGTGTGGTGGATATCGCAAAGGGTTTTCTGAACTACTATCTTGCCCATCGCGAGAGGCTGTTCGATTATGAGGAACTGGCCGCCTTTCCTGACCCCGTGGATTTTCCGCTTTCAAAAGCAAAATCAAAACTGCTTCAGATGCCGCTGAAGTACCTGAGCAATACCGAAAAAGACTGGTTTATTCTTGACAGGGAACTTGGGATATTTGAACTGAAACCGGAACTGTCGCCCTTCTGGAATGACCACTTTTTCCGGGGGCTGGTAAAGGACCGGGTACAGTTCGGGCTGGTGCGGTATTTTTCCCGGAAGGGCCGCGTGATGGACATCTTTTTTGATGATGAACTCCTGAAGAGCGGCTTTCCGGTGGAGCGGAATTTAGCATTCGATTTCTATTCGGAAAAGCCCCTTAAGCCGGGTGAGAAGCGGAGCGCGACGCTGAAAGCGGGCGGCGTGAAATACGGCATTTTTTTCGGGAGATCTCAAGATCGTAGCACATATGGCATCACCTATCCGTCTGAAAGCGCCGTCGTCCGGGGTATGAGAGGGATGCTGGAAAAAGCGCCTGAACCGGGCGGGATCGCTTTTAAACTCCGGGTGTCGGGAAAGAATGAACTGGTGCTGGAATTGCCCTCTGAAAGGCCTGAGATCAACGGATGAGGTTCGCATTCAAAGATGCCGGGAACGCCCTTAACCGGCTTGAGGGTTGAAGGTGAGATGGGAAAAGCAGCATGAATGAAGGGCGCGGAGCGCCCGCCGGTGCGTTCCCACGCAGAGCATGGGAACGAGGGGAACGCCGGATTCCCGAGGGATAGAAAAGCCATGACGGACTACTATGAAGAGAATCACCGGAAGTACCACAAACAAACCTTCTCCATCGACCCCGCGTCTTTCCTGTCCCCCCTGGCCGCAGTACTCCGCCCGGGAAGCAAAATCCTGGATGTGGGCTGTGGCTCCGGGCGGGATATGCGGTGGCTGAAGGCGCGGGGGTTTCAGCCGACAGGGTTTGAGCGGTCCGAAGGGCTGGCGGCACTGGCAAGGGAACATTCCGGCTGCTCGGTGATGGAGGGGGATTTTGAGGGTTACGATTTTTCGGGGATGGGGATGGACGCGATCGTCCTGGTGGGGGTGCTGGTCCATGTGCCACACGAACGTTTTGAGGACGTTTTATCCAATATCCTGAGAGCATTAAACCCCTTGGGCCATGTGCTCCTCACCCTGAAGGAGGGGGACCGGGACGTTGAGGTTTTGGGGGACCGGGTTTTTTACCGGTGGCAGGATGGTGTTTTAAGGGGAACGTTTGCGGGGCTGGGGCTGGCAGTGAAGGATTTTTCCCGCCAGGTGTCGAAAATCCGGAAAACGGATGTGTGGCTGGGATATGTGTTGCAGCTGAGGGAGTGAGGAGCGCGGGAGCACCCGGAATTTGCACGAACTTCAGGCCTTTGATGAAAAACTGCGCCACTTCGCCGACCAGCGGATCACCCTTGATCTGGATGACGGGGTGAAGGCGGTCACCGGGAAAGAACCAAAACCGGACAGGTCGAAGCACAAGTAGAGGCACAAGTCGACCTGGATATCCTATTAATCTGGCCGTCATTAACACTCAAGGCGCAGATCAAAAGGACAGATAGAACGAATGAAAAGATCATAGAAAGGAGAACGCTAAAATGGAAACATTAAGGGAAGAAGCGATAAATGTGATTTCCACATTACCTGACTCAGCAAGCATTGATGACATCATGTATCGACTGTATGTTATTGACAAGGTGAGGAAAGGCAGAGCAGCTATCGAGCTGGGAGACAGTATTTCCATTGAAGATTTAAAAGGGGAAATTGAATCATGGTAAAATGGTCAGGCCCCGCGAAAAGGGACTTGAAGAAGATATACGACTACATTGCCGAAGACTCTAAATATTATGCGAGAAATGTTGTTCAGAATATTGTTGATAAGTCTGAATCTATTGAACAATTTCCCAGAGCCGGCCGGGTGGTGCCTGAGATAAATGACCCCAACGTCAGAGAAATATTCATCTACTCATATCGGCTGATTTATGAGATCAAGCCCAACAGCGTAGGGATTCTTGCGATTGTTCATGGAAAACGGGATTTTTCAAATTCGAATCTGAACACGTTTAAACGAGAGAGATAAACGACCCACAAATTAACATGTGGTTGGAATCTCTGTTCATTCGTGCAAATTCCGGGGACACCTTACTTATCTTTTTTCCCGGGACCCATAATTAAGTATGGTGTCCCCGGAATTCGGCAAGCATGCAAAACCCTTTCTTGAATATCTTAAATCCTTCCCTGAATGGGGAGAAGCCATGGGATGATTGTCAAGGGTTGGATGGGGGATTCTGGATCGTCACTATCAAACGCAGTGCGGCAGCAACAATAGTGACACCTGAGATTCGCGGGTCCATTGAGGAATCCCAGGTGATGACGGGTGATGTTACGGGTGAAGTCAAGCTGTTTCTGAAGGTTCTTGAAAATGGCCCATTGACACGGGTTCAAGCGCAGGAAAAGCTTGGACTTAAGGGAAAGCCTTTATTTTCAACCATACGCGCGTTACACGCGCACTTTTTTTGAAAGGAAACCGATGATTATCAGTGCCAGCAGACGAACCGACATCCCCGCCTTTTACGCGGAATGGTTTATGAACCGCATTCGGGAGTGGTACTGTAACGTTCCCAACCCCTTTAATGCAAAACAGGTGTCACGCATATCTCTAAACCCCCGGGACGTGGATGTAATTGTTTTCTTGACACGGTATGCAGGACCCATTCTGCCGCACCTGCGGGAACTGGATGCACGGGGATTTCGATACTAAGTACCCGGACAAAAGTTTTCCGGTGTTCAAAAATCTTTAAGACTATAAAATCCTTTAAGATTTAAGAAGGTTCATATCATAAAATATGTATCCGGGTACTTATTTCTTTTATACACTCATGAATAACCCCCGAGAACTGGATCCAAAATCACCGAATCATGAAAAAAACATAGAGACCTTCCATGCACTGAGTGATCAAATCGGCAGGGAAAAAGTCATCTGGCGGTATGACCCAATTGTTTTCAGCTCAATCACAAATGCGGATTTCCACGGGTCTGCTTTCCAGCGCCTGGCTAAAGCATTGCGGGGCCACACCCAAAGGTGCATCATCAGCGTTGTGGACATGTATCGTAAAGCGTCTCGACGGCTTCGTAACCTTGAAAAAGGCGGAATTCACATCCATGAACCGCGGGCTGAAGAATTCGATTGGCTCATGAAAACCATGAACGCGGCAGCCGAAGAAAACAAAATGGCGATTCAAAGCTGTGCCGAGGAGCAGGGTTTTTGTTCCGGGAAAATTCCGCCCGGAAAATGCATTGATGACAAGCTCATTCAGAATGTTTTCGGGCTGGATACGACCCACCGGAAGGACCCTTCCCAGCGCCCGGACTGTGGCTGCGTGGCCAGTCGTGATATCGGCATGTACGATACCTGCCGGTTCGGCTGCGTGTACTGCTACGCCACCGCCAGCTTCGAAAGAGCCCGGGAACGGTACGCGGAACATGACCCCATCTCCCCTTCACTCACGGGTCGCTATGAGGCCACCGTTTCCAAAAAGAAAAAAACCAGCCAACGCAGTCTTTTCGAATAGGGTCCAAGTAAATGCCGAGAGAAATAACAGCGGCGTCTCCGGAAGTTCTTGAAACGCTGAAAACTATTATTGCCCCCGGTCGACGGGTTCGTATCAGTCCATTTGTAGAAGCCGCGTAGTTCCAGGTTCTTTTCGGCAGGCAGCCGGATATTCAGTTTCGGCAGAAAAGCGCCCGGCGGATTCTGGCGGAAGAGGCTGAAAAAATTGTAAGTCTGTGGGGGGTTGAAATTGTACCCCGGAAAAACAAGGCTGTAGCGTTACTGGACCCCCTTCAGGATTTCGAGATTAAACGGGTGGCCCTGATTTCTTACGGAACCTGAAAGCGGACGGATTTCTCAAGGACTGCAGCAAAAAAACACATCAGGCCTTGAATGAAATCGTCTGCAGGCTGTTCGGGTTTCCAAAACTGCACGCTTTTCAACACAAAATTCTTGAACGGGTGTTGACCGGCGGGAGCGTCCTCGGCATCGCGGCAACCGGGGGAGAAAAAAGTGAATGCTATATTCTGCCGGCCATGCCGCTGACGGGGCTCACGGTTGTGGTATCTCCGCTTAAGTTCCTCATGCAGGACCAGTACAGGCAGCGGATGTTATCCTTTATTACAGCCCGGACAGCCCGGAGCAAACGAATCCATGGGGTAAAACGATCAGAATCTCGTCCGATTTTGAAATACAGGACTATTTTCTCCGCGAAAAGTATGTTCGCGGGGAAGATATCGTGGCCATTCGGCAATTCATATTAGACCAACGGACGAAGGCTACGCCGGTGAAGTGGTTAATGCCGTAACAACCAGGCAAGTCGTGGAACCGTCTGTTCATCTTCGCGAAGATGACATTCTTTTTTAAATATGTCGCCCGGCACGACCATATGGCGGCAGAAAGAATATCTTAGAAAGATACTCGGTCAGCTGAAGCTCAAGGAGGCCGATTATTCCCGCCAGGTGTCGAAAATCCGGGAAACGGATGTGTGGCTGGGATATGTGTTGACGCTGCGGGAGTGAGGGACGCGGAAGCGCCCGCTGAACGTTGCCACGCGGCGCATGGGAACAAGGGAATCTGGATTTTCAATAGCTGGAACCAGGAGAACCCAAATAACGACAACAAGGATGACCCCGTAGCTATGGAGTATTCACATGAAAAAGGAAATTCTTATCAGGATGTTGGAAGCTGCCGATGATCCAGAAAATTGTGAGCATCCTCGAGACTTTGATCGGTATGCGGCAATAGAGAGAGTGATAGACCTTCAATCCGATTTAGAAAAAATTGTCGGTTGGCCTTTCGAGCTTGAAGACAGAATTTTTGACGTATCATATTTCGCTGAATTAGATATAAAGGAACCAGCCCCTACCAAGGTATTGGATTTAGGTGAAGTTACATTCAGGATCGTACGTTTGCGGTTTTCATGCTTTGGAAATTTTTTCACCATTTTAGAGGAATCATTGACAGGAAAACTAACCCAATCAGTAATTAAAGGCCTTATCGCAGCTGCTGAAAACCATGGCTTTGTTTATGTAGATGAAGAAATTCTTTTAGAAGAACCCTATACCGGATGCAATAAAGAGTTTTACTCATGGTGGGAACGTTATTTTGACTTGGTATAACGCCGAAAGATCGTTACCTGACGAAATAATGAGTGGGAGTTGTAAGAGAAAAGTGAAATCGGTGCGCCATTGAACTTCTGGATTCACCGTCATTGGTGGTGATGATGACCTTGTTATCATCTGATGCTCCTCCTAATACGGTAACGGTTTCCGCCGATGCACACCGGCGTAATGACGAAAATAATCGCAACCAAATTATGGTGTCCCCGGAATTCCCCAGTTGAAGGTAAGATGGAAATGAAAGACGCGGGAGCGCCCGCTGGTGCGTTCCCACGCAGAGCATGGGAACGAGGGGAAGCTGGATTTTCAATAGCTGGAACTGTGAGACTACAGCCGCCACACGTTCTTCCGGAGGTTTGCTAAGCCAATACGCCAGGTCTCTTTTAGGAGATGAAGCGTCCCGCAGTCTTCTTTTTGTAATAACCCGTTTAATCATCTTTTTGTATTCCTTAATCTTACCTATGTGTCATGAAAAATTCCATCTATTGAGATATTAAGGTGCTGAAAATGGAATGCCGACACAGTTAGGATGATATTCTAAACCAATGGAAAGTCAAGGGAAATAGGTCTTAAACCATGAGATTAAGAACGACCAGATATCATTGCGTTATCTTCTCGCGTTTTCGATTGACCGGTTGGCGCTACAACCTCATGCGGTTGACACGCCATGCCGGATTATCTTATAAAACCAAGAAAGAGGAGTGTTTATGAAAATTCAGGGGGATAATTCAGAAACCGCCGCCTTTAAAGAGAGCGTCAAGTTTCGGTTTGAGGATTGGGGATGGGTTGTCATCAACATCGGCATGGGCGTCGGTGCGGGCATCGCCATGCTGCCGGTGGAGATCGGCATGAAGGGTTTCTGGGTATTTATACTCGCTTCGGTGATTGGATACCCCTCCATGTATCTCTTTCAAAGAGTCTTTGTAAACTCCCTTGTGGAAGCTCGATCATGCAAGGACTACACGGGGATTATCTCCGAATACCTGGGGAAAAACTGGGGGGCTGCCATCGGTTTTCTCTATTTTGTCATGCTGATCATCTGGTATTTTGTTTATTCGGAGACCGTTATCCGGGACAGCGCATCCTATCTGCAAACCTTTGGCGTTTCGGCTTCGAATCTATCTACCGATCCGTTGTACATCATCGGTGTGATCTCCTTTCTGACCTTTATTGCCGCCATCGGGGAAAGGCTCCTTTTCAAACTCTCCAGCGTGCTGGCATTGACCGTCCTGACGATCATTTTCCTTATGAGTCTCGCCATGATCCCGGCTTGGAACATCAAAAACATTGCGGTGGCGCCCGGCGTCGTCACTCTTTCAAAGGATGCGATTGTCATGCTTCCCTTTGTACTCACCTCCATTCTCTTTATTCAGTCCCTCAGCCCCATGGTGATCTTCTTCCGGCAGAACAGCGACTCTTCCGGGGCCGCGCGTTTCCGTTCCCTTCGGGCCATGAACCTGGCCTTCGGGATTCTTTTTGTGGTGGTCTTCTTCTATGCCAACTCCTTTAACCTGGCCGTCAGCCAGGGGCAGGCAACAGCGGCGTTTAACGAAAACGTGTCGGCCCTGGCCATCGCAGCCCAGGGGTCAACTGTATACGTATCGGTCCTGGCGGTGCTGCTGGATATTTTTGCGGTCATCTGTTGCTTTTTTTCAGTTTTCCTGGGTCTCAAGGAGGGGACCCGAGGCCTGGTTCTCAACATCCTCAAACGCTTTCGGGCCGAAGAGCGGATCAACGGGCGTTTATTGGACTGGATGATCGCTGTTTTCCTCGTACTTCTGGCAACCGGGGACACCCTTGCGGACATCAAGCTGCTATATTTCACCTGGATATGCAGCCCGATTTTCGGGATTGTGGGATGTTTTGTTCCGGTCTATCTGGTTTACGGGCTTCCACAACTTCACAAATACAAAGGTCCGCACCTCTATCTCATTATCTTTGTGGGAATCCTGCTTTGTTTATCTCCTTTTCTGGCCATATGAGCAAAGGTGTGACGATGCTTAATGACATTTGGTCAGCATGATATTCAGGATGGCCGGGTCCATCCCCCCGAGACCCGATTGGACGAGCTTGCCCAGGTTGCTCATGGTCTCTTCCGGGCTTTTTGCGATGATGCCGTCAACCGGTTTGACAACGACGCCCTGCAGGGCCATGAGGGCGCTCTTGACCCCCGAAGAAGCCGCTTCGCCAACCTTGAGCGCGCAGCTGGTTTTGGCGCCGTCGCATAAAAGCGTGGCGGTGTTTTCAATATGGTTTTTGACGGCCCCCCCGATTTTTTCAACCGTGCCGCCCAGCAGGTGGGTGATGCCCGCGGCAACACCGGCGCCTCCGGCAACGGCACTGCCGCAAAGAGGTCCTATTCTTCCCGCAAGGGTCTTGATGTAGCAGGTCACGAGATAACTCAGGGCAATGGATTTGATGAGCAGCCGTTTGTCCTCAATGGTGGCAAATTCGCTTGCCGCCACAATGGGCGTCCCCGCTGCAATACCCTGATTGCCGCTCCCCGCCAGTGTCATGGCCGGCAGCATGACCCCGCCCATGCGGGCATCGATCCCCGCCGCGGCAAACATGCCGCCGGCGAGTGCCATATCATTTTTAAGAAGCCTCTGGCGCAGCAGACTTTGCTGGGTTTTGCCCACCCCGAGCCCCGGACCATGGGAAAGACCATATCCGACCAGCGCCATATTGAGATCGATTCCCCGTTGAATATAGTCGGCGCCGTCTCTGTCCAAATCATTGGCCAAATCCACCATCGCTTCGAGCGTAAGGGATGTGAGCCAGGGTTCCAGGTCTTCAACGCTCAAATCCTCGTTTCCCATGCCCTTCAGAAACGGGTGGTCCTGCTGAGGATGACCGTCCATACTGAGGGATTCGATGTGGTCGTGTCGTCCTGTGATGACGGCTTCCGCCGTATGCCCGCCGGCCTTGACAAGCGTTTGAACATAGAGACCTTCACACCCCTCTTGAATCCCGGCTGAAACCTTGCCGTCCTTCAACAGGGCCTGTGCATCCGCTATCCCTTGATGGTCAATGGTTGCGAATACCTGGAGGCGGTTTTCCGGGTTTCCGGCAACTGCCCCCATGGCTGCGGCCAGAGGGATGCCGCTTTGGCCTCCGGAACCGGGAATGATGACGCCCATGGCATTTTTGTAGATGTTGGGATCCGTGGCAACGGTAATGGATTCGATGCTCGCTTCCCCTAAAAGTGCCGCCGCGGCCGCCGCGCAAAGTCCAATGGCGGCGGGTTCCGTACACCCCAGCCCCGGATCCGTTTCAATATGCAAGAGGTGCCTTGCCTTGTTGTGAAGGATGTCTTTGAGCGTGAAACCCATAATTTGCCTCCCGGTGTTGATGATCGGCCCAAGATGCGCATTTCGAAGGGGCCGAATTGGATTTTAAAAAGGATTTTAGCTGTTAGCCGTTGGCTTAAAAGCGGCAGATGTCATTTTCATATTTGGGGGTGAATGCCCGCGTGATTCATGAGGGTTTACTTTATTTTCCTAATTTGACCCATGAGGACTTTTAAGTATCGGACGCTCGAAAGTATAAGCGCCAACCCTATTCCGATGTATAACATCGATAAATATGGTTTGGGGATCGGGGAATGTCGCAACAATGTCCCCATTGCAACCATCACCGCTACGATGATATAACTCTTCCAGGTTATAAAAGAGAAAATACATTTCGTTCCCTCCATCGGCAATATTCGTCCCAAATTTTTATCAACGATTTTCAAAAATCCGAAATGGTGTACGACGATTGCTATTGCAACACCTATTGTGCAAAACAAGACTGACCCGTGAACTTGAAATGCATTCAGCCAGAAAAATGACAGAAATAAAAGCATTGCTCCAACGCCGAACCACACGAAGCCGGCAAGAAACAGCAGTACCTCCTTATTTACGGCAGGTTTAATATTGGTTATTCTTAAACTCATGGTAGTTTATTTCTGTCTCCGACGAGAAATATCGCCCAAGCTTACAGCAGGCTCTTCAATACGTTTATCACGGAGTTCTTTTTGCTCACCAGAACGGCTTTTACCAGCTGATCTTTGAATCCGAGGATATTTCCCATCAATACGGCGCCGACATCCAACCTGCAAATCAGAACCCGCGCGCCCTGTTTCTTTTGAAGGAACGATAATTCGCGATAAAAGCGATAGGACCCATCATTTGTTACCATCAGCAATCTTGATACCCGGTTGCTCAAGCTATCGATTTTTTTCAATCCGCGCAGTTCATTTGCTAAAGCCCTTTCTATTGCCTCATACCCAATAATTAATTCGCCAAGGGATTTCGCATAGAAAATGTTTGTGCGCAATTTCGGGGTTAATTTCAAAACAGGAATATACATTGTCGAAGTACTATAAAGCGCGATGTTTTCCTTTTCTAATGCCGAACAAACATCCGGCTCAATACATTCCTTTTCCAACTGTTTAGGTAATTTCATTATAGTTTTAGCCAATCAGCGTGGATTGATTCCGATGAAAAGCAACATGCGGTTAAGGCAGGGTTTTCCAGAACCGAATAAAGAAAGCAGGCAAGTCAACCTATCTCTTTTGCAACCAAGCTGGTAATATACGCAACAAGTTGCTCTGCCTTTAATATCCATGGCAGAACCTGCGACTCGTGAAACCTCACGAAATCGATGTAGTCACCCTCTTGACGTCTCTCGAAAAGATCATTGTAGATTCGGGCCAAATCCTTAGGGACCTTGCCCGTCTTCACATACTGCCTATTGAATAGGCTACGCACGCCCGTATGTTTGGATGATGACAGGCCGTGGCGTACAAGAAGAGCTGAGACCGCATAGAAGCAGGCATAATAGAGTCGGTTCACGCAGGCATTCCACCGTCCTGCATCGGCAAGAATACGAGCATCTTCCAGAGTTTCTTGTGCTCGGTCCATACGGTACAACACCAGATCTTTACTCCATTCTATCAAAGTCTGATTCCTTCCCGCTTTACTCGCTGGTGAAATGGTATAGCCTGATAGAGGCTGCTATTCCATTCTTCACGGGTTCGCACAATCGAAGAGATGACTTCTCCGTATTCCCATTCTATTTCATAGAGCTTGTGCCGAATCCGATCTGTACGTTTATCGCTTATGGGGCCATCAACCAGGATGAGTAAGTCCCAGTCTGATTCCACGAGGGCATCTCCACGGGAGCGTGAACCGTAAAGGATGGTCTCTGCATCAGGTTCCACCTCTTGGACAGCTTTCTTTATTTGCTCTGTTAGTTCAACTTGTTTCATATGATTATTCATCCTGTCTACTTGCCGTCGCGCCCGATGGAAATGATTTCCGCCATGATGGCAACGGCGATTTCCTCGGGGGTTTCAGCGCCGATGTTCAGCCCGATGGGTGCATGGACCCGGTCCAGCAGTTCCTGTTCGATGCCCTGTTCCATCAACTCGGCGTAGACCTTGGCCTTCTTGGTTTTGCTCCCAATCATGCCCAGGTAGCGGGCCGGGGAACGGATCACGGCTGCAAGGGCCACGCCGTCCAGTTCATGCCCGCGGGTGACAATGACCACATGGCACCAGGGGGTTAGGGAGAATTTTTTCAATGCCTCGGCCACGTCTCCCACGATGATCTCACGGGCATCGGGAAACCGTTCTTCATTGGCATATTCGCCCCGGTCGTCAAACACAATGACATCCATCCCCAGAAAGACCCCCAATTTTGACAGTTTCTGTCCCAGGTGGCCGGCGCCCACGATGAGCAATTGCTTTTTCCCGGCGATGACATCAATAAAAATATCGTTTTCCCCGCCGCAAACCCCCAGATGACCGAGATCCACTTCTTTCAATTTATACTGTACCAGTTGGGGGACCCCCTTTTTCAGCGCTTTTTTTGCCTCTTCAATGACGCCGTTTTCCATGGCGCCCCCGCCGATGCTCCCCACAATGTGGCCATCGGGAAAAACCAGCATCTTGGCGCCCATAGCGCGGGGGGTGGATCCGTGGGACCGAACGATGGTGGCCAGGGCAACGCTATCACCGGTCGCAAGGGTCTTTAACGCCGCTTCAAAAATATCAATCATAACGTCTGCCTCCTGTGATGAGCTGTTAGCCGTTAGCTAACACTAACAGCTAACAGCTAATAGCTAACAGCTCTTAATCGCCATCAGAACCGCTTCCAGCACACCCCCGCCGATGGCCAGGGCCTTATCGGAAATTGCCCAGCAACTTTCTCGAACATCTCTGGGGTCCACATCGCCGCTTTTGAGGCCTTTTTCAACAAATACGCCATCATGAAGCAAACCGCGCAGCATTCCGGAAATGGGCGCCGGAATGGGCGCATCATCCGCATAGGCAACAATGTCGCCTTTTTCAACGTGGTTGCCGATGGTAAGTACGCCCTTAAAAAGACCCGGTCCGGGCGCCCGGATGACGCGTTCCGTGCCGAATCCTTTTACTTCCCCTGGAATTCCGGTATTGGGAATGGCCGATCCTTCCCATATGGCCCGACCGAGAGTATGCCCCCGCTTGGTTTCAACTACCGCATGAACATCTTTTCCGGCTGTGAATCCAGGTCCCAGCCCGACCACAAAGGGCGCATCATCCATGCGGGTCCCGATGTTCTTCTTGGCCAGGATGGCGTCGATAACGGCAAAGGCTTTGATTTCCCCTACGATTTTTGCCTTGGGATCCACCAGAATGGGGATAATCCGTTCATCCATCATCTTCAGAATTTCCGCTTTGTCTCGTGCCCGCCGGGCCGTGATGCCTTCAACAGTGGTTTCCCCTTCATAGACCGCATCGGACAGTGACACTGTCCGGCGGACCGTCAGTGGATGCTCAATTTCGGTCATCATAACAGGAAAACCGCTTCGCCACAACCGTGCGGCAACACCCGTTGCCAAATCCCCCGCACCCTTGATGACGATTCTTTTTTGACTGAACATGTTTGAACCTCCCTTTCTTTGTACCATAGCCTTAAATCTTAACCGTTACTTGTTTTCGTAATCGTTTACAGGGTGCCGTTATCAGGGTGCAGAAGACATCTTGCCCTCTGACAACTGCACCCTGCCCCCTGTAAACTGCTCCCTATTTCCCGAAAGAACACCGTGGAAAATGGCATTGCTCGCATTCCAGACACATCCCCCCATGGGCCATGGCAGCAAGGTCTTCCCTGGTAATTCGTTCTCCCGCCAGGACCCTGGGCAGAATGAGATCCAGCACCGTTGCGCGGAAAAAAAGCACGCAGGCCGGAAGGCCCAGGACGGGAATATCCCCGAAATGCCCATACAAAAACATGGCCCCGGGAAGCACGGGCGTGCCGTAGACTACGTCTTCGGCCCCGGCTTCCGCAATGGCCACCCTCGTGATATCATCGGGATCAACGCTCATGCCGCCGGCCACCACAACCATTTCCGCGCCCTTTTGAAGGTGCTGGTTAATTTCAGCCACAATCCGCTCTTTGACGTCAGGGGCAAATGCGATTTCCATAACGCCGCAATCAAAGCTTTGAAGTTTCTTCCGAATGATGGGAGCGAATTTATCGTCGATGAG
This sequence comes from Desulfatiglandales bacterium, assembly GCA_963662465.1. Taxonomy (GTDB): domain Bacteria; phylum Desulfobacterota; class DSM-4660; order Desulfatiglandales; family Desulfatiglandaceae; genus NaphS2. Next base: position 5,126,684 of record OY759599.1, read on the forward strand.
ACCTGAAAACACCTCGCTTCCGGTAATGACAATGCCGGTGTTGGGGGTCAGGAAAGGTTTTACCGAAAAAAAGTTGTCCGTTTCTGCGGCAATCTTTTCCGCTTCTTTGAGATTTTTCTCGTCAATGATCAGGGGAATGGCCCGTACGCCGGCGATGATATCCCCCTGTTCCACCGGCGTGTTGGTGTGTCTGGACGAACAACTGATATCCGGCACCAGATTGATTTGGGTAAGTGCCGACACGTCAATTTTTAAAAGACCCCTGTGGGCCGCTTTCAGTTGAATTTTTCCCTCGGAAGGGTGTGGATCAAAGGTTACCCCCTTTCCGGAGAGGGCATTCGCCAGGCGAAGGGCCGCGTCATCCTCGTGAACCTCTCCCGGTTCCAGGTGCAATACGTACAGGTGCTCCTTGCCGACCCGTTTGAGGTGGGGCACATCCTCGTCCCGGATGATATGACCTTTTTTAAAGGCCGGGCCCTTGAATTGGCCGGGTCTGATCTCCGTGATATCGTGGGCCAGAATAGTTCCCACGGATTGGTCGACGGGAATGATGGTTGCTGAAGATTTGAATTTGTTTGCCATAACACGACTCCTTGTTTCTGTTGCCCGCTTTTAACACCCATGAAGGGCCCGAAGTTTGAGAATGCCATAAACAGAATCCTCCGGCGACAAGGAAAGGGCTTGCGCCTGTTCCGAGGTCATCTGGGCATGTAACCGTTGATTCGCCACCATGATTTCCACATGGGCCATTCCTCCCAGGTGTCTGATGTCCTTGATAAGACCCTGAAATCGGTTGACTTGAGGGCCTGGGGGTGGATATGAAGAAATATAAACATGTCTGGGATGAATGGCCACCCTGTGAAAGGGTTTGCCGCCATCTTCCGGGACAAACAGCGACCTGCCGGCCCATTGCACATGAACCAGGCCGTTTCCCAGGCTTTCCCGGTAACTACAGGAAAGGACGTTGGGTTTCTCCAGAAAACCGCATTCGGAGGCTTTCCCCTGAAGCATGATTTCCCGAATGTCGCCCACCTGTTCCAATTCACCCTCGGTCATGACCCCCATGCGATCCCCCAGGTCGCGAGCCTCTTCCAGGTTGTGGGTGACAAACAGCATGGTGGTTTTGAGTTCTGATTGAATCCGTTTGAGTTCGAGACGGAGGTAGCGCGCGGTTCGAAAATCAAGACTGCTGAAGGGTTCGTCCAGCAGCAGGACCTTCGGGGATGACACCAATGCCCTGGCCAGTGCCACCCGCTGTTTTTCTCCGCCGCTTAACGCTTCGGGCAGCCGTTCCGCCAGAAGCGACAGGTTAAAAAGTGCCAGTATTTGGAAAGCTCGTTTCTGTTTTTCCCCCTTGCTCAGCCTAAGTCTTTTAAGGGCCGTCAGAATATTTTTTTTCACGGACATATGCGGGAAGAGCAACAGATCCTGGAACAAATACCCGATATTTCGCTTGAAAGGGGGAAGATCGTTTACGCAATTTCCATCTACCAGAATTTGGCCTTCATGGGGAATGAGGCCTGCCACCATGTTGAGCAGGGTGGTTTTGCCGGCCCCTGACGGCCCCACCAGTACAAAGAGTTCTCCGTCCCAGATATCGATGGAAATCCCTTTGATGATGCCGTTATGAACATTTTGGAGTGAAATTTCAGCCATTGTCGCTACCGGGAAGGCAAAATTTCGCCCTGGGGCGCATGTCCGATCCACCGAAGGGCCAGCAGGAGTAGAAATCCCGTGGCCATGAGGACCCAGGCGCAGGAAAGGGCCGTGCCCAGTTCACCGCTGGAGATGTTCAAGTATACGGCGGTGGGCAGGGTTTCGGTCTTGAAACGGATGGCCCCCGCCACCATGAGTGTGGCGCCGAATTCCCCCATGGCCCGGGTCCATCCCAGAATGGTTCCCGCCAAAATCCCCTGCCGGGCCAATGGCAGGCTGATCTGAAAAAAAACCTGAGAAGGTCGCAGACCCAGGGTGGCCGCGGCCCATTCGTAGCGTTGCCCCAGCCTTTCGAAGGCGGCACGGGAGCTTCTCATGATAATGGGGCCGGCCACGAATGTCTGGGCCAGAACAGCGCCCCAAGGCGTGAACAGGATGTGGATGCCCCATTTTCCCAAGGCGCCTCCCAGCATATCTTGACCAAACAGGAAGAGAAGCCCAACGCCTGCGATCAGGGGGGTAATGACCAGGGGCAGGTCGAGAAAGGTATCCAGTATTGCCTTTCCGGGGAAAGACGTACGGGCCAGGAGATAGCCGGTGGGCACGCCCAGGAGCAGTGCCAGGAAAGTGGAAAAGAGGGAGGTCATCAAACTGAGGCGCAATGCGAAATGGGTCTCTTCGGATGCCAGGGCCGTGATGATTTCCCTTGGCGACAGGCGGAAAAAGAGGGCAAACAGAACGGCGGCCGTGAAAAGGGTCAATATCGCCAGCGGGAGTGCAAACACACGATTCATGGGGTCCCTTTTTCCGCGGCGGCCGTAGCCAGGGACAGAAAACCAAAGTGTTCAAACACGGCGAGACTCTGCCCGGTTGCCATAAAATCACAGAATCGGGATGCCGCATCCAAGTGCTTTGTATTTTTCAATACGGCAATGGCAACGGTTTCGGGTTGAAAGTATTCAGCGGGGATTGGGACAATTTTAATCTGATCCCGAAATTGAAAAGCGTCGGCCCTCCCGATAATAGAGGCATCCACGTCTCCCTGGGCCACATACAGGGCCAGTTGCTTGACCGTTGCGCCATACACCACCACATTTTTGAGGATCAGCTCTTTCAAGGGAGAACGGGACAGAATTTTTTGGGCCACTCTCCCCAATGCCATTGCCTTTGGGTCTCCCATGGCCAGACGGATTCCGGGTCTGGCCAGATCGTCAAAAGACTGGATCAGATTGGCTTTTTTGATATTGACGCCCACCACGGCAGTGTGGGCGACCAGGTTTTTAACGGCAACAATGCGCCCCATTTCTTGAAGTTTTTGGATGTAGAAAAAGGCGCCGGGCATGAACAGATCCCCCTGGCCCGATGCCAGGATGGACGACATGAGCTGGCCGCTGCCGGCATAGGTGACGCGCACCGTGTTCCCGGTCTCCTTTTGAAAAGTTTGAATCAACCGGTCCGTGGGCTGGCGGAGACCGGCCCCGGCGAAAAGGAGCAGGTCCGCTGAAATACCCATGGCGGCCCAGCCGAAAATAACGGTGAACAAGACGACTGAAATCAAGATACGTTTATGGATGAAGGATAATCGGTTGCTCACGGTGATCTCCTAGTGGCTGCAGGGGCAGAATCGTTCCCATCCCATCAAATGAGCGGCGCCCGCAATGGTGGTGCCGTAAAAAATGATCGGTTTTTTCCCCAGCAGCGGCGCAACGGAACCGTTGGCCAGGACCGTTCCCGTGGCCAGGATCAGGTCCGCCCAATTGACGGCATCTTCCGTATGGTCGGCGCTTTCGATGGTCACCCCGAACTTCTGCGTGCCGATGTTGTCCGGGTCCATATCCAGCACCCGCAAGGGATGCATCGCACCCAGGTTTTCCACCATTCGCGGTTGAAACCCCACGTGCGCAATCTTGGCGCCGCTGTAGCGGTCTTTCAGATAGGGGACCAGCACTTTTCCGCATTCGACGGGTTCCTCGTCCCGACAGTGGATGGATCCCTCAATTCGACCCAGATGCCTGAGTACTGCATTGAGCGAGGCGACAAAGACGGCCCTTTGATGGTTATTTTCCATGGGCAGATGCAGCACCTGTTCCAGGGTTCCCTCGTAATCGCCGTACATGTCCGTAAAAGCCTGGCCTCCGGCATCCATAAAGGTTGCTTGCATGAGCTTTTCTTTCCCCTTCTGAATGGGGAAATCCTGATGTTCCGGATTGCCGATGGCTTCCTGAGTACTGAGGGCTCGGGCTCGGATTGAAATTCTTTCCGAGAGAAGCCCTTCCTCTTTCCACAAGTCAAAAACACGCCGTTTTAATTGTTCGTAAATATCATTCATGATCTATTACCTCATTTGACAAATGAAATGGCATCCTTCTTCAACCAGGCAAGCCATCCCGTAAGGGTGGAAATCCTGAAACCGTAAACCAGCCGATTGTAGTCGTCCTCTTCCTTTCGCCTCCTGGCCGTGAGTTTTTGTTTCACCTGTTCCAGCAGATCAATCTGTGCCTCTACCAGCGCATCTCCCCCCTGAATGCCGAGATTGCGAAAAAAGAAGAGCTTGGCCAGAAATTCAATCCGCAGGTCTCGAACGTGATCCGTTGGGCTTTTCAGCCATTCGCGGAAATTCTTTTCGCCCTGGGGCAGGATGGAAAAAACCCGTTTGGAGGGGCGTGTGTCCTGGGTTTCCAAGGTTGAACCCATCAACCCTTCCTTGTCCAGACGTTTTAAGAGCGCGTACAGCTGGCTGGTACTGACACGCCAGGCCGGTCCCAGACCAGCCTCCAGAAATTGCAGGATCTCATAGCCGTGCCTGGGCCCCGACATCAACGCCCCCAGCAGAGCATACTCCGTGGCTGGTTTATCTTTCATGGTGGGTCCCCTATACTTGCGGGTTACGGATCGAATTATTACAAAGGAGAATATTCTAATTTATTTTGTTTCGTCAAGGAAAAACTGTTGATATCGTGAATGCTTACTCCGCAAGAGCATTGACTTTTGAATCAGATGATGCAGAATGTGACCCGGCCTTGCACTACAACCCATAACCCGGTGAGAAGAGAAAGATATGCGCATTGAACGGACTGGAAATATTGCCAAAGGGTTTTATGGACTGGGGCATTCGGCGGCGCCGGTGTTTCTGCTGGATGGTCCGGCGCCGGTCCTTTTTGATGCGGGTTTTACCGGTCTTTCCCGCATATATGAACGAGAGATAAAAAATATTTTAGACTCACGGTCTCCCGCGTTTCTCTTCTTGACCCATGCTCACTGGGATCATGTGGGCGCCGCGGCCTACCTGAAACAAGTGTGGCCTGAAATGAAAATCGCGGGCTCCCAGGCATCTTCGGCAATTCTGGCCCGAACGGGCGCCATTGCACGGATAAAGACGTTTAACCAGGGGGCTCTTGACGTTCTTCGCAGCTGGGGGATCTCGGAGATTTATGAAGGCGAGTTTAAACCCTTTGATTTTGATCTTGTTTTAAACCATGCTCAGGTGATCAAGATTGATCAGAATGTGACGGTGGAAGCAATTCCCGCACCCGGCCACACATGGGACGGCATGGCCTATTGGATTCGGGAGAGAAAGATTCTGATTGCGGGAGAGGCAACCGGGTGCGACGGGGTTTGTGAATTTTCGGTGGATTATGAGGCTTATCTGGATTCTCTGATGACCCTGTCCGCATTGGATGCACAAATATTGTGTATTGCGCACAGGTTGGTTTTCACCGGATCAGATGTGGCAAAACATATGACCCGATCCATCAATCAGGTGCCTGAATATGTGAACCGGGTGAAACAATACCTGAAGGAGGAAAAGGGCGATATAGACCGCGTCGTGGTCCGTGTCAAGGCGGCGGAATGGGACCCGAAGCCCTTGCCCAAACAACCGCTGGAAGCCTATTTGATGAACACGAAAACACGCGTGAAAACCGTCAAGCGGTGCATGGGGGCTTAGTCTGTGTTGCCGGTCTTGACCGGCTTGATGGTGCAGAAAGACCAGCGGTTGCCGATACCGCCCACCGTGTTCACCCATCCCGTAAACCGATCCTCGCGAACCCCTTCGGCCAGTTTGGGTGTGTAAAGGGGCAACCAGGGCAAATCCTTCATGAGGATCTCCTGCATTTCCCAGATGAGTTGTTTTCGTTTTTCAAGGTCCATGGCATTGGCGCTGGCATCGGCGATTCGGTCGAAGCGGGGGTTGTTGTAACCGCTGGTATTCCATCCCTTTGGTTTGCTGTTTTTTGAAATGAAAAAATTCCTCAAATAGTCCGGATCCAGCGCAAGGTTTCCGTATCCCAGGACAAAGAGATCAAAATCATGGCGGGTTTTGACCTGCTGGATCAGGGAGCCCAGCGGCATGGGCTTGGAAGTGACGCGTATGCCCAGCATTTTCAACCATTCCTGAATCATGATGCCCACCATGGCCCTTTGGGGATCGTAATCCGCCGGGGGCGTCAGGATGGTGATCCTTTCCATGGGACTTCCGTCCGGCAGGCGGATTTCTTCTCCCTCCACAACCTTTCCTTCCGGCGTTACCGGCGGTTCTTCCCAGGTATAGCCCCCTTCCCTGAGAATTTCATGGGCCTTCCGAATCCTTTCCTCCCGGGTCAGGCCTTCTCCATATTTGGGGACATTGGGGTCATACCAGAAGGCGTTGCTGGAGGGAACAATGGAATCCGCCTGCAGGGCGTATCCCTGAAGGATTCTTCTGACAATGAAATGTTTGTCCGTTGCAAGGGCCACGGCCGTTCTGAAGTGGATGTCATCAAACGGCTTTCTTCTGAGGTTGAATCCCACATAATAGAGGGCGCTTTTTTCGCTGGTGTAAATCTTAACGTTTTTATCGGCTTCCAAATCCGACAGGTATCCCTGCTGCAATCCCCACCAGAACATGTCGATGCTCCCTTTGAGCAAGGCCAGAACCGCGGCGTCGCTGGTACCGAAAAATTTGAAGATGATGCCGTCAATATGGGGCCCCAGAGGATAGCCTGCGATCTCTTTTCCCTGCCCGAAAAAATGTTCGTTTTTCTCAAGGAACACATAGGCTCCTCTTCGCCACTCCTTGAGGACAAAAGGCCCACTGCTGATCGGAAAATCAATCTTCTGTTTGAGGACTTCCAGAAGCGGTTTTTCCAGGTTTTTCACCCGCTCCAGGATGGCTTCCCAGCATTTTTTTTGAACGATGGGCGTGGTGAGGGTTCGGGACAGAAAAATGGCCTTGGGTTCTCTCAGGGTAAATCGGACCGTGCGTTTGTCCGGGGTTTCAATTTTTTGAACAAACTCCCAGTTGGATAAAAACCGGGGCACCTTCAGGGTTTTGATGAGTCGACCCGTAAAGGCCACATCTTCGGATGTCAGTTCGGACCCGTCGGACCATTTGGCGGGCCTGAGTTTGACGGTGTAAGTGAGGGTTTTCGGATCGTAAACCGGGGCATCTGCGGCCAGCCAGGGCGTCAGTTTCAGCTCTTTGGGTTCGCGAATATAGAGGGCCTGGTAGATCTGACTCAGGACCTTGTTGGACCAGGCATCGGTGGCCAGCCAGATGTTGAGGGTTTTGGGTTCCTCCAGCAGACCGATTTTAATGAAGTTTTTTGCGTGGGCGCTTGGAACCCGATGGATTGGGCAGATCAAACATCCCAGGAACAACAATAGACAGAGGGCCCGCGGGATTCCAACATGATATGGACGCTTTGGTGCTTTTTTGGAATTGAGCATTGGTTTCCTCCATTCTAATTTTGGGAAATCGTGTAATCGGTAAAAGGAATAACATTCTTATGTGGTCAACAAAAAAGAGCCATCCGCCTCCCTTTCTACCTTAAGGCCGAACATGTGGATGGTCTCGGTCAAGGGACGTCCATAAAGAAGAGCCAGCTCTTGAGGATCAATGCCCAGTTTTTCACGGGTGAGCCGCCTGACATCCTGGTCATACTGAAGAATCTTCAGAATTTTTCCAAGAGCCGATTCCCCCCGTTGTTGGATCTGTTTGACATAATCGGAAATGGCCCGGTAATCGCAGGTTTTTTCGTGCGCCAAAATAAGGCGCCACAGGTTAACATCCCGGATCATATCTTTTCTGTTGGCTTTGGGTTCGGAAAAAACCTCGTTAAATGCGCTGTTGTCCCAGCAAGCAAAGGCACGGCATTGGCTGGGCCGATCAGCATAAATGGTGCAAGCCTTTTTGGCATTGTCATACAGAATGCACCCCTTGCCGTTTCGTTCCCCGATCTTTATCATTTCCTGGTCCGTGAACTTCAACCCATCATTGATATTGTCCCAAACCAGTTCACCTTTTCGAATGGTATAGAGATGAAGCCCTTCGACAACATGGTTGAAAAACAGGGGTAAATCCGTTTTCTGCAGGGTCGGGCCGGCGGCGAGGCAACATGCCCCACAACGGATACACTGTGTTCTTTCGGTATCAATTTGAGGTTCCATATGTAAAGCAATCCTATTTAAGGCCTGCGACGGCCTGGGCGATGTTATAGCAGAAGTCGCCGATCTTCTCAAAGGCGGTGAGCATGTCCACCAGGATAAGCCCCGGATCCACGGTGCAAAGGCCGCCTTGAAGCCGCATGATGTAATTTCCCCGCATGTCCTCCCGCATTTTATCGATGGCGTCTTCCAACGTCTGTGCTTCGATCATGATGTTCATTTTGTCCTCCCTAACGGCGGAAACAACAAGTTGAAGGAATTTTTCCACTTCCGCGGATATGACTTCATAATCGTTCATGCCGCCTTCGGAAAGGTGAAGATTCTCTTCGATAAGCTCCTCGATGAGCTCGGCGATATTTTCCACACCATCACCGGCACGTTCCAGATTATTGGCCATGCGCATTAACGATGCAATCTCTTTGGATTCTTCGGAACTGACCTGTTTCTGCATCACATCGGTCAAAAACTGGGTAATCTCCTTTTGAAGGGAGTCGATGATGTCTTCCCGCTGCCGCCACTTGGAAAGCTCTTCGAGCTTTCGGCTCTCCATGGAATGAATAACATCGTTATACATGAGTTGAACCGCTTCCCCCATTCGAACGATTTCCGCCCGGGCCTGGACAATGGCAATTGATGGGGTGTCGATATACTTGGAGTCTATATATTTGATGCTGCGCAGCTCATCCAGGTCAGCACCCTTTTCCTTATCAGGCGTTAGCCAGATGGCCAATTTGACCAGATAAGGCAGCACCATGAGAAAGAATAGTGCATTGACCAAATTGAACCCCGTATGGGCGTTGGCGATGTATCTACCGATATTAGGTCTCTGACCATCGACCAGTAGACCGGGAGGGCCGATGTCCATAAGCCCGGACGTGCCCCATGCCACCAGTTTAAGGAAGTAGGGGAAAAAAATGATCACATTGATGACCCCAATCACGTTAAAAAGGGTGTGGGCCCGTGCGGTTCGATGGGCATTAACGCCGGCACCGATGCTGGCCAGCTCCGCGGTAATGGTGGTGCCGATATTGTCGCCAAGAATAAGGGCCACACTGGCTTCAAAACCGAGCAGGCCCTGACTCGCCAGGGCCATGGTGATCCCCACAGTGGCGCTGGAACTCTGCAAAATCATGGTTAACAGGGTCCCCACCATGATGCATAGAAGTATTCCACTCACATCGTCCGCGTTGAACCGGGTAAACAATTCAATGAAGGCGGGATGGCTTTTAAGGGGTGCAAATCCCGCTTTCATGGTCGCCAGTCCGAAGAAAACCAATCCAAAACCCAGACAAATATCCCCCACATAAACCCATTTTTTTCGACCGACAAAAAACTTTAGAAGGACGCCGACGGCAATGGCGGGAAGCGAGTAAGACGTGACGTTAAAAGCAATCAATTGCGCTGTCACGGTGGTGCCCACATTGGCGCCTAAAATAACCCCGATGGCCTGCACAAACGTCATGAGACCCGCATCCACAAAGCTCACCAACATAACCGTTGTGGCGCTGGAACTCTGAACGATACTAGTCACAAGAGCACCCACACCGCAACCCACCAGCCGGTTGTTGGAAACCACGCTCAATATCTTCCGCATCTTATTGCCGGCTACCTTCTGCAGGCCTTCAGACATGATTTTCATGCCGAAAAGAAAAAGCCCCAAGCCCCCAAGGGACTGAAAAATGATCATCTGCATAAAACAAAAACCTCGAAAACTGATTCAACCGGAAAAAACGGTTTCAAAACTAAAAAAAAAGGCCATCCCCTTTTGAGGGATGGCCCTTTTTAACAACTCAGATCCGATGGGTCAATACATGATTTAAATGGGGTAGCCATCTCTAAAATAAAACCCCCTGCTCATTTTTAAAAGAATCCTGACCCTCTTCCGACATCTATATAATCGGAGAGGCAAGCTGTGGATTCAGTCCCAATCATTTGACGAGTTAATCACATACTTATATACTGGATGACATCAACAAGGCATTTGAAGACGCAGAACACGGCAAGACAATCAAAGCAGTTTTACGCCCTTAGCAAATACACCACCGTCCGTGCTGAAACATATTGGCCGCTCGCCTCAAGACACGGACAATATGTTTTGCGGACGGTTGGAGCGTTCCATAAAAAAATGCCTTAATTTAAGGAGACGAGAATGAAAAAAAAGATTATCAGCGTCAATGGCACACCCAAAACACTGGTCGTCGACCCGGAAGCTTCGCTGTCAAGCGTTCTCCGCGAGCAACTGGGGCTGACCGGCACCAAAGTTGGCTGTGACACGGGCCAGTGCGGCGCGTGTTCGGTCATCATGGACGGCAAAGTTGTAAAGGCCTGTATTACCAAGATGAAGCGGGTTCCCGACGAAGCCCAAATCACAACCATAGAGGGAATCGGCACGCCGGGAAACCTCCACCCCCTACAATTGGCATGGATCATTCATGGCGCGGCCCAGTGCGGTTTTTGCACTTCCGGCTTCATCGTCTCTTCCAAGGCCCTGTTGAATGAAACTCCCAGCCCATCACGGGAGGATGTAAGAGAATGGTTCAATAAACACCGCAATGCCTGCCGCTGCACCGGATATAAGCAGTTGGTGGATGCGGTCATGGACGCGGCAAAAGTCCTTCGGGGTGAAATGAAAATGGAAGCGCTCACTTATGAGCTTCCGGAAGACAGCAAGATTTGGGGCACCAGCTATCCCCGCCCCAGCGCCGTGGCCAAAGTCACGGGGGCCTGGAACTTCGGAGCGGATCTGGGTCTTCAATTGCCATCAGGAACCTTGCAGTTGGCGCTAGTGCAGGCCAAAGTGTCCCATGCCAATATCCTTTCCATTGACACTTCGGAAGCCGAGAAAATGCCCGGAGTCTCCAAGGTCATCACCCACAAGGATATTAAGGGCAATAACCGCATTCCCGCCATATTGAATTTGCCCACCAATACCTGTGATGCTCAGGATCGCCCCATTCTATGCGACAAAAAGGTGTTTCGCTATGATGACCCGATCGCCATTGTCTGCGCAGATACCGAAGCCCATGCCAAGGCCGCCGCTGAAAAGGTCAAGATAGCGATGGAAGAATTGCCGGCATATATGAATGTTTCGGCTGCCATGGCCCATGACGCCATGGAGATTCATCCTGGGCAATCCAACGTGTTTTTCGTTCAAAACATCGTCAAGGGTAAAGAGACGGGTCCCATCTTCAAGAATGCCGAATACACGGTTGAGGATGAATTCTATGTTCAGCGGCAGCCTCATATGCCGATTGAACCCGACGTGGGCTTCGCTTACGTCAATGAAGAGGGCAAATTGGTCATTCACTCCAAGTCCTGCGCCCTTCACATGCACACGGGTCAGACTTTTTCGGGCGTTGGGATTGAACCGGAAAACCTGATCATGGTGCAGAACCCGTCCGGTGGAGACTTTGGACAGGCATCTCAAATGACCATTCAGGGCCTCTTGGGCGTTGCCTGTCTTGCTACCGGCAGGCCGGTTTTCCTTAAATATGACTACCGCCAGCAGATGACCTCTACCGGAAAACAACCGCCATTTTCAATTAAAGCAAAATTGGCGGCGGATAAGGAAGGCAATCTTCTGGCCCTGGAAGGGGATTTTACTGTGGACTATGGGCCTTACTGTGATCTGGGGGATTTTATCACCCGGAACGGCGCCCAGTTCCTGGGCGCCGGCTATGGCATCCCCAATATTCAGGGAAAAGGCCGCACCGTCTACACCAACCACGTGCAAGGCTCCGCATTCAGGGCTCTGGGTGCAACCTCAACCGAGTTCGCTTCCGAAGTACTTATGGATGAACTGGCTGAAAAGATCGGCATGGATCCGTTGGAACTACGCTATAAAAATGTTTATCGCCCAGGATCTACTACTCCAAATGGTCAGGCCCCCGAAATATACAGTCTACCCGAAATGCTTGACCTGTTGCGTCCCGGATATAAACAGGCCTTGGAAAAAGCAGAAAGGGAATCTACCCCCGAAAAAAAGCGGGGCGTCGGCATCTCCGTCGGCGTCTTCATGGTGGGTTTTCCGGCTCACGACGAATCAAGCGCCGTGGTGGCGCTGATGCCCGACAATTCCATTACCGTTTATGTCACCTGGGAAGATCATGGTCAAGGGGCCGACATGGGAACTTTAGGAACCGCCCATGAGGCCTTGCGCCCGCTGGGTGTGTCTCCTGAACAAATCAAGCTGGTCATGAATGATACCAGCGTTACCCCACCCAACCTAGGTTCCGTCGGCAGCCGTTCCCAGGTGGTAACCGGCCGGGCCATTCAGGCGGCCTGCGAGCTTCTTCTGAATGCCATGGGAAAAGATGATGGGACCTACCGCACCCATGAAGAAATGGTAAATAAAGATATTCCGCTTGAATACACGGGCAAATGGGCAATTCAGCAGCCGGATTTGAATGAGAACTGCCAGGGGGATGCCATGTTTGCACATTCCTACGGGGTTTTCATGGCGGAAGTGGAAGTGGATACCTCCTCCGGTAAAACCAAGGTCATGAAAATGACCTGCGTAGCCGACGTGGGAACCATTAACAACAAGCTGGTTGTGGACGGACAGCTCTATGGCGGGATGGCCCAGGGGATCGGGCTGGCGCTCAGCGAAGATTTTGAAGATATCAAAAAGCATTCCACGCTGGCGGGAGCGGGATTTCCCTATATCAAACAAATTCCGGATGACATGGAACTCATTTACGTGGAAACACCCCGGGTGGGTCCCTTCGGCGCCGGCGGTTGCGGCGAACTGCCGCTGACAACACCACACGCTGCGATCATAAACGGAATCTATAATGCCACCGGCGTAAGGATCTGCAAGCTACCCGCGCTCCCGGAGAAAGTTTTGGCCGGGCTTAAGGCTTCGGCTTAATTCCATTTTCTGTCGGCCGGTGGAAAAACTTATTTCTTAAACAAAAAAAGGGACCATTTCTTTAATCAGAAATGGCCCCCGCTTATTCGTATTTTCGTGGATTAGCCCACCTTAAAGATGATGGCTCCACCCGTATCACCAGCCGCGCATCCGGTCCACAGGAAGTAACCGCCGCCCTTCATGGCGATTTCTTCAAATCCTTCCACGATATTCCTGCCGGCGGTGGGTCCCTGGGGATGTCCGTAGATCAGGGAAGATCCGTAGTTATTGAAACAAAGATCGTCGGTTCCCATGGCATCAATGCCGAACTGCTGGGCGAAAAAGAGATCGTTCACCACAAAGGGGTTGTGGGTCTTGATAACCTTGATGTCATTGATGGTGAGACCCGCATTCTTGAGGGCCATTTTCGTGGCCGGAACGGGGGCCGCCGCCATATGTCCCGGTGCGGTCCTTGAGTAGCCATAGGCAATGATCTGAATGGGAATGGCGGGATCAGCACTCAATTCTTTGGCCTTTTCCTCGGTGGCGACAATGATGGAACAGTTTCCATCCGCCGGAAAGGTCTGCGCGCCAAAGGAGTGTACGCCGCCGGGAATCACCGGCTTGAGACGCGCCAGGCCCTCTTTTGTGGTGGGCACGGGGCCTTCGTCCAGTTCCACCAGTTTGGACTTTTTCTTGCTCAACTTGACTTCCGCGGGGAACATATAGCGTTTCTGAAAGGCCCGGTCATCGGCAAGGGCCTCCATATACTGCTCATACCGCCTCAAAACCAGTTCATCACACTGTTCCTTGGTAAACCCGCCTTCCTTGGCAACGTTTTCAGCGGTCTCAATCATTTTCAAACCCACATTGGGATCGCTGTTGAAATTGTCCATGAGCCAGTTCTCGGAGAGTACTTCGCCACCGGGTCCCATGGGATTCGGCCATATGGTATGGGGACCGTTGGAGCAACGGTCGGTCATCAAGGTGCAGCAATTTTCATAGATCCCCGTCTCCACGCCCATGGCGGCGGTAAAAACGCTGGTGGTGCTGGTGGTGCAGGCCTGGCTGATGGTCACGCCGGGAATTTCTCCGGCGCCCATAACTGCGGCGGCCCAGGCGCTGGCATAAAACTGATGTTTCTGGCTAATGGTGATGCCGAAAACCAGATAATCAAACATGGTCGCATCCCAATTCTTTTGGGCCAACCAGCGTTTAGCGGTTTTGCCCGCCAATTCAATGGAATTCTCATTGGCCATGCTCCCCTGCCAACGGGTAAAAGGGGTTGAATAATATCCGCCGAACGGAACAAATGCTTTTGTCAACATGCGTTTTTCCTCCAATTATTGGTTTACCATGAAAATACAGCTGTTAGCTATTAGCTATTAGCTATTAGCCGTTAGCCGTTAGCCGTTAGCCGTTAGCTTAAAAGCGGTAGATGTTATTTTCATCCGCAGGGGTGGCAAATCCCCTTGTCATGAGCGTTTACCATAAAAACACAGTTAGCTGTTAGGACGTCAGTTAACACTAACAGCTAATAGCTAATAGCTAACAGCTTCCTATCAGGCATCACTCCATTTGCCGTATTTTTCCCTGAGAATACGATGTAGAATTTTTCCCGTGGGCGTCCTCGGCATCTCATCGTCTTTCACAAAATCAATGGTCTTGGGCCGCTTGAACCCGGCAATCTTGCCGCGCGAAAATTCCAGAATGGCCTTGGCCGTTTCTTCGTTTTCCTCGTAGCCGTCATTTAAAACCACCACCGCCTTAATGGCCTCTCCCCATTTCTCATCGGGAATACCAATGACGGCGATATCGCGAATGGCTTCATGGGCGCCTACGGCGCTTTCAATCTCCGAGGGATAAACATTTTCGCCCCCGGTAATAATCATGTTTGCCTTTCGATCCACAAGGGTATAATACCCATCTTCGTCTCTTTTGACCATATCGCCGGCGGAAGACCATTCCCCGATAAATGCCTCTTTGGTCTTTTCAGGCTCTTTCAGGTATTCCTTAAACAGCATGGGGGTCCGATAGAATAATTCACCCACTTCGCCATCCGGCACTTCATTTCGCTCTTCATCCAGAATTTTGATCCGGTCGGCGCCGAAAATCTCCTTACCGATGGAGCCCAGTTTTTTGAACTGATCCTCGGGCCTGAGCAAAGTAACCAACCCGCCTTCGGAACTCCCATAGGCCTCCCAGAGTTCAGCATTTTTAAAGTATTCCATGATGGCCAGTTTGAGATCTTTTCTGGCCGGCGCCGAGGAAATGAGCAATTGGCGGATGGAAGATACATCAATACTGTTTCGAACCTCATCAGGAAGACCCAGCATCATAATGTAGTGGGTGGGCACCAGAGAAGTGAAAGTAATCTTATATTCTTCAATGGTCTTAAGGAGATCTACCGGATCAAAGCTGACCATATTGTAAACAAAGACCGAAGCCGACACCAGGGTGTAAGGAAATGAGTAAAAAATGGAATTCACATGGCACATGGGCATCACCAGCATCACCTTATCCGTGGGTCGCACGCCCATGTTGATATTGTTCAGATAATATTGTGAGACATTGGATTCATGGGTCCTCATCACGCCTTTCGGTCTACCCGTGGTGCCGGATGTGTACATAATACACCAGATATCGGCGGAATCCACCATGAGATCCGGCTCTTCCGGTGAGGCCTTGGACAGGAAATCTTCATAAGCGACATATCCCTTCGGAGCGGGGCCTTCACCCAAAAATATGTAGTTCTCGCTGGGAATCGGAAGTTTGTCTCTGATGCCGTCAATCATTTCAACAAAGGGGGCTTCCACCACAATCGCCTTGCATTCGGAATGGTTAACGATATATTCAATGTCTGGACCTGCCAGTCGAAACATGATGGGCACCACCATCTGTCCACCCTTGGCACATCCGGCGTAAATGTCCATCCATTCTCCGCGGTTAAATGCGAGGACGGCAAAGGCATCTTTATGCCCCACACCCAGGTCGTGAAGCCCGTTGGCAAACTGACAGGATCTTTTATTCCATTCCCTAAAAGTGAATTCCTGATTTTTATCCTGCCATCCAAGCTTGTCAGGATAATTAATGGCGTTCATCTTCAAAATCGTACCCGCATGCGTCCATTTACTGATAGTCATGTTCATCCCTCCCTCAATTTCGGATTTCGGATTGCGGATTGCGGATTCTACTCTTTTCACCGCATTTCAAAATCCATTGCTATTGTTTAATGTGGATAATGCATCCCGGATTCCGAAAGTCCTATTGATGCTCCATAGCAAAGAGCGCTGCCCCGATAGCCCCGGTTAATTGGGGGTGCTCCGGCGTCAGGATCTTTTTCCCGGTCTTTTCTTCCACCATCTTGACCAGAAACGGGTTATGAGCCACCACGCCGCCGGTCATGGCCACTATGTCGGTTAGAGAATCCATTTCGAGAATCCTTTTGATCACCGAATAAAAAAGCCCCTTGACAATGGCGGGTACCTTCTTCCCCTGTCTGATTTTTTCAAGAACCTCCGTCCCTGAAAAAACGGTGCAATAACTTCCCAATTCTACCATCTCTTCCGATTGACGGGCAAGGCCATCCATTTCTTCCAGTGGAATATCCAGCCGCATGGCCATCTCTTCCAGGAAGGCCCCGGTGCCGGCGGCGCATTTCCGATTCATCTTGAAATTAAGGCGCCGACCCTTTTCATCCACCTTGATAATTTTGTTGTCCTGTCCACCGATATCGATAATGGTCATGGCCATGGGGAAATAGTGGAAACATCCCTTGGCATGGCACCCAATCTCCGTTTTGGCGCCGGTACTGAAAGTAACGTTTTTTCGACCATATCCGGTGGAGAAGCAACCCACCACATCTTCTTTTACGGCATTGGCCATCTTCAAAGATTCAGCCAACCCCTTGTCAGCGGTTTCGCTGAAATCAGTCCCGGATTTCAAGACCGCATAACCGACAAGCTGTTTATCGCCGTCCAAAATGGCGACCTTGGTGCGAGAGGCACCGATATCCACGCCCACATACAGTTGTTTTTTCATTCTCGCTATTTCGAACCGAAAGATTTCCGGATCAATAAATTACGGCTGAAAATCCGCAATCCGAAATCCGAAATCCACAATTCCCTATTCCTCCAGTTGTTCAATGAACGCTTCAATATTGGTTTTGGCCTGTTCCTCGGAGTAACACCTGAGATCGCATAAATCTCCGTTGATGGTAAGGACCGGAATTCCTAATTTTCGGCACAAGCGCTCCGGCATGCCGTAACGGTTGTTCGAGTTGTTGGGGCAGGTCTTGGCGTCATGAAAGAGGATGCCGTCAAATTTATATTTCTCAAAACAATCGGTGATGTATTGCTCCTTATAGGGCTCGTCCCTGACGATAAACAGTTCCGTATAGGCCCGGGCCATGCTTTCAAAGGGCGCCGCCGGATCGAGCTGATCAAATATCCAGCTATTGCAGTAGGTGGAGGCCACCACGCAGGCTTTGAGGGAGAGCAACTGATCCGACAAAGGCCGCAGTTTCCCCCAGATGGGCATCCCTTCCCAGTAGAGCCGGTGCCTTTCCCCCTCCACGGCGGCCACGCCATCTTTGATGCGTTGCTGCAATTCCGGCAGCAGGAGTTCATAATAATCCACTGCCTCCTTTGTGCCCCGGGCCACCACGGCCGGGCCCATGTGGATAGTGGCGTCAAAAAAGGTCCAGGGAGAGGGAATGGCGCCGGCCGATTCCAGGCAGGCCCGCCAGAGTTCGGAGGTTCGCCTGGAATACCCCAGGGCCTCCTTAAAACGGTCCATATCCAGCCTTTCGCCGGTGACAGCCTCCAGGCGGGGGACCAGTCCCTCGAACTGGCTGGCAATATCCTTGATCTGCATGGGTTCGATGTCCCCGATATCCCGGTGGGTATGGACCCCCACCAGGGGCACATTCAACTCCCTGGCATACCAGGCAAACCAGTCCTGTACATCCCGGCACTGGTTGGTGTTGAACACCAGCACATCGGGTCTGGGCACCGATTCAATATTGTAAACCTTGGTGAGCGGGCTTTTTTTCTGAATATAGCTTCCCACGTCACATGTGAGATAGGAACAGATATCGGGGGAATACCCCAGCGCGTTGGCGTAGGGAATCAGATCCGTGGACATGCGGGTAGCGCCCAGCATGGCGCCGTGGTTTTCCGGGAAATAAACCAGAAACCCCATCCCCCGGAGCAGTTCCGCCGGGCCCACGCTGGTACACCAGGCGATTTTCCTGGAACCGGTCTTGACTGCCTCATCCATTTCATAAAAGTGGTCGGCCATGAGCTTTTTGCATGCCTTGGCTGCCGCAATCTTCTTAAACTGACCCTGCTTTTGCTCCGTCATGAGGATCCTCTTTCTATTCTTCCAACGCTTTTGCGACCATTTCGGTGATATCCATCACCTTCATCTTGCCCCGTTCCTTTTTGGGAATGGCCTTGACGCCTTTTTTCAGGTTATCCTTACAGGCCGCGCAACCGGAAACGATGATCTCCGCCCCCACCGCCAGGGCATCCCGCACCCTTTCCGCGGCCATAGCCGCGGCCAGATCCGGATCACTGGCCTGCAGACCGCCGCCGGCGCCGCAGCAACGGGCCTGAAGTCGGTTTCGAGCCATCTCCACATAGTCAAGACCCGGCACACTTTGAAGGATACTGCGCGGTTCATCAAAAATCTTGAATGTCCGACCCAGGTCGCAGGGATCGTGGTAAGTGACCTTTTTCCCCAAATCCCCTTTCAGCTTAATCCGGCCGTCCTGGATCAATTTTTCAAGATAATGGACCGAATGATAGATTTTTAGGCCCAAATCGCCGATTTCCGGATAGAGTTTGACAAAGGTCTTGTAACAGCCGGCGCACGGCGTCACCAGCTCCTTGGCCCCGGTGGCTTTAATCTTTTCAATGAGTTTTTTCCCATTGGCCGCAAACCCTTCACGGTCCCCCATGAGAAACAAAGGGAATCCGCAGCAACTCTCGCTAATAGCCAGAGTGGTATAGTCCACTCCGGCTGCATCCAGTGGTTTGATGAGGCTGGGTACCATTTTCATGTCCAAATAACTGGGAACGCATCCCATGAACAGCAGGGTTTCCGCCTGTGGCTTGAGTTGTGCGTCTTCTACCAGCTTCTTGAGGGCTGGTGGATAAATGTCGATCCGGTCTTCCCTGGCGCTGGCATACACGTTTCCGGTTTTTTCAATGTTGTCCCGCACCGCCAAAACCGGTTCAGGCGTAAGCCCCTTTTTATAGAGCTTCTCCCGAACGTTTTCCACAATCTCATCCACCTTGACCTGGGCCGGACAGAAATAGGTGCAGGCCTGGCAAGTGGTGCAGGTATAAAAGGATTCAACAAATTCCTTATCCGGTTCGATGGTCCCATTCAAAAAATTAAACGCCAGAACATTTCGACCTCTGGCATTCTTGCTTTCCCGGTGGGTAACGCTGAAGGTGGGACATCCCAGACGGCAGAACCCGCAACAGATGCAAGCCAGAATTTCGTTGTCAATACGTTCACCATAGGAATTGACGCCTTCCGGATGATCGATGAGCGGTTGAAAGGCAAAATAGTCGTAAATATCGTATTTTTTCTTTTCCAGCCCCATTTTCCCGGGATTGAGAATATTATTGGGGTCCAGCGCATTCTTGATGGACCGCATGACGTCCAGGGCCGGTCCCAGCTGTTTTTCAATATAGGGAGCCCGGGCCAGCCCCGTCCCGTGTTCGGCGGTAATGGTCCCCCCCATTTCAAGGGCCAGGTCCGCCAGCTCGTCGGCGGCGGGCCGCAGCCGGTCCCATTCATCCTTGCTCCGCATGTCCGTGACCATGGTGGTGTGGACGTTCCCATCGCCGATATGCCCGAAAGTGGTCATGAGCAAGTTATATTTTTGGGATATTGCCTGTGCGCGTTTGATCACTTCCGGAATTTTGGTGGGGGGAATGCCCAGGTCTTCTGAAATGGCCACCAGCCGGTGTCCGGGTTTGATTCGGGAGAGAGTCGGCACCAGTTTCCCCCTGGCCTCCATGATTTCTCCGGCTCTTGCGGGATCATCGGACCAGGTAAATTCTTTGACCTGATGTTTATGGCAGATGTCGTTGATCCGTTCCATGTCCTTGACAACGGTCTCCTGGACCCCGTCCGACTCAATGATCAGCATAGCCTCGATGCCCGTAATATCCCGTTCAATGGCCTTTTCCACGACCTTCAGGCTGTATTTGTCGAGAATTTCACAGGCGGTGAGCTGAATGCCTGACCCAATGATGTCGGTGACGGCGGCGCCCGCCGCAAACAGGTCATCAAAAATTGCCAGGGCCAAAGCGTTGTATTCCGGCAGGATCTGGATTTTAACGGTAACCTCCGTAATGACCCCCAGGGTCCCTTCGGAACTGGCGAAGACCCGGTTGAGATCATAGCCGAAAGAGGATTTGGGCGTTTTAAAGCCGGTTTTAATAACGGCGCCGTCCGCCATAACCACCGTGAGATCCTTGACGTAATCCCGGGCCGTTCCGTATTTGACGGCCCGGTGACCGCTGGCGTTGGTGGACATCATACCGCCGATGGTGGCGATGGCCTCACTGCCGGGGTTAGGGGGGAACATGAGGTTCTGTTTGCGCAGTTCCGTATTTAATTGTACGCAGATGACGCCCGGTTCCACCCGGGCATAGAAGTTGCTCTTGTCGATTTCAAGGATATGGTTCATGCGGTGAAGATCCAGGAGGATACCCCCTTCCACGGGCAGAGAAGCCCCCGTGGTGGCGGTTCCCGAACCCTGCACCGTCACCGGAACCTTGTGTTCATTGGCGAGCCGCATGATGGCGGACACCTGGTCCGTGGTAAAGGCAAAAACCACCGCATCGGGGATGCCCTCATGCACGGAAAGATCTCGAGAATAACTCAAACATTCGACGCGATCATTAAATACGTTTTCCCGGCCGACGATTTCGATAAGTTCGGGTATGATATCCATGGCATGACCTCCTGTTAGTGTGGGCTTTGGACAGCGGTTTTCAATTTTTTCGAGCTGACGAGGCAGCCCCTTCATGGCTATGATTTAGCTACAATGTGACTAAATATCAGCCGATGGAAGGTTTGTCAAGGCAAAAGAGGAGACAACGGATTAAGGAGTTTTTCCAAAAAGCCCCCTGATTTCCACTCGATCGAACCATCCAAAGGATCGCCTGATTTGCCCAAGCCAACTGGAGGTGTAAATATAATTGACCATGATGCCGCAGGATTCCCGCAATCCCTTGGGGGAGGGGTTAGCCAGGAAATGAACATTTTTTTCGGTGACGGCGGCGCCGTTCCCCAGATGAAACCCCGCAACGGGATTGCGGGGCTTGTTCCGGGACGTTTTTTCTTCGGCGATATAGTGGTACGCGATTCGGCAAAGGGGGCTTTTCAGGTCCTTTTTCAGGCCTTCGTCCCGAACCCATCCCTCCCGGCTCAAAATGGAAAGGAGGACCTTACAGAAACCGTTTGAAGTTATACTTTCTTCTCCTTCTCGTTCCAGGAGCTTTGCTGCGGCTTTTTTCGGAAAATAGTCCATGACATCATCCTGCTTGAGGGAAAAGCCGTCATCTTTTCCTTCCAGCAGGGGTTTTAAATAGCCGTTCCAAAAACCGGGAATCGGACTCAGAGTCACGAAATTTTTGAGTTTTTTATTTTCAGTTTTCAAGTATTCCACAACCTTTCCAATCAACATTTTGCCCATCCCCAGCCCCACCAATCCGTTCTGGGTATTGTTGATGGAATAGAAAACGGCCGTATCGGCCCTGGTTTCACCCGGCCGGTTTTCGGGTTCGGCCATGATTTCGGCCATGCTTCGAGCAATCCCCCGGGTCAGGGCCACTTCGATAAAAATGATGGGTTCATAAGGCATCAACCGGTGGTAAAGGGCGAAGCAACGCCGGTCCTTGCCCAGGCGCCGGCCCATTTCCTCGATGCCGGCCATAGGGTGGACCAAGTCGCGATCCTTGATAAGGGCGATCTGCCCGTAAGCGGAGTTGAGGGTGATTTCTTCCAGATAAAGAAAGCCTTCCTGAAACCACATCTCAAAAAGGAAGACGATGTCGGAATCCAGGGGCTTCAGATTGAGCGCTGTCCTGCGGCTGATAGACAACAAATCCCCTCGAAAATCCAGGAGGAATTTAAGGCCGCCCGGAGACAGGGAGATCTTCTTGAAAACGTCAAGGCGCGGCGAATAGGCCAGGGTTCTCAGTTGGGAAATCAGGTGGGGCCAGGATGGATCATTCGGTCGACATGCCGCCAGGGTCTTCAGCAGGGGCTGTAAATCATCTGGAAGGACTTCCATCCGGTCAATGACCACTCGGAAAAAATTCTCTTTTTCACTTTTTTCCAAGGTCTCATACAAGCCTTTGGCCTCTTCAAACACCTTGTTCACGTCAACATCTTTTTTTCGGATGGTTTGAAAGGCTTCGATGATGGCTTCAACGGGCTCTTGGTTCTGCATGGGCGCATTCCTCGAAAAATCGGAGAGTGTACCATCATAACATTCCAAAAACGTCAATAGCAAGACCAAGACTTGGGAACCGGCAATTCCAATTTGAAATGATAATCTTGTGGTAGAGACAATGCATGCTTAGACAAGGCATGCCTTGTCTCTACAGCAAATATGAGACGGATGCTTTACAATTCCGTTTTCGGGTGCTAAATTCATCGAAAAATAGTTCTACATTTGGGTGTGGCGAAGAATCCGTGTGTGGAGATGATCCATGGGAAATGGTTTTTTGACGATTTGTATGGTTTTTTCCCTCCTGTTCGCTATCGGGGACGCGTTTTGTCAGCCGAAAAAGGATACACTTGTGGTTTGCCTGGGAAAAGCGAAACCAGGAAGTCTCGACCCGGCCGTCAGCAATACCCGCCAGGTATTGACCCTCTATCATAACTGGGGCGATACCCTGTTTTACAGGGACCCGGTGGATGGCACAATCCTCCCCTGCCTGGCCCAATCCTACCGGTTCCTGGATAATGGCGATCTTGAGCTGTCGCTGCGAAAGGGGATTGTATTCCATAATGGGGAACCCTTTAATGCCGCGGCCGTTAAATTTTCCGTGAACCTTCTCAAAAAGTCGGATTCCCGGGTTTCACAATACCTGATCAATATTCAAGACGTCGTTATTCTGGATGATTACACGGTTCGCATTGAAGTGGTAAAGCCCATCCCCACATTTTTGCAGCTCCTCGCCAATGTGGTGTTCATCTATCCACCGGGGTACTACCGCCAGGTGGGAAAAAAAGGCTTCGGCCAACATCCCGTGGGGACAGGTCCTTACCAATGGGTTTCCAGAAAAGGTCCTTTGGAAATGGATTTTGAAGCCAATCCCCGTTATTTCGGCAAGCCCAAGGGGAAAGCAAAGATTCCAAAATTAAAGCTCCTCACCATCAAGGAAACAATTCCACAGATGGAAGCCCTGATTTCCGGAAAAGTGGACCTTATTCGTTCCGGGTGTGTTAACCCGGAACAGTCGTTTTTCCTCGAACAGACCGACCAAGTGAAGCTCCTCAGTACAAATATATTGAGAGTCTATTTTCTGGTAATGGATGCACAGGGCCGCAGCGGCGCAACCCCCTTTAAAAATAAAAAAGTGCGCCAGGCGGTGAATCATGCCATTGATCGGCAAAGCATTCTAAAAAATGCCTTTGGCGGGTATGGCCTTATTTCCGACAGTGTCCTAAGTCCGCTGCATTTCGGTTACGAAAAGGATGTGACCCATTATCCCTATGACCCCGCCAGGGCCGGAGAACTTCTGGCCGAAGCCGGATACCCAAACGGTTTTGAAGTAGAATATTATCCCATCAATAATGAGAGTGCCGCCGAGAATATCCTCGAAAATCTCAAGGCCGTGGGGATCCGGGCAAAGCCCCAATGGATGTTGGGGAAATGGGATCATCTCTATAGAAGGTTCCTGAACGGAAAACTCCCCTTGGTTTTCCTGACCTGGGGCAGTTATTCCATTTTTGACGCCGGCGCCCTGTTGAACAACTTTTTCATGGCCGATTCCTACGCCTGCTACGGCACAACCCCTGAGATTGACCGGCTGTTGAAACAGGCAAATGGTTCTCAGGACCTGAAAAAACGAAAAAGGCTGTTTTCCAGGGCGCAAAAATGTATTTCGGAAGAGGCATTCTGGGCGCCCATCTGTTCCGTTGAGGTGTTGTGCGCGATGCACAAAGACCTTCACTTTCAACCGGCCATGGACGAAATTGATCGATACTTTACGGCGTTCTGGCCATCCAATAAAACCGATAGCGTTCCCATGACAGGCCATGATCAGAAGCGTTAGAAACATCTTTTTTTGCTTGTTGGTGATCTTTTCCTGGGTCCAGATCGACCGTGGGGTTCCGCTTGCCGACGCGGGGGCAAACCATAAGGAGGTTATGGCCCTCTACCTGTATAATTTCCTCCTTTTCGTAGACTGGCCCGAAGGCGACTGCGGACAACGCAATACCCTCAATGTAAGCATCTATGGCGATCCTCTGCTTTTTAAGGCCTTCGCTCCCATGTCGGGGAAGCTGATCAAGGGGAAAAAACTGCATCTGAGTTCATCGGAAACCCTTGAGGATCTGGAGATCGCTTGTCAGGTTCTTTTTGTCGGCAAGGGGAAACAGTCGGATATACCGGCTATTTTGAAAAGAATCCATAACCGGTGTATCCTGACATTGAGTGATGTAAAAGGCTTCACACGGAAGGGGGGGATGGTTTATCTTAAGAATCCGGCCGATACATCGCACGCCGATGTCGGGAGGAAGAAATTCGAAATAAACCTGTCCGCCGTTAAACGTTCCTGCCTGAAAATCCGATCAAGACTGCTCAGGATATCCGATATCGTATCTGACGGCAACGCTGCCAAACCTTGAGGGACTTAACAAAACGCCATGGTTTATTTTAAGAATCTTCCCATCAGGCAAAAAATTCTTTCCGTTCTTATGGTGGTCAACATAACCTCCTTGCTCATGGTTTTTGGCGGTTTTTTGATTTATGACCGATGGGAAATTCGGCAAAGCAGTATCGCCCAAAGCGCTACGATTGCCGATATTTTGGCCTACAACTGCACGGCAGCCCTGTTGTTTGACGATGCAAAGGATGCTCGGGAAACCCTCGCCGTTCTCAAAACAAAGCCGTCCGTTGTTTCAGCCCGGGTTTTCACTAAAAAGGGAACCCTTCTGGCCGGCTATGTTCGCGCGGATCAAAAAACCCGCGGAACGTCACATGAAATTCCAAAAAACGGCCACTATTTTGAAAACGGAATGCTTCATTTTCATAAGGTTGTGGAGATGGCCCATGAACGGATTGGAGCCCTGTGCATACAGTCGGACCTGCATGAAATGACTGAAATTACAAAAGATCATGCCTATATTGCCAGCCTGGGCCTCTTGATGGCGATCCTTTTTTCTTTTCTGCTTTCCGTCAAAATGCAAAAGACCGTTGTACGCCCTATCCTCGATCTGAAAGTATTATCGAATTCGGTTTCAAAAGATGGTGACTATTCCGTCAGGGGGAAAAAACACGGCAATGATGAAATCGGAAGCTTGGTGGATGCCTTTAACGAAATGCTTCATCAAATCGAGCAGCAAAACAGCGCCCTTAAGCAAGCGCGAAAAACCGCGGAAAACGCCGCCCTGGAAGCCCTTCAACTGGCAGAGGGATTGAAACAGGCCAATGTGACGTTGGAAAATGAAATCAGGGTTCGCAAAGACGTGGAGAAAACCCTGCAGAAACACCGTGATAATCTGGAAATCCGGGTTTTGGAACGAACCGTTGCATTGCGTGAAACCAATCAAAAGCTCACAAACGAAATCTCCGAAAGGATGACGGCGGAGAAAAAAATACAGGATTCCCTGGATGAAAAAGTACTGCTTTTAGGTGAAATCCATCATCGCGTCAAAAACAATTTGCAGGTAATTTCCAGTCTGCTGGATTTGACCCGGCGAAGAACCATGAATCCTGAGGCGCAAATGGTCCTGGCCGATGCCCGATCAAAGATTTACACCATGGCCCTGGTTCACTCTCAACTCTATCGAAGCGAGTCTTTCAGCCGAATTGATATGGGGGTCCATATTCGAAAACTGCTGGGGTCGATTAATCAAATCTATGCCGCCAGCCACCGAAAAATACGTCCCATAATCGAGTGTTCCCATGTTTTTCTTTCCGTCACCCAAGCCATTCCCTGTGCCCTGGTTTTAAATGAGGTGATTTCAAACGTGTACAAGCACGCTTACCCCGAAGATGCAAAAGGTGAATGTTTTATTTCCATGACCGAAGTTGAAGAAAAACGGATCCATTTTTGTGTGCGGGATGAAGGGGTTGGCATTCCCGAAGGTGTTGATATTGAAAACACCGAGACCCTTGGTTTGAAATTGATTCGAAACCTGATCCGGAAACAGCTGAAAGGCGACGTTCGTTTTGAGTGCGGCAAGGGAACGTCGATTATTGCGGAATTTGATATTGACCATGATGATGTGCTGATTCACGGAGGACCGGAACTGACGCCGAATGGAAAATTTCCCTCTTCCGAGGACACGTCCCAAGACACATAAGTTTAGGAGAAAAAAGGGAATTTACGTTTCTGCTGACCCAAAAAATCATTGAAACCTACCAGCAAAAGCGAATTCCCGACCATCGGCAACTGGCCGTTGAAATATTTAAAACACCCGACCTCGTTCGCTATTTCGAATAAACAAAGAGGACTTTATCACACCCCATGCGCGTCGTGTTTTTAACGCCCACGTCTATCACGAGGAGATTCCCGATCGGGGGCATATCCGGTAACCGCTTTTGATGAAATCCATGCGGCCCAAGGGTGTATCAGCCCCCTTCGGGGCAATGAATTGATGCGCCTTTTACTCAACTATGCGGATCAATCCGTATTATTGGGGCACCGATTGGGGCAAAAAGAAAGGGCCTACTTTCCACGCCGATACAAACCCTTTTCTCTGAATAGCCAATCCGGACAATAACGCTTCAGTAGGATATGTTTGGAATGCGGAGAATCAGAAAATACCAAGGGACTTCAGAAAGGCGCCCGTGGCCCCGAGAATGGATATGCCGATGGCAATGGTGAACATGCGAAGGGTAAAGCCGCGCTGCCTTTCATCCCGGTAATCGAGTTTGTCCCCCAGACGTTCAATGGAGGCTATGACCTGCTCAAAGCGCTTATCTACTTGCTCGAAGCGCTTGTCTACTTGATCGGAACGCTTGTCCAAGTCCCCCTTGATGCCATCAAAGCGCTTGTCCATGTCCTCCGTTATGTTATCAAAGCGCTTATCAACCCCTTCTTGCATGGCATCAAAGCGCTTGTCCATGTCCTCCGTTATGTTATCAAAGCGCTTATCAACCCCTTCTTGCATGCCATCAAAGCGCTTGTCCATGTCCTCCGTTATGTTATCAAAGCGCTTATCAACCCCTTCTTGCATGGCATCAAAGCGCTTGTCCATATCCCCCTTGATGCCATCAAAGCGCTTGTCTACTTGCTCGAAGCGCTTGTCCATGTCCTCCGTTATACCATCAAAGCGCTTATCAACCCCTTCTTGCATGCCATCAAAGCGCTTATCCACATCCCCCCGGAAATCTTTGAGATCATCGCTAAAACGATTCATCTGATCTTGCATATGATCGAAGCGAACCTCAAAGTATTTGGACGTGGGAATGATTTGCGCCACCAGCACATCCACGGTCTTCTTGTCCAGGGTCAGGTTGTTTTCTTCCTTCTGATCGGTCATGGAAAACTCCGATTAAAAAAAGTCCATCGTTATGAACAGCTTCGCTATAATGTCATTCTCGTGGAAAAAATGATATTTGAAACAATACCCTATGTCAAGAGAAACGGGTGTTTATCTTTTTATTCCGAGGTGTGCTGAAATTGGTTTTAAGGGATTATAGCCAGGTTTTGCAATGTTACGGAACCGGTTATAACTTGCGGTGATTTAATGTTTGACACATTTTCTATGACGATTGTAATAGTAAAGGATGTATCCTCATTAGCTAAATTGATAGAAGGCGGCGTCAGTTTCAGCTCCAAGGCATTTGCAGAGCTCATTTGAATAAACAGAAATAAAGTTGCAGCGCCTATGAGATAAATATGCCTTATCATCTAATTCTCCCCCGTCATAAGCAAAACCCCCTTGGCCCCATCATTTTTTCTGGATCGAATTAGATTGTAAGTTCGATAGAATACAGGCGAGGCAGAATCATTGCTGATTCTGCCTCAACCTGCGATATAGGCCAATTTAGAAACTAAAGTTTCTTTAGGCATGAAGTCTGAAGGAATTTTTCTTTTTCATCAGATAGACACCCGAACTTCCCATTAATAACGCAAAAATGATCATTCCCCATTCACTGAGGGTAGGGATGGGAGTATTCCCTCCTACGCCGGAAAGGGCCACAGAATCCGGGCTTGAAACCGCATCTGTAGTGACAGTAATCCGGCCTGTGCGAATACCGGCAGCTGTCGGAGTGAAAGTGGCGTTGATCGTGCAATTAGCGCTGGCTGCAAGTGTTGCGCCACAGGTGTTCGTTACTGCAAAATCGCCCGACCCGGTAATGCCGGTGATGTTCAACGTGGCGTTTCCGCTGTTTGTCAGGGTTACCGTTTGGGAGGCGCTCGTAGTGCCGACAACCTGATTTCCAAAGGCAAGTGATGTGGGGTTCAGTGTGACGGCGGGCGCACCAACAGCAGCACCAATGCGGGTTGAATCTCCTACGGTATTGAATGTGGCTCCCGTTGCAGTCAAATCAACGCTTGCTGGGTCGAGTTTTACCGTAAGTGATTGGGCCAAACCGATTTCGGCAAACAAGCAAAAAGCAACCAGGGCTAAAAGTGTCACAATTTTTCCTCGCATTTTTTCCTCCTTACTTTTTTGTTGGCAGATTACTAGAGCTTAATTTAGATAAAGCAGAATCATCATTCACTTATATACCTCAAATCGTACCTGAACAGACTTCCGTTCAGGTACGATAGAAACTAGACGAAAAATTCCGAAGCAATCAAATTCCTGAGCTATGGGTTAATTTTCATCCGCGGGGATGACAAACCCCCTTGTCATGAGAGTTTACCATGAATACCTTTTCGCAAATGCATCAACTGAAACTCTTGATTCAAGCTGTTCCCATGGACCGGATATTTTATCCTCCTTGTAAGATATGGAAATCAGCATTTTATGTCAAGATAAAGGTTTTCACATCGGCTTTTCCTGTTCTGAAAGTTTTCCATATCGGAAATTCCAGATTGAAAAAGAAGAATGCGGGGGTTAGTTTAAAGGATCGCCGCAGCCACTGTATGAGGCGTTCTTTCAGGAGTATGATTTCCGATCTGTATTGTTTGTGGGGAAAAACCCAAGGGAGAAAGCAATGACCCAATCCAAAAAGATTCGCCTTACGGAAACCGTAAAAGGTTCGGGCTGAGCATCCAAATTGCCGCCAGGGGACCTGGAGCGAGCGCTTTGCGGAATGGAATTTCCAACGGATGAAAATGTGATGGTTGGCTTGGATAGGGCCGACGATGCCGGTGTCTACCGGGTGAATGACGATCTCGCCCTGATCCAGACCGTGGATTTTTTTACCCCTATTGTGGACAACCCCTACTGGTTCGGGCAGATTGCGGCCGCCAATGCCCTGAGCGATGTCTATGCCATGGGCGGCATTCCCAAGACCGCCATGAACCTGGTGGGGTTCCCCCTGGGGAAGATGGATATCTCGATCCTCCGGGACATTCTCCAAGGGGGGGTGGACAAAATCAGAGAGGCAGGGGTCGTTCTGGTGGGCGGGCACAGCGTGGAAGACCCGGAACTGAAATACGGTCTGAGCGTCACCGGTTTCATCCACCCGGATCGTGTTCTCATCAAGAGCAATCTCAAAGCAGGCGACAAGCTCATTTTAACCAAACCCCTGGGAACCGGAATCGTTAATACAGCGATCAAAGGGGGACTTGCGTCCCCGGAGGTCATTGAGTGGGTTACCCGCCTCATGGCCGAGTTAAATCGGAAACCGGCCGAGATCATGGACCGTTTTCCGGTCCATGCGTGTACCGATATTACCGGGTTTGGCCTTGTGGGTCACCTGGCGGAAATGGTGATCGGTTCCGGGTGCGGCATTTGCCTTCAGGGGGACCTGATTCCCGTGATACCGGAGGCCTTGGAATATGGTCGAATGGGGCTTGTTCCGGCGGGGGCTTATCGAAACCAAGAGTTCCGAGCTTACATGACGGAATTTGCCCTTTCAGTGGATCAGGTGATGCAGAACATTCTTTTTGACCCTCAGACATCCGGTGGTCTTTTGATCTGCGTTCCTGAAGACGTTTCAGAATCACTGGTCCTGAATTTGAAGAACGAGGGCGTTGAGGAGGCGGTGATCATTGGGGAAGTCATGTCGACATCCGAAGAAAAGATTTTTGTGAAATAGATAGTGCCTGAACAAAAAAGCCGTTCAGGCACGGTTTTAAGTTTTAAGTTTTAAGTGAAAAAACGAAACCATATCATCTAGTTGTAAATCTCAACGAAAATTGGAAAACAATGTTTAGAGGTTTCCGTTCAGGCGGAAAATGATATTACGATCCTGGAAATCAAATCCAATGAGGAAAATTAAATGAGCAAAAATACAATCGATTGTCGTGGTTTGGCTTGCCCCGGGCCGGTACTGAAAACAAAGGAGTTGATCGAGCAGATGCATCCGGAAAACATTGTGGTTACAGTGGACAATGAAGCGGCGCGACAGAACGTCACACGTTTTTTGGAGTATCAGGGTTTTGCTGTGTCTGCCGATGAAGAAGGAACCGACTTCCACGTGATGGGCCATGCCGAAGAAGGGGCCGCACCCGAAGCAGCGCCCTCGAAAACAAGGGAACCGGGAGAAGAAAAGAAAAAAATCATGGTCATGGTGGCAACCGATCGAATGGGATACGGGGATGATGAACTGGGTTTGAAACTTATGGTCAGTTTTTTAAAGACCCTGAAGGAAATGGGAGACGAGCTGTGGCGATTGGTTTTTGTCAACAACGGCGTCAGAATGACCCTTTCGGATTCGGAAGTGTTGCCGGTGTTGGAGGAACTGGATAAAAACGGCGTCTACATCCTGGTCTGCGGCACCTGTCTTACCCATTTCAATTTGCTTGAAAAAAAGATGGTGGGAGAGACCACAAATATGTTAGATATTGTGACGGCCATGCAATTGGCCGACAAGGTGGTCAATATTTGATACTTTCACTTAAGTCGCTGTTTTTATTGTTTCAGCGAAAGCGGAGGAATTCATGGAACGGAGCTTTGGTTCGGATAATGCGCAAAAAGGAAAAAGCAAGGCTGATAAAGTAGATGAGTTTTTGGCTCGTTCCCGCCGGAATCAAACTCAAAATGAAAAAAATTACCGGGAACAGTCTCTCAAGATTCATCCCTGGGTGTGCGCCCGCTGTGCCAGAGAGTTCACGAACCGCAATGTGCATGAACTGACGGTTCATCATAAAGACCATAACCACGAAAACAACCCTTCTGACGGGAGCAACTGGGAGAACCTCTGCATCTACTGTCATGACAACGAACATCGTCGACATCTGGATTACCTGGCAGGCGCCGATGCTCAGGTCGGCGACGAAAAGAATGATGCTTTTACCCATAATCCGTTCGAAAAATTGAAAAAACTGTTACCCAAAACTTAAAATTCCCTTTCCGAATTTATAATGAGAATTGCCGCTTTCCGACTTTCGCCATTGATTATCTTCCGTATCTTTTGTATATTTCCAACTTAAAACCATCTCATAGGAAGACCTGTATGTTAAAGGTCGAGAAAAATACCGAAAAGATGCCGCCTGAGGCGAGGCTGAACCATAATGATTCGACATAGGGGAAACTAGCATGGGTGAAAAAAAAGGGAGTCTTGTCTGGTTGTGGGTCCTTCTTGGGATAGGCGCCTTGGCAACCGTGGGTTATGGTTGGTATAAATATTCGCAACCTGAAACCGGAGAAGAGCTGGTCGCCGTGGAAGTGTCGACATTCGAAGAGAGTCCGGGTAAGGATTTATCCGGAAAACAGCGTCATGCCGATGACCCCGGCGAAAAAACTTCAAAAGTCGGGGATATGCCGGCGGATCAGGCGCTGGTTCGAAGCGTCATTGAGAAAACCTCTGATGCCGACTTCGCTAAGAAAAAAAATGCGATGAAACCGCCGGCGACCGGGGAACTGGTGGGATACCAATTTGAATCCCATGAAAAGAAGCCTTTCTCTAAAAACGCACAGGGTCGGGAAGACCTTGAAAAGGCCGTAGATGCCCGGGAAGCGCCTTATTGCGCCCTGGTCAACCAGCATGTGCGGGATTTTTTTGAATATCTGGATACAAAAAAATATATTCAACAGTTGAACCCGAGAGAAACCGCCTATGCCCGCTTCAAACAAATCATAGAACGGCTCTGTGTTCGACCGCCCATTCCCGCCGGTGAAGGGGTTGACCCTGCTATCATGATTAAAAACATCTATTTTTTCTGTCGCGCCCTGGATAAAAAAGATTTGCGGTGGGTCAACCGGGTGGTTGCGGATGACCGGGATACGCTTGAAGACAACATGGGCATGTTTTACCAGTGGCTCATGCTGGGCAAGCGATGCCAAAACCCCGGAGATGTGAAACCTTCTTTTGATACGCTCTATCGATACGCGGGTTTTTTCTTGAATACCACCGGTGGCAGGGCGTACATGTTCAGGCGTGAACTAAAACTGCGGCTACTGGTTACCTATTATTCGGTTCAAATCATATACCAAGCCGATAAAGCGGGTAAAAACAGCTATGGGATTAATATGCTGCCATACATGGAACCCCTCATGGAAGAAATGTCCAACTACCCGGATCTGCTGTATAAAGAAAGATATTTAGAAACCCTGAAAAAGATTCGAATGTTTTACCCAAACAGGCGATGAGGAAGAGAAATAAAACAGGCAAGCCGTTACTTTTTTTCGAGGCATTTAATGATGTTTAAAGGGGAAGCGGTGTGGATGCGGATGGTTTTGTTTTTCGAATGTTCTCCTGAGACAATATCGATTTTTCTTTTGGGAAGCCCCGTTATTTTTGCAAGGAACCCGATGAGCGCTTTATTTGCTTTTCCTTCGATTGCCGGCGCCGTGAGTTTTATTCGGTAAACGCCGTCCGTCTTACCCACAATTTCAGTCCTTGAAGAACGAGGCAAGACCCTCACTTTTATCACGGCGCTTTCTGGATTCCCCGTGTCTTTGCTCACAATCGGCAAATTCCTACCCTCCCATTCGCATGGCCAGTTGCGCGAGACTTTGAACCAGGAAGGATTGCACAAAAATAATGACCAGGATCACGATGATCGGTGAAAAATCGATCCCCCCGAAACTGATGGGCAGCCGCCGCCTGATCTGGTAGAGAACCGGTTCCGTGACGGCATTCAAAAACCGTATGATGGGGTTATAGGGATCCGGGTTGACCCAGGACACCACGGCCCGGGCAATAATGATCCACATGTACAGGGTTAAAGCGATATCGATTATTTTGGCGATGGCCGCCAGAAAATTTCCGATGACAAACATGGAAGTTATCCCCCCTATCGAGTCAAAAATTGCCTTGTTTTCAGAACCGTTAACCGATAACTGTCAACCGTAAACCGTTGTTATCCATACGCCGACCCGGGTATGTCGAAGCAATCCATAAGCCGGGTTTTGTTTTTCGAAAGGGTCGCCCACTTTCGAAACAATGACCATTCATCTAGCCTCGCCGTTGCCGACGAGATCAAGCGACCTACCCGGGAACTTGGGCGGACCACCCTTAACGTCCCCCTATTTGGTCTTGCTCCAGGCGGGGTTTACAAAGCTTCCGCCGTCACCGGCGGAACTGGTGAGCTCTTACCTCACCCTTTCACCCTTACCCCTTTTGAACGCCTAAGCGATCTTATCAGAGGCGGTTTCCTTTCTGTTGCACTTTCCTTCCCGTCGCCGGGACTGGGCGTTACCCAGCGCCTCGTCCTGTGGAGCCCGGACTTTCCTCCCCCTTGCCGGTGCGGCATGGCGGCGGTCATTCGTTTTACTTCGGCATACCCGGGTCGGCGTATGGGCACTATGATTCCCCAGGGTCCTCCTGGTAACGCTCATCTTCCCCCCAATACATGATGCGTGCGCAATTGGGACAGTTCATGAGTTTATCCCCACGGATCAACTCATTGAATTTCTGAGGCGGGATGGCCATGTGACAGGCCTGACATACCCCTTTGACGACAGGCGTTATGGCAACGCCGTCTTTGTGGTCTTTGAGCAGGTCATACTTTTGAAGAAGGGACTGTTCCGTCGCCTTAGAGCAACGTTCCCTCTCCTTTTGAAGCCCTTCAAGATCCTTATCCAGAATTTTCATATCTCTCAGAATTTGTTTACGGTCATGTTCAAATTGTTTCTTCATTTCCTGGGATTTTTTTTGATTATCGTCACAGGCAGCCGCCAGATCCTCTTTTTGTTCCATCAATTCAATAGCAGCAAGCTCCAGCGTCTCTTTTTCCTGTTTAATACCTTCAATCTCCTTGAGTGCCGCACGATATTCCTTGTTTGATGTGATGCCGGATAATTTTACCTCGGCTTTTTTCAAACGGTCATCCAGATCTTGAATCCCCCGTTCGGTTTCCCGACTCAAATTGTTGTGGGAATGCAATTTGTCCATTTCTTCCTGCAACACCGCTTCCACCGCCGCCAGATTTTCCTTGCGCTTCAGTACTGCCGCGGGACCCCTTTCCTTTTGGGCCAGTTTCTCCCTTATGCGAATATCATAAGCCTGAAGGCCAATCAAAAGTTTTATTGTTTTTTCCAATACTCTCACCTCTCAACTAAACAACACGTTTGTGGTTTGTGGGACAGGTTGATTTAAAAAGGCCGGACGTCATCCAAATGGGATCTGTCTGGGACCCATCCGTTTCAACCCCAACTTCCCATCCTTCTTTTCTAAAATGAAAATTCAAGTTTTCGCAAAAAATGTCAAAGGCCGTTTTTTCCGTATGGAAATGCCCTCCATCAAGAAGGGCAATACCGAGGGATTTCGCTTCCAGGGCAGCGTGGTGCCCCACATCCCCGGTGATGAGGACATCCGCCCCACTCTTGGCGGCGGAAGAGATAAGGCTCCCCCCTGATCCGCCAACCACGGCAACACGCTGAACAGGCGATGCTTTTTCACCCACCAGGCGAATATAATCGGCGCCGAGCATCGTTTCCACATCCTTTGCCAGATTGAACAAATCCGTAACCTCAGGTAGATCCCCCACTCTTCCAAGGCCGACCCCGCCCTCTTTGTCGTGAGGTTGCAGGATCTCTACATTCTCAAGACCCAAAAGATCCGCCAGGATATCATTTATCCCCCCCTTGGCAACATCCAGATTGGTGTGTGCCGTTACAACAGATATATTCCTGCATGCGGCCTGGGCCAGAATACAACCGGGATAGGCGTTAATTTCGATATGAGAAACAGATTTGAAAATCAAGGGATGGTGGGTGAAAAGGACCTGAGCCTTGGCCTCGGACGCGGCCATCAAAGCGTTAAGGGTGGGATCCAGAGACGAAAAAATATGCTTTATTTTTTGCTCTGAATCCCCGATCTGAAGACCGGGATTATCCCATGGCTCCGCCAGCCTCACAGGCGCAATGCGCTCAATCAGATGTAAAAAATCTCCCAATGTCGGTATCATATCAAAACCTGCTTTTGACTCCCTATCAAAAAAAGGTAAAGGGCGCATCCCGCATAAGGATACGCCCTTCCTGAAATCTTCATTCCCGATTCGGGTAAAACATTTCCATGAAAACACAAAAACCGCGGGGGCTATCAATTAATGGTGGGCCCACCTGGGTTCGAACCAGGGACCTACCGGTTATGAGCCGGTGGCTCTTCCAGCTGAGCTATAGGCCCTACTTTTATACACCGTCAAACGAGGAGACCTCATCACAAGGGAAGGTCCCTGGTTTAGCGGCAACCGATCGCAGTAGCATGCGCATCTAACAAAAATTTGTCAAGGAAAAAACGGCACAACCTTACAGACCTGCCTCAGTTATTCTCAATGAAGCTTTTCAACTTTCTGCTTCGGCTGGGGTGCCGCAGTTTTCTAAGGGCTTTCGCTTCTATCTGTCGAATGCGCTCTCGCGTCACGCTAAAATCCCTTCCCACTTCTTCCAGGGTATGGTCCGCCTTTTCACCAATGCCGAACCGCATGCGAAGCACTTTTTCTTCTCGAGGCGTCAGGGTGGTCAGGACCTTCCGCGTTTGTTCGGCCAAACCAAAATTGACCACGGCATCCCCCGGTGAGAGAATATTTTTGTCTTCTATGAAATCTCCAAGATGACTGTCTTCCTCTTCCCCGATGGGCGTTTCGAGAGAAATCGGCTCCTTTGCGATTTTCAGTACCTTTCGGACTTTGTCCAATGGAAATTCCATCTTCTCGGCAATCTCTTCCGATGTGGGTTCGCGACCGTGTTCCTGAACCAGGTATCGAGATGTCCTCATGAGTTTATTGATGGTTTCGATCATATGGACCGGAATGCGGATGGTTCTGGCCTGGTCGGCAATGGCCCGGGTAATGGCCTGGCGTATCCACCAGGTGGCGTAAGTGCTGAACTTATATCCGCGCTGATACTCAAATTTGTCCACGGCCTTCATCAAACCGATATTGCCTTCCTGAATCAGATCCAGAAACATGAGCCCTCGGTTGGTATATTTTTTTGCAATGCTGACCACCAGCCTTAAATTAGCCTGAATGAGTTCCGATTTTGCCCGACTGGCATTTGCAAGGCTTCTTTCCACCCGTTCCAATTCGGATTTCAATTCCCTGGGCGTCATGTTGGTCCGTTCTCTAACCTGTCGGATCACGCGTCGGGATTCGTCTGCCTTGTATTTTAACGCAATCAATTCGCATTTTGTCAAATTGATCGGATCAATGACATCCGTATCTTTAGTTGACTCGGGGATTTGAGCAATACACCGTTTCAAATAGGAAATCGGCTTTCCACCCGCCCGTAGCATACATTCCGCCACATCTTTCTCAGCAGCCTCCACGGTGTCCAGCAATTCCCGAAAACTTTCCAGCATATTTTCAAGCTGCCTTTTTTCCAGGCTGAATGAGCTAACGACCGACAGGATTTTTCCCTGATCTTCCCTGATTCGAGCATTCAGCGCGTTACGGGTTTCTTCCGAGCCGCAGCCTTTTGTCATTTCTCGTCGTTTATGACGAATGCTTTCATTGAGTTCCTGAATTTGATCGATCAAGTGAATGAGTGATTCTTTTTTTTCGCCCATTTGCATGAAATTGTCGTCGTCTTCCAGGTCATTGATCACATCTTTGAGCTTGACTTCCGTTTCTTTAAGACTTTCTCCCAGCTTTATGATATGTTCCACGCCGACGCCGCAGGTCAACAAGGCTTCCAGTGCCTCCTTTTCTCCGGCCTCGATGCGTTTGGCAATTTCCACTTCTCCATCCCGCGTCAGGAGCGAAATCCGACCCATTTCCTTCAAATACATCTTGACCGGGTCTGAAATTCGAGACGCTGAATCCGACAGGTCAAAGGAAGCGGCGTTTTTATCTTCCGGTCTGATTCGGTTTTTCTTGAGGTCCTTTCGGTTTTCAATCTTCTTTTTAGTGGTTTCATCAATGACCATGATATCCAGTTCTTCAAACATCATCATCAAGTCATCAATCTGCTCTTCCGAGGAAATGATTTCTTCAGACAGGTCGTCATTCAGTTCTTCAAAGGTCACGTAACCTTTGTTTTTGCCGGTATTGATCAACTTCTTGAGATTGACCATGTCTGTATTTTTATCTATCATATGGCCTCCTGAATGATTCATTTTCCAAAGGGCCGTCCGGCCTGTACTTTCATTTTTAAAAGCTCGTTTATGGCCCGGGGGTCTCCCTTGGCCTTCTTGAATGAATCCGCGATGATTTTTTTCCGTGCATCTTCTCTAAAATCCCCTACGGCCTGCTTTACTTCCCGATCTGAGCAGAAAGAGGGGCGAAAGCCAAATTCCCTGAGCCATAGCCGGTCGCCATCATGTTCAAGACGTTCCTGGATGGTCTCAAAGGTTATGGCATCCGCCTTGGCGCACCCATCAAAGATGACATCAACAATCCTCCGGATCATGGGATCGGTAATCAGGCGCCTGCAATGGCGCCCCTTCAGGTCGGCAACCGTTTCAGGGTAATGCAGCAAAAGATTGAGAAACTGAATTTCCCTAAAAGGCTTGTTAGTATTGCCGGATGCAAATTGGCCTTTTATTTCTTGTTTAAGGCGACTTTCCCCCGAGGACTGTTTGACGCCTTTAAGTGCCGAAATAACTACGGATTCCCCAATGTTGGTTTTCTCAGACAGTCTTTTTATATAAAAAGCCACCAGCGTTTCATTGCTCACCTTCGCCAGCATGGGAAGGATTTCTTCCAGAGTGCCGACTTTGCGATCAATGTCGCCGGCGTCTTGTCCCAGCTTGTGATCAATATAAAAATCAAACAAGGAAGGCGCCTTGTCCAGGAGCTTTGAAAAAGCTTCCGGGCCACTGGTGTTGACAAAGCTATCCGGGTCGTGGCCATTGGGCAACACAACCGCTCTTGCTGAAAGCCTTTCATTCAAAAAGATGGGCAAGGTGCGCAAGGCGGCCGCTTTTCCCGCTTCATCACCATCAAACACCACAACCGCCTCTTTGCCAATCCCTTTCAGTTTTCGAATGGGCGTCTCGGAAAGCGCGGTGCCAAGAGTTGCCACCACTTCCTTCACCCCATGTTTTCTGAGGGCCAAGCAATCCATATAGCCTTCCACCAGCACGGCACGCCCCGTTTCCCTAATGGCTTTTCGGGAAACATCAAACCCGTAAAGGCATGTGCCTTTATGAAAAAGCGGCGTTTCAGGCGTGTTAACATATTTGGGCAAGGTATCATCCAGGACTCTTCCCCCAAATCCGATGACCCGCTTTTTCTGGGTCAAATCGATTATGGGAAACATCACTCTTTCCCTGAACAGATCGTAACAGCGTCCCTTGTCGCTTTGTTTAAGGACGCCTGCCGCAACAGCCGTTTCAAGCGGTACATTTTTGCCGCGAAGAAACTGCTTCAAGCCATCCCACCCTTTAGGCGCATAGCCCAATCGAAACTCTTTTATGATTTCATTGGAGATGGACCGCCTTTTCAAATAATCGCGACCGGGTTTCCCTTTAACCGGATGTTCCAAACCCTTTTGAAAATAGACGGCTGCCAGTTCATTGACCCTATAGAGGGTTTCCCTGTAATCCGTTTTTCTTTTTTCTTCGGGAGTTGAATACTTTTCAGGCAGTCGTACCTGGTATCTTTCCGCCAAATCCCTTAACGCCTCGGGAAAGGTCAGGCTGTGATATTCCATCCAGAAGTCAAAGACGTCCCCACCCTTTTTGCACCCGAAGCAATGAAACATCTGTTTGTCCGGGCTGACCGTGAAAGAAGGCGTCTTTTCTCCATGAAAAGGGCATAGCCCCACAAAGTTTTTCCCTGCCTTTTTGAGCTGAACAAACTGCCCCACAACCGAAACGATGTCGGCCGCCTGCTTTATCTCCTCTTTGGCGGACTGGTAGCTTATCATGGGTTGCTCTTTATTTGTCGCTGGCTTGTGGACACGGCAAGCAACGCGGGGGAACATGCCATATTCCTGAAAACCTTTTCCACACCCTCTTTTAAATCGCTGAAAAGCTTGCGGAGAGGCAGGCTCGCCGATCGGTGGAAATCAAGAACTCAAGGGTAAAAGAGACAGCGCATACCGCAGGTTGACCTCCTCAATTCTTTTGTTCAATGACATATGATTTCACCCCTGTGCACAATCAAAAGTTAAAAACGTTCGGCATCGTATTGCCATTATCCAAACTCCAACTCTATGACGCTTCGACCAAATGTCAAGCCCATGAGGCAATGGATTATGCGCTTTGCTCATCTTTGGCATGCTTTTATGGCGGCTGCCAGATCAAGACTGCCATCATAAAGCGCCCGACCGGTGATAAGACCCATCACCCCATCGGCGAACAGGGGCATGATTTTCAATACATCATCCATTTCTGAAATACCGCCGGAAGCGATGAGCGGAATGTTCGTTGTCCTTGCCAGAGCGCCGGTCGCTTCAACGTTGCAGCCGGTTCTCATGCCGTCGCGGTTGATGTCGGTATAGATAATCGCCGCCAGGCCGTCATCCTTAAACCGTTCGGCCAGCGCCGCAGGGGTGAGATCAATCTCTTCCGTCCAGCCCTCTACGGCAATTCGGTTGTTTCGCGCATCAATGCCCAGAATGATTTGCCCGGGAAAGGAACGGCAGGCCTCCTTGACAAAATCCGGATTTTTATGAGCTACCGTGCCCAGAATCACATATTGCAACCCGAGATCAAAATAGGCGCGAAGCGTACCCATATCCCGTATGCCGCCTCCCAGTTCCACGGGAATGGGGATGGCTTCAACAATCCGCCTGATGGTTTCCCGGTTGACGGGGTTTCCACTGACCGCGCCATCCAGATCCACCAGGTGAAGCCTTTTGGCGCCGCACTCAAACCATTTTTCCGCCATCTCTTCAGGTTTGTCTGAAAAAATGGTCTCGTCGGACATGCGCCCCTGCTTGAGCCTGACGCATTTGCCGCCTTTAATATCAATTGCCGGAATGATTAGCACTGGGTTCCCTTTCCTTTTCCTTTTTTTGGGGCGCCGGTTTTCCCGGCATTTCCGCGATCAGTTTTTCAAGACCGATATCGGCTAGTTTTTCCGCCGTCAGCCAACGCCCGGAACTCTTAACATAGGTTTCAAAATCAAAAAGATCGGCAAATAAAGACTTCTGGGTTTTATCAAAGTGGCCTCGCCATAAAATAGCCCCATTTGACGGCTGAAGCAGAACGAGATCAAATGACACAGATGCCGGACTATTCACCGCAAAATCGCGTCCCATGCGTTTCCGCCACCGGTAAATGGAACCCGTGAGAACAGCATCGGCTTCGAAGGTTTTTCCCACGGACTGAAGCATTTCCAGTGGGGTTCTTTCCATTTTTTTATCTCTATCAATAACGCTTGCCAATACACCCTTGGCCTGACCGGGGGAAACCAGTATCCACTGTTTGTCTTTCATCAGCTTGCTGAATAAGAGTTCGTTCATTTGCTTCACCGCATCTTCAGGTACGGGTTCAGCCAGAAATGAAGTGCCGGTAATGGGGTTTTGGACAAGGTTTGCTCCCGAACCTGTTGTCATGGCAGCCTGGAAGCCCATAACCACTACTTTCTTTATTTCTTCCTGTAAACGGACCTGATTTGCGAATTGATATGCGGTGGGTTTTACATCTTTATGGCAACCCCAAATGAAAAGGGTGCAGAACAGTACTGGGAGCCATAACCTCTGAGGCTTTCGGAAAATTCTTTTATACATTGGGGACCTCGCCTGACAAACCGGTTTTAAGTTGGGATAAGGTAAAATACTACAGAAGCCCTTTTGTGGAGGGCAATTTCCCTTTAAGCCGAACTTCTAACTGGGTAGCCCGGTCCAGCGCTTTTCCAAATGCTTTGAAGATGGCCTCGGAAATATGGTGAGGTTCCTCCCCGGAAAGGAGATCAATATGCAGTGTGATTCCAGCGTTAAACGCCAGAGCGCGAAAAAACTCTTTGATGAGACCCAGATCGAAAGATCCTGAGGTATTCTTTTTAAAATTAACCCGATAGGCAAGAAATGGACGGTTGGAGATATCCAAGACAACCCGAACTAAAGTTTCATCCATGGGAACCGTCGCTTCCCCATAGCGCCTTATCCCTTCTTTTTCACCCAGCGCCTGTTTCAACGCCAACCCGAGGCAAATCCCCAGATCTTCCACGGTGTGGTGGTCGTCGATCTCCGTATCCCCCCGGCCCTTTAACGTCAACTGCATAAAACCGTGTGCCGCCATTAAATCCAGCATATGGTTCATGAAAGGGACCCCGGTATGCACTACGGACGGGCTTGCATCATCAAGATTAAGCTTTAGGGAAATCTCCGTTTCTCTGGTCTTTCGCTCTATGCTCGCTTCTCTCATCATCATGCCATTGTTTCCATCAACTTTCAATATCCAAAGCTGCACTATAACCAAAATTTACGAAAAGTCAAGAAATCAGGGGGTACTTTCTGTAATGTGTTGACCATTCTGTTGACCACAAAGCGGAAGAGACTCTGACCAGGAGCGAAATAGAAAACCAGATAAAGCAAATCCTTCAATCCCTACCTGAAGAGGACCTCGGCCGGGTGCTTTCGGTTTTAAGATTCCTCTATCTACCAGGGTTGCAGTGAATGGATGTTGGGACGTCTTCCGCCTACTCCTAATCACCCATATCCCAGCATATCATCCACGCTTTTCGCCTTGATGTACTGAGCGGAATATTCCCCGACCGCCAGTTCCACAAAGTGTTTTTTGGCGCATTCTATTTTGGCCCCCTCAACATGACGAAGGTCATCCCACCACATGCTCCCCTTGGTTTCCACAACGAAGTATAGCTTTTCCTGACCATCCATTGAGACCAGTGCCGCCCAGTCAGGATTGTAGTTGCCCAGGGGCGTGGGAATCGTAAACCATGGAGGCAGTTTAGCATAGACTTTGACCGCTTCATTTTTCTCCAGGTCTTCGGCAAACCTTCGCTCTACACCGGCGGAATCATACACCACATGCTGAATAAACGGATTTTTGTGTTTTCAGCGTGTTTTTGAGATAACCGGTCAGTTCTTCTTTTTCAAAAAGCTCCTGCGCATAAAAGAAATCGTCTCTAATACGCTGGTAACGTATTCCATATGACTTGATATCAAGAATTTTTGTGTCCTTTCGGCAAGCATGCACAGATGAAAAATAATTTTATTTTTTTTGAGGGTGATGCCATGCCGTGGTAAGCACGGCATCTACGCTTTAAGATGATTTATTAATTTTGAGAGGGTATTGACTGCCTGAAATTCCAGGGCAGCCATTTCGAATTTTATCCGGGCTTTTTGCCTTTTGTGCAAACGCTCCACGAATTCGGTCAGATGGGATTCGTTTAGATCGTTTACAGTAAGCCGCTTCCCCACTGTCCATCGGGCAAAAGAGGCAGCAACTGGACGCTTTTTCCGTAGCATCCGTTCCGCATACCCCAGAGTGCGAAGGTGTGATAGGAAGGAGTTGACATGGGTTTGACATAGGTTCGAATGCGGGTTGTTTTTCGATACGAAATTACTGAATGTTTTCATGTGGTCTCTCCTTTCGTTTGGCGGGATTGCCAAACCGAAGATCCCACAAAAATTATGCCGTGTCAGCAGCTACTTCAAGGCACGAATAATCCCACAAAATTCTTGTAATGCGGCATAATCCGGGAGTCGGCATTATATCTGTTATGCCGCGAACGGCATAACAGATATTATTGTCGAGCGGTGCACCCGGGATCACCAGGAATCGAGTCAAGGGCGCCCAGTGTTTCATCATGTATGCAATGGCTTTGCCCAGACCTGAGTTGGGTTCCACCCTTTTTTCGTCAAGCTGCTGCTTGAACCAAGCAAACAAATCATCCATCAGGGGTTTGCTTTCAGCCTGATGAAATGCCAAACGATCCTGGGGAGACATGCTTTTATCCCTGGCAATCTCGTCGTTATGATAGGCCTTCGCGAGAATTTCGATCACATGCCGACATTCATCGGGAAAGGCGTCGACGATGTCGACAAAGTTTCTTCGGCCATGGGTCAGGCAGTGCTCAAGAATAACCTCTAGAATTTTCGGGATGTTTCGAGAAAGAGCGTCACACATTAACTGAGGCGGGCTAAGCCCCTGAAGCCTTTTTTGGAGTAGTGCATCTATATTTTCACCGGCATAATTCCTTCCGGTAAAATACAGGACGGCCATACGATCCTCCATTTTTGATAAGATGCCGGTTGTAAACATTCCCTTTCTGCCGTTTTCTGTTTCATCTTCTTTCATTATGCTCAGCACTTTGACGGTTGTATCGTCGATGTGAAACAGCTCTCCCTGAGCCGCCTGTTTCAATATCTCCGAATAAGCGGGATTTGCCAATGAAGATAAGCCTTCGACGAGATCTCATTGCGTTGCCGCGGGAGCCGGAACTCCCAGATTCTTCTGGAACTGTTCCAGTCTGTTAAAAGGAAATCCATTGCTGTATCTCAGAAGGGCAATTATGGCGACAGCGGTTTCGTCATATTTCTGGTCCCCAATATCTTCGGGAGGTTTTGCCGTAAAGGTTTCCCCACACAGATTGCATCGAAGCTTTTCCAATTCGTAAATGGTTCCCTCCAAAGGAGGTGATCCCACGATTCGAATCACAATTCCGGGTGATTTTCTGTAAACCTTACCTATTAGACATTCCGGACATGGATCGCCGTGTTTCAAACTTTCGTGATTCACTTGTATTTTCTTCGCGCCGGGATAAGCGGATACACCATTGCGACCATGCCCTTTTGGTTTTTTCTCGGGTTCCTTTTTCTTTTTACTCGATGATCAAGTTTTTTATCTTGTTTTTTTTGAAATTCAATTTTTTGGTGATAAACTTGTCAAAAGTACTCAGCAAGGACAACATCTGAATGATAGAGACGATGTAGGCTCCGATCTACCCATGGCTCTTCCGCTCATATGTTTTTTAGATGGCATGAGACGGAAAACATCTTTGCTTTCAATAAAACCATTTCAATATTGGCGGCCAATTCGTTTTTTCATCGTAAAATAAATGCATTACTTAATGCATCCGACCTTGAATCCACCGAACGATGCAAGGCTCGGGGAAAGGTGCCAAGGAAAAGGCCCCTGAACTCAGGCGACGCAAGGGAAGAATCAAAAAAATCAGGGTCACGGTGTTTGGCTTCAAGATATGGGTGGTTTGGGATCCGAACAGTGGCCTTCCCATCGCCATGCGTTTTGTCACTATTGAGGCCCATGATATCGCTTTGGCA
Source organism: Desulfatiglandales bacterium (assembly GCA_963662465.1). Taxonomy (GTDB): domain Bacteria; phylum Desulfobacterota; class DSM-4660; order Desulfatiglandales; family Desulfatiglandaceae; genus NaphS2. The sequence continues at coordinate 5,171,523 of OY759599.1, forward strand.
GGTAAGCGAAGACTCCGAACGAGGTCATAAAGCAGACCATTGCTAACCTTTGAGAATATGTCGGGATTGTCTCCATTGCCATAGATCGCGGTTTTATGTGCGACAAGCTGTTATGGTGGCTCAATCGCAAAGGAATCATCTTTTATATTCCGGCAAAATCAAACCAAAATGTATACGATGACGCCCTCTCGTTGGTGAAAACCGGCCTGCACGTCACAAGAGAGCGCATAAGAACCACGGGACATGGCAAAAACAGCAAGCAGGTCACTGACCCTTGGGACGTTGCAGGAATTGAGGGGTTGACCTCCGCAGGGTTTTACGGTGAACTTGGCAGCGGCAAGTCATGAAAACAAAAACGATTTTAGGCTAAATCCCATTAATGCAATAGTTGTTTTGCATGATCCATACAGGGAAAACAATCCTGATGTCAAAACGCTGGTTATTTTAACCAATGGGTCTGTCAGCAAGCCGCTGAAAGTTTACGATGGTTATGACGCTCGCAGTGAAATCGAAAACTCCCTGTTCAGAAAATCGAAACAGGGATGATTTATCAAAAGACCGCCGGAAAATAGCAAGGCCGGTTTTCTTGTCCATGCCTATCTCACCATTCTGACCATGGCGCTAACCAGGGCCTTCCGGATGATTCGGCAGGAAAAGCTTGAAGACGCAGGCGAAGATACGAGGATCAGAAAGTTCCGCCAAAAAGTACGGCAGGAAAACGCCAACAAATGTATCGTCTTCCACCATGCTCGCTACGCCATATTTTATCTCTATAAAATCCTGATCCTCTGCGGCAAGACAGTTCTGAAGCCCCGTGGAGTTCCCGACAAAATCACGCGGGAAGATATTTTGCGTAAGCACGGAGCCTTGCTTAAATAAACATTCCCCTCGTCCCAACCCAATCAAACTATTTGTGCCGCCTTGTTTCGCGCCCCTCCTATCCATTTTCTTTACGATTATCTGTAAGCAGCCTGCACGCATTTTCCCTGCCAAAGTCTGGACCTTCGACCAACATCCTGTATTTTCATAATAAATGTCGGCTACCCCAAGCCTCTTTAATTTTATTTCAGCATTACCCCTACGCTGGACAGAAAAACGCTCTATGCAGCATCTCTGACCTTATGGCGCACATTATAGCGCGACTTGCTTTTTGAGCTTCAGCTTATGTCGAATATCCAGTGAAGGTCCTTTTTGAAGTTTTCCCTGATCTGGAGCGACGACGATGGATGTAACGGACCGATCGGGATTTTAAGGGAAAAACTGCACCTGCCAAGACAGATAAAAAAACGGCTGTTGTAGGCGCGGGACCCGCAGGGTTGTCCGCCGCCTATTATCTGAAAGAGGCATGCGGTAACCCTGTCTGACAGAATGAAAATAACAAAAAACCAGGTTTTTTTTGGGTAGAATCGGTGCTTTGCGGTATTAAAAACACAGGAAATCTTTGCGCCTACAATACCCAAAAAGTATATCCGTCCGGAGAAACAATCCAATTCCCCCCCATTAACGTGACGACCTGGAGCCTGTACATGCCAGCAGGCAGACCTCCGTTCAGCTTAGCTGCGAAACGGTTCGATCCGGTACTGGTTAGATTGAATTGAACGGGATAAGTTATGATAACCGAGCCTCCAGCCGGTAATGTAAGAAAAAAATAAACGTTTACAACACCCGTATTCCCGCAGTAGGCCTCGCTTACAAGGTATATATCTTCGCCTTCGGACAAAATGTTGATTGCCCTCTTCGATTCATAACCGGCAGCACTGGTAGCATAGTTCGTGAAGTTGAAATTTACGCCTCCAGAATCTAGCGATGTCGCCTGCTGCAACTTGGTTTTGATGGCGCCGGGATCAGTTTCAAAAACTTTGACTTCACAATTCTGGAATTGGTCCGGTTCTGCAAAGGAAGCGCCGCAAAAACACAAGACCAGAGCAAGTGACAACACTACAGCATGGACTTTTTTCGTACCGAATCTCTCCGGCTTTTCAAACATGCTCATTTTCCCCCTCCTTGAAATTATGAAAAGAATAGAAACAATAAAGAGGCATCCTTCTTCATAAAAGCAAAAACATAGGCTACATTTTTCAGTAGGTGCGAATTTATCTGCACATAGGTTTGCACTGTGCGGCTGAAGCGGCACCTACATGTTGTGCAGTCAATAGAAAAACTGCAAATCTAAACCCAGAAACGAAGGATGCTCAAAAAGAGACTATTTTGTATTAGTAAAAGTTACAGAAGTCAAGGATTTTCGATATTGACCAGGTCTAATAGTTTTGAAATGCCATAGGCCCGGGATATTTTCATGATCTCTTGATTCAGTGGAGCAGTTGATCCGGCCTCGGCGGTAAACCTTCACCACTGTCAATGACAAAACTGCCGGCCTGTTCGGGATCCCGGGTTTCACACCGTTCGGGGAGGAGTTCATCCGCGCTTAGAAAAGATTCCCGCAAGGGAACCATGGCGTTTACGATATCCTGAACGGGCGAGTTTACAATAATCTTCCCATCCTGGCCTTCTCTATTGGAAGAAGCCGTTATATAGCTGTCTTCCGAGCGGAAGACAGCGTCGGCATCAATGGTTATATTCCCGCCGAAACCCCAGTCGGCATTGGCCGTGATATTGCTTTTTTCCAGGAGAACAAGTGTAGCGGCATCAATCGTCACATCGCCGCCGCCCCCGCCACCGAATGCCACGCTGGCATTGATAGCGCCGCCATGGGTCAACTGGATATCCTTACCCGAAATGTTGATGTTGCCGCCGGCGGCCCTGTCGGCCCTGGTCGCGATGGCAGCATTGTTGATGCTCAACAAACCGGTGGATACGATATCAATGCTGCCGGCATTGCCTGATCCTGTGCTTTCGGCCTTTATGACGGCGTCTCCTGCAAGGTAAATATCCACTGCATTCAGTTGAATTGGGCCTCCCTGGCCGGAGCCTTCGGTGGAGGTACTGATTTGACTTTTGTTGCCTGAGAGCTTTATTTCTGAAGCCGCAACCGAAATAAAGCCTGCATCTCCTTTACCCTTTCCAATGGAAAAAATGCCGCTGAAACCAGCAGCCCCTTCTTCATGGGATATGGAAACAGATTCATCAGCGGTGATGGATATGTTTCCACCCTTACCCTCTACCAGCCCGGAACTGTTGATCGTTCCCCCATTTCTGATTTCCAGACGCCCAACCTTTATGCCGATATTGCCGCCGGAATTTTGTCCCGAACTTTCGCTTTCGACGGTACCATGATTTTCAACGATCAAAGCACCAGCGGAAAGCGCTATATCACCCCCTTTTCCTTCTCCCGATGTGTTTGAAAATACACCACTCCGAGAAAAAAGGCCCTCCCCCCTAATATACACTCTATCTGTTGCAGAGATGCTGATGTTCCCGCCCCGGCCTGAACCCGAGGTACCGGCTGTAATTCGGCCTTCACCCGTTAACGATACGGTCCCGGCATTTACGGTAACATTTGCGCCGTCGCCTGAGCCTTTGGTCAAAACGCTAATTGCAGCACCATCGCTGATGCTCAACGATGGCGTGGAAATGCCGACTTGGCCTGCATCGCCATCACTGAAAGCGTTTGCGTAAATGCCGCTCGTATATCCGCCTTGATTCCCCGATATGGATATGGATTCAGTTGCCGCTATGGTTAAATCCCCCCCCTTCCGCTGCCCGTAGTAGAACAATTGATATCCCCGCCGGCCGAGATATCGAGCCGGGCCGTTTGAAGAACAACATCCGCGCCGATTCCAGCGCCACTGCTGACGCCCCTGATGGTTGCCTGGTTGGTGATAACAATCTCCCCACTTGAAATCGCCAGGATTCCCGCTTTCCCTTCGCCTTCATTGGACACATCAATGGCGCTGACAAAACCATTTTTAGTCCCGGAAACAAGGATTGATTCAGTTGCCGCTATGGTAAGATTACCGCCTTTCCCTGCACCTTTGGTCTTGGTGGAGATGCATCCACCATCCGTGATTCGAAGCCTGTCGGCATGAATATCGACCTGGCCGCCGTCTCCGGACGATGCGGCAATTCCGCTGATGGCCCCACCGTCGGTTACAGTCAGTTCGGGTGCGTGTATTTCGATATGCCCCCCGTCGCCACTATCCAGGGACTCCGCGGTAACGGCACTGGTGAGATTTCCCTTTTTTCCGGAAATAGATATGGATTCTCGTGCATTTATGATAATAGTTCCCCCGCTTCCCGACCCACCCATATTTCCTCCCCTGATGCCGCCGCCCCCACTGATTTCAAGGCTTCCCACGTTGATGTTCATGTCGGCTCCACGGCCTTCATGAACGCCATCCGAAAATCCAAAAATCTGACCACCATCGGTGATATGCATTTCGGGTGTATTGATTTCCAGATGTCCTGCATCTCCGGTACTATCAAAAGAGACAAGCGAAAAACCGCTGGTGTAGTCGCCGTTTATTCCCGAAATGGTAACGGATTCTCGGGCATTGACCCGCACATCTCCACCGTCCCCTTGAAATTCGGTGTTGGCGTCAATTAAGCCCCCGTCAAGAAGGTACAGGTTCTTCACATCGATGTGGATATCTGCACCCTTTTCCGCATTTTCAACTTTCGTTGTGATGACGCCCCTGTTTTGAAGGGTCAAATCGTCAGTAAGCACAATATCAACCGTTCCACCCCTGCCACTCAGTTGGGTTTTAGCGCTGATAGTAGCATTGTCGATAACAAACCGCCCCCCCCGGATGAAAACGGAGCTGTTCCCAGGTCCGTCCGTGTTCAATTGGGCGTTTTCCGTCATCGTCAGAGTTCCCAATTCATCAAAGGAATGGACGTCATCAACCCGGCCCTGGTCGTCGAACCCGGCCTCGCCTTTGGACGCCACCGATGTCAAATTGATAAGGCCACCTTTGGAAACCAGACTCCCACCGGCCACCGTCACATCCCCTCCCACAATAGATAAGGTCTCCCCATCGGGAACCTTGAGATAGCTTCCTTCCACAGTAATCGGCGCCGCCGTATCATCCAGGAAGCCAAACGCGGACGGGGGATCCACCGTCAAAACGCTCTGCTCGGGATGGAAGGCGTCAAACCGTCCTGTTTCCCCCAGAAGGAGGCAATCAGCAGTACTCGCATGAAACGAACCATTCACGTCCAGAGTGGCGTTGGGGCCGAACATCATGCCCCACGGGTTGATCAGAAACAGGTTGGCCCCCGGAATCGTGCAACTGAGCCTCCCATCAATCAGGGAAGAGGCGCCCCCGGTGATACGACCGATGACATTCTGTATCCCGCCGGGTCCGGTAAAGGTCCCGCTTTCGCCGGTATTGATGTTAAAGGTCTCGAAGCTGTGAAAGAGGTTGGCCCCCGCCTGGGACCCCATTTTGTCGGTGATCACATAGTTGGGCCCGGACACGGCCCCTTTCTGACCGACGGTCCCATCCAGCACCACCTCGGCATGGGCAAGGGCAACCAGGCATACCAGTAAAGAAGAAGCTGTTCCGGTCCACCGAATGACTTTTTGAAAACGATTAAACACTTTCATAAGATCCCCCTTTTTCCATATCCATATGCCAAAGAAAGAAAACCTTGGCACAAAAACTCAACCCTGCACCCTGCACCCTGAACCCTGCCCCCTTCTCTCTCAAAACAACTCCCCCACAATCAAAAACTGAAACCCCTTATCCTGCAAGTCTTCATCCGCATCATCGAAGCTCACAAACGGAATGGCCCCATAGGTCATCAGCCGGATTTTGTCCGTAATGTCCCAGCACAGCGCCAGTCCCAAACTATAGATTTGTCTTTGCCCGAAGGTGGGCGTGGATGTGTTCCAGGAGACGCCGTATTGAAGGCCCAGCATGGTATCGCGGGCCATAATCGGGATGCTGTAGGCGGCATTCCAGTCTGCCAGACTGTTGGTGGTCACACCGATGTCGGCGACCAGGATGTTGCTGTTTCCGGTGAGGTTGTCGTGGATAAAATGCATGCCGCCTCGTACGCTACCAATGGCCGGAGAGACAACATTACCCACCTCGGCGCCGATGGTGTAGGGCAAATTTTCCTCCACCTGGACCCTCAGAACGCTTTCGTCCTTTTCCACGCCGGGACTCAGCTTTGCGTTAATGCGCTCGATGCGAGGGTCTTGCTGCAACACAAGCAGGGATTCCCTCAGATCAAAGATATTGAGGGGAAGACCAGAACCCAGCTTCAGACGCTTTTCCAGGTAACTGTTGCGGAAGTATTCATTTCCGGAAATTTCAATTTTCGAAAGGGACGCCTCAACAACGTGAAGGGCCAAAACCCCGTCGGTTATCTTCTGATCCGGGATGATGACCCCCAAATTGACATATCCCTTGTCCACATAGTATTGCGTTAGCTTGCGTCTGAGATCCTGCAGTTCCTCGGAGGTGATTTCCCGGTTTTCAGAAGGCGCCAAAATCTCCGATAATTCCACTTTTAAGCAGAAAGTAAGTTGTTTCATTTAGCATGCCGGAACTGGGAAATCAACGGAATTTCAGAGTTCCTGGTAAATGACCTTTACACAACCTAACTGTTTGAAATCGTTATACGGGATCTTCTCATAATTTCATGTGCATTTCAGATTTTAATGCAGCATAACTAGCTGAAGACATTAGATTGGTGAAAATATTTTTTTTATTGACAAATGAAAACTGAAAAATTATCTTCAGACCATGATTGTCAAAACAGAAAAAATGGCTCATCGCGGATTAATGGGAAGAATCGATATTTCGAACCAAAGATGTTAGATGTCAAAAAGCTCTGCTTGTTCCCACGCTCCGCATGGGAATGCGCTTTGGACGCTCTGCGTCGACTGGGATAAAGCAATGAAAAGCTAATACAAGAATCTATCCGAAAAATAATTTTCGGTTAACTTCCTTTTCAAAATCAATGAATTATATTGATTCAAAGGAGGAACTTAACCATGCAGAAAAGATTCGAAGGACTCGCTCAGGCTCAGTATGAAATTTTTGAACCCTTTCTTCCGTATAATCGCTATTGCCGAATCAGCCGGATTGATCAATTGGGAACGTGCTTCTATAGACGGCTCCTTTGTTGCGGGTAAGGGGGCGGTGAAGAGGTACAATATGGCTACAAAGGCAAGGGAGTTACTCTCCACTGTCTTGATGATACCCCGTCGCTCGTGGCCGGACAGAAAAACACCCAGAGGAAGACCGCCCAACGAACCGATTGATAGGTGGAAAGTGGAGCGTACCTTTGCATGGTTGCAAAAGAAGTATCGTCGCCTGGTCGTACGTTGGGAGCGAAAAAATCGATATTGGCTCGGTTTTGTTCTCCTTGCTTTATGTATGATGTGGATAGAAAAAATTTTGCAATGAAGTCAGTTGTATCGACCTCGCTATTTCAGGGCCTAAAAGTGGATATTTAACCATCAAATACAGCGGTTTATATCATTCTATATGCAAAAACTGAGACTGTTTAATCCTGTTTCAAGACATGGTCTTCTTACCTGAAACAATTGTATCCCTATACAACTTTGGAACTGAAAATTTTTAGCGTAACGAAGTTCGATGTATGATTTTTCGGATAGATTCAAGGCTTTTACTGGATACGAACAACTTCAGGCTTGTTCCGTTTTCTGAATGGGTTGAGAGGAGGACGCTTTCTTGCGGGAAGCTGAATATGCCCCTCTCTGTGAAGTTGCAACATGAACCCCCGGCACGCCATACCCTTCAAGGTCCCATTGGGTTGCACCCAGTCCCATGCTTTACAGAGTTTTTTCGATAGTGCAAACCGGCTGTCATTTGGGTTCTCAGCTATTAACCCCTTTATAAAGGAGATATCCTCGGTCTTGAAGCTCTTGCCTCTGTATTTGATTGCCAGGTCCATAAGAAGAACATAATGCATCCTTCCCGAGAACGTAAGCGGTCAGTGGCATTTTTTTCAACTACAATTGATTTTTTTCCATAACGGTGCCGCGCTATTCGGATTATTGTTCCATAGCAGCATCTGCAGTTCATGCGCCGCCAGTTGGTCCATTTGGCCTTTTTCCCTTCCTGGCCACCAATGAAAGCGTCCCTCCGAAAGCCGTTTCTGGCACAACCAGAACCCTTGGCCGTCATATACCAGGATTTTTATGGCAGATCCCCGTTTATTTCGGAATACGAAAACATACCCGGAAAACGGATCGCTTTTCAAAACACGACGGCATATTGCGGCCAGGCCATCAATGCCTTTACGAAAATCCACAGGTTCAACTGCCAGAATGATCCGCATCTGCGGCGTTATTTGCATCATGGCTGCTGGCTCCAGAATGTTTGGGTCAAGGATACAAGGTTGATATCCGTGTGGCCTTTCACATGGATTTTCATTTTGCCACCGGCTTTGTTTTCCAGCTCTAAACTGATTTCACCAAAAACCATTGGTGGCAATTCAATAAAAGCCGCCCGATTGGGTTCTTCTGAAGACATCATGCGCTGGGCTTCTACACGATCCTTGAGGGCAGTGTAGTTCAGATGCAAATCCTTTGATATTTGCTATATAGCGTAGGACTCACTAAGGGATATGGCAACATCCCATAATTCTTCAGGGATGGGACCGCGCTTTTTCCGGGTTTTACGCCAATCAACAAACTGGCTTTGAGCTTTTTCGAGGCTGAGCTTCAGATTTGCGGTTCATTGCGGATTAACGTGAAAAAGAGAATTTTGTTGTTCCCTCGGGCTGGTTCCCATGCTCTGCGTGGGAACCTACCTTGGACGCTCCCGCGTCCGACAATTCGTCTTTTGAACCGCTACATGCCCATTTCTTAGGGGTCCAAACCGGGACGCAGAGCGTCCGAAAACCGTTCCCACGCAGAGCATGGGAACGAGTGCGAAAGCGAAGTCAGTAGCGATTTTCACGTTAATCCGCGATGAACCGAATTGTTTAGGTGGCAGTTTGTCTGAAAATTTCAGAGCTTTTTTGGTCAGATCAAGCCTAAACATTTTCTCTGCTCATAAAAGCCATGGTTTCTTTCGATCCAACATATCCACCCTTCTCAGCTCTTGCCGCCTTTTCAGCCCAATAAGCATTTTCAATTCGGGTGAGACGCTCATATTCCTAAAAGACGATCAGAACAATGGATTTACGACCCGTTTTCTCAACAATAACAGCTTCCTTTCTGGCAATATCGGAGAATTTTCCAAACTTGTTTTTTACTTCCGTGGCGGTTGCTTCCATATCAGGTTCCTTGAATTTTTAGCTATTTTTGTTTTTTTAGCTGAAACAGTCAATACCTTTAGAAATCCGGGACGTGGGGACACCATAATAGACCGCTGTAACCACATCCCTGTTGGAACACAGCACACACCCGGGCAGAAAAGAGAAACTGTGGCAGGGTTATGGTATGCTATGATGCAATATTTTCGCGGAAAGTCCGGGTTAGCAGCAGCAAAGGTGTATCTTCATCGGATTCTGTGGATTAGAAGCACGCTGCCAACCAGGCTTCGTGCATGGTGAAAAGCCCGATTTCCGCGAAGTGAGCATTCGGCCAGCGGCGGGTAGGCTTTTAGTTTGTTACAAAGATGCTGATTAGCCTGAAGTATCATATTTGCGGTGTCTTGGGATCTCGCCTTCAATCATATAGATCACTTCCTCAGCGATGTTGGTGGCATGATCGGCAATCCGTTCAAGGTGACGGGCAATCAGCAAAAGATTGAGCAGGGTTGCAACCCGATCAGGCTGCTTCTTAATCGCCTCCTTCACTTCATCATAAATCATGTGGTTCATGCGATCCACGTCGTCGTCGTCAAGGCACACCTTGTAAGCCAGATCCACATCCTGGTTTACCAGGGCGTCAAGACTGTCTTTGAGCATGGCCTCAGTTTTTTCCGCCATGGTGGAAAACTCGAATGGCGCCGAAAGGGGCAGGCGTTTGGCTATGTTTTCCACCCGTTCGGCGATGTTGACCGCCTCATCACCCACCCGCTCCAGGTCGTTGTTGATCTTGATAACAATATTGATAAACCGCAAATCCACGGCAACGGGCTGGTGAAGGGCAATGATTTTGAGGCATTCCTCTTCCACTTCCACTTCGGCCGCATCGATTTCCCCGTCGGATTCGATAATTTGTCGTGCTAGCGCGCCATCCCTTGTCTCAAATGCTCTGATGCTCATTCGCACACGCTCCTCGGCCATGGCGCCCAGGGAGAGTATCCGTTTTTTCAAATTCTCCAGTTCTTTTTGTAAATGCCTTTTCATGAAAATTTCCTCATTGTTTGCCTCGCGAATTTAACCAAATCGGCCGGTAATGTAATCGGATGTCTGCTTCAATTTCGGTCGGGTAAAGAGGGCCTCGGTCAGGCCCTCTTCAATGAGCTTTCCGAGATAAAAGAAGGCGGTCACATCCGATACCCTTGCGGCCTGCTGCATGTTGTGGGTAACGATAATAATGGTGTAGGTCTCTTTCAACACATGGATCAATTCCTCGATCTTCTGGGTAGCGATGGGATCCAGGGCCGATGCCGGCTCATCCATGAGCAGCACCTCCGGTTCCACCGCCAGGGCCCGGGCAATGCAGAGCCGTTGCTGCTGCCCACCGGAAAGGCCCAGGGCTGAATTGTTAAGCCGATCCTTGACCTCATCCCACAGGGCCGCGTGCTTCAGGCTGGTCTCTACCCTGTTGGCCAGAAGATCCTTATTTTTAAGACCGTTCACGCGCAGGCCGTAGGCCACATTTTCATAAATGGTTTTGGGAAAGGGATTCGGTTTTTGAAAAACCATGCCCACATGGCGACGGAGCGATACCACGTCAACGCTCGGATCATAGATGTCATCACCATCAAGGAGAACCTTGCCCTCGGCTCTGCTGTAGGGAATTAAATCGTTCATTCGGTTGAGGCAACGCAACAGGGTACTTTTTCCGCACCCGGAGGGACCGATGAGGGCCGTCACCTGGTTTTGGTGGAAGTCGAGTGCAATTCCGTAAAGCGCCTGAACATCACCGTAATAAAAATTGAGCGCTTTTACCGACATCTTGGGTGAATTTTCCATAAAGTTCCTAATTCCAGTCCATCATCGCTTTTTCCTGAGCCGGGACCGGTAAATAATGGCCACAAGATTTAAACCGAGTACAAGAAAAATCAGCACCAGGGCGGTTCCATATTGAAGCGGACGTGTGGCCTCGATGTCGGTGCCCGCCGTAGCCAGTACATAGACGTGGTACGGAAGCGCCATGACTTCATCAAAGATGGACGTGGGGAGTGACGGGGTGTAGAACACCGCGGCCGTGAACATGATGGGCGCTGTTTCTCCGGCCGCCCTGCTGATCCCCAGGATCGTCCCGGTGAGAATCCCGGGAAGCGCCGCCGGCAAAACCACCCGGTATATGGTCTGCCATTTGGTGGCCCCAAGTCCCAGGGATGCCTCCCGGTAGGTGTTCGGCACGGCTCTCAAGGCCTCTTCCGTGGACCCGATAATGACCGGCAGGGTCAGGGCGCCCAGGGTCAAGGACCCGGCAAGAATGCTCACGCCCATATGTAAATATACCACAAAAAAGGCCAGCCCGAAAAGCCCGAAAACCACTGACGGAACCCCGGCAAGGTTATTGATGCCCAGCCGGATGAGACGAACAAGTCTTCCAGGGCGCGCATATTCGTTGAGATAAATGGCGGACGATACGCCGATGGGTAAGGCTACGGCAATGGCGCCAAGACTTAGGCAGAGGGTCCCAACAATGCAGGGAAGGATTCCTCCCTTGGTCATGGAATCCACTGGGGGTTGACTGAGAAAAGTCCAGTTGATGGCTCGCCATCCTCTTGCCACGAGGAAATAGACGACCACCAAGAGGGCGGCCCCATTGATGGCCGCGGAGATTCTGAAAAGGCCGAACATGGCGCCCTGAGTAAACTTTCGGCGGAATTTTACGCCTTCTTTATCATTGATTCGGTTCATTTATTTCCCATTTAAAGGGTTGCCGCCCCAACCTGCCGGTAGCGATGTGAAATTTGTTCGGCAATCACATTAAACGCCAATGTAAACAAAAACAGGATGATGGCCGTGGCGAAAAGGGCGTAATAATGTTCGCTCTGAAAAGGCGCCTCCGCCATTTCCGCCGCAATGCTGGCCGGCATGGGTCTTACGGGATCAAACAGCGATGTGGGAATCATGGCGGCGCCCCCCGCCACCATGAGGACCACCATGGTTTCTCCCATGGCCCTTGACATCCCCAGGATGACGGCGGTGCATATGCCGGAAATGGAGGCTGGAAAAATAACCCGTGCAATGGTCTCCCAGTGCGTGGCTCCCAAAGCCAGCGAGGCCTCTTTCAATTCCACAGGAACGCCGAAGATGGCATCTTCCGAGAGACTGCAAATGGTTGGAATCGACATGAAGGCCAGCATCAAGGAGGCATTGAAAAGATTGAGCCCCGTGGGGATATCCAGCATTTCCTGTAGAAAAGGGGCCACAATGACCATTCCGAAAAACCCGATCACCACGGAGGGGAGGGACGCCAGAAGCTCGACAATGGGTTTGACCCACTCGCGGACCCTGGCTGATGCGCCCTCCGCGAGATAGAGTGCCGTCAATACCCCCAGGGGAATGGAAATCACCGATGAAACCGCCGTAACAGCCAAAGATGCTACAATCAGGGGCAAAATTCCGAAGTCGGGAGGGTCATCGGTGGGATACCAATATTTCCCGAAAACAAAGTCCGTAATCGAGACCTTTTCAAAAATCGGAATGCCCTCCACAAACAGGAAGAGGGCAATCAGAAAAAGGGTGGTGATGGACGCCAGGGCCACCCCGAAGAAAATAAACCGGATCATCTTCTCCCTGTTTTGACGATCCGTTCCGGTTTTTTTTCTGTTTGACATGCTACCCATCATCCATCAAAACAGGGGAACGTAGCCTGCTTCGGCAACATATTTCTGGCCTTTTTCGGGATTTAGCATAAAATTGATGAAATTCAACACATCCCCCTTGGGCCATCCCGGCGTAAACATGAAGAGAGGCCGGCTGATGGGATAGGTGCCGTTCAGGGTTGTCTCCGCCGATCCGACAATCCGGTTGACCATCAAAGGCTTTGTGTCCTGGCTTAAATATCCGACGCCGATATAACCGATGGCGTTTTTGTTCTTTGCCACCGCCTGGGAAACCGCCCCATTGGATGCCTGGAGAAGGGCGCCCGGATACACCCGCTCTTTATTCATAACCTTCTTTTCCCAAACCTCATAGGTGCCCGAAGAGGTGTCCCGCGAGATGACCACGACAGGCCGATCAGGGCCGCCCATCTCTTTCCAGTTTTTGACCTTTCCCATGTAAATGTCCTTGAGCTGCGCCATGGTGATATTGACAATGGGGTTGGTGGGATGGACCACCGGCACGATACAGTCATAGGCAACCGCAAAGGGTACCGGATAAATCCCGTTTTTGACGGCCAGACTGACTTCCTTATCCTTAATGAACCGGGAGCTGTCGGCAATATCCGTTGACCCGTCAATCAGCGCCTTCATGCCATTGCCGGAACCACCACCTGAAATGGATATCTTGATGTTGGGATTTTGTTTCATGTAGGCCTCAGAGACCTTCTGAGCAATGGGAAGCACCGTGGTTGACCCCTTGATCACAATGTTTCCCGCCCATGCCATACCGATGGTAAAAAAGGCCGCTACGAGAAATGTCAGTATTGCCATACCTTTGATTTTCATTTTTTCCTCCATAAATTTAAAAGTGTCAGCATAAAAGCCGCATTTTGCTCGGTGACGAAAGCACCCAGCATAAGTTCCCTCAGATCAACAATAGTTCCCAATTGTTAGATTTCCGTTAGGATCGCATTTTTGTTTTATTAATAACTTCATGCAGTACCCTTTACCGTCAATATCTTCGGTATCCACCCGGACAATTTTCCCCATCCGGATGGATACCGGCAACGGGCTTGTTAAAACTTGAAGTTCACGTCAAATTGAAAAAGATTTGAGGGTTCGTCTGTCTTCCCGGGATCGAAATCGATCTTTTTGGCGTAATAATAGTCCAGGTCCAGCCACACATGTTTTGCCAAACCGAATTTAAGTTCAACTTCGTGGCCTTTGGCATTGGTTTTGCCGTCGTAAAAATCACTGTCGGGGAGGAAGTCCAATACCGCATCCCGTTCCAAATACCGGTAATTGTATTTGAATTCCCAGTCCCCGAATTTCTTAACACTTCGTCCGAATTTCACACCGGCCAACCACCCGGTATCGTTGGAATCCGCATCGGAGTTAATATATTCACCAAAAACGGCCAGCTTCTGAAAGTATCCACTGAATTTAAAACCGACCTCTCCATCAAACCCGATGGAGGAGTAGTTGTACAGAAGGTCTCCATCAACGTTCGTTGAGTTGCTTCCGGAACTGTACTCAAATTGGTTTCCCTTGACCTCGTTGTTGTAATACCAGGAGCCCGCCAATTTGATGGAGATGCCATCGGTCGGGTTTAGCGTGATACCCGGCTGCAATACAAACATGGTGGCGGTTTCTTCTTCTGATTTAAATTCCGAAAGCACGAATAGGGCGGGGGTTACAAAGAACCCGAACATATCATTGACCTTGTACGTGAAAGGCGCCGTGCCGCCCTGGGGTCGAATATCCGAGTCCCAGACCAGGTCTTTGGTTTTGTAGATAGGATTTTTCATCTGACCACCGATGATCTTCCATTGTTCAAATGGCTGATATTGCCCATAGGCATAATCGATGCGGGCATCGGGAGTTTCAAAGGAGTTGGTGAAGGTCTGGTTGGTGGAACGCGGATCGCCGGAGCCGGAACAAAGTCCGAAACCCACCTGCCATTGTTTGTCCTGGGTCACATCCGCAATGGCGCCAAAGCGCCATCGGTAACGCCCCCTGTTCCGGTTGGTTTCGACGCCATCACTCTTTTCGAGATCCTGGTACTGATAACGGAGCCTGAAATCCCCCTTGAAATGGATGCGATTGACCCACTTGGGAACGCCGGCAAACTTGCCACTCGCCGCCTCTTTTTTGACCGTCTTTTCAGCCGTCTCCTTGGCCACCTTTTCCGCGGTTTCTTTTACCGTGGTTTCTTGCCTGGCGCCCTCTTTCTGCATTTCCTTCATCAGTTGCTCCGCCTCCTTTTGATTGAGCAACCCTTTTTCCACCAGTTTGTTGATCAGAACATCGACCTCCGCGGCATGAGATGATGGCATCCCGAAATTAAACAGCAGGACGACCATAAGGCACGCCACAAGTGTGATTTTTTTCATTTGCATTTAGTTTTTCCTTTCATTCAATATTTTCCATTATGACGACTCTCCCTCCTCCTAAAGTGCTGGTGGTTTCACCTCCTCCCTGAAAATCATATATGTTCCATGGTTGGGTGATGATGAATCAGGTGCATTAGCAATCTATTAGGAAGGCGTTAGATTTTGGTGAAATCAAAATTGAATAGAAAAGATTTACTAAATATAATAATTTTTAAATTCCATATGGAGGATCAACGGGGTGTTTTCCGTGAATTTTTATTGCGGGCGCTTGTGAGATGGTCTGGAACAGGATTGGGTGGAACAGGAAAAGGACGTCCCATTCCTATCCCACCCAGAGAGAGTAATAAAGAAGCTTATTCAAAATATCCATCCTTTGTTAGATTTCCGTGAGAGACAGGTTAGCAGTGCGTGATATGTGAAAAAACCCTGAAAAAGCAAACTGCCTCCGGTTCAGAGAAAACCGAGCGGCTTTCTGCTTGGCCGCATCAGGCCAGACCGTTAATGACATCCCGGACATGGCTGCTTTTTCGCAACCATGATGAAATATTCTCCCGCACATCCGCCGGAAGACCTCTGTCAAGAATTTTAAACTCCATTACATCTGTCGCCCTCTCATAGTTCATCATGATGCGGGGTGCTGCATTTCCTTCGGGGGAAAAGCCCGCGGAATGAGGAAGGTCAAATACCCAGTGCAGGCGATTGATGTATCTCGTGTTTCCCATAATGTTACTCCTTACCCGGCAAACCGGTACTGGAAAAAAGGTTATTTTTCGATTCTATTTTTTTCTCAAACCATTTTGGACAAGCGTCATTTTCCAAAAAAATATAATGCTGCCGAATAAAATACGCATGGATTGTTAAGAAAACATTACGCTTTCATTAATGTTTCATGAACGGTTTTAAGTTCAAGGTTTTAAGTTTTAAGTAAAAATCAGAAGGAGACAGACGAGGGCGAATTTCTCACCGGACCTTTTTTAGAAACAGGCTGGTGTTCACGCCGCCGAAGGCAAAGTTTTGAATGGAAGCGATATTGATGGAGGTTTCGCGTAACGTTTGGGTGTGACGAATCATGGCGCATCTGGGGTCAATTTCATCCAGGTTCAGGGTGGGCGGGATAAACCCCTTCTCTATCATATAGAGGGCAATGATGGTTTCAATGACCCCGCATGATCCCATGGTGTGGCCCATATAACTCTTGAGGCCCGTAACGTGGGGGCTGTTCCCATAAACACTTGAAATCGCCATGGCTTCGGCCACATCGCCCATTTTTGTGGCTGTGGCATGGGCGCTGACAAAATCCACATCCCCGGGTCCTATTCCGGCATTTTTTAAGCCCTGAACAATGGTCTCTCTGATGCCGTTCATGTTGGGCAGAATCATGTCTCCGCCGTTGTTGCCGCACCAGAAACCCATCACCTCTCCCAGGATATTGGCACCTCTTTTTCTGGCGAATTCGTACTCTTCCAGCAAAACCGCGCCGGCCCCTTCCCCCACCACCAGTCCGTCCCGCTTAATGTCAAAGGGGCGAGGCGTGAGATGAGGCGCATCATTATACCCCGTTGAACAGGCCAACAGATTGTCAAATACGGCCACGGTGGTGGTGTCATACTCGTCGGCCCCACCGCAAACCATGGCGTCCTGCATGCCGTATTTTACCGCCTCATACCCATATCCAATGGATTGGCTGCTGGTGGTGCAGGCCGTGCAGGAAGAGATCACCCGGCCGGTAATCTGAAACATCTTGGTAATGTTGACCGCGGTGGTATGCACCATGCTTTTAAGGTAATCCACCGCGCCGATGGCAGCGAACCGCGCATCCGAACCACTGAAAAAATGTTCATAAATCTGCCGCTGCACAGTGGGACTGCCATGGGTTGAACCAAAGGCCACCCCGAGCCTGCCCGAAGAGATGAAATCCTGTTCCAGGCCGGCGGCGTCGAGTACCTCCTTAACCACCTGGCAGGCGTAGTAGGCCACCGGCCCCATGGTCTTGCGATACTTCCTTGGAAAATCGAAATCAATGGGGTAACCGACAGTCCCGAATACTCGGGATTCCACGCGACGGGTCAGGAGGTCGTCTTCCCGAATTTTCGTCACGCCCGATTTTCCATTGATAAGGCTATCAATCAGGTCATCCTTGGCATGGCCGATGGGGGTAATGGCCGAGGCGGCTGTGATGACAACTCTTCTTTCCATGGGGGTTCCTGTTTTGAGGCGGCAAGCCGCGGTTTTAAGTTTTAGGTTTTAAGTTTTAAGTTTTAAGTTTTCCCGTCAATGAATTTCTTGTTTTTTATGACAGGGTTTCAGGAAGGAAAACCTACAGCAAAGCCCTCTTTCCGGCAAGCGCCTCAACATAATTGCAAATCTGATTGATGGTGCGAATCTCCATTGCGTCTTTTTTTTCCTGACGGGTCAATTCCGAATCCAGCATCTTTTCAATTTCGCCCAATAGCTCCAGCGCATCGATGCTGTCGAAGTCATGCACCTCCGTCAGATTATCATCCAGGCCGGGATTGACGATTTCAAATTCCTTTTCAAAAATTGTTAACAGGGTTGTTTTTATCTCATCTCGTGTCATCAAACCGCCTCGTTTTTTTTATGGCATTGTACATCCAATGCTATTGAATTGCTGAAGAGATGTCAATGTGGAACGAAGTTCCGTCTATCTGAAATTAAACAATTTTGTTACCAAGGAAGGGGTCAAAGTGGTACCATTGGAAGGGATGGCGCCGAAGATTTTGCGCCAGATGGTCGGCATATTCCTGCGCGGCTTTTTGAATGGCGCCCTGTCTATGGGCCCGAGAAAAACTCTCGATGGCAATCGGCGCGCTGATTGAAACATGGTATCGCTCCCTGCCGGTGCGCCAGGCAAAAAAGATATACAGGGGGACGTGAGAAAGAAGGGCCAGCAGATAAGGCGTCTCGGGAATCGTCGCTTCGTATCCCAGAAAAGACACCGAAACACTTCGCTGATCCTCACGCCAGAGAACATCGCCCGTCATGGACACCATACCACCGCCTCTAAGCTGCTTAACCCCTTCAACAATATCAAAAGGAGAACCGCCGTCCCTGTGGATGGCAATGACCCTGATGCCGGTTTTTTGAAAATCGTCCTTTTGCAGCCTTTCAATCTGCTCTTTCTGCTTTGCCCCCATATAAAGCAATAAACTGATTTCCGGCAGCTCCCTTTTCAGATGATGGGCCGCCGCCTCCCAACTCCCCGCATGGGACATGAGAATCACGCCCCCCGTGCGATTCTTTACGGCGCGTTCAAGATGTTCCAGGCCCCTTGAAGAAAAAGAAGCGATGCCCGAAGGGTTTACAATCATTGCCCTTTCGAGAAAAACATCCGTAAACGCATGGAATTGTTTCCAGGTACACCAGACATGGTAAGATGAGTGCCGGTTCGGAAAAAGCGCCCTGTAGAAGTTGATCCCCGTTTTGACGCGACGGGGAAACAGAACAAAATAACCGGTTGCAACAAACCAGGCAAAAAATCTGAAAAACCATTGGCCGAACTTTTCGGACCCGAATACAAGGGTTTTGTAAAACCATTTCTTCATTATCCAGGGCCGTTAATGCCTTGTTTCCTGAAACTCTGTTAGAAAAAAGAATCCACTCCTTGTCGGGAAGACTTAAAACTTAAAACCGCGGCTTACCGCCTTAGAACCCCAGCGCCTTGCGAATTGCCTCAGGGATTTCAAACATCATTTCCATTTGTGGGTATAGCACCGCGACCTGCTCGCTTCTTCCTCTGGCGCAAATCTTATCTTGTCCTCTTCGCCTGATCTCAAAATCCATGACGATCTTGATCCCAGCCTCCAACACGGTGACCTTGCAGAGGAGTTCGTCGCGGTTTCGAAGGGCGATGATGTGCTTGGTGGAAGTTTTAATAATGGGAAACAGAACACTCGTTTTTTCAAAATAGTCCTGAAGATCAATGCCACATTCATCAAGCAGGGCAAACCGGGCCAAGTCAAAATATTTCATCAGGTGCCCATGCCAGACAATATTCATGGGATCCAGATCGTGAAAGGGAACCTTTATTGCCACCTCGCAGCATTTTCGATTTTCCATAGCATGTCGGGGTCATAGCCGATTTAGGCAGTTTTCTGAATCAAAGACCTGTCAACTTATTTTACCCGACCCTTTCATGTCAAGAATTTATTGACGGCATTTGGGGATGCTGATACCATAACCCGTAAAATTTATTCAGAATAAAGGTGAAAAAATGAAAGTCAGCAGCGTCAAGGAAATGAGAGAGATGGACAGGACCGCCATTGAGACCTACGGCATTAGAGAAGAACTGCTCATGGAAAATGCCGGGGATGCGGTCTATTTTGTTATTTCGAACCAGTTCGGTATACAAAACAAGCGCTTCATTGTCTTTTGCGGAATGGGCAACAATGGCGGCGACGGTTTCGTTATCGCGAGAAAGCTTCATTCCAACGGCGGATTTGTCAAGGTCTTTATCCTGGGCAATCAAGAAAAGTATCTGGGAGCGGCAAAACTGAACCTGGATATTCTGAAGAATCTGCCCGTTGAGATCCGACAGGTTGACGCCGCATCATCCGTCCTTATGGAGATCACACACTCGGACGCTATTGTAGACGCAATTCTGGGAACCGGGCTGATGCGGGAAGTCGAAGGTTTTTACCGGGATATCATTGCCGGCATTAACAAAAGCGGAAAAACCGTATTCAGTGCGGACATTCCCTCCGGCGTGGCAGGGGACACGGGAAAAGTGATGGGGATTGCCGTAAAAGCAGATTACACCGTGACCTTCGGTCTTCCCAAATTGGGAAATCTCCTGTTTCCGGGCTATGATTTATGCGGGAATTTATATGTGACCCATATCTCTTTTCCTCCGGAACTTTATAATGCCGATGATCTGAAAGTCGCTATAACACCCCCCATAGACCTTCCCCCAAGGGATGCCGATGTCCACAAGGGAAGTATGGGGCAAGTCCTCTTTATTTCCGGCGCCGCGGGCTATTTTGGGGCCCCGTACTTTTCAGCCCTTTCTTTTCTAAAAGCCGGTGGTGGGTATTCACGTCTTGCGGCCCCCCAATCCATCACCCCTTTTATTGCAAGCAAAGGCAGCGAAATCGTTTTTCTGCCGCAAAAAGAGACGGCATCAGGGAGTATCGCCCTTCTGAACAAAGACTTTCTGCTGGACCTGGCCAATAACATGGACATGGTTGTGTTGGGGCCCGGTTTATCCCTGGACCCGGAGACCCAGACCCTGGTGAGATTCCTTGTAAAAGCGCTGAACGTTCCCCTTCTGCTGGATGGGGACGGCATTACCGCCATTTGCAGTGACCTCCAGATCCTGAAAGAACGAAAAGCAGAAACCATCCTGACACCCCATTTGGGTGAAATGGCCAGGATTGCGGGTATGGATGCGGCGGAAATTGAGTACCATAAAATAGACATCCTGCAACAAACCGCCCGGCAGTTGCAAGCTACAGTGGTATTGAAAGGCGCACACACCCTCATCGGAATGCCGGACAACCGGGTTTTCATCAATATGTCGGGAAATTCCGGCATGGCCACGGCCGGTTCCGGCGATGTTTTAACCGGGGTCATTTCCGCCATGTTCGGCCTTGGGTTGAAAATTGAAGACGCCGTGTTGAAAGGTGTGTTTATTCATGGTTTCGCGGGTGATCTTGCAGCGGAAGAAAAAGGCGTGGACGGCATGACGGCCCAGGACATCCTTGACCATTTACCCCTGGCGCTCAAAAAAGAGCGGGAAGGTCTCGGCACGGCCATTGAGCGCTACAAGGGCGCTGCAATCATTTAAAGAAATGGATACTGCCGCGTGTTTTTTTTACCGCCACGCCTGTGGCCTTTTTGATACATTCGGCCCTCTCTCTCTGCAAGGTTTCATGTAAATATATGTCACATCTGGTTATTTCAAGATGAGACGTTTATGGCAAGGATTTTGCAGCATTAGCAAGACATGTGTTTGGTGAACACAAGTGAGCGCTGTTTGATAAACGAATAACATTTTTAAGTATCGTCCGGCTCCAAAATAAGGGAAGCAGTTGATGATGCTTAAAACAGGCTTCTCGGGTGTGCGTGCATCTATTCTTCCGCAATCTTGAACCGCTTAGGAGGAGAGATTAATTTGGAAGAAAACAACGGCATCTTGGGAAGCCTTTTTTTATCATGAAAATACAGCCGTTAGCGATTAGCTGTTAGCTTGAAAGTTGTAGATGTTTATTTTCATGTCTGGGGGTGAATGCCAACGTGATTCATGGGCGTTTATCCATAACTCCCTAAGACGCCAAAAAATAATACTGAAAACAGACCAATGCCATCCTATCGAGAGCGCACCTACAGACAGAGCGTCCATGCCAAAGACCTGAAATCCTTTCAAGTGGCGGTTGATGAAACCGATCTTTGGATTTGCGCGGAATCAGACCTTAAAAAGGAAGCCCATGATCTGGTTTTCATGTTCAGACACCAACTCAAAGCCTATATTGAATTCCATCCCGAATTCCTGACATCCCTCCTGCCCTTGGACGATGATCCCTATGCGCCCCCCATTGTCAGGGATATGATCTGGTCCACGAAAAAAGCCAACGTGGGTCCCATGGCCGCGGTGGCAGGCGCCATGGCGCAACAGGTGGGGGAAGGGCTCCTCAATCGCAGCGATCAAATCATTATTGAAAACGGGGGGGATATTTTTCTGACGGCCGAACGGCCGCTCACCGTTTCCATTTTTGCGGGCGCTTCACCATTGAGCGAAAAGTTTGGCCTGTGCATTCCCACAAGACAGATGCCCCTTGGCATCTGTTCCTCTTCGGCAACCGTGGGTCACTCCTTGAGCAAGGGAATTACCGACGTGGTCTGTCTTCTGGCCCGGTCAAGCGCCTTAGCTGACGCCGCAGCCACGGCCCTGGGAAACCGGGTCAAGAACAAATCAGACCTTGAACATGTGGCTCATTGGGCAGACGAGATCGGCGGAATTCTGGGAGGCGCGGTAATCGTAAAAGACCGCATGGCCACATGGGGAGATATCGAACTGGTAGAGATATAAAGGCATCACAGATCGTAAAGCGTTTCATCAACCCTTGGCGGCCGCTTTTTCAGACCCTTGGCGGATTTTTTTCCAAAGGCAAAGGGGTCTTCCCCTTCCAGGAGATCCCCCATTTCAGATTCTATGGCCTCCGGATCCTCGCCCCTTTCCATACGACTCAGGGCCTCCTCCATGCCATCCCCTAGATTAAGCCCGGTCATATCCGTCAGCTTGCGCATGAGCTTGGCAGCTTGTCTCGGATCATTTTCATCCAAATGCTCCGATTCCGCCGCCAGCACATTCATGGCCTGTTCCATCTTGCTTTCGTCCAGGTCCGGGAAAGACGAATCCTCTTCTTCGCCCCGATTGCGCGGGGTCGCAAAGACCGACGGATGTCGTTCCAGTTCAACCTTCCCGCACTCTGGGCACGACGGTCTTTTTTCCGTGTTGATGGTCTTGGAGAGAAAGTTGAACAGGGTATGACATTCGGAACAATAGAATTCATATATGGGCATTGTTTTTACCTTTCTATTTTTAAGTTTTACAAAAACATCTTTTCCGCATCAATGACGTACCCCCTGGTTCAGATAAATCTTGTCTTTTTTTCGCAGGTTGGTATACTCCCTACTGATTTTTACCGTTAGGGGCTATGCGGTCTCGGTTTTTTGGAGTGAAGGCATGAAAATTGGCGTACTTTCGGATACCCATCTTTATCAGGTGACCCGAGAACTTTCCGACATATACCGTACTTATCTGTCCGATGTCGACATGATTTTTCATGCCGGAGACATTGTTTCTCCTGATATTGTCGCGTTTTTCGAAAAGACTGTTTTTCACGGCGTTCAAGGAAATATGGATCCCCTGGAAATAAAAGCGCTGCTCCCCGACAAAAAAGTTGTGACCGTGGGACGGCATAGGCTTGGCATTATCCACGGTTGGGGGGCCGCTGATGGCCTGGAAGACCGAATCTTTCCGCTCTTTCCAAATGTGGATGTGATCGTTTATGGACATTCCCATGTGCCTGCCAATCATGTCCGGGATGGGGTCTTATTTTTTAATCCCGGTACGGCCACGGGATACAGCGCTTCCGGCCTACACAGCATCGGCATCCTGGAGGTGGGGGAGTCGGTTCAGGGACGGATTATTCCGATTTAGTGGATGGTTTTTTCGTCCTTTTTTTCATTAACTTAGTCTTTTACATAATCTTTTAGAAATAGGTCTCTGAATGCGGAGGTGGGGCATGAAACAAATCAAGGCGCTTTTGATCATTCTTTTTTTGCTGCTGGTTGTGGTTTTGTCGGTTCAAAACTATGCGGCTTTAACAACCAAAATCAATTTTAAAGCGAACCTTCTCTTTTTGAATTATGAAACAGCGGGATTGTCCGTATTTTTGATTGCGGTGCTGACTTTTCTGGTGGGGGTAGTGCTTACCTGGCTTTTCGGAGTCTCGGAACGCATCGCCTTCAAACGGCAAATCAAAGCCCTTATAAAGGATGTGAAGAGCAATGAGATGGAGTTGAATTCCCTTCGGAACTTGCCGGTTACAACGGAGGTTATGAATTCAGACGATGATATGAACCCCGCTTTCCCTCCCGTCAACACATGATCATGCAGTCTCTTTGAAAGAGATTCCCATGCTGGAATCAACCTGGCAATGGTTTTTTGGCGGTGGAAGCCAACAGATCCTTCTGACCGCCATTGTTTTCCTTTTAATCGGACTCTTTCTGGGGTCGCGTATTCGATCGCCCACGGAAAACAAGCAACCACAGGCAACAAACAGAGGGGACAGCTCTTTTTTTAAAGGGGTGCAATACCTTCTTTCCAATGACCATGACCAGGCCATCGAGGAATTTACAAAATCCGTTCAAGTGAATTCGAATACCATCGAAACCTATGTCACCTTAGGGAATCTTTATCGATCAAAAGGCGATATCGATCGTGCCATCAGAATCCGGCAAAATATCATTTTACGTCCCAATATTGATGAACAAAGCAAAATCGGGGCGCTTTTCGATCTGGGCAAAGACTATCAAAAAGGCGGTTTCTTGAATCGTGCCCTGAAGACATTTCTTCAGGTCTCCACCAAAAATCCCGGCGACGTACGAACCCTCAAAGAAATTGAACGGATCTATGAAGGTCTGAAAGACTGGGAAAACGCTTATGCTACCCGGCAAAAAATCGCCAGGCTTGAAAAAGGCCGTCACGACCATATCCTGGCGCATCATTTGGTGGAAGCGGGGAAAGTTTATCAGGAAAAGGATGATGTCGGCAAAGCCAGAACCCTTTTCACCAAAGCGATCTCTATTCAAAAAGAGTGTGTTGACGCTTACCTGCACCTGGGAGATCTCTACCTGAAAAAGCAAGAATACAAAAAAGCCATTGCCGCATGGAAAAAAGTGGCCGAAGTCATGCCCCAGTTTACATTCCTGGCCTATGGCCGCCTGGAAGGGGCCTACACGAAGATGAAAAACCTGGAACCGGTGGAAGTTTTCCTGAAAGAATGCGTTCGGTCCAATCCGGATGCTTTTACCCATATGGCATTGGCCCGGTATTTATACAACAGGGATGACATGGCGGGCGCCTTAAAGGAGATTACCAATGCTCTTTCATTGAACCCCGGCTTTTGGGAGGCAAGACGATTCAGAGGGCAGATGCTTTTAACCAAGGGCGCCGTTGAGGATGTCCTGGCAGACTACGGCGAAATTATAGAAGGCCTGAACGTGCCCTATCTCAGGTTCAGATGCGTTCAGTGCGGTTTTGAGCCAAGCGAACTCCTGTGGCAATGTCCCCAGTGCAACCGATGGGATACGATTGGGCTAATCAATGATACGGAGCCCCCTGTTGATTCGATTTGTTGATTAGCGCTCTTTTAAGTTTTAGGTTTATATTAAATGACCCAACTGACCCCCATGCTGAGACAATTTATGGGCATCAAGGATGCGTTTCCCGATGCCATTTTATTTTTTCGCATGGGTGATTTTTATGAAATGTTTTTTGAAGATGCGAAGATTGCATCAAAAATTCTAGGCATTACGCTGACTTCCCGCGGAACTTTCAACGGAAATAAGGTTCCCATGTGCGGCATCCCCCACCACGCCTATCAGTCCTATATCGGCAAACTCGTTGACAGCGGCTGGAAGGTGGCGGTCTGCGAACAGGTGGAAGACCCGAAAGCCGCCAAGGGAATTGTCAAAAGAGAAGTGGTCCGGGTGGTCACCCCCGGGTCACTGGTGGATGAAAAAGAGTTCGACCGGAAAACAAACCTCTATATGGCGGCCGTTTGGGGGGGAGAAGACGTCTATGGCCTGGCCCATGCGGACCTCTCCACGGGTGAATTTCGACTGACTGAAATGAATTCCATCGAGGCCCTGTTGGACGAACTGGGGAGAATTGACCCGGCTGAATTATTGCTCTCAAAACTTGACCGCAGAACCCGGCAAGCGGATCTTTCCCGGTACCGCCTGGAAATACTGGCCGGAGAGACCTTTGATCCCCTTAAAGCGGATGCCCTGCTGAAGGAGCAGCTTGCGGTGGGATCTCTGATCGGTTTTGGGTGCGAGGGCATGGACAGCGGCGTCATTGCGGCGGGGGCACTGGTGGCCTATCTCAGAGAAACCCAAAAAGGGTTCCCCCCCCATATCAAAGAGATCATCACCTACCATATGGGTGAATTCATGGTATTGGACGTATCCACCTGCACCCATCTGGAGCTGCTGAAAACCATTCGGGGACAATCCGCCAAGGGATCATTGTTTCAAATTCTGGATCAATCGGTCACGCCCATGGGCAGCCGCCTGCTAAAGAACTGGATCGCCTATCCTCTGGTTCATATGGACCCTATTCGACAACGACTGGCCGGGGTTGCCTGGTTGAAGGATGACCCCGCCTTGAGGCAAGTGGTTCGAAGCGAATTGGGAGAGATCTATGATATGGCCCGATTGAACGGCAGAATTGCCATGAAAAGGGCCAATGCCAGAGACCTGTTGGCGCTGATGTCCTCCATTCTGAGGCTCCCTGCCGTAAAAGCCGCGCTGACGGGGTCTTCAAGCATTCTTCTCTCAGAACTGGCTTCGAAATTGGACACACTCGATGATGTGGCAAGTCTGATCCGGGAGGCCATCCATGAAGATCCCCCGGTTTCCATCAAAGATGGCGGCATTATTCGGGAGGGGTACAGCGACGCATTGGATAAATTGGTTGCGCTAAGCCGGGATGGAAAAAGCTGGATTGCCGGTTTTGCCGCATCTGAAAAGGCGCGAACCGGAATCAGCAGCCTGAAGGTGGGGTTCAACAAGGTATTTGGCTATTACATGGAAATCTCAAAAGCCAACTTGCACCTGGCGCCCTCGGATTATATTCGAAAACAAACCCTGGTAAACGGGGAGCGCTATATTACGGAAGATTTGAAACGCAAAGAAGGTGAAGTCTTGGGCGCCGAGGAAAAACGGGTCGCTCTGGAGCAGGATATTTTTGAAGCGGTTCGAACCCAAATCAGTTTTGAGAACCAACGCATCCGGGAAACAACCGATGTTATCGCTCAAATCGACGCCCTGGCCGGTCTTGCCGAAACGGCGGAACGAAACCATTATACGTGCCCCGAAATCAATGATAGCGCCGACCTGGACATTGTTCAAGGGCGACATCCGGTGGTTGAACAGACCGTCAAGGGTGAGGATTTTGTCCCCAACGACATCCATCTGGACGCTCAAAAACAGCAGGTCATGATTCTCACGGGACCCAATATGGCCGGGAAATCCACCATTTTGCGGCAAACGGCGCTGACGGTGCTCATGGCCCAGATGGGCGGTTTTGTGCCCGCTGAAAAGGCGGTCATCGGCATCGTGGACCGCATATTCACCAGGGTTGGCGCCTCCGACGACCTGGCCGGGGGCCGAAGCACTTTCATGGTGGAAATGAACGAAACCGCCAATATCCTAAGACATTCATCGCCCAGGAGCCTGGTGGTTCTGGATGAAATCGGTCGTGGAACCAGCACTTACGATGGATTGAGCATTGCCTGGGCCGTGGCGGAGGCCCTTCATGACAGGGCCGGCAAAGGGGTGCGAACGCTTTTTGCCACCCACTACCATGAACTGACGGAACTCGTGACCACCAAACACAGGGTGAAGAACTTCAACATCGCGGTTCGGGAATGGAATGACAATATCTTTTTTTTGCGAAAGCTGGCGCCGGGCGGAACCAGTCGAAGTTACGGCATCCAAGTGGCCCGAATTGCCGGCCTTCCGGAGGAAGTGATCAAACGGGCCATGGAAATACTTAAAAATCTGGAAGGGGGTGAAATGGATGAAACGGGCAAGCCGCGTTTGGCGCACACGGTTGGAAAAAAAGAGAACCTAACTAAAGAAAAGAGAATGGTGCAGTTGGACCTTTTCGGATCTCGCGACCGGAAGTTAAGAAAATGGATTAAAGATCTGAACATAGACGTCATGACCCCGGTGGACGCTTTAATGGCGTTGAACAACCTGAAAAAACGGTTATCCTCGGACCCATGAAACAGAGACCCCTCTATTTTATTATCGCATGCCTTGTGGTCGCCTTTTTGATCGCCCCGCTGCATGGGGCAAAGGCCGAAAGCAACGCGAAAATTCTGCTTCAAAAGGCGGATCGTTCAAGAAAAGACCTTTACGGTTCATCTAAGAAAAAGCGTTATCGTCACAACTGGATTAAATGCGCGGACCGGTACCGAAAGATCTACAGTTCTTATCCGAAAAACGATGAGGCCGCCTGGGCCCTTTATCGCGCAGCCGATCTCTACGCCAAACTCCATAAATACTCCCATGAATCCAAAGATTTGGATGCAGCCCTAACCCTTTACCGAAAGCTGGCGACGCAGCACAAAAAACATTTCCTGGCCGATGATGCCCAATACAAAATCGGCGAGATCTATTACAAAATAAAAAAAAATCCTTCCCAGGCCTATGTGGAATTCCTGAAGGTGGATGTCAGATTTCCCAAAGGAGACATGCGTCCTAAAGCCAAAAAGAGGCTCGACCAGCTGGCGATAACTCTGAACAAAAAAATAAAACGGGAGAACGGGGACCCGGGATCGATTTCAGAAAACGGACGGGCCATGGTTAAGGATATTCGTTACTGGTCAACCCCTAATTACACCCGCGTGGTGATTGACGTGAAATCGCCGGTTAAATACGAACACCATCTTTTGGCGCCCGATCCCGACCGGAAAAAGCCGCGCAGGCTGTACCTGGACCTTCAAAATGCCCGTGTCGGCAAGCGTATCGACAGCGTGGTACCCATTAAGGATGACCTGCTTCAAAAAGCCAGGGCCGGACAATACACGGAAAATACGGTGCGGGTGGTTCTGGATATGGAGAAACTGGGAGGATACAATGTATTTCACCTCTATGATCCGTTTCGTATCGTGGTGGATGTGCGCGGATTTGAAAAAGAGAAAACCAAACCCCAATCCGAGGGTCGGGGCGAAAAATCTTTCGCCCCGACAGCAAAAAAACGGAAAATAAGGCGCGGCATTCGAAAAGCCGGGGAACCGGATCAAACCATTTCCCTGGCCCGGCAGCTCGGGTTGAATGTGAACCGAATCGTCATTGATCCGGGCCATGGCGGCAAAGACCCGGGTTGCAAATCTCACGGAAAATACCTGGAAAAAGATATTACCCTGGCGCTTGCAAAACGGTTGGCAATCAGACTGAAAAAAGAAATCGGCTGTGAAGTTGTTCTCACACGGGACAAAGACGTTTTTCTCTCCCTGGAACAAAGAACCGCCATCGCCAATATGAGAAAAGCGGATCTTTTTATTTCACTGCATGTCAATGCCCATAAGGACAACCGAATTCATGGGCTGGAAACCTATTTTTTAAACATGGCCACGGATCAGCAAGCCGTAATGGTGGCGGCACGGGAAAATGCCACCTCGGAAAAAAGCATCAGCGACCTTCAAACCATCCTGAACGATCTGATGCTCAATACTAAAATCCGTGAATCCAGCAGGCTGGCCCATCAGGTTCAAAACGGCATGGTGGGAAACGCCGAGAAACGGTACAAAAAGATTAAAAGCCTTGGCGTCAAGCAAGCCCCTTTTTACGTTCTCATTGGCGCTCAGATGCCGGCAGTTCTGGTGGAAATAGGCTTTTTGAGCAACCGCTCTGAAAGAAAAAGGCTGTTGAGCAAAACATACCAGGAACGGCTGGCCGTCGGCATCTGCGACGGCATAAAATTGTACATCGAAAGTATCGATCAGAGCTATCAGGAAGGATAAGGACTATTTCATCTTTAAATAGGCATCAATGAAACCATCAATGCCCCCATCCATCACTTTTTCCACATTGCCGTCATCCACCTGGGTG
Source organism: Desulfatiglandales bacterium (assembly GCA_963662465.1). GTDB lineage: Bacteria > Desulfobacterota > DSM-4660 > Desulfatiglandales > Desulfatiglandaceae > NaphS2. The sequence continues at coordinate 5,201,065 of OY759599.1, forward strand.
CGATGGTCCTTCACCATCCGGTAAGGATTGAAAACATAGGAACGAATCTGGCTTCCCCATGCAATATCTTTCTGGGTTTGATGCATTTCCTGCTTTTTCTGGTCCAGTTTATTTTTTTCCAGATCGTAGAGCTTCGATTTCAGCACTTTCATGGCCATATCTTTGTTGCGATGTTGCGACTTTTCATTCTGACACTGAACCACAATTTTAGTGGGCAGGTGCGTAATTCTGATGGCGGAACTGGTCTTATTGACATGTTGCCCCCCGGGACCGCTCGCCCGAAAGGTGTCAATTCTCAAATCATTGTCGTCCACTTCGATGTTGATATCCTGATCTACCTCCGGAAGCACTGAAACGGAGGCAAAGGAGGTATGTCTTCGACCCGTTGCGTCAAAGGGCGAAATTCGGACCATGCGGTGAATACCATGCTCGGATTTCATATACCCATAGGCATAAGGCCCCGTGACCGTAAAATCCACATTCTTGACGCCTGCTTCATCGCCCGCCAGATAATCGATAACCTGGACTTTCATCCCCTTTCCCTCAGCCCACCGGACATACATCCTGAAGAGCATTTCCACCCAATCCTGGGCTTCGGTCCCTCCGGCGCCCGCATTAATGGCGACAATGGCATTCCGCTGGTCATCGGGTTTGCCCAGTAGCGATCTGAGTTCCAGGGCCTCAATATGCTTCTGAAGGCTTTTCACTTCCAGGCCGACTTCTTTCAGTGTGGCCTCATCCTTCTCCTCAATGGCCATTTCCGCCATCAAACCGGCATCTTCGGTTTGCTTGAAAAGATCCTGCCATGATTCAACCTGTTCACTGAGAACCGACCGTTTCTGGTTCAACCGGGATATCTCATCCTGGTCCCTTTGCCAGAAATCGGCCTTGCTCATGAGATTTTCCAGCTCTTCAAGCTTGAGTTTCTGGTTGTCTAAGTCAAAGATGACCTCGTAGCGCATTTAACTGTCCCATCACCGTTTCGATCTTTTCCGTAATTTCATCAAACATGGTATTCCTCCCGTGTCTGGTTGTTATGCTTAAGGGTTATGGACATTTCACTTTGCATCGACGACAACTCATTCCCGAATAGCCCGACCCCGAGAAATGAATGAAATGCCCTGCTGGGTTTTGGTTCCGATCATAATGCTTTCAATAATGGGCGCATTGACCGCCACATCGGATTTCCATTTCACCATAAAATTGGCGCCCGATCCACCGCTCTTATCCGATTCCTTGATGATATAACGTATTGTGGCCAGGGAATTGAGATTGACCGGTGTTTCCAGGTACCGTCGCAGGAGTGTCCCCTTTGAATCATAATAGTCCGCAGTGAGAATGGTAATGACATGTTTCGGATCCGTGTTCCTAACACTGAGCGTCGCTGCCAGGTAAAAGGGGTGTTCACGGTCGCCACTGTAAATATGGGAATAAACAGGCGTGTAAACCGTTTGTCCTTTGGAGATGATTATTTCCGAGGCTGCGGTTGCCAAAGTGATTTTAAAAACCAAACAGCCGAAAAAGAGCAGTGCAAAAGAAAAAGACCTTAAGATTTGATGTCGTTTATTTCTCATTTTCCAGTGTCCCCCAACCGGTTTTATTCTTCTGGATCTATACCACAAAAAGGGAAAAAAATCCTGACATTTTCCTTCACTTTTATGTTCCCATCACCGATTGACATGAATCATCAGATAAATGCCTAAAAAAAGGAATATACTATTGGCTAACCATGCCGAGAAAAACGGGGGGAGAATCCCGGCAAAACCTAAGGTTCGGGAAAGCCCCAGGATCAGCAGATAAACAAAACACAGGGATATTCCCAGGGAAACCGCCAGGGGGGTGCCCATGTTTTTTCGCCAAAGGGCGATGGGAATTCCAATCAGCGCCATGATGAGGACAATAAATGGAAAGGCAATCTTGATGTTCAGTTCGACAAAATACCGGGTGGCATCGTACCCTTCCAGTTTAAGCCTTTCCGCAAATCGCTTGAGCCGAACATACCCCATTTCTTCCGGTTCCGTCGTTTCCCGCACAAAGTCTTCCGGATTTTCAGCGAGGTTTACATCCAGATATTCAAACTTGTGAAGGTCGTAGGTCCCATCCTTCTCCCGGTTTTGCACCATGCCGTTTTGCACCTGCCAGACATGGTTCTTCCAGATCCCCACGCGACCGTCGATCCTCTGGGTGATTTTAAACTGATCATTAAAAAAATAGAAGGTGGGTTCCACCATGACCATTTTCTGCTGGTCGAACTGTCTTATGAAGTAGATGCAATTCTTTCCCTTGTACCAGATATGGTTTTGCCCATGAAATCGGCCGGGATGCTCTTTTTTGACGTCGGTTCGCCATATTTCGTTGCTTCGAGAACTGGCATAGGGAACAATGGTTTCAGAGAACAGGAAAAGACCCATGGAGAGAAACGCCGCCAGGAGGATGATTGGTTGCGCGATTTGCCAGGCATTGACGCCGCTGGCCTTCAACGCCACCATCTCGTTGTTCCGTTTCATGAGGCTGAACTGGATAATGACCGTGGTCAGCGTGGCGGGGGGCAACATCTGACCGGCAATGGCTGGGATTTTGTACGCGAAATAGGCCATCATAATCCCCTTTGACACATCGGCCTTTATAAAATCATCGATTCCACCGGCAAAATCGATCATCAGGTACAGTGCGATGAACACCAGCTGACAGATGATGAGCAGCTTGAAAAATTCCGTCAGGAGATATCGGGTTAAAACATTCATTGCATTTCCCCTAATCCCGGCGCCGCGGCATCAGCAGCAGGGGCGGCGGGGTAACGGCGGCATCAGACCAGGGCTTAAGTCCGGTCAGGCAAAAGAAGGCGTTGTTGCCCACCATGACATTGGTGCTGTTGGCGGCGACGGGTTTAAGGGTTTGCCAGGTTCGAACCGTTGGCCAGTCCCGAGGGCGAATATTCACCAGCAGGGGGACATCAAGGGCCAGACGCTTGAGACTTTCTTCACCCTTTAAAAAATATTCACTATGATCTCCCAGAGACTTTCCAAATGCAAGCTCGTTAATTTCATCGATTAAAATGGTCCTCCTGCGGCTGTAAAAGCTTAAGGCCTGATCGTAGTTGCGCCATTCGGCGACCCTGATTTCCCGGGGCAGGGGCTGAGGCATGGCTTTGATGAAACCACCGATTTTTCGGTATTTCGCGGGAACCGGCACGATCATGAACATGGCGGGCATCAAAAGAATCAAGGTGAAACCGGTGGCAAAGGGGATCAGGCGCCTTTTGAAAAGCGATACCAATAAAAGAATGCCGCCTGAGAGCAGAGCGATCTGCGCCATCACCAGGGGCAGCGTCAACTCGGCCATGGGAATCATGTCCTGCCCTCGGGCAATATTCCGTATGGGTAAAACCGCCGCGAGCAGCAGAAAGGCCATAAGCGCAGTACACCAGCGGGCCGGACACTTCAGCAATGCACCCTTATCGAGATAGACAGCGATCAGGAGTGCCATGGCCGGGTAGGCGGGCAGAATATAGGGAACGAGCTTGCATCGACTCAGGCTGAACAGGCCGATGACTGCAGAAACCCATATCACCAGGAAAAGAATGCTTTCCGATTGCGTCCCCTTGTTTTGGGGGTCTCGAACCACGCGCCAGGCCGTTTTGATGGAATTTGCGGCGGCAGGGAAAAAAAGACCCGTCCAGAATAGCATACCGAAGGGGAAGAGTACGATAAAGAACCAGAACGGTTTGGCGTGTTCAAGGCTGACCAGCCGGGAAAAATGCTGCACCACAATATAAAAATGAAAAAACTCGGGATTTCGCAAGCTGACGGCCCAATGCCAGGGAACCACAATAATGGCGAAGATCAACAGCCCCGGCGCCCATGCCATGGCGCCAAGGGCCCGCCAGTCGCGACGGCAGATAATGATCCCCCCGACAATCAACCCCGTCAGTGCAATGGCCGCAATCCCCTTGGTCATGACCGCCATGCCGAGGCAGGCCCAGGAAATGCAATACCAACCTTGCCGGAACCGTTTTCCGGGAGATTGATAGCCCAGATGCCAGGTCCCCCAGGCAGCGGTCAGAAATAGGCTGAAAACCCCATCAATAATGGGCATCCTTGCTAAAATCAGGGGGATCATACCGGTCAGGTAGATCCAGGCTGCCATCACGCCTGTTCGTCCATTGAACAGCCGTTTTCCGAAACCCATCACCAGCAAAAACGTCAGAAATCCCGCCAGGGCGGGCACCAGACGAACCGCCCATTCCTTTTGGCCGAAAAGGGCCATGGACCCGGCCGTCAGCCAGTAAAACAGGGGGGGCTTTTCAAAGTATTTGACGTAATTGAGTCGAGGGGTTATGAAATCCCCGCTTTCCAGCATTTCACGGGGAATTTCCGCATAGCGTCCTTCATCGGGATCCAGCAACGGATAGCTGCCCAGACCCGCAAAGTAAACAACGGCAGCCAACACCGTGATGCATAAAAAGGCCATTATATTTTTTCTGGAAAATGGCGTATTAGGTTCTGCAGGAAACGTCATATCTTTAACTGATCCGTTGTTTCTGGCGTTGATTTTCAGGTTTTCTAACCAAGGTTCGTTTTAATGTCTTTGCCATCCTTTGAAAAACCTCTTCAGCCGTCAACTCCTCCAGACAACGACTTCTTTCCGAACCTTCGCAACCCTTTTGGCTGCAGGGCTGACAGGCGAATCCTTTTTTAACGATTAAATGATCACGGCCCCGGGGGCCCCAGTTTGTCCATGAGGACGGGCCGAATATGCCCACCGTAGGGGTCCCCACGGCAGCCGCCATGTGGAGCGCCGCCGTATCCACCCCGATAAAGAGACGGCATGCCTGAAGAACGGCGGGAAGTTCTCCAATGGACGTTTCCCCTGCCAGATTATACGGTTTTTGCATGCATTTGCCGACGAGATCCGCGGCCCGTTCTCGTTCATTGGGGGCCCCGGTGACCACAAGGTTGCAGTGGTATCGGGTTTGAATATAATCCAGCAACCGAGCCATCTCGGCAATATCCCATTCCTTGTATTTCCAAAGTGAAAACGGGTGGATCGCCACCATGGGGCCATGGTCCGGAACCCCGGCTTTCACAAAAATATCCTTAGCCTTTTCACGACGCCGTCGGGAGACTGAAAGGGTAGGCCGGGGGTCGGGTTCGAAAAGTCCAAAGGGGGCCATGATATTCAGGTTATGCCGGGCGGCGTATTGAATGCCCTCATGGGTGGGTCGCACAAGATGGGTAAAAAGACGATTCCGCCACAGGGTTCCATCGTTGGCATAGCGGGCGACGCGGGTTTTTGCCCCTGACAGCCGGGCGATCACCGCGCCCCGGGTGCCCGTTCGCAGTTCGATGGCCAGCGTGCAGCGGCGTTTTCTGAGTTCCCTGAAGAAGTGAAGCTGATAGGCCAACGCATCCGTAAACGACCGCTTTTGTTTGTTTACGGACAGGACCTGTTGTACCCACGGACAATCCTCCATCAATTCCCTGGCATGTTCCCTAACACACAGAACCAGGGGACGATTTGGAAAGGTGCGCCCCAAAACCCCTATGGCGGGCAGAGTCAGCACCACATCCCCGATGTCCCCCAGTTGTATGACCAGGATGGGACCGTTTGTCGTGGGCAGTGACGGATTTCCTTTCAAAAGTTGTGCGGTTTCCATTTGCATCATCTAGGGGCGTCCTTTGAGGTGCCATCTCAGCAGTTGTGTGTAGACCGCCAGTTTTTTCTTGATGCGTTTGTTTAACCCCAGGGTGCCCCCCATGGCCAGAAGGTTCAACAGAGCATTGACGAACAGCCGGAAAAAGGCAGCCAAAAAAAACAGGGGATAGGTTTTTGGGCGCCACTTTTTAAAATATTGATATCGGGAGCGATAAAAGAGGATCCTGGCGGAAACCCCGCTGCCGACGGTTTTTCCCTGCGCATGAACAATTTCCGCATCCGGAACAAAATAGTTGTTCCATCCCCCTTGTTTCATTCGGTAGGCCCAGTCCGTTTCCTCCATGAAAAAAAAATACCGCTCATCCAGGAAACCGACTTCATCAATGGCTTTTTTTGAAACCATAATGCAGGCCCCGATGCAGGAATCCACCGCTATGGGCGCCGTATAACATTTTCTTTTGCTGGGGTATTTTTGAGGAAAGAGGAGCCGCAGCAGGGTCTCATTGGAAAGCAGGGAAAGCAAGGACGGAAATGGCGCGATGGCGTTTTGCTTTGATCCATCCTCATTCAGCAGTTGCCCGCAGGCCATGGCGGCATCCGGCGTTTTTTCCATGAAAGCCAAAAGGTGTTTAATGGCGACTGTCTTCAGCTGTGCATCAGTGTTGATCAAAACGGCATAACGGCCCCGCATTTCGGCAAAGGCCAAATTGTTGGCTGCGGCAAACCCCAGATTTTGGCGGTTTTCAATCACATGAATGTCGGGATAGACGGCCCGTGCGGCCGCAACGCTGCCATCCGAGGATGCATTGTCCACCAGCCAGACCTCAAAGGCCAACCCCGAAGTTGTTTTGTAAATGGAAGCCAAACACCGCAGCAGCAGGTCCCGGGTATTCCAGTTCACGATAACAAATGAGATATCCAAACCTAATGCTCCGGAAAATGGTTCTCTAAATGGACGATGGTAAAGTCACGGGGGGCCGCCATTTTAAACACGGCCTCCGGAAGGGGCTTGTTAAAGGTCATTTGGTCAATGGCAATCTCCAGTCCGCTCTGATACGCCGGACCATGGAAATTCACCTGCCGCGCATAAAGAATGCCGTCGTCGTTTTCAAAATTTGAAAAGACCAGGGTCGCATGTTCTTTTAAAAAACATACCTTGTGTGGAAGCGGTTCCCCCGAATAAAGTTCAAACACCTGAATCTTGTCTCCATTGCGGTCCAGGAGGGTGATCTGATTCCCGGCAAACGACCTTGCCCGCCGGTGTTCGACCAAGGCTGGAAAAGCCCTCGCGAGGGACCATAAGACACAAGAGTCCAGGGGTATGGGAATACGTTCCAAAACCTGCCGGCTATCGAGGCTGCCCCTGTAAATGTGTTTCTCAGTGAAATCCAGAATATCAAGTTTTCGGCCCCGTATCAAGATATGGAGCAGGGGTTTTCCCCAGGGATGGGTAATTTCAATTTTGATCCGCCCGTAGGGGCAGACCTGTGTGTCTGCCCTGGCCCCTGTGCCTGCCCTATGGCCTGCATCCGCAATCATCAGAATTTGAACCGCGGTTTCGGCATCCGGATGGCTAAGGGTCAGCGTACCTGAGTAAAAAAGGGTCTTTGCCGCCCACGCCTGTGCTTCGAACTCGGAAACGAGGGAAGCGATTTTTGTTCCCTCAAGGGCGGGAGACGGAGGGTTGAGCGTTATAGGGGAACAGCACTGAAAAATTACAAAGGCTGTAACCGTCAAGACCGTTTTGATTCCCGAATAGATTTTGGCGAGATTCAATTTTTTTTCTTCAAAAGTTCGCGCACCTCGACCATTTTTTCTTTGATCCGTGTTGCTTCTGGGTGCTCTAAAGAGAGGGCCTTTTCATAACAGCGGAGGGCCTTTTCGTATTCTTTGATCTTAAGGTAGGCATCTCCCAGATGCTCCTGAACAGTGGGGTCGTCTCCGGTTAGAATCGCTGCCTTTTCAATGGTGCGTACCGCCTTCCGGTATTGGCCTTTCTGAAAATAGACCCATCCCAGGCTATCGATAATATAGCCGCTGTCGGGCTTCAATTTCAGGGCTTTTTGAATCAGGAACAGGGCCTCGTCCAGTCGAACGCCCTGCTCGGCATAGGTATACCCGATGTAGTTGAGCGCATCGGCATTGTCGGGGTCAATTGCAAGCAATTGCCTCATTTCTTTGATGCAGGCGTCTTTTTTCCCAATCTTGTCCAAAAGTATACCCAGGCGAAATCGAAGGTTGACGTTTTTTTCATCCAGCTTCAAACCGTCTTTAACCGCGGCAATGGCCTTTTCATATTTTTCCTGAGCTTCATAGATGGACGCCAGCATAAGATACAGGTCCGTATTATCCCTGTCCAGCGCCATCAACTGTGTCAAGGTGTTCAGTGCATCGTCGTATTTTTCTTCGATGATAAACAGATGCACCATGTGCATCTGAGCGTTGGCATAATATTTTGAGCCCTTATCAATCCGGTTAAATTGCGCCAGAGCCGTCTCGTTATCCCCCTTTTCTTCATAGGCGGTTGCCAGATAATATCGCGACTTGTGGTCTTTGGGCCATGCGGTAACAATCAGATCCAGCTCAGCAATAGATTCATCGATTTTCCCCTGCCTCAGATAAATGAGACCCAGCGCCTGCCGTTCAGGTTCGCCGGGGTTCGAGTGCTTCTTGATTTGCTCCACCTGATGTGCCGCCTCGGTTTTCCGGCCCAGTTCCAGATACACTTCCACCAGCCTTTCCCTGGCGGGGATGTTGTCGGGATAAATGGAAAGCAAATTTTCGTAGGCCTTGGCCGCTTGGGGGTTCCGATGGGTTATTTGATAGAGGGTAGCTTTATCAAACAGGGCCGGCTCCAGCGTTCGGTTACGTTTCAGGGCTTCATTCATGGATTTTTCAGCTGCTTCATAGCGATGCATTTCCAGGTTGATTCTACCCTGGTAATAATGGGCAATGATCAGGTCAGGATCCTGACTAATCAGAACGTCCAAGTGGGTCAAAGCCTTTTCAAATTCTTTTTTCCGGACCAGGATGGTTGTCAACAGTAGCCTGACCCGCTGATCATCCGGATCTTGTTTAAGAATGTTCCGATACGCCGCCATGGCGAGTTCATCGTTCCCCGTCAACGCGTACAAGTCTCCCAGCAATGCAAGGGTGTGCGTGTTTTGAGGGTCCATGCCAACGCTTTTCCGGGCATAGGCCAACGCTTCAGGATATTGTTTGAGACCTTTCAGCAACATCGCCATTTTGGCGTTCAAATAGACGGAATCGGGGTCATTTTGAATGGCCGTTTCAAGGTATTTACGCGCATCCTGGTAACGACCCTGGTTTAAAGCGATTGAGGCATAGGTGAACTGCTCATAGGCTTTCTGGGTTGCGTCCGGTTGTTGGGGACGATAAATTTTAGGTTTGGCGACCTCAACGACGGGGACGCTCGTTTTTTGAGGCGCCGGGTCGATCATCGTTGCGCAGCCGGTGAACCCAATGGCAAAAAGGGCCGGCAAGAGCAAAGAGAGGCGCTTCAAATTCCCGCCCCCCGGGAATATGGCATACTGAAGAAATGGGCGGTTGAATACTGTGAGCCTTGGTTTCATAGTCTATTTACGCCGGATTTTTCAGAGACAGTCGTCGCTATTTCAAGAAATCCGAGTATTCCTCCTCAAAATTCGGGATCTTTTCTTTCAACCATTTCCGAATGTTTTTGATAATTTTTTCCTGGATTTGCCGAATTCTTTCTCGGGAAATCTTGTATTTGTTGCCCAGATCCTGAAGGGTCAGGGGTTTTTCAGCCAGAATTCGATTGTCAAAAATGTCGGCTTCTTTTCCTGAAAGGGTTTTACGAAATTCTTTAAGGCTTCTTGATAGTTGTGTACGGCTTTCATTATTGGATAGCTGATCGTCAACCGGCATTCCGGGGTCAGGGAGAAACGCACCGTAGGATTCCTTGGAATCCTCGCCCACGGGCGCACTGAGGGAAACTTCCCATCCCCCCAGGCGCTGGGTCATTTCAACGACTTCCGACTCCTTCACGTCCAGTTTTTCGGCCAACAGACGGGGTTCGGGGGCGAAGCCCTGAGCAATCAGCTTATCCCTTTCCTTGGCAAGGTTGAAGAAGAGCTTCCGCTGGCTTTGGGTCGTTCCAATTTTAACCATCTTCCAGTTGTCCATTATGAATTTAAGGATGTAAGCCTTAATCCAAAATGAGGCATAGTAGGAAAATTTTATGCCGCGGTAAGGGTCGAATTTTCTAACGGCCTGCAATAACCCCAGGTTCCCTTCCTGGATCAGGTCCAGGAGATTCTTGGTCCAGTAACGATGGAAATCCATGGCAATTTTGACGACCAGTCTCAAATTTGACGTCACAAGCCTGAAGGCCGCGTCATCGTCGTTATGTTCTCTGATTCGGGTTGCCAGCTCTTTCTCTTCTTCCCGGGTCAGCAGATTATATTGCTTGATTTCAAGGAGATATATTTGAAGCGGATCATAAGGGACAAGCGCGGTGTCCGAGCGCCGTACCACGGGTGCAAGCGCCGTGCGATACTGGACCGGCTTCCGGTCGGGCGTTTTCGCCTTTGTCTTTTTTGACCCGGGTTTCTTTTTCCCTTTTTCCATGAAAAGACCTTTAATCTGGGCTTTTATAGTTTTAAGTATTAAGCTTTCCCGGCAATAATGATGGTTTAGTTTTTTTTCTTAAAACTTAAAACCTAAAACTTATTTATTTCCCCACTGCGCCGGAAATAACCTTCATATATCTCTTTTTCCCTGCCCGCAAAAGCAGTCCATCATCCTTTAGATCATTGATGTCGACCATCTGGTCAAAGGCTGAAATTTTCCGGTCGTTCAAATAGCCGCCTCCCTGGGAAATCAGTCTGCGCGCTTCCCCTCTTGTTTTACAAAGACCGGAATTTTCAAAGAGGATGTAGGCCGGTATTCCGGCTTCAAGGATTTTCGGATCAATTTGGTACAGGGGGGCGGATTCATCTGAGCCCCCTTTGCTTTGGCCGAACAATCCTTCAGCCGCGGCCCGGGCCTGATCCGCGTTTTCCTTGCCGTGGCATAATTGGGTCGCTTCGTAGGCCAACACTTTTTTCGCTTCCCGGATTTCAGCGCCTTCCAGTTTTCTCAGCCGCTGGATTTCATCCATGTCCAGCAGAGTGAAGAGGGATAGAAATCTTCCGATGTCGCCATCATCCTGGTTGACCCAATACTGATAGTATTCATAGGGCGAGGTCATTTCAGCATCGAGCCATACGGCGCCCTTATGGGTTTTGCCCATCTTGATGCCGGAACTGGTGGTGAGAAGGGGAAAGGTCAGTCCGTGGACCACTTCGCTTTCCAGGCGCCGTATCAAGTCGGCGCCGGCCAGAATATTTCCCCATTGATCGTTTCCGCCCATTTGAAGGCGGCAATCGTAATTTTTGAAGAGATGCCAGAAATCGTAAGCCTGCAACAGCATGTAGTTGAATTCGATGAAGCTTAAGCCGGTTTCCAAACGCATCTTATAGCTTTCCGCGGTCAGCATGCGATTGACGCTGAAATGCCGACCGATATCCCGCAGAAAATCCACGTATCGGAGTTCCGTAAGCCAGTCGGCGTTATTGGCCATGATTGCCCGGTCGCCGCCAAAATCGATAAAACTGGAAAGCTGTTGCTTCAGGCCATCGGCATTATCATTAATCTCTTCACGGCTCATGATGCGGCGCATTTCGGTTTTTCCGCTGGGATCGCCAACCAGGGCCGTCCCCCCCCCCACCAGCACAACCGGCCTGTGACCGGCATTCTGCATATGCACCAGACTCATGATGGGAAGCAGGCTCCCCACGTGAAGGCTTTTCGCGGTGGGGTCAAAACCGATATAGCAGGTGGTGGGCTGAGAAAGCATTTCCGCGAGAGATATTCTATCCGTGGACTGTTCAAAAAACCCCCTGCTTTCAAAAATTTCTAAAATATTTTCCATTGTTAGTTTTTGGGTGTACTCCTTTCTTCATCTTCGGGAAGCTTGATTCGAACGACCTGTCCCTGTTTTCCGAGATTATCCATTTTTTTTTCGTTGAACTCAAGGACAATGCCGCCGGCATTGCCGATCAACAGTTCAAAACCCTTCTTTGCTTTCCATTCAGGGTTGTCCGAAGGAACAAAGATGTTCTCTTTCGGTTCTCGGCCATCAATTGATATCCTCAACCAGGTCCTTTCGGTCACATGCCCCTTTAGAACCATCGTAAAGGTTTCAACCGCCTCTGAAACGGAAAGGCTTTCCGCCTCAGAATCAGTGCTATCGACACTTTGTGTTACGACCGGCACAGGCTGTGTGTCCGGGCTTTCCGGTGTTGCGGAATTCACGGATGAACTATCTGCGGTCAATTCCGCTTCAACGTCTGAGGCAGGTTCTGGTTCGTCAACGGGCGTTGTTTCGGTCGTTCGTTGTTCATTTGGAACGGTTGGCAGCTCGGTTTTCGGTGGATCCTGTACGATGACAAGGCTGGATTCAGAGACCGCCTTTGGGCCGGTTGAATGCTGCATCCAGGCATAAACGCCTGCCAGAACAGCCAGGAGAACCAGCAAGCCGGTTACGACAAGGGGCCATCTGTTCTTCCGGTGAGTCGGCGGAAGCAACAATTTATCCGGGAAATGAGGGGTCCCCGCTTCGTCGTTATAGAGGTCTATCAAGCGATCCGCTTCGAGTGCCAGGGCACGGGCGTAGGCCCGTATGAAGCCCTTTACAAGCGTGGGCGCGGGAAGCAGGTCCCACTCCCCATTTTCAATGGCCTCCAGGATATGGGGCCTCAGACGAGTTTGCTGAGATATTTGAGCATGGCTGAGCCCCTTTTTCTCCCTTTGATTCTTGAGCAACGCACCCAGGGAAATGCCGGAAGAAAAAACCCAATCGTCGGTTTCAGCATTCAATGGCTCTTGTTTATCTTGGCCCATATGTTGGATAACCTAAGGCTTTCAAAAAATAATTTTGGTGTATGCTTTTTCCCTTAATTCCTTGATCCATGCCGAATAGGCCTGATCCAGCTTTTTTCGGTAAAGGATCGACTGAATGGAATTTTTAACCTGGTCGAATGATTTTTCACCACCCTTGTCTTTTTCCACCACTTTGATGATTTGTATTCCGTTAGGTCCGATGATGGGGGCCCCGACCTCTCCGGAGGAAAGGTCTTTGATGGTATCGGCCATCTCTTTATTCAGTTCCGATGTTTTGAACACCCCGAGGTCACCCCCTTCTTTCGCCCCCGGACCATTGGAAAATTTCCCGGCCAGCTCACCGAAATTTTCGCCGGCGTTGATTTTCCGGATGATTCCGAGGGCCTCTTTCTGAAGCGCACGGGATTCCGCCTTGTCCGCCGGATCTTCCTGTTTCAGAAAAATCATGGCCAGATGAACTTTTCCCTGAGTGCTAAATTCAGCTTTGTGTTCATCGTAATACTGTTTCAGTTCTTCTTCCCTGATAATAATCTTACTTTTGACCTCATAGTTGATCAGCCGTATTCTTTCAAGCTCTGTTTTGATGGTTTTTCGATAGTGATCATAGGTTTGTCCCTGTTCCTTGAGGGCGGCAAGCAGATCTTCCTGGGTCAGATTGTTATCTTTCTTGACCCTTTCAATGGCCTCGTCTACTGCCTTGGGCTCCACATTGATTTTCAGTTCCTGAATTTTCTCAATGGCAATTTTTTCTTCGATCAGCATCTGAAGAATTTTTCGGCGTGTTTCAACGTACTGCGCTTCAGACTTCCTTTTGAGCGTTTCCGGGGGCATGCCGGTCAATTCCCTGATTCGCGTATTGAGTTCATACAATGTAACCACATCGGCGTTAACAATGGCCACCACGCGATTGTAGATTTTGCCGAAAGCCTGGTTTTGAAGGAAAACACTTCCCCCCAGAAACAGAAATGCCAAGATAAGGATGGTTGATTTTTTCATTCAGGAAAACTCCAAGTTATCGATTTCTTTTTGATTAATTTTGACCACAACGTCGCCGCGGAGGTTTTTCAGCCATTCTTTGCAAAAGTCCGCTCGCTTTTGGTGGATAAGCTCTTGTTCAATATTGCGAATGACCTCCGAAAAGTCCTGATATCCGGCAGATCGATGGGATATGACCTCAAAAATATGGTATCCCGAAGGACCTTTCGTTACTGGGCTGATCTCACCGGGGGCCAATGAAAAAAGCACTTTTTCAAGGGTTTTATCCAGAGTGCCTTTACTGATCCAGGCCGCCTCGCCGCCATTTTCCGCCTCGGGCGCCGCAGCGTGTTCCCGAGCCGGCTGAGCCAAATTTTCGCCCGCACGGATTCTTGCATGCAGCCGTTTGGCTTCTTTCCGGGTCCGACAGAAAATCTGCCTGAATTTTACCATGTCCGGGGTTTTGAACCGATTCGGGTTTGATTCAAAGTAAGCCTTTATTTCTTCATAGCTGGGTGGTTCCATGTCCCGGGTAACCGTTGCGATGACTTTTTCAATGAGAAGCTGCTCCCTCAGGCGTTTTGTCCAGGCACCCGGGTCCGCATATTTTTGAAGCAGCGTCCGTTCAAATTCAGACTCGGTATATCCTTCCTTGATTTCGTTCAAGTGCGTTTGAAATTCACCATCGGAGACGGAGATGGCATGTTTGCTTGCATATCCCATTATGAGATAGCGGTCTATGATATGGTCAAGCAGTCTGATTTTGACCTGTTTCGAACTCTGGACCGAAAGGGGTAAATCCTCACCTGCGAAAGCCATGTCCTTTTTCAGGACATCGGCGGTGAGACGTCGGTCGCCAATGATTACAACAACCGGGCTGAGTTCGGGTTCAAGAAGGTTACAACCGGCAATGGAGAACAGACCAGCGGTCCCCAAAATCAGAAAAAGGACCGCATGCAAAACACTCAATTTAATTTTTAAAATAGCCCGATGGATCATTTGTTGCTTCCCGTTCCTTCACAGGAAAAAATGCGCCCACCAACAAAACCTTCGAACCCCCTAAAATAGCAAGCATGTGGGAAAAAGCAAGTACATTTCGTAACGGTTCGCCGTTATCCACTGACGGTTTATGGTTTTAGTAACCGTTCACAGGATGCAGTTGTCAGGGTGCAGAAAATCAGCTTCGATTTTTATTCAAACAATTTGCTTTGATCTAATGAAGCCAAACAGCATAATTGAGCCAATTCCTTCTATCCAAGCTATCGAACGGATTTCTGCCACTCCCTGGCGAAAATTTCACCGATCCGGTCCACTTGACTCGGATCTATTTTCATCGCCTTGGCAATTTCAAAATAGAGTTTTTTTCGGTCCCCGTTTTCCGCCGCCACAAGGCTGTTCAGGTCTCTTTTTTCCTTTAACCCCAAACCGGCTGTCTGGGCCAAAGAGACATATCCGTCATTGTTCTCCCTGAGAATCCCCTTTTGATAAAAGGGCTTCATTTGGGCATAGCGGGCTTTCATTTGCTGTTTCAGCATGCGGATGCCGGGATTGGAAACCGTTAAGGGTTCCGCCGCCACGGCAACGGGGCAAAAAAATGCATAAAAGGGTTTGTTAAACAGGTTGCTCTTTTCATTGTTGCGGGATTTTTCGTCCCCCGGCTTCTGCCCTCTGATTTCATCCACGATTTCCCCGGCCACGGATTCCACCTGTTCAGCGGGAAAATAAATATTGATGGTGACACAGGCAAAAATCAACAATGTAAAACACATCATCGTCAACCATAGGGGTCTTCTTCGGATTTTCATGGCGGCGCCTCCCGTTTTTTTATTGAATAACAGGACCGGACTTCGCATCGGTTATCCGTTTTATTCTTTTAAGCATATCCTTAAAACCGACCCGGTTATCTTTACTCTGATTTATCACATCCACGCCTGAAAAAAAACCTCTTTTCACCAGATACTCCTTGTCGTTTTCTCGAATGGCGCCGTGGATTCTGAAAATATCATTTTGAAGTGTGGCACGGACCCCTATTTTTTCATATGAAAACTCTTTAAATAGAGAAATAAACATGCCGGCAACGCCGACAAAGGGGCTTTGCCCGCCCCCGAGGCGGGCGATATTGTCCACGGCCTTGACACTGATTTTCTGGGGAACGCCTTCGGTTTTAACCGTTTGAAGGAGAAGATCGAATCCCTGGAGCTGACCATTGGAAATTTCAAGATTCTTTGCATAACCGTTTAAAATGCCGTCTATTTTTCCAAAAGAGGTGTCTTGGGTGATTTCAGCCAGGTTCAGATCATGCCAACGGGCATTCAAACTGAAAACCGGGAGGGGGGTCAATAGCCCGGTTGCACCCAAATTGGATAGGAGACATTCCCCATTGAAAACCGTTGCCTTGATTTCTCCGACACTGCTTAATTTTCCTTCCTTAATATGAATGGGGTCCAGGTTTCCGTTGGCAACGCCCTTTACGGAACGGGGCCGGATGATTTTTAATACAGGCTCCATTTGAAGATTTTCAAAATGGAGTGCAGTATGAATCGCCGGTGAGGTTGCGGTTAGTCCGGTTATGCTGGAAGGGCCGATGCGAACGTGTCCCCCCGGAACCGCCAAAGCCGCGGCAATGGGCATGGACAAACCATTCGATTCCGCCAGAATGGGAATGTTCAAACTCTGCTCCGGTAAAAAGGGACCCCGCATGGAACGAACCCATAAACCGCCTTTAAGGTGCTGCTCCGGTTCTTCGTCCACGCCATGGGTCAGCCACACCGGAAGGGACAATGCGATGCCGGTAAGGGTCGCCCGGTTCCCATAGCTTAAGGATCCCTTTTTCCATACACAAAACCCATGGGTCATCCAATGGGAGAAATTGCCTTTGAGGGTCATTTTCGCTGAAAAAATGCCATCCAGCGTTACGGCCGTAAGGGCAGGTTTCTCGGTCTGGAAAGGTTCCCGAACCAAACGGTGAAATAGCCCTTTCAGGGGGGTATCGGGAATCTCCAGGGATATATCCCCCTCATAGTCGTCCCTCGTTTGAACCAATGTCCCCGTCATGTGGGCCGCTGCAATTTTTTTCATTCCCAGGGACAAACCCTCCAGCATGATGTGTTTAAGGGAACCACTGCAGGTTCCATCGCAATGCGCAAAAAAGCCGGTCTCCTTAAGATCAAAGTAGAACCGATCCAAGAGGATTTCCCCCTTATCGGCGGTAACGGCGGCAACGGCCTTCACCGTTAAGTCGGGAAATGTCATCCGGCCCGAAACCTGGGCGTGGAGGGATATATTTTCGCCCATACGGGTTTGTTGAGGATTTTGAAATGCGAATTTTTCAAGGGCCAATTTTGAGGAAAAGGAAATGCCGCCCTTTTTCTCCATCGCGGCCTCAATTTCGAGGACATCCGTCCCCTGAAATATCCAACCGGGTGGGAGCATTTGTAAGGCCATGGCCGTGCGGCACAATTCCATCTGTTTACCCTTTATAGTGAACATCAGGTTACCATCATCCATTTGGAAGGCCATGAAAAGATTTTTCAAAAGGGAGGATTGGATTTTGATTTCGGGAAAATTGAGGGTTTGGGCGAGGATATTTACCCGTCCTTTGGAAGCATCAATTGCAATGTGGTCAACCGAAAACGTTCGTTTTCCCATCAGGCCTTTAACATGGGGAATGCGGCAGGAAACGTCGTCAATGCTAAACGCCGGATAGGTTCCCGAAAACTTGAACGCCCCTCCGGCGGACGTTGCGGACAGACCCATCCCCTGAAACGCCGCATGGTCCGCTTTCATCTGCCCCGAAAGCCTTAAATTGGAAATGGGTCCTTCAATTGCAACATGCCCCTCTGCTTCAAGACGGATATCCAGTGGCGTTTTCTCTGTTTGCGGCAATCCCTTCAGACGCGCTTCCCCGAGGGTGAAATACAAGTCGGGAACGGCAATTGTTTGTTCCCGGTGGTCATAATGGACGGTTGCTTTTGCGCCAATATTGTTCATGTTCACTTCAGGGCTTTGAAATGCGCCATTTGAAAAAGCAAGGGTGAAATTCAGCTGGGGATCGGTAAGGGATATGGCGTCATTGGTTTCAAGGTGAAAATCAGGAATTGAAAACGTCGCATTTTCCGTTGGCGACGCAATCAGGATGTCGCCCCTGATGTTCAATAAATGATCGGCATTGAGATGCCCCGAAAGCCCTGAAAGTTGAATTTGCCGACCGTTCCACTGAGCAGTTAACACGCCCCCGCCTATTTCAATGGCCTGAAGTTTAAAATCCTTAAACAGGAAGAAGGAAACCAGCATCATGGCCGTGGAACGGAAGAACGATGCTTCTTCGTTTTCAGTTACCTTTGAAGAAGCGCTTGACCCATCTTGAACCCGGCATTCAAAACCATTGATCCGCGGGATTTTGCAAACGAGGGTTTTACGGCCAAAGGATCCCTCCAGAGCGCATTCCGCCATAACCTCTTTCATTTCGAATGAAATCCTGCCGACGCCATCCGGGGACTCAAAAACAATTCCTTTTGCCTTGATCTGTATGGGGTTTAATGAATAGGCCAGATGTTGAATGGAGAAGGCGGCGCCCGTTGCCCGCAATACCGCTTTTTCGACAAGTCGCTTTACGGCGGGAGGATGCGTGTAGTAATAAATACCGGCGCCGACCCCAAGCATCAATGCCAAAAGGGATATACTGAAGGCAACCAATATTGTTTTTTTAGCTTTCATCCTCAAGGTATTTCGAAACCAACAGGGCAAACACACAGATCTGCCCCTACCCGCATCGCCCCTTGACTTAAACAAGCCCTTTATTTAACATGCCGGCGGTAGAAAAAGCAGCCATAAAAAAAGGAAACCTCTTTATTGATGCTTTCACGAATCATCACGCTACTCACGGACTTCGGTCTGGAAGACGCCTATGTGGGCATCATGAAAGGCGTCATTCTCGGCTTGAATCCGGGGGTCGCCATCGTGGATTTGACCCACCGGATTAAACCGGGGGACATTGCCCGGGCGGCCCATGCGCTCTACCAAGCCTGCTCTTTTTTTCCCCCATACACCATTCATGTGGCGGTGGTGGATCCGGGGGTGGGAACGGACAGAAGACCCATCCTGGTTAAAAGCCGCCGACATTTTTTCGTGGGGCCGGATAACGGCCTTTTCTCGCCCATGATCAAGGCTGATCCCCAGGCCCTTATCATTCACCTCGCCAATGAAAGGTATTTTCTGCCACGCATTTCCCATACGTTTCATGGGCGCGATATTTTTGCACCGGTTGCCGCCCACCTTTCCACCGGCGTTAACCCCCTGAAAATGGGGGATGTCATGGAAAATCCAGTGACCCTGCCGGACACAACGCCAATCCGTGAGGGGGATAGTCTTATCGGTCGGGTTATCGACATCGACCACTTCGGCAATGTCATCACCAATATTCATCGGGAGGAGATGACCCGCTTTCTCGGGGGGCATCAAGCGGTCATTCGGGTGGGAAATAAAAAAGTCCAAGGCATCATGACCACCTACGGCGATGGAGCCAAGGGAACGCTGCTCGCCCTGTTCGGCAGCACCAGCCATTTGGAAATCGCCGTGAACTCGGGCCGGGCGGATCATCGCCTGAATCTCGATAAATCCCAACGCCTCCCGGTGGTCGCCGTGGATCGGGTTATTTCATTTTCTTCCCCCGGTAAACGCTCATGAATCACGCGGGAATTCACCCCCAAACATGAAAATGACATCTACCGCTTTTAAGCTAACGGCTAACCGCTAACAGCTGTATTTTCATGGTAAGGAACCGAAATTGAGTCGATCGGTAAGAACAAGGGCCTGGGTGCAGGATTTCCCAGAATTTCCCCTTCCACTAGGTCATCTATAAGGGAAAAACCAAATTTTTTGTAGAATTCAACGGCTTCCGGTTTGGCATCAACAACCACCCCTATGCATCCAACGATGTTTTTTTGCTCAAGTGCCAATCTTAAGGCATAACGGAGCAACTGTTTTCCAATCCCCCGACCTTGATAGCGGTTAACCACCGCCAAACGACCTAATCGCAAAATCGGCAAAGCGTAAGGGCCGGGCAAGCGCTTTCCCTCAGGTAGCCCTTCGGCTTCTATCACTCCCATGGCAACCGTCATATATCCTAGTATGCCACCTTCATCTGTGGCAACATAGGTGACGCCGATATGGTGCCGAAACTGATTTTGCCCGGCATAGCGTTTGAAAAAATGATCTAAATCCGCCTGCCCACTTTCAAATTCTTTTCGGTTGTCACTCCTCTTAAGCGGTCTTATCCGATACTCCATTCATCAATTCCTGCATAGCGTGTGTGGGATAAGGAGGCTTGTCAACAACTTCAACTATTTTATCAAAGGAGTTCCGTGACACCACCAATCGGGGAGGAAGGAACGCCTCTTCCGGCAATTCTTCGAGGGCTCGAAAGTGATATAAAAGGGCTTGTTCCAAAACAAATGCCTTTCGCATCCCCCGGGCCTTAGAAAGACGATCTAATTTCCATCTCGTTGTCTCTGTTACATGCGCCGATATCTGAGGTAATTTCTTTCTGGTTTGTTCCATTTTCTCATCTCATCATATGTGAATATGTAAAACTCTATTTTTTTCTACACTCTTGTATACTACAACGCAATGCCTTACATGTCAAAAAAATTGCGTCAGCAAATAAGAACGTCCGCATTTTTCTTGAAAACAGGAAATTTTCTTATGAACTTAAAACTGCGGCTATGCCGCATTAGACCTGTATTTTCGCCAAATCTTCCAGATACGCATCCCATTCTAGGGGAAGTAGATATTTCTTCTTGTTATTGCATTCCTTGCAGGCGGGAACCAGGTTCCCTTTTTTGCTTTTGCCCCCACGAATCAGCGGCACCACGTGATCCATGGTCAGGTTTTCGCGACCCACCGCCCGGCGACAATAGTAACATTCGCCCTTTTGAATTCGGGTATACCACCAGTTGGTGCGCCTGAGACGTCGGGCCTTTTCTTTTTCACGCCCAACTTCCTTTTCATCGACACTGCCGAAATCAAATGACATATGGAAAATCCCCTGGATTATTGATATTTGTTTCTCAATGCCCGCATAATTTCTTCCAAGCGCTGATCGTCCGGTTTTTCCGGGTGTGCGCCAGGTTTCGGCGGGGTTGCCGGCCCTTCGACTTTTTCAAAAAAGGAGGTCTGAATCGGGACGTTCGCCGTGAGATCCAGAACATAATACACTTCCGTCGGGCCGTCGGTCAAAGCATAGTCAATTTCATGGGGATACCATCCGGCGTCAATCTTTCGGTAATCTTTGAATCTTACCGTCACAAGCCTGCCGTTCGTGTCCCCCGGCAGCATATAAGAAAGCATCAACGGTAAAAACCGTTCCTTATCCACCAGAAGTTTTGGATTTTCAGGGCCTCGGGCCCCCACCCGATACGCCACAACACCATCGCATCGGTCATACCCCACCTCCCAGGTTTGAATGCCCAATTGGGACAGAAACACGGCAATGCCGCCCTTGGGGTTGGCCATCAAAAGCCACCTGAATGCAGTATCCGGATTTGGTTGACGCGCTACCGGGTTGGATTTATTTTCCGCCTTCAGCTCCTCATTTCCGGGGCCGGGTTTGGGTTTTGACGCACTCTCCTCAACATTTGGGACATGGGGCGCCATTTCCATGGTTCGTTCATACCGGGGTGTTTTAAGCCACGCCTTTTCCCTGAACGCCGTTTCCCTCAGGGGGTCTCGGGAATGGATTACATGGGTGGCTTGTTCGATGATCAAACTGTTTAGGCCTGCAATTTTTTTTTGCACCTCTCCGAGTATCTGCTCCAAAGGAATGACATAAGCGAGACTCTCACTGGCCGGCAGCATCAGAACAACAGAAAGTATGGGGATTATTTTAAGGTATTTCATTTTTTTCCAAATCCAATCCTGGTGAATTCCCGAAAATCGAATCCATCATGTTTTAAGTATTGCATTTTAAATTCTAGGAAAGGATTGTGCTTGTCAAGAATATTCGTGCCTGATATCCTATTGTTTCAAATTCAGCGCATGAGCGCGAGGTCTGAAAAATTAAATTATGACAACAGAACAAAAAATTGTTAGTGAGAAAAACTTTGCCGGCATCCTAGATCCCTTTGCCGGGCCTTTTCTTTCCCTGTCGCACCATTCAAACGCATCAACGGACGATGGAAATTCCAAACACCTGCACATGGGCTTTTTAGCCAATGTGATCAAACATGCGTCCGATGTGGAACACCTGCTGGACCGGTATCGAGCCCGGTATAACCTAAACTGGGTCTATTTTCGAGAACTCACGGCGACCGCTAAAAATTTTGGAAAAGCCGCTTTCCTCCTGGAAGAACTCATAAAAAACTTAAACCGGGAAGATGTTATCATCCAGGAAAAAGATGATTTTATTCAGAAGGCTGAAACCGCATCTCTCTTTTTGAACGAAGTCCTTGTGGCTGTTTTTTCGGAACTGCAATCAGAAGCTCTGAGACGGGGTCTTTCGATTCCGGAAGAGAACCCGCTTTCCACTTATGGCCTCAAATTTCAAAAGGAGGTGATTCTTCCCCATACCATCGAAGAATCAGCCGATTCCGAGATAGGCTTTACCACCCAGAAAATTCTCTATCGATATGTGGCCTTTGAAGAAGACTCCCGTTTCCTTGAAACGATCATTCGGTCAAAAGGTCGCGGCCTGGCTTCTCAAATTCCCCGCTTTATCAACGAAGGAAAATTAAGGCGTCTGGGAACCCGTCTGCACAACCTGGTGTCCTGGTACGATTCCTATGTAGTGAACCACAGTATTGAAAGGGAGTTTCCGGAACTCAAAAAAATGCGCGAAAGTTTTTCGGTGCAGCTGAATCTTTCTAAAATAGGAACAATTCTGGCCCATTATTTTGAGAGACATCTCATGACCCCGTCGCCGGCTGTGAACAAGCTGAAGGACATTGTCCCTGCCGACAGACTGCTGGAAGAGGCTTTCTTTTTTACCCTTTACTACCTGGTGGCGTGTTTCCATTCCGCAAGGCGGGTTGCCGATGCCGTTTTACCCGGTATGCTGGAAGAGGTCACCTACGACCTTCCCATACCCCAAAATCTCGGTTTCCATGCCCGCCCTTCAACCCTTGTGGCCAAGGTGGTTCAGCAGCATGGGGCTGACGTAAAAATGCTGGTGGATGACCAGACCTTTAATGCCGGCAGCATTCTGGAGTTGTTGAGCGCCGGCGGATACATTGTGACCAAAAGACTGGATCATGTTCAATTTCGCGGAGATAAACGCGCTTTGGACGACCTCAAAATTCTGGCCGAATACAACTATGGCGAGACTGGAAATGGAAAGGCCGTGCCGCTTCCCGAGAGCCTTTTCTACCTGAAATAAGGGAGAACACTTTCAATAACAGGGTAAACAACGGCAAATACGCCATCTACGGCGTTCAGTTTCCGTTCCGGTTTTATTTTTCAGGCCAAGTCAAAAAACCACCCATCCTCATGCCATATGGACGCTGACCTGCTGAAAGGGAATAACCCAGTTATGTTGATTGCAGGCCTCCACGCAGATTTTTTGAATAGCCCTTTCCAACACCCAGTATTCTGAACCGGCGTTTCCATTGAATTCGGCCAGAATAGCCACATCCAGGGAAGAAGCGCCGGCTTCCTTGAACTCCACGCGAATACGCTGGATAAGGTCGCCGTATCCAGCCTCTGTGAGCCCATCCACGACGGCTTTCTGAATAATTTTAGGAATCTCAACGGTGGAGATGCCCTGGTGCCGGTAATCCAGACCGAATATGCCCGTCAACCGGTAGCCGTTGGAAAGATTGGTGGGCGATTGGGTAAGATAATCGGAAGTAGCGTAATATTTCAAGGCACTGCCCTTCAGCTGGAGGGTCACCATTTCCGGGGTCTGGGCTGCCACCTTGCCATAAGTCCCGTCCGCCAGCCGCACCCAGTCTCCACGCCTGGAAGGGAACCAGGGCTCGTTCTCGATGGCGGGCCGGGATCGAAGCGCCAGAAGATCATTAATGCGCAACCGAATAAAACCGTTTTCAAGGGCTTTATTTTCAAGCTTGGAGTTCATATTGATGGAGGCTACTTCGTATGGAATTCCTTTGTAAACAACCACTTCCCCTTCTCTTACGGCGCCAAAATTCAACATCAACGCCACCTGGTTCCAGAATCGGGGAAACGCCTGCTTGGATGCCCAGACAATCCCCATAACAAATATGATGGCCAGAGACAAAAGGAACCAGTCTCCCATAAAATACAGGGTTCCCAATAGAACAAACGCCGACAAGGCCACCGTAAACAGGGTATAAAACAGGTCAAAAATCCGAACGGTAAAAGATCGTCCCTTTTTATGGAGAGGGCCGATGCGAAAAATCAATTTATGAAAATAGTGCAGTGCCACCCACACAAAGGCAAAAGCAAAAAACGCCAGAAACAGATTGAGCCCCCTGCTCTTGAAAAAAACCCCAACATCCTGAAAAGATCGTGCGATGGATTTTTTTCGGCCCAATGCCTTTTCCAAGGCCTTTTCCGAAACGACCATTCGGGTTTTTATTTCGGTTTCCTTGTTTTCCCAAGCCCGTATCAATTGCCCCAGCCTTTCCGTCAGTTGCGGATTGCTGGTATCGGATACAAGGGCCAGCAACCTGGTCTGGGCCGTTTGAACAATTTGAAGCTGAGCATCATACTGGGCCATCTCGTTTCTCAAGGCCTCAATCTTTCGAGGCCGGGATGTCATTTTTTTGACCTCGCTCATAAGGGGGGCAAGGAATTCCGTCAGTTCCCGATTCCAATTGACTTCCTGGTCTTTCTCTTCCTCAAGGGTACACAGCCCCACACCTGCGCTTAATCGTTCAAAACTGCCTTCCATGACTCGCAGCTTCATTTCAAATTCATCCAACTTGGACCGCAGTTCTTTTTCCCTGCCAATCCCATCAGGGCCCTGCATAACTTCCCGGGTGGCGGAAATCATCCTTGACAGGTTGCTCATGGATTGAACAAGCCCTTCAAGGTTGCGAATAGTCGGCTGAATATCCACCTCGGAAGCCGTTGCCGGTAAAAACGGCAACGGCACCACCCAAACGAAAAAGAGCAGAAAAAACAAGAACAAAAAGATTCTTTTCATGGGATATCACCTGATTTTCAACCATTCGGTTTCCTAAAACCGAAAAGAAATACCGCTACTTCCCAATGGTCACACTATCGTCCGCAACCAAATCCCTGGCGCCGGCCTTCAGGAGCGCGGGATTTAGAAACAGCTCCGACTTTTTTGATCCTCTGGCATCGATAAAGGTATCATCAAGGGTCATCTGGGTTTTTTTCAAAATCTTAATACTGCTATCCATCAGGATGAAATGGTAATTCAAAACGCCGTAAACACCGGCGGCCACAATAATCAGAAAAAAAAGTTTTTTCATAGGAAGAACCTCATTTCAGTGAGAAAGCGCGAAAAGTTGCCATTGCCTTGGAAATCTTCGGCAAGCTCAGCTCACTCCTTTGTCATCACAATCTCAACCCGGCGGTTAAACTGCTTGTTCTTTCCTGAAGTATTGGGTTTTAGGGGCATGCTTTCTCCATAACCTATTACCTTCAGTCGGTCCGGCGAAATATTGTAATGATCAATTAAATATTTTTTAACGGCTCCCGCCCGATTCAGGCTCAACCGAAGATTGTATTTGTCCTTTCCATCGGAATCCGTATGCCCGTTGATAGTCATGATTCTCTCACGCAGGCGAGGATCGGAGAGCGCCTTTCCCAATTCATCCAGGAGATTGAAAGATCCCGGTCGAATGGTAAAACTGTTGACGTCGAACTCAATTTTGAGATTAACAAAACCGCCGATCCTTTTTTCCGGAGTGTTGACGGTCTCCCATACTTCAACCCCTTTTTCCTTTTTCAACACCTTAATGGACCGGGTTTTTTTCTCTGGTTTTCCGGGGACGTTCAAAGGTTCCCAGCCTTCCTCGCTTTTTGACTGGTGACGGCTGCTTTGATCAGGCTTAAGAAGACTTTCGGTAATCCCTCCGGAAGTTGTTTCAAAACCGTCCTCCGCACACAGATAACTGCTCGTGAAAAGCAAAAAAATAGATGCCGCCAGCAGAATTGTTTTTGCCATGTCATCCCCCCTCCATATTTTGCCGGATATCACCATTTAAGATAGATGCCTATATTTCGCTTTTTCATTTTTTATTGTCAAGTCCGTAAATCAAAACACACAGGTTTACTCTCAAAACATTGTTTTAGGGAATTATTGGGATGGTTTTTGTTGATATTCCTATTCAGGTGTCATAAAATTGCTACTGTTCGCTAAAAAATGACGTTATAAAACACACCGATATCTGAATGAAAATTAAAACATTTTTTAATTAACCAATCTTGAATAAAAATTAAGGAGGAGAAAATGGAAAAAAGAGGCAAAATTCAGTTTTTCTTACTATTTTCATGGCTGGTCTTTCTGTCGATGGCAACCACGAGCTGGGCCATTGAAACCACCAGTATTGGGGAAGGGCAAACCCGTCAGGAAGCCATCAACAACGGAATCCGGGTTGCCGTCGAGCAGGCGTTGGGAACCCTGGTCAAATCAGACACCCAGGTCAGTCAGGGAAAACTCGTATGGGACAGAATCGCATCTGCCAGCGCCGGCTACGTTAAAGACTACAAAGTGCTGGCGGAAGGAAAAGACCCTGTCACGGACGTCTATAAAGTGAAGCTGGCCGTCAATGTTGACGACTACAAATTGAAAGGCGCCGTGGATGATTTCCTGAAAGATCCCAAGCAGCAGCAGATCTTTCAGGAAACCAAATTCGACGAACGAAAAGTCATCGTGGTCTATCAACCCCAAACCGGTTTTGACCTGCCTTACGACTCCAAAGGAGTTCAGACCATTATGGGACTGGTTCAGGACAAATTGGCGGCGCACCGCTTCCGGGTATTCTTACCGGAACAGATTAAACGGATTAAAGGCAAAAGCGCTGAAATGGTCGTGGACGAGGAAACCGCCATTGAAATCGGCCGACAGGAAACCGGCGACTGCGTTGTGATCGTCAGCCTTGACGGCGCCAAGAGGCCCACTAACGACGGTTTTTTTCTCTTGATGTGCACATTGAATCTGAGAGCCTTTGATACGACAACGGGGGCGCTGTTCGCGAATGTTCAGGACAGGGACAAAACCATCAGCCGTGGGGGCGATTACGCCATTCAAGACGGCATATCACGGGCAGCCATCAAAATAGGGCCGCGGGCCGTGGAAAACCTGGTTAAGAAAATCGTCAAAAGGTTCAGTGGTCCCAAATATATAACCCTTATTCTCAAAAACATCTCCAGGAAAAACCAGAACCAAATGGAGGATATCCTGGATGAACTGGGCTGGAGAGTTCGCGTTGCCCGGCAAACCGGAAATTATATCGAATTCGAGATCATCGGCGAAGCCGACCCTTCCTCCGTCAGGAAGATTGTACGAAAAGAAATTCAGAAGGCTGGACTGCCTTTAAAAGCAGGTGAAAAAGTCGGGAGTCGGATTACATTTGACGGAGAAGCAACGGGGGGATATTAGAATGAAACGTTACCCGCATGCGAAGTCGGCATTATTTTTTTTCCTGTTCCTGACATCCTGCGTATCCACGGGGCCCTCCAGCACGGGAGCGCTGGTTAAGGTTTACCGACCCAATACCGAAACTGCGTCCCTGGCCTGCTCAACACCTCAAAGCAAGGGGATGTCCTTTATGTATGTGGGTCCTGAAACCATTTCCGGGCAGGTGACCCCAAAAGAAAAAAAACTGATCACCCAATTCGCCCGCGCAGTTCTCAGCGAAACCCGGGTTATCAACCCCATCGGAATTCCACCCATGGAAGGAGAATACCCGAACCTCTCCATTGACGTGCTTGAATTGTCCGTGACCACCCAGAAAGGAAAAAACCGAATTACCCGGAAGGGCGCTTTTCAGGCCAACATCAATATTCGGCAGATGGGGCTTATCGACTGCGCAACCACTGAACCCATTTCAATCGACAAGCAATATGAAACCCCATGTTATAAGGCTGAAACCCTTCTTTCCGAACGGAATATTAAGGAAAAGATGATCAAAGAGGCCATCCGCCACGCTGTCAGGCAGTTTGTGCCGGTGAAACGCACGGTGCTTCGCCCCGTGAAAACCGGAGGCGGAGACATGGTGGAAAATTCAGCCCGGATGATTGACGGAGGGAATTGCCGAGGGGCTTATGAAGCCATCAAACCCATTGTGAAAAGCCCTGACTGTAAAAATGCCGACTTGCTCTATAACGCCGGCGTTGCCGTAGAGTGCATGGCCTGGAAAGGGGCGATCAATCAGAAAATTCAAACCCGTTATCTTCAGGAAGCGGAAAAATACTACCGGAAAGCCGCCATGTTGGCGCCCGAGGATGGCGATATGCAGAAAGCCAGTCGTGAGGTCTCCTACGAGGTGGAAACATTCTTTGTTTCCAGCGAAGCGCAGAATAACACACGGCAAGAACGAGATAAGTATAAAGCCCCTACCGGTTATTAGAGACGGCGTGAAACATTTAACGAGGTTGTAAATGCGCTTATCACCACTCAAAAAAAGGTAAATTGAAATGAAAAATTTCACCTGTTTATTTATGGCCCTGTTGCTTTTTTCGGGGTGTATGAAGGTCATTGAAGGCACAACCGGCATCGAAATTTCAAAAAATACCAATCCGGTCATGGAGCTGGAAATGGATCTGGTGTTTCTGGACGAACTGGCGGCCCTGACCAAGTTGAATCAGATTATCCTGGAGCGGGTCCCCATCTCTTTGGACGATCAATGGCCGGCCCTGCTGAATGACTATTCCGCCAACCCCCGGGAAGGGGAGACAGAACGATACGAGGCATACAAAGCATGTCTGACGGAACTCCTGAAGCAGGATTTTAGTTTTTACGGCAATTACAATCCATCCATGTATTTTAATCTTTTAAGCGGCAGCAGCACCGGCATTCAGGCCCTGCTGGCCCAGGGTCTGATTGCCGCCCGCAATACCCTGATCATGAACGGGGCTGAGGAAATGGGACGAAAGTATGAACATGGAAAATGGGTGATCAGCTATTTCCCCTTCGGCTGTAAATGCCCTTTTTACAGCTCGAGATTCGAACACCTTGTGCCGGGATGCAGTGAATGCAGGCAGGCCGGCAGGAGAACCGATTGCCCGTTCTTCAGCCGACCAACGGAAGAAATGCTCTACGAGTATCTGCTCGACAAGGGTGGTTTGGACGCATGGGAGGACCTGAAAATCTCCCCGAATTGCCTCCATATCGTGGAGGGAGAGAAACTGGGCCCCTTTAAAACGGTTTTCTATTCCCTTTTTCCCGATCATATCCGCGATGAAGCGGAGAAGGTGGATGCAGATCTGGCATCAGTGGAAACCGAACTTAAATTTACGCAGGAAAGACTCAAAGAAAAGGATCTGTCTTCAACCGAACAGATATCCCTTGAAAAGGAAGAGGACAACCTGGAAGCAGCGGTGAACAACCTTATTGTCGTTCAGAAAAAATTGTATGCTGCCGCCCTGTCAACTCTGGAACCGACGTCTGAAAAAATCATAAAGGCCAAAAGGCTGTTGGAGATCACCCGGTTCATCAATGAAGGCTTCGATGAAATTTCAACGGCCATGTTTGCCTTGACCGTCAAAATGACCGATGACATGATCGTTTTTTCACAACTGGGCTCCGTACAGATGAACAGCGACAGCATATCCCTGGCCAACGAGGGGGTTGCATCGAAGCCCATGTCCCGGGAAAGGGCCAAGCTCCTGACCCAAAGACTTACAAACCTGCCCGTCAACTACGCTTCGATTCTGGGTTATGCCATGACCCAGAAAAGTCTGGTAAACGAGTACAGCGACTATCTCGAAGCGGTGGCCGCCATGGAGGACAAATTAAAAAACCAATAATTATAGTTTTTGAAATTCAAAATAAAGGAGGTAAAACAATGCGAAGGGATTTTATACTATTGTTTTTTTTGAGTTTTGTCTGGCTGGCGGGCGGTTGCGCCACCCAGAAACTGACTCCCGTCTCGGACGAAGACAGCCCGGGGCACCATTATCTGATGGGAATGGAGATGATCGACAAGGGAGATCTGAAGGAGGCTGAAGCCCGCTTTCAACGGGCGCTGAAGCTGGAACCGGAATACGCTCCAGCCCTAGCGGGTAGAGCCCTTTCAGCAGCCTGTCGTGCCGAAGCCGAAAGCGACGGGGAACACAAATCGGTGGAACTGGAAAGATCGCTAAATCTCCTGGATGATGCCGAGGACGAAGCAAAAGGAGATTCCCAGAAATTTATCGCCGGCGTCACCGGCATTCGGGTCTACACCCATGCAAAACCCAAGAAATGGATCAAAGACGCCGAAGATTGCTATGAAGACAGCATGGATCTGGATGAGGTCAATGTGGGGGAATTGCCCTACTATAGAAGCAAGGAGGCAGCTGCCTACTTCATGGGTAAAGCCCATTTCGCGGCCTATCAGTTCAGGGAATCGGAAGACATGCTGTCAAAGGTCTTATCGGCGCCGCCCGGTCGCTGGCATGCCCCCGCTGAAATGCTGTTTAAAAAAGTTCACAAAATTGTTCGGGCGTCCGCCGGTTTTACCCTTACAGACGTGGCCAAGAAAATCGCCGTAAAAGACAGGGTTTCCCGAGCGGATGTAGCAGCCCTGCTGGTGGATGAAATTCACCTGGACCGTTTTCTGGCCGGACGGATTCCCGTACCTCAAAAAAAAGACCCAGAGGCTTTTGTTCCCGCGGATGTACTTGGAAATCTTTTCAAGCCCGAGATTCTCATCGTCGTAAAATGGGGACTGCGAGGGCTTGAACCTATTTATGACCAGACTTCCAGAGCCTATCTCTTTTACCCAAACAAACCCATCAACAGAAAAGAACTGGCATTTGTTCTGGAAGACATACTGATCAAAATCACCGGGGATGAGGCAATCTCCACCAGGTATTATGGACAAACCAATTCGCCCTACCCTGACGTTCTTCCAACGTCTTCCTATTACAACGCGGTTACCAATTCGGTCACCCGGGGCCTCATGGAGCCTGATCTCTCAGGGGCTTTCAGGCCGGACGACAATACGGACGGAGCGGAATTGCTTCAGTCCGTCCTGCGGTTAAGAAATGCAATGAACATTCATTAGAATAAGGAGATTTACCATGAAAAAATTATTGGGTTCCATCGTGGTGTTTTTGACAATATTTGCTTTCATCCCGGGACTTTGGGCTGGGGATACCTGGCAAAGCGTAACCGAGCCCGCACAGGTTTTTGAAGAAGGTTATATCCAGGTCATCGGCATAAGCGAGGAAGGACAGAGTCGTTATAAAGCCCTAAGGGCGGCCACAGTGGTCGCCCAGCGAGACCTGCTGGAAGTCATCGAGGGGCTTCGGCTCTCGGGGGAGACCACGGTAAAGGACGGCATGCTCCAATCCGACGATATTCGCACCAGCATCAATGGTTTTCTGAGAGGAGCGGTCAAGTGCGGTGAAAAATATCATAATGACAGACGGTACGGCGAAGTCTGCATGAAACTTCATATTCGCGGAAAAGGCGGATTGTATGATGTAATTCTACCATTGATCAAAGAAAAAAAGATTCAAAAAGTGATGCCTGATCTGCCGCGGGACTACTACAAACCCCAAATGATCCCCAAAGTAGTGGGGACCGAGGTTGTGGAGGAAGTGGTTCAGAAAGAGGTTCCGGAACCCGGGAACAAAATAGCGATCATTACGGAAAAAGTCACCGAGACCGCCGCGGTTGTCGAGGAGGTTCCGGTGGTTCCTCCCGTCATTATTTTTGACGGTCTTATCGTGGACGTTCGGGATTTCCAGTTCAGACCTGCCCTGGTCAACACCGTCGTTACCGATGGAGACAAGGTCGTATTTGATCCGTCCAAGATATTGAGCGCCATCCTGGTGGAAAGAGGGTGCGGCGGGTTTACCACGGACCCCAACAAGGCCAAAGCACTGCTTGAGAGTTGGGGGAGTACAAAACCCATGATCGTCAAAGGGCTGGGAGTGGTCAAAATGACCAATGCCCAGGTCTCCTCGGACGATGCGGCCGCCATTTACCTGAGCGATCAAAAAAGCAACCTGCTGGCGCAGGCCAAGGTGGTTTTTCTTCTGAAATAGGCCTGGCTAAGAACCCGGACTTGCCTGCCCGCCGGACTTGTTCCGGCGGGCTTTCCATAGCGGGGATAGAAAAATGAAAAAAAAAGTTTTCATCGTTTCATCCATCTGTTTACTGGTTTTTTCAGCCCTGGTATTTGCCTCGGGCATTTACATCAACGCAAATATTGAAGACATCACCCACCAGCACCTGGGGGCCGGCATTCAATTCGAGAGTGTTGACTTCAGCTTTACGCCCATGCCGGCTGTTGCCTTTTCAAATCTGAAAATCGAGAAGGGGGAAAACACCATCAAGATCCCTTCACTTGTTTTGTATCCCGACCTGTTGGCCCTTATAAAAGGGGATATCGTCATGAGAAAAGCGGTGGTGGAAGCGCCGCTGATTCTTTCGGAAAGAATTTCTAAGGCAGACAACGAAACAGAGCAGGCTTCCTCAAAATCACCACTCACCCCATTGCCTTTGACCACTGCTGCCATTCCCGTGGGCATGATCAACGAAATCATGGTTCATGGCGGAAGACTGGTGTTGAATTCCAAAAACGCGAACATGTCGCCCGTCAACTTCGCCGTTGCCGTGAACAACATTGAAAAAAAAGAGAAGACCATATCGGTGCAGGTAAAGGATTTCACCATAGACGAAATAGGCCTTAAATTTGCGGGCGATGTGGCCATCACTTCCTTTTCCCCTCTGGGTCTGAAAATTAACGCTTCAAAGGCGGCACTCAATCCCGCGGCACTCAAAAATTTCCTTGTTGAATTCGAGTTTTTGAAAACTTCCGTGGGCGAACAAATCCCCAAAATAGAACAGGTAAGCGCCGCCGGCCTGCAACTGAACATCGATCCGGTCACGGGAAAAATGGATCTTCTTTCCGAATCCCTCAGCTTTGGTCAAAACCAGCTTCAAAATGTTGTGGTCAATCTTTCCAAAGAAGGTGGATATGATCTTAAATGCGACAAAATTATTATGGATGTCGGCACGGTCCAGGGATGGCTGGCTGAAAACCCCAAAGGAAAAGAAACCCTCGATCAATTATTTGTCAAAGCAAAGCTTAAGGACCTGCGCGCTACCGGGCGTATTGAACTGTCCTCCATCAACCTGAAGGGTGGCGGTGGAGAAGGGAGCCGGATCAATGGCGCCATGGATCTTAAAACCGAAGGACTCGAGATCCATCTGGTTGCGGAGAACGGCAAGGAACAGAACTTCACCATCAGCCATCTTGAGACACGGGTGACCATTGAAGAAGGGGAACCTTCACTTCAGATCAGCAACCTTCGGCTGGCCTCCTCCCGGGGAGGAACAGGCATCCTGAAAGGCATGCTGGAAATTCCGGTGAAGTTGAAAAAAGCGCAGTTTGAAGCAACGCTCAATTCATTCCAGATTTTTGATACGGAAGTAAACTTGAGAGCAGTCAAAGAACTGGGAAAAAAGCTGACCTTTGATATGGATGTCAGTGGTCCTGCGTTAACACTTCTGGCCAAAGGGCAACTTCAGACACCTGGAAGCGAAAAAGCGGATTTCTGGATCCGCATGACGGAATGCCGAATATCCAGAGGCTCTACGGGAGAAAAAGCCACTACTCAGGCGCAAAGCGAATCAACCGGCGAAACAGCTAAGGGGCTTGTCCCTAGGGCCAATCAAGATTTTGACTTCAAAGCCATAAAAGGCAGGACCCTGTCCGGGGAGGCTTTCGTTAAAATATTTCAATATAACGACATGCCTCAGCTAAATGACGTTCACCTCACACTGAACTGCGAAAACAACCGGGCGGTTGTGAAAGGCGCCATGGGGATCTGCCAGATGAATCTTTTTGTAAACGCCGTTTTTATGGCGCCTGGGCAGATTGTAGCTCAAATTGAAGGCAAAGGGGCCAATATAAACCTGACCTCCCTTATGGCCTGCTTTTCTCGAGAACTTCCCCTGTTTCTTTCCGGAAGGGTTTCCGTCATGACATCCCTTTTTATTCAGGGAGAGAACACCGGAACCCTTCTGGATTCGGCGCGGGGCGACCTGATGGTCACCCTGCGGGAATGCGTCGTACGCAAGGTTTCCAACCTGGATTACCGACTCGATTTTCTGGTGGACATGTTGAATGTAGCGGGAATCACATCCTTGAAAGAGGACGCCATCAATTTCCGGAAAGGGCTGATAACTGCTGATATCAGAAACGGACGGATTATTCTGGATCGTTTCTCCCTGACCGGCCCCCTTTTGAGCGCTTGGGGAACTGGAGAGATCCTGTTAAAAAAGAAACATCTGAAACTGGCGGGCCAGGTTCAGACAACATTTGGCACCACCAATGATTTAAAGATCGACCGAGTTTTTCAGAAAAGGAAAACGTGATGAGACATACTCAATTTAGAACCGGCTCCACACCCTTTTTCCCTCTCTTCCTCATATTGACGACGCTCTTCCTTACCACTTGTGGCGGAGCCAAAAAACCCCAGGAAATATCCTACGTTCCGGAAAAAGATATCCCAAGAACCATCGCGGTCATGCCGGCCAAATTTCTGCCTGGAAAAAAAGACGATACGGGTTTTGAGATTAAGCCCGGAAGCGAGGACGAGGCTTTTGTTGACCAGCTGGTCAGAGGTGTTATCAATAACCAGTTGATTGGTAAAGGTTATGACGCCATTCCTTTAAATCGGGTCGACCGGAAACTGGCCGCTTCCCCTGAAGGCAAGGACTGGCAAAAGACTTCTCCCAAGGTACTCTGTAACCTTCTGGGCGCCCACGGTCTGATTTTTCCTGAAATTATTACAGCCACCATGCTCAAGACCGTGGCTTATGACGAATATTCCCTGGAAGTTCGCATCACGCTGTTCAACAACAAAGGCGAGAATTTAGGGGCATGGACCGAATCCGCATCCAAAAGGAAAATTGCCATTCCCATCAGCGCCATCGGCGCCCTAGCCACCGTCGCGGTGGCCGCCATGGATGAACCGGCCAAGAAACACATGAGACTCGTCATATACGACTGGGGCTGGAAGATTTCCCAGCTCATGCCCGACAGTCCCCATGGCAAAGATCTTCCGGAGATTCTCTTTGTGGGTACCAATGTAGACAAAGGCGTTTTCGGTGCGGAAGAACGTATTGAGGTGGAGGTCAACGCGGAAAAAGGCCTGACATGCTCCTTTGATCTGGGGGACTTCAAAAAGGGCATCCCCATGCATTATTCTGCCGGAGGGTCCTACAAGGGGGTTTATATGGTCCGAGAAGGCGAACAGGCTGCCTTTCTCCCCCTGACCCTTCATGTGGCAAAACCCAACGGCCTTGAACGGACATGGGCGGAAACGGGAACCGTGACCATTGATGCGGTTCCGCCGCCCTCACCGACCGACCTGACAGCCCTTTCCGGAAAACAAGGCATTTCCCTTTCCTGGTCTTCGGGAAAAAGCGAAGATCTGAGCGAATTTCTGGTGGAACGGAGCGAAAAGGCGGTGGGTAATTTTGAACTACTGGGGAAAACGAAGGATTTAAAATACCTGGATGCACAAGTCACTCAGGGGAAATCCTATTACTACCGCATCCGTTCCGTAGACGAACTTGGAAATCGGTCATCCTCGACCCCGGTTCAAAACATCACCATGCCCTATTTTGATCCGGTGAAACTACAGCCTCTTTTCAAGGGGCCGCTGGTTCAAGGAACGTACCTGGTGGAAGAGACCTGTACCGTCCCGGAAGGAGAAATTGCCATGGTAGGGCCGGGGACACATTTTAATTTTTCGCCCGGCGCAAAACTGGTGGCCAAAGGCGCTCTCACCATCAGGGGCGACGCAAAAAACCGTGTGTTCCTGGAAGGAAGTGGATGGCGGGGGATTGAAATCCCGGCTGGTGGACGTGCGGAGATTTCCCACGTAGCCATTTCAGGCTGTTCCGAATGTCTCAAAGCTGAAGGAGGACTCCTGGAAGCGAAAGCCGTGTCCCTCAAGGGTTCGGAAGGAAACGGCATTATTGCGCGGGAAGGCAGCCCTTATGAATTGAGTGAACTGACCATTACCGGTTTCGAGCAAGGAATCATTATCGAGGGAGGCAAAGGACGCATCGAAAAAAGCACCATCACCAAAAACCACGTGGGGCTAGTCTTCCTTGGCGGGAACGCGGAAATTTTGAATAATAATGTTTTTAAAAATCGGGATCTGGAAATCAATGCCGCTCAGAAACTGGTTCTGGATGGCAACTATCTGGGCGCCGATAACGTCAAAGATTTGAAATTGAAAGGTGATATCCTGGTTGCCAGCCTGCTGAACGCCCCTTATCCCAAAGGGACGAAAGTGGTTCTGGTGGACAAAAAAGACATCACCCCCGAGGTCATCGAGGCGCGTTTCCAGCATTACAAATCCAAAGGCATTGAGGCATTCAAAAACAGGAAATTCGGCGATGCCTACCAGTCCCTGAAAAAAGGTCTGGCCCTGAAGGAGGACCGAGAAATCTACCTCTATCTAGCCTACACCCAGATGATTCTGGAAGATACAATGGCCTCGGAAAAAACGCTGGAAAAAGGAATTCATGCTTTTCCCTATGAAGTACGGCTCTACCAGGTGTATGCTCGGCAGCTTGCGGCCAGGGGAGAAAAAGAAAGGGCCATAAAACTGGTGGATAAAGCCCTTCTAATGAACCCGGATGACCCCACCTTGAAATTGATCAACCGGGACTTGAAAAACACCCCGTCGCCTGAAAAGCCACCGATCAAAAAAACACCGCCGGCTCAAAAAGCCGCGATTTCAGGGGAAGACGAAAAAGAATTTGAATCCTTAAAATCCCGGGGCATTGATGCATTTAAGGAAGAAAAATACACGGCAGCGGAAGCACTTCTCTCCAGTTCACTTTCGAAAAAACCGGACAGGGAAGCATACCTCTATCTGATTTATGCTCAGATGCGACTGGGCAAGAAAACAGCGTTGACAGCCACACTTCAGAAGAGTATCCACGACTTTCCCCAGGAAGTGCGGTTTTACCGCTTGTATGCCAAGCATCTGGCTGATGGAGGCCAAAGCGAAAACGCCCTTTTTCAGATCAAAGAAGGACTAAAAAAACACCCGGACGACCCTCAATTAAAGATGCTCAAGGATTATCTGGAAGGAACCTTAGAGGGGCAGGAGAAACAATGACCATCACAAGAAAATGGGCTTTTTTATCCGCGACCCCTTATCTTTTAACAACGTGTGGTCTTTTGATAATCTGTTGCCTTTTTATGCTTTGTCCTTCAACCTGGGCAACGCCGCCTGATCCGACACAAGAGCATGAAGCCCGTTACAACATCAATGAAGCGGCCTATCTGATCGAAGTGGGAAAATACATGGAGGCCCTCGAAAATTACCAGAGCGCCTTTGAATTATCGACCCTTCCCAAAACCAGAATTGATGCCCTTCTCTCCAAGGCCACACTCTTGTCAGCGTTCCTGGATGCACCCGAAAAAGCGATTGAAGTCTACCAAAAAGTCTCACGGGAATACCCACAGGCAGCGGAAATAGGACGATACAGGGAAGGGCTCCTGCTTTTCCAGCTGGATCGACCTGACAAAGCAAAGCCCGTGCTTCAGAATTATCTGAAAGACTACCCAAAAGGAAAATTCCGCTTTCAATCCGAAGCATTGCTGGAGCAAATAGAAAAAGAACCCCCCAAACCCAAGCCAAAACCTGAGCTTACACCGGAAACCAAGCCCAAGCCCAAGCCTGTGCCTGAACCAATACCGATACCCAAACCTGTGGCAATACCAACACCCACACCGACACCACCCATTGAACTCCCACCGCCCCCTTCCGGGCTACCCATGCCAACGCCGCCGGTCAAGCCAACCCCCGAGAAACCTTCTCCCGCTCTCATACCCTCGCCACAACTCCGAGTGCGCCTGTGTAAAACCACAGGGAGTGCGACCATCAGCGGAACAGAAGTCTGCGTCAAAGGGTTAGGCTGCCGGAACCGCTTCATAATCAAAAACTCCGGAGGCGCACTGACGGTCAATGGAAATCGGCGAACTGAAAGTGAAGTTCTCTTTGAAAGCCGGAATCCTCTTGAAATTAACTGTGGAAGCAAAAAGAAAAAAATTCGGGGTGATCTCCTGGCAAAACTGAAGGAGGGAAAACTATATATCATCAACCTGGTGGATATGGAACATTACCTGAAATCGGTTGTGCCTTCTGAATCCTATGCCTCATGGCCCCTGGAGACCCTTAAAGCCCAGGCCGTGGCAGCCAGAACCTATGCTTATTACCAATTGCTGCACCGAAAAACCTGGGCCTACGACCTGGTAGACGACGAAGGGGATCAAGCCTACAAAGGCATGAAGAGAGAAACCCGTAAGACCGATCAGGCTGTTCGAGAAACCGAAGGGCAAATTCTCACTTATGGGAACAAACCGATTCTTTGCATGTACAGCGCCAACAGCGGCGGATACACCGCAGATGCAGGGTCGATTTTCGGCCTCGACAAACCCTATCTGATCGCTCACCCGGACCCCGAGAGTCTCAAGGGAAAAATGGCGCGATGGAAAAAGACCTTTTCCGTTTCAGAGGTAGAAAGTGCCCTGAACCGAAGAGGCCTTAAAATAAAGGGGCTCAAAAGCATTGAACCGGCGGAAAAAGGGCCGTCTGGCCGCATCATCAAAATACGGATCATTTCCATCGGCAGCACCAAAACCGTGCGCACCCGCACTACCCTGGGAAGAGCCCTCAAACTCCCTGAAATCCTGTTGGAAATTGCACGAAACAACGACGGGGACTTTGTCTTTGACGGCAAAGGCTGGGGTCATGGCGTGGGATACTCCCAATGGGGCGCCGCCATACTCGGCAAGAACGATAATTTCGATAACATCTTGGGTTTTTATTATCCCAATGCGTCACTTATCAAAAGATGGTGATTTTAATCCTTTTACTATTTTAGGGCTTTCAAATTGGGCTTATGTTAAGATGTTTCAACCATGACCAACGAATTAAAAAAAGCGAATACCCTCGCAGTTGCAGGATTTCTGGCGCCTTTTGTTGCTACGGGGATTGCCTGTGTTCTGCTCCTCATTGCAGGAGATGAATTCAAATCATCCAGGATTTTCATCATTTACCAGATTTCCATCCCGCTTATCCTAATCATCGGCGTAATTCTGGGAATCAAATCAATTCCCCACATCAGTGAGCTGGGAGACAAGGACTATGCCTATAGCGGTTTGTTCCTGAGCATATTTTTTTTAGCCGTTTTTTTACTATCTCTAATTTACCTCCATTAATCATTCCACCATCAGTCCTGCTCAAAGCCAAACCCGGCATGGATATAGCAATAATGCAGTCTGAATTAACTACATATTGTGGTTGATTCTAAATCCCAAAAAGTCTGCAAATAGCTTATATCCCCGTTTTTTTCCTTGACATGAAAATGGTTTTACCGGATAGTGTCACAGAGTGGTAAACATTGTCATAAAGTGGCACAAATGGCTCATCATGTTTCGTGGACGTTCAAAACACAACCTTGACGACAAGGGCCGTCTGGCCATCCCCACACGGTTTCGGGAATTTCTGGCCCAAAAAGGGGATCAATGCCTGGTGGTGACCCATAAAGACGGTTGCCTGTGGGCTTTTACAAGAGACGATTGGCGGGTTCTCGAAGAAAAAGCGGCCAATCTCCCCTTGTTTGACAGCGCGGGAATCGCTTTTCTCCGGTATTTTATTTCCGGCGCTGAAGAATGTATGGTCAAGAATGGCAGGATTACGAT
Organism: Desulfatiglandales bacterium; assembly: GCA_963662465.1. Classification (GTDB taxonomy): domain Bacteria; phylum Desulfobacterota; class DSM-4660; order Desulfatiglandales; family Desulfatiglandaceae; genus NaphS2. The sequence continues at coordinate 5,240,466 of OY759599.1, forward strand.
TCCCCTGAATTTGAGGGAAACTACCGGATTGGAAAAAGAGGTAATGGTCGTTGGTCAACTGAAACGGTTTGAAATTTGGGATAGGAAAAAATGGGAAAAGGAATTCGAAAGAGTGACGGAGATTTTTCCCGAAGCAAGCCAGGCCCTTCAAGAACTGCGGATTTAGAAATTCAAAATTCGGATTACCCTCATGTGCCGGTTCTTGTTCAGGAAACCGTGCAATATCTCAACCTTAAATCGGAAGGTGTCTATGTTGATGGAACAGTTGGGTCGGGCGGTCACAGCCTTGAAATCTTATTTCAGCTACCTGAGAAAAGCCGCCTGATCTGTCTTGACAGAGACCCTGACGCCGTAAGTATATCCAAAAGAAGATTAAGCGCGGACCATCGGGTACACCTCATTCGAGCTAATTTCGCCGATCTGAACACGGTAATGCAGGATTTGGACATCAGCAAAATTGATGGCATTCTACTTGATTTGGGTATGTCCTCTTACCAAATCGAAAAATCTGGAAGAGGATTCAGTTTCAGCAGAGAGGAGCCCCTCGACATGAGAATGAATCCGGACCATAAGCCAACCGGAGGCCACCTGATCAACACCCTCTCCGCACAATCCCTTCAAACCCTGTTGTGGGAATATGGAGAAGAACGCAGGGCCAAAATTTTATCAAAGGCCGTTGTAAGAGCTCGTGAAAAAGAACCCATTGAGACAGCATCCCAGCTGGCGGAAATAATTGAAGCGGCTACTCCAAAATCTCATCGGCCCTGGAAACGGCATCCCGCGACAAAAACCTTCCAGGCGCTCAGAATAGCCGTTAACAATGAAATGGACAACCTCAAGATTTTTCTCGATAAAATTCCATCATTGATAGCAACGGGGGGAAGGCTGGTTGTCATTTCCTATCATTCCCTTGAGGACCGGCAGGTCAAAAAGGCAATGGTCGAATGGGAAAAGGCTTGCATCTGTCCTCCGGATTTTCCGATTTGCGCATGCAATAAGGTTCCTGTTTTTAAACGTCCGTTCAAAAAAGGCAAAAAACCCAGAGAAGAGGAAATCCAAAAAAACCCCAGGGCGCGCAGCGCTATCATGAGGGTTGCGGAAAGGATATCGCCATGACCAGGCCGGATAGTTTGTCGAAAATGATGGGCTCTCGCAACACCGGAAACGGGGTTCGCATCGGAAATGTCCGATCAAAAGCCGCCAAATTTCATATCAACCGAAAGCAGGTTCTGATAACCCTGTTGATGTTGATTTGTTTTATGGGAACCGGCATCGGTTACGTTTGGTCAAATTTTGAAAGAACCCAGATCGGCTACGATCTCAGCCAGTTGAAGCGAGAAGAAATGAGGCTCCAGGAAATCAACCAAAAACTTAAACTGGAATTGGCCACCCTGAAATCGCCACAAAACCTGGAATGTCTTGCGATTCAGAAGCTGGGGCTCAGTCCTCCGACGCCTGAGCAGATCATTTTGTTGCCATGAAGCTGAAGGAAAAAAAATGGATTCGCCTTCGCATCCATTTGGTAAGTGTTTTTTTCATATGTGGATTGATCGCTATTTTTGTCAGAGTTTATCAACTGCAAGTATTACAACAGGACTATCTGCGTGGAATTGCGGAAAACGGCATCATCGGAACCACAAAACTGCCGCCGGAACGCGGCGTTATTTACGACCGGGAAGGACATGAACTAGCCATCAGCATACAGGTTGGGTCGGTTTTTGCTCATCCAAAACAAATCAAGGATAAACATAAGACAGCCGGACAATTGTCCAAAATCCTGGGCGAAAAACAGGGCGAAATTCTGAAGATACTCAAGCGAAACCGCTCTTTTGTGTGGGTCAAAAGAAGGATTTCGCAAACACTGACGGAACAGATCAAAGCCCTTAATCTAAGGGGGTTGGGCATAACCACCGAAACCCGGCGATATTATCCGGGCCGTGAGACGGCTGCCCATATGGTTGGTTTTACCGGAACCGACAACCAGGGGCTGGAAGGTCTTGAAAAAAAATATGATGGACTGCTAAAGGGGCCCGAAGAAAATCTGGCCTTTATGCGGGATGCTCTGGGGAGACCTTTTGCCGTCGTCAAGCCCATAACGTCAGACAAGAAAAAGCATAACCTCTTTCTGACCATCGACAAAGATATTCAGTATAAAGCGCAACAATCGCTTCGGGCTGCCGTTCTAAAAGCAAAGGCAAAGGGCGGACATTGTGTGGTGATGGATCCGAACACCGGCGAAATTCTGGCCATGGCGGTAACGCCGGAATTCAACCCGAATGTCTTTTTTCAATACAAACCTTACCAATGGCGCAACCGAGCCGTAACGGATTGTTTTGAACCGGGTTCCACTATCAAGGCCTTTTTATTGTCAGCCGCACTGGAGGAATCCGTCGTCACGCCCAAGACTGAGTTCTACTGTGAACAGGGGAAATTCAAAGTGGGTGGCAGGGTGGTTCATGACACCCATAAGTATGGAAATCTTTCCGCGGCCGATATCGTTGTTTATTCCAGCAACATCGGCGCCATCAAGCTGGGGCAGAAACTGGGATACCAAAAATTCACCGAATATTTGAGGAACTTTGGTTTTGGGAGCAAAACGGAAATTGAGCTGCTGGGTGAACGGAGCGGATTTATCAGGAGTGCGAAGGATGCCAGGAAAATTGATCAGGCAACACATTTTTTTGGGCAGGGTATGACCACCACGTCCTTGCAGATGACAATGGCCATGGGGACAATCGCAAACGGAGGAAAATTGATGCGTCCGTATATTGTCTCAAAAATTGTTGATGAATCCAGACATATCGTTGAGAAAACCGAACCAAAAGTTGTGAGAAGGGTTATTTCCACCGAAACCGCCCGGAAAGTCACCACGGTTCTTGAAGGGGTGACAACAGAAGAAGGAACTGCGGAAAAGGCGGCCATTGAGGGATTCAGGGTTGCGGGTAAAACGGGAACCTCCCAAAAAGTGGACCCGGATACCAAACGATACTCCAAAACGAAATATGTGGCGAGCTTCGTAGGGTTTGTGCCATCCGATAAACCACGCCTGGTAATCATGGTAGTGATCGATGAGCCCAAAGGCCACATCTACGGTGGCCTGGTGGCCGGGCCTGTATTCAAAGAGGTGGGCTCATGGGCACTGAATCATCTCAGAATCAATCCTCAGCTTTCTTTGCAGCGTCATACAAAAATTCAACCGGAAAATGTAGCGGAGACTCCCCGGTCATTGGCGAAAACAATGAAACTGCTTCACGAACCCCTGCCGGGACAATTACCCGATTTCACGGGCCTGGGCATGCGAGAAGTCCTCAAGCGGAGCCGTGCCCTGGGCCTGAAAGTATGCCTCGAAGGGTCCGGGCTTGCCATTAAACAAAATCCCGATCCCGGATCTCCACTTAAAACTGTTCGAAGTGTTAAGGTTAATTTTAAACCCCCCATGTAGGGATGTCATGCGATTGAAAGAACTCATAGAGAATATCAACATCAAATGCCTGGCGGGCAGCCCTGATATTGACATCTCTCATATACACTATGATTCCCGTAAAATTGGACCTGGGGACCTTTTCATAGCTATGAAGGGGTATGCTCAAGATGGTCACGATTTTATCGTGGATGCCGCATCCAAAGGCGCCGTCGCCGTATTATCCGAATTGGCGCCGGACATTGCCCTCGAAAAATGTAACAAAACCCATCAAATACCGGTCCTCCTTCAGACATCCGACTCTCGCAGGGCGCTGTCTCAATTGGCCGTAAGGTTTTATCAATTCCCTTTCAGCAAAATGAATCTCATCGGAATTACCGGAACCAACGGAAAGACCACCACCAGTTATCTTTTGGAATCCATACTCATTGCCGCAGGTCGGCATCCGGGCGTTATCGGGACCGTTAACCACCGGATTTCCAGTAGGGTGCTGAAATCTTCCATGACCACACCCGAATCCCTGGATCTCATGAAAATTTTTCGCGACATGGCGGATCATTTTGCCACGGATGTGGTCATGGAAGTCTCTTCCCATGCCTTGGACCAGGGCAGGGTTGCGGATTGTCCCTTTCACACGGTTGTGTTTACCAATATCAGCAGGGACCATCTGGATTACCACCCATCCATGGATGCCTATTTCAAGGCTAAAAGCCTTCTGTTTACCGGACCTGCCGCCAAGATCATGGATGGCGCTTTAAGTGCCGTCATCAATGCCGATGATCCCCGGGGACGCGAACTCACAGCATTGACCCGTGCCCACGTGACGACTTTTGGGCTCAAGAACCCATGTGATGTAACGGCCGGCGACGTCAGCGTCAGCCGGGAAGGGCTTCGGGCCAGGCTCATCTGTAAAAGGGTGGGCGAAATTGATATTTGCTCCTCCCTCATCGGAGATTTTGACATTTATAATATCATGGCCGCGGCTGCAGCAGCCCTCACCATGGGGATTAATTTAAAGACTATCGCTTCGGGTATAAACCGTATGAAAGGAATTCCCGGCCGCATGGAGCTGGTCAAAAACGACCGCTCATTGACCATTGTGGTGGACTACGCCCACACCCCCGACGCACTGGAAAAAGTACTGGGGACGGTGAAACAACTCACGCGGGGACGGATACTGACGGTTTTCGGCTGCGGCGGCGACAGGGACAAGGGAAAAAGAATCGAAATGGGCCATGTGGCGGGCCGCCTCAGCCACAAGGTGTTCATCACATCCGACAATCCCCGTTCTGAAGATCCCGGGGCTATTGCGAGTGAAATTAAAAGGGGCGTCATCGCTTCCGGTCAAAAAGATTATGGGGTAATACTGGAAAGGGAAACGGCCATTCAAGCAGCCGTTGATGCCGCCCACAAAGACGATCTGGTGCTCATTGCCGGAAAAGGGCATGAAACCTACCAGATGATGGGGAAAACAAGGCGGGTTTTCGATGATCGTGTGGTGGCGGCCCAAGCCGCCTCAATGAAAAGACAGCCGTTAGCTGTTAGCTATTAGCTTAATGATGGAAGATATGCCTGCTGAATGGGGAAAGATATCATCAAGAGAAATTTTGACGGCTGTCAAGGGCCGTATGATCTCCGGAAACCCTCAAACATGGTTTACCGGTTTCAGCTCTGATTCAAGGAGCATCGATCCCGGAGGGATTTTCTGGGCACTGAAAGGAGACCGGTTTGACGGCCATGACTTTGTTTCACAGGCCGTTGAACAGGGCGCCTTGGGTGTGGTCGTTCAGGATGTTCACCCCTCTCTGGAAGAAAATCCCCAAGTGGTTGTCATCTCCGTAGAGGGCACCCTGAGAGCACTGGGGGATCTAGCCGCCTGGTGGCGCCGGCAACATACCGCCAAAGTGGTTGCTATCACGGGGAGTTCTGGAAAAACCACCACCAAGGAAATGACGGCCGGCATCCTTGGGATAGGGAACAAAACCCTGAAAAATCAGGGGAACCACAACAACCTCATCGGATTGCCGGTGACGCTCTTAAAATTAACAAAAGCGCATCAGCGGGCTGTGCTTGAAATGGGCATGAACCGGAGAGGCGAAATCGCCCGTTTGACTGAAATTGCAAACCCTGATGTGGGCGTCATTCTGAACGTGGGGATGGCCCATCTTGAAGGGTTGGGCGCCCTTGAGGGTGTTGCGAAAGCCAAAACGGAATTGATGGATCGGCTTTCGCCCAAAGCGCAAATGGTATTAAACGGTGATGATGATATGCTGATGAAACACGCGGCTCAATTTAATAAAAAATGCATCACCTTCGGTCTTAAGGAAAACAACAGCATCAGGGGCGTCAATATCGAAAATCGCGGATCTGAAGGAATAGGGTTTGACCTGGTTTTTAACGGTAATACCTGGCCGATCCGCCTGGGCATATCGGGCCTCCACAATGTGAAAAATGCACTGGCTGCTGCAGCCATCGCTTTTTGTCTTGATGTCCCCCCGGAACACATCATGAAAGGTCTGGGCCTTTTTACCGGCGTCAAGGGACGGTTTCAAAACATACCCCTTAAAAAAGATATTCTTCTGGTTGACGACACCTATAACGCCAACCCGTCCGCGGTGCGGACATCCCTCATCTCCGCCGCGGCACTGGTTCGAAAAGGCGGACGCTTCCTTGTGGGCTTAGGCGATATGTTGGAATTGGGGGACGCCGCTGTTTCCGCCCACCGGGAAGTGGGAAAAAGGGTTGCCGGGTCAGGCGCTTCTTGGCTTTTCGCCATGGGAACACACGCTAATCACCTAAAAGAAGGCGCTTTGTCCGCCGGCATGCCTGAGAAACACATCGTCATTGTTGAAACACACGACGAACTGATCATGAAAATCAGCCGGGAAATAAAAGCCAAAGATACGATTTTGCTGAAAGGTTCCAGGAAAATGCAATTTGAAAAGGTGGTTGAAGGCATCCGGAGGGCGGAGGACGGAGGACGGAAATCAGAGGTCTGAGATCAGAGGTCGGAGGTCGGAGGGGCAGCACCCCCGTGCCTGCCCATCCGAGAATAGGGAAAGGACATAACCCCATGCGGTCCATATATAATAAGGTTCAACGTCGATGCTTTTCAAACTGATCTATCTATTGCATTCGGATTTTTCCTGGCTCAATGTTTTCAGGTACATCACCTTCAGGACAATCCTTTCCAGTTTGACGGGACTGGCGCTCTGTTTTTTTGTCGGAAGCTGGGGCATCAAAAAACTGAAGGCCCTGCAGATTCGAGAACGGATTCGGGAGGACGGCCCGCCCGACCACCAGATAAAAGCGGGCACGCCCACCATGGGGGGATGTCTGATACTGCCGGCCATTATCGTGGCAACCCTTTTATGGGCCGACCCTTTTAACCGCTATATTCAGTTGTCCACTTTTGTGGTGCTGTTCTTCGGCGGCATCGGTTTTGCGGATGATTATTCAAAGGTAACGGGGAAAAACCCCAAAGGCATGAGTGCCTCCAGCAAATTTACGCTCCAGATCGTCGGCGCCCTAGGGATCGCGCTAACCCTCTATTTCTCTCCGGAATTCGATTCCAGGCTCAATATACCGTTTCTAAAAAATTTCGCTCCCGATCTTGGATGGGGATACATCCCCCTTACCGTATTCATCATTGTGGGGACTTCCAATGCGGTCAATTTGACCGATGGCCTGGATGGACTGGCCATCAGCCCGCTCATTGTCGCCTTTGCCTGTTACCTGATCTTCGCGTATCTAGCCGGCCATGTGAAAATTGCCGCTTATCTCCAAATCCCCTATCTTCCAGGCGCCGGAGAGCTCTCCATTCTTTGCGGGGCGGCGGTGGGAACCGGCCTTGGATTTCTCTGGTACAATGCCTATCCCGCCGAGATATTCATGGGGGATGTGGGATCTCTCCCACTGGGGGCCCTGCTGGGAACGGTTGCCGTCATGACAAAACAGGAACTGGTGCTGATGCTGGTGGGAGGACTATTCGTGTTTGAGGCCCTCAGCGTCATTTTTCAGGTCAGCTACTTCAAATTGACCGGCGGACAACGAATTTTCCGAATGGCCCCCATCCATCACCATTTTGAATTAAAGGGATGGCCTGAACCCAAGGTCATCGTACGGTTCTGGATCATCGCTATCATTCTGGCCCTTTTATCCATCAGCACCCTAAAATTAAGGTAAATAAATTGAATAGGTCCTTTAGCTCTTCACTCTTCACTTTTCACTCTTCACTCCTGGTAGTGGGTCTCGGCATATCGGGATACTGGGCGGCCCGATGGCTGGCGGAAAAAGGTGCAAGGGTCATCATCAGCGATATCAAGGAGATGGCCCAACTAGATCCCAAGGTTGTAAACGAACTTCAAGCCCTGGGAGTGACCCTGGAAACCGGAGGTCATCGAAAAGAAACTTTTTTAAATGCCGATGCCATTATTCTGAGCCCCGGCGCCCCCCATGATACACCATTGATTCGCGCGGCAGTTCAAAAACAAATTCCCGTAATGGGAGAAATGGAACTGGCAGCCCGTTACATTGACGCTCCCATGATCGCCGTCACCGGAACAAACGGAAAAACCACCGTGACGTCATTTCTTGGGCAACTGATTGAAAATGCAGGACATAACGTCTTTGTGGGCGGCAACATCGGCACCCCCCTGACCGCCTATTTGTCCCAGGGGGAAAAGGCGGACTATCTGGTGGTGGAAGTCAGTAGTTTTCAACTGGACACGATCCGAACGTTCAAGCCCATGATTTCAATCATCCTGAATATATCGCCCGACCATCTGGATCGATATCCGAATTATGGTGCTTACATTCAGTCCAAACTGAGGATTTATGAGAATCAGGGGCCTGGACAGACGGTGATCCTCAATGATGATGATCCGGAACTGGGAAAGGTTTTCCCGTCCACCGTCGCGAGTGTATTCCGCTATGGGTTGAAGAAAAAGGAAAGGATACACGCTTATATTGAAGATGATAAAATTGTTTCAGATGTAAAAAATAAAAACCGATTCAATTTAGACGCTTTTTCACTGGCAGGGTCCCACAACCTGGAAAATCTTCTGGCCGTGGTGCTGACGGGGCAAGCCCTTGGCCTAACGCCCGGGGTTATTCAAAAAACCATTGACACCTTCAAAGGACTTCCCAACAGGCTGGAATATGTGGCGGAAATCGAGAGCATTCTATTTTACAACGATTCAAAAGCAACCAATATAGATGCAGCCATCAGAGCGGTTCAGAGTTTTGATGGACCGTTGATTCTCATCGCGGGGGGGCGGCACAAAGGTTCGGATTACCATCCCCTGCTGCAGGCAAGCCGGGGCAAAGTCAAAAAAGCGGTATTTATGGGCGAGGCGGCAAATCTTCTGGCTGAGGCTTTCACCAACGAAATCCCTTTCTCCCTGGCCGCAGACATGCAAGATGCCGTATCCCAGGCCTTTAGCGGGGCTGAGAGTGGAGATACCGTACTCCTGGCGCCCGCATGCGCAAGCTTTGACATGTTTAGAAATTACAATCACAGGGGCAAGGCATTCAAATCCGCTGTCCGGGAACTTTCAAATGGACGCTAAAGGAAAGACATTCGAAGGACACAATTTCCTGATTCTCATTCCGGTAATTTTGTTGATCGGATTGGGGTTGCTCATGGTTTACAGCGCCAGCAGCAACATTGCGGAACACCGATTCGGGGACAGCAATTTCTATCTGAAAAGACAGATCCTGTTTTGTTTCATCGGGATTATCGCCATGATCGTCACGCGATATATCCCCTGTACCCTCTACCAGAAACTGGTGTACCCATTGCTGCTGGTGAGTGCCGCGCTTCTGGCGCTTCTTTTTGTTCCCGGTCTGGGACGCAAGGTCGGCGGGGCTTACCGATGGTTAAATATCGGCGGGTTCTCTTTTCAGCCTTCTGAAATGGTCAAGTTTTCCCTGGCGGTTTACCTGGCCTATTCCATGAGCAAAAAGGGAACGGATCTGGAGTTGTTCACCAAAGGCCTGCTGCCTCACATGTTGGTCGTCGGCACATTCATGGTGCTGATTTATCTGCAACCGGACCTTGGAACAGCGGTGATTATCGGCGTGTGGACATTGGTGCTGTTGTTTGTGGGAGGTGTCAGGATTCTCCAACTCTTCGCCCTCTTCCTCCTTGCGGCGCCCGTGGTAATATGGCTCATTTGGCATGCGGAATACAGATTCAGAAGGATAATGGCCTTTATGAACCCCTGGGATGATCCGAGGGGGATCGGCTTTCAAATCATTCACTCTTTTCTGGCCTTTGGTTCGGGGGGTATTTTCGGCGCGGGTCTGGGCAACAGCAAACAGAAACTCTTTTACCTGCCGGAACCCCATACCGATTTTGCCCTTTCCATCATGGGCGAAGAATTGGGCTTTGTAGGCGTCACGGCAACAATTGCGCTCTTCGGGGTGCTGATCATGGGCGGCATTCGAATTGCGCTGAATGCCAAGGATCTTTACAGCAGCTATCTGGCCCTCGGCTTGACCTGTTTCCTGGGCCTTCAGGTGATTGTCAATATGGCAGTGGTTCTGGGATTGCTGCCCACAAAAGGGCTCACGCTTCCCCTCATCAGTTATGGCGGCTCATCCCTGGTCATGACCCTTGCGGGAATCGGGGTTCTGTTGAATATTTCTTCGAGGAATTGACGGATGGCGGAGGGCAGAGGTCAGAGGTCAGAGGTCAGAGGTCAGAAGACGCGATGCATCGTCGCGGGGGGCGGAACCGGCGGGCATCTGTTTCCGGGAATCGCGCTGGCAAAGGAGCTGGAAGAAAGATTTCCAGGATCGGAAATTCGGTTTGTGGTGGGACGAAAAAGGATGGAGTCGGAAATTCTTGGCCGCTACGGTTTTCGGGTGACTTCCATTGATGTGGAAGGCATGAAAGGGCGCGGATGGAAAAAGGGCGTGGCTGTTTTGGCCATGCTCCCCAAGAGCCTGCTGCAATCTATTCGCATCATTAAAGATTTCAAACCTTCGTTTGTGATCGGAGTGGGTGGTTATTCTGCGGGCCCATTCTGCCTGGCAGCCAGACTCATGGGTATTCCCACTGCTATCCATGAACAGAATTCCTATCCCGGCCTAACGAACCGTTTGCTGGCCCGGGTGGTGGATCGAATTCTCATCTCTTTTGAGGAAAGCGAACCCTGTTTTAAGCATCAAAAGGTCATCCTCACCGGCAATCCGGTTCGGAGAGAATTGTTATCGCCCCCATTGGACGAACAGAAACCCGACGGTGACTTTGTCGTACTGGTGGTGGGTGGAAGTCAGGGGGCCAAAGCCGTCAATGAGGCCTTTCTCAAGGCCTATGCCCTACTGCACAAGCAGGGGAGAAAAATCACGGTCATCCACCAGACGGGTTCATACGATTACCAAAGGGTAATCGAAGCATATCGGGCCGAGGGACTTGAAACCGTTGTAGCGCCCTTTATCAAAGATATGGCGTCAGCCTACCATCGGGCGGATATGGTGGTGAGCCGCGCCGGGGCAACGACCCTGTTTGAATTGGCGGCCCTCGGGAAACCATCGATCCTCATTCCCTATCCCCATGCCGCCAATGGGCATCAGGAAACCAACGCCCGCTGCCTGGCCCGCCATGGCGGAGCGGAGATGGTGCTTCAACAGGATCTGACCGGTGAAGGACTGGCAAACATCCTGTTGAAATATATGGATGATCAAGAGGATTTAAAAAAGATGGGTGAAGCGGCGAAAGCATTCAGCCGTCCCAATGCGGCCCGATTAATCGTGGATGAACTGATAAAACTTTTAGCCGTTAGCCATTAGCACCTGGTTCCCATGCTCCAGCGTGAGAACCCATAATGCGTCAGGGAAAAAGATGAAACAATTTGGTAAAGCAAAACATATCCATTTCGTGGGGATTGGAGGAATCGGCATGAGCGGTCTGGCCGAACTCCTGATCAACCTGGGCTACAGCGTCAGTGGTTCCGATCTGAAAGATTCCGCGGCCACCCGAAGACTCTCCCACATGGGGTGTCGGACTTTCAAGGGCCACGACCGTCATCACGTAAAAGGGGCGGACGTAGTGGTCTACTCTTCAGCGGTCGGTCTTCAGAACCCGGAAATACTGGAAGCCAAAGACGGTTATGTTCCCGTTATCCCCAGGGCCGAAATGCTGTCGGAACTCATGCGACTGAAGTATGGCGTGGCCATCGCGGGCGCCCATGGCAAAACCACCACCACATCGATGGTCGCCTCCATATTGACCAAGGGGGAACTCGATCCCACAGTCGTCATCGGCGGGCGCCTCGATATCTGGGGAGGGTCCAATGCCAAACTGGGTCAGGGGGATATCCTGGTAGCCGAAGCGGACGAAAGCGACGGCTCATTTCTCGCATTATCGCCCACCATCGCGGTGGTGACCAACATCGATCACGAGCATATGGACCATTATGGCGATATAGCGGCCATTCGCCGAACCTTCGTGGACTTCATCAATAAAATCCCATTTTACGGAACCGCCATCCTCTGTCAGGATAACGAAGAAATTCAAGGAATTATCCCCAAGCTCAGGAAGAGGTACATCACTTACGGCATGAGCACCCAGGCCGACCTCAGGGGAAAAGATTTGGAAAATGAGAAATGGGGCACCAGCCTGGAAGTGATCTACCGGAATCACTCCATGGGCAGAATTTCCGTGGGAATACCCGGCGAACACAATGCGTTAAACGCCCTGGCGGCAACCGCCGTGGGCCTTGAACTTGACTTGGAAATGGGGGTCATCAGAGAGGGGCTCAGCGCACTGGGTGGTCTCGCACGACGCCTTCAGATCAAAGGGGAACAAAACGGCGTTCTGGTGTTGGATGATTACGGACATCATCCCACCGAAATCATGGCGACCCTTAAAACGGTGAAAGCTTGCTGGTCGGAAAGACGGATGGTCGTCCTGTTCCAGCCTCACCGGTATACCCGCACCCAGGCGTTACTGGAGCGTTTCGTAATCGCGTTTAATGATGCGGATGTGCTTCTGGTAACCCCCATCTATCCCGCGGGAGAACAACCCATCGAAGGGATCACCGCGAAAAACCTGGTGAAGGGCATCAAAGACCACGGGCACAAAGACGTGATGTTCTGCGCCGACCCGGAAAAGATCGTTTCCACATTGGAAAAACTGACGAAACCGGGCGATCTGGTATTAACACTGGGAGCGGGTAACATCCACAAAGAAGGAGAACGGTTTTTGGAGCTCTTAGCTGTTAGCCATTAGCTTTTCGCTAACAGCTGACAGCTAAGAGCTAACAATCCATGGATATTCGTCAAAAAGCGGAACTTGAGCGTTTAACGGGAGAACGAATCGAATTCGATTATCCCATGGGTCACCTCACCACTTTTCAGGTGGGCGGACCCGCTGAAGCGTTTTGGAAAGCACGGGACCTTGAAACATTGAAAAAGGTCATGGCGTACCTTTCCATGGAGGGGATTCCATACGGTGTATTGGGCAGGGGAAGCAACCTGCTGATAAAAGACGAAGGCATCGACGGGGTCATGATTCTTTTGACGGACTTTTTCGCGACCATCAACGATAGCGACAATGGGGTCTGGGCGGGCGGAGGGGTTCACCTCGCTGAGCTATTGAGGTGGTGTCGGCGAAACGCCATGGGGGGTCTGGAATTTCTGGCGGGAATACCCGGGACCGTCGGAGGCGCGGTGATCATGAATGCTGGGGCTTTCGGACAAGAGATCAATGAAAGAATTCAAGCCATTCAATGGGTCACCCCTTGGGGCATGCAAATGAAAAGGGATCGTACGGAACTCAACTTCTCATACCGTCGCCTTCACTTGGAAACGGGCAATGTGGTGACAAATGCCTGCTTTTCCCTGGATTGTGTCACGCAGAAAATGGTGTCCGAACGAATGGGCGAACATCTTAAAATCCGAAAACAAACGCAGCCCCTCGAATATCCAAACGCCGGCTCCGTGTTTAAAAACCCACCCGGGGATTTTGCGGGCAGGCTCATTGAAAAAGCGGGACTCAAGGGAAAAAAAATCGGCGGCGCCATGATATCTGAAAAGCATGCTAATTTCATTGTGAACAAAGGGGGGGCGACCGCCAAAGATATTCTAACGCTCATGGACCTGGTCCGCATGGCGGTCAAACGGATGGCGGGCGTGAGCATGGAGACTGAAATACGGGTTTTGGGAAAATAGGGGGCAAAGGGATCAAAATGGGAAAAAGCCAAAAAGAGCATAAGGTCCGGACAAATAAACCGGCCAAGAGGCAAAAGGCTTCAAAGCCCCCCATTTCAGGCATTATTCAGAGCATAAGTTCAGAGCTTTTCAAGGTGTTCGTGTTTCTGTCGGTTTTAACCGTAATCAGCTTGACCTTTGTGATGCTTTACAACTATCTGCTCACTTCCCCCTATATGAAGCTGGAGACTGTGGAAATTCGAGGGGTTGACGAAACCACTAAAAATGAACTGGTTCAAATGTGCGGGCTGAATCTGGAACAGGGACTTCTGGGTCTTAAATTGGAATTTTTGAAACGAAAAATGGAGATGCACCCATGGGTCAGGACAGCGACCGTGGAAAGACACTTTCCGCACACCTTGATCGTTGAAGTGGAAAAAGAGAAACCGGTAGCGGTGGTCCTGTTGGACAAACTGTTTTACATGAATCAATGGGGGCATCTGTTTAAAGCGGTCTCACCCACGGAGAAAATAGACCTACCCATTGTTACGGGCTTATCAGCAACGGACGCCGACCAAAGGGAAAGCCTGGATCAAACCGCTCATGTATTGACCGTCCTGGCGCCGGAAGAAGACCGTTGGTCCCTTGAAAACCTGTCCGAAATACACCTGAAGAAAAATGGAGAGATGTCCCTGTACTTCAGTCATATCCGAGCCGCAATCAATGTTAACTGGGACAATCTGGCCCGCAATATGGAAGGGCTGAAACAGGTCACAACGCATTTAAGCAAATCGGGGAAAATCAACCTTGCGACCCAAATTGACCTGAACCATGTGGATGGCGCGGTGGTCTCTTTTGAAAAGAAACAGGGTTGAATGGTATGGAGCTGTTAGGTGTTAGCCGTTAGCTGTTAGCTGTTAGCTTAAAAAGCGGTAGATGTCATTTTCATTATTTGGGGATAAATGCCTGAGTGGCTCATGAACGTTTGGCTAACTGCTAACAGCTTAAAGCTAAATTAACCGGGAAAAATGGGGTAAAACTTTTATGAGTATGAACATTATTGTAGGCCTGGATATCGGCACCACCAAAATCTGTGCGGTAGTGGGGGAAGTTCACCCTGAAGGCGTGGAAATCATCGGGATGGGAAGTCATCCCTCGGATGGCCTCAGAAAGGGTGTGGTCATCAACATCGAGAATACCGTGAATTCCATTAAGGCGGCCATTGGAGAGGCGGAAACCATGGCTGGTTGTGAAATTAGTTCCGTATATGCCGGTATCGCGGGCGGACATATCAAGGGATTCAACACACCGGGAATCATTGCCCTCAAAGAGAAAGAGGTCACCCAAAAAGACATCGATCGGGTCATCGAAGCAGCCAGCGCCGTGGCCATTCCCATGGACCGCGAGGTCATCCACACGCTGGTCCAGGAATTTATTGTAGACGACCAGGACGGCATTGTGGACCCCCTGGGCATGTCGGGCGTTCGTTTGGAAGCCAAGGTCCACATCGTTACCGCTGCGGTCACTTCCGCGCAAAACATCATCAAATGCGCCAACAGGGCGGGACTTGACGTCTATGACATCGTGCTGGAATCCCTGGCATCCAGCGAGGCGGTCCTTTCAAAGGAAGAGCGTAACCTGGGCGCGGCACTGATCGACTTTGGGGGAGGAACGACCGATCTAGCCCTGTTTGCCAGAGGCGCCATCAAACACACCTCGGTTCTGGCCCTTGGCGGGGACAATCTGACCTACGACATCGCGGTGGGTCTTAGAACACCCAGGCTGGAAGCGGAAAAAATAAAGATCCAGTATGGGTGCGCCCTTTCGTCCATGATCGGCAAGGATGAAACCATTGAGGTTCCCGGGGTTGGCGGCAGAAAGCCAAGGACACTATCCAGACAGATCCTGGGAGAAATTCTGGAACCCAGGGTCGAGGAGATATTCACCCTGATTTACCAGGAACTCGTCCGTTCGGGATACGATGATCTGGCCAGTTCGGGCGTGGTCGTGACAGGCGGATCCGCCGAACTCCCGGGCATCAGCGAAATGGCCGAGCAGATATTCAGCGCCCCGTCCCGTGTGGGCTATCCCCAGGAAATCAACGGTCTTACAGACATGATTAACAAGCCCATGTATGCCACGGCCATCGGCCTCGTCCTATACGGCGCCAAAACCAACAAGCAGAAAAAGAAGTTTAGAATTCGAGATTCCAACATTTTTCATCTGGTAATGGTCAGAATGAAAAGATGGTTTAAGGATATTGTTTAACCCTAAAGAAAGAGGAGGGAGCAATGAAATTTGAATTTGTCGATGAAGTGGAAAAAGGGACTTACCGTGCCAGAATTAAGGTTCTGGGTATTGGCGGCGCCGGGGGAAATGCCATCAACAACATGATTACATCCGACCTGCGAGGCGTGGAATTTGTTGTCGCCAACACGGATTGCCAGGATCTTGATCGCTCATCCTGCACCCGAAAAATTCAGTTGGGCCCTGAGATCACTATGGGCCTTGGCGCCGGCGCCGATCCGGAAGTGGGCAGAACATCCGCGGAAGAGAGCCTCACTGAAATCAGGGAAGCGCTGGATCAATCCGATATGGTCTTTATAACGGCGGGGATGGGCGGCGGAACGGGTACCGGCGCCTCCCCCGTGGCAGCCAGGGAAAGCAAGGAAAATGGTTCGCTTACCGTAGCCGTGGTCACCAAACCCTTCGAGTTTGAAGGGGACGAACGAATGAAGCAGGCATTAGAGGGCATCGAACAGCTTAAAAAGGAAGTTGACAGCATTATCGTGATTCCCAATGAACGGCTCAACACCATCGGAGAAGAAGGCGCCTCCTTCAAGGAACTGATCACCAGAGCGGATGATGTCCTGCTTCAAGCGGTCAAGGGGATTTCGGACATCAGCAGCAGCGTGGGCTTCATTAACCTGGATTTTGCCGATGTCAGGAAGGTCATGAGCAAAACCGGAACGGCCATCATGGGCATGGGCCGGGCATCGGGAGAAAAGCGAGCCGTTGAAGCAGCGCAGCAGGCCATTAACAGCCCCCTTTTAGAGGATATTTCCATTGAGGGCGCAAAGGGACTTTTGATGAACCTGACCGGCCCTTCCGACATGACCATGAAAGAAGTAAAAGAAGCCTCGACGTATATCAAAAATGAAGCAAAGGATGCAGCGGTATTCTGGGGTCTGGTCTATGACGACAATATGGGAGATGAAATTCAAGTAACCGTTGTTGCCACTGGAATAGATGGGTTCGAAGATAAAAAATCCCGTGGTCGCGTCGTGGACATGAACGAGCGAGTTCGGAAATCCATTCAGGATTACGATAATGTGGTCAACCTGAGGGATGTGACCATTGAAGATTTTGAAGAGGATTGGAGCGTAAAAAAAGACGGCGTACCCCTGGACAACCCCACTTTCGACGGCATATCCCTGGATACCCCCACTTTCCAAAGAAAGGGATTGAACCCTGAAAATGATTTTGATGAAAAATTGGAGAAGAAAAAGAAAAAGAATTTTTTTGATAGATTCCGCAATAAGAGTAATCTGGATTGTCCCACTTTCATGCGCAAAAGTGAATTAAACCGTGTCTGACGACATCACCGCCCTTTATCGCGCCATATTGGCGAAAGAAAAAGGCGTCATTCGAAAAGATTGGGGAGGGAAGCTTTCCATTGCAGTGGCATTCCCCAACTACTATCGATTGGGCATGTCGAATCTGGGGCTACAGATTGTCTACCGTCTTCTGAACGAAAGACCCGATGTGGTCGCCGAGCGTTTTTTTCTGCCTGAAGGTCAGGAAATGGCCCGTTATCTTCGGTCCGGAGAACCTCTCCTTTCCATGGAAAGTCAAACGCCGCTAACGAACTTTGATCTGGCGGCTTTCTCCCTTTCCTTTGAAAACGATTACCCGAACGTTCTTCAAATGTTGGAAATGGGAAAAGTGCCCCTGCTTTCGGAAGAAAGAACAGAACACGATCCTTTTGTTATGGCGGGAGGCGTTGCCTCTTTTCTAAACCCGGAGCCTTTAGCGCCCTTTATGGATTTTTTTCTTCTGGGCGAAGCGGAGATCAACCTTGACCCATTTGTGGATACCTTTCTGGAATTTGGCAGTAGAGACAAGGCATGCCTTGTCTCTACACATAAACGAAAGGATGTCCTCCTACATTTGGCAAAAAATGTACCGGGCCTTTATGTGCCGTCCCTCTATGAACCGGCATACCAAAAAGACGGGACACTGAAATATTTCATCCCGCTTAAAAAGAACGTTCCCGAGAAAATCCAGTCGCCCTCTTCTCTTGAGGGAGGATTTGCGAATGGGGGAATGCCGCTTTCATGTATTACCACGCCGGACACGGAGTTTGGCGATAAGATCCTGATGGAGGTGGGGAGAGGATGTGGGCATGCGTGCCGTTTCTGTGCGGCAGGGTATATTTATCGGCCGCCGCGGGTGTATGAAACATCCACACTTCGCGATGGCCTGGCCACGGCCCTGGAACGATGTTCCCAGGTGGGTCTGGTGAGTGCCGCCGTATCGGACACGCCGGGAATTGAAGAACTGATGGCCATGATTCTGGATCGGGATGCTAAGTTTTCAGTGTCGTCCATGAGGGCCGAAAGCCTGACCCGGGGGATGCTTGAACATCTGAAAAAGTCGGGTCAAAAAACGGTTGCCATTGCGCCGGAAGCAGGAAGCCGGAGACTTCGAAAGATCATCAACAAACATTTAACGGAAGAGCAGATTGTTGACGCCGTTCGCATGATCTCAAGCGTCAGCGATTTTTCCATAAGGCTTTACTTTCTCATGGGACTTCCCACCGAGACCCCCCGTGATGTGAATGAAATTTCGGATCTGGTCAAACGGATCAAACACCACATGGTGAAAGAATCGGGCGCCAGGGGGAAAATCGGGCGCATTAAACTCAGCGTCAACTGTTTTATTCCTAAACCCTTTACCCCGTTTCAGTGGTTCGCCATGGAAGAAGCGGGATCGCTCAAAAAGAAACAACAGCGGCTGAAAAAGTCGCTCATCAAATCCGGGGGCATTGTAGTCAATTCAGACGTTCCCAAATGGGCCTATATTCAGGCGTTGCTCTCACTGGGGGACAGGCGGGTCGGCGCCATACTGCAAGGGGCTCACGACTTGAAAGGCAACTGGAACAAAGCCATGCGGCTTTCTCCGATAAACCCTGATTTTTTCGTGTACCGCCCAAAAAACCTGGATGAACTCCTTCCGTGGGATTTTATTGATCACGGAATCACAAAAAAGCATCTTCAAACAGAATACCGCCTTGCCCTTGAGGGCAAACAATCGGATATCTGCAAGGTAGGAGAATGCTTTCGTTGCGGGGCATGCCGGGGCAGAGCATCAATTGTGTAGGTTGGGGCTCATTCTTCACCCCAACCTACGGGCTGAATGATCTCCGCGCCCGTATCCCCGTCTTACAGGAATTCGTGCCAGTGGTTTTAAAAAGCATCCTCACTTCGCCCGGATAGTGCCGGAACAAATGACGGTCTTGTCCCTGGCTGTGAAGACCCCCTCCACCTCGGTGACGCCGGTATTGGAGATGAAACTCGGGTCATAGCCCCATTCGATGGTGAGGGTCTTGCCTGCATCCACCGTGGTATCACCCAAAAAGACCTCGGCCGCCACCTTGATGAGGGCCTTATCTTGAACTCCGCTCACGGCCTCGCCTATGGTGTGATAGCAGGGGCTCAGCCCCCCGCAGTCGCCGCTGCTTACATACACGGTTAGGAGGTTCCGGTAGGTGGCCGTAACTGTCACGTCTCCTTCCGGCATGGTGACCGTGGTGTTGGCGCTGGTGACATTGGCCACATAAGCGGTCTGTCCGATCCATTTGTCAAAAACCTTGCCCTGGGCGGGCGGAGCAGCCGCGATACCCACCACCTGGCCGGCTTCGTAGAGCCCACCGCCCGTTCCGCTGACAACCGTAAGGGTATACTGTTCAACGGGTGTATCCTTGTAGGTGGCCGTGACCGTCACGTCCTCTTCCAGCATGGTCACGGTGGTATTGGCACTGTCAGGATTGGCCAAATGGGCCGTCTGTCCGATCCATTTGTCAAAAACCTTGCCTTGAAGCGGCGCACCGGCGGCAACATTTATGACTTTTCCGGCTTCATACTCACCGCTTCCCGTACCCCCATTCACAATCAGGACGTAGGTCCGCAGAAAGTCAACACTCACCGTGCAGAAAGCTGTAATGGCATTTGTGGTATAGGTGTCGCCGTTTCGTGTGCCACCGCAATCTCCGCCGAAATCAACGACCTGATAGTGATCGTTGGGAACGGCCGTACAAAGGCTTGTCTCGCCATCGGGTACGGGATTCGGGTTGCAGCTTAACACACCGCCCCAAAGGGGATTGGGCGCTTCACCCAGTTGATGCGTCACCGGGACATCCACCTGACATAAGTAACCGACAATCGAAGCCCCCGAAGACATAGTCAGCCGCTTATAGTAAAGTTTTCCGAGACCGACATCAATGGTGGAATTGGGCGACAAGTATATTTCTTCAATGTAGTGGACATGATAAGAACCGTCGTAGTCCGAGAGTTTAAGAGTGAGACCTTCCTCGTTGGTATTGCCCACACTGACCTTTTTCAAAGCATTGTTGGCATCAAATCCCTCCGCGACGCATCCCCGATCTTCCGACGAGCAGTTGTGGAGCCACTTGGATGTGGTGTTGTCCTCAAAGACAAATTCGGTATTCCCCAAGCCGGTTCCATCCACAAGAGACGAAATGGCCAAAGCCTGGCTCAGCCTAACAACGGTACCGTCGGGGGCATTGTAGGTGGGCATCCCACCCCCTTCATTATCATCCATAAAGCCCAGGTATTGCAGATGTATCTCCACCGGCGAAAAGATGTTCAGGGTGCTCGACTCGTTGTGCAGAAAAACGCCCGTATCCGAGCCGTCACACGCTTTGATGGTTGCGGAATCATAAATTTCAACGGTTCCCTGATAATGTATATTGAAGGTTTTGGCCTGCAGTTGCGCATTTTCTTTCAGCTTCAGCAAACTGGACTGACCCATGACATTGAGGTCCCCGCACACCTTCGCCTGCGACGTCCCACCGATGGTGGCCTCCCCTTCATTCAACACCGCCAGGGCACTGGTGTCAAGAGTTCCTCCTGTCATTTTGAATTGGCCGCCTGTTATAGAACTTGAAGGATCATCACCCAGCACCACGGTGCCCGTAATGGTTCCGCCACCCTGGGTCAACACCCCATCCGAACAAACATAGACACAGCTATTTAACGTGCCGCCCGAAACACTGAGATGCCCCCCCGAGGAGAGTTTACCGCCACCATGAAAACCATTGCCCACTTCGGTGTGGCTCACAGTAACTTCACCACCCGTTATATCCAATCCTCCTACATCGGAAATGACATAGAGGTTGGTCAAAGAGACAGACTCTTGAATCACCGCCACACCTCCGCAAAACACCCCTGCGGAAGAAGCATATGTTGGGACCAGTTCACCCTTGTCCCAACATGGAAAAGATTCGAAATCCGCATATTGCCACCACTCATAAGAGAACTCGCCCATAACCCCTTGCGGCCAGATGTAGGCCTTTTCAGCATATACCGCCATGGGGAACAGCAGAACCGTCAAAAAAACGGATACAAAAACGCCCGCTACAAACATCCTTATAAATGTCAACACTAATTTCATCATTTGACCTCCCACACGCAAAATGAATGACTTGAACCCTGCCCATACCATGGTGTACTGACAAATCACTGACAAAGCCGAACTGAAGTTTCCGATCGCGGGAATGGGCGAGGCGTTTCTGAAACCTTTTCGGGCGGGTGATCTCATCGGTTCAGGGGGATCGGAGACTCGGGGGTATGCTTGATTTCCCGGTAAAGGTTCCACAACGGAAGTCCCGGTGCAATTCCCAGCTCGGTTTCCAGGGCTTCGCGGCATTTAAAGTAGGCCCGCACGGCCCGGACACGGTCGTTTGAGGCGAACAGGGATTTCATTAACAGAAGGGTTCCGTTTTCATCCCAGGGCTCCCGCGTAAGGAGCGCCTTTGCATAATGGATGCTCAGGTCATAGTCATGGTCATGGAAATGCTCGTCGGCCAGAATCCACAGGCAGCGGTTGAATTGTTCGGAAAATTTTTCCCGGAAGGGAAATGTCCACTCCTCGAAAACATCCTCCAAAAGAAAATCGTTCCGGTACAGGTCCAGCGCCGATTCAAGGGTTTCAACAGCCAGTTTGCGGTCCCCTGCGTCCAGGAGTTTTTGAACCCGGCCGCACCGCTCTTCAAAACAAAGAGCATCCACAACAGAGCCTTGGGGAAGCTTGAACCGGTAGGCCTGGCCGTTGACGCACAGATAGGCCGAGGCGCGCCGGGCGGAGATTCCCGGCTCGAGGGTGGTTCGAAGGGAACTGACGGCCTGATGGAAAAGGATGCGCGCTTTTGCGGTATCCACGTCCTGAAAGAACCGATCCAGCAACTGTTCCTGCGGTATGTCCCGGCCCGCATGAAAAACAAAAAACTTGAAAAGACTCTTGGCCGCCTTTCTGCGCCAGTGACGTCCGGTGATGTCTCGATTCCCCTGGATCACCCGGAAATTCCCCAGACAAAAAACCTTAAGGGGCAGGGGGGGCAGGGCCCGGAGCCGTTTCAGGGTCAACGTAGCGGCCTGACGAACCGGAGAGGATACTTCTTTTTTGAGGGAGAAAACGGATCTTTCGGCCTCCCGAATGCCCAAATCTGCCACGGCCTGAAGAGCCCTCAATTTGATATCGTCCCGGGAGTCCTGAAGATGCGCCAGGATGGCTTCCCGCCCTTCTTGATTGCCCCGATGCAACAAGAAGGCGGCGTAGGCAAAATGGGCCTCATGATCAAGGGCAAGGGGAAGCGTCTTTTGCGCATGGTGTTTTTCCCGTTTGAGAAACAGAAAATCGTAATGATGGGTCCTGCTGAGGGCCAAGGCCTTCAACAGATGGGATTCCGATTCAGCCCGGTTGCCCCCATCCAGGAGGACGGATGCCAGGAGCAGCCGGGTTCTGGATTCGCCGTAAGGCGTTCCGATGGTTTGCGCGGCAATCAGGCTTTGGTGCAACAAGCGAAGGGCTTCATCACTTCTCCCCGCTTCGGCGTAGGCCGGCGCCAACAGACAGAACATTTGAACGGTATTCCAGCATTGGTTTTTTTCCGCCGTATGCCGGACCGCCTTGGCCGCTTCCCGGAAAAAGGTTTCCGAATGGTCCTCCCCCAATGCCAGAAGCGCCTTGGCGGCTGTCAGGTCGTTTTCCCGCCAAAGCTTCGGCGCACTGGCCCCTTCAAAGGACTTCTCGGCCAGATCCACGGCCCGGCGGGCTTTTGGAAGTTGCGACATACACAGGGCCGTGAGGGCCAGTAGGGTGTAGGCCACGTTTAAATAAAGGGGATTGCCCTTTTCCCGCATGTCGCGCACCGAAGCTTCAAAAAGCCTTTCCGCTTCCCGGAAATCCCCTGTTTCGAACCGAAGATGCCCCATGAAACCGAGGGCTTGCCCGTAAAACATCTGAAAATCGACCTGGCGCAAACGGGCCAACGCGCTTTCCAGGCCTGCTTCGGCGGTTTCGAATCGTCCCAGAGGAAAATCAAAATGGGCGGCTTTCAAGACAAGCAACCGAATGCCCAACTCCCCGTCCCGTAACACCAGCGGATGAGATCCCATTGCATTCCAAATGTTTTCGGCTTCGGTCGGACGATTTAAGTACATCAGGGCGCAAGCCTGAAAAAGGCGCAGCGGTATCAGAAAGGGGGACGTTTTATCAAGAATGGACTCGGCTTCCTCCGTCCTTTGAACGACCTTCACACAGTCCTCCCCGTAGTAGGCCAGTGCCATGAGGAAGTAGGCGGCTTTGGCGTAAATGGCCGGATTATTCTGCTGCCGGGCGAGGTAGAGCGCCTGCTCGAGCCGGGAGATGGCCTCCGACCACCGTCCCTTGAAGTAGTTTGCCCATCCTGTTGCAAAGAGAAGTATCGGCGATGCGAAAATCACGTGAGTTGAAATCCGTTCGGTCCAACGCAATAAAGCGTCCGCGGAGGCCGTCTTGAGGATCTCATCCAGGGATGCTTCCAGAATCCCGGCGGCCCCCTGGTCATCTCCCGCCTCCAGCCGATGATGGAGGGCTTCCTGCCAGCGTCCCGCCTTCTCCAGGATTTGAGCCGCATTGCCATGGCGTTGCCGCAATTCCGATGTCGAACATTGGGTCTGCAGCCGAGTCAGAAGGAAATCCCGGAATAAATGGTGATAGCGAAAACGTTCTCCCCCGGCATCCACCGGGATCAGGAAGAGATTTCTGCGAATCAGTTCATCCAGCATAACCTTTGAATCCGATATTCCCAAAACCCCGTTGGCAACCTCTACATCCAAGTGTACCAAAATGCCGGTTTCCACCAGAAACACCCGAAGAGGGGCGGAAAGGCTTTTGAAAACATCGTCAAAAAGGGAATCGAAGAGCGTTTTTCGCTGCAGGCCGAATTGATCCAGCAGCCGGTCCGGATCAATCTGTAAACAATCGTCCAAGTGTTGCTGAAGTATGCGCACGGCCAACGGCCAGCCCTCAGTCACCCGAAAAGCGACCTCGACCTGTTGCATGGATAGCTTAAGGGTGCGGCACTCCCGGAAAAAAAGACCGATTTCCATTTCGGACATGCGAAGATCTTGATGGCCGAACTCCGCCACGCCGCCATATGCCTTGGCCCGGGCGCCGTCCAAAGCAGGTTTTCCACGGGAAGCAACGAGCAGGTGAAGATTCGAGGGTGCGTAACGGACGATCCGGTCAAAAAGATGCACCGCCTCCGGCGACCCATCTAGGGTGTGGAAATCGTCCAGGATGAGAAGCAGATGTTCCGGAAGCACTCGAAGGCAGGCATTGAAAAACTCCGGTATGACGGCCTTCAAAGCGCCTCCCGATTGAGTGGCCAGGCCCAGGGCCTCCCGGATACGTCGGGCGCTTGCGGGAACGCGTCGAATGATTCCTTCTCCCAGGCCTTGACAGAGCTGATTGACATCCCGGTCATCTTCGTCTAAGCCATACCAAACAAAAGGCATTTCAAGATGTTGTGCAAGTGCCGAAAAAAGAGTCGTTTTCCCGAAACCGGCGCCCGCTTCAACCAGAACCAAACGTCTGTTCAGGCGCTGCTTCAGACGTCTGATCAGATCCTTTCTAAAAAGGGTCGATTCCGGTATGGGCGGGGGCAACAGTTTATACTCGAAGGAGACCATTATTCGGGGAATCCTTTTCCAGAGCGTGAAACGTCATTTTACGGAGGTATAGCTGGAATATATGGGGTCCCTGCCGCTATGTCAAGGATATCCCCACTATGAATTTGCGCAACCATTCAACTAATTGAATAAATCTGAAACAAACCAACCGTTTTACACTTGACCGAGCATGCGAAAAATGCGAGATTCGGGATTTTTCGCAAAAAAGCCCTCAGATTGGGGCGTTAGACAGATGCGGTTTTCCAGGGCTTTACCATCCCAGCCTCATTAAAGGGTAAAAAGAAAAGACGAAGTAGAACAATTGAAAGGAAGGTAATCATCATGCTTAGGAAACTCGTGGTCGGCCCCTACCAGGCCAACTGCTACATTCTGGGTTGCGATAAGACCAAAGAGGGGTTGGTCATCGACCCGGGAGATGAAGCCGTTCGCATTGTAACGGAAATTTCCAATTTAGGACTCAAAATTCGTTATATTCTCATCACGCACGGTCATGTGGACCATGTGGGCGGCGCCCGGGAACTGAAAGAAATAACCGGCGCACCCGTATGGATACACCCTCAGGATGCGGGGGCCTTGGGCTTTCCGTCCGATGGAAATCTATTTGAAGGCCAGGAAATCTCCTGGGGGAACTTCACCCTATCGGTGATCCACACGCCGGGCCATTCCACAGGCGGGGTCTGCTTTCACGCACCGGGGGTCGTATTCACCGGGGACACCCTGTTTGCCGGCTCCATCGGGCGAACGGATTTTCCCGGCGGCAACCATGCGCAATTGATCCAGGGCGTCGTAAAAAAGATTTTTCCTCTGGGGGATGAATTGCGCGTATATCCAGGGCACGGTCCCCACAGCACCATCGGCCAGGAACGGAAATTTAACCCCTTTTTCAGGGGTTAGATTCGATTTTCGTCCCGAAAAACCTTACTCTTTTTCATAAAGGGCCAGGACCCCTTCCATGGGACTGAGTTCCTTCATGAGCCGAAACCCGGGATAACGGGGCATAATTTTATGAAGCCCATAAACCATGTATATGGCCCCTTTCCTGGCTTTTTCCGCCAGCATATGGGCAAACTCCTCATGCATGATCAAATAAGTGTAAAACAGATCAAAGTCGGCGAGCCCCAGGCGCGTTTCATGCGTAATTCGATCATGAACTGCTTCATCCGTGGCATCCCCGTGAAACAGAAAAACATTCTCACGGGGGGGCGCCATTCCCGCAGCCTTTAGGGTTTCCGACAGTTCCGGTCGCAGCAAATCATATTCATCCAGGGTCCACTCATCCAGTTCAACGCCAACGGAAATCCGTGCCAGATAACTGAAAAACAGGTTGACCCTGCCATCCGCGCATCCCAGATCCAAAAAAGCGCTCCGGCCGGGTATGATGAGCTTTTCCGCAATCAATTGCGTCGCACAAGCCAGAAGTTTTGTCAGATCCGTGGATCGCCTGAACCCCAAGGGGCCCACATCGCCCACCTTTCGAGCGTCAAAAAAATCAGCAATCTTTAAAAGGCTTTTTTTTGATCTAAAATCCATTGTCTAAAAACACTTTTTATCCGTTCATGCAATATGAACAGGCAGTTTATTTCCGCCCCTTCCATTTCCCGAAGTGCGTTGAGAGCGGAAGGTCGAACGCCATTGGTAATTTTTTTGCATATGTAGTTGATGCAGATCACATGCCGCGCCATGAGCAAACAACCCTTTTCACCCAGGAAAAAACAACCATCCGCCTGCCGGCGTTCCTGGGGAAGCGACACCCCCAAAAGCAGATTAATCAAAAGGAGCCAGGCGTCATAACGGTTCTCCAGCCCTTTGCCGCAACAGGACCCGCCCTCTTCCAGGTCGCATTCTCTGCACAAATCCACCACGCCGATCGCAGCCATTTTGTTGCTGGAGGCCTTGACGGCCAATTCAAATTCGGCCAGAAGACCGGCAATGATGTCATCTTTGAGGAAAAGCGCGCGACCCGCCTGATAACAGGATTGGGCCCAGGCAATCTTTTCCACCACAGGATGGTTAATGGATATGGGATGGGGTATGTTCACGGATATCTCCATACGGCATTACATAATACGGAATTCCCTAAACTAGGAATCTTCCAATTTCGAGCCACGTAACAGAATCAAATGCGCTATCTTTTGTCAATACTTAAGTAAGACCCTCTCGAAGAATTAATCATTGAGCCCCCAAAGACATTGTGCTATGATGCTTTGGATCGGTTGATTCTTAATGATTTTCTTCCCAAGAAAACTTTAAAGAGCAGCGATAACAAGAGGTTTTGAATTCATGGCCCTTTTTTTGAAGTTTGTTGTGTTTTTTGTCGGTTATCTCATTGTCCAAATCCTTCACCCTGAAAATGCCTTTGCATGGGGGCCGGGCGTTCACACGGCCATTGCATTGGGGACCCTTGATGCTGCCGCCCAACTGCTTCCCGCCATCGGCAGAACCATTGCCGCCTTTCCCATTGAATATCTGTACGGATCACTTTCCGCCGATTTTTTTATTGGAAAAGGCAAAAAGAAACGGGCGGGCGCCCCCCACAATTGGGAGGGCGGTTTCAAATTCCTGGGCGACGCAGGCAACGACCGCGAAGTGGCTTATGCCCTTGGCTTTCTCTCACATCTGGCGGCGGATGTTATCGCGCATAATTATTTTATTCCAAATCTCATCAGCGCTTACCCGGGAAAAGGAAAGATGGGACACTTGTTCTGGGAAGTACGATCCGACTATTTGATCGGGGCCGGGTACACCAGCATCGCCAACGGCGTCCTCAACATGGACCACCAGGTATGCGATGATCTGTTGCAGCTTCTCGACGGAAAGAAAAGAACCCGGCTTAAATCAAAAAAACGTGTTTTCACCCAAACCGTTAAATTTTCGGACTATCTTTACACAACCCGCAACCTGTTCTTTGAAACGCGGGCAGTGCGCGGACGCGTTTTCCATGAATATCTGGCCATGATGGTGGACCTTTCCCGCCGTTTGGTTTACGATCTCTTAAAACATCCTGAATCATCCCCCTGCTTACTCTATGATCCCATGGGCGCTAAAAACCTTCTGACGGCAAAGGGAAAACGATCTTTCCCCAGACTCTTCAGGACAGTAGCCACTGCACCTCAGTTCGATGTGGATGATAAACTCCTCTACTTATGAACACCATTAGAATTCTCCCGGAGAAGGTTGCGTCCCAAATTGCCGCCGGCGAGGTCATCGAAAGGCCTGCCTCCGTTGTCAGAGAATTAATCGACAACAGCATCGATGCGAAAGCCGATCGAATCACCATCAAGATAGAAAAAGGCGGCAAAGATCTCATCAAAGTCAGGGATAACGGCATCGGCATGAGCAGGGATGATCTTCTCCTGTGTCTTGAAAGACACGCCACAAGCAAAATCAGAACGGCATCGGACCTGATGCAAATTAAATCCTTCGGGTTCAGGGGTGAGGCGATCCCCAGTATGGCTTCGGTGTCCCGAATGCAGATGACATCGCTGCCCCAAAAAGAGCTTCTGGGGAACCGAGTCAAAATTTCCGGTGGAAAACTGCTGACCATCGAGGAAGTCGGCGCCCCGCCAGGCACCATTGTCGAAATAAGGGACCTGTTTTTTAATATTCCGGCAAGGCGCAAATTCCTGAAAACCAAAGCCACGGAAATGAACCATATTATGGATTCCGTGTTAAGAGCCGCCATGCCTTTTCCCGATATTTCCTTCCGGCTGGAAGAGGGTGAAAAAGAGATACTTCGTCTTCCCGCATCCCAAGATCCCCTTTTGCGTCTTTCCCTCCTCATGGGTCGAGAGGCAGGCCAATCCATACTGAGCAAAGAGGATGAACAAAGCGATCTCCATATTGCCATCCATGCCGCCCCTGGGGATTTTGCCAGAAACAGGGCCGACCGATTGTTTGTTTATGTAAACGGTCGAAATATCAAAGATCGGTTTATAACCAAAGCCATTATGGCGGGATATGGCCAACGTTTGATGAAAGGCCGGTATCCCCAGGCCCTGGTTTTTATTGACATAGACCCGTCTCAAATCGATGTGAACGTTCATCCCGCCAAACAGGAAATAAAATTTCAAGACGGCCAAAAGGTCTTCAGCGCCATTGCCACAGCCGTCGATAAAACGCTGGCGCCCGCATCCCATACAGCGGGCCATTCACGGATTAACGAAAACCACGTCGTCCCCCAAACAAATCCTTCAGCACCCATCATCTCCGAACATTCCGAACCCTATGAACAGCGACTAACGCCAACGCCCTTCCCGTTCCCGGAAAAGCCTCCCCTGTCCCTGACCAACGCCGAGGGCCCCCGGATAATCGGACAATTGGGCAACATGTACATATTATGCCAGTTGGAAGACGGTCTTCTGATAGTGGATCAGCACGCCGCCCACGAGAGAATCGTTTACGAAACCCTCAAAAAGTCCCTCCTTTCGTCCAGGATTGAAATCCAAAACCTGCTCATTCCGCACGAAATGGAGTTTTCTTTGAAAGAAAAAGGGACACTCTTGGAAAAAGGTGATTTGCTGGCACACTTCGGCATTGAGCTTGATCATTTCGGGGGCAATGCCTTTTTATTGCGGGCAGTTCCAGCCTTACTCAAAAATGTGAACTGGCAAATGCTTATTTCGGAATTTATTTCAAATCTGGAAGAAGGCAATCAAACCAATAACGCCGACATAACGGATAAAGCCGTTACACTCATGGCTTGCCATGGCGCCATACGCGCCGGACAGCGATTGACGTTTACAGAAATGTCAAATTTACTGCATCAGCTCAAGGAAATGGATCTACCCACAAATTGCCCCCACGGAAGGCCCATTTTTAAACAGTTCACCTTTTACGAAATGAGCAAAATGTTTAAGAGGATTGTATAAACCGCCATGGTGGCGCCTAAAAAACCAAAAGTCATTGTTATCGCGGGTCCCACAGCCAGCGGAAAAACCGGTCTGGCCGTAGCACTAGCCCTTTCTCAGGGCGGGGAGGTTATTAATGCGGACTCCATGCAGGTATACCGCGGCATGGATATCGGCACGGCCAAACCCACCCTTGAAGAAAGACGCGGCGTTTGCCATCATCTTCTGGATGTTGTAGATCCGGACGAGGATTTCAATGCGGCTCGGTATCGCCAAATGGCCCTTCCCCTGGCAAAAAGTATTTGCGCAAGAAACATCCCCTGTTTTATTGTTGGGGGAACCGGACTCTACATCAGGGCTCTATTAGGGGGATTGGTGAAATTGCCCCCTTCCGATCCCATGCTTCGGGAACGCCTGCAACTGGAATGCGATCGTTGCGGTGCGCCGGAACTATATCGGAAGCTGGCCGATCTGGATCCTGAAGGCGCTAAATCGATCCACCCCAACGACAGACGCAGAATCATCAGGGCCCTTGAAATTATCCACCTGACACATCGCAAACCTTCGGATCTGCAGAAGGAACATCGATTTCAAAACCAGGAATTTTGTACGTTAAAACTCTATTTACAAGTAGAAAGAGAGCGGCTTTACGACCGCATTAACGCACGCACCGAAAAAATGGTGGCTGAGGGTCTCATTCAGGAAACGAAACTTCTGCTGGCAAAAGGCTATGATCCCCATCTCAAATCCATGACAGCCATCGGCTATCGCCATATAACCCTGTATCTACAAGGGAAATGGCCCCTGGAAAAGGCAACGGAAGCCCTTAAACAGGATACCCGAAAATACGCGAAACGACAGATGACCTGGTTTAAAGCTGAACAGGATATGATCGGGATGGACCCTGAAAATAAGATCTTGGCGGAAGAAAAGATTCGGGCTTTCATGGCGAAAAGCGCTTGACCTTTTACCATTAATTCTCTATTTCAGAGCTGTTGGCGCATTCTCCGCGTTTCATAAAGCTATTAAGAGCGCATTATCCTTTTTTTTGCTCTCTCAACCACAACGATAGGTCTACGGAGGCAGTCCGATGGGCGTCATCTCACCCAAAACCCTTTACACAACCCTTACAGCCTGCCTATTGGCTTTTCTTTTAATGGAAAGTTGTTCTCCAACACCCAGAGTTCCCGAAGGAATACTGGATACCCCTGCCCATCATGTATCCAACGGTTTCAAATTCCTTCAAAAAGACTACGATGCCGATGCTCAACGGGAATTTGAACTGGCGCTTCAACTGGATCCCTTTTACAGCGCCGCACACCGAGGGTTGGGGCTGGTTTATGGAAAAGAAAAGGAATTTGAATCCGCACTGGATTCCATGCGCAAAGCGAGAGACAATGCAACGACCGGAGAACAAAAGGCAATGGCCTATGTCGGATTCATGCGTCTTTACACCATGCGCGAAAAAACGGGCTGGCTTGAACAAACAGAAGAACGGTTCAGAGATGCGCTGCAATGGAATAATGATCTTCCCGACGCTTTCTTTTATATGGGCATTGCCTATAAAAAAGCAAATCGATACCCTGAAGCGGAAAAATTATTTAACCAGGTACTCAACATCAACCAAGGCCTGGAAATAGAGACCCGGAAAGAATTGGCGTCCTTACACAAGCGTATAAAATAGCCAGGCGCTCCTTACGAGGAAAAATATTAAAATGATCGGGAAAAAGACCCAAAAATCAATCGTTTTTATCATATCCTTTTTTGCCGTTTATTTTTCCATGCCACTGCTTTCGCAGGTTATTGCGGAAGATCGACAGGAGAAAAACGAGTGTTTTGCCATTGGCACGGGCGCCGTCGTTAAAGGAAACCTACCTCAGGCCAAAAAAAACGCCATCCGTATGGCCCTATTGAAAGGGGTTGAAAGCTACCTGGTTCGCCTGTTGGGAAATCAGACGGTTACCAGCCATTTCGAGAGCCTTGCGCATAACATTATCCCCAATTTGGACCAGGAAATTGAAAATTTTCATATTTTGGCGGAACAGCAGGTGGGAACACACTATAACGTTTTTGTAAAAATGAAGGTCAACGAGAACGGCATCGCGGAAAAGTTGAGGGATACGGGAATTTTCAAAACCGTTAACCAATCGGTCAAGATTCTGTTCATGGTTTCGGAAACCCGGGGACCTGTGGAAGTATTCTGGTGGCAGGACGCAGCGGCTCACCAAGCCCTCACCCCCATTGAACTGGCATTGCACGGCGTTTTTCAGGACAGAGGATTTAACCCCGTCAACCGCATCATGGACCTTCCCCCTTCAGAAGATTTGGTCGGCGCATTTCCCGCCAATATTCGACCGGAAGAGGCGCTAAAATGGGGGAAACTCTTTTCTGCGGAGGTAGTGGTTTACGGCAAAAGCCTCATCCTTGATCATAATCTTATTCTAAACCTGAAAGCCCTTGACGTGCGGCAGGGGGTGCAAATTTGCGAAAAATCCGGGTCTCAAAAGATACCGCAAGGCATGGAAGACAATCAACGGATTTTAAGCCTCATGAGAAAGTGCGTCAACCCATTGGCCGACGCGTTATGCCCTTGCATTCTCAAAAATATCAACACGACGCCCCAGGAGACACAACAACTGGATATTACGCTGTCAGGCATCAACCAGCCAAAACAATTCCAGACCTTTGTCGATTTCCTAAAAAGCCATGTTCCAGGCGTAAAAACCATTATCCCCTCCAGGATCACTGAGGATTCGATATCCGCCACCATTGATTTTCAAGGGGACAGAATCGCATTTATCAGCAGGGTCCTTAACCATCAAAACCTTCCTTTTCCGCTTCACCTGGGCCAAACCGACACTGAAAGCATCCTTTTTTACCTGGAATAGACCTTAACTCATGACCATTCCGAATCTTATCAGCGTTTTCCGAATACTCCTGGTCCCCATTTTCCTGGTTTTCATCATCAATGAACAATTTCCGGCCGGACTGGTTGTTTTTGTTCTGGCTGGTCTCAGCGACGGCGCCGACGGCATGGTGGCCCGACTTTTCAACCAGAAAAGCCGCCTGGGATCCTATCTTGACCCCCTGGCGGACAAATGCCTTCTGGTCTCAGCGTTTATCTGTCTCGCAGCCATACACATTATACCGGTATGGCTCACCGTCCTTGTCATCACCCGGGATATTTTAATTCTGCTCGGCGCCCTCATCCTTTTCTTAAAATATGGGGTGGATACGGTAAAGCCCTCCGCATGGGGAAAAGCGACGACTTTTTTTCAACTGGCCACGGTGTTCCTGGTCCTGGTTGAAAAACACTTTCATCTTTTTTCACAATACGTATATGTGGTTTATGGGGCAACGGGAACATTGACCGTATCATCGGGGATACTCTATATCCGGTCCTGGTTTTTCACGATGAAAGGCGGCCTGAAAGACCGCCGTTAATGGGCAAATGAAATTTCCCGATTCGAAACCATATTACACCTTGACATTCGCCATCATAACTTGTAAACATTGTGCAATATAGGCGCGTAGCTCAGGGGGAGAGCACTACCCTGACACGGTAGGGGTCCAGGGTTCAAATCCCTGCGCGCCTACCAGAACAAAACAAGAGGTTGCGGGAATTTACCGCAGCCTCTTTTTTTTTCGCTCTGTTTTTCAAAAAAGGGTGTTGACAACCAGGTAATTTAAAAAACAGAATGAAGGCGGTTTCCGAATGCGCCCGTTCAGAACCAACAGAACATAGCATCACGAAAAAAAATGACATGCGACTCGTCGGTGTTCGATTTCTCGAATTGAAGGGGGTGTCTTTTCACACAGGTCCTGCCGGTTCGGGCATCTGGAAAAAAAGGGACACCCCTCCGTTGCCGCCGCTTGTGAGTTAATTTTCCACGTCTCTTTCCACTGTCCGTCGGCACTTTCCAACAGCATCTTCGTGTACGGATGCGCGGGCCGGGAAAGAACCAGCGAAGCCGATCCCAGCTCCACCAACCCACCTGCCAGCATAATTCCCATGCGGTCGCTGATTTTGCGGGCAAGGGCCATGTCGTGACTGACAAAGAGCATGGTCAGCCCCCGCTCGGTTTGAAGGTCAAGGAGCAGTTTCAGTACCTTTGCCTGAACACTGGGGTCCAGGGCACTGGTGGGCTCATCGGCGATAAGTAGCTTCGGGGAAAGAACGAGGGCCCGGGCAATGCAGACCCGTTGAAGGGCCCCCATGTTCAGTTCATGGGGATAGCGCCCTAAAAATGCATCGTCGGTGGACAAGTGTACATCCGCCAGAACTGACTTGACCCGTTTCCGTTTTTCCTCTTTGGTTTTCCCTACCTTGTGGATGTTAAGGGGTTCCGCCACAGCGTCATATACGGTAAACCGGTGGCTGATGGATTCCGCCGGATTCTGGTAAACCACGCCGATCCGACCGGCTAGGGATTTGGCATCCTTTTTCAGCCATTCATCCATATCGCGGTCTTCAAATGTGCGGTGACCCCGGTCCTGTCGTATCACGCCTGCCGCGATCATGGCCAAGGTACTCTTCCCCGATCCTGTTTCACCCACCAGGGATAAGAGTTCTCCCGCCTTCAACGCCAGATCCAAGGGTTTGAGGGCCACAACGCCGCCGTAATGTTTGGCAATTCCTTCAAAAGACAACA
Organism: Desulfatiglandales bacterium; assembly: GCA_963662465.1. Classification (GTDB taxonomy): domain Bacteria; phylum Desulfobacterota; class DSM-4660; order Desulfatiglandales; family Desulfatiglandaceae; genus NaphS2. The sequence goes on from OY759599.1 coordinate 5,274,799, forward strand.
TCTGGACGATACCGCGACGAATACATCTGACCTGGTGATGTCCCACCGTTTCCAGGGTGATGACGCCTGTTTTGCAGGGTTCGATAGCCTGGGTGCATCGCCCTTGAAAAAGGCATCCCGTCGGCGGCGCGTGTCCGTCCGCATGCGATGATTCAGGAATTTGGATATGGGAATGATGGTACTGTGCCTCGTTTCGATGACCGTGCTGATGGATCAGGCGGTAAAATGCGTCTCCCCGAATGCCCCCCAGATCCCGAGCCGTATTCATGGTGGGATACGACCTGCCTAGGGCCAGGGTATAGGGGTGAACGGGGTTTGACAGCATTTCCCCGGCGGGCAGGGTTTCCATGATCTGTCCCAGATAAAGGACGGCCATTTCATCGCCATGGCGCACGGCGAATTCCAGGTCGTGGGTAATCAAAAGAATGCTTTTCCCCCGTTTTTTGTAATCCCTGATGATTTCCCCCACAAAGCTTTTGTTCAGGGCATCCAGGGCCGAGGTGGGTTCATCCATGATGAGGATTTCAGGGTCCAGGATCATGGCCATGGCCAGGAGACTTCGCTGCACCTGTCCCCCGCTCAGTTGATGGGGATACCGGCCATGGCATGCTTCGGACAGACCAATATTAAAAAGCGCGAGGGATGCCCGTTTCAAGGCCTCTTTTCGGGTTGCGCCTTCCTTGTCCATGACGGGCTCCGCCACCTGGTCGATAATCCGGTAGGCGGGATTCAGGGTGGTGGCGCCGGTTTGAAAGACCATTGACATCTTTTGCCATCGCATTCGGTTGAGGGCCTGCTCATCTTGAAAATTAATTTCCTGATGGTTCAGAAAGATTTGCCCCTCTGTTTCGGCGTTTTCAGGAAGCAGTCCGAGACAAGCCTTGCCAAGGGTGGTCTTTCCGGAGCCCGATTCACCCACCAGGGCAAGGCACTGCCCCTCCCGGATCTCCAGGTTTACCTCCTCAACGGCCTGAATGCCGTGATTCCCGTCTCGGTAAACAACGCCGAAATCCTTGATGGTCAGGCTCATGCGATCCTCCCGGGCATGCTTTCCCTGAGCCGTGGGTCCACCATCTTTTCCAGGCTGATGGCCAGGAATGTGACCATCATGATGAGAAGGGACAAACAGACGATGGGAGGGAAAAGCCAGTGCCACCAGATGTCCATATAGTAGTATTGGAGGGCATAGCTGATCATCATGCCCAGAGACTTCCGGGTGGGATCCAGAAGACCTAAAAAAGCGAGAGATGCTTCCATAAACATGGCCATGCGGACCTTTGCGGCAAATCCGATGAGATACAAGGGAAACATCTCCGGAATGAGATGGCGGCCGATAATGTACCCGCTGCCGCCCCCCATCTGCCTGGCGGCGCGAACATGAAGACTTTGCTTGAGGGTGAGGGTCTGGGCGCGAATGGTTTTGCCGATGGTGGGCCACATGAGGCCCGACAGTATCAGGGCAAGAACATTGGGCGAAGGCCGAAACAAGGCCGCCACAAGGATCAGAATCATGATGGCCGGGGTGGCCAGCAGCACATCGGCCAGACGCATCAACACCATATCCGTCATGCCGCCGAACCATCCGGCAAGGGCCCCCAGCAGGACACCCATCAAAAGGGCGGCCGATGCGCTGAGCATGCCGAAAATCATGGTATTGCGAATGGCGTAAAGGAGTTCCGAAAAAATATCCTGGCACCCGTCGTTAACGCCCAGGAGGTGGTTTGAGGATGGGGGCGACAGGGGGATGAAATCCATGTTCCAGGGGCTGAAGGGGGTTAGGAGCGGCCCCAGAAGGGTAATGGTCAGAAAGAAAATGCTCAAGGTTATGCCGGTTAAAAACCAGGGGTCGTGAAAAAGCGTGCGGCGTAGGTTAACGTGCATGCTGAATCCTGGGATCGATGATTCGGTAGACAAATTCCAACGCGAAAATAATGGCGAGAATGATCAGGGAACTCATGAGTACAACCGCCTGAATAACCGGCAGGTCCCGGGCCTGAATAGCATTGTAAAGAAGTGTCCCCAATCCCGGGTACGAATTGATTTTTTCCACCACCAGGGCCCCCGTAATCATGAAGGCCAGTCGCAATCCGAACCGGGTCACCACGGGAATCAGGGCATTGCGCGCCGCATGGACATAGCGAATGCGAAAGGGCGGTAACCCCTTGGCCCGGGCGGTTTTGATGTAATCGGCCATGATAACCATGACCATGCTGTTTCGCGTCAACAGAAAATTACCGGGGAAGTAGGCCAGCACCAAGGTGCAGAGCGGCAACGCCAGATGACGGCCCACATCCAGCACATGGGCCGAAAAATTCATTTCCCCATAGGCGGTTTCGGCGCCGGAGGCGGGAAGCCATTGCAGTTTCAGGGAGAACACGAACAGCAGGATGACGCCGGCGCAGATTTCAGGGATGCCCTCCAGCACAGTCATTCCGCCCACCATCCCTTTTTCAAGAGAACTATTGTGTCGCCAGGCTGCCTCAACCCCCGCCACGAATCCCATGACCATGGAAATGATATGGGCCGATCCCATGAGCAGGAGCGTCCACGGAAGCGCCTGAAAAAAAAGGGCCGATACCGGGGTTTGAAAGACATAAGAGGCGCCCCAGTCCAGCCGAACCACCCGAACCAGATAATGTCCGAAACCGTCATCCCGTCCATAGAAGGTCCGCAATGCAGCCTCCTGCTCGGCGGTCAACGGGACCTGAGAGGTGGAATAGGCGGCCGTCACGAAATCACCGGGAAGAAAACGCGGCAGGACGTAACTGAGGTAAGTCATGAACAAGGCGGCCAGACAAAAGGTAAGGGCAAGACCCAGGTCATTGTCAACAGCGATCGTGTTCGATTTTAAAGCCATCAGTGTTGTGTGAGACTCATCTTGTTTTGCGCGATGGCTGGAAGTTCATCGGCATAAATTTTCTGTGTTTTGTATAACAGTTCTTTTCGCTTTTGCAAGTCCATTTTCGTTATTTGGGATTTCAGCCGTTCAAGTGTGTTGGAAAATGATGGGAACGGGCTTCGGGGAATTTGCCGAAACGCTTCATGGATTCTTCCAGATATTTTTCGCAATAGGTGCAGAAGCTGAGCATGATGCGGTCGATATCTTGAATATTTCCGGAAAAATGCATGAGACATTTCTCATCGGTGCAATGCACCATCTCAAAGAGATGACCCAGCTCATGAAGCACTATTTTTACCAGCCGTTCCAGTATTTTTGATGGCGAGGGCCGGTCTTCACGCCCTCCTTTCATCAACCGGTACATGGAGACCAACGCGAATTTTCCGCCCTCTTGGGCCTCCCCCATCACATGGGTAAAAATGGGGATAAAGAGATCCACGTTGACGATGGCGATCACCTTGACATAGGCTTCAAAATTCATGGCCTCCAATGCCCTGATAATGGTTGCTGCATTATACTGCCTTCGTCGTTCATCAAAGGCATACTGAGGGGCTTTAAGGGGCGACAGAATAATTGCGCGGCGCTTGTAATAGCGGGGAATGTGATCCGCCGCGGCATTCAGGGCCGCTTCAGGGACTTTCCCAACGGGCAAGATCGCAATGCATTGCTTTCCCGGATTTAAGGGATAGAGCATTTTAACGGGTGGCTCATTGGCCCCTTTGGAGGCCATATCGCTTGATCATCTTGTGCAGGGTCACCCGGTTGATGCCTAGGATTTCAGCGGAACGGGTGACATTCCAGTCGTTTTCCATCAGGATGTCATGGACATAGTTTGTTTCCCGCTCTTTCAGGGTTCGTGCGCCATTGCGTGGGGCAGCGGATACATTCAGAAATGAGAAATTCTCAATGCCGAGAGTTCTTTTTTTAGAAAGGACAACGGCCCGTTCAAGGGCGTTTTCAAGCTCCCTGACATTGCCCGGCCAATCGTACTGTTTTAAAAACTTTTCGGCTTCCGGGGTAAGGTGGTCCACATGCTTGGTGGTTTCTCGGCTGTATTTGTTCAGAAAATGTTCGGCCAGCAGGGGAATATCCTCCTTCCTTTTCCGAAGGGGCGGCATTTGAAGGGTAATGACGTTAATCCGGTAGAAAAAATCTTCACGAAACCGGCCTGAAGACACTTCTTCCGATAGATTGCGCCGTGTTGAGGAAATCAGCCTGAAATTCACATCGATGGCGGCCCGCTCTCCGACCCGAATAATCTCCTTTTCCTCCAGCACCCGCAATAAATCCACCTGCATCTTGGGGCTGATTTCCCCAATTTCATCCAGGAAAAGGGAACCGCCCGAAGCCACTTCCAGGAAACCTTTGCGTGTCCGGTCCGCACCGGTGAAAGCCCCCTTCTGGTGGCCAAACAATTCGCTTTCCAGCAGGGTGTCGGGAAGCGCACCGCAGTTGATGGCAATGAAAGGTCCTTTGGAACGATGGCTCTTGGCATGAATGGCCTTGGCCACCAGCTCTTTTCCGGTTCCGGTCTCTCCCGTAATCAGGATGGAAGAATCGCTTTTGGCGACCTCGGGAATCAGCTCAAACAGTTCCCGCATGGGGGGCGATTGCCCGATAATATTGTCAAAACGGGTGATTTCATCCAGAAGTCCCTTCACATAGCGGTATTTGCGAGCCAGCTTCATCTGCGAAACGGTCTTTTCAATGATCAGGCCCAGCTGATCAGGTCTGAAGGGTTTCAAGAGATAATCATCGGCACCGATTTTCATGGCCTCAACCGCGGACTCCACGGAACCATATGCGGTAATAATGATAACGATGGTATCGGGGTAGGACGCCTTTACCCGCCTCAACACCTCGATCCCATCCATTTTGGGCATCTTTATGTCCACAAAAAGGACGTCGAAGGGGGTTTTTTCCAGTTTGTCCAAAGCCTCAAAGCCCGATGCGGCGATCTCCACAAAATGACCGGCTCTCTCAAACCAATGGTACAGGGATTCCCGAACGATCATTTCGTCGTCCACCACCATGATTTTCATTTTACCGTCCATGAGGCCCTCCCACCACGGAGAATAACACTATGGGCATACACTGGGAAACGTCAATGTGAACGTACTCCCTTTACCGATGCGGCTCTTGACGCGAACGTTGCCCCCATGACCTTTCACCACGCCGTAGACGATGGAAAGCCCTAGACCGGTGCCCCTGCCTTCCCCCTTGCTGGTGAAAAAAGGATCAAAAATATGAGGCAGATTTTCTTCGGCAATACCACAGCCGGTGTCCGTAAATACCACCCTCAAAATGGATTTTTTTGCGTCGTGTTCGGAGGTAATGCGCAAGCCCCCCCCCTGGGGCATAGCGTCAATGGCATTGAAAACCAGATTTAAAAAACATTGCTGAAGTTCATTGACATCGCCCTTAACAATTAAAGGTTGTTCAGATAGCGCCAGCCTGAGATCGATGCTTTGAAGTCCCATTTTATGCTGGGTCAACGCGATAACGGATCGGATGATGCCGCCTATTTCCACATCCCGAATCTCCATGGTCGATTCCCTGGCAAAAGAGAGCAGACCTGAAATAATATTGCCGCACCGCTCAAGCTCACTGCTCATGAGATCCAGGTATTTCTTGAATTGTTCCAGATCTTTTCGGGAGGGCTTTCCCGATGCCAGGATGGATTTCATAAGATGGGAGAAGGTCAACAGGCCTTGAATGGGGTTGTTGATTTCATGCACGCAGCTTGCCGAGAGTTGCCCCAGGGAAATCATTCGGTCTTCCTGCGCCAGTTTTCCCATATCGGTTTTAAGTTCCGTGAGGCGCCTTTCCCATCGCGGCGAAAGATCATCGGTAATATCCCGCCAGATTTCAATGACCCGTACCACGTCGCCCGAATCGTTCTTCACCGGATAGGTTTCAAGATCACAGAAAGTGGTATATTTGCCGTCTATGGCATGTTCATGGATGGCATGGGCACTTTCCCCGGTTTTCAAGGTCTCCATCATGGGGCAGGCCACATCGGGATCCCATTCTGAACAGGGTGAAGAAAAACCGTGGGTGATTTCATAGCAGTGTTTGCCCAATGCTTCTTTTTTGGTTCGGTTCACCGCCTTCAGGTAGGCTTCACTGGCTTCCAGGATGGTGAAATCCGGCGCCAGAAGTACGATCCGTTCGTTGGCGTGTTGAAGGAGAAAATCCGACATCATTCTTACTGGGGAAATATCCTTGGTTTTTGAACTGGAATGACCGCTGGATCGGATGAACCACATAATCAACTGGGCCAGGTTATAACCGATGACCCACAACCCTTCAGGTTTTTGACGGATAACCTCCATCAAAACATCTTTCGCGTTGGTCAGTTCCACAATGCCGGTGAGTGACGGCAGCGACAGCAGCTCCGTCAGGCTGCCCGTGGTGAAAATGCCGCTGTTTTTCGCTGCTATCAGGCCTTCGCCATTTCGGTTGGGATCGCAAACCCCAGCGATGCGAATGGTAATTTCCGGTATGGGATCAAATTGAAGAAGTTTAAGAAAGGCTTTACAGGTTCGTCCACCGCCCACAATGGCCAGGGTCAGGGTCGGTTTTTGGACTTTATTTCCAGACAGCGTATTGCCGGCCACCATGACGGCATCTCCAGATAAGGAAGTGTATTTGAATAACTTTACACATAATTTCCGTTTGCAGTATATGTGAAAGTGATGCTTCGGGTCAAGGGGCGCGGAAAAATGTTCTGTTTTTAAACCTGGGCGAGCGTGCCGCTGATGGAGACCTTGCCCGAAGCCGGCAACCCAACCGCTATGAACTCTTTGTTGCGGTCTTCCCGGACGGATTTGGCATAAGCATATCCAGGTACTGGTTTGGATTCAGGTGTGCCTATTTGGCTTCCCAAAACGCCTTTTACATCGGAGCACAGGAAAAAATGTCCGGCCTCACGAAATGCGCTTTGATTAGGATATTGATTCGGAACCATTTAACAGATGAAATGATTTCAATATGTTAGATTAAAACCCCACAACATTTAGACTTATGCGGGAAAACAAAGGGCTGAATACATCGGAATTAGCCTGGATAATACGTGCTCTATAAAAACAGGATAATTTTTGAGGAACTCAAGGTTATATAATGCGGCAACTCACCTGAAACCTATCATTGCCACAGGATATTATACCGGAATGCGGCGAGGGGAAATCCTGGGGTTGACCTGGAATCAAGAAGAACGTGAAGGGCGGTTTCATCTTCCATGACCTCAGACATACATTCAACACGAATATGCGGAAGGCCGATGTGCCTGAATCCGTGATCATGTCAATTATGGGGCATTCAACCAGGCAGATGTTCGATCGTTATAACAAAATAGATGGTGAAGATAAGACAATCGGAGTTGAAAAACTGGGGGACTTCCTTGCAGATACCCACCAAAACGCTCAGCAAGCGGAAAACCTGAAATATGGTAAGGAGTCGATTTAATTGGTGGAGATGAGGGGATTCGAACCCCTGGCCTGTACGTTGCGAACGTACCGCTCTCCCAACTGAGCTACACCCCCACTTGAAAAGGAAACCATCTTGTCCATCCCATGCGGCAAACCTGCATTAACTCCAACATATAACGACGTAGTATAAACACCTGGAGAAAAAAAATCAATATTTTTTTGTCGTGTTCTTTAAATTCATTTGACATCCAACACGGTTGTGGTAAAAGAAACACCATTGCCCCCGTAGCTCAGGTGGATAGAGCACCAGATTCCTAATCTGGGTGTCGTGCGTTCGAGTCGCGCCGGGGGCACCAACAAAAACAATCACTTAGGCGGTTTCTCTGAAATCGCCTTTTTTGTCTCGGCTCGGTTTTAGACAAAATTTAGACAAAAAAACCAAACCTGACACCTAAAAAGGCCACCGTCTCGAATACACTACCACAACACGAAACGCCTTTGTGGCCACCCAGCTATGGCTTTGAACATAAACGGCCACTGTGAGGCATCTCAGAGCGTCATAGGACAACTTTTAGCCAGTCTGTGTTGTGTAAACCTGCTCTATCAGCACCGATTAGAAAAACGTGTTACGATAATCAAAGGAATGGCCTGAATTTCGACCCTGAAAACCTGCAAGGATAATTGACTTTCAAAATCAGTTATTATTAGGCGTCCACCCACAAAGTGAATCAAAATCACTTTAAGTTTTTAAACTTTGGCGGTTTGGAAAGGAACAAGTTCCCGAATCTCAAGTCTGGAAAGTCCACACCACCCGTGGCCTGGCGTGTTCGCTTCAAAAGCCATACGGATATGCGAATTCAATCCCGTTCGTCGATTGTGGACTATCTGAGGACGCCGTGGGTGTTTTTTGTGGACTGTGGAAACTGTATAAACTCATTCCCTCGCGCGCGTGAAAAGTCAGGTTTCGTGAGGTTTTCCCACAAAATCACAATGTGATAGCTCTACCCTCCATCGAATTTACGGCCTAAACCCTATTTATCATTGTGGTTCTATTTCACGTTTCCAATATATACCGTCAAAAGTACCGTCCAAAAGCGAATGTGTCTCATGTTTTGATAGTATTATGAGACACATTCATATCACTTTCAGGCAATTTTTATGCTGCCCACTTCTCCCTTTTTTTCTCGTTAAAGTCCACCAAATCAAACGCGCTCTTTTCACACTCTAGCGTCAATTCCGATAGCTCCCCACCAATGGATGAATGCACTTTCAGGAACAATTCCATCAACTTGGCCGTTTCCACGTCCTTCAAATCCCTGTTTTTGATTTCTTCAGTGATACGTTGCAACAATTCGCCAAACGCTTTCAGCCTTTCTTGTTTGGATAGCATGAATTGCTCCCGAAGCGCCTCAAGCTGAATCTCCCGAAGGTTCGTGATATCAAGTGAAAAGTCTTTTGACCACTGCACCAGGGATGTGGTGGACACTTTCAGCTCCTTAGAGCATTTTTCAAGTGATCGCCCCATTGCCCGCAGCTCTATGAAACGTTCCTTTTGTTCAATATCCTTTGCCATGTTATTTCTCCTTTGTGTAATAATGACTTGGATTATTTAATTTTATTTATCTTTTAGTCTCTTTATGCTTTACCACTTGGAAATTGGTTCAAGTTTTTCAACTTCTTTTGATGGAACCACCACCCCCTCAAATTCATGTTTGATGATATGGACTTCCCGCAAGGCATCATGGGATATGCCCCGGCTAAGAAGATCCACCAACTCAGCATTGCTGTACTCGCAACCGTCCACCTCGGCCTTATCCGGCCACAACAAAACATCAACTGTGGCCCCCAGGATTCCAGAATTCATCTTTATGGCCACCGGCCCGGCATCCACTTCTATGGTGGGGACGGGATACCCTTTTTTATTTTCAATCCTATACTCAATACCCCCAATACTCTCAAAACCCCCACCACCTGACACCTTTTGAGGGTTTTGAGGGTTTTTAGTAAGGGAATCAGAGCCCATTTTCTCGCGCCAAGCCATTACGCCCACCCTTTGATGATCTCAGGATTTACGGTATAGGTAATTGATGGACGCCCCCCCTGTGGCCCGCCCTTGGCTGTGGCCCCTGCAATATAGTTTCGCTCTTCCAGTACATCCAATGGGATTTCTAAATCAGATACCCGTGGAAACGTCCCCCGTAGGGCCTGGAAGGAATCTCTTTTTGTGAATGACTCGAAACGGCCACCCTCTACCCAGCGCCAAACCTTTTTGGCACCCTCAATGGCCACATCGGCCCCCATGAGATTAAAGGCAACCTCCGCATGGCTCGAAGCAACCGCCGCCAAATCAAGGGACTGTTTCATGGTTCCCACATCAATCGGGGTTCCCCATGGCTGTTGTGGGTTTTTAACGCAATGAAGGACACCGGCCACCCTCGCAGCGCCCCCAGGCAATTTCCCGGCCCAGTCCGTAATATGCTCGAAACGTCCACCTTCACGCATTTCAACTTCCACCATCATGGCAAAATCAAACCATTCAGCATACGCAGCCCGATCCAACTTTATGATATAGGGTTCGATCTGATTCCGTTCATCCGTTTGTGGTTTGATGTCCAAAAGCGTATAGATCAAATCTTTCCATCCATCCCTGACACCCTCTGGTATGGGTGCCGTTTCAAGGGTTCGATACCCCAGGTTTGACACTGGTATGAAATACCAAAACCGCGCCAACAACCCCCGGCCCCGGAATGTCTTTTTCTCGCCAATGGCCCGCAGCACTTCCGGCTGTGGACTCAGCACAATGGAAAGGGCAGGGTTCTCCACAAATAACGGTTCCCGGCTGCCTCGATCCACCCTCAAGGCGTCGCCTGAATAACCCTGGAGAAAAACGTCAAGGTTTGGGATTCCGTTTGAATATCTCCCGCCGATTATTTCAAAAATGCCACCCTCCGTGCTTATGATGGCCATACGATCCCCATTGTTGGATAACATCGTTCCAAGGCGTTCTGGAGTAATGTCTTGTGCCCATGTACGATAGACTTTCGGCACCTCTTCCATGCCCATCTCAAGATTGAAAATATCCTCTTGGATCGCTTCCACCTGATCCGGTTTTGCTTTGCCGTACTTGCCCCGAAGGGCCTTAATCCGCGCATCTTTGCTCATATTCTCACTTTCCACCTGTTTGATTCTTGCTGACAATAGATCCCGCTGCCCAGCCTCCCACATAGTCAAAGGTTTTGTCATAGTGCTATTGACAGCACTCTTCCTATTTGATGGATCAAGCGCAGCTACAAGAAAAAAGTTCGTGGGTTCGATATGGCCCGGCTTCACCTGGACAACCATCTTACCGTGGATCGCCGTTGCCACCGTACCCAATGCCATGGCCACCGCCAATTCAATAGGCGTTTCCGTTGCCGCCGATGTAGCGGCCGACATCTCTCCCAGGATACCGGGTAACTCCACATCAAACGCCGGCACCTGGTAATCATCCAAAAGAATAGGGCTCCCCCATTCTTGGCCTGATTGTTCCTGCCCTGGCATCCATTCATCCGCCTGGCCAATTAGTTCGTGAAGGACCTCTTTGGTTCCACCGGCATCAATCCAGTCCGAAACATCACCCTTTTCTGGAAGGCCCGGCAATTCGATAATTTTGATGGACTTGGCAATGCCCCGAAGCGCCTCCGCCACCTTATCAGCATGCTTACGGCCTGGCTCGTCGTTGTCGGGAAGGATCACCACATCTTTACCGCGCAAGGTTTCGGAATATGATGATTGCCACTTCCCGGCCCCGCCTACGTTTGTTGTGGCCACCATGCCCAGGGTGAAAATGTTATCAACATCTTTTTCACCCTCGACAACTATCACCTGATCCGCCTGAAGTAGCTCAGGAAGGCGATAAAGGACTTTATCGACATTCTTGACGCTCCATGTCCACCCGCCGTTACCATCCGGCTGTCGCTGCCTGAAGTCCTTAGGTTCCATTCTCACGGCCTGATATAAAATGGCGCCTTCCTCGTTCATATAATCATACGTTTTCACAATCCGCCCCGGCCCGGATTTCTTTTTCCCGTTGCTGCCCATGATATTAAAATCCGCCGCGATACCCCGCACCTGTCCGTCAAAGGATGATATGCCTTTCAGCTCGCCATAGAAGGAAAAGGCATCGCCCGAAGCATCGCACCCGAAGCAATGGTACTGCCCGGTTTTGTTGTTGACGGAAAGGGAAGGATCTGAATCGTCGTGGAAGGGACAAATAGCCTTGTACTCATCGCCGTTTCCGTTATGAAGTTCAAGGAATTGAGAATAAAAGCCTGTCCAATTCCCTGCAAAATAAGCCTTGATTTCTTCGTTATCTGTTGTTAAATTGTTCATATTCGATTGCATCGCATCACCTCATCATCATGGCCCTTTGACGGGCCTCCCGTTCCCGTCTTAGGGCTTTGTTGTTTAAAGAATTCCGATTTCCACGGCCAACTGATAATGTGGCTGCGTTGCAATCTCCGCTTGGAACCACTGATCATATTTTTCATTCCCCAACAACTCCCGCGCATCGGATAGTGTTTGCGTCAATTCAATCTTTGCCTCTTCGGTACGCTCGATGATTCGCCTTGCTGTTCGGGTAAGGGAAAGATGGTTATTCACCCGTTCCCGAAGCGCCTTGACGCTGGCCCTCTCAGATTCAGCCCAATCAAGGAGTTTATCTTGCATGGTGGGATCGTCTATAAACGTAACTTCTTTATGATGTGAAAAACTCAAATTCGGTCTACGTCGACCGATTTCAAAAGCTCTTGAAACCTTCCCGCACATTGTTGAATTTTCATAATTCACCCCGATCCGTTCACAAGCGGCTTTCCCATCTCCCCACTGGCAGGCGTTCCACCAATCGCCTAACCACCATTGGCGGGCCTGATCCACCTTGACAAGAATCTCGCCTGCTTCATTCCATTGGGACTCATTTACGCCTTTCAAATCCCATCCCGTAGCTGTTAAACCTGTTTGACCTTCAACCTTCATAATGTCTGTTTTCATCTGATCACCTCCCTTTCAACTGTTCGCAATTTCCAACAAAACATCGGCATGACAAGGCTCATCCAACCCGCAAGTGCAGACTAAATCCTTACCTCGTAAATGCTCCCGGATATATTCCGGCGTTATGGGATACCGTCCACCCTTGCCGGTTCTCAATTCGCCTGACTCAATCGCTTGCCGGTACAAAGACACCGCTTTCTCTTTCGTTATCACTTTCGTCGCTTTGAATGGGTTCGCAAACCGGCTCATACCTTGCACAACAACACTGTTTGCTGGCAAATTCACTTTATAATCGCCCCGTCTTAACCTTTTCGGTTTCATCGCCTTTCCCTCCTTTTGACTAATTGCCCGTGGCCCTGGATTTCAGCCATTGAATGAGGCTGTCCACCGGGTAACATACCCGGCGCCCGATACAGAAACGTCCCTGTGGCCCGGTTTCGTTGCAATCCTCATTCGCCAAAGACTTTGAGCTTACGGCGCCACCTGTGAAACGCCCTATCTCGCCCCTGGAAACAATCGCACTCGGCCACCTTGCCGCCATTGCTTGCCAAATATCACCCATTGAAAATCACCTCCCTCTTGCATTTCAAGAGTTTTGCCCACCTGGCTTTCTCTTCCTCTGGAAGTTCCCGTCGCTTCCTAACAACCCGGCTCACCACCGTTTCATCGACACCCGCCGATGCTGCAAAATCCGCCTGACTTCCAAACTTTTCAAAAATCTTTGCTTTCAGTTTTCTGTTCATCCCTTGCCCTCCTGTGATAGTTGGTGCAAGACACACCATGTTTAAGCCAAAAAAAAGAGCTACCCCGGAAACGCAGCCCTTACCACCTGTCGAATCTTCTTAAAATTAATGATCTGAAGTCCATCGTAATCATCGTCAAACGAATCACCCATAAACCCCGGAATATCGAATGGACGGAAAGGCACCCGACCCTCTGGATCATACATGCCCCACCGCCCATCGCTTAATGTCATGGCCCATTCACCCGGTTCCCCAAAAGTCATAGTTCTTATTTTGGACTCACCGTCAACCGTTTCAAGACGGAATAGAATATGGGATACATTCTCTCCATGCTTACCCGTGGCCTGCTCCCTTGCCTTAAACCCATCAACAAATTCAGCCGCAACCTTCCTTGACATTCCAAATGTTCCAACCAACTTAGAAAAAAGGGCCACACAATACACATCCAACAATGTGAATTCAGCCTTACGCCCTCGCCCTGGAGATGGAATAGACGGAGCGACAAACCCCTTGGAAGTCCACACCCGCAACCGTTCTCTGTCAATCTTCAATCCATTTTCAATGTCAAGAGTGCTGTACCCCATAATGAAACCCTCCAAAGTTTGTGTTATACGCACCACCATTATAATCTTGACAGTCATATTGTCAACAAAATATTTGAAACAACACCCACCAACACCACACCAAAGGGACGCAAGTCTTTTGAATGACATACTTATTTTTTCTTAACTTTTTTTTGATAGGATACCATCAATGGGCAAGGTTTAGGCTTTTGCTACTTTTGCGACTATTGCTCTTAGAGTCTCAAATGTTAATTTCACCCCGAAAGGGGGTTTTGAGGGTATTGAGGGTATTGAGTATAGGTTTAGAAATTTACTTTCCACTGTTCGCATGTAGTGGGATCACCTCCGCCGTGGCCTTTAACGATGTAGCTGCTTCCATCCTTTGCACCGCCGCCCGTAATGATCCGGCCCCCAGGTGTGAATACCTGGCTGCCATAGTAACATCCGCATGGCCCAACAACTGACTCACCTCATACAATGATGCACCATTAGACATAAGATTGCTGGCAAAGGAATGTCTCAAGCTGTGGAAAACAACCCTGGCCCGCCTATCTTCCACATCATCATTGAAATGAAGGGCATCAACCGCCCGGAAAAACGAATGACTTATTTTTTTAATGGGCTCTCCATTGGTATCCTTGAAAACAAGATCCGTTTTCTTCCCCATGGGCATTGACTGGAACATCTCTTGAACCCTGGACGTCATAAACGCCGCCCGGTTTTCCGTTGCCTTTGGATCAACCACCATAATGATTCCGTCTGGAATATTGATATGGCCTAATTGCAGCTTTACGATTTCCCCGAAGCGAAGCCCACAATCCAGACTAACAAGTGCAATGTCATGGGTTTGCTGTGATCTTTCTTTCAACTCTGAAAGAAGCAATTCACTTTCCTGTGGGGAAAGAAACCGCATCCGCCTATTATCAAACTTTGGGATCTTGACACCACGGCCCGGCCAATCACCACTGACTATTCCTTGATTCCTGGCCATGTTCCACACCTGCCTTGATATGGCCATGACATATTGAATACGCCGGGGGCTTTTACCCTCTTTGAGCATAGCCCTTTTCAGTTTTTCCAGATGCAAAGGACGCCAATCCCGCAGTCGTATTTTCCCCAGGTAGGGCTTTAGCCACACCTTAAAAACTGACTCTTCCTCGGCCATAGTGGTGTTTTTTTTGTGGGTTTTGGCAATGGGCAAGTAGTTGTCGGAAAAAAATTGACCAAAAGTTAAAGACTGCTCCTTCTCCGCAGCCCTGGCCCGATCCTCTTCTCTTTTCTGGATCTCCGCCAGCTCCCTTTCTTCTTTGAGAGTAGCTGGCCCAGCCCCGGCCTTGGCATTCGCTTTCAGTCGTTCCAACTCACCTGTGGCGTATTCAAGCAAAGATCGTTTTCCAATCCCACCATCGTTTTCAACCCTGGATTTCTCAGCCTGTGAAAATTCACTTTCCCAACCAAAAGGGATATGCTCCATTTTGCCGTCAACCATATAGCGTCCTCTGAAATACCTATCAAAACGCTTGCCATACTTTCGGCTTTCGTGGTTATACGCCTGGAGGCCCTTGCCTACCTTGTACCATTTCGCCATTTGCATCCCCTCCGATTGTTTAGACAAAATTTAGACAAAAAAACTCTTGATATAGTGGGAATTTCAAGGATGAACTAGGAAGGTATTATAGAGATAAGGTTTTGATATGTCAAGGTGAAAGTGATATTTAGGGAAACTGTGGGAAACACACAAAAACAGATTCCTAATCTGGGTGTCGTGCGTTCGAGTCGCGCCGGGGGCACCAACAAAGATAATCGTTTACGGGTTTTTACTGAAAGTGCTTTTTTAGTTTAGGCCTGTTTTTGTACAATCCTTGTACAATCTGGCGTGTTTTGGCACAAAAAAGACAGTCGTCCTTGGTTACCGCTTCACCTCAAACGGTTCCCTTTCCCCGGAAAAAGCTGTTCATGGTTTTCCTCCATGGTATAATCCGCAATATTCATTGTGGAGGAACTGGTTGGGAGGACATTATGCGCAAGCCCGGTCGCTGTCCAAACCGTAAAGCCATCACAATTATCCGCCCCCCCCCTTGCACTTCAGGAACACATGATTAGAATTGCGAAAAAGATTGCGTTAATGGTCGCCGGCGGCGCTGCGATGAAATTTCGGCGGAACCTGACCAAGAAGCAGGAAATGCTGGGCAAGGTAGCGGACGTATTAAAATATTCGCAATGGAGCGCCATATGATGAGAACCCTCAAGATCATTGACAAAGTGGGGGAAGAAAAGGTAAAATATTGTATTGGCGCCGTGAGTTTAAAAAGGGAGATTGCAGACCGGATCACGGATCTGGAAGCCTTTTCCTTATAAACATTCAAACCGGAATGTGACACGGGAAAGAGGTTCTGCCTGGAGCAGAACCTCTTTTTTGTTGCCGGAATAACAACAAGAGGTTGCTCGTGAAAAATGAGATTGGCAAATTAAGAAATATTGGCATCAGCGCCCATATCGATTCGGGGAAAACCACCCTAACCGAAAGAATTTTGTTTTACACCAATCGAATCTTTGCCATTCATGAAGTGAAGGGAAAAGACGGCGTGGGCGCCACCATGGACTCCATGGAACTGGAAAGAGAGAGGGGCATCACCATTGCCTCCGCCGCTACCCATTGTGAATGGAAGGGGCATAAAATTAATATTATCGATACCCCCGGGCATGTGGACTTCACCATTGAGGTGGAGCGGGCGCTCAGGGTCATGGACGGCGCCATTCTCATCCTTTGTTCCGTGGGCGGGGTCCAGTCGCAATCCATTACCGTGGACCGGCAAATGAAACGATACGAGGTGCCTCGAATCGCTTTCATCAATAAATGCGATCGATCCGGGGCGGACCCTTACAAGGTCGTGGACCAGCTTCGTCAGAAACTGAGCCAGAATGCCGTTCTCATGCAGATCCCCATAGGCCTGGAATCTAAATTTGAAGGGGTGGTGGATCTCGTTTCCATGAAAGCCCTCTACTTCGAAGGCGCAAGCGGTGAAACCATCAGAACCGACAAAATTCCCGATCATCTCATGACGGAAGCATTAAAGCGAAGAGAAGAATTGCTGGATGCCGCCTCAATGTTTTCGGATGATTTGATGGAAGCCATTTTTGAAGAGGCGGTTACTGAAGAGTTGATTTTCAAGGCGGTGCGAATTGGGACCATTTCGCGACTGCTGACCCCGGTATTTCTGGGAAGCGCTTACAAGAATATCGGCGTTCAGGAGATACTGGACGCCATCACGCGGTATCTTCCAAACCCCGGGGACAGTACCAATAAGGCCCTTGATCTGGACCGGAACGAGGAAGAGGTGACCCTTGAAACGGATCCGGAAATGCCCCTGGTAGCCATTGCCTTTAAACTGGAAGTCACCCTTTACGGTCAATTAACGTATCTTCGGATCTACCAGGGCGCCGTCAAAAAAGGCGACGACCTGGTGATTACCCGGACCGGCAGGAAGATCAAAGTGGGACGTCTGGTCAGGATGCACGCCGACCAGATGGAAGACCTCACGTCGGCCCGTGCCGGGGATATTGTCGCCCTGTTCGGCGTCACCTGCTCCTCGGGGGATACCTTCACCGACGGCAAACTGAACGTCAGCATGAGTTCCATGTTTGTGCCGGAACCGGTCATCTCCATTACCATCACCCCTGAAGACAATAAGAGCCAGAACAATATGAGCAAGGCCCTGGGTCGCTTCACACGGGAAGACCCCACCTTTCGGTCCTATGTGGATACCGAAAGCGGTGAAACCATTATCTCCGGAATGGGGGAACTTCACCTGGAAGTCTATGTGGAGCGGATGAAGCGGGAATTCCAGGCCAGCGTGGTGACGGGCGTCCCCCAGGTGGCCTATCGGGAAGCCATCACATGCCATGCGGACTTTGATTACATTCACAAAAAACAAACAGGCGGTTCAGGGCAGTTCGGACGAGTGGCAGGTTTTATGGAACCTTCCGAAGAAGGCGAATATGAGTTTATCAACGCCATCAAAGGCGGCGCCATCCCCACCGAATACGTTCCCGCCGTGGACAAGGGATTTCAAGCCTGTTTGACCAAAGGGAAACTCATCGGTTTTCCAGTGCTGGGAATGAAAATAACCGTCAACGACGGCAAAAGCCACAGCGTGGATTCCTCTGAAATGGCCTTTACCCAGGCCGCCATGGGGGCCTTCAGGCAGGCGTATATGAAAGCGAAACCCGTGGTGCTGGAACCGATCATGAAGGTATCGGTGGAAGGCCCTTCCGAGTTTCAGGGCAATGTCATGGGTTCCATCAACCAGCGGCGCGGAATGATTATCAGCAACACGGAAGACGGCGCCAGCACCACCGTGGAAGCGGAAGTGCCGCTTTCTGAAATGTTCGGTTATGCCACGGCCCTTCGCTCCCTGACCCAGGGGAAAGCAGAATTCACCATGGAATTTTCCAAGTATGCCAAACTTCCCGAATCCCTTTCAGAGGAATTGATATCCAACACAATGAAGCATTCAAAAGGAGGTGGGAAATCGTGAAAGATTTTATCTCAGTCAGCCCGCTCAAAATTCTTGAGCAATCATCGCGTCGGGGCATCGGACCCGGAAATCTGGGGGTTTTGATTGCGCGCGCAGGCGTTGGCAAAACCGCCTGCTTGATTCACATTGCACTGGACAGAATCTTTCGTGGAGAGAAACTGATCCATATTTCCCTTGAAGAGGGGCCGGAAAAGGTAACCGCTTACTATAATGTCATCTATAATGATCTGTTGAAGGCCTTGAACCTGCCGGATGACGACGAATACCGCATGCGCATTGACCGGAATCGAATGATCCTGGCTTACCTGAATCAGAGTTTTGATCTGGATCGTCTGGAGGCTAACCTGAGAAATCTGGCCGATATGCTGGATTTCAGGCCCAACACCCTCATCATCGATGGCCTTGATTTTGAAAAATCAGGACGAAACATGCTTGAAGGCCTCAAAGGGATCGGCCGGGCCTTTGGCGCGGAAATATGGCTTTCAGCCCTGTCCCACCGCCACATCGTTGACACCAATGAACGGGGCATTCCGCATCCCTGTTCCGCCGTTGATGATCTGTTGAGTATCATTGTTCAGCTTATCCCCGAGCCGGCGGGCGTTTTTCTGAGATTGCTCAAAGACCATGACAAACCGGGAAATCCCGACATCAGCGTCAGACTGGACCCCAACACCTTTCTGGCGTTGGATTAAAAACAGAGGTCAGAGGTCGGAAATCGGAGGTCGGAAAACGGAACGGGTAAAATGAAAGTCAATTGTCAGGAACATCGAAAAAGCATGGCGCTGCTGGGATTGCGGCTGCGCCTAAAGGAAACGACCCTCAACCCCAGGGAACGCCGGGAGATTGAAGAGCAGATTGCCACCCTTGAAAAGGAGCTGGAAATGGATTGAAGCGCTAAAAAGTCTTGGCGCTGTCCAGCATCAGGGTTACGGGACCGTCGTTAATGAGATGAACGTCCATCATTTCCTGAAACCTTCCCGTAGCCACGAAAACGCCCTTTTCTTTGAGCAATGCCACAAAACGCTCATAAAGCCTTCGGGCGATCGCCGGTTCCGCCGCCTTTACAAATGAAGGCCTGCGGCCTTTTCGGCAATCTCCCCAGAGGGTAAACTGAGAGACCACCAGCGCGGCGCCATTGGTATCCAGGAGCGAGAGATTCATGAGATCCTTTTCATCGGGAAAAATTCTCAGGTGAACGATTTTATTGACCAGATAATCACAGTCTTTTTCGGCATCATCCCGACCCACACCCAACAGGATCAGCAATCCCGGACCGATCTCTCCAACCACGCGTGCCTTGACTTCTACCCTTGACTCCTTTACCCTCTGCACCACGGCTCTCATGGGTCATCTCCCTGTCCGGGCGACAGATTCGCCCCTCCAATTTTAATGGGTTCACAATCTTCCATGAAACCTTCACTGATTCTCATCAACCCCTGGATTTATGATTTTGCGGCCTATGACCTCTGGTCCAAACCCTTAGGCCTTCTTTACCTGGCCTCGGAACTCCGGCGAAAGGGTTTTGCCGTCCATCTCATGGATTGCATGGATGTGGATCATTCTGCAATGGTGGGACATTCATCCCTGAAACCGCCCAAGCGGCGACAATACGGCACTGGCAAATTCTGGCGTCAAATTGTTCCAACGCCCACGCCCCTTGAAAAAACCGAACGCCCTTACAGCCGCTACGGGATTCTGCCGGAGATGTTTGAGGAGGCCTTGAAACAAGTCAAAAATCCTTCGGCCATCCTGGTCACCTCGCTGATGACCTACTGGTATCCCGGGGTTCAGGAAGCGATCCGGCTAAGCAAAAAAGTACATCCCAACGTCCCGGTCGTCCTTGGCGGCATATACGCCAAGCTGTGCGAAGAACACGCCGTGCAGCATTCGGGGGCGGATACAGTGGTTTCAAAGCAGGGCCTGCCCGCGGTATGCGACGTTCTTGAAAAAAACGGAATTGCCATCCCTCATGAACAGCCGGATGCGGCAATGCCCGCTTATCCGGCCTTTGACCTGTTAAGCAAAATTCATTACATCTGCCTCATGACCTCCTCCGGTTGTCCCTTCCGGTGCCATTACTGCGCCAGCCACTTCCTGTTCCCGGAATTTATCCAAAGAGACCCCGGGGAAGTTCTGGAGGAGATCCTCTACTGGCACCGGAAATGGGGCATTCGGGATTTTGCTTTTTACGACGACGCGCTGCTGGTGTCGTCAGATACCCACATGGGGGTACTCCTTGAAAGGATTGCCCGTCTCGATCTCCCCATCCGGTTCCACACGCCCAATGCCATTCATGTGAGGGAAATCACCAAACCCATGGCAGAACTTCTTCACCGGACCGGATTTCAAACCATTCGCCTGGGGCTTGAAGCTTCGCCCCTTTTCAAACAGGGCGCCACGCGCTGGGATCTGGACAACAAGCTTTCAAAAGGCGATTTTGCCCATGCCATGGATCACTTGATGGGCGCCGGTTTCGACCCCAGGCAGATCGGCGCTTACATCATGATGGGATTGCCGGGGCAGTCGCCCGATGCCGTCGCCGAAACCATCCGTTATGCGGATCAGCACGGCAGCATCCCGTACCTTTCGGAATACTCGCCCATCCCCCATACGCGACTCTGGGAAAAGGCCGTTGCCTGCTCGGCCTATGACCTTTCATCGGAACCCCTGTTTCACAACAACTCGCTTCTCCCCTGCTGGGATCATGCTCAAAAAAAAGAGATTCCCCGTTTAAAACGTCTGGTTTTTCAAGTTCGAGAGAAGTACCGGAACAACTCCTAAAGCAACCCCTTTTCCCTCAAAACAGACATGGAACGATGCCCGATAGTGGTGACTTGGCTCAACGCCTGGGTGAGATGCACCACCGATTCGGGGGCTACACCGGAATCGATCATTACAACGGCCTTTTGAACGGTTTTATCAATATCATCCCAGGAGACATCTCCCGAGACGTTTTTCGCCAACTGGATTTCCTGGCGAATCATATCGATATTCATCTTGATCACCTTCCGTGCCCCCTCCTTTTCGGACATAGGAAGCCCCGCAAGCAATTCGAGAGACTGAGACGTGCCGATAAGACT
Organism: Desulfatiglandales bacterium; assembly: GCA_963662465.1. Classification (GTDB taxonomy): domain Bacteria; phylum Desulfobacterota; class DSM-4660; order Desulfatiglandales; family Desulfatiglandaceae; genus NaphS2. Next base: position 5,296,080 of record OY759599.1, read on the forward strand.
GGATTTTACCTTTTCACTTTGGGAAAAGGCGATAATGGCCTGATTGATTTCCATGAATTATTTTCTCCTTATGGTCAAACGATTGTTCGTGGACAGTGCATTTTACCGGCCTCAGTTTTCCTCGGATGCCCCAAAAAGTCAACAATTTTATTGACATGCTCATAGGCCTGTGATAATAAATATAGTTTTTTATTTATCATGGGGTTCGTGCTATGAAAGCAGGCATAATTCTAAATAAAGAAGATATTAACCAGCATATTCAGGGAATTGCAAACCAAATCGTTAGCAAACATAAATCCGCTAAAGAAATTGTTCTGATCGGCATTCGCACGGGCGGCGCCTTTCTGGCGGCGCGTCTTCAGAAAGCCTTGACCGGGTTAGGGGTAAAAACGCCGCTCCTGGGCATTCTGGATATTACCCTTTACCGTGACGACTGGACCAAAATCGGCGCCGCCCCCATCGTGGGAAAAACGGATTTGCCCTTTTCCGTTGACGGCAAGCTGGTGATTCTGGTGGATGATGTGCTTTATACGGGAAGAACCGTCCGTGCCGCCATGGATGCACTGATGGATTACGGTCGACCCAAAAAGATCGAACTGGCCATTCTGGCGGACCGGGGAGACGATAACCGGGAATTGCCCATTGCACCCAACTACAAGGGGGGGACGTGGAGTACGTCCGCGGAAGAAACCATCAATGTGTATCTGCAAGAAGCGGGGTTTAACGATTATGCGGCCATCGAAAAGAAAAAGGCTGCATAGCGAAAAAAATTAAACGGAGATCTCCATGCCCATCACGATTTCCATCAAAACAACGGAGCGGATTGATATGGTGGACATCACCCGCTTTGTGCAGCATGAAGTTGAAAAGGCAGGTGTAACCGACGGACTTTGCGTCGTGTATGTCCCTCACACCACGTCCGGCGTGACCATCAATGAAGGCGCTGATCCGGCGGTCTGCTCGGACATGATTACCAAATTGAAAGCACTGGTTCCCCCCAACGACGGCTACCGCCACATGGAAGGGAATTCCGACAGCCATATCAAGACATCTCTCATGGGCAGTTCGGTTACCGTGTTGGTGGAAGGCGGGCAGCTGGTTCTCGGAACCTGGCAGAAGATATTTTATTGTGAATTCGATGGTCCCCGATCGCGGAATTTTTTTGTCAAAGCGTTTAATTGCTGACCTCTTTTTTTGAAAATACAACTCAATCGCTCAAATGTTTTTTTCTGACTTCGTACATCACGACCGCGGGAATGAAAAAGACGACATCGGCAATCATTTTGCCCACAAAGGTTCCCAATACGAATTCCCCCATCACTTTCGGCATCAGGTACATGAAGAAGGGTCGAACCGCCAGAACATCCAAAATCTCCGACGGGCCAAATTCGATAATCAAATTTCGCAAATCCTTGAAATAAGCAACGAAACCATATCGCATCGCATGCTTCCGGTGGTGCTTCAGACTTTTTCTAACATCACTGTAGGCGATGATGCCATAAAAGCTGATGGATGCCATGGCGGACCCCACAAAGGCTGCCAGCACATTGTCCTCGGTGGTCCGGTTAATGAACCATGCCGTGGCCAGGGATAGAACGGTACTCAAAATCTCACCCACCAAATATCGCCTAACCCATTCCTTTATTTTGATTTTCATCATCGTAAATGCTTATCCTTCATCCTTTTCCGCTGCCCTGATCCAGCCGGGTTTTCTCAGGGCATATATTAAAAAGGAGGCGCCGCACATGATCAAAATGCCTAAAACCAGGAATGATTCATAAAACAGAAGGCTCCCGGTCTTCAGTTGAGACGGCGGGAAAAAACCGATGAACAGGGTAAACATGCCCCCTGAAAGTCCCAGCATCACCACCGCCCACATGCCGAAATTCCCACCGGGGATTCGGTAGGGCCGATGCGTGTCCGGCCGCTTGTATCGGAGGACCAGGGCGGACAGGAACATCAACAGGTACATGATCAAATAAAGTTGGGCCGTAAGGGCTGTGAGAATCCAGTAGGCGCTGCTCACCGTGGGCATCAACAGAAATACAAACACCAGGCCGCTAACCACCAGGGCTTGAAGAAACAGGATGTTCACGGGCACATCCCCATGGATCTTGCGCTGCAAAATGGGCGGGAGAAGACCGTGTCGAGCCGATACCAGCAATCCCTTGCTGGGGCCCAGAATCCAGGCAGACACTTCCCCAAGGGAACCCACCACCATTAACAGCGCCACAACGGGCAGGAGCCATTCCAGATGGTAGACGGCAAAAAATTTCTCAAAGGCCTCCATCAGCCCCGCTACCAGGCTGATTTCCTTTTGGGGCACCACAAAGGCGATGGACAGGGAACCCAGAATAATGGCGGCCATGGAAACCAGCACTGACAGGAGAATGGCTTTTGGAAAAGACCGTTTGGGATTTTTGACCTGGGAGGCATGAGCCGCGGAAACCTCGATGCCGGAAACGATGACCAGGGCGCCGGCCAGAAACACAAGACTGTCCATGTCCCTGAAATCCGGAACGAGAGATGCCGCCGAAAATTGGATTTGGGAGACATTTCCGGCCAAAACCCAGTTAAATCCCAGAAAAACGATGAGCCCCGTGATGATCAGAGTACTCACCACCCCCAGGGTACTGATCCAGGCGGAGGTTTTCATTCCGTGGAGATTGGCAAAGGTCCCGCCCCAGTAAACCGCCAGCACCACCGTCAGGGTATAGAGTTTGTTTTCAGCCATTTCAGGGGAAAAGGCATAAGCCAGGGTTGCGGCAATAAAAGACAGCACAGTGGGAAACCAGATGACGTTTTCGCTCCATTGGAGCCAGATGGCGAGAAATGCCCACCGTTTCCCAAGGGCCTCATTAACCCAGATATACACGCCGCCATCTCCCTTTGGCGGCCATGTGGAAGCGAGTTCCGCCGTCACCAGGGAAATGGGAATCAAAAAAAAGACCGCGGAAATGGCCATGAAGGAGATAGCGCGAAAGCCTTCTTCCGCCATGAGGGGGAGCCCCCTGACGCTGTAAATAATGGCCAGATTGATCATGACCAGGGAAATCCAGCCGATGGCGCCTTGCCCGGGCTGTTTCCGGTAATGACGTGCGTTATTCAGCAACAATAAACCAATCTCCCTTCTCAATTACGGCAGTATGCCGCCTTCCATCCTTTTGGTATGTCACTGAAAGCTGTTGGTTTTTTTCAGGGGTTGGGTCGCAGCCAAGATTGTCATCGTTCACCTGCATCCGGATGGATTCTTTTTGAACAAAGCCCCTTACATGGTCTGTGACGATTTTATTCGTACCGTCCCCCATGTATGTCGCTTTTAGGATTTCAAGTTTCCCGCCGGGTCGGTAACGGGACTTATGGGCATCGAAAGAGCCGGAGACAACAAACCAGTTGCCTTCGCTGATGGTCAGCGTATGCTCCCTGCCGTCTATCTTGCATACGATCATCAGTTTTTTTCCTTTACCCGGAGCCGGGTCGCCGCCGAGGTTCTCATTCGTCACCCGCATCCGGATGGCATCTATTTTGACAAAACTTTGCACATCACCGGTTACAATTCTGTAAGCGCCCTCATCATCGCCATATATGGCCTTTAAAATTTCAAGCTCACCGGTATGATAAGGCGGCGCATATTCATCGGACGTCCCTGTAACGATGAACCATCCCTGTTCTACAACGCTTCTACTGTATTGCTGACCGTCCTTCTCGTACAATACTAATAATTTCTTTTGTCTCCCGGAGGCAGGATCACCCCCAAGGTTATTGTTCGTCACCTGCATTCGAATGCTGTCATCCAATACATAATTCTTTACCAGATGCGTCACATCGCTATATATGCCCTTTACACCGTATTTGGCTTCAATAATGTGGATTTTTCCATCTGCCAATGCCTCAAATGAAATCATGCTGAGCAAAGCCAGGATGAGGCTTGTTATGGATCGTGCATATCTTTTCATATCACCCATCATCATGGTTTAAACCTGCAATTTTGAATAGCCTTGACAAGGCGTTCAAGTTTACATACATTCCGCTTAAAAAAAAAGCAGTTTTTAGTATTGAAAAATCTGCATGTAACGCACGGGATAAAAAAGCACTCAATGCTGAAACCTTTTCTTCACCACGCTTGTTCCAATGAGGTCCTCGAAGATACAGGATCAACAGGGAAAATTGAACTGGCGCTGATTCTCTTGTTTGCCTTTTCCATCAGAGCCTTCGCCTGCCAATATACTTACGTTATCAACCCTGATGGGGTATTCTATATTCATCAAGCCAGGGCCATCTATTATGGCCTGTGGGGGGATCTTACAAACTGCCGGATCTCCTTTGTTTCGAACTATCCTTTCTTCATCGCCGGAACCTATGCTTTGCTTAGAGATTGGATTGTTGCCGCCAAAGCGGTGTCGCTCATTTTCGGTGCAACCACCCTGATCCCCCTCTATCTGCTGCTAAGACGTTTTTTGGCCCGGGATATCAGCCGATTAAGCATCCTGGCCTTTGCCCTGATTCCTGTTTTCGTCAGCCGAAGCGCAGATATTGTTCGAGACCCGGTTTCCTGGTTTTTTATTACCCTCGGTTTGTACTTCTTTGTAAAGTCAAATGACAACCCCCGATACCGTTTTCTTCTTTTCGTCAGCTGCCTCAGTTTTCTGACGGCCTCCTGGGCAAGAATTGAATGTATACTGTTTGTTTTTATATCCGGTTTTTACCTGCTTATCATGGCTCAAAAAAACCGTTTTCAAAGGCTTTGGTCTTTTTTATTGCCGTTTGCACTCCTATTGTCCGTCATTGTCATCATAGCATTCTCCTATGAATTGCCGATTGCGGATATGGTCCGGTTAAATGAAGTGGGAGAAAAGATATCGGCGCCTTTTAAAGCGTACAGCGATTTAAGACAAAGCCTGGCGCTATTGATGGAACAGCCTTTTGAACATAATGCGTTCGTACCTCATTTTCTGCACAAAGCGCGACATCTTGTATGGCTCATCGCCCTGGGAACCCTATTTAAATACATGCTTACCGCTTACTTCTATCCCTTCTTTTTATTGTTTCTGATGGGGCTTAAAAAATTTTGGCAGGGTATGAAAAAAGATCGAAATGCTCGCTATCTGTTTTTCATGGCTGTTTCCATATTTGCCCTGCTTTATGTACACGTCATTGATCGCTGGATGATGTTCGACCGTTTTTGGGGAACATTCATCATCCCCTCCTTTTTAGCTCTCGGTTTCGGTTTGGAAAAAGCCGTTGGATTTTTGAAAACAAGATGTAAAATCAATCACTCCAGCGCATTGGCAGTCCTTTGTCTTGTAATGTTAATGTGTGCCTTGCCAAAATGTCTTAAACCAAAAGCGGCGGATAAGCTGGTTTTCAAAGAGATTGGAACATTTATTGCCAACATTGAAAACAACCAGGAAAAAATAAGAATCGCAAAATCTTTAAAAACACCTCATTGGGTTTCTTTCTATGCCAATTTGGATTTGGAAAGCGCTCCCTGCCCATCGTCCGATTGTAATTTTGAAATCGTTATCAACAAAGGTTACGAAAAATTTGTTCAGTCTTTAGAAGCCGAAAAAATCACCTATTTTTTATGGGAAGAGAAGAGTTGGCCAAAACATGGATTTGACATTTTAAAAGCACTGGATCATGGAAACTTTGAGGAGCTTGGCCGATGGAACCATCCCGATACCGGAGATCTCATCCTTTTTAAATTCAAAAATCAATAAAATTCAAATCACTACGGGTTTATTTGGACATGGTCAGCATTGTTATATCCTTTTATGAACGGTTCACTTTCCTTAAAAATTGCCTAGACTGTTTATCTCTTTGTGAAAAGGATTTTGATGAAGTAATTGTAACGGATGACGGATCTTGCCATGAAACAATTATTTCGCTGAAAAAAATGATCGGACAATATCATTTTCCAATCAAACATATTTGGCAGGAAAATAAAGGGTTCAGGCCCGCGGCGGCAAGAAACCGGGGAGCCCGGCACGCTAGGGGAGATTATTTGATTTTCCTGGATTGTGATTTTCTGGCATTGCCCCACACCATACAGAACCACTTGAAATTCGCAACACCAGGAAGATTTATTGCCGGCGGATATAAAGACATGGACGAAAAAACGACATCGGAAGTTTTTCAAACGTCCATTACGGAAAAAGCGCTCAATATGTGGGACAAACGGTTTCCGGAAAAGCCCCTCATTAAAACACATCGCCGGTATATAAAGCGCACTTTGCTGATGAGGCTTCATCTGGCGCCTTTTAAGAAACAATGTATGGGAGGGCATTTCTCCATATACAAAAAAGACCTGGAACGGGTAAACGGTTATGATGAAAATTTTGTGGGATGGGGCGGTGAAGATGAAGACTTAGGCATCCGTCTGGTTCGGGCAGGCGTCTATTGCCGGTCAGCCATCCGCCAGGCAAAAGTGCTGCACATGTGGCACCCGCCCGCCATTAAAGATCGGCACTGGCAGAAAGGCCCTAATATTCAATATTTTAACCGAAAAGAAATTCCGATTTTTTGTGAAAACGGCCTTCAAAAACCAAGATGAAAAAATACACTCTATTTTCACGTGCCATCTTTTTTTTGATATTTGGATATCTTTTTCTTGGGGTAGCTCACATCGCAATACTTCCTCCATGGGAAGGTTTTGATGAAACAGCTCATTATTCGTATTTACAACAAATCGCGGACACACACAAAATGCCTCGCCAAAGCACCGCATTTATCTCAAAAGATGTTGAAAACTATAGTCTTTTTGCTCCTATACCCTATAGCGGCGTTTCACCGGCAGAACGTAATGGAGGATTCACTTACAAGGGTTTTTTTGAATCACCTGATGAGGTTGTGAAAAGAGGCTATGAACATATTCACAAACCACCGATAAACCCAAGAACATATACTGAAGGCAATAGCCTCAATTGGCAATCACAGCATCCTCCTCTCTATTACCTTTTGCTTTGTCCGATTTATTTGTCAACAAAGCACCTAAGCTGGGGAGTGCAATTATTCATACTTCGTTTAACTTCCTATCTATTCGCCTGGTCAGCACTAATCATTGGATGCTTTATTTATCTTAACGGAATCTATTCAAATAGCTTCAAAATAGACGAAGGGATATATTATTGGATAACGCTTGGATTTGGTGTCTGGCCGATCCTTTTTCCAGCCTGGTTCCCCGAAATGTCCAGGATGGGTAATGATTCTTTGTGCGCCCTAATCATGGCTTTAATCTGGGCTGTTTCTATACGTGCCGGCAATAAGGGCCTGTCTCTGGCGTATGCGTTTGCGATCGGATTACTTTTGGGCATGGGCTGTTTGACTAAATCTTTCTTTGTTCCTGTAACAGTTGGCGTTGTTGGTTTTTGGAGCATACGACAGTGGTCTTTAGAAGGAAAGAAAGATTTAATACCACTTCTTTTTCGCTTGTTCTTAATAATTTTAACAACTGCTTTAATTTCCGGTTGGTGGTATTTCATGAATTGGCATCAACACGGTGTAGCCCTTGGATCAGATGAGATGATTCATTTGAAAAACGCCGGAGGCCTCTTAAAAAATCTCCTGCAAAATTTTTCTTTGAAGGCATGGTTAAGGGGACACGCAGCTTTTGCCACTACTTTTGCATGGTCTTGTACTTGGTCATACGCTAGACCGCAATACATTTATCTCGCACCGATGGCCTTTACAACAATCTTTGTTTCTACTGCTTACATAATTGCACTTCGTAATTTTAAAATAACAGCGATTCCTTGGCTGCCGGCCTGGATTTATTTACCCGTTCTTTTAGGATTCAGCTACCACGTTTTATTGCGCATTGCCCTTACCGGTGAAGGCAGGGGAACCAGCGGTTATTATCTTCACTTTTTGGTTGTGCCTTTAGTCGTAGCTTTAGGCATTGGATTTGCTAAGTCATGGCATAAAAAGGGATTCAGGATAACCGCCTTTTTTTTATTGTGCTATAGTACTGTTTTTTCAGCAGCAATATCCTGGGCGCAAATTCTTCTTTTTTCAGGCATCTTATTTAAAAACGGAAACTCTAAATTTTATCAAGCCACGGAAAGCATGCCGTCTCTGTTAGGGCTGCCTGATGCCTACAACCGCCTCAAAATAATCGCTTTCCCAAATTTGGGCATTTCAGCATTTTTTTTGGGTACAACTCTAATCGCAATCGGGCTTACATTCCTTTGGAAAAGTGGCATTGGGAGACATGAGTGAAGACTGTTCTCGGATTAAAATAATGGGTTCAGATCATTTTGAAATATTTGGCTCATCGTGGATTCGCGTGAGATTTGGCTTCTGAGCCGATTGTAGGTGCGACTTCAGTCGCACATTAAGCCGACCCTGTGCGACTGAAGTCGCACCTACAGCCCGAACCGAAACAATCTCAAAGCGCGATTTCACGTTAATCCGCGATGAACCAAATATTTTCAGTCCCATAAACCTTTAGATCCCTCAACCAGGCTGAAGCCCTTTTTCAATTTCCCTGAGTTTCACATATCTGACAAACATGGCGTAAGCATCGGAGACGGCGATAATGAAACCGGCCAGACCATCCATAAAGCCTCTTTTCAGCACATAGACCTCCAGGAATTTGAAAATGGGCCGGGAAAAAAGGAGCATGAGATGAAACCGTTTTCCCCGGTCGTACATGTCTTCAGCCAGGAGAGTGGAAAAAGCATTCACGGTTTTCAGTTGCCCCAAAATCTTCCCCCCATAAGGATAGTGACGGAGATCCTGTTTAAGATCTCCCACACGCCCATCGATTTCCATCCGTTCATGGACCCTTCCCCCCACCCAACGACCTTTTTCCCGTTTGAAAAGCCTTAACTGGCGGTCGGGGTAATACCCGCTGTGGTTGATCCATCTACCCTGATAAAAGGAACGTCGCGGCATTCGGTAGCCGTCAAGGGCATCCGGTTTGGCGATTTCGGCCGATATTTCATGGCGCAATGCCCGGGATACCGCCTCATCCGCATCGAGGCTTAAGACCCAATCCCCCTGGGCCTTGCTCAACGCAAAATTTTTCTGGGCCATATATCCCGGCCATGGCCTTTGGAAAATCCGGTCAGTGTATGCTTTGGCGATGTCCATGGTCCGGTCCGTACTCATGGAATCCACGACGATTATCTCATGGGCCCATTCCTGAAGACTTTCAAGACATCGTTTGATGTTTTGCGCCTCATTATGGCAGATGATGCAAACGGACAGGCGATTTTGTAAGGGTTGATCCATGCTAAAACTGCCAACCCAGGCCAAAAGTCCAAGACTGATCGTACTTGTCCTTCCCGTCCGCCGGTTGGTTGTCGAAATCGTAGTTGAACTGGAAGGATGCGAAAAGCTTCAATATCAGAGGGATGCGAACCCCTGTCCGGGTGCGGAGCATCCAGTTGCCGCTGTTTTGAAAATCGTAAAGAACATCGTCGTGATGATAAAGCTGCAGAAACCGTTCAAAAAACCACATATCGAAATCCAGTGCCCAGTATCCGGCAAAATATTCACGGTTGTCCACATTGCCGTAGTTTACCATCTTCTTGGTAAACTTTTCATAGGCATAGGCCGGCCCCAGCCTGATGGAAAGATTTTTCTCCCGTGAATCCCAGAACTGGTAGCCCGGACCGACGCCCACATTGGCCTGCAAATCCAGTGATTTAAACTGGTCCATTTGAACGACGCCGTTGGCGTAAAGGAACCATTTTTTCGTCAGAAACCGCTCATAGGTGGCGGACCCCAGCCAATTGTCCTTGCTCAGGACCTGCTTGCTCCACTCCTTGTGAAACTCACCGTAGAATTTTATGACATCCGGCATCTTAAAAACCTTCAGGTTTGCGGTCATACTGTATTTTTCCGTATTGGTATTTCCCGTCTCCTTGCCGGCGCCGGCGGCAACATTGCCGGTGTAATCCCAGGCCGGCGGGGGCTCGGGTCGATCCAATGTTTTCACCTGCGCCATGGCAACGGGCGCCGGCGCAGCGCCCTCTTTCGGTTCAAATACCAGATCTCCTTGCTCGGACGTGGTGATTTTGCTTTCCAGTATTTCTTCATTTCTCAAATAGACTTCCATGGGTTCATCGGTCGTAAGGCCCGCCACCTGATCCCATTTGATGGTAATTTGACCCGCATAATCGGTTTTGAACACCAATTTCCCATGGCTCATGGAAACCACCTTGCCATGAAGGCTGTCCCCATTTTTCATAACCACTTGATCCGCATGGGCCGAATCAGGGATCGAAATCAAAAAAAACAGGGTCAAGACCCCAAACCATAAGCCTTTTATCATAGTGTTGCGCATCCCTCTCCCGTCACCTGGAATCGGATCTTCAGACCTGTAATGAAAACTGAACATAAAACAATCTCCCCCTTTTTCCACAAACCGTTGCCATCTGCTATTAAGTAAGCGATTATAGGGAAGCAACATCCAAGTGTCAATCATACCCTTGGACGAAAACCAGGGGATGCTTGGGAAAAGCATATTGAACAAAATGATTCCATTATGTTAAACTTTCGGGCAACAGCTTTTCTTCCCAAGTAAGGAGTAGAAAAATGACATATCGCAGATTTTTTTGGACGTCGATGGCCGCCTCTTTTATGATCCTCATGATCACGGGCAGCCCCGTTTCAGCAGCCCGGGAATTACCGCCGAATGATGGACGGCTGGTCCTCAAACAAGTGACATTGTTCAACAACGGGGTGGGGTATTTCCAGCTGGGGGGAAAGGTTCCGGCTGGTGAAAAGATCCGCCTTCATGTGAAACCGAGCCGGATGAACGATTTACTCAAAAGCCTGACCATCATTAATTTAAGCGGCGGGCAGGTGAGCAGTATCGTCTATGACAATGACAAAACCTCAACCCAGAAATTGAGCGAATTTAACTTTAACCTGGAAAAAGAACAGGGCCTGCCCCAAATTCTCAGGCAGCTTCAGGGAAGCGAAATCGAAGTATTGACCGGCAGCACATCCGTTACGGGAACCATCATGGGAGTGGAAAAGCGGAATATCCAAGAAGAGGAATGGATCATGCCGCATTTTCTTCTGACCATTATGGTCCCAAACGGTCAAATGCGCAGTTTCGACACCCGTGAAATCACCGGAACAAAATTGCTTGACCCAAAGCTCAACCAGGAGTTGAACCGGTATCTTTCCATCCTGTTCCAGAAACATCAACAGGATGGGAAGACCGTAACCATCACATCGACGGGACAGGGGTCTCAGGAACTTCTGGTGAGCTATATTGCCGAGGTTCCGGTGTGGAAAGCCACATACCGCATTGTTCTGCCGGAATCAAACAAGGGTAGCAACCCTTTTTTACAGGGGTGGGCCATCGTTGACAATGTCAGTGGGGAAGACTGGCAAAACATACAGCTTTCCCTGGTCAGCGGCCTGCCCGTTTCCTTTATTCAGGAACTTTATGCCCCCCGATTCAAAAAGCGTCCCGAACTTAAAATAGAAGATGAAAATGCCGCGCCGCCCCCGATCCCGGAAGCCGGCATGAGAAAAAACCGAAGGTTGATGGCAGCGCCGGCTGGTGCTAGCGCCAAACGCGGGATCATGGGAAAAGACGCCATGGCCCAAAGCTATTCCGAAGCACCCGACATGGAACAAAGCATGCGGGAATTAAAAGCACGGACCGTCACTCGCGAAGTGGGAGATATGTTTGAATACCGGATTGATCACCCTGTAACCATAGGACGAAATTGTTCAGCCATGGTTCCCATTGTCGCAAAGGATATTGAAGGTCTGGCAGTGGACCTGTACAACGAAAAAACCCGGAAACAGCATCCCCTGGCAGGGGTCAGGCTTAAAAATACGACGGGACTTACCCTTGAAGGCGGCCCCTTGACCATACTCAAGGGAGGAACTTATGCCGGGGAAGCGTTTGTCAAAAGCCTCAAACCCGGTGAAGAACGCACCATCACCTATGCGGTCGACCTGGGGCTTCATGTGAACACAAAAATGGGGAGTACCACGGAACCGGTGGATCGGGTGGTCATTAACCGTGGACTCATGCGCTTGCACAGGGGGGTCATTGAAACCAAAAATTACACTCTTAATAACAAAAATGCCAAATCCAAAACAGTAATCATCGAACACCCATATCACGCCGACTGGAAACTGCTGAATCCGGAAAAGCCCATGGAGACAACGGATCATTATCTCCGTTTTGAAGTTCAAGTCCCAGAGCATAACACCACCACTTTTCTGGTGAAAGAAATCCGGGATGTATGGGAAAGCATCTCCGTCAGCAATATGACCCCGGACAACATCCTGATCTTTGCCCGTGAGAAATATCTCGACGACAAAACGCTCAAACAAATGGAGCAGATGGTTTCCGTGAAAAGCGAACTGGCCCACATTAACGCCGACCTGAAAGTTCTGTCGAAGGAACGGCAACAAATTTTTTCAGATCAGAAAAGGCTTCGTGAAAATTTGCAGGGCCTGGGTCAAACCTCTGAAGAAAAAGGGCTTCGAAACCGCTATATCGGCCTGCTTGACAGCCAGGAAACCCGCCTCGGGAAAATTGAAAGGCAGGAGGAATCCCTTGAAAACCAACAAAAAGGCAAACAGCGGGAGCTTGAAACCCTCATCGAGACGCTGAGCCAGGATTTAAAGGTCTGAAAAGGCTAATCCTGCGGATGGACAATCAACCGCTGCCCCGGATGGATCGGGTCCTTTGAATTAATGTGATTCCAGATCATCAGGGCGGTAATAGGGATATTGTGCCGCCGTGCAATGGCGGAAAGACTGTCCCCTTTTTGAACCACATACAAACGGCCCTCCCGGCTCTCGGAAAAATCCTTGACCAGGCGGGAAAACCGAGCCTGAAAACCGGACAATGCCCCTTTGGGGATGAGGATGTCATGGTTTCCTTTTGGGAAATAATGCCCCCTGATTTCGGGATTCAGATCCTTGATAACCTTGAACCGGGTCTTTGCAGCCTGGGCCACGGTCTTGATGGGAATTTCCTGGGAACATTTTACCCGCACCCGCTCAAATGAAAGAACCGGGTAAAGATCTCCCTTTGACAACCTGAAACCATACTTGTCGGGATTTGAAAAAATCAGTTTGATGGTGAGGATGCGAAACAGGAACTGCTGGGTTTCGAGGGGTAGATAAAGGTCGTAATAACTCATGGTATCCTGGGCCAATATTTCCCCCAGGAGCCCCTTCTCCCCCATATTGTAGGCAGCCGCAGCAAGGGTCCATGACCCCAGTTCTTCGTGGAGAGCCTTGAAATACCGAATTGCGGCCCGGGTGGATGAAAACAGGTTCCGCCTTTCGTCGATGCGGTTATTAATGATCAGCCCGTATCTTTTCCCCGTCGGCCGCACAAACTGCCAGAAGCCGATGGCGCCCCGGCTTGAACCCGCATGGGCTCGCAGGGCGCTTTCGGCAATGGCAACGTATTTTAGGTCATCGGGCATACGGTTTTCCCGCAACATTTTTTCAATATGGGGCAAATAACGCCCCGCCCGCTTCAGCCACAAAATCACCTGGGGGCGATTCCAGAGGTTCAAAAGAACTTCTTTCTCAAACCTTTCCCTCACGTCTCCGTTTTCCATGGGGACCGGTTCTCCACAGAAGTTCTGACCGGCTGGAATCTTCAACGATTCTACCAGTGAGGGAATCCGCGCCGGTTCAATGGCTTTCGCCGCCGAGGCTTCTCCGAACAGAACCCCCGCACCCATTAACAATATGGCAAGCCACCGCATGCGCTTTCCTCTTCCGATGTAAGGGATATTTTCAGTCTATCCGATCCGACCGATAATAACCCGGCAATTTATTGCCGGATGACCCGAATGATGGATATCAACGAGCATCCTCTTTTTCCTGCTGAAGCACCCTTCCGGGAAAACGGATCAACTCTTTAATCCTGGCACTTCGAATTTTTTGATCATGGGTATCCTTTTTTTCAAATGCCTGAGCCAGTTTTATCAGCAGATCCTCCAGCTTAATGGGTTTGAGCAAATAATCAAAGGCGCCCAGTTTCATGCCCTCAATACTGGTCTCAACGGATGCATGTCCGGTCAATAACACCACCTCGGCCAGAGGCTGAATCCGCTTCATCTCCCGCAAAGCCTCAATGCCGTCCATGCCGCCAGGCATTTTCACATCCAGAATCACCACATCGAAGAGCTTTTTGCTCATCACTTCCAGGGCCAGTTCACCGCTTTCAGCACCCGTGGCATCAATGCCCCGCTTCTCCAGTCTCTTGACCAGCGTCTCCAGGAAATCCGCTTCGTCGTCCACGATCAAAACCCTAAATGAATCCATGCCTTTCTCCTTTTTTTTGTGAACGGTTGCTATTTCTTTTCAGGCCTCACAATGGGAATATCCACTGTAAAGGTCGTGCCTTCTCCCATTTCGCTTTTGAGCTTAATGGTACCCCCCATTTTTTTAATGATATCATAGCTGACCCACAAACCAAGCCCGGTTCCCTTGCCGGTTTCCTTGGTGGTAAAAAATGGATCAAACACCTTGTTCTGTTTTTCTTTTGGAATCCCCGGCCCATTGTCGGACACGTGGATGAGGATTCGGGAATCACGCTGCCTGCTTTTCACATCAATGGTCCCTTCAGATCCAATGGCATCGATGGCATTGGTGATCAAATTTAAAAGCACCTGCTGAAGTCGCGCTTCGTCGCCAGCAATGATGGGCAAATCGGGCGCCAAATCCGTTTTAACCAAGATATTGTTGTTACTGGCATAATTTCCCAAAAGTTCAATGGTTTGCCGTAACATGACGTTAACGTCCACATCCTCCAGATGAGGCTCCATCTTTCGAGCATAACCCAACATATTGTGAACGACCTTGCGAGCTCTTTCAACATGTTCTTCGATTTTTGCTAAAGACTGCTGATATTCCCGTGCATTCTCGCTGTTTTGAAAGCTTTCATCCGCCAACAGGTCTTCCATCCATCCGGTTTTCTGCAAAATAACCGCCAGTGGGTTGTTGATCTCATGGGCCACGCCCGCGGCCATCTTCCCCAATGCCGCCAGCTTATCCGACTGCACCAGTTGAGCATTGAGTTCATTCAGTCTTAAATCCGTTTCCCGCAACCGCCGAATGGTCATACGCGTGGTGAAAACGGTGGCGAACACGATGGCCAGAATGCCGCCGATAATAATGCCGAATTCCAGTTTCCGGGTGGCAAACAGACCGCTCATCTCCTCTACGGCGTCCTGACTAATCACCAGAAGCCACTGCCCTTTTCTAAGCCAGGCCCCGGCATAGAAGGTTTTTCGGCCATGACCGTTTCCTTCCTCGATAACCGTTGTTCGCCTGCCGAAAAGGTTTGTTTGAAGGCTCCAATTGGATAAGATCTTTCCACCGAACCGCGGCGATGTTTGGAAAACGCCCTGTTTGTCCACAATGTAGGCATCTCCTGTTTTTCCCACCTGTGCCGAGCGGACAAGACCTCCAAATATTTCGGGGTCAATGGTGGCCCGTAGTATCCAGCTATTCTGCCCTTCCTGACGACGAACCGCAATAATAAAATGGGGCAGTTGTCGGTAACCCATATACACGTCGCTGATATAAACGCCTTTTCGCATGACATCGCCAAACCACGGTTGTTGATAATAATTCAGGCCTTTGAGGTCATAGGGACCCACGTAGGCCAGATGCTGGCCGGCGTTGG
The DNA here is from genome assembly GCA_963662465.1 of Desulfatiglandales bacterium. GTDB lineage: Bacteria > Desulfobacterota > DSM-4660 > Desulfatiglandales > Desulfatiglandaceae > NaphS2. The sequence goes on from OY759599.1 coordinate 5,311,717, forward strand.
AAATGACCCCGAGATCCACAAACGCGCCGGCGCGTGCGTTCATCACCTGAAAAATGTTCACCAAGGTGGTCTCCTCGGTCATGTCGCTCAGGGTATGGGTATCCGCCATGGCGCATAGGATGGCGGTGCGTTCTTTTAAAAAAAGGTCCACAGCCTCCGCCTGAGCGCTAGCCCGATACCGGATTTGCTCCTCTATTTTTTCCTGGTACATCCTGGCAAATTGAAAATAGATGGTGGCGCCGAGCACCAACAGCGGCGCCAACGCCACCAAAAGGGTGATGATAATGATTTTTTTTTGAAGATTAGAATAATGTTTTATTTTCATTTTGGCACCCAATCTGAATTCGATATCCCTAACCGCCTATCGCGCGCCACATTTGGCGCGCTTTCGGTTGGCCTCATCAGTGGGGCCAGTTCATGAACTGCCAGTAACCCAAAATGGACCAGAACCAGAGTACCAGCCAGGCCAGAATGGTCACGGGCAGACCGAATTTCACAAAATCAAAGACACTCAGCAACCTTTCGCCGGTCTCTGGGTCGCGCCCCATGCCGAATGCAATGGCATTGTTGGGGGTTCCCACCACCAGAAAATTGGCAAAAGATGACGAAAAGGCGCAAGCCAGCCCCAGCTTCCAGACACTCACATCGGCCAAATCCGCCATGGGCAAAACAATGGGCCCGAGAGCCGCCACCGTGGCGCCGTCGCTCATGAAATTGGTCATGACGCCCGTCAGCAAACTAACGCCGATGACCAGGCCATCTCCGTGGGAGATGCTTTCCGGCAGCATTGCCACAAAATTATTGGCCAACCAGAGGGCCCCTCCCGTAAACTTGAGACCCACCCCCATGGCGCAAGCCGCGGCATATAACCCCACCACATCCAGGGCCACGCCTTCCTGAAGATCATCCCAATCAACAATACGGAAGAGAAACATGGCCACCACGGCGTACAGGGTAGGACCACCCAGACCGGCGTGTTCCCCCAGGACAATCCACGCCACCACCAGACACACCAGGATGACCGCCATGATGGCCTCTTTTCCGCCAAACTTGGGCATTCGCGCCACTTCAGCCTTGACCACCTCGCTGGGATTGACCCCTTTCACCAGAAACTTGCCTTTCAGCCGGATATACATATAGGCGCCGATGACCACGGCTATGACCGGAACAAAGGGCATGCCGTATTTCATCCAGTCCATAAAAGAAATGGGATCTCCATATTCCATCAAATAGCCCACCATGATGGCATTTCGACCACCCGCCGCGGGAGAACCGGGGCCCCCGTGATTCGCGGCAAAACAGATGCCCAGCAATAGAAAAACCGCAAGGGCCCGGTCCTTCTCCACACCGTACATTTTGCAGGTGACCTTATACACTCCCATCAGAACCGGGATGAGCAACGCCACAAGAGCATGCTCCGACAAAAAGCTGGCGGACATGGCCAAAAGGGGAAGAAAAATAAAAGCAAATGCCTTGGCGCTCTTGATGCGACTGAGCAGGATGAGTCCGATGCGTTTATCGAGACCGGTTTTCGCAACGCCTACGGCCACGGCCAGAATGCCGAAAATAAAAAAAACAGCATCCTTCATAAAGGCTTTGGAAATTTCATTGATGGGCAGGATGCAGAAGAGATAGAGCATTACCGCCACTAAAAGATCCGTGGCGCCCAGAGGCAGGGCCTCCGTGGCCCAGAAAAAGACCGCGAGAAAAAAAACGGCCAGCATGACCTTGGCCAGTTGGGCCGCCTGTATGTCCGTCATCAGGGGAGAGCCATCCGGGGCTTCCTTATTTTCCGACGCTTTGGCCGCTTCAAACTCCTTGGGATGAAGCGTTTGATTCATGGTGTCCGCGATGGTGCTGCACCCCCGTCCCAATTTGTATCCCGGAAGATTTTTTTGGCTGACCAGATCGATCATGCTCTGGGGTATGGGCAACATGACCACCCCTATAAAAAGAACGGCCGCAATGACCAGAAGGATGGGTTTATATCCTGGTTTACTCGACCATACGCTTGGATTCGGCTTTGACTCAACGGCTTGGTGATGCGACATGTTCGCCTCCTTTTCATTCAATGGATCTTGCGGTTCATCCGAAATGTGGAATTGAAAAATTCCTCAATCGGGTTCTTTACCCAAATGGATTCTCCCGGAGAAAGGGGTAATACCCCAGTGCCCGGCTAACGACCTTTGAGCAATGGCAATGATCGTGCCAAAACCATGGAACCCGATGGATTAACATATGCCATCGAAAGCATTGCATTTTTTTTGAATTCAGGCGCTCGAAATTTTAGAAGGCGGTCCGAGGATGTCGACTATTTTAACAGGTTGTAAAGGATGGCAATAGAAAAGGCCCTCATCCGCCGGGGGAAGGGGCCTTTTCAGTGGTGGATCTATAAAAGAAAAAAAAGGTTACATACCGCCGCTTTTTCGGATGAGAAGCCTGGCTTCCGCCTGCCGGATCCGTTCCAGTTGCGCATCTTTTCGCTTTCTGGCATTTTCCAGTTTGGCCGACAGGTCGTCAAATTCGGCCGGTTTCATGAGATAATCAAAGGCGCCCAGCTTCATGCCGTCCACTGCCGTCTCAGCGCTGCCATGCCCGGTCAACATAATGACTTCCACCAGGGGATGGCGTTTCTTAATTTCCTTCAAGGTTTCCATGCCGTCCATGCCGGGCATCTTGATGTCCAAAATCACCACATCCATATCGGTCTCTCCGAGGATTTCAAGGCACGCTTTTCCGCTGTGGGCGCTGAAAACTTTTTCGCCCGTCTCCTGCAACCTCAGGGAGAGCATCTCCACAAAATCCTTTTCATCATCCACTAAAAGTACCTTTGCCGGTATTTTCATCATGGTTCTTTATCTCCTTTCAGGTCTGTTAGGTCTCAAAGGCCTTCTTCAGAGCATTGAGATGATCTTTTCCCGTGGGCGTCTCATCGACATTCTGACAACGGGGAATATGAATCAAAAAGCGGGTTCCCTGCCCCAACTGGCTCTCCAAGCTCAGGTCTCCGCCCAGTTTCTCCACAATGCTGCGGGTAACAAACAAACCCAGCCCGGTGCCTTCACCGGGGGGTTTGGTACTGAAAAAGGGGTCAAAAATCTTTTGAAGGTTTTCCCTGGGGATTCCTTCGCCCGTATCCTGTATGGTAATGGCCACCCGATCGCCGACCGGCAAAATCCCGACCGTAATTTTTCCGCCTGGGCCGGTAGCATGGATGGCGTTGGTTATAAGGTTAATCAGGACCTGCCTCAACTTATAAGGATCACTCCAGATAACACCCGTATCAGTATCCACGTCCTCAACGATTTCAACTTCTTTGTTGCGCGCATCTTTCCCAACCAATCCCACAGTCTCCTTCACCAGATCTTTCAAATCCACCTCGGAGGCCACGGAATCAGCCTGTCGGACCGACCCCAGGAGCTGGTGCGTAATGCGCCTGGCCCGTTCAACGCCATTCTCTATCTTGCCCAGGGCCATCAGAAGATCGTTTTTTCGCGGTGTATTGGCCATCTCTGCTTTGTTAAGGATCAACTGCATCCAACCGGCGGATTCCTTGATGATGGCGAGGGGGTTGTTAATTTCGTGGGCAACGCCTGCCGCCAGAGTACCCAGAGACGCCAGCCTTTCGGTGGCAATCATCTGTTGCTCCATTTTGGCTCTGAATGCCGTTTCCCGCAGCCGTTCGTCCTCCCGCTGAATCTTTTCATGGGCTTGCTTTATTTTGCTCAGCAGGTGGTCCAACTCTATGGGTTTGCTTAAATAATCAAACGCACCGGTTTTAATGCCATTAACGCCGTCCTCGGCGCTGGAAAAACCGGTCAGCATGATCACCTCGGTTTTGGGGTATTTTTCCTTGATCCGATGAAGGGTTTCAATGCCGTCGATACCCCGCATCTTGACATCCAGAACCACTACGTCCACAGGGTTTTGTTCCAGCAACGCCAGACATTCCTCACCGCTTCCGGCCTGCCGGGCCTCAATTCCCCGTTTCATCAACCGTTTGGAAACCGTCCGCCTGAAATCATCTTCGTCATCAACCAGCAAGAGACGTATTTTTTCCATGAAAGATCCTTGTTACACCAATCCCAGAATTTTCCACCACACGCTCGCCACCAAAATCAGTATCCCCAATAAAACCGGCGTAGCCACGGCCCCCACCTTAGTGAGATCCGACGATTTGAAATACCGGTAACTGTAGGAAATGGCATTGGGCGGACAACCGATCACCAGCAGCATGGCAAAGGAAGTTGCGGTCCCGAGACAAAGGGCGATTACCCTGGGGTCCACGCCCTCCAGCTGCGCCATGGGAAGCACGATGGGCAGAATCAGGGCGGCCGCCGCCACATTGGCCATGGCATTGGTCACAAGCGCCCCGAAAACGCCGACCCCCACAAAAAGGAGCAACCAGCCTCCCCCTTGAACCAGTGGGAAAAAGAGGTTGGCAAAATAGGTGGCGGCCCCGGAATACCCCATGGCCAACCCCAGGGAAATGCCGCCGCCGAAAATAAACAGCGCCGTTCCCCATTCCAGATTCTTGTGAATGTCTTCCCATTCCAAAACGCGGAAAAGCACCAGGCCCGCCACGGCGAGCATTCCGGTAATGGAATAATCCATGCCGTGCAACCCCTTGGTAAGCCAGGAGATAAAGGCCAGGCCGATAATGACAAGGGTTGTTTTTTCAAGGGATGTCCAGGGACCCAGATCCTCGTCAAATTGTGGCAGTTTAAATTTCGGATCCGGTCTGAACACAAAATACACCACCAAAACCGCTACGGGCACCGTCAATATGGCAGCCGGCATGGCGAATTTGATCCAGTCGAAAAAACTGATCTCAATGCCCGTAAATTCATGGAGAAAAGCCGCCGACACCATGCACCGACCCCCGCCGATGAGGCTTCCCATGCCGCCGCAGGAACAGGCAAAGGGAAGGGACAACATCATAAACTTGGCCGTATTGGTATGGGGTTCAATACCCACGGCCCGCATGAGGGGCAACATGGTAACAATCCCGATGGCGCAGGCGGCCGCATCATGCATGAAAGAGGATGAAATCCCGAGGCCCATGGCAATGATAAAGGTGAATTTAACCACGCTGTTGCCCGCTTTTTTGATGATGAAATACCCCAGGCGTTTTGTCAGCCCCGCTTTATCCAGTGATATGGCGAATATCAGGCAACACATGATAAAAATCACCACCGGGTGCATATAGGGCGCCCAGGCCTCTTTTACATCGGCTATTCCCATGAGAACGAGAAACACGCCGATGCAGATAGCTGTAATCTCAAGGGGGATGGGCTCCACAATAAAGAGAAACACCAGCACCGCCAGCACCGCCAGGAATCGTTTGGCCTTGGGCGACAGACCATTTACATATTCGACCTCGATATCGCTTTTGCCGAGATCGGCAGCTTTTTTCTCCAGAAACACCGCCGTACACTCAGGCGCCCCAGGGGTTTTCCCTTCCACCAGATAGCCCTTAGCAGTCTTTTGGCTCTCCGGAACCACCACAAAATGAGTGCTGATCAGGGGCAATAATGTTTTATTTACATCTCCCGTAATCCGAAACTTTGTTCCCTCAGGCCTTGGCAACAGTAAAACAAGAATGCCCAGGGCAATCGCTAATCCCAGCTGAAATCCCTTTGACTTAAAAAACATGTTTTTCCTCCTCACCTGTTCTCGGCGCCCACTTTGACGCCGCTAAAAATTTTATGAAGCTTGCCGATTCTAACTTGTACCCACTAGAGAAAAATTTCACAAAACAACCCAGAGCAAAAAATCACGCCAATACACCATAATGCTGAATCCTATATCGGATTTTCAAATTGTGGTCAAGATCTTTGCAGTGGGAACCGAAATTCTTTATTGCGGCTGCATTCTCTTCGCAGGTCTCCCCCACCTGGGGCCCGAGGATTTGAACCCCGATGGGTTTTTTGTCCTTGCGCCTTACCCCCGAAATCGGCGCTTCATTAGCTCAGGACAAACCGGTTACGGATAGCACCGATTCCTTCCACTGTACATTCCACCACGTTCCCCGGTTTAAGGGTGACGGGCGGGTCCATAAAAATGCCCACTCCCGCAGGCGTACCGGTGGAAATGATGTCTCCCGGTTCCAGGGTAATATCGCAACTGATGTTTTCGATAATGGCGGGGATATCGAAAATCATATCCCGGGTATTGCCGTCCTGCATGATGTCACCGTCAACAGTCGCGGTCAAACGCAGATTGCGGATATCGCCGACCTCATCGGGCGTGATGATCCAGGGTCCCATGGGGGCGAAAGTGTCGTATGATTTCCCTCGAAACCACTGTTTTTCCGCAAACTGCGCTTCCCGCCCGGAGACATCGTTCATCACGGTATACCCGGCAATGACGCTGAAAGCATCGGATCTGGAAACCCGTTTACACCGTTTTCCGATCACCAGGGCCAGTTCCACCTCCCAATCGATCTTCCCGCTCTCTTGAGGCATCAGAACCGGGTCTTCCGGACCATTCAGCGTGTTGGGCGTTTTACAGAAGATCAGGGGCGTCTCGGGTGCTTTCATATGCCCTTCTTTGGCATGCTCCATGTAATTTTTTCCGAGACAGATGATTTTGCCGGCGGCATGAATGGGGCAACCCAGACGCACCTTCATCGCCTCGCCCGGATGATCCACGGGGCGAAGCCTGTCCGGCCACCGGTCTTCAAAAAAAGCCGGCCCAATATCCGGAATTTCCGGAAAAAGCACCCTTAAATCAACAATGGCCCCGTCCTTCATGAGTCCGGGCCGCTCGCTTCCCTTTTCTCCAAACCGTATGAATCGCAATGGTATTCCTCCTTTTTTGTAAGACGAGACTCTTTACAACACAATGGATTATAATAAACGCCCTCATGCCAGGCTAAACACAGATTAATAATCATAATTCCAGTTAAAGCCGAGTCCCGCACCCGACTTGGTGCCGGCTTTGCTTTCAACCGAGAAGTTGGGGGTAATGTTGACATCTACAATCACATCCTGTTTGTTGTCCGTAAGATCCTGCTCAACCCCCACATAGACCCGGTCAGTGACATACTTACCCAAAGTGACGCTGGGACCGTTGCCGGTATCGCTGCCGTCATTGTTTTTCCCCTCCTGATCGCCGCCGCTGAAGTCCAGGCGATCCAGTCCCAGGAAGCTTCTCGTTTTGCCCATCACGTCCGGTCCGTACCCCCCGGCCAGCTGGTTTACGGAATAGGCCATTTGAAGGGCCTGAAAGGTGTTCAATTTGGCCACGGACTGCCCAAAGAGGATCTGGGCCATAATCTCATCCTGGGGCAATGGCGGCTGGGAAGACAACTTCAGTTTGAAAGCATCGGCGGGTCCCGTAACATCCACCTGAGCCGTAATCTCCCCGGCATTCACCTGCGTGTTGATGTTCAAATAGGGCACGGGGGGCGTGGCGCCATCAAAGGCAATTTGTCCACTGGTGACTTTAAAGGTCCGGGAAAGGCAAAGAAAAGTACCCCGAACCACATTCAAAGACCCTCGAACCACCGGGTTATTGGCAGGTCCCCGCACGGTCAGTCGGCCTTTGAATTCCGCATCCAGCCCGCGACCTCGAACAAAGAATTTATCGGGAATATTGACGCCCAGGTTCATTTGAATCATGGTTACACCCCCTTTCTGTGGCGGTTTTTCCGATGACGCAACGGCAGGGTCATTGATGATTGAAACGGGAATAACCGTTACATCCGGCGGAAACTGTTTGGGAATGGCAATTTCCGTCCGTTCCAGATTGATTTCGCCGGTCAAATCCATTCGATCCTTGTTCCCTTTGATATCCAGATTACCGCCGGTGGTAACGGTCAGGGTTTCCGTTCGAAGCAGGGTGACCTGTTCCATGGTCAAGGCAATTTCCGTTTGAAAAGGAGGATCGACGTCGGTTTGCCCCTTAAGAACGATAGACCCTGAATTCCCATCCGTGGCCGTCAATTGGGTCAGCTTCAATATTCGCCCTTCAGCATCAAAGCGTCCCTGAATACGGTCCAGGAGCACCCCCTGTTCAACATTTTCATACCGGCCGTCACTGATGGTCACCCCACCGTTCAATTCCCATTTTTCAAGGGCCCCCTCTGCCCCCATATCCACATCCACCTTACCCTTGAGGCTCTGACCGGTCATGGCCGGCAGTGCCTGCAAAACAGCCAGGTCAAACTTTCCCTGGAGCTTTCCTTCCAGTTTGCCGCTTTTGTTGATATCGAAGGCGAAAGGTTTTAGGGAAATGTGCGCCGGAATACTGCCGCCGGCCGTAAACGGGGTTTTGCCCAGACCCGACAATTCCAGATCCGCCAGAAGGCGGTCTCCTTCCCGCCTGGAATGGAGTTTCACATTCATGAGCAGGGGCCGGGTTTCGTTTGGACCCATGATATTGTATTCCTTGATATGAACCGCCACATTCACCCCCGGGTCCGAAAGAGGCCCGGAAAGTTCAAGACTAACCACAGCCGTGCCAGTCAAATCTTCACCCAAAAAGGGTTCCAGAAGGGATAGGGGCAGATCGCTAATGCGAACCGAGGCCTTCACATTTTCCCGGTCCAGTTCACCCATGGCCCGAAGTTGCCCCTTGTCCGTTTTCAAGTGAAGATCGTCCAGCGCAATCCCCCCATCATCAGACAGGGTTACCGTGGCGGGTTTTTCCAACGTAACCTTCAGATCTTCATACCCCCCTTTCAGCGCATCCAACCGAATCTGCCAGAGATCCGTTCGCTTCACCCCTATCCCGGCAATCAAAAAAAGGGGCGCCTCGGTGGCGGTTTTGGTGATGCCTTTGGTGTCCAAGGTAATTTCCGCGTCAGCAAGACTGCCCGTTGCCCTCAAATTGAACGTCTCGATTCGCGAACTTCCCAGAGGCATATCCGTTGCTTTCAAGCTCACCCGTCCCCGCATTGCCTTCATATCGTCAACCCGGGCGCTGACCTGAACAGCGGATGCCCCATACGCCTCATATTTCAGGTCTTTGAATTCGGCCTCCAGCGTAATGGGAGACTGGACCTCCGCCTTCTGTCCCTCCGCTGCTATCCGAAAACGACCCGTCCCACGCGCATCCACGCCAACCAGGTCCCGAAGAATGTCCATGGAAGCGATCTCACCCTCAACTGTACCGGAAAAAAGGTTAGGGCCGGGGATCAGAGAGAGCGATGCCCGCATATCAATCCCCGGAAAGCGGACGTTGGTCTTTCGGATAGACAAGGTTTCCCGAACCCAGGCAAAATCCGAATTCAGTTCCAGGGGTTGATCTTTGGCAACTCCCTTCACCCGTACGGTTCCCGCGGGCTTTTGCGGCAACCCTTTTGCTTCCAGTTGCACGTTGAGCCTTTTAACATCAAAGGTTTTAAGCCGAAGGGCCTTGGAGGACAGATTCACTTTAGCGGAAAAGTTCTGAAAATCGCCCGAAATTCCCCCCCGGCTCTCCACCTGCCCCACAGGCAGGTTTCCCTCACTGGACAGCGGGTTTCCGGCATGATCCAGGGACAGGTTATAGGCCACGTCAAAGGCGCTCTTTGTCAAATTCAACCAGCCATCCGCCTTCAATTGGACATGTTTCCCTTTCAGATGAGCGCTTTCAAGGGTCACCATCCGGTCCTTTCCCATGGCGGCGCGTACAGCCAATGTCAACTTCGACCCGATGAGATCCGATGCCTCTTGGGGCAAACCGCTGAGCCGGAATACCGCCACATCCAGATTCCCCTTAACCGCGCTTTTGTCATCGCTCTCCGCATGGCCGCGAATCTCCAAGCGACCATCCATGGGCGACGCTTGGGAAGGCGGCAGGAGGGCGGCAATGCGATCCGCCTGCAACTGGAGGTCCCCGGAAAAACACCCCAGCACCGCATCAAAAGCGCCCCTTTCCACGCGGATGTTTATACCCGGCAGGGTCATGTGAAGGTCTTTTACCCGCCACGCCGCAAAATCGGGACTCCGGGCCTGAAGGTCCACATTGAGGGGTCCCTGAAGGCCAGGGGCTTGCCGGGTGTAAACTTCCCGAATCTTCAAACCCACAACGGTATCTTTCAACCCTTTAAACCCCGGCTCAAACAATGTCCGGGTCTCAAGGGTCATGCCTGTAAAGCTTGCACCCTGAGCTTCGATTTTCCCTGCCGCGGCGGCGATTGCGACATCGGGCTGCATGAAAGGACCCTTAGCCGTGATCCGCACGGGGCCCAAATCCTGAATCGAAACCCCGGTCCCCTTCAGAAGGGCCGCGATATTCACACCGGAAACCAACCCCCGCATATCCATGCGCTTTTTATTGATATCGGCATTCCCTTCCAGGGAAATGGCACTTTTCCCATTCCTGATCATAAATTCCTTCAGATCAAGCATATTTTGAGATGAAAGGGCCGCCCGGCATGTCAAATCAAAGATCAGGGAATCCATGACCTGAACAGCCGCTGTGGGCACAATCCGACGTTCAGCCTGAATTTGTCCGTCAATTTCAAGATTCATTGGGTGGGTGATCCCCAACCCATAACGAAAGTCGGCTTTACCGTAACCACCCATGTTCAGATTCAGGGATCCCTTCAACCCGGAAAGGGGGCCGTCGGCCTTCAGGAGCAGCTCGATGTTTTGAATATCTTTAAGTCCGGCAAGCCCCGCTACCAGACCACCCGCGGATTCATGATAATCCAGATCCGCAACCACATGCTCACTGGCCATATCGTAGGCAGCCTTCAGGTGAAATGCATCATCCCCATGGTTGAGATCCGTTAAAGACGCATCCAGGTTCACCTGACTGCCGTCGGTTTTCACCCTGGACTGGAGCCTGAAAGCCATTGATTTCCCAGCCACCCCTTCCCCCAGATCAATCCGATTGAGCTGAATTTCCTGAACCCTGATATGGGGCAATGAAAACGGTCCAGGTTTCGCGGTCGAATCTTCTTTTTTCGCGTCCAATTTAGCGGGGGCGGGCAATCGAGAAAGCGAAAGCGTTTTCATTCGAAGCCAATCCACCTGGATCGCACCTGAAAGCAACTGGGCGGCTTTCATGGAAAAATCAAAATTTTTAACCTCAAGCCAGGGGCCTTTAGCATCTGATAGGGTCACCTGGTCCACGGTAATGGAAAACGGGAGCAGCCCGCCAAGCCCCCGAAGCGTTACCCGATAATCGCCCGTGTTTGCAGTGAGGGATGACGCCAGACCCTCCAACCGCATTTTAGCCCAGGGCGTCTGAAGCCCGGCCCAGAGCAACCCGATCAGACCCATAAGACAAACTACCATCAGCAGTGCCCACTTGACCATTCGGCGCCACAAGGGACGCTTCATTTTACCGACTATCTTCTTATCTGTGTTTGACATTTTTTTGAACCGCGGAATATCGAACAAGGAATATCGAATTATGAAGTGTTCCAATCACTTCTACAGTTCTACATTCCTTGTTCGATATTCAATATTCGTTTTTAAAAATTCTAAATCAAAAAGACTGCCCGATACTCACATAAATCTGGTAATCACTGTCCACGCCCTCTCGTTTTTTGAGAGGAACCGCCACATCCAGCCGAACAGGACCGATGGCAGTGTAATACCTGAGTCCCAAACCCGCGCCGTAAAGCATGTCCTGCTCGCCGAAATCAGGAACCGTATCCAGGAATGCCGTTCCCGCATCCAGAAAGGGGACTACGCCGATGGACTCGGTGACCTTAAACCGCAGTTCCAGGGAAGTGGTTAGAACGGATAGGCCCCCAAGTGGGGTATTTCCCTGCAACGGCCCAGCCATCTGATAACCATACCCTCGAATGGAACCGCCTCCCCCCGCATAGAATCGAAGGTCCGCCGGCATATTATCGTGATCGATGCCGAAAATCTGGCCGAATGCAGCGCGAAGCGCCACCACCACCCAGTCGCCGGTATTGAAATTATAATAGGTACTCCCCCCGAGAATGTAGCGGAAAAAGCGAATATCCCGATCATCGATATCCTGGTAAGGGGCCATTCCCAGGGAAAGATGGAACCCTTGAATGGGATTCAGGATGTTTTTTCGTGTGTCCAGATCCGCGGTAAGAGGCACATAGAACAACTGGTAGGTATTGCGTTCATTATTGGCGTTTTCCTTGACCCGGGCCAGGTGAAAACCCAACCCCCCGCCCGCGCTGAAGGTTTTGGTAAATTGCTGTTTAAGGATAGTCGTAACATCCCCTGAAGTGGAGTTGTAAGCGTCAGTGGTTTCATCATTCAATGCAATCTGGGCAATAAAGGTGTTGTCCCGGTTCAAAAACATGGGTTTTTCAAAACGAAGGGCCGCGGTTCTGGTTTCGCCGTTCACAATAGCGCTGGCGGTTAATTTTTCGGCCATGCCGAAAAGGTTTCGATGGGTCCAGCTCGCATTAACGCCGGGGCCATAATCCGTTGTATACTCCAGGCCCAGGCGTATGGTTCGGGGGGCGCGCTCCTTCAGTTCAACGGTCATGGGCAACCGGCCTTCGGCATTCACTGCTTCCGGTTTTTGAAACGCAACAACACCGAACAGATTGGTATCAAAAAGCGTTTGACGCGCCTTTTTGGTCAAACGAATGTCATAGGGTTCACCCTCTTTCCAGGGGATTAGGGCATCCACATATCGTGGCTCAAGGCGCGTTAAACCGCTCACCCGGGTGGCGCCGAAGCGTGCATAGGACCCCGGCAAAACCTGAAACAAGACATCCACCTGATTGGTTTTGAAATCAGCGATCACCTCGCGCCGCGCGATTTTCGGAAAAGGATACCCGTTTTCCCGGTATCGGTTCAAGATAGCCTCCCCGGCCTTGACCACCAGGCTTGCGGCATAAGGGTCGCCGGCAACCAGTCCGACCTCAGCCGGCGTAGGGGGTGAAAGAACCTCCGAGGACGTGGGCGGCGCCAACACAATGCGTGGTTTAGAAAAAGTAAACCGAGGCCCCATATTCACTTCAAACCGCACGGTCGCCGGGCGCTTCGGCGAAGCCGGGATTAAGGCATCGCTTCCAGGATCATCCGCCCGGGGGGCGATTTGAACATCTGTTTCGGCAACATCCGCAATTTCCGGGGAATTCACCTGAAATTTTATCGTTCCTCGAAAATAGCCGAATGACCGCAGCACCTTTTGCATTTCCGGAAGATCACCCTCGCAGCGACGTTTGAGCATTGCCAGGCTCTTTGGCGGGTCATTTTCCTTTTGAACGGCTTGGGAGACTTCCCCGATCAGCTTCTGAATCGGACTGCTTTCCAACCCTTTTCCTATTATTTCAACATGATAGGGAACGCCGGTCCCCGCGGGTCCTGCCAGCGAGAACGCTGGAAACCCCAACAGCAACATCAGGCACAAGACCCCTAAAAACGGACGACAGATGACGGACGACAAACGACGGACGATAGATGACGGACGACAAACCTCTGCCCTCTGTCCTCTGACTTCTGCCCTCTGCCCTCTGACCTCCGACCTCCGAACTCTGACCTCCGTCATCTGACCTCCGTCATCTGTCCCCGGATACTTTCGAAAGAAATGAATTGACATCAACCCCATCGAAACCGACCCTCACGGTAACCGCCCCAAACCCGGAAATACAAATGGTTTTGCACCCTATTCGATCGAGTCGCGCTAAGACCTCGGGGTGTGGAAAACGACCGAAGCGATCCTCACCCGAAGAAATAACGCATAATCGGGGGGTCACCATTTCAAGAAAGGCCTCGGAACTGGAAGTCCGGCTTCCATGGTGGGGCGAAAGCAGAATATCGCTCTTGATGCGGGCGCCGGCACAGGCCAGCAAACTCTTTTCTCCGGGTTCTTCCAGGTCGCCGGGAAACAAAATGGATACCCCGCAAAAAGATATTCTAAGGACCATTGAACGATTATTCAATCTTTTTCCATCCCACAACGTCCGTACGGGCGAATGATCATTCCCCCCTTCCTCGGGTTCAGGATAAAGCACTTCGATTTGCGCACCATTAATCCAAATCTTTTCCTGAAGCTGTAAAGGAAGCTTTTTCAAGACGCCTCGTTTTTCCAAAATGGCCATCAGGTCCTTGTAGCTTTGGGTTTTCACCTGGTCCCCGTTGGACCAGAATTCTTTCGGATGAAACGCCTCGGCAATGAAACGAAGACCATTCATATGATCGGCCTGGGGATGGCTCAATACCAGGTAATCGATGGTGCGGATCTTTCTGCGCCACAAATAAGGCGCAAGCACCATTTTGCCCATATCAAAATGACCACTAGGAAATCCCCCACCGTCAATCATCATTTTTTTTCCATTCGGGAAGGAAATAAGCGCCGCATTCCCTTTTCCCACATCCAGAAAAACCACTTCCAGATCCCGATTGAACCAAACGCGATGGACCCAGAAGGCCACATCCATCATGATAAAAAGCAAAACCGCGGCCAACCCGAATTTCGCCCATCTCAAACGCCCGGCAAAAAATGCAAAAAAAGTGAAGGCGTAAAACAAGGCGATTTCAAAAAGGTTCGGCGTAACGGTCCAGATAGACGCCCAGGAAAGATTGGACCAGAACCTTATGATGTCCATCATAATGTTCAGGCCAACAGCGCCGACATGAAGGAAAATCCCCGCCATCTCCACTGACAGGGGCAACGCCAAAACCGACAGAAGACCGAAAGGGAGGACCCACAGACCCAAAATCGGGATAGTGGTGAGGTTGGCCGGGATGGAGACCAGGGGAATACGATGAAAGTAGAAAGCGGTAATGGGCAGCAGAAAGTAAAGAGCGGACACGCTTACGGCCGCAAGGCCCATGAAATAAGTCAAAACAGACCTGAAGGGAACTTTTTTTTCGGATAAAGCAAATTTTCCATGACCCATCTTGCTCAGAACGGCCGGCGTCAACCACAAAATGCCGATGACCGCTAAAAATGAAAGTTGAAAGGAGGGGGTGAAAATGGCCCCTGGATCCAGGAACAAAATCACCAGACCGGCAAGGGCAAGGGTAGACCAGATCTCTTTTTCCTTTCCCAGGATGAGGGATATCAAATACGCCAGGACCATGATCATGGCCCGCTGCGCCGAAACCTGCCCTCCCGCAAGGACGGTGTATCCAATCACGGGAAAACAGGTGAAAAAGGCGCACCATTTTCGAACATCCGTTAGGAGCAGCAACCGGTATGAACGGGAAAGCCCGAATTTGAAAAGAAAAAAAGCGGCCCAGGCCACCAGTCCGATGTGCAATCCCGAGACGGCCAACAGGTGCCCCAGTCCCGATCGGTTAAAGATTTCTCGCAGGGATGGGTCAACCCCCTGTCGCTCTCCCAGTATCAGTGCCCGAAAAAGAGCCGCGTCAGGGTGATCGAGGGACGTCTCAAAAAACACTCTCACCGGCGCCTGCAGACGCTCAATCCACCCCCGCCAAAAGGGAAGCGCCCCCGGCCCCATGGGAACCATGCGCCGTCCGTCGCTCACGGCGGCGGCACATGTGAACCCTTTTAAGGCCATGGCTTTTTCGTAGTCGTAATGACCGGGATTTCGAAAACTTCTAAAGGTTTTCAACCGGGCGGGAAAACGAATTTTTTCCCCGGGACAAAATGGCGTTGCGTTTCGATATACCGTGACAAGGATCTTTTCGTTGACGGGAAACATTTGATTTCCCCTAACAAGACCTTGCGCCAGCACTTTCATTCTCGCTTTGCCCGGAAAGCGTTTTTGGGGCGGTTCGAGGAGAACCCCCTGGAGGATGACGTTCCGGTGATCCATGGCCAGGGGCCGCAGTTGGGATGACAGGCGCTTTTCCGGGGCCAACAAGGCACCGGTCAGAAAAAAAACCGCCAGCAAAAGATAAGCTCGTGAACGTCCCGAATGAAAAAGAGCCGCCAGAAGGCAGAGGGAAATGACCAGCAGTATGGGCAACCCAAAGGCATGACCAGCGGGGAAAACGGGGTATGCCGTGAGAATGCCCCCGGCAAATGAAACCAGGCAGGGAATTAAAGGGCGATTAAACAGCCGGTCCTTTTTCTCGCCGGATTTTGGCGCCCAGCCCCCTGAATTTGTCTTCAATGGCCTCGTATCCCCTGTCCAAATGATAGATCCGATGCACTTCCGTGAGCCCTCCTTCCGCTACCAGCCCCGCCAGAATAAGGGATGCACTGGCCCTCAGATCCGTTGCCATGACCGGCGCCGAGAGCAGTCTTTCCCGGCCCTTTACCAGGGCCTGGTTTCCGTTGATTTCAATGTCGGCGCCGAGACGTCTGAGCTCGCTCACATGGATAAACCGGTTTTCAAATACCGTTTCCCTGAACATGCTCCATCCCTTGGCCACGCTCATGAGCGCCATGAACTGGGCCTGAAGATCCGTGGCAAACCCTGGAAAGGGCATGGTTTTGATATCGACGCTTTCAATAGACTCGGGGCCTCGAACACGAATGGCCCCATCCTCTTGGGTAATCACAGCGCCGGTCTGCCGGAGCTTGTCCGTCAGCGCCGTGAGATGTTCGGGTCTGCATCCGTTGATATGAACATCCCCGCCGGTCATTGCCGCCGCAATCATAAAAGTGCCCGCTTCAATTCTGTCGGGAATAATGGCGTGTTCGCAAGGATTGAGATGAGCCACCCCATGAATCACGATGGTGTCGGTCCCGGCGCCCTCGATGTCAGCGCCCATGGCGCACAGCATTTGCGCCAAATCTTTGATTTCCGGCTCATTGGCGGCATTGCGCAGCGTCGTGGTTCCTTCAGCGGTAACAGCCGCCATCAAGATGTTTTCCGTGCCGGTTACGGTGGGAATATCGAAAAAAATGTCGGCGCCGGTGAGGCGTTTTGCCCGGGCGTTGATGTAGCCATGTTCCAGATGGATGTCCGCTCCCATGGAAACCAGGGCCTTCAAATGCAGATTCACGGGACGCGCGCCGATGGCGCAGCCGCCGGGAAGGGATATCTTAGCCCTTCCCAGGCGCGCAAGCAGTGGACCCAACAGGAGAATCGATGCCCGCATGGTCTTGACCAACTCATAGGGCGCTTCATGGGCGGTAAGGTTGTCGGAATTAACATCCAGAACATCTCCGGTTTCCCTGAAAACCGTTCCCAGTTTTTCCATGATGCATTTGATGGTGCGGATGTCCCTGAGATGGGGCATTCCGCGAAGACGATGCCGGCCCCCGGTCAAAAGACACGCCGCAATGGCGGGAAGCGCCGCGTTTTTAGCGCCGCTGATGTTGACAACCCCTTTTAGGGGATAACCGCCTTCGATGACAATTTTATCCATTATGTTTCCGTTATCCAACGTTAAGCTAACCGGAACTCTTTTGCGTCCGAGTTCAACACCTAGCCCTGTTTATTGCGGTTTTTCTTTTTTTTGTAAGGCAATTTCAATTGTTCAATTTCATCTTCGACATCTTCAAATTCAGGGTCTTTATGAACCAATATAGCATTTTTATATTTTGCCAATCCAGCGATACAACAATCTGCGAAGGACATAGACTTGGAAGCCTTAAAATTTCCTATTATTTTAACAAGATGACTTGTCAAAGATTCCTGCATAACTGGAATATTTTCAAGAAGATCAAGACGTTCTTCGGCAATGTCTTTACCTTGCTCACGTAAAGAAATATAATAAAGCTCAATTAGCGAAACAGTTGAAATGAAAATTTTATTTTCGTATTCAAGTGATTTTTTTAAAAGATTTTCAACTATTTCTATACCTTCTTCATTTTCTATAAATGTTAAAAGAGCTGATGTGTCAAAAACATATTCTTTCATTTCAGATTATCTTCCTCACGTTCTTTTAGAAGGACATTAATGAGATTTCCATTCCCTGAGTTTTTGAGTTTCCGCATAGCATCAAAAGCTTTTTTTCGTCTGAGAATTTCAATTCCTGAGTTTTCATCCTCAAAAGTTAATGTCAAACGTGTTTCCAAAGGTAATTTCATATGATTTATAAGTGTCTGTAACTCTGATAAAGTTACATTTATTGCTGCTGGCATAATATTATCCTTTCTGTTTTTTTGAACTTATTAACCAGCTTCGTACGCCGGTTACCCGGTTTGCACGTGGACTTTACGACCGAACTGGCAGTTAACCTTTGCTCGGGCGGGACTTTCGCACTTTGCAATCACCCAACAGAATATATCGGTTTTGAGGGATGAATCTGTTTAAAATTTAGAGCGCTGTCAAAAGGATTTTTCTGCCAGACTTTGTAGGCTTCCGTTGCCTGTCTCCGTATTTCTTTCGGAAGAGACCGGAAAGCCTTTCTGAAACTCGGAAGAATGCAGGAAATCATATTTCATCCCATCCGGTCTGTTCCGCTTTGCCTTCCCTGACTTCTTTGAGAGCCTTGTTTGCCATCATCTCAAGGACATCCTGAGACTCTGAAAAAGATTTATGCCACTTCATCTCATCTCTGACTATTTCAATAAAATCAGGCATTTTCATTTCCAGAATCCAGTGGCTTGCCAGCACTTCCTGGTCTTCTTCGGAAAATTCGGATACTGTTTTTAAAACTTCTTCCCAAATTTCTATCATCATTCTTTTCTTTCATTAGGCATGCTTTGCCGGGAAAAATATAACAGTGAACAGCTTAACTACTCCTTCAGCCGAATAAACTGTTTCGCCTCAAAAGGCCCTCCACTGAGCGGTTCCGCCAGGGAATGCTTTTCCATGACCGATGTCGTTTTGATTTCCCCAACCGTCTCCCCCAACAGATGGATGACCCTGCCGGTGCCGGAGGTCATGGATTCCCCCACGGAAAACACTTTGAAAACCGCCTCGTCTTTCAGCCCCACCTCCTTGCCCGCATTGATCATGATGGTATCCCCGTCCACCGCCAGGACCTTTCCGGTCCAGGGCTCGTCGCTGACTTTGAAATCCATGGTCGATCCCAAGTCATTGATGAGGCCGGGCAGCGCCTCAAGGGTAATCTGTCGAATATAGGTTTCCTGATTCTGCTGCTCGCTTTCCTCCAGTGTCATGGCATATTCTTTCAGTGCAATGTCACTATAGATGAGGGTTTTACTGGCCGTATCAATAACATTGATCGCCGCGGAAACCGTGTAAAACCTTCGCCAACTGTCAAAGGGCCAGAAACCGGTTTTGTGAACAACCATTTCCACCGGGTCCAGGACCCCTATAATCAGCGCATTCATGCCCATGTCCGCGGCAATGTCAACGAGTTTCGAACTAGTAACCACCCCGAATTGTGGGGATTCCATGGCCTGTGTAGAAAAAACGCCGTCGGGGGGATCATAGAGGAGAAGGTTGGGGGTTTCTTTCAGGTGTTGGTAGAATTCACTGCCCAGCTTCTTTGTCATTTCAGACCCGACACCGGCCTGGTCCACAAAAGGAAAAATCATGACACGCTTTTTGAGATCCGCCTCGTTGGTCATGATCCTCTTGGCTACCGAGGTGGGCAGAACTTTCTTGGTCAGATCCTTAGTGGTGCCGCACCCCGCTGCCCCAAACAGCAAGGAGAGCCATAATACGCATACGGTTCCGGTGAAACGCTTATTTAACACTGCTTTCCTCCTAATATGTTTTAAGTTTTAAGCAACCTAAAACTTAAAATCGGGATTACTTAAAACTTAAAACGTAAAACGTAAAACTTAAAACTATCCTAAAGGATATCAAAGGAGCCAAACTCCCCCTGCCATGTTTCGTCTGTTTCATAGACGTTCAGGACATGTGCGGCGGAAGGACCTTTTCGGCACCAAGCCACCAGCCTCGAAACCGCTTCATCAGTGCCTTCCAGCAAGGCTTCCACCGTTTTATCCGGACGATTTTTTACCCAGCCTGAAACCCCCATGGAAACCGCCTGGCGACGGGTGGATTCCCTGAACCACACGCCTTGAACCCGGCCTTCGATGATCAAATGCTTGCGTATATTCTCCAAAATGTCATGCTCCCAACAGGTCCAAGAATTGGTTTTCATTAAGGATGGGAACGCCCAGGTCCTTTGCCTTTTGAAGTTTGGAACCGGGAGATTCTCCCGCCACCAGGTAATCCGTATTCCGGCTGACGGAAGAATTGACCTTGCCGCCCTTTCGCAGAATCGCCTCTTTAGCCGCGGAACGGTTAATGCCGGCAAGGGTCCCCGTCAATACAAAGGATTTTCCGGCCACCAAAGTATCCGATGCCGCCTCCCTGCCCGCCTTGGGGGTTATGCCGGCCGCCAGTAACCTGTCCATCAGCGCGGCATTCCGGGGATCTGCAAAATAGGAAACCACACTTTCCGCAATCTGGGGTCCGATGGCGTCTATGGCGGAAAGAGCCTCCTCGGTGGTTTGCGCCAATGCTTCAATACCGCCAAAATGGTCCGCCAGAAGCGCCGCCGTGTATTCTCCCACATGCCGGATACCCAGCGCATAAATAAACCGTGCCAGAGTAGGCTCCCTGCTGCCTTCGATGGCCGCCATCAGGTTGGCCGCCGATTTTTCCTTGATGTTGTCGAGACTCAGGAAATCCTCGCGCGTCAATGCATAGAGATCTGATTCATCCTTGACCAGACCTTTGTTCATCAGTTTCAACAGCAGTTTGTCCCCCAGACCATCGATCTTCATACCTCCCTTGGAGACGAAGTGTCTAAGGGATCCCCTGACCTGGGCCGGACAATTCTCATTGGGACATCTGGCCACAACCTCGCCCGGATTTTTAACCACTTTGGCGCCACACACCGGACACGCTGACGGCATGACAAATTTTCTTTCGGTCCCAACCCGTTTTGAGGAAATGCTTTTAACCACCTCCGGAATCACATCTCCGGCCCGCTGAACAATCACCCGGTCCCCTTCACGGACATCTTTCCGATCAATCTCTTCCTGGTTATGAAGGGTGGCGCGTTTGACGAGAACACCGCCCAATTCCACGGGTTCAAGGTGCGCCACGGGCGTCAAAGCGCCGGTCCGTCCCACCTGAACCTCAATTTTAAGAATGGTGGTCGTCTCCTGGCCGGGGGCGAATTTATAGGCCATGGCCCACCTTGGGCTTCTCGATTTCATGCCCAGCCTGGCCTGCAAATCCAGCCGGTTTACTTTGATAACAGCCCCGTCGATTTCATAAGGGAATCGGTCCCGGGTTTCTTCAAGATGACGACAGCCCGCCACCACTTCATTGATGGTTTCGCACACCCGTATATGGGGCCGATTGACCCTGAGCCCCCAACTCTGAAGTGAAATCATGAGCTCCCAGTACGTTTCAAAGGGAAGGGTTTCGGCGCCGCCAACCCCGTAACAGAAAATATCCATGGGTCTTTTGACGGTCACCCGTGAATCCAGTTGCCGCAGAGAACCGGCCGCGGCATTTCGCGGATTTGCAAAAAGCGCCTCGTTTTTAGCCGCGCGCTTTCGGTTTAATGTTTCAAAGGCCGCCATATCCATGTAAACCTCGCCCCGCACCTCCAGAAGATCGGGTATGGGCAAAGATTTATGCCTAAGCGACAGGGTCAGCGGTACATTGAGAATGGTCTTGATATTTCGAGTCACATCCTCACCCACGCGGCCGTCCCCCCGGGTTGATGCCACAATCAATGCGCCTTTTTCGTAGACCAGTTCCACGGCGAGCCCGTCAATCTTGGGTTCCACCGTATAACCGACCGACACCTCATCACCGAGAAATTTTCTGACCCGCGCATCAAAATCCAGGATCTGTTGTTCATTAAAACAGTTCTCAAGACTGAGCATGGGAAAACGATGTTCAACCGTTGGAAAACCGCCTTTGGGCCCGGCGCCGACCTTCCGGGTGGGAGAATCAGGCAAGATCAGTTCGGGGTGTTGTTTTTCCAGATGGAGCAGCTGCTGAAACAATTTGTCATATTCGGCATCCGAAATCTCCGGGTCGTCCAGAATATAATACCGCTGGTTATGGTATTCAATTTTTTCTTTCAGCGCCCCCATTTCTTTTTGAATGTTTTCCATTTTTTAAAAATCCATCCTTGCCTTAACCGCCTTGACCAGACCGAAGCAGCCGGTGAGCATCATATCGCCGAAGGGCGCCGCCATGTGTCCGCCCAAAGATGCAAATTTTTCCCTGTTGGGACCCGTGATCCCCACATGACCGAAGGGACTCTCCTGTTTGGCGCCGGGCATTACATGGCAGCCGTGGCCCATTTCATCCAGTATTTCCTGATTCGGCAAGTCCTCATGCCTGAACCGTTCCAAATGCACCGCCAGTTTATCGGGCGTCATCAGGGACGTATGATGTTCATAGACGCCCCATACCGTTTCGTTTTTCACCAGGGCCGCCAGGATATGTTCATTTCCGATATTCAGGATAGTGACCCCTTCCCGACTTTTTTCCGCCACAAAGGGGTCTTCAAGAGCGCCCAGAATGGCGGAAGCGCCGGTATCCATCAGCAGGGTTCCGGGGGCGATGTCGCTTACGGCTTTCATTCGCGTCAAGTGATCGGGCGGCGTTTCGTATAAAAGCGATGTCAAATTTTTTCCCGATGCCAGAAGCTTTTTCCATTGTTCGAACCTGAACACCCGATTGCTCATGTTCGGCGAAAAACCGTGGTCCTGAACGGCTACGGCAACGGTATCGGGCATGGGCTCATGAAACAGCGCCAATGCCCCGGCAATAGCGGACAAGTTAAGATCTCCCATTTCCAGCTGGGTCAACGGCGCCGCAGACGGTTTTCGGTCCACGATTTCAATGCCCATGGCCCCCACTTTTTCAATTTTATCGTGGAAGGTCAGCGCGGGTTGTGCCAGGGCAAAAACCCTGAAACCAGCCGAAATATGTTTCCGAACGGCTTTTGAAGAGGCGCCTCCGCCCATGGTATGGCCGGTCAAAAAAAGGTGACGCCCCCTTTGCGTGGCCTCTGCTATTCGTCGTCCGATGATGGTAGTGGCCGAGGGAAGGATCAGTTTGGGACAATTTTCTATTCGCTGTTCCGGACGCCATACCAGGATGTCCTGGGTGCCGCTGCCCACATCTATGGCAAGAATTCCATTTTTGAGGTTCATTTCATTTCTCCATGCAATGTTTCAGTATCCGCCAGACTTTTGTGGACTCCCAGCAAAAGCTCGGCCGCCCACCGGCTTCTCTTTTTTAACCGCTGATTGGAAAACCCGGGCCGCCATTTCAACTCAAAAAGCTCGTCCGAAACCACCAGGAGGGCTGCCAGTTGGACCGAACGATATGAAGA
Organism: Desulfatiglandales bacterium; assembly: GCA_963662465.1. Classification (GTDB taxonomy): domain Bacteria; phylum Desulfobacterota; class DSM-4660; order Desulfatiglandales; family Desulfatiglandaceae; genus NaphS2. The sequence continues at coordinate 5,334,762 of OY759599.1, forward strand.
CACGGTCATAAGGGCTGACATTTCCATCTCCACGGCCAGGATGTCCTGTTGTTGATAGGCCCTCACTTTTTCCGGCGTTTCTCGATATACGGCATCCGTAGTCCAAATGGCCCCTTTTGTAAAGGGGGCCTCTTTTTCTTTAAGGGCGCTTTCCAGAATTTGATTAAGCCATGGATCGGATGAGGGTTTTTGTGAAGGCAAAGGATAATGTTGGGATGTGCCCTCCTCCGAAACGGCATGGGTTGGGATCACCAGGTCGCCGATTTTAAGTGAGGGCGCAAGAGAACCGCACCAGCCCAGCACCAGTACCCTTTCAGCGCCCAGGGCAATCAGTTTCTCCAACCCCATCACCGCATGGGGCGCGCCGAGAAAAGGCCCTGCCAGGGCAACGGGGGTTTTGCGCACTCCCGGTTCACGGTACAAATCATAAAGGCGCATATCGCTGAAAACCGTTTTTTCGGCGCCCGCCAGTCGGGCCAGGCATTTCAACTCAGAAGGCATCATCACCATGAGGACATCCGGCGCCAACTGCGGATCACGTTTCCCCTTCACCGGACGGATAATTCCCTCATTGTGCATCTTCTCACCCATATCATTTTCTCACTTAAAAAAAACCCGGATCGAAATAATATGACATTTCCGCCGGATCCGTGTATGGTGTTCATTCGTGCGCCATATTAAAGGGTATGGATTTCATTGGCAACCTCAAAATGGTTCGTTTTTCTTTTCAAGTCCGTTTCGTTTCTTGTTGACATTTGCACCATCATAAAGTAATCCTGAGTGTTTACAAAATCCGAGGGTTATTAACGACATGTTTGACAGCTTATCTGAAAAATTAAACCGCGTTTTCAAAAAACTGAAAGGGCGGGGAAGGCTCACTGAAGCCAATATTCAGGAAGCCTTGAAGGAAGTACGGCTGGCGCTCCTGGAGGCGGATGTCAACTACAAAGTCGTTAAAAAATTGATTGAAGATATTCGGGAACGCGCCGTCGGGCAGGATGTTCTTGAAAGCCTGACGCCCGGTCAGCAGATTATCAAAATCGTCAACCAGGAACTGTCCCGGCTTATGGGTGAATCCCATAAAGGGCTTGAACTCATAGGAGAAAGTCCGTATTCGTTGATGCTGGTGGGCCTGCAGGGCTCCGGTAAAACCACCACCGCCGCAAAACTGGCAAGGCACTTGCGAAAACAGGGAAGACATCCTCTCCTGGTGCCGGCGGATATCTATAGACCGGCCGCCGTAGACCAGCTCAAAAAGCTGGGGTTGCAGATCGATGTTCCGGTTTATCCGACGGAAGAAGGACAAACACCCGAACAGATATGCCTGGATGCAATGGCTAAGGCCAGGGCGCAAGAGGCGGACGTTTTGATTCTCGATACGGCGGGACGTCTTCATGTAGATGAAGCCTTGATGGGTGAACTGGTCGCCATCAAAGAACAGATTAATCCCACTGAAATCCTTTTGGTAGCGGACGCCATGACCGGTCAAGATGCGGTCAATGTAGCCAAACATTTCAACGAAGCGCTGAATATCAGCGGTGTCATATTATCCAAAATGGAGGGTGACGCCAGGGGTGGAGCGGCGTTATCCATCAAGGCGGTGACCGGGAAACCGATCAAATTTGTAGGAGTTGGGGAAAAAATAAGCGCCTTGGAGCCCTTTCATCCCGACAGGATGGCCTCCCAGATTCTGGGGATGGGCGACGTCCTTTCCCTCATCGAAAGAGCGGAAGCCCAATTCGATGAAAAAGAAGCGAAAAAGCTGGAGAAAAAGCTCAAAAAAAACGAATTTGATCTAGAAGACTTTCGATCTCAATTGAAACAAATGAAAAAACTGGGATCCCTTGAAGATATCTTAGGGATGCTTCCCGGCATGGGCAAACTGAAAAAACTGAAAAACCTCAAACCCGATGAAAAGGAACTGGTCAAAGTCGAGGCGATGATTAATTCCATGACCCGCGAAGAACGCCGTCGCTTTAAGATCATCAACGGCAGCAGAAAACGCCGCATTGCAATGGGCAGCGGCACCAAAGTTCAGGACGTCAACCGTTTGCTGAAAAATTTTGCGCAAACCAAAAAAATGATGGAACAATTTACCAAAAAAGGTGGGCTGAACATGCCGTCCCTCTTTGGATAAGAGATACGTTAATGTTGTCCGCAAACAAATCCCGCCATGGCGGGATAACCATTACACTTGAGGGGGTGGTAAAGGAAAATGGCCGTTAGAATTCGATTGGCAAGGATGGGAGCAAAGAAAAAACCGTTTTATCGGTTGGTGGCAGCTGATTCACAGTCACCGCGAGATGGCAGGTTTCTCGAAATCCTGGGGTATTATGATCCCATGAAAGAACCCGCGGTAGTAAAAATCCATGAAAACAAAGTTCAGTACTGGCTTGAAAAAGGAGCGAAGCTTTCAGAGGCCGCCAGGGCCCTGATAAAACGGGAAGAAACGATTAAACCTTCTTCCGTAGCAGCCTAAAATTAAATATCGCATTTCTGTGTATTCCAATGGGAGGTGAATCGAGATGAAGGAGCTAGTTTCATACATTGCGAAAGCGCTGGTTGATAAGCCGGAAGATGTGGTCGTCACAGAAATCGAAGGGGAACAGACATCGGTTCTTGAACTGAAGGTCGCCAAAGAAGATTTAGGCAAAGTCATTGGAAAGCAGGGGCGCACGGCACGGGCCATGAGAACAATTCTCAGTGCCGCCTCCACAAAAATTAATAAACGATCCGTATTGGAGATTATTGAATAGTTTTGGGCTCAGGCTTGCCTGATAATTGGATCTTCTTTGGGAAGGTCCTTCGGCCTCATGGCTTGGAGGGTCTTCTCAGGGTACGGTCTTTTTCGCAATCGGAAGTCGCCCTATTAAACGCCGAGACGGTTTGTTTCAAACTCGGAACAGGAGAAATCCGGCATTGCGGCGTCCTTTCCGCAAAACCCCACAAAAATTTTTTCCTGGTAAAGTTGGCGGGATTAACCAGCATAAACCAGGCGGAAACTTTTAGGGGAGCGGATGTTTATGTCCCCAAGGACGCCTTGGTTCGAGAAGAGGGGGAATATTTCTGGTTTGAACTTGTGGGGATCGAGGTTTTTTCCGATGCCCATGGATTCCTGGGTATCATCTCGCAAATTATCCCTGGGGGAAATACCGACATCTACGTGGTTAAACATGGGGCACGGGAGATTTTGATACCGGCTGTTCGCGAGGTGGTCAAAGAGATTAATTTGAAAACCGGGAAAATGATTATCTCGGCCATGGAAGGGTTGTTGAATTTAAATGAAGTTTGATGTTCTCACCTTGTTCCCGGACATGTTTACCTCCTATTTACGGGAAGGTATTCTAGGGCGCGCCATTCAAAGGGGCCTCGTGGAAGTAGGGTTGCGGAACATCCGTGATTTTGCCATGGGGCCTCACCGAATCGTTGACGACCGCCCATACGGTGGGGGTGAGGGGATGGTTATGAAAGCGGGACCGATTTCTCGCGCTCTGAAATCCGTCCCACGTTTGGAAAAGCAAGGTCCGGTGGTGCTTTTTTCGCCTCAAGGCGAAACCTTCACCCAGAACATGGCCTGGGAGATGTCTGAGTGGGAACAATTGATTTTTGTCTGCGGTCGATACGAAGGTGTGGATGAACGGATACGGTTAACCTGCGTCGACATGGAATTATCCATCGGAGATTATGTCTTGAATGGCGGCGAACTGGCTGCCATGGTAGTTATTGAGGCTGTAAGCCGCTTGATTCCGGACGTCTTGGGAGGAGAACGATCAAATCAGGAAGACTCTTTTGAAAACGGTCTTCTGGAATATCCCCATTATACCAGGCCGAGAGTATTTCAGGACCTTGAGGTTCCACCGGTGCTTTTATCCGGCGACCATGAGAAGATTAGATTGTGGCGAAAAAAGCAATCGCTTAAAAGGACACTGGCACGAAGGCCGGACCTGCTTCAGAAGGCTGAATTATCTCCTGAAGATAAAGCGATCCTGGAAGAATTGTCGTAAAGGGGTGTGATGCGTCTCTATGTTGGGCTTGTCCACTTTCCCGTTTACAACAAGCATGAGGAGACCATTTGCTCGGCCATAACGCCCATGGATATCCACGATTTTGCCCGACTGGGAAAGACCTACGGGGTCAAGGGTTTTTTCGTCATTACACCCCTTGAAGACCAGCAAGCCCTGACAAATCGGATTATGCGGCACTGGATTTCCGGGTATGGCGCTCAATATAACTACCACAGGAAACAAGCCATTAGCCTGGTTAGCGTAACGCCATCATTGGACATGGCCGTTATTAAAGTGAAGGAACAAGAAGGGGAAACGCCCACGCTCATTGCAACGGATGCGGTGAAACACTATCGCGGCATTTCTTATCAATCGGCGCGGGCTTTTATTGCATCGGATGAAGTCGTTTTCTTGTTGTTTGGAACGGCATGGGGACTTCATAAAGACGTTTTGCATAAAGCCGACCACGTGCTGGAACCTGTTTTGGGAAAAGCGGAATATAATCATCTTTCCGTGAGGACGGCCGCGGCCATTATCCTGGACCGGCTGGTGGGTGATCCAGCCTGATAGAGAATCTTCAACTGCGATATTTTGGAAATCGCAGGTTACACAAAGAACGCGGAACCCTATATAAGGTCCCGTTACAGAGGAGAAAGAGATGAACATTGTAGAAATGCTCGAGATGGAGCAGATGCGCGGCGACATCCCCGGTTTCAAGCCCGGAGATACGGTCAAAGTGCATGCCAGAATCAAAGAGGGCGAAAAAGAGAGGATACAGGTATTCCAAGGCGTTGTCATTCGGAAACGGAAAGGAACCACCGGCGCCACATTTACCGTCAGGAAAGTCTCTTACGGCATCGGCGTGGAGCGTATCTTTCCCCTTCACTCCCCCAATATTGACAAGGTTGAGGTGGTCACGAGAGGGAGAGTCAGAAGATCCAGACTTTATTATCTCAGGAATCTTCGCGGCAAGGCGGCAAGAATCAAGGAAAAGCGATTTTAAAGCCCTTTTGATGGCGCGGGGAATCAGAAAAACCATAGTGTTCTCAAGAGACACCGGAAAATGCGTCGGTCTGAAAATCTGAAACTGTTTCCAAACGATGCATGCCAATCCCCCGTGGATCCCTTTTACCACGAAACGCGGGCACGAGGTTCCGGTTACAAGCTGATTGCCGGGGTTGATGAAGCGGGGCGGGGCCCTTTGGCCGGCCCCGTGGTGGCAGCTGCGGTTATTCTTCCCGAAGGTGTTCGGCTTTCGGGGGTTAAGGATTCAAAAAAAATGACGGCTCGCGCGAGATCCGAAGCGTTTGATGTAATCAAACGTGCGGCTCTCACCTTCGCTATCGGCGTGGCATCGGTCTCGTATATTGAAAAGTTTAATATTTTACAGGCGTCGCTGGAAGCGATGGCGCGCGCTATCAAGGCACTTGACCCACAGCCGGAAATTATTCTTGTTGACGGCATTCACGCTGTTCCCATCCCCATTACGCAGGAATGTTTAAAAAAAGGCGATCAAATCAGCCGAAGCATCTCGGCAGCGTCCGTACTCGCCAAAGTGTATCGGGACAGGATCATGGTTTGCAGCCATGGCATTTATCCTGACTACGGTTTTGACAAACATAAGGGGTATGGAACCCGTCAACATCTGGAGGCACTAAGACAATATGGCCCATGTCCAATTCACCGGTTGACGTTTAGAGGAGTACGAAAGATTTGACCAGAGAGAGACTTGAACTGGGAGAACGGGGAGAGGCGCTGGCCTTTAACAAAATCAAGCGCCTGGGGTACAAAAAAATTGTCAAGAATTACCGATGTCCGCTTGGCGAGGTCGATCTGGTGGCAAAGGATGGGGATACCCTGGTATTCATTGAGATCAAAACCAGAAGAGGACGTCCGTTGGGTTATGCAAAGGAAGCCGTAAACGCCAGAAAACAAAAACAGATCTCCAAGGTGGCCCTGGCCTACATGAAGGCCAACAATTGCTGCGACGTCAGCGCCCGGTTTGACGTGGTAGCGGTTTCCCTGGGCAGCGGACCCCCTCAAATTGAGGTGATCCAAAACGCTTTTGACCTGGCCTATGGATAAAAATGACATCTCAGGATCAAAAACGGGGGAACCTGTACGTGGTTGCAACGCCCATCGGCAACCTTGAAGACATCACCCTCAGGGCCTTGCGGATCTTAAAGGAAGTTGACCTGATCGCGGCTGAAAATGGGTCCCACACCAGGCGTCTCTGCGAACACTACGGCATCAAGACAAAGGTAACGACCTATAACCAGCATTCCCGGAAAGGCGCGACCGAACGGCTCATTGGGCAACTGGAAACCGGGATGGAAATAGCCCTTGTTTCCGATGCGGGGACCCCAGGCATTTCGGATCCGGGCATCATGCTCATTGCGGGCGCCATTGAACGGGAAATTCACATCACACCCATCCCGGGTCCATGCGCCGCCGTGGCGGCGCTATCCGTTTGCGGGGTTTCGACGGCGGGTTTCTGTTTCCTGGGGTTTTTGTCAAACCGCCCCGGAAAAAGAAAAAATGAGTTGACTGCTTTGGCTTCTGAAACACGCACCATGGTCTTTTATGAGTCTCCCCACAGAATCAGGGCAACACTTTCGGATATGGCGTTCGCCTTCGGCGCCAGGCAAATGGTCATGCTTCGGGAGATCACTAAGATATTCGAAGAAATACAACGTGGAACGGCGGCACAACTGCTGGAAATTTTGACGCCGGAAAAAACCAGAGGAGAATTTACGCTGGTGGTTTCAGGTGAAGCCGATAAAAAAAAATCAGATGATTTAAACGAGAGTACATTACGCGGCATTGAGGCGCTTCTAAACGAGAAAACAATGAGTGTCAAAGATATTGCAGCCTTCATTGCTGAAAAAGAAAACCTTGCTTACCGAAAAGTCTATAAAGAATGCCTTGCCCAAAAACGGCTGTTAAAGGATTCATGAACAATGGAAATGGTCAGGAGTCTAAAGATCCGAAATACGCTGGGGCTTCATGCGCGCGCCGCGGCGAAGATAGTAGCATTAGCCAACCAATATGAATCCACGTTGTTTCTCAAAAAGGATGGACACCAGGTGGAGGGGTCCAACATTCTTTCCATCCTGACCTTGGCCTGTCCAAAAGGCACGGAGATGGAAGTTCGAATCATTGGAGAAGACTCGGAGCGTTTCATGGCGGAACTGGACGATCTGTTTGAAGGAAAATTCGGGGAGAACAAATGAGCGACGACGCAGTTGCCGGTGAAAAATCTTTAAAGGGCATAGCCGTTTATCCAGGCATCGTCATCGGCAAAGCCCACCTGGTAGACAGAAGCAAAGTCAAAATTCTCTATCAGTATCTGGTGAACACGGAGCATCTGAACGAAGAGGTGGAACGTTTTAAAGAGGCCCTTCGAGTGGTTGAAAACGAAATGCAGTCACTCAAAAATGGAATGGCGGAGAAAGTCAATGACCTCTCCTTTATTCTGGACAGCCATTTGATGATCCTCAAAGACAGTATGCTGCGGGATTCCACCATTCATACGATCCAAAACGAGAAGATCAATGCCGAGTGGGCACTAAAAAAATCCTTAGGAAAAATCCGCAAGGTTTTCAGCCAGATTGATGATGAATACATCAGCACCCGCATCAGTGATGTGGAAAATGTCACGGAGAGAATTCAGAGAACCCTCTGCGGCAAGGCACAACAGAGCCTGGCTGAAATCGACAGAAGGGTCATCATCGTCGCCCATGACCTATCCCCAGCGGACACCACGGAACTGAACATCGGAAAAGTCATGGGCTTTATCACCGATGTAGGCGGCAGAACCTCCCATACGGCCATTATGGCGCAGGCCCTGGAAATTCCAGCTGTTGTGGGCCTGGAGACAGCGACCCATCTAGTGGCGGATGGCGATCTCCTGATCGTGGACGGCAGCACCGGGGTGGTCGTCGTCAACCCCGATGACAGCGCCATCATTTATTACCAGGAGAAAAAACTTCAGCTGGAAGACTACCGATCGAGCATCGCCAGAGAGAGTCACCTTCCGGCCCTGACCCCTGACGGTCGACGGATATCCATCACGGCCAACATTGAATTCCTGGAAGAAGTAACGGCAGTGAGGGATTACGGGGGAGAGGGCATCGGCCTTTATCGGACGGAGTTTTTATACTTGAGATCCAGAGGTTTTCCGAAAGAAGAAGAGCTGTTTGAGGACTACCGTGAGGTGGCGGAACTCATGGCCCCTGATCCGGTGAACATTCGAACTTTGGATATCGGCGGCGATAAATTCGTATCGGAGCTTGAGATCACAAAGGAGATGAACCCGGCGCTGGGGCTCCGGGCCATACGGTTTTGCCTCAAGCAACCTGAAATATTCAAGACACAGCTTCGGGCCATTCTCAGGGCAAGTGTTTACGGCAATATTCGGTTGCTCTTCCCCATGATATCCGGTTTGCGGGAACTTCTGGATGCAAAGGACATCCTAGCGCAGGTCAAAACGGATATGGACCGCGAACACATCCCCTATAATGACAAAATTGAAGTCGGCATCATGGTAGAAATTCCATCGGCCGTGGTTATGGCGGAAGTACTGGCCCGTTATGTGGATTTTTTCAGTATCGGGACTAACGATCTAATTCAGTATACACTGGCCATTGACAGGGTCAATGAACACGTGGCACACATGTATCAGCCGTTTGATCCCGCTATTCTAAGAATGATTGGAACTGTGGCGGAAGCGGCCAAAAATGAGGGCATTCATGTCACCCTGTGCGGCGAAATGGCAGGCGATCCCCTTTGCGTTCCAATCCTTTTGGGACTCGGCCTTGACGGGCTCAGCATGAATGCCAGGTCCATACCACTGATCAAAAAAATCGTGCGGGCTATGCCCATGACCCAGGCCCGGGATGACCTGAAGGAAATCATGCGTCTAAATACGGCCGATGCGGTGCAGCAGTACCTTTTTAAACGCACCGGCGGAATGTTTCCCGAGTTAAGGGAAAAGGGGTACCTGTAGGGAGACTTTGCATATGAAAATCGTTTGTCAGAACAAAAAAGCGAGTCATGAATACTTCCTGGATGAATTCTTTGAAGCGGGCCTGGTGCTTATGGGCGCCGAGGTGAAATCCCTGAGGGAGGGAAGGGGCAACCTGGTGGATAGTTATGCCAGGATAAAGCAGGGAGAAGTTTTCCTCCATCATATGCACATCACCCCCTACCCTTTTGCCCACCACATGGAAATGGACCCGGTACGAACGCGAAAGCTTCTCTTGAACAAGCGGGAAATCAAACGGTTGATCGGAAAAACCGAAGCAAAAGGCTATTCCCTGATTCCCACCAAGGTCTATTTTACACGGGGCAAAGCCAAAGTGGAAATTGCACTGGCAAAAGGCAAGAAAAAATACGATAAAAGACAGGCGCTGAAAGAAAAAGAGTTAAAACGGGACATAGCGCAGGCACATAAGGAACAACGCTGAAGGTTGTGAAAAACCTCACTTGACGACCGTTTTTTTTTGTGATAGGCAAGGATTCTCAAAAAAGTTTCGGGTCTATTTTAGATATGTGAACATTCACTTGGGAAGGATTTTGTTTCCAACCCATAAAAACATCATAACCATGAAGGAGGAATAATAAGAATGGCTTATAACGCGGTAGAAATGGCAGATTGGCAGATTTCCGAAGCTGCCGAAAAAAACATGCCGACACCTGATGAATGGCGGGAGAAGTTAGGCCTTAAGACCGAAGAAATGCTTCCGATGGGAAGACTGGCCAAGTTGGATTTTCTGAAAATCATCGATCGCCTCCAGGACCAGCCCGATGGCAAATACATTGAAGTTACAGCCATTACCCCCACGCCTCTGGGCGAAGGCAAAAGCACCACCTCCTGCGGTCTGATGGAAGGTTTGGGAAAACGCGGCGTTAGCGTCGGCGGCGCTCTCCGACAGCCCTCCGGCGGCCCCACCATGAATGTCAAGGGAACTGCAGCCGGCGGCGGTAACTCACTCCTGATTCCCATGACCGAATTCTCACTAGGACTCACCGGCGACATCAATGACATCATGAACGCCCACAACTTGGCCATGGTGGCCATGACAAGCCGTATGCAGCACGAGCGCAACTACAACGACGAGCAGCTTCAACGTTTGACGGGCATGCGTCGCCTCGATATCGATCCCACCCGCGTGGAAATGGGCTGGATTATCGACTTCTGCGCCCAGTCGCTGCGAAACATCGTCATCGGTATGGGCGGCCGCTTTGACGGCTTCACCATGCAGAGTAAGTTCGGCATCGCCGTGGGCTCCGAGTGTATGGCGATCCTGGCGGTTATCCGTGACCTGGCCGATCTCAAAGAACGCCTCAACAACATTACCGTGGCCTTTGACAAGAGCGGCAAGCCGGTCACCACCGGCGATCTGGAAGTGGGCAACGCCATGACCGCTTTCATGCGCAACACCATTAACCCGACCCTCATGTGTACCGCCGAGTACAATCCTTGCATGGTGCATGCCGGCCCCTTTGCCAATATCGCCGTGGGTCAGTCCTCCATCATTGCCGATCGCGTGGGTCTGAAATTGTTTGATTACCACGTCACGGAATCCGGATTCGCGGCCGACATCGGCTTTGAGAAATTCTGGAACGTTAAATCCCGCTTCAGCGGTCTGAAACCCAACGTATCGGTTTTGACCTCTACCATCCGCGCCCTGAAAATGCACGGCGGCGGCCCCAAGGTTACCCCCGGCATCAAAATGGACGAAGTCTACACCAAAGAGAACCTGGAACTGGTGGAAAAAGGCTGCGAGAACATGGTCCACATGATCGGAGTTATCCGCAAAGCCGGCATTAACCCGGTGGTCTGCATCAACCGCTTTTACACCGACACCGACGCTGAGTGCGCCATTGTCCGCAAGGCGGCCGAGGCTGCGGGCGCCCGATGCGCCGAATCCAAGCATTGGGAAAAGGGCGGGGACGGCGCGCTTGAGTTTGCCGATGCCGTTATCGATGCCTGTAATGAGGAAAACGATTTCAAATTCCTCTATCCGTTGGAGATGAAGCTGCGTGACCGCGTCGAAAAGATCGCCAAGGAAGTCTACGGCGCTGATGGCGTTTCCTGGACCCCCGAAGCCGAAGCCAAGGCCAAGATGCTGGAAGCCGATCCCAAGTACGCCGACTTTGCCACCATGATGGTCAAGAGCCACCTGAGCCTGTCCCACGATCCGACCGTCAAGGGCGTGCCCAAGGGCTGGACCCTGCCCATTCGGGACGTGTTGATCTACTCCGGCGCCAAGTTCCTTTGTCCCTGCGCGGGCGCCATCAGCCTGATGCCCGGCACCGGTTCCAACCCCGCCTTCAGGCGGATTGACGTGGATACAACAACCGGAAAGGTGAGCGGCCTGTTCTAATTAGAACGCGGTTCTATTATTAACCCCCAAAAAAAGGATGATCATGTGATCATCCTTTTTTTTTGAATTGAGTTATTGACTTTCGGGCATAGCCCACTCACAAATCAAGATAATAACCCCATCCCCACAGGTATAGTTGAACTAATTTTCCCCATACAAGGATCATTTTCAGTCCTTGAGTCCCATTGTGGGCTTTTTTTACCATTATTAAATAGGCCACCCAGTCAGCCGCATAAGTCTAAATGTTGTGGGGTTGTATAACCCATCAAAATTAAAAGGCGTTTTCGGTAAACAAGAATGCATTATGAACATTCATAACTTGAATCCAAGGTAAGTCAAATGTTTGGCCGTTGGCTAATTCAAACAGGCTCCTAACAGCCCTCTGGCAAATTCAGCACAACTATCTGAATTTATGGACGATTTTAATGAACATTGTTAAATAGGTTTGCTAGATTAGAGTCCCAAAGATACCCTTAATTTGGGAGGCGAGCTATGCAACTGGCTGAAAATGTTAAGAATGGCGATTTGACGCCGGTATTTGAAGACGGGACCAAGCTAACTGCCGAGGGAAAGTTTGAATTATGGCGCCAAATCTATTTATACCCCAACGCACCGAGTCGGCAAATCTTGGAGGAAGCCAGCCAACTCAATATCACCATCCGGCATTTGAATCGCCTCAGGAACTCATGGGGTATCAGCCGGACAAAGGGCCGTCCCAAGAAACCCATGGCAGAGCAGTCGTCATCAGATGTGCCGGTTTCTATCAAACTCAATGCCAACTTATCGTTTATCGGGGTACACATTTTTGCCTGTTGGGTCGAGATGCAGGGTCTTTTCCCAACGGTCCTGGAACTTCTTAAGGAAGCCATCTCATTGCATATGGGAAACTACCCACAAGATTCTTTCCCTTTATTGAGCCACCAAGATGAAACTTTGTTGGCCCGTTTCAAGGCGCTTTTCTTTGCTCCGCTGTTCGGTGTCCAAAAATTGATCGAGTATGATGTCCGAGAACATGCTCTCGAAACCGTTATCGGCAGAAGCTATCAAAGTTCCACCTTGAACCGGTTTTTGGGCCAATTGGAACGTATCGACGCCGCACCGGTACCCAAGAATGCTCTGATATCAGCAGATGAGAACGCTGGCAACATCTGTTTCATCGATGGTCACATGATTCCTTTTTGGAGTCGGCTTTCGATGCACAAGGGCAAAATCACCATGCTGGGAAGAATTATGACCGGATCTCAGGCGATCGGGCCCATATTGAAACGGGTCATGGCTATTTACTTCGACTACCAACCACCTGACACGCGTCTTCCCAAGATGATTATCGAGTTTTGCGCTCAAATCGTCACTTTGACGGGAATCGAAATTTTCGTCATCGATCGGGAGGTCAATTCGGAAGCCATTGCGCAAGAATTTGCCGAGAACGGATGGGGTCTTTTGTGCATGCTGGATAAAAGCGAATATAAAGACCTTTCCGATTGGGAGAGCGAGTATATTGGCGAGCTCACTGACGTAGCCGAAGTATATCAAGGCCACTGGAAACCGGAAAAGAAGAAGAACGACGACACGAGGCATTTTGCTTCAACGCTAATCAAAACTGAACCAAGTTTGCTAATGGAAATTGAACCATTGGCTGTCACCGCCGGTGAGTACGGCCCTCAGGTATAGCGGACGATGAGGGATCCATAAGTGGCGGCAAAGGAGTCGTTGATGTAGATTTACTTTTCAATAAATTTTTATAAAATCTATTTTCTTTGGATTTGGTTTTCTTCTTCCAAGACAGAGGCTTGGTTAAGTGGAAATGCGATTTACTTTGTAGAATGGATGGTGAAGGCCCGAAGTAGCCGCTTCGGGCCTTCTTTTTTGACCACCGGATAGAGCCGGAAGCCACACACACGCCAATTTTATATAAGTGTGTTTCCGGCCAATTGCAAGGCCGGAATGATGGGAGATGTCCTTTTAAGAGTGGTTCAATGCCGATGTTGTGGTTGCTTTTTTCACGTCTGTCGGTCGTGTTGGCGTGGCCAGGCCTATTGTGGGGAACGATGTCGCAGGATACGCCAAAGACAGCTGCACCGGAAAGCTCAGGGGAAATACCGCAATTCGAAAAAAGGGAAAGAGCGCCGTCGTTTGTACGAAAAAACAAAAAAATCCAAAAAAAATGGACTGAACCCTGGTGATGATAGTTCAACACCTCAAAAAGACTGTGATATTGAACCCAAAAAGCGGTCGGGGAACCGACCCAGCTGTCTTTTTTGCGGGTCGATCGGGGTTGTTGTGGACCATTTTCCTCGCCGTGCTTATGCAGGGAGGGTTTTTTCAGATGTAACAGGCTTTGAGAAAACCCCATATCCATGACAGGAGAAAAAAATGATCAAAAAAAGAGTCCTTTTTCCCGAAAGAGTGCGTGTCATCAATGGAAGCTTCGGCTTTCTGGAGCATCGTTTTTTGAGAAACGGCTTTTGGGAGAGCCTGAATCATCATGAGCTGCTGCTCTACATTTTTCTGGTGTTGGTATCTGACAAAAACGGGCTCTCTTATTATGGTTACGACAGAATCTGCCGGATTTTAAAGGTGCATTTGGATCAATATATCGATGCCCGCGATGGCTTGTTGGACAAGGATCTGATTGGGTTTGATGGCCGTCTGTTTCAGGTTCTTTCGCTTCCCAGACGTCCTGTGATTGTGAAACAGGTAAAGGAGATCCGGCAAGGAAATTGGGTCAGTCTTGGAGAAACCATAGAGGAAATCTTTCGGGAGACTGGGTATGGAATCCATCCGAACCGTTGATATTCATTTGCTGGAGTTGCGTTACGCTCATTGCCGGATAATGAATCACCAGGCTTTAAAGCGATTGAGGGATTCCATCGAAACTTACGGGCAGATCGTTCCGGCCCTGGCTATTGAAGAAAAAGACAAACTGATTCTGATTGATGGCTACCTGCGTGTTCGAGCGCTTTGTGCTTGTGGAAAGGACCGGATATGTGTCCAATTCTCAAAAGAAAACGAACAAAATGCCATGTTTTCGCTTTTAACCAAGGCCAATGAACGGCAATGGGAAGTCATTGAGCAGTCTGTTTTACTTCAGGAATTACATCGGCGTTTTGGGTGCAGCCTCTCCCATATTGCAACCCGAATAGGGCGCGACAAGAGTTTTGTAAAACGGCGGCTGGACCTGGTTGAAGCCCTGCCGGAAAATATTTTGAGAACCGTGATTGCAGGCTCACTTTCAACCTGGGCTGCCAGCCGTGTCATGGCGCCGTTGGCGCGCGCCAACGGTGAAGACGCACAAAAACTGTTGGCCCACCTGGAAAAAGAACCTCTATCCACAAGGGAACTGGCCCGTTTCTACGCACATTACCAGAAAAGCAACCGGTCTGTTCGAGACCACATGCTGGAAAATCCATCCCTTTTCATAAAAGTTCTCGAACAAAGAACCCAGTCTAAACAAGCCAAAGAAGTTCATGATGGACCGGAAGGCAAATGGTTCAAGGATATTGAAATGGTATATGCGGTTCTCAAACGTCTGGTGAAAACCGTTTCGCATGTCCATTACCCAAAAAGCGATCAGTTGAAGAAACAAACGCTCAAAACCTGGGTGAAAAAGATAGAAAAACAAGCACTGGAACTCAAGAAAGCGACCCAATTATGATCCGACAATCCAAAAAAGATGCCATTGTGGAATTGAAAAAAACCGGCATGAGTTTGCGCGACATCGCCAAAACCCTGAAGGCCGGTCGCAATACCGTCACGAAGGTTTTAGATGATCATGACGAAGAGGCGGTACCCCAAAGGAACTCCCGGTATGAAGAACATGTCCCGTTGATCCGCGAGCTTTTCAAGGAATGTAAAGGAAATGCCGTGCGAGTAGCCGAGGAACTGGAAAGCCGCCAACAGATCAAAATCCCTTATCAGAGTCTGACCTGGATTATGAGAAAGTACGAGATCCGGGAACGTAAAAAAAGACGGGCGGGCCAATACCATTTTAAACCCGGTCAGGAGATGCAGCATGATACGTCACCCCATCTGGTTGTCATTAATGGGAAAAAAATGTCGACCCAGTGCGCGTCCCTGACCCTGGCCTTTTGCCGAAGGATTTTTATTCAGTATTACCCCTGTTTTACCCGGTTTGAGTGCAAGGTTTTCCTAAAAAAAGCATTCGAGTTTATGGACGGGGTGTGTTCCCGGTGCATGGTTGACAACACCAATGTTATTGTGGCCGGCGGCACCGGGCCTGATGCATTGATTGCGCCTGAAATGAAATACTTCGGCGATATGTATGGAACCCGGTTTGAGGCCCATGCTGTAGGAGACGCCAATCGAAGTGCCCGTGTGGAAAGGCCTTTTCATTTTGTGGAAAACAATTTTCTTCCCGGTAGAACATTTGTTAGCTGGCAGGATTTGAACCGGCAGGCAATCGACTGGTGCCGGAATACAAGCGATAAAAAGTTTAAACGGGCTTTAGGGATGACGCCGGATGAGGCCTATGTCATTGAAAAGCCATATCTCATTGATTTACCGGCATACCAGCCGCCAGTCTATGTGGCAGAACACAGGGTAGCCGATGTTCAGGGATATGTGCACTTGGACACCAACCGCTATTCAGTCCCTGAAGCGCTGATTGGGAACTCCCTGGAAGTACAGAAACATTGGCTCAAGGTCATCGTTTACGACAAAAACACAAAAGTGGCGGAACATGACCGCATACTGGATAAACGCAACACCCGAACAACCCTGCCCGGTCACCATGTTCCCATTCGAAGAAAAAAAGATCCCCGAATCCCTTCAAAAGAAGAACAGCTGTTGACGGGAGAGGATGCCATCCTGGATGAGTATGTGGCTGAACTGAAGAAAAGAAGTCACGGTCGCGGTGTGGTCAAGTTACGTCGGTTGCTTCATCTGAAACGCACTTATCCCGGGGAACCTTTTTTGAAAGCCATAACACAGGCGCTTAAATATGGACTTTTTGATTTGTCGCGTCTGGAAAACATTATTCTCGATTATATCGCGGGAGACTTTTTTGATCTATGAAAAAGAAAATTGAACAGTTACTCATTGATTTGAAGTTTAAAGGCATGCTGAAGGCTCTCGAAGAACAGTTGGCTTCGGCTGAAAAGAACGGTTTTTCCATTCACGAGGTCATCTACAATCTCCTGGCTGAGGAATTACGTTTCCGGCAGGAGCGCAGCATGATCTATCGGGTCCAGATTGCAAAGCTTCCATGGGAATGGACCCTCAACTCCTTTCCGTTTGATCTTCAGCCGGGAATACAGAAGAGCCGGATCATGACGTTGTCCGGCCTTGACTTTATCAGCCGAAGAGAAAACATCGTGTTCCATGGAAAAACCGGCGTCGGCAAAACGGGATTGGCCGTGGGGATCCTTCGTCAAGCCATTATTGCCGGGTACCGGGGGCGTTTTTATAATGTTCAGGATTTGCTGGATCAGCTCTATGCGTCTTTGGCAGATCGGTCCACCCCGAAACTCCTCAATGCCCTTTGCAGATATGACCTGCTTCTGCTCGATGAACTGGGATACCTGACCCTCAAAAAAGAGCAGATGAACGCCTTTTTTAAACTCATGAAAGATCGCTATGAAGCCGGTCGGTCCACAATTATTACGACCAATCTTCAACCTGAACAATGGTATTCGCTGCTTGAACCAAAGGACATGGTCGATGCCTTGCTGGATCGTCTCAACCATCGCTGCATCAACATTCATATTGATGGTCCTTCCCTCAGAAAATGAGATGTTCGCCAAAGGGCCGGTTTTGAGGTCTGAATATCACCGGTCTGTTTGAATCTCGTTACACGAATATCAGAAATTACCTTGTCTTGGAGCTTGAAATGAGAGGTGGAAAACGGGTAGGCGCCGGCCGAAGAAAGAAACCGGAACATTTGAGACGTGAACTGCTCACCATTCGTCTCCCCAAATGGATGATTCTACAGCTGAAAAAAAACGGGGAAATTGGATATTTGATTGAGGATCAATTGGCGAAGGGAGGCCTCCTGAATTTACCGGACGACTATGACATAGACAAATAGTTCCTCAATAAGCATTGCCCTTAACCGAAAAATCTAATCCCCTCTTCTCTGCCATCACCATATTGATGGTATCCTCATCACTGATTCTTCAACCAGAACGCTACGTGTCTCACCAGCATTTTTAAAATACCATCTGATATACTCTTTCATGCAACCTCTAACAAATTTACAAGAAAACCCTTCTAAAAGGAAAAGACCAGTGCGCAATATCTGGTTCCGTTTGGATTAGCAAAACTGGTTCCATTTTAGTTAGCGCCCAAGATAAGGGAATTCCCAAGAAATAACCTACGCATTATTTCAAACATAATGTTATCCTGAAAAGATAAATGCATCAGAATCTTTATTTGCATTGAAACGCAATTTAAAAAAATGAGGGGACAAAAATTGAAGGAGGTGGTATGAGCATAATGTATGAAAGACATGAAATTCATACATTGAAAAAAGTAACGGGTAAAAAGAATGAACGGAGAAACAAAAAATCTGATAAAAGATGCATGCAGACGACTGACTGGTTACAAAAGAAGAGCATATCAGGCCGACATTACCAGGAAATATTTCAACGGGAGTGCATACAAAGCCGAACGGGAGATGGGATGGGGGAGAGAGTGTGTAACAAAAGGCCTTAAAGAAGCCGAAAGCGGGATCAGATGCATGGATAATTTTCAGGGACGGGGAAAAAAGAAAACAGAAGACACGATTCCCGGTATTAAAGAAGACATAATATCCCTTGCAGAACCTCAAACTCAGGCGGACCCTACCATGAAAAGCTCTATCACATATACAAGAATTACAGGAAAAGCTCTCAAAAAGGCACTGATTGATGAGAAAGGATACGACGGTGAGGATCTTCCCTCGAAAAACACTCTGATCAACATGTTGAACCGCATGGGATACAACCTGAAACGAGTCCTGAAATCCAAACCTGCGAAAAAGATAAAACAGGTCGATGAAATATTTGAAAATGTATGGAAGGCAAACCGTGACTCCGATGAGAATCCCAACTCTCATCGGATTTCTATTGATGCCAAGGCAAAAGTGAATATAGGCGAGTTCTCAAGAAACGGAAAGTCACGGGATCGGGAAGCGAAGAAAGCTGAAGACCATGATATGAATCCCGAAATGAAATTGGTTCCGTACGGTATTCTTGACGTTTTGAGCGGAATGCTTTCTATTTTTTTCGGCACATCTTTTGAAACAAGTGATTTCATCGTTGACTGTTTAGAGATGTGGTGGGAAAAAAACAGAATTACCTATCTTCATATAAACGAGTTGGTTATCAATCTTGACAATGGTCCGAATTCAGCAAGCGGTCGGACTCAATTCATTCGCAGAATGACCGAATTCAGTGACAAAACAGGTTTGCGAATCCGCCTGGTTTATTATCCTCCCTATCATAGTAAGTACAATCCGGTTGAAAGATGTTGGGGAATATTGGAGGGACATTGGAACGGAGAAATATTGGATTCAATATCAAAAGCAGTCAATTGGGCATCTACGATGACATGGAAAGGGATAAAGCCCATTGTCACGTTGCTGGAAAAGGCATATAAGAAGGGAATCCGGCTTACAAAAAAAGAAATGAAACCTTACAAAAACAGAATTAAACGTTCCGACACACTGCCCAAATGGGATGTACTTATTGAATCTGGAGTTGGGTAGTTTATTTCTTGGGAATTCCCTAAGAAAGGATGATCGCCTCGTTTAACTCCCAGAATATAATGAAAGTTTTGCTTTTGTATTTCCTCTATATGGGGTGCATTCGAACTTAACGCGTCTTCTGTAATGATGAGAGACAGATGCGGATGATCCCTTTTCAGCTTACTCAAGAAACGTTTCGCTGCATTACGCTCACAGTCGTTTTTGCTTTGGCCGTCCTGCTTTACTATGAATTCCGGAGCAAGCGGAATGACCTCTTTGAAATCGGGATGCACAATCGCTGCCCCCAGCATCTGCTGGTAATAGGTCTTTTCGCCGGTTTTTTTCGATACTTTTACCAAACAATTATCAGAGTAGAGCTTTTTCGAAGAGAAAAAGCCCGTTCCATCCAAAGATAGAAGATAACATCCTTCGAAAAAAGTCATACGTTCAAGCACTTTTCCTCTTTGCAGTTCCCAGAAGATATTCCTAAACGGTTTCCGAAGTTCTTCTGCGAGTACTTCATCAAGAATAGTGCGCATCTGACTGTCGCAAGGAACTTTTCCTATATGGTATATTCCAGCCAGATTACTATCGGTTTTTCTTCTTCCATCAAAAGCAAGCAATGAGGGATCCTTGAGCGAAAACATTGAAAACCCGGACATCAGTGCATCCGCCATTGGGATTTCGGGATCCTCACGATAGTCAGACACCTCCGAAAAATCTTTATGCAAACGTTTGAGCATTGCGTCTGCATTTAGATGCTTGCGAATTCCAATCTTGCCCTTTTGTTTTTTTCTTTCTTGGCGTGTGATTCCCATAGGGAGTAATCATCGTTCAAGTTGCTCCCAAAGTCCAGTTTTTCCTGAAAGATGCCAAATTTTTTTTTATTTCTTTTGAAAATTTGAGAAAAAAGCCTTTCTGGGTTATTCATTCAATGTAAACCTTTACGAAAAGGAAATACCAAAATGTACTGTTTTCAGGCCTTTCAAGGGTGAGCGGGAATTGCTGTACCTCCTTTAATCTTGATTTAAAGACCTATTTTTTCTTTGAAATGATGACGTACCTGCTAGTTACACCGATTATTTTTTTCTTTTGCATAGCGGATACTACATTTGCCTTAAAACGCTCTGAGGAGAGTGGCGCCTGAAAAATATGAGTTTCCTGCCAGCCGCTTTGATTTAGAATCCAAAGGTAATCATTGATTAAAATCGAATTCACCCGGGTCTCATTTTTGGCAGGGGTGTTTTGGAAATCGCGCCAGTCAGCATTGATAAATGCCATCTGTGTACTCTGTTTGGCGTTCAGGTGTGCCAGCGTAAAAAAGCTTTTTAGAAATTTTAAATAGTTCGCTTTTGACATTCCTGATATGCCATCAGGATCGTAGTTGTTTGATTGCTTTTTAAAATAATAGAGGCTCATCGCGGATTGACGTGAAAACATTCCCGGAGGGGAAAAGTTGTATAGTCCGTAGGTCAGGTTGTCCCGCGTTCACTTTTTTACCTCGAAATTTCGATTTTCATGCCAGCCCCCATGAACGTACAAAATTCCACATGTCCACACGCGGGATTACCTGACATTGATTCGGCATAAACCGATAATCCCATTGGCGACGTTGGGGTGGTGAGAATGTCAGGGAACGGCGCGTTGAGGTTTTTTCGGTCGTTTGATGGATTTCAACCCATTTGGGGTTCAACAGCGTCAGAGGAAAAAACGGGACGCGCCGCACCCTGACCTACCACGTGGGAAAAATAACCATGGGATCGTCGGGTTCCGAATACATACGATTCTTTATGACGAATGCACCGAGGTTTTTCTTGGTGACGAAACATTTTTTCACGTTAATCCGCGTTGAGCCGAAATTTTAAAAACAAATATCGAATATCGAACAAGGAATGTCGAATTATGAAGTTTTCCTTCGACATTCGTTATTCCTTGTTCGATATTTTGCGGTTCAAAAAGAGGCATTAAATACAACGTGTTACAAATGTGAGAGATAAACTCTCAGAATGAAACTGTAAGAATCTAACCCCTTCCAAAACCAAAGTCAAGATTCTGAAATTACAGGTTCATTTTCTTTTGACAGGCCCGTTGTAAAGAAGCGGGGAACGCTCTTCCGTTATTCAGTCGAGTGCCATCCCCGGCGGGTGGGAAGGCTATTGAAGTCGCAGCAAGTTAGGCACATTTCACGCCACTTGATAGATCAATGGACGAAAATGAGGGGTTGGTATCGGTTTGCCATTGGCACGTGCTGCTTCAAGCCATGCCTTTTTTGCCTTCAACGCTTCCCGCAATGCTTCCTCCGGCGTTTTGCCAAAGGCCGAGCAATGTTTCAAGTCAGGAATATCTGCAATGTAGCCCTCATCCTCTTCGCTGTAAAACACATTGACATGATACTCTTTCAGTTGCCATCCTCCATTTTAAGATCATACCGTTCAATAAGTTGCAGTAGTTGTTTTACCTGATATGGTTTTGCTTTTCCGTTGACATCTTGAAGGTTTACCAGTTCTGATACCTCGGGATGTGCAAAAATGTGATGGCTCCCATTGATACGCTGTTACCGAGATCCAAAGATCTCAGCACCTGCAACCGCCTCAGAAAACCGGATATTTTTTGAACCGGAAAGCAGTTTTTGCAACAGTTTGCTTTTATTCATATCTTTCTCGTGTATCGATATCTTTCGTGGATTTTCGCGTGTGAAAAAAGCGGGACGTTATCATTGAGTAACTAAAGGGAATTGGTATGGCCCGTAATCATTGGAACAGTTCGTGATCAGAGTCGGCAGGCCGTATGTCCTGAAATAGGCCCGAACGAAATGATCCGAACCGGCTTTTGAGGAGGTGATGTGTTTTTCAGGCATAAGCGGGAGGCTGTATCCCCATATTTTCCATCAGTTCCGTAAGAGAAACTTTTCGATAAAGTGCCAATTCTGATAGATATCGCATGCGCTGAGCTTCCATTTTTTCGATTTGGTCTGTTAATCGCAACAATTCACTATATTCTTCTGAACTTAGTGCCTCATCCCGCCTTTTATCAATTAGTTCATCATATTGTTCCTGAACTTCTGCCGGCAATCCTTGATTCGCAGGTCCGTAGGGGCGGACCTATGTGTCCGCCCTTCTTGTTTGGGCCCGCCTGTATAACTTTTTTGGGGTTGGTTTTAATTTCGCCCACTGTTAAAAGAGAACCGCAGAATGTCGAACAAGGAATATCGAATGTCGAAGTATAATGCGCTGTTTTGATTTCATAATTCAACATTCCCTGTTCGACATTCGACATTCAAAACATACTGGTGGGCGATGTTAGAACCAAGCCCGAAAATACCAAGGAAACAATGAATAAGCACAACGCCAAAGCCTCACGACCCTTCACATCCGTCGCAATTGCATTGTTATGCTCCGGCGCTATGCTGTAAACTATTGCCGGCATCTTTAATAGGGATAATTCGTCGTTTAATATCCGCCCAAATTTTATGTTTCATCATTCGCAGATCATATTCAGTTTGCAGATTTAGCCAAAACTGAGCTTCAACCCCAAAATACCGCTGTAGCCTCAAGGCTGTGTCAGCAGTAATGGACCTTTTTCCATTCACAATTTCACTTACCCTGTTGGGGGAAACTGAGAGTTCCCGAGAAAGCTGGTTAATGCTGATGTCTAATGGTTCTAGAAAATCCTCACGAAGGATTTCACCCGGTTTTATTGGGTCAAGATTTTTTTTTGCACTCATAGGGACACCTCAGTGATAGTCCGTAATTTCAACATGGGTCGCATTACCGCTTATCGTTCGCGTTTTAAAAATAAGTTCTGCAAATTTTGCCGAGGAGGCAGGCAGCACTTACTTGGCGGAACAACATCTCCACGATAAAATACGATATCAGAGGCATTGGTAGTACATCCCCGGTAAGGATACAGGCCCATAAGGGGAACAGGAACGAGCGCCTTGATAGATTGATTCGAAATTGTCGTAATTCATAGCTATTATTATTTTTTAATGGATTCAAAAACAATACGATAACATGCTGGAATAACGATGGACATTCACAGCTGTTTGTATTATATTAGTTTCCCAACATTACAACCACTTGAAATAACAGGGGAACTATATGAACCGACATGTGACGCATGTGTTCATTTTCGCATCAGTGTGTTTTTTGGTTTGGTTTTGCAGTTTTTCAAAGGTGCAGGCATCACCTGTTTCAGCAGGTACTGGAAATAATATAAATGCCGGTGCATCATCAAATCAACAAACTGGTCAATCTGAAAATCAACCCAGACCTTTCGGTCAGAAGAATGATCGGCAGAAAATCCCAAAGCTTGAACGAAACAGGCTGGAAGAAGGTAAAAAATCAGCACCTGTAAGGAAACGAAAAAAAAAGAAAAAATCAAATAAAACGAAAACTGCCAAGAAAAAGCGTGAGGGAACTCTATCATCGG
Organism: Desulfatiglandales bacterium; assembly: GCA_963662465.1. Classification (GTDB taxonomy): domain Bacteria; phylum Desulfobacterota; class DSM-4660; order Desulfatiglandales; family Desulfatiglandaceae; genus NaphS2. The sequence continues at coordinate 5,358,272 of OY759599.1, forward strand.
ATGATGATGCCTCTCACATTGCAAACAAAAGGAAAAAGGTCAAAAAGATTAACGTTACAGCAGAAAGAGTTGACGATATACCCCTATTGATAAAGGCCATGGTGAAAATGGGTATACAAGAAGCTATAGACCAACACATCCCAGTTCAAAAGAACCAAAGAGATTTGAGCTGGGGATGGACGGCTGTTATATGGTTGGCATATATGTTATCGGAGGGAGACCATCGCAAAGTAGTCGTCCGGGAATATGTATCTGGAATGCGGCATACCTTAATCGAATTAACAGGATTGATAATCTCCGAAAATGATTTCACAGACGATCGTTTAGCGAATCTTGCCAGGTATTTAAGCGATAACGATATTTGGAGCAAAGTTGAAGAGAGAATAAGTGGCAATACGATTGAAGCATATGAGTTGCCGGAAGAAACTGTCAGGGTTGATGCTACGACTGTATCCGGCTACCACAAAACAGTTGAAGGTGGGATATTCCAATTTGGTGTTAGTAAAGACGACCCCAATAGACCGCAAATAAAAATCATGACGGGTTCGCTGGATCCTCTTGGGATGCCGTTAGCCACGGATGTTGTTCCAGGGCAAATGGCCGATGACAAATTGTATGCACCTATCATAAGTCGCATTCACTCTATGCTCCAGAAACAAGGTGTCCTTTATGTGGGCGATTGCAAACTGAGTTCTCTTGAAAATCGTTTACACATTAAGGAAAAAGCGGAAGGACATTACTTATGTCCATTGCCTAATACTGGGAAAACCCCAGAATATATGGAGAAATGGATAGATGAAGGAAATTTGAAAGACAAAAAGAACGAGTTGATAAAGTACATCGTCCAAGACGATAAAGGTCAAGAGGAACTGAAAGCAAAAGGGTATGAGATAGAGCGTAACCAATCTGGTGAAATAAATGGAAAAGTGCTGAAATGGAAGGAACGCGTATTGATTGTAAAATCACCAGCGTATGAAAAGCAAAAAGAACTGGGATTGGAACGACGGCTTAAAAGCGCCGAGGAAAAATTATATGCTCTGACACCACCAAGAGGCCCGGGGAAAAGGCAGATCAAAGAAAGAGAAAAATTAATAGAATCAGCAAAATCGATTTTGAAAAAACATAGGGTGAAAGATTTCCTTAAATATGAATATGTGCGGGAAGTAGAAAGTAAAACGAAATATATTGGTAAAGGTAGAGGGAGTGTCAAAAGAGAAAAAGGTTGAAGAAAGAATACGTTATCAAATAACAAAAGTGACACGGATTAAGGAAGCAATAGATGCGGAGAAGAAGAAGTATGGGTGGAAGGCCTATGTTACAGATGTATCAAAGGAGCGACTTGATTTTATTGATGTAGTTAGGTCTTATCGAAAACAATACCGGGTTGAACGAATATTTAACCGACTGAAAAGTAGGCTAAACATCGCTCCATTTTACGTAAAAAGGGAAGATCAAGTTAAAGGAATAACGCATCTTCTGATGATAGGAGTCAGGGTAATTACTCTGGTTGAATTTGTTGTTCGCCGCTCATTAGCAAGAAGCGACGAAAAGCTTGTTGGATTGCACCTGGGAAATCCCAAGAAAGCTACGAACAATCCAACGTGTGAGAAGCTATTAAATGCTTTCAGCAAAATTACATTAACGATAATTGAAACAGGAGATAGTGTGATAAGACATCTAACCCCACTTTCTCAATTGCAACGTGAAATTCTAAAACACTTTGGACTTAGCACTTCTATATACGATAATTTAGAAGTTATGCAATAGTAAAATATTATCGTCATAGTCCTTACAGGTTGTCACAATTGAAATACAGATTTTACGACAATTTATATGATTGTTGGAGATATGGAACGATGGTGTTTTACGCACGATCCATTCCATTTTCTGCCCTATTGTGTTGTTCCAATATTCGACGTGTGTTGTTTTTCAGGCTTTACTAACCCATGGATGCATGTTGCTCAAAAAGACTCCTGGTAGGCTTTCCGGAAATAACTTTTCCCCCTGCCAAGAGAGGTACCCTCTACCAGATTTCGAAATTAATCGAAGTGCAAATTTAAAACGCGAACGATAAGTTACCGTCATTCCATTCGAAACATACGCGCCACTGCTTATTGATAGTGATAGCATATTGCCCTTTTCGATCCTCAGAAAGAGCATGAAATTTGTTTCTTGGGTTAAGCATCAACGCTTTTATGCTGGGGGCGGCATGAAGAACCATTAAGCGTTTTCTTGCCTGCCTTTCAAAGACTTGAAAGCGGCGTACCCGCTGATCATTAAATAGTTTTTCAGTATCTCGGCAGGCAAATGATCTAATCATGCCTAAAATGTATTACGCAAGGCGTAATATGTCAATGTAATGCGTGGAATCCCAGCAAAGAGGTTGCGAAGGGTGGAGACCATCAGCGTTTTGCCGAAGCGGCGGGGGAGGGCCATGAAGTAGTAGCGGCCCTCCTCCAGCATTCGGAGAATCCAGGGGGTCTTGTCCACATACAAAAACCCCTCACTGCGAATGATCTCAAAGGATTGCAGGTCAATGGGCAGTTTGAGAGGGGGCATTTGGCTGAATCTCCTTAAAAAACAAAGGGCTTTTTGAATTTCTTTCAGGATGCTTTAACGGGCCGTCAATTGTCAAACAAAAAACAAATAATGGTGGGCGAAGTTAGAACCAAGACCCAAAATCCAATGACGCACCGCATTTCTCTTGCTCCTGAAACCCTTTTATTCTATACTTTCCATAAAAAAAACGAAGTTTTAGCGCTTCGTCAATATTGTATCATAGTGCCTGAACGAAAACCTCTAAACATCGTTTTCCAATTTTCGTTAGAGATTTACAACTAGATGATATGGTTTCGCTTTTTCACTTAAAACTTAAAACCGTGCCTGAACGGCTTTTTCGTTCAGGCACTATCATAGGATAGGAATTCAGCATGGACGGGCTAGGTTTGACATCGGATACTGACGGCAAAGACAAGCCGGCGTCAGAGGGATTGCCGCACAATCTTCGAACTTTTTTCTGGGATGTGGATACTGGCAGACTCTCCATTACCGGGTCGGCCCATTTTATCATCGGCCGTTTGATGGAACATGGCGATGAAGACGCGGTGAGATTCCTCTTTAAAAGTTACAGCCGTGATGAACTGGTCCAGGTTTTGAGAAAGAACAGGACCATTTCAAGGCGTTCACATGTTTTCTGGCGCCTTTTCCTTGGAATCGAAGAAAAATCATGTACACTGAAACGATATCCAACGCCTTATGGCAACTGCTCAAACGCCTCGATGGATTCCCGGAGTTAAAAATCGCGTATCTGGGGGGTGGAACAGCTCTGGCGCTTCAATTGGGACATCGCCGTTCTGATGATCTCGACTTTTTCCTTCCGGAAGACTTTAATATACAGACTCTGCTGCGAGAGTTCGGAAAACAGGACATGACAATCACGGTTCTCGCTCAGACATCACGCCACACGGAACTTATCGTTCAGTCCTTAAAAGTCGATCTCATCGAAGAGCAGATCCCCCTGACGCGCCCGGCTCGATTGATCCATCGGGAAATCAGGAATCTGAATATGGCGGATGCCGTGGATATTGGGCGTATGAAACTTCTGACCATCGGGAGCAGGGGCGGCAGGAAGGATTTTGTCGACCTTTTCTGTCTTACGAGAGACATAATTTCTCTAAAGTCTCTGATCGCCTTGTCCATTGAAGAAAACCGGGGCATCAGGTACAGCAAACTATTGTTCTTAAAGGGCCTCGTGGATTTTGAAACGGCCGACCTGGAACCGGATCCTGTCATGATCTGGGAAATAGACTGGGATACTGTGAAAAAAACCCTGATCGCTGAGGTAAAACAAATCGCCGGTGAGATTTGTTAATCCACTTTGATCCAAAATATTGCATGAGCGCGTTTTCTGAGAAATGCAAAGGCGTCTTTGCGGGACATTTCAGATAGCCGGTTTGAAACAGCAGGGCCCCCACGCCCAAACGCTCTAGGTCGTACACACTGAAAAGGGATTGTAAACCTGTTATATTTAGAAAGACAACATCCTATCCCCACCGATCACACCCTCCACCGTCTCCGGGCGGTTTTTTTGTTTGGTGGATCGTTCTTCTAAATATTGTTCCGCAGCATCTACCAACAACTGAGATCTTTTCATTCCGGCGCTTGTCCTGTATTCATCTACTCGAACCAACAGTTTTTCCGGGAAAATCACATTAAATCGTTTGGTCTTTGTATATTTCTTTTTGATAGATTCATTCACCGGAATCGGTATGATTTCAGATTCCGGATTTTCGCTCTGCAACTTTTCACGAGACGATTTTTGATGTACCACTGTCTCCTGTTCAGATAAACATGCAGCCAAAGCATCAACCCCCATTTTATAGGCTTCATCCCAGGTTTTACCGAAGGTCTCACAGATTTCCACATCTGGAATTGAGACTAAGACATTATCATCTTCTTTTGTGAAGACAGCGTAAAAAAACTCCATTTTTGCCTCCTTTTTTATTCTTTAATTCCGGCTCGTTTCAAAATATTGTTTACCGTTATATAATAAAAAACCAACAGGTTACACTCCCCATTACAGCATAAATAAATATTTTTCAATAGCTATCGAAAAAAGAAACCTCCTGTTAAGATGAAGTCGCTTTCCAAACAACTTTAACTTAAAAAGGAGGTTTCAAATGGACGGTGTAGATACTACCAGGCTGGAGCGTTTTCGTCAATTGAGGAAGGAAATCCGTGGATCCAAGGAACATTTGATTGTAGGCATTGACGTGGCCAAGGATAATCATCATGCTTTTTTGGGGACAGCCAGGGGAAAAACACTTCTGAAGCGGTTGGTTTTTAACAACAATTTTCAGGGGTATGAGAAATTGTTCACATACGTTGATGCTACCAAAGTTAAGAATAACCTGAATAAAGTGGTCTTTGGTCTTGAACCGACCGCCAATTACCACAAACCTCTGGGCGAACATTTGATCAAATGCGGTTTTGATGTGGTGCTTGTGGCAGGCACGGCCGTGAAGAAAAACCGTGAATTACTGGATGGGCGCTGGGATAAGCATGATACGAAGGATGCGGCCAATGTAGCGGATTTGGTTTCCCAAGGCAAATGTCTGTTTTACGAATATCCGATCATGCCGATTCGTGAACTGCGAAATCTCCTGTCTTTTAAACGTCGGCTGAAAAAACAGGAACATGGGGCCAGAGTACGGATTCGGAATCATTTGCTTGCTCAGTATTTTCCTGAATTGGATCCTTATTTTTCCCGGATATCAGGCTGTAGCCTTAGCGTTGTGAAATGGTGTCTGGAACCTTCTTTGATTGCAGGACTGGAGTACGAAGAGTTCCTTAGGTTGGTCGCACCCGGTAAACGTACGGTAAGACAACTGGAGTACGTGAAGCAGATTTGGGAAAAGGCATTTGAATCCATCGGATGTAATGCCGGGGGAACCGTTCAGTTTGAGGCAAAAATGATGGTGGAAGAACTTGAACATGTTCGGGAATCAATTTTGGAAGTCGAAGAAAAGATTGAAGAAATTTGCTTGGCTTTTTCTGAATACAAACATCTTCTCACCATACCTGGTTTTGGAAAAGATATTTCATCGAAGGTTTTGGGCGCTATCGGCAACCCATTTCGGTTTGATAATGCAAAACAGGTGGTAAAACTGTCAGGGTGGGACCTGAATGCAAACCGTAGCGGAAAAAGTTCAGCGGGTGCTACGGCCGTAATTTCTAAAAAAGGCAAAGCCGACCTGCGCTATGCGTTGTACCAGGCGGCCCTGGTTGCTTCATCTAGAAACCAACACTTTGTTGCATACTTTACGGAAAAACTCCGGGGAAGATCCCGCGAACGGGGCATCAAGACAAAAATGAGAGTGAAACTGGCGGCTAAACTTCTGGTAATCGCGTGGACCTTAATGAAAAAGCAGGAACCGTTCAATCCTGAATATTTGAAAGTAACATGATAGAAGCCAAATCAGCCAAGAACCTCCGGTAAAGCCGGGGGTTTACTCAGAATAATGTCCACACTATCAGGAAGTGGGGGCATGGAGACGGCAGTCAAACGACATCATTGCACAATGAGCAACATAAGACAGCCGGAGTTGAAATGGATGAACTTGAACGATTTAAAAAAGAAATTAGCCTGATGGAATATGCACCGGCCCACGATTACACTGAGCTTGACCGTAGCCAGTCCAGCAAGACATGTGTAGTACTCAGGCGCGAGGCTGATGACGGCAAAATCGCAGTGAGCCGGGGCTATGATGGGCATTGGGTTTACTATGATTTCAGGCGTGGCAAAGGTGGTTCAATCCTTGACTTTGTAATGCAGCATACCGGCTGCAATCTTGGCCAAACAAGAAAAGAGCTGAGAAAAGCGTTATGCAGCAACGTTAATTCTTTTTCCCATACTGCCCCTTTACCTAATCCTCGATCAGCCACCAAGAACCGGCAAAAAGTGGCGTGGGAATATGCTGACACCACGCCCATTACAAGGCATCATGATTACTTGGAAAGCCGGGGGATTGGCCTTGAAGGCATTTTGGCTGGTCGGTTTGCCGGCGCCGTAAGAGTTGATCGGTATCGGAATGTTTGTTTTCCGTATTTTGATTTTAAGGGGATAGCGGGTATTGAAAGGCGGAATCATAATTTCAAATGTTACACGAAAGGAGGCAGTAAAGGGTTGTGGAGGAGTACGCTGATAGAGGGTGACTCAAAGGCCGTGATTTGTGAAGCTCCAATTGACGCACTTTCCCATAGCAAACTGCGCCATGATAGCAACGACCGAACCAGGTATTTTGCAATCGGCGGCCAGATTAGCTATTTTCAATGGGAGTTGATTGATGGTCTGATAAAGAAATACAGTTCCGAAAAAATGGATATTTTTCTTGCATTTGACAACGACCCAGCCGGAAGAAAATATATCCGACAATTCCAGGAGCGTTATTCAGGGGTGTCATTTACGTTAGATTTGCCGCCCCAGGAAGGTCAGGACTGGAATGATGTTCTTCAGAGCAAACAACCAATCGAGGGAAAATCTTGATTATTTTCTGAAGGGAAATGCAGTTGTTGTTTTACATATAAAAGCATGCAAGTTTATCAGTGAGAGAGCTCGATGACTAACGTTGGGACCATTTTGGATCTCGTAGGGGACAATACTGGGCCTCTCACTGAACTTTACAACCTGGATAAGGGATGATAGGTGGCCGCCCAGCAGGGCGAGCATGCCGGATAAACGTAACGATAAGGTGTAGAGTTCATAAAAGGTGAGAAACTCACTGAAAACTGCAAAAAGTCCGCAACGGACTTAATGCTGAATTGTGCAAAAAATTTTGGACATAGCGTAACTACCTGTTATTACAGGGTTTGCAGTTTTTTGAAGTTTTTTCTTGACAGGAGCATTATAGGATGTCCCCTTTGGGATGTCGGCAGCTTGCCTGGGGATTGGTATTGTTTGTCCGTTTTTTCCCCAAATTTCGTGACGGCCTTCTCGGAGGAAGTTCCACCCGGATGCGCTCAAGAGTTTGAGTAGTTCCCGCTTTGTCATTTCCGTCCCCCCGCAGTTGAAGTTGGAAGTATTGTAGTGTGTAATTGGGTATCAATCAAACGAAAAATACACAATTACACATTTTGCAAGACAATTTCCCAGTTTTGCCGAAGCGGCGGGGATGGGCCATGAAGTAGTAGCGGCCCTCCTCCAGCATTCGGAGAATCCAGGGGGTCTTGTCCACATACAAAAACCCCTCACGGCGAATGATCTCAAAGGATTACAGGTCAATGGGCAGTTTGAGAGGGGGCATTTGGCTGAATCTCCTTAAAAATACTTCCCGGATACCCCACGAGGGGTTTGCGCTGTGCTTAAGTCTCTGGTATCCTGGAGGGATTTGGCAGTGTCAAAAAAACATTACCCCAAAAAAAAGATGGGTGGGCATCCTGAAATCAAGCACTTAGCTAGATCGAGTCGGAATTTTCCATTTTTTCACCCCAAGCGAAAGAACTTGTCGGAATACCTTGATTTTAATACAAAATATTGTACAATGCCTTCATCAGATAACAGGATAGAGTGTTTCTTTAAATATTTGATGGAGGCCGAAACTTGGCAGCAGTGAGTCCGTTTCTTTTTTCGTGGAATGATGTCGAAGCACGCTCGGATTTGGACCGTTTCTATCTGGTGCGCGATAATCTGCCTGATGAGAATATTGTAGCGGCACTTGAAAAGCGTCGCGGCAATGGGAGAGATGATTTTCCGATACGCGCAATGTGGAACGCGCTTATTGCGGGAGTCGTGTTCCAGCATGCATCCATTGAATCTTTGATTCGCGAATTGTCCAGGAATCCGGCGTTATTAGAGGCATGCGGATTTGATATTCTGCCGAGGCAAAAAAAACCGGTAGCTGAACTGAGACGCAATGAGGAAACGGGCCGAATGGAAATCATACGGTCTGAGAGCGGAAATGCATATTTTTTGGTTCCAGGTAGTTGGAATTTCTCAAGATTTTTAAGGAGCGTCATAGAACTGGAAGAATATGGTAATATGGTCAGCGGCATGGTGCGTGGGCTTCGAGAATCCTTAATGACAGAACTCCCTGATTTTGGTTGTCATTTAGGGTATGACGGCAAGGCTATCAACAGTTATAGTACGGGACAAGAAAGCCGGAAAACCGGTGAAACCTCCGATACGGATGCAGATTGGGGCAAGCATGAAACGAAAGGGACAGACAGTAAAACCGGAAAGCAGTGGACAAAAGTAAAAAGCTGGTTTGGATATGGCCTTCATTTGATCGCTGATACCCTATATGAAATTCCGGTGGCAGTTCATGTAACACCTGCCTCGCATTCGGAACACAAGGAACTGCGAAGCATGATCAAAGAAATTTTTGAGGAAACACCGCAGCTTGGCGAGCGCTGTGATGATTTTGTGGCGGACCGTGGTTTGGATTCCGGCAAAACTAAGGCTCAGCTGTTGGATGAATATGGGATTCGGCCCGGCATTGATACCCGTGAACTGTGGAGAGATGAAAAGAATGAGCCGGGATACGATCCTGCAAAACCGATCACACGACCTCTTTATCCTGACCGGGCAGATACCATTGTGTATACTGAGAAAGGGACAGTCCATTGTATTTGTCCGGCTACTGGAGAACAGCGGGACATGGCTTTTTGTGGCTTTGAAAAAAATCGCAATACCCTGAAATATCGTTGTCCCGCAGCTGCAAACGGCTTTTCCTGTGAAGGATGTGGAGAGTGTTCATCTGCGGGGCAAGTTAATCCCGGAGATTATGGGCGAATTGTCAGAATAAATATCACTGAGGAAGATCGGCGAATCTTCACACCCATTCCCTATGGTACGCAGGGTTGGGACCGAGCGTATAATCGGCGTTCTTCTTTGGAGAGAATCAACAGTCGGATCGATAATGATTTTGGTTTTGAGAAACATTACATACGCGGCCAAGCCAAAATGCAAACAAGAGTTTGCTTGGCCACCGCCGTAATGATGGCAATGGCCCTTGGTCATGTAAGGGCTGGCCGTATTGAGCAAATGCGCTCCCTTGTACGGCCAATAGCCAGAGCCGCCTAATCCAATTTATTTAAAATAGTTATAAATAAATGATTTAATTTAAATTTAAAGGGATTAGCATGTCCAATTATCGGGTTTTTGGGGTATGTCTTTGGAAACCATAATATTCTGCTGCCATGTCGCCCTCTCAGACCTCGCGCCCGCGTTTTTTTGGGGCCCAGAACACCCCCGGTACGGCACAAAAACGGTACAGCGCAAACCTCTCCCCACTGTATAAAGTTGACATTTTCTCAAAATTTCTTAATGATTCTTTTTTGTTGAATCGCCATTTGCCTTAACATGCCCATCCATAATCCGTGCGCCGGCTTTTGCGGCTGTTACTCACGCCTTCAGGCAGGATAGGGACATCCTCAGATTTCAGGAAACCGGAGACCGGAATGAAAAGCCCGGGAAATTATAAACCCGTGATCATCATTGGCGCCGGGCCGGCGGGCCTCACAGCGGCCTATGAATTGATCAAACAGGGTCGTCGTCCGGTGGTGCTGGAAAAAGGCGACCGACCTGGCGGAATCGCGCGGACGGAGGTTTTCAAAGGGTACCGATTCGACATCGGCGGCCATCGGTTTTTCACGAAAAACGACGCCATCATGCGACTCTGGCGGGAGGTTCTGGGCGACGGGTTCATTACAGTACCCCGGAAATCCCGAATATATTACGAGGGGAAATTTTTCGACTATCCTCTGGAGTTTTTGAACGCCCTATCGCGCATGGGGTTGATGGAAAGCCTGTTGATTCTTTTGAGTTATCTCAGGGCGCAGATCCTGCCTTACCCTGAAGAGAAGACCTTTGAGCAATGGGTCTCCAATCGGTTTGGCCGACGGCTCTATGGAATATTTTTTGAGCCCTACACCGCTAAAATGTGGGGCATGCCGTGCCGCAACATCCCGGCGGACTGGGCCCGGCAACGAATCAAGGGATTGTCCCTGATGGTCGCCCTTTCCGATGCCTTGCTCGGAAATCAAAAGGCAAAGAGCCTGATCCACGAGTTCTACTACCCCCGAGAGGGCCCCGGCATGATGTGGGAGGGTTTTGGGAAACGGATTGAGGAAAATGGCGGCAGTGTTCGGTTCAATACGAGCGTTGTCGGCCTGAATTACGCAAACGGACGGATAAACGGCGTTCAGTGCGTTCAGCAAGAGAAAACGTTTGAAATGCCGGTGGACCACCTCATTTCCAGCCTTCCACTCAACAAACTGGTCCGCATGCTCAGCGCCGAAGCGCCGATTGCGGTGTTGGAAGCGACCGACACACTTTCTTATCGGGCCCTGATTCTCGTGGTCCTGATTCTCCATAAAGGGGCATATTTCCCGGACCAGTGGATCTATATCCATAGCCCGGGGTTCAAGGTCGGCCGCATCCAGAATTTCAAAAACTGGAGTGCCGACATGGTCCCGGATCCCCAAAAAACGAGCCTTGGCATGGAATATTTTTGCAGTGAAGGCGACGCGTTGTGGAAGATGTCCGATGGGGAATTGTCGGAGATTGCGACCCGGGAATTGGCCGGCCTCGGACTGGCGACGGAAAAAGACGTTCAGGATGCCTTTGTGGTGCGCCAGCCGGATGCTTACCCCATCTATCATGACGGGTATGCAGATCAACTCGGGATTATTCGTGGTTTTCTCGCCGGCTTTCTCAACCTTCAAACCATCGGCCGCAATGGCATGCACCGTTACAATAACATGGACCATTCCATGCAGACGGGGATACTGGCAGCCAAAAATGTTTCAGGCGCCGATCACGACATCTGGTCGGTCAATGAGGAAGCGGAGTATCATGAAGAAGGCCGAACGGTCTCTTCACCCGAAACCCTTATGGAAACAGCCATCATTCAATCATTTGCCATGATGCACAAAGGCGCATTTGGTATTGCCTTGGGAACGGTTGCGGGGTTGCTGTTTTTTGTGGCGACCCTGTGGCGGGTGTTGAAAGGCGGAGAGGCGGTGGGTCCCAATTTGCAATTGTTGTCGCAATATTTTCCGGGCTATACGGTAACGGTAACAGGCGCCTTTATGGCCTTTGCCCACGGTTTTTTCTGGGGGTTTCTGTTCGGTTGGCTCTTTGCGTACCTTCGAAACCTGTCACTGGTTCTCTATCTGCGTCGCGTGAAAAAGAAAGCCGAACGGGCCGCATTAAAGGCCTTCATGGATCATCCCTGATCCGTCCGTACGGTTTTTTAAGTTTTGGGTGAGGAGGACAAAATGAAAAAAGATGATAAAATGGACCGCGATGAAACGGAGAAGCTGGTGGGGAATGTTCTCCGGCTTAACGCAAAAGTCCTGGCGCTCGTTCTGGGACTGCTTTTCGGCATTGCTATATTCATTGCAACCAACTGGCTCCTCATCAAAGACGGTGATCCCGTGGGCCCCCACTTGCAGCTTCTGAGCCAGTACTTTATCGGGTACAGAGTCTCCTTTATGGGGAGTTTTGTGGGATTTGCCTATGGCGCTCTCCTGGGGGGCGCAAGCGGTCTTCTGCTCGGGTGGATCTACAACTGGATGGTGCTTCTCACAAGCAAAGAAAAAAGCGGAACACTTATGTCATGAAACACAATCCTTGCCCTTTTTTTTCCATCATCATACCCACCTACCAACGACCGGCGCAATTAGAACAGTGCCTCCGGGCCATCACGCGACTGGATTATCCCGCCAACCGATTTGAGGTGGTGGTGGTGAATGACGGCAGCAGGGGGCATCCTGAAAAAGTTGTAGCCCCCTTTGCTGCTCGCATTAACGTGACCTTGTTGAAAGCGGATCACAACGGTCCCGCCACCGCCCGCAATATCGGCGCCGCCGGGGCAAAAGGGGAGTTTCTGGTATTTACCGATGATGATTGTCTTCCGCTTCCCAACTGGCTTCAATCTTTTTCGAAGTGTTTTTCGGAGGCCCCTGATGGTCTCATCGGGGGTCGAACCCTTAACAGCTTACCCGACAATCCCTATTCCACCGCCGGTCAGTTGCTCTGTGATTATCTGTATGCCGCCTACAACGCCGATTGCCAAAACGCACGATTCCTCACCTCCAACAACCTGGGCCTGAAAAGGCAACATTTCACTCGAATCGGCGGTTTTGATGCGAACTTTCGCTGGGCCGGCGGCGAGGACAGGGAATTCTCCCGCCGGTGGCGGCATCATGGGCGCCGTATCATTTATGCTCCGGAGGCTGCGATTTTGCATCACCACGCATTGACGTTCAATACGTTTTTCAGGCAACATTTTATTTATGGCCGGGGGGCCTTTCTTTTTCATCGCAAACAAAAGGATCTCTCCGAGCGTTTCACGAAGTGGGAGCATCTTTTGTTTTATTCAAGGCTTTTAAGGTATCCGTATCAACGCCCCTTCAACCGAAGAACCGCCCATTGTGGCGCTCTCTTCATGGTTTCTCAGGTTGCCGTGGCGGCCGGATATTTCTCGGAATGGATGAACAAGGTCTCAAATCTCTATTAACTGAGCGCGAGGCTGTTCTTTAATGCGTCGTCGACCTTTTTCATGGAATCTTTTGATAGTGAGCCTAATTTTGAGGCTGTAAGCCTCATTTTGTCAATGGTCCTGACCTGGGACAAGTTCACAATCGAATCTTTCTTGAGACTGTTTTCGCCCTTCTCGATGGCAACGCAGATGGGATAAGAGGCCTTCTTATTCGAATACTCGGTAATGACCGCGACAATGGTTGTTGGGGACTATATTGCCAATGTCATTTTGAATCACGAGAACAGGACGGGTTTTGCCTGTTTCTCTCCCCACAACAGGGTCAAGGTGCGCATAGTGGATGTCGCCCCGCTTAACTTGAATACTCACCATAGGTTTATCGCCCCATTAAAGGTTCTCAGCGTCAACGTATTTGAAATCATCTGAAATTTCAATATTTTCCTGAGCCAGTTCTTGATAGGCATACCTCATTTTTTCCTCAAACATCCTTTTTTCAATTTTCTCTAATTTCTCTTCAATAGACTGCCGAACCAGGGTCGAGACTCCCTCCCCTTGAAAAACAGATAGCCGGTGAAGCCTGTCCTTGAGTTCAGAAGAGATTTGTACATTAAGCCTGACTTTTTTGGGGCGGAATTCTGATAATATAGTTTGATCCTCCTTCAATACATAAGATTATCTATCATAAAATAAGCTCCAAATCAAGGCAAGAAATTGTGCAAGTACGTAGGCAACGCCTGAAGAGACAAAAAGGTTCGGGGGTGGGCAAGTGGCCTCCAGTTCATGCGCACGGGAAGCAGAGCCACCAAGACCGGCATTCCCAACTTGGAATGATGCTTCACGCATGACTCCAACCTACGGGCTTGACAATGACGGACATAAAGCGGGGCAAAATGTTTGAACACGATTTAAAAGATTAAATGATGGACAGGATTACAATGGCCGATAAAATGCAACGGTCCTGGCGTTCTCCTGGGGGGCTTGAGCGGTCTTCTGCTCGGGGGGATCTACAACTGGGTGGTGCATCTCACAAGCAAAGAAATCAGAATGAACAAGTGTAAAAAAATATGACACTTATCCGGAAAAAAATTTTACAATAGACTAATGAATATTTTTTATTTGAAATAACATCAAGTATTTCAATACAATATTCCTATGGTTGCGTTATGTTTACATATGGCATGAACATTGCTTTGACATTCAGCGTCAACCCAAACGGAAAAGGCGCCGCCGATCCTGATGTCGGAAAGCCTGACAATATTAACGGAAGCACAATGGATCAGATGCTGAGAATGAGCGCATTCTCAAAAAAGATATCCACGCATGCAGGGTACTCTCTGGCGGAATTAATGACGGTCATCGTGATAATCGGGATTCTCTCCGCCATCGCGGTTCCCGGGTTTCTCGCATGGCTGCCGGATTATTATTTGAAGGGTGCGGCGAGGGATCTCCGGGCCGGTTTTCAACTGGCCAAAATAACCGCCATCAAAAGCGGCCGCAACTGCACCATCACTTTCAATCAGCCGGTTGACGGTGATACTTACGATTATGTGATTTTTCAGGATGATGACAATGATCTGGAGTTGGACAATTCCGAAACCGCCGGCATCGTCAAAAAAGTCAAATGGCTGGATTACCACCCCAGTATTTCCTTAGATTCAAATAGCTTTACCGATAACGATGACGGCTTGCCGGCGGTTGCTTTTCGGTCAAACGGTATTCCGAGAAAAAACGGCGTTGGGTTTGCTGCAGGCACGGTTTCCCTTAAGAACACGGACAACAGTGAAGCCGATATCGTCATGTCCAGGGCAGGCAATATCAGAGTTGAGTTCGCTATCCATTAGGGTGATTTGATGGTTACACCTAAGAAAAACCCAGGTTTTACACTGGTCGAATTGCTGGTGGCCGTTTCTATATCGGCCATTATCATGACGGGCGTTTATGCTGCCTACAATTCTCAGAATAAATCCTATGTGGTTCAGGAGGAGGTGGCGGCCCTTCAACAGAATCTCAGGGCGGCCATATTTTATATGTCAAATCAGATTCGAGAGGCCGGGTGTAATCCGAATCCGGCGCAAATGGATACCAACAGACCCCGAATTCTGACCGCCGATGTGGGTGAAATCAATTTCACTGCGGATATTACCGGGGGGGCCACTGGAAATGCGGACGGAGATACGGACGATTCATACGAAAACGTTACCTATTCCCTTTACACCTCCGACGGCATTCAGAAACTGGGCGTAAAGAGTACGGCCACTGCCACGAATCAACCGGTGGTTGAAAATGTGGATGCCCTCAATTTTGTTTATCTGGACCAGAACGGAAACCGGCTGGACGATGATGGGAATGGAAATGTCACCACCAGCATGAATGCCATTCGATCGGTTGAGGTAACCCTTGTGGTGCGTGCGTCTCGGGAAGACCCCGCTTATACTGACGGCAACGAATATCAAAATCAGTGGGGAGACGTTATCTTGGCGGCGCAAAACGATCATTTTCGCCGCAAACGATTGAGTACGTGCATCGCATGCCGAAACCTGGGATTGTAGGAATAACGATGATGCCATTCGGAAATAAATATCAACGAACCAAAACGGTATGCCTTTGCTGGAAAAGCCACGGCGGCTTCACTATCCTGGAAGTACTTATTGCAATGGCGGTGCTGGCTGTCGGTATTCTGGCTGTGGGAAGCATGCAGGTGACTTCCATCAAGGCGAATGCCCACGCGAATCAGATAACGGAAGCCAGCGTACTGGCTCGGGACCGGCTGGAAAAGCTCATGGGACTGGATTATACGGATGCGGGGTTGACTGAAAACACCTATCAGGATTCCGATCCGCCCGCCGGGTACACCATCAGTTGGGAGATATGTGACGGGGGCGGCGCCGGTTGTGGTGCCGACGATCCCATCGTTAATACAAAGCTCATTGAGGTTACGGTGCAACACCCCAAACTCAATAAAGATATGGTACTCATGAACATCAAACCGGGACCGCCACCCTAGCATTGAGGACACCATGAAAGAGATTAAACCGTTGAAAAACGAAGACGGCGCCATCCTGGTCGTATCCCTGATCATACTCGCGTTGGCCAGCATGATCGGCATTGCCGCCACCATGACCGCTTCCCTTGAGCTTCAGATTTCCGGCAACGACATGCGCTATGCGGAAAATTTCTACAGGGCCGAAGCAGCCGCCATGGTGGGTGCGCGCACGATAGAAGAGAGTACCGCCAAATTGCCTCTCGGAGAGTACTCCTACGATAATGAAGACATCCCCTTGCCCAGCATTCCTGGGAAGGGCCTCCCACCCTTAAACATTCCGAACCCTGACAATATCAGTGACGACGCCAACTGGACAACCGGAACGGACAAAATCTCCGCGGATGCACCTGATGCCATTTCAGACGAAGGTTATGAAGCCAGGTTTCTGCCCGTTGAAGTGCCGGCAAGAGGCGCTTCAAAGGATCTTGCCGGCGCCTCCGGAACCAGTATGCATGAATTCGTCGTCTACGGAAGATCGATTCTGGAACCGGCCA
This sequence comes from Desulfatiglandales bacterium, assembly GCA_963662465.1. Taxonomy (GTDB): domain Bacteria; phylum Desulfobacterota; class DSM-4660; order Desulfatiglandales; family Desulfatiglandaceae; genus NaphS2. Next base: position 5,374,813 of record OY759599.1, read on the forward strand.
ATTCCACCCAAAGGTTGGGTGAAGTGATTATTGAAGTGGGATACAAAAAACGGTATTAAAGGAGGCGAATTATGTCTTTCATCCAGCCAACCCTTCTCAATCTCTTTCGGCAACTGATGAAAAAAGGCGCCAAAGCAACCGCCCTGGTGGTTTTCGCTTTCCTTTTCACGCCTGTTTTTCTCCATATCTTCGCCGACCGGGCCGAGGCTGCATCTTTCTACTTAACTGTTAAGATCCACCCGGGGGCGGCAAAGAATGCCGGGGCCGGCTGGGAGGTCCGATATATTTCCCCCTCGACCTCCCAGTGGTACGGCACTTTTAGTCATAACACACAGGTTGAGGGAAGCGTTTGGGGCACCGTCGGGGTCGAAATCAAGGGGACCAACGTCGCCGGTTGGACCACCCCGGCCAACGAATATGCATGGTTCCACGATGGGGAGTCCAAGACCGTGCATCTCTGGTACACCCAAACCCCCGTGACAACGACCACCACTTCCACCACGACTACCACCAGTACCAGTACCACCACAACAACGACCACCACAACAACAACAACGACAACCACCACAACAACGACAACGACAACCACCACAAGCACCAGCACAACGAGTACAACCTCCACAACCCTGCCCGGATCCCTTTGCCTGGATATCGCCGATATTCCCATGGATACACAGCTTCAGGCGGCGCCGGCCAACATCATGTTCGTCATCGATGATTCCGGCAGCATGGACTGGGAGTTCATGACTTCTGAAAGCAGCGGGATTTTTCACGGGGAATATTACAATTTCGATTTGGGTTCCGGAACCGACAACGCCTATTCGGACAGCTACATCGTGGAAGGAGACGAAAAACGACTCTGGAAAGCCAGATGGGCCGAATACAACAAGATGTACTATAATCCCACGGCGGACTACACCCCCTGGCCGGGCCAAGCTGACGCTAGTACCACGGCGCCCCGTTCCAATCCCATTAACGCAAGCCCCACCCTGACCCTGGCCGACGAGTATGATTCCGTTGAAACGGGCATTATCGTGGACAATTCGGATGCAGGCTTCACCAAGTCCGCCAATGGCTGGGCAATGACTTCAGCAAGCAGCGACTATGGGTCTGATTATTACTATACCTACAATAACGATAGCAACGCGGACTGGGCCCAATGGACGCCGGATATCCCGGAATCAGTCAATTACGAGGTTTTTGCCTGGTGGGTGAGCAACAGCAGTAGACGAACCAATGTGGCGTACAAAATTTATCACAACGGAACGCCCAGCACCGTTACCGTCAATCAACAGCAGAATGGCGGGCAATGGAATTCCCTGGGTTCCCACGCCCTTTCACCAGGCGATTATGTTAAACTTGTTACGACTGACCCCGGAACCAGCAGATACTGCGCCGATGCCATGAAGTTTGTGCCGGGTGGGGGAGGCGCCATCAGCATCAAAAACGCCCACTACTACACCTACTCCGACAGTGAGGATACACCTTACCTGATCGTGCTGGACGGCAGCATCAAATATTATCGCTTCAGCCGGAATGATGAGGATGATGTGTCCGAAGCCGGCCTCATCCTGGACACAACGCCCCCTGACGACGTGGTTCCCAAGGACAGCGATGACAACATCCGTTCCTATGCGGCGGAACTTCAAAACTTCGCCAACTGGTTTTCCTTTTACCGGCGCCGTGAACTGACCGCCAAGGCGGCCATCGCCCGGGTTATCGACCAGATCGAGGGTGTGAAAGTCGGGTTTTACTCCATCAACAACCGCATCAATCAAACGGTTCTGCCGGTGAATGTCACCCTGGGCGCCAGTACCTTCGACGATACCACCACCCTCCTGAACCTTTTGTATAGCCTCAATTCATCAAGCGGCACCCCCCTTCGCAACGCTCTCAAGAACGTGGGGGATTACTTTGATCAGGCCGGCGGCACCGGGGGCATCGGATCATCTCCCTATGCTTCCCTTGTTGACGGCGGCGCCTGCCAGCAGTCTTTTGCCATTGTGGTAACAGATGGATTCTGGAACGGCTATCTCTCGGGCATCGGAAACGAGGATGGCGGCGAGGGGGCGCCCTATGCGGATAACTGGTCGGGCACCCTCGCGGACGTGGCCATGAAGTACTATAAAACCGATCTTTCTACCAGCCTGACCGACCTGGTTCCCTCCAGTTACCCGGATTTGGCGACCTGGCAGCACATGGTGACGTACGGCATTTCCTTCGGCGTCACCGGAACCTTGAACCCCTTTGATTATGACCTTTACAACATGGATGTTGCCCAACGCGTCTACCCCGCGTGGCCCAACCCCACCGACACGGAAAACCAGGAACGGGTCGACGATCTGTGGCATGCGGCGGTCAATGGCCGGGGGCAATTTCTGAGCGCCGCCAACCCGGAAAATCTCATCGATTCCCTGGAGGCCCTCATGGAAAACGTCATGAGCCGCATCGGAAGCGGCGCTTCCATATCCATTAACGGTGAGGAACTTCAGGCGGGAAGCCGTATTTACCAGGCCAGCTATTCCACGGATAACTGGACCGGCGACGTCAAGGCCTATGCCCTCAACCAGAGTTCGGGCGCCGTCATTCGGGACAACTATATCTGGTCCGCCAGTGAAGAACTGGCGGATATGACCCATGGCAGCCGTATCATTGCCACTTACAACACCGCTACTTCGACCGCCATTCCGTTCCAGTACAACCAACTCAGTCCGGCCCAGCAATTGCAATTGGATGCTGATCCCACCACGGCGGAGAGCATCCTGAATTATCTCCGGGGCGATGCCGCCGGCGAACAGCAAAACGGGGGCATCTTCAGAAATCGCAACAGCAAGCTGGGGGACATCGTTCACTCCTCGCCCACCTATTTTGACGACGTTATCTACGCCGGCGCCAACGACGGCATGCTGCACGCCTTCAACGCCTTGAATGGGCAGGAACTCTTTGCCTATGTGCCGGGCCAGGTGTTTGCCAACCTGTCCGACCTGGCCAATTTTGTTTATGCCCACCAATACTATGTGGATCTGACGCCCTATGTGGCGAACACGGGAAGCGGCACGCTGCTGGTGGGAGGGCTGGGGAAGGGGGGGAAAGGCTACTACTGCCTGGATGTGACCAACGCCAAAACCATGACGTCCGAAAGCGAACTGGCCGGCAACGTGAAATGGGAGTACCCCAACGCTGGGACGCCTTCGGGAGAAAGCAACGATATGGGGTACAGTTTCAGTGAGGCCTATATTGTTAAGTCCAATGACACGGCCCATCCCTGGGTGGCGGTATTTGGAAACGGCTATGCCAGCGCCAACGAACACGCCGTTCTCTTTGTGCTGGACGCCTTTACGGGCGTCAAAATCGCCCAGATCGACACCGGGATCGGATCCTGCAACGGTCTGTCCACGCCTATTCCCGTGGATGTGGGCCTGGATTACAAAATGGACTATGTCTATGCGGGGGATCTCAAGGGGAACCTGTGGAAATTCGATATGACCGGATCCAGCGCCAACTGGAAGTTAGCCTTTGGCTCACAACAACCCCTCTTTGAGGCCAGGGACGCCGCCGGGGCCGCACAGCCCATCACCACCAAACCCGAGGTTATGCTGCATTGCTCGCCCGAACTCCCCGGCTATATCGTCGTCACGGCCACGGGAAAATACCTCGGCGATGCGGATTTTGCTGATACCCAGACGCAAACCATCTACGGCCTGTGGGACTACGGCGATGATGCGGACGACAGCGAATATCTGGGGATTTTCAATCGCGGATCGACGCCTCAACTTTCCAACCAACCGAATGCCGTGACGCTGCTTCAGCAGGTGGAAGTCTATTACGGTCAACCCAGCAACAGCAATTACCCCCTCAGGGTCCTGAGCCAGTACACGCCTGACTGGATTACCATGGCCGATGATATGGATGGTCAGGCAGTCGACCCATCAGACAGCGAAGACAACAATGCCGGATGGTATTTCGACCTTCCCATCAGTAAGGAAAGGGTCATCCGTAATTTTATGATTCGAAACGGCAAAGTCATCTTTATTTCGTCCATTCCCAAGAGTTCGCCATGCGCCGCCGGCGGGGATTCCATTCTCCACGAAATAAACGCATGCACTGGAGGAAGGATGACCCAGGCCCAATTCGATATTAACAACGACGGCGTCATTGACGACGGCGACATGATCACAATCACCATTCCCGATCCTGATAACCCCGATAACACAATTGACATCCTGGTAGCCCCCACGGGCATCACCTATCCGGAGATGATCTATCCCCCGAAAATTATGCGACTCCCGGACGGCACGGAAACCAAGTATTTCAGCACCGCCTCCGGAAGTATCGAAATGCTTAAAGAGAAAGGGGAAAAACGGGGGATTTTTTACTGGCGGGAGCGGACGGCGGATTGAGAAAAGTGAAGAGTGAAGAGTGAAAAGTGAAGAGTGAAGGGAGAGGGGCAATGAAAGGGAGAATTGCCATAAACCTTTGGCGGTTTGTTTTTCTGGTGATGTTCTTTATGCTGACGGGTGTTCCTTCATTTGCGAAGGTTTACCAATATCGGGACCAAAACGGTCAGTTATGTTTTACAAATCAACTGTCGGATGTTCCCGAAGATCAACTGCCTGAAGTTCTGATGAAGCAGCCTGAAAAGTCGGCGGAAGCTCAGAAAACAGGTGAAAAAGCAACGGAACGGAACCCATCGGAACCGGAAAAGACAACCGAGCTTCCGACTGAAACGCCGGGGGCTGAAAGTCCCGACAAGCCGGTGCCAATCCCGATTGTTGAAGATCTCAACAAAGAAAAGGCCGCCCTGGACAAGATTCATGCAGCGCTTATGAAGCGGAAAAAGGATCTTCAGAAAGAAAAAGAAACCCTGAAGACGCCGGAACAAGTGCGGGAATACCAAAAAAAAGTGACCCGTTTGAACAACGAGATCGACAATTATACGAAACGCAACACAGCCTTTCAGAAAAAGGCCGATGCCTATAACAAAGCTGTTCGAGAAAAAGGAGATGAATGATGCGCGAAACGCACGGAACCCCTTTGTCGACATCCCTTACGCTGGCCCTGTTCCTCCTGACGGCCTTTTTTGCCATTGCGGCGCCTGAGTGCGCCAAAGCAGGTCAGACGCGAGGGGAAGGTTTCATCACCGGTTCTTCCCTTTCGGATTTCGACGGGGTGGGTCATATTGACAGCATGGAAGGAGGTCAATTTGTGATCGATGACCGTTTAAGAGAGTTGTCTTCCGAAATAAAATATTATAAACCGGGACCCATCAAAATTCCCGCATCCGCCTTTTCCGTGGGCAGCCGGGTGGGATATGTGGAAGACCGCAATGGTCGGATTGTCTCACTGTGGCTTTTACCCGGCAAGTCAAAAGGAAAATGATCCCCCGTTCAGGACCTGACGAATGAAAAAAAAACCCGGCGATCCTTTCGCCCCTGACACGATCTGCGATATTTTAAAAGAGCGAAACCTCATTTCCCCCCTCCAGGAAAAAATAATCCTGGCAAAAAGGCGCGAGGTTGAAAAAAAGATCGGACTGATCAATCGCGGAAAAAAAGACAATTTTTTTCCGGATGCCCGGTTTTTGGACAGTATATCCATTATCGATGTGATCACGTTCCTCAATCTCGAACGAGCCGATCAGACGGAAAAAGTGCTGGATGAGGATCTCATCTACCAGACCCTGGCCGATGAATGGGATGTTCCCTACAAAAAAATAGATCCCCTCAGGCTGGACCTGAACCTGGTCACCACAACGATCCCCCACACCTTTGCCATGAAACACCTGATCCTCCCCATTGCCATTGAAGATCGGCATCTCCTTGTGGCCACGGCAAACCCGTTTCTTGAGGAAGTCCTGGAAGATGTGGCAAGGGTCAGCCATATGCCCGTCAAGCCCGTGGTTACCTCAAAAAGCGACGTCATTCGCTTGATCAAGGAATTTTTCGGCTTCAAACGGTCCATCTCAGCGGCCGAAACCCAGTTTACACGCCCAGGCGTCGATATCGGAAACCTGGAACAGTATGTGCGTTTGGATGACGCTTCAGATGATCCTGGCGTCAATGTCCGACATATCGTCAACGCCGTGGATCATATTCTTTCCTATGCCTTTGACCAGCGCGCAAGCGATATTCACATTGAACCCAAGCGGGAAACCAGCATGGTGAGAATGCGCATCGACGGGGTCCTTCACACGGCCTACAACCTTCCCAAGCCGGTTCATGCCGCCATCGTGAGCCGCATCAAAAACCTGGCGCGTTTGGATATGAGTGAAAAAAGGAGGCCCCAGGACGGTCGAATCAAGACGGACAAAGCGGGCCTGGAGGTGGAAATCAGAGTGTCCACCATTCCCGTGGCCTTCGGGGAAAAGCTCGTTATGCGGATCATGGACCCCACTGTGCTTTTTCAAGATCTGAAATACCTGGGCTTTTCTTCCCGTGATATGGCCTTTTACCAAAAATTCATCGAGATGCCTCACGGCATCGTACTGGTATGCGGACCTACCGGCAGTGGAAAATCTACAACCCTTTATTCAACCCTTCGAATGCTGTCGACCCCTGAAGTCAATGTGACCACCATTGAAGATCCCATAGAAATGATCCATGAAGAATTCAACCAGATCGGCGTTCAGCCGGCAGTCGGGGTAACCTTTGCTTCCATTTTAAGAAATATCCTCCGGCAGGATCCGGACATCATTATGATTGGTGAAATGCGCGATCTGGAGACGGCGGAAAATGCCGTTCAAGCCGCCTTGACCGGGCATCTGGTGTTGTCAACCCTTCACACCAACGATGCTCCTTCCGCCGTCACGCGGCTCATGGATCTGGGAATTCCGCCTTTCCTGATTGAAACCACATTGATCGGCGTACTGGCCCAGCGCCTTGTACGAAAAATTTGTCTTCATTGTCGGAAATCATTTATCATGAACCGTAAGCAACTGGCCCACATGGGTCTCGATCCCGGAAAAGAGGGACAATATAAGCTGTACCGGGGAGAAGGGTGCGTCAAGTGTCGCGGCACCGGTTATATGGGGCGGATCGGCATTTTCGAGGTGTTCCCCTTGACGGAGCGGATCAAAACTTTGATCCGGGAACAGGGATCTCAGTCGTCGATTCGAGACGAGGCCCTCCGGCAAGGCATGATTCCCCTCAGGCAAAATGCCATGAAGGCAGTGCTGAAAGGAATAACCACATATCAGGAGGTGCTCAGGGTCACCTGGGAACAGTAGGGCAACGCCGGGTAGTTGCTCTGTTTGGAGTATTATCAGGGCAGGGCGGGGGCCTGTCCCTACTGTATGTGGTAAGGTCTAGACTCTAACATACAATATGCATGCATTTTCCCATAATTAAACCATCCTGGCATAAACCATTGACAACACTTGGTTTTTATTAGATAATCTACAAATGTCGGTAAATATATGTGGAATATTGTTTATGACCGTAAAGAAAAAAAATCAGTTGGTGGGCGTGGATATTGGCTCCCATTCCATCAAAGTGGTTGAAATCGATCAAAACAAACGAGGGCGATTTTTAAAGAATTTCGGCGCCGTCGGGTTGCCTCGGAATGCAATTCGGGAAGGCGACATCGTTGAAAAGACGGTGGTGGCTGAGGCTCTGAAAACGCTTTTTAGAAATCTGAAAATCAAGAACAGAAACGTTGCTGTTGCGTTGTCCGGATATCCGGTCATGGCCAAACGCATTACGCTGCCCAATACCAACCGAGAGAAGATCGAAAGCGCTATTCACGAACATGCTGAACAATACATACCCTTTGATATAAACGATGTGAATCTTGATTTTGACATTCTGAAAAGCAATGATGATCCTTTAGAAAAGGAGCATACGGATGAAGAGAATGAAGCCCTTGACGTTATGCTGGTTGCCGCCAAAAAAGATGTCATTGAAACTTATTTGGAACTGCTGGCAGCCGCGGATCTGACGCCGAGCGTACTGGACGTGGATGTGTTTGCCCTTCAAAATGCGGTTGAAATGACCATCGGAGACAACAAAGAAGGTTATGCCATTGTCAATGTAGGGGCCGAAGAACTCGGCATCAATACCCTGTTCAATGGGTCGTCCCTGTTTTCCCGCGATTCATCTTTTGGCGGCTCGCAGATCACGGATCTCATTATGAGCCATTTCGACGTGAATTTTGAAAAGGCCGAAGCGATCAAACTCGGTACGGAACAGAACAAACCATGGGATGAAAACCTCGTAACCGGCGCTGCCGGCGTGGTTTCGGATTGGGTACAGGAAATCAAGCGCGCCCTGGATTTCGTGGATACCACCTACCCGGACAAAACCATCAGCAAAATCTTTATATGCGGTGGTTCCTGCCGGATTAAAGGGTTTCAGGGCTACCTGGAAGACCAGGCCAGACTGCCTGTGCTGGAATTGAATCCTTTTTCGAATCTCATCACGAACCATGACCTCTTTGATGAAAAATACCTGAACTTTATGGCGCCGCAGGCTTGCGTGGCCACGGGACTGGCCCTGAGGAGCATTGACGATAAATGATTAAAATCAATCTCCTCCCTTTCAGAGGGGCACGCAGAAGAGAAAACGTCAGGCGTCAGATCAACGTTTTCTTTTTATGCCTGCTCTTCCTTTTTTCGCTCATGTTTTACTTTCACATCGACTCAAACATCCAGTTGGAGGAATTAAAGACCAGGGAAAAAAGCCTTCAAAAAGAATTGAAAACTTACGAGCATATCACCAAGGAGATTGCGCAACTTAAAAACGAAACACAAACGCTTAAAACCAAACTGGAAGTCATCCGGAATCTGGAAAAACAAAGGGTGGGTCCGGTTCAACTCCTGGCTCAAATCGCATATGCGGCGCCATTGGATCGTTTATGGTTGGAAAGCCTGACGGAGTCCCAAGGCGTGGTAACATTGCAGGGAACCGCCATGGACAATGATACCGTGGCGCTTTTCATGACCGAACTTGAAAAGGCGCCCCAGATTCGCTCCGTGGATTTGGATAAGACCACGCTCAAGTTTTTTCCGGAGCAAAAACTCAGGGCCGCCGGTTTTGTGTTGACGTGCCGTACGGCTTATGGGGCAGCAGCGCCCGAAAAAGAAAAAAAGCAGCAGAAGAAAAAAAGGCGGTGATTTTAGATGCTTCTGCCAAAGTTATTAAACTGGCAATCCCTGGTCGAGGCTTTTTTTGAAAAAGCCGGAAAGATCGAGAGAAAAAAACGCCTTTTGATTTCTTTTGGAACGATTATTTTGTTTTGCGGCGCTTTCTATGCGGTGGATTACATGCCTAAAGCCGAAAAAATCGCCAATGTGAAAGAGAATGTGGATCGGTTGGAACAACAGTTAAGGACAGTCAAGATTCGCGCTGGAAGTTTACGGAAATTCAGGGAAGAATTTGCACGGGTGCAGGAACAATTTCAAGATGCTCTCAAACTGCTGCCGGACAAACGAGAAATCCCTAATCTTTTGCGGAATATTTCACAGATGGGAACAGATTCCAACCTCGAGTTTCGCCTCATCAGTCCCCAACCGGAAAAACCCAAGGATTTTTATATGGAAATTCCCGTAGCGCTGGAAGTAAAAGGCGATTATCGAAACATTACCCTCTTCTTTGACCAAATCGGGCGTATGGATCGTATTATGAATATTCTCAATATCTCCATGAGCCCGGATAAGCCTCTGTCGACGACGCTCATCACAAAATGCATGGCCATTACCTACCGGTTTAAAGGAAAAGACGATGTTAAAGAAGCGCCTAAAAAGAAATAACAGGCGTATCGCACCTGCGCTTTTTTTGTTCATTGCTCTGGGGCTCTGTATGGTGATGCTTATCCGGCAAAATGCAGCCCACGCAAGTTCAACGGTCGTCTACAAACCCATGCTCCCTCAGAAAAACTTAAACACCGGTGAAAGCACCCCCCCCCCTCCCATGGATCTGGAAACGCTGCCGGACCCTTTTCTCTCCTATCTGGTGAGAGCGGGAAGAAACGAGGCGGCCCTGCTGAACCAGGAAAAAGAGAAGCTCAAACAAGCGGAACAAAAACTCGCGAATTTGAAGGCCGATGCGGCTGAAAGGCTGCGGCAAATGCGGGAACCCAAAACTGAACTTCAAAAACTGAACCTGCACCAGCTTTTATTGACGGCGATTATCCGCTCTCCGGAAGGGGCATGGGCCATGGTCAGGGATGAAAAGGGCATGGGCTACATCCTTAAAAAAGGAACCGCCATCGGTACCATGGGGGGGCGTGTCGCAAAAATATCCGGGCCACAGAAAAAAGTCATCATTAAAGAACCCTATTTGGAAAAAGAGATTGAAATCAAGTATAAGACGGTTTCCATCGAGTTGCCGGACGAGGTTTTTGAATAAGAGTGGGGAAAAGTAAATGAAAAGGATAACCCAATGGATGATATGCCTGTTTCTAGTGGGATGTGTGTTCTCGACGGCCACGGTCGCCGAGGAAAGTGACCTGTTATCCCTGAATGCGGGCATCGACCAACTGGCGTTACAACTGACCCGCAAAATCGCCGACAGATACTTCAATGCGGATAAAAAGCCCTTGGTCCGGGTGGCTTTTTTCGACTTTGTCGACGCCGAAGGCAACATTACCGTTGGGTCGCGATATGTTTCAACCCGGCTCAGGCTGGCCTTTGCCGAGGGTCTTCAGTTTGAACTCCTTCCGGTTCAAGATTTTGAAAAACGGGGAGTTGTACTCACCCCAAAAGAATTTTCAAACAACGTTGGTTTGAAAGAACAACTGATGGATGAATTTAGAGCGGATGTTTACATTTTCGGAACCGTTGCTGCGGAAGGAGATTCAAACGAGGTCTGCAAGGTGACGCTCTGGGGGATTGCGCCACCTTATGAAAACTGGTACACAATCGAATCCCTCGATGTTGAAAACCCCCTCCCATGGAAACTGGCCTTCTCCCCCTCGGGGAGTCAATTTTTCAAACATGTGACGATGGAAGGCGCAAGCGGCGTAAAAAAAGAGATCAAAGGGGAAAACCTGGGAAAGGTTATATTCTTAACCCAACCCATCTGCGACGATCTGAATCTTTCCTGGCAAATCAAAGCAGACGGAATGGTGTACGACCTTCGGAAAATTCGTGATATCGGGTCATTGCGGAATCGAACCGGGGGCGTCTTTCAGAGCCGCGTCAAAAGCCGGGAAACACTGAAAGAACTGAGCTACGTCATCCAGGATTGCGCCCTTATCATCAGGGAACAGGACGGCAACGGGTTTAAATGCGAGCCTTACGTGATCCCGGAAGAGAGCGATTATTTCTTTCTTCCCATCAGCCGGGATGAAACCGGTCTGCGGTTTCAATATATATGGGGAAGACGGGGCCTGAGTAAGCGACCCTCCTCCATTGAAGGCGGCAAAGGCTGGAAACTTAACATGGCGCAGGAGGATTATGACATGATTCTTCCCGTTGGCGCGAATATGGCCACGGCCGTTCTCTCCCCTATCGCCGAAAGCCTCTACGGCTCAAAAACGCCCCGGGCCGATTATGTCATTCGATTCAAATTTCTGGTCAAGCCTGGGCTGAACATTTACGTCATCAACTTTGAGTACAAGCGAGACTGGCCCGAAATCTATGTGCGCCGACTGGAAATAGAGGAAACGCGCGATATCCCAAAGATCAAATCCATAAGAAAAATCACAGAGGTTTACCGGGTTTACGGCGAAGAAACGGGCGAGGAGGATTGATTGATGCGATTAAATAAAAACAGGGCATTGCCGAACACGTTGGGCTTTTGGCTCTCCCTGCTGGGCTTCCTGATGTGTTCCTGTTCGACCCCTTCCGCCATCCAGGTCACGGATGAAACCGGCCGCCAAGGGATTCTGGAGGCCATTGAGATCACAGCAACGCCTGAAAAGACCACCATCACCATGACGGCTCCCGGCGTTCGGACCGATCGGAAAGCCTACACCCTCACCGATCCGCTGCGCATCTGCGTGGACATTCAGGGAAAGCCTGCGGAAGACCTGCCCAGGCAGTGGTATCCGGAAGAGGGTCCCGTCGAAAAAGTCATGATTCAGGATCGCGGTCCCGGTCACATGGGCATGGTGGTATATGTCAGGCCCGAGGAGTATAAATACCGACTTACGCCCGGAAAAGACAAGATTCTCCTGACGGTTACGCCGTTGGGTTCCGAAAAATTCGCAGCCCCTAAACCGGCTTCGCCGGTACAGGGTGATGCACCACAACCAAAAAATCTTAATGTGGCCGTCATTGAGCGATCCGGCAACCGCACCCGACTGAGTATCGCTATAGACCGGCAAATCGAACACAATATCAACCTGGACGGAAACCTTCTCTTGATCGATTTAAAAGGCGTTGCGGTGACGCCCCAGGGGTTAAAAGCGCTTGAGGTCGACCCCGTGGGAGGGGCCATCAAGGGTATCCGAGCCGTTTATTCACCCCAGGGCCCAACTGTACGCCTGAAAGTCATTTTAAGGGTGCCGGCGCCATACCATGTCACCCGTGATGAGACCCTGCTGATGGTTGATTTTGACGCCATGCCGGACGGGTCGTTGACTCCTCCGACCCCGGCTTTGCCGGCTCCGCCTGCCGTTATCCGGCCTGCGGCCCCCAAGTCTCCCGCCAAGCCGGCCCAAAGAATATCCGGCAATTCCCAACTTTCCGCCGGGACAAAGCGCGGCGATTCCAACGAAAAAACCCGCGCTGAACTTTCCGAGGCTACCAGCAAGGAGTACGCCGGCCAGAAGATGAGCTTCGACTTTGTGGATACGGACATTCGCAATATCCTCAAGCTCCTGGCTGAAGTGGCCAACCTCAACATTGTTTGGGGAACCGATGTGGAAGGCAAAATATCCATGCGGCTGGATAACGTCCCATGGGATCAAGCCCTGGAAATGGTCCTTAAGCCCAACGGATTGACCTACCAGATTGAAGATGAAGTACTCTGGGTGGTTCCCCGGGCCAAACTGATGGACATGGAGATCGCCGAAAAAAAGCGAAAAGGCGCTTTAATGGCCGCCAAACGGCTCCAGGGGATATTTGAAGCCAAGGTGGTGGAATTTATCACGGTTCGCCACAGACCCGTGGCGGACATTTTCAAGATGCTCGTGGGGGATGCCAGTGCAACGCCGCCGGTCCTGCCCATCCTGGATGTTGAAAGCGCAGAATCCCAGGAAAAAGAAGAAGGAGAGGAACAACAGGGAAAAAACATCAAAATCGCCGCTCTGGATCTTTATCTCTCCTATGATTCGGGCACCAACATGATTATTGCAAACGGGGTCCGCGCCAAGGTGGACAAGGTCAAGGAGCTTGTCCACAAGCTGGATGTACCGGAAAAACAGGTACTGATCGAAGCCCGAATCGTGGAAGCCACCACCGGCTTTACCCGGGATCTCGGGATACAATGGCAATCCCTGGATGGGCAGAACAACGGCATTACCCGAAAATGGTACAACTCCAGCGGCAGCGCCTTTGACGGCAGTTTCTCCACCAATGCACCGGCAAACTGGGCCCCCAATATCGGACTGGCATTCGGCTGGCTCACGGACGGGGGCTTAGGCTCCCTGGCTCTGGATGCTTCCCTGGCCCTGGCCGAGGAAGATCAGAAGGTCAACATCATCTCGGCGCCCAAGGTGATGACGGTTAACGGAGGGGAGGCCTTCATATCACGGGGGACCGTGGAATACTTTTCCGTCAGGACCCTGGATACCATTAGTTTCGAACAGATCCCCGCGGTACTCTCCCTGAAAGTCAGTCCCACGGTAAGCGCGGATAACTCTCACGTGACTATGGTGGTGGAGGTAACGGACGACAAGTCCCTTCCCGCTGAACAAACGGACACGGCGGAAGGAACCCAGGAGTCTCCGCCGGGACGGACCGAAAAGAAGATCACCAGCACCCTGATTGTAAAAACCGGGGATACAGTGGTGATCGGCGGCATCTATCAAAAAGAGGAGCGAACCGGGGATTCGGGAATCCCGTTTTTAAAGGATATCCCCCTTGTGGGATGGCTCTTCAAGGCTGAGCGAAAAGAGCGGGGGCAAACAGAACTGTTGATCTTCTTGACTCCCACCGTGGTCAAGAGCATTATTGAAAAGGATTTATGATGCATTTAAGGGAACGTTGTTTTTCGGGTGTTTTGGGGTTGTTTTCGGTATTGTTCTTGCTCGTACTTCTGTTCGGGTGCGGCGCCGACCAGGCCGCTCAAAAGAAAAAAGCAAACTCCCTGGCAAATCTGGGCGACGCCATGGCCGCCGATGGGAATACCCGGGGAGGCTTGCGAAAACTTCTGGAAGCAGCCAGGCTGAACCCGGAAAATGCCATGATACACCAGCAGATTGCCCTTGTTTTTCGAACCCTGGGGGATTACCCGCTTTCCCTTAAATATTTCCGCAAGGCCCTGGAATTGCAGCCCCGGTTTCCCGAAGCCACAAACAACATGGGGACCGTTTATCTGCTCATGGGAGATTGGAAAAAGGCCATTGCCTGTTTCAACGAAGCTGCGGATGACATCCAATATGAAACACCCCAATATGCCTATAACAACATAGGTCTGGCCTATTTCAAAATGGGCGATGATCAAAAGGCCATCCAAAGCTATGAGCGGGCGCTGAGACTGACACCCTCCTATGCGGTTTGCCATATCAATCTGGCGAACGTTTACGAGGCCAAAGGAGACGTAAAACAAGCAGAGGTCCAATACCGGGAGGCGCTTCTCTACCAACCCCGCAACCCGGCAGCCCATCTGGGGATGGCGAAACTGCTGATCCAAAACGGCAACCCCCAGGAGGCCAAAGAACACCTGGTCCAGGTCATTAAGGCTGAACCCAAGGGGCCGGAAGCCAGGGAGGCGAGAAAACTGCTGGAAACGCTTCAGGGTTGAGATTTGGTTTTTTCTCGCGCAAAGGCGCAAAGGCGCAAAGAAAAAATGTGACCTTTTGGGTGGTTGCGGTGTTTACAAAATGATAAAATTGGAAAAAGGAAAGGTGTGCCGGATTCTTCCGGATGACGATATAAGTAGATGCGAAGCGCCAGGTCATCTCGGTCGGACGGGGGGAATTTTAATATAATGAGATGGTTGATAATGTTTTGCTTTGGGGTTTGTTTGGGTTGTTTTTTTCCGCCGGCGTCGGGCTATGCGGTTGAGAATTCTCCGAGGATTATGGATCGCGAAATCATTGAAGCCCTTACCCGACTGGAGGAGGGTGTTAAGACCAACAGGGAAATGATTGTAAACTTGCGAACCGAAATGGGTTACATGCGAACCGAGATGGGTTCCTTGCGAACCGAAATGGGTTCCATGCGAACCGAAATCCTGGGGTTCATGAAGTGGGGTTTCGGCCTGCTGTTTACCGGCATGCTTATTCTTGTGGGTTTCATACTTTGGGACCGGCGCAGTACTCTGCAGCCCGTTAGGGAAGATATTGCCGAATTGGAAACACTCAAGGTAGATCGCGTTATTGCCGCCATGAGAACTCTTGCTAAGGAAGATTCCAGGGTTGCGCAGGTCCTTCGAGGTGTGGGATTGCTTTAAAACGCGGAGCGGGATAAAGTTATCAGAAGAATAAAACAGTTCAAAAATCCGCAATCAAAAAATGGGTGGGGGAAAGAGAAATGAATATTAAAAAATCCGTTCGGTCCGTGATGACGGCAGCCGTTTTCGTCTGCATGCTAACCCTTCTGTTTTCCTGCGGGGGTGGCGGCGGGGACTCCGAAAGCACCCCGGGGGAAAGCGGCAGCATTACCCTTTCCACCAGCGCTACAACCCTTCCCGCAGACAACTCCAGTTCCTGTATCATTACCGCGACCATTCTGGACGGATCCGGCAGTCCGGTACGGCACTATACCGACGTGACCTTTACCACGACCCTGGGCCGTTTTAGAAACGGAAGCACCAGCTACACGGTCAAGACTCAGCCGCCCCTGGGTTCCGATGGCTTGCCGAACCCTGACGCCGACCCCACGGGCATGGCGCAGGTTGCTTTGATTGCCGGTTGGACGTCCGGTAGCGCCAAAGTGACGGTCTCCTCCAACGGGGTAACCCAGAGCATTTATATCAGCATGACTGGAACCGCCGGGAATATCACCCTTACGGCCAGCCCCGCCACCATGCCGGCTGACGGCGTCACCTCCTCCACCGTCACTGCAAGTGTCACCGACAGCAGCGGCACAGGCGTTACACCAGGAACACCCGTTACCTTCAAAACCGGTCTGGGCCTTTTCCAAAATGGTCAGAAAACCTACACCATTACCACTCCGGATAGTACGGGGACCGTCAGCGTTTCGCTCATTGCCGGGGTGGTTCCCGGCGTTACCTATGTGGAGGCTTCAGCAAACGGCATCACCCAAGCCGTGTCTATCAGCCTAACTCGAACCGATCCTGTCCGTTCGGAAATCAACGTGGATGCGGATCCATTGCGGATTGCGGCGGATGGGCAGTCTACTTCCATTGTGACCGCCACCGTGAGTTCTATTCCGGGCGCTACCGCCTCCGCCAATGCCGCGGGAACGCCCATTTCGGGTGTTCCCGTAACCTTTTATGACACCACTTCCTCCGCTACGCCGGACCCATTGCCCACAAACAACACCTGGACGGGAACCGGTACCTCCCTATTTGTAGTCCCGGCGTTTTACGCCAATGGGTCCATTATCTTTACTATAACCTATGTGGGGGCGGAGAGTTCGAATTTCGCGGTTGTTCTCTGGAAAATCGACGCGGATCCCAATATTAAAAAATTTCTGGTTAATACAACGGGCCCGGTTGACGGGCAGTCCGTCACCTATACGCTGGCTTCAGGAAATTATCAGTTTCAGATCCTTTCGGACGGTTACTGGGAGATTAAGGTGGATGGGGATATTTCGACGGCAACTACTACCGAACCCATTGTGCTGGCTATTGCACAAACCGATAGCAACGGCAAGGCAAGATACGCCTATACCGGCAGCACAACGCCGGGCGTGGTGACCATCAAAGCGGAAACCGGGGAAGTGAGCAATTCCGTAAATGCGCTCAGCGGTACGGTGGATATCACCCAGACCGAAGGACCGCCGTCCAGGGTCGATGTGAAAGCGACCCCCCCATCCACTTACGCCAACGGTGAAAACGAAATTATTATCGAGGCGGATGTCTGGGATGAAAACGGTGATCCCGCGCCCAATGGCGCCGTGGTCTCTTTTTCCGCCACCGCCGGGACCCTGAAAGAGACTTCCACCACAACCGTGAGCGGCAAAGCCTCTACGACCCTCATTGCGGTGGCCGGCGCTACCAATTCTGAATCAACGGTTACCGCCACCAGCGGTGGCTATGCCGACGCCACCGTCGTAACCTTTACGGGTGTGTCCCTGTCGGATATGCAGGCAACACCGGTCGCCATCTTTGCAAACGGGACGGATACCTCCGAGATTACCGTTCGGCTCAAGGATCAATCCGGCGTGGCCGTGGTCGGAGAGACAATTGCTTTTGAGACGGACAAGGGGACCCTCAGTGTTCTTTCGGTAGTGACGGATGCCGAGGGCCTGGCCAAAACCACGCTGATGGCCCCTACCGTTAGCGGAAAGGCTGCCGTCAAAGCCGTCTATGGAACCCTCACCACAAATACCACTGTTTCCTTTGAACCGGTCGGGGCCGGTTCCATCACCCTTGCGGCCGATCCCTCGAGCATCCCGGCGGACGGCACCAGTTCCAGCAACGTCACCGCCACCATCAAATACAGCAGCGGCGCCGCCGTGCCCAAAGGGACCTCGGTTACCTTTGTCACCAACCTGGGGACATTCAGCAATGGGAAACAGACCTACACGGTTATTACCCCTGACGATGCCGGTGTGGTCTCCGCTTCCCTCATTGCCGGCACGACACCGGGAGCAGCTAAAATTACCGTATCCGCCATCGGCATCAGCCAGACCGTTTATGTGGGCATCGGCGGCGATCCGGTGACCATTTCCCTAACCGCCGACCCTACCAGCATACCGGCGGATGGGATCAGTTCCTCCACCATTACGGCGACCCTAAAGGACAGCAGTGGTGCGCCGGTAACGCCGGGCACTCCCGTGACCTTCATAACCGATATCGGAACTTTTTCCGGGGGCGGTACGACCATTAACGTTGCCACGCCCGATGCCACGGGAATTGTATCCGTTTCCCTGATATCGGCCACGACGGCCGGCACGGCAACCGTAACAGCCACATCCAGCGGCATCACCCAATCGGTAAATGTCGCCTTTTCGGGAAGTGTGGTGGGCAGCATCATGGTCACCGCTAATCCGAACACCCTTCCCGCTGATGGAACCAGCACCAGCATCATTCGGGCTGATGTGCGGGATGCACAGGGAAATCCCGTACCTGATGGAGAATCCATCGGTTTTGTAGTCCTCACGGGTACAGGTACGCTCTCCAGCAATTCGGCTTCGACTGTGGGCGGTTTCGCGGAGGTGACTTACACGGCTTCAAAAACCGCGGGTACTGAAACCATTCGGGCCATGAGCACGAACAATGTATCCGGCACGGTGGATATTGCCCTAACCGGGGCAGCCATCGGAAGCGTGCAGGTTACTGCCAATCCCACTTCCATTTCAGCCGACGGAAAGACTACCAGTACCATTACCGCCACGGTCAAAACAGCCGATAATCAGGTGGTGCCGGATGTTGTGGTGACCTTTAAGACCTCCCGCGGGGCCATCACCTCCCCCCATACTACCGATGCCGGCGGCCAGGCTGTGTCCACCCTGACCAGCGATCAGTTCAACGATCCCAGTGTTCTGGTGACCGCCACATGCCAGGGGGTTGAGGGGACGGTCCTGGTGTCTTTTACGGGTCTGAGCCTGACCCTGGCGGCCAATCCCACCAGCGTGCTGGCGGGAGAAAGTTCCACCATCACCGCCACCTTCAAAAACGCTTCCGGCAACCCCATCAACGGCGCCACCCTGACCTTCAGCACGGATAAAGGCACCCTTAATCCGTCCACACCGCAGCAAACCAATGCTTCAGGCCAAGCGGTTGTCACACTGACTTCCACCACATCCGGGACCGCTACGGTCACGGTTACCGGCGGCGGCGCCACCGCCACTGCCACCGTGAATTTCACCCGCTACCTCTTTACCCTGGAGGCCAAACCCACCAGCATTCGGGTTAACGAAAACAGCGTTATCACCGCCATGATACTGGATAACGGTGTTCCCAAAGTTGGCGAAACCGTCTTTTTCAGCTCAACCTTGGGAACCCTGAATCCGTTCCAGTCTGTTACCGGGGCAGATGGAAAGACGACTTCGACTCTGACTGCCCTCACGCAGTCCGGGATCGCCGTGATCAACGGCACGGTCACCATTGCCACGGACACGCCTCCGACGGAGTTGGCCGCCAATACCCAGGTGGTGATTACGGGTGGCGATGCCGCTAAAGTTGTTCTCACTGCGGATCCGGACGTCATTTCCACGGAAGGCGGCGTAGCCACCATTACCGCCACCGTGTATGACGCCAACGACCAGCCGGTCCGCGAACAGGAGGTCTATTTCAGGATCAACGCCGGCCCCGGCGGCGGTGAATTTCTGAGCGCCAGCGTCAAAATCACCAACGACTTTGGTGTTGCCACGGTCGAGCTGACAGCGGGAAGCCTCCCCAGTACCTACCAGGGAGTTGAAATCGAAGCCAATACCCAGGCCGATTTCGGCGGCAGCCTGGGTCTCACGACCCTCACCATTGCGGGGCCGGTGGCCAATATCGGCATCGGCATGGATTTGCACACCCTGACACCCGAGGGAGGAGATTTAACCGTTGATATTACTGCCATTGTCACGGATACCAACGGGAACCCCGTTTCCGACGGCACCAATGTCAGCTTTTCTGTACAGGCGGTAGAGTTTGACGAGGACCGTTCCAATGACCACGTGATTGATTGCTGGGATGCTGACAGAAATGTTCTGAGCCCCTGTCCTCCCGTGGGAACCCCCGGCTACGGTTTCACCTGGTTCAGCGATGATGTGAACCAGGATGGAGAAATGTACGGTTGTACGGGGACGTCCGGTGATCCTTGTCCACATGGTCCCATGAGTACCACCGAGGATGTAAACCATAACGGCATCCTGGATCCGGGTGAAGACAAAAATGATAACGGCGTCATCGATCCCATTCAGGGCTGCGTTATCGACGGCAGCGTGGAAACAGTCGGCGGCCTGGCAAGGGCCAAACTTGTTTACCCGCAACCGCAGGCCAACAATATTACGGTCAGGATAACTGCCGAAGCCGGCGGGGTCAGCAATTTCTATGACACCGTGCTGCTGTGTACCGAAACCATGGTTGATCAGGGTACCTGCGGGATCGGGTATTAGGGATGTCCTAGGGAAGGTTTGAAAGAAGGGAAATCGGAAGACGGGGATTTGGATATTCCGGTCGTCCTTTTTCAATGAAATAAAGAATGCTGGAAAATTTTTGTATTAAAAGCCAATCTGAAAATTGGTTAACTCAGCATCAGAACAACTCATCGGCTCGTTTCGCCGCAAGAAACGATAGGCCGGACAAATCGCGCCGGACCTGACAGGGGACAGGGAGGGGATCGCATGAAAAAACTGCTGATGACCGTGACATTGCTGTTCGGGTTCATCCTGTTTACAATGCCCGCTTATGTAGAATCGACGGGGGCCGTGGATTCACCAGAAGCGTCAAAGATGGAGATCGAATCTGATGCAACACGGGCCTGTCCGAATTGTTCCGGGAACGCCCCTGTCATCAGGGACGTTATATTTCAAACGGGATCCACTTGCAGCTGTTCAGGCACCATCTCCCTGACCATCGGCCCGAATGTCACCGTGGAGCCGAACGCCACTGTCTCTTTCAGATCCCCCCAAATCAACATCAAGAGTGGAACCGATTTTAAACCTGGCTCGGTTGTCACCATGTGTTGGATCAATGAGCCCATTTCCATTGATCTGACCGCGGCTCCCACTAGCATCCCCGCCGATGGTTCCAGCTATTCCATCATTACCGGCGTTTTCAGGGATGGAAATGGAAATCTCGTGCCAAAAGGCACGTCGCTTACCTTTACCACCACCCTCGGGGCTTTTACAACAAACAGCGCCCAGACCTACACCATAAAGACCTACGACGACACAGGAACCGTGGCCATATTCCTGTATTCCGGTACAACTGCGGGAACCGCGACTGTTACTGCGACCCTGGGCGGAACAACCGAAGACGTACCGGTGACGATTTATAGCAGAGTAACCGCGGGCATTGTTTTACAGGCCGATCCGGATGTTCTGGATGCGGACGGGGTCAGTACCAGTACTGTTCGCGCTTCCGTAACCGATGCAACCGGAAGTCCGGTAACAGATGGAACTTCCATTGCCTTTAGTATGATATCCGGCAAGGGGAGTCTTTCCGCGGCCAGTGCCGTCACAGCCGGAGGTATTGCCACTGTAACCTACACCGCTTCGACGACTGCTGGAACGGAAACCGTAAAGGCGGAGGCCTCAAACGGCGTGACGGATACGTTTGATATAACGCTTACGGGAACACCCGGGCCCGCTAATTTTGCCCTGTCCACTAATCAAACCGCCGTCAAATCCGATAACTCGGAATCAGCGATCATCACGGCAACGGTTGTCGACGGCAATAACGCCAGTTATCCCGGTGCGACAGTCTCTTTTTCTTCCGACGGCGGTCAGCTCAGTGTATCTTCGGCCGTAACGGACGATAAGGGACAGGCGAGCATCACCCTTTCTTCCGGAAGCATCAACCGAAGCAACAGGATCATTACCATTACCGCAACCATTGCGAATTTAGGTTCAAGAACCATTCCAGTACAGGTAGTCGGTTCCACCCTCAGTAAAATAACGGACAAAACCACCATAACGGATGACAATACAACGGTTGCCGAACTGACCGTGACCGCGAAGGATGCCGGCGGAGTAGCGGTTTTCAATGCGGAAATCCAATTTTCATTTGGCCTGGATGATACCGGAACGGCGACAATAACCCCCGTGAATCCAGTCACATACCCCTATACAGATGTTTCCGGCCAATTAAAGGTCATTGTAACGGGCGTTAGAGCCGGTTCGGTAACGGTTATCGCCGGTGCATTGGGGGCGACCGCCACCCAGGCATATACCGTCAGCGCGGTGGGCACTGAATTCGGCGTGGTGATCCCTTCTTCCGATCCTTTCAGCGCCAGCATTCGCAATCCCGCCACCCTGGCCACCACACCCAACAATATTTCCATTGCCTTCGTTGACGGCAATCCCGATACGATTACCCGTTCCGATGGAAATTCCTTCACCGTAGACGGCTACCTGGCCGGCGACACGATCATGGTTGGCGGATCCACCGATAATGACGGCGTATATACCGTCCAAACCGTCTCTAACACCACACTAACGCTTATAAATACCGATACACTCACCGCTGAAGGGGCCGGAGAAACCGTTACCATCACCAATGGCGTGCTGGTGCGGGTTCGTGCCTTTGATCAGACCCAGGTCTCTTTTTCCACCACAATCGGTGCATGGGACGACAGTGTTTCGGCTGTCGCCGTTAAAGCCGTTCCTGCCTCGGGTTATGTATGGAGCGTCCTCACGGCCGATACCGCCGGTTCCGCCACAATCCAGGTTTACGATACGGGCAATACGACCATTTCGGATGGCGCCACGGTCGTTTTTTCCGCACCATCCGCCGATGCCGCAAAGCTGAACCTGCAGGCTAACACCTATGTTTTGGCCCCAAGTACCGGCGATATCCAAAATATGGCGGTCTTAACGGCAACCGTCAGATCCGCCTTAGGGCAGGTGGTGGGAAAAGCGCCCGTGGTATTCTCCATTAAAAACACCACAGGCGGTGGTGAGACAGTATCTCCGGTCGTTGTCCTGACGGACAGTTCGGGCGTCGCCAAAACCACATTTACATCAGGATCCTTAAGCACTGGGGCTGAAGGCGTTGAAATTACGGCAACCGTATTGAACGAAGGGCAGACCGTTGACAACACATCAATTGACTTTTCTGATAATTACCCGGCTCCTTGCGTCATCACGCGGAGCGATGGTGGTTCCTTTATTGCCGACGGGTTTGAAAGTGGAGAAGAGATTCGGGTATTTGGATCCGAAGTTAATGATGGCTACTATATTATTGCTTCCGTAACGGTCTCAACGCTTACACTTCACAGCGAAGAGAGGCTCAACCAGGAAAGTGCCGGCAAAAGCATCACCATTATCGCCGTCACCGGTTCAATCAACATGGTAATTGGTGGAACGGCGGGTTCCGTAGTCATCGGTCGGGGATCCACCGTCTATTCGGTGGACGATGCCACTTACAGGGTTCCCATGTCTGTTCTCGTGGCGGACTCCAACGGTAATCCAGTATCGGGGGCGCTGGTAAGTTTGAGTGCCTGGCCGGCGCAGTATTCATCCGGTGTCTGGTATGATCGCAATCCCAATGGGACAGTTCGGAATTACAACACGTATTTCACACGGACTTCCCTGAATGAGGACATCAATGAGAACACGATCCTTGATCCCGGGGAAGACCTCAACGGTGACGGCGAGCTGACCCCGCGCAACTCCGCGGCGGGAGATGTTCCCACAACCGTAACCACGGATGCCAACGGCGTTGCAACTTTCGATCTGGTCTATTTGAAGAACAGCGCGGCCTGGATTTACAACCGGATAAAGGCCAGCACCAAGGTCCTCGGCACGGAGATCACATCATCCGTTGAATTCAGGTTGCCGTACATCACAAAAGAAGGCGAAGCCGGCGATCTGCCTGATTCACCTTATCCCATTTCACTGGTGACGGACACCACAACACCGGTTTCGGTAACCTTCCCTCAATTTGGGGTTGATACCATCGTCAATCCCGACGAATTTAGCCCCACTGATCCCCTGACCGCGGGCGACTCCAATATGGTTGGGCATACATACACCTTTGACCCCACGGGCGGCACGCCGGCCAAAGTGGGAGACACCATCCTGGATTGGATCACGGCAAAAGGATCTTCCTATGACTGGAGTTCCACCGTAAACGATGATATGACGGCCTATTTTCAGGTGCGTATCGCGGTCAAATACGGCAACGCAGCAGGGTCGGTTATTGTCCTCAATGTCAACCCGAGTGAAATTACAGCCGACGGTGCCGATACCAGCATTATTACGGCATCGGTGACAAACAGTCAGGGCGGCGCTGTAGCGGATGGTACTCGGGTCGATTTTTCTACGGATCTTGGGAATTTATCAGCTGCCTTCGCATTGACGGTCAACGGCGTTGCCACGGTAACCCTAACCAGTGGGACGGTTGCCGGCACCTCAACGGTGACCGCAAACACGATGGACGGCGCGACCGACAATACTACGGTCGGCTTTGTGGCGGGACCGGTAAGCAATGTTTCGGTCACCGCCACGCCTGATACCATTGAGGCTGATGGGATCAGCACCAGTTCCATTAAGGCCACGGCAAAAGATGTGAACGGAAATCCGGTCGCCGATGAAACCATCACTTTCACAGCGGTCAGCGGAACGCTGTCACCGGTAACCGCCAAGACCGACGCAAACGGGCTGACCTCGGTCACCTATACTTCGCCCAATAGCCCGCCAGCCGGGGGGACGGATACGATTACCGCAACGTCCACCAACGGTACAGCAGGCACAAAAGATATTGAAATCATAACGGTTCCCGTGGAAACAGTCACCGTGAAAGCCGGAACCGCCGCTATTGTCGCTGATGGCATCACCGGCACCATTATTCGGGCTACGGTAAAAGATGCTGAAGCGAATAATATTCCTGACGGCACTACCGTTTCTTTCACGACCACCGCCGGAACCCTTTCTGCGGCAACCGCAACTACCGTTAATGGTGTGGCCTCCATCATGTTGACCAGCTCCACCATCGTTGGATCCGCAACCGTAACAGCCGCATGCGGCGGCGTTTTGGGTAATACCACGGTCACCTTCATTTCAGGGCCCGTCGGCGTAATTTCTTTGAGTGCTAATCCTGCAACCATTCCCGCCGATGCATCCAGTACCAGCAACATCCGGGCCTATGTCGCGGATGTGAACGGAAATACGGTTGCGGACGGGGTCACTATCCGTTTCCGGGTGACCACGGGTATGGGGACCCTTTCTTCAAGCACGGCGACTACCGTCAATGGGGTGGCCACAGTGACTTTTACCGCATCTGCAATACCAGGAATCGAGGTCGTCACGGCCGATGCGGCAAACGGCGTCAACGACACCGTCAATGTGACCCTGCAAGGGGCGATCGTTGGATCAGTGAACGTAGCTGCGGGCAGCGACAGCATCACGGCGGATGGTTCTTCCAGCACCTGGATTTCCGCTACGGTCAAAGATACCAAAGACAATCCGGTGCCTGACGGCACCAATGTTTCTTTTACCACCACCTCCGGAAGCTTGTCAGCGGCTTCCGCCACCACCACGAACGGCGTAGCCACGGTAACCCTTATCAGTTCCGTCAATGCCGGTTCTGCCACGGTGACGGCCACTGTTGGCGGCGTGAATGGTAAGAAGACCGTAAATTTCGTCGCAGGTCCGGTTACCGGGGTAGCGGTTACAGCCAGTCCCGCCAATCTGACTGCTGACGGGACCAGCACCAGCACCATCCAGGCCACTGTTATTGACACAAACGGAAACACCGTGTCCGGTGAAACGATCCGATTCACCGCCGTGAGCGGTACCCTGTCGGCTTTGACCGCCATAACAAATACAAACGGCGTGGCCACGGTAACCTACACGGCTCCCAACGCGGTCCCGGTCGGCAATACCGACACGATTACCGCACGCTCCAGTAACAATACCATCGGAACGGCGGCCATTACGCTCATTTCGACGAATGTGGGGTCGGTGAGTGTGGCATCCGGTTCTTCATGGCTGTTTGCGGATGGAACATCGGGGACGTTGATCACGGCCACGGTAAAAGACATAAACGGCAACAACGTGACCGACGGCACACTGGTCAGCTTCACGACCAGCGCCGGGACCCTCTCCCCCGCGACTGCTACCACGGTTAACGGTAAAGCACACGTGACATTGACAAGTGCCAGGCTTCTGGGCAAGGCCCGGGTGGTCGCAGTTTCAGGGGGCGTGAATGCCACGGTAGATGTGAACTTTATCGCCGGATCCATCAATACCCTAACAGTCCTTGTCAATCCGGACAACCTGACAGCGGACGGGGTTAGCACCAGCACCATCAAGGGGATCGCCCGAGATTCAAGCAATAACCCCGTTGAAGGGGAGACCCTCACTTTCACGGCTGTGAGAGGATATCTCTCCTCGGTTACCGCCATTACCAATGCGAATGGTGAGGCTACGGTCACCTACACGGTGCCTGATGCGGTTCCGGCCGGCGGAAATGATACGGTTACGGCAACCGCCACCAACGGTATTTCGGGCGCTGACACTATTGCTCTGATAGACGCTATTGTGGGAGATGTTCAGGTAGTTGTCGGCAGCGACACCCTTATTGCGGACGCGAGTTCAAGCACCCTGGTTCTGGCGACGGTGACCGACATTAACGGAAATCCGGTCGCTGATGGCACGACGGTGAGCTTTTCCACCACTGCCGGGTCGTTGTCTGGTGCTACTGCAACCCTAAACGGGATGGCAAGAGCAACATTGACCAGTGCTGCGGCCCTTGGCACGGCAACTGTCAGTGTCACTTGCGGCGGCGTGAATGACTTCGTGACCGTTAACTTCATTGCGGGTCTGGTCAGTTCTGTAAAAGTATTGGCCAATCCGAACAACCTGACGGCGGACGGGGTCAGCACCAGTACCATTAAAGCTACGGCCACGGATGCAAACAACAACCCGGTCTTGGGTGAAACCCTGACCTTCAACGTGGTGAGCGGGGATCTATCCGCCATCACGGCTGTTACCAATACAAACGGTGTTGCAACGGTAACGTACACGGCGCCGGGTGCGGTACCCGCGGTTGGAACGGATACGTTAACGGCTTCGTCCACCAACGGAAAATCGGGTACGGAAACAATTACCTTGATTGATGCTGTTATCGGCAAAGTGGATGTGAGTGCCGGCAGTGCCGGCATCGTAGCAGACGGCTTATCCAAGACTCTGATTAGCGCGACGGTTACGGATATCAACGGCAACGCTGTTGCCGACGGTACAACTGTGAACTTTACGACCACTGCCGGCGATTTGTCCTCAGGCACCGCTGCCACCATAAACGGTGTTGCAACGGTGACTTTGACCAGTGCAACCGCCCTTGGAACGGCCACGGTTACCGCGACTTCAGGTGGCGTAAACGATACGGTAAAGGTAAGTTTTATCGCCGGTCCGGTTGATGCGGTAACGGTGCTTGCCACACCGGACAACCTGACGGCTGATGGGGTCAGTATCAGTACTATCAAAGGAACGGCAGTTGATGCAAACAACAACCCGGTTGCAGGCGAAACCCTGACCTTCAACGTGGTGAGCGGGGATCTATCCGCCATCACGGTTGTTACCAATACAAACGGTGTTGCAACTGTGACTTACACAGCGCCGGGTTCGGTACCCGCAGTTGGAACGGATACGGTGACGGCTTCGTCCACCAACGGAAAATCGGGTACGGAAACAATTACCTTGATTGATGCTGTTGTCGGCAAAGTGGATGTGAGTGCCGGCAGTGCCGGCATCGTAGCAGACGGCTTATCCAAGACTCTGATTAGCGCGACGGTTACGGATATCAACGGCAACGCTGTTGCCGACGGTACAACTGTGAACTTTACGACCACTGCCGGCGATTTGTCCTCAGGCACCGCTGCCACCATAAACGGTGTTGCAACTGTGACTTTGACTAGTGCAACCGTCCTTGGAACGGCTACGGTTACTGCGACTTCAGGCGGCGTAAACGATACGGTAAAGGTAAGCTTTATCGCCGGTCCGGTTGATGTGGTAACGGTGCTTGCTATACCGGACAACCTGACGGCTGATGGGGTCAGCACCAGCACCATCAAGGGAACGGCAGTTGATGCAAACAACAACCCGGTTTTCGGTGAAACCCTGACCTTCAACGTGGTGAGCGGGGATCTATCCGCCATCACGGTTGTTACCAATACAAACGGTGTTGCAACTGTGACTTACACAGCGCCGGGCTCGGTACCCGCGGTTGGAACGGATACGGTGACGGTAACGTCCACCAACAACAAATCCGGAACGGATACGATCACGCTGATAGACGCTATTGTTGGATCCGTAGACGTAAGTTCAGCGAGCAAAAGCATCATAGCGGACGGTTCTTCAACCACCCTAATATTTGCGACGGTGAAAGACATCAATGACAACCTGGTAGCCAACGGCACGGAAGTAAATTTTTCAACGAGTGCCGGAACCCTGTTGGCAGCCAGCGCTGAAACGACCAACGGTATTGTAACCGTCAGCTTGAGAAGCCCAACAATCGTGGGAACAGCGACCGTCATCGCCACATGCGGTGGGGTTTCAGGAAATACAATTGTTACCTTCATTCACGGTCCGGTTAAAGTTATTACCCTTACTGCCAATCCCAAGATCCTGACGGGCGACGGCGCCAGCACGAGCATCATTCGAGCGATGGTCACGGATATAAATGGAAACGCCATCGACGGCGAAACTATCAGTTTCAGCGTGAGTACGGGCGCCGGTACAGTTTCCGCCCCAACAGCGGAAACCAGCGGCGGCGTTGCCACGGTGACCTATACGGCTTCTGATACCGCCGGTGTTGACACCATCACGGCGGAATCGACAAACGGCACTTCAGAAACCGTAAACATTACGCTAGAACCGGGAAAAAACGGTGGCGTCATAACGGTTACTGCATCGCCTGAGACGATACCTGCGGACGGCGCTTCCACTTCAGTTATCGCCGCCACCTTGGAATATACTAATGGAACACCCATTGTGGGGGTGCCTGTTACTTTTTCAAAAACCATTACTTCCAAGCCGGATGATGACACCTATGAAGGAACGGGCAGCAAAGTGACCACGCCTTTCCATACGGATGGTGGTAATTTGACATTTACGTTGAATCATGATGGTGCATCCAATTTTATCGTATGGCTGTGGGAGCAGAATCGAGGAAGAATTTCACTCCTCGTAAACAAAATTGGCAAGGTCGAAGATTTTGAAACGGTTGAGGCGTTGGATCAGGGAGATTATTTCTTTGAAGTGTACGCAGACGGGACTTGGACCATCAAAATTGATGGCAATATCTCATCCATTGCCGAGACCGAGCTGGCTACAGTGATTACTGATGCCCTGGGTCATGCGGCATACACCTACACCAGCAGCACTATTAAAGGCCAATATACCATCTATGCCAAATCCGGGGAACTGAGCGACAATGTTTTGATTACCCAAACAGCCGGCGATCCTGCTCAAGTGGAGATCACCGTACCGGATACCACGATATACGCCAATGGCGAGGAAGGCATTGAAATATATGCTGTGGTCACGGATGTAAACGACAATCTGGTGGAAGACGGTACGAGCGTAAGTTTTGTCGCCACTCTTGGGAGTATCGATGCGACCGCGAATACGATGAATGGAACGGCGACAGCCCGATTGACGTCCAACACCAGTGCCGTAGACGTTACCTCCGATGTTACGGCGACCGTCAACAGTCACACGGATACGGCGCAAGTGAACTTCTACGGTGTTTCTTTGGATGAAATATCCGCTGATCCGCAAACCATTAATGCTAACGGCACGGATATCTCAACCATTACGGTCCAGCTGATGGATGAAGACGGCGTGGCCATTAGCGGGGAAACGATTGCTTTTTCGACCACTTCTGGAAGTTTGAGCCCGGGCACGGCCCAAACAAACCAGCAGGGAACTGCTACAACCCAACTGCTTGCACCCTTAGCAGCAGGTACTGCGATGGTAACCGCCAATTACGGGCAGATCGTCGCCACTGTGAATGTGACCGTCGTGGCACCGCAGGTGGCAACCGTTGCTGTTTCCGCTAGGAATGGAACCCTTGTTGCGGATGGTGTGTCAAGCACCAGAATTGAAGCCTTGGTAAAAGACAACCAGAACAACACCGTAGCAGATGGAACAACTGTGAATTTCAGCACAACAGGTGGCGTAATAACGGAGGTCACTACCACAGCAAACGGGGTTGCCACGGCAAAATTGACCAGTCCTGTTACCGTGGGAACAGCGACCGTCATCGCCACATGCGGTGGGGTTTCAGGAAATACGATTGTTACCTTCATTCACGGTCCAGTGGAAGTTATTACCCTCACTGCCGATCCCGACAACGTAACGGCGGATGGCGTGAGTACGAGTACCATCAAAGCGACTGCTAAGGATGCAAACGCTAACCCGGTATCGGGTGAAACGCTGAACTTCATTGCAAAACTTGGCGATCTTTCCGCCATTACGGCCATCACCAATACAAACGGCATAGCAACGGTGACGTACACTGCGCCTGTGGGTTCAGCCGGCAGCCCGGATACAGTAACAGCCACCTCGACGAACAGCAAAACCGGATCAGATGAAATAACGCTTGTTGACGCCAGTGTTGGCGATATCCAGTTGAGCGCAGGAAAAACTCAGTTGATAGCGAATGGCTCGGCCAGTACAATAATCACGGCAAGGGTCTGGGATTTGAACGGGAATGCGGTTGCGGACAACACGCCTGTTACATTTGGTACGACGGCGGGAACCCTGTCAGGAGAAACAACGACCACAAACGGTGTGGCGACGGCGATCCTGACGAGCAGCACGACAGCCGGAACTGTGACGGTAACAGGCACTTGTGGAAACTTGAACGATACTGTGAATGTGGAATTCATAGCAGGACCGGTAGCGACAGTGACAGTGGTTGCCGATCCCGACAACGTGACGGCGGACGGCGTCAGTACGAGTGGCATTAAAGCGACTGCGACGGATGCAAACGCTAACCCGGTATCGGGTGAAACCCTGACTTTCAGCGTATCTCTTGGTGATCTTTCCTGGATTACAGCTGTAACGGATGCGAACGGCGTAGCAACAGTGATGTACACGGCGCCTGTAGGCTCAGCCGGCAGCCCGGATACAGTAACGGCAACGTCGACGAACAGCAAAACCGGATCAGATGAAATAACGCTTGTTGACGCCAGTGTTGGCGATATCCAGTTGAGCGCAGGAAAAACTCAGTTGATAGCGAATGGCTCGGCCAGTACA
The DNA here is from genome assembly GCA_963662465.1 of Desulfatiglandales bacterium. GTDB lineage: Bacteria > Desulfobacterota > DSM-4660 > Desulfatiglandales > Desulfatiglandaceae > NaphS2. The sequence continues at coordinate 5,405,909 of OY759599.1, forward strand.
ATAATCACGGCAAGGGTCTGGGATTTGAACGGGAATGCGGTTGCGGACAACACGCCTGTTACATTTGGTACGACGGCGGGAACCCTGTCAGGAGAAACAACGACCACAAACGGTGTGGCGACGGCGATCCTGACGAGCAGCACGACAGCCGGAACGGTTACGGTGACAGGCACTTGTGGAAACTTGAACGATACTGTGAATGTGGAATTCATAGCAGGACCGGTAGCGACAGTGACAGTGGTTGCCGATCCCGACAACGTGACGGCGGACGGCGTCAGTACGAGTGGCATTAAAGCGACTGCGACGGATGCAAACGCTAACCCGGTATCGGGTGAAACCCTGACTTTCAGCGTATCTCTTGGTGATCTTTCCTGGATTACAGCTGTAACGGATGCGAACGGCGTAGCAACAGTGATGTACACGGCGCCTGTAGGCTCAGCCGGCAGCCCGGATACAGTAACGGCAACGTCGACGAACAGCAAAACCGGATCAGATGAAATAACGCTTGTTGACGCCAGTGTTGGCGATATCCAGTTGAGCGCAGGAAAAACTCAGTTGATAGCGAATGGCTCGGCCAGTACAATAATCACGGCAAGGGTCTGGGATTTGAACGGGAATGCGGTTGCGGACAACACGCCTGTTACATTTGGTACGACGGCGGGAACCCTGTCAGGAGAAACAACGACCACAAACGGTGTGGCGACGGCGATCCTGACGAGCAGCACGACAGCCGGAACGGTTACGGTGACAGGCACTTGTGGAAACTTGAACGATACTGTGAATGTGGAATTCATAGCAGGACCGGTAGCGACAGTGACAGTGGTTGCCGATCCCGACAACGTGACGGCGGACGGCGTGAGTACGAGTGCCATCAAAGCGACTGCGACGGATGCAAACGCTAACCCGGTATCGGGTGAAACCCTGACTTTCAGCGTATCTCTTGGTGATCTTTCCTGGATTACAGCTGTAACGGATGCGAACGGCGTAGCAACAGTGATGTACACGGCGCCTGTAGGCTCAGCCGGCAGCCCGGATACAGTAACGGCAACGTCGACGAACAGCAAAACCGGATCGGATGAAATAACGCTTGTTGACGCCAGTGTTGGCGATATCCAGTTGAGCGCAGGAAAAACTCAGTTGATAGCGAATGGCTCGGCCAGTACAATAATCACGGCAAGGGTCTGGGATTTGAACGGGAATGCGGTTGCGGACAACACGCCTGTTACATTTGGTACGACGGCGGGAACCCTGTCAGGAGAAACAACGACCACAAACGGTGTGGCGACGGCGATCCTGACGAGCAGCACGACAGCCGGAACTGTGACGGTAACAGGCACTTGTGGAAACTTGAACGATACTGTGAATGTGGAATTCATAGCAGGACCGGTAGCGAAAGTGACAGTGGTTGCCGATCCCGACAACGTGACGGCGGACGGCGTCAGTACGAGTGGCATTAAAGCGACTGCGACGGATGCAAACGCTAACCCGGTATCGGGTGAAACCCTGACTTTCAGCGTATCTCTTGGTGATCTTTCCTGGATTACAGCTGTAACGGATGCGAACGGCGTAGCAACAGTGATGTACACGGCGCCTGTAGGCTCAGCCGGCAGCCCGGATACAGTAACGGCAACGTCGACGAACAGCAAAACCGGATCAGATGAAATAACGCTTGTTGACGCCAGTGTTGGCGATATCCAGTTGAGCGCAGGAAAAACTCAGTTGATAGCGAATGGCTCGGCCAGTACAATAATCACGGCAAGGGTCTGGGATTTGAACGGGAATGCGGTTGCGGACAACACGCCTGTTACATTTGGTACGACGGCGGGAACCCTGTCAGGAGAAACAACGACCACAAACGGTGTGGCGACGGCGATCCTGACGAGCAGCACGACAGCCGGAACGGTTACGGTGACAGGCACTTGTGGAAACTTGAACGATACTGTGAATGTGGAATTCATAGCAGGACCGGTAGCGACAGTGACAGTGGTTGCCGATCCCGACAACGTGACGGCGGACGGCGTCAGTACGAGTGGCATTAAAGCGACTGCGACGGATGCAAACGCTAACCCGGTATCGGGTGAAACCCTGACTTTCAGCGTATCTCTTGGTGATCTTTCCTGGATTACAGCTGTAACGGATGCGAACGGCGTAGCAACAGTGATGTACACGGCGCCTGTAGGCTCAGCCGGCAGCCCGGATACAGTAACGGCAACGTCGACGAACAGCAAAACCGGATCAGATGAAATAACGCTTGTTGACGCCAGTGTTGGCGATATCCAGTTGAGCGCAGGAAAAACTCAGTTGATAGCGAATGGCTCGGCCAGTACAATAATCACGGCAAGGGTCTGGGATTTGAACGGGAATGCGGTTGCGGACAACACGCCTGTTACATTTGGTACGACGGCGGGAACCCTGTCAGGAGAAACAACGACCACAAACGGTGTGGCGACGGCGATCCTGACGAGCAGCACGACAGCCGGAACGGTTACGGTGACAGGCACTTGTGGAAACTTGAACGATACTGTGAATGTGGAATTCATAGCAGGACCGGTAGCGACAGTGACAGTGGTTGCCGATCCCGACAACGTGACGGCGGACGGCGTGAGTACGAGTGCCATCAAAGCGACTGCGACGGATGCAAACGCTAACCCGGTATCGGGTGAAACCCTGACTTTCAGCGTATCTCTTGGTGATCTTTCCTGGATTACAGCTGTAACGGATGCGAACGGCGTAGCAACAGTGATGTACACGGCGCCTGTAGGCTCAGCCGGCAGCCCGGATACAGTAACGGCAACGTCGACGAACAGCAAAACCGGATCGGATGAAATAACGCTTGTTGACGCCAGTGTTGGCGATATCCAGTTGAGCGCAGGAAAAACTCAGTTGATAGCGAATGGCTCGGCCAGTACAATAATCACGGCAAGGGTCTGGGATTTGAACGGGAATGCGGTTGCGGACAACACGCCTGTTACATTTGGTACGACGGCGGGAACCCTGTCAGGAGAAACAACGACCACAAACGGTGTGGCGACGGCGATCCTGACGAGCAGCACGACAGCCGGAACGGTTACGGTGACAGGCACTTGTGGAAACTTGAACGATACTGTGAATGTGGAATTCATAGCAGGACCGGTAGCGACAGTGACAGTGGTTGCCGATCCCGACAACGTGACGGCGGACGGCGTCAGTACGAGTGGCATTAAAGCGACTGCGACGGATGCAAACGCTAACCCGGTATCGGGTGAAACCCTGACTTTCAGCGTATCTCTTGGTGATCTTTCCTGGATTACAGCTGTAACGGATGCGAACGGCGTAGCAACAGTGATGTACACGGCGCCTGTAGGCTCAGCCGGCAGCCCGGATACAGTAACGGCAACGTCGACGAACAGCAAAACCGGATCGGATGAAATAACGCTTGTTGACGCCAGTGTTGGCGATATCCAGTTGAGCGCAGGAAAAACTCAGTTGATAGCGAATGGCTCGGCCAGTACGATAATCACGGCAAGGGTCTGGGATCTAAACGGCAATGCGGTTGCGGACAACACGCCTGTTACATTTGGTACTACGGCAGGAACCCTCTCAGAAGAAACGACGACCACAAACGGTGTGGCAACAGCGATCCTGACGAGTAGCACGACTGCCGGAACTGTGACGGTAACAGGCACTTGTGGAAACTTGAACGACACTGTGAATGTGGAATTCATTGCGGGACCGGTAGCAACAGTGGCAGTGGTTGCTGATCCCGACAACGTGACAGCGGACGGTGTTAGTACAAGTGCCATCAAGGCGACCGTGACGGATGCAAACGCTAACCCGGTATCTGGTGAAACCCTGAACTTTAGTGCAGAACTTGGCGATCTTTCCGCCATTACGGCTATCACCAATGCAAACGGAGTGGCGACGGTGACGTACACTGCGCCTGTAGGCTCAGCCGGCAGCCCGGATACAGTGACGGTTTTGTCGACCAACGCCAAGTCTGGAACGGATACCATCACCCTTATTGCGGCGAGCGTAGGATCTGTAACGGTTACGGCCGGATCTTCGAGTCTAGTGGCCGACGGTTCGAGTACAACCATTTTTGCCACGGTGAAAGACGTAAACGGCAATAATATTGCGGACGGCACGCCGGTTACATTCTCAACCACCGCCGGTACCTTGTCAGGTGGCACTCCCACAACCAACGGTATCGCCAGGGTGACGCTGACCAGCGGTATAAATCCGGGAACGGCGGTTGTGACAGCCACCGTCGGCGGGCGCTCAGATACGGTATCCGTTGTCTTTGTGGCCGGTCCGGCCAGTCGGGTCCTGGTGACGGCTGATCCGAGCAATCTTACAGCCGATGGAACCAGTACCAGTCGCATCACGGTGGTGGTGCTGGATGTCAATGACAACCCTGTGACCAATGGCACAACCGTTACTTTTGAGGTGGACTACGGCGCCCTCAGCAGTTTGAACGGCGTCACCACAAACGGCGCCCTTTCCGTTACCTACACGGCGCCTTCCGCTAAACCGGCTGGAGACCAGGCCACGGTAACGGCAAGAACCGTCAATGGGGCGAATGGGAATGCGGCCATTCACCTAATCGGCGCTCAGATCGCGACTATCAGTCTGACCGCCAATCCGGAAAGCCTCCCGGCGGACGGGGCAAGCACTGCGACCATCAGCGCGACGCTGACGGTTGTGGGCGGTGGCAATCCGCCGGACGGCACCAGCGTCAATTTCTCCATCATTCGCGGCGGCGGCGGCATCACCTCTACCGCCACCAGCGCCAATGGGGTTGCATCGGCCACGCTGACCAGCGGAGATGTGGCGGGAACCGCCACTATCCAGGCCGAAGCCGGGGGTCGGACCGCTCAGATTGATGTAGATTATACGCCGGGAAGTGTCACCCTTGCCATCGTGCCCAACGCTCTTTTGGGGACGGGAGAGGAAACAGCCACCGTAACAGTGCAGCTGAAAAATGCTGATGGCACGCCTGCGGAGGACGACCAGGAGGTTCGATTCAGGCTAAGTGATGAAAGCCTGGGTGATATTCCCGCTTCCGCACTTACTGCGGGTGGGGAGGGCAAAGCCCAGGTAACCTTTGAAGCCGCGGCAAAGGGGGGTACAGTGACGGTGACCGGCACCTGGACCACGGGCGGAATAGGCGGGGTAGATGTCAGCGGAACGGCCGACATTGTTATCTACCCGCCGCCGGCCTTTATACAGGTGGCGGACGGCTACCCCAATCCGACCAGCGTCAATGTGAAGGGGACCGGCGGGCAATGCACCTCCCAGATCGTCTTCGAGGTGAAAGACGCGGCCGGCGAGCTGGTGGCGGACGGCTACCGAATCGACTTCTCTATCCTGAGCGGGCCCAACGGGGGGGAGGAAATTTCGCCCGTGCTGACCACCACTTCCGGTGGAAAAGCTGGAACCATTCTGACAAGCGGTTTCAAATCCGGACCCGTCAGCGTGAAGGGAACCTATTTCAATGATACCAATGTAACCACCACCACCGGCGATATTGCCATCGTATCCGGCCCGCCTGTCGGTGAGGAACTCGGCATCCATGTCCAATATATCAATGTCTCCGGTCTGTGGAAGATGGGCCTGCGGAACGGGGTTACGGTCAATGCCGGCGACATCTACGGCAATGCCGTGCCCGATAACACGGCCATATCTTTTAAGACCTACAACACGGGTGGCTTGTTCGATCCGGGCAGCGACGGGACTTCGGGTGGCTTTGGCAACAGCGATCTGATTTCGGTTGCAAGCCCGAGCCCCTTGCAGGGGTTTGTCTCCATCACGGGCGAGGCTATCAATGGTGGACGGACCACCCATGTTACCGCCATGGCTGTTGACCCGGTCTCGAGCAACGTGGTCTTTGCGGCCACGGACGGTGGAGGCGTATATAAATCCACTGACGCCGGGGTTACCTGGCGCAATGTGAGTTCCTCTTCCACCGTGCCGGGCCAGAACTGGATTGACCCCTATGTCAACGATGTGGCCATTGATCCTGAAAACAACAACACGGTCTATGCGGCCACCGGGTATCTGGGCGATGGCCACGTATATCGCAGCCTGGACGGCGGTTCGAGCTGGAACAGCAACAATGCGGAAGAGTATAAGGGCGTGTTCAGATCAGATTCCGCGGTGCTTACAGTGATTTGTGATGATGCCGGGAATTATGTCTGGATCGGAACCCAGGGCAATGGTGTCTACTACACCACCAACGGCGCCACCACACCTAGAATTACCTGGATACAGGCCAATGGACTGGGCAATGGAACAAGCGTAAAGGATCTGGTGAAGGCGCCCGGAACTCACGGCGCTACGGCCGTGCTCTACGCGGCTACAGCCACCGGTGTTTTCAGGAGTACCGACGGTGGGGCCACTTGGACCGATATCAGCAGCTTTACCGGCGACAACATCAACACCCTGGCCCTGCATCCCGATTCCGACGGCGCCGCGGATATTATCTATGCCGGAACGAACGATGCGGGTGTTTATGTCAGCGCCGACACGGGAACCACGTGGACCCCGTACACCGGCGGCATGGGCAAGGGCCTGAGCGCTTCCACGCCGGTTCCAGGGACCCAGAACACGGGAACCGGGGTCATGAGCCGGGTAACGGTGGGCAATAACGCCCTGTCCGAATACTGGACCATCACGTGTAAGACCGCTGTAGCAGGTAAAGGCGTCTTTAGTGTGGTCGGAACCGTTTCCTCCGGATCACAGCCACAGCCCGATTATGATATCAGCGCGGGGGCCTACACCATTGCGGATGTCATGACGTTCACCATTACCGCGGGATCCACCGACTTTGTGGTGGGTGACACCTTTACCTTCAGAACCACCCGGGATCCGGGGAGGGAAATCAAGGACCTTCTGGTGGATGAGGGAAATAATCGGTTGTATGCGGTGACCTATTTCTGGGGCGCCATCGAGCCCCATGCGGTGGGGAACCTTTATACGGTTGAGCTGAATGCGGCAACCCGCCTTCCCAGCGGAGACTGGGCCGAGGCCGTTGATGGTCTGCCGGCATACGACCCGCCTGATGATACGACACTCTTTGCCCAGCATGCACTGGCCTCAAATGTTCCACCTTATATGAGCGGCGCGGCATCGGCCCTGTATATCGGTGGTGAAGGGATTAACCTTTACAAGGCCACCAGCAACCTGGCTGCCGGTGATCCCCAGTGGCAGCAAAGCGACAGCGGATTAACCAACCGTATCATGGCGCGCATGCCGGTGCTGTTCTCGGGGGTTTGCACCATGAAAATTGCGGAAACCCCTAACGGTGGCGATTCCTACACCTATACGGTCTATATTGAGGATGTGAACGGCAATCCGCCCATTGAGGGAACCACTTTTGCGGTGACAACCCATGATGCGGACGGCGCTCTGATCCGCCAAGTAATGGATCTGACCTACCCTGATACGCGGACTTACCAGGGAACGTGGCGCGACCCATCTGATGCCTCAACCAACGATCCTTACATCGTTGACATCAATTTCACTGGGGATGTGGCCGAGGTGAAATTCTTATTTACACCCACGTGTGAGGATACGGCGCCGGGCTGCTCAGGAAGCAATGAGGAGGTATCTTATATTCATTGAGAAGGAATCGAACAACAGGAGATTTTTTCCTGGTTCCCACACTCCCGCGTGGGAACCATAATATTTGTCTTGCGTCTAAATAGGGACGGCGAATGAGATTCTTGGTTTTTTACGATATTTGTGTAAAATTGCCCACCGATAAAGCAAGGGACGCTGGTAACTTTGTAAACTTGTTTGGGAAAGGGGATGCCTTTTTCCGGACAAGGAATTGCAGAAGGTGTCCAAAAATGCGGTTATCGGTCGCAGATATGCCGACAAACTCGTACAACTGTACCGCAAAGACGATAGCGATGAATGGGTGTTGGCGCACGTGGAAGTGCAGGGGCAGAAAAGGAAACTGTTCCCTGAGAGGATGTACACTTATAATTATTGGCTCATCGTGGATTCGCGTGAGATTTGGCTTCTGAGCCGATTGTAGGTGCGACTTTAGTCGCACATTAAGTACCCTGTGCGACTAAAGTCGCACCTACAGCCCGAACCGAAACAATCTCAAAGCGCGATTTCACGTTAATCCGCGATGAACCTAATTACCGAACATTTGACCTTTTTCATCGGAAAGTCGCCAGTATCGCGATTCTGGCGGATGAAAATCCTTTGTGGCGTCCGGATCATTTCAGTTATGAATTGCGGGGAAGTCGTGCCGGGCTGTGGTTTCCATGCGTGAAGCTTCTTGATTACCGTGAGAAATGGACGGAACTGGAGGCATCGACCAATCCCTTTGCCTCGGTTGTGATGGCGCATTTGAAGGCGGTTGAAACCAAGGGAGACAACGAGCAGCGATACCGGTGGAAGCTGATTCTCATCAAAAGGCTCTACCGCCAGGGATACGCTAAAGCAGATGTGATCAGGCTCTTTGCATTTATAGATTGGGTCATGTCCCTGCCTGCGGATATGGAAAAAGGCCTTTGGATGGAAATCCAAAAGTTCGAGGAGGAAACGAAAATGGAATATGTTACCAGCGTGGAAAGAATCGGTATGGAGAAAGGTATGGAGAAAGGCATAGAGAAAGGCATAGAGAAAGGTATGGAGAAAGGCAGCCTGAATCTTCTGTGCCGTCAAATTGCGAAGCGGTTTAAAACCGGTTACGAATCGCTACCTCCGATCTTCACGGGTTTGCGTGCGGAAGATATCGAAGATCTTGGCGAGCGTTTTCTGGATGCCGAGAGCGTGGATGAGATTCGTCGATGGGCGGAAGAGAAACGCAGGGCGAGGATGCAGTAGAGCAGGGACTCAGATCATGAACATCTGGGTAATGGGTTGGGGTTGCCCCAAGCTAGATGTGGGTCGGGGTAGGACCAAGATAGATGGCTGAAATGCTTTAATATTGGCACTTAAACCGTCATTTTCCAGGGCTTAGAACCCCATTTTTGAAAGCAAAATGGGGCACCTAAGAAAATCGCTGACCGTTCACTGTTTACAGTAAATCCGCGTTTAACCGCGTCCCAATTCCTTTCGGCTCATCGCGGATTAACGTGAAAATCGATCTGGCGTCATTCGGGTGAACGGGGTAAGCGATGATATCCGGGATCGGCACGACGAATTGTCTGGCGGTGTGAAGTGGGGCCGAGAGTGGGGTACATCCTGATCGAGTTTCAGAAATCGATAGATACATGCCACTGCGTGTCCTGGTGTATGTCGGGCTTTTATATCAGGACCTGATTCGGGAAAAGAAACTGGGACCTTCGGGCAAAATGTTTCGCCACCAGGAAAAACCTCGGTGCATTCGTCATAAAGAATCGTATGTATTCGGAACCCGACGATCCCATGGTTATTTTTCTCCACGCGGTAGGTCAGGGTGCGGCGCGTCCCCGTTTTTTCCTGGTAGGTCAGGGTGCGGCGCGTCCCCGTTTTTTCCTCTGACGCTGTTGAATCCCAAATGGGTCGAAATCCATCAAACGACCGAGAAAACCCCAACGCGCCGTTCCCTGACATTCTCACCACCCCAACGTTGCCAATGGGATTATCGGTTTATGCCGAATCAATGTCAGGTAATCCCGCGTGTGGACATGTGGGATTTTGAATGTTCATGGGGGTTGACGTGGAAATCGAAATTTCGCGGTAAAAATGTGAACGCGGGACAACCTGACCTACGGACTATACAACTTTTCCCCTCCGGGAATGTTTTCACGTCAATCCGCGATGAACCGAAAATCCTTTGTGGCGTCCGGATCATTTCAGTTATGAATTGTGGGGAAGTCGTGCCGGGTTGTGGTTTCCATGCGTGAAGCTTCAGTTATGAATTGTGGGGAAGTCGTGCCGGGTTGTGGTTTCCATGCGTGAAGCTTGGGAAAACTTGATTACCGTGAGAAATGGGCGGAACTGGAGGCATCGCCCAAGACCAATCCCTTTGCCTCGGTTGTGATGGCGCATTTGAAGGCGGTTGAAACCAAAGGAAACAACGAGCAGCGATACCGGTGGAAGCTGATCCTCATTAAAAGGCTCTACCGCCAGGGATACGCTAAAGCAGATGTGATCAGGCTGTTTGCATTTATAGATTGGGTCATGTCCCTGCCCGCGGATATGGAAAAAGGCCTTTGGACGGAAATCCAAAAGTTCGAGGAGGAAACGAAAATGGAATATGTTACCAGCGTGGAAAGAATCGGTATGGAGAAAGGTATGGAGAAAGGCATGGAGAAAGGCAGCCTGAATCTTCTGTGCCGTCAAATTGCGAAGCGGTTTAAAACCGGTTACGAATCGCTTCCGCCAATCTTCACGGGTTTGCGTACGGAAGATATCGAAGATCTTGGCGAGCGTTTCCTGGATGCCGAGAGCGTGGATGAGATTCGTCGATGGGCGGAAGAGAAACGCAGGGCGAGGATGCAGTAGAGCAGGGACTCAGAATTCATTTCGTTTCCAAGCATGAAACTCCCCCAGAGACAAGGCATGCCTTGTCTCTACAGCAGCTGCGTGCATTTGTACAACCTGCTTTTGTGTTCGATGAAAATGTACTGGCCAAAATCCCCGTACAAACACCCCTCCGTCAAGCAAAACCCCCTATCCATGTACGGCTTCAGCCGTGAGTTTTACTTCGAGAGCCTTTCAGGGAAAACTTCAAAAAGGACCTCACTTGGGCATTGTTTTTTTGTATTGGTTGAAACGACCCGGCAGATGCGCCAGGGCCTTTGCATCGGGATAGCGACGCAGTTGAACCTCACAGTTCTGAATCCTTTGCCCAAGAGGCGGATGCGTTGAAAACCAGGATCCCTTTCGGGTGGAAGCCGCCTGAATGCGTTTCAGTTCTTCCAGCACCTGGATCAGACCGCCGGGATCATAGCCGGTCCGGTAGGCGGTCTCCATAGCGCTTGTATCCGCTTCAAATTCCATATTTTGGTCCAGACCTTTGTCAAAGAGGGTATCCTGCAGGCCCCCAATCATGTCTTCGAACTGCTTTCCCTTCTGACCTTCCATCGTGGCGGACGTAATTTTTCCAACGCCATTGAAAAACTGTGCCCGCTGTATGGACTTCAGCGCATGCTTGTGCCCCACATGGGCCACCTCGTGCGCCAGGATTCCGGCCAATTGGTCCTCGCTTTGAATGGTTTCCAAAAGACCTGAACTGACAAAAACGATGCCCCCCGGGCAACTGAAGGCGTTTTGCAGGGGGCTATCCACCACAACGAAATTATAGGGAATTTCGGGGCGATTGGAATTTTTTGCCACCGCGGTCCCCACCAGGTTCACATACGCCTGAAGAGCCTTGTCTTTTACCGGGAGACCGTAGCGGCGAAAGCCCTCGAGAGCCAGGCTTTCACCAATGGTTCTTTCGGACTTGTAGTCGATTTCAGAAGTGGACCCCAAAACCGAAACCGCTCCCGTAAGGATCTTGTTTTCCTTAGAATTGGGATCCATCAGTTTATCCAGCAATCCCGCAAACTGCAGGTGGTCTGTTTCCCCTCTTTTTGTATCCTGGTTCGTGCCGAAAGCAAAGACAGTGCTGACCACAAAAAAACATGCCGACAGGAAAAAAAATACAATTGCAATTCTTTTATGCATGGCTCGACCCCATCTGAAAAATTATTTTGGTTGAAAATCTCAGACCCTTACTGCGCATATTCGCCGATCTTTCCGGCTTTCAGAAAGACATCCAGCTCCCTGTTCGTGATGTGAATGGCCAAGACCTGATCCAGCGCTTTTTTGTAAACCTCAGGCGTTCTCCGCTTTTGGGCATACTGCTCGGTTTCCTTGGACAAACCGCGGATACTCCGGGAGGTCTGGGCCTCATCGGCGCTGATACTGCCGACCTGCATGGACCCAAAAAGGTTGTCGGATTCCCCTGTTTCCTTTGCAGGCGGCGCATCGGACAATTTCCCCCGATACATCCACCCGTTTTCACCCGATGAAGTCCGCACCCGATACCAGCGGTCTTGGGATTCCAGAACGGAGACCTTGGCGCCCACGGGAACCGTTGACAGGGTGGTGGATGATGCACCGGGTTCAACCTTAAGCTTGGCATTCTCCGAAGTTACCCACATGGCGCCGCCCGCAAATGCCGAAAAATGGGAAAAACATAAAACCGCCGTAAAAACCATCAACAGATGCCGTGCTTTCATTTTTTATGACCCCTCAAAAAATATTATGGAACAACAATCCCGAGCGGCTAGCCGCAGTTTTAAGTTTTAGGTTTTAAGTCTTCCTGAAAATAATCTTCTTGCTTTTTTCTACCAGAGTTTCAGCGTGTAGGACGTTATCATATGATTTTGAGGTTTTTTTTTCAACCTATTCCAGAAATATCGCATTTGTATTTTTTGGCTCATCGTGGATTCGCGTGAGATTTGGCTTCTGAGCCGATTGTAGGTGCGACTTCAGTCGCACATTAAGCCGACCCTGTGCGACTGAAGTCGCACCTACAGCCCGAACCGAAACAATCTCAAAGCACGATTTCACGTTAATCCGCAATGAACCTATTTTTTTTCTTGCCGAGGTCCTTAATGTTGAACATATCCCAGTTCCGCTGAAATCCCCCGACCGGCGTCCTTCAGCATCTCAATCAATTCCTTTTGCTCCTCTCTAAAGATTGCTTCTTTCGAACCAATCAATGAAATGGAGGCAATAACGAGCCCTTCGTGGTCAAAAATGGGGACCGCCAAAGCCGCAGTCCCCGTGTCTACTTCTGAATTACTCACGCTAAAGCCTTGTCTTCGAATGGATGCAAGCGCTTGTTTGAGTTCTTCCAGATCTGTAATGGTGTTTCTATTTAGTTTCGTAAGGCCTTTGCGCTGAATCATTTCGTGAAGGAACGTTTGACCTTTATAAGCGAGTACAGCCTTCCCCGGGGCGCCCGCATGAAGGGGAATCCTGGCGCCTTTCTTCATTGTCAGCTTAACCAGTCTTGGCGTTTCAACCGTATCCACACACAGGACATCCAAATCATCGCTTACGGTCAGGACAACGGTTTCGCGAGAACGACCCGCAATGGATACCAGGTAGGGATGCACGATTTCAAGCAACGAGAAATTTTCGGATGCAAGAATCCCCAACTTGAAAATTTTGAAGCCGAGACAAAATTTATTGGTTTTTTCGTCTTTTGCGAGGATTTCATTTTGGATAAATACTTTCAGATAGTTATAGGTCGTACTCGAAGGGATACAGAGAAATTCTGAAATCTCCTGGGCCGATAGTTTCCGATGTCCCGAATCGAAAAGGGAGAGAATTTGAATCGCTTTTTCCAATGAACCAAATGATTTACTCATTGCAATGGGCGTCCTTGCCATAATGCCCTTTGAGTACCCTGTGGAGGATTTTGCCAGTGGCGGTCTTGGGCATTTCCGCTTCCCTTATGAAATCGATGTTTTTCGGCCGCTTGTATCCGGCAATCTTGTCGCGGGCAAAATTGATGATCTCCTGGGCCAGGGCTTCTCCCGCCCCATAACCATCATTCAGGACCACAACCGCCCTGATTTTTTCACCCCATTTTTCGTCGGGCACGCCGATCACCGCCACTTCCTTGACAGCCGCATGCTCACGAAGCACATTTTCCACTTCCGAAGGGTAAACGTTTTCACCACCGGTAATGATCATGTTCGCTTTCCGGTCCACCAGGGTGTAGTAGCCGTCTTCATCCCGCTTTGCCATATCTCCCGCGGAAAACCACTCTCCTTCGAACGCTTTTTTTGTTTTCTCCGGGTCCTTCAGGTACTCTTTGAAAACGCAGGGGGCCCGGTAAAACAGTTCACCGACTTCGCCCTCCGGAACCTCATTTCTATCCTCGTCAAGGAGTTTAATGCGGTCAGATCCGAAAATCTCCTTGCCGATGGAGCCCAGTTTCCTGAATTGATCTTCAGGTCTGAGCAGCGTTCCCAGGCCGCCTTCCGTACTCCCATAGGCTTCCCAAAGCTCCGCATTCTTGAAATAATCCATGATGGCCAGTTTCAGGTCTTTGCCGGCCGGCGCCGAAGAAACGAGCAGTTGCCTAATGGACGAAACATTCTTGCTTTTTTTGATTTCCTCCGGCAAATCCAGAATCATGCGGTAATGGGTCGGCACCAGAGAGGTGTAGGTGATTTGATATTTGTCAATGGTCGCCAGCAGATCTTCGGGATCAAAGCTTGTCATGTTGTAAACGAATACCGGCGCCGTCATTAAGGTATAGGGAAAAGAATATTGGATGGAATTCACATGACACATGGGCATCACGAGCATCACCTTGTCCGTGGGCCGTACGCCCATGTTGATATTGCTCAACAGGTAATGGGAGATATGGCTTTCGTGGGTTCGCACCACGCCCTTGGGTCGTCCCGTCGTCCCTGACGTGTACATGATGTTCCAGATATCATCCCCATCGATCAGCCGCTCCGGCTCATTGGGCGAGGATCTTGCCAGGAGTGCTTCATACCCGACATAGCCCTCCGGCACGGGACCCTCTCCCAAATAAATAAAGGCCTCCTTTGGAACCCGCAGCTTGTCTTTAATGCGATCGATGAGCCCAACAAAAGGGGCTTCAACAATCATTGCCTTACATTCCGAATGATTGACGATGTATTCAATTTCAGGCCCCGCCAGACGGAACATGATGGGCGCCACCACCTGCCCGCCCTTGGCGCACCCGGCAAAGACATCCATCCATTCCCCTCGGTTGTAGGAAATGACGGCAAACGTGTCTTTATAGCCGACGCCCAGATTTTTCAAGCCGTTTGAAAAACAGCAGGCTCTCTTATTCCATTTTGAAAAGGTAAATTCCTTTGTTTTGTCCTGCCACCCCAACTTATCGGGATAGTTAAGGGCGTTCATTTTAAGGATGTCGCCCACATGCATCCACTTGCTGCGATTCATACCGAAAAATCCTCTCTATTTTAAGCCTGTCAATTGCCTAGATATTTGTCTTCCACCGCCTTCACCAGGTTCGCCATGGTGGCATAACATGGGGTGGGAACACCTGTTTCTCTTCCGTATTCAACGACCTTTCCACCCAGGTAATCGATTTCGGTCCGTGTTTTATGGGCAACATCAAAACACATGGAATCTTTATGGATTCCCACCTTTTCAAGATAACCCAACGCCTGGACAAGGTAATCCTCTCCGAGATCATATCCTTTTGCTTTGGCCACCGCCAGGGCTTCCTGGAAGCAGGCATCGGCAATTTCCCGGGTGGGAGGAAAGGTCAAGGCCTCCTTGATGGTTTTGTCCGTGACGGCGCAAATGGAGGCCATAGTGCATTTCATAATCATCTTTTTCCAGACATACAGTTTAATGTCATCCACAAATTCCGTGTCCAAACCTCCCGCGGAGAACAGGTCCGCGATTTTTAGACCCATCTCCCGGTTTTCGGGGATTAAGGCGCCCAGGTGATTGGGCCGATTGAAAAAGGCCATTTCAACTTCGTACGGCCCTTTCAATGAAACGCCGAAATTGAGCGACATCCGAAATGCCGCCCCGGCTCCGAACGCTTCTGCAATGAGATCTTCCGTCCCCAGTCCGTTATGGGTGCTGATAATTTTGGTTCCATCCTCGAATACCGTCTTCAACGCCTCCAGAACCGAAGGCAGATGGAAGGTCTTGGTGGAAACAAATATCACATTGGGACGGCGTTCTTTCATCTCTTCAATCCGCTCAAAAAAATGACGAACCGGCACATGGCACGTGAGTTCACCTGAAATCTTCAGCCCATTTTTACGAACTTCTTCTCCCAGGCCGGGCCTGGGGTCCACCAGCATGGTCTCCGGATCCTGTTTGAGCAGGGCCGCAGCCAACACAGCCCCCGTTGCACCAATACCAACCACGGCAACTCTAAGATCATCCATCGTTAATACCGCCTTTCATTTAATAATTCTTATATTACAAGAGCGCATTCCTACTATGCGGGATGATAGAAGGATGATTTTCGGAAGTCAAGAAAGTTTCTTGAAAATGGCATGCGTCTTTTTTTCAGATAGGTCGGAAACGCTTAAACGGTAAGCTTATGGAAATCACACCGTAACCATCAAATCTTTTGAAATCGTCATATGAAAGGTTGCTCCTTGGGTTGTTTCAGGATCAACCCACACCCGCCCGCCATGCCTTTCCGCCACCTCTTTGATGATGGCGAGCCCCAGACCGGATCCGGATATCCCTTTGGAACTTCCGTTTCTCTGAAAACGATCGAAAATTTTCTCCCTGCTTTTTTTCTTGATGCCCACACCATCGTCGCTGAACGAAAATACATGGAATTTGGGATCCTCTCGATATCCGATCTTAATATTGGCAAGATTTTCTCCACCGTATTTTAGCGCATTATCCACAAAATTTCTGAACACCCTTGAAACAGCAATTTTGTCCGCAACAATTTCAGGGAAATCTTCCGCTTCCCGCCACCTGATGCCCCGCTCCTTGAGCAAGGAGGAAACCTCTTTTTTGATCCCTTCCGTGATCTCCTTGATTTGAATTTTTTCGAAATTCATTGGCGTTTCCTTGGTGGCAATAAATGAGTTGAGCTTTTCCACCAGCAACACCATCTGTTTGGAAGTCTTCAGGATTTGATTGCAATAGGCTTGACCCCGTTCATCCAACTGTTCACCGTATTTTTTCTGAAGAAGGCGGGTCAGGCCGTAAACGCCAATGGCCGGACTTTTTAAATCATGGGCAATGGAGTAGGTAAAAAACTTTATGGTATTTTGTTTTTCTTTGAGTATTTTGACGTTGTTTTTCAGATCGCCATAAAGCTTGGCGTTATTTGCCGCAACCGCCAATTGGTGGCCTACGGTTGTAAGAAGATCGATTTCATCCTGATCCAGATGGACCATTTCACTGCTTGCCACGTTCATAACCCCCTCCACCTTGTTCCTGGAAATCAATGGCACGCAAATGTCGATCAAAAGCCCTCTATCCGCAAGCAACGCCGCTCTTTGTCGGTCTTCCAATTGTGAAACATACTGGGCAATGAAAGATTTGGTTCTGGCGGATTTACCGGTAAAACCTTCATCGATACGCACTTTTTCAAGACCCGCTATTTCTATTCCCCGATAAGCGGCAAGCGATAACGATTTACCACCCTTATCCATCAAATAGATTCTTCCGAATTTGAG
Source organism: Desulfatiglandales bacterium (assembly GCA_963662465.1). Classification (GTDB taxonomy): domain Bacteria; phylum Desulfobacterota; class DSM-4660; order Desulfatiglandales; family Desulfatiglandaceae; genus NaphS2. Next base: position 5,423,008 of record OY759599.1, read on the forward strand.
GCCAAAATGTTCCAACACCATGGAGAGGGCGCCTTCCAGAAGCACTTTGGGTTCCATAGGGGTCGCCAGGAAGTTACTCATTTCAATCAAAAAGGAAAGCGCTCTGTTTCTTTGCTTTAACTTCGGCGTATTTAACTTTATGGATATGTATTTTTTGTCATGCAGCATAAAATGACCTCACACTGGTCTCATTATCCGGCAACCTGACGCTCATTTATTTAATCCACAACCCAAATTGCCTGATTCTTTGCAAAATTAATCAGTTTGTTGCTGACGCGTCCCATAAGAAAATCTCTTACCCTGGAAAGCCCCCTTCTCCCCACAACAATGGTCCCATACCCGCCATCCCTGGCTTCCTGAGCCACGGCAGCAGCACGGCTTCGCACACCCGTGATAATTTTGGTGGTGATCCGATCCGGATCAAACCCTGAAGCGATCAAAACGCCCCTCGCTTCATCAAACACCCCATTCATATCCATTTTACCCGCGTTCACATATTCCGGGTTATCACCTCTGATCACATGGATGAATCTCGCCTCAAAACCGGATGCGCCTAACAAATTTCCCACATAGTCGACAGCGCGCATGGCGTTTTCCGAACCGTCCAGAGCCAGAAGCACCGATCCTGCCGCGGGTTTCTTTCCGACTACCAGAATTGGAACAAAAGAAATTTTTCCAATGAGCTTTGTTGCAATACTTCCCAACACAAGATCTTTCAGGTTGCTCATTCCTTTTCTGCCCACCAAAACACCATTATAATCCCGTTCCGCCTCTTTTGCAATATCTCGGGCAAACCCCCGTTTTCGATTGTGGATTTTCGTTGTCACGGATTCCTTGGGAAAACCGGCGCGCCAGAGGATTTTCTCCGCTTTTTGCATATATTTCTGAATGGTTTTTTCCCGTTCCTTGTCCCAGGCTCTGGCTTCACTCATCCGCCATGCCGCCGAACTGTTCTTTTCAAGATCCCAATAGCTTTCGGGTATTTTACTATGGACGTTGAACAACACCATCTCCATTTCTTTAAATGTCGGAATTCTACCGACATACCTGACGATTTCCAGAGCATTTTCAGAGCCATCCACAGCCAACAACATTTTCTTTTTGGACTGTTCCGTCATTATTAATCCTCCCTAAGGCGGCAAGCCGAAGTTTTAAGTTTTCCTGAGAATGATTTTCTTGTTTTTTCTAGTTGTTCCTTGATTGCCATAAGATGCGGTCGATCACCGACCATACATTGCAGAAAGCACAGAGTATGCCATTTTTTTAATGCAGATGGAGAATGCATGAGAGATAAGTCTGATAAACAATAACGCCCTTTTAACAAGGCAATCGGTTTCGAAATATTCCGAAATTCTCCTTCCAAAATTTCACCATCACGGGAATGTCCGGAAAAGGTGAGCGGGTCGATTTCCTATATTGGCAGGTATTTAAAACATGAAACTTTACAACCTGTAAAAGCCTCCGACAGTTCGGTTGCCCCATTGAACGATCTAAAACCATGGATAAAAAGGGATAACTGGATTGCGATACAAGAAAACAGCGGGTCTTTGGCCTTTTATATTTGAGATCCCCCGTTGCGTTTCCATGGCACACTTTATGCTGAAAATCAAATTATCTTTCATTTCTTTGAACATAAAACAGGAGGCGTCAAGAAATGGTAAAAATACAAAAAATTCTGTTTCCCGTTGATTTAACAGCTAATTCATCAAAAGTCTTTCCCTATGCGGTGTCCCTTGCTGAAAAATATGGCGGCAACATTTTACTCCTTAACGTTGTCGAGGATCTTGGGAAATGGGGTGGCGGCATTTATATCCCCCATATTCCCCTGGAACAGTACCAGGAAGATGCCCTTAAGGGTGCTGAGAAGGCCCTTGACAAAGTTTGCGAGGAACAGTTGCAGGGCTACCGTAACTTTCAAAAAATGATCGTTTACGGCGATCCAGCCCAGGAAATACTAAAAGCCATTGACTCTGAAGAAATTGACCTGGTGGTGATGGGAACGCACGGCAGAAAGGGATTGGAGAATGTTCTTTTCGGAAGTGTAGCTCGAAATGTGGTCAAAAGGTCTTCGGTTCCCGTATTGACGGTTAATCCTTACAAAGTTAAATGAGTTCGGTAAGAGGGGCTCTTTGCGCTTGATACTTTTACGAGGGATGCCCGTGCCCGGGTTTTCGCTTATTCTCTGATTAAGTTTGAAATATCCGACTAATTTTGCTACTTTTCCAAGGTAAACCCTCATGGCAAGGGGGTTTGCCACCCCCTCGCATGAAAATGACATCTACCGCTTTTAAGCTAACAGCTAACAGCTAATAGCTAACAGCTAACAGCTAACTGCTGCATTTTCATGGTAAGGGATTGTGCATATGGACGATTCCATTTCCCATCAACCTATCGCCGACAAGGGATGCCCATGTTCCTTTTTGACCATCGGGACCGACAACTGCTGCACATTGTCAACGAGGTGCTGGGAAAGGACCCGTCCCGCCAATATCGACGGGAACTGATCTATCCTTATCTCCATCCACGCGGCATCAAAGAACTTTCCGAATCCAAAGGCCTCCGCATCGCCTTTGCCGTTATCCATCTGCTGGAGTCCCTTCAAGCGGGTGGCGTGGATGACCGGTTAAATGCCCTCAGATCCCTGAGGGACGAAGTCCTTCTAACCGCCGCGGGCCCCATTCCCAAGAACACCGCGAGGGTCCTTCTCCAGATCATGAAAGAACTGGTGCGGGCTCACGGCGATGAACAGCGCCAACTTGAGCTGGCCCACGATTTCAGGTCTTGCGTACCCGGAAATCCCCGCATTACTCGCGCACAGCTCGATCGTTATCATCTCCTGGAAATGCCGGAAGAGTGGAACCAGATTTCTTTCGACGACCATGTTCATGATGTCAACACAAAGGGCCGCAAATCCTCGTGCCACCTTATCATGGATGCCTGGATCAAAGGGATCAGGCGCCTGAGGGTGATTTATTACAACTGCCTGGAGGCCAGGTTTGCCGTTGAACTCCTGGAGGCGGCGGATATCATGGGCATTGAAATTCGGATCGGGATTGAGTTTTACACCAGATTCCGCAACCGGTATGTTCAGTTGATCTGGGTGCCTCGGGGATTTTCGGATGCACAGGACTTTTTGTGTTTCCTTGAGGAAGAACCGGTTGCCGCGCTCATGACTGAAGGGAAGAAGGTTTGCGACTACCAGAAGGGACATGTCCTATCCATATTGGAAGCATTCAACAATACACATGGCCCTGCCATCCGGAAGGCACTGGGTTTTGATGTGCCCCTTCTGGATAGATCCGAATTTCTCTCCTTCGTGGGTACGGGACAGCCCTCTCTTCTTCATCTGGCGGAGTTCGCCTATGCCAAAATACTGCCCTCCATGGCGGCCCGGGTGAAAATCCTGCGGGACCGCTATCCTGAAGCCAAACACGAAGAACGTCTTAAAATTGCGCGACTGGTACAAACCATGAACCGGCTGAATTCAGATGACATTCTGGAACGGTTCCTGGCGCCCCAAAAAAACCCCGAAATTCCTGATCCCTATACGCCGCAACAGGGTCTGGAAGTTCCCGGAATGCTAAAATTTTCGCCGAAAGAAATTATTGTTCTGCTGGCAAAGCTCCATCTGGGCTACCGGATCACCCTGAATCTCAGCAACCTGTCCGTGGAAGACGTGCTTGAACTGCTCTATGATTGTGAAGGCATGATCAACCGACTTGAAATTTTCAACCTCAAGGACTATGCGGCGGGAAAAACCGGTCAAATCGCCGACATCAGCAGGCTCCAGCAGGCCATCAATCTGGGCAATGTGATTCAGTTGAAAAGGCTGATTCGAAACATCATTTCAAAGCTGGCAACATCGGGCGATGATCAGCAGAAAGACCGGACTGAAAAGCTTTCCAATATCCTGCACGATATCGCCACGCTGAGAGATTTTTACAAGGGTTCCCCCCTGAAAGCCAGAATCGGGAGTGATTCCACGGGACGAAGCCCCCGGGTACACGGCATGGGCCTGGCCATTGAAAATACCCTTCCCCGCCGAGCTCAAAAGGCCATTCGACGCCCCAACACTTCCCGTGACAAAATTCCCATTAACATTCGGGCTCTGAAACGCACAACCATTCACCCGAAACTCGGCCCCACGCCCTTTGCCAAAACCCTTTACCAATGGATTCGTCGTATTCCCGTCATGGAATTCATGGGAAACCGAAAAACCCATGACTGGGTTATTGAGCAGGAATCCATCCGAGCGGTGCCGCATGGCAACGTGATCACCCTTGGGGGGGTTCAAAAACATGCCGACAATGGTTTTTCACTTGACGCCCCCACCGTTCGCCAAAAGCCCCGCCGTTTTTCCTGGCATTATCTCAATACGGGGCTTAAAAATATATTAAAGGTCTTTATCGGCTTTGTGCCGGCTTTCGCCACCTTCGCTCTAACCAAAGACTGGTGGTTTCTGGCCTATTTCGGCGCTTTTATCTGGTTCGGCATTACGGGCTTGCGTAACATCCTCCAGTCGGTACTGGGAGGCGGGGGCATCCGGCGTTCACCCCTGCTCCGATGGAATGACTATGTGAAATGGGAGCGCTTAGCGGATTCTCTTCTCTTTACGGGTTTTTCCGTGCCACTTCTGGATTATATCGCCAAAACCCTGGTTTTAAAAGAGGGGTTCGGGATCACCACCGCATCCAACCCCGTAGCCCTCTACGGCTTCATGGCGCTGACCAATGGTTTGTACCTGTGCAGCCATAATATTTTCAGAGGGTTGCCTAAAGGAGCGGTCTACGGCAACTTGTTTCGAAGCATTTTGAGCATCCCCGTGGCCCTTTTTTTCAATTGGACAACCGGCGGCATTCTGGTTTCCCTTCAGGTTCCGGGTGTTGAAAACATCCTTCAGAAATGGGCTGCGGTCATCTCAAAAACTGCATCCGACCTCGTGGCCGGCATTATTGAGGGGCTGGCGGATCGATACCAGAACATCCGGACACGTATTCGGGACTACCGCACCAAACTCGATCAGATATTTGAAACCTATGCCAGGCTGGAACTCCTGTTTCCCGAAATAAAAACCATGGAAATATTGAAATCTCCCGACAAACTAAGCGCTGCAAAAAGCGGTGAAGCACGGGATCTCGAAAAAGTTATCATCATCTCCGCACTGGATCTCCTCTATTTCTGGATGTATCAGCCTCGCGCCGAGAGCGCTCTGCGACTGCTCATGAGATCGCTCTCCCATGAGGAACGCCTGATCCTGGGTGGAAGCCAACAGATTCTGACCCAGCAAAAGAAAATCAGCTTACTGATCGTCGGAGGTCTGGTAGGAAAAGACTTCTCTAAAGCGCTCTCCTTTTACCTGGATCGGTTTCCCGGATATCTGGATGTTCTTGAAAGAATGGCGAAAAAAATGGGGAAGTAAAAAAGTCCGAAGCAAGCAGGACTCTCAAAAAGCGTTCCATTTAAAATACTGAAATTAAAAGCAGGTGGAAAGAATATTTCAGAAATCCGCAGCTTGATAGATGGATGGCGGAGGGTCAGAGATTCGAACTCTGGAACCAACTTTCGCCAGTTACTCCCTTAGCAGGGGAGCGCCTTCGGCCACTCGGCCAACCCTCCATAATAATCCATCCCCTTAAAACACCACAATCAATGCATTTTTCCGGCAAGCGGAGAAAGAATTTTTTATTTATTCGCCCTTATACCCTAAAAAAAAACGTTTTGCAAGCACATGTTGTGGCGGAGGGAGTAGGATTCGAACCCACGGAACTTTCGTTCAACGGTTTTCAAGACCGCCGCCTTCAACCACTCGGCCATCCCTCCGGTTTAAAAAATTAATCAGGAAGCGTTTTTCAAAAAAATCTCCACTTTAGCTTCCTTACGCGATTTCTCAACGAACTGTTTCACTTCTTTCTGGACCTCTTCCTGCTTCAAATATTGCTCAATCCGAGGCTTGACAGTCTCAAATGGAATCGTGGTTTCAGGCTTTTTGTCCACAACCTTGATCAGGTGATATCCAAATTTGGTTGTTACCACGTCGCTCACTTTTCCAGGTTCCAGCGTAAAAGCCGTATCCTCAAAAGGTTTGACCATCTGACCCCGTCCAAAATAACCCAAGTCTCCGCCTTTGGGAGCGCTGGGACCTTCCGAAGCCGCTTTGGCGACTTCCGCGAAATCATCACCCTTCTTAAGCTTTTCCTGAGCCTGGGCGATTTTTTTCATAGCCTCGGCTTTTTCTGACTCTGATGCATCCGGCTTAATCTTGATCAAAATATGGCTGGCTTTAACCTGCTCCGGCTGTTTGAAAAACTGGGGATGGCCATCGTAATAAGCCTTAATTTTGTCCTCCGGCACAGTCGCTTTGTCTACAAAATTTTTGACCACGAATGCCTCAGTAACCATGCCTTTTTTAAGCTCGGTTTTCATTTGACTCTCTGTCACATGCCACTCCGCCATGGCCTTTTTAAAAGCGTCCTCAGTGGGGAATCGTTTTCTAAATTCAGCAAATTTTTCATCCACCTGCTTTTCATCTACTTTATTGCCTGCTTTTAGACTGGCCTGATACAGGAGCTGAATGCCGATCAGCTTTTCCAGCGCATCCTTTTCCAGGGACGCCAGTTGCGCATTATCCAAGGGCTGCCCTTTCTGCATGGCCTGCCGTTTGCCAAAATCCACAGCCCGGTCCAAATCTCCTTGCGTAATCACGTCGCCATTCACCACCGCAACCTTATCATCCGTACTGACCTCTTTTTCCTCTGCGGAAATCGGCCAACTCACGAGCATGAAAAAAAGCACCACAGCTGCCATCCACAGTCGAATCCCAAAGTTGTGTCGCATCAGTATTTCTCCTTAATTCCTAAGGTATTCAAAGAATCCCTTCTTCATATGAGGGGTACAGGTCCCCGCGAATATTAAGCAAGTCTTGTAGCACTTTTTTTCCTATATAAGCAAGCATAATTTTTCAATGATTCGCCGGGATCTGCAAGAGTGCTGACGTATGAAAATTTGAATTAACGCAGGGTGGGAGTTAGCAAAAACTTTTTTTTCAGGGGCAGGGAAGAAGATCATTTTTTACTTGGCAAAGGATCAGGGAAATGTTATTAAAAGGTTTCAGTGTGGCTACTGCTGGAAAAATGAGAGGATTTTTTCGTGTTTTCAGAGAGTTATAAGCGGAAAACGCTGTTCCAATTTTTTCCCAGCTATCAATCAGGTCCCATCGTCTAGCGGTTCAGGATACCGGCCTCTCACGCCGGCGACACGGGTTCGATTCCCGTTGGGACTACCAATAAGGATTTCATGGGGTTACATTAATTTTGTAACCCCTTTTTTGTTGCTGTTTTTTCTTTTTCCAACCCTATTTCCAACCTCCAGGCTATATATCAGGGTAAATTACGGTACGCATAAGTCGATTGCGAAATATCCTTTGAAAGATTTTTTAATAAACTGTTTTGGTGTCAAATGCTTTCCTCCTTTCTCGGGACTTCAGCGCCCTGATTTTTCTTTGTTTTTGCGGTCCCTCATCCAAAGTATTCGCGATCCTGGCTCTCGTTTTCGACCATTCTCTTAAGGAATTTATTTCCTCCCGCATGGATCGAGATAAGGGCACAAGATTGTTGAAAGCCTCGTCAAAGCCGTCAAACAAGCTGTCATTGGCCAACTGTTCAATTTCGGCCCCAGTGTAACCGTTGAGCTTGTCAAGGAATTTCAGGGGAATGTCCGTCTTGTACTTCCGGTTCATGATTTTGATGATCTCTGTTCTTTCAGACCTTTCAGGAAGGTCAACGGAGAATGTTGCGTCAAATCGCCCCGCTCTCATAAACTCAGGCGGTAATTGAGAGATATTGTTTGCTGCGGCCATAACAAGCGCTGATGTTTTTGTTTCAGACATCCATGTTAGAAAATGTCCGAACATCGCTGCCGTTGTACCGGCATCTGTATCTCCACCTCAGGAGAGAATGCTCTGGCTCGGTTTTCTATGAATGATTTCAAGATACCGAGCCCTCCTACGTCTTCTATTGCCGCCGGTTCCCTGACGCATTTGTATTACAGGGGATACCATCACCAGGGTGCAAGCGGTTGATTTAAAGATATGCCCGTTTTGTATTGCCTGAACCACCTCGGGAATATCCAGGAACATGTGCAGATTATGGGCTAAAAGAACTGTATCCTGGAAACCGTTTAGCCACTTGACTGCTTCGACAGGATCACGTATTTCATCAATGATTTTGTTGTTTTCGAGGTCCCTTATTCCCTGGATGCAGTCCCAGGCAAAAGATCGCTATCCCTTATACGGAAGCATCTGTTCCGCCCTTTACGGTTCCTGGGTGAGCAGGCACAATGCCGGGTATCCGGTCTTCAAGTATTCTTTAATCATACATTTATCCTTTCTTTGGTTAGAGGTTATCGTTGTCAGACGCTCTTATGATTGGTCGTCTGAAGTGAAAACACATGAAGCAGACTTGGTTATATCTTTCACAAAGTGGGCAACATGATTAAGCAGATAAACAATCCGGAAGAAAACTGAATGTCCCATGGCCCATCGAGCAGTACCATCTAGCGATTTTTGTTCCTTCCGGATATTTTCTGCGGTAGGTGCCGTTTTTATGGAAACCACATCCCCCTTCCGGGTGAATAGGGCAGACCTCAAGTTTTGCGTCTTTCCAGGCTTCTCTTTGGACGTATTCCTTAGCAGATAAATCCGTTGCAAACCTCAGTTGCATGACAAAACCCTTGCCCCAAATAGAAATTAATGAGAACATTCTTCCATGGTCAAAATCGGTCGAAATGCACCATGTCCTTGCGGCAGTGGTAAAAAGTATAAGAAATGTTGCTTGACGGCACAAGAAAAGAAAAGGCCTGCCCCTGTAAAAAAGCAACGGTTCGTACCGGTCTTCACCGAACTCGATCAACTGTCAAATAGCGTCGTAGGTCTCATAAAGCAGAAAAACCTGGATGAAGCAGAAGCCGTGTCGTGGAGGCTCCTCTCTGAATATCCTGATCAGATCGATGGGCTTAACCGTTTGGCTATGGTCTATGAGGCACGTGGAGAAAAAAGAAAGGCGGCAGAGTACTATCGAAAAGCCTACCGTTTCGCACTTTCAAATGAAGGTTTTGATCAAGACGCTGCAGATTGGTTTTTATCCGAAGCTAAAGGGATGGAATCTGGAAAATAATATGGAATAAAAGGAATTAGAAGGATTCCTTCCAAAAGGAATCTCGGAAATTATCTGTCGGGAACCGGATACACACAACATAACCAAACTCACAACATAAATATAGGAAAACATGACTTTTGAATTAGCAATCTGAAAAGGCCTCGACCACCAGATGTAGTGGTGCTAGATAATGAGCAAAATGGAAAATTCAATCTTTATCGGAAGAACCCTAAGCAATATGCCCATGTTGGACAAATCCAGAATTTTTACTATTGACGAACCGAACACGGTGGATCGACAAAACTGGTGGGGTGGTGGTGACCCTGTGCCAGCAGTCACCTGACGATTTTATTTTATGGATTATCGCTTTCCAATCCCTTTATCGGCAAATGCAAGTTCTTATTATATCAGCATTTTCTTTTCGAATTTGCTGTTGGAGAATCCCTCAGTTCCAGATTAGGAATCTTTACGTCTTCGGTGCACCCAGAAAAATCCCAAAGAACCAACGAGAATTCCTGCACCAGGTAATAGACCAATATCAAGAGACTTATTTCCCTTGACTTCAAGAGCTGCCAGTCTCTTTTCAAGTTTGGCAATCCGAGCATCCCTATTTTTGATGATTCCATTCCACAATTCATTCTGAGGCAGTCCCACCATTACAATTGCTTCTTTTGCTCCTCTTGTCTTTTTCGATGTTAAGGTACGGCCTATAACAGAGGCATACTGTGATGGTTTGATAGCCGTTGGCGAAACAGCGATAGCAATTCCGTCTCCAAAGCCTGAAGGAATAATAAAGTCACCAGCCGAAAACGCCCCTTTCATGTTTATTGGCACTTGCCCCAAAAATGCTACCGGTGCGTATGCTGACTTTTCATTTTCCAACGGTCGGTTCCCTAAAACCGCCGGGGCAGTTGTCACTACCATCAGTCTTTGAGCATTTTTGGTTTTCTTACTGACACCTTCAGGAAACAAACCGACTATATCTCCGGAATTTAATATTTCATTAGGATTTGCTTTCATCAAATATTCTGCAAAATCACCACCTGAGGTATTTAACTGGATGCTGCCACCGGTCCCTTCTATAGAGCCGAGGTTTTGTGTGCTATCAGCAAATGTAATGAAGTTACATGTATTACCAGGATTGCTTTTGTTTACTTTTAACATCAGCACATCTGGACTGGCCCCCGTCGATGTATTTTCAAACGCAGCAACATGATTTCCTAGACTTGCATCGCCAGATAGACTGTTTTTGACGTGCAAAATTGTGGACGGCGTGATGGTATTAATACCTACTTTACCAGCTTCGTCTATTACCATTTTAGAATTCCCTTGACTCTGAAAATCAAAACCACCCGGCCTTGAATCTATTACCGAATATGCCAAACCGTTCTTGAATTCAAGACTGGCGGTTCCACTCATCATGTAAATGCTGCCCTGTACCCAAAGTTTCCTCCCATATGTGTTCGTAGCTCCAATTGCAACGTTGCCAGCAGTATAATAAATATTTTCTCCTTCGGCTGACCACAGTCCTGTCACGCTGCTTGCGGAGGTAGTCTGTACTGTACCATCAGAAAATCTAATACCTTCATCTAGTACAGCAGTACCTGCATTTGCATGATTCTTAACAGAACAAAGAAGGATGAACATTAAAATAAAAAGGACAGAAGAAGATCCGATTCTAGTTTTCATTGCCGCAATCCTTTCTTAGGAATCTATAATAATTTTCTTTAAATTGTGTCAAACTTAATGGATATTCAAATTTTTTGCCGTGATTGAAACCTTGGTATGACTTACATTCTTGAAAGTGTGTTTTCCTTGGATTTAAAAATACTCCAGCCTCATCTTAACTCATTTTTTATACCAAAACCCAAAATATCGTAAAGTTCAAAAAACCTGTGATATCATCAAATCAGAGGACTTGAGCGAACGTTAGATTGATCCCGTATCTCAAGTCTTGCGTTGGTTGCAATTGAGAATATATGAAATCCTCGAACATGTCAAAAGCAAGATGTATGGTTTTCAATATTGGGAAATATGACTGCGGATACCGAACCTGATTGATGTCCTGCCTGGCACAATATGTGGGGGTTGATCAGTTTTCGGTTCATCCCAACTCAGGTCAATGATTTGTGCATTAACCCTCTTAGCACATCCGTCAAAACCGTGCAAGACTGGCAGATCAATTGTTGAAGTCGAGTCTGAGATACTTGGAGGTATTGCAGATTTCCGGTTTACCGAAAAGCTGTTAGATACATAATATATCTCAACTCACTGAATTCCGGACTGAATGACGATATTACACATTTCCCTCAGTGGGAGTAGCAGATAGACCCACCAGCGCTATAGACACCGGCGACGTTTTTTTTGCTTTTCAATCGCGGCAGCAGCGGTGATTCAGAAATGTGTTTTCCACCTTTGGAACGGAAGAATAGAATCAGCATCTTTCAGTCATACTTTCAAAGAAACCGGGTGATCCTATGGATTATTTCTAATCCAAAACCTCTCGAAGCGATGAAGTCAAATTCCGAAAATCGATGGGCTTCTCAATGTATTTGCGTACACCGAGGGCCTCCACTTTCTCTGCCGACATCCTCTAGAAACCTCAAACCAGGACTTGAGCAAAAAGTGTAAACCAGAGAATGAAGGATGCTTTTATTGACACTAAAATCATTTACACTATACCGTGTAAAATAAAGCTATTACGGCCTCATCCATTTCACCAGACGCAAAAAAGGAGGACAACCGTGTACAACAGAACTTGGCTGCAAAATGTGGGGTCCAGAGCATCAATGCGCGGTTTTTGGAGATACGCCGTTCTGGCAATTCCGGTTTTTGTGTTGCTGCATTTCCCGGGAGGAGCGTACGCGGTCCAAACCGTCATCCAGGACTGGGATGGCAGCGTGTTGGATACCATCGACTGGACCATCAGCAACAATGTGGAAATTATCGACAGTTGGGCAAGCCGTTGCAAGGTGTACAAAAGTGATAATGAAATTACGGCCTATTGTTATTACGAAGCGGATTTCACGGAACTTGGCGGCTGGGTGGATGTCAATGCCATGCTTTCCCCACAAACGCGGTTTGACAGGGAAAGCTTTCGGGTTTCCTATGGGTACTCACAGACCTCCCATCCATGCGGCAACTACGAGGTATGTCCCGAAACCTTTGACATCAGCCATGGGGATAATTTCTGGCCCTACTATTACCGCTGGGGTACAAATTTGTACGATCCCGACATGGGGGGCAATCTCGGCCGTGGCTGGGGAATCACCATACGGTTTTATGGCTTTACTTACTCTCCCATCACCATACGCAACTATGTCATTCATATCCGGCCGACCAAATCGCAGGCCCTTGCATGGCGCAAGCGGTTCTATCCGCCTCAGCCGAACAATGGGCAACCGTGGCCCTGCTCACCCAAACCGCCCAGGCCCTATCCGCCCAAGCCGGAGGAACTGAAGGATCCGGCCAACCCCTATGAGGGCGCCGGAGCGTGTATGCCTTTTGGGCTGCCCGTCTATTGGGTGGACCCGAACACGCTGACCCTGTACGTACAGGACACGGATTTTTCATACGAGGGTCTGGGTCCCAGGGTAAAGATGACGCGGTATTTTTCCAGCCAAAGCGACCCGCTTCTCTATGACCGGAGCGGTTCCTTCGGACACGGATGGCATTTTTCCTATGACACACGGCTGACAGAATCCGGATGTAATGTGATGCTGATGGACCTGGAGGGAAAGGAACGCATTTTCGGCTATCCCGAGGGGGACTGTGGCGGCGGAAGCGCGGGATCACCCCTTGAACTGTCTCCATCTGAAAACGTTTTTGACAGGTTGTTTGCCCATGGAAGCGGTGTCTTTGTCCTGGAGCGCAAATCCCCGCGGGAATGGTTGCGATACGAGCCCTATGGCGATGTTTCCCGCCTGGTTTCCGTGGCTGACGCCGCGGGCAACCAGATAACGGTCCAGCGCGCGGCGAATGGAAAAATCCTGGAAATTCGGGATGCCGCGGGAAGAAGCACCGCTCTGACCCACGACGCGCAGGGACGATGCACTGCCTTGACCGCGCCGGACAGCCGAAAGACCACATTTGCTTATGATGCCGGCGGGAAGCTCGTCCGAAGCACGGACTTCATGGGAAATCAGACCGATTACGTCTACGACGCCGACGGGCACATGGTTTCCATGAAAACCGGGGATAAGACCACCGCTTTCGGCTATTCCTCCAGTGAATCGCTGGGCCGCTACATCTCTTCCCTGACCAACGCTAACGGTTTGAAAAAAACCTATCGGGTCACAAACGTGGTGACCGCCTTCGGGGTGGAGGAGGTTTTCCCGTCCAACACCAAGAGAACATATACCGGCGACCTGACGCGTCCGTGGCTCACCAGCGCCCGCGACGGGGCCGACAACGGTCCGGATTATGCCTATACTTATTCCGGCACAAGCACTCCGAGCGTTATCGGGGCTATTAATTACACGGACCCCCTGGGTGAAAAGACCACCATCCGCAGAAATGACCGCGGCAACATCACGAAATACGAATCACCGGACAATAACCATGTCACTTACACCTACAACGACACGGACCGGATGACGAGCCGCACCAATTACCTGAACGAGAAGTGGGCGTATGAATACAACGCCATGGGGAATATGACCAGGGCCACATCCCCCGAAGGGAGGATAACCACCTTTGAATACAACGCCGACGGATTGCTCACCAAAGCAACCAATCCCCGGAATGCCGTCACCCGGTATGAATACGACGCCTTCGGCAATCTTAAGCGAATGGTGAATCCCCTGGGAAATGAGATTTTGTGGGAATACGATACCCATGGCTTTAAACCAACGTCCATTGTCGATCCGCGGGGTAACCGGACCCGATTTGCGTATGATCCCTTGCACCGTTTGACCCGAACAACCCATCCGGACGGCACCTGGCGAGAAAACGATTACAACTGTTGCTCCCTCGCATCCTCGACCGACGAAAACGGCTATACGACCCTCGTTGAAAGCGACGGCATGCATAAACCCTTGCGAATTACGGACCCCCAGGGGAATGCCCTGGCATTCTCCTACAATCAGGATGGGAACCTCTCTCAAACAACGGACGCTCTGGGAAGGATAACCCGGTTCAGCAATGATAAGGCCAACCGGCTGTCCCGGTTCACGGATCCCAATGGTGTGGCGGTTTCCATGTCCTATGATAAGCAGGGCAACATGACCACGATTACAGACGGGTTGAACAACCGGATGCAGTTCCAATACGACGTCAACCATCGCATGAGCCGGATCACGGATCAGCTGCTTAGAAACATCGTTTTCACCCGCAACGCGGCCGGTCGCGTGACGTCCAGAACCAACTCCCGGGGCCAGGTGGTGGGCTATGCATACAACAAGGACGGGTTTCTGGTGCAAAAGGACTATAACGGGGTCATTGAGACGAGTTATCAGCGAAACGAGGTGAACCGGATTGAGCGTATGACGGACCCTGGCGGGGAAACCGTGTATGAATACGACCTGTCCGATCAGGTTACGGCCATTACCTATCCCAACGGCATGAAAACGACCTTTGCCTACGACCCGGCCGGGAACCTGGAACGGATCGTCTACCCCGGCGGTGTGACGGCAACGTATGGCTATAATTCCCGAAACAGGGTCGAGGCGCTCACCTGGGGCGGGAAAACCGTCACCTTTCAATACGACGGCGTGGGCAACCTGATCGGCATAACCCGGCCCAACAACATGGGCACCACCATCACTTACGACAAAAACAGCTACGCGCAAAGCGTCGTCCACAGTCGCTCCGGCGGCAACACCTTGGCCCGGTTCACCTATACCCGGGATAAAGGCAACAACATTATTCAGGTGCAATCCGACTTGTCAAACGATTGGCCGGCCCTGAATCCGAGTCTCTTGACCGCGCCCCTGAACCAGTCATTCAATGTGGCCAACCAGGTGATCGCATCCAATAGCGACGCATTTACCTATGATCTCGACGGCAATCTGACGACGATGGCGGGAGGGCGTGCGTTCACCGCCCAGTATGACGCGGAAAACCGGCTGACCGCCATGACCCGGAAAGGGATCAACACCGTAAACGCGTATAACGGCCACGGAATGCGCGCCTCCCGGACCCGCGCCGGGCAGGTGCGCACCTTTCATCACGATCACCTCTGGCGCCTGCTCTTTGAAACCGACGGCGGCGGGACGGTGACGGCCTACTATTTTTACAACGGGAGGCGGCTGGTGGCCATGCAGCGGGTGGGCGCGGGGAACTTCTTTCATCATTTTGACCACAACGGCAACACCATGGCCCTGACCGATGCCTCCGGCGCGGTATCCGCCACATACCGTTACTCGCCTTACGGCCAAATCCTTACCCAAACCGGCGCCGTGGACAATCCGTTCACGTATGTTGGGGCCTATGGGGTCATGGACGAAGGGGACGGCATCTACCTGATGCGGCACCGATACTACGACGCCCTGACCGGACGTTTTTTGAAAAAGGATACGATCGGCATCGCGGGAGGATTGAACCTCTACGAGTATGCGGGGGGGAATCCTCTGCTAAACATCGATCCCGAGGGTACGTTTGGCTGGGTGGCTCTTGGCGCAGCTGTGATAACCGCCGTTGGGATTTACAAAATAATAACCTCTGGAATATGTGCAGCGGAAGAAGCTTTCAAAAAAAAGAAAAATTCTTGGACGTTGGATGATATTAACAATCGCACTGTTTTCGACGTAGACCAAAAATATAGAACGGCTTTTGCAGAAAACGGTGCTGACCTGGGGGAGACAGCCGTTCGGACGACAATCAGTATTTACGGTACTGCCCTCGATCAGCTTGGTACTACCGAAGGAATGGGCGCGGGCACTGCAATGGATGCCGCGGACGCTGCCGGCGTTTTCAACACATCCTCAGACGACGAGCAGGACGACTGGTAAGGGTTTACAGATTTGATATTCAGTATGAAAATTTGGAGAACAAATTATGAAAAGAACATACGCTTTTTTCCTCACCATGGCTCTTATGTTTTTTGTAGTCGGAACTCCAGGGCCTGTTGGAGCTACGACCATTCTCTATAGCTACGACGCTGCCGGTCGCTTGACGGGGGCGGATTACGGGGATGGTCTGAAGGTCGTTTACACCTACGACGCCAACGGCAACCTGCTCGAGAGGGGCCAGGTCCCCATGTCCATGGTGTATGTCAGCGCGGGGAACTGTGGGGGCAAAACACCGTGTTACCACACTCTTGCCGAGGCAGTGAGCAACGCCCCAAACTATGCCCTTATCAAAGTGGCGGCGGAGACCTTCGCGGGTTATACGGTGGATGCGGGAAAAACCCTCACCTTCGAATGGGGGTACGACTCCGGCTTTAACACCAACACAGGCGTTACCCAGGTTCAGGGGACTTTCAGAGCAAAGAATAAAACCATCATCCGCTCCGGCGCCATCCGGGCCAGGTGAGGTGATAATTCGATAAGACATTGCTTTTTTAAGGGACACGCATAGAGAAAAACAGCTTGTGGTTCAAGAGAAAACAAACCATCAGATTTTTGGTATTGGTTCCGGGTGAAGCAATCGAAGGGTGGAGGTGGTTGCCGCAGGACTTGATGTGAAGACTCAGGTCTCACAAAACGTTAGGAATTCAGACTTTTCCAGGCTAATTTGAGAGCCACTAAAAGGCAATTCACAACCGCTAAAATAAAATACAGTATCAGAGCCCATTTCAATTAAAATTGAAAACACCCTTGTTTTAATTGAAAATATAAGAAATGAAATTTCAAATTTTATAAAATATCAATACCCCCAAATCATATCTTTCCAGCCCTATCTGTGTAGGGGAAATAGTAACCACCCGAAAGTCACTGCTTTTGGTTGCCCTTTCCAAAGCAAGAAAAGCCTGGCCCAATCTGTAAACATTTGATTGTAATAGATTATTTTATCATTTGCATTTCCATTTGACCTGCTGATCAATCTATAAAAAATAGTTAGTTTCGACAAAATGATCAAAAAAAGCATAAAATTCAACAAAATCTGGGTTACTATTTCCATCATACAGTTAGTGCGGGAATTTAGCTAAATTGAATACTTTTTGGGGGATACAGATATAATGGTTTTTACGGATTCGATATGGAAACATTTTGCTCTAATTTCTATTGTGATTGTGGCGAGATATCGGTGTTTGCATTGAATTCAGAAAGCAGTATGAGCGCTGAAAATGGTCCCGAAACGGCCAGGGTTTTCTGGTGTTGGCATCATCCTGGAAAAGTCTGGCTATAGACTACATTTCGGCAAATACGTGATTCAGCACTGGAAACTTCTTTACAATATGGCAACTGACCGTTATATTTAGGGCAAGTGCCAATAGATACTCTGGAGGGTTGTCATGCATGTTCTTTCGCTCAACATTAAAACCGACACAACCGATCAAATGATCGCTCGCCTCAAAGAAGGACTCCCCGCTGAGTCATTTGATCGACTCCGCCAGCGACTGAATATTTCCGATAATGCTCTGGCCAAGATTGTCCAAATACCAAAACGGACTTTGGATCGTCGGCGTCAGTCCGGGAAACTGAGGACCGACGAGTCAGAGCGTATTTTTCGTCTTGCCCGGGTTTATGATATGGCTGAGAGTGTGTTTGGCAACCCCAAGAAAGCTGAGAGCTGGTTAAAAAAACCGGCCCGGGGCCTGGGGGGCAAAATCCCCTTGGAATATGCGGATACAGACTTAGGGGCCCTCGAAGTGATCAACCTGCTCGGAAGGGTTGAGCACGGGGTCTTCCCCGGATGAAAATCACTGCATGGCGAATCACAAAAGAAAGACATGCAAAAGATGCTTTTTCAGGAGAAGGCGCCAAACTGTACGGTGGTCGCTGGAACCCACCCGGATATGCGGCTATATACGCCGCTGACAGTTTATCACTGACCATTTTGGAATTGATTGTCCATCTGGAAGACGATGAAGATTTGAAGGACTTTGTAGCCATCCCGGTTGAGTTTGATGACACAAAAGTCACCATATTGCCTAAAAACAAGCTGCCCGGGAACTGGTCGTGCCTGCCGGTTTCAAATCAAACGCAGGATATCGGGAAAAAATGGCTTGAGGAGGGAAAAAGCCTGGTTTTGGAAGTCCCGTCCTCAGTGGTTCCCAACGACAGCAATTTTGTCATCAATCCGCTGCACCCTGATTTCCCCTCACTGCAAAAAGGCACTCCCCATCCGTTGAAAATAGATCCAAGGGTGGCAAACAGAATTCAGTAAAGTCTCCGGCAGTGGCCGGTTTGAACGGCAATGGCGCTTTCTTTCTGTGTGAGCGGCTTCCAGCCGCGAATGGAATCAAACGGTCAAAATCAATAATTCTCTAACCCGCTGCGCCCGTTGCCGCAACCGCTCAGCCCCCCTTTGGTTCCCACGCTTCGATTCAATAAATGCCAGTTGATTCAGTGCTTCAAAATGGTCCGGATTCAGATAAACGGCTTTATTAAAAAATGCTTCGGCCTTCGCTTCATTGTGCAGGGCTTCATAAATCAATCCCATAAGAAAATGAGCCTCTGCATGCACGGGATTGTCGTCCAAAAACACCTCGCAGAGTTCAAGGGCTTTGGGAAGCGCACCTTGGTCCGCCAGGGTACGGGCCTTTAAAAATAGATCGGCCTTTTCTTCGGATGGCGGAACCGGGGCCGTGGGTTCGGATCGATTTGGGTATTCGGGCGCCGTTGTGGAAAGAAGATCATTTGCAGCCACGGGTTTCAGGATGGATTTTGCCTTCTTCGCATGAATCCCCCCGTTCAAGGTCGGTCGGGTGGAACGGACCGACGGGGCTGGACCATGGGACTCTCGGCATCGTTTGCGGCAGGCAAAAACGCCGGTTTCGTGGACGGCGTCAAAGCCCCAGTCCAGGGCAGCCTGCCGCTCCGCGTGACCGCAAAAAAAGATGCCGGTTTCATCCAGCAATCGACTCATGGTTTCAAGGGTTTTATTCCTTGCCGCGGGACTCATGTAAATCATCAAATTCCGACAAAAAATGACGTCATAGGGGCCTCCGACCGCAAACCGCTTATCCAGCACATTGCCGCACTTGAACCGAACCGATTCCCTCACATGGGAGAAGAGTTGGTATCCATCATCCCGAGGGTGGAAATAACGGTTCCTAAAGCCCAGATCCTTGCCTCGAAAAGACCCCTGCCCGTACACCCCGAGCTTTGCTTTTGAAAGGGCGCCTTCACTGATGTCAATGCCGTCAATATGAAAACGGTCTTTCTTAATCCCGGCGTCCATGAACGCCATGGCGATGGAAAAGGGTTCCTCACCCGTGGAACAGGGGATGCTTAAAACACGAAGGGGCCTGCTCGGATTTTTAGAAAGCCGGAAATCCCCTGCAAAACGAACGAGATAATCAAATACTTTCCGGTTCCTGAAAAACCAGGTTTCCGGCACCACCACCATTTCGATCAGATGGTTCCACTCCTCATTTGAACCGACCAGGTATTTTACATAAGCATCCACATGGGTCAATCCACACCGGTTCATTCGCCGCCGGATGGCTTTTTTGATCACCTCTCCGCCGATGGCGGCGGCATCCAGCCCGATCTTTTCCTCAAGTAACGATTCAATGATGTTCTGTGTCATGATGAGCATTTTCAAGCGCGGGCAAAAATTGAAAGCTTTCAGGCAAAAGATCTAAATCCACATATTGAATCATTTCTTCATCTTCCATCATCAGGGCGCCCAGATACGGCGCTTCTTTCATATGCAGGCCGGGGGTCAAAAAGGCGCTATCTTCTTTCCTCGCGGTTTCCGTAACCCGTTCGGCCATAAGCCCAAGAATATAGGGAGTATTGTCGTCCTTAAGGTAATCAACCAGGATAACCCGCGTACTCATGCGCATCTCACAGGGTTGTCCCTGAATGAGACGGCGCAGATCAATCACGGGAACAATAACCCCTCGATAGTTGAAAAGACCGGCAACATAGACCGGCGCATGGGGAACCTCTTTCAGCTTTACGATGGGGGCAACCTCCCTGATCCGATCGCATTTCATGGTGTACATGATGTTACCCAGATGGAACAGCAATACAAGCATGGTTTTTTCCCCGTTACGGAAGGATATCAAGATTAAGGGTCAGTATGCCGCCACAATCCGGTCATAGTGACCGTTTGCCATAATAATGGCCAACCCTTCGTCCAACTTTTCCGCGTAATATTGCGCCTTCGGAAAAGTTTTTGAAAAGGCCGCGTAAATATTCAAGCTCTCGCTGTCAAAAGCCTTGACGATCTTGCCGGTCATCCCGTTTTCAGCAATAATTTTTTTCGCGGTTTTCTCATAGAGGATTGTGGCGTCCAATCTTCCCCTGGCCAGCTTCCTCAAATTCAGCAGATCCGATCTGACCGGAATTTTGACGATGCGGTCATTTTTCGAAAAAAAATCCCCATAGCCATAGTCGAACACCACTCCGATTTTCTCACCATGAACCAGATCTTCTTTTTTTTCGGCGGACAAGGGGTTGCCCGTGTTGTGATAATACGCCGAATGGGCAATAAAAAGGGGTGTATTTCCAAATATGTAAATCTTTTCGATGGCGCTTTCCCTGGGCACGTTAAAGACCCCCAGGATCAGGCCGTCCTTGACCTCCTTCAGCAAACGGTTATAGGGACCCACCTTAAAAGAGACATCAACCCCGACGAACTTATACGCCGCCGCGACAATCTCATTGGCCATTCCCGTGCCATCCGGATTTGCATAAGGCGACCAATCATTTTCAGCTCCCAGGGTGATGGTCTCCGCGAAACTGAGGGAAAAAGACCCTAACAAACATGCCAGAACCATCAAAACCTTTCGCGTCATAAAGTCCCTCCCTGCCCTTAGCTGTTAGCTATTAGCTGTTCGGTCTGTAGTTGTCTAAATGCTTATCGCGTATCGTTGTTAAGCTAAAAGCTAAAAGCTGACGGCTAATAGCTAACAAGGCAGCTTTCAATTCACTTTAAACCGCGACACCTCATCCTGCAACCCTCTTGCCGCCTCATTTAATTGTTCAATGGCGTCATAAGATTCGTGAAGGGATTCCATGGTCTGCTGCATCTCTTCACTCAGGTTAACGATGGCGGTATTGATTTCCATGGCGTTTGTGGATTGCTGCCCCATGGCCACATTTACATTTTCGAAGCTGGGGGAGAGCGCTTTGACCTGCTCGATGATCTTGGCCAGTTGCGCGCTGATCCGACCCACGTCTTCCGCGCTTCGCTTGACCTCTCCAATAAACTTATCCATCTCCATCACGCCCGCAGAAACCGCCGTCTGCATTTCCTGAACCATCTGCTCAATATCCAGGGTCGCCACCGCCGTTTGGTCCGCAAGCCGCCTGATTTCGCGGGCCACCACATTGAACCCGCGGCCGTATTCCCCCGCTTTTTCGGCTTCAATGGCCGCATTAAGGGACAGCAGGTTGGTTTGATCGGCCACCTTGGTGATGGTCACCACGACGGTGGTAATATTTTCGGCCTTCTCGTTGATGGTTTCCAATCGGCCCGAAATGGATTTGGATGCGGATTCCATGTTGTGCATGGCCTCTTCCATCCGGCCCAGGTCCGACTGCCCTTTGCCGGCAAATCCGGCGGTTTCCTGGCTCATGGCCGCTACCTGGTCCATGGTCTTTACCAGTTCATTGGCTACCTGGGAAATCTCCTCCACGGACATCACCACCTTGTTGGTGGATGCCAGCTGGTTGCCCATGGTGGTCTCCTGCTCCCTGGCGGTGGCGGCCAGTTCCGTGGATGAAGAGGTGACCTGTATGCCGGATCGCTGGACCTGCCCCAGAACCATTCGAAAGGACGCCGCCATTTCGTCTATGGCTTTGAGCAAAACACCCACTTCATCCTTTCGCCGGGTATCAATGCTGACGGCGAGATTGAAGTCAGATAGCTGGCGGGCAACTTTTGACACGCTTTTGAGCGGTTTTAACACCAGGGCCCGGAGAAAAAAAATCAGGGAAATCACCAAGACAAACAAAATGAGAAACACGCCAATGCTCTGGCTGACAATGGCGCCTTCCAATTGCGACCGCGATGTCGCCTCGAATTTATTCGTATCCAGAGATGCATCTTTTTTCAGGGCCTGAATTTTCCGTTTCAGGACGGCATCCGAATAAAAAATCTGAAAACCGCCGATTTTTTTATCATCCCTCACACATTCCATTTGGGTAGACAAGTCTTTATTGAGATCGAGATCCTCCGGGAGTGCGTTGCCGATTTCCACATTAGGATTTCGCCAGGCGGCGGCAAAGGGCTTTCCACGTTCATCCAGCACCTTGATGGCCTCAATTTGCTCGTAGTTCATAAAAGGGCGCAGGGACTGTTTAAGGCCTTCCTGGTCCAGATTATACAAATAAGCGGCGCCGATGCCATTCAGGATTTCGTTACTGAAGGCGATGCTCTGCTTCAGGGAGCGTTTTTCCTCCATCTCCCGGTCATTGATAAGCTCATGGTAACCCCTCAGAATTTCATCCGTAAAAGTATCCACCATTCTAATTTCAAAACGGATCAGGATGTATCCACCCAGCAACACCAGAAGACATACGATGCCGGATGTGGATGCCACGATTTTTGTGACGATGCTCCAGTTTTTCATTGCCGCCTCATTTGATTATTTTGAAATGTATTGGTTGATAATATCATCATAGCGTCCGCTCTCCCGCAACTGCTTCAGCCCCTCATTAAAATCATCCCGCACCTTTTTGTCAACAAATCCCACTCGAAAAGAGACCATGGGGAAAATGTACCACATGTCGATAGGTTGCGTTGTATCCACCATGGTGTTTTGCTTTCGATGGTAGTAAAAGATGTTTTTGTCCAAAACAATAACATCCACGCGATCACCATACAACAGATTGATCTGCAGTTGTTGCTTGCTGATTTCACGGTAATCGGGAGACGCCGCAGCCGCGGCGGCAAAGTCTTTGCCCAGATACTTCCCGGCGTCCTGAAAGGTCAGAATACTTTTGTCCTTAAGATCAATGATCTTTTGAATGTTAAATTTATTTTTTTTTAGACTGATGGCCACATTTTCACAAACAATGTGCTCATCGGACAAAAAGACATCGATTCCGGAATTTTCATTGACCGTCAGCACCCCATCCACTTCCCCACCCAGCACTTCCCGAATTCTCCGGGCAAAGGGAACATATTTCGTCTTGATCCGATACCCTTTCATTTCCAGTGCTTCCCGAACAATATCCGTTTCGATGCCGCATTTTTGTTTCGGGCCACTGCTTTGTTTTGGAATATTGTAGGGCGCAAGCGCCAACCCCACGGCAAAGGTCAGCTCCCTGGGGTCAGCATGGACTGTTGGACATAGAAATGCCGCGGCCATTACCGGTATAAAAATAAGGCGGAAAGCCCTTACCAAAATTCTCACTGAAAGTCCCCCCTCTTTACATTCAGCCCGTCATGTTTTCATCTGAATGTTCGCTTACCCTGAAATTGGAAACTTCCTGTTGCAGCCCCCTTGCCGCCTCGTTCAGTTGCTCGATGGCTGAAAAGGATTCCCGCAATGATTCGGAAGTCGAACGGATTTCCCCACTCAGATGGGCCACGGCGCGATTGACCTTATGCGCGTTTTCGGACTGGTGGCCCATGGCCACGTTGACATCTTCAAAACTGGGGGAAAGGGCCTGGACCTGTTCAATAATCCGCGTCAACTGTCCGCTGATTTTGCCCACATCCTCGACACTCTGCTTCACCTCGGCAATAAATTTATCCATTTCCATCACACCCGCTGAAACCGCGGATTGCATGCCTTCCACCATCTGTTCGATGTCCAGGGTCGCCACAGCCGTCTGATCCGCCAATCTGCGAATTTCCCGCGCCACCACTTTGAACCCCCTGCCATATTCCCCCGCTTTTTCCGCTTCGATGGCCGCGTTGAGAGACAACAGGTTGGTCTGATCCGCCACCTTGGTAATGGTGGTCACCACATTGGTGATATTTTCGGCCTTTTCGTTGATGGCCTCCAATCGACCCGATATGGATTTGGATGCGGATTCCATGTGATGCATGGCATCTTCCATCCGCGCCAGGTCGCTCTGCCCTTTACTGGCGAATCCGGCGGTTTCCTGGCTTCTTTCAGCCACCTGCTGCATGGTGGCCACCAGTTGGGTCGCCACGCTGGAGATTTCCTCCCCCGCCCGGCTCACACGATCCGTTGCCGTCGCCTGTTTGCTCATGGCAGCCTGCTGCTGTTTGGCGGTGGCCGCCAATTCCGTTGACGAGGACGTCACCTGAACCCCGGACCGCTGAACCTGCCCGACCAAAGCATTTAGGCTATCGGTCATGGTTTTGATGGAAACCAGCAATTCTCCCGTTTCATCGTCCGGAGATCCGGCAGCATCGCTTTTGCGGTCCTTCACCAGAGATTTCACGGCATCGGCGGCGGATGACAGATTTCCTTTGGCGATCTCCCTGGCAATGCCCGTGATTTGAGTAATCCGCTGGGTGACTTTGTTCCCGAAAAAAAGCGCCACCCCCACAATGGGAATCAGCACCAGAATGCCGCTGATGAGCATCACCCAAAGCATCTGGGTCATGGCGGTTTCCACGTTGTTTTTGACGTTGTGATAATCATCTTCGTAAGTACCCGCCCCAATCACCCAGTCCCAGGGCTCGAAGTAGGTTAGCGCTGCCACCTTGGCTCGGGGCGTTTTTTCGCCTATGTTTTTCCAGAGATATCGATCATAACTCACTTCGTTTCTTTTCAGCTGACCGGCTTTATTCACAATGGACCGAACATAATAGCGACCGTCGGCATCTTTGGAGTCCCATAAATTTTCACCATCCCGCCGGCCCCCCTTGCTGATGATGTAATGCCCACGGTGAAACATATGTTGACCGCCCAGAACGTAGACATATCCGCTCTTGCCCACTTTCATATCCATAATGGCCTGGCGCAACGAAGCAGACGCCTTAAAAGGGGATTCAGTGAATAACATTCCGATAATACGACCTTTTTTATTTTTCACACCCTTACAGGCGATGAAATGCCATCCATTTACAAGATCGGCAATACCGTAGAAAACCTGGTTGTTGAGGATATGCGAAATAACCGGATTGGGAACACCCTTTTGAACGGCCGGCTGGTAGATATCCTTGAAACGATGGTTTTTGGAGGAAAAAATGGTCGTAGCAACCAGCACCATGTCGCCTGCTTCATTGACCCGCTGGAACAGACCGTAATTTCCACCAAACTTTTCCCGAATCAAATCAATGTAGGCCTCCGGCTCGGACAATCCTTCAATCAGCATTTTGGGAATGGCGATGGCTCTCTCTTGCCCGGTTGCAGGCGTAACGGCCTTTATGGAGACGGTTTCGGACGACAGGGAAAGCCCACCCATTTCTGTAAAAAAACCGTCCGCATCCTGCAGGCGACGGGTCAAATCTTTTTGAATCATTTTGCTGGTGGCCTCACAGGTATTATGGACCGCCAGTGCAATGTGTTCGATATTTTCGCGGGTGAGGTAATCCAGCTGGTCTTCAATTTTTTCGGTGACGCTCTTTTTTTCGATGGTGGTCAGAACAAGCATCACCAGCACCGGCAACACCGCCGCGACCACCGGAAGACCAATCACTTTGTGTCTCAGCATTAATTTCATGGTTGATGTCCTTGTTTCACCCGCTATTTAAGTTTAAACCACTTCAAAGCGGGAAACCTGTTCCTGCAGGCCCAGGGCCGCCTCGTTGAGGTCTTCCGCCGCCAACTTGAATTCCCTCAGAGATGCCAGCGTATCCTGTGTTGCCGCATCCAAATATCCCATGGTTTCACTGATCTGACCCGCACTTTCAGACTGATTCGCCATCCCCTTGTTCACCACTTCGAAACCCGGGGGCAGGGTGCGCACTTTTTCCATGATCCCGGCCAATTGACTCCCCATATCTCTCATCTTGTGGGCCGTAGATTGAACCACCCCACTGAACTGTTCCATCTCGGAAGCCCCGGTGGAAACGGATTTTCCCATCTCATTTACCATGTCTTCGATATCCAGAGCCGCCACCGCGGTTTGGTCCGCCAATCGCCTGATTTCATTTGCAACCACCGAGAAACCGAGGCCATATTTCCCCGCTTTTTCCGCTTCAATGGCGGCATTCAAACTCAGCAGGTTGGTCTGATCCGCTACTTTGGTGATGGTGAGTACAATGGAACCGATATCCAATGCATTTTTTTTCATGGCTTCCAGCTTGGCTGAAACCGATGCCGTCCCTTTCAGCACCTCTTGCATGGATGCTTCCATTCCCGCAAGACCTGATTGACCGGCCTCGGCCAGTTCCGCCGTCGCGGAAGCCGCCGCGGTCACTTTATCCACAGTGCCGGCAAGGGTTTCCGCCGTTTGGGAAATGAGCTTTGACGATGCATTGACCTGGGCCGTGGATGCCGCCTGTTGGTTCATGGTGGCTTCCAGCCCTCTGGAAGATGCGGCGATCTCGGTGGAAGAAGCCGTCACCTGGTTGCCGGACCGCTGGATCTGACCAAGCAAGCCATTCAGGTTTTCGGCCATGCTTTGAAAGGCCGCAAAAAGAAGACCGGTTTCATCTCTGCTGGATGAAAATTTCGCGTGAAGTATATTCAGGGTCTTTTTGGCATTGATAAGCTTCCCTTCGGCGATTTCTCGCGCCACTCGGGTCAAATTGCTGATGGGATTGCAAATGCGTCTTACCGTAAAAAAGGCAATCACCAAAAACAGCGCAATCTGAAAGGAGATCACCACAATGGACGTGATCATGTTGGCGTGGTTGAGGTCGTTGATCTTGGCGTACAGTTCTTTTTGGGGCGTCAGAACCCCCAGAACCATTCCCGTCCCCGTCAGGGTGTAAAACAGCGAAAAGACTTCTCCCTTCAGCGTCAGTGTCTTGAGGAGGATATCCCCGGGTTTTATCCCGATGGCATCAGAAATGGCATCTCCCCACGCCAGGGTTTCGAGTTTCCGCAAAACTTTTGTGGGATTTGCCGGATATGAAATCAACAGCCGGCTGGAGAGATCCGCGGCGAAGGGAAAAGAATTGGGCGTCGGCGTCATTTGGGACACCATTGCCTGGAGCTTTTCCAAACTGAAATCCACCGTGGATATGCCGATGATCCGGTTCTTGGAATCAACCATCAAGGCATCCACAGTAATCATAAGCGTCGTTGTGGCGGCTTCATCAAAATAGGGATCCGTCCAGTAAATGCCGGCAGACCTTTGCTGATTCCGATCCCACCCTTTTGGAATGGCCAGACAGTACCAATTCTGATTGTGATAGTCGTATTTGGGCGTGTTGAGGTCCCAGGTAAACGACACCTGATTGTTTTTTCTGAAGGCATAGGGGCCAAACCGTTCCTTATCATGAAACAGGGCATGGGGTTCATACCAGAGGCCGCCGCCGATGGCGTCTTCAAGCTTCTTAAAATTGTTTACCAGATAACCCTCGATCTGTGGGGTGATATCCCGGCCTGTTTCGCGAACAATGGCGAAAAATGCCTCGCCCGCCGTTGCCAGATCGACGGCATTTTGTTCCATGATCAGCATGGTGGTTTCAATCCGCGCGGCATTTTGCCCCACCGTGGCACGAATGTGATTTTCCGTTTCAATCGCCAGATTTTTCCCGATCACCCGGGCGTTCCGGATCAGCAGCATACACCCCAGAAGAGAAGAAAAAGCAATCACCGCAACCATGAAAAGGATGTTTTGTTTAAGGGTTATCCGCACATTGAGCCTCTTTAGCGATGGAAACGGCGTCCATTATGGCGTCATTCTCTCCATGGACAGGGGAAATCGGGGTTACCCACCGATATCATTTATATAGGTATGCGGCGTTATGACGTCGCAATCAAAAGCAAAATATGATAGGATATTGGATCATCCCGTTAAATATTGGAATAATATAATACAATTTTGCGGGATGCAAGCCTTTCGGGCCCCATTTGAAACCCGTCGCATGGGAACGGGACAGACCCGGTGCATTCGAAACCATTAAGGACCTGAATCTCATCATGAAGGTAACTGAAAAGAAAACTGGGGAAAACCGATCGGAACAGCGAACGATTCTGGATCAATATCGAAGCGTGGAGTTTTCCCTGAGCAAACAAGATCCCATCTTTCAATTTCGGGTTCGGGATGTATCCCCCTCCGGAATGGGGATTCTTGTCAACGAAGGGTCAATGGCATTGAAATACCTCAAAGTCGGCCGGATGTTTGACATGAAATACAATCCGGAAAACCCGAAAGAGTCGCCGGAACAGATGGAAACGGAAATCCGGCATATCACGCGTATTAATAATGGCCGTTACAGAGGGCATTATCTGGTGGGTTTGGCCGTCAAAACCAGAGCCAATCCTTAATTTCTTCCATTCTCCTGAAATTCAGGAACCCCGATGAAAAATGCAACCGTGTCGTTCAGGTTTGCTTTTCCCGTGAAACTTATGTCTTGACATGCTCAAGCAGATTACGATAGTAATATGTTGTTAATCCAATCTTTATCATAAATTTCACAAAACAATGAGGAATGGCCCTATGGTTTTCTGGCGGGTTCCGTTCGATTCGGAAGAAATTCAAATCACAACCGGCATCGTGTACATTCTGGAAGATCGCTGCAAGGGATGCGGCTTCTGTATTGAATTCTGCCCGAGAAAGGTCCTGGCGTTTTCAAACCGGTTTAATGCCAAAGGATACCATCCGCCATCGGTGGTAAAACCGGATGATTGCGTGAACTGTCATTACTGTGAAATCATATGCCCTGAATTTGCCATTTATTCGGTGGAAGACCCCGCCATGAGTCCGGACGCGGCAACGCCCGAAACGGAGACAACATGAGACCCGCAATTCTGACCGGAGAACATTTCATGACCGGGGATATGGCCTGCGCCGAGGGCGCCCTGGCAGCCGGATGCCGGTTTTTCGGCGCCTACCCCATAACGCCCGCTACTGAAATCGCCGAGCATATTTCCGGTCGGCTCCCCGAAGTGGGCGGCACCTTCATTCAAATGGAAGACGAGATCGCGGCCATGGCCTCCATTGTGGGGGCCTCCTGCGCGGGGGTCAAAAGCATGACCGCCACTTCAGGACCCGGTTTCAGCCTGATGCTGGAAAATATCGGACTGGCCGTTTGCACGGAGACCCCCTGCGTGGTGGTGAATGTGCAGCGGGCAGGGCCATCAACCGGGCTTCCCACCCAGGGGGCACAGGGGGACATGATGCAGGCCCGGTGGGGTTCCCACGGCCATTATGAAATCATTGCCCTTTCCCCCATGTCGCCCCAGGAAATCTTTTTCCAGACCATCGAGGCCTTCAACCTCAGTGAAACCTACCGGGTGCCGGTACTGATCATGACCGACGAGATGATCGGCCACCTGAGCGAGCGGGTGGTAATTCCCGAGGCCAAAGCCATCAAGAGTCTCTCCCGGCCCAGGGCCAGGGGACGCAAGGACCGGTTCAAACCCTTTGCGCCGGGGCCCAATGGCGTAGCGCCTATGGCCATCGCCGGAGAAGGCTACCGAATTCACGTGACGGGACTGACCCACGACGAACGGGGTTATCCCGATATGACGGTGGAAGGTCAGGAAGTCATGATGGACCGGTTGGTGGGTAAAATCAGAAACAATCTGGACGACATTATTAAAACGGAAGGCTACCGAATCGAAGATGCTGAAATCGTGATTATCTCCTACGGCGTTTCATCGAGAACCAGCCTGGCCGCCGTGGATGAAGCCCGCGAACAGGGCATCAAAGCAGGACTTTTGCGTCTGATTACCGTGTGGCCCTTTCCCGAAGAACAGATTCGAAAACTTGCCGCCAGGGTTAAGGGTTTCATGACCGTGGAGCTCAATCTGGGGCAGATTCATCTGGAAGTGGAGCGGTGCGCCGGTGGGCGGGCGCCCTGCGTCCTGGTGGGGCATGCCGGGGGAACCATCATTACGCCCGAACGTGTTTTGAACGTAATGAAAGAATCGTTTTAGTTGCTTAGGGTATAAGGATGACATCCATGACGCAAACGAAAAAACAAATCGACCATCCCCTGGACGACCTGCTCAGGACGGACCGCATTCCCCATATCTGGTGCCCCGGTTGCGGCATTGGCACGGCCTTTGCGGCCTGCCTCACGGCCATTAAGGCCAGCGGCATCGATCTGGAAAAAACCGTGATGGTATCCGGCATCGGTTGTACGGGCCGAGGGGCGGGGTATGCGATGCTGGATTCCTACCATACCACCCATGGCCGGGCCATTCCCTTTGCAACCGGTCTGAAGCTGGCCAATCCCGAGCTGAATGTGGTGGTTTTCAGCGGCGACGGAGACCTCTTCGCCATTGGGGGGAATCATTTTATCCATGGCGCCCGCCGGAACGTGGACCTCACAGTGGTCTGCGTAAACAACCTGAATTACGGCATGACCGGCGGGCAGGTGGCGGCGACTACCCCCCTTTCAGCCAAGACTACCACCACACCCTTGGGAAACCCGGACGGCCCCTTCAATCTGCCCCTCATGGCCTATGCGTCAGGCGCCACCTACGTATCCCGCTGGACCATTCTACATACCCGGGATCTGACGGAATCCATCAAGGATGCTCTGCTGAACCGCGGGTTCGCCTTCGTGGAAGTGCTTTCTCCCTGTCCCATAAACTACGGCCGAAGAAACAAGGAAAGCGCTTTGGATTCCCTTCGATTGTACCAGGAAAAGACCATTATTAAAAATGACGCCCATCCCATGGAACTGGATATCGATTTCGACCGTGGCGTCATCCTGGGGAAATTCGTGGATATTGAACGACCCACCTGCATCGACCGGTACAACAGTACGTGCCGCCCCCCGGAACTCTTCAATGAAGAAAAGGCTGCCTGATATGATTAAGAAAAACCAGCCCCCCCAACGCCAGGAGATTCTATTTACCGGATTCGGCGGCCAGGGCATTATTCTGGCGGGCCGCATCCTTGGCAAAGCCGCGGTGATCGGCGACCACAAGGAGAGCACCCTGGTGCAGGCCTATGGCCCGGAAGCCCGAGGCGGCGCGTGCAGCGCCGAGGTCATCATCGCCGACGGCGCTATCCATTATCCCTACGTGAGACATCCCGACGTGCTGGTCTGCATGAGCCAGGGCGGTTTTGACAAGTTCATCGGCAACATGAAAGAGGACGGGACCCTCATTGTTGACCAGGACCTGGTCGATCCAAATTCAGTTTCGAATAAGAGTAGGGGTGAAAAATTTTTCGCCCTTGAATCCTATTTTGCGATTCCCTCTACGCGCATGGCCGAGGAATTGGGCCGAAAGATGATGGCCAATATTATCATGCTCGGCTTTTTTACCGCTATTACCGGCGCCATATCGCTTACTGCCGCGCAAAACGCCGTGAAAGAATCCGTGCCCAAGGGTACGGAAGAAAAAAACATCAAAGCCTTCACCAAGGGCTACGACTACGGTCTAGCCATACTCAAGGGGCGGGAAAAGAAGGCCTCGGGAAAGACGGGAGCCTGAAGCGGCAAGCCGCGGTTTTAAGTTTTAAGTTTTAGGTTTTAAGTTTTAAGTTTTTCTGTCAATAAATTCCTTGTTTTTTGTGACAGGTTTTTAGGAAATAAGGCACACCATGAAACGTTCCAAAGATCGATTGCACAGGGTTGTCGTTATCGGCGCAAACCCGTCGGGAATTGCGGCCGCCAACAAACTGGGGGAGCTGGGCGTACCGGTGACCCTGGTGGAGCAGGCGGCGGACCTGAATGAAAAACTCGCCTCCCATGAGTGGCGACTGCCGTCAGGGGTGCCTTTCAACTATGGCCATCGGCCCGGTCTGCTCCGAATTCTGAGGAATACTGAAATTCGCTGCATTCTGCCGGCCCAGGTTACCTCCATCAAGCACACCCCCCAGGGATTTCGCGTTCGGATCAAAAATCCTGAAACCTACGTAGATGTCCGGCAATGCGTTCTCTGTGGCCGCTGTGCCGAAGTGTGTCCGGTTCGGACGCCGGACGGCCTCATGCCGATACGGTTCAATGGCCGACATGCCCTGCCTGGGAGACCGGTCATCGACAAACGAAAACAACCCCCGTGTCAGTCCGCCTGCCCCCTGGGGGTTAACGCCCAGGCCTATGTGGCCCTGGCCCGGACCGGCCGATTTCGGGAAGCGCTTGAGGTAGTCCGAAGAGACAACATCCTTCCCGGCATCTGCGGCAGAATCTGTACCCACCCCTGTGAAGCGGCATGCCGGCGGGAAGAACTGGATGAAGCCATCGCTATTCGGGATATCAAACGGTTTTTGGCGGATTACGAAATCACCCATCCCCACGAAGCACCAGCGAAAAAACCGACCCTCCAAAATGAGACGGTGGCCGTCATCGGATCGGGGCCCGCGGGACTTTCGGCGGCCGCTGAACTGGCCCAGCTGGGCTATGGGGTAACGGTCTTTGAAAAAGAGGCTGAACCGGGCGGCCTGCTGCGATATGGGATCGGGCCGCACCGCCTGCCGCGGGAAATCCTGGATTACGATATCAATTATATCAAAAACCTGGGCGTTCAGTTTGAAACGTCTCACCCTGTGGATATTTCGAGTTCGTTAGATGATCTCAAAAATGACTTCCAGGCTGTGGTCACCACCGTGGGCGCCTGGACGGACCGGAAACTCGGCGTACCCGGGGAAGATCTGGCCGGCATTGACGGATGTTTGGAGGTCTTGACGCGCCACTATCGCGAGGCCGGCGAAAAAGAAGGCAAAAACGCCTGTGAGAACAACGATGCAAAACCCGGAAAAGTGGCGGTGATCGGCGACGGCAACGCAGCCTTTGACCTGGCACGCACCCTGTCCCGACTTGGGGACGACGTGACCATTATCAGTTGGTTCCCCCTGGAACTGATCCCCGCGGATTCTCACGAGGTTCAGGGCGCCCGGGAAGAAGGCATTGCCATTGTGGATGCAACCAAGGTGATTGCCTTTGAAGGGGAAAACGGCCATTTGAATCGACTGCGCTGTCAGCCCACAAAACCGGGTGAACCGGACGAAAACGGCACGCCATGGCCGGTAATCATCTCCGAAGCTGACCCCTTTGACCTGATGTTTGATCGGGCAGTGGTGGCCATCGGCCAGCTGGGACCTTTTGCAAACATGGACCCCTCCGAAAAAACGCGTACGCCTTCCGGATTGGGAATCACGAAGCAGGGTTGCCTTGCGGTAGACGAATATTTTCATACAAACGTGGAAGGCATCTATGCTGCGGGAGATGCGGTGACAGGTCCTTCCAACGTGGTGCAGGCTATGGCCTCGGGGCGTGCGGCAGCCGGATCCATTCACAAAACTCTCACCCATGAAGATTTTTCCGTAACGGAAAGTGGACGACCCCAGGACAGGGAATACCCTGACATTCCCGAAAATATTCCATCTCTTTCGCGGCCCACCATGCCCGAACGGCAACCCGGCATCCGAAGGGGTAACTTCTCCGAAGTGGCTATGGGCTTAAGCGAGTCACAAATCCTCTTTGAGGCTGAGCGATGTCTTCAATGCGGCA
The DNA here is from genome assembly GCA_963662465.1 of Desulfatiglandales bacterium. Taxonomy (GTDB): domain Bacteria; phylum Desulfobacterota; class DSM-4660; order Desulfatiglandales; family Desulfatiglandaceae; genus NaphS2. Next base: position 5,456,673 of record OY759599.1, read on the forward strand.
TCTGTTCCGAATGCCTCCTTTGCGTGGAGGCCTGTAGCGCCATCGGCGCCATTCGTCACCAGGACCACGCAACGGAAAATGTGGAACACGCGGGGGTCGTGATCATCGCGGATCCTTTGGCGGCGCCGCCGGTCAAGGGTGAGGATGTGATCCGGGCCTACGGACCTAAAGCCGCCAAACCCAATGTGAACGCCATGATAGCTCGGGGGTTTGCTGCTGCGGCACATGCCATGGTACTGCTGGAGGAAGGTTCCCAAAGACCGAGAGGACGGGGGGTTTCCTTTTTTCCGCCGGATCCCGAACTTTCCCCCGACATCCGTATCGGCGTTTTCGTTTGCCGCTGCAATGACGCCTTCGGCTGGATGGATGAAATAGACCACCATGTGGCAGGCTTGCTCCGAACCGAGGAAATCGTTCACGCCCAGGTTATGATGTCGGCCTGCGTGCCGGACGGCGCAGCGGAAATATTACGCACCATTCGGGAAAAAGGGCTCACCCGAGTGGTCCTGGCTTCCTGCGTGTGCTGCCCCCACGATTTTGTGTGCAGCGCCTGCACGGACCAGCGGAGCCGACTCAAGGATGCCCTGTTTCGCGGGACGGGCGTGAGCCGCGCCATGGTGGAAACCTGCAACCTGAGAGGCGAGGTGTTGCGACGCCTGGTGGATAACCCATCGTTAGCCCTGGACGGGGTTAAAGGATTGATCGGCAGGTCCATTAACCGGGCCAAGCATCTAAGGCCCCTGCCGGCCCCCATGCGAAACTACAACTTCACCACCGCAGTTATCGGGGAATCCGAAGCGGCCGTCAACAGCGCGCAAACCCTGGCGCTTGCGGGGTTTGAAGTCTTCATGTTCGGCATCCGGGACGAACCGCTGGAACAGACCCTGGACCATCCCAATATTCACGGTTTCAAAGGCTCTAAGATCATGGCCATCGGCGGAACACTGGGGAATTTTCAGATTACCGTGGAAACGGAGGGCTTTTCCCAGGTCATGCAGGTCGGCGCCATTATCCTGGGGGAAAAGGCTCGGCGCCTGGTCCCCTATGTTCATCAGGAAGGCCTGCCCAACACGGTATTGACGGCGGCCATGCAGAAACAGGGGGTTCCCGACATTCCCTTTCACTATCCGGGAACCACCGCCATTTCAGGTCTCTTTCTGGCATCCACCCCCGGCATTGGAATTTCCCAGCGAAAGGAAGGGGCAGCCGCTGCGGTGCTGGCGGCGGCCGTCATGCCCAGGGGCCCCCGACAGAGCAAAGGGTTTACGGTGGTGGTGGATCAACAACGGTGTCGTGGATGTGGACGTTGCGTGGAGATATGCCCCTATCGGGCCATTTCCTTTCAGCAAAACCGGGTTGGGGGATGGCACGCGGTGGTGGATGAGGCCCTTTGCAAGGGATGCGGCAATTGCATCTCTGTGTGTCCGTCCAATGCGGCGGACAGTCCCTATCGAAACCAGGAGCACCTGGAACAGATGCTTGAGGAAGTGCTTCTGGAAAAAAGTATTAGGGGCTGAATGAAAACAACGGTGAACCGTTTTTTAATCCAGGAGCTAAAAGCTAACGGCTAACAGCTGACGGCTTATCATCATGACCAATCCAAAGATCATCCTTTTTTTGTGTAATTGGGGGCCCCATTCCGCCTACCAGGTTCTCCAGGACCAAGCCGCCCCGATCCCCGGGGAAATTCAGATGGTGCGAATTCCCTGCACCGGAAGAATCAGCAAGGCCCTTCTCTTCAAATGTTTTGAGATGGGCGCGGACGGCGTGGCCCTGGTGGGCTGCACTTCGGGCGCCTGCCGATACGGCACCGGCACCACCAATGCGAAGGGGCATGTGGAAGACGCCCGGGGGATACTGGAATTGCTGGGGCTGGGAGAAGACCGTTTACGTCTGGCCACCTTCATGCCCGATGAATCGGAAGCCCTGCTCACCTTTCTTCAGACCTTCTGCTCTGATATCAGAACCATGGGATTAAGCCCGGTGACGCCCACGCCCATGAAAAAGCCCAAAATGGACCGGGGCGAAGCCATACGCTCCCTGGCCGCCCGTCATGATGTATACGCCTGCCAGGATTGCGGAAAATGTACCTCTTCCTGTCCCTTGACCCTTGTGGGAAAACCCTTTTCACCCAGAGCCACGGCCAATGCGGTTATTTCAGGCCAAATCAATTCCCCATCCGTGCAAAATGACATCTGGTCCTGCCTTACCTGCGGTCTGTGTTATGAACGGTGTCCTTCGGCTGTGGATTTTTCCCTGTTTATTCGCGATTTGCGGGATGTGGTGGCCCAAAGCAGCCTGGATACCCATGCGGCCCACGGCGGGTTTTTCCATTCCCTCATGCGGACCATGACATCCGAAAAGCTGAAGATACGGCAATGGGAATGGCTGCCCAAGGATGTCGCCATCGACAGGAAGAGCAAGGTCCTGTTTTTTGGCGGCTGCGCGCCCTATTTTGATCTGTTCTTCAATCGACACCTGGGGCTGAAAACCCGGGACATTCTGGTGGACAGCATTCGGCTGCTTAATTTTTTCGATATTCATCCGGCCATTCTGGAAAATTTGCGCTGTTGCGGCCATGATCTCCTCTGGTCCGGGGATAAGACCAACTTTTTGAAACTGGCCCATCTCAACGTGGCGGCAATCCATAAGGCAGGCATCGAGGAAGTAGTGACCGCGTGTCCGGAGTGCTACCGAACCCTTTGCCGCGACTACCCGGAGCAGGGGATTGCGCTGGATTTTAAAGTCACTCACATCTATGATTTTCTGGAAAATGAAATTGACAAGGGGGCCGTGGGCTTTAAACCATTGAACCGTAAATTGACCTTCCAGGACCCCTGCCGGTTAAGCCGATTTGAGAATCGCCCGGACCTTCCCCGGAAACTCATCAACCGGTTGAATCCGACGGCTTTCAGTGAAATGCGGGACCACGGGGGCAATGCCATCTGCTGCGGCAACAGCGCCTGGATCGGGTGCGATTCATTCAGTAAGGCCCTCCAGGTAAAACGCATTCGGCAGGCAAAAGACACGGGGAGCGACCTTTTGGTCACCGGTTGTCCCAAGTGCCAGATTCATCTCCGTTGCGCCATGGAAGATCCGTTTTTGGGCGAGGAACTGAAGATGGAGATGAAGGATCTCACGAGCGTTCTGGCGGAAACGATATCATGGGAATAATAACGAACCGTATCGAATTTAATCACGCAAAGCCGCAAAGAACGACAGCGAAAAAAATGTTTCCGGAAAACTTTGCGTCTTGGCGCCTTTGCGTGAGATCTTTTATGTTCCGGTATATCCGGGTTAGGGAGTTAGGAATCAGAGGAAACTATGGAAGCACAAGTGGTTGCAAAAAAAGAGCATGCACCATCGAACGATCTGCCCCGCATCGGAGTTTATGTCTGCCATTGCGGACTTAACATTGCCAAGACCGTGGATTGTGAACGGGTGGCGACCTTCTCTGGAGATCTTGAAAATGTAACGGTCGCTAAGGATATCGCCTATGCCTGCTCCGAACCCGGACAGCAGCAGATCAAGAGCGACATCCTGGAGCATCACCTGGACCGGGTGGTCGTGGCATCCTGCTCGCCCCGACTGCATGAGCCCACGTTTAAACAAATGCTCCAGTCGGCGGGGATAAACCCCTACCTCATGGAAATGGCCAATCTGCGGGAACAGTGCAGCTGGGTCCACATGCAGGAACCGGAAGCGGCCACAAAAAAAGCCATGGATCTGGTAAAAATGGCGGTCTCGCGCATTCGCCTGCTGGAACCTCTCGAGGAAGACACCATCCCGCTCACCAAACGAACCCTTGTGATCGGCGGCGGCATCGCCGGCATCCAGGCATCCCTGGATTTGGCCGACAACGGCTATGATGTGGTCCTGGTGGAAAAACATCCCACCATCGGCGGGATGATGGCGCAACTGGACAAGACCTTCCCCACCATGGATTGCGCCATCTGAATCCTGGGGCCGAAGATGACGGATGTCGGTCGACATCCCAAAATTACACTATACACCATGAGTGAAGTGGTGGATGTCAAAGGGTATGTGGGGAATTTTGACGTTCGCATCCTCAAAAAAGCACGGTATGTGGATGAAAAAGAATGCACCGCGTGCGGGGATTGCGCCAATGCCTGCCCCGTGGTGCGACCCGATGAATTCAACCTGGGTCTTTCGTCTCGGAAGGCCATCTATACCCCCTTTCCACAGGCCGTCCCTTCATCGTACGTCATCAACGTCAATGAATGCCTGGGGCATAACCCGGTGGTGTGCGCCAAATGCAAGGACGCCTGCGACAAGGGGTGCATTGATTTCCACATGTCCGATGAGGAGATCGTGGAGAACGTGGGAACCATTGTCGTGGCCACAGGTCTTGAGGTGTATGATCCCACGGAAATGGATGAGTATGCCTATGCCCGGTTTCAAAACGTCCTCACCAGCCTGGAGTTTGAGCGCCTCATCAATGCAGGCGGACCGACACTGGGGGAAGTGGTGCGACCCACGGACCTGAAACACCCTAAATCCATCGGATTTGTTCAGTGCGTAGGGTCAAGATCCGCCCGAAAAGGGGGCAGTTACTGTTCCAATACCTGCTGCATGAACACCGTCAAGAGCACCCTCATGCTCAAAGAGCACTACCCGGACATGGAGATCAAGGTTTTTTATATTGACATCAGGGCCTTTGGAAAAGGGTTTGAGGACCTCTACGCCCGAAGCCGACGCCTGGGGGTTCAGTATATCCGAGGACTTCCCGGTACGGTGCAGGAGAATAGCGAAAAGGGGTTGCGGGTGGCGGTGGAGAACACCGGCACCGGTTGTCTTGAGATGCACGATCTGGATATGCTGGTGTTGGCCCTGGGGATGAAACCCGCCTCCAGTACCCAAAAGCTCCAGGAGATGCTGGGCCTGCAGCTCACCCCGGACGGATTTTTTCTGGAAGCCCACCCCAAACTGCAACCGGTGGATGCGGCTACTCGAGGCGTCTTCTACGCGGGTTGCGCCGAAGCGCCCAAGGACATCAAGGAAAGCGTCACCCAGGCCTCCGCGGCGGCGGCCCGGGCCATCCGTCTCATGCACAAGGGGGAGATCACCACCGAACCCATCACATCAATGGTGATCGAGGAAAAATGCAAATCCTGCGGAAAATGCGCCGAGGTCTGTCCCTACAATGCCATCACCGTGGATGTGAAACGAAAGACCATTGCCTCCGTGAATACGGCAGCCTGCGCCGGATGCGGCACCTGCGCAGCGGAGTGTCCCTTTGATGCCATCATCATGAACCATTTCACCGACGAGCAAATCCTCAACCAGGCCCATGCCCTCCTGGACAAGGAACCGGCGGAAAAAATCCTGGCATTTGCCTGCAACTGGTGTTCCTATGCGGGCGCCGACTATGCGGGGGTATCCCGGCTTCAGTATCCCCCCAACGTCCGTCTGATCCGCACCATGTGTTCCGGTCGGGTCGATGAAAAATTTATCTGGGACGGATTTAAAATGGGGGCCCCGGTCATCCTGGTGAGCGGGTGCCATATCGGGGACTGCCATTATATCGACGCCAACCACTGGACCGAAAAACGCGTGAAAAAGATCCACAAAAAAATGGTCAAACTGGGAATTCGTCCGGAGCGGCTGCAACTGGAATGGATCAGCGCCGCCGAGGGGGTACGCTTTGCCGAAGTGATGACGCACATGGAGGAACTTCGAAAAGGTGTCACCTCAGAAGAAATCGACGAAACCATTCGAATCCTGAATGAAGAAAAGTAAAGTTGTCAGTTGTCAGGGGGCAGTTATCAGCAAGGCCTGCCCCCTGATAACTGCCCCCTGACAACTCAACAGATATGCCCAAATCTCTCATCCTCAGCATTTTCAGCCGCCGGATGCTGGTGGCTCTGATCATGGGTTTTGCCTGTGGTCTACCGTTGCTGCTGACCATAACGGTACTCCAGGCATGGATGAAGGAAGCGGGGGTGGATCTTACGGTCATCGGTATGATGGCCCTCGTAGGCCTTCCCTACACCTTAAAATTTTTGTGGGCGCCTTTTCTGGATCGCTTTACGCTTCCTTTTCTGGGAAGACGCCGGGGATGGCTCCTCATGGCTCAGCTGGCGTTAATGGCCTCCATCGGAGGCTTGGGGTTGACCGATCCCGCCAACAATCCCTGGATAGTGGCCTTTGCCGCTTTCCTGGTCACCTTTTTCAGCGCAAGCCAGGATATCGTGGTGGACGCCTATCGGCGGGAGGATCTCCCCGACGAAGAGCTGGGTCTGGCATCTTCCCTGTACGTCAACGGCTACCGGGTGGGCATGCTCCTGGCTTCCGGGGGCGGCCTCATCATGGCGGATCATGTCTCCTTTAAGATCGTCTACTTCATCATGGCGGCCTGCCTGCTGCCGGGAATTTTCACCACCCTGCTCACCCCGGAACCGCCGACCCCTCTGGGCCGACCCACAACGCTCCGAGAAGCGGTCTTCGATCCCCTGGTGGAATATTTCACTCGGGCGGGAGCACTCTGGGTCCTGGCCTTTATCCTGTTTTACAAGATCGGCGATACCATGGCCAGTGCCATGACCACGCCTTTTTACCTGGATATCGGGTTTTCAAAAACCGAGATCGGCGCCGTGGTGAAACTCTTCGGTTTCTGGGCTACCATCGTTGGCAGCCTGATCGGCGGGGTGGCCATGATTCGGTTGGGGATCAAGCGGTCTTTATGGATTTTCGGCATTTTGCAGGCTGTATCCACCGCCGGTTTCGTTGTCCTTGCCCGGGTGGGCCATAGCGTACCGATGCTTTCAGGGGTTATCGGGTTTGAAAACCTCTCCGGCGGTATGGGCACCACCGCTTATGTGGCGTTTATGGCCAGTATCACCAACAAGAAATTCACCGCCACCCAGTATGCGTTGCTCAGCAGTCTCATGGGCATTCCCAGGGTTTTGGCATCGGCCCCCACGGGCTATCTGGCCAAAAACATGGGATGGGAAACCTTTTTCATCGCCTGCACCCTCATCGCCCTGCCGGGGCTCCTGCTCCTTTTGAAGAAAACTCAGGATTTTCGGTAAAAAAACATCTTGAAAACATAGGAATTTCCATTTTTGAAAAATCTAAGGTTGTTGCAGCAATGGAATTAAGGCTTTTACCAGTGCAGCCACCTGAAATAACCCAAATATTCACAAGCCTATCCCGCCTGAACCGTGAAAAGAAACGTTGGTAAAAAAGTAAGTTGACAGAATGTTGAGCTTTGTGCCAAGGCATTGCGCATGCTAAAACAAGCTCGTCTTTACCAGCGTCCCCATCCACGCTTAATTTGACAATGTAACGGTACAATTTCAACTATTCAACTGCGATACCATATTCCGTAATTCTTCAATTTCAGACTGTTGTTTTCTGATTTTTTCCATCAGAAGCCGTTCTTTTTTTTCGTTTTCAGTCTTCAACTCTTTAACAGCCTCTATCAGCACGGCGGTCAGCTTGGCGTAAGATACAGCCTTGTAGCCGTCTTTATCTTCAACCACCAACTCCGGCAGCACCTTTTCAACATCCTGGGCCACCAAACCAATCTGCCGGCCTTCCTTAAAAGGCAGGTTCTCATATTGCTCCGTCTTCCATTCATAGCTCACCCCCTGAAGCGCGGATACGCTGGCCAGGGAGGATTTTAGCGGCTGCACGTTTTTCTTCCAGCGTATATCCGAGGAAATGGATGTGGCGGTTGCCGTAAAATTGGCATTAATTTTCAAAAATTGATTATCGAATTCCCCGTAAATGAGGGGGGCTTCGGTCTCTGAATTAGCAATGTAGAGCTTGTTTGACCCGGTTTCTTCAAATCCTGCTCTGTAGCCCAAGAAGACGTTTCCGGATCCCTCCTGGTTATGATGCCCGGCGGAGCGTCCGAAAAATGAGTTGTAGTCCCCTTCGGTCTTATAATAACCGGCGGCGCGTCCGAAAAAGGAGTTGGAGTTCCCGGTGGTGTTTTCATGCCCGGTATCCAGTCCGAAAAAGGAGTTGGAGGTCCCGGTTTCGTTGGAGTACCCGGCACTCCGTCCGAAAAATGAGTTGTAGTCCCCGGTGGTGTTTTCTCCGGCATCCAGTCCGTAAAAGGTGTTAAACGTGTCTTGCGTTTCTTGCGGCGATACGATTCCCTCATGATCCGCTTCGGGTACTTCGGCCTCTGAAGCCACCTCAAGGGCAAATAGATTTTGTCCAAATACAAACAGCGCGACCAGTACCAGGTTGAACATGATTCTCTTTTTCATTTTTTCTCCCTGTTTATATTAATTTATTAAGTGGATTAATGGTAAAACACAATACCATATTAAATTAACGGCTTATCTCATTTTTGGGATTCTGAAGGGGAGGCTTCCAAGCCCCTGAAAACCATGCAAGAGTCATTCAATCAGGAGTTTAGAAAGCAGTGAAGATCGTTATTGACAAAGCCGGCATCGATGCCTATGGGAGCTCGGTTATTCCGTCCTCCCTTTTTCAGCCCTCTCCTTATTTCATCTCCAATTTGTCTTTATTATTCACAGCCGGTCGGAAGTCAACAGAAATAATTATGAGTCGTGCCTGACCGCTCTGGCGAGATATTTTCCGGACATATCGGTGATCTCCGCTCTGTCAAATCCGGTTTAGCCTTTCCCATTAATGCATGATGACCTGTGTAGGGATATGTATCAAGTGTCGCTATCCCATTGACCAACCCGGCTCGTAAGGGGTTCAGATGAATATAACGGACCAACTCCTGAAAATACGGATCCTCCTGGCATAGAATAGATTTATAGCTATTCTGAAATAGATGACCATAACGGCGGTGTCTGCGATTGAAGTATATGGCATATCCCGTTAACAGACGCCGCATGATAGTAGCAATAGGGAATTCTCCGGTCCGAAGAAAAAGATGAAAATGGTTTGGAATAATCGCCCATGCATAGCAAATTGTTACAGTGCCGGAAAGAATGTCTCCGAGGCGGCTTAAAAACTCATTGCGATCTTTTTTGTCCTCAAAGATCTTTCGTCTTTCGTTCCCCCTGGCAATAATATGATGCAGCGCTCCTGGGGTATCTAATCGGGATTGTCTCGGCATACAAGACAACTGTCATAGTCAAACCATCTCTGCAAGATAAATATGGAAATGTGAAGAACGAACAGCGCACGGTTGGCCTATGCTGCAGGGGTCTTCAACATTATGCGAACCCTTGCCGGCTTTTGCCATGGGTGCCTTGTTGCTGGTTCTTTTGACACGCAGCGCTGATTTCAATTTCAACCGACTGATGACCCGGTGGGCGCATAAAAATGCCCTCGCCATGGCCTCTGGCGCCGTTTTGAAGTTTCTGGCGGTGATGACGGCCATTGGCGCATTGCTGGTCCCGGTACTGCACCCGCCGCCGGGGAAATCGGAAGGAGCCTTTTGAATATCGTTCGATCCCTTCTGCTTTCAAAAGAATCTCCAGTTCTGACAACTGATAACTAACAACTGATAACTGCGGTTATGCCGCTTTAGAATTTTTTGGCCGCCTCTTTCAGCGTTTTCTGAACCTTTTCATCAAACCAGCAATCCAGAAATGATTTGTTTTTGGTTTCGCGGTTTTGCCGGTACCTTAACGTCACTTCCTCAACCCGGTTGGCCTTGATCTCCGCGAAAGCCGGCGTCGGCAGGGCGCTCATTTCCTGAACTCTTTTGACGGCAGACTCGCGCACCCTGTCTTCTGGATGCACTTCGTCCACAAGACCGATGGCATACGCTTCTGAAGGGGACAGAAATTCACCACCCAGTATCATTTTGGAAGCGGCCCGGTCACCCACCACCTGCCTCAAAATCATATCGGCTAGGTAGGGAACTGGAACCCCCAGTTTGATTTCATTTAATCCGATTTTCTTTCCGTCATTATGGGTGGCCAGCCTTAAATCACAGGTGAGTGCCAAAATGTTGCCCCCGGCGACGGCGTGTCCTTCAACGGCGCAGACCGTTCCAAAGGGAAGGGTGTACAGATCAAAGACCAGGCGGTTAAAGTTTTTCCAGAAATCCGACATTTGGGTTCGGTCGAGGGGGAGAAGGGAAGGTAAATCCAGGCCGATGGATAAAAACCTGGTTCCACCGCACAACACCAGACCGGCGGCTTCTTTTTTGATTTGATCCAGCGCCGTTAAACATTCGCCCACCAGTTCCGGGCTTAGCGCATTGGTTACACCGTTTTTGAGCGTTATAACTGCCACCTGTCCCATATATTCAACTTGTATTTTTTCCATGGCGTCTAAAGCTTTCCCATTTCGTCCAACAGCTTTAAAACCTTTAACCCTTCCCCGATACCCGTGGTGCCGCTCATGGACATGTTGACGGCAATGGTTTCCAAAATTTCGGCCTTTGTGGCCCCCGCATCCATAGCCAGTGTGGCCTGACCCACAATGCAGTGATCGCAGCGGCTTCTGAGTGCGATTCCCAGAGCCATCAGCCGCTTTACCTTTTGGCTCAGCGCGCCGTCTTTGTAGACTTCTTCAAACTTGGCCATCTCATGGGTCATCACATCCGGCAACTGCTGCCCCAGTTTTTTTAGATAGGTCAGCCGCTCCTCGTTGACCTTCACCATGCTTTCCATACTTTTTTCTCCTTTACGTGAATTTTTTTCAGCTGATCCCGAAAAACCCTTCAAAAGTGATGGGTCATCAGGCGCATCGTCAAAAGAGATTATAGGGGCAAACAGACGGTAAGTTCAAGACCGTTTTGAGCGTTTGGCTCATCGTGGATTCGCGTGAGATTTGGCTTCTGAGCCGATTGTAGGTGCGACTTCAGTCGCACATTAAGCCGACCCTGTGCGACTGAAGTCGCACCTACAGCCCGAACCGAAACAATCTCAAAGCGCGATTTCACGTTAATCCGCGATGAACCGAGCGTTTTTAGCTCACAGCCTGCCTTGCATGCTTTATTTCTGTTTTTCATATTCCGCAAAACATGCTATGGAAGTTCGTAGTCTTGCCGAAAACCTGTTGCTGTAAAATGAGGTATCGGGAATGATCGAGGGCGAGCCCCGGAGAAACGATCGACTGATCATATTCACGATTTCCCTTGCTGCGTTCATGGGAGCGCTCGATGTGACCATCGTGAACATTTCATTGCCCACGCTCGCTCGGAACTTCCAGATGAGTACGAGTGTTGTTTCCTGGGTCATACTGGTTTATCTCCTGGTCCTTTGCGCGTTTCTCCCCACCTTTGGACGGCTGGGGGACATGAAAGGATTCCGGAGGATATTTGTCGCCGGGTTCTGTACCTTCACGACAGGTTCCCTGGGCTGCGGGCTGTCACAGGGTTTCGCCCAATTGATCCTCTTCCGGGTCATCCAGGCGACCGGGGCGGCCATGCTTGCGGCCATCGGGCCTTCCATGGTTAGCGCTTACCTGCCGGAAAAGGTGAGGGGTCGGGCCCTGGGCTATGTCACCACGGCCGCTTCGCTGGGGATCGCCATCGGCCCCGTGGTGGGAGGGATGATCAACCAGTATTGGAGCTGGCGGGGAATATTCTTCATCAATATTCCCGTGGGCATCATCGGGGTGTTTTTCGCAATGATCTTCCTTCCCCGAATCGCACCTGCTTCTCTCGGCAAGAAGTTCGACCTGCCGGGGGCGGCGCTGATCTTCCTGACGCTGTTCGCCTTGCTGTATGCCCTGAACATGGGCCACGAACTCGGTTTTACTTCCGGGCGGATTCTGGGTTCTTTCGGCGCCGCGGTCGTATTTGGCGGTTTGTTTATCCGGCAGGAAGCGCACAGTCGAGATCCACTGATAAACCTGACACTGTTTCGCAATGCCACTTTCACCATTGCCAACCTGGCAGGGGGCTTGATGACGGGGGCCTTTACGGGGGCGATTTTCATTTTCCCGTTTTACCTCGAACTGATCAGAGAAATATCGGTCTCCGGCTGCGGAATCATCATGATTGTCCCCTCCTTGCTGATGATGCTTTCCGGCCCGAGCGCCGGTCACTTGGCGGATCGCGGCAGCTCCAGGAACGTCACCATGATCTCGATCATCTTCATGGTGATCGCTTTTGCGATGTTTTTTCTGCTCGGAAAGGTAGACGTTTTCTGGTTTTTGATCCTGTCCCTTGCGCTCATGGGCGCCGGGATCGGCGCTTTTCTCCCTCCCGCCAGCCGAATGATTCTCGACAGCAGCCCCTCCAACATGGAAGGGATCTCATCGGGCATCATGGTGACCATAAGGAACTGCGGGTCGGTGCTGGGCGTGGTGATCCTGGAGACGGCCTTTTCAAGCGTTATGGGCGGAGACCACGGAAGATTAATTCTTCCCGGAGAGGATCGGGGTTTGCTGTTGAAGGGTTTCGAAGACGCTTTCCTGGCGGGCCTCCTCCTCTCTCTGGCAGCCCTTGCCGTTTTCGCTTTTGTGAGGCGGGAGCACCGGTCGAACACTGAATAATTCGATACAGAAGGGAGAATGACATCCGAGGGTTTGAGGGGTTTTCAGGAACAAAAAATGGAGAGATTGATCTGAACCAAGAGGTGGATATCAGCTGATTCACGAAAAAAGCACTTTTTTGAAAAATTCTTGATATCAAGTCATATGGAATACGCTATAGATGTCACCCTTCGACAAATGAACATTGATGATGGTTCGGCCATCAACACCTTGGCCGCTCAGTGCCCTGATAAGGGACTTATTTCAGTGTATTCGGTTTATCGGGACAATGCCTTAGAGAGTCTTCAGGCATTACGCCCGAACACCGTGAGTGTGGCTGCGGAGGTGTCCGGCTGCGACGGCCTCATCGGTATGGCCCAGGTCAGTTTTGATCAGTGTCGGATCGAGGGGGAAATGCTACCCTATGCGCTTTTCAACACCCTAATGGTGCATCCCGATTTTTGTCGACTGGGTGTGGCCCGGAGACTTTCGGAATGGGGACTGAAACAGGCCCGGTTGCGCTTTGGAGACAAAGGGGTGATCATGGCGGATATTCAGACGGGCAATAAAGCCTCCCATGGCACGGTGAAGGGGTGGTGCAACCAGATGTTGCCGCCTGTTACGGTGGCCCCCGTGAGCCTCAGGAACCGCTCTCCCGTGGCCCTTTCCCACATACGGATCGGACCGCTGGAACCGGGGGCAGTGGCGGAATTCTCCGACGGCCTTAATATTTTTTATGAGGGATACAATTTTTACAAGCCGGAAACGGCCGAAAGCCTTTCCAACTGGCTGGCCGAAAGACCCTTTGACCTCCCCACCCATCACTGCCTCGCGGCCCGTGACCCACGGGGAAATCTATTGGCCGGTCTGACCCTGGACGAAGCCCATCACCTGCGAACCTACCACGTTGTTCACATGCCCGCCTGGATCCGAATGGTCAATAAACTGCTTCACATGGTTCCCACAGACGGCATCCTTCGGCAGATACTGGTGGGTCGCATCTGGTTCCGACCGGGAGAATCGGGGGCCGCCTGCTATCTGTGGGAGAATGTTCGTCGTCAGTGGCAGGGCCGAGGGACATCCCTCATGGCTTTTTTTGATCCCCGAAGCCCGGTGGCTTCCGTTATCAACCTGAAACCCTGGTCTATCAAAACCATTATGATCACCGTGGTAAATACGCCCATCCCCATTGCAGAGGATCGGTTGATCTATCCCGTTCCTTGAATGAAACCGTTTGTGTAAACGACCAACCAGACAAGCATTAGGAAAAGTTACGGATATGGAAGATTCAATGAGGCGAATGAGGAAAATATGGCAAATCTAACGACTGATTTCTGCAAAATTGAAGTGAAGAATCCCCTTGGTGTGACCGCATGCGATTTCGGTGGGAGCGAAAGACTGCTGCGAAGATGTGCCGAACAGGGTATCGGCTGGATCATTGGCAAAACCGTGCACCGGATTGATGGCCCCCACCGTTGGCCCAGGCCCTACTTCTATTCCTTGAAGCGTTTCGGGAAGGATCTTGCCGATGCCTGGATCTGCAGCCAGATGTTCCACAACAAGCCCTATGAACAGTGGCTGCATGAGGAACTCCCCGGATGTCTGAAGACTTGTCAGGAGCATGATATGTTGTTTATCGGCTCATGTTCAGGCATCGGTGCCGACCCGGAAACCTGGATCCCTTTCTTAAAGGAGATGGAAGCGGCGGGCGTCAAAATGGTTGAACTGGATACCGGCGGTCCCCATGCAACCTTTGGAGCCGTGGACGCGCAAAAGGATGTGGGCGCGCCATTGGCCATGGATCCCCATACGGCGTACAAGGTCACCAAAGCCTGTGTGGATGCGGTCAATATTCCCATTATGTTCAAGATGACCCCCCAGTGCATCAACATGGCCGGTGTGGCCCTGGCCGTTGAAAGGGCCGGCGCGGCAGCAATCTCGGCCAATAATGCCTTTTATGGTTGCTGGATCGATCACGAAACAGGGTCCTTTTTCGGCGTGCCGTCTTCCATGGGTGGGCTTATGGGACGGCCCTGGCAGCTCTTTTCACTGGCCAAGGTGATGGAAATCACCACAACGGTGAAGATCCCGGTTTTAGGGGGCGGCGGTTCCTTTACCTATGATGATTGCGTGCGTTATCTGATGGCTGGTTGTGGACTCGCCGGTCTGTGTTCTTCCGTCTATTCAAGGGGAGTGGGTGTGCTGAAGCAGTGCCTCGATGGTCTGAATGATTTCATGGACCGGAAAGGGTATCAAACCATTAAGGATTTCAAGGGCTGTGTAACCAATGAATTCAAGTATCTTCGGGAGTGGAAGCGAGAAGATCCCATGACAGACTTGACGCCGATCATCCCTCAGTTCAACGAAGATAAATGCAACCAATGTGGCGTTTGTGAAAAGATCTGTCCGTATGGGGCATTGAGCTTCGATAAAAATAAGGATAGGGTTCCCGTACTCAACCGCAAACATTGTAACGGTTGCGGCTGGTGTGTCGGCCACTGCAGGCCCAACGCCATAAAATGCATCCATGCCGAGACAGGAGCGGTTGTCTGGGATGGCTTTGGTACGATTTCTGACTGGGTTACGGACTGATTTGCGATGATTCAATATGGCGTCAGACCGATATGCTTAATGTCAAAAGTGCCCTATCACAAACTTCTCTCGATCTCTTTCATTAGGACAATGTGCAGTCTTTAAATGCCTCAAATATTTTCCACCCAACATTCATCCCTGTCAGCGTTTTCAGATTCTGGCGGAAGCACAGCGGAGGATTTTGGCTTAACCATGGGACGCCATCCACCTGATGTAACTTGACAATATCAAAAGGAGTTTGGTGGTTCAAAACCTGGCAATATACTTTTGCTATCCATATATGTGGTCATGCCTTTCAAGTAAAATCAAAATTTCTTGCTGGCACAACATATGGTGGTCGGCCGATCTATTTTTTATCCCGCCGCTTTCCAAGATGCGTGCATCATCATACACCCCAACGTCACCCCAGATCGTGCAAGGCTGACAGATCAATTTTACACTATTTCCTTATGAAATCAAACGGATGTTTTATATAGGTAACCCTCTGTCAGGTAGCGGATGTCAACCGAAGAGGCGACCACAAGATGTGGATGCGTTGATTCGGCAAATTAAATCATGCTCAGATGGGCTTTTGAGTTTTTATGTCAACTTTTTCGCTGCCCGATGTATTAGCAGGTATTGACGTTTCCTTCTTTTCATCTAAATGGTGGTCAAATCACCCCATGTCCAACGAGTTAACACACTAATTGAGGGAGAATTAAAGTTTTTAATGAATTTGTTGCAGTCTTTATGATACCCGGCGCTTCCGGATCATCAAGATAGCTACAGCAGCCATCATCAGCGACATGATAATCATGCCCCATTCGGAGAGCGTTGGGATTGGGTTTGGCCTTGACTGCACTTCCAATGCTCCGATATCACAAGCTAAACCCACAGGGCGCGGCATGCCGCGTTGATCAAGGTTTAGGCCTAAGCAATCAGCGACCCCGTCAATAGCCGGGCTTCCCGGGACAAGCCCGATGGTAAGGGTGGGACCGCCGTTGTCCTGCAAACCGTTGGGATCAAGCATAGGGTCGGTGTTGTCGCCAGCCCCGAATCCGCAGCTTCCGTCATCGCAAAGGTTGCTACCGAGATCGATGATAGTGCCGCTGCAAGTACCGCCGGCCACAATGGTATTCTGCATATTTGTGACGCCGCCGTCGTCGTAAAGCCCGCCTCCCACACCGTTGGGCGCAGAATTGCCAGAAAAGGTACAATTAGTGAAATTCGTTGTTCCTGCGTTTCTTACGCCTCCTCCATTCAACCCTGCCGTATTGTTGGCAAACGTGGAATTGATAACGTCTCCCACCGTGTTGGAGTTTATAAAATTGATGGCGCCACCGCCGCCGACTCCCGGATTATTATAGCCCGAAATGTTTCTGGAGAAGGTGCTGGCGGTGATTGTAAACAGGCTGCTCGTAAGAACGCCGCCTCCTGAAAATGTCGCGCGATTGGCGGAAAAGGTGCTGTCAGTGATATTCAATGTTCCGAAAGCACTAATACCCCCACCGCTAGTTCCTGAAATGTTACCGGAAATGGTGCTGTCAGTGATATTCAATGTTCCGAAAGCACTAATACCCCCACCGCTAGTTCCTGAAATGTTACCGGAAATGGTGCTGTCAGTGATATTCAATGTCCCGGAAAAAATACGAATACCCCCACCGCTACTTCCTGAAGTGTTACCGGAAATGGTGCTGTCAGTGATATTCAATGTCCCGGAAATACAAATACCCCCACCGCTATTTTCTGAAGTGTTACCGGAAATGGTGCTGTCAGTGATATTCAATGTCCCGGAAAAAATACGAATACCCCCACCGCCAAAATTGGTTGTGTTATCTGAAATGGTGCTGTTGATAATAGTTACCGCATTGCCGTCATTATAAATCCCACCGCCGCCATCGGCGTCATTACTATTGCGGGTAATAGTGGAATTGTTGATATTCAAATTACCCAGGTTAAAGATTCCACCACCTTCTGCACCGGGATCCGATCCATTTCGAATGGTGACATTGTTCAAAGTCAGTTCACCGGAAGAGGCAATATGAAAAATTCTAAAAGAATCCCCCGAAGCAGGGTTTCGTTCGATTATACCGCCATTGCCGTTGACGGTAATACCAGTGGTGATATCGGGAAGCCCATTATTGCCGTCAATAGTATTGTTCGTAGCCGTAAGCGTGATAGTGCAGCCTGCGGTCAGGTTAATTACATCTGCCTCTGCATTGCCATTGGCAGCGTTGATCGCTGTTATAAGTTCTGCTGCCGTGCAGCCCGGGTTGAATTCGGCTGCCTGAGCTTGTAATACAATAAGGCCCATAAAAAACAATAGACTGAGTCCAATAACCGGGATTTTCTTTAGTACCCTTTTTCTTATGATTATAACATCCCCAGCTTCCAAATATTTCATCTTTTGACCCTCCTTTGTAGAATAATTATAAAAAAGCCTATGAGTGTAATAGATGATTTTATATAGAGTTAGTAGTTAGCATCGCATAACGGAACATGTCAATGAAAATGAGACACATATTTCAAAAAGTTCCGGGCTTTTTGTTGCACTCGCATTCATGGATGATGATACAGGGAAAGCAACGTCACATCATTTCGGTGATGTCAGCAGCTACCGCACAATTGAGAAATATTCCACCAAGGCTAAAGAGGTTTTAGCTGAACATCCGGAGTTAGCTCAATTGGGAAGCCTGATTGATAAGGCAACGGAGTTTGGTCAGAAAGCCTCAACAATGTTATCCAGGGAATGTTAACAAACTGACAGTACCAAAAGGATTTTGAGGGTTCAAGGTCTAGCAGTATGCTCTATCTATCCATAAGTGTAATCAGGCTTATGAAACCACATCGAACTTTCTTGCTGGCACAACATATGGGGGTCGGTGAATTTACCGTCTATCCAGATGCTGGAAAGGACTTTCTGCATCAATCTTCACCCCAACACCACCAAAATCGTTCAAGGCTGGCAGATCAATCTTACACTATTTACCCATGAAATCAAACGGATGTTTCTGTGTTAACCTACAACCAACACTAAATCTAATTCCTCCTCTTTCTTCCTTAGCCTTTTTATGAGGATATGAAGTAGATTATAATATATTTTCTTGCCGATAAGATCATTAGCCATGATCTGGTGAAACTCATTTTCCGGAATCTTGAGGACTTCACCAGACTGGACTCCAATAACCGATGCCGATGCCGTGGTTTTCTCAATGAGAGAATACTCACCGAAACAGTCACCTTCGTTCAATGTGTTTAGTTTAATCTCTGATGCTCTATGTTCTTTCCTGCCTTCAAGCTGTTCTGGAAGAAGAATCCTAAGCTGTCCCTTGATTAGAATATAGAGGGCGGATGGTCTCTGTCCTATTTCTATCAAGGCTTCTCCTTTCTCAAAACTTATTCTTTGGCAATACTTGGAAATTATTTTCAGCTCAGCTTTTGCTAAACCATCAAATACTTTCACGTTCGACAAGATACCAGCTATTTTGCTATCGAACATAAGTTCCCCTGATTTTGGAGGTTGAAGTTGGAGAGAACCACAGATAATGCCGACAATTTTTTCTTTAGAATTTACAAATGAAATAATAGTCAGGCTTTCTTTTGTATCTGGCAGTACCCTAATGTGAGACTAGCATGATCCTTCACGTCAAGTCGGCCAAGATTGTGCAAGGCTGACAGGTTAATTATTCACTATCTTTTCCGTAAAATCAAGGAAATATTTCATATGAGAAATGTGGGTGCTGTGAATGCCGTTACTCATAGGAAAGGGCAGTCAAAAGATGCTATGGGAAAGACTTTATGGATGCGTCGCTTAACTGAATCTTATGTCTAAAAAACTGTATTATTGACAATTACTGCATTATGTTTTTGAAAACTATTTTTCCAACTGTATTTCCAACCTACAGGTTAAATTTAGAGCAACATTTTGGTATAGTCAAGTATAAAGAAAACTCTCCATAGCAAAGTATACAGCAATATTTTAGTAGTCTGGGTAACAACTGGGAAATTCTAGGAAATGATACTGCCTGGCCTCTCACGCCGGCGACACGGGTTCGATTCCCGTTGGGACTGCCACAACACCTTCCTGTAAATTCCTAATTCAGTCGAATTTTTTGGCGGTGTATCAGTAACGATTAGCGACATATCACGTAAAATTTACGGTGTTCAACAGGCCTTTTTCCCGATGAACAGGAGGCGGGCATGGCTACAGTGTGATCCGTTCTCATGATGGGTGTGATAGGGATATCGAAACCGGTTCCAGAAATGAGCCGGTTTTTTTTGTGGGTTGCACTGGCCCCCCCCATGACGTTCGTGGAAGATGCGACCGTCCGAGATAGTTAGGACAGGCCATTGATGACGCTCTGGAGCAGACCGGGGAGGCAGGGAAGGCGGAAGAGAGCCTACAGAAGCTTAACCAGGGTGGCCACAATGGCGATGGAGGCGGCAAGCATGACGCCAAGACGAGTGGTAAGACGCATTCCAAGCTCTTTCATGTCGCGTTTTAAGGATACTTCAAGCTCCTTTATGCCTCTCTGCAGCAATGCCATATCTTATTTTGTGGCAAGGCGGTTTTCCACAAGCTCACTGATGATTTTTGTCTGTTCGGCAGCCTGCTCTTCAGTGAAACCGACTGCTCTTAATCTTTTGACATTCTCAAATGTATCGAACGTAAGTGTACCCATGATGAACCCCTTTCTTGAATGAACATGACAAATTCTACCATGGGAGGAGACCATGGACAACTTTTATTTGTCGGGAACATGGCGGCTTTTTTGTGTCAAGTTTTCTCATCCGTCGGCATTTTCAACGAGGGCGATCCCTGGTGGTCTTTGCCAAGATGGAAGTTGATCCACGAGGAGGTTCGGTCCAGTTCCCAATTGCGGGGCGGAATGAATCCCTGATAAATTTTATCGGGTCGGCCAATGGCGGTCCACCGCCTGTAAGCCCTGAACCACACACAATGACGGTCCGGATGCACTTCACAACGGCTTTCCCGGCTACCGCCGCAGGGACCGTTTCGGGTATGTTTGGGGCATTGGGATTCGGGACAGAAAAATGCCAGATGTTGAAGGCCGCAATCCCCACACTCCCGGCATGAGAAAAGCATCTTTTTGGAAATATCCTCCAGGGTTTTGGTGAAAAGATATCCAAAAGGGCGTTTTTCGAGTCTGCGGCAGAGATTCCGATATAGGGGGGCAAAGAGCGCATCATGGCTGAAAAAGGTGTGGTGAACCTCCCGATACACACCAAACAAAACCTTCTCCCCCGGGGATATTTTGCTCATGGCGGAATTCATTTCTTTTGCACAGAGGCCGGTTTCCGGATCTCGGGCATAAAGGTAAAATCCGTTTTTTTGGGGAAAATCAAATTCCGGTACAAAGTCCCGCCATTGCTCCTCAATCTGGGCCATGCGATCCAGAATCTGCGCCAGCGTGTCAAATTTATGGTTGATGCCGCCGAAATGCACACCCTTGTATCCCAGGCCTTTGAGCACCACCGCCAGTCGCGCCGACCGCTCAACGGCCGCTGAATGGCCCCTTTTTTTATCCTGCCACTCCTCCTGAACCCTTTTTAGCAGTTCCGGGGTCACCACAACTCCCGGCACCCGCCCCTTTGCCATGATTTTTGCCGCCCCGGGCGTCAGAACATACACTGACCCCAGGGTTGGGATTTGGATGCCCCACTCTCGTTGGATACACAGCAATTCATGAAATTTACGAACATCATAACCCAGTTGTGTGATGATGAAACGGGCCGAAGCCGATACCTTTTTCCGCATTTTGGCGTATTGGCAAAACCCTTCTCCCCGGGTCTGCTTGAAGGGGGAAACCGCGCATCCCACAAAAAAATTTTCCTGATCATCCGGGGCCAATGTGCCTTCACCCATCATTTTCAGCATGACGAGGAGACTGACCGCATCCAGATCAAACACCGGCGCGCCTTTTCCGGCGAACCCTTCCCCTGAGAAATCACCGGTCAGCGCCAGGATATTGCGAATCCCCATATGCCCCAGCTGAAGGGCGCGGCTCTCAAGTCCCACCCGGTTCTGATCCCGGCAGGTGAAGTGGACAATCACATCCAGCCCTTTTCTGATGATGTCCGTTCCCAGAACGTCAGGACTCAGGGACGGATGCCCGCCGGGATTATCCGTAATGCTCACCGCTGAAATCCTGCCGTCCGAAAGGGCCGCCTCCGCAATGGCCATCACCATATCCACGGCGCGACCGCTGGACTGTTCTCCCGGAACCAGTTCCAGGGTCATCACAAAGGATTCCGGCTTTAAAATATCCTTTCGAAATGTCCGTTCAGGCCTTTTTATCATGGAACCTCCGGATTCGTTATTCGTCTTTTTCATTCGATGCCTGAATCATCACCGGTCGACCGATGAGTTCCGAAAGGGGAAGGACCATCATGCTCCGGTCCTGGATGCCTTGCAGTATCCCGTCAATTTCCGTCAACCACCCCGATAGGCTTCCCCGGCCTTTCGGCATCACATCATGAAGTACAATGATATCATCATTTCGCAACTGCTTCAACACCCGCCTTGAAAGCCCCTCGAGCCTTCTGTTTCCCACATCCATCCCGCGACAGCTGAAATTGATGTTGACCATCCCCAGATCCTGCAGCACTCCCCACAGCTTTGGATTGGTGATGCCCACGGGGGGCCGAAAGGCCAAAGTTCTGATGCCGAATCGGGCCAGGACCTCTTGGGCGGCGTTGATTTCCTGAAACAGACGCTTCCGGCTCTTGAGCATCAGAAGGTTGTCGTGGCTGTAGGAATGGTTTCCCAGCAAATGGCCATGACTTAAAATTTTTTGGATTAATTGTGGATGAGCGGCCGCTTTTTTCCCAACCACAAAAAAAGTCGCCTTGACCCCGTGCTTTTCAAGAAGGGCCAGCAGCGGTTTGGTTGAAAAAGGGTCCGGACCGTCGTCAAAGGTGATGGAGACACCCCTTTGACCCGAATTTCCGCAGCTGATAATGGGGAGAAAAAAACCGAATCGCGGCAGAAAAGGTGCGACCATGCAGACCGCCACGAACAGAAGCAGCGGAATAATTGCCGGGAACACATCAAAAAAGGCCAGGGTCAAAGCTAAAAAATAGCATGCAAATCCAAATACCTGCGCATGGGAAAGAGAATTGGGGGGCTTGGGATTGCCCTTTGACATCCGACATTCCTTTTTCGACATTCGATATTTTCTTAAAAGTTCAGCATCAACATTTTTCAGCCATCATCCAAACGGAATCCCCGTTTGACCCGGAAAGTCTTTTGATGTTCACCTGAAAACCCTCGTTTTCGATCATTTCCACCATCTTGCCGGGGGATCTGTAATAGAGGGGCGTCTTTGAAAGCATGGATTTAAAATCTTCCACTTTCCATAACCAGGACCGATGTCCGGTCTGAATCGCCGCCCGAATCAAAAGCAATCCGCCATGGGCAAGGTTCAGGTGCAACCCCTTGAGGGTATGGGCCAACGCATCATCGGTTAAATAGTGGATCATGTCCAGCATCACGGCCACATCCGCCGGTTCCGGCATGGCCGGAACATGGGGCGCCGCATCCTGTTTTACCAGGCCTCTGTTTCCCAACGCCCTGGATGCCACCCGAACCCTTTCACCGTCAGGATCGATGCCGAAAATGCTTGCCTCCGGAAATCGTTCCAGAAGCCAGCAGGCGGGAACCCCGTATCCCGTACCGATATCCATCATAATTTTCAGGTCCGGGGTGGCGTCAAAAAACCGGGGAAGTTCTTTAAACATGGGGTCCAGCATCATTTTAAACCGTACAAAACATCTTGGATAGGCCTCCATGTTGCGATATCGGGTAAGAATGGCCCGACGGGGGGAAGAATGCGCTTTTTTGTTTTTTTTCGGATGGCGAAGCATGAATCCGATGAGCGGCGGCAAAATGACAAAGGCGCCCATCAGGGAATAGGCAATCCCCAGCAATGACGTCAATCCCGCACTTTTCAGAAGGGCGTGGTCGGCAAAACATAACACCCCGAAACCGATGAGGGTGGAGGTTGATCCCATGAAAATGGTCATTTTAATCAACCCAAAAGAAGGGTGATCCTCATGTCCATACCGTTGGTAGGCTCTCACCATAAAAAGTGAATAGTCAATCCCCATGCCGATGACCACGATGGAAAGCATCAATCCGGGAATATCCAGGGGATGGCCCATGAGATTCAGGGTCCCCAGGGTGCAGATTAGTGCAAACAAAACCGGTATCAGCGCAATCAGCACCCATCGCCAGTCCAGAAAGAAAAGAAAAAGCAAAACAACAACGCTTAAGCCGATGATCCATAACATGTTTAAAAAGGTTGAAAATAAAAGTCCTCCCAGTCTTTGGGCAAAAAAAGTCGGATCAAATATTTTCCCCAAAGCCCCATATCGCTCGTAAAATGCCGGAGGGTCGTAGGCCTTGCCCGGTTTCAGGTTTGAGACCTGGACCCATTTGTCGGCTTCCGGTTTACGGGTAATGCTCAGCAAATCATAAAATTCCGGAGGAATTTCAGTGCCTTCGATGTGATAACCCTGATTGGCAAGGGTTCCCAAAAAAGGTGCGAAAGCCTCCCCGCTAAACCCCGTGCTTGCGGAAGCCCGCTTCAGATCTTCTTCTAATCGCGCCACCCGCTCCCCGTGCCAGAAAGACCGCCATGCCGAGAGATTTTCCCCTGCCTTTTTTTTCCCCGGAAAAACCATTGTCGGCATAAATCCGGAAATCAGCACGTCTGAGCGCAGGTCCTGATAAAGCATCGGCAACAGGTTGTCCCCCTTTGCCTGAAGATCCGCAACACTCTGGCCTTCCGTCATCAGGAAAATGTTCTCGAAAATGCCTTTTCCCCAGACACGGGCGACCGTTTTTTCGGCGGCGAGAGTTTCTTCACTGACGGTATTCATGGCGTGGAGGCTCACGAGAAATTCGGGCCGGGCAAAAAAAGCCATGAAAACAGCCAAAACAATTGCCCCCAAGGCCCCTTTCCAGGCGAAACCTGTCAGCTTTTCCACGCCTTTCCGGAGCGGTAACGACCTGGGTGAAGCCGGTGGCATAGCGGGAAAGATCAGCGGGAAAACCAAATGAACGAACAGAAATGAGAAGGCAACGCCCAGGGCCGTAAACCGGCCCAGCTGCTGAAAAATGGGAAAATCACAAAAGGTCAGCGCGCCGAAAGCCCCCATGGTGGTGAGTGCCGCCACCAGGCCCACGGACCATATTTCCCGGGCAGCCGCTTTTCCCCGGGTGGGCAGGGGACGGTCCAAAAAGAGCAGAAATGCGATGCCGTGGTCCACGGTTATGGCAATGATGGCCCCTCCGAAGCCGAGGGCCATGATGGAGATGGATCGGTCCAGAAGCGCCAGGACAAACAAGGCTCCCACGGAACCGGCCAACGCCGGCAGAAAAGCAAAAAGTCCTAACAGAGGTCTCGGAAAAGCAAAGACAAGCAACAAGGCAATGCCGATGCCGGCCATCAGAATCGCTCTTTGGCTGTCCTTTTTGGCAATGGTTTCATTGTCAAGCGCCGCCCTGTAGGCCCCCATGGGCGTCAGGACAACGGGATTTTTCGATTCGCCGAATTTGTCGACCAGTTCCCGGCTTGTGGCTGCAAAAAGCGCGGCCAGTTTTCGCGCCAATGCGGTATCCGTTCCTGAGCCCAGGGGCGTGGCAATCAAAAGGAGGTGTTTGCCGTCGGAAGAAATAAGTTGCCCGCCGTGAAATCGAATTTCCTTTGACGGCGCCAGCGTAGACAACCGGGCCAGAACCATATTGGCCAGATCCAGAGGGTCTTTAGAAATGCTTGCCGAGCGTCCGATGCCGTCCAGATTCAGCAGACGATGGTAATGATCCCGCATCTTCATGTCGATCTTTTCAAAGGTTAGCAACGGCGCCACGTTTTCCCGCAACTCTTTTTCATCAAACAGGGTCGGCAGGTGATTTAACACATGGTTCATGAGGTCCGGCATCACCGCTGCAAAATCTTTTACGCCCACCTGTTTGAACATGTCGCTTTGCACCAGCTTTTGTTCTACAAAGCGACCCGCCGCCAATAGACGCACCATGTCCTTCTCTTGAAGGCCCACATCGATAATCAGGCGGTCCTGGATGGAATGATGTTTGAAAACGTCCCCGGCATCGGAGATCACCGGATCATTTTGCGGCAGATATTTGGAGACGTCCGTGTCGATTTCCATGCGAAAAAAGGCCGCTGTGAATAGCAGCGCCATCACGACCAACACAGTTATAAAAACGGGAAAATTGATTTTAATGGATTTCATTATGCTTGTTTGTATTCCGCTTTAGGGTTATAAAATCATTTTGTTTGAAATCACCCATCGGCGAAATGAATGAATCGCATGACCCAAAAAATTCTGAAAAAGGCAGCCGCCACGAAATTTGTGCAAAGGGCCATGGCGGATAAGTCCGATTTAAGCGCTTTCAGGGAAAGACCAACCCCTCGCGCCATCATGGGCCTTTCCGCCATCGGCATCAGTTACATTATCGGCTGGCCCGCGGTGGCCCTGCTGGGCGCCGTTTCCGTTTATCTCAACAAGCCCATGGTCGCGCTGATCGGGGGGCCGGCAACCTATGGCCTGTCCCATCTGGTGTTCATCCTGGGAATGTATCTGGCGGGGGCCGAGTACTCAAAGGTCTTTTTACGGTGGGCCACGAGAGCGATCATGGAAAAGCTGATGGGAGAATCGTAACCGTTATCGGTTTTCGCTCAGGAGAAAATCTTGCCCGGATTCAGGATTCCCTTTGGATCAAACGCTTTTTTGATTCGCGCCATGAGCTGAATGCCCGCTGCCGGAATTTCCATTTCCAGGTATGGCGCCTTGGTGATGCCGATGCCGTGTTCGCCCGTAATGGTTCCGCCCATGTGGATGACCTTTTTAAAAAGCGCTTTAACAATGGCGTGGCCGCTTTTCAGCTGAATGGGGTCTTCCTTGTCGAGCATGATATTCACATGGATATTGCCGTCCCCGGCATGGCCGAAGGCCGGAATGGGCAGGCCATATTGCTGGGACATGGTTTCCAGAAAAGAGACGAGTTCCGCCAGGCTGCTTCGCGGCACCACAATATCCTCGTTGATTTTATGCGGTCTCAACTTGTGAAGTGAGGGCGATACATTCCTTCGTGCCTCCCAAAGTAATTCAGCGCTTTCATGATCCTTAGCAACGCTGACGGCCATTGCCCCGCACTGCCGACAAAGATCCTCGACGATTCGGGCCTGATGCGTCACCAGTGACGGGTCCCCATCCACTTCGATTAGAAGCATGGCGCCGGAACCCTCGGGCAAGTCAAGGTGCATTTCTTCCCTGACGCAATCGATGCACAACCGATCCATGAACTCCAGAATGGTGGGAACAATTTTGTTTCGGGTCAATTCGGAGACCGTTTCAACGGCCAGGGACACATCCGAAAAAAAAGCGGTCATGGTGTGTTTTGATTGGGGTTTCGGCACCAGGCGAAGGGTCATGGCGGTAATGACCGCCAGGGTTCCCTCGGATCCGGTAATGAGCCGGACCAGATCGTAACCGGCAACCCCCTTCCGCGTCTCCACGCCTGTGTTGAGAATTTCTCCGGTGGGCAATACGATGGTGAGCCCCAGCACATAATCTCGGGTGACGCCGTATTTGACGGCTCGAAGTCCGCCGGCGCATTCCGCCACATTTCCCCCAAGGGTTGAGACCTTCAAACTGGCCGGATCAGGGGGATAAAAAAGGTCCAATGCCTCAACGGCTTCCTGGAGATGGGCCGTTATGACGCCGGGTTCGGCTTTTGCGATCAAATTGTCCCGGTCAATGGAAAGGATTCGGTTCAGGCGGTTCATGGCCAGCACGACGCCCCCTTGAACCGGAACGGCGCCCCCGCTCATCCCCGTGCCCGCCCCCCTCGGAACAACGGGAAATCCGTTTTCCGTTGCCAGCTGAAGGATTCGGGAAATCTGCTCCCTGTTTTCGGGAAATACCACGGCATCGGGCATATGGGAGATTTTGGTGGCATCGGCTGAAAATTCCGTCATGTCCTTTTCGGCCGTCAACAGATACGCGCCACCAACAACACCGGATATTTCCTTGAGAATCGTTTTAGAAATCATCGGGGAATTAAAACACGACTTTTGAGGGCATGCTGGAGGGTCATGCTGTCCATGAATTTGAGATCCCCCCCCATGGGCACTCCCAGCGCAATCCTTGAAACCTTGATGCCGGGATTTTTTTCCCACAATAACCCGGAAATGAAAGAGGCCGTGGTTTCACCGCCTACGGTCGGATTGGTTGCCAGAATAACCTCTTCAATTCTCTCCTTCTCCAACCGTGTCAGAAGCCTGTCGATTTTAAGGTCTTCAGGGCCGATGCCGTCCAGGGGGGAGAGTACGCCATGCAAAACATGGTATTTACCACTGTAAACGCCGGATTCTTCCAGGGCCATCTGGTCTCCGGGGGTTTCAATCACACAGAGGGTCCCGTTGGCGCGCTGTGCGTTTTGGCAAATAGCACAGGGATCTTCATCGGTCAAGTTGAAACACACCGAACAAAACCGAATCTTTTCTTTGACTTCCATTAAGCTCCGGGCCAGGCCTTCCGCCAGATTCCGGTTGCTTCGCAAAACGAAAAGCGCCATGCGGGTGGCGGATTTCTGCCCGATACCGGGAAGTTTGGAAAATTGATCAATCAGTTTGACTAAAGGTTCAGGATAAATGCCCATCGTTCATCTCACTTTTCACTCTTCACTCGTCACTCGAAATCACATCAGACCCGGCATTCCCGGAATATTCATCCCCTTGGTTAGTTTTCCCATTTCGTCGTTCATCATGTCCTTGGCCCGGGTCAGGGCATCATTGGCCGCCGCTAAAACCAGATCTTGCAGCATTTCAATATCTTCCGGATCCACCACCTCACGGTCAATTTTAATGGAGATGAGTTCCTGTTTCCCATTGGCCACCACTGAAACCATCCCGCCTCCGGCGGAAGCCTCCATGGTTTTATCACCCAGTTCTTCCTGGAGTTTGGCCATTTTGGACTGAAATTTCTGGGCCTGTTTCATCAACTGACCCATGTTCGGCATGCCTTTCATCTTAATTCCTCCTCAATGCAGTTATTTATTTCCCTATCAATTCGCCTTCAAATAAATCCAGAACCTTTTGCGCCACAT
The DNA here is from genome assembly GCA_963662465.1 of Desulfatiglandales bacterium. Lineage (GTDB taxonomy): Bacteria > Desulfobacterota > DSM-4660 > Desulfatiglandales > Desulfatiglandaceae > NaphS2. The sequence continues at coordinate 5,484,790 of OY759599.1, forward strand.
CTCGAACGTCCGGTGGAAGGCCTGATGATTCGGTTGGCCTGATGTTTTTGCGCATGTTTTCGGTATTGTCCTTTTCGAGGTTTGTTTTCCCCGGTTTGGCCCTGATTTTTACCTGTATGTCCTTTTGGAAAAACTCCCGGCAATACCCCAGCAGTTGATCGTGTTTTTCCGGGTCGTCAAAATAGTCGGCTGAAAATTTTTGACTGCCATTCTCTATTTCCAACAGATCTTCAGTGAGCTCCAGAGGTTTCCAGTCTTTTAGGATGGTGTAGACTACCTTGCTTTTATCAAAAACAAACTGTAGGAAATTATCCCAGGTTTTTTCCCGAGGGGCGGGTTCGACCGAAGGTTTTTTTAAAACAGGTTGGCCGGCTTTTTCAACCCTACTTTCGCCAATGTTTGTTTCGGGAATACCCTTTTCCTTGGCATCCGGGGCCCAGCTGGTGGGAGGATCTGACAGAATTTTTCCGTTTCCATCACTTTGCCCGGGTGAAATGCCGACCATCCTTTTTTCGAGAATGGCCATTCTCTTCATAATATCGCCGAACGAAAGGTAGTCGCCCAGACTGCACAACTTGATCATGGTGGTTTCCAGGACCAGACGGGGGTAGGATGTAAATCGAAGATCCTCTTCTCTGGCGATGAGGAAATTCAATACGACCTGCAGCTTTTCCTCCCCTGCCATTTCAGCCTGCCGTCTGATTTCTTCCCCGTCGCTTTCCGTCATGTCGATCAGGCTCTCTCCGGGGGCGATCAAGCTAACCAGGAGGTTTCTGAATTGCCCCATGAGCGTGCGATAGAATTCCTTGATATCGTATCCCTGATGGTAAACCTTTTCAACCACCGTCAGACACCTTGACGCGGCGCCTTCAATAATGGCCGACGACGATTCGAAAATAAGGTCGCGATCGATGATGCCTAAAATTTCCGGAACCTGACTGTCTGAAACCGTTTGCCCGGCAAAGGCGATCACCTGGTCCAGAAGACTTTCCGCGTCCCGCATGCTCCCTTCGGCTTCTCTGGCAATCATGGAGAGCGCCGTGGTTCCGATGTCGATGTCCTCATGCCTGCAAATTTTTTGCAGATAGGCAACGATTTTGGGCAGCGGTATCCGTTTGAAATCAAATCGCTGGCAACGGGACAGGATTGTTATGGGAACCTTGTGGGATTCGGTGGTGGCAAAGATAAACTTCACGTGGGCTGGCGGTTCTTCCAGGGTTTTCAGGAGCGCATTAAAGGCCGGAAGGGTCAACATGTGGACTTCATCAATTACATAAATGCGGTATTGACTGGCGGAAGGCAGGTATTTGGCGTTTTCTCGAAGTTCCCGAATTTCATCGATGCCCCGGTTGGAAGCGCCATCGATTTCCTGTACGTCAACGGAATTTCCATTGGTTATTTCACGACATGACCGGCACTGATTGCAGGGAATTCCCGGTTTCCCCGTTGTGCAGTTGATGGCCTTGGCAAAAATTCTGGCCACGGAAGTCTTGCCCACGCCCCGGGGACCGCCAAAGATATAGGCGTGCGCCAGCCTGCCGGTTCCGATGGCATTGACCAAGGTTCGGGTTATGTGCTCCTGGCCGATGACATCCTCAAAAACCTGGGGACGCCATTTCCTGGCAAGAACTTCGTAAGACATCTTTATAACTCATGAAGAACTGAAAAAAACGCCTGGGAAAGTAAACTCCGGATGGGGCCGGCCCTTCAAGAAATCCTGAGGATACCGTAATTTGGTGATGACAAAAAAGCTCAAAACTGCAATTTTCCGCTCCAGGTGTATGGCGGAGAGAGGGGGATTCGAACCCCCGGTACCACGTTAGCAGCACACGCGATTTCCAGTCGCGCTCCTTCAGCCAGCTCGGACATCTCTCCGTTTTATTTTCTTGTAATTACGCTTACAAACCGATCTACCCGCCAAGGAAACAGCGCAAAGCCGCCGTTCTGAACCTGGCGGAGAGGGTGGGATTCGAACCCACGTGCCCCGCTATTAACGGGACAAGTCGATTTCGAGTCGACCCCGTTACGGCCACTTCGGTACCTCTCCGGAATCCGGTTTATTGCCTTTTCCCCTGCGGGCTCGAAAAAAATCCTTCATCAGCGCCCGGCACTCCTCTTCCATAATGCCGGATACGATTTCTATTCGATGGTTGAGGCGATCATCCCGGGCGGGATTATATAGAGACCCGGCGGCGCCGCCCTTTACATCATAGGCGCCGAATGCCAGCACCGACACCCGCGCATGAATAGCAGCACCCACACACATCAGGCACGGTTCTATGGTCGATACCAGCAGACACCGGTTCAGCCGGTAGTTCCCCACGATTTCGCAAGCCTTTCGGATCACTAGAATCTCAGCATGGGCCGTGGGGTCACGAAGGGCTATGGGTTGATTGTGGGCCCGGGACAAGATATGCCCTTCCGAATCAACCAATATCGCCCCAACGGGAACCTCGCCCTCCAAATAGGCTTTTTTCGCTTCCTGAAGCGCCTGCGCCATCAAATGATAAAGATCATATTGCATTCTTTTACAATATTTTTTTGCGGTACGTCAAGAGGATACTCTTTTCAGTTCGTGAAAATATTCATGGGACTGAAAATTTGAAGCCTCTTCCTTGCCATGATCTTGCGGTGATGGGTCTTTTAGGCCGGGATGCCTTCGGCGTTTTCCGTCCTTTCCGAAAGCAAAAGAATGGGGACACAGCTCTTTTTCCACGTCCCCAAAAATCTTTTTTGCAAAATCATAATCTTCGTGGGGGTAAAAGTCCAGATTTTCGGCATGGGCTACGGCGCCCTCTACCACTTTTCTCGCACAGCTGGGATGAATCTTTTTCAAAATTTCCTTTGTTTCAATTTCTCCCAACCGCAATCGGTACTCTTCTTCCCCCATGAGCAGACAATAAGCATTTTTCGCTCCCAGGCAAAAAACATCCAGGAAGAAGGTGCCCATAAGGATCTGGCCGGCGGCGGTTTTTCGTGTGACCACAACCGTCCCCATACCGGCATTTGTTTCAAAAAGTCCTTCCGACTCCCAGCATTCATAGAGGGGCGCCCGCAGGGCCTGTGCCGTGGCCAACCGGTGGGTGATGTTCGACAGTGCGGCTTCCCGACGAAGGGTCGCCTTTCTCTTTTTTTTCGGTGTTGTCTTTTTTGCTTTTTTCAGTTGAAGTTTTTTGCTTCGCAACGCCATAATTCAATTGCTCCCCATGGGCCGAGTTTTCCTGTTTAATCCTCGGTTTCATGGCCTAGCAGGACCATTCTTTCCCTGGCTGCCGCTTCCCTTTTTACTTCCCAGGCATCCCACTTCTGCTTCAATTGCGCCAGTTCCCCTTCCAGCGCCGGGATTTCTTCGGCGTAGGCATCATTTTTCAGTGTTTTTAATTCATTCAGCCGTTTTTTGATTTCGCGAACGCGCTCTTTGGTGGCTTTCATGACGGTGAGGGCTTCTCTTTCCCTGGGAGTCGGAATCTCCATTTTACCGGTACAGGTGTTCACGTTCTCCAGTCCAGACATTTTCCCCTCGGCATTTTCCATGGTCCACCCTCCATTATTTACGAGCAATATAATCGAAATACGACGACCTGTCAAACCGGCGCTTTCATTTTCTCCTGCTACTTCAATTCGGGGTTATGTTGTTTCTATTTTCAGGCGATTGTGTTTCAGATGATGTTTATCGAGATTCACCTTTCTGTATATTTCGGACACAGGAAGTTCACAGTTTACCGCCTCAATTTTAACAATATTCCCGTCAGTCTCATATTTCGAATATATCCATGTCCCATCATCCTGACGTGTGAATTTTTCAACTCTCCAAAAATATTGTGAAATGAGTATGTATTCGACAAATGAGTCCAGACGCTGATAATGGGCGAATTTATCCCCTCTGTCATAGGCTTCGGTGGAATCAGAAAGGATTTCGATAATTACAACCGGATTTAACAAAACATCGTTGTTTTCATTTTCGAATTCTTCTTTCTCGCAAACAACAACGATATCGGGATAGGTATACTTTCCGATTTCCTTTATTTTCACTTTCATGTCGCTCGAAAAAACACTGCACGGTTTTTCAAGTAACTGGTTTCCTAAAATTCTTACAATATTGCTTGCTATCTGATTGTGTTCACGACTCGCCCCTGCCATCGCAAAAATTTCGCCGTCAAAGTATTCATTTCTGATTTCGGACTTTCTTTCTGAAACCAGATATTCTTCAGGACTGATTTTGTTTTCTTCCTTCAGTAACATTTCAGTCTTCCTTACTGATATGATGTTTTTTTAATTCTGCAGACTATTTTATTCTTTTACCACTGTAATTCAAATATATCAGAGATGTCACTTTTAGAAAATAAAAAATATTTTATTTGTTGAAATTTAAACAACATAACGATTGAAACAGGCGGCGGGGCGGACTGATTCAGCAACTTCATTAATTCTACTTTGTTATTTTCCATGTGAGGATATTTATTGATATATGTTGTTGATTTGATTTATTTTTTATGTTGACATGGTCGGAATGACATGTTAGACATAACCCATCAAAAAGCGAAATCAATGGGGCGTTGGTATGAGTGCCGACAGCCCGCCGGAACAATCGTAGTTTCGATAAAGGAGCGACCCTTGGCGTTAACACCCCGCAATCACCATAAAATAATTGCGCTTATTGAAAAGGGAGTGAATATCCCGAACCCCATGACCCTCTACCTGGACGATGACGTTAAAGTGGACCAGATCTCCGGCGACGGGGTTACCCTTTATCCCGGTTGCCGTATTCATGGCGGTGCAACCGTTATTTCACGAGGGGCCAAAATCGGATATGAGGGCCCCGTGACCATGGAAGACTGCCGGATTGGCCCCCGTGTGGAGTTGAGGGGGGGGTATTTCAAGAAAGCGGTGTTTCTTGAAAAAGCGAACATGGGATTTGGCGCCCATGTGCGGGAAGGCACCATACTGGAGGAACAGGCCGGCGGCGCCCATTGCGTGGGCCTCAAGCAGACCATCCTGTTTCCCTTTGCCACCCTGGGCAGTTTGATCAATTTTTGCGATTGCCTGCTGGCTGGAGGGACCAGCCGCCAAAACCATAGTGAAGTGGGAAGTTCCTATATTCATTTCAACTTTTCAGTTGATGGCGACAAAATAACCCCTTCATTGTTTGGGAATGTACCCCGGGGGGTAATGCTCAACCAGCCGCCCATTTTTCTGGGCGGCCAGGGCGGCGCCGTGGGGCCGATCCGGCTGGGTTTTGGAAATGTGGTGTCGGCGGGAACCATCCTGCGAAAGGATGTGCTGACGGAGCGTCGGCTGATCATGGGGAAATCTCATCGCGGCGGTGAACTGCCATTTGTTTCCAATCGCTATCCGGGTTTGTTCCGGATGCTGGAAAAAAATCTGCAATACCTGGCAAATCTGGCGGCCCTTGATCAATGGTATCGACACGTTCGGCGAGATTTCTTTCATGGGGAAGAATTGGGGTATCTGATTTATAATGGCGTTCTCGAAAATTTATCCCTGGCTAAAAAGGAACGTATCAAACGTTTGAGGGCGGTGGCGGAAAAAATGCCTGAATCGATTCATCATGACCGAAGCGACACCACCAGAAGCCGCAAAATGGCATTTCACCATCGTATAAACGAAGTTTGCGGCGTGTTTGACGGCGCCCAGGCCGCCCAATTCGGAAATGAACACAGAGACCGGTTTTTGGAAGCCTTGAAAACCCACCAAAAGGATCAGGATCCCGACTATCTAACCGTCATTCAGAGCCTTCCCGAGGCTGTTTCCAAGGCCGGCACACTGTGGCTTGAGGCCATTGTTCAGGGTCTTTGCACGAAGGCGACCGCTTTTTTGGCAGAGCAGTGAAGCGTGACAAGTGAAAAAAAGGAGAACCAAAATGAGCAGACTGTTCGGTACGGACGGCATCAGGGGTGAGGCCAATCAATACCCCATGGACGGCATGACCGCTTTTCGCGTGGGCCAGGCCATGGCACTCACCCTCAACACCGAAAACCGTCACCCCACCGTGATGATCGGCAGGGATACCCGGATTTCGGGGGACATGCTTGAAGGTGCACTTTCGGCAGGTATTACCTCCATGGGGGGGGATGTCTGTTCCGTCGGGGTGTTGCCCACACCCGCCGTTTCCTTTTTCACCACCAGCGCCAAAGCCCATGCGGGAATCGTGATTTCCGCTTCTCACAATCCTTTTCAGGATAACGGCATCAAAATTTTTGGGGCAAATGGTTTTAAACTTTCAGACCATCAGGAAGAAGCTATTGAAGCCCTGATCCTGAAAGATACGCTTGCCGAATTTACGCCCTTGCCTGAAAAAATAGGTCGGATTCGACGGCTGGAAAACAGCCTGCAAGAATATGTACTGTTTTTAAAGGGGCATTTCCCCGACAATCTGTCCATGGCGGGCGTGAAGATCGTTCTGGATACGGCCAACGGGGCGACCTGCGAAGCCGCACCCGCGCTTTTCAGGGCACTTGGCGCGGATGTGACCGTCATTCACCATCACCCGAACGGCATAAACATCAACAATCGGTGCGGTTCCCAGTACACCGCCGATTTGGAGGCCAGTGTTCTGGAAAACGGCGCTGTCGCCGGGTTTGCTTTTGATGGAGACGGGGACCGACTCATTGCGGTGGATGAAAACGGGGGAAAGCTCTCCGGCGATCAGATTTTATTGATCTGTGCCGACGCACTCAAGGGAGCGGGCCGGCTGAAAAACAACCTGGTTGTCAGCACCGTCATGAGCAATCTCGGATTTGCCGGGGCCTGCCGAAAATATGACATTCGTCGTCACGAATCCCAGGTGGGGGACCGGTATGTGCTGGAGGACATGCAGCGGCTGGGCGCCGTTATCGGGGGAGAAGAATCCGGGCACATTATCCTTTTGAACCACCACGGAACCAGCGACGGCATTATCACGGCGCTACAGATTCTGGCGGTCATGCTGGAGAAAAACAGGCGCCTTTCCGAACTTTCTCAAATGATGGACGTCTATCCGCAGAAGCTGATCAATGTGTCGGTCAGGGAAAAACCCGAAATCGCCACCGTGCCCCGGCTGGCGGAAGCCATCCGGCAGGTTGAATCGGACCTGGGCGACGAAGGACGCGTACTAGTTCGTTATTCCGGAACACAGAATTTATGCCGGGTGATGGTGGAGGGCGCCACCATGGCCATTACGGAAAGGTATTGCGAGCAGATTGCCGCGGAGGTCAGGGAAGCCCTGAAGGGCAGTGAAGAGTGAAGAGTGAAGAGTGAAGAGTGAAAAGTGACAAGTTCGTTGATCACCCTTCACCTTTCACTTGTCACTCCTGACTCAAAAACAGTTCCTTCATTTTATCCGCTACTTCCTCAAGGATTTCATCAAGCCAAAGCACGTCATCAATGGTGAGTCGACCGGCCTTGGTGGAACTCTTTTTCCCATCCTTCCGTGTGTATGCTCTGGGGCCGATCTGTAATTTCGGATCCCCATCCCCATACCGGTTGATTGAAACCATGAGTCCTGTTTCTTCGTTTTCCCAGGAAGCCAGCGCCACATCCTTGCTTGCATCATAAGCCATCATTTATCCTTTCATGTTTTTTAGCGTTTGGTCGAAATGGGCTGGAGGACGACCCCAACCGTTCAAAGGGAGTGAATATAAGAGAAAGGCATATCCATGGCAAGTGAAAAAACCGTGATGAAGGGATGTTAAGGCGCCAATTCATTTGCAGCGACCGTTATGCGTTCAAATAATTCCCGGTCCGCCTTCCGTCGATGGATAATTCGAACGAATGGTCCCAGTGGGCCCCACTGAACCGGGTCCGTTTGTTTAAAAAGGGCCAGCGTGGGGGTTCCCATCAGTCCTGACAGGTGGGTGATGCCGCTGTCGTGTCCCAGATAAAGAGCGGCCGATCCCAGAATATCCATCAGCATTTCTTTTTCAGGACAAAAAAGGATTTCCAAACGGGGAACCGCATCTGCATGGTTTTTGAAAAAGGCTTGCAGTCGGTCCTCGGCGGGCCCCAGCAAAAGGGTAGGTCTTAAATGAGCAAACCTGCTCATTTCCTGAAACCGGCTCAGGATTGTCATCCAGAAATCGGGGGGGTGATTTTTGTTTGCCCCCCCCGACCCGGGATGAAAAACGATTCCGTCCCGTTTTTTTGAGGTCCATGGGCCGGAAAGGAGAGGGCTCTTGCTTGCATTTTTTATGGCCCTGTCACCACTTGTGGGCAGCCCCGTGGATTGCAGACACTCCGCCAGATACCGGGCCACATGAATCATTTTCCCCTTGGGCGGGAAGGCCGGAAAAACCGATACCGGGGCATTGGGGAAAGAAAATTCCAGGTTTTCCCTTATGATTCCCTCTTTGTCCTTGAAAAACGCCACAACCTGGTCCGCTTTCGAAACAGGAAGCGATAAACGTCCGGAAACGGGGAGTTGGTCCGCAAACAGCCGATGCCACCCGGTGGTTTCCAGATCCATGGTGCGGCAAACCGCATCGCCCACATAGCGCAGCCCCGGTTGTCTTCCCACAAAGTCGACAGAAGTTTTGCTCCTAAGCGCTGTTAAGGCAGGGAGCATCAAAAGGGTATCGCCCAGGGCGCCGGGCCGAATAATCAGGACCTTCAATGGCGCCGACCCGCTACCAGGCCGGGGAGGCCACCACCAGAACCACGCATTGCTCTTCCCCCGTATTCAGCAGGGCATGGCTGTCCCCCACGGGAATCCAAATGGCGTCTCCCGGTTTTACGGACCGGGTTTCGTTTCCCACGGTCATCTCTCCCGTCCCGTTGGCAATGAAGTAGATCTCCTCCATGGGGTCCACATGAGCCTCTATTTTCTTGCCCGGATCCAGTCTGGCAATGGCCAGAAAACCGATCTCTTTCAGGTTTCGCCGGTCCAGAATCATCTGAGCGATGGCGCCCCCGTGGGCCAGATAGGTGGTATCCAGAACTTCCTTGTCGCTGATATTTCTTACTAGCATATGATTAACCTTATTGACTTTTCAGTTGCATTCAGTAAAAATTCCGAAACTAATTCTTTTATCATGGAGTCTTATAAACGAAATTTTGGAGGATGCCAAATGGAAAAAGGAAAATTGGATCCCCGGTTGAAATTGATCCAACAGGCGGATATAAAGGATAAGGTGGTTTTGTTGCGGGTCGATCATAATGTGGTCAAAAAGGGCATGATCAAGGATCCGTACCGTATCGACGCCACCATCGGAACACTTTATGCCATCGCCGCGGCGGGGGGGAAACCGATTCTCATGAGCCATGTGGGCCGTCCCAGAGACAAAAAAACCGGTATGATTTCATGCCGGGAAGAACAATCCGTGCTGCCTATCGTACGTTATCTGGAACAGAAACTGCCCGTTAAAATCCATGCCCAGGAATTTCCCGTGGATCCCGAGAAAGGGATTACCCACATTGACGATTCCATAAAATCGACCCTTAAAGCCTTGCGGCAGGGAGAGATCGGCATGATCTATCTCCCCAATTCACGGTGGTTTGCGGGAGAACAGAGCAAGGGACCCGAAAGAGATACCTTTTCAGCGGAGCTGGCGTCCATTGCGGATGTTTACGTGAATGACGCCTTCGGATCCTGGGGTGTGGCGGCATCCACATACGATGTGGCCACGCGTCTTCCATCCTTTGCGGGCAACCTGCTGCAAAAGGAAATCGCCAATCTGTATCGGGTTCTGGAACCCGAAAGACCCTTTGTGGGGGTGGTGGCCGGCGCCAAATACGACACCAAAATCGGCCCTCTCAAGGCCCTTTACGACAAAGTGGATTACCTGATCCTGGGTGGACTCATGTATAACACCTTCCTCTCGGCAAAGTATGGGGCTACCATTAACGGTGTTTCCGAGGAGGATAAGGCCCTGGCCATGGAACTGGTTGCGCTGGACCGCGCCAAGGAAAAAATTCTTGAAATGCCCTATCTGGTGGAGTCGGACAGCGCCGAGAATCGTATAGAAGGTGGGTCTCGCCTTGTGGAAACGGCTCAATTCAAAAAAGGCGCCCATTTAAAATATATTCTGGATGTCCATGAAAAATCATTTCAAGACCCGCGTATCATGGATATTATTGGGTCTGCCCGAACCATCTTCGTCAATGCGGTGATGGGCCTGATGCCCCTCTTTTACGAAGGTTCCCGGGCACTTTACCGTCTTATTGATGAAAATGCTGCCGCGACAAAGCTTTATGCGGGGGGCGACACCCTCCAGGAACTTCGAAATCTCTGCCCCGGCATTTATATGGCCGGTCTCGATGACCCGAAAACCTATTATTTTACCGGCGGGGGAAGCGTCCTTTCCGCCATTGAACAGGGAAGCCCCTACAAGATGAAGCCCTTCGAGGTATTGCTCAGGAAGGAAAACCCATGATTCCGATCCCCATTTTTGACCCTGTAAAATGGGGAAGATCCATGCGGGTAGCGGCCTTTATGTCCGGTTCGGGAACCAACATCATGCGGTTGCTGGAACATGAAAAGGCTCTTCAGGCAAGAGACGGACGGTCTCCCTTTGAGACGATTTTCATTTTCAGCGACCGGTCCGACGGCAATTCCGCCGGCGAAAAAATTGCGCTTGAAAATGGCTTGCCCTATTTTAGTTATGATATTAGAGCCTTTCACTCCTTGAGGTCCCTTGATCGGACGGTTGAAAATGAGGAAGGGCTTGCGGCAAGGCGGGAATACGACCGTGTGGCCGAAAAGCTGGTGAAGGCATTTGATATTGATGTCATCGCCCTGGGCGGTTATATGAGCTATACGACCCTCGGCCCGTGTGTGAATGTGCATCCGGCGGATCTTTCCATTCTTGGGGAAGACGGTCGCCGAAAGTATGTGGGTGATCATGCCGTGCGGGACGCCATTTCCGCCGGAGAGCGGGTGCTGCACGCCTCCACCCTGTGGACGGACGACGGGGTGGATACGGGCCCCCTGCTCATGGTTTCGGACCCGCTTCCCGTTGTGCTTCCGGAACCCCTGGAAGATTTTAAAAGACACCCCGAAAAATTTGCCCATGCGGTAGACGATCACCAGGAACAACTTAAGGAAGTGGGGGACTGGAAAATATTCCCCCGCACTATTGAACTCATCGCCCAGGGACGCTTTGCCTTTGACGCCCGGGGACGGGTCCACCTGGATGATTCGCCCGTACCCCGGGGGTTTCGGGAAAAAACTTAAATCCTAAAACTTAAAACGTAAAACTTTCAAAACCGCGGCTTGCCGCTCAGGAGGCGTTGTCATGACCGAATTGGTCCTATGGATGGATAAGGAAATCAACAAGATGAGACAGGATATGGATCGTCTCTTCAGGGAATCATGGCCCGGCATCGGTGTCGGCCTGTTCCAGGAAAAGGTTTCTCAGCATATTTTCGTTGAAACCTTCATGACTGAACAGGCCTTCATCATTCGTGCGGTGCTTCCCGGGGTGGATCCCAAGAGTCTGGATATATCGGTCACGGACTACCGGTTGACCATCAAAGGCTGCAAGAAAGAGGAATCCGAAGATAATGACGGGTACTGCAAACAGATGGAACGAAAACTCAGATCTTTTTCCCGTTCGGTGCCCCTCCCCTTCAAGGTCGCTCCCGAAGAAATCAAAGCGACCCTGAATTTGGATGTCCTCAACATTCATATTCCCCTACAGGACCCGAAAAAAAAGCGCTGCGTCAAAATTGAGATCGCCCAATGATAAACTGAAATCACAAAGGAGATTAATCCATGCCCAAAAAGACTTCTTATGCGGAAGTACCCCTTGATAAACTCCGATGGAGACTTGATCCCGCCACCCTGCCCTTTGAAAGTACCGATGATCTGGAACCGCTCAATGAAATCGTGGGTCAAAAACGGGCCATTGAAGCTTTCAAATTCGGAATGGGCATCGACAGTCAGGGTTACAATGTGTTTGTCACCGGCATGCCCGGCACCGGAAGGATGTCCACGGTTAAGAAGATGCTGGAAGAGATCTCCAAAAAAGAGGGCGTTCCGGATGATCTCTGCTACATCAACAATTTTAAAAATCCCGAGGCCCCCATATTGCTTCGCCTCAAGGGCGGCGAGGGGGCTGCCTTTAAAAAAGAGTTTCATGACTTTGTGGAATTGCTCAAAAAGCAGATCCCCATGCTCTTTGAAAGTCAGGAATACATCAACACGAAAAAAGATCTGATGGCAGCCTATGAGGCCAAGGGAAAAGGCTTTTTCAAAAGCCTGGATGAAAAGGTCAAGGAAGAGGGCTTTGCACTGGTAGATGTTCAAGTTGGCCAGATCAAACGGCCCGAGGTCATGCCCATGGTGGACGGAAACCCCATACACATTGACCAGGTTGAGGCCATGGTGGAAAAGGGCCGTTTTCCCAGGGATGAATTCGAAACCATGAAGGAAAAGCACACCCAGCTTCGCGAAAGGGTTGAACAGATTTTTATTGGATTGCGGGATTTGCAAAAAGAGGTGCAGGAAAAAATCGAAGAAATGGACCGGCAGGCCTTTCTCCACAATGCGTCGGATATGGCAAAACCCCTCCTTGAAAAGTATAACAGCGGAAAAATCAAAACTTATCTGAAAAGCATGCTGGAAGACATGGCGGACAACCTGCAGATTTTCAATCCGCAACAACAGCCTCAAATTCCGGGTTTAATGGCCCCGATGCCTTCCGATGGAGATCGTTTTCAACCCTATCAGGTCAATCTGCTGGTGGACAACAGCGAACAGAATGCGCCGCCCGTCATTGTTGAGAGCTATCCCACCTACCGCAACATTTTCGGCAGCATCGAACGGATTGTGGATCGGGCCGGCGTCTGGCGTACGGATTTCAGCAAGGTGAAAGCGGGCTCTCTTCTCAAAGCCCTGGGCGGCTACCTGATCATCAATCTTCTGGATGCCGTCCAGGAACCGGGTGTGTGGCAGGCCCTCAAACGGGCACTCAAAAGCGAACAGCTTGAAATTCAGACCTACGACCCCTTTTATTTGTTTACCACCAGCGGCCTGAAACCGGAACCCATCGATCTGGATGTCAAGGTTGTGGTCATCGGAGACGCCTACCTCTATCACCTGCTGCTCAATTATGACCCTGACATGAAAAAAGTATTTAAGGTGAAAGCCGATTTTGACACCGCCATGGACAAAACCGAGAAGAGCATCCATCAGATTGCCCGGTTTATCAAGATGAAAACCATGGAGGAGAAGCTTAAACCCTTTGACCGAACGGCGGTGGCGCTCCTGATGGAGCAGGCCGTTCGCATGACGGGACGGCAGGAGAAAATTTCAACCCGTTTTCCCCAATTAACCGACCTTGTGCGTGAAGCCAATTATGTGGCGTCAGAAGAAAACAAGAAAACCGTTGATGCAAGCCATGTGTTAAAGGTACTCGAAAGCCGAAAATTCAGATCCGGCATGGTGGAGGAACACCTTCAGGAGATGATGGACCGCGGTACCCTCATGATTGATCTTGAAGGCGAAGTGGTGGGTCAGGTGAACGGGCTGGCGGTCTATGCCATGGGCGATTACATGTTCGGCAAACCGAGTCGCATTACCTGTTCAACCGCCATGGGTCGTGCCGGCATCATCAACATTGAACGGGAAGCGGACCTGTCGGGCAGCACCCATAACAAGGGGGTGCTGATTCTGGGAGGATATTTGCGAAAAAAATATGCCCAGAACAAACCCCTGACCATGAGCGCCAGCATCGCATTTGAACAGTCCTATGGCGGCGTGGACGGCGATAGCGCCTCTTCCACGGAAATCTACGCACTCCTCTCCAGCCTTTCCCAGGTTCCCATCAAACAGTCCATCGGGGTGACGGGTTCGGTAAACCAGAACGGCGAGGTCCAGGCCATTGGGGGGGTCAATGAAAAAATTGAAGGATTTTTTGACTGCTGCCAAAAAAAGGGGGCCATGGATTCCCAGGGCGTGATGATTCCCGAGAGCAATGTGAAGGATCTGATGCTCCGACAAGACGTGGTGGAGGCGGTTGAAAAAGGCCGATTCCATATATATCCGGTGAAAACCATCGATCAGGGCATTGAAATCCTGACTGGGAAAAAGGGTGGAAAAAGAAAAGCGGACGGATCCTATCCCAAAGGCTCTATCAGTCAACTGGTGGACGATAAACTGAATGAACTGGCAGAGGGATTGAAGAATTTTGCGGGAGACAAGGAAGAAGGCAAAAAGGAAGAAAGCAAAGGATGCAAGCAGTGTTCGTGAGAAGTGAAAAGTGAAGAGTGAAGAGTGGAAAAAGAAGACTGGCAGAATCGGGGCAAAGGTCACCGGGAGCGGTTGCGACAGCGGTTTGTAACGGGCGGACTTGAGAAATTTACCGATGAGGAGGTGGTGGAGTTTCTCCTGACCCTGGGAACCCCCAGGGGAGACCTGAAAAATGCCGCACGGGAAGCGATTAAAGCATTTGGATCTCTCTCCGGCGTTTTATCGGCGCCCATGAAAAAACTCCTGGAGATCAAGGGCATCGGCCAAAAAAACGCCCTTTATCTAGGGTTGGTTCATCAAACGGCCAAACGATATCTTCGGGATCGAATTGTCGGGAAAACCTTTTTCGGCTCATCCCAGGCGGTATTCGATTATCTTTTTCATTCCTTGCGGGATCTGAAAAGAGAGGTTTTCAAGGTTTTTTTTCTGACCCGAAAAAACGAAGTTATCACGGATTGCGATATGTTTGAGGGGAGTTTGACGGGGAGTGCGGTATATCCTCGTGAGATCATTACCCTCGCGTTGGAATATAAGGCGGCGGGGCTTGTGTTTGTTCATAACCACCCATCCGGGGATCCTGCGCCGTCTCCCGAGGACCAACGCCTGACAAAAGACCTGGTATGGGCCGCCATGTTAATGGGGATACAGGTGCTGGATCACCTGATCATTGGAAATAACCAGTATTTCAGTTTTGCGGACCAAGGCATCATCAAGCGTTTTGCCGATGCATATCACCATCGGTTCGATACGACGTAAATCCTTGACAATTCCGTATATTTGTGAATTATAGCAATAAATGAATGGAAAATGCGAGAGTGGCGGAACTGGTAGACGCGCTGGATTTAGGATCCAGTGGGGTGACCTGTAGGGGTTCGAGTCCCCTCTCTCGCACCATCACCAAAGCGCCGAGCGCTATGACCTGAAACAGGACCGAACGTTAAATGTGCCTTGAAATCAAAAAAATCATTGTTAAATTTTCACCTCACGTTGGATGGGTCTTCCAGGTTGTAATAAAAAATCAGGTAAATATGCACCCATAGTTTGTCGTGGGATTTCAAAAAGCGAAACAGGAAGAGGAGAACCATGAAAGCCAGCTTGGAAGACATCAGCCAGGTCAAAAAAAAGTTGTCCGTAGAAATTGATGCAAAAGAAGTGAACCAAAAGCTCAACAGCGCCTACGGAAAGATACGGAAACAGACCAAAATTCCCGGCTTCAGGCCTGGAAAGGTTCCCAGAAAAATTCTGGAATCCTATTTTGGGAAACAGGTGGAGATTGATGTGGCCAGTGAGCTGGTCAATGAGTCTTTTCCACAGGCCGTAGAAGAAACCAAAGCGTTTCCGCTGGGCCAGCCTGAATTGGAGAAGGGACCCGTTAAACAGGACGAAGATTTCATTTACTCGGCAATCATGGAGGTTCGTCCTCAGTTTGAAGTGAAAGACTACCTGGGTCTCGAAGTTGAAAAGGAAAAGGTGTCCATTGGCGACGATGACGTTCGGAAAAGGCTTGAACAGATCCGGGAAAACCATGGGAAGCTTGAGCCCATAACAGAGTCTCGCGCCATAAAGGAAGGGGACTTTGTTGTTGTTGATTATCAGGGATTTGAAAACGACCAGCCCCTGGAAGGAATCAAAAGTGAGAATTTTCTCTTGAATGTGGGGAAAAACGATTTTCATGCCAAGTTTGACGAAGCGCTGGTGGGGCTCCATAAGGATGACAAAAAAGAGATTGTCATTGATTTCGAGGAAGATTATTTTAATGCCAACCTGAAAGGAAAATCCGTTCGTTTCGAAGTTTCCATTGGCGACGTCAAGGAACGGAACCTTCCGGAATTAAACGATGAATTTGCTCAAAGCCTCGGCGCCGATTTTACGGATTTAAAAGGCCTTACCGAACAACTCGAAAAGAACCTGGTCAGCCAGGAAGAAAATCGCGTCGAACAGGAATTGAAGCGGAAATTGCTTGAGAAAATATCTAAAGGGACTGCGTTTGAAGTGCCGCGGGTTTTGGTTGATGCCGAGGTCGATTTTTCACTCAAGAGCCTTCAGGCAAATTTTGAAAGAAGCGGCGCCAGTTTTGAAAAAGCGGGACTGATGCCGGAAGCCCTGAAACAGCAGTTTCGACCTTCCTCCGAAAACCGCGTCAGGGAAAGGCTCATCCTGGGACGGATTGCCGAACAGGACAATATTGCCATCAACGATGATGAATTTACGGAAGGCCTTGAAAAATTGGCGCAGGGAATGGGGCAAGATGTCGAAACCATTAGGAAATATTACGAAGCACGGGGTGAGACGGATATCTTGAAGGAGCAGATGCTTGAGGAGAAAACCTTGAATTACCTGGTGGAAAGCGCCAGCATTACGCAGGTGGAAGCCGGGATGCTGAATCCGGATAAAACCCCTGAAACGGAGGTTCAATAGACCCACATGTTAATACCCATGGTGATCGAGCAATCAAGCCGCGGCGAAAGAGCGTTTGATATTTATTCCCGATTGTTGAAAGATCGCATTATTTTTATTACGGATCAGATAGCGGATCCAATGGCCAATACCATTATTGCACAGTTGCTTTTTCTGGAGTCGGAAGATCCGGACAAAGATATCCATATGTACATCAACTCCCCCGGCGGTTCCGTTACCGCCGGCATGGCCATCTATGACACCATGCAGTATATCAAGCCTGATGTGGCGACCATCTGTATGGGACAAACCGCCAGTATGGCGGCGCTGCTGCTGGCGGCGGGCGCCAAGGATAAGCGCTATGCCCTCCCCAATTCCAGAATCATGATTCACCAGCCGATGGGGGGCGCCCAGGGGCAGGCGACGGATATCGATATTCACGCCAGGGAAATCCTCAAAACCAGAGAGAGCCTCAATCGGATTCTTGCCGACCATACGGGCACGGACATCAAAAGAATCCGGAAAGATACGGAGCGGGACTTTTTTATGGATGCCGGGCAGGCCAAAGAATATGGCATTATTGATAAAGTTATCCATAAAAGAGAAATCAAAGATCAGTTAACCGACAAACAATAGGAAAGAGGGTTATGGGCAAGAACGACATTACCAACGATGACTTGCTGTGTTCATTCTGTGGAAAGAGCCAGGATGAGGTGAAAAAACTCATTGCAGGCCCTTCGGTATATATTTGCGACGAATGTATCCAGCTTTGCAACGAAATTATCGCCGAAGAATATAACCAGGAGGATGAAGAAGAGGGTCCCCAGCTTTTAAAGCCCGTCGATATCAAGGAAACGCTGGACCAGTACGTCATTGAACAGGACAAAGCCAAAAAGATCCTGTCGGTCGCCGTTCACAACCACTACAAGAGAATCAACACCAAAGTGGATATGGAAGGGGTCGAGATTGAAAAGAGCAATATTCTGCTCATTGGTCCGACAGGGTCGGGGAAAACCCTTCTCGCACAGACCCTTGCCAGGATATTGAAGGTTCCCTTTACCATAGCGGACGCCACGACCTTGACGGAGGCCGGCTATGTGGGCGAGGACGTGGAAAACATTATTTTAAACCTGGTCCAGATGGCGGATTACGATGTGGAATCAGCGTGCAAGGGCATTGTGTATATCGATGAAATCGATAAAATCGCACGAAAGTCGGACAGTCCATCTATTACGAGAGATGTTTCCGGTGAAGGGGTGCAGCAAGCACTGCTGAAAATCATTGAGGGCACCATGGCCAATGTTCCGCCCAAGGGGGGGAGAAAACACCCGCAGCAGGACTTTGTCAAGGTAGACACCAGCAATATTTTGTTTATCTGCGGCGGCACCTTTAACGGCATGGACAGGATCATTCGGAACCGCATCGGCAGCAAATTAATGGGATTCGAGGCGGACATCAAGGGGAAGGGCGATGTGGATATCAATGAAATTATGGGCCTCGTTCAGCCGGAAGATTTGATCAAGTTTGGTCTGATCCCTGAATTTATCGGTCGGATACCCATTGTGACCACCTTATCCGAACTTAGTCTGGATGCCCTTGTCCGTATCCTTACGGAACCCAAAAACGCTCTAATCAAACAGTATAAAAAACTGTTTGAGCTGGAAGACGTGGAGCTGAAATTTACGGAAGGCGTTCTGACGGCCGTGGCCGAAGCGGCGCTCAAACGAAAATCGGGGGCCAGAGGCCTGCGAGCGGTTCTTGAATCCCTGATGTTGGAAATTATGTATGATATTCCTTCGATTCCGGAAATTCAGGAGTGTATCATCAATGAAGATGTCATCACCAAAGGTGCTCCTCCTTTGCTAGTTTATGAAAACCAAGCCAAATTTGGATAAAAAAATGCTAAATGCCATAAAGAAAGATATTCGAGATAGAATTGCCGTTGATGAGAAGTTTTACTACCCGCTTCTTCCCTTAAGGGATGTGGTGGTTTTTCCCAATGTGGTTGTGCCCCTGTTTGTGGGACGTGAAAAGTCCATCAGAGCGCTTGAATATGCGCTTTCCCATGAAAAAGAGGTCTTTTTATCGGCCCAGGCGGATGCCAACGTGGACGACCCGACGCCAAGGGATATCTATTCTTTTGGGACGCTGGGTACGGTCCTTCAACTGCTCAAACTGCCTGACGGTACCGTCAAAGCCCTTATTGAAGGGAAAGAGCGGGGCAAAATAGACAACTTCATGGACAAACAGGGTTTTTTCATGGTTGAGGTCAGCAAAGTCGAGTCGGTTGTTGTCTCCAACATGGAAACGGAAGCCCTGGTGCGCACCATCAGTAGCAGCTTTGATGAATATGCAAAACTGAATACGAAAATCGGCAAGGAAATTGTTTCAGCCGTGATTGCGATTGAAGATCCCGGGCGTCTGGCTGATACCATTGCCGGTCATTTAGCATTGAAAGTTGCGGAAAAACAGGGAATTCTGGAAACCATCGACCCCAACAAAAGGCTTGAAAGGCTTTATGGCGAATTAGAAAATGAGGTGGACATCCTTCGCCTGGAACAACGGTTGCGGTCACGGGTCAAAAAGCAGATGGAGAAGACCCAAAAAGATTATTATCTGAACGAACAGATTCGCGCCATTCAAAAAGAAATGGGGACCAAGGACGATTTCAAGGCTGAACTCGCGGATCTGGAAAAGAAAATTAAACGAAAAAGAGTTTCCAAGGAAGCCCATCTGCGCATACGGCAGGAATTTAAAAAACTGAAGATGATGTCCCCCATGTCGGCGGAAGCCTCGGTGGTGCGTAATTATATTGATTGGATTATTGACTTGCCATGGTTTGACAAGAGCCGGAGCAAATTTAATATTGCCGAAGCAGAGACCATCTTGAACGAGGATCATTATGGGCTTGAAAAACCCAAAGAGCGGATTTTGGAGTATCTGGCCGTTCAGCGCCTGACAAAAAAAATGAGAGGACCCATTCTTTGCTTGGTGGGACCTCCCGGTGTCGGTAAAACGTCCCTGGCAAAGTCCGTGGCCCGGGCGACAGGACGGCATTATGTGCGTCTCTCCCTCGGGGGGGTTCGGGATGAAGCCGAGATCAGGGGCCACAGGCGAACCTATATCGGAGCGCTTCCGGGAAAAATTATCCAGTTTCTGAAAAAGGCGAAATCCAACAATCCCGTGTTTTGCCTGGATGAAGTGGATAAGATGAGTACTGATTTCAGGGGGGATCCATCCTCTGCGTTACTGGAAGTGCTGGATCCGGAACAGAACGTGGCTTTTAACGATCATTACCTGGACCTGGACTATGATCTCTCGGACGTTTTTTTTATTACCACCGCCAATAATCTGCATAATATTCCAATTCCCTTGCAGGACAGGATGGAGATTATCCGGTTGGCCGGCTATACGGAAATTGAAAAATTAAATATTGCAAAACAGTTTTTGGTCAAGAAACAGATTGAACAAAACGGCCTTGATCCGGAAAATATTGCTTTTACCGACAAGGCGATTTTGACCATTATCCGAACCTATACCGGCGAAGCGGGCGTTCGGAATCTTGAGCGTGAGATTTCATCCATTTGTCGAAAAGTAGCCAAAGAGGTGGTTCTGAACGGGGAAAGCACCAAGATCAACGTCAAAACCCAGTCCCTTCAGAAATACCTGGGCGTCCCCAAGTACCGTTACGGCAGAACCGAGCAAAAAGACAGTGTCGGTGTTACCACGGGGTTGGCATGGACGGAGTTTGGTGGAGAATTGCTTCAGACGGAAGTGACGGTCATGCCGGGGAAGGGCAAGTTATCCCTCACCGGCAAACTGGGAGAGGTTATGCAGGAATCGGCCCAGGCTGCCTTGAGCTATGTTCGTTCAAAGGCAAGGGCGCTCAAGTTGCCGGATGACTTTTATGAAAAAGTTGATATTCATGTCCATGTTCCCGAGGGCGCCACTCCCAAGGACGGGCCGTCGGCGGGCATTACGCTGGCCACATCCATCGTTTCGGCTTTGATGGGGTATCCTGTTCGTTGCAACCTTGCCATGACGGGTGAAATAACCCTGCGGGGAAGAGTACTTCCCATCGGAGGCCTCAAAGAGAAGATTCTTGCCGCACATCGTGGCGGGGTTACCAAGGTGTTGATTCCCATGGAAAACAAAAAGGACATCGCGGAAATACCCAAGAGGATTTTGCGGAAGGTTGAGCTGGTCCTTGTTGAGCATGCGGATGATGTATTGACGGAAGCCCTGATACTGGAGGCCGGCCAGGAACTGTTTGCATCTGAAGGGGACATTCAGCCCTTTTGCTTCAACAACATCGTTAAACCTGAAAAAGGAGTTGAAGCGGGTTTTATTGCACATTGATTGTAAAATATTTCTTGACAGTACTGTCTGAACCTGCTATGTTTCTTTAACTGAGCTTTGGTTCAGGCGGGTAGCTCAGTGGGAGAGCATCGGCCTTACAAGCCGGGGGTCACGGGTTCAAATCCCGTTCCGCCTACCACTTAAAACAGGATGATGCTGAAAGGATTTACCGGCCGCTCAAAAAGAGGTCGTTTAAATAATGCGGGGGCGTAGTTCAGCTCTGGTTAGAACGCCGGCCTGTCACGCCGGAGGTCGCGAGTTCGAGTCTCGTCGTCCCCGCCAGAATAAATTCAAGGGGTTACGTCAAAAACGTAGCCCCTTTTTTGTGACTTAAATTCCCATACCCCACAAAACCGGCCACCCGATACCTGGCAAGTGCCCACCATGTTCCTAAAACAGATTTCGGGAACCTTCCCGGCAAAATAAAAGTTGTTCCTGACTTTCCCCCATGGTAGAATTCGGCATATCCATTTCAAGAGAGAGGTTCATCATATGGCCACCACCATTACGTTTGATACGCTGGCTTTTGTAAAACAATTAAAATCCGCTGGGTTCAATGACAATCAAGCTGAAATTCAAGCGCAGGCAATCAATCAAGCGTTGTCTGACTTCCAAAACAATCGCTTAAATGAACTGTCCACAAAAGCGGATCTGTTTACAGTGGAAGCCAAATTACAAACAGAAATCGCTAAAGCCAAATCTGAAACCATCAAATGGGTTGCCGGTATGCTGGTTGTCCAAGCTGGTGTTGTCGCCGCTCTGGTTAAGCTTCTGTAGGATTATCTCCCGATCGTTGCACACCACCCATGGGCTTAAACTAGGGCGTCTAAATTGGCCCTCGACCGTTAGGAACGTGCAGGAAATAAGCCCCACATATTTACCTGTAATTCAAAAAAATATTCAGAGACAATCTCTCTAACCTAAAAAAACTGATAGGAAGTCTCAAAATCGCTGGAATTTGATCAAAAAATCGCCAAAACTGCCTCCATTACAAACAGTTGTCTTCTTCTATCATTTGTTTCTCAAGCCTGTTGATTAAATCCTTCTATGCTTTTATTGGGACAGCCCTATAGTTCCATTTACCTAATTTTTCATCGAATTTTATCTTCATGTCTTCTTTATAATTCTCAGCGTATTTTTTTCCGGTTTTATAGACACATTCCCGCCTTTGCCCTCGCCGGGTGTTACGCTGGTGTTGATGTCGCTGTTGTGGGTCAACTTAATCTCCTCGCCGGTAATGTTGGTACTCCAAACATGGGGCGATATTTGTTTGGATTTTACTGTTATCTTCTGTGTTTATAGTGGATACCGAGCCGGTATTTCGGGCATCGTGACGGAACATGGGGCCATGGACTCTGACCCAGCCCGCTCGAATCGTCAGATCGAAAAAGCTATGATATCACAAAATCAATAGGCTTGAACGATCGTTGAGATTGATCCCGTTTCTCAAATCATGGTTGTGAGAATATCCCAATTGTCATTTCACCACCAACGTACTCTTATCCGTTACCCAATAGTAACCATGCGGGTCATGGGGGTTATCATAAAATTTTAGGGTGAATCCATCCGCTGTCCCGTTGTAGGAAACGCATTCCATTGGTATGCTGAGGTCTGCTCCAACGGGGAGGCAGTGCGATCCTGCTCCATTCGTCAGGGTGGGCATAAGCAGTTTCCAGTAAGGGAATTCCCAAGAAATAACCTACGCATTATTTCAAACATAATGTTATCCTGAAAAGATAAATGCATCAGAATCTTTATTTGCATTGAAACGCAATTTAAAAAAATGAGGGGACAAAAATTGAAGGAGGTGGTATGAGCATAATGTATGAAAGACATGAAATTCATACATTGAAAAAAGTAACGGGTAAAAAGAATGAACGGAGAAACAAAAAATCTGATAAAAGATGCATGCAGACGACTGACTGGTTACAAAAGAAGAGCATATCAGGCCGACATTACCAGGAAATATTTCAACGGGAGTGCATACAAAGCTGAACGGGAGATGGGATGGGGGAGAGAGTGTGTAACAAAAGGCCTTAAAGAAGCCGAAAGCGGGATCAGATGCATGGATAATTTTGAGGGACGGGGAAAAAAGAAAACAGAAGACACGATTCCCGGTATTAAAGCAGACATAATATCCCTTGCAGAACCTCAAACTCAGGCGGACCCTGCCATGAAAAGCTCTATCACATATACAAGAATTACAGGAAAAGCTCTCAAAAAGGCACTGATTGATGAGAAAGGATACGACGGTGAGGATCTTCCCTCTAACAACACTCTGATCAACATGTTGAACCGCATGGGATACAACCTGAAACGAGTCCTGAAATCCAAACCTGCGAAAAAGATAAAACAGGTCGATGAAATATTTGAAAATGTATGGAAGGCAAACCGTGACTCTGATGAGAATCCCAACTCTCATCGGATTTCTATTGATGCCAAGGCAAAAGTGAATATAGGCGAGTTCTCAAGAAACGGAAAGTCACGGGATCGGGAAGCGAAGAAAGCTGAAGACCATGATATGAATCCCGAAATGAAATTGGTTCCGTACGGTATTCTTGACGTTTTGAGCGGAATGCTTTCTATTTTTTTCGGCACATCTTTTGAAACAAGTGATTTCATCGTTGACTGTTTAGAGATGTGGTGGGAAAAAAACAGAATTACCTATCTTCATATAAACGAGTTGGTTATCAATCTTGACAATGGTCCGAATTCAGCAAGCGGTCGGACTCAATTCATTCGCAGAATGACCGAATTCAGTGACAAAACAGGTTTGCGAATCCGCCTGGTTTATTATCCTCCCTATCATAGTAAGTACAATCCGGTTGAAAGATGTTGGGGAATATTGGAGGGACATTGGAACGGAGAAATATTGGATTCAATATCAAAAGCAGTCAATTGGGCATCTACGATGACATGGAAAGGGATAAAGCCCATTGTCACGTTGGTGGAAAAGGCATATAAGAAGGGAATCCGGCTTACAAAAAAAGAAATGAAACCTTACGAAAACAGAATTAAACGTTCCGACACACTGCCCAAATGGGATGTACTTATTGAATCTGGAGTTGGGTAGTTTATTTCTTGGGAATTCCCTAAAAACCGGAAGGATCGTTCGGATGGTGATAAGAAGCCAGGATAAAGCCATACCGATTGCCGTCATATTCGGCGCAAGGAATATCAATCCACAAACCAGCACCGACAGCAATACAAGGGTTGAAAACCTGTATGCGATTGTTAACGGGATCAACAACGTATATTTTACCATTGTCACTCACAGCAATTCCATATGGCCAGTTCACCAAACCCGGGTCGAAGCCGTATCCGCAAAATTCTATCAAAATGCTTATTGTTATGTGTCACGAGAACCCAATTATGTGCTAACACTGTTCCGGCTATTAAAATATCAATATCATCAATTGGCATTCCTCTTTTTCGCAGTTTTGCATAAATCTCGGCAGAAATCATGACAGCCTTTTCAGTCAGGGGAATTATGTTGTTATGCGATGCAAATTCCAAGAAAGATGATAACTGCTTCTTTGTATCCCGATGCTTCAATCCACTAATGATTTCGTAATGGGTAATGATACTGAAGTTGATTTTGTTATGCTCTTCTTGATAGATGTCGAAATGGGAAACAACATTTCGGTTGCCTCGAAAGAACATTGACAAAATATCTGTATCAATCAGTACTTGTTTCATCACCTCTTCTCCCTGAAAAAGCCGAATGACGTCTTTCAGCAATCTCTTCTGTGAATTCTGAAAATACTTTATTTGGCATATCTTCCCAACATCCCGCAAAATCCATAATTGATTTGCTTCTGTCTTCGGAAGCTTCAATGCCTAATCTAAAATAATGTCGGCTGGGCTGCCGCCGTAAAAGGAGACCCAAGGGCAAATGCGGTAAACCCCAGCAGACAGATGACGATCACTTTTTTGGATGTTTTTGAGGAAAACGGCAGGTATGGGCATAAAAAAACCTCAACAGATGATTGGCATGCGGGAATCTGAATTGACGATGATCCCTTTTCCTGATATCGTTATTCAATCATTGAAAATAAGGTTGTTTTATCTACCATGCGGGTTATCAAAATCAATGGGATTTCGGCCAAATAGTTATATTTGTTCTATAACACGGGCAAAATATCCCGGTTTGATGAAATTGAATTTAATAGTGAGGAGATTAGGGAACAATGCACTTTTCCATCCGTTCAGCAGGATTTTGTTTCGCGGTTATAACCTGCCTCATCCTTACATTTTTTTTGCCGAACGTCCTTGCACAAGAGGTAATGACGGCACAGGCGTTCTTAAAACAGGGGCGATTGCTTCTCGATCGCGGTGCATTTGAGAAAGCCGTTTCCCGGCTTGAAGCGGCCGCCCAACAGTTCGCTGATACCGGCAAACAGAAGGAACAGGCCGAAGCCCTAGAGGGCGAGGCTGAAGCATATCAGGCGCTGGGGCGCTACCGGAAAGCCCTTGACAGCCTCAATATGGCCCTTTCCCTTGTTGAACGTCTGAACGAACCAAAATTAACAGCCCTGATCCTGGGAAGGATGGGGAATAGCGCCTTTTTTCTGGGGCATACGGATAAGGCCTGGGAACAGCTGCATCAGGGGATGGGGATCGCCCGGGAACTGAAGAACCCGGAGACAATGGCCGTTCTCACGACTTGCATGGCAAAGCTCCACGAAATGCAGGGCCATTATGGGCAGGCGGTTTTGCGCTACGAAGAAAGCCTACAAAGCGCCGAAAGCCTGGGTGACCCCCGCCTTTCGGCAGGCATCATGGCAGATGCCGCATCCGCCTGTATCCTGAATGGGGACCTGAAAAAGGCTCAAAAATTGCTCTCCCAGTCATTTGAAGGGTACTTAAAACTCCCCGCTTCCCACCAAAAAAGCTATGATCTGATTCTGATCGGTCGAAGCTATGACAAACTCTCATCCCTTTTGCCGGGGCAAAAAGCCCCTCTCAGGAAAGAAGCATACCGTGCCCTTCAGGAAGCGGCAGTGACGGCGGAATCCATCGGCGACCGGCGGGCCCTCTCCTATGCCTATGGATACACGGGTGGGTTATACGAGTCGGAAGGCCGCTATGCCGAGGCCCTGGAATGGACCCGAAGAGCCATCTTTGCGGCCCAGGAGATCGACGCCCGGGAATGCCTTTATCTGTGGGAATGGCAGACCGGTCGTCTGTTTACGGCAATGGGGAAGATCCCTGAAGCCATCGCCGCCTACAAAACCGCGGTGCAGAGCTTTCAGGCCATACGCGGCGCCGCATCGGGTACGTGCAAAAATTGCACCCGGCAGGATTTTCAAGCCCGTGGAGGAGCCATCTTTTTTGAGCTGGCTGACCTGTTGCTCACTTATTCCGGTTCCCTGACGGACAAGGCGGAAATTGAGCCCTACCTTCGAGACGCCAGGGACACCATCGAGATGCTCAAGGTGGTGGAGCTGGAGGACTATTTCGCCGATCCCTGTGTCACCGGTTCCCAGACCGCCAAGACCCGCCTGGAAGATATCGCGAAAGATGCACTGGTGGTCTATACCATCACCTTCCCGGACCGGCTGGATCTGTTATTGAGCAGTCAGCACGGCATCGAACGGATCACAGTGTCGGTGGATGCGCAGACCATCAGGCGGGAAACAAACGCCCTCAGGCAAACCCTGGCCAAGCGGACAACCTGGCAATATCTCCCCCATGCCCAACGGATTTACGACTGGATCATCCGGCCCCTGGAACCCCAGATTGAGAAGTATCATGTCAAAACCCTGATTTTTGTGCCTGACGGTCCCCTTCGAACCATCCCCATGGCAGCCCTCCATGACGGCCACGACTTCATCGTTCAAAGGATGGCCGTAGTCACCACCCCCGGACTGAATTTAACGGATCCCCGGTCCATCCACCTGAAGGAAAAAAAGATCCTTCTGGCGGGGCTCAGCAAAAGCGCTCAGGGGTTTTCGCCCTTAACGAATGTGAAACAGGAAATCGACGGGATCGGCAAAATTTATGACGGTCGACGTCTTGAAAACGAGACCTTTCTGACGGCCAATGTGAAAGCGGCCCTGAAAGCCAACCCCTACCCCATCGTGCATATCGCCACCCATGGTCAGTTTGCGGGGGAAGGATCGGAAAGCTTTCTTTTAACCTGGGATGACAAGATCCGGATGGATCAACTGGACGGGTTCATGAAGCTGAGCCGGTTTCGAAAAGACCCGGTGGAACTGTTAACCTTAAGCGCCTGCCAGACGGCTGCCGGTGATGAACGTGCCGCTCTCGGTCTGGCCGGAATTGCCGTCAGAGCCGGCGCCAGGAGCGCTCTGGCCACCCTCTGGAACGTGAGCGATCAGGCAGCCTCCCTTCTGATTGTGGAATTCTACCGTAAACTGAACGACCCCGCGGTTTCCAAGGCCGATGCGCTTCAGGCGGCACAAATCATGCTTCTGAAATCGGGACAGTACCGCCATCCGTTTTATTGGTCGCCGTATCTGTTGATTGGGAACTGGCTGTAGCAGGGGAGAAGCTATAATCAAGCGACAACGTAAAAGGGTTGCAGTTTGAGATGAAATAAAAAAGGACATTTAAAAGTCCTGGGTTCAAAGCCTTTCCGGTTCATGAGTGCGGCGCTGCCTTCATCAGTTTGTGACAGCACATAGAGTCCCGCTGAGAATAATGGTTGTGGATACTTCACCAAATGAGCCGGTTTTTGAGTTGGCTGGAGGTAGGTTATGGGCGTTTATATTTCTTTGCAAATTCTTCCAGATCGTATAGACCCGGATGCGTGGGCCGCTTTTTATGATGAGACGGTTCAGTTTCTCAAAAACAACGACCTCAGGCTGATTGGCCCCGGGAAAGAACGGATCAAATTGCCTCAGGGTGAATTTGAAAGGACGATTTACAGCCAAACGTTCGAACAAGTGGAAAATGGGAGACACTTCTGGCATATCTGCGGTGATCTGACATTCTATGGCATGGGGGAGAGTTTCCTTTTATACCGCGATTTGAACCATTATCAGGATCGGTATCTTTTCGCCAGGGACGCGGACAAAGATCCGGTATCAACGATGGATCTCCGCTATGACATCGTGGAAAATGTCCTTCGGGAACAGCTGCATGAGACCGATAATGTCGAAGGGGACCCGCCTGCGACAGTCGGTCGTAAACAGGATAAATACGGCAGTCTCAGCGCTATGGCGAGAGTCTTCGATGAGAAAACACAGGGACACCCATTTCACTATTACATGCTGGGCGTGGGCATGCTTGCGGAAGACCGGTTTCCGAGCGCGGCATTTGTTTCCGGAGATATTGACCGGTTCCAGGCTGAAAAGGCGCGGGATAAAATCAGGACCATTTTGAAAAGGGATGTCAACCTTCCTTTGTGTACAAACCCTGACGCCCTGCTGAAACGTGTCATGTTATATTACGAAGGTATTGCGGCCGTGAAGGCCTTCGATTGTCTTTTAAGAGACGACGACCCCCTTCAGGATGCTTCCCAAATGCATCACATTGTGATCAGGCATTTGGGCCGCCAGGTTTATGAACATTGGTTTCTAGAGAGATTGAAGCGATATGACGCGCCCAATAAGCTGGGCGCCAAGGACATCATGATGGAGTGGCTTAACTCGGGTGAACCCCTGGAACCGTTGCTCAGGCTTGCGTGTATTCATAAAGAGGGTCCGCTATATGCCCCTGTAAGCACTGCCGAAAGCCTTGTAAATCTTTGGTTGACCATTGAACCGGAAAAACGGAAGGCGTGGCAGGCCTTTTCCCGGCCTCAGGGAGCAACCGACACGGTCGCAAGTCAGTTTGGCGCCGTCTTATTGGACGTTATTTTGGGAGCGAAAGGGCGAAACCTGAAAATCTATATCCCGGCGGATGCCCTTATTCAAACCTTTGGCCGCATTTTCCCTCAAGAAGAGAGCGCCGTCTCTGAAATGGTTCTCCGCGTAACCCGAGAACTGGAAGAGACGCATGCTCAGATCGAGAAGCCCCTGGCTGAAAAGCTCAGGCAGGTTCAGGAAGAACCGGGCGTATTGGATGGCGTCCCCATTTTGCAGTTGGCTGACGCGGCATCCATTACCGGGGAACAGCGGGACTGGCTTGTCCATTTTGCCTATGTCCTCTCGTTTCAGTTGTCAGTGATTAAAGACGGGGAGAATGAAATAGAAAACCTGTTTTTCAATGAGAGGAATTACGATGATTTGTACTCCCAGTTTGTCCTGGCCACTGACCGGTACGGTCCCCACCTGACCGATCAAGCCTGGCAATGGATCGATGATGAACAGGACCTGGATCTGTTGACTACCCTGACCATGCTGTCTCTGATCAATAACTCGGAACAAAAATTTTACCATACAAAGAAGGCCGTCATGGAGAAGAAATGGCTTTGTGAGCTTGTCACAAAACTCCGTATGGACACAAAGGAGATGAATAAAATTAAGATACTGGCTGATGAAGCACTGATGAAAGCAAAACAAACCCGTGAAAAGGCGTAGAGATGCGTTAGTGTCATTAAAATATAATGTTCAAAGCAATGTCCGAATTCGGGCGTGCCGGGTGCAGGCTTTCGACGCGCCAAATAATTGGTGACGCCCACGTCAAACAGATAGAACTTTTCGGTTTTTATAAGACGTCGATTTTTTGCTTTACGCCAGGGTTGGATACTGAATCCCAACAGGGTGTTTTCCAGTAGTTGGAATATCATGAAATTCTCTTATCTGGTATATTTTCTCACACAGAGCGTGGGAACGAGCTTTAAAAACGAATATCGAACAAGAAATGTTCTGGCGGGGATTGCGGTTCGGCGTTCGGAGTACTCTGGCCACCCTGTGGAACGTGAGCGATCAGGCGGTCCGGTTCATGCTCTTGAAACCGGGGCAGTATCGCCATCCCTTTTGCTGGTCGCCTTATCTGTTGCTCAGGAACTGGTTGTGACAAGTTTTCAGAAAATATGACCGTAATATATTTTGGTATCACGCGCTGTCATAGCGTTTGAAAATTTCATCCGTAAACAGGAAAGTCATATTTTCAGACTTTGCCTGTGAATAGATTAGCCGATCAAAAGGATCACGGTGAATCAGAGGAAGTCCCAAATATCGGAAAAGGTGGTTTTCAGTGATTTGCAAAATCCTGAAGTCGTAATCCTGAGTAACAACTTTGAAAAAAGTTTTAAAATCTTTATCCATTTCCAATTTGCCGATATTCAGTTTTATACTAATTTCCCATAACGAAGCGACACTTACATTAATTTCATTCTCAGCATCCTCAATGAGTTTTTTATATTCCGGGCTTAACCCGGCATCATCTGAAACAAACCATAACAGCACATTTGTATCCAAAAGAATTCTCATTCCATATATTTCCTCATTTCTTCCAAGGGGTCATTAAAATTTTCAGACATTCTTATCTTGCCTTTCAGCAGGCCGGCTTTTCTTTTCGGCTTTAAAGTTTTTTTTGGGATAATAATCAACTGTACTTCCTTCTCAGAAACAGAACTTTCTTCAGAAAGCCGAATGGTCTTATTGTCAAGAAATATTGCATCATATATATACACATGTTCCATTTTATATTCCCCCGCTGGCTTCTGGGTAGTCCCCGAAAGCCCTGTGACATACATTAACAAGAAGGGCGAATAACACCGTGCTTTCAGCCCTTGGGAAGAAACATCGGATCAGATCTTCCCAAAGGGGGGTGCCGCTTAACTGCGCTTCTTTAAAATATCCCAAATTCCCACATTGTTATCAATTTATTTTTTACTTTTTCCGCACACTCAATGCGAATGTTCTCGGGTACAAAGGTTATGTTTACATTGCCATACAAAGAACCGCCGAGATTGTTGATTGACAACCAAACGAACCTTCCCGCTCACCTTAAAAGTTCATCCGGTCTGGGCGGCATACCCTCACTGCTGTCAACAATAAAACTGCCGGCCTGTTCGGGATCCCGGGTTTCACACCGTTCGGGGAGGAGTTCGTCCGCACTCAGAAAGGATTCCCGCAAGGGAACCATGGCATTTACGATGTCCTGCACGGGAGAGTTGACAATAATTTTTCCTTCTTTGCCGGAAACCTGGGAACTGGCGGTTATGTCGCTGTCCGGGGAGAGAAAAACCGCATCGGCATTGATGGTGATGTCGCCGCCAAAACCCTGATCTGCGTTGGCGGTGAGGTCGCTGTTTTCAAGGGCAACGTAGGTGGCGGCATCGATGGTCACATTGCCGCCCTTTCCTTCACCAGACTTCACGCTGGTGCTGATGCCGCTGTTGTGGGTCAATTGAATGTCTTTTCCGGTGATGTTGATGTTTCCTCCCAGCGCTTTTTTGGCATTGGTTTTTATTGTGCCATTGTCGAGGGACAACAGATTGCCTGCATGGATGTTGATAGAACCGGCATTGCCGGTACTCGAACTCTCGGCGGATATGGTGGCGCCTTCCGTTACAGTTAGGTTTTCGGTCGTTACTGCGATATTCCCGCCCTCACCAACGCTGTCTGTGCCACTGAAAAACCCGCTTTGGTTTCCGGCGCTGTCTTTCCCCGCGATGGAAACAGAGCCTGTGGCGTTGACCTTGATATTGCCCCCTTTGCCTGTGGAACCTCCCCGTGCACTTGCCCCAACCTGCGCGCCATTCCTGAACGAAATATTGGTCCCCTCAAGTAAAATATCCCCCGCAGCACCAGTGCTAAAGGTGTCAGCGGTAAACAAGGCCCCGCCCGTCGCGTGTAGTTCATCGGCCTTGACTGTGATCGTCCCACCATGGCCCGAACCGGCTGTACTGGCCATAATTACCACATCCGTTTCCGTTGCGTACAGCTCATCCGCCGTGACGGTGATCGATCCTCCATGGCCCGGACCCATTGTACCCGTCTGAATGCTCCCATGCTGTTCAAGATAAAGACTGGAAGCAGTGACCTTGATATTTCCCCCTTCGCCTTTGCCACTGGTATTGCTGAAAAGTCCGCTCGGAGATCTTCGTGTGCCTTTCCCTCCGATTGTAACAGACCCAGCCGCATTGACTATTATATCTCCGGCCTTGCCTGTGGTGCCCTCGTTGGCAGAAACACTAATTTGGGCACGATCAGTTATGGAAATATTTTTTGCATCTATTTTAATATAACCAGCATCACCTTTTCCGAGGGTCGTAGATTGAATCCATGCCCTGTTTCCTTTCATATTCAACGCTTCAGTTGTGATATAGATGTTTCCGCCATCGCCCGCATCATCCGTTTCTCTGTGGGTGTTGGCAGCTATTGCCCCATCTTCTCCAATCGAAATATTTGATGCTGTAACAAAAATATTCCCCCCATCGCCCTTCCCATAAGTACTGCAATAAAGGCCGCTTAAAAACCCGGGCCCACTGTCTTTACCTGTAATCGAAAGTGTATCGGATACGGTTACATTCATTTCGCCTGCCTTACCTTCTGAATCTTGTCGAGCTGATACATCAATCTGAGCGCCCTTGGTCAAAGAGATGTTTTCAGCATCTACAGTAATGTTTCCTCCATCACCTTTACCATACGTAAGGGACCTTAAATAACCTGTTTCAGAGGTAAGTTCCCCTGTTTTCACCGTGATGTCCCCAGCATCACCGTCACTTTTGGCCCAAGCATTTATCTCTGCATTGCGGAGAAAAACTTTTGAAGCAGTGACAGATATGTTTCCCCCATTTCCGCTGCCCTTGGTATAGCTCCATATTCCGGTAAGCGGCCCTCCATCCTCCCCTTCGATATTCACACTGTCTCTTGCATTGACAGTTATAGTGGCGCCATCGCCTTCTGCACCATCAATTACATTGGCATGAATTCCTGCGCCATCGATCAAAAAAAGATTTTCTGCGTCTATTTGAATCTGACCCCCATTGCCACTGCCAGAAGTGTTGCACCAAATGCCGCTGTTTTTCCCTTCAATTGCAACGTCACTTTTTGCATTGATTGTTACATTTCCACCATTACCAGTAGAAACTTCCCAGGCTGTAGCGCCAATCTGAGCGTTGTTGGCTAGCAAGATATTTTCCGCCGTCAAAAAAATATTTCCGGCATTTCCTGCGCCGTATGTATGGGTAAATATTCCGCAAGCCCCTTTAGCGCTGAATTGCCTTGTCCTTACTTGAATGTTTCCCGCATTCCCTGCGTTTTCATCCTTTCCAAAGGTCAAAGCACGAATTTGACTGCCTTGACCAAGTAACAACATTGCAGAGTCGATGAAAATATCCCCACCATCACCATCACCGCTGGTATCGTTGATGATTCCGCTCGGATTTCCTTCGCTGTCTTCCCCCACAATGGTAACGGAACCCGTAGCATTGATTGTGATGCTGCCGCCATCGCCTGTGGAACCTTTCTGAGCGGAAGCGTTAACCTGTGCGCCATCGGTAAGAGAGATGTTTGTGCCCGACAACTTGATATTCCCCCCATTACCGGAACCATGGGTATAGGATTGAATATTACCATCCTTGGCGTCGAATTCCCGAGCATTTACGGTAATGTTTCCTGCATTCCCAGCATCTCTATCTGAACCGTAAGTAGAAGCGCGTATTACGCCGCCTACACCCAGTGAAAATGTTGGGGCCGTTACCGTAATATTCCCTCCATCACCGCTGCCAAGAGTATTGCTGAAAAGCCCACTCGGATATCCTTCAGCATCGTGACCCTCAATGGAAACCGACTCGAACGTGTTAACCAGGATATCGCCACCCAGGCCTTTAGACCCTCTCATGGCCGAGGTGTTAACTTGGACCCCGCCGACCAAAGAGACGTTTGTCCCCTCCAGCAGAATATCTCCCGCATTCCCGGAATTGTATGTCATAGACGAAATTCTGGCGCCATGGTCAAGCGCCACAGTATCCCGCACCCTCACATCAATCCCCCCACGACTATCCTTATCCCCCATAGTGTTGGCATACACCTTTCCGCCATCCACATAAAAATTCCCCCCACGCACATAAATAACCCCGCCCCTTTCACCGCTCACATCCACATCGCCGATCTCCGTATCATCGATCTTCACGTACTCGGCATACGAGCGGGTAATGTTAATATTCCCAAGCCTCTCAAATGAATCCATCCCCGGTCCCGAAGCACCCAGGGTCACTTCCCCTGCCGAAGCCACGCTCACCAGATCGATCTCGCCGCCCGGGGCATGAAGCGTCCCATCATTCAGCGTGATATCCCCTCCCACAAGAGAAAGCGTCTCCCCCTCGGGAACCTTCAAATAACTCCCCTCCACCGTAATGGACGCCGCCGTATCATCCAGGAAACCAAAGGCGGATGGTGGATCCACCGTCAAAACACTCTGCTCGGGATGGATGGCGTCAAACCGACCGGCATCCCCCAGAAGGAGGTAATCGGCGGTGCTTGCATGAAACGAACCGTTCACGTCCAGGGTGGCGTTGGGACCGAACATCATGCCCCAGGGGTTGATCAGAAACAGGTTGGCCCCCGGAATCGTGCAACTGAGCCTCCCGTCAATCAGGGAAGAGGCGCCCCCGGTGACACGCCCGATGACATTCTGTATCCCGCCGGGGCCGGTAAAGGTCCCGCTTTCCCCGGTATTGATGTTAAAGGTCTCGAAGCTGTGAAAGAGGTTGGCCCCCGCCTGGGATCCCATTTTGTCGGTGATCACATAGTTGGGCCCGGACACGGCCCCTTTCTGACCGACGGTCCCATCCAGTACCACCTCGGCATGGGCAAAGGCAACCAGGCATATCAGTAAAGAAGAAGCTGTTCCGGTCCACCCAATGACTTTTTGAAAACGATTAAACACTTTCATGAGATCCCCCCTTTTTCCATATCGATATGCCAAAGAAACGGAACCTTGGCGCGAAAACTCAACCCTGCACCCTGAACCCTGTCCCCTTCTCCCTCAAAACAACTCCCCCACAATCAAAAACTGAAACCCCTTATCCTGCAAATCTTCATCCGCATCGTCGAATTTCACAAACGGAATGGCGCCATAAGTCATCAGGCGGATTTTATCCGTGATGTCCCACCGAAGCGCCAGTCCCAGACTGTAGATATGCCGCTGTCCAAAAGTGGGTGTGGACGTGTTCCAGGAGGCGCCGTAATCAAAAAACGGGGTCAATTGCAATACCCGGCGCCCCATGGCGCCGTAAAGCACCGGAATGCGGCATTCCAGCGAGGAGGCCACCCCGTTATCCCGCACCAGGCGGTTTTCCCGATACCCGCGAACGCTGTACATGCCGCCAATGGGGAATTTTTCAACGGGGAGAAGGGGGTCGGCGGAAAGCTGCGCGTTGGTTCGAAAGGCAAGCTCCATGTCCGTATCAAAGAGACGGCGGATGAACTGGATTTGGGCCTGCCAGGCGAAAAACCTGCCGTTGGGATCGGGTAGATCCACTGACGCATCAAATACGTCCACACCGATGTTGAAGGTGGATCGCAACGCAAGGACCTGGTTCTGACTGCGCAGCATGTACTCCTGAAAAAACCGCAGGGCCGTGACCGTTGCCTCGCCGCCTTTTACCCCCGCTGAAAAAGAGTAGGGACGGCCCAGGAGGGTGGTCTTGCTGTAGCGGCGCTCCCCCGTGAGGCCCAGGGAAAACTCGGTATCAGCCTTTTTCAGAAACGGGTGGCTCAGGGTAATCCCCATGGTGTCCGTCAAACTTTCGATATCCAGGTTTTTAAAGGGGGTCTCGATAATGGTGGACTGGTTGCGCCGGTATTGAAGGCTCAGCATGGTGTCGCGGGCCGTAATGGGGATGCTGTAGGCGGCATCCCAATCCGCCAGACCGTTGGTGGTCACACCAATATCCCCGGCCAGGATGTCGCCGTTTCCGGTGAGATTGTCATGGATGAAGTGCATGCCCCCTCGTACACTGCCAATGGCCGGGGATACAATGTTACCCACCTCGGCACCGATGGTGTAGGGCGAATTTTCCTCCACCTGGACCTTCAGAACACTTTCGTCTTTTTCCGTGCCGGGACTCAGTTTGGCGTTAATGCGCTCGATGCGGGGGTCCTGCTGCAACACAAGCAGGGATTCCCTCAGATCAAAGATATTCAGGGGAGGACCGGCGCCCAGCTTCAGACGCTTTTCCAGGTAACTGTCGCGGAAGTATTCATTTCCGGAAATTTCAATTTTTGAAAGGGACCCCTCGACAACCCGCAGGACGAGAACCCCGTCGGTCATCTTCTGATCCGGTATGATGACCCCTGAGTTGACATACCCCTTGTCCACATAGTATTGCGTCAGCTTGCGCCTGAGATCCTGCAGTTCCTCGGAAGTGATTTCACGGTTTTCATAAGGGGCTATGATTTCCGACAGTTCCCCGTCCGGAAAAACCGTGTTCCCTTCCAGCTTGAACTGCCGCACAAACACTTTCGGCATTGCGGAAAGCTGGTCTTTCTGGGGAGCGGAGAGAATCTCCGGCTGGGCCGCGGCAGGGAAGGGGGAAACGAGGGCAAACATGGCAAAACCCAGCAAACAGGTGATGATCACTTTACGGATGTTTTTGAGGGAAGCGGCAGGCATGGGCATAAAATAACCTCAACAGACGATTGGGGATGCGGGAATCTGAATTGACGCTGATCTCTTTCCTGATATCATCATTTTTTAAGCAGGAAGTAAGTTGCTTCATTTAGCATGCCGGAACTGGGAAATCAACGGGATTTAGCCCGAACAGTGATTTTTATGCCTGAAAACGGTCGGGATTCCCCGGTTTGAGAAGGAAAACAAGATCCTTCTGGCGGGGCTCAGCAAAAGCGCTGAGGGCGGGGGTCGAAGCGCTCTGGCCACCCTCCTGGTGGTGGAATTCTACCTGTGCATGACTGGGTTGAACTACAAAGGAGAGTTAATTATGGGGTTTTTAGCAGAACGGGATCGGTTGCGTTTCAGCTATCGGGACTATTGTGAACGGACGGATGATCGGCGGCGGGAGCTGATCGATGGTTTAGAATATGATATGAGCCCCGCACCCTCAAGGATTCATCAAAAACTATCCGGTGAATTATTTGTCAGGATATATAATGCTTTAAAAGATGGACAGTGTGAGGTATACGCTGCACCCTTTGATGTTCGTTTTTCCGAGGATTCCGCAGCATCGGATGAAGAAATCTTTACCGTGGTTCAACCGGATATCGTGGTAATTTGCGATGCGTCGAAGCTGGATGAGCGGGGCTGTATGGGCGCCCCCAATTTGGTGATTGAGATTTTGTCGCCTTTCACAGCGGCCAAAGATATGAAAATCAAGCGTGACCTTTATGAGAAGTACGGTGTGAGCGAATATTGGCTGGCGCATCCAACAGATAAAACCTTCATGATATACCGCCTCAAACAAGATAAACAATATGCTAAAGCTGAAATATACGCGGGCCGGGATATGATTGAATCGACAACTGTTCCAGGCCTGAAGATAGCGTTGACTGATCTCTTTGGCCGTCCTACGGAACCGGCGCCATCAAAACATTAACTTCAGGCCAACCGATCAAAACCCTTTTTATCCTTCAAAACCTCAGTGTAAATAATTATTGCGCTTTTGAAGGAGGTGAATGAAGATCTAATAAATTTCGGTACCCTGCTGTAGCCCTGTTCCCCCAAAAGGGTGTAAAGGGGTTTGAAGGAACCTGTCCGGACGCCGTATTCTAATCCTGTTCATCGTGGTTAATCCTGTGAATCGTGTTCAAAACGGGAAGGATGCCAACAATGACGGATACACCTTTTCCCGTGTTCTTAAAAACTATAAAATCCGAACATCAGGTCCGGTCACAAGCCGGACAATTTAAAAACGCATGTTCCCAAGCCTCTGAGTGGGAATGCCTTAAAGTAGAGCCTTCGCAAAACTGTCCCACTTTGTGTCCGTAGTGGTCATCCTCTATCTTTCTTACCGTCTCTACCCTTTCACCTTCTTTTCCTTTCTTCTCAGCGCCTCAGCGCCTCTGCGCGAGACCATTTTATAATTTTATAACGTCCCATTCCCCCGAAAGATCAAGAAGTGATTTCATCCAGCAGCTCGGGATGTTTGTCCAGAAGTTTAAAAAGGTTGCTGACTGATTGCAGGGGTTTGGCCTTCCCACGCTCGTATCGGGAAAATGCATTTCGCCCTCCCCCGGTGAGCAGCGCCGCTTCCTGCTGTGTCAGCTTGAGTTTTTTACGAATTCTTGCAAGTTCAGCCGCTTCCTTCGAATCAATTTCCTTGGCGACTTGTTTGATGGCCTCGGCAAAACGAACTCCTTCACCTACATCAAATTCGACTTCCCCGCAATGAAAACAGTGCCATCCATTGACGACAGGTATAACGGCATGATGCCCTTTATAGGTGTAAGGCACATCTCGAACAGTATGCACCATCTCTTTTTGTCCACAATTCAGACAGTCGCGTTTCATCTCATTTCTCCTTGAACTGGATCACTATAGACCCATCATGGCGTAACGTGACCCTCACATAGGCTATCCCGGCAGGCGTTTCCGGGTGATAAACATCCTGCCAAATTTGGCTTGACGAATGGGTCGTCATGCTTTTGTAAAAATCGGATCGATTCATGGAACAAACTATTTCTATCGCCTGAGCAATTTCAAGCCCCATTGCCTGGGCGCCGATCAATGCTGTTGCGGTAAAAGCGTCCGCGCCACGTAAACGAACCGCGGATTGCACAGTTGAAAGATCATAATGCGGTTTTCGCTTTTCCATAATGAACGTTAACCTTATAGGGTAATTCCGTCAAGGAATGTTTAGTACGCTTGCGCTTCCACCTTATTGACACCTCTCATATTTCCAGTAACGTGGAATTGGTTGATTTGATAATCAGTAAGGGAGGATAGGAAATGACGAACGATTCCACGGCAACAGAAAGCCGGATACGGAAAGATATGGGGTCGTGAAAGCCAAAAGGGGGCTTAAGGTGAATCAAATTATTTGACTTTTTTGACATCTTTCAAAAAAGCGCAAAAGTAGTTTACATTTTACCTTGAAAACACTCATTTTCACTCGGTTCTACCTGTGAGAGAGGCTTTCAGCATCGACCATCGCGGCGAGACGCCGCTCCCACAGGGGAGTTCTCATGCTTGGAAACGAGATGCATGGGGGCAAAAGTGTAAACTGGAAAATGAAGGATGCCAAAAATTGCATCAAATCTTCGTAATGGGGGGCTGATTAACGGCGCTTCTCTGACATATCTCAAATTCCCGTATCGTTATCAATCAATTTTTTACTTTTCACCACAACAACTCATCGGGCCTTGGCGGAAGACCCTCACCGCTGTCAACAATAAAGCTGCCCGCCTGTTCGGGGTCCCGGATTTCACACCGTTCAGGGAGGAGTTCGTCCGCACTTAGAAATGATTTCCACAAGGGAACCATGGCGTTTACAATGTCCTGCACGGGAGAATTGACCGAGATTTTTCCTTCCTTGCCGGAAACCTGGGAACTGGCGGTGATGTCGCCGTCCGGGGAGAGAAAAACCGCATCGGCAATAATGGTGATATCTCCCCCATAACCCTGATCTGCGTTGGCGGTCAGGTCGCTGTTTTCGAGGGCAACGTAGGTGGAGGCGTTGATCGTCACATTACCGCCTTTTCCCTCCCCGGATTTCACGCTGGTGCTGATGCCGCTGTTGTGGGTCAGTTGAATGTCTTTTCCGGTGATGTTGATGTTTCCTCCCAGCGCGTTTGCGGCATTGGTTTTTATTGTGCCATTGTCAAGGGACAATAGATTGCCGGTATGGATGTTGATGGACCCGGCATTGCCGGTACTCGAACTTCCGGCGGAGATGGTGGCGCCATCCTTTATTGAAAGGTTTCCGGCTGTTACTGAGATATTCCCGGCTTTCCCAACACTATAAGTGTTGCTGAAGAACCCGCTATCTGACCCCGTGATGCTGATGGAACCCACGGCATTGATCGTAATATTGCCCCCCTTGCCGGTCGAACCTTCCCGGGCGCCGGCCCCAACCTGTGCGCCATCCCTGAACGAGATATTAGTCCCTTCAAACAAAATATCACCCGCATCCCCCGCGCCATAGGTATTTGCAGCCATATCTCCTCCCGTCGCGTGCAACTCATCCGCCTTGACGCTGATCGTACTATACCACCATGGCCCGCACCGGTTGTGTTCGCCTGAATTACCCCACCCTCTTCAAGCGAAAGGCTGGTAGCCGTGACCGTGACGCTTCCCCCATCCCCTTTTCCACGCGTGTTGCTGAAAAGACCGCTTGGGTATCCAACGTTGCTTTTTCCTCCAATTAAAACAATGCCTTTGGCACTTACCGTAATATCTCCTGCTCTGCCTTTGGCCTCTTCTATGCAAACAGAGCTAATTTGAGAGCCATTGGTCAAAGACAGGTTTGTTGAATCAAACATGATATTGCCGGCATCGCCCGCGCCATTAGTCCATGAGTTCACGCGAGCATTGTGATCCAGCGACACACCATCCTTCACCCTTACATCAATCCCCCCACGACTATCCTTATCCCCCATGGTGTTGGCATACACCTTTCCCCCATCCACATAAAAATTCCCCCCACGCACATAAACAACTCCGCCTCCTTCACCACTCACATCCACATCCCCAATTTCGTACCAGACCTTGACATGATCCACCTCCGAGCGCTTAATATTGATATTCCCGAGCCGTGCAAATGAATCCACCCCCGCTCCCGAAGATCCCATGGTTACTTCCCCTGCGGAAGCCACGCTCACTAGATCGATCTCGCCGCCTGGGGCATGAAGCGTTGCATCATTCAGCGTGATATCCCCTCCCACAAGAGAAAGGGTCTCCCCCTCGGGAACTTTCAAGTAGCTCCCCTGTACCGTAATCGGCGCCGTAGTATCGTCCAGAAAAC
The DNA here is from genome assembly GCA_963662465.1 of Desulfatiglandales bacterium. Lineage (GTDB taxonomy): Bacteria > Desulfobacterota > DSM-4660 > Desulfatiglandales > Desulfatiglandaceae > NaphS2. Next base: position 5,525,514 of record OY759599.1, read on the forward strand.
CAAAGGCAGAGGGGGGATCAACCGTCAAAACGCTCTGCTCGGGATGGATGGCGTCAAACCGTCCTGTTTCCCCCAGAAGTAGGTAATCGGCGGTACTCGCATGAAACGAACCGTTCACATCCAGGGTGGCGTTGGGGCCGAACATCATGCCGTATGGGTTTATGAGAAACAGGTTGGCCCCCGGAATGGTGCAGCCGAGCCTCCCGTCAATGAGGGAAGACGTGCCCCCGGTGACGCGCCCGATGACATTCTGTATCCCGCCGGGGCCGGTAAAGGTCCCGCTTTCGCCGGTATTGATATTGAAGGTCTCGAAGCTGTGAAAGAGGTTGGCCCCCGCCTGGGATCCCATTTTGTCGGTGATCACATAGTTGGGCCCGGACACGGCCCCTTTCTGACCGACGGTCCCATCCAGCACCACCTCGGCATGGGCAAAGGCAACCAGGCATACCAGTAAAGAAGAAGCCGTTCCGGTCCACCCAATGACTTTTTGAAAACGGTTAAACACTTTCATGAGATCCCCCTTTTTCCATATCGATATGCCAAAGGAACGGACGTGATTTCCCGGTTTTCATAAGGCGCTAAAATCTCCGATAATTCCGCGTCCGGAAAAACCGTGTTCCCCTCCAGATTGACCTGCCGCACAATCACTTTCGGCATTGCGGAAAGCCGGTCTTTCTGGGGAGCGGGGAGAATCTCCGGCTGGGCTGCCGCCGCGAAGGGGGACGCAAGGGCAAGCGCGGTAAAACCCAGCAGACACGTGACGATCATTTTTTGGATGTTATTGAGGAAAACGGTGGGTATGGGCATAAAAAAACCTCAACAGATGATTGGCATGCGGGAATCTGAATTGACGCTGATTCCTTTTCCTGATATCATCATTCAGTCATTGAAAATCAGGTTTTTTTATCTACCATGCCGGGTTTTCGAAATCAACGAGATTTCAGCAAACAGCTATTTTTATCTATAACACGGGCAAAATTCCCCAGTTTGATGAAATTGAACTTCATAATATGAGATGGATTTCCAGAGAAATGCAACGTCCCCTGTCCATGGGGATACTGATCGGCATCATGGTGAGCCTGTGTCTCATCCGGCTGCACCATACGGGGAAACTTCAGTTTCTGGAATTGACGGTCTATGACTACTATGTGGTGCAGCGTTCCGGACTGGAACAAACAGCGTCTCCTCCCATTGCCTTGATCTCCATTTCAGAGGACGATATTCAACATTTTGGGTGGCCCATGAACGACGCCACGATGGCGCGCATGCTCGAAATACTCCTTAAGCAAAAGCCCCGGGTCATCGGCCTCGATATTTATCGGGATATCCCCGTGCCGCCGGGGAGTACGGCCCTTGAAGCCATTTTCAAAGCGCATCAAAACATTGTCGCCATAAAAAAAATGGGCGACAAAAATGCCCCCGGTATTTCCGCGCCCTTCATGGCAGGCATACAAAACCCGGTGGGGTTCTGCGATCTTCTTCTGGACCCCGCTGGCACAGTACGCAGAGCCCTCCTCTTCATGGAAGACGGCGACTTGCACGTCTCCTTTGCCCTGTTCCTGGCCCTTATCTACCTGGAACCGGAAGGGATTAAACCGCTTCCTGATTCACAACCCCTGCGGTTGGGCAAAGCCACCTTTGTGCCCCTTGAATCCAGTGACGGCGGGTATGTAGGGATGGATGCCGGGGGCTACCAGTTTCTTTTGGATTATCGGGATGGCATCTCTCCCTTTCGCACATTCTCTCTGGCGGATGTGCTGGCGGAAAAATTCGATCCTTCCGCCATTAAAGACAGGGTGGTTATCATCGGTTCTTCGGCGGAAAGCACACCGGACTTCTTTTCCACCCCCTTCAGCCGGTTTGTCAAATCCCGGTTAAAAGTCCCGGGCGTGGCCATCCACGCGGGCGCCGTGAGCCAGTTGATCCGTTTTGCACTGGGAAAATCCGAGCCTCTCGGTTTCTGGAGCGAAACCTGTGAATGGGGGTGGATCGTGTTGTGGGGGCTGATGGGATCCCTTTTGTGTCTCAGAATTCGCTCCCTCCCCCTTTTTCTGGTTTGCGCTCTGTTTGCCGTCAGCCTTCTTTTTCTGTTGACCTTCCTGCTTTTCCAGCAAAATATCTGGGCGCCGGTTACCGCTCCCGCCGCCGCTTTTCTGGCCGCCGCGGGGCTCATGGGCTTCTACATGTTTCACCTGGAAAAAGCGCAACGAGGCCTTTTAATGGGGCTCTTCTCGACGTATGTGTCCGGCGATATTGCAGAGACCATCTGGGAGCAACGAGACCAGTTTATGGATGGCGGCAGACCCCGTTCTCAGACATTGACCGCCACGGTGCTCTTTACCGACATTCGGGATTTTACTCAGATGGCTGAAAATATGGACGCTCAAGAACTCATAGACTGGCTCAACGAATACCTGGCGGCAATGGTAAACCAGGTGTCAAGCAACAAAGGCATCGTAGACAAATATGTGGGTGATGCCATCATGGCCGTTTTCGGAGTTCCGGTGCCGCGGACAAACGATGGGGAGTTTGCGGAAGATGCCGTCAATGCCGTACGTTCCGCGCTGAACATGGGGCTGGAAATGGACCGACTCAACAGAATGTGGTCGGATCAGGGCCGACCCACCGGCAAAATGCGGGTCGGCATCCATACCGGCCCGTTGACGGTGGGGAGTGTGGGGAGCGCCCAGCGGCTCGAATATACGGTGATCGGCGACACGGTAAACATTGCTTCGAGGCTGGAAAGCTTCGATAAGTCCCTGGATTCGGAAAGCTCCTGCCGTATCCTGATCAGCAATGCCACCCGAAACTATCTGGGGAAACGGTTTTGCGTCGAAAGGTTGACTCAGGCGCAATTAAAGGGTAAGCGTCAGTGGGTTGAAATTTACAAGGTTCTCGATGAAAAATGAAACCGGGAAGCGCTATTTCTTTTAAAAGGAGGAAATCATGAAATTTTTAGGGACCTGTTATTCCCCGGCGTCGGTTGCGGCAATGATCATTTTGTTTCTCTTTTTTTCCTGCTACGGGGATTCAGTTCGCGGTGCGGATTCGGAAACAGTTGGGACAAAGCTCTCTGGAATGAGCGCCAAAGACACGCCCGCGGAAAAGACCCCGGAATTCCGGCTGATGGCATACGCTCCCCCCAAACGAGGCAAACCCGGTGGTCGCATCGGAGGGGGGACGCGGGGGGAAGGAAAAAACTTTCCCGTTGTCAGCGTACTGGCGCCGGATCATACCGCTCACACCACAAAAGCTCAGCCCGATCTCTACTGCTATGTATCCAACCCCACCAACAAATCCATTGAATTTACCCTCAATCTGGAACAGGAGGGAAAGACGATTGCCCATGAGGGCATAAAAGGGGGACCGCAAGAAGGCATTTGGCGCCTCAGCCTGTCTGATTTGGGGGTTGGCCTGTCGCCGGATACCCAGTACACCTGGTTTGTCACCATGGTTCTCGATCCGAATCAACCGTCCACGGACGTGTTTTCAGGCGGCGCCATCATGCGGGTAAACCCTTCCGGCAAACTCGAGAAAAGGCTGGCAGGGGCGAAGGAAATGGACATCCCCGCCATCTATGCGGCGGAAGGGATCTGGTATGAGGCCCTGGCGTCTCTTTCACGGTTGATCGACAAATACCCTGAAAACAAGACTCTGCGCCTGCAACGTGCAAATCTTCTTGAACAGGTGCGCCTTGAAAAGGAGGCGGCCTTTGACAGAAAAGCTGCGGGAGGTGCTGCATCACCCCAGTGAAAATTCCGTGTATGTGTGATAAATCCGCACCTACGGAAGCGCCGGCATCCGTTCCGTTCTGAGCAACCGTCCCAGGCCCGACGCCCGATGGATGCGCCGCCTTACGGCTTCCCCCAGCAGGTCATTGTTCGGACTCACCAGGGTGAACCATTCCCGTGAACGCGTGATGGCGGTGTACAGCAGTTCCCGCGTCAACACCGGCGTCATGTGGTCGGGAAGAACAACTGCCGTATGGTCAAATTCCGATCCCTGACTCTTGTGAACCGTCATGGCATACACGGTTTCAACATGGTTCAGCCTGGAGGGCAGCACTTTTTTTAGGGAACCGTCCGGCATGGGGAACACCACCCTCAGGGTTTTTCCCTTCCCGCCATGATCATCATTTACATAGAGGACGATACCGGTATCCCCATTCATCAATCCCAAACTGTAATCATTGCGGGTGATCATGATCGGGCGACCGGGATACCACCCCTCTTCGGCGCCGATGAGTTCTGATCGGAAAAGGATATGCGCCGCTTTTTCGTTGAGGCCCTCAACCCCCCAGGGACCCTTTCGCAATGGCGACAGCAGTTGAAAAGCACCAAAATCCCTGAGCGTTTCCTTAATCCAGATATCTTCCGGATCGTTTCCGGGGCCGGATCTCACCCGCTCCAGGTATGCACGATAACCTATTTTGGATTGCGGATTGCAGATTGCGGATTGCGGATTTGAACAGGCGCCAAAAGCGGCGGCGGGGTCGGATAGAGAACCGTGACCATCCAGAATCAAATGGGCGAAGGCGTTGTCGTCAAGGCTGTTGACGGACAGGCGACAGATGTCAGTGAACCCCATGCGCCAGATTTCATCTACTGTTTTCGGATTTCCAGCGTTGACAGCCCGGGAAAGCGCCCCAATGCCGCTTTTTTCACCGAAACGGTGGCTTTTCCGCAACAGGGCAATATGCTGATCCAGTGGGGCGCCGGCCCCCCTGAAATCATGGAGATCATATCCCGTGTGCCGTTTGATCCATTGGATGGTTTCCGTCCGATAATGGCCCTCTTCCCCATATTGACAAAGATCCCCCAGCACGGCGCCGGCTTCCACCGAGGCCAGTTGATCTTTGTCCCCCAGCAGAATCAACCGAGCATTTTCAGGGAGTGCATCCAGAAGTGCCGCCATGATTTCGAGATCGATCATGGATGCTTCATCCACCACCAGCAGATCAAGGTGCAGGGGATTTTGGTAGTGATGGACAAAATGGCGGGTATCGGGCCGACTCCCCAACAGACGATGCAGGGTTGTGACGCCCTCGGGCAGGATTTTTCGCATGTTTTCAGGAAGGGCATCCATTGTGTAGGCCATGGATTCCGTCAGGCGCGCGGCAGCCTTTCCCGTGGGGGCCGCCATGCGAATGCGCAGTTTTTTCCCTTTTTCCAATGCCACTTGCTGCAAAAGCGCCAGCAGATAAACCACGGTGGTGGTTTTTCCGGTTCCGGGTCCACCTGAAATCACGCTGAACGCGCTCTTTGCCGCAATGGCGGTCGCCACACTCTGCCAGTGCATCTCAACCCGGGTTTTTTCCCGATCACTGCGAAGGGGTTCAAATATCTGATCGAGGCGCTCGGACAAATTGTCGGGAACTGGGTATTCACGAATCAGTCGATCCAGGATGTTTTTGGCCACGGATCGGGTGTATTGCCAGTAGCGTCGCATATAAAGAAGATCGGCATCTAACACCAGGGGCGTGTTTCCGGCGCCGGAGGCCACAAAGGGCGATTCCCGAAGGCAATGTTCCAGGAACGGCAGGGAAATGTTCGCCAGAACATTCGGGGAGTGAACGGACATTTTTTCTCCCGACTGCTTTTCGGGGGGCAACGACAGGGTTTTCTCCGGGTCCGAAAGCATGGCCCGCAAATCAAGACAGATGTGGCCTCTTCCCACTTGATGGCTGGTGAGGGCCGCCAACAGCAATACCAGTTCGGAGGTTTCCGGGGCCTGTGCTTTTAAAAATCGGGCAAAAGCACCATCCAGCGATCTTAACCAGCCGACGGCCACCCAGTCTTCCAACAGATTTGACAGGTCAGGGTTCAAGGGGGTCTGTCTCCTTGCCGGCAAAGTCTTCATCCAGTCGTTCAATGAGCGCCTGGGGAGGCTTATGCGTATAGACGCCGTTCCCATTTGGCGCAACCCCTCGTAAAAACAGGTACACCGCCCCACCCATATCCCGCTGGTACTGGTAATTGGGTAATCGAGCCTTGAGCAAACGATGCAAGGCCAGGGTATAGAGAACATATTGAAGGTCGTAACGATGCGCCAGCATGGCATCCACCATGGCCTTTAATCCGTAAGCCCGGTTATCTTCTCCCAGGTAGTTGGATTTATAGTCCAGCACGTAGTAACGTCCCCGGAACTGGAAAACCAGATCGATAAACCCTTTCAGCATGCCGTTCACGTGGATCTCCTGAAGCGGCGGACGTTTTTCGCCGGGCAGGACTCCGTGGGTTATAACATCATCCAATGTCCGGGTATTGATCTGGTGGGCGGCAAAGAGAAATTCCAGTTCCGGTTGGTAATCGGGGGGCGTCAAATCCGCGAGTCTCACATGCGCCCGACCATCCGGCAACGGGAAGGGTGTTTCAAGAAACGCCTGAAACCAGCGATCCAGCACCTCAACCCACAGCCATCCACGACGCTTGCACATGATTTCTATCCGGTCATGGACCCATTGACGATTTTGCGCCATCTTGCCAAACCCTTCAACAGCCGCCCATTCCAGTAACTCATGGAGAAAGGTTCCCGGGTCCGGTCCCCGGGGAAAGCGGTGGATCGATGGGGGACCCGTCATATCTTTCGGGTAAAAAAAAGCTTTTTCGCCGGGCTCCCGCAACTGATCTTCAATGGCCGAACCCGGGAAATCGAGCCCCATTTTTCGCTTATCCGTTTCCCATCCTCCGGAAGCGTCACGGCCTGCATCCTTCAATATGCCGGAATAGCTGGTGATCCACCAGTCCCGGGATACCGGGGCATTGAACTGCAGGGCCGGCATCAGTGACACCGCTTTACCCTTCGGGGTATAAACGCGGTTACGGGCTTCCGGCGCCGGTTCAATTTCCATATGGGGACAATCGCCTTTCAAAAGAGCGAGTTTTTCGGTCAGGTCCTCCGTTGGAATCATTTCACCCCCTGATAACAGGTAGCCGAAGCCCGACAAGTGGAGGGTGCTTTTTTCCCTTTTTTGGGTGGTGCTGCCCATGACGCCGATGCCCAGCCAACAGGCATATTGGGCGCGGGTTACCGCCACATAGAGCAGGCGAAGGTCTTCCGCCAGCCGTTCCCGGTCCGCCGCCTCCATATCCGCTTTTTCAGGGCCATAGACCCGCCTCGGTTGTCCCTCCGCATCATGGTAGGTGACCATGGCGGCATTTTTCCGGACGGCCTGGCGAACGGTGCAGATAAACGGTAGAAACACCAGGGGATACTGCAGCCCCTTGGATTTGTGGATGGTAATCACCTTGATCAGATCTTCATCGCTTTCCAGACGAAGAACCTGTTCCGCCAATCCGGTGGGGCGCTCTTGAAGCTGTTCCGCCAGCCATCGGATAAGGCCCTGCTCCCCATCCAGCTCAAGGGCTTTCGCCTGCAGGAGTTCGGCCAGGTGAAGGAAATTGGTCAAAGCGCGCTCACCACCAGGGACACTCAAAAGGCCCGACAACGCCCCAAAGTCCTGCAGAAGGTTTTGCAACATGGGCAGAACCCCCCGGCGCCGCCAGACCGAATGATAACGGCTGAAACGCTCAAGTTCGCCTTCCCAGGCCACCTCATCCCGGTTCAATTGGTCAAGGCGCGTCAGGGGTTGGTTGAGTATGGGTGTGGCCAGGGCGGCTTTGAGGATGCGTTCCTGCCCGGGGGCGGCGCAGGCCCGCAGCAGATAGAGCATTTGCCCGGCTTCGTGGGAACTAAAAACAGAATCCTTATCGGACAGGTAAACACTGCGGACCCGCCGTTTATCCAGCGCTTGACGAATGGCCATGGCTTCCCGACCATCCCGTACCAGGACCGCCATATCCGCCGGGCAAAGGGGCTTCAGCGGTTCATTGGGGCCGGTCTGAAATCCGGCCCGAGGAGGATGCTGTTCCGCCAGGTTCAATAAGCGAACGATTTCATCGGCAAAAGCGTCCGCCATTGCGGCAACATAGCCATTGGGACCTGTTTTGGGAACCGGTCCCGTTTGCCGCAGTTGCCACAGGCGCATGCTTTTTATGGCTTGGCCCTCAACTATCATCAGGGCTTTGGGACCCTTCGCCGCCACGGGTTCAAATGGAATCTGATCTGTAAAGAGAAAAGGCCCCTGGGGATATGGGACGGCCATCCCGAACATTCGATTGACCGCCTGCACCAGTCCTTCAGTGGAACGATAATTTGCACCCAGGGTGTAGGGCTTGCCAAGGGTATCCCGCCGGGCTTTCAAATAGGTGTGAATATCCGCGCCGCGAAAGGCGTAGATGGCCTGTTTGGGATCACCAATCATCAACAGGGCCGTATCCGGCCGGTTGCCGTAGATCCGGCTGAACGCTGCATACTGCACGGGATCGGTGTCTTGAAATTCGTCAATCATGGCCACCGGGAACTGATCCGCGATGGTTTGGGCCAGTGGTTCATTTCCCGGCGTCTGCAATGCTTCATTCAGCCGGGTCAGCAAATCGTCAAAACCAACAAGCCCAAGGGTCTCCTTTTGTTTTTGAAAACGACGGGCAATCTCCCCTGCGGCATGAACAAACAGGGCTTTGTCAATTTCAAGTGAGTTCAAGAAATCGTTAAGCCGGTCAAAAATGTCGTACGCGGGATGCGCAGGCGGCGTCTTGTTTTTTCCAGCGCCTTCCAGAAGACCTGAAGATGAAAGTTTCTGAAGAGTTTGGGCATCGGGGAGAGGACCGGCTTCCCTGACCCAGCGCGTGAGTTGATTAATCCAATTGGTCAGGGAAGCCGTACGGTATTTGTTGCCGTTGAGGGTTTTGTCCGCCTGGGCCTGACATACCCGTTCCACGGCTACGTCAAGATCCACTGACCAGTCCCGCCGTGCATCCAGAATGGCCTGCCGACGCCGGCGCAACAAATCAAACGGGTCCGCCGGTACGCTGTTATTATGCGCACCGACCTTCAGCAATGGTTTCACCTGGTCCAGCAGGGCCTGGGGCGTCGTGCAACCGATCAGCCCTAGAAGTTCCACCAGCGATTCACGTTCCAGTCCGTAAAAATGAGACCGCCAGTAATCGCAAGCGGCTTCTTCCAGCAGATCCTGATCATCGGGCGCTAGTTCCAGATCGAAAAGACTGCCGGCGTCAAAGGCGTGCTGCCGCAACATGCGGTTGCACCAACCGTGAATGGTATGGATAGCAGCTTCATCCATCCACAGGGCCGCCTGGGTCAGCACCCCGGCGTTATGTGCCCATGTTTCTTCAGGGAAGGTATCGCCAAGGCCTTGAAGGAAGGCATCGCCCTTGCATTCCCGGCGAAAGTAGGCGGCAGCCTCAATTAATTTTTCACGGATCCGGTCCCGCAGCTCTTCAGTGGCGGCATTGGTAAAAGTCACCACCAGGATTTCCGGGGGCATGAGGGCCCTGCAAAAGCCGTTCTTCCCGCCATGCCCCAGCACCAGCCGCAAATAGAGCGCCCCGATGGTATAGGTTTTGCCGGTTCCCGCACTGGCTTCCATGAGACGGGGGCCGCGGATTGGAAAGGTCAGGGGATCAAGGTGCATCATTACCTTTCGCCGGGTTAGAGGCCTATGGCTTCTTGTACTGTAACTTACTAACGGCCGCCCATTCGCTTTGAAGCCTTGATGGGGTTGATTTTTGCGGCGCCTTTTTTGGGTTCCGCAATGAGGTGGGTCGCCATGCTGCAGTTTCCGATACGCCATTTGGCGGCTGGATCCGGGAATACCATGCAGTACTCGCCATCGGCATATGTTGCGACACGCTGACAGCCGACACATTTATCAATAATTTTATGACATGCGCCGCCATTAAATCCACACCCTTTTTTGGTCATGAAAGAACATTCCTGACCCTCTTTTACAGTTGTGCAAACCATTTTTATTACATCCTCTTCAATATTTTTTTAAACCCATATTTATGCCTATCTGAAACTCGATTGTCAAGAAAAATAGTCATGATATCTCAGATTTCAATCTTAATCCCCAATTCCTTGAGTTGCGCCGGGTCTACCCGGGAAGGCGCCTCCGTAAGGGGGCAGGTTCCGCTGGTGGTTTTGGGAAATGCGATGATTTCTCGAATGGAATTGACCCCGGTCATAATGGCCACAAGCCGATCAAATCCCAGGGCCATGCCGCCATGGGGCGGCGCCCCATGTTTCAGGGCATCAATGAGGAATCCGAATTTTGATCGGGCTTCCTCCGGAGAAATGCCCAAAGCCTTAAAAACCGTCTCCTGGGTTGCCGCATTGTGTATCCTGATGCTGCCGCCGCCGATTTCCGATCCGTTTAAAACCAGGTCATATGCCCTGGCCCTGACTTTTCCAGGGTGTTCCAGGAGTAATGCCAAGTCTTCGGCCACGGGGGCCGTAAAGGGGTGATGGACCGCCATGAACCTGCCGCCCTCGTCATCATATTCCAGCAATGGGAAATCCGTCACCCACACAAAGGCGTATTCCCCGTCCTTGATCAATTTTTCGCGCCGGGCCATTTCCAGTCGAAGGGCGCCAAGGGCTGCGTTGACAATGGCGGGTTGATCCGCCACCGCCAGGATGAGATCTCCGGGAAGTGCGTGAAGGCAATCATTGAGGGAAAGCCTGGTTTTGTCATCAAAGAATTTAGCCAGGGGCGATTGCCATTTATCTTCCGCGACCTTGATCCATGCCAATCCTTTTGCCCCATTGGCCGTTGCGGTCGTCGAAATCTCGTCCAGCGCCTTTCTCGAATAGGCGGCGGCGCCATTTTTGATCCGAATGGCCTTAACGATGCCCCCCGCGGCGATGACCCCTTTGAAGACCTTGAAATCCGATTTTTCGGCAATATCGGAGACGTTTATAAGTTCCATTCCAAACCGCAAATCCGGTCGATCCGTGCCGAATCGATCCATGGCGTCCTGATAGGTCAGATGCGGAATCGGCGACGGGATTTCTTTGCCCATGATGTTGCGGAACAGCTCACCCATCATGCCCTCAAAGATGTCCATGACGGCTTTTTCATCAACAAAAGCCATCTCCAGATCCACCTGGGTGAACTCCGGTTGCCGGTCCGCCCGGAGGTCCTCGTCCCGAAAGCATCTGACGATTTGATAATACCGGTCAAAGCCTGATATCATCAGCAGTTGTTTGAAGAGCTGGGGAGATTGGGGGAGGGCGTAAAACATCCCCGGATTGATTCGGCTCGGCACCAGATAATCCCTTGCCCCTTCCGGGGTGCTCTTGGTGAGACAGGGCGTTTCCACCTCGATAAAGCCCCGCTCATCCAGATATGCCCGGATAGAGGAGGCGATGGCATGACGTTTTCTGAAATTCTCAAAAATCCGGGGTCTGCGAAGCTCCAGATAACGGTATTTCAGCCGGAGGTTTTCAGAAGCATCCACGGCCCCATCCACCTGGAACGGCGGCGTTTCAGTTTGATTGAGGATTTTTACCGTCAGGGCCTTTATTTCAATTTGGCCCGTGGGAAGATCCCGGTTTTCCTGCCCTTCCAGCCTGGGAACCACGGTTCCCTTGACCGCCAGGACCCATTCATTTCGGAGAATATGCGCCTTTTCATGGGCGGCGGCATTGACCTGAGGGTCAAAAACCACCTGCGTAATACCTTCTCTGTCCCTCAAATCGATAAAAATGAGGTTTCCCAGGTCGCGTCTTCTGTTGACCCATCCCATGAGGATGACGTCCTGGTCCGCATGATGTTCTCTCAGGGCGCCGCAGTCGTGGGTTCGTTTCCAGTCTCCCAGTGAATCAATGGCTGCCGTTTCAGTCTGTTGGTCTTTCATTTTTCAAAAATATCCTTTAAGGTGATTACCAGATTATCAAAATCAACCGCCGTTTGTTCCCGGGTGTTCATATTCCGCAGGATGGCTTTCTTCGTTCGGACTTCGTCGTCTCCTACCATCAGGACGTGTTGGGCGTCCAGGCGACCCGCCTTCTTCATTTGCGATTTCAAGCCTTTTCCGCTGTAATCCAGTTCGACCCAGAGGCCCAGTTTCCGTAAGGCAACCATCCATTGGAAGGTCAGTTGATCAACGTTTTCGCCGAGTGCGGCGATAAAAAGATCGGGTTTTCGGGGGACAAGCGGGTTTGACGCCTCCAGGAGAGCGACGATTCTCTCAATACCCACGGCAAATCCGATGGCAGGATGGTCGGGACCGCCGAGGGTCTTCACCAGGCCGTCGTACCGCCCTCCTCCGGCAACGGCATTCTGAGCCCCCAGATGCTCGGTCTGAATTTCAAAGGTGGTCCGGTTGTAGTAATCAAGCCCTCTGACCAGCTGATCGTTGACCGTAAACGGAATGTTTAATCCGTCAAGGTATTCCTTCAGGGATTCAAAGTGGCTTTGACAGCTCGGGCAAAGAAATGCGGGTATGGCGGGCGCCGCCTGGACAATGGTTTTGCAGGTTTCCACCTTGCAGTCGAAAACGCGCAACGGGTTTAATTGTGCCCTTTTTTGACAGTCCACACAAAGGGAAGAACCTTTGTCCGCCAAGTAGTCTTTGAGTTTTGCCTTAAACCCCGGTCGACAATCAGGGCATCCCAGCGAATTGATCTGCAGGCTGAGTTCCGTCAAGCCGATGGTCTCAAAAAGATACATGGCCAGAATAATGATTTCGGCGTCGCTTTTGGGGCCGGAATCGCCAAACAGTTCAACATCAATTTGATGAAACTGCCGAAACCGGCCTTTTTGCGGTCGTTCATGCCGAAACATGGGTCCGATGGCAAACAGTTTTTGTACGGGATATTGCTGATACAACCGGTGTTGAATATAGGCCCTGACCACCGATGCCGTGGCCTCGGGTCTCATGGTCAATCCCCGCCCTTTGACGTCCTCGAAAGAGTACATCTCCTTTGACACGATATCGGTTTCCTGGCCGATGCCGCGGCTGAAAAGCTCAGTTTTTTCAAGAATGGGGGTTTTAATTTCCTGGTATCCAAAGGCCTCAAACAACCGCCTTGCCGCGGCTTCAATCGACTGCCACCGGACGGATTCTTCGGGAAGAATATCTTTAAACCCCTTTAGCGTTGTGAATTCCAATAATTACATGCTCCCTATGCGCTCTAAAAACGTTTTCTTCGTTCCTATTCGATGATGATCTTTTTAGCGACTTTCTTTTTTTTGGGCGCGCCTTTTTTTTCCAGGGTTTCTATTTTTGAATCCACCAGGGTTTTGATGGCTTTCAGCAGTTCAATGCGAGATCGGTCCAGGTGTTCCATGAATTCCGGCGCATTCCGGGACAAATCTTCAAGACCCTGTAAAACCCTTCCAAGCGGGCATAATCCTTTGGCGTTGTCGGCCTGTGCTTCTTTTTTGCCCATGACAAGCTCCTTTTATGAATCAAAATGAATCCACAAATACTCCCCCTCAAGGGTGGCCTTAAGCGAGTTTAACGCCGCCACCTGCCGGGGAAGCATGACGTGTCGTTTGAAGCCGCCGATCCGAATCACCAATTCGTCTGCGATCTTATGTAACGCCACATCCTGTTTTTCAATGAAGGGCAGTTTCATTTTCAACTGGTATTTCCCGTTGATTTTGGCCAATTCATAGGGCTTACCCGTGAAAAATCGGTCCAGAGGATTCCTTTCGCCGTAAATTTGGTCTCCCAGGGCCTTAAGGCTGTCAAAGCCCAGAACCTCGCTCGTGGATAAATTCACCGAAAAAAGAGGAACCGGTTGAAAAAAGCTTTGGGCTTCCCGAACATATCGTTTTTGACTTTCCTGCCAGTTCTGAAAAAAGGGCTCGTTGAGCGCGTCGGGCAAAACACGATTCATGATGACGGCGTCGATGCTCATTTTGTAAAGGGAAAAGTACATGAAGGCCCGCTGGGTTTCTTTCAAAACGATTTTTTCAGGGTTCGCAACCAGACGGACCGTGGTTATTTTCGGATCAGTGAGAAGCGCATCGACGCCCTTGAGCTTTTCAAACAGGCGCTCAATGGCGTTAAAGTAGTCTTCACCCGGCAGGGGTACATCATAGAAGCGTTTGGCCACGGGACGGGCATATTTGACGATGGTTTTCTCAAGCTTGAAAATTTTGTTGATGTACCATTCCAGCGTTGTGGGAATACTGATAAAGCGGAGCGATTCACCGGTGGGTGCACAGTCCAGCAGAACCACGTCAAAGCGGTTGTTTTGGGCGTAGCGGTTGATATGCAGGAGCAGGCTGATTTCTTCCATGCCCGGCAAAACGGCCAACTCTTCGGCGAGAATTTCATCGAGCCCGGTGGTGTTCAGGAGGGTTGAAAGGTATTTATGAATGTCGCCCCAGTTTTTTTCAATCTCTTCCTGGATATCCAGCTCCTGGATCCACAAGTTGTCTCCCACCGGCGTCGGCTGACCCCTGTTTTTGGAGATCAGACTTTTATCCATGTCAAAGATATCCGATAGACTGTGGGCCACATCAAGACTCATGATGACGGTTTTGTTGCCGCGTTCCGCCGCTTTTATACCCGTGGCGGCAGCCGCGCTGGTCTTTCCGACCCCGCCCTTGCCGGCAAAAAATATGATTCTCATAGTGTATTATTTCTGAAAGCTGAATGTTGGAAATTTAAAGAGCATAACATAGCCATCATGATTTTTGAAGAAAAAGCGAATGCCAACCGGGAGGGGATACGAAAATAAAAATAAGAATAACAATGGTTGCGGTAGGAAGCAATGGGGTTAAAAGTTATTAACAATGAACTATTTCATAGGGTTGAAAGAAAAGGGATAGACGCCTGACTGTCATCAAAGACCATTACCATTTTCAAAGGAAAGCAGCCGACCGTAAATTAAAGCTTTCAAGTTTTACTATCCCCTTTTCTCTTCCTGGAAAATTATGTGATCTTCCCGATTTTAGAAAACCAAGGCAAATACCACAAATACGAATCCAAAAAGGCACAACATATTGATTGAGAAATTCCATATCTTGTTCATTTTTATCCCCCTTCAAATCTTTGTCGCCGTTTTAAGCCATGACCCAGCCGAGCGCCCGAATTGCTCTGTTTTAAAACCGAAATGCATTTTCCTGTATGTACAGCAAGGGATATGCCGAGTTTGTTTCTTAGATGCGGAATTCCAACATAAGATCTTGAAAATACATATGATTTATTCTTAGAATCTATAAAGGAAAGTGCAATGATCGTGTCTTGGGAAGGTTTTAATGGGAAAGGATGTTTTATGCTGAGACTTAGCCTGTTGCCTGAATCTCATAATGATACGGTAGATTCCAAAATCCCGGCCCTTGCGGAGTGTTGGTAATGTGTGATAAAATATGGGTAATGTTAGTGCCTTATCACCTGGTTTTCTGTCACAAAAAACAAGAAGTTAATTGACTGAAAAACCCAAAACCCATAACCCAAAACTGCGGCTTTGCCGCCTTAGATACTTGATGGCAAAAAAAACCGCACAACCACTGGTTGGCTTGAACAAGGGAGGAGCATCTAAGAACTGGAATGAAGATGTCTGATGGGTAATTGCAAGTGATAGGAACCACCTATGAGAAGATTGTTTTCCAATATTGTGGTAAGGTATGCCCAAAACATCGATTGGAGAGAACATGTCAAAGGAAATTAGAGAAATCACGCACACTACAAAGCAGCAACTTGTCTTTGAGATAGAGCAATTACCGAATGTTTATCTTTTGGAGTTGCAAAGCTTTATTCAATATCTGAAATTTAAACAGGCAAATTCAGGCAATCTTTCGAGGGAAAAGGCAAGGCAACGCTCTGAACAAGATCCGATTCTTCAGGCAATTGGAACCATTGATATTGAGCCTTTTTCTGAAACCATTGACGACACATTGTACGCGACGCTATGAACGCTATCTTTATCGACACGTGGGGTTGGATCAATCTATGGTGTAATTGTCTGCCCATAAAGTTATGGTCCTCCTGTCGTTTGATAGGTTTGGTATTCCTGAAAATTGTGGTGTTTAAGCATAAGCAGTGGCAAACACGGGTAAGGAAGAAATTTAGGCTCATCGTGGATTCGCGTGAGATTTGGCTTCTGAGCCGATTGTAGGTGCGACTTTAGTCGCACATTAAGCCTACCCTGTGCGACTAAAGTCGCACCTACAGCCCGAACCGAAACAATCCCAAAGCGCGATTTCACGTTAATCCGCTCGGAGATCAATAAACAAAGAGATATTTGCGTTACACAATCGGACAATTTTTTGGGCTGAACAAAAAGATCAAATGCTTGGCAAATTAACGGACACTGAAGAAGAACTTGATGACATAATGGTTCTTTCTCTCTTCGCCTCTTTCGAGCGGGAATTACGCGTCTTCATTCAGAATATTATCGGAAGCAAGCAACTTTCAACCCCCATCCAACCTAATGGAATTTAATTGGGAGGTAGCCTATTATCCCAATGCAGAAAATTCGTTCGTCGTTATTGGTTTTGAAACAGACCATAAATTGAGTAATCGAGAATGACCGACCCAAGCATAAGATCAAGGAGCGATATTTTGAGCAAACCCAAAACAAAAATAACCACCCGAAGATGGCATCCGGAAGACATTCCGGAGATCATCGCGTGCAGCAGAGCCACTTACCATGATTATCCCGAAGAATACATATACACACAACGTTTGTATAAAATGCAGTTTGCCGCGTTTCCCCAGGGACAGTTTGTGGCCGTCCTCGGCGAAAAAATTATCGGTTACGCCACCTCCATGATTGTCAGCATCGATGATGATTTCTGGTACGACGTGGACGAGCTGACAGGCGCCGGGACATTCAGCACGCACAACCCGGACGGCGACACCCTTTACGGCGCGGATATCGGCGTTCATCCGGACTATCAGCGCCGCGGCGTCGCCATGTTGCTCTATAAACGGCGGCTGAGCATTCTGAAACGGTACAATCTGAAACAAATGATTGCCTACGGAAGGATCCCCGGATACAAAAACCACGCGGGAAAAATGACCGCCGAGCAATATGTGGAAAAGGTGAAGAACGGCGACTTGCGCGATCCTGCCTTGAACACCCACCTGAAAGCAGGTTTTCAGGTCAAAAAGGTTCAACTGGATATCACCATCGACCGTTCCAGTTTGAATTACTCAACCTTCCTGACCATGCTCAACCCTGATTTTGATTTGGCCAAAAAAAAGATATCTTCGGCTGTCTTTCCAAAAATTCAGGCTCGAAGGGTCAGGGTATGCGCCGCCCAATACCAAATGCGGTCCATTCAGTCTTTTGAAGACCTTGAACGTTCGGTTGAATTTTTTGTAGATACAGCGGATTCCTATCACTGCCACTTCCTGCTGTTTCCGGAGTATTTCACTTATCAGCTGTTAAGTTTCAAGAGCCGGATGTCCATGAAGGAAGCCGCCGTGGAACTGGCCGGTTATGCGGATCGATATGTCGACATGTTTAAGCGATTCGCGCAGAAATATAACATCTATATTGTCGGTGGCTCCCATCCAATACTGAGGGATGGAAAATGTTACAACAGTGCCCACCTGTTCACGCCCACCGGCAATGTTTACACCCAGGACAAGCTCCATATTACACCGGCGGAGCGAAATGAAGGTGGAATCGAACCGGGGATGGCCTTACGAATTTTTCACACCCCACTGGCCAGAATTGCAATCCAGGTATGCTATGATATCGAGTTTCCAGAGGTGTCTCGCCTGTTGACACTTGCCGGCGCGGAAATCATTTTCGTGCCTTTTTATGCCGAAGAAAAAAAAGCCTACTACCGTATCAGACACTGTGCCCAGGCCAGAGCAGTTGAAAACTTTATCTATGTGGTGATGACGGGAAGCGTCGGCAACATGCATACCCAATCCGGGTCTTTTTTGCACTACAGCCAGGCGGCCATCCTGACCCCCAGCGATTTTTCCTTCCCCGAAAAAGGGATAGAAGGAGAAGCCGATCCCAATGTGGAAGCGGTTGTGGTATCTGAACTTGCCCTTTCTTCACTATCGCAGCAACGGCATGTGGCAACGGTAAGACCGCTGCATGACATGCGCCCGGATCTCTATGAACTCTTTCCAAAAAACAAAATTGAAATTGTCCGGGTCGAGTAAGGCAAATTAAAAGGGAGTTCTTGATAGAACAACTTAAAACCGAAAATCTGAGACGACGGCTTTCCGCCTTAAGCAAAGATGGTCTGCACGAATTCCTCATACAACGCATAAATTTCATTGACAAAACCTTAAATCAAGCTTATTTCCGTAGCAGAATTCATCATTTTGATACTGATTGCCTCGACAATAGGAGGTTATAATGGCCACGGTATCTTTAAGAATAGACCAGGACTTGGCGTTTCAAGCAGAGCGCGAGGCCAGGATTCAGAACAGATCAAAGACCAAACAGCTTGAGTACTGGGCAAGAATAGGCAAAGCCGTTTCATCTAAATTAAATATTACAGATGCTTTTGCCGTGTCTCAAGGGATAAAAACGATCAAATTAGAGATAACCCCAGCTGTTCAATTGATTCCTATTGATTCAGACGTTATATTTAACGATCTTGAAAACGATAGGAGTAAAGGAGTTCTTGCTAAGAAGATAACATCAGCCAAGATATACTATGAGGCAAGCGTTGAACATCCTGGTTACCTTGATCGAGTGAATTCCATCACCAAAAAAAGGCAGACGGGTTCGTTTGAACACGGTGAGTTTAAGGCGCTCTAATGGCTAGTCCAAAACAACTTTGGGTGTTAGCCGGCGGGAATGGCGCAGGAAAGTCTACATTCTACGATCTGTATCTTGCCGAATACGGCATAAAGTTTGTGAATGCGGATTTGATAGCTAAAGATATCGATTCGGAAAATCCGGAAGGCTTAAGCTATTATGCCGCAACCGTGGCCGCTAAAATCAGAGAAGACTTGATCTCACAAGGTGTATCCTTCTGTTTTGAAACGGTTTTCTCTCATGAATCAAAGATTGATTTTCTTGCCCAGGCAAAGGTTAATGGCTATAAGATCATCCTTGTATATATCCATTTATTTGATTCAAGCTTGAATGAAGCCAGAGTCAAACAGCGTGTCGCAGAGGGAGGGCATAGCGTCCCAACCGAAAAGATTCACTCTCGGATACCCCGAACCATGCAACTTATTAAAACAGCTTTACCTATAGTCGATGAAGCGAGAATTTTAGATAATTCCTCTAAGGACGATCCATTTCAACAAATCATTGTGATGAAGTCTGGAAACTATGAAACAAAAGCAGAATCTTTACCGGAGTGGGCAAAGGATCTGCTTCCCACCTGACGAAAACTCAACAAGGAATATGCTGACGAACACAAGCCGCAGGTGTTCGTAAGGGCTCACGAAGCGAATACGAGAGCCTTTGAAACGAGCATTCGCCAGCATATATTGGAATTCAAAGCTCGAAATTAGTCAAAAATGGCCTGCACGAATTCTTCCGGATTAAAAACCCTGAGGTCCTCCACCTGTTCTCCAATGCCGATGAAACGGATGGGAATCCGGAGCTGGCTGGAAATGCCGATCACGATGCCGCCCTTTGCGGTGCCGTCCAATTTGGTGAGGATGATGCCCGTCAGCCCTAGTGTTTCTTGAAAGGCTTCCGCCTGTGAAATGGCGTTTTGTCCCGTTGTGGCATCCAGAACAAGCCATACTTCGTGGGGGGCCCCCGAAAGCTTACGACCGATGACCCGGTGAATTTTCTGGAGTTCCTCCATGAGATTGATTTGGGTATGCAGCCTTCCGGCGGTGTCCACCAGGACCACATCGACTTTTCTGGCAATGGCCGCCGTTAAAGCGTCGAAGGCAACGGCGGACGGATCAGCGCCGGTCCCCTGCTTGATAACGGTGGCCCCCACCCGTTCTCCCCAGATGGTCAGTTGTTCAACGGCCGCGGCCCTGAAGGTGTCCGCCGCCACCAGCATGACGGTTTTTCCCTCGGACCTGAAACGGCTTGCCAGTTTGCCGATGGTGGTGGTTTTTCCAACCCCGTTTACGCCGGCCACCATGATCACCAGGGGGTCTTCGGGTTTTACAGGCCGATTTTCAGTGGGAGGATGATCCAATAACGCCAAGATATGGGTTCGCAACATTTCTCTCAGCTTGGTGGGGTCCTTCAGTTCTTTTTTCGTCACCTTCTCCTGAACGGCATCCAGCAAGCCCTGGGTGGTTGCCACGCCGATATCCGAGGTAAACAAAACCTCTTCCAGTTCCTCCATCAATTCTTCGGTAATTTCCTTCCTGCCCAAAAAAAGGCCGTCTATCCGGCCGGTGAAAGAGATCCTGGTTTTTGAAAGTCCGTGACGGAGCCGCTTAAAAACACCTTCCCGCGAGGTTTCGGGTTCGCCGACATTCGCTTCGACCACCTGAGCGTCGTGAGTTAATGAGGCGTCTTGCGGGGAATTTTTCGGCGCCTCTTTCGGGCTGTCCGCTTCATGGTTTTTGTTTTTTCTATTTTTGAAAATCGCCATTTTCAATTGTTCCTTTTTTAAGTTTTCGAAATGATGGGTTTTTGGGTATAATTGTATATCTTTTAATTGACGGAAATCCGATTCCGCAGATCTTGTATGTCCACGGATACGAGTTTTGAAACGCCTTTGTGTTCCATTGTGATGCCGAAAAGACAATCGGTAATGGCCATGGTTTTTCGACTGTGGGTAACCATGATGATCTGAGACTCCCTTTTTATCTTGGTCAGGAGATCGTTGAATCGATCAATATTGGCTTCGTCCAGGGGGGCATCCACTTCGTCCAGGAGGCAAAAAGGACTCGGTTTTATCATATAAATGGCAAAAATAAGCGCCATTGCCACCAGAGCTTTTTCACCGCCCGAAAGGAGGCCCATATGGCTCAGTCGCTTTCCGGGCGGTTGCACTTCCACCAGCACCCCGCTTTCCAGGGGTTTGTCTTTGTCCGTCAGCGTAAGTCCGGCCGTGCCGCCGCTGAAGAGGATGGGGAAGATCTCTTTGAGTTTTTGGTCCACCTCATGAAAAGTTTTGTTAAATTTTTCAAGGGACGTTCGGTTGATTTTTTTGATGGCGGCCCTTAAGGATTCTATGGCGTTCACCAGGTCTTGACGTTGTCCCAGGATAAAATCATGGCGATCCTTGAGCGCCTCATATTCCTTGATGGCCGTCAGGTTCACTTCTCCCATATTTTTCCGCACTTGTTTTTGTTTTTCAATGTTTTCCCTGGCGATCCGTTCGTCGAAATCATTGTACACGAACTGCTGATAAATTTCCGTCATATCAAGGCCAAAATTTTCCTTGACCTTTTCCAGTAAACCGTTGATTTTGAAACGGATTTCCGACTGAGCCATTTGACTCCGGTTGATCTCTTCAGTGAGGCGATCCATATGGGCCTTCAGTTCCGCGGCCTTCTGTTCTTTTTCCCTGATGGCCTCCCTGAAGGCACGGTGATCCAGGTCCGCCCGGTTCATGCCCGCTTCCGCCTGTTGCAATTGTTCATAGAGGTCTCGCAGGGCTTCTTTAAAGGCATTTTTTTTCTCGCTGCACGCTTGTTGCCGGCTTTCCCCGGCGCTCGTATCCTTCAAAATGGTCTCCAGCCTTTCCAGAGAATCGTCCAGATAGTTGTCGACCATGTCCATCTCACGGGATACGCCCCGTTGAGACTCCGCACGGAGACGGCAATCCGCCTTGAGCTTTGAGGCTTTTTCACGGGAAAGCTCAAATTCCGCTTCCGCTTCTTTTAATTCCCGTTCTTTCCGTTCAAAATAGGCGGCTTCCCGCGCCTGTTTTTCCCGGCTTTCATGGAGTGCCGACTGTAGCTTTTCTAATTTTTCCCGCTGCTTGCTCTGATTCATCTCCTTTTGTTTGAGATCATCCCGGATTTTCCGGGCAAGGTTTTCTGATTGGTCCAGTTCCTGGCCCAAACGAAACAGTATTTTATCAACATCGTTGATTTCATCCCGGCAGGACCATTTTTCATCGGTCAACCGATGAACAGCGCCTTGATTTTCCTCCATTTCAGCTAAAATGTCTTCCAGTTGGAACCTCAGATCTTCAACCTTTCTTTTGTGTACGGCAACATCTTTTTTGAGCTCGACAATTTCCCTTTTTCTGGCCAAAAGACCCCTGGCGGTATGGGAAAGCCGGCCCCCCGTGATAATGCCCCGTCGATCCACGACATCCCCGTCAGGGGTAACAAAACAGCGTGCGCTGCCATGTTTCCCGAAGGCGGCCAAAGCCGTTGGGATATCCTCGACCACGGCAGTGTTGTGCAACATGTCGTTTAGGAGCGGTGCGATTTCCTTTGATGTGGCAACAAAATTAAGCAGGGGCAAAAAATTTGCATCAATTTTGATGTTTTTTTCGGCATACAAGCGGTCGCCGATGGGGGCAAAACTGCCGATGCCCCTTGATTTCTCCTTGAGATACTGAACCGCGGCCGCAGCGTCGTCCGTTGTCATCATGACCACATATTGAAGCTTATCGGCCAGAACCGCTTCAACGGCCTTTTCATAGTGGGGATCCACCTGGATGAGATCCGCCAGAATACCCAGAACCCGACCCTGATTGCCCGGTGGAAAATCCCTGGCCTTCATGATGGTTCTGACCCCCGCTTTGTACCCTTCAAAATTTTCCGTGAGTCCTTCCAGGCTCGCCAGTCGGGACCGGCACATGTTCAAATCAGCTTCAGCTGATGTCGCCTCGGCTTCAACACGTTTCTTGATGCTCGCCAGTTCACCCGCCTTTATTCCCGTTTCTTCAATAACGCTTTCTATCGCCAGAAGCTTGAGAGCGACAGCCTCCCGGACCTGGTTCTTTCTTTCGGAGGTTTTGAGAAGGGTTTCAAATCGCCGGGTGGTTTCCATCAGTTCATTTTCCAGCCGGGATCGACTGTCCGAAATCTGCGCCAATGCCTTGTTGAGATATCCCGTTTCATGACCCAGGCCGACCACCTGGGCTTCACTCGCGCTCATGTTTTTTCTTGCCTTTTCAAAATCCTCCCGAATTTCCTTGAACAGTCTTTTTCGCGTTTTGAGGCGTTCCTCCTCAAGGCGGGCTTCCGCCTCGAGGTCATCGGCTTCTCCTTGTAATTTAACCCTTTCCCGTTCCAGCTGATCCTTTTTGTTCTCCAGCGCCAAAACCCTGGTTTTGATTTCCCGTTGTTCTATTTCAAGGCGGGATCTTAATTGGGCAAGTGTTTTAATCTCCCCTTCGAGGGATTCCATGCCCGCCTCCATTTTTCCAACCCGGTCTCTACAGTCGGCATAGTCCTTGCGGCGGGCAAAGAGCGCTGCTTCCTTTTCCACGAGTTCCAGGTTCATGGCGGCAATCCCGGCCTCATGCCCGGACAGGGTTGCGGTCAAGTTGTTCTTTTCTGTTACAAAAGTGTCGGTGGAACGCATTTTCCCGTTGGCGTCCGCACGGAGACCGTCATAAATATTTCCGAAAAACCCCAATTCCAGATCTTGAATTTTGCGGCTGAGGGCCTTGTATCGTTCGGCCCTGGCGGCCTGTCTTTTAAGGGATCGAATCTGCTTTTCGATTTCGCTCAAAATGTCGTTGACCCGTTGCAGATTGGTTTCGGTCAGTTCGATTTTTTTTTGGGATACCACCACTTTTTTTCGATATTTGGTAATCCCGGCAGCCTCCTCCAGCATGATGCGGGTTTCTTCGGGCCGCTGTTCAACGATGTTGCCGATCTGGCCCTGGCCGATAATGGAATAGGCTTTGTTTCCCAGGCCCGTATCCATGAAGACCTCCTGGATGTCCTTGAGCCTGCAGGAAATATTGTTGAGCAGGTATTCGCTTTCGCCGGATCGGTAAAGACGTCGGGTGATGGATAATTCCGAATGACCCGCAAATGCGGTTGGGATGTCGCCGGTTCCATTTTCGAAGAGGAGCGAGACTTCCGCCATTCCAAGGGGTTTGCTGTTGCCCGCGCCGTTGAAAATGACATCTTCCATTTTACGCCCCCGCAGTTGTTTCGGGCTCTGTTCCCCCATGCACCATCGAATGGCGTCAACCACATTGCTCTTGCCGCAGCCATTGGGGCCCACGACCCCACTGATGCCGGTTGGAAAGGTAATTTCCAGCCTTTCCAGAAAGGACTTGAAGCCGTGTATGGATATTTGCTTAATTCTCATCCCGACCTCCGCCATTCGGGTTTCCGAACCTTTTGGATGAGCGATTGGGGCCAAACGGCGATCAAAACGATTTCTACCATAATTTTAGGGGGTTGTAAATAAGAAATACAATATCATGTGATGTAAAATTTTGAAATGTCAAGATATAGTGCAGTTTTCCGTTTTTTGGAATGATGTTGACAACCTCTCCGTAAAATCTCTATTATCGGATGCCGGTATATTGAGGAGGAATAAAATTTATGGAAATGATTAAAGCGATCAAAGAAAGACGAAGCACCCGCGCCTTCCTGGATCAAGCCGTGGATCAAGAGACCCTGGCATCGCTCATTGATCTGGCCACGCAGGCGCCTTCGGCCATTAACCTTCAACCCTGGGAGTTGACGGTCGTGTCTGGAAAAGAGAGACAGCGATTGAGCCGGGTTCTGGTCAAGCGGATGAAGGAAAGAAACATCTCCTGTGGCCCGGGGGCAAAGAACCCGCTCTCCGACACCTTTATGGACAGGCAGCGGGGACTGTTGAACACCCTGATGCCCAATCTTCCTGAAAACACGGTGTTTCAGGATTTCATCAATGAGGGAAGTTGTAATTTTTACGGTGCTCCCACGGCCCTGATCATCAGCATCGACCAGGTGTTTTCCAGCGCCCGGCTTACGGACATCGGCGTGCTGGTGGGCTATCTGGTTCTGGCCGCCCATGGCCTGGGGTTAGCGACCTGTCCCATCGGCCTGATTACGGCATTTGATGAGGACATCAAGGAGGAATTGAGCCTTTCGGACGAAAAACAAGTGGTTATCGGCGTTGCCGTGGGATATGCTGATCCTGAGGCGCCCATCAATCGCGGGCGGTCTGAAAGGGCGCCCCTTGGGGATGTTGTGAAGTGGCGGCAATAAACCCGGACATTTCCCCATCCGAAAACACTTACGGCCGGGTGGGCGTGGCCTTTTCCTCGGGGTTTTTCGGTTTTTTTGCTCATGCGGGGTTCCTGGCGGCTCTTCGGGAGATGGGAATTGCGCCCGCGGCCTATGCGGGCGCCAGTTCCGGCGCCATCGTAGCGGCCATGGCCGCATCGGGAATGAGCAATGACGGCATCCGGAACCTTCTGTTCAACCTCCACAAGACCGATTTCTGGGATCCCGATCCCCTGCCCAGGGTACTGAAGAGCGCCTTGCGACTGTTCCGGGGAACTACCGGGTATCTCAAGGGGATGGGTTTTGCGCGCTTGCTTCAAAGACTCCCGGCAAAACGATTCGAGGAATGCCTGTACCCCTTGGCCATTTCAGCCGTGGATGTCACCCACAGGAAAGAAAAGATCTTTACCAAAGGCGATCTCATCAAGGCCATTCAGGCTTCGGGATCAGTCCCCATGCTTTTCCAGGCCACGGAAATTGATGGTGCGCTCTATGTGGATGGGGGCATCAGCAGCAAGGCGCCGGTGGAAGCCCTGGCCGACCTCTGTGAGCTGGATAGAATCCTGGTCCATTTTGTTACCTCGGAAAACATCAAGAAGAAGGGCAACGGTTTCATGAAAAAACGGTTTACCCCCTGGCGAATGCAGCACATCGCCATCAATACCGCCCGCATGGCGGATTATGAACGGCAGAAACGGATCGTGACATTACGAGGCGTGGAGGTCATCGAAATCAACACTGGCGGACCCGCCATGGGGCCCAACAGTCTCAGTGCGGGGCAGGCTGTATACGAAGCCGCAAAAATCTCGGGTTTAAAGCATCTGGAGAAGGTGTTCTCTAAATAACAGGACAACCTGATGAATTCGCCCCCACTCAAGCAAGCTTATGATTTTTCGCGCTCTCCTGATTGACCGGTTTAGAAATCGAAAGATCAATTCTACCAAGAGGTGGGCGTAGTAAGGCATTTTGCAACACATCTTCTAGGGGAAAAGGCGCCTGGAAAATTGCTGGGGCAAACTTCCGACTTTTGGGAAGAGGTGAGTTTGAGAGCAGCGCTGGATGGCGTTCCTTCGCTTCAAGGGGTTGGAACATCCGGCGCTGATCGTTACTGATCTTCGACTGCTCTCGAATCTATACGAAAAGCGGATGCATATTGCAGTATCCCGTGCATTGAGCCTCCTTCGAATTGTGGGTGTAGAAAGCGAGATTCGAAAAGACAGAATCCCTAATAGCACATTTACAAGAGCCAGATCCAAAATGACATATCTGGGCCTCATAACCAAGTATGGGGGATATTGGATGTTCTCAACAGGATTCGCAAGCTCAATGAAAAGCGTTCGATAGCGAAGTGTTGCAGGAGTTCATTGAAAGGGCGCGAGGATTCTCTGGCCATATTGCGAAGCCGCTCATGTACCGATATGGAGATATTTTTGATTTTTCCGGCCATCATAGAATCGCTTCGAGATAGGGGCGGATAATTTTCTTGACCCTGCAGATCGATGCGTAGTGCATGAGGTCATCTACTTTAAGGGGCATTCGCTCTCGATAAAAACGAACCGCTTCCACAGCCGTATCGAGACCGATCCTGTTACGGAACTTGAAACAGTCGGCAAGCGTTTTTTCAGGGTTGTAGATGCGAACCTTCACACCATCCAATTCATGAATTTCAATGCCTTCCGTGAAAGCCTCGCCGCTGAACCTGTAGGTCTTGATCGGCGGATGCTCCAGACGAGGTTCCTCAGTGCCACGAAGCAAAGCCACATGAATTTCGTGGGGAATCTGGGTGGTGAGTTCATGAAATGACAGTGCCGAAATCAGGCAGACAACACCCAGGGGGATTCGCGTCGCAACCGTCACCAAATCAGGATTTCCCAACGGATCGATATCCGCGAGGCGATACACCCCCCGGCTGACCATTTCGAGTCTTCCCTCATCCCGCATGGCATAAAGCGTACTCGGATGGATTCCCGAACGAAGCGCTTGTGATGTACGGAGGATTCCACCACATTCCTTGAAAGCAGCGGCTGCCCTATCGAATCGGGAGCCCAGTTTGGCGTTTTTCCGGATTTTCACGATATATATACCATCATTTATTGTTTTATGTTGGTATCTTTATCAAAATTGGTCTGTTTGTCAAGCGTGAAACAGGACTGAATCCTGAAATGGATCAAAGGTCTGAGTGAAAAAACAATCAGATTTTTCAAAAATATTTTTCACCTGTGACCGTATCTGTCAAAACCCCCTGTTAATATACCTGCCGGAAGAAGGTTTTTCACCGGCTGAATTATCCCGAACAGCAGGAATCTCACGAAGTATGACAGTCCCCAATTCCATAGCAAAGAAAGAATGATGTCATCCAATCTTCGCGCCATGAAATCCGAACAGGTCAATTATTCCATCAGATCTTCGGGGGAATTCCGATCTGACCAGAGCGCTATATGGGATGGCATCGCTGAAAAAGCGACCAGGATGAGCGCTTCGTCTCCCACCGGCGCCATGGCGGCCATTTATGACAAAGAGAGACCTTCCATAGACGAGTATGTTCAACCATTCCACCTGATCGACTCTCAGATCGGTGCTGTTTTCATGATAAACGGCAAGGTTGCCGGTACGGATGCCTTCGGTAAACCGGGAACCTTTTCAAAGGTTTTCAAGAAGCTCCTTGAAAGCTACGCTCTCGATGCCATCGACTGGTATGATCCGCACCAGGAACAAAAAGCACTCAAAAGTGAAGTCACCAAATTCCAGAAAGCGGTACTTGCATCCCATGTTGAAAGTGGCCCGTCTGTTGGGCTAGGCGTTGACTTTCAGCTTGAATCAAAGAAGGTCACCGGTTTCGCATTGGCACTTGCTGATCAGGTTTTACATATCTCCATTTTCGAAAGGACGAATGAAGGAAGAGGAAAAAATCAGGAATCTCGAATGAGACGTTTTTCGGACAGACGAAGAAACAGGGTATGAGGAGATGCTTCCTCGTCAACCGCTTCGCTTTCTTTTGGCCGATGACCCGGGTGCCGGCAAAACCATCATGGCGGGGCTCTTGATCAAGGAGCTCATGGTTAGAGGTGATTTGGCCCGCTGTCTGATTGTATGTCCCGGAAACTTAGCCGAGCAATGGCAGGATGAACTCTACCGCCGTCTGCAACTCCGATTCAAAATCCTTACAAAAGATATGCTGGAAACCTCGGTTACGGGGAACGCTTTTCAGGAAACTTACTTGGGCTTTCCACACAGATGCCCATGAAGATTGTTTATCTCACCGATGGTCGATCCCGTACGGTGGAAATTGGAAAAAAGCAGATCATCCTGAAGCAGACCACGCCGCGAAATATGGCAACGGCAGGCAAAATAAGCGGATTGCTTATTCAAGCCCTGAGACATTTGGGGCGACCCCATGTGGATGACGAGATTATTGCACGGCTCAATCGACGGCTGAATGATGATGACAGAGAGCAGTTGCTGAAAGATGTCCGCTTTGCACCCGCCTGGATCGCTGACATCATGCGGCAGCTGGGCAAGGAAAAAGGAAACGAAACAGCGTGAACAAATTTTTGTCTTTCTCCGAGGCGCGTAGGCGAACCGTCTGCGAGCAGGCCCAGAACAAACTTGGCCTGCCGCCGGCAACCATTGAAAAAGACTTCTGGGTCTGTTGGACGTTGAAAAAGTTGTTCACATTGCCGGAATGGGGTTCCAGACTCACGTTCAAGGGTGGAACTTCCCTTTCAAAAGGATGGGCACTGACTGTTTCCGCAATCACACATTACCATAAGAACGGTATCTCCCCATCGCACCTTTTGGGAAAAAGCCCTGTTGCTTCATGAAGAGACTTTTCGACCACCGGAGAAGAAAAGAAAAGCGCGGATGGCGAGGCATTATTATGACTTATACCGTCTGATTAAAGCCGGCATCGGTGGTGAAGCCGCTGATGATCTCGAACTTTTTGAGCGGATTACCGCCCATCGCCAAGTCTATTTTCGCTTTATCTGGGTAGATTACAAAACCATGCACCCGGGTGATTTGAGGCTTGTACCGCCAGAAAAGGAGTTCGCACTCTGGAAATCGGATTATACGGCAATGAAAGACGAGATGCTTTTTGGAAAGCCGCCCGAATTTGAGGAGATGATTCAAACTGTCAAGGATTTTCAGGACGAGTTCAACGATATCATTTGATTGCTATCGACTTCCATTATGAACAAATGATTTTGGGACTTATAGAGGAATTTGGGCATGTGAAGCGGAAAGATGTGGATTAATTGCTGCTGGATAAACTGCCTGATGTGGTTACCCCGAAACAGAAAGTTAACAAAATCGGAAACTTGTTAGGCAAGCTCAGGGAAAGCGGAGCAATTGTCAACTCAGGAAGTCGGACAGCGCCGTTTTGGGAAATGGCTAAGAAAGGGTAGAATTTTTAAGAAAGATTTAAGAAAGATTTAAGAAAGGTTTAAGAAAGGTTTAAGTTTGAGAATGTATGAAACATCCAACCGCCTGATCAGTAATGAAATCCAGAGGGGGCCATGTAGCAGCCGACCTGGCGGCCAGGCTGGGTAACAAAGTCGAGACTGCCCGTGAACTTTGTTACCGCTTCCACACCCTCTGCAAGCGCAAGAAGCGTGCGGCCGAGGCCCTTTTATATAACGGTCTGTTACAGAGCTGGCCGGAGATTGTGTGGCTGGCAGGGGAGCTCAAGGATGTGGGGATGAAGCAGGGGACCTGTTTGAAAATTAGTAGCAATGGGTAATGCTTAGCGAAACCCGACCAAATATATTTCCTTTTCTAAATAAATGAGTGCAAAAACCACTCAATTGCATGGTATAATCACGCAAAATGGACACATTAAGTGAAATATTGTCTTCCCGTTCACGGGCTGCGATCTTCAAACTCCTTTTCAGTGGTACGGAAAGGGAGCTTCACATTCGCGAGATTCAACGTCGCTCCAGTCTAAATGACAGCACCATCCGGCAGGAGCTGAAAAAACTCGTCCGGTTGGATCTGGTTAAAGGGAGAAAAGACAGCAATCGGATTTATTATCGGGCCAACAGGGATCATCCTCTCTATCCGGATATTAGAAATCTGGCGGTCAAAACAAGCGGGATCGCCCACGTTCTGCGAAATGCGATGGTGGATAGACGGGTCCATGCGGCATTTGTGTTTGGGTCCATCGCCACCGGTGGGCGCACCAGCAGACATTTTCCAGTGACGACGCCGACCGGTCGCTGGACTCCATGATGCGTCTACTTTCTGCTGTTTCCGCACCCCAGGCAGACGAGATAGGGAAGATGAAGCAGGAACTCAGGCGCTTGATTTTCGACGAGCAGATGCGCCATGAGAAACGAAAAACCGCTGTAACCGCCATTGAAAGCTCTGCCACGGGCCATCTTAAACCCTGGCGCGAGGTGGTCACCCCGCACAAGGATGTGGCCAGCGGCCGTTATCAGCGGGCCGAGTTCGCGGCCGACCTCTGGCAGGTACATCTTTTGATATTGGGCAGATGTAATTTATTGTCAACCGCGCTGCAAGGGACGATCTTGTGTTACGCCGTAGGGTCGATTATCTTCGCCGACGATGGGAGCGCCATACCGGCTGACCATCTTTTCCGCTTCTGCAAGGATCTCTTCTCGCAGAGATTCTGGTTCAAGGACCTCAGCCTTTGATCCCCAGGTCATGATCCAGAATCTGATTTCTTCGGTCCCCGCAACTTCAGCTTCAAAGATGATGGAACCATCATTCTGAAGGTGGATCTTCTGTGATTCGTGCCAGATCTTTTCTTTGATATAACCCGAAACATCCGGATGAAACCATACCTTTATATATACGGGCTCTCCTTGATACACCCCGAAGCTTGAACCCGTAAACTTCTCAAGGCTGAAATCCTCGGGGATTTCGAAGGTTTCTTTTGTTTGATGGAGCATCTTGATGCGGTCAAGGGCGAATATCCTGACTTCTTTTCTCGTGTGGCATAAACCGATCAGATAAAAAGTCCCGTTGAAAAACCAGATCCGGTAGGGGTCCACCCGGCGCCGGGACTCTTTCCTCCGGCTCATCGTGTAATAGACAATTTCGATGGATTTCCGATTGACGGCGGCATCGTTGACCCGGTTCAAAATCCCCTTGAATTTGCCGTATTCCTTATATGGCTTTACGCCCAGGTGAAGGGTCTGCTCCACATTTTTCAGATATTTAATGGATTCCTTGGGCAGGGTCGTCTTGACCTTCTGAAAAAGCGACTCCAATGAGTCATAAAATGCGGTATCTTTGAAGACTTTGAGCATGTCCCTTCCGAAATAAAGGGCCATCAACTCGGTGAGGTTGAACGGAACAGGGATCTGGTGTTTCACCGTATCCAGCAGGGACCAGAGGTTTTTGCCCTCCACTTTTTCGGTGTAGATGGGAAAGCCGGCTACCTGCAGCGCTTCAAGGTCCCGATAAAGGGTCCGGGGATGGCATTCCAAATCCGTGGCCAGTTCAGCAGCCGATTTTCCCATTTTGGATGAAACCAGAATCTGAATGATCTGCCACTGTCTGCCTAACTGATCGCCCCTGGCCATGGATATCCTCCCTGAAATCCCTAATCTCTGGTTGGTGTCTGGAGAACATTTTTTAAAAGACTGAAAGATGTTTAAACAAAAAATACCGATTTTATCAACAAAATTAGCAATCTCATTACATTGAGTTTATGAAAAAAAACAAAATTTATTAAAAAAGATTCTCCAGTTGTGACCGGATGTGTCAAAACCCTCTGCTAATATACCTGCCGGAAGAAGGTTTTTCACCGGCTGAATTATCCCGAACAGCAGGAATTTTACGAAGTATACAACTTGAAAAGGAGCTATTTGAAGGCGGTGGCACCATTGAAGGTGCTGATTGATTATGAATCTGATGAATTTAAAAGTGCAGGAAAGGAGGCAAACCACATGGATACCGTTATCAATAATTATCTGGAACAGCTGAAAGTCGGCCGTAAACAATCCTATAAAAACCTTGCCCTTTACCCATTACTCTCAACATACAGCCTGGATTTGGAATACCTGCTGCTGGACGAGGCCCTGGGCGAAAACCTGATCGAGATCGTTGAAAAGGACAGTGACGGTTCCGTACCCGAACTGAGGGTCATGAACAAATCCCCAAGAATGATTCTCATTCTGGACGGTGAAGAACTTGTGGGGGCTAAACAGAACCGGATTGTCAACACCACCATCCTGGTTCAGGGAAATGCCACGATTGTCATCCCCGTGAGTTGTGTTGAGCATGGCAGGTGGTCTTATGACAGTCCCCAATTCCATAGCAAAGAAAGAATGATGTCATCCAATCTTCGCGCCATGAAATCCGAACAGGTCAATTATTCCATCAGATCTTCGGGGGAATTCCGATCTGACCAGAGCGCTATATGGGATGGCATCGCTGAAAAAGCGACCAGGATGAGCGCTTCGTCTCCCACCGGCGCCATGGCGGCCATTTATGACAAAGAGAGACCCACTATCGAGGAATATGTGAAATCCTATAGTCTGATTGATTCGCAGGTAGGAGCCATCTTCATAATCAATGGCAAAGTGGCAGGATGGGATGCCTTTGGGAAACCGGGAACCTTTTCAAAGGTTTTCAAGAAGCTCCTTGAAAGCTATGCTCTCGATGCCATCGACTGGTATGAACCGGACAAGGAACACAAGGCTCTCAAAAGCGAGGTTACCAAATTCCAGAAAGCAGCCCTAGCAGCCAGCACTGAAGGGCGACCGTCTGTGGGGTTGGGAACAGACTTCCGTATGGAATCCAAAAAAGTCACCGGCTTTGCCTTGGCCCTTGATGATCAGCTTCTCCACATCTCAATTTTTGCCAGGCCGGACAGCCAAAGCCGAGATACAGCTGATTCAAAAATTGAGAGGTTTTCGAGAAGAAGACGGAATCGAAGAGCATAGGGAAAATGGTTCAGCAAATAAGCACGGAATAAGAAAGCTGGATTCCAGAATCAATGGGAAAGTAGTCAACAAAAAGCCCGAAAATCGGTCTTTTTATCAGTTTTAAATTGACATATACAGTAGCTGGGTGTAGGCAACAATATAAAGAATTCGTGAACCAAATTTCTTCTTTGATTCAATGAAAAAAAGAGGATTAAGGATGGTTTATATCGCGCCAAAAAACCCCGTTACTCTTGAACAGATGGAGAGCGGGGTTCTGTATTTTTGCCCCGCTATCCATCTGAAAGGTGTTTACCAATATGCATAATGTTGAAAACACGTTTGCCCCAGGTGCAAGAATTGTCGTTCGAGATGCGGAATGGTTAATTCGCAGGGTGGACAGGACGTCTACCGGCGGGCAATCATTGACCGTCGTGGGCATATCGGAACTGGTCAAAGATAAAGAGGCCATATTTCTGAATGAAATTGATAAGAATATTGAAATCCTCGATCCTGCTGAAACCAAGCTGATACCGGATACGTCCAGTTCTTATCAGGCCTCCCTGCTCTATATGGAAAGCCTGCTTCGACAAACGCCGCCGACCGATGAAAAATTGTATATCGGTCACCGGGCCGCCATGGATAACGTCCCGTACCAGCTTGACCCGGCTATTCAGGCGTTGCAGCAACCCCGGCAGCGCATATTGATTGCCGATGCGGTCGGTCTTGGAAAGACCCTGGCCTGCGGTATTCTGGTAAGCGAGTTGATTCGTCGCGGAAAAGGTAAACGAATTCTGGTGCTGGCGGTCAAGAGCATGCTGACCCAGTTCCAGAAAGAGATGTGGGCACGGTTCACGATTCCTCTTGTCCGGCTTGATTCCGTCGGCATTCAGCGTGTCCGCAACCGCATCCCCACCAACCACAATCCCTTTTACTATTATGACAAATCGATCATCTCCATCGACACCCTGAAGCAGGATGCCGAGTATCGAACCTATCTGGAGAATGCCTATTGGGACATCATTGTCATTGATGAAGCCCATAATGTGGCTGAGAGGGGGAAAGGGTCCTCTCAAAGGGCAAAACTTGCCAAGCTCCTTTCCGGTCGTTCAGATACCTTGATTATGCTGTCAGCCACGCCCCATGACGGCAAGGCCAGAAGTTTTGCCAGCCTCATGAACATGCTTGATCCCACCGCCATTGCAAATCCTGATGATTATGGACCGGAAGATATCAAGGGTCTCTTTATCCGCCGATTTAAAAAGGATATCCAGTCCCAGGTACAAAACGCTTTCAAAGAAAGAGAAATCAGTAAGGCTTATTGGCTCATCGCGGATTAACGTGAAAAATCGATATTTCGAACCAAAGATGTCAGATGTCAAAAGCTCCGCGTATTCCTACACTCTGCGTGAGAATGCGCTTTGGACGCTCTGCGTCCACTGGGATAAGGCAATGAAGAGCTAATACAAGATGGCTACCGACGCAAGGCAGGACAGTTTCTCATTTGTATGAACCTTGATTGACTTGATGACTTGATTTTTTATTCATGCTGCCGGCATCATCAAGGTTCAGGCGCTTACCTTGTTGACTTGATTTACTTAGGCGCTTGTTATTATGAGCTCTTTTAAACTGTTGACTTTTTTGACTTATCGCGGAGTAACGCGAAAACCCGCGAATTGTGCGAGCGCCCGAAGCCTGAAGTTTGCAAAATTCCTGTAACCGTAAGCCGAGCGTATCATCGTCCTCAGTCCATTATTGAGCCCCTCGACAAAACCATTTGTGATTCGTTCGGTAAAATAATTGAGGATCTCCTTTCTCCAGTTTTTGAATGTAGCAACAAATTTGAGCAGGTATTTGTTGCCTGTTCGTTTTGCTTTTAGAACCCATGCGTCCAAAAAACGGGCTGCTTTTTCTCTGCAATGGATTTTCTCGAATATGGTGCGGAATTCTTCTTTAAGCAGGTACAAGGCGCGAAGATCAGGGCATGTTTTCAGTATGTTATCCAGATGTTCCGTCTCCTTTGGTGACAGTTCAGCCCGATTGCGTACAAGTATCCAGCGGCTGCCTTTGAGTAGTTTTTTCATTTCATCAGAGCTTTCTTTCTGATATTTTGTGCGCAGCTGGGTCAGGCGCGTATTCAATTGTTTCATGACATGGAATCGGTCAACTACCACCTTCGCATGGGGCAGCTTGCTGCGGGCTGCTTGATCATAGGGCGCCCACATGTCAATGGAAACAAAACGGATAGATTTTTTCTCCATAGGACTCAAGGCTTCTATCCAATTTTCCAGGGTTTTTTTCTCCCTGTCAGGCAGGATAGCGAGTATGCATTTCCTATCAATATCAGAGATCACGAGTACGAATTGCTTGTGACGCTTTTTGATGGAAAGCTCATCAATTCCTAAGCCCCTGACAGGATAGGTGGCCGTAGATATCCGTTTCATTGCCGCCCAAAAGTTGAAGATATCTTTTACTGTAGAGTGGCTTAGCCCTTCATGAACTGCAACAGCCTTGCGGGTGCTTGTAAGACAGGCCTGATAAATATGCTGTTCGAAGGTTATGGATTGCCTGCGGTGGGAATCTACGAAGGGCAATTCTTCTACAAAAGTCCGACCACAATCTTCGCATTTGAAACGGCGAGAAAGAAAATGTAGGACAGTCTTTTTGCCCCACACATCCAAATGACGAATAGATCGAGTTTCTTCTTGATGAATTTTCGTTGAAAGTGAGCCGCAATGTGGACACAAGGCAACCTCCTCGCGATGGGTACACCAAAGATGCAGAACTTCGTGTTCTCCTTCGCGACGAAGTGCAAACATCTTTACCCCGATGCTTGCAATGCCCAACAATTCGGTCAGAGTTTCATCCGCAACTTCTTTGAATTCTTGCAGGGTAATTCGCTTCACGGACTTCGCAGCATCCTTTATATAGGATGTAAAACGGGGTAGCAGTTTCATGGAAAATCCTCCTAATGAGCTTTTTCCATCCTATTTATACCTATTGGGGGAGAAAGTTCTCAAAAAAATGACAGGCGAAACATTTTTTCACGTTAATCCGCGTTGAGCCGGCTTATTGTGAAGCCACCCATGCCGAAGAGATGGCATTCGATGTTTTTGTGGATTTGAAGTTTGAGAGGCTGGACCAGAGAAGCGGCGCCGGGCAGCTTTTTAAGACAACGCTTGAAAAAGCATTGTTTTCAAGTCCGGCCGCCTGTTTAATGACCATCAAGAACAGGATCAATCGGCTTCAAAAAGATGATGATCCTGATGCTGAAAAGGATATTGCCCGACTTGAAGAACTGGCGGATCAAGTGGAACAGATCACTCCTGAACAGTTTTCCAAATACCAGAAACTGCTTTCGGTTGTTCGGGATCAAAATCACGGCTATGGATGGACCGGCAAAGACAAAAAGGACAGGCTTGTCATTTTCACGGAACGGATTGAAACTCTGCATTTCCTGCATGAGCATTTAAAAAGGGATCTCAAGCTCAAGGACAAAGAGGTGGAGATCCTGCACGGCTCCATGCCGGATGTGGACCAGCAACGGATTGTTGAGGATTTCGGCAAAGAGGAAGCCCCGGTTCGCCTTCTGATCGCCTCCGATGTGGCCTCCGAGGGCATTAACCTTCATTATCTAAGCCACAGGCTTATCCATTTTGATATCCCCTGGTCCCTCATGGTCTTTCAACAGAGAAACGGCAGGATCGACCGATACGGCCAGGAACATACTCCCTACATTTTTTATCTGGTCAGCCAGAGCCATAACCCAAAGATCAAGGGAGACATGCGAATTCTTGAACTGCTGATCCGAAAGGATGAAGAGGCGGTCAAGAATATTGGTGATCCTTCTGCGCTGATGGGGGTCTATGATATCGATGCGGAAGAAAAAATCACCGCGGATGCCATTGAATCCGGGAAAAGTGACAGTGAGTTTGAACAGGATTTGATGGAGAAGGCCAAAGAGACCTTTGATCCCCTTGCATTACTACTGGGCGGAGCGACATCTCCCAAAGTAAAAGAGGCCGAAACCAAAACCAGGGATCTGCCCTCTCTTTATCCGGATGACTACCATTATCTGAAAGAGGCAATCATGTTTCTGAAGCAAACCCAAAAGCTTCAGACTGATTTTCCTGCCAATGAACAGCAAATCATTATTACAGCCAACAAAGATCTCAAACACCGGCTCAAATATGTTTTCCCCCGGGAAGTCTGGCCGGATGACGATACCTTCGTTCTTTCCGCCGACCGCCAGGTGATCCAGGATGAAATAAAACGCAGTCGCAAGGATGAAAACGCCTGGCCCCGTATTCATTATCTATGGCCGCACAACCCGGTGCTGGAATGGATTAACGACAAGGTTGTCTCAGGTTTCGGCAGGCACGAGGCCCCTGTATTAACCCTTTCGGATAAACTTGGAACAGGAGAGACGGTCTTTATCCTCTCCGGACTCATCCCGAACAGAAAAAGCCACCCGCTGGTTCAACGCTGGTTCGGCGTGACTTTTAAAGATACTGCCTTTCAACAAATCGAAACGTTCGAGAAATTGCTTGCCCGAACTGGTTTAGGAAAAACTAAAATTCCAAACCGGACCGAAAACATTGACATTGAAGCGCTTCAAGAGCTTTTGCCAAAGGCTGTCCAGCAGGCCAGGGATTATATGAGCGAGGAACGGAAAGCCTTTGAAGAAATCATTAACAAAAAACTCAACGAGCAGCTTCGCGCACTTGAACGTTTGAAGGGGAAGCAGTACCGGCAACTTGAATTGTTCTACACGGATCAGCGGCAGTTGAGCAAAAAGGAACAGCACAGGCGAGAGATTGATCGCAAATTTGATGAATTTATCGAATGGGTCGAAGACACCATGACCACTGAGAATAATCCCTTTATTCAGGTTGTCTCTGTTCTGTTTGGGTAACCACGAAATACACGAAAAACACGAAAAAGGCAAAATGGATATTGTTTACAAGAATGAGAGTTATTTGATTATCGGGGCCTGCTTTGAAGTTTACAAAGAAAAGGGATGTGGGTTTCTTGAATCTGTTTATCAGGAGTGCCTTGAAATTGAATTGGGGTTACAAAAGATACCGTTTGTACCACAAAAAATGTTGAAGATTGAATACAAAGGAATCCCACTTAAGAGCCGTTATGTTCCTGATTTTGTTTGCTTCGACAAAATCATTTTAGAAATCAAAGCCGTGACCGCCCTGGCGGGTGAACATAAGGCGCAAGTTCATAATTATCTGAAAGCAACGGGGCATAAACTCGGCTTGTTGGTCAACTTTGGGCATTACCCAAAACTGGAATATCACCGCATTGTGAAATAGATGGGAACGATGGTAACCACGAAATACACGAATTACACGAAAAGACAAAAAGGGTATTGCTTACAAGAATGAACCAACTCTGAAGCAACTCTTCCTTTTCGTGTTTTTCGTGTCTTTCGTGGTTAAAATATTGTAGCTGGAGAGCAGTATATGGCATTTGATATCACCGGCATCACCAACGAAAATGAATTCTACACCCATCATTATCTTTCCGCCATTCTTGAAAATGATCTGAGAGACCTGTTCAAGGAATGGAACCGGAAAGCAGATGAAGAAGATATCCCGCAGCCATACAAGAACATACGCAGCTTGCGAAAAGAATATTTTGCTCTGCAGGATGCTCTGCAAAGGGAACGTAACATTGAAGACAGATTGGCATTACAGAGGGATTTCCAGGCGCAGCTACTTTCGGCCCTTGGTTATGAACCATATTTCACGCTCGTCCTGTTGGATGACGGCGTCAGCATACCGTTGATTGGGGGCATCAATAAACCTGACGGTTCTCCCGAGTTGTGGATTCTTGAAGCTGCCGACGTGTTTGGGGAAGAACACGACCCTCTGGAAATGCAGCTATTAAAAGAGCAATATCCTGAGGACAGTGAAATTCAGAAAATCCTGGATATTCCCCTGGAAGAGATCATCACCCGTCGGATATTTGGGCATTCCGAACCGCCTCGCTGGATAATCCTGCTCAACAGTACCCAGTTGTTGCTTCTGGACCGCACCAAGTGGCATGAAAAGAGGCTTTTGCGCTTTAATATCCGTGAAATTTTAGACCGGCGCGAGACCACCACCCTTCAGGCCATGGCCGCCTTACTGCACCGGGATTCAATCTGTCCCAAAGACGGCATGCCCCTTCTGGACACCCTGGATGAGAACTCCCACAAACATGCTTTCGCGGTTTCCGAGGATCTGAAATATTCACTCAGAAAGGCCATAGAGCTTCTGGGGAATGAGGCGGTCTGGTTTCTCCGTGAAAAAGCCCACGAAAAAATCTATGGCCGGGACATGGCCGGGCAGCTCACCCGGGAATGCCTTCGTTATATGTACCGAATGCTCTTCCTTTTCTATATCGAAGCAAGGCCTGAGCTTGAATATCTCCCGGACAAAAAATCAAAAGAGTACCACAAAGGATACAGCCTTGAGTCATTGCGTGAACTGGAGATGGTCCAACTTACCACGGATGAGTCAAAAAATGGCTTCTATTTCCATGAGTCCATTAGTCTTCTGTTTGACCTTCTCTATAACGGTTTTCAGCCGGAGCAGGCGGATATGTTCGGCGTTCCGGATCATCATACTTTCCGCATCGCACCGCTCAGGAGCCACCTGTTTGATCCCAAACAGACGCCACTGCTGAACAGAGTTAAACTCCGTAATTTTGTGATGCAGGAAATTATCGAGTTGATGTCCCTTTCGAGACCCAAAAAAGGGAAGAAAAACCGGCGTGGACGCATCTCCTATGCCCAATTAGGGATCAACCAGTTGGGTGCAGTGTATGAAGCACTTCTTTCCTACCAGGGTTTTTTTGCTGAAACAGACCTTTACGAAGTCAAGAAGGCCGGGGAAAAGCACAATGTGCTCGAAACCGCCTACTTTGTGAAACCCGAGGATATCGAACAGTATACGGAGGATGAGCGGGTTTTTAATGATGATGGCACATTGGTGAAATACGAGAAAGGCACATTCATCTATCGCCTGGCCGGCCGGGACCGTGAAAAGTCGGCATCCTATTACACTCCCGAAGTGCTGACCCAGTGTCTTGTAAAATATGCGCTGAAAGAACTCCTCAAGGACAAAACCGCCGATGAAATCCTTGAGTTGACGGTCTGTGAGCCCGCCATGGGGAGCGCCGCGTTTTTGAATGAAGCCGTCAATCAGCTGGCCAAGGCTTACCTGGATCGAAAGCAGAAAGAACTGGATCAGACCATCTCCCATGATGCTTACCCAAAAGAATTGCAGAAGGTGAAGATGTATATTGCCGACCGCAATGTTCACGGGGTGGATTTGAACCCGGTGGCCGTCGAACTGGCGGAAGTCTCTTTGTGGCTCAATACCATTTATGAAGGGGGATTTGTGCCTTGGTTCGGCATGCAGTTGGTCTGTGGTAATTCGCTGATTGGCGCCAGGCGGCAGGTGTTTCATGAAAACCTGCTCAAAAAGCAAAAAAAGACCGATCCCCTCTGGCTGGACGAGGTGCCGGAACGGGTGATGCCGGGTCAGAACCGGGAAAATGATACCGTGTACCACTTCCTGCTGCCGGATAAAGGTATGGCGGATTACAAGGATAAAGTCATCAAACAGATGGCAGTGGATGAAATCAAAACTATTAATGAATGGCGCAAGGAATTTACAAAGCCTTTTTCTAAAACTGAGATCTACCAGCTCAAAAAATTATCCGATGCTGTGGACAAACTTTGGCAGCGAAATGCAGAAATGCAACGGGATATTGATAACCGAACGACCGATCCGCTCCTTGTTTTCGGCCAGAAAGACCCTAAGCATAAATGGCAGCCAACGACCACCGAATTCAAAGACCGAATTTTTCAGCAGGAAATGTTCTCCAAAAACGTGCGGAATTCGAGTCCATACAGACGGCTGAAACTGGTGATGGATTATTGGTGTGCTTTTTATTTTTGGCCAATTGAAAGGGCGGACTTACTGCCCAGCCGTGCTGAGTTTCTTTTTGATCTTACACTTGTTCTCGATGGCAATCTTTTTGATGCGGATATTGATGAGAAGGGCCAGCAGCTTCTTTTCCCTGATACAAGGCCTTGAAAACAGATGTCTCTCAAAATGCTTGATGAGCTTGGATACGTGAATGTGGATAAGCTCTGCGAAAAAAACCAACGTTTAGGTTTGGTAAAGGAATTGGCCGAAAGATACCGGTATCTGCATTGGGAGCTTGATTTCGCTGATTTATTTAGAAGAAAGGGCGGGTTTGATTTGGTATTGGGGAATCCTCCGTGGATTAAGGTGGCGTGGCGGGAAGGTGGAGTGTTGGCGGATGCGGAACCGCAGTTCGTAATCAGAAAATACTCCGCCTCGAAGTTAAAGGAACTTCGGGAGGAGACCTTGGAGCGGATGAATTTAAGGAAACTTTATTTTAGCGAGTTTGAAGAGGCTGAAGGGACGCAGCATTTCTTGAATACCTACCAAAACTACCCTTTGCTCAAAGGAGTACAAACAAACCTTTACAAATGTTTTATCACAAAGAACTGGGAAATATCATCATTTTCGGGGATAGTAGGAATATTTCATCAACCAGGATGTTTTGATGATCCAAAGGGTGGACATCTTCGCTCAGCATTCGTCCAGCGATTGAACCTGCTTGCAAGGTTTAGAAATGAATTTCTCCTCTTCACAGCGATAAAACCAGAGCGTCTTTATTGTTTCACCATATCGTTTGGCCAAATTCAGGACAATGTTAATTTTAAAGTCATATCGAACCTATACCATCCAGTTACACTTGACAAGTCTTGGAGCCATGATGGTCAAGGTCCCATCCCTTTGGTAAAAACAGCAGAAGGGAAATGGATTCTTTCGGGACATAGGTCACGTATCATTGAAGTCGATGCAGGACTCCTTAGCTTGTTTTCAAAGCTTTATGATTCAGCGAACTCATCATTTTT
Source organism: Desulfatiglandales bacterium (assembly GCA_963662465.1). GTDB lineage: Bacteria > Desulfobacterota > DSM-4660 > Desulfatiglandales > Desulfatiglandaceae > NaphS2. Next base: position 5,567,225 of record OY759599.1, read on the forward strand.
TGAGGCACGTCTTCCTGTGATACACTCTAGGGAGATATTATCTGTTCTAAAGAAATTTGCTGATGTGCCCCTACGTCTTCGTGATATACAAGGCAAGTATTTCTCTACAGTATGCTTTGATGAAACCTACGGTCAAAGAGATGGCACTATCAAGCGTGAAACTCGTTTTCCGAAAGATCCTTCTGGATGGGTAGTTTCCGGTCCCCACTTCTATGTAGGAAACCCACTTTATAAAACGCCACGGGAAAAATGTCGTCTTAATACAGACTACGATGTGATCGATTTGACTCAAATTCCAGAAGAATACCTCCCTCGCACAAATTACATCCCAGGTTGTTCCCTTTCAGAATACGAACGTAGAATCCCCCGTTGGAATGGTAAGTTAACTTCGGATGATTATCGGTTGGCATTCCGGGCTATGCTTGCTCCGACAGGCGAAAGAACTCTCATAAGTTGTTTAATACCTCCAAGAACGACACATATTAACGGTGTTTATTCCTATCGGATGGAATCGAGGCTAGATTTGCTTACATTCGCAGCTCATGTATGTACTCTGCCATTCGATTTCTTCATCAAATCTACTGGCAAGACGAATCTACACGAATTGCCCACATTGTTACCATTATTGCATACAGATTTTGATAAAATGCTATTTTCGCGTTTACTTCGCCTTAACTGTCTCACTAAGCATTATGCAAGGTTATGGAACGAGCATTTTGACATTTCGTTTCAAGAAGACAGCTTCGCTAAAGAGGACCACCGGTTTCGTAGTTGGAAACATCTTACCCGAACTTGGCAAAGAACGTGTGCACTGAGAACCCCATGGGAACGCCGACAAGCTCTTGTAGAAATGGACGTTCTTTCCGCAATGGCACTTGGCATAACACTGCAAGAACTTAAGACGATATATAGGATTGAGTTTCGTGTAATGCGTCGCTACGAACACGACACTTATTACGATCAAAGAGGATTGATCGTCTTTACCTCAAACTCTAAAGGGCTTAATGGTATCGGACTCACTCGTAAGCAATTCGAGGAGATAAAATACATCGTTGCAGAAGAGAATCTTCCAAGTTGGGCTGTAGACCAAAATGGTATGACTTATTTACCCCCTTTTGACAATTGCGACCGTGAGAAGGATTACGAAATCGTTTGGCCAGAATTTGAGCGCCGCTTCAAAGAACAGGAAGGCAATTCATGAAAAGACGATCAAATTTTCATATCCATTTCAAGTTTGTGGTAAGCTGCGTTGAATAAGGATGTGCAAAAGCATGGGTTATAACAGTATGAATCAGTTGCACAAAAAAACGACGGAGCAAGAACGGAAGGAATTGGGGGACTTTGCTGCATCCGTTATTGTGCGTCGCGGCCTTGAAAACAGTCAGGTTGTGACGGACGACATTTTCGTTTGTGAACTTGTGGAGCTTGCGCTTCAGGGCGAGGCCTTCGACTGGCTTGAGCAGGAAGGAGAAGATTTTTACTCCATCAAAGACGGTGAGACGGCATCATGGGAAGACGCATAGCAAAGCGGGGCAGTGTTGTTATGGTAAGGTATCCTTTTACGGCCTTATCCGGCACCAGAGTCCGGTCTGCCATCATCATTACCCCGGGCGAATTTCTGAAACGTAGGGTGCATACGAGGTTTCTGACGGACCCAGTTTTCGCGAGGGAATCACTTGTTTTCAGGTTCATTTTGACCGCTAATGAGCTGGGCGAAAGGCGATTTCGGCATTTTTGAGCCAGTAAATGACCTCAAGCATCAGATTTGTCAGAAACTGCGTATGCATCCGAAACGTATGGATAGGGAACTTGGACGGATAACATTACAAAAGCGATGATGTTTGGTTTTGCATAATCGCTGGTTGGCATGAACGAAGGACTGGAAGGGAGCGGAGGAAAATGGAATGGGTTTGGTCCTCACTTGCAGGCTTTGGCCTTGGGCTCGTAAGCTCACTTGTCGTCCTTGGGATCCAACGCGGGGCGGATGTGAGATCAGAACGTGAGTATGCGAGGAAGATCGCGCGAAGCCTTGTGTCTGAGATTGAGGAAGGGATTTCACGTGCAGATGGCTTGGTGCAGATGCTCCAAAATAACAAAGTCTCATTTTCGAGAATCTATACCGACCTTTGGAGGGCTACCAATCAAGAGCTTGCCTCGAAGCTGGAAGACCCGGAAGTGCTCGTCCTTCTGCATCGAATCTACTACAGATTCGACCTCGTGAACTTCAACTTTGAGCACGATCGCCCAGGTCCCGCTGCGGCCTTTGCAAAAGATTATCTGGCTGAAATGAAGGCAAATCTTTCGAAACTCAAAGCCGTGATTGAGGGATGGTGAGACCATCCCATAGGCTGCCACGCACCGTCCTGCTAACCTGTCAGTTCAGGCGACACCCAGAGCCGGGCGTTTTTGAAATTTCGTTTTAAATTGAGAGTCATTATACATTTAATTAAGGTCAGTGGGAGCCCTGGCTGCTCCTGACCGAGGCGTTAGCCACCTAGGGGGAGGCCCCCAATGTCTTTGCTCAATGTCTTTTTCACGGCGTTTGGCGGTACGGCCGTTGCGTTGGTCGTTGTCGCATATCTTGGGCGTAGTCTCATCAACCTTCAAGTGTCACGAGCCATCGAGAAGTACAAAGAAGAGCTTCAGCAAAAATCTGCAGTTCTCAAGGCTGAACTTTCGATCTACGCACATGAGCAAAGTATTGGTCTCTCGCGTTTGGATGGAGAGCGCTCTCAGGCAATCAAAGAGATCTATGCAGTTGCGAACAAATGGCAGGAAACCTTCCTTGAAATCACAAAACCAAATCAGCCAACGATGCTACCTGAGTTTCTACGGGAGCGCTACCGGCTCTTGGCTGAGGACCTCGTGACGGTAAGCGAAGAATTGTCAGTTCGCTGCAGAGACAATGCCATTTTCTTTCAGCCGGAAAGCTACAACATTATTGCTCGGTTTGGCAGAGGCGCGATGGAATTGAGCTGTTCGTTCTATGATAAGACCTTCGGTAAATTCGACATGTCCAAGGACCCGAAGTTCGAAGAACTCTCTAAATCGATTGAAAGGCAACGCACGGTTCTTTCCGATGCGCCCAAAGAGGATTTCGGAAAACTGCAGGCGTTGCTTTTGGACGAGTTTCGGAGGCTCATGAAAGCTATTCGACCAGAGACAACCATTCCATCGAGCGGACCACCTAAAAGCTAACGGATTTAGACGTGCGATCATGACAAATGTTAGCTGACCAGCATTGAAGAAAGAGAAGGCCTATGACAACAATCAATAGCCAATATCCTCATGGAATGAAAGACAAAGAGATTGCCGAGGCAATTAAAGAATATTCTATAGAGATCCACAATTCAAAAGCAAATATCAATACTGTAATGCAATTTTCTCCTTTAATACAGCTTGGGCAAATAGAATTACAAGGAAGGCAGACAAAACGAGTGACCACCCTTTCTATTGTCGTCAGCATTGTGTCGCTTTTGATTGCTGGATTAGCACTATATGTTTCGCTTTCTTCTTCAAGAGTAAGTTCTCAATGGGAAGAAAGTCAGATAAATTTATTAAGAGAACTAAAGATTGAAACAAGTAACATCTCTCAAAAACTGGAAGCCACCATAAAGGCCACAAAAAAAATATACAAACAAGAAAAGATTCTGCCAAGAGAATCATATCAATCATAGAGAAAATTGAGGATTCTGCATCTGCAGTTAAAAGGGCTAATTCAGTCGACGCAAAAAGCCGCGCGGCTGATTAGCGCCGTTGACTTGCGAAGCAATGTCGTATAGTTTTGTGTATTCAAGTAGTTATATGTAGTACCCGGTATATTCCTCCCGGACCCTACGCAGGCATCCTGCCGTTGCGCTGACTTGCCCGCCAGTGCCTGCAACTGAGTTCGGAGCGAAAAATAGGCACTACTCAAATGGGCATGCATGTGCTTTAAGTGGAATTGGCCATGACAGGCGGGTGACGGGGTGCGAAGCCCCGCGGACAACGTACCGAATTGGGTTCAAATGGCGACATGAGAACCCATTCAGAATCCTCCCCGGTTAAGGGCTCGGGTCGGATAATATGGTGAAATTAATTGGCCAACAGGCTGTTGGCCAATTAACCGACCCGGACCAGGCTGATCTGATCGGGTAAATTACCGCTATTCACTGGGGTCACAACACCCAGGGGAAGATGGAGACCGTGTATTCACTTGGTTTATTCTTAGAAAGTCAAAAGCCAAGTAAGGATTTTCCATAAGCTGGATGTCCGGTTTGCAGGGAGCTGAAGAAGAAACAAACGGGTGTGATTTTTGAAGAGGATTGGAAATGAATTTTGATCTGGTTTTTTACAGCAGTCTCCTGGACGAGATCAAAGATCGAATCCGTCAGGCTCAGATAAAAGCGGCCTTCTCCGCTAATCTTGAAATGATACTGATGTACTGGGACATTGGAAGGATGATTCACCAACGGCAACAGATGGAAGGGTGGGGTGCCGGAATAATTCCCAGATTATCCAGGGATATTCGTAATGAACTTCCCGAGGTAAAGGGATTTTCTGAGCGGAATATCGGCTACATGGTTCGATTTTTTCGTGAGTATGGAGAGTCCCCAATTTTGCAACAGGCCGTTGCAAAATTGCCGGAATCATCCACCAAGGATGAAACATTTTTTCAGTCCGGGGAAAAGACCGCTCCAAAGGATAATCATCTAAAACTGCAACAGCACGTTGCAAAAATTCCCTGGGGACACAATATCTTGCTGATGGAGAAGGTCAAAGACCTTCCCATCCGCCTGTGGTACATACGGCAGACCATCGAACAAGGCTGGAGCCGGGACACGTTGGCAACAATGATCACAAAAAAGACTTATGAGCGGCACGGACAGTCTGTCAGCAATTTTTCAACCCGTCTTCCCTCTCCTCAGTCAGAGCTTGCAAGTCAGATGGTCAAGGATCCCTACCTTTTTGATTTTCTAACGCTTGAAGAACCTTTTCATGAGCGGGAGTTAGAGACGGGCCTGATCCGGCATCTGGAAAATTTTCTGCTGGAACTCGGGTCCGGATTTGCGTTTGTTGGGCGTCAGTATCATCTGGTAGTGAGTAACAAGGATTTTTATCTCGATCTTCTATTCTACCACCTTAAACTGCGCTGTTTTATCGTCATTGAACTGAAGAAAGGTGATTTTAAACCGGAGTACGCCGGCAAAATGAATTTTTATTGCTCGGTGGTGGACGATCAACTCAGGAATGACACTGATCTGTCCACCATCGGTCTGATTCTCTGCCAGACCAAGGATCGAATTCTGGCTGAATACGCGTTGCGCGACATTCACAAACCCATAGGCATTTCTGACTATGAGCTGACCCGTGCTTTGCCGGAAACTCTTAAGTCCAGTCTGCCGACAGTGGAAGAGATTGAGGCGGAATTGTCTCAAGAAGTCAGCGAATGGACGTCTTCAGAAAATGGGAATCATATAAAAAATACCGAAGGAGCTGATCCTAAAGCGGCATAGCCGCAGGTTTCAGTTGTCAGGGTGCAAGGGGCAGAATACGGGGTTCCTGCACCCTGCACCCTGGCAACTTTCTTGTTTTGTATGTATTCGGGTCTCCCGGAATTTGAGGGCGTAAGATGAAAGTCAAAAGGCTTGGGATTCATAATTTCAGACACTTCGTTGATCTGGAAATTGAATTTGATGAACGACTGAATGTCTTTGTGGGTATCAATGGTGCGGGAAAGACCAGCATCCTTGATGTACTGGCGATAATGCTGTCCCGATTGATCGGAAGGATTCAATCCTCGCAGGGGACCGGGCGTTTTTTTTCCGATGCGGATATCCATATGGGGGCATCAGAAACAGTCAATAATATTTCGATAACCTATAAAGGGATAAACGTTGATTGGAGTGTTACTAAAGCAAAACGAGGAAGACGAAAACAAACCATATCAAATCTAGGTCAAATCAAGAAAGTCGTGGAGATTGTTCAGCGTGAAATTGAGAGAGATGATAAGACCAGCTTTCCCCTTGCTGTATATTATTCTGTAAATCGTGCTGTATTGGATATTCCATTACGTATTCGAACCCGGCATAAATTCGAGCAGCTTGACGCTTATAATCAGGCTTTGACGGGAGCCAGAAACGATTTCAGACTTTTTTTTGAGTGGTTCAGGGAACGTGAAGACCTTGAAAACCAACTGAGACTAACGCCAGGCCAGGAGAACATTGAATATCGGGACCCTCAGTTGCAGGCTGTTCGCGATGCCATAGAAAGCATTGCCGGATTTTTGGATATCAGAATTTCTCGGAATCCATTGAGGATGGAGGTGAGTAAGGAAGAGAATGTATTGAATGTGGGGCAGTTGTCTGACGGCGAAAAATGTTCTCTGGCGCTTGCCGGTGATTTGGCGCGTCGTCTTGCAATCGCCAATCCGGGTATGGCTGAACCATTAAATGGAACAGGGGTTGTCCTGATCGATGAGATTGATCTGCATCTGCATCCTGGATGGCAACAGGAGATTGTTCATAAGCTTCTGGGTACTTTTCCCAATTGCCAATTTATTGTCACAACCCACAGCCCTCAGATCCTCACCACCCTGCGCGCTGAAAACATCCGGATGCTTCTGCGGGATGAAAAAGGGGTCTGGCAGGCCGCCATTCCCAGTAGAAGTCCTCTGGCGCATGAGCCGGGTGATGTGTTGGCGTCGATCATGGATACCCACCCGAAACCGGAAATCGAGGGGGTGAGTCGTAAGCTGCGGGAATATGAAAGGCTTACGAGGGAAGGAAAAGCCAGGACAGAGGAAGCTGAAAAGATAAAAAACGAACTTGAACAGAGAGGGTATCAATTTAACGAAGCGGATATCGCGCTGTTTAACTTCCTTTCCGAAAAAGCCAAAGGAGAGCGGCATGATTGAGCTAATGCACCAAACGGCGCCACCTTCATTGACCCGTTTTCAAAGCCGTAATCCAAATGGCTCATGGGGTGTTTTTCCCCCCGATGATGCAAATAAATTCATGCGGGACCAACTCTTTCGCCATGTTTTGGCGGAGCTGGCCGGTTAACAAAAATGATCCCATCCGTCCTGGCCCAACACGTTGAACAAGGTATTAAAGACTTCCTGCGCACCACCTTCCCGGTCACCACCCCTTTCTTTTTCAATATGCTGGAGAACTTTTTAAACGAACCCGGTAATGTCTTCAAAGGGCCGTATTTAGACATCCAACTCCCCTTTCAGCAAGACAAAGGCGGCGCAAACTATTTCCCGAACCTGCCCATGAAATTCCCTCCCTACCTCCACCAGATCAATGCCTTCGACCGGCTTTCCGGACTAACCCCGAAATCCACCATCATTGCCACGGGAACCGGTTCCGGAAAAACAGAGTGCTTCCTCTATCCTATTCTCGACCATTGTTACCAGCACAGGGGAGAACCCGGAATAAAGGCAATCCTCATCTACCCCATGAACGCCCTGGCCACGGACCAGGCGGGCAGGCTGGCAGAACTTATTTATAACAGCAAATTAAGGGGACGTGTCACAGCCGGTATTTATGTGGGTCAAAGGGAAAAAGAACCGCCCAAACTCATGAAGCCCGATAAACTGATCTCAGACAAAGAAACCATGCGACTCTCCCCTCCGGATATCCTGCTGACCAACTACAAAATGCTCGATTATCTGCTGATCCGGCCCGATGATCGGCCCCTTTGGGACCACAACAACCCTGAAACCCTCCGATTCCTGGTTGTCGATGAACTCCATAACTTCGATGGAGCCCAAGGTTCCGATCTTGGCTGCCTGATTCGCCGCTTGAAGGCGAGACTTGCCTCACCGCCTGAACATCTTTGTTGTATCGGCACCTCCGCCACATTGGGAAGCGATGAGGAGCAAACGGAATTGCTCAGCTATGCATCAGCCGTGTTTGGCGACAAATTTCAAAAGGATTCGGTCATTTCCGAATTGCGGTTGAGTGCCGGCGAATTTCTGGGTGACAGCCTCATATCCCATATTGATATTGTTCCTGAGAAAAAGGCGGCAGATCTCGATCCGGCGAATTCCAACGGATATGAGGAATATATCAAGGCGCAGTACAGGCTCTGGTTTGATGAAAAGATTAAGACCAATTTTGAAGATCCTGGCTGGCGGATTCAGCTTGGAGAGAAGCTCAAGGAACATCTTTTCTTTCAGAACCTGCTGAAGGTCTTGGGCGGCCGGATTTTCAGCTTTGATACCATATTTCTAAAACTTGAAAATATCACCAAAGGACTGAAAAGCAATAATGCCGCCTATAAAACAAATATGCTGAACAGTTTGCTGGCCTTGGTCTCGGAAGCCCGCATTAAGGTCATCAGCAAAAAGGATAACGGCAAAGAAAGTGCCCATATCAGGCCTTTTTTAAATGTAAGGCTCCAGATTTGGCTGCGTGAGCTGCGCCGCATGGTGGGTGAGGTATCCAAAGAGCCTCGGTTGCGGTTTGCCGATGACTTAAATGAGGAGCAGCTAAATACCCATCTGCCCCTGGTACATTGTCGGGAGTGCGGCAGCATGGGGTGGGCGGGGTTAAAGCTTGTCAGAAGCTCCGCCATTATGGGGGAATTAAAGAACTTCTATTACAGTTTTTTTAATCATGATCCCAAGGTGGTGTACCTGTTCCCGGAAGAGGAAGGGGTTCGGGATCAAGCCCAGAACGTGGGAATGTATTATTTCTGCCCTCAGTGCCTGAATGTAACCACCAAACCGAACCCGGACCAATGCCCATCATGTGCCCATCCTGAATTGATTCTGGTTCATATGCCGGACAGCAGAAGAAGACGCGGCGACCGGCAAATAAGCGTTAACGATTGCCCCTATTGCGACTCACAAAACAGCCTGACGCTTCTGGGGTCTCGGGCTGCAAGCCTGACCAGCGTCATGATCGTTCAGCTCTATTCTTCCACCTACAACAACGACAAAAAACTGCTGACATTTTCCGACAACGTTCAGGATGCCGCTCACCGGGCAGGGTTTTTCAATGGCCGAACCTTTCGGTTCAACTTCAGGACCGCATTGCAGAAAGTTGTTTCGTCGGTTGGTGATGGTTTGCAATTGTCAGCGCTTCAGCCTGTGTTTACCGATTACTGGCTCAAACAGTTCGATGAAAAAAAATACATTTCCACTTTTCTGGCTCCCAACATGGAATGGCTCCATGATTATGGGCATCTGAAAGAAACAGGTGTCTTACCCGGGGGCTCCACATTGCGCAAAGATGTGGATAGGCGCGTCGGATGGGAAATTATCAGTGAATACGGGTTTCGGGCCAGGATCGGCAGGACCCTGGAGAAGACCGGTTCTTCCGTTGCTTATGTTGATCCTGAGATTTTGGGCACGATGGTTCAGCGGTTGCTGGAGCCGATCCAAAATGAGATCGGAGGGTTTGCGGCCCTTGATGAACGACGCCTTTCACGCTTCCTGCTGGGCTTCCTGGTCCATATCAAAAACCAGGGTGGCATATGGCAACCGGTCTTGAAATCTTACATTGAAGGGTTTGGGAATACCTATGTGCTGAACAAGACAAACTGGATGCCCAATTTCGGTCAATTTTCAAGGGCGCCAGCCTTTTTGACCACCCGAAGGGGAACCCGGTTTGATCAGTTGCACAGCGCTTCCACCACCCGCCGCACCTGGTATCTAAACTGGGCGGAAAAATGCTTTCTGGATCTCACGCCCATGGTGGCAAATGCATCAAAGCCCCTGTACGAGCTGATATTGAAAATCCTGGTGGATGAAAAAGTCCTTGAAGAAAACCGGGTACGGGGCGATTGGGTGTGGGGGATTCGGCCGGAGGCCCTTCGCCTTTCCCCACGGGTTAAGCAGTTTCGTTGCGAAAGATGCGGCCATAACATATCGGTGGCTGAAGAGGAAAGCGCATATTTTGAAGACGCCCCCTGTCAGCGGTTTCATTGTTATGGAAAATACCGCCCCCAGGAAACCGGTGTTGATTATTATGGAAAGCTTTATGCCACAGGCGATGTGGAACGGATATTCGCCAGGGAACATACGGGCCTGCTGAATCGCGATGATCGCCAGGAGCTGGAAGCCCAGTTCAAGGCGGAACCGTGGGAAAAAGAACCCTGGTTTCCAAACCTCCTGTCTTGCACGCCGACCCTTGAGATGGGAATTGATATCGGTAACCTGTCTTCACTGGTGTTGTGCTCCGTTCCGCCGGCCCAGACCAACTATTTACAGAGGACCGGAAGGTCGGGACGAAGGGACGGCAATGCCTTGAACATGACGGTGGCCAATGCCAGGCCCCATGATCTGTATTTTTTTGCTGAACCTGAGGAAATGCTGGCAGGCTTTGTGGACTCCCCCGGCATATTCTTGGACGCTTCCGCGGTTCTGGAACGACAGTTCACCGCATTTTGTTTTGACCGCTGGGTTGCCGCCGATCATATCGCCCTGATTCCCAGAAAACTGGGCCAGGTGCTGAATAACCTGGAACCGGTTGACCGGAAGAAATTCCCGCACAATTTCATCCGCTATATTGAGACCCATCAGGCTGATTTATTAGATTCCTTTATCGGGCTGTTTCAAAGCAATGTGGGCCTAAGCCCCGAATCGGTCAAGAATCTTAAAACATTTGTTGAAGGAGACAAGGACTGGCAGGGGAGTCTCAGATACCGGATCATGAATGGGCTTCACAACCGCAAGAAGGAGAGAGATTCCCTGCGTAAAAAAGTTCAGATCATGAATGGAAAAATCAATAAGAAAAAGAAAGGCCCTAAAGATAAGAACTTTGAAAAGGATCTGCGTGATCTGAGCATTGAAAAGTTTGCCCTTCAAGCTCTTGTAAAGAGCATCAGTGATCGCGATACCTATAACTTTTTCACCGATGAAGGGCTGCTTCCCAATTACGCCTTCCCTGAAGTGGGGGTGATGCTGAACTCCATCATATATCGCAAGAAATTGCAGGTTCAGGAGGGGGAAAGCAGTTATGATACCTGGAATTATGAGTATGAAAGGCCTGCCCGAAGCGCCATTGAGGAGCTGGCGCCGGCGAACACCTTTTATGCCGGTGGTCGCAGGGTAAAAGTAGACCAGGTGGATATGACCGTTTCAGAAGTCGAAACCTGGCGGTTTTGTAATAATTGTTCCCACAAGGAATTGATTGGAAAGGAAGAAGAAAAGAAAAGCTGCATCATGTGTGGCAGCCCCATGTGGTCCGATGAGGGACAGAAACGGTTGATGCTCAAGATGCGTCAGGTGTTTGCATCCACCTCCGACCAGAAAAGCCGTATCAGTGACGACAGCGACGACCGAGATCCCACCTTTTATAACAAACAAATGCTGGTGGAATTTGATGACAAACAGGTCATGGAGGCTTTTAAAGTAGATGCTGATTTTCCATTCGGCTTTGATTTTCTTTCCAAGGTTGATTTTTGTGAAATAAACTTTGGCGAAAGAGATGAAATTGGCGATAAGATCACGATTGCCGGTGTGGAGACGCCCCGGAAGGGATTTAAGCTGTGCCGGGTATGCGGTAAAATTCAAGAAGATCGTAAAGAACCCGCTCATGCCTTTACCTGCACCGCACGGGACCAGGAGAGCGATAAGGACCTGATCGACTGTATTTATCTCTACCGACAGTTCACCTCCGAAGCCATTCGCATCCTGCTCCCGGTGAGCATTATTGCCGAATCAGACAAAAAGCTGGAATCGTTTATCGCCGCAATGCAGTTGGGGCTCAAGAAGAAATTCAAAGGGAAGATCGACCATCTTCAAACCACCGTCCACGAAGAACCCCTGGCGGATTCTACATTCAAGCGAAAGTATCTGGTGCTTTACGACACGGTTCCAGGGGGAACCGGTTACCTTAAACAACTGATGCGTTCGGAAGACCCGTTAATGGAGGTCTTAAAACTGGCCCTGGATACCCTTAAATCCTGCACATGCAACCAGCAGGAAGACAAGGACGGCTGCTATCGGTGCCTGTTTGCCTATCGAAACAGTTATAACATGCCAAAAACATCCAGGGATACGGCCATTGCGCTTTTTGCCGAAATATTGAGCTATCGTGAAAAGCTGATCAAGACGGATACCATCAAAAACATCTCCTTGAATACGCTCATTGAAAGCGAGCTGGAGGCCAGGTTTATAGGGGCTTTAAAGCGGTATAAATCCGATAAATTTTCGATCCTGCTCAAAAGTGATCTGGTGAATGGCAAACCCGGCTATTTTCTAAAAATCGGTGAACGCGCCTATTATATTGAGCCTCAGGTGAAATTGAATGAGCTGACCGGGGTGAGTGTTCCTTCCCGGGCGGATTTTGTGATTCGGCCCGCCCGTGTCAATGATCCTATGAAACCGATTGCCGTCTTTCTGGATGGTTTTACCTATCACCGGGATCGGGTGGGCGAGGATATGGCCCAGAGGATGGCCATTGCTCAGGGCGGCAAATATCATGTGTGGTCTTTAAGCTGGCACGACGTTGAAGATACGTTTACACCCCGGAAAGATTTTTATGTGGATTTCCTTGACGCTGTGGGGCTTCCCGCCGGGGATAACTTCGATGCCCTTTTGACGGGGTACGGTTTGATCGACTTAAAAGGCCTGAATAAGCTGAACAGTTTCGCTTTACTGGTGGAATTTTTGCGGAAGCCTGAGGAGGATCGATGGCGTCTTTTTGTCTTCGTATTTTCTTTACTTCATGTAGATGGGGTGAAATTCTCCGAACAGAAAGCCATTGAAGAATGGACGTCAAAAATTGAAACCGATATGCCCGACGATATGGCTTCAAAGATCAAGGAAACAGATTGTCCCTGCCTTTATGGATACTACCGCGCAAAAAACCATGACGGTAATTTAGAGCTTCAGCAATATGTCGTGACGGAGCAGAAAGCCGTGATGCCACCAGGAGATGCCCTGGGGATCCGGTTTGGCTGCTGCCTGGAAGATGATGACGCCGACAAACAAGCCTCTGGGTATCAGGCTGTCTGGAATGGCTTTCTCAGGCTTTACAACTTCTTTCAGTTCTTGCCTCATTCCTTCTTTGTATCAAGAGAAGGGCTCAAGAAAAAAGCGTATGACGCCATTAAGCTTTTCCATGCGGCTCCCACAAGTGGTGGACCGGAAGTCAACCCGGAAGATTCAAAATGGAATGAAATTTTGGAACTGACGGATGAAACCTTTCACGGTCTTCTGAATTTGCTCAAGAACAATGACTGGCCCGTACCGGAAGCAGGATATGAATTGCAGCGCGGTAAAGGTGAAATAATTGGAACCGCTGAACTTGCCTGGGAGGAACTGAAAATCGCCTTTCTATTGGAAGATGAACTTGGATTTGAAAGCCGATTTATAGATGCCCAATGGAAGGTTTTTTCGCTGATGGATGTGTTGAAAGATCCTGACAAATACCTACCCCTGAATAAAACGCAGGAGGATTAAACGAAATGGCTGCCATGAGTGGAGCAAAGGTTGCAATTGCATCGGAATTTTTAAATGCATTTGCCGGTATCCCTAAGAAACAACAGGGAAAGGTGCTTGAATTTATATCAATTTTTCGATCCAATCCCTTGGCCTCCAGTATCAATTATGAGAAAATTGCGACCTTTAAAGACCAGACATTGCGATCTGTAAGAATCGATCACACCTATCGTGGGATTGTGAAAAAACCGGATACCGGAAATATCTTCCTGCTCCTGTGGGTGGATCATCATGATAAAGCCTATAAGTGGGCACGGAATAAGATATGCACAATCCATCCTGAAACTGGAAGCGTGCAGATATTTGATGTGAAGGATGTCCCGGCGGCGACTTCAGACGTTTCGGTTCCAAGTGAAAAAAAAGACGAAAAAGGCCTCTATGACGGTATTCGCGACCGACAGCTTCTGCGTCTGGGCGTGCCTGAAGTATTACTGCCCCTGGTTCGTTCCATCAAAACAGAGGAAGAACTCGATCTCTCAGCCGAAAAACTGCCGCAGGAAGCTTATGAAGCTCTGTTCTTTCTGGCAGCCGGGGACAGCTTGGAAGAGGTTTTTCTGGAAATGGATAAATCAGAAGAACCGCAGAAAGTGGATACCAATGACTTTGAATCAGCGTTATCAAAACCTGACTCCAAACGTCGTTTCTTCGTTGCCGATGACGACCTGGAACTAGCCGGCATCTTGAATGCACCCCTTGAAAAGTGGCGGGTTTTCCTTCATCCCTCACAACGAAAGCTTGTTGAAAACAAATGGAATGGTCCTGTTCGGGTCCTGGGTGGTGCAGGCACCGGGAAAACGGTTGTGGCTATGCATCGAGCACAGTACCTGGCCCAACATGTTTTTAACAAGGAGAACGACCGTATCCTTTTTACAACATTTACCCGGAACCTGGCGGCTGATATCGGGGAAAACCTCTCGAAAATATGTCCTGACAAGGTGATGCGCCGCATTGAAGTCGTTAATCTTGACCGATGGGTGTCTGATTTTCTGAATCGCAACGGGTATGCCTATAAAATTGATTATGGCGCACAAACAGGGGCTTTGTGGGAAAAGGCCCTTGATATGATGCCGACGGATCTTGCTTTTGATGAAATTTTCTACCGGGATGAATGGGAAAGGATCATTCAGCCTCAGGAAATTGAGACGCTGCAAGCGTATTTCAAAGCTTCCAGATTGGGGCGGGGCGTCAGATTAAGCCGGAAAATGCGAAAGGAAGTGTGGCCTGTTTTTGAAGAGTACCGGGTTTTGCTGAATGAACAGGGACTTAAAGAGGCCGATGACGCGAAGCGGGATGCCAGAAAGCTGCTTCAAGCCAAAGGGAATGTACTGCCTTACCGGGCTGTCATTGTCGATGAAGCCCAGGATATGGGACCCCAGGCGTTCAAACTCATCCGCCAGATGATACCCGAGGTTAATGTAGGAAATGATATCTTTATCGTAGGCGATGCGCACCAGCGAATTTACAGGCATAAGGTCGTATTAAGTCATTGCGGAATAAACATTCGGGGGCGCAGCCGAAAACTCCGTATCAATTACCGAACAACCGATGAAACCAGAAGATGGGCCGTAAGTCTCCTGAAAGGGGTTCAGATAGACGATCTCGATGACGGAGTTGACGACCAGAAAGGATACAAATCATTGCTTCATGGTGCTGAACCGGTAGTTAGGGATTTTGCTTCTTTTAATGAAGAAATCGATTTTATAACAGAATATCTCACGAAGATTGGAGATGAAGAAAACCCACTGAATGGTGTGTGCCTGGTGGCCCGAACCAACCGATTGCTGAAACAATATGAAAGCGTACTGAACGAAAAAGGGATAGCCATATTCCGTATCCGAAGAAGTGATCCGGAAGATCGTGCGGCGCCAGGAATTCGGCTTGCAACAATGCATCGTGTAAAGGGGCTTGAATTCGACCGGGTGATTATTGCTGGAGTCAACGACGGGGTTGTGCCTTTTGCGGGAATGGGTTCCGGTTCCTCAGACCCCGTGATCCAAATGGAATCAGAAGTGCATGAGCGGGCACTATTATATGTTTCTGCCACCAGGGCCAAGAGAGAGGTACTCGTGACCAGTTTTGGAAAACCGAGTCGGTTTTTGGGGGAAGATAGACTTTGATTTTTGACTTGAATTGATTAGGAGGATTTCATGGGTGATTCGCCTCAAGATATGGCGCAAAGGTTATCAGAATACGTAAATGAACTGTATGAAGCTAGAACTTCTGGAGTATTTGAGCGAAGTGTTTTGCCAATAGATGTTCCAGAGATGAAGACTACTGCAAACTTTATTCTTCGAAAAATCAAAGAAAAGGACCGTGACCAGTATTCGGCTCTGCTTCAAAGCATTGGTGAAAATGAAGAACCTCTAGAAAAAGTGGCTGTGACACAATAGGGGAGAAGAAATGAAAATCCTCCACACATCAGACTGGCACTTAGGCCGCTCCCTTTACGGGAGGAAACGCTATGATGAGTTTTCTGCATTTCTGGATTGGCTGGCCCAAACCATTGAGAATGAAGGGATCGATGCACTGCTTGTGGCCGGTGATGTGTTTGATACCAGTACGCCCAGCAATCGGGCGCAGGAGCTCTACTTGCCGCCATGTTATTGTTATTTCAGGTAATCATGACTCCCCATCATTTCTGAATGCCCCCAAAGAACTGCTGCGGTCGCTGAATGTTTATGTGGTCGGTTCCATGACGGAAGCCTTGGAAGATGAAGTGATCGTTCTTCACAAAGATGAACAGCCGGAGGCAATTGTCTGTGCGGTGCCGTATTTGCGCGATAAGGATATCCGCACGGTCGAGCCCGGAGAAACCATTGACGACAAAAATGCCAAGCTGGTTGAGGGGCTTAAAAAACACTATGCGGATGTCTGTGACATTGCGGAGCAAAAACGTTTCGAATTTGAAAAAGATGAACATACAAATATTCCCATCGTTGCCATGGGGCACCTCTTTACTGTGGGCGGCAAGACCGTTGACGGAGACGGCGTCCGGGAGCTTTATGTAGGCTCATTGACCCATGTGGGTGACGATGTATTCCCTACATCAATCGATTACCTCGCTCTTGGGCATCTGCACGTTCCTCAGGCCGTTGGCAGTGCAGAGCACATTCGCTATTGCGGTTCACCCATACCGATGGGCTATGGCGAAGCGACTCAGGAAAAGAAGGTTGTTCTGATTGAGTTCAACTGTACTACTCCGAATATTCAGGAAGTTCCGGTGCCGTGTTTTCAGCAATTAGCCCGCATTGTGGGGTCACTGGATGATATCCATTCAAAGGTCGCACAGCTGAAAAAGGAAGAAAGCCGGGCGTGGCTTGAGGTTGAATATACAGGTAGTGATATCATCGGCAACCTGTGGGACATACTCGATGAAGTTCTAGCCGACTCCGCCATGGAAATTCGGCGGATAAAAAATAGGCGGGTTATTGACCGAGTAATCAGTACCATTGCTGAAGATGAAACTCTGGATGATCTCGATGTTTGTGATGTTTTTACCCGCTGTCTGGATGCTTTTGATGTGGCTGATGAAGACCGGGAGGAGCTGTCGGCATCCTATAACGAAGTAATCAAGTCTCTCCATGAGGAAGACGTAAACGAGAAATAGAGAGGCTGATTATGAAGATACTTGAACTCAGATTTAAAAACCTCAACTCCCTTTACGGTGAATGGGTCATTGATTTTACAGACCCGGAATATGTGGGCAATGGAATTTTTGCTCTGACCGGACCAACCGGTGCGGGTAAGTCGACCATTCTTGACGCCATCTGCCTTGCCTTGTACGGCTCAACACCCCGCCTTGGGAAAATCACCAAGAGCGGAAACGAAATCATGTCGCGCCAGACCGGTGAGTGTTATGCCGAGGTGTTATTTGAATCACAGACTGGTCACTTCCGTTGCCATTGGGAACAACGCCGCGCTCGAAAAAGAGCTGATGGTAATTTACAGGACCAGGAACATCAGATTGCGGATGCCGATACCGGCAAGCCTATCGAAACCAAAAAGAGTCTGGTCTCCAGGGTTATTGAAGAAAAAACAGGGATGGACTTTACCCGTTTTACCCGGTCCATTCTTCTGGCCCAGGGGGGCTTTGATACCTTCCTGAGGGCGGACGTTGAACAGAAATCAAAGATCCTGGAGCAGATAACCGGTACAGGGATTTATTCTGAAATTTCAAGGCGAGTTCACGAGCGCCAGCGTGAAGAACGGGAAAAGCTGAATCTGCTTGAAGCTAAAATATCAGGCATTGTGATTCTGGAGCCGGAACAGGAAACAGAAATTCAAAAGGAACTCGAGGCAAAGCAAAAAGAAGAAACAGACCTTGCCGGCAAGTCAACTGAAACGGGAAAAGGCATTACATGGTTGAAAGCCATTGACGGACTGAAAAAAGAAATCAGTAGCCTGTCAGAGGAGTCAGTTAAACTGCAGAGCAATATAGAAGCTTTCAAACCAGAACGTGGCAGACTTGACCTGGCAATAAAGGCAGCGGCACTGGATGGCTCCTTTGCAACGCTCACAGCAATCCGAAAACAGCAAGTGAATGATCATACGGCCCTGAAAACCGAGGAAGAGACTCTTCCTGGACTGGAATCCTCTGCCAAAGAACAGGATGAATCACTCAAGTTAGCTGAACAGCAGACCATCAAAGCGAAAGAGGAACTGAAAACTGCTTCACCACTCATTCAGAAAGTTCGCTCCCTTGACCAAAAGCTCGCCGAGCAAAAAGAGGCTCTTTCGGAAGGCGAAGACAGCGTCAAAAAAGATGCAGGAAAAATTGATTCCAATAAACAGGTCAGATTTAAGGAGCTGGAAAAACGTACCAAGGCTGGAAAAAATCTGGAACTTGCGGAAGGCTATCTCAAGGTACATGCTCGGGATGAGTGGCTGATAAGTAATCTGGCTGGGATTGAAGAACAGCTGAGCCGTTTGCTCTCCAAACAAAAAGAGATTGCTCAAAAAGAGCTCGATCGAAAGAAGGCTGACTCGGTTCTGGTGCAGGCGATAAAGAAACTCGATGATTGCACAAAGCGATGCGGGACCCGGAAGCGGGAACTGGAGGACGCATCCAAAAATCTCGAGCAAGGTAAAGATGCTTTGAGAGAGTTGCTGGTTGATCGGTTTCTGCGTGAATACCGAGCAGAGAAGGAAACATTGCTTCGTGAAATGACCTTTCTGGCAAGGATTGCGGAGCTTGAGGACCACCGGGCGAAACTGGAAGATGGTAAACCCTGCCCACTCTGCGGGGCGGAAGAGCATCCCTTTGCGAGAGGGAATGTGCCTGTTCCTGATGAAACGGAAAAGAAGATTGAGGTACTCACAAAACTGATAAGGAAGGCTGAGGACCAAGAAACTGCCATCAAGAAACTTGAAAAAGCCGAGGTCTCTACCCGTAAGAATCTGACGGACAGTGAAAAACTGGAAACAACCGCAGCAAATGATAAAATGGCCGCTGAAAAAACCCTTTCGGAGTTGAAGGATAGCTTGGGAAAAATCAGAGCTGTTTTTAAGGAATTGAAACAGGCTGTATCCGCCAAACTCCAGCCCCTCGGCATTACGGAAATTCCCGATGACGATGTTTCTTCACTGCTTGAATCACTCAGAAAACGCCTGAACGTATGGCAGGATCAAGTTAAGAAAAAAAATGAAATCGAAAACCGGATTGCGGACCTCGACAGCGAGATGAAGCGTCTGGATGCGGTCATAGAAACTCAAAGCAACTCTTTGAAAGAGAAACAGGAACGGCTGGAGGCCCTGAAAAAGGAAAAGACTGCCGGAAGCGATGAACGGAAAGAATTGTATGGTGATAAAAAGCCCGACGATGAAGAGCTCCGCCTGAACAAGGCTGTTGCCGATGCTGAGGAAGCAGAAAAGAAGGTCAGAACCCGGCACAGTGAGCTGCAGCAGAAATTGAACACCGCAAAGACTCATGTTGAATCCCTGAAAAAGCGCATTGACCAGCGAGATCCAGAACTGAAAAAATCGGAAACCGAATTTACAGCAGCGCTTGGACCTTTTGGTTTTATGGATGAAAAACAGTTTCTTGAAGCCAGACTTACAGCTGAACAGCGGGATGCTCTGTCTGCAAAAGCGAAGGAGCTGGACGACGGCCAAACAGATCTCAAGGCCAGACAAAAAGACCGTGAAATGCGTTTGGCCACGGAAATTGCCAAAAAGGTTACGGACAAACCCCTTCAAGAACTGGAACCCCAATTCAAAGAGTATGAAGAATCTTTGAAACAGCTGCAAAACACCATTGCTGGTTTTAAGCACAAGCTGAGTGAAAATACAGCTGCCAGAGAGCGGGTAAAGGAAAAGCAAATGGCCATAAAGGCTCAGAAAAAAGAATGCCACCGATGGGAAAAGCTGCACGGCCTGATCGGATCTGCGGATGGTAAGAAATACCGCAACTTTGCCCAGGGGCTGACCTTTGAGTTGATGGTGTCACATGCTAACCTTCAGCTGGAAAAGATGACCGACCGCTACCTGCTTATTCGTGATGATGAACAACCCTTGGAGTTGAACGTCGTAGATAACTATCAGGCCGGTGAAATCAGGTCGACCAAGAACCTGTCCGGTGGTGAAAGCTTCATTGTAAGTCTTACACTGGCGCTGGGACTTTCACGGATGGCCAGCCGAAAGGTTCGGGTGGATTCCCTGTTTCTTGATGAAGGTTTCGGCACCTTGGACGAAGAGTCCCTGGATGCCGCACTTGAAACTTTATCCAGCCTCCAACAGGATGGCAAACTTATTGGAGTCATCTCCCATGTATCCGCAATGAAGGAAAGAATCAGCACTCAAATTACCATTAATCCTTTATCAGGTGGGAAAAGTACACTGGCCGGTCCGGGATGCATCAGAGTTGTTAATAGCAAATGACAGGGAATGAGGCAGAATGCATGAAGTACCTGGCTGGAAATGACTTAAATTTGAGCTGAAACTTTCAAGAGTGGGGCTGGACAACCAGATTCTATTCCGTATGGACGAAGATCTTAAACTCGGAGATGTGCTGGACGGTAAATACCTGCTGGTGCGAAAACTTGGGGAGGGTGGATTTGGTTATGTCTATCTGGCCCAGGATACCCTGCTGAGCGAGCATTACGTTGCACTCAAATGCCTAAAAATCAATGATAGAGAAAAGGCGTCTTATTTCATCAGAGAAATGGACTTCCTCGCGACCCTCGCCGATCCTCATGTGGTGGGATTTTATCACCACTTCCAAAACAGGGACACTATTTTCCTGGTTATGGAATATTGTCCGGGCGGTTCTCTCCGCCGTCTATTGCAAACGGAAGGCAAGGTTAATCCGGAGAAAGCCACCGGTTGGGTCATTAAACTCTGCGACACACTCCAACGGGTACATGATCATGGCATCGTGCATCATGACCTGAAGCCGGAAAACCTCATTTTCAACCTTGATGGAACCCTCAAGATCGCGGATTTTGGTGTCGCCAACACGAGGGGCGGCACTTATTCGTACATGTGCCCGGAACTCTTTCTCCCTGCCGAAAATGTCTCACGAACCGATGGGCGGGTGGATATTTACGCGCTCGGCGTCACCCTGCTTGAATTGGTCACGGGGAAAAACCCCTTTTTCCATCTCTCCGAAGGCGACTTGCTCAACGCCAAAATACGCCTGGATTTCGGTGACGTCCAATTACCCGAATGGCTCAAAGAAATCCTCCTCAAAGCGCTTCACCCAAAGCCCGAACTTCGCTTTCAAACCATGCGCGAATTCAAGGAAGCCATTGAATCGAGGCATGTTCCCTATGTCTTTGACCTTAAACGAATTCAGGCGCAGAAAGCAGCGCAGACTGCGGAATCGTATCTTTTAAGAAAGCGGTATCTCAAGGCCCTGAAGGTCAGCAATCAGGCGCTCAGCCAGGACCCCAATTGTGTTGGGGCTTTAATCACCGCTGGAAAATGCGAACTGCTCCTAAAAAGAGTTGAGCGCGCAGAGGCGTTTTTCGAGAAGGCGGTTAAACTCAATCCACGTGTAAACATACAGAAGCAACTTGGATGGATCTATCTGGAAAGGCAACGTTTCCCCGAAGCCATATCCATGCTCTATGACCACCTTCAACGTGAAGCAGCCGATTACGAAGCCTACAATTTACTGGTAAAGGCGTTTTACGAAACAGGCCGGTATGAAGCAGCCATTGATCTGATAGAAATTATTCTGAAGGGCTACCGGGAAAACAACTGTTTTGAAAACAACCTCCTTCTTTGCTGCATTCTTTTCGGGAACTCTCCAGAGAGTTTGCCACTTTTTTGGGATAGAAAAAATCCATTTTTGATCTACAATTGGATTGTCTACAAAGAAAAACCCGCTGCCTGGGATAGAGAAAACGGTAGACCCCTGAAGTCAAAGCTGATCTTTCAAGATTACAGGCATGGAAATGTCAGCAATCAGAAGCAAAATACGATCACCATCGAACAGGAAAATGGAGTAAGAAGTGAGTTTCAGAATCCCATCATCTGTTTGGGAAGAAATTCGGGAAATGATCTCGTTTCCAGCGAAATGAGTGTGAGTAGGCGGCACTGCGTTATCATCAATTACCCAGAAGACGTTTGGCTGCACGATCTTGGCAGCACCCACGGCACCTACGTGGATGAACATCCTCTTGAGCAGCCCGCGTTTATCGACCGGCGCTGCCGCCTTTCGATTGGGAACAGCGAATTAACGGTTTTGCCGAAGGAAGGGATATTGCTTTGAGGGAGATGAATAATGCCAAACCGAGTTGATTGTTTTCAGATGAGTTTATTTCAAAAAGATCCAAGGGATGTTGCAGATGAAATTGGACTGGATTGGTGGGCGGCAAAAAAACTCTATGACGACGCATGGCTGAGTTTCGATCCTGAAACCAGTTTGATAAACAACTTTGGCATGGAAGCTGAGTTTGTTTTTCTGGGATCTTTGGTATCTGCCGGCTGCACACCGCGTATGCTGAATAGGTTATTGGACAAATTAGAGAAGCCTTATTGCTATGATATCCAAAAAATCTTTTATGATTGGTTTTCACAAACGTGGAAGGACCTGCCTTCTCAAGTGCCTTGCGAAGATACAGCTGAGAAAATCATTGGTGAATTTGAAACGCAAGGAGATATGGATTCCCTTCTGGAAATTCAAGAGATCATCGAGAAGCAAAAGAACAAGATCGGTTAAGAGAAATTGAAAGTTATGATGACGATAAGTTATACAAAGTTATTACGGATAGCAAAACGCAATATGCCCCTGCTATCGCAGAACAGATTATAAAAAGTGAAAAAGATTTACCTCCAAAGGCCATTGCGCTGTTTGACAAGATATCCGCTATTTTGAAAATAGAGGAGGCTACCGCATGACAACCACAATTGAATTATCCGAAAAGCAGGAAAAAATTGTTTATGCTGAAAATGGCCCAATCTATGTAAAAGCTAGTGCCGGAAGTGGTAAAACACGGGTTTTAACGGAAAGGGTGCGCCATTTACTGACTAAAACCAATAAAAAAGTTCTTGCTCTGACCTTTACTAATAAAGCGGGTGAGGAGATCAAGGAACGATTAAATGATATCTCTGAAATAGAGAAGCGTGTTTTCGTGGGAACTTTTCATAGTTTTTGCCAGACCATGCTGGAAAATCACGGCAAATTGATTGGTCTGGTGAAAATGCCTCATATCTTTGAAGATGAAATAGACAGATTGGAATTGGTTGGGCAGGCGATAAATCAGACGCCATCCTATGCCGGAAAATACAAAACACAGGATGAAAAAGAGAAAAAAGAATTCCGCTATCGTGTTTTGAATTTTGTTTCAGAAATGAAACGGAAGTTGATTGCCGACAATGAACTCGGGAAATATACCGATGATGAAGATCTCGTGTTGGTGTATCAAAACTATCAGGATATTTTGCATGCCCAAAATGCAATAGACTTTGATGACTTACTGTTGCTCGCTTATAGTTTACTGGTGAATTATCTCAAAACAGCCGCTTTGTATCGCCGTAGTTTCTTTGCTATTTGCATCGATGAAGCACAGGACTTGAATCATGCTCAATATCAATTTTTGCTTGCTTTGACGAATGGTGAATTTACCAATATCATGATGGTGGGTGATCCCAATCAATCCATTTACCACTTTAACGGGTCCTCCCCGGACTATATGGATAAAGCGTTTGTTAATGACTTTAAGCCTGTTGTTGTGGAATTGAATGAAAATTTCCGTTCATCAAAAGCCGTATTGTCATCCGCAAAAAAAGTTGTCCCTGATGCGGAATATGTTGCGGAAACGGTTAAGGAGGGGATTTTTGAGATAAATGGTTTTAAAGACGAAGAAGCTGAATCGCAATGGGTTGTTGACAAAATTAAGAAATTAATTGCTTTAAAAAAACATAAAGATATTGAAGGTAAAATTGCCTATGAAAAAATGGTGGTGCTTGCAAGAAACAAATACATCTTTAAACAATTAGAGGCTCGATTAGAAGAGAATGATTTGCCGTATTACTACAAAATGACACCGGGTGCGGTTCAGTTTGAATCTGATTTAATGAAAATATTCGACCTTGCGTTAAGAGTAAGGTTAAATCCTCAAGATAGCCTGCATAAACAACGATTGTTAAGCCGTTTAAAAATAGAATCAACCGAAAATATGAGCCTGGAAGATGTGATTTCACAGGTATCGAATGATTTGAATAAAGCTCTCATCACACTGGTCATGGAATTAAGTGATGATGGAAGTAACCTGAAACAGGTGTTGGAAAAATTCAAGGGCAAACTGAGGATTGAAGATGAAAACGAAAAACATATGGTTATCAATGATATTGATGAATTTATTAAACACTGGCTTAATTACGCTAAGAAAACAGATAGCAAGTCACTGCATCAATTTAAAAATGCCATGGCTTTGGGACAAACGCATCCATTAGCACAACATTCCGGCATCACATTGAGTACGGTACACACGATGAAAGGTCAGGAATTTGATATTGTCTTTGTTATTGGTATGGATCATGAGACTTTCCCTGATTATCGAGCTGTTCGAACCGGGGGTATTGAGATGACACAGGAAAAAAACAATCTGTATGTTGCTTTTACCCGCGCAAAACGCTTTTTGTATGTCACCTGGCCACAAAAAAGGAAGATGCCATGGAGCGATTATAAAACCCGGAGAATTTCACAATTTCTAGGAGTTTTCAAGGACTAAAATGGTATTTTTCAAAAAACGCCAAATATGAAGAGTTAGGTTAAGAAAATGGGAGTTTCAGAATGAAAAAGCCGTTTGTCTTTCAGAATCTCGTCGCGCTTTGTAGACTCACCCATGAGGGAGTGAGGGATCAGGCCGCCCGAACTGTGGATGGGTATCTGGTTGTTCGCAACTGGCTTTTCGGTTGGTATATGGTGGAGTATGAGCAGAGCGGTGCGGATCGGGCTCAGTATGGAACTGCCACCCTGAAACAGCTTTCTGAGGCTCTGAAAAGCAGTATCGGTCGCGGATTCTCTGTGGACTCCCTCGAACGTATGCGGCGATTTTACATGACCTACAAGTACTTTCTCCCACAATCGACCATGTCCGAGACAGCGTCTCGGATTTTGGGTTGGGAGATTTCCGAGACAGCGTCTCGGATTTCTAAAAGACTGGCGGAAGGATCTCTTCCTTTTTCAGAAGTTGTGTGCGCTGAACTTCTCCAACAGATCAAGCTTAGTTGGTCCCACTACGTTGTGTTGCTCACCATCGACAATCCCGACGAACGCCGGTTCTACGAAATCGAGGCGACTGAAAACAGATGGAGTGTCCGTGAATTTGAGCGTCAGCTCTCTAGTTCCCTCTATGAACGGCTGGCCCTGAGCCGGAACATGGAGGAGGTTCGACGCCTTTCAGAGGAGGGCTATGTGGTGGAAAAAGCCGCAGACCTCATCAAAAACCCCTTTGTTCTGGAGTTTCTCGGTCTAGCGGAAAAACCTGCTTACTCGGAAAACGAATTGGAATCGGCCATTATTGACCGGCTGGAGACTTTCCTGCTCGAACTCGGCAAGGGATTTCTCTTCGAGGCGCGCCAGAAGCGATTTACGCTTGATAACGATCACTTTTATGTGGATCTGGTCTTCTACAACCGGCTGCTGCGTTGTTATGTGCTTATTGACCTCAAGCGCGATAAGCTGACCCATCAGGATCTGGGCCAGATGCAGATGTACGTAAACTACTTCGACCGCCATGTAAAGCTGGAGGACGAACTTCCTACCGTTGGCATTGTACTCTGCCGTCGCAAGAGTGATGCATTGGTCGAACTCACCCTACCCAGAAATGCCAATATCTTTGCCTCGAAGTACCAGCTCTATCTCCCGTCGAAACAGGAACTAAAGGCGCAGGTGGAAAAAGTTCAGGCTGAAATGGAACAAGGGGCCGTGAGGCCTATGGAATATTAAAAAGGGATGGGTTTCGGCAACGTAGTAGGGTCGGACAATGGTAAATGTTTGAGCAACCGTTCCAAAAGTTCAAAAATATCCTCATTTTCGGGTTTAGCGGCTGATGCAGATGCACGTGAATTATACTTCGACCGCTATGTAAAGCTGAAGAACACACTGCCCACTGAAGGACTGATTTAGAGAATGCCATTGTTTCAACCGATGGCGCGAATAAGGGTTAAACAATGAAAATTGAATACCTGCGAATTAAAAATTTCAAGGCATTCCGTGATATTGAAATGAAATATATCCCCGGTTTCTGCGTCGTTGTCGGTGCAAATGGCACAGGGAAATCCACGTTGTTTGATGTGTTCGGGTTCTTAAAAGACTGTTTGACTTACAACGTAACGCGTGCCTTTCAAAGCCGTGGCGGTTTTAAAGAAGTTGTTTCCCGAGGGCATGAAACTGAAAATATTGTCATCGAGCTGCAATTCCGAATGCTCATAACAAATGCTGAACGATTGGTTACCTATCATATCGAAATTGGAACCAAAAAAGGACGTTCGGTGGTGGAGAGGGAAATCCTCAGTTACAAGCGCGGCGCATTCGGCTCGCCATATCACTTTCTGGATTTCAGGTTTGGAGAAGGCTATGCCATTACCAACGAAGAAGATTTTGACAAGACGGAAGAAGAACTCCAACGGGAAACCCAGAAACTGGATTCGGAAAATGTTCTGGCAATTAAAGGGCTGGGACAATTTGAGCGGTTCAAAGCCGCCAGCGCTTTTCGGCAGTTGATCGAAAACTGGTATGTTTCCGATTTTCATATTAATATGGCGCGCGGCAGCAAGGACGCGGCAGGCCTTGATGACCATCTTTCCGTCAGCGGCGACAATCTTCAATTGGTGGCCAACAATCTCTTTGAGAATTACCCCGATGTTTTTGAGGGGATTATCAAAAGAATGACCGAACGTGTGCCGGGGGTCACTGAAATCAAACCCATATCAAGCCCTGACGGCAGGCTGCTCCTGGGTTTCAAGGATGGTTCATTCAAGGACCCGTTTATCGACAGATATGTCAGTGACGGCACTATCAAGATGTTTGCTTATCTTGTGCTGCTCAATGACCCTGACCTCCATTCGCTGCTGTGTGTGGAGGAACCGGAAAACCAGTTGTACCCGAAACTGCTTTGGGAGCTGGCCGAAGAGTTCCGTGATTATGCTGTTCGCGGCGGCCAGGTTTTTGTTTCCACCCATTCCCCGGATTTTTTAAATGCCACGGAGCTGGACGAGGTTTTCTGGCTGGTCAAGCGGGATGGGTTTGCCGACATTGTACGGGCGCGGGACAACGAGCAGGTTGCGTCATTCATGGCCGATGGGGATCAAATGGGGTATCTTTGGGATCATGGTTTTTTTGAGGGAGCGGATCCGGAATGAGAACCATTGTTTTCGCCCTTGAGGAACCGTCCGCCTAAGAGATGTTAAAAGGCATTCTGCCAAAATTGCTGCCCAGTGATATGGTGCCGCGATTTATGGTGTTTAAAGGGAAAAGTGATCTCGAAAAGCGACTCCCGGTTTATCTTCGGAACTGGAAAATTCCGTGTATCAAATTCGTTGTTATCCGGGATCAGGATTCAGCCGACTGTCAAGAGGTGAAAAGCAAACTTCTTGAACTGTGCAGGAATGCAGGAAAGCAGGAAACGCTGGTTCGAGTGGCCTGCCACGAACTCGAAAGCTTCTATCTCGGTGATTTGTCGGCTGTTGAAAACGGACTGGGATTAAAAGGGCTTGCCCGAAAACAAAACTCAAGGAAGTTTCGCGATCCCGATCATCTTGCCAATCCAGCTCAAGAACTCAAGCGGTTAACAAGAGAAAAATACCAGAAAGTGTCGGGATCGCGGGCCATTGGCCCGCATCTGATGCTTGAAGGAAATCGTTCAAAAAGTTTTCGGGCGCTCATTTCAGGTTTGAAGCGCCTGTTGGAAAATGAATAATGTAAATCCAAAATCCTGGGACGCCTTAATTTACCTTTGGGAGTATGTATTCCTGAATTGAGTAAGGTGTTCCCGGACTTGCCTTTAGGGAAAGCAAGATCTTCAGAAGTCAATTCGAGAGGAGGCAGCATGATGAGTACGCTATGGCCGAAAGAACTGCCTCGACATACAGATTCAGGGGCTGAAAAGAAGGTTTATGAGGCCCTGAAAACAGGGCTTCCCAAAGGTTGGCATGCCTGGCATTCCTTGCGGTTGCGAAGCCGCATAACGGGGCAACCCGATGAGACGGATTTTGTTATTGCGGATCCTTCCAAACCATCGCTTCTCATCCTGGAAATCAAGGGAGGGCTCATCGAAGTCTCAGACGGGCATTGGCTTCAAAATGGCCATGTCATGGACTCTCCTCCACTCAATCAAGCTTATGATTTTCGCTCCCTCCTGATTGACCGGTTTAGGGATCGAAAGATCAATCCTCCCAAAATGGGCTGCGCAGTATGTTTTCCAGATGTGATGTTTGAAGAAGGTCCTTCAGGAGACGATCTCAGGGGCGTGGTTATTGGAGAAAATGAACTTCCCTATCTCGAAGACATTCTGCCGACCGTTATGGCGCAGGCTGTGCCAAATCCATGGTCCACGGGCAATAATAGATGGCTCCACACTCTTCATGAATTTTGGGGCGAAACGTGGGTCCCGGATATATGCCTGGGGAGCCGGGTCCAGTTGGATGAGGAAAAGCGCCTTCAACTGGACCACCAGCAGGTACATATTATGGAAAGCCTGGAACAAAACGATCGTTTGCTCATTCAGGGATCCGCCGGCACCGGAAAAACGCTTTTGGCCATGAACACGGCGCAGCGGGAATCGGATGAAGGGAAGCGGGTCTTGCTGCTTTGTTTTACCGAAGCCCTGGCGGCTTTTTTAAGAGAGTGTCTGAAGGATTCAAAGGTCGAGGTGGGCGCAGTAAGGCATTTTGCAAAACATCTTCTGGGGGAAAAAGCGCCGAGAGAATTGCTGGGGCAAACTTCCGACTATTGGGAAGAGGTGAGTTTGAGGGCAGCGATGGATGCTGTTCCTCCGGAAAAAGAGCTTTGGGAAACCGTTATTGTGGACGAAGGCCAGGATTTCAGTGGAAACGATTGGGAGCTGGCCCGGGAATGTGTCCACCCGCAGGGAAAGCTCTGGGTTTTTGCGGATCAGGAACAGGCTTTCTGGCCCGATCGGGGATTGAGCAACGAAGCGATGCAGGGATTCATGAAATACAATCTCAAGAAGCCCTACCGGTGCCATCCGGCCATTCAACATCTGGATGAATGCTATTCAGGAATTTGCAATCCAGATCATCTATTGCTTCAAAGAAGCGTCAAAGAAGGCGTTATTCGAATCATCACCAGCTCCGAGACACGTTTGACCAAACAAATAGGCAAGGAGATCCATCGTCTTTTGAGCGGTGGCCTCAAACCCGATGATATTGTGGTGTTGTCTCTTCGGGGCAGAGGTTCCAAAGAAGGCATTACCCACATGAAAGAAATAGCCGGCCACCCAGTATTTCTTGCTACCGATCCAGCGGCCGGGGAAAACATCATTTGCGACACGTTCCTTCGCTTTAAGGGGCTGGAACGTCCGGCGGTTATTGTTACCGATTTTCGGCTGGTCTCGGATCTTTATGAGAAGCGGATGCATATTGCCGTATCCCGTGCGCTGAGCCTCCTTCGAATTGTGGGTTTGGAAAGTGAGATTCGAAAAGATGAGCGACTTGCGGGGTTGATTTGACTTGTCCATTTTTTGAAATCAAAAAAGTTGGCGTTTACTTCAAAAAAAATTACAGCTTGTGACCGGATATGTCAAACACCTGTGTTATGGTTTCCCACAAGAAAGCTTGGAAGCTTTTGGAAATGGAACCATTTCTTATTGGGAGGGCAAAATGGACTGGGATGATGAATTTGATGATGGGTATGATGAAATAGGCAATTCATCACAGCGGCATGGGATCATACAGGATCAGGAAACCAACAGCGGTTTAGATCCAGTTAACATTACCAATCCATCCAGTGCATATTTTTTTCTAAGCGATGATGCTCAGGATGAGATCAGCGGGGGAAAAGGGAAGAACATGAAATGCCGGTCCTGCGGCTATAGATTTACGGGTGAGTTCTATGAAAGTTGCCCGGAATGTTACAGTGTCAATACCGAAGAACTCGAAAAAGAGAACGATGAGGTGTGGCGTGATGAAAATTTCTAAATGAATTTTCTGACAATATATTCTCAAGCTGAAACTTGGTAACGAGACAGAAACAAAGAGGTTATTATGAGAGAAAAATTTAGTATCCCTGGTTTCAAGCTAGACCTTACGCCTCCGCAGCATATTTTCGCCAAAGCTCTAAAAAAAAACGGGTTCAAATTTGATATGCTTAGAGGCAGCGCGGCTACAGTTAAATTAGTGAAGGAGCGCAAATATGGGTACATAAACAATGATGTTACCCGGCATGGTGGAGTTGTCGGATTTACTTTTCCCCCTCAGTACATAGACGCATCTCCCTTCAGCACTGAGGAGAAAACAATAGAATGGTTTGTGTCGAAATATCCTGCCTCAAAAGAAAAGGTTAAAACGTACCGTATTTCTAAAGGCATTTACCTTTTCATTCTTGATGTTGATTTAGCCCTCAAGGTCTGTGGTGTGACCAGTAAAACAGCGATAAGAATTTCTGGTGAGAAGCTCAAAGGTGGTAACTATAAACAAGTCCAGGCTAAAAGTATCAAGTGTTTTCAAAAAAATGGTGAAGAAGAAGGGGGCGCCATTGTCGGATACCGTGAAGAAGATCTGGATAAAATGCATACCTATCATGATGCCATTAAGGATGTTTTTGGTGCATTTGCTCTTTATCCTGGTGAAAAGACACTTGTATTTCCGCCTCACCGTTACAAAAGTCTCTCGCAGGGCGTGGGGGCAGTGGCACTCAAACCGGTTTCGGGCAACAAAGCAAGGCCTGAACATATAGAAATTCTGAAAAAAATCATCGATGCCTTTCTTGAAACGGCATGAAACATCTCGGAATGTCCATGAAAACACGAAGACTCCTATCGAACACAACCTTTGCAGCCTTCGACATCGAAACCACAGGCCTTACACCGGTGGTGGACGGCATTGTCGAAATCGGTGCGGTGCGATTCTGTGGAAACCAAGTCATTGATACCTTTGATGAGATGGTAGATCCATTGCGGCCCATCTCCCCCGGCGCATCATCGGTCAACGGGATTACTGATGAAATGGTTCAGGGAAAGCCCACAATCGAAGAGGCGCTTCCGCGTTTCCTGGAATTCTTAGGTGATGCGGTACCGGTGGCCCATCATGCGCCTTTTGATGTGGGGTTTCTGGCCTATGAAATTTCAAGGCTGAATCTTGCGGTCCCAGATCAGCCGGTGCTGGACACCTGCGTGATCCCCAAAAGACTGTTCCCGCATGTGCGTCGTTACAGCCTCGAAAACCTGGCCCGGTTTTTCAGCCTAAAATCCGAAACCTTTCACCGCGCCCTGGCCGACTCAATGGTGTGTATGAAAATATTGAACCGATGCGTGGCTGAAATGGGAGGACTTGAACGGGTATCCCTTTCGGAAATCTTTGAGATAAACGGCCCTTCCGTGAGCTTTTGCAGTGGCGGGATCGTTCTGGATGCATCCTGTCATCCCCTGCAAGCGGCAATTGAAAACGGCAATGAAATAGAGATCACTTATCGTGATGCTCGGGGCGCCCTGTCTGCTCGAACCATTACGCCTCTTTCTTTGGGTGTTTCAAAGGGGGCGGTCATGATGGAGGCCTTCTGCCATTTACGAAAAGGAAAACGAAATTTTCGGTTGGATCGCATCGTGGAGATTCGATGATCAGAAAACAGAACGCCATCACCGGGAGCGTAATCTATTCCCACTTTCGGCATCTCTGCCCCTATCACACCTGGCTCCTTTTTAATGTGGGGTTTACGGAAGTAACGCCTGCCCCTTCAGATCGGCTGCTCATGGATACGAGCATTCGCCATGAAGATGAGGCCCTGAGATATTTCAAGAATCAACTGGGGGATGAGTGTGTTGAAATCCCGGCTGTTGAGGGTCAAAACACCGAGCAGGATATGGCGCTCAGGGCCGAGAAAACGGTTGTGGCCATGCAGGAAGGGAAACAGGTTATTTACCACGGTATTCTGGCGCCCGACATGGCACTTCTTAAAAACACTCTCGGCCCGTTGCCTTACAACATTCCCATGCGGGGTGAAACGGATTTTCTCTTCAGGGTGGATACCGGAGAGAAGAGCAAATGGGGTCCGTTTCATTATGAAGTGGGCGATGCGAAGTCTTCACGGTCCTCAAAATTCTGCCAGCAGATGCAGGTGACGTTCTACGCCTGGCTTCTTGCGCACATTCAAGGGGTTTCTGCCCAATGCGGCAGAATTTTAACCCGGCCCCTGGGTGTGGAAGAAATGTCTGCTCCTTTCAGAGAGGAACTTTTTCTGATTGATGACTACGTCTGGACGCTGAGAACCTTCCTCGAAGAAGAATTCAACGAAATCCTTCAAAAAAATGAAGAGATGTTTTTCTTTCATCCCAAAGGGGCCTGCGGCATATGCCCCTTTTACGACCGATGTATGGAAAGGGCTGTAGCCGGAAATGATCTTTCTCTTATTCCGGATATCCGAAAAATCCAGAAACGCCATCTCAACCGGGCAGGTATCATGGAAGTCGCATCTCTGGCCAATGCGGATGACGGTATTTTGAAAAAGGCCGCCAAAGCCACCGGTGTCACGTTAACCGGGTTCAACAAACTGAAATTGCAGGCAGTATCCCTCATGAGGGAGGAGCCCGTTTCCAGAGAGCTGTTTGCTTCGCCGAAGGAGGCTTGCCTGGCCATCACCCAGGGGGAACTGGATCTGCCCGGTCAAAAAGAAGGGATTATGTCCCTTGATTTTACGGACTCGGCACGGGTTCACGTTCACTTCGACATGGAGTCCAATCCCTATTTTTCGGTGGAATACCTGTTCGGGATGATGGTGGATGAAACGGGCAAAAACGGCCGAAGGATGAAAGGTTCCGCGGAATTCCATACGGCCCATACCCTTTCGAGGGACGAAGAATACCGGGCGTTTCGGTCTTTTCTGGAAAGAATGGATGAACTCAGGGAGCAGTTTGGTGAAGATGGTTTCATCATTTTTCACTATGCCCATTATGAGCCCACACACCTTCTGGCCCTGGCGGAAAAATACAAGGACCGCTCACCTGATCTGGCAGGCCGGGTGGACTACCTCAATCAGCGGATGGTGGATCTCTACAAGCTCATTCGCAACACCTATTTTCTCCCGGTTCGTTCCTACTCCATCAAGGAAGTGGCGCCCTGCATCAAAACGCTTATGGAAAAAAAGGGCCTTACGGGTGGGCATCAGTGGAAAAAGATTCAATCCCTTGAAGAACTGGAAACGGAATTGAAGAAAAGCAAGTGGCTAAAATCCGAAATCGAGGAGAGCCTGAGTGACGTCAGGGAAGTCATGAAAGATTTCAAACTCGATGATCCCGCCATGATGTTTGACCCCTCCGCGGACATGTCGGTAGTCTGGTACAATCTTTATGTAGAACGCAAAAAAAGAGTCTGGATGAAGCTCATTGAAATTTACAACGAAGACGACCTGAACGCCACCCGTGCGCTGGTCGACTGGTTCCTCTTCATGGAAGCGCAAACCAAAGGGTCAAAACGCGATGCCTGAGACACCCATCACATCCCCCATCACATCCATTGACGTTCTCAAATTTATCGACGGGGAGTTCAGAACCGCCGCACGGGACGTCCTTGAACTCCACAGCCTTGAAATTGAGGAAAGGGAAGAGAAGTTTCGGTGTCTGCGTGTGGTTCACATCGGCAGCAGGATTTTTTCTTTTACAAAAAACGCTTCCAAGTTCAGGGTCGGGGACTATGTGTTGCTGAACCCCCACAGTAAAGACATGAAGGGAGAATTGATCCATGCGGGGGACAAGCTGGTGATCAGTGAGTTGGATGAGGAAAAGTCCCGGGTGACACTGGATGATCCTTATAACCTGTGGAGCAACCATTACGACCCGGCGCACGATGAGAAATGCCTCATAGACGTGCGGCCGGTGAGCCGGTTCCCCCTCTATTCTTACCCGGCCTGGGCCTCAGGGTATCTCAGCACCCGCACCGGGACCGTTAATCCGGAGTATCTTTTCCGGATCATATATGGCGTCGAAAGCCAAAGGTCCTTTTCCTAGCCCCCCCTCATTTCTCTTGAAGGGACAGAAACGCGCCTTTGTACAGGCGCTAAAAAACCGCCTTTCCCTGATTCAGGGACCTCCGGGAACGGGAAAGACCTTTCTCATCGCTCAGATCACCGAAGCCCTGGTGAACACGGGCAACAAAGTTCTTATCTGCGCCTTTTCACACCGGGCCATCAACAATGCCCTCAATGCCTGCGTTCGCGACACTTCGCTCGTGCAGGTATCCAAAATCGGCGGCGGTTATGCCAATGATGATCTCGATGATCGCGTTGGGAATGACGCCGGTTCCCCCGTCGTGGGCATGACGGCGTTTGAAGCCTTCAAGCCCATACCTTCCATGATCAGAAGCGTGCTTAAAAAAGGCAAGTATACGGCACCCGACGTGCCAAAGGTGCGGGATGAACGGTACTGGCGAAGACTGGATGCTTATACGAAATCCATCTTTGAAGCGGGTGTGACGGTAAGGACACCGGCCTATGATGTGGCCATTTTCGACGAGGCCAGTCAGCTGTTGCTCCACCATGCCCTCATGGCCATGCCCAAGGCTGAGCGATATATCTTTGTGGGGGATCATCAACAGATGCCGCCGGTTATTCAGGGGCGCCACAAAGGAAACCCGGTGAACCAGTCCGTGTTTTCCTACCTCATCGGGCGGTATCCTCAGTTGAATGCTATCCTTGATGAAACCCGTCGCATGAACCGGGAGATCACCGCATTTCCCAGCAGCGAATACTACGGGGGCCGGTTGAAACCGATTCCAGAGGTTCGGAATCGTAAGCTCAAAACTGAAGCCCTGCCCGATGATCCAATACTCAGGAAGATCCTTGACCCGGAAAACCCGGTTGTTTTTGTTCACGTGGACCATGAGGGATATACACAGGAATCCCCTGAAGAAGCATCCCTGGTGGCCCAAATTGTGGTTGAGCTGGTTTCATGCTGTGGCATCGATCCAAAAGACGGTCTTTGTGTGGTGGCAGCCCACAGGCGCCAGAACAACCTGATCCGAGAATACATCGTCCGCGGGGTCAAAAAACGAAAAATTAATAAGGCGATAGTTAGAAAACTGATATCCCCGGATCTGGTGATCGATACGGTAGAGCGTATCCAGGGGCAGGAAAGGGATGTGGTTGTGGTATCGCTGACGGCTTCAGATGAAGAACACATCAAGGCGGAGAAGGACTTTTTGATGATGCCCAATCGGATGAATGTCTCCTTTACAAGACCTCGCACCAAATTGATTGTGGTCGGCAGCAAAAAACTGTTTCGAATGATCCCGGCCGACCGGGACCAGCAGCATGAGGAAGTGGCGGACGGCAGGACCGTCCTGCGGTCGAAAGGGGTTACTCTGGCCAACCATTTCAAGCGGTGGTACTTTCATGCAAAGGAATCACAGCGAATCGTGGAGGCCACTGAGTTCGCTGGAAAGCTAGTATGACTCACTCCGGGATCGGTTTGAAGCCGCAATGCTGTATTGGCAACGTAAAAATGGAGATGTGCGATGCGCCACTTGGTGTAGTTGGGTCGGACCATGGTAAATGTTTGAAAAACCATTGGAAAAGTTCAAAAATGCCCTCATTTTCGCGTTTAGTGGGTGATTTTTGATGCTGAAAAAGCCGGTTTAAGTGTGGAAGCGATTCAATGCCGGGCGCAAACCGAATATCGCTAAAGAAGTGCAGTGGATGGTGGATGGTACGCGGTGACCCGGAAGGTTCCTATGGCGGCCATTTTGGGGTTTGAAAATGATGCTTTAAGTCTCTAAAACGCCGATTGGGGGAGTGTTTAGCCTGTAATAACAGGTGGTCGGCTTGGTCCGACCCGGACATTCTCCTCTGTTTAAGGCGGAATATCTATTTATTTCTCCTTTTAAAAAGGATAAAATGCAAATTATGGACACCGATTTTACCAATCCATTTCAGAACCGGCTCAGAGAAAAGTTAGCCGAATCCCTGACCTCGCCGATCCCGGTCGGAACGAAAAGGCGGGTATTCGGAGCTGTCGGCCTCAGCGGTAAAATCACCTTCAAGCGATGACGCGGACCGGGCGCTGGATTCCATGATGCGGCTACTAAGCGCTGTTTCCGCACCCCAGGCCGACGAGATAGGGAAGATGAAGCAGGAACTCAGGCGCTTGATTTTCGACGAGCAGATGCGCCATGAAAAACGAAAGACCGCCGTGACCGCCATTGAAAGCTCCGCCACGGGAAGTCTCAAACCCTGGCGCGAGGTGGTCACCCCACACAAGGATGTAGCCAGCGGTCGTTACCAGCAGGCCGAGTTCGCGGCCGACCTCTGGCAGGTGCATCTTGGCGGCGGAACCGACGAGTACAGAGATCCGGTGGAATTCTTCCGTCGAACCTATCTCACCGAGAGTCTGAAAGGAATCCTGGTGGGTGCGGTGCAGCGGCTTTCGGGTAAGGGGGGAAACCCGGTGGTACAGCTCCAGACCAACTTCGGGGGCGGCAAAACCCACTCCATGCTGGCGCTCTATCACCTGTTCTCCGGAATTTCGCCGACCGAACTAGCGGGCATCGATGCGGTCATGCAGGAGGCCGGGGATTTGCCGCTTCCGACTGCCCGTCGGGTAGTGCTGGTGGGTAACAAGATCTCGCCGGGGAATCCGGTCACCAAACCCGATGGGACGGTGGTTCGCACCCTCTGGGGAGAGTTGGCCTGGCAACTGGGCGGCAGCAAGGCCTTTGCCCGCATAAAGGCCGACGACGAAAAAAGGAGCGATACGAAGAGTAAAAAAAGCATTTCATGTTCCGAGAAAAAATTGATCAAAAACAATGAAAAAGTTTCATTTTTATTGTTTTTCGAGAATTTGACGTTAAAAAGCTTGATTTATATGAGAACTTATCGTACCAAAAGTATGGATAACGTGATTTTATCTTCAGTTTAAAGCCTTTTGATTAATTTTTCGACCCAGTTTAATCTTGAAACAGGAAACGAACAAAATGCTCATTCAATTTACCATAGAGAATTTTCTATCCTTCAAGGAAGAAAACACACTCAATATGCTGGCCACCACCGACAGCAAACACAAGCACCACCTGCTGCCCAACAAAAAGAAAAAACCCCTGTTGCGCACGGCCGCCTTATACGGGGCCAACGGTTCCGGCAAATCCAATTTGATCCGGGCCATGGCCTTTGCTCAGGATCTGATTGTTGAGGGAACCCGGCCCAAGCAGCGGATTGATGTCACCCCCTTCAAGCTTGACAAGTCATGCCGGCAGACGCCCAGCCGTTTTGAGTTCGATATTAATTACCAGGATACCATCTATAGGTATGGGTTTGTGGTGGACGAAAAAGAGGTCCGGGAAGAATGGCTTTTTGCCATCCATAACGTCAAGGAAGTTCTTCTTTTTGAGCGGTTGACCACGAAGAATGGCAAAATCAAGTTAGAGATCGGTCCTTCGTTAGCCGGCAAGAAAACCAAGAAACAACAGTTTATCAAATTTATCGCGGAAGGGACCCGCCCCAACAATCTCTTCCTCCACGAGCTGTACGAAAAAAATGTGTCGAAGATCATGCCGCTCATTGACTGGTTTCGAGCGGTATTGATCATTATCGGACCGGAATCAAATTATCGGGATCTAATTTTCGATGCCCACATGAACGGACAATTCCTTCAGTTCATGGGAGATTTTTTGAAGGCAGCGGATACGGGTGTGGATGGCATCGTGACGGAAAAGGTTGAATTTGATTTTGAAAAACTTTTTCCGGGTATTCCGGAGCCATTGAAATCAAAGCTCACGAATATCAGCGCCAATGAAAGGATCCTGCTTTCCGCACCTGACGGCAGGCGGTTTGCCATGATGCGGGAACAAAGTGGTGAACTGACCCTGTTGAAGCTCAAGGCCAGGCATCATCTTAAGGATGCAAAAGAGCATATTAATTTTGAAATCGAAGATGAATCAGACGGGACGCGCCGTTTGATGGATCTTCTGCCGGCTCTCCTTCACTCAAAAAGCAGTGAAAAGGTCTATCTGATTGATGAAATTGATCGCTCCATGCATCCACTGCTCTCCCGGATGTTTTTAGAGGGCTACCTCAATGACGAAAATTGCGGCAGGGGACAATTGATCATTACAACCCATGAGAGCCAGCTGCTGGACCGTAACCTTCTGAGGAGGGATGAAATCTGGTTTTCGGAAAAAGACAAAAACGGCGGTTCCCATCTCTACTCTCTTTCTGAATATAAAGTGCGCAATGATTTGAAACTGGAAAAAGGCTATCTCGACGGCCGTTTTGGCGCGATTCCGTTTCTGGGTGATCTTGAAAGCCTCCCGTTCTGTCGGGCAGGGGAGTAGGCATCACAATGGCATTAACGTCGAGAAAAAAAACGCCCCATCGACAGGCAAAGCAAACCGGCGCCCCACCGGGATGCTCGCCTGTTTATCATTGCTACCGAAGGCAGGAAGACGGAAAAACAGTACTTTTACATGTTTGGCAATAAAAGATGTCAGGTGCGGGTGATTCCTAACGAAGACAACAGGTCTGCTCCCGCCCATATTCTGCAGCAACTTAAAAATTTCAAAAGGGAATTCCAGCTTAATGCCGATGATGAATTATGGCTGATGGTTGACGTAGACAGGTGGGGAAATAAAAACCTGGCTTCCGTGTCAGCTCAGGCCGGGCATAATAAATTCCAACTGGCGGTGAGCAACCCCTGTTTTGAAGTCTGGCTCTATTTGCATCACGATGACTTAGATCACCAACCCATCAAAGCAAAGGTGATGAAGCAAAAACTGAGGGACCTTCACCAGGGCCAAACGAGAGGTGCTTGTGACAAGCTTCGGAGAGCCGAGTCGGTTTTTGGGGGAACATAGACTTTGATTTTTGACTTGAATTGATTAGGAGGATTTCATGGGTGATTCGCCTCAAGATATGGCGCCGAGTAAAGGGCAGTTTCTGGTTTATCAGGCTGAAAACGGCAAGCTCAAGCTGGATGTACGGTTGGAAGATGAAACCGTCTGGCTTACTCAGCAACTGATGGCTGAGTTGTTCCAGAGTTCAAAACAGAATGTAAGTTACCATATTAACACGATTTATGAGGAAGGCGAGTTGTCGCCGGAGGCAACTGTCAAAAAATATTTGACAGTTCGCCAGGAGGGGAATCGTGAGGTTAAACGGCTGCTGGATTATTACAATTTAGACGTCATTATTTCGATTGGTTATCGGATAAAAAGTCATGTGGCGACCCGTTTTCGCATCTGGGCTACTGAGCGGCTCAAAGAATATATTGTTAAAGGTTTTACACTTGATGACGAGCGACTGAAGAATCCGGATCAGCCCTTTGACTATTTTGAAGAGCTGGAACGGCGCATTCAGGATATTCGAACTTCCGAGCGCCGCTTTTATCAGAAAATCACCGATATCTATGCTACCAGTATCGACTATGACCCAACTCTGGATATTAGTATCAACTTCTTCAAAACCGTTCAAAATAAAATGCATTGGGCAATAACCGGCCAGACGGCGGCGGAAATAATCCACTCCCGCGCTGACGCGAATGAGCCGAACATGGGTTTGACCAATTACCGTGGCGCCAAAGTGCGCAAGCAGGATGTCAGCATTGCCAAGAACTACCTGTTGGAAGATGAGCTGGCCGCACTGAACAACCTGGCGGAGCAATATCTTATTTTTGCGCAGGGACAGGCCATGCGCCGCATTCCCATGTATATGAATGATTGGATTGAGAAGCTTGATGGATTCCTCATGATCAACGACCGGGATATTCTGAATCATGCCGGAAAAATTTCCCATGAAATGGCAAAGCAACTGGCGGAAGGAGAATACGAAAAATTCCACACCAATCGCCTTTCCGCGGCTAAAAACGAACTTAGCGATTTTGATAACGCAGTCAGGGAAATAGAAGCTTTCAAAAAGCAAGGGGGCGCTCATGAGAAGTGATTTTCAGTGTCTTCAGCGTATTCTGTGTTTAAAAATGGAGGCCGTCATTGAAACTCAAGTTTAAAAAACAGGCCTATCAGACACGCGCCGTTGAAGTGACAAAAGACATGGCGGAAGGCATTAAATTTCACCTTAAAAAGTGAAAAAGATTTACCTCCAAAGGTCATTGCGCTGTTTGACAAGATATCCGCTATTTTGAAAATAGAGGAGGCTACCGCATGACAAGCACAATTGAATTATCCGTAAAGCAGGAAAAAATTGTTTATGCTGAAAATGGCCCAATCTATGTAAAGGCTAGTGCGGGAAGTGGTAAAACACGGGTTTTAACGGAAAGGGTGCGCCATTTACTGACTAAAAAAAAGGAAGATGCCATGGGGTGATTATAAAACTCGAAAAATTTCACAATTTCTAAGCGTTTTCAAGGACTAAAGCGGCAGGCCTTGAC
Organism: Desulfatiglandales bacterium; assembly: GCA_963662465.1. Taxonomy (GTDB): domain Bacteria; phylum Desulfobacterota; class DSM-4660; order Desulfatiglandales; family Desulfatiglandaceae; genus NaphS2. The sequence continues at coordinate 5,607,653 of OY759599.1, forward strand.
GACCATCTTTCCGTCAGCGGCGACAATCTTCAATTGGTGGCCAACAATCTCTTTGAGAATTACCCCGATGTTTTTGAGGGGATTATCAAAAGAATGACCGAACGTGTGCCGGGGATAACTGAAATCAAACCCATATCAAGCCCCGACGGCAGGCTGCTCCTGGGTTTCAGGGATGGTTCATTCAAGGACCCGTTTATCGACAGATATGTCAGTGACGGCACTATCAAGATGTTTGCTTATCTTGTGCTGCTCAATGACCCTGACCCCCATTCGCTGCTGTGTGTGGAGGAACCGGAAAACCAGTTGTACCCGAAACTGCTTTGGGAGCTGGCCGAAGAGTTCCGTGATTATGCGATTCGCGGCGGCCAGGTTTTTGTTTCCACCCATTCCCCGGATTTTTTAAATGCTACGGAGCTGGACGAGGTTTTCTGGCTGGTCAAGCGGGATGGATTTGCCGACATTGTGCGGGCGCGGGACAACGAGCAGGTTGCGGCATTCATGGCCGATGGGGATCAAATGGGGTATCTTTGGGATCATGGTTTTTTTGAGGGAGCAGCTCCGGAATGAGAACCATTGTTTTCGCCCTTGAGGAACCGTCCGCAAAGTGTCGGGATCGCGGGCCATTGGCCCGCATCTGATGCTTGAAGGAAATCGTTCAAAAAGTTTTCGGGCGCTCATTTCAGGTTTGAAGCGCCTGTTGGAAAATGAATAATGTAAATCCAAACGTGGGTCCCGGATATATGCCTGGGGAGCCGGGTCCAGTTGGATGAGGAAAAGCGCCTTCAACTGGACCACCACCAGGTACATATTATGGAAAGTCTGGAACAAAACGATCGTTTGCTCATTCAGGGACCCACCGGCACCGGAAAAACACTTTTGGCCATGAACACGGCGCAGCGGGAATCGGAAAAAGGGAAACGGGTTCTCCTGCTTTGTTTTACCGAAGCCCTGGCGGCTTTTTTAAGAGAGTGCCTGAAGGATTCAAAGGTCGAGGTGGGCGCAGTAAGGCATTTTGCAAGACATCTTCTGGGGGAAAAAGCGCCGAGAGAATTGCTGGGGCAAACTTCCGACTATTGGGAAGAGGTGAGTCTGAGGGCAGCGATGGATGGAGTTCCTCCGGAAAAAGAGCGTTGGGAAACCGTTATCGTGGATGAAGGCCAGGATTTCAGTGGAAACGATTGGGAGTTGGCTCGGGAATGTGTCCACCCGCAGGGAAAGCTCTGGGTTTTTGCGGATCAGGAACAGGCTTTCTGGCCCGATCGGGGATTGAGCAACGAAACGATGCAGGGATTCATGAAATACAATCTCAAGAAGCCCTACCGGTGCCATCCGGCCATTCAACATCTGGATGAATGCTATTCAGGAATTTGCAATCCGGATCATCAATCGCTTCAAAACAGCGTCAAAAAAGGTGTTATTCGAATCATAACCAGCTCCGAGACACGTTTGATCAAACAAATCGGCAAGGAGATCCATCGTCTTTTGAGCGGTGGCCTCAAACCCGATGATATTGTGGTGTTGTCTCTTCGGGGCAGAGGTTCCAAAGAAGGCATTATCCACCTGAAAGAAATAGCCGGCCACCCGGTATTTCTTGCGACCGATCCAGCGGCCGGGGAAAACATCATTTGCGACACGTTCCTTCGTTTCAAAGGGTTGGAACGACCGGCGGTAATTATTACCGATCTTCGACTGGTCTCGAATCTATACGAAAAGCGGATGCATATTGCCGTATCCCGTGCGCTGAGCCTCCTTCGAATTGTGGGTTTGGAAAGTGAGATTCGAAAAGATGAGCGACTTGCGGGGTTGATTTGACTTGTCCATTTTTTGAAATCAAAAAAGTTGGCGTTTACTTCAAAAAAAATTACAGCTTGTGACCGGATATGTCAAACACCTGTGTTATGGTTTCCCACAAGAAAGCTTGGAAGCTTTTGGAAATGGAACCATTTCTTATCGGGAGGGCAAAATGGACTGGGATGATGAATTTGATAATGGGTATGATGAAATAGGCAATTCATCACAGCAGCATGGGATCATACAGGATCAGGAAACCAACAGCGGTTTAGATCCAGTTAACATTACCAATCCATCCAGTGCATATTTTTTTCTAAGCGATGATGCTCAGGATGAGATCAGCGGGAAAGACAAAAAGAAAATGAAGTGCCAATCCTGTGGGCATTGGTTCAAAAGCGAAATTTACGACAGTTGCCCAAAATGTGACAGCGTTTTTACGGAAGAGATTTTTTCGTTCATTGAAGATGAAGAGGTATCCCAAAACCCGAACATGAAATGCCTGCTTTGCGGCCATACATTTCTTGGGGAAACCTACGATAGTTGTCCGGAGTGCTTCAGTCCAGACACTGAAGAATGGGAGGAAGAGATGGATGAAATGGTGAAATGGTGAAATTTGTAACACACACCACTTTTATTGCCTTCGACATCGAAACCACAGGCCTTACACCGGTGGTGGACGGCATTGTCGAACTCGGTGCGGTGCGATTCTGTGGAAACCAAGTCATTGATACCTTTGATGAGATGGTAGATCCATTGCGGCCCATCTCCCGTGGCGCATCATCGGTCAATGGGATTACGGATGAAATGGTTCAGAGAAAGCCCACAATCGAAGAGGTGCTTCCGCGTTTCCTGGAATTCTTAGGTGATGCAGTGCCGGTGGCCCATCATGCGCCTTTTGATGTGGGGTTTCTGGCCTATGAAATTTCAAGGCTGAATCTTGCGGTCCCAGATCAGCCGGTGCTGGACACCTGCGTGATCCCCAAAAGACTGTTCCCGCATGTGAGTAGTTACAGCCTCGAAAACCTGGCCCGGTTTTTCAGCCTAAAATCCGAAACCTTTCACCGCGCCCTGGCTGACTCAATGGTGTGTATGAAAATATTGAACCGATGCGTGGCTGAAATGGGAGAACCTGGGCAGGTATCCCTTTCGGAAATTTTTGAGATAAACGGCCCTTCCGTGAGCCTTTGCAGTGGCGGGATCGTTCTGGATGCATCCTGTCATCCCCTGCAAGCGGCAATTGAAAACGGCAATGAAATAGAGATCACTTATCGTGATGCTCGGGGCGCCCTGTCTGCTCGAACCATTACGCCTCTTTCTTTGGGTGTTTCAAAGGGGGCGGTCATGATGGAGGCCTTCTGCCATTTACGAAAAGGAAAACGAAATTTTAGGTTGGATCGCATCGTGGAGATTCGATGATCAGAAAACAGAACGCCATTACCGGGAGTGTAATCTATTCCCACTTTCGGCATCTCTGCCCCTATCACACCTGGCTCCTTTTTAATGTGGGGTTTACGGAAGTAACGCCTGCCCCTTCAGATCGGATGCTCATGGATACGGGCATTCGCCATGAAGATGAGGCCCTGAGATATTTCAAGAATCAACTGGGGGATGAGTGTGTTGAAATCCCGGCTGTTGAGGGTCAAAACACCGAGCAGGATATGGCGCTCAGGGCCGAGAAAACCGTTGTGGCCATGCAGGAAGGGAAACAGGTTATTTACCACGGTATTCTGGCGCCCGACATGCGCCTGCTTGAAAATGCTCTCAGCCCATTGCCTTACGACATTCCCATGCGGGGTGAAACGGATTTTCTCTTCAGGGTGGATACCGGCGAAAAGACCAAATGGGGGCCGTTTCATTACGAAGTGGGAGATGCGAAGTTTTCACGGTCCTCAAAATTCTGCCAGCAGATGCAGGTGACGTTCTACGCCTGGCTCCTTGCGCAAATTCAAGGGACGTCTGCCCAATGCGGCAGAATTTTAACCCGGCCCCTGGGTGAGGAAGTGGTGGACGGCAGGACCGTCCTGCGGTCGGAAGGGATTACCCTCGCAAACCATTTCAAGCGGTGGTACTTTCATGCAAAGGAATCACAGACAATCGTGGAGGCCACTGAGTTCGCTGGAAAGCTTAGTGAATAATTCCGGGAGCGGGTAGAAGCAGCAATGCTCTATTGCCAGCATCAAAATTGGGAGGATGAAATAAGAAAATATACATGGGCGCCAGCAAAGAAAAAAACGAATCCCAAAATCCTTGATGGGATCAAAATGTTGTAAGTTGAGAGGTCCTAACGCAGGCTATGCCCGCAACCCAAGGTTTGAAAAACTACCATCAGAAAAAACCTCAAAGAGCCGCTATATGAGCAGGTCCTCAGCGCTATCAAGAAATTTTCTTGTTTTTTGTTCTACCTGTGAAATACCGTGATACAAAGTGGCCGATGGCGTCGGCGTATCGCGGATCCAGACTCGAACTGCTGTGATCGGACCCCTTGGCCACGAATAATGCCGCTTTTCCCGCAGGGAAAGAATCCCGCAACCGCCAGGCATTGTGCAGGGGAAAGCTCCGATCCTTTTCGCCGTGAATGATCAACACCGGTACATCGATGGTTCGGGCCAATCGTACGGGACTTATGGAATCCATTTGAAACCGGTAATAGATATCCATCCAGAAAACGATCATGGACCCGAAAAGAAGGCCGAAAAGAGGGTTAACACTTCGGTAAAGACTGCGCAGACCTTCTTTTGTCCGCGCGTAACACCCTTCCAGAAATAGAAGTCTGATCCGGTCCGGATGCCGGGAGGCCGCCAGGATGGCCCCGGCAGCCCCGGCTGAATGCCCATACAGGAGGACCGGTTCGTCCAGCCCACCGAGAATAGATTCGATATCCTCGGCAAAACGAAAAGCGTTCATGCCGCGGTTGGGGGTGGAATGGCCATGGTCCCTGGCACTGTGCATGACCGTCTTAAACCCCAGTTTCCCAAAAACCCTGGCCCGGCCCGTCATGCGGTCCCGGTTTCGGCTCCAGCCATGGGCCAGCAGAACAGTCCCCCTGGACGGCGTTTCAGGTTCCACGATCCATACTTCCAGCATTCCCCCGTCCACGGCGGGAATCTGAATATCTTTAACACGACCCCAGTCGGGTTTATCCTGAACCGGCCTGCGAGGGATTTGATGGGCCAGAACCGTTAGAAAAAGCGTCGACAGAAGATAGATCGCCACAACAATCATCAGGACCCACATGAATAATCGGCAACTCCCTTCCTTATTTTTAACTTAAAACTTAAAACCGTGCCTGAACGGGGTTTTCGTTCAGCCACTATTTGAGAGCTGCCGTTATCTTTTCGGCAGTCGCCTTGATATCATCTATATTCCCCGGTTTAATTTCCCACGCTGAAACCGGAAGGGCCGGCCCCCCGGGGATTTTCGGGATCAGGTGGAGGTGGTAGTGCATCACCACCTGGTTCACGCCCCGCCCATTCAGCTGAACGCAGGCGACACCCGAGGGCTTCAAGGCCGCCTCAATCCCCGCCATAACCTTTTTTGAGGCCCTGTGTACGGCGGTAAGATCTTCTTCGGAAATTTCCATAAGATTGGCCGCATGGTTTTTGGGAATAATCAGGGTATGCCCCGGCGATACGGGGTTAATATCCGCAAAGGCCAGAACCTGATCATCCTCGTACACCTTGAAACTGGGAATTTCGCCTTTGACAATTTTACAAAAGATGCAATCTTCCATCATTTGAGCTCCTTAGGGCTGAATAGCCAGATTGTTTTCTTGAATAATACCCTGAATTGCCAGTCTCTTTTCTTCAGAAACGACAGGGTTCTTTTTGAGATTCATGCTGCGCATGACGTCATAGGCGCCATCCTCAAAAAGCACCGGAATCTGAGTGACGTAATCCGGATGATGACAGCAACCCGGCGCAAAATAACGTCCGGCTTTTTTTCCCTCCGGAAGCGTCTTTCGGGCCCTGTCATACATGTCCCGGCCCATGACCATGCCCACCTGCCCGTTGAGGGCGGCAACCATTTGTTCTGGATTAAAAAGTCTCTTCTTTTCCACCGTTGTTTTTTCCTCCGGTCCCCGTGTCAAGATTATCGGATAGGTTTATCTCCGAAACAAGGCGTTTAAGGGGGTTTAGGCCGTGATCTGAAACTTTCTCAAGCAGCGACCCAAGGCTTTTCAGGGCATGGGGAATATAGGCCTCAAAATAGGTTTTTTTCATGACCTTTGACAGAAATGAAAAGGCGCCCAGGATTTGAAGGTTCCGCTGAATGGCCAGGTAGGGGTAGTCCCTTTCAAAGGGTGCGACCCATGCGGGGTTTCGGTCTTTTACCAGCGCGATATAGGCGTTGTAAATCTTCTGTTTTTGATGACCGGACAACCGGACATAGGGGTCCACGAGGAGGGACGCCAGGTCATAGGCCAGGGGCCCAAACCGACCGCCCTGCCAATCGATGATCCCGATTTTTTGATCCATTACCATGATGTTTCTGGATTGAAAGTCCCGATGAATGAAAAACCCGGCCTCCGCCCGGGACGCCAGATCTGCCAAATGATCAAAGGCGGCTTCAAGGCCCGGCCATGAGGGTTCATATCCCAGAAAACCCACCAGAAAGGCATCCCTGAAATAGTGGGCTTCATACTGTTGCATCACGGTCCGATCATAACGTTCGGTCTGGCAGCACCATGTGGGATCAAACCCTTCCCCCCCCTTGACCTGCATCCGAAACAGATGGGCCAGAACCTTATCATAAACGGGAACGGGGTCTTTGCCCGCCAGAACCACGTCCTGAAGGTTTGTATGGCCCAGATCCTCCATAATAAACCACCCTTTGCCAAGGTCGTATTGATGAATGGCGGGAAGCGGAATCTCTTTTTGTCCAAGGTGTCGGGCAATGGCGAGGTAGGCGCGATTTTCGCGGTCCAAGGCCTCCGTCACCGGGGGATTGGCCATGGCAATGAACGATCGCTTTGATTTTAACCCATTAATCCGCCAGAAAACACGTGGGGAACCATCGCCTTGCAGCTGATCAAAGGACACGGCTGTTTCACCAGGGTTCGCTATTTTAAAAAAAGCCGTGAGATTCTTTTTGAATTCCGGGTCCATAATCCGCCTGAAAAACCCCAGGTTATCGAATATCGTCCATTAAATTTTCCGTTACCTCACCGGCTGTGGCAACGATGCTGTCAATGATCTTGACGTCTTTTCCGACAATGACATTTCCCCATAAAATGGAACGAACCACCGATGCGTTTTTTTCCAGAGAGACCCTATCCCCCAGAACGGCCCAATCCTTCAACCGGGCATGGTCATGAATCCGGCAGTCCCGGCCCAATAGAAAAGGGGCGCCGTTTAATGTTTCCCGGTTGGCTTCAATATAGCTTTCAATGGTTCCCGCATCCCGCCAGTAATGGTTTTGCACCAGATGTCCCCGTAGGGGGCGGTTTTCCCGAATAAGGGCGCGATAACATTCCAGGATGCAGGAAAAACGATCGGGCGGAATATGGTCCAGCACTTCGGGGTTCATAATGTGGATGCCCGTAAACGCCAACCGTCCCGTTTTCGGTTCGGCGCTAATATCGAGAATATTCCGGTTTTCATCGACTTTGATCTGATTAAAGGGTTTGAAGTCGTGAAGTACCAGCGTTGCTAAATCACCTCTTTTTTGATGGGTTTCATAGGCCAGGGAAAGATCGATATCCGTCAGGATATCCCCGTTCACCACAATGAAGGGTTCGGTGTCCCAGAACCATCGGGTTTTTCGGATGCCGCCGCCCGTGCCCAGGATCTCCGGCTCCTCACTGACATGAATCCGGATGCCGAAAGGCCGTCCTTCATCCAGATAATCGTAAATCTGGTTCCGGTGATGGTGCGCGTTCACCACGATCTCATCCACCCCGTGGGCTTTCAGCCAGGTAATGGTGTGGTAAATGATGGCCCTGTTTCCCACGGGGACCAGGGGTTTGGGCCGGCTTAATGTGAGGGGCAAAAGCCGGTTTCCCATGCCGGCGGCCAGAATCATTGCTTTCATGGGTCAAATTTTCCATTGCATTTGTTTGTTACTGATTATACATGATGAAGGCTCATGTCAATGTTGTTTTTCTTGTGAAGGAAGGATCACCCATGCATTCCACCCTTGAGCTTTCAGAACTTCATCACCATATCGGCAGATTGTTTATGGCCGGTATGCCCGGCCCCCATTTGGATGAGGGAACCGTTTCACTTATTCGAGACAGGGGGCTGGGAGGAATCATTCTCTTTAAAAGAAATATTGTTGAACCACTTCAGGTGGCGGCGCTTTGCAATGATCTTCAGGAAACCGCCATGAAATACCATGGCATTCCACTTTTTCTGGGCGTAGACCAGGAAGGCGGACGCGTGGCCCGTTTGCGGGAACCCTTCACCTGTTTTCCCGGAAACAGCGCCATTGGCCATGGCCCCCATTCCGAGGAAATGGCCGCCCGGTTCGGCCGGGTGACGGCAACGGAAATGCGGTTGGTGGGGCTCAACATGAATATGGCGCCGGTACTGGATGTGCCCAGGGGGTCAGTTGACAAACACCTGGAAGGTCGAACCTTCGGCGAGGACCCGGAAAAAGTGGGCAGACTGGGGCGAATCGTTATCAAAACCCTTCAGGAAAATGGCGTTATGGCCGTGGGAAAACACTTTCCCGGATTGGGAAAGGCACGTCTGGACCCTCATTTACATCTTCCCACCATCGAAGCGGAGAAAAACGAAATTGAAACCGTCAACCTGCCGCCCTTTCAGGCGGCCATCGGGGAAGGGGTTTCCGCCATCATGACATCCCATGCTCTTTACCCAAGCCTGGATGTGGATTATCCGGCGACCCTTTCTTATTCGATCCTTACGGAATTGCTGCGGGGCCGAATGGGGTTTCAAGGACTGATCGTTACGGATGATCTGGAAATGGGCGCCATTAGAGAGGGGCAGGGTAAGGAAACGCCAGGCGTGGCCGAGGGTGCGGTAAAAGCCTTTGAGGCGGGAAATGATGTCTTGCTGATTTGTGAAAACCAAAGGCTTGTGTGGGAGGCCATGGATAACGTGAGAAACCGGCTTTTTGCAAATGAAGCGCTGCTTTCCCGGCTTCATGCATCGGTAAGCCGCATCATGGCCGCCAAGGAGAAAATAGGAAACTGGGAGCCTGCTTCCCTGGAAAAGGTGAAACGCTATTTTGAGGGGAAAAACGGAAAACAAAACACCTCACAGATCCATCATTCATTTTGACATGGACGCCTTTTACCCGGCGGTGGAGGTTCTTGACAATCCCGAATTCAAAGGGAAGGCGGTTATTGTGGGCGGCAGCAGGGAAAGGGGCGTTGTGTCTTCCGCTTCCTACGAGGCGCGGCGGTTCGGCGTTCACGCTGCTCAACCCATAGCAACCGCCATGCGCCTTTGCCCAAACGCAATTTTTTTGCACGGCAGAATGCATCGGTATCAGGAGCTTTCAAAACGAATTTTTGAGATTTTTGCGCGTTTCACGCCTTTGGTCGAGCCACTTTCCATAGACGAGGCGTTCCTTGACGTCACCGGCTCCATGCGCCTTCTCGGAGACCCCATCGAAATCGCAAAAAAAGTGAAAGCAATGGTTCTGGGGGAAATCGGGCTTACGGTTTCGGCGGGTGTTGCGCCGTCCAAGTTTGTTGCAAAGATTGCCTCCGACATGGATAAACCTGATGGGTTGACGGTTGTAATGCCGGACAGGGTTGGCGCATTTTTGGATCCACTTCCCATAAAGAAGATGTGGGGCGTCGGGAAAGTGACGCAAAAAATTTTAGCGCAGCTCAACATTCATACATTCAAGGATTTAAGGCTTTGCAACCCGGATGTTCTGGAACGAAAATTCGGGAAACACGGGGCCGACATGCATTTTTTATCCATGGGCATGGATGAAAGGGATGTTGTCCCTGGGCATGAAACCAAGTCCGTGGGGCACGAACAAACCTTCAGGCATGACATCATGGATTTGGCGGATGCAAAAAAGGCGCTTCTGGCTTTGGCGACCCAGGTGGCCCGCAGGATGCGCAAAGCAAAATTGACGGGGAAAACCGTTTCCCTGAAAGTCAAATATCATGACTTCCAGCAAATCACCCGGGCGGCAGCACTTCCTAAATTCACCAATGACGGTTTTGAGATATACCGGGCGGCATGCGACCTCCTTCAAAAAACAGCGGTTGGCAAACGGCCGGTCCGGCTTCTGGGCATCTCCTTATCCCAACTCGGTTTTGCTCATACGGAAAGACAACTATCCCTTTTTAACGATGGTCCATCATTTCAGAAAAGGGAGGAACTGAACATCGCTCTTGACGCAATTCTTGAAAAACACGGCGACAAAAGTGTCCAACCCGCCACGCTTTTACCCGAGAAAGAGAAGGATTCTTAGCATTCAGTTGTAAATATGCCCTTTTTTGAACGGACGATATGCCTTAATGTCGTCTCATTGCTCGCCTTCAACCATTTTTCCTGAAAACGGGGTTGTTGCACTATCTCCGCGATGGCGGACAAGGCATAGAGATGGTAATCCCGCTGATTGGGCGTTCCCAAAAGAACAAAGACCGCTGTTACCTTAGGCGCCAACCTGGAAAAATGAATGCCCTCCCTGCAGCGGGCCATCAAAATGAAGAAAGTATTTTCGCCTTCAATGATAATATGCGGAATCGCCAGATCCGGTCTGAGGGCCGTGCTGCCCTCCTGTTCCCTTTCCATAAGCAACTGAAAGAGCGTTTCCACCGGTAGGTTTAAAGGCTCGAAACGGTTTCGGCCACCTGACGAAAAAAGAGATCATAGTTTAGAGATTTTTCCAAATCCAATACGATGCTTTGTTCAATCAGCTGATCAAACCTTGCCGCATGTACCCCATCTCTTTCCTGAATCACCTCTTCCACCTCCTTTTTGAAGCCCCGGGATGCCATTTCCGGTGAAGCGACCCTTCCCACCATATGAACGATGGCATGTTCCGGGTGTTCACTGAATTGCAACATCATCTGTTCCAAACTTGCGCGGGAACCGAAAACCGTCAACCAGTCGCCCACTTGAAACCGCGTAAATCCCCCCGTCACCATCATCTCGCCCTGGCGGCGAATTGACAGGATATGAAGATCCAGTGGAAGGTGCAGATCCCTTATGGCCATGCCTGAAAAGTCTTCGTTGCGCAATTCAAATTCGATGACCTCCCGCCCTTTTTCCAAGCCCAGGAGAAGGGTTGCCGTTGACGGAGACCGCACAAACTGATCCATGAGACTCACAATGGCGGTGGAAGGTTCCACAACCATGGCGCCGAGATCAGAAAATCGTTTGAAATGCTTATGATTATTTAAACGAACCATCACATTTCGCGTGCCGAAATTCTCATAAACCAACTCGCAAATCCGGTAATTGTCTTCATCGGACAGCATGGCAACGATGGAATCCGCTCGCCCGGCCCCCAATTTTTGCAGCGTTTGGATGTTGATATGGGAAATGGGATGAATCTCGATTTCCGCATCTCCGGCCATCTGCTGCACATAACGGATTTGCGTGGCGGCGATTTTGACCTCCCAATTGTTGGATTGCAGCAATCGAGCCAAGGCGAGGGAATCTCCCTCCAAACCGAAGATCAAGGCATCCCGAACGCTGCCATGGGAACAATCTCCCCCCCGAGACGGTACTTCTTTAGCCAGAAAAAGAGCCCACTTGAAAAACGGCGGCCCCACAATTTGGTTCATGACGATGACGGCAATGATGATCGTCGCGAAAGTCGCCCCCCACTCGGGAAATTCCACAGCCACCTGTTTCGCCAGTCCCAACCCCACCCCCGCCTGGGTAATATAGCACATCCAGCTGATTTTGTTGTATTGATTCGCTTCTCCCGAAAGAAGGCCGCCGCCATAGGATCCGATGAAAATGCCGACCAGACGAATGGCAAACAGCGCCAGGGAAATCATCCAGCAATGGGCCAGGACATCCAGCGCCAGGGAAGCGCCGGTAAGGGTAAAGAAAAGAACATATACAAAGGGCGCGATATCATGGAGTACTTTCATGAGCTCCGTGCGGTAATGGCTGTAATTGGTGGTCAAAAAACTGCCGACCATACAGATAAGCATGGGTTCCAGCAATACTTCGAAGGTCAAATGCGCCTGGGTGACATGCCGGATTGCCCCGGACAAAACAAAAACACCGTACCCCGAACCCAGAATGAGGGCGGTCTTCAGGTGCCGATGGAAACGCCCGGACAGGATGAGTTGCACCATTTTTCCAAGCAAATACCCCACAAACAGGGACAAGCTGAGGTCAAGCGCCAAAATCAGAAGGAACCGAAGCTCAAATTCCCGACCCGTCAACAATGTAGCAGCCACAGACACGTTAATGCTGAACACCACGATAACGACCACATCCATGATCACCGTGACGCCCAGTGCGGTTTTGGTAAAAGGGCCTTTGGCCCTCAATTCATTGACCACCGCAATGGCGGACGACGGGGACCTGGCCACGAGGATGGCGCCCACCAGAATGGAAACCGCGGCCCTGTGAAGCGGCGGCATGGCTTTGGTAAAAGGGATGCATTCGGAAAGCAGAAAAAAAGAGACCGACCCCAAAGTGAACGTAGCGAGAACCAATCCAAGGGTTACGCAGCGAATGCTTTTAAAACGGCCCCTCAGTTGCCGAACATACAATTCGTTGCCCGCGGCAAACGCAATAAAGGCCAGGGATATCTCATCAACGAAACCCAGTGCTTCGATGGTATGAATGGGAATCAGTTTCAGGATATAAGGACCCGCAATCATTCCGGTTAATAGGAATCCGCTGATTAAGGGAAGCTTTAACCGGTAGAAAAATTCTCCGATCTGTTTTGCCGCCAAGGCAACCAGAAGAAAGCCCGCGATCAGCGCAAACCAAATTTGACCGTCATTGACCATCCGTGAATCCTAGCTTCATCTCCTGAAACAACTCTCCCGCATGGAAGGAACTGCGAACAAAGGGACCCGCAGCCACGCCCTGAAAACCCATTTGCCGAGCGGTTTTTTCCCATTCCAGAAATTCATCCGGCGAAACATATGCCACAACGGGATGGTGTTCCCTGGAAGGGGCCAGATACTGGCCCAGGGTCAGGAGACGGCAACCCGCCGCCAGGAGGTCTTGAAATGTCTGAAGTACTTCATCAGGGGTTTCTCCCAGGCCCAGCATCAAACCCGATTTGGCAGCAATGGCGGGATTGATGCCGCCAACCCTTTGAATCAATTGCAGGGAACCATGGTAATCCGCCTGAGGTCGAACTTGCGGATAAAGCCTGGGAACGGTCTCCACATTGTGATTGAGGACATGGGGCGCCGCTGCCATGACGGTCTTGAGATCGTCTTGGGACCCCTGGAAATCGGGAATCAGCACTTCCACTCGTGTACCGGGATTTCGATTTTTGATGGCGCAAATGGTCTCGGCAAAATGCCCTGCTCCGCCGTCCGGAAGATCGTCGCGGGTGACGGAAGTAACCACGGCATACCGAAGCCCCAGTTCCTTCACGGCATTGGCCACCTTTTGGGGTTCTTCTTTGTCCGGGGGCTCGGGAATCCCATGGCGCACCGCACAGAACCGGCAATTCCGGGTGCAGCGATCCCCCAGAATCATAAAGGTGGCGGTTCCTCTTGAAAAACACTCTCCCAAATTGGGGCAGAGGGCCGCTTCGCAAACCGTACGCAAACTGCATTCCTTGAGAAGCCTGACGACTTTGTTGTAAGCGTGGCCCGAGGAGAGCCGCTTTTTCAGCCAGGGGGGCTTAGTGGGCATGGGTCTTCCGGTATCGTTCATCATGATATCTTTCCATGGGGGTGAAGGGAGGGCGTCAATGACCGCATCATGGTCCAAAAATCATCCGGTTTCATCTGATCCAGAATCATATCAAAAATCTTCTGAAAATGACGGACCATCAAGTCTTTCATCCGGGTCATGGAAAACTCTCTTTCAAGGAGAGCGGCCATGGCGGTAACCCGGACCCCTTTAAGCCCGCAGGGATGGATGATTTGAAAAAAGTTGAGGTCGGGCATCACGTTCAGGGCAAGTCCATGAAAAGAGATCCCTTTTCGAACAGCGATTCCCACAAACCCAATCTTTTCATTCTCCACCCAGACCCCACGGTTTCTTTTATTTCGTTCACCCGCAATGCCGCAATCCTTCAGAACCCGAATCATCACTTCTTCCAACCGTTCCACAAAATCAAGAACCCCGATACCGTTTTTCCCGATGGCAAAAATGGGATAGGCCACCAGCTGCCCCGGACCATGATAGGTCACGTCTCCGCCCCGTTCAATATGGACGCATGCAATCCCTTGTTGCTGAAGGGTCGATTCGGAGACCAGAACATTTTCCGCCCCCGCCCGCCTGCCGAAGGTAAGAACGTGCGGATGTTCCACCAGGAGAAGGGTGTCCGGCAGCAAACTTGCGGCGCGTGCGCCATGAATGGCGTGCTGCAATCGCAGGCACGCCGGGTACGCAATGGTTTTTAGGTCTGAAACAATGGGGTTAGGCATTTTTATCCGAAGGGTCGAGTTTCGCAAGAATTTCCCCTTCAGCGTTCAAAACGAACAACCAAAACCCTTCTTCAGTCAATTTTGGGGCCAGATCCTGATATTGGATGGCTTGAATCTCAAACTTCCGCCCTTTTTCCCTGGCCAGGAGATGCAGTCCCTGCAGGGCCGCATCTTTTCCCAGAAATGCGGGAATAAATGAAATGTTATTTTTGCCGTCCCTTTGTCCCAGAAACTGCTCGTTTTCACCCGGGTCCTCGGCTACCAGCCAAAGCCATGTATCTTCCTTAATCTTTTCAGGCATTTCAACACCCTTTCATTTTATTGTTTTCGATTTAAAAAACGGCTTTAGATCCGGATGATCGAAAGCCTCGTCAATTTCACTTAAGATATTCGCTTTTCGGCGTTTGCGGTTTCGAATGAAAAAACCGATATCATCCAGAATAGCATAATATGCCGGCACCATGGAAAGAATCAGGAACGTCGCAAAGGCCAGTCCCCACATGATGGCCGTGGCCAGCGGCGCCCAGAAAATGGATTTCCCACCGAGCCCGAAGGCCATGGGCGCCAACCCGCAGATGGTGGTGATGCTGGTCAGAATGATGGGGCGCATACGCACGTGGCAGGCCAGGACGATGGCCAGGTAAATCCGATCCGGATGGTCTTTCCGATAACGGTTGATAAAATCGATCAGGACCAGAGAATCGTTAACCACGATGCCGGTGAGGGTCAACAGCCCGATAAGGGTAATGAACGTCAGGGGGTTGTTGCTCACCAGCAACCCGATCAGAACCCCCAGGGACGCAAATGGGATGGTAACCATGATAATAAAGGGCTGGGTAAAAGAATTGAACTGAAGGGAAAGGATAAAAAAGATAAAAAACAGCGCCATGATGGCTGCGTAGCCCAATTCCCTCAGGGATGCGTCGGTTTCCTCCTGAAGCCCCCCGGCGATGAGCCTGGCCCCCGGGAAGTCATGTTTGACGCGGTTAAAAGCGTCCATGGCGATTTGATTAGCCCTGACCGCCGTCATCTTTTTCCCTTCCAGGTTTGACAGAAAACCGCTGAAACCCTCTTTTTTCTGAACCGTCTCCCGGATGTTGGCGGTCAGGTTCACGGTCTGTTTTCCGTTGTAGTGATAAATATTATGAAAGCCGGGAACCAGTTCTATTTCAGCCACTTCTTTCAAAGGGACGTCTCTCTGGCCGGGGACGGCAATCCTCAAATTGAGCAGATCGTCAAAGTCACGCCGATATTGGGGCAAATATTTCAGTTTGATGTCCTGCTCGTTGTCGCCCCGGTTGTAGGTGGCCACTTTCATGCCGTGAAAACCGGCCTGAACGGCCATCACCAGGTCTTTTTGTTGAATGCCCAAACTTCGGGCCCTGCCTTCATCGACGGTGATCTCCATGAACTGTTTGTCCCGGGAAAAGTCGTTGTGTATCTCCACGATGCCATCGTGTCGGGTCAGCTCCTTTTGAATCGACTCCGAAATGGCAGCGGACATCTCCCACGACGGCGACTGGATTTTCAAATCCACGTCGGCGCCCACGGGGGGGCCTTCAATGAGCCGTTCCAGCACAAAGGCGGTGGCCCCTTTTTCGGTGAGGAGTTTTTCCACATCCTCTCGAACGCTTTCCATCACTTCCACCACCGAATGCTTTCGATCCTTTTCTTCTTTCAGAATCACATTGAGAATGCCGAAGTGTTTTCCGTAAATGGGGGCGTAGTTGACCTCTTTCATTCCTGCCACCGCAATGGGCGCCGACAGATCTTCGCCGATGCGCTTGTTCAGCAGGTCAGTAAGAGCCACAAGGGTCTTTTGTGTTCGTTCCAGGCTTGAACCGACCGGCAGGTCAAAGTGAATGTTGAACCTTGGGAACGCGTCGCTTTTGGGAAACATGATGAAATCGGTCTGAAAGTAGAGAAGAAAGGCCAGTCCCGTTGCCAGAACAATAAAAAGGACGGACAGATACCTGTGCCGCAACACGGCCCGCAACATGGGGTAATAGGCTCTACGGACCGGGTGAAACACGTCGAAGCGGCGTTTGGGAACGCCTTTTTGGGTTTCCCTGGGCCCCAGTTCCACCATGTGGGACGGCAGCATGAAAAACACTTCAAAAAGAGATGCCAGCAAAGCAAATATGACCACCTTGGGTAGCCCCGCCATGTACCTGCCGATGATGCCGCCCACCATGATCAGGATGGGAACAAAAGCGGCGATGGTAGTGGAAACGGAGGCCAGCACCGGCGCCAGCACCTGACGGCTTCCGTCGAGGGTAGCCTCCACAATGGATTTTCCCTGCTCCCTGTGACGAAAAATATTCTCCAGCACCACAATGGCATCATCCACCACGATGCCCAAAACCAGAATCAACCCGAAAAGGGTCAATCCGTTGATGGAAAGCCCCGCAATTTTCATGAGGATAAACGTCAGCAGAAAAGCGATGGGAATCCCCACGGATGCAAAAAGCGCGTTCCTCAACCCCATGGACACCCACAAAATCAAAAAAACCAGAAAGATGCCCATCAGACCATTGATCTGGAGTTCCCTGATCCGTTTTTTGATTTCCCGGGACTGGTCAAAATAAAGCGTCGTTTTAAGACCGGGATAGGCGCCCTCAAGGTTCTTTATGACGGCTTTAACGTCATCCACCATCTGAATCATATTAACCTTTTTCTTTCGTTTGACGGAAAGCACCAGCGCATTTTCATTGTTGATTCGGGTAAGGGTTCGCGGCATTTCCAATGTGGGCGATATGGTGGCGACGTCGCGAAGATAAACCGTATTCCCATGGACATTTTTGACGGCGATCTCCCCCATGGTCTCGGGACGGGGCGTTTCGCCCAGCATCCGAATGGCCGCCTCATGATCCCCCATCTCCAGGGTTCCCCCCGGCAGATTCCGCATGCGAGCGGCCAGGGCGTCGGCCACCTCGGGAACGGAAACGCCGTGGGCGCTCATGAGGCGGGGGTTCAACTCCACCCAGATTTCCGTTTCCCGTTCTCCCACGATATTGACTTCCGATACCCCATCGATGTTTTCAAGGGTATCGGAAATGTCTTCCGCAATATCCTGGAGCTGCATCATGGGCAAAGGTCCCGCTAGACCCACCATGCACACGGGAAAGATGGCGATATCGATCTCCAGGACCCGGGGAATCTTTGCATCTTCGGGCAGTTCGTCCACACTGTCCACGGCATTTCTGACCTCCTGCATGGCTTGATCGATTTCGTATTCGTTGAGGTCGGTGTTGAAAAAGACATGGATATTGGAGGAGCTTTCAAAGGAGCGGGATTCAAAACGCCTGATATCGGAGATGCCTTCCAGCTCATCCTCAATTTTTTTGGTGACGAGTTTTTCCATTTCCTCGGCGGAAAAACCAGGGCACAGGGTGATAATGATCCCTTCACCCACGGTGATGTCGGGGTCCAGAAACCTGGGCATGGCCTTATAGGAATAGAGCCCGAAAATCACAATGAGAAAAAAGGCCATGCGCACCACGATGGGACGTTCAATGGCAAATTTGGTTAGAAACATAGGAGCACGTTCTGTTTTCCAACTGTTTGGGTTTTAGCGCCTGTTTGAGAATTATCGTGAAGCACTATAAATCAGTCGCGGGATCGGTGCAAGTTTTGGCTTTTAAAAAAAATTGACGATAATTGAAAAAGCGGTAAAGAGTGGGTTGCAATGATGTAAATCTTGATTTATAAGGAATTTAGTCGTTTGACAAAATAAATCTCAACCAACCTTTTTTTCAACATGGCCTTTGGGGTAAAGGAGAGCAGATGAGCATCAATACAAGCATTTACGTTCGTTCGTCAACCGGGAATGCCGCTTACCTGGACTGGCTTCAGATGTTGACGGGCGCCGGGCTGATCCTGTTCATGTGGAGTCACATGATTTTAGTAGCCAGCGTTAACCTGGGCGCGGGCGCCATGAATACCCTGGCCTATTTTTTTGAGGCCACCTACATGGCCCAGGTGGGAGGACCGTTGATCGGCGCCACCATGCTGTTTCATTTTGTCCTGGCGGCCCGCAAGGTACCGTTTCGGGCGGAGCAGCAGGCCACCATCTGGAAACATGCCAGGCTTTTGCACCACCAGGATACCTGGCTCTGGCTCATCCAGGCCTTCACGGCCATGGTCATCCTGATCATGGGCTCCATTCACATGTGGACGGTGCTGACAGACCTTCCCATTACAGCAGCCAAAAGCGCCGCCAGGATACAGGGGGGCTTCTGGCTGGTCTTTTATCTGATTCTCCTGCCCATGGTGGAGCTTCATGTGGGCATCGGGTTTTATCGCATCGCCGTCAAATGGGGATTTATCAAACGAAAAGAACGAAAGAAATTTCACAGGTTTGAAAATATCCTGACCGGCATCTTTATTTTTATCGGGCTGGTGACCATTGTCAGGTTCATGTTTCTAACGGCCAGTTGAATCAAGTTCTAAGTGTTACGTGTTAAGTTTTAAGTATTGATAGTTGACCCTGTATTCGTTTCTTAAAACGTAAAACTTAAAACCTAAAACTAAAAAGCGGCCTACCGCTTTTTCGGAGCGAAATCATTGGAAACAATCATAACAGACCTATTGTGCATCGGAGCCGGACTTGCCGGTGAACGGGTGGCTGTTGAAGCGGCATCCGCCGGATTTGACGCCCTGTGCCTGAGCATTGTACCGCCCAGACGTTCCCATTCCTCCGCCGCTCAGGGAGGCATGCAGGCGGCTCTGGGGAGCTGCTTCAAAGGAGACGGAGACTGCCCTGATGTGCATTTTTCAGACACAGTAAAAGGCTCGGACTGGGGTTGCGACCAAGAAGTCGCCCGGTTATTTGCGGAAACAGCGCCCATCGCCGTTCGGGAAATGGCCTTTTGGGGGATTCCCTGGAACCGGGTGGAGCCGGGAAAATCCACTTACTTCAAGGGTGGGAAGCAGTTTGAAAAAATTGAGGCGGCGGCCAAACAGGGACTCATCACCGCCCGGGATTTTGGCGGCACCGCTAAATGGCGCACCTGCTATACCTCCGACGGCACCGGACACACCCTCTTGTACACCATGGACAACAAGGTGGTGGAATTGGGGGTCAGGGTGCATGACCGCATGGAAGCCATTTCGCTCATTCATGACGGCGAGAAATGCACGGGCGTGGTGGCCCGTTGCTTGAAAACCGGAAAATTGCGCGCCTACCTGGCCAAAGCCACCCTCATTGCCACGGGCGGTTACGGCCGCATTTACCGGGAAACCACCAATGCCGTCATCAATGACGGTTCGGGCGCCATCATCGCTCTGGATACGGGGATCGTACCCCTGGGAAATCCCGAGGCCATTCAGTTTCATCCCACCGGCATCGTGCCCACCAATATTCTGGTGACGGAAGGGTGTCGGGGGGACGGCGGGACCTTGCTGGATGTGAACGAAGAACGGTTTATGGACAAATACGAACCGGAAAAGGCGGAACTGGCCTCCAGGGACGTGGTGTCCAGATGGATGACCCATCACATTCGAAAAGGGCTTGGCGTCAAAAGCCCCTATGGCGACCATTTATGGCTCGACATTCGGCACCTGGGAACGCAACACATCAAAACCAAATTACGGGAAGTAGAAGAGATCTGCAACAACTTCCTGGGCGTTGATCCCATCACCCAATTGATCCCCGTGCGACCGGCCCAGCATTACACCATGGCAGGGGTTCGCACCAACAAGGATGGGGCCGTATATGGTCTGAAGGGCCTGTTTTCAGCGGGAGAGGCCGCCTGCTGGGATATGCACGGATTCAATCGCCTCGGCGGCAACTCCCTCGCGGAAACCATCGTGGCCGGCAAAATCGTCGGCGAAAAGGTGGTGGAATTTCTCCAAGGGTATGAGACGGCATTTGACACTGCCATTACCCGCCAAGCCCTGTTAAAAGAGCAAGGGCGCATTGATGACCTGATCCAGTGTTGTGGCGGCAAGGAGAACGTTTTTAAAGTTCGCAATGCCATGCAAGACGAACTCATGGACCATGTGGGTATTTTTCGAAACGGAAAAGATCTTCAAACAGCCGTGGATAACCTGCAGGAAATTTATGCACGGGCAAAGCAGGTGGGGTTGAGATCCAACGGCATCGGAGTCAACCCGGAACTGTCCCTGGCCCTGAAAATCAAGGGGATGGTAAGACTGGCGCTCTGCGCAGCCTATGCGGCCCTTCAACGGACCGAAAGCCGGGGGTGCCATGCCAGGGAGGATTATGAGGCGCGCAATGATCGGGACTGGTTAAAACGAACCCTGGCCACCTGGAAGGAAGGGGACACCCTTCCCACCCTTAATTATGAACCGGTCAGCCCGACATTTGAACTGGCCCCCGGTGAAAGAGGCTATGGCACTTGTAAAATCATTACCTGTACGGACACCGACATAGGAGATTAATAATGGCCCGGCGACTTCAATTTGACATATTCCGCTACAACCCCCAGGACCCCCAGTCAACGCCCCATACGGATACCTTTCACCTGGAAGAAACGGACAGCATGACCCTCTTCATTGCACTCACCAAAATCCGCGAGGAGCTGGACCCATCATTGCAATTTGATTTCTGCTGTCGCGCCGGCATCTGCGGCGCCTGCGCCATGGTTATTAACGGTCGGCCGGGCCTTGCCTGCAAAACACTGATCAAGGAACTGCCGGATCAGATCACCCTCATGCCCCTGCCCGTGTTCAAACTGGTGGGAGATCTTTCGGTGGATACGGGCACCTGGTTTCGTGCCATGAACGAAAAAGTGGGGTCATGGATTCACACGGACAAGACCTTTGATCCCACGGCCCTGGAAGAACGTATGGACAATGCCCGGGCCGAAGAGATCTATGAGCTTGAGCGCTGCGTGGAGTGCGGTTGCTGCGTGGCCGCTTGCGGTACCGCCAACATGCGGGAAGATTTCCTGGGGGCGGCAGCCTTGAACCGCATCGCCCGCTTTATGCTGGATCCCCGGGACAACCGGAAAAACAAGGAATATTTTGAGGTTATCGGAACGGACGAGGGCATTTTCGGCTGCATGGGCCTTCTGGCCTGCGAGGATGTGTGCCCCAAACAGCTGCCCCTGCAGGACCAGCTGGGTATCCTGCGCCGTAAAATGGGGTGGACGGCCGTCAAGAATCTCTTTCATCTGGGTTAGGGATCGAAATCCAACAACCGGAGGGGAACAGCGCTCCGGCGGTCTCCTAATCTCAACAGTTGAAGGGTTATCGATTTGCCTCGTAATCCGTTAAATCAATGGTTGGAAAAGTATACACCACCGGCGTGCAGGTCCCTTTGACAATAACCTCCAGATGACATGGAAACACTTTGCCGACCTCAATCCCATACTTCTTTAAGAACCCGTTCCTGGGATAGGTTCCGTTGATGAGCAACAGGCGATGGGTCTTTCCCTCTGTCCGGGCAAACGCTTCTTCAGGTTCTGTTTCAGCATGAAAAACGAACTTTACGTCATACCCATCGCCGCTCCCCTTCGTATTTTTTAAGGCCGCCACTTTTTGAACCGAAACCATTTCAGCCGTTCCCGGATATGTTTTGTAATGGCAGGGACCGCCCAAAACCTGTCCGGGCTCACGGGCTTTTGTTTCCCCACATGAAACGCTTCCCAAAAGAATCAAACAGAAGAGACCCAACCGTTTTGCCGCAAATAACATGCTCGTTCTTTTCATATGAACCCTCCCCGTACATTTAAGCATCATGGCCTGGCTGAACAAATTCAATTTCCAACAGGGATACGTCGTCATCGAAAATTTTCTTTCCCTGCCGCGCTTTCATGCTGTCGATAATCCCTTTCACATGGGCCATTTTTTCTTTATACAAATCATCCACCATTTGAATGAAATCCTCTACCATACAGATTTTTCCGGAACAGCCCTCAATCTCATAAATGCCGTCGCTGAAAATATAGAGTCGCGTAAACGGTTTAAGCGAAAATGAAAAAGTGCGGTACGCCTTATCAGGCATGGCCCCGATGATGAATCCATCTCCCGCCAGCTTTTGGGCAATGGCTGTTTCGGGGGTGTCGCCGGCAATGGCAATGGCCGGCGGGTGACCGCCGCCGGCATAGAGAATCTCCCGGCGTTGTTTATGATACACCCCGTACCAGATGGTAAAAAACATATCGTTGTGATGTTCCATTTTGAACACCTGGTTCAATTCAGCCAAGACCTGGCCTGGATCTCTGAAATCCACGTTATTCAGTGATTCGGCCCTTAAGGCATTGATAACGGATATGGACAAAAGGGCGGCCCCGATCCCATGACCGCATACATCCAGCAGATACATGGCAAAATGATCCGCATCGACCCAGTGATATCCGAAGGAATCACCCCCGAGGGAAGTGGAGGGGATAAACTCCCAATCCGTATGGATATCCCCCGTCAACCGTGGGGGGAGAAGTGCGCGAACATAGGCCGCTGCCTGCTTCAGCTCGCTGTTGAGCGCTGCCTGGCTGGCCAGGAGCGCATCGTAAGTCTCGTTGCGCTCAAGCAGCGTGATATACGCCTTTGAATGATAACGAATTCGAGCAATGAGTTCGATCTTGTCGGGCAGTTTTACCAGATAGTCGTTGGCGCCCAGGGCAAAGGCCTCGGCCTTGGTGGCAGGATCTTCCTTGCTGGAAAGTACGATGAGGGGAATCCGGCGAGTCGCTTCGGAAGCCCTGAAAAACCGAACCAGGGTCAACCCGTCGATCTCAGGCATGATCAAATCCTGCAGGATGATGGTGGGGTGAATTTTTCCGGCCATCTCAAGGGCCTTTGTGGGATTCTGACAGTATTCCAATTGAATGTCCGCCTCCTCCGACAACATTCGCCGAACGGCTTCGGCCACAATGGCCTGGTCGTCCACAAGGAATACGATGATGGTGCGTTCGGAAAAAGCCGACTGTTCATGGGGATGTCGGGTGTTTGTGTGCATGGGGGCAATTTCTCCTGTTTTTCTCACGCCACAGCGACATCAGGCGTCATGCGTTTAAAAAATGCGGCTGCCGAGGGTGGAATGGAGGTCATACTGACCCGGAAAATCGCCGGATCCTTTGAAATGCTTTTGATCACCTTGGCATAGAGATCCGGAGTGATCTCGGTTTTCTCATGATCAAAAAGGGAAATTTTCAAGTTGACCAACTTATCCGCCGAAACTTCAGCCGATATCTGGGCGGTTTTGTCAAAGAGTTTGTCCACGGCGCCCTTATACCGGGCATCACCTGCGTGTTTTCCTTCAAGCACCGTAAATTCAATGGGAATTGGATGGGGCAAATCCAGCAGGGTTACATCCACTTTTTCCGGTAGAAAGAGGTTAAATTTACCCTTGATGCCCCCCACCTCATAAATGGTGATGGGCTTTTTGACCCCTTTGGGCATAACGTCCATCCGATCGTCGATCCTCAGCAAGTGCTGGCCGCATTCTTCCACGGTATTTTCTGAAATAAAAATCTGACCGCCCACGGTGTACGATTCAATCCGTGCGGTAAGGTTCACATTGCGACCCACCACACCGTATTTCATCCGTTTTTTGCTTCCGATGTTTCCCACCACCAGCTGGCCCGAATTGATGCCGATGCCTTGATGAACCTCGGGATACCCCTTTTCCCGGCACCGGCTGTTCACCTGAGCCATGGCCAGCTGCATCTCGATGGCGCAAGCCACCGCCCGCTTGGCGTCATTGTCCCGCAAAATAGGGGCGCCGAAAATAACAAAGATGGCATCCCCGATAAACTCGTCGATGGTTCCCTGGTATTTCAGGACAATCTCCGTCATGGTCTCAAGATAGATATTGATAATGCCCACCACATCTTCTGCCGGAAGCCGCTCGCCAATGGCCGTAAACCCCCTGAGATCGGTCATCATGATCGTCACAAACCGTTTTTCCCCACCCAGGGCCGCACCCTCGGGACTTTCAAGGATGGCATCCACAATATCATCGGAGAGATATTGGCCGAATGTTTTACGAATAAGCCGATTGGCCTTTTCCAATTGCGTCTGGGCTTCGTTTCTCTGCAGAAGGTTGATGTAGCCTCTGGAGTGGTATCGGATGCGCGCCAGTATTTCCAATCGATCCGGCAATTTAACCATGTAATCGTTGGCGCCCAGCGCAAATGCTTCCGCTTTGGTCAGGGCATCTTCCTTACTGGACAGCACGATCAACGGCACATGCCGTGTTGCGGGATTGGCACGATAATAACGCACCAGGGTCAAGCCATCGATTTCGGGCATGACCAGATCCTGAAGAATCACCGTGGGATGAATCCGGTTGGCGGTCTTGATGGCCTTGGTGGGGTCCTGACAAAAATGAAAATCAATATCCTGTTCTGGGACCAGCATGCGGCGTAGGGCTTCGCCGATCATGTGCTGATCATCCACCAGTAAAACGGTAATGCGGTGTTGGGTGAGCAATGCTCTATCAGACATAAAAATTCCTGTTTGTCGGGTTGTCGTTAAAAATATCTATATACGCCGCAAAATCGCCGGCGCCACCTGTTGAATCGGCAGGATTTCCGAGACGGTCCCCAGATCCCGAGCTGCCTTGGGCATGCCGTAGACAACGCTGGTCGCCTCATCCTGAGCAATGGTGTGCCAACCCACGCGATGCAGCATTTTCATGCCTTCAGCGCCGTCTCTCCCCATCCCCGTCAACAGGATGGCAATGCCCCTTGAAGGCCAATGCGCCGCAACGCTTTGAAACAATACATCCACGGAAGGACGAAAAGGAATGGCGATGGGTTCTTTGCTGTAAGCCAGGGTAAGGCCGGATGTCAAAATAAGGTGGTCGTTTTTCCCGGCCAGAAGCGCCGTTGCACGGGTCGGTCGCATGCCTTCTTCCGCCAGGCGAACTGTCAGGGGACTTTGATCATTGAGCCATCTGGCCATCCCGGCGGAAAATTCGCCGTCAACATGCTGGGCCATGACAATGCCCGCTTCGAGATTCGCCGGAAGCCGGCTTAGAATCTCCGCCAGTGCTTTGGGTCCCCCGGTGGAGGCGCCGATAACAATAAGCGACGAGACTTTTAAAATCGAGGCGCCCCGTACAGAGACTTGCATGGGACGCACGGACGAATTCCGACTCAGCTTTTCGATCATGGCAATTTTTTTTAACAGTGCCTCCCGGCTTTTCCGGGCGTCTTTTCCGCTCCCCATTATAGGGGTGTTGATGGCATCCAGCGCCCCCTGGCCCATGGCTTCAAAAACTTTTCCCGCATGGTCTTCCAGCGTGGCGGTCACCACCAGGATGGGGCATGGCGAGGCAAGCATGATTCTACGGGTTGCTTCCACGCCGCCCATGTCCGGCATGAACAGGTCCATGAGAATCAGGTCGGGGGTATCGGCTTCACATTTTCGGATCGCTTCGACACCGGTGCGAGCCACCCAGGCTACCTGATGGACGGCGCTGTCCGAGACAATTCTTCGCAGAATTTCCACGGCCAGGGATAAATCATTCACAATGGCAATCCGCATGGTTTATGCGTCTCCAATCAGATTGACGGCAGCTTGAATAAATGAGTCGTCCTGAAAACTGCTCTTGGTCAAATAATAGTTGGCCCCGGCCTGCAGGCCCGCCAGACGGTCCTCTTCCTTGTCCTTATAGGAAACGATGATTACGGGAATGCTTTTAAGTTGGGAGTGGCGCTTGATCTGGGCCACAAATTCAATGCCGTTCATTCGCGGCATATCCACGTCGCTGATGACCATATCATAGCTGCCGGAGCGAACCGCATTCCATCCATCCACCCCGTCAACCGCCGTATCCACCTGATAGCCCCTGCTTTCAAGCAGTTTCCGTTCCATCTCCCGAACCGTAAATGAATCATCCACCACCAGAATCCGTTTGTGTTTTGCGGCTTCAATGGCGTCAAAGGATTTGCTTAATTTGCGGAGCCTTCGCCCTGCCAGAAGATTGTCAATGGAACGAACCAGATCCTCCACATCAAAAATCAGCACGGGGGAACCATCCATCATCACGGCCACGGAGCTGATATCGGGCACCTTGCCCAACCTGGGGTCCAGGGGCCGCACCACCAGGTCGCATTCTCCCAGAAATTTATCAACGGCCAGGCCATAGGCATTCAGCCTATCGCTCAACACCACGACGAGCCATTTGTCCCGGTTCTCCAGTGGCGTTTCCAATTCCAGTACATTATGGATATCCACCAGGGCGATATTGCTGTCGTCAAACCTGAAATACTGACGGTCTTCCACGATCTCCATATCCGCCGGCGACAGTTCCAGGCAACGATCGATCCGGGCCAGGGGAAAGGCGTAGGGTTCGCCGGCAATCTCAACTAAAAAAGTGCGCACCACGGAAAGGGTCAGGGGCAACTCGATATGGAAGGTCAACCCCTCCCCGGGTTTTGAAACTGCGCGGACCACGCCCCCTACTTCATGGACCATGTTGTGCACCACATCCAACCCTACGCCGCGACCGGATATCTCGGTGACGTTTCCGGCCGTTGAAAATCCCGGCAAAAACAAAAACGCCATCAATTCAGGTTCGGTCATTTTAACGGCCATTTCCTTTGTGGCCATCTTTTTCTGGACGATATTTCGCCTCAGTTTTTCCAGGTCGATGCCCCGTCCGTCATCTTTAACGGTGATCATGAGCATCCCCGATCGGTGAGACGCTTCCATTTGCAAAAGCCCGGTTTCCGGCTTTCCCGCGGCCACTCTTTCTTCGGGGGATTCAATACCATGGTCCAGCGCATTGCGGACCAGATGATTCAGGGGGGCATCCAGTTTTTCCAGGATATCCCGGTCCACTTCCGTGGATTTCCCGTTGATCTCAAGCCGAACCTTTTTGCCCAGATCTCGCGCAAGATCCCGAACCAGCCTTGGAAATCCCTGAACCCCATCGGAAAAGGGCCTCATACGGACCGAAATAACTTCATGATAAATGCGGTCGGACAGGGCGGCTGTGGCGCCGGTAAAAATTTCGAACTGGTTCAAGCGATCCGCCAGCTGAAGGGTACAGGCCCGGGTCTTTTCCCGTGCCCGCAGGACCAGTTCCTGGGCCAGATCGTTTTGCCCCTTCCCCATGATGGTTTCCTGCAGCCCATCCAGGAGGGTCAGCAACTCTGAATGGTTTCTTTTCAGTTCCAGAAGGGATTCCGAAAAGGTGGGAAGCCATCCGGCGCCCACCACCACTTCCCCGGCCTGCCCCATGAGCCGTTCGATCTTGGCGGCGGTAACGCGCACCGTCCGGTCCGGACCTTCTGATTTCCGTGGGGCCGGTCTTTTTTCAGAAGCTTCCCGTGGAACCGGTTTCATATCCACGGTTTCCACCAGGGAAAAATCGTTTTCACCGGAAGATGGTGCAACTTCCCGATGGTTTTCTCGGAGTGTTTCTTCCACCGGGGATACGGGAATCGGCGCTTCGCCATGAATAATAGCGGTTATTGCAGCCATCAGGGAATCAATTTCTTCGCTATGTCGGCCTACCCAGTCCGGTTCCCCATCATGGACATCCGCAATGCGAATCAGGATATCTACAATCCGGAGCAGAATGTCGATCTGCTCCGATCCCAGCAGCACGACGCCTTTTTGCGCCGCGACAAAACAGTCCTCCATGGCATGAGCGACTTTGACCGCGACATCCAGACCCACAATCCTGGCGCCGCCCTTGATGGAATGGGCGGCTCGCATCAAGGCTTCAAGCTGATCTGTGGCTCCGGGATTGTTTTCAAGGGCCAGAAGGCCGTCATTTAAAACGGCCACATGGGTTTCCACCTCCGCCTGAAAAAGATCCAGCATGGCAGGATCCGTCATGGGGGTAAAACCTGTTTGGCTGGGCGGCTGATGCTCTTGTTTGATGTCTGCTTCCTGATGATCTGATTCAAGGACCACGGGGACTGTGGACGTTTCCCGGGATTCAAACCGCTCGGGAACAACGTCCGGTCGCGCGGAAACAATCCCCATGATGGCGGTTTTGACTTGCTCAACCTTCTTCTTCTGATGGGACAACCATGCGGACTTGCCTTCACCCACATGTTCAGCGATACGGTTCAGCATGTCAACGCCTTGAAAAAGAATATTGATCTTACCGGAATCCAGTCTGAGCCGCCCCTTCTGGGCAGCCAGCAAACAATCTTCCATGGCATGGGCAATACCGGCGGCTTCATCCTGTCCCACAATCCTGGCCGCTCCTTTGAGGGAATGGGCGGCCCGCATCATGGCGTCCAGTTGTTCCATGGATCCCGGATCCTGCTCCAGAGCCAGCAGTCCATCATTTAAAACGGCCACGTGGTTCTGGGTTTCCGTTTGAAAAAGGCCGCACATGGCCGGGTCGAGTACGAACTCTTCCTTATTTTGCGACGCATCTTCAACACGGGGCGCCGGCGTATCAACAGGGGGCGCCGAGCCTGGCGTCGGTCCGGCGGGATGGACCTCTCCGGGGGCGGGAGATGTTTCATGGGGCGTATCGATGGAGAAATGCCGGGTCTTATCTATCCAGGCATCGATCTCTTCAGCATGCTCATCCCACCAGGGCAATTCTCCCTCAGGGGTCGTTTGAACCATTGATTCCAGAATTTCAAGCCCTTCAGACATCAGTTTGCGTCCGGCTTCATCCAGTAAAAATTCGCCCTTATTGGCCGCCACAAAAACATTTTTCAAGGCATGGGAAACCGCCGCGGCGCCATCAAGATCAACAATTTGCGCGCCCCCCTTGATGGCCTGAACTGCGGGGATCATGTTTTGAAACCGGATCAGATCTTGTGGGTTGGTAGCCAGGGCCTGAAGGCCGTCACGGAGGGTCAAGACATGCCGTTTGACCTCGGAACGAAAGAGATCCATCATGGCGAAGTCACCCTCTCCGACTTGTTCACGCCCGTTGTTCACTGAAGACTCCTTTTAAGGTTGTAAAGCAGCAGTTCATCATCGAGCAGCGCCACATGTTTTTCCTCCCACTTAAAAATGCCCTTTGTAAAGGTGGATTTGCATTTGGCAATGGTCACCGGCACATTCTGGAGCAAGCCGGGATTGAAATGATGGATGCCATGGATTTCATTGACGGGAAAGACCCATTGCTCGCCGTCCTTTCCCGCCACCATCAGTCGTTTTTTGGACTTTTCCGCTTTGCCCTTTTCAGGGGTCTCTTCCTCCAGATTCATAAGATGTTTTAAAGAAACGCATAATTGAATTTCGCCATGCACATTGACAAGGCCCAGCAATACGGGAGTTTTTCGATGGGGAAGCGTATGGATACTCACGTCGTCGATTATTTCCGCAAACAACCCGGCGGGAAGCGCCATCCATTCCGACTCAACACGAAATACCACCACCGCAATGGCGCCTGCCGGCTCTTCGCCCTTTTTTTTCACAAGGACGCTGCCCCATTCTTCCTTGTATTCCTCGGGAAGGGCCCGCTCCAGGAGATTCCGGCCGGCCTGGGTGAACACCTCGCAATTGCGACAGTGGATGACCTGTTCAAGCCTGGGGCACCGGGGCATTTCCCGTCCCCAGACCCCTATCCGTTTCCAACATCGGTCTTTAGTTTGCATGGTTTATTCTCGATGACATATTCTTTGAGGGTTTAGATCGTTGTGTTTCAGGACCTTTATAGGCATACATACCCTCATGAAGATATATTGCTTGCCGATAGTTACCCAAACAATAGTATTCCATAGCATTGTTTAAGTTTGGAAACAGGCGCCATATCGTCCTGTGAGAAATCGATTTCGAATATTCAATGAGCCGACATAGTCAGCCTGTTCTGAAAAACCACATTTCAGACATTTGAAATTCTCTCCATTTCGATTTTCCCGCCGAGTGTGATTGCAAACCGGACACATTTGACTCGTTTTCCAGGGATTTACACTTCTAAAAGCAACACGGTTATTTTCAGTGTGTTTTTGGATAATTCCCAAAAGTTCCCTGTAGTTCCAGTTACTCAGCGTCTTTCTGAACTCTTTTGATCTGCCGTTGGCAGATTTTTTTAAATGATGTAATTTTTCAACAATAACCAGTCTCAAATCCTTATGGTTAAAATATTCTTTCACAACCTGATTCATGCAGTACTTCAAAGTTTTTTTGGCTCTGATGTATGCTTTTGATCCCTGTCTCTTGCATTTTATATGGGTAATCAAAGACTTGATATCACTACCCAGGAATTCTTTATCGGAAGTGGCAACAAGATGATTGATACCCACGTCCATTCCAATAACGGCGCCGGACTCTTTTTTGGATTTCACCTCTTTTTCAAATGAAAATTGGATGTATGTTCGAGTGATTACAATGGATGATGATAATTTCCAGGAATCGAATTGATTGTAATGCCTATGTTTTTTTACAGGGATTGAGATTTTGATTTTGTTGCCGATTGAAGAAAGGATAATCCAGACATCAAAAGAATTTCTCCCCTGTTTTATCGACACAATTTGAGAGGAAAGTATCATTCTGCGGGCATTGTGGCGTGGTTGCACTTTTTCATTGAATACGGTATCGTCTTCCAGTATCCGCTCAACTTCCAGCTCCAGATTGCTTTTGTTCCTGTGCTGATCATTGGATTTGCACATGGACAATGCTTCCCGTGCCGCACACTGCTTCATTCTCGCGGACAACCATGTAAACGGCAGGTTATATCCATCTTTCGTGAGGTCTTTTTTGTTGAAATCATTCAACCAGAAAATATCTATGAAAAAATTGACGCCTCGTGAATATTCTTCCATCACTTCAACAAGTTGTCTTTTTTTATTTGCGGTCAAAAACTTCAAACTGCATTTACTCGACCTTTTTATCTTCATTGGGCAAATGCCTGATCAATTGTTCAGTTTTTCTTCTGCTTCCAGTTTTTTATATACTTGAATCCAAATCTCATCAATCGATCTTTATGCTCTATGATTATATGGGTGAGTTCCATATCATTCAAGCGTTTTTTCAGTTTTGGACGGTTATCATTGCTCGTCTTTAAAACTCAAGAGTCTGGAGTTTACAGCCGTCATGCCGCCAAAGGCATGGCGTGATACGTAGCCTTTCTCCTCTTTGACATAATTATTCGATAAATCGCGTTATTCCTGAAAGCGCAGAAATTATGGAAGTACTCCTGTTGGATGACGGATCTTACAACTTCTTCTGATGGTATTGATGAAGTCACGGTTCGTAACCATCCCCGATATTTCTCCCAAATCGTTTCATGGAAATTCAAAGAAAGGATCTGAAGAATGCCGGTAGCAATGCAGGCAAAATTCATAAACGCCTCAATGGCATCGGCTGCCTGCCGAATCAATCTCTGTGAACGTGGGTCGTTTACTGAAGAAAGATCGCTCAAGTTTTGTTTTCCAATACGTGGCCAAGCGCTGGTCCAAAACCGATAGAAGAACGCCCCAATCAAATGTTTCAGCACTTTGAAATTGACTTCTATTTTAAAACGGTAACTGTATGCCTGTATGATATCAGACGGCAACAGTTTAAGGTCTGAACACATTAAGGATGAATTTCTCTGAGCCATCACAAACCAGCACGAAACGGACCTTTTCGCCTATGGGTCTCCAGATCAAATCCAGGCAAAGAAAGGAAGCTTCTTTACTCTGCCCGTAAATCACGATTGTCGTTTCCTCAAAACGATCGGCCATAGATTCAAATAAGTCCATGAGACAAAGTTTGATGCCATATGTTCGTGGCCTGCCGGGCCCTCCGGTACTTGGCGGTGGATCTTCGTAAGCCACCACATTGCTTTTAGCCCTGGTGACCACATGAATAAGACGTCTGCCTTGGTCGTCCAAAGTCTCTTTCAGGATTGAAAACACTGGCCCCACGGCAAAATCAAAGTATATGGCCTGACCTATAGGGAATTTTTACTGTTTCATGGTTTGGAAAAAGGCCCGGAAAGCTTGAAAAATTACATGAAATTCGGCGGACTTCCTTATCTGAGGCATCTTCCACTGGATGATGCCGTAATTTTTGATTATCTGCGCAACATTGTCGATGCGATACTGCTCAAAGATATTGTTGCTCGCTATGATATCCGCAACGTAACTTTTCTCCAGCGTCTGACAAGATTTTTGGCTGATAATGTGGGTAGCCTGGTTACCGCAAGAAAGATCAGTTTATACCTCAAATCCCAAAAATTAAAAATTTCTCACAACCTGGTGATCGACTATTTGTCCTACCTTTCCAATGCCTTGCTGGTATTTCCCGCCAGACGCTGCGATATTGTCGGTAAAAAGATTTTCGAGATCGGCGAGAAGTACTATTTTGAAGATCTCGGCATCAGGCATGCTCTGGTGGGATTTCGAGCGACGGATATCAATAAAATTTTAGAAAATGTGGTTTTCATGCATCTGAAGACCGCGGGATACGATGTAACCGTCGGTCAAATCGGTAAGCAGGAGGTGGATTTTGTTTGCGAAAAAGCGGGCGAACAACTGTATATCCAGGTGGCCTATTTGATTCCCAATGACAAAGTCAGAGACCGGGAATTCGGCAATTTGCTGGCGATCCCCGACAACTTCCCGAAAAAAGTTGTCACAATGGATGCGATCCCCGGCGCCTCCTATCACGGCATTGAGCATGTTCATATAGAGGATTTTTTGTTATCCCTTTGAATTGTGATCTTGGCGCCCCTATGGGGCCTCCCTTCTAAAAAAATTAAAAGAGTAACCAATGAGATGTAATGATGCATCTCTAAGGGGATGCCCCTTTCGAAGGCCATGATTTGAACATGGGGCGATTGAAGCTGGTCTTCGGCCTTCGGGAGCTTTCCACCCGCATTGGAAAACTGGTGACCGTGGTGGGCTGGCCCTTGACCAGCAAGACGGTTCATGACAAAGACGGCAGACCCATGAAATTCATGACCTTTGAAGATTTGACCGGCACCTGCGAAGTGGTTTTTTTCCCGGATGTGTACCACCGGTTCTGCAACATATTGAATCTGCAACGTCCCGATGTGCTTCGGGGAAAGGTGGCGGAACACTTTAGTGCTTTGAGCCTGACGGTGAATGGTGTGGAGATTTTAAGCCGGTCGAATTTGCGATATCCGTCGGCTCCGCCATGGGCCCAAGACTCGATACGGGTGGGTCGCTAACCCTTACGGAAAGCCATTACCGGTCTCCTTCCCGACAGGGACTTTCACCCCGCAAGATACACCGAGGTCGCATCCGCGCATCCGGGTCAGACCGCAGAAACGTACTGTTTATTCAGATATTTACGTTACAAAAATAGGTGTTTTTAGAGGCTATATCGTCCTTTATATATCAACAAATCGTTTCATGAGAATATCTTCAACATTTCTTCGGGAATCTATAACAGACAAAACATATACTTCTTGCTCTGATATCCTGTATATTAATCTCCACGGCACAATAATTAATTCACGATATTGTGTGATTCCTTGATCATAAAGCTCGGAAACAATTCGGCCTCTTTCAGGCAGAGAATACAAGTCTGAGGCTTGTTTTCTGTTTTTTTTTAATATGTTTAGGGCATTCCGAGGGTTATCCTCAGCCATATATTCAATGATTTTTTTTAAGTCTTTTTCTGCTACACTGCCCCAAACCACATTGTATTTCGTACTCATTTCAATTTAGTTTCCAATGACTTTTCAATATCGTTGAATACTTCTTCTTGCGATTTCACCTTTCCATTTCGCAGATCATTTTCACCTTGTGAAATTAGTTTTAATATGCCAATCGCATTTCGCATATCTTCATAACTTTTAATGTCTTGAAGGACTGCTCTGGGTTCACCATTTTGAGTAATAATTACAGGCCGATGGGTTGTGTTTATTTGGTTCAACAGATCAGCTGCTTTTGATTTTAAATATGTAACAGGTTTTATATCATCTATAATATGCATTTCATCACCTCCATTCAGTCCGAATATAGTACCATCTTCAGACCGGACGTCAAGGTTATTTTGCTGACTGCCGGGTAGCCAGGGGCTCAAGCCTCCAGTAAGGTTTCCCTTATTACGTGGATTCCCAAGGTTGTAGAGAACGCCCATCATTTTTTGGGCTTTTCCTACCAGGCCAATATATCCATGCTGATTTCCTCCTTTGAGCTACCCAACATGCTGGGCGGCAACGCCCGGGTAGACCCGAATTCCGCGGGCGCTCAGAATACCTATGCGGCCAAAGGCGAAACGCCGCCGCCCTTTTCCATGGAACCGGAAAAAGCGACCCGTATTGTAAAAGAATGGGCCCGACACCTGGGCGCCGATCTGGTGGGCGTCTGCAAATATGGATCCCCGATGGGCCTACAGCCACAAGGGTGAGATCCATTACGGTGAGTGGAAAGAATGGGGCAGTGCCATTCCGGAACCGCTCCCCACACCCCGGCGGTGGTGGAAAGCGGATACAATTATGCCCGTGGCGCCTACATCACCACCATCCTGAGCCAGTGGTTTGGCCGCATGGGATACCGGGCCGTAGCCAAGCATAATCGTCATTATGACCTGCTCATGGTGCCCCTGGCCGTTGATGCGGGACTTGGGGAGCTGGGCCGGCAAGGATATCTCATAGCGGATAAATTTGGTCCCCGTATACAGCTCTTTGCGGTTCAAACAGACATGCCGCTTGTGCCGGACCTGCCTGTGGACCTGGGTGCGGAAAAATTCTATGAACGCTGCTTCAAATGCGCCGAATCCTGTCCCTCCCGCTCTATTCCCCGGGAGCGCCGAAAGACCGTTGAGCGAGGGCTTCTGCGCTGGAAACTTAATGATGACAGCTATTTTGATTACTTCGGAATTGATCCGGCATCCCTTTCCATTAACAAGATCACCTGCGCGGGGGAGCCCGGCGCGGGAATTCCCAGCACCAAGAAACGGATTGAGGAGGCCTGGGAAGCCAAGGTCTTTGATCATGCGGGGGCCACGGAGATCGGCGCCTGGTCTTTTGAGTGTGCGGATCAGCCTCACGGCATGCATGTGAACGAGGGACTCTTTCTGGTGGAGATCGAAGACCTGGAGACCGGAAAGATCATTGAAGAACCCGGGTATAGGGGCAAAATGATCATCACAGCCCTGGATCGTCAGGCCCAACCCTGCGTCAGGTTCGACTCCAAGGATATTATCGAATGGGATCCCGACCCCTGCTCCTGCGGCAGAACCTTTCGGCTGATCAAGGGAGGCGTGGTGGGCCGGTCCGATGATATCACCAAGGTTAAGGGAGTACTCCTGGCGCCGTCCGCTATTGAGGAAGTGGTGCGGGACATCGAAGGGCTGGGCGATGAATTTGAGGTGGTGGTGGACAAGATGGGAGACATGGATCGTATTGCCCTCAAGGTGGAATTGCTTCCCGGAACTGAAAATCGACAAGAGGAAATCGAGGGTCAACTGGTGAATCAGCTCAGAAACAAAACCAATCTGAGGTATAACCTGAGCTTCCACGAATATGAATCACTCCCGAGATACGAAGTGAAGGCCAAGTGGTTCAAAGATTTGAGAAAAACCCATTAAAGAAAAAAGGGGGATGCAACATGTCTGAAATAGACCTTCAAGAGATCATTCGTAAAGTGCTTTCGCTGAAAGATATGGCCGAAGATGTCAATGGCCTTTCGGAGGATTTCCCCGCGGTTCGGCGGAATATCCGGCGCGTCATGGCCAGCATCAAAATGCCTGAAATCAATACGGTTGATTTGATTCAGGATAAATAGTACCTTTTGATTCACGGCCCGTAGGGGCGGACCTATGTGTCCGCCCTTTATACCTGCCTACATCATTTTTTTATATTGCACCCAGGCCGCCCAGCGACCGCGTCGGAAGGATCGGTTATTTTTTGGATGGCGCATCCGGAATTTCATTGTACTTTTTCACCTGCTGATCAGCGATCTTTCCGATATCTTTCTTCATTTTCTGGTACTGCTTAACGTCTTGGTTCCCAGTGACTTTGTCGACTACTTTTTCACCGCTATCGCACCCGGCCAGGATAAAAATACCGGCCATCATCAGCAACAGTCCCATAAACAGGCCATTTAGGGTTATGCGTTTCATTTTTAGGCTCCTCCTTAGAAAATAGGCGAATGCTCCCACAAGCGCTTAAATTTACCCATCGGCTGCCAATTCGCCTTCTGTTATTATTCTTTTTCCTTTATATAACATTTGTTTCATTTTATACTGAAAAAAGTAAATGATGGATCTTCAAATTTGGTTTTTTTGATGAACAAAGAAGCCCGAAGATAATTGCTCATCTCCGGGTTTCATAGACCGGAGGATATGCGTATGAACAAAAGAAGAGGGAGAAACACCATAAGGGTTCTTGCACTGCTTTTTGCCTTTTCCTTTATGTTTTTCAGCCAGGCCGTTGCCGCTGAAAAAGCAGAGGATCTTCAGGTAAAAGGGCAGGTGAAAGCGGTTACAAACAAAGCCAAGACCGTATCTGTGAATGTCAAGGACAAAGGGGTCATGCTGTTTAAGTTTAACGACAGCACAAAGTTTATCAACTTTACCAAAACCAAGGAAATCAAATATCCCACGGCAGTGGTGGTTAAATATAAGGTTGAGGGGCCGAACAATGTGGCCCTCTCCATCAAAAAGGCACTGATTTCTCTCCCCAATGGCGTGACGGAAATCAAGACCGACGACGTGGCCGCGCTGGTTGAAAAAGGGCCGGAAGCCGAGAACTACTTTCTGGTGGATGCCAGGCCGGCCACCGTCGCCTCCGCCGGACATATTCCCACGGCGGTTTCCATCCCCATTAATCTGCTGGAGAAAAAGGGCGCTGAGCTGCTGCCCCCGGACAAAAACAAGCTGCTCATTTTCTATTGCGGCGGCCCCACATGAGGCATGAGTCCTAAATCCGCCGGTCTGGCGAAAAAATGGGGCTACGAAAATGTCAAAGTGTATGTGCAGGGCATTCCCAACTGGAAAAAAACAGGACACCATACCGTTTCCACCGCTGACTACGTGAGAACGGCCAACATCGTTTTAATCGACCTGAGGGCGCCCGCTGCCGTCACCGCAGGCCATATCCCCCGGGCCGTCAGCATCCCCGCCGGCAAGCTTGACGCAGCCAAAGATCAATTTCCAGAGTCCCTCACCGCACCCATTGTTTTTTATTCCGACAACATGGCGGAATCCATAAAGGCCGTGGAAACCGCTCGTGGATGGCGGTATAAGAATGTCACCCTGTTGGATTTCCCGGGCATTATTTCATGGAAAGAAAAGGGATACGATGTCAAGACGGGTCCCGCCGCCGAGGAAATCGTTTATGTGAGGAAGCTGGAACCCGGACAGATCAGCATTGCCAATTTTGAAGCGGCGTTAAAAACCCAGGCCATTACGGTCATTGATGTTCGTGGCCCCGCGGAGTATGCCGCGGGACACTTCCCCGGCGCCATGAATATTTCCCTTGATGAACTGCCCACAAAGATAGGCGAAATCCCCCGGGATAAGTTTGTCATCGTCCATTGCAAGACCGGCGTCCGCGGGGAAATGGCCTATCTGCTCCTCAAGGAGAAGGGGTATGACGTGAAATATCTCAAGGCCGGTTGCCGGTGCAAATCGGATGGTACCTATATGATCTGGGAAATGTAGCCCAACGAATCCAACCTTGATTTTCCCCGCCGCCTTTAAGGGACGGGGTTTTTTTTGAGCGGTTTCCGGTTCCCATGCCGGTGCGTGGGAACCGGACGAACGGCCCATCAGCATCACCATCTGAACTTTTTTGCCTTGACGGTTTAATTTGTAATAATTATAAACCCATAGAACTCAATCAGGACAAAGACCTTAACACTCTTGGAGGATTGCCATGACTGAAGAAAAGGAAGAAAGCGTGATGGGGGGCATTCTGAAACGTTCCTACGCCATCGTATTTTACGAAAACTGGCCCATCCGGCTGGGGGGCATCCTCATCGGCATCATGAGCGTGCTGACCTTTGCCTGGGCCAGGCCATGGGGCGTTGTGGGAGGCCTTAGAAACTGGGCGGACTGGGTTTTTCATCAAGTGGGGCTCTACGACAAGGCCCCCGTTTCTCCGCTTATTTCCACCAACTCGATCCTGACCCTGGGGCTCCTCTGGGGGGCCTTCGGTGCGGCGCTCCTGTCCAAGCAGTTCGCCATTCGCAAGGCCCCCGGTCGTGAATTGATCAAAGGGGTGGTGGGCGGCTGCTTCATGGGCGTCGGTTCCGCCATGGCCGGCGGCTGCAACGTGGGCGGTTTCTATATCGCCAGCAGCGCCCTCTCCTTTGCGGGGCTTGCCATGCTGGTGGGCTTGATTGCCGGCGCTTACCTGGGGCTGCGATACCTTTACTGGGAAATGATGCACCTGCCCTCGTCACCGCCCAAAGGCGGCGGCGCCAAAAAAGTCAACCTCCTGTTCCTGGAACCCTATATCGGCGCCGTGGTTTTCCTGGGCGCCCTGGCAGCCACATGGTTCTATGCCCGGGAAGCCTATACACGGGTGGGAGGGCTGCTGTTGTGCGGCATCGCCTTCGGCATCATCATTCAGCGAACCCGGTTCTGTTTTGTCCGTTGCTTCCGAGATCCTTTCATGACCGGGGAAGGGGACATGGTCAAGGCCGTCGCCTTCAGCATAATCATCGGCGTCTTAGGCTTCGCGGCCCTCAAATGGACCGGCCTCAGGCCGGAAAATGCCTATGTAACCCCCACCTTCTGGTTCGGGAGTCTTGTGGGGGGCGTCATCTTCGGCTTCGGCATGCTCATCTCGGGCGGCTGTGGGTCCGGAAGCGTATGGCGAGCCGGAGAGGGACACGTCAAACTCATGGTGGTAGTGATCTTTTTTGCAGCCACCAACTCCCTGTTCAAGACTTTGATCAATTCGTCGTCGGGTTTCAAGGCCCTCTTGGGAAAACGGGCCTTCATGCCGGATGTCATGGGATACAAATGGGCGGTAATTGCCCTAATTGTCATTTTCCTGCTCTACGCCCTGATTGCCCAGTGGAATGAGGAAACAGATAAATTCACCGTTGAAATGTGATGCTGGTTTTTCCTTTTCCTTACCCTTTTTTTTTGATATTCTTGTGAGAATAAAACTTTTTTGGAGGGTCACAGTGGTCAATACATGGAAATTTTGCAAAAAAGCAACCGTCTCCTTTTTAATAGCCTTTGTTTTAGCCCTCATTTCACCCATGGCAACGTTGGCCCTTGAAAAAAAACTGACCAATTCCCTGGGTATGGAATTTGTTCTGATTCCGACCGGAACATTCACCATGGGCAGCCCGCTGAATGAACCCGGACGAGATCGAGATGAAGTGATGCATACCGCCGAAATTAGCCGGCCTTTTTATTTGCAGACCACCGAAGTGACGGTCAAGCAATGGCGTGATATCATGGGAAGATCCTTTTTTGGCCGCAAAAGAGGATCTGACAATATGCCCGTGGTGAGGATTTCCTGGCAGGACTGCATTAAATTCATCAAAAAACTGAATGCCCGCAACGACGGCATCTACCGACTTCCCACCGAGGCGGAATGGGAATACGCGTGCAGGACCGGCAATCATACGGCCTACAGCACAGGCGACAACATCAGTTGCGACCGTGCCATGTATGCCAACAACACCCTGAAAAGTGCGGATTGCGTGAAGGTCGTGGAATCAAAAGGACTGCCGCCGGATGAGCCGGCCCCGGTAAAAAGCTATGCGCCCAACGCCCTGGGGCTCTACGACATGCACGGAAATGTCTGGGAATGGTGCGAGGACTGGTATCATCCCTACAAAACAGATGTTGCCGTAAAGCCCCAAGCCCAGGGTGAAACCCCATCCATTGAAACTGGAACCGATAAAGTGCGAAGGGGGGGAAGCTGGTACGGAACCGATACTAGGTGCCGCTGCGCCAATCGGAATTTCAGTCATTTTGCCAACCGATATCAAACCACGGGGTTTCGGCTGGTGCGAGAAGTAAAATAATTCTAGAAATCTGTGAAAGGAACATGAGCTGCTATGAGACTCCATGAATATGAAGGGGCGGATATTTTTGAAAGCATGAAGATCCCGGTACCGAGACGAGATGTCGCGGAATCCGTGGAAGATGCCGTGCGAATCGCGGGAGAAATCGGATACCCGGTGATTCTCAAGGCCCAGGTGCTGGTGGGAGGCCGAGGCCTGGCCGGGGGTATCAAGACCGCCCACAATCCGGAAGAACTCGAAGATCTGGCGGGAGATCTTTTTGGAAGCCATATCAAGGGACTCAAGGTCCGTAAGATCCTGGTGAGTGAAAAGGCCGATATTGTCAAAGAATTGTATATCGGCATCACCATTGACGGATATTCGGGAAAACCGGTGGTGGTGGCCAGCACCGAAGGCGGCGTTCACATCGAGGCGGTAGCGGAAATGTCTCCTGATAAGATTGCCTCATTTCATGTGGACCCCGGTTTCGGATTTTATCCCTATCATGCGCGGAACCTTTTCAGAAAACTCGGACTCTCCCAGCGCACCTTGATTTCATGCGCGGATGTGACCGTACAACTGTACAAGATCTTCACCCGCCTTGAAGCCCTTCAGGTGGAAATCAACCCCCTGGCGTTGCTGTCCAACGGCGGCGTAATGGCCGTGGATTCGGTCCTGGAAATTGATAATTCCGCCCTTTCGAGAATCAAACATCCCCTTCCCGATTACTGGCAACGGATTGAAAACTCCCTGGAACGCAGGGGCAAGGAAATTGGCGTGACTTACGTGGACCTGGACGGAGACATCGGTCTGATCAGCTCAGGCGCCGGTTTGGGCATGGCCAGCATGGACATTATCGGACAGCAACTTAGTCCCGCCAATTTCCTGGAAACCGGCGGAGGCATTACCGCCCAACTGCTCTACAAATGCATGGATCTGGTGACCACCAAAAAACGTATCAGAGGTCTGCTGATCAATATTTACGGCGGCATCAATCCAATCCATGAGGGCGCCAAAGGCGTGGTTCAATATATTAAGGACAACCATCTGACCATCCCCATCGTGGCCAAGGCCCTGGGAAATCATCAGGAGGAAACATGGGAGATTCTTCGCTCGGGCGGGGTCCATGTGGTAACCGATGCGGCTACTGAAGTGGCTGTTGCGCGACTGGTTGAACTGGTAGGGACATAGACGATTTGCACCGGACACGAGAGATGACGGTTATCGGTTTACGGTTACACAAACGAAAATATTGAGGATTTACAATGAGCATATTTATGAATGACCATACCCGGGTCATTGTTCAGGGAATCACTGGAAAGATCGGCAGCGTACAAACGCGCTGGATGTTGGAATACGGAACGGCCGTGGTGGGTGGCGTAACGCCCGGAAAAGGGGGAAAGACCGTTGAGGGATTGCCGGTTTTTGACAGTGTGGAAGAGGCCGTAAAAGAAACCGGGGCCAATGCCTCCGTTTTTTTTGTGCCGGCCGCCTTTGTGCTGGATGCCTTTTATGAAACAGTGGATGCGGGCGTCGAACTGATCGTGATCGTTCCGGAACATGTGCCTGTACACGATGTCATGAAAATGCGGGCCTATTTAGAGGGCAAAAGCGTTGTGGCCCTGGGGCCTACCACGCCGGGGATTCTGGTTCCCGGAAAAGGAAAAATGGGCATCATGCCCGCGTCGCTCTTTGCCCCCGGTCGAGCCGGCATCATTTCCAGAAGCGGCACCCTTTCCTATGAATTCGCGGGCATCCTGTCTGAAAAAAACGTCGGACAGAGTACGGTCGTGGGCATGGGGGCCGATCCGGTTGTACTGACCAATCTGTCCGATATCCTCAGGCGTTTTGAAAAAGACGATGACACCGGAGGCGTAATTATCGTGGGAGAAGTGGGCGGAGACCAGGAAGAACAGGCGGCCGAATTTATCTCTACACGCATGAAAAAACCTGTCGCCGCCTATATTGCCGGACGTTTCTCACCTCAGGGAAAACGCATGGGACATGCGGGGGCTATCGTGCGAGGTTCAGCGGGGACGGTGGAAGGGAAATGCGAGGCGCTTCAAGCCGCCGGCGTTACGGTGCTGGAAAGCCCTGCGGCGGTCGCCGATTGGGCCATTGAAAATCACCTTCAGTAAACCGATTTTAACCGGTTGTTTTTAATCGAGAGCGGGTCAAAAGAAAAAGCAATGGCGGATATCAAAACCTGGTTTCTGGCCACGAGGCCCTGGTCCTTTTCCATGTCGGCCATTTCCGTCACCATCGGTTCGGTGTGGGGCGTGCAAAGCGGATTTTCCTTTGGGGGCTATTTTCTGGCGTTGCTGGGGATGGTAGCCCTGCATGGCGCCACGAATTTACTGAACGACTATTATGATGTGAAAAACGAGGTGGACACGCCGACGGCCCCGACGGTCAAATACCGACCCCATCCCCTGGTGGAAAATACCGTCGGACTGCGGCAGGTGCTGGCTTTTTCACTGGTCCTTTATGCTATCGGCATTGCCGCGGGCTGGTATCTGACCGCCACGCGCGGCTGGCCAATCCTGCTGATCGGGGTCGTCGGGGTTCTGACGGCCATTTCCTATACCGCACCGCCCCTCAATCTCAAATACCATGCCCTGGGAGAACCTGCGGTATTTCTGTTATGGGGCCCCCTGGCCATGGTGGGCGCCCATTACGTTCAAACCCAGCGTGTTGATCCCGCTATTTTACTGGTATCGCTCCCCTTCGGAATCCTGGTGGGCCTGGTGCTGTTGGCCAACAACATTCGGGACATGGCTTTTGACAAAAAGCAGGGCATCAAGACCCTGCCCGTACTTCTGGGAGGACACGGAGGACGTCTGGTTTATGGCGGGCTCATCTTCGCCGCCTTTCTGGGGATGGCACTCATGAGCCTTTTGGGCCCCTTGAGCTATTGGTCCCTTCTGGTCCTTCTAGCCCTGCCCCTGGTAAGACCTGTTTTCCGCATTGTATCGGGAGATTGCCCGCCCGATGCGGACGCCCGAACCGCCAAGCTGGATACGGCCTTTGGGGTCCTGCTCCTGATTTCCCTTCTGTTAGAGAGATGTTTCGGATAACCAAAGACGATACGGACCTGTTCCCGCTGATGCTGTGCATGGGCGTCGCCGCCGTTTGCTGGTTTTTTGCCTTTTTTGTGCCCTACGGCAACTTCTGGATTAAAATCAGCGCGTCGGCCCTCTGCCTGACCATTCTTGCGGTTATTTTCGGGGGATGGCCACTGACGTTCAAGGATCTGGATGGACGCGCTTTCCTGTGGGGAATCCTTTCCGCCCTGTGCCTTTATGGCATTTTCCTGGCGGGAAACACCGTCTCGAACATTATCTTTCCTTTTGCCGGGGACCAGGTGGCCGCCATCTACGCCAAGGGGGAAAACACCCCCGGATGGGCCATCGGCCTCCTATTGCTTTTTGTCACCAGCCCCGCCGAGGAGATTTTCTGGCGGGGATTTCTTCAGCGCCGCCTGATGCTTCGCCTGGGGTCCTTCTGGGGATGGATTATCGCATCCGTTCTTTATGCCGCCGTGCATATCTCTTCCCTGAATTTCATGCTTGTGGGCGCGGCAGGGGTTGCCGGCCTATTCTGGGGACTCCTGTATTGGCGACTTAAGACCCTCTGGCCCGTGGTGATATCCCATGCCGTCTGGACCTGCCTCGCGTTTGCGGTGGCCCCCATTCATTGACCCATCCCGGCCCGGCCGCTATCTTGAGGAGAAGACTCGTACCCCGGGGTCTTTTTGACCCTAACAACCCGTTTTCCATTTTCGACAGGATGTCCGAAGGAAGCTTTTCCAATTCTTCCTCGTATTTTTCCTGCATTCGAATGGAATTTTCCAATTCTTCTTTCAATACGCCT
Source organism: Desulfatiglandales bacterium (assembly GCA_963662465.1). Lineage (GTDB taxonomy): Bacteria > Desulfobacterota > DSM-4660 > Desulfatiglandales > Desulfatiglandaceae > NaphS2. The sequence continues at coordinate 5,651,606 of OY759599.1, forward strand.
TTTATTGCCATAGCAATTCCCTTGGTTACCATACAAAGAAGATATTACAGCAATTCGTATGGTAACCCCAAGGCCACGAGAAAAACACCTTAAACGTTCATAGCACCGGTAATTTCAGAATTTCCGGTTTATTCCCAATCTCAGAACAACATGGACTGCAGGAGAAGATTGTCGGCCTGGAACGTAAAAAGCGCAACCTGCGCAAACGCATATTTGACATTGAATACGAAATCGCCGACAAATGTGAACAACTGGTGGAGGCACTGGAAAAAAGGATGCAACAGAAGACAACGGTCAAAGGGCTATTTACCATTCGCTGGAACGTTGTCTGAAACGCTCAACAATTGAAGAATTTCCTTCTCATGCTATGAAGACATCCTGCTCATTCAGCATGTGGCTGCAGAACTGCTGAAACGCTATTGCTACCATTATTACAACTATTCCAAGCGTGCCTACATCGAGCCCAGACTGGAACTGCGGGAATTGACTGGAACCGATGACAATTTTCCCGAACGTGACGAGAAACGAACGGATGGTTTCTGGTGCGATTACCAGGTTGTCGTGGACGGGGATGAGCAGACGCTGATCAACAGCATCGAGCAGATCAAACAAGATATTGCTGCCAAAAAGAAGGATGGCATCGAGCTCTTTCTGCTTCGTAACATGAGCCGGGGCAAGGGTGTCGGTTTTTTCGAGGCAGGCCGGTTTCATCCCAACTTTATCCTGTGGATGCTGAAGGACGGCAAACAGTACGTCACCTTCATCGACCCTCACGGTCTGCTCCATGGGAGCGGGATCGGCGATGAAAAGATCAAATTGCATAAAGGCATCAAGGAAATCGAGAAGCGTCTCAATGACCCGGAAGTGATCCTCAACAGCTTCATCCTCTCGTGGACCAAATACCCGCAATTGAAATGGAACAAAGAACAGAAAGAGCTTGAGGATATGCATGTTCTTTTCATGCAGGACGACAGGGATCAATATATTGATAAGCTTTTTGATAACCTGAGAGGGCAAGCGGGCGGTGCGATGATCAATTGATAATCGCGTCACCTATGATTTCGATCTTTATATTGATTGCATCGGACGCAAGCGTAGATCAGGTTATCCTGATCATCATTTCCATCCGCTGCTTGCGGCCGATAATGGTCGATGGTGAGTTCACCGCCCACTGTGATCTCGGTTACGCCACAGTAACCGCATCGCCGTTCGAAGCGGTCCCTTATGGTTTTAAACTGGGGATGGGGCAATTTTCCAGGCTGCTCAATTCCAGACCCATCAACGCCATGCAGGCGCCTTCCAAAGTCCAAATCTGACGATCAAGCCGATGGGTTCTAGCCTGGAGTTGAGCGTTAGTTGTTTCGAGATTTTCAACTTCAGACTTCAGCCGACGCAACATCAATAAGTCACCGTTTTTCATATGCTTTTTCTCGTCAGCATCCAAGTCACTCAATCCTGCCTCGTAGGTCTCTCTCTCGCCGGGGTCCAAATCCTCTCCTTTGGCAGTGCGCACATGCAGTTGCCACCATCTCTCATGGGTTGATTGATCCATCGTTTGCGCTCCTTTTTACCAGATGAGATGATAAAACCTCACTTTTTTAAGAAACGAAGTATAAATAAAACGGTCTTAAAGATCAAGGAAGTTCCGACTATTTCGACCAGCAGGTTAGGCTGATCGCCAGCCAGGCCAGGGTGATGTTTCATCTGAGCTGTCTCTACAAAGCCCTTGGGGGCAGGTGGGCCTCTAAGAATTCGCTGACATTCGGCCCATGAAATAGGCGGCAACCAGGGTTCCCAAAACGGTGACCAGGGAGTAGGCAAATACCGCCGCGGGCGCTACGGTTCCCGCAAAATTGGCGGATGCCGCCACCAGGGCTGCCGGAGCATTGCGCACTGTGGTATTTAAAGCCAGAGCCTTTTTTTCCCCCTTATGGGGTCCTCCCATGAACCAGCCTATGACCAGACAGGTTGTAAAAAGGACAACACTGCCAACCGCGGCCCGCCAACCGAACAGCGCAAGGGTGTGGTAATGGGTCAGTATAATCAGGGAACAAGCCCCCAGAACCAACAAATTGTTCAGAACACGAAGGGGTCCGGCGATTTTCCGGCTGACAGCGGGCTGCCAATGGTTCAGCGCCAGCCCGGCTGAAAGGGGCAGGAGTTGACCCAGGGCCACGACCTTCATGATTTTCAGATAATTTACATTAAGGAGCTCTCCTTCCGTAAATCCTGCCATCAGTAGCTTGAGCACAGCTGGAGAAATTACGGTGGAAAGGGCGGCCAGGAGGATCATGAGGCCGATGGATAGGGGAACATCGCCCTTGGCCAGGGCCGTGAAAGGAGGCCCCATGGGGGCCCCTGAAAAAACCACTCCTATCAGGAAACCCGCAGCCACCAAGGGATCCGGCCTGAACAGGAGAAGAAGGCCAAAGGCCGCAAATGGCGCCAGCAGGAAATTCGTGACCAACCCCTTCCAAACGATTGCCCTTTTTTTTAGGGAATCCGTCAACTGGGTCGTGGTCACGGACGAGCCCATATGAAACATGAGGCATAAAAGCCAGATAAACGTAACCGTATCGGTAACCTGGTTCAACATCATTCAAGCTGCTCCGGTTATGCCTGTTCCAGCCTGTCCACTGCCTTCTTGATTTTCAGAACGGTCACATCCGCCAGTTTCCGGAGGCTTTCCACCTCTTCAGCGGAATAGGCGTAAAACCCCTTGCCCGTCTTCATGCCCAAGTCTCCTTTTGCCACCATGTCTTCCAGGATTTTGGGTGGTTTGAATCCGTCTTCCCCGGTTTTATCATGAACATATCTAAAAAGGTTCAAAGAGGTGTCCAAACCCGCATAATCGGCCATTCGAATGGGGCCGATGGTGCAGAGACGCAGGGCAAAGCCATTCTGAATCACGGTGTCCACATCTTCCGCCGAACAGACGCCCTTTTCCACCAGGGTCAAGGCCGCCCGGAACATGGCGGCCTGAATATAGTTGTGAATAAAAGCGGGGTGTTCTTTTAAAACCACGGTTCGTTTCCCGATGCCATCCAAAAGACTTAATGCCAGTTCAACCGTTTTCGGGGAAGTCTTCCTGCCGGGGACCACCTCCACCACCGGCATGAGGTGAGCCGGAATAAACCAGTGGGTCACAATGGCCCTTTCAGGGTATTTCATCTCGGAAGCAATTTCGTCAATGCTCATGGAACTGGTGTTGGACGCCACGACGGTTTCTTTGCCGCAAAGCTCGCCGCACCGCTTGAACACATCCCGCTTGATATTCAGATTTTCAGGTACCGATTCGGTCACATAATGGGCACTGCCCATGACCTCCTCCCAGTCCAGGGTGAAATGGATGCGGGATACGGCTACATCCGCTTTTCCCTGGTCCAGTACGCCCTGTTCCACCATGAGGCGGATATTGGACTCAAGCCGCTTTCGAGCATTTGCAAGGCTTGCCTGCTGCGTATCCAGCGCCTTTATCTCATACCCACTGCCCGCAAATGCCAGGGCAATATCCGGCCCCATAATACCCATACCCACCACTGCTACTCGTTTAATGTCTTCAACCTGCATGGCGATTCTCCTCCTCTATTTTCCCTTGTCCCGCTTCTCAAAAGCACGATTCACAATTCCCTGAAGTCTTTCCATGGTTTCTTTTGTCGGCGGCTTGAAATCCCTCAACTGATAAATTCTCCCCAGAAAACCGTACTTGGTTTCCCCCAACCGGTGGTAGGGCAACAGCTCATAACTGATCACATTTTCATGGGGAAGGATAAATGCCAGCACGGCCCGCACATGACTTTCGCTATCGTTTATGCCCGGCATAATGGGACTGCGCGCCAGGAAACGCTTATCTTTAAACGTGCTATAGGCCCTTTCCAGATTCGCGAGGATCCGACTATTGTCCACCCCCGTCCATTTTTGGTGCCGGACGGGATCCATGAGTTTAAGGTCGTGAAAGATGGTGTCCACATGGGGCAGGACCATTTCCATGGCCTTCCAGGGCACATTGCTTGCAGTCTCAATGGCGGTACTGAGCCCCCGGACACGGGCTTCCTGAAGGAGGGCCGCCGAAAACCGGGGCTGACACAAACAATCCCCGCCGCTTAGCGATAGACCCCCGCCGCTTTCCCGGTAGAAGGCATTGTCCTGTTCCACCTCCTCCAACACCTGTTCCACCGTCATCTCTTTCCCGAATCGATAGAGAGCCATGGAAGGGCAGACGTCCACGCAAAGACCGCAGTTGGTGCAAAGATCCCAATTGATTTTCATCCGGTCGCTGGGAGAAAGGGTAAAAATAGCGGATTCGGGGCAGATCTCCCTGCAGGCGCCGCAGGCGTCTTCCCCGATGCATTTATGGGGGTTATAGGCCAGTTCCGATTTGGGATGGATGCTCTCGGGATTACAGCACCACTTGCAGCGAAGGGAACATCCTTTCAGAAAAACCGTGGTGCGAATACCAGGCCCATCATGAAGACTGAAATGCTGAATGTTTAAGACCGTGCCCGTTTGCTGGTTCTTCGCCATGAAGCAAATCCCCCTTTATTGTGAATCCCCAAGGGATATGCCCAGGGCCCGTGCTACCTGAACCAATTCACGGCCGTGGGGTTGCACAAAAATCAGGTCAGGGGGTTGAAAGGCCGTCATGACGCCGATTCGACCGTCCTTCAGGGCGCGGACAGCGGCGGCGCCGTAGCCCACACCCAGCTGACGGTCCACGGCCGTGGGGTTGCCGCCGCGAATCAGTTGACCCAAAACCAGGGGAAAGGTCTCCTGAGCCATCCGTCTCTGCAATTCAAGGGCCACGCTTTCAGCCACCAACCCTGACTGGTCCATCACATGACTGCCCTCGTTTAACAGTGGGTTTTCACCTTTTGCGGGAGAGGCCCCTTCCGCCACGACCACCATGGCCACGGGCCATCCCCGCCGCAATTTTTCCTGGAGCCGTGTGGCCACGGACCCCAGGTGGTAAGGAATTTCCGGAATCAGGATAGCATCGGCGGGAAGCGCCATGCCCCCTTGCAGGGCCAGCCAGCCGGCGTGGGTTCCCAGCACCTCCACCACGGCGATTCGACCCAGCGTTTCCGCCGCGGTTCGAGCCCGGTCGAGGGTTTCCACCACATAGGCAAGGGCACTGTTAAACCCGAAGGACAGGGTGGTTCCCGCCACATCATTTTCCACCGCCTTAGGCACACACACCAGGGGAAGCCCTTTCCGAGCCAGTTTCCAGACCATACCCAGTTCTTTAAGCCCCAGCACGGAAATGATGCCGTCAATGCCTGCTGCTTCTACGTTTTGAAGCAGGGTATCGCTCAGATCTTTTTCCACGATCTGGTTGTCCGGGTCCACCACCTGGACCCGAAAGGGGTCGATGGGGTGCGTTGTGCTCAGAATACCCCTCGAAAGGACGGCAGGGTTCTCAATTTTCAGGGGGGAGAGAGAAACCATGCCCCCCTCTTCATATCGGTCCGGAAAAAGCAATCCGTCAAAGCCGTCGCGGATGCCCACCACCTCCCAGCCCAGTTCAAAGGCGGCCCGAACCACGCCCGTAAATACCGCGTTCAGGCCCGGTACATACCCTTCCCCCACATTCACCGCAATCCGCTTTATTTTCGAACCCATGCCCTGTTCTCCTCCGACTTCCGACTGCTGCCCCCTCTACATATCATATTCAGTGCGAGCAATGATCTCATTCTGAGTGGCCGGATCCAGCTCCGAAAAAAAGGCCGAGTATCCTGCGACCCGAACGATGAGGTTTCGGTATTTTTCCGGATCTTTCTGGGCCGCCCGCATGGTCTCGGCGGAAATGCAGTTCATCTGAATATGCCAGATCTTGAGATTATACCACCCCCGGATGAGGGAAACCAGTTTTTGAGTGCCCGCATGCCCCTGCAGGGGACCGGGAGAAAGCTTGATATTTAAGAGAGGCGAACACCAGTGTTTGGAATCGTGTGGAACAAATTTGCTCACGGAGTTAAGGAGCGCCGTAGGCCCCATGGTGTCATATCCCTGTTGAGGACCTGCCCCCTCGGACAGGGGTTCTCCGGCCCTGCGTCCGTTGGGCGTGGCGCCGGTGGCCTGCCCCAGAACAATGTGGGTGGTGACGGGAAGCACCCGGAGTTCCCAGTTGCGGCCCACCACGTTGTTGGGATTATCGAGCTTTCCGATCTCGTCCACCATGAACCGGTTGATCCGGACCATCATGAGGTCGGCCTCAGCATCGTTGTTTCCCCATTTGGGGGCGCTGATGCAGAACTGGCGAATCTTTTCCTTTCCTTCCCAGTTTTTCTCGACAGCCTCCAGAAGTTCGGCCATGGTGAACCGTTTTTCATCAAAGACCCGTCTTTTGATGGCCACCAGGGAATCGCACAGGGTGCCCGAACCGATCATGTCGATGTTGACCAGGGACACAAGGTCTTTGTTCGTAAATCCCACGCCGCTTCGCATGGCATCCTTCATTTCCCGCATGAACGGCTCATTGACGATGCTGCTGAGAGGCGACGCGATGTAGCGGGAGCGATAGCCTTCATAAAGAATATTACGATCAAAGACCATTTTCAGATGATAGCGCATCTGCCGGGCCCAGGCCTCCCAGACCGCTTCAAAGGTTTCGAATTGTTGAGGGTCTCCCGTCCTGAGCCCAACGGTTAGGTCCCCGAGCCTTCGAATTCTACCGTCATTGAGGGCCATCTCCAGGGATGCAACCTGGTTATTGTAAGTACTGCCACAGTTGTACACTTCACTTCGAATCTGCCGGCATTCCATACATCCGTTCACGGTCCAGTCGTTGGCCAGGTGCAGTGGAACGCCCTTGGCCAGATACATGGGTATCACCACCTCGTCGTTAAGCAGCTTGGGATAACCCTGGCCCTCTTTGATGGTTTCGGCAATATCGTAGAAAAGCCTGTCCGGAGTGTTGGAGTGGATCCTGACCGCCAGATCGGGCATGGTCAGGGCCACGCCGCTTTTGGATTTCAGAAAAAGGTAGGTCAGTTCATTGCTGGCATCGCGACCGTCGGTTGTCTGGCCTCCGAGGGTCACACACTCAAAATGCGCGAAACCGGACGTGGACCCCGCGATATGCCCCGCCAGGGGCATGAAGATGTATTGGTACATCTTGAGGTTGAGCATGCGGATCAGATCCAAGGCCTCCTCGTCCGTAATGCGGCCCTCCTCCCGGTCTTTTTTGTAATAGGGGTACAGGTACTGGTCCATGCGCCCGTTGCCCACATTGCCGCCGATATTGAGCTCGATCCGGGTCCAGACCTGCAACCACCACTGACATTGAAGGGCCTCTCGAAAGGTACGGGCCGGATGCTCGGGTACTTGTCGGCAGATGGCGGCGATTTCCGTCCACTTGGCGATCACTTCAGGGTTTTCGGCCTTCTGAGCCAAAGCCTCGGCCTTGTGGGCGTATCGGTTTGCCCATGTGACAACCGCCTCACAGGTGAGCAGGCCGGCCTCGATGAAATCATTTTTTTCCGAACATCGGGGGTCCGTGGGCATGAGGGACGCGCGCATTCCCTCCAGTTCCTTTCGAATGCCCGCAAAGCCTTTCTTGAGAACACGCTCGTAGTCCAGGGTCCAGTTCTGGCTGGACCTGCCGGTGCCGGTTTCCACATAAACGCCGGTGGGCTTTCCGTCTTTTGTCCATCCAAAATCATAGGCGGCGGGGGCGTTTGCCCGCAGCAGGCTCATGAAGTTCACATCCAGGGCATGTTCCCGCCAATAGGGGATGATGTCCGATTCCATGACCGGCCAGTCGGAAGGGTCAATAAACGGTTCGGATGGAGCGGGGTCGTCCTTGACCATTCTTTTGAGCGATGCGTATCCTCCGCCATCGCACTCGGCAAAGGGGACCACGTAGCGACCCACCCATGGGGCAGGGGAACCCACAATCTCCTCATCGGGATCGATGAAGACGGGAATGCGCTCCGCGAAGGCTTTGAGGAATTTGGCGTGGCGCAGGTTAATGGGCTGCCCTTCCGTTTCCCGGTACACATCGGTCAGGATTTTTGTCCGTTCCACCAGCAGACGTATGGGCAGACTTCGAATGCGCTCCAGCAGTCGATCAAATCCCGGACTGGTCCTGACCCAGGTGGATTTTCCCTGTGCAATGGCTTTTTCCTGGGCGGTGAGTTCCCCAGTATCCATCTTTTTCTCCCTGTTTTTTGAGCTGTTAGCTCTTAGCTAAAAGCTGGAAACTATCCCTTTAGAAAATCAGGATTCGCAAACTCCGGGTCGGGATAAGTGTAAAAGCCTTTTCCAGTCTTGACCCCCAATTCTCCCTTATCAACCATGGCCTTGAGGGCATCGGGCGGACGATCCCTTTCCTCCCCGGATTCCAGGTAGTAGCTCATCTCCACATTGTAGGTTACATCCAGGCCGTTAATATCCATCTGACCAAAGGGTCCGACAGGCAATCCGTAAGCCACCATCCAGGCCCGGTCGATGTCCCGGAAATCCACAAACCCGTCAGCCCACATATACAGAACCTGTCGTTTAACGGACCGCCACACACGGTTAAAGCAGAAACCGTAAATCTCCTTTCTGACCGTAAGGGGAATGCAGCCGATGGCGGAAATCCATTGCTTTCCCGCTTCCAGGGTTTCGGGGCTCGTTTGACTACCCCCCATGATGTCCACCATGTTGATGCCCGTTACCGGCGTATAGAAATGCAGATTCAGGCATTTTTCGGGTCGTTTTGTGGCATCCTCGATCCTTGAAATGGGAATGGTGGAGCTGTTGCTGGCCAGGATGGCCCTGGAAGGGGCCAGGGCATCCATCTCTTTGAATACCTTCCGCTTGAGTTCCAGATTTTCGGGCACCGCCTCGATGACCAGATCGGCATCCTTCAGGGCATCGGCCATGACGGAGGCGGTTTGTACTTTTGAAATAGCGCCGTTCCACTGTTCAATAGGGACCACAGGCCCTTTCTTGCGGGCGGTCATGATGCCTTCAAACTGCGCGACCGAGCGCTCAAAGGCCCCTTTCGTGTTGTCATAGACCGTGGCCTTGAAGTCAAAACAGGCGGCCTGAACGGCAATCTGGGCACCCAGAATGCCTGCGCCGATGATGGTTACCTGCAAGATTTGCATGGTTTCAGGATAATTGAAAGTTTTTTCGTTCATTCTTTTCCCTCCTTATTTTTTGAGACCAAATCTGCGTATCACGCAAATCCTCGTTGAGCCCAATTCTTTACCATTGACCATTTATCGGGATTTTGATATTTTTTCCAGCATGAAACCAATCCGATACGATTGCCATGCTAGAAAGTGGATGAAAGACCGCCATGTTCATGATGACGAAGTCAGGGTTGCCATTGAAAACCCCGACTTCATGGAGCAAAGCGTAAAAGGACGTATCAATGCCTTCAAATTCCTTAATAAAAGATATTTGAGAGTCACTTTTAAGAAGGAATTGGACCACGTATTGGTGATCACGGTAACCATAAGGAAAAAACCTTTCAAGGAGTAACTCGATGAAAATCGAATACAGCAAAGGGATTGATGCCTTATATATTCGGCTTAGAGAAGTCCGTATTTCCGACTCCATGGACATAGAAGAAGGCGTAACAGTTGACCTGGATGAAAAAGGCCATATCGTCGGCATCGAAATCCTGGACGCAAGTGAAAAAATGGCTATCTCTGATCTTTTCAACATCCATATCGAAAACTTCCCACTTGAAAAGGTAGCCTGATCCATTTTCTTGTCCCACCCGCCTGGCATAGCCTGTCACTTCAATCCTAACGCCAGCGGGTACGCTCAAATTTCCCCGTTATGGCCGCATTCACCACATCCCGGCGTGTGCCCAGCCAGTTTTTGGGGAAACCGATGCCTGACCCGAGGGTAGCCATCTTGAGGCTGTCGGTGGCATAGACCAGGGATTCAGCCACCTGGAAGTCCCGGTCGATCATACCGGGACAGCAGGAGTGAACTACCCGGGCCCCGCTTTTTTCCACGGCTTCCACCAATCCCGCCTTTTTGGCGGCGCTGTACATGATATAGTCCGTATATAACCAGAGACGCTTTTTCACCTTCTGCCCATTCAGGAGTTTGGCCAGTTCGACGAATTCCTCAAGGGTCAAAAACGGGCACCCCACCACCGCCACATCGATTTCACGATTCTCGGTCTGATGGATGCCGTGGAAAAGGGCGCGTAAATCCGCCTTGCCGATTTGAATGCGCTCTACATCAGCGGGAATTTCACCCCCGAAAGCATCCTCAAGGGTCTGGGCTTCGGGGGTAATGCCCACAATGTGGATCATGGGGTAGGTCAACGCCGGGGAGACGCAGGCACAGAATGCCTTGGCCTGCTCGTTGGTCATCTCCTTGAGACCCGCCACTACCGGCACCCGGTCCACGGCCCGAAAGCCGATGGCGCCTCCCAGGGCAACAAAGTCGCCGATATCCAGCAATTCCGGAAGAACTTCGGGGGCCACCTCAAAGAGCATCTGTCCCTTCCGATTTTTCCAGAGATGCATGCCGTATTCGGGCATGACGCCGGTAATAGCAGCATAGAGGACCATGTTGGCGGGGTCGCGATTCACCCTGGCCCCCAGCATGGTATTGGTGTAGGCCGCGTGGTTGCTTTCGCTGGTCACATGGCATTCCCCGAACCGTGCCACGCTCATGTGCATGTAAGGGATGCAGGTGGGGATCACATGAACCCCCATGGACTTCAGATTGTCATGAACCGGCTTCATGGCCTCATACACTTTTCGGGCAGGGGTCCGAACCTTGTAATGCCAGGGCATGCCAAGGTCGTCCACCAGTTCGTCCGCTATGAAGGTACTCTCCAACGTAGTGGGAACGGCCACTTTGGCGTCCAGTTTCGCAAATTCCTCATAAATGGGCCAGGCGCCGATGACCAAACCTTCAGTCTTCCAGTCGGAAAATACATGGGCTGAACGAATTTTGGCCATTTTTGTGGAACCCATCCCCTGACCGAATTTCACCAGTCGCTCCATGGCCACCTGTTTGGCTTTGCCGCGCTTGCCCGCCAGCATCTCCTGTTCATGGGATGTCAGTTGGAGACAGTCTTTTTTCCAGCCCCTTGCCTTCTTTCTCTCCGGTGTTACCTCTTCCGCGGCCGCTTCCTTTGAACAAACCTCGACAATGGCCTCTCCGCCGGCTTCAGGCGCCGTAATCTTGACCCGGTCTCCTGTTTTTATGGTTTGGCAAGGATCCAGGTCAAAACCGTCCACCGCCGGGATCCCAGCGTCCACGGCGCCCCCCACGCTGATGGGATGAACCGTCCGACAGATCAGGGCCTTGGGACCTTTGCCGGTGATCTTGCATTTGAAATACAGCCCCCAGGCGCCTCCCGTGGAAAAAATATCGGTATCATAAACAATGATCTTCCCAGCATAGCTCTGACCCATCAGAGGGTGGCCGTTCATACGGATCACGCCGTCGGATCCGATGGCATTAAAAAGATGACTCAATTTTTCGGTGGTGACCAGGGCCTCCCCTTCGACCTCGCCTTCAACGCGCGTGATACCATGAAGAACTTTGCTTGGTTTTTGTTCCATATTTTCCTCCAGGATAATGGTAGATGATTGACTAAAGCCCTCGTGCCGCCGAACGTTCCTTGGAAATCAGGTCCCCATCCAGCTTGAAGTAGTCCCAGGCCCTCTCCTCCCTGATTATGTTTGCTGTGAACTGTCTTGATGCAAATCCTTCAGACCTTCCGCGGACCGGATATGCAGGTCCAGTTGCGGAAAGGATATTTCGATGTTGTTTTCCCTGAAAATACGGGTGATGTGGTAGCGTACCTCCGAGTCGGCATATCGGTCGGACCAACCCTTGATCCATAGCCTGAGGGAAAAAACCAGGGTGTTGTCGCCGAAATCGAGAAATCGGACTCTCGGAGGCGGTCGATCGATCACCTTGGCGCTTTGTTTGGCGGCTGAAAGGAGCAGTTCGGTCACTTTTTCCACATCGGAGCCGTAGGCCACGCCAATTTTGATTTCCTGGCGGTAGCGCCGGTCCGCATGGCTCCAGTTGATCATTTTCTGCGATATCAACAGGGAATTGGGCACAAAGATGGTGGCCCCTGAAAACGCTTTGACAAGGGTATTGCGAATGGTCACTTTCCTGACATGCCCTCTGATATTGTCGATTTCCACCAAATCCCCCGGCTGAAGGCTTCTCCCAAACAGGAGAATTAATCCGCCGATGAAATTGTTCACGATGTTCTGCAACCCGAAACCCAAGCCCACGGAAAGGCCTCCGGCGATAACGGCCAGGTTTCTGAAGGAGATGCCCAGAAGTCCCAACGCGGCCAAAACGAACAGGGACCAGAGTACGTAGGTGACAATGGTGTCCAGGGACTGCACCGAACCCGAATCCAAGTCCCGGTGGCGTTCCGGCAGTTTGGTTAAAGCCGAACGTGCCAGGGCAATGCCGGCGCGAACCGCAAACAGGAGGGAAAAAATACAGATAATGCGATAGATGCTGAAGGTGAAGTTATCCCAGCCGACCCGATAACGGATGACGTCCAGAAAAAGTGACCCTCCCCCCACAAAGATAAAGATCCAGGCAAGACTCAATAACAGCAGGGTCAAAAAGATCAGTGGAAACCCCAGACCCCGTATAGCCACGGGGGAATGAGCATCCAAAGGTATTTTTTTGCGCTGCCGACGAGAACCGATCTTCCCCAATCCGACACTGAGCCCCTTGGCCAGACGAACATTCAGCGATAGCAACAGCAACAGCATCCCTATCAGAACAGATAGATAACCCCAACCCAGGAAGGCCATAAAGGCCAGCATCGGCATGGCCGCAACGAGAATGGCCCTGGATATATTTGCCCAACGCTCGTTTTTCGTCTTGGCGCGGGCATAGTGCCAACACAGGACCAAAAGCCAGATCGACCACACCGGGATAAACGTTTCCTCCGGAATATGAAGCGACTCCAGAAGGGCGCAGACGGAGACAGCGGCCCAGAGTGGGATCAAACGATGGGGTTCAGAATCCTGATCGGGGAAGAATAAATGCCGCAGATTTCGAGAAAGGGAGATCAGGCCGTAAACCAGAATCACCGTTACCGCCGTTGAAAAAAATGCTGACGGAAAAAGCCCCGTGGAAGAAACACCCAGGAGGATGCCGGCGCTTGCGGCACAGGACAGGAGGAAGGGGAGCAGTTGAATGTCCTTCAGACTTTCGAACCGCTTTTCGATCCGTTTCAGAAAGGCGATGGACATTCCCAGAAAGAGCAGGAAAAACAATACAATTTTGGACATAAACATCGTCCATCCCATCCCCTTCAAGTCGATGGGTTCCAGGAGATAAATACCGAATCCGGATGCCCATTTCCAGGCAGCGGTGAGCCCCGATGACCAGGCTGGGGCCGAAAAAAAGCTGGCGGTGCGCCTCAGCAAATGGGTTTCCAAAACCCGATTGGATTCCTGCTCAATTCGAGCCCGGTCTTTTTCCAAAAGAAGGATAAAGCTCTCGGCAGCCTCAAGCCCCTTGGTCAAACCGAGGGTCATGGGTTGGAGTTTGGCTTGCAGAGCCGCCAGATCGTTCAAATAGGCCTTTACCGCCATATCCATGTGGGGGCCCAATTGTTTGATGGGATTCTCTTCCTGATTGAGTTTGCGGAACAAATCGGCCAGGTTCTCCATTTGTCGCACCACGGACGCTTTTTCCTGTTTGAATGGTGAAACGAGCCTGTCCGCTTCACGTTCAAACCAACCCAGAACACCCAGGATATCCTGTAAGATAAGCGGGTTTCCAGACCTGAGATCAAAATAGAGCATGAGCTTTTCAAACCGGGATCTTAGCAGGTACAGGTGTTTTTGAAGGTTTGACAGTCGATCCGGCAGTTTTAAGGCCAACTGGTCCACGGCTTTGGCGGTCTCGGTAAGCTCCTGGTGCTGACGTTTCAGCAATTCGTCCCAACTGTCGGGTTCATTTCCGGAAGGGTTGCAGGCGAGAAGAGACATCAGCATCAAAACCAAAAAAAAAAGGTGAAGATGCGTTTGATCTCTTCTGATAACCTTTTTTTTTCGCTTACAGCTCATACCGGTCCTCCCTGAGGATTGTTCATTTCTAATAAGTTCGGTGGGAAATACCTCATTTCAGTAACATGAGATAACAAACGACTGCGAAAAGGCAAGGGAAAAATTGTTGACAATAATCGAAAGATATTAAATCATTCGGGAAAGCCTATCAAATGGTCCCCCCCATTTTTTTCTGGAAGGACTTTTTCATGAACACCCAGACATATAACGTTCAGGATGCCAAAAACAAGGGAGGCGTCAAAATGAAAAAACTGCCTGTCAGCATTAGCAATCTCAGGGAAATTATAGAGGAAGGCTACGCGTATGTGGATAAATCCGGATTTGTCCATGAATTGACGGAAAAAGGCAAATACTATTTTCTTTCCAGACCACGGCGTTTCGGAAAATCCCTGTTCATAGACACCCTCAAGGAGGCTTTCGAGGCCAATGAGGATCTCTTTCGCGGCCTTTGGCTGCAGGATCACTGGAACTGGAAAAAACGCTTCCCCGTAATCCACATCTCCTTTGGCAGCGGCGTCATCAGGAACCGTGAAGAGCTTGACCGAAGGATCATGGATATTCTTTACCGAAACGAGAGGGCTTTGGGGGTTATCTGCAAACAACCGAACGACATCCCAGGCTATTTTGGTGAGCTGATTCGCAATAGTGCGAAAAAATACGGTCTGCGCACCGTTGTTCTGATCGATGAATACGATAAGCCCATTCTGGATAATATCTCCGACGGCGCCATGGCTTTCGAAGTTCGAGAAGGGCTGAAAAATCTATATTCCGTCATCAAGGACAGCGACGCCCATATTCAGTTCGCCTTTCTTACCGGCGTATCCAAGTTCTCAAAGGTGAGCCTGTTTTCAGGCCTGAACAACCTCAAGGATATTACCTTGGACCCGCAATATTCCACGATCTGCGGTTATACCGAACCTGAGATGACCGCGGTATTTTCTGAACATCTGAAAGACAAATCCCTGGCGGATATCCGCAAGTGGTATAATGGGTACGCCTGGCTTGGAGAAAAGGTATATAATCCCTTCAGTATTCTGAATTATCTTCAGGACGGCACTTTTCGCAACTACTGGTTTGAGACGGGCACACCCGAATTTCTAATAAAGTTGGTCCTTGCCAAAAGATATCTCGTTCCCGGCTTGCAGCATACGCTTGCCACGGAAAGTCTTTTGGGGAGTTTCGATATCGACGCCATCGAGATCGAGACCCTCATGTTTCAAACCGGATATCTGACCATTCAGGAGAAACAGCAGTTCGGCAATATGACGGCATACCGCCTGGATTTTCCGAATCTGGAAGTAAAAATGAGTTTTACCGATAGCGTCTCAGCCTATCTGTTGAACCGGCGTCCCGCGCATGAACGGTACAAAATCGATTTATACCAATCCCTTGCATCCGGCAGAATAAATGAGATCGAACGGGTCTATCGCGGCCTGTTTTCCGCCATTCCCCACGACTGGTACCGCAAGAACAAATTGTCCGAATACGAAGGATATTACGCCTCCATCTTCTACTGCTACTTTACCGCCCTCGGCCTGGATGTGATTGCCGAGGATACGACCTGTCGCGATCGCATCGACATGACGGTGAAAATGGACAACAAGGTCTATATCTTCGAATTCAAGGTGGTGGACATCGACAAGACCCCCGGAACGGCACTGGAACAGATCAGACAAAAAGGATATGCCGACAAATACCGCTCAAGCACCTCCGAGATCTACCGGATCGGCGTGGAATTCGACCGCAATGAGCGCAATATCGTCCGGTTCGAGTGGGATCGGGGGTAAACGCAGGGGGGGCTTACCTGATCCCATCTTCTTTTCCCCTTCACCTTTAACAAAAGGTTTTCCTCTTAATAGCTAACAACTTCAAAAATCATTTCGTCATCATATTCGGCAGCAAAAGCGCCAGATCCGGAAAAACGGTAACAAGAATCACCACCGCGAATATAGCCAGCAGAAACGGGGCCACACCGCGAAAAATGGTCTCCACCGGTACACCCTTGGCAACACCCGCCACCGTAAAGATATTCAGGCCCATGGGAGGGGTGATTAGTCCCGCCTCCATCATCAACACCGCGATCACACCAAACCAGATGGGGTTGAACCCCAATGCCAGAATCACCGGATAAATGACCGGCATGGTCAAAACCATCATGCTGATGGCGTCCAGAAAACAGCCTAGAAACATGTACATAAGAATAACAACGGTGTGAATCACATAGGGGGAAACATCCAGGGTTCCGGCCCATTCGGCCACCTGCATGGGAATGGTGGACAGCGCCAGAAAATAACTGAACACATTGGCCCCGGCCACGAGAAACAGCACCATAATGGAAATGTGTACCGATTCCTGAAGGGCGTTGGTGAGATTTTTCCAGGTCAGTTTCTTTTTGAAAAGGGCGATCAACAACAGCACCGTAGCCCCGATGGCGCCTGCTTCCGTGGGTGTAAAGAAGCCTCCGTAGATCCCTCCCATGACCAGCAAAAAGACCGCCAGGGGTTCCCATACCTTCAGAAGGGCGGCAAATTTAACGCGCCGGGAAACGGATTCAAGGTTCGCCGGCGCCAGGGCCGGATTGATCTTCACCATGAAGACCACGATCCCCACATAGGCCAGCGCCAGGGTCAAACCGGGGAAAATGCCTGCCACCAGCAGCTTCCCAATGGACTGCTCGGTCAGCATGCCGTACACGATGAACCCGATGCTCGGTGGGATCAAAAACCCCAGCGTGCCCCCTGCGGCGATGCTGCCCGTGGCTAGTCGGGGATGGTATTTATATCGCTCCATTTCGGGCAGCGCCACGGTCCCCATGGTGGCCGCCGTGGCCACGGATGAACCGGAAACCGCTGCAAATCCGGCACAGGCCCCGATGGTAGCCACGGCAAGCCCTCCGGGCAACCGCCGCAACCATTTATCGAAGGTATTGTAGAGGTCCTTGGTCATACCCGAACTTGCCGCGAACCCCCCCATGACGATGAAGAGGGGAATCACCGTGTAGGGGAAATAGGCACTGACCTCGTAAACGGTTCGGGAGACCATTGGAAGCGCCGCTTCAATGCCGGACAGATAGGCAACCCCCGCAAAGCCCACGAACATTAAGGCATAGGCGATATGCATGCCGAGGAAAAGCAGCAGAAACACCAGGGCCGTGCCCATGATGCCGATGGTCACAGGATCCACGGTTATCTCCTTACCAGTTTCCGGATAGCATCCACCAGGTCAAGCACCAGTTCCAGACAAAGAAAGACCCCGGCCACCGACACCAGCAGCCTGAAAGGGTATTGGGGCACTCGCAGCATATCCGAAACCGTGCGCTCTTCCATGCCCACCACCCAGCCCTGCCAGGCCATAACGGCGATAATGAACAGACTCAGAAGGGTGGTCAAAATCTGAAGCGTCAGAGCCGCCTTTTCCGGAAGGCGAGACGTCAGCATGGTCACACGCACATGCCCCCCCACCTGGTGGGTGTAGGCAATTCCCAAAAGCATAAATATCGCCAGCATATAACTTGACAGTTCCATGGAACCGGGAATAGGCTTGGACCAGATGGCCCGACCCACAACCTCCCCGCTGGTCAGCAACATCATGGGGATCAGAAAAAACATGCCCACATAGTTTAAAGAAAAGGTAATACGTTGTATGATTTTCCGTATCATCTTTTGCCGCTCCGTTTCGGTTGGGTGTAAGGTATCAGGTTAAAATGCTATTTTTTCCATTCCGGCGGCATGGCCACACAGGTTACCCCTGCATCCGTCGCGGCCTGGTCATACACGAGGACCGTCTTCTTGGCGGGAAGGCCCTTTTGTTCCAGATCCGCCACCCATTTTTTGGTGACATCCTGGAAACGGGCGAACCATTTCTTTTCCTGGTCCTGGGGCAGCTTGTAAAGCTTTATGCCCTTTGCCTCGATTTCCTTCATCATGGTCTTGTACACCGCCTGATTGAGACCGCCCGTGGTGCGAAAGGGATTGCCGCACACCTCTTCGATGATGACTTTAAGATCATCGGGGGTTTTTTCCCAAACTTTTTTGTTCATGATCACCCCTTCGGACACACAACCAAAGGTGGCTACCACGCCGTATTTGGCCACTTCATAGAGCTTGAAAGCTAAAACCAGGGGGGGGCAGGTTACCAGGCCGTCGATGGCGCCGGTTTCAAGGGAAAGGTACGCATCGCCCAGAGGCATGAACACCGGTTCCGCGCCCAGTGCCTTGATATACTGAGTCTGCAGACCGCCGGGGGCCCTGATTTTCATGCCTTTGAGGTCTGCAAGGGAATGGACCGGTTTTCGGGTCCACAAAAAGGCCTGGATGCAACCATTCAACTCTATGACTTTTACATCTTTAAACTCTTCTTCCAATGCGCCCTTGTACACCTTGTTGCCGATGTCAACGGCCACGTCTTTCCCATCCACCCAGGCCGCAAGGGACAAGACGTCGGTCAATGGAAACCTGCCCGGGGTCCAGGTGGCGGTAAAATACCCCATATCGGACATGCCGTTACGCACAATATCAAAATGTTCCGGGCCCTTACCGAGTGCGCCCCCCGCATAGAGAGTAGTCGTAATACGGCCGTTGCTGCGCTTTTCCAGTTCCGCCAGCATGGGCTTCCACACCGTCTTCACTTCCCGGCTTGCGGGCGGATGCCATGTGGAGAATTTCAGGTGAATCTCACCATCCGAATCCGCCATTGCGATCGCGGGCAGAACCATGGCCAGGAAACCCACCAGCAGAAACCCCTCAAACAAACCTTTTCCTTTTTTCATTCCCGATACCTCCTTAAAAAATTTGGTTGCCGTTCAAAAGACAAAAAAACCGTCCCATGATTCCTTATCCTTGATGGCTTCTATGCTCTTTCTCTAATGCCGAACCGATGAGAGGCTGTATGTAGTATCTAAAGGTTAGATATCAGGTTATCAAGGGAAAAATTTAGGATTAGCCGTTTCCGGTTTTTTATATTAAATTGTCTTTAAATTCATAAAATAAAACGCTAACGGCCAAAACAAAATCGCTTAGAATGGGAAAAACAATGAAGGGGACCATTTCCAGGGAAAGAGCGGCATTTTTAGAAAAGGACTATGCACGCGGATTTATACAATACTGCCAGTTTAAACCCGAGGTCATCCAATATGGCTTTTTTCAGTCCCGGGTGACCATCAGGGAACATCACCGGCAACAGGACACTTTTATTCACGCGGGGGTGATGGCCGCCATAGCCGACCATACAGCAGGATACGCGGCTTTTACAACGGTCTCGGAGGAATTTCAGATCCTGACCATTGAATTCAAAATCAATTTCCTGAAACCGGCCCATGGCAAAGCCCTGGTGTGTCGGTCAAAGGTCATTCGCGGGGGAAAACAGATCATCATCGCGGAATCGGAAGTTTTTGATATTCATGAAGGAACGGAGACCATGAGCGCCAAGGCCATGGTGACCCTCATGGCCGTTCACAGAGAGAAGCTTAAATCAAAAAGCTGATGCGATCTCATCTGCCACCCGTTTCGCCGCGTCCCGAGGATCTTTCGCGTCCCGGATAGGGCGACCGATGACCACATAGTCGGATCCATTCCTGACAGCGTCCGCCGGGGTGACAATACGTTTCTGGTCGTCTTTGTCCACCAGGGTCCAGGCTGGACGAATGCCGGGGGTTACCGCAATGAGGTCAGCGCCCATGGCCTTTTTGACCATCCCCACTTCCAGGCCGGAACAGACCACCCCATGGCAGCCGGCATCTTTTGCCAGCCTCGCCTTTTGAAGCACCAGGGCTGATATATCGTTGGCATATTCATCCCTGTATCCCAGGGCTTTCAGCTTTTCCTGGTTGAGGCTAGTGAGAACGGTAATGGCCAGAATTTTGGTATTGCCGGGATTGTTTTCCGCAGCGCTTTTGAGGATGTCGTCCCCCTCATCGCAGTGAACCGTCACAAACGCGGGGTGATGAAGGCTGGCGGCGCGAAAGGCCCGCTGCACTGTGGCGGGAATGTCATGCAACTTGAGATCCAGGAATATCCCAGCGCTGCTCACGTCACCAATGGCTTTGAGAATCTTCGGGCCCTGTGAAATGAACAACTCCAGACCCACCTTGAAAAGACCCACCTCTTCTTTCAGAGTTTCCACATAGCCCATGGCCTGATCATAGTCGGGAAGGTCCAGGGGAAAGACAATATAGTCCTTGGGGGTTTTCATAATTTTCCTCGTTCGGATATTTTGGAGTTTAAAAAGGATTTCGATTATGATAGAAGTTAATAGTTGACATGGTCGAAAAAAACAACCATATTACGTGAATTCAATTTTGGGCCACCGTAGCTCAGTTGGTAGAGCACCTCACTCGTAATGAGGATGTCTGCGGTTCGATTCCGCACGGTGGCTCCAATAGAAAAAATTTTGTTCAAGTCCTACGCGGCTCTTTTCTGATATTTTTCAGCAATTTTTACTTTCTTTCCGTATTTTTCACAATAGAAACGAATACATTCCGGTGCTATATCAATTGCTTTTTCGTCATACAATCCTGTTTCTGGATTTAACCAGATAAGAGTATAGTCACCTTTTACCAATTCAAATCTACTTTTATCTCGAAGTGGCAAAAAAACTTCTCCAGGATTTTCCTCAACTATCAGAGAATAAAAATCCAATTCATAGATTGATACATCCAAATTTTCCTCAAACCATAATCTCAAGATATAATCTTTTACATACTCGGCTTTGAGGAGTCCTCGTTCAAATTTATTTTTCCAGTTTGATTCATCTGCAGCATATTCAGACCATTCTTTCCATTTCATGATATTTACCCCACAATTGATACAAGTTGATTAATCATAGCAAGCTTCCATTGTTCAAGTAGTTCCTGTTCATGGACATCTACCCATACTTCCACCATTTTTTTCAATTTCAGAGGTAGGCCTTTACCGGGTTTCATCCATTTTTTTGTTCTGATTTCATAACGATAACTTTTCACGTCATTCTGATATTTGATATGAACATGCGGCGGTGCATGATCATTATAATTCATCAGTACTATCAGTGTACTTTTTTAAAGGGATACGATACAGGCGGCATAATTTATTACTCTCTCATTTTGATTCTCATTCATAAAGAGGTATGACGTTAAATTGTGCGGTGTGGCTTTTTGCGTCCGCACCAGTGCCGGGTTATATGAATTTAACCGGATAGGTACTCTAATAACTCAGCATTTGCGGCGTTTTTTATTAGTCTTGCTCTCACGGGACCAACATTATATTTTAGCAATTAAATTTGACTCAGTATTCTGATGTAAATCTTCGATCGTATTTATGCCAGCTTCTTGAAGCTTTTCTTTTCGCCAGCGTGTAAGCATTTGCAGAACTGTTATTGGTTTCTTAAGCATGTGTTCCAACGAAATTTGTAGAGCTTGCTTCAATCTGTGCACTTACTACGTTCAGCAACTCACGTTCATTAGTATCCGCAATGGTCTCTGAAAATTCAAAAAAACAGGATGCATAGTGGTGTACCTTTCCAAACGATTCAGTGTTTTGAATAGTATTATTGAAAGTGTCTTGGCAACGCATATTAATTTTTTCGAAATATTCTTGGCTCATCGTGGATTTGCGTGAAATTTGGCTTCTGAGCCGATTGTAGGTGCGACTTTAGTCGCACATTAAGCCTACCCTGTGCGACTAAAGTCGCACCTACAGCCCGAACCGAAACAACCCAAAGCGCGGTTTCACGTTAATCCGCAATGAACCATATTCTTTAGCATTCGTTGGATCTTATCTTTTGTTATGAACCATACACACTGCAAAATGATCAGCGTAATCTGAATGAGGGATATCACCGATGCCCAAAACCGGCGAGAGCCGCTTTATACCCAAAACTTTGCCGGATTTTCAAAAGCACTCCCCAAACAATGAAGCCTGCATTGCTTACCTCTCACCAAGAGATTCCCCGGTGGCTTTTTATGCAGCCATTATAGATAATACGAAGATAATGCAGGACTACCAGGGAGGACACATTTTGAAAGCCCCACCTGCAAATTGCATTTTTTTTGATTTAATGCAACTGGATCTCTCACAGGCAAATTATTGCACATAACGACCTTCCTTTTGACTATGAAGTCGACATCAGGATATTGATCTGCTGGTCCGTCATGTCGATCCCATCCTTGAAAACATCGAGAGTCCGATAGAAAACCTGTTTTTTTATCCCTTCGGCCAGCACATTGTAGGTAAACAAAATCTGCCGCTTGTGGCCCCTGACCAGCCGTCCTATGTTCAGCTTTTCGTTGAGCTGTTCCAGATCGTCATCATCCAGAAATTGAGCACCAAGCCGTCCCAGGGCATAGGCCTGAAGGCTGAAGCAGTTAATGAATCCCATGGACAGGGGAATCCGGTAGAAAAATACCGCCACAAAGGAAAGACCCATCTGAAAAATGAGACAGTTATCACGTTCCCGAATGATAAAGTTCCGCTCCTCTATCCATTTTTTGACCTGCCCCTTCAGGATTGGCGAGGGACGCTCTTCCGGAAGGAAGTTGATAAAGGCGCCGGTTTCCGATTCAGGCGGAAGGGTTTTCATCTGTATCAGCCCTCCCATCACCCGCTAGATAATAACCGGTCGCCCTTCTGAAAGCTTCCGAGGTTTTTGCCCCAGCGTAGCCGTCCACTTTCACATAGACCCCCGGAAGGGTATTTAGAAATCCCTGGAGGCCCGCGGCATGCGACGTTTTTTCCCGGGGTGCATATCTCAAAAGCGGCATTGCCGTTTCAGGCGGCGGGGCTTCCAACTCCGGATCAAAGACCGCCAGGCCTTTCTCCGCCATTCTTCTCAATACCACGGCCGCCCCCATCTGGCGGGATACCGCCGTGTTGGAAAAGGTGCCGTCAGCCACATATTTACCGCGGGCGTAGTGTTGGGAATAACTCCACAAGTAGGGGGAAAGGACCTCCGGATGCCATTTTCGATACCCCCATCCATTGTATCCTTCCAGCTTGTAAAGGGTCCCTGGAACGCTCCAATCGTTCCAGCGGTCCATCCGCTCCAACCGAAGGGCGTCCATGGCGCTTTCCTCCCAGGTGAAGGGCGGAGTGCCGGTGCGTGGATGGCCCGAAGGCACGTGTATCGTTCTTTTTGTTAGGGGATCACCATTGTGCAAGTGCCGGTCAAACCCTGAAGACGCCTCCATCAGATGAATCACCGCAATCACAAACCAGGGGATTTCAAGCACGTCGGCCACCCGCTGGTAACGTCCCAGATTTGAAACGATTCTTCCTACAATTGACGATACTTCCGCTGTCCGGGTTTCCCTGATGATGCAGGTGTCGAACAAACGCCGGTAATCCGCTCGCAACCCCTCGGTCAATTTCATGAACATTTCTCCTGCAAGCTGTCGTCTTTTTTATGGTTCAAAGGCCATTTAAGATGTAGCATTGACGCAAAATTTTCCTAAGTATACACTGTCGGCACCGAGGGAGTCCATATGGAAAAAACCCGTGTTCAAAAAATCGGGCTTTTAATCAAGTCATTTTCCTAGGACCCGGCGTTTCAATGATCACCATTTGCGAGAAACCCCATGACCGATTGCAACCGCATAACCGTAAGCCGACAGGAACTCGAACGGCTCTTTGCCCTTTACCATAACCGTCAATGGGTTCATCCGGATCCCCTCGAATTTCTGTATTTGTACCGGGAAAAAAAGGACCGGGAAATGGTGGGGCTCATCGCCTCTTCCCTGGCCTACGGTCGGGTGACCCAGATTTTGAAAAGCGTATCCACCGTGCTTGAAAAAATGGGGCCTTCCCCCTGTGATTTTGCCCTGTCATCCACTGATGCCACACTTGAAAAGACCTTCGCGGGGTTTAAACACCGGTTTACTACGGCGAAAGATCTTGTAACCCTCCTGCGGGGCGCCGGGTCGGTTTGCAAACATTATGGTTCTTTGTACAACTGCTTTATGGAAACCTACCGTGACCGGCAAGACACCGTCCATGAAGCACTGTGTTTTCTGGTGAGCGAACTGAGAAAAGCGAGCGGCGGAAGCGCCAACAGTCTTCTACCATTGCCGGAAAGAGGGAGTGCAAGCAAAAGACTGCACCTTTTTCTTCGCTGGATGGTGCGAAACGATCAGGTGGATCCGGGCGGCTGGCATGATGTGAGCCCGAGCAAACTCATTGTTCCGCTTGACACGCACATGCACCGCATCTGCTCACAGCTCCATATGACCGCCAGAAAACAGGGAGATCTGAAAACGGCCATGGAAATCACCCATGCATTCAGGGAACTGGCGCCGGAAGATCCCGTCAAATACGATTTTGTCCTCACCCGGCTCGGCATTCGCAAAGACTGCGATCCGGGGGAATTGTTTTCAAATTAAAGGGCCCGGGACCATTCCGGTCGGAGATCGATATTCCCCGCCAGGGCGCTGTCAATCTGGGCCAGGGCCGCGTCCTTTCCCTTGGGAAGCCGGGCCTTGATGGGCAGATAATTGGAAGCATGGTTAGAGAAAAACATCCCTCTACTGAGCTGGGTATTGGCGATCATCTCTCGCAATTCAACCAGGGTTTCCTTTTCGTTAAGGAGCCGAAAGTCACCCCGTTTGTATTCATCATGGAGTGGGGTTCCCGGCATCACCATGACGGTGAGGGCCCCCACGTAATTGGGATCCATGGCGCTCAAAACTTCCCCCGTGGCCCTGGCGTGCTGAAGGGAGAGCTTCGGGTCATTTCCCGCAATGCCCAGGAGTACCGTGACGGAGAGCTTGATGCCCGCTTCCCGGACCTTTCGGCCCATGTTGATGAGATGCTGGGCCGTTGCACCCTTTCGGATCTTTTTGAGCAGGGGATCATCGCCTGTTTCCACCCCCATATAAATAATGCCGAGCCCGTTATCATGAAGGGCTTTCAGGTCTTCGGGGCTTTTCATGTTGATCCCCTTGGCATTTCCATAGGCCCCCACCCGTTTCACCCAGGGGAGGTGTTCTCGAATGCGGTCCAGTATCCACATGAGCCGTTTCTGGGGAACGATCAGGGCATCCCCATCCATAAGGAAAACCCGATCCTGTCGTTTCATGTATTTGCCGGCAAAAAGGATATCCGATAGAATAATTTTATCGTCTTTGATAGTAAATCGTTTGTCGTTGTAGGTCCCACAAAAGGTGCACTTGTTATGGGAACATCCCAGGGTCACCTGAAGCAGGATGCTGTAGGCCTCACTGGGAGGTCTGATGCAGTTGCCGTCATAATGCATCCCTTCACTTTCCATTTTCTTTTTCTCCTGTTATGGGCAGATATTTTGAATGGGCGGACACACAGGTCCGCCCCTACGATCGGTTGCATTTTCATGGGCAAACACGGGGGTCTTGCCCCTACGATCGGTGGCGGCGCCAATGGACCTTCAGGGCTTTCAGAGGGTTCTTGGCGGAATCCATGACCGCCGTGGGTTCGAAACCGCTGTGGAGCATGCAGTGGGTGCATCGAGGATCCCGACCCACGCCGTATTTTGACCAGTCCGTGTTTTCCATCAACCCCCGGTAAGTATCTTCATAACCATCGTTGATAAGGTAGCAGGGTTTTTGCCAGCCAAAAATGTTCCGAGTGGGATTCCCCCAGGGGATACAGGCGTAATCCTGGTTTCCTTCCAGAAAATCCAGATACAGACTGCTGTGATTGAACCGCCAGGACTTTTTTTTCCCCAGCATAAAAATGGATCGAAATAATTTTTTGGCTTCATCCCGATTGAAAAAATGTTCCTGGTCCGATGCATTTTCATAGTTAAAAGCAGACGCAACGGTCATGGCTTCCACCTGAAGAGACGTCAGCAGATCAAACAATTGACCCGCACTCTCGGCGGTTTCCCCCTTAAACAGGGTGGTGTTGGTGGTAACCCGAAACCCTTTTGAAATTAAAAGCCTAATGGCCTTTACAGCATTTTCAAATACCCCTTTACGGCCCACCCTTGCGTCATGACGTTCGTTGAGCGCATCCAAATGAACATTAAATGTGAGATAAGTATTGGGTTCGAACTCATCAATCCGTTTTTGAACGAGAAGGGCATTGGTACACAAGTATACGAATTTTTTCCGGGCCGCAAAGCCTTTGGCTATTTCCGCTATTTGTGGATGCATGAGGGGTTCACCGCCCGCAATGGACACCACGGGGGCGCCACATTCCTCCACCGCAGCCATGCACGCATCCAAGCTCATGCGTTTTTTAAGGATTTCCTCCGGGTAGGCAATTTTTCCGCAGCCTTTGCAGGCCAGGTTACAGCGGAAAAGAGGTTCAAGCATCAGCACCAGGGGAAATCGCCCGTTGCCGTTTGAACTGAACCGTTTTCTACCGACATAGGCGCCGATACGCGCCTTTTGAATAAATGGTATTCCCAAATACAGCTCCTTATTCCTCAATTATCATGCGTTTCCATTTTACACAGTTGCTTCATCAGGTCCAGTGCCTGTTGCCATGGTCCTTCCCGCCCGCTACAGGGGGGCATGCAGATCAAAATTTTTCGCAACTGGTCGCAGGCCGGCCCCGGTTCTTCATCTTCCAAATACGCCTTGGCGAGTCCCAGACGATTTTCAAAAAAATCGGGATCCCGCACAACGGCGCGTTTGTAATGGGCCAGCGCCTTTTCCAAATCTCCAATGCTGACAGGGGGTCCGGGCGCCCGCAGATAGAGTTCCCCCAGCATTCGATCCGGACCGCCATGATCCAGTTGGGGACTCAGGCGGGCCGCCTCAAGGGCAGACCGTTCGATGACCGGCGCCAGAGCCAACCCCCTCAAGGTATCGTTTTCAGCTTCAAGTCCAGCCAGGTAAGCGGCCAGGTAATGGGCCATACCGTTTTCAGGGTCACGGGCAACAGCTGCTTCGGCCAGCTTGCGCCCTTTCAGAGCGTTTTCAAGTCGTATGACCCGGGTTTTTCCGTTTTGTGCCAGCACGGCGTAACAGCGAGCCGCCTGAACTGCCGCTCCCGATTTTCCAGCGTCCTTTTCCCACAACACGGCCTGATCCCGGGTGCAGGGAGACCACAGAGTGGTTTCTTCCCCGTCCGGCAACCGCATGACGTCCCGGGTCGAGGCGCAGGCCGTGAGGAATAAAAAGATCATCCACAGGCTACGGAATAAAACAGCCATTTTCTTTATCGCTTAACCGAAATTGCAACAGGTCCAGGTCCGCGGGTCCAAAGCCGTCCGTTTGTAAGAGGGTCAGAAGTTTTTCGGCGCTTGCGTCCCCTTTCATCCCCTGCAGGACCCCGGCCAGTTTTTTCATGGTTTCATTGGCTGAACCAAACCAGATCACCGGGCTTACGGGCAACTCCCGGGAAGTGTGCATCACTTTGATCTTTTTACCAACCGACAGGGTTTGAACGGTTCCATACTGAACCCGATCCAGCACCACCCCGCTGGTTTTGCCCTTAACCACCGAGCGGAGAGATCTCAGGGGACGAAAGGTCCCCTCAAGGGTAAAGGGCAATCGATCCGGAAGGCATCCAAACAATAAGCAGGCGGCCGCCTTGTTTTCAAACAGCATGTTCCCAAGAATTTTGCCGTTCAGGGATTGCCAGTCCGATCCCGCATCCTCATGGGCCATCAGGCGCCAGACATCTTTTATAAATCCGCCCGGCCGCGTAGCGGCCATGGGCGTCATTTGAAAACGGCGGGCATACCGGGCGTAAACCCCTAATTGTACAATTCCCCATACCGGCGGCGAGGATGTCAGAAACGCCAGGGCAGGTTCCAGTTGGTTGAAATAACGACCCCGAAGGGTTACGCCAGGCCCCATTTTCCGCTGAATATAATCAGCCAGGGCATCCATCGCCGGACGCGCTTCCGCTTCCGTTCCCGGCTGACCCGGCTGGATCACCGCAAAATCCAGATTGCCCCCCTCGGCATGCCCATTCACGGACCCGAAAAGCATGGCAAAAAAGAACAATACGGCCCCATATTTTTTCATGGCATTCCTCACTTTTCACTCTTCACTCTTCACTTTTCGTAAACCGTCCCATCAATTTCAGAATCGGCGGCAGCACGAACAGGCACGCCAACATGCCCATCAAAGAGCCCAGCACCATGATGCTTCCCAGGCTGGCCAGCCCCCGGTGGTGCGCAAACAGAAGCCCGCCGAAACCGATCATGGTGGTGGTAAAACTCAGGGCCACGGCGGTGGGGGTACTCGTGTAAAAAAGTCCGCCAACCCCGGGCTGCCTGGGACGATCCGCCAGCAGAGGTTCAATTTCCCGCCACCGGGCCAGGAAATGAACCCCCCCGTCCACGCCGATGGCAATGAGAATGGGAATGGCAAAAAAGTTGGCCAGATTGAAATGAAGCCCCAGCCACCCCATCAACTCCAGCAGCCATAGCATACTTACGCCCAAAGGTAAAATGGTAAGCATCACGTATCGCACCGAACGGGCATAAGCCCAAAGAATCAGACACACCAACAGGATGGTCAGGGCCGCCGCCCGGAGAAACGTACTGTGCATCAACTGGGCCGACTCATATACCCCCACGGGAACCCCACTCACATGAGGGGCCACCTTCCGCAGGGCCGCCACAAAATGGCCCAGCGCATCAAAATCCCATACGTCTCCCGTGGGACTGATTTTGATCTGGTAGCTCCCATCCTTGCCCACATAGAGATCTCTGAGGCTGGGCGGAAGGTTTTCGGGCGTCACCGATTTGGCCCCGAGCCATCGTTTTAATTGTTTAAGGGATGTCATGATATCCCGCGCCAGTGCCGTCTCCAACCCATCAAGGCGACCTGCCCGGTCGGGATATCGCTCCAGTTGTTCAATGGCGGCAGCCACGGCTTCCATATTTTTTCCCACGAGGGGAAGTTCTTGTTTAGCCCCGGCAACAAAGAGCTTTTCCTCCAGGTTTTCCAGGGCCTCGGACAGCCGTAAAAGCGCTGCAATAAGCGATTTCGGGTTGAGAGGATGTTTTGTCGGGAATTGATCCGGGACTTTTTCGAGGGCCCTGGCCGCTCTTTGGTATTCCGCTGATTTTTCTTCCTGTTTATCCGGAATAAAATCGAGAACGCTTTCCACCCGGCCCACGGAGGGAATGGTCTTGAACTTCCGGGCCAAATCTTTGACCTGTTCCAGGGTTTTGGCCGAAATGATGGCATACCAGGTGCTTTCGTCGGCGGTTTCAACCAGTATCCTTTCATATTCCACGGATTCCAGCCCTCGGGCCTGAAGTTCCAGCAGATTGTAGTTGAAGCGCACCTTGAAGAGCCCGGGAAGGGCCAGAAGGGTCAGGACCAGGAGAATGCTCAACACCAGTTTAGGGCGTTTAAAAAAACGCTCCAGAAAGGGCATGGCGCTAATCCTGGGCATGGAGGAAGGGAAAAGCTTGTTTTTGCCGGCCAACAGAAGCATGGCGGGCAACACCATCATCATGGATGCCAGGCAGAGGAGTACGCCGGTGCCGCCGATAAGACCCAGTTGCGCCAGGCCGATGAAGTCAGACCCCAGAACCGAATAAAATGCGCAGACCGATGTAACAGCCCCCAGAATCACCCCGGGGCCGGTTCTGAAAAGAGACGCCCGAACCGCATCTTCCACGCCGAGACCCTTGCCATGAGCTTCCACATAGCGCATGACCATATGAATGCCGAAATCCACGCCGATGCCCACCAGCACCAGGGCAAAAATCACGGACAGCAGATTCAATTCTCCCACGGTGACCGTGGCAAACCCGAAACTCCAAGCCATGGCCAGGACCAGAGAGAACAACACCAGAAACGGCCTGAGCCATCCATGGAGGACAATCATGAACAGCACCCCCACAAACAGTACGGCAATGACGGACGCCCGCGTCATGTCCCGGTCCGTGGTTTCCATCTCATCCGCCTGAAGCGCCGGTCTTCCGGTGAGCCCCACAGCCAGACCGGGGAATTCCGCGCGGGTCGCGTTAAGGGCCTCGCGCACCACCGCAAGCGGCTTTCCGATGACATCCAGGGCGCCGAAATCCTTGATCGGCAGGATGCGCATAACCAGCAATCGGCCGGAAGCGGAAAAGAAATACTCGCCTCCACCCTGGCTGAGATCAAACAGCGAGCAGTCGCTTTCCTTTCCCGACAAAGCCTCATCCACGTTATCCAAAAGGTTCCCGAGCAGCCCGAGGGCCTGCCCCATCATCGCAGGGTCCATATCAGTGACAAGTGACGCCCCCTGCCCCCCGACCTCCGACCTCTGACCTCTGACCTCTGACCTCCGACCTCCGACCTCCGACCTCTGACCTCCGACCTCCGACCCCTGCCCTTCAAGAAGCCCCGCCGCCATGCCAAAGAAACCGGCCAGGGACCCGTCCCGAACCCACTGATCCACGAAAGGCGCTAGAAAACGAAGGGTTCCGGAAAGGGTTTTTGCCTCTTCGGGAGAAGCAAAAAGGAGCGCGCCGTCGCCCAGACCCCGGGCCAAAATACGGTAGTAAACCGCCTGAATAAGTGTTGGGTGTTCCGCGAGACGCACATTCAACTGTTCCGCAAACTGAATGGCCTGTTTTTTTCCTGCCTCGGTTCCGCCTGTTTGAATGACCACGAAAAGATATTCCTGGTCTCCAAAATTCTCAAGGTGGTCCAGATATGTTTTTTGAAAGGGAACGGAGGGTGAGACCAGGCAATCCTGATTGCTGTTCAGGTGTAGAAAAAAAACGGAAACGAGCGCTGAAACCAATGCCAGCACAATCCCTGAAACAATAATAGCGCCGGGATGGGCATGAACCATGCGCCAAAGTGGGTTCAGCAAGTAATTCCGTCGTTTGGGGACTGGGTTCATGCGGTTCTGGCCGTTCGGAGTCCCATGTTTTTGACCGTTGCCCATGCGGATCCGGGAAATTTATGGGCATCCTTCAAAACGTCGTCCAAGGCGCCCAGAAAATAGTCGGCATCGGCCTGGTTGATCACCAGGGGCGGAAGAATTTTCACCGTGTCGAGACCATGCCCGGCCACCTGGGTCAGAATATGGTGTTTCTCCAACAGGGGCATAGTAATCATCTGGCAAAAAAGATCCACGTTCATTTTGTGCAGCAGTTTCCATCCCGTCTTGAGAGAAAGAGATGCGGGTTTGCCGAACTGAATACCGATCATGAGCCCTTTTCCACGAATTTCGTGAACCAGCTCATAACGTTCGGCCATTTCACTGAGCCCTTTTTCCAGATAAACCCCTATCGTTTCCGACTGTTGGACCAGGTTTTCCCGTTCAATCACCCGCAAGGTGGCCAGACCGGCTGCCATGGCCAGATCATTTTGACCAAAAGTGTTGGAATGGGCAAAACACCGGTCCATGCTGTCAAAGAGCTTTCCATGGATGTTGCGGCGTGTTATTACAGCGCCGACGGGAATATATCCGCCGGAGAGGGATTTTGAAATCACCAGGATATCGGGCGTCACATCCCAATGGTTCACCGCAAACATGCGCCCCGTTCGGCCCAATCCGGTTTGAACTTCGTCAGCAATCAGCAGTGCGCCATACCGGTCGCAAAGGCTTCGGGCGCCGGGAAGGTAGTCCGAATCCGGAACAAACACCCCTTTGCCCTGGATGGGTTCCACAATAAAGGCAGCCGCATCCCCTCCTGAAAGAGCGTTTTCGAGGGCCTCTAAATCGTTGAAGGGAATGGGCACGCAGTTGGGCAACAGGGGTTCGTTGCGTCCCCGGAACTCCTCATTCCCATTAACGGAAAGGGCGCCCAGCGTCAACCCGTGAAAGGCCCGTTCACAATAAATGATTTTGCTTTTTCCCGTGGCCTGCCGCGCCATCTTGAGGGCCCCTTCCACCCCTTCGGCTCCCGAATTGGTGAAAAACACCGCTTCCAGATTCCCCGGAGCCAGACCGGCCAGTGCCTCGGCCAGAAGTCCCGAGATGATGCCCACATCCATCTGCACCATACTGGCCGGCGCCATATCGATAACATCTTTTAAGACCTGAGCTACCAGGGGATGGTTTCTTCCGATGTTGAACACACCGAACCCGGCCAGAAAGTCAAGTACCTCCCGGCCCTGTTCATCCGTCAGCCGCGCCCCTCGGCCCATGGTATAATTTCGATTGTAACCGATCACCTCCAGCACTCGCACAAATTGGGGGTTCACATAGCGACGATGCAGCGCGTAGGTTTCGTTGAGACGGCTTTTTACAAGAGATGCAATATTCATTATGTTATAAGATTCGCCCGGCGCAATTCGATAGAAAGCTCCAGCGAAAAGAGTTCCTTTCATTTTTTTTGGGGAAGTGTAAGAAAACCAAGGGGTCATGTCAAGGTGCAAAGCGAAGAGGGACCAACCCGCGCACATATCTTGTTTTACCCGCTTTTCTCCCCATAAGCCCGCCCCTTCCATTTCGCGCCCTTTCCCTGCCAATAGCGAATGGCCGAGGTCCAGGTCATGGCCAGGAACAACATGCCGATTACGGGCATGAAAAAAGCCCATTTCCAGGACAACCGGTAGAACTTCAATGTGGGGAGATAGCCCAGCATCATAAAACAGAAGCCGCACAGGGATCCCATTACGGCCGTAACGGATGGGAAAAAGAGACCCATAACAGGCATTCCAAACATAAGGATCATAGCGCCGGTCACCAACAGCAACAGGGTTACAGTGTAGTGCAGCTGATGAAAGGCGGTTCTGGCCACCATGTTCCAGATGACCCCGGGCCGGTCATAGGCCCGAAGGCTTAAGGCGGAGTGAGAAAGTCCGATCCAGGTGCGGCCTCCAATGGATTTGACCTTCCGGGCCAGGGCGCAGTCGTCGATCAGCTGCCCCCGTACCGAAGCAAAACTCCCAATGGCCCTGAGCATGTCGGTTCTAATCAGGATGCATCCGCCCGCTGCCGCTGCCACCCGGGGGAAAGAGGAGTTGGAGAGGCGGAAGGGGTAGAGGAGCTTGAAAAAGTAAATGAACGCCGGCATCAAGAGTCGTTCCCACGGAGAAACCATGCGGAGGGACGCCATCAGGGAAATCAAATGGACCCGTCTGGTCATCATTTCCCGGCGAAGTCTTACAAGGATGCCCGGTTTGAGTCCTATATCCGCATCCAGCAGGAGTACAAGGGGTGTATCCACCTGTTGGAATCCCTGCTCAAGAGCCCACAGCTTGCCGCTCCAGCCTTTGGGAAGGGGCCTTCCCGAAACAATTTTCAAATCGATTTCCGCCATATTTTCGGCAAGGGATGTCGTTTTATCATCGGATTGATCGTCCACCAGGATCACCTTAAGATGATTTCCCTGCGCCATGACGCCGGAAAGCGTGGTTTGAATCACTTCAGCTTCATTCCTCGCAGGAATAAGAACCGTGATGTTGCTCAAATCTTCCCGGCAATCGTCCGGTTCCCCATCCAGAAATTCCCGAGTGGACCAGGGCCGCCAGGGAAGAAGAAGGATGATGAGCCAAAGAAACGCTCCGATGAAGGTTAGAAGGGTCAAGTACATGGTGGTATATCCTGTGTATTTTCAAAAGATGACGGAAATTCAAGGTAGTAATCCGCTTCCGTTTTTTTCCCCCGTTTCAAACAGCCGGCGCCGTAGATGCGGCACTTGCGGGAAAGCGTTTCGGTTGCGGATTTCCGTTGCGCTTCATTTAATGGGCTTTCCCGGAGCAGCTTCACCAGGGCTTTGATCCTGAATCGGTCCATCCCTTTAAAACGAGCGGACAATTGATCCGCATGCCCCCCCTCCTTGACGATGAGACTTTTCCCCATCAGGTAAACCGGATAACGGCACGCGATCCTGAGCCAGAGATCATAATCTTCACAGGCCGGTAAATCTTCATCAAAAACGCCCACTTCCTGAAAGAGTTCGCGTCTAAGCATCACCGCCGAAGGACTCACCAGACAAAGCGCAAGGGATGCCTCAAACACATCGCCGGAAAGTTTCAAATGCCGTTTTCCGGGATTGGCGCGCCGACCGTTTCTGATCCATGTCTCTTGGGTCTGACAGATCATGGCATTGGGGTTTTGCCCAAAAAATGCGGTTTGCGCGCCGAGTTTATCGGGTAACCAATAATCATCGGAATCCAGGAAGGCGATCAGCGGGGCGCTTGAAAGCGCAATTCCCGTATTCCTTGCGGCGGAGACCCCTCGATTGACATCGTGAGCGACATATTGAATGCGATCCTTGAATTGAGCCAGAACCTTTTCCGTATGGTCGGTGGACCCGTCGTCCACCACAATCATCTCATAGTCCGTAAAACGCTGGTATAGAACCGACGAAACGGCTCTGGCCGTTTTTGCGGCCCGGTTAAAGGTGGGGATAATAACGCTGACGGCTGCCATAACAAAACCCCGTTATAATAAGACGAGAAGCCCCGCCAGCAAAAAATTGGCTTCCACCAGGGCCTCCAGGGCAACCCCGGTAGAGAGCCATTGCTTTTCATAAGAAAAAAGACAAAGCAGCAGGGTCAACAGGGGGATGAGCATAAGACAAAAAAGTGAATTTACCAGAGCCAACAGGGTGCTGAATATCAGCAGCAGCGCCGTAGCCAGGAGAACCATTTTGAACAGGCGCAGCGTCTTTTTTTCACCCAGGGTAATGGGCAGGGTCTCAGCGCCCACCATCAGATCCCCCTGAAGCTGGAACAGGCTGAAAAGAATCGCCCTGGCGTAACTAAATGAAAATACGACAAGGCAAGCCACCAAAATACTCAATACCGGACCGGATCCGCCACTGAAAAGGGGCAGAATTACCATAACCGCCATCCAGGCAAGCGCTTCGGACAGACTTCGTGATCCGGGAATATCTTTTATTTTAACAAAGCGATAGCGATTTTTAGTTCCTTCGGGAATCAGGGGGATACTGTATACAATCCCCAAAAGGCTCAAGCCGATCAGGGCCATAAGGGTCCCCGGCCCCACCCAATAAGAAAGAAGCAGGGCAATGCCGATGGCAACCGATCCCATAAGGATCAACAAGCCTTTGGTGTTATTTTGAAACGTGGCGCGATCGGGATCATTGTAGGAAGCCGCCCCCTTGTCCAGAAACCGGTTGAAAACATGCATGGCATAGATATAAAGGGCCGCCATGAAGGGAAAAATCAGACCGGTTTTTCCGCCCGCAAGACACAAGGCCGCATACGCGAAGGAAAAAGCGCCGAATGCCGCCGCCAGGTTGCTCAACACCAGGAATCGAAAAACACGCTTGACCCGGCGGACAAACGGCGCTTCTTTTCGGTCCCGGATGTTTTCTATTTCCCTCAGGACGTTTTTGATAAGCCAGTGAGGGGTGGAGGCGCCGGCCGTCAAACCGATCACATCCATTTGCGAAAGGACTTCCCGGGGCAGTTCCTTTTCCGTTTCCACATGGAATGTGGGAAGGTTTTGTTCTTCGGAGATTTTGGCCAGTCGCTGGGTGTTGGCGCTGTGATACCCACCGACCACCACGACCCCTTCCACCTGTCCTTTAAAGGTGCGGACTTCCTGTTGTCTTTCATGAGTGGCATCGCAGATGGTATCAAATACCTGGATGTCCGGAAACCGATCCCGCAGGGCCGAAACAATCGCTTTAAAATCTTCATCATCCTGGGTGGTCTGAGCAACCACAAAGGGATGCGCCAGTTGAGGGAGACCTGCCACATCCTCTGTTTTCTGGATGACATGGGCGGGTTTCTTGCTGTACCCCATAAGTCCGATCACTTCAGCGTGGTTTTTGTCGCCCACAATGATGGTGGAGCGATCCTTGCCGGACTGGTGGCGGATAATGGCCTGAACCCGGGTAACCTTGGGGCATGTGGCGTCGATGACCTTGAGCCCCGAATTCTGGAGCGCTTCCCGTTCATGGGGCGGAATGCCATGGGCCCGAATGATAATACGACCGGCGGTAAGTCCGGCGGCGTCATCAATGGCTTTGATGCCCTTGGTTTCGAGGAGATTCAGAACTTGTTTGTTGTGGATGAGCGGCCCAAAGGTAAACAAGGGGCCCTCCTTTTTATTGGATTCGGCCATGACCATTTCCATGGCCCGGCGCACCCCCATGCAGAAGCCCGCTGTCTTGGCCAATACGACTTTCATGTGGTTTCATCTCCTGATATCTTTTGTATGGCGGCAAAATACCGGTCCAGTGCCGCCATCATGGTTTTAAAATCCTGGATGTCGGTAAAAGCGCCGCGAAAACGGCTGCTGTGAGGCAGCCCTTTGGTGTACCCTAAAAGCAACCCCCGCATGAGTTTAGAGGCTCTGTTTTCACCAATGATACTTGACAGCAGCGCAAAATGTGTCGCGATGACATTCCTTCTTTCGGGTAAATCGGGGAAGCGTGCCTCCAGACCTTGTTCAAGGTCCAGAATCTGCTTGAATATCCATGGGTTTCCCATGGCGCCCCGACCGATCATAACGCCGTCGCATCCGGTTTCTTCCCTCATTTGAAGGGCCAATTCCGGTTTAAACACGTCCCCGTTGCCAATGACGGGAATGGTCAGACTTTTTTTGACTTCCCGGATGATCCGCCAGTCCGCCTGCCCTGAAAACCCCTGGCTCACAAACCGGGGGTGGACGGTGATGGCATCCGCACCACAATCCTCAATGATCCCTGCGATTTCAAGAAAATTCGCCTCATGGTCGGACCATCCTCCCCGGATTTTCACGGTCAGGGGAACCGTGCAGTCCTTACGAACGGCCGTGACCATATCCCGCACCGCGGCCGGATTTCGAAGCAGCGCACCGCCGGACCCGTTCTTGACCACCTTTCTGGCGGGGCATCCCATATTGATGTCCACCATGTCGGCGCCTTTTTCAACCGCAATCTCGGCCGCCATGGCCATGATTTGAGGGTCTGCACCGAATATTTGTACGGAAAGGGGCTTTTCCTCTGAAGAACCATCCAGGTAACGAAAGGTTTTTTCATGGCCTCTTGAAAGACCTACGGCACTCACCATCTCAGTAACCACGAGACCGGCCCCCAACCGCTTGGCGATCAAGCGAAAGGGCGGGTTGGTAATGCCCGCCATGGGGGCCATGATGAGCCGGTTTTTGAGTAAGAGATTGCCTATTTTTAACATGGTGTCGGTTCACAAAGCTTGACGTTGTTGGTCTTGTTGCTATTCATGACATTTATTCCTGATCCGCGGACGACGCAGGTTTTCGCTGATTCTTTTTGGAGGCTTCGATCTGTTTCAGCTCCCGCACAGCACAGACCTTCAGTTCGGCCCGTTTGCTTTCCTCAATCGCGTAGTCGCTGGCCCCGTCATCACAGTTTCGTTGCCGCGTAGTATTGCGGATGTCGGCAAAGAATTTTCTCCTCCCGCCGCGAGGCGTCCGGCAGATAGACAAAGTTGCGGATCACATCACAGAGGCGGGTCGGGTGAAACAGACCCTTGATTATGGAATAAAGCGAGTCGATCCCGTCTTTTTCGATCAGGTCGCCGCCAGCCGTCTTGCGCCAGCCGTAGAAAAATTCATAGGGTGCAAAAAACGCACCCGCCTTATTGCTCTCGTAGAGATCCGCCGCCGAATAGGCCTCCAACTGCCGAATCACCGCCTCGATTTCAACTGGCGTGATGCCGTCTTTCGCATACTGCACTTATGTAATCGACGCTGTCGAGTTTAAGTGACCCGATTCCTATGTTTTTCGAAGTGAGGTACTGAATCCCATAAATTGTTCTTTCAACTTTGGCATGCGCACCATCACCTAGCTGGCAGACTTCTCCGATTGAAGTATGAGTCCACTCACTCCCCATAACCCAACCCCTCCAAACCCTTCCGAATCACCTCATCCAGTTTTTTCAGCATTTCCAATGCGCCGATTTCAAGCTTTGAGAAGGCGAACCATTTTTTACCCAAATCTTTCAGGGATGCGCCGATATGATAGATTTCGTTTTCATCGATGATCATAAAGCGGTCGTGCGACTCCGCAAAACGTTTAATGGAAATCGGCGAGTATTGCTGGTTGTGTTTTTTCAGATCCAAAGCGAGCTGCTTTGAAATAGACTTGGTGTAAATCGTACAGGAAATGTCTACAGATCGCTTGCTGAGCAGGGTTAAGACAGAATCATCAATATAGTTATCTATCAAAACCAGAGATAGTTCGGCTTTTCGAATCAGATCGCAAACAAAGGTATAGGCATCGTACACCTGACCATCATAAAAAATGCCTTGTTTGGGAACTTCATTATGCAGTTCCAATGCCTGAAACAATCGTTCGAAATTCTTTTCGGTTTCGGATTCAAAAGCAATTTGGCAGCGTTCTACGGAGTCCAAACGGGCAAAAATCTGGGCGTTGTTCTGGATGAAGCGGCGC
The DNA here is from genome assembly GCA_963662465.1 of Desulfatiglandales bacterium. Taxonomy (GTDB): domain Bacteria; phylum Desulfobacterota; class DSM-4660; order Desulfatiglandales; family Desulfatiglandaceae; genus NaphS2. The sequence continues at coordinate 5,689,825 of OY759599.1, forward strand.
ATTTCCACAAAAGCATTGATAATTTTGATGCTTACCTTAATGGCTGTTTCACTTCGCAAAACCGCGGAAAGCATGGAGACTCCCTGCTCAGTAAAGGCGAAGGGATTGACCGTGGAATGCTTCAGCGATTTGAACCGGTCGCAATTTGCGACCAGTTGTGCTTTTTCGGCATCATTTAATTGGAATCTAAATTCTTCTGGGAAACGGGTGATATTCCTTCTTACCTGCTCATTGAGACGTTTGTTTTCGACCTGATAGATTTGAGCCAGATCTTTATCGATCATCACCTGAACACCACGAAAGGTAAAAATCATACACTGTATGTTCTCAAGCAGAACCATTTGATTTGCATCTTCCATAACTACTCTCAGTACCCCAACTGCTTCAGATTTTCCTTAATCACATCATCTAACTTTGCCGACTCTTCCATCTGCCCATAAAGCGTCTGGCTCATCTCCGTCATCTTGGTCTCAAAGGGAATGCCGTCGTCCTCAAGAGCCGCTGCACCGACGTAACGGCCGGGCGTGAGCACGAAGTCGTGCTTCCGCATCTCTTCAAGGGTTACGGATTTACAATAACCGGCTTGGTCTTCATAGACGCCGTCTTTCACCTCCCCGCGCCAGGCGTGATACGTTTTGGCAATGGCGGCAAATTTACCGAGGAAATATTCATAAACCCGACCGACCACGTCCTCCTCCTTATCCCGGACCGTGTCGATATTGTTGATCGCATCGATCAGGGCGGAGAGCTTGCTGCCATCCGCCGTCAGGGCCGAGTCGATCTTGATCGCGATATCGCCCTGCTTGGCGTGCTGCTGAATATAGCTCCAGCGGGATGTCTCCGGCAGGTAGAAGACGTTCTTCATGGTGTAGAACTCTACCATGTTGATGTATTTCTCCTTACCCTCCGCAATCAGCTCAGCACGACGCTCCTCAAACTTATCCGAAACGAACTTGAGAAAGATCAAGCTCAGCACCACGTGTTTGTATTCGGAAGACTCGACACTGCCCCGCAACCGGTTGGCGGAATCCCACAGGGACTCTTCGAAGCCTTTATCGTTTTTTGGAGATGCTTTTTTCTGAGCCATTATTAACCCTGAAATTACTGAAAGATCAAAAAGTAGTTTACACTTGTAGGTGCGAATTTATCCGCACATGAATTTAAGTTGTGCGGCTGAAGCCGCACCTACATCGTGCAAATGATTGGAAAACGGTAAATGTAAACCAAGAAATGAAAGATGCCTAATCTATCTGCATTTTTTTGCCGATGATGAGATCCGATTAAATTTATTCCCATTTCCGCTTTTGCACACACTTTTTGCCGTGGCGCTTCGTTTCTGATCCTAAGACGGATCAAACAAAATTAGATCCCAAAGATACGATCTATGAAATAGCGACCAAACTTTTTTCTTCCTATTTGGTTCGGGAATATGAAGATTTTAAAATTTCGGCAATAGCTTTAGATTCCAGAAAGTTTCTACCTGTTGTTTGAACAGCAATACCAAGTCCTTTATCAGTATGGGTAAGAACGATTTCAATCAAGCCATTTGCATCAACCGATTTAATGAAGTCCCGCTGGTTTGGATTAAAAGGAAGAGAATTGACTATAGCTGTAACATAAGGAGACATTCGTAGACGTTTTGAGAACCGATCTAGCACATCTTTTCCGTGGTCGTTACATAAATTTATGGGTTTTTCTCCTGATTCAAGTGATGATTTTACCAAGGAGACAGGCTGGTGTTTTTCCAACCATTTTTTCATAATAAGCGACTTGAAATGTTGTGGTTCCGAGACAGATAAAATGATCGGCGTACATACCACTTCGTCCTTATTTGAAATTATTATCTGATGTTCAATCTTTTTCCAATACTTTTCTGATTCAAAACCGATACAAATGGTATCTTTCAAATATGCCGCAGCCAAACCAATGGATTCTTTTTCGTTACCGTTGTAGCATATAACATATCGATTCTCAATATACCGACCTTCTTCAGGAGTATCTTCATCAATAAAAGGATGCTTTCCAAGTCCTAAGAGTACTGAGCCAAGAGTCCGGCTTTGGGGGGTTTCGTTACAAAATTGTTGCAAAGACATGCCATCGGTCAATTGAAGGTCACCCATATATGTTTCAAGTCGTATTCTTTTGTTAAAGAATGAATGCCTTTCTTTATAGGTACTTATAAACTGTTTTACCCGTTGAAATACCTCACCAAAATCAGGCGCTAAAGGAGATATAGTCAGCTCATTAAAAATTAGATCCTTCATATCAAACCAACTTCAGCAGCTGATTATTCCATTCTTCCAGAAATTCCTCCGGGTATTCACTCAATTCACCATTCTTATCAACCTGAATATTGATAATATCAGTATACTGTTCATCCTTTGTCGTGACTTTATGAAACCACGGACATTGAACATCGACACAGGATATATGCTTCTCTTTTACTGCCACTCGAATACCATTGATAATGTGGTCGCTGTGGGTTTCCACAAGAAGCTGTGCGCCTGATGCGGCAACAAGAGCCATCAACTTGCCCAGTTTAGCCTGACCACGGGGGTGAATATGCGCTTCCGGATTTTCAATAATAACGATTTGATCTCTTTCTGCTATGAGCAACGCAACAATAACAGAGAGGACATATGAAATTCCGAATCCAACATTTGTTGGTTTAAATGCTTGTGTTCTGCCTTTTTGAAGCTCAAACTCGTAGTTCAATAATATTTTATCAGCACCGGGCACTTCTGTGACATTGATTTTTATTCCGGGAGAGATTTCTCCAAGCCAGGCATTAACCTGATTTGCAAGAAAGGGTGATGACATTGCCGGGTGAAAACGTTTGGGATCTACTTTCAGTCGATTCCCATTCACCGAAAGAAAATGCGAGCTATATTGCCCGTATGAACCAAGAATCCGGTCTTTCACAAAATTTTGAGACATATCATACATTATTGAGGGTCCAAGACGGTCAGCTGAGATATATTGAAGATTATTGATATAGCTATCAATATTTTCTTCTGTGGCATTTCCTTTCACTCGATTTAACGCGTTGCTTTCAGAAGCCCATTCAAACTCGTACTCTGCACATTTACTTTTATCCCATTCAAGATAAAAATGAATAACCTCATCCTTGGCAAATTGGTACAAGGCATCGTATCCTTTTCCAATATCAACTAAATCCCCCTTGAGTTCCAATTTACATGTGCTACTAAGGTAGCTCTGCCTAAGCAATAACAGAACTTGGATTAACGAACTTTTGCCCATTCCATTAAGGCCGGCAAGGATATTCAATCGTTTTAAAGGCATATCAATATCTTTAAGCGACTTGAAATTTTTCACACTGATTTTATTGATCATTGAGAATCCCTTTTACTAATTTTTCAATTTCTGAAAAACGCTTGATGACTCGAGTCTTGTCACCTGTTGCTTGTGAAATTGCTGAGATAAAGGCATCGTCTGTTCGGCACAAATTTGCAAATTTTTCTAAAACCAAGGCGCCGTTTTTTATCAGCGTACTTCTCTCCTCGTCAGATCGATTTGCTAAAGCAACCGCCCAAATTTCAAAGATCGATTTATTAATTGGCTTTCTTCTTTCCGGATACTGATCTGCTTTTCGGAAGGCCCAGTTTCCAAAAATCTTTTTCGAGGTCCGCATTGATTCTCGGAATGACCCCTTAATAGAGATAAGCTCTTTTTCGTTTTTTTGTTCAATTTTATCCATTGAATCATTCATGAATGATTCAAGGTCGGGGGAATAATCCACTGGAGGAGTAATATAGAATGCCACAAAACGGTTAATAAATTCCCTGTCGAGCATTCTTTTGGGATTTATTTTATTTTCGGTGGCGACTTTGAATTCATTTAGGTTAGCTAGTTCATGTATGAATCTTGACGAAACCCCCTGGTAAAGAGCGTGTCTGATTTCTTGTTGTTCTAAAACTAAACCACCCGTATTAATACGTCGGAAGATATTATATTTCACTTTCTTTGGTGTTCCAGGGTTGATTATATAAGCCGTTACCTGAGTTTGGTCGATAATTCTTTTAAGCGGTCTTTCAAGGTCGGTATATTTTTTTCTCTCAAGGTCTTTTAAAAATTCAAGTCCTGTTAAACGAAGTTTTTTATCTACTATGAAATTCTGTATACAACTTAGTCGTTGCAAGCCGTCAACGACTAACCATTTGTTGGTATCCTCAGCATCAAAATAAAATGCCGGCAACGGGAACTTAACCAAAATTGATTCAATTAACCGGCTCTGTTGAACTGGCGACCATAAATTACCACTCCGCTGAAAATCAGGATTCATATCAATCTCAGATGGAGACTCTTTCAGCATATCCACTAAGTTTGAAATTGTTGGAAATTCGCGTGTGATATTGATTTCAGAAGGATTGAACGGCTCACGCATCAATTCAGACCCGGTATCTTCCTCTTCGACTGGAATTTCCCTATATAATTCAGGATTTTCAGTATTGTTTATCATCAAATTTCATTATTTAGGGGTAATCGCTCCCACGGGGCAGATATCCACGCAGGCCAGGCATTGTTCGCAGGAAACAGCGTCCGATTTTTGCGTGCCATAAAAACGGATCACCGTTTTAAACCCCCGGTCGGCAAAATCCATCATGGGGACCCCATGGGTCTTACGGCAAACCTGGATGCATTTTCCGCACAGGACGCACCGGTTGGGGTGGTGGTTTAGAAAAGGATGATCATCCGTTGTTTCCAGATCTTTCAGGGAAATTTCCAAGCGTTTGGGCTTGAGACCCACCTTCAGGAATCGGGCAATTTTCTGCAGCTCGCACTTTTTGTTGGCCGGGCAATGGCCGCAGTCCACATGGTGAACGGACAACAGCAGTTCCAGTGCTGTTCGCTGCAATCGCCGCACAGCCGGGCCATCGGTTTTGACGACCATTCCCGCGGCCGCTTCCACCTGGCATGAGGGGACCGGTTGCTCGCGTCCCTCAATTTCCACGAAACACAATCGGCAGGAAGCGGGTGGATGTTCCAGCATATCCATGTAACACAGGTTGGGAATATACACCTCATGGTCAAGGCAGGCCTTGAGTAGATTAGCGCCTTCCGCTACCTGGATTTCCCTGTTGTCCACAACGATTTTGATCATGTTCATCCCGATATTGAATTTCCAATTTTCAATCCTGGGTCGGCCGCTCCACAATGGGCGCCAGATGCGGTGGTGATACCCTCCTGACCGCATTATACTCCGGCGGACAGGCCGTCTGGCATTCACCGCATTTGACGCAGAGGGTCTGGTCCACCCCTTTTTTGCGATTCCGGGTGGTAAAGATGGCTTCCACGGGACAGCAACCCACACAGGCATCGCACCCCCGTGCGCATTTATCCAGGTCAATATAAAAGGCCGTCAAAGCACGGCACATGCAGGCGGGACACCGTTTTTCCTTGATGTGGGCCTCATATTCGTCCCTGAAATATTTGAGAGATGTCAGCACCGGGTTGGGCGCCGTCTTCCCAAGGCCGCACAGGGACCCTGCCTTGATGTCTTTACTGAGCGCTTCCAGGGTTTCCAGATCGCCCTCACGTCCCTCCCCCTTGGTGATGCGCACCAGAATTTCCAGCAGATGATGGGTGCCCACACGACAGAAGGTGCATTTGCCGCAGGATTCAGCCTGGGTAAAATCCAGGAAATACCTTGCCACATCCACCATGCAGGTGTTTTCATCCATGACCACCATACCACCGGAACCCATCATGGCCCCGGCCTGGGTCAGGGAATCGAAATCGATGGGGGTGTCCAGAAACGCCGCCGGCAGGCATCCCCCGGAAGGTCCGCCAATCTGCACCGCTTTAAACGCTTTTTTCTTGGGAACGCCGCCGCAGATATCAAAAATGAGGGTGCGCAGCGTCACACCCATGGGAATCTCCACCAGGCCGGCATGCAGCACATTGCCCACCACCGAAAAGATGGCGGTGCCCGGGCTCTTTTTCGTTCCGACTTCGCGATACCACTCAGCCCCGTGGGCCATCAGGAGAGGAACAGTGGCAAAGGTTTTCACATTGTTGATGACCGTGGGTTGCCCCCAAAGGCCTTTTTGCACCGGAAAGGGGGGACGGTAGGTGGGCATGCCGCGACTTCCCTGGATGGACTGAATGAGAGCCGTTTCCTCACCGCACACAAAGGCGCCTGACCCTTGAAAAACCTCAACGGAAAGATCAAAGGCGCTCCCCAGAATATTTTTTCCCAGAAGCCCCAGATCCTCGGCCTGTTCGATGGCCCGGGTCACCATTTTGACGGCAATGGGATATTCCGCCCTCACATAAACCATGGCCTTTTGCGCCCCCACCGCATGGGCACAAATCATGATCCCTTCCAACACCTGGTGGGGATTGCTTTCCAGAATGGTGCGGTCCATATAGGCCCCGGGATCTCCCTCGTCGGCATTGCAGATAACGGTTTTTTCCGATCCTTCCGATCTTGCCGCCAGTTCCCATTTAAGCCCCGTGGGAAAACCCGCCCCGCCGCGGCCCCGCAAACCAGCCGCCTTGATTTCCCCAATGATCGCTTCAGGGGATAATGCAAGGGTCTTGACCAGAGCGCCATACCCCCCATGGGCCACGTAATCCTGAATCTCTTCGGGATCCACCCGCCCGCATTTTTCCATGACCCGCCGTGTTTCCATGCTGAACCGCGGAAAATCCCAAACCTGGGGGATCATATCGTTTTCCACCATGGCGCCCATGAGGTATTCAAAGAGGGGGTCCCCATTTTCGAGATAAGATTTCACCAGCATTCGGGCTTTTCCAGGAGTGACCCGGTGATACAGAATCGCGGGGAAACCGGGATTTTCAATGATCACCACCGGTTCCGCATAGCAGTGTCCGATGCAGCCCACGGGATGGATGCGAGCCTCGATGTTCCGTTCCGCCAGGACCTCCAGGAAGGCGGCACGGGTCTCCAGGGCCCCTGAGGCAATGCCGCAGGTAGCCATGCCGATGTGAATGACGGGGGTTGAAGCATCCTCCAGCGCTTCCCGATATTTCAGGGCTTTTTCGCGGATGGGGGCAAAGGCGTGTTCCGGATTCGCTCTATTGATGGGATCCATTTGCCTGCTTTTCTCGCTCCTTTTTTTCCTTTTCGATTTGAAATCCCAGAATAAGCCCTTCCACCTTGCTGGGCGCCACATGGCCATAGGCCGTTTCATCCACAATGACCACCGGCGCCAGAGCGCAGCACCCCACACAGGCCACCCGTTCAATGCTGAATTCCCGGTCCGGGGTGGTTTCCCCATGGCCGATGCCCAGTTTTCGCTCAAAGTTCTCGAGAATGATATCGCCGCCCCGCACGTGGCAGGCCGTGCCCAGGCACACCTTCATGTGATGTTTTCCCGGCGGGTGAAACCGGAACTGGTTGTAGAAAGTCGCCACCCCATATACTTCGCACACGGCCAGTTCCAGGGCATCGGCCACCATTTGAAGCGCCTCGGTCGACAGAAAGGCGTGCCGTTCCTGGATCATCTGAAGCATGGGGATCAGGTTTTTCCGGTCCTTTTCAAACCCTTGAAGCAAGACCGCGATATCCTCCAGCATGGCCGCTTCTTGAGCGCGAATATCGTCATCCACAAGGATCTCCTTGAATGGTTTGCATTTAAATCTTTTCCATGGCGCCCAACGCCCCTCGGATTCGGTCCCGAAGCAGAAAACAGAGACTTTCAAGAAGGCTGAATCCCAGGTCATGATTGTCGGTCATCATTTCTCTCAATTCCGCACCCTTGATGTACACCACCGTGGTGGATTTCCGGCAAACGGCCGAACTCATGAGATTGTGGGGCTGGCCCAGCAGCGTCGACCAACACCCCATGGCCCGCCCTTTTCCCAGAATGCCGATCACGGCGTTTCCCTTGCGTGTTCTCAGATCTATGGATCGTTCAAGGGACACATGGCCTTCGGCGATGACGTAAAGGTACTCTCCAAAATCCCCTTGAGAGAAAACATAGTCCCCAGGTTCATAATTTCGCACCCGGCAAAGGCCGACGATGCTATCAATGTAGGATTTTCCCAATTCCTTGAAAAACTCACAGCCCTCCAGAATTTGGGCAATTTCACTGCGATCCATAGGGTTATCTCCTTAATTTTCCGGTTCTCAGTAATCCACCGAAGGAAAAAGCCTGCTATCCGTGTGGGGCAGAAAAAGGGCAGCGATATACTCATCGGTAAAGGGCAGATGGGTAGACAACTCGATGTTGGTCATGGACCTTGAAATATTCATACAGGTTTCAAAAGCGCTTTCCGAGAGAAGACAGGCCCGAGCGCCCGTCAGCGAGCTGTTGCCGATGAATTTTATTTTTTCCAATGGAATATCGGGGAGAAGGCCGATGGCCACCGACTTTGGAATATTGAGAAAACTACCGAACCCCCCCGCCACATACAGGGTGTCGAGCATGTCAAATCCAAGCCCGATATAATCGATGAGGGATTTAATGGCCGCAAACACCGCACCCTTGCTCTTGATGAGGTTGTCGATATCCGACTCGGTAATGACCACGGCCGCGCCGGTTTCGGTTTCATGGGCATGAGCAATGATGTATTCGGGAATGCCGTCCTCAAAATCCAGCCGGGCGTCTTCCCGCTTCCGGTGAAATTTACCGTCCTGACCAATAATTTTATTTCTGACCAACTCATAAATGCAGTCGATGAGTCCGGAACCGCAGATCCCTCGAGGCTTTTTGCCGCCGATGACCTCGTAATGGAGTTCACCGTCTTTGATTTCCACCTTTTCAATGGCGCCGTCCGTGGCGCGCATACCGCAGCGGGTCCCCCCCCCTTCAAAGGCGGGACCCGCCGAAGCGGAGCAGCACACCAGCCAGTCTTTATTGCCGATGGCAATTTCACCGTTGGTGCCGATGTCGATGAGGCACTTGACCTCTTCATACTCCGATATGCCGCTGGCCAGAACCCCCGCAACAATGTCGCCCCCCACATAGGAGGCCACGCAGGGCATGGTTTCCAGTATGCCCCGGGGGTTGATGCGAATGCCGATCTCAGAGGCCCGAATCTGGGGAAATTCATCGGCGGTGGGCACATAGGGGGCCAGCCGAATGGAACAGGGGTTCAACCCCAGGAGCAGATGGCTCATGGTGGTATTGCCCGCCGCCACAATGACGTCAATCTCTTCACGGGAAATGTTGTTTTTTTCAACCAGTTTTGAGATCAGAGTGTTGATATTTTTAACCACGGCCTGTTGAACCGGGTCCAGGCCCCCTTTGCCGCAGGCAAATATCACTCGGGAAATCACATCTTCTCCAAAGCTGGCCTGTTTATTGTGACACCCTTCCACACTCAGCACCGCGCCGGTATTCAAGTCCAGCAACTGGGCTACCACCGTTGTGGTGCCCACATCCACGGCCAGGCCGTAATGGGACTTTGCCGTGTCAAAAGGGTCAATTCGCAGGATGCGGTAATTCTCACCATGTTTAGCCACTGTCAACGTTACTTTCCAATCGTTTTCACGCAGTTTACTGGAAAGGGTCTGCAAACAATCCAGGGGAATATCAAAGGTATGCCATCCCATCTGTTTTCGCAGTTCCCTGGATATCCGTTCTACATCGGGCACATTGTCTTCCACGGTGGGCGGTGAAAGCGCCATGAAAATCTTTTTGACCAGCGGGTTAAGTTCAATTTCCGCGGTTTGGCTTTCCCCCCCCGTCATGATTTTGCTCGCATCCACACGGGATTCCGGTGGAATGACGATCTCCAGATCATCATGGATCTCCGTCTGGCAGGCAAGGACATACCCTTTCATCAGTTCATCCTGTGAGAAAAAACCCTTTGCATGTTCCTCGGCATCGGCACGGCCTTTTGTCACTTGAACACGACATTTGCCGCAGACCCCTTCACCACCGCAAAGATTGGTAATAAACACATCGGCTTGCTGAGCCGCTTCCGCAATGGTTGCGCCGTCCGTCACTTCAACGGACTGATCCGCGGGCAAAAAGTGAATGGTATAGGTCATGGAGTTCTCCGGTATTGTAGGCAGTTAAGGATTATATTTTAAATAATGTGCCCCTTTATATACAACAAACAAACCTTGAATGTGAAGAAAAAACAGGTATTCATTCTTCCCCCATTCCCCGTGACCTGTTTTTCAGTTAAAACCGTTATCAAATCTCCAAGGCCTGAGACCGGCAAAATTTACCGGAACCGGTTGACAAGAAAATCAGGTCCACGTATGGTTCTCAAAGCGGTAAGCCGTAATTTTGAGTTTTAGGGTTTGGGTTTCAAGTTTTTGAGGAGAAAATATGTCAATGTTTTGCTTTTCTTTCCATGGAAATCGACAAAAGACGAGAATTTTGTTCGTGCTTTTGATGCTTATGCTTTTTTTCCTGACTGGAAATCCGGCGGAGTGTGGTCCAGCCGAAGCCCCGAGCCATAAAAAAACGGTTTCGGACCCCGGAGATGCGGTTCCGGAACTTACGGTGGAGGCCTTGAAAGAACGGATTCGAATTGCCAATCAAGCGCCAATGTCCCCTGAATCCAAACAACGGATTATTTCTTTTTACCAGAAGGCCATTGATTCGCTGAAGCGCCGTGAAAAAGCCCTTGAGGACATGTCTCAATATGCCCAGGCCCTGGAAGATCTGCCCCAACCGGCTGACCTGCCGAAAGGGAAAATAAAGCCGGTTCGAGCCGCCGCCGTGGAAGAGCGGGCCAAGGCCATGGCCCTGGGGGAGATCGAGGGAGAAATAGCCAACTTGCAGATTCAACTGGCCGAAGCACAAACCCAGCTTGAACTGAAACAGGCGAAGTTGCAAGACGTCCTCAAACAACCGAACCAATTACGACAGGGTATCGCGCAATATGAATATTCCCTGGCTGAACTGCAAGCGAAACTGGCCCGCCCCAAACCCAACGATGAATCGCCGCGCCTCATCCGCGCCAGACGCACCAGCCTTCGGGCCCAGCAGGCGGCCCTGGAAGCCCAATTGAAAGCAGCGGACCGGGAAGTCGCTCTGGCCCAAAGGGAGTTGGTGGTTACCCAGAACCAGCAGGCCCTGATTTCCCGGAAAGTCAATCGCCTGGAAGCCCTGATCAAAACCTGGGAATCCGTCCGGGAACGCCGACAGGGCGACCTGGCCTACATTGAATTCCGGCAGGCCCAGGAGTCTCTCAGGGAGATGGGAGCGAACGATTGGCCCAAGGAGGGCGATTTCCTGCGAAAAATGGGGGACGGGAATCTAGATCTATCCAAAACCCTTATTGACCTGGATACCCGGGAACAGGAGGCGGAAAAAACCGCCAAATTACTGGAAATCCGCGCCAACCAGACCCAAAAGGACTTTGAACTGACCCAAAGGCGCATCACCATGATGGGCCTGACCCGCAGAGCGGGTCTGTGGCTTCAGTCCCGGCGGGAAACCCTCCGGAAAAGCCGGGCGGATACCAAGGTGGCGCTCCAGCGTCGAAATGAAATTCTTCGGGTCAATCTGGCCAACGACGAATTGATTCAGGAACGTCAAGATTACCTGGTACTGAAAAACAACATTTACGAGCAGCTGGACAAGCTGGAATCCTCCCTGACGCCCAAACAAAATGAAGCGCTGAACATGCAGGCCTTTCTGCTACTGGAAAGCCGACGAAAACTGCTGGAAGAAACCGGTGGGTCCTACAACAATTATCTGAAGCAACTCAACGCTCAGGAGATCGCCCAGAAAAAAATTGACCATCTATCCGGGGAATACAGGGATTTTATCAACCAGCGCCTGTTGTGGACCCAGAGCGCCGATCTCATCTCCCTTTCCGATGTAAAAGGTTCCGAACCAGTACTCCGATGGATGATCGATCCCGCCAACTGGGGAAAATTTCTGGGAGATCTGGGCCTGTCCATGGGAAGCCAGCCGGCCGTATGGGGCCTTCTGGCGCTGGGCCTTCTGGTACTCATGCTGTTCAGACCCCGGATCACGCGCAACATCATGGCTCATGAAGGAAAAGCATCAACGGACGGCATGGCGGGAACCCTGGCCCTCATCTCCTTGAAGCTCATCAAAACCGCGGGCATTCCTTTTGTTCTATATCTGGCGGCGCTCCATCTGTGGACCCTTCCCATGGGAAATTACTTCACCCGGTCCGTGTGTGCGGGGCTTGCCATAACCCTGGAAGCCTATATCTTTCTCAGGTTTCTGGTGCAGCTTTGCAAAGAGAACGGCATGGGGCAAACGTATTTTTCATGGGACCGACCGGTTTGCGCCATGCTGGTCCGCTCGGCCAGGACCCTTCTGGTCCTTTCCCTCCCGGCGCTGTTTTTTGTGGTGATGATACAGAACGGTCCTCAGGCCCAGGGGTTCCGCGGTTCATTGGGGCGAATCCTGTTTCTCTTTTCAATGATTCCGGTACTCCTGGTTTTCTGGCGAGCCCTTCGCAAATCCGGCCCCCTGGCACAAACCATTCGCCGGGGACGTCCCGACGGGTGGCTTGCCAAATATCTTCCCCTCTGGTCCGCTATTATCCTTCTCTGTCCCGTGGCCCTTATGATTTTGCCCATCGTGGGGTATTATTTCACCGCCTTTGAACTGGGATCGAGTCTCGCTGAAACAGGTTGGCTGATACTGGTTCTGGTGATCGCGGATGCGCTTATGCGGCGGGGATTGCGGTTGGCCCAGATAAAGCTTGCCCTGAAAAAAGCCGAAATTGCACGGGAAGAAGCCGCCAGAAAAGCCCTGGAATCGGGGGATGATCCGGAAGAAAGCATTCAAGCAAAACCCATGGCCTCGGCATCAACCCTGGAGATGGAAGAAATCAACGAGCAGACATCCCTGCTCATCCGTTCAGTGGTCATAGTGGCCGGTCTGGTGGGGGCCTGGCTCATCTGGGAGGATGTATTCCCCGCCTTCCGTTTTTTGGAAAACGTGCTACTCTGGAGCCGCGAGGTGGGTGTTGACAAAGCCGGAACCCCCATTATGGAATCCATTACCCTGCTCAACCTCATCACGGCCCTTCTTATTTTTACCGGTACTTATATCGCCGTCAAGACGGGCACGGCCCTTCTGGAAATTCTCATGGCCAGGAGTTCCAACATTGATGCCGGCAGCCAACAATCCTTCGGCCTCATTGGACAGTATGCCATTTTCATGGTGGGTCTGTTTGCGGGACTAAACGCCTTGGGCATCGGCTGGAAACAGTTTCAGTGGCTGGCCGCGGCCATGACCGTAGGGTTGAGTTTCGGACTCAAGGATATCTTTGCCAATTTCGTATCGGGCATCATCATTTTATTTGAACGGCCCATCCGCTTGGGAGATACAGTCACGGTGGCAGGCGCCACGGGCAATGTTTCCCGTATCCGCATCCGTTCCACCACCATCACAGATTGGGATCGCCGGGAGTTGATTGTCCCCAACCAGGCCTTTCTTTCCGAGAAGATCACCAACTGGTCCTTGTCGGACCGGATCAGGCGCGTGGTCATCGATGTGGGCATCGGTTACGGTTCGGACGCTAAAAAAGCCGATGCATTGTTGCTGAAGATTGCCGGAGAAAACAAGCTGGTCTTGGACAACCCGGGCCCCAGTGTATATTTTGAAGGCTTTGGCGCCGACTCCCTGGATTTCAAGCTGCGGGTTTTTGTGTTGCTTTCAGATGCCATTAAAGTGCAGAACCAGATTCGACACGAAATCAATCAGATCTTCCAGGAAGAAGGCATCGAGATCCCCTTTGCCCAGCGGGACAACCATCTGGATACGAGCGGCGGCCCCCTGGATATTCGCCTGGTGAATGATCGCGTAGGGGCGGCTCCCCGTGGCCGCCCTGATAACGGGTAAACGGATAAATAGGCAACCACGGGGGTTGCCCCTACATTATTTCGGGTATTTTAACATGAAAAACATATGGATCATCGGGGTCGGTCGTTTCGGGCGCATGGCGGCGGATCGGTTAACCGGAAAAACCAAAAACCTATCCCTTGTGATGGTGGACCCCGAAGAAGAAAAACTTCATGCAGCCCAAGGTCCGGGAAGAACCCTCGTCAAGGCCGATGGCGTCGGCTACCTCTTTGAGCATCTTCGGCCTGAAGGGGAACCGCTTCCCGACTGGATCATTCCAGCGGTGCCGGTTCATCTGGCGGCGGAGTGGCAATTACTGAGACAGGGTCCTGAAAAACTGCAGCGGATTCCCGTTCCCGCTGAAGTTGACCCCCTTCTGCCCCATCCCCTGCGGGGTGAAAACGGGGATGTCTATGTGAGCCATGCGGATTTTCTCTGCCCGGACAATTGCCCGGAACCCCGCGATATCTGCACCTTCACCGGGAAACCGCGAAAACAGAATATGTTTGAGGTTTTAACCGAAATCCCGTTTCCCCCATGGGAAAATCTGGTGATCCGCAGCCATCAACTGGGGCCCGGCATCGGCGGGTATCGGCCCCAACAGCTTTTTGACCTGGCGGCCCAGGTTGAAAAAACCCATGGTCCCATCCTGTTGAGTACGGCCTGCCGCTGCCACGGGGTTATGACGGGCCTTCAAACCGGTTCCGGGTCCGCCTGAAATTACGCTGAAAGCACTCTTTGCCGCAATGGCGGTCACCACACTCCGCGGGACAGATGAACCCGTTGACTAAAATTGACTTGGGGACCATATTTGCATCCTTCTATCTTCAACATGCAACAATTGCAAATAGATTCGTGTACTGTTTGTAAAACTGATATTTTCAGGGGGAAAACATGTCTCATACTAAGCATCATTCACGTGATGAAGACTATCTTCGAGGCAGCGACAGTCTGCCTGCGGTAAACGGTGGGTATATAACCGTTTATTTAGAAGATGCTGAACTTTACATTGCCAGCGTTCCATCCTTCAATTTGATGGCGGAAAAACATCGCGATAGCGTCGTTGAAAATACAGAAGAATTTATGGATAAAGATGAGAATGAATATGTAATAAATATATGGTCTTCGAATGTTGGCGTGGATTGGGATTTAGAAATCTATCCCAAAGATGAAAAAGCTCGTTTCGCCTTGCTCAAAAGAATCAGAATTGAATATGAATCCAATCCATATTAGGTGAACATATGAGCAATACCATATATTTTGAGGAATATACGCAGAACATAAAGCTGATAAGAGATTCTGAAAAAACGGATTACACGCTAAAGCTATTTTTCGCAAACGTTATTACGCTAATGGAAGTATATTTATCGAAAGCTCTTGTTTCAACAGTTCATGGCAATAGAGATCTGATTATAAAAGTTAATGTCATTGACGTCGTAACTGCTTTTTTGTCTGACATTGATGCAAAATTGTGGAGTTGGTTCTAATTTCGCCCACGGTTAGAAGGGGTTCAATACAAAAAAGTGATGCAAGCAGATATAAAGGGCGGACACATAGGTCCACCCCTACGAGCATATCGTGAATCAAAAGATGGGGGATGGGTAGAGGCAGACTTGTGCGTCTGCCCGGTTCGATCCAGTGAGTTTAGTCTTTGGTCCCCCCATGCGTTAATCGTTCCAAAGCGTTTCCATGAGGGGCTCATAAAGCTTTTCGGCCAAGATTTCGAAACGGCCGTTTTCAGCCTGCCAAAGGGCGTCAAAATCCGGGTAACATCGTTTTAAATAGACCCCGTCCCTGTACCCCAGTTCTCCGGGAAAATGGTAGCCATCCCCCTCATAGGCTTTTCGGGCGGCCTCCCATGCCTTTTGCGGGGCGTCTTCGCCTTTGTTGGAAATCAACGTTTTCAGATAAGTCAGGGCTGTTTTTGCCGTCACGGGAAGGGGTTGTGAAAGCCCATGCCACCAGGTCGTTATCATCTCGGCCAGCCATTCACCAGCCTTTCCCTGATCCAGGGGGGGCAATTGCGCCAGACCATCCGGCGCCACCAGGATACTGGTGAGCGTCAATCCCCCGGCACATCCCGCCAGGTGTTTGACCCAGAGGCCCACCAGGCTATCCGGGCGTGAAACCCTGTTTTTAGCATCCAGGATATCTTTGGGATAAAATTCCCAGCGGGCATACTCGGCAGCCGTTGTTGCGGCGGATGTTCCAGGGCTCGCCCCCCGTAAACCGTCCAGCCAGTCTTCCAGCATTTCGCAGTCGCACCCTTCGATGCCAATGGGAATACCAATTTCCAAAGGGGAACAGGGATGGAGATAACGCGCCGCCAGACCGTGATAATGTTCCAGCATGCGAAGGACCGGTTCCGTGAGTTTTTCCGCTGACAATTGCCCGAAACCGCCCGGCGGCAATTCTCCGGTGCGCTGTAGCCGCCGGGCTGCCCGGTGAACAGCTTCGGCACTTTCGGATGCGCGGACCGCCAGACCAGCGTTCAATAATATGTTCCCAAGGTTAAAGGGCGCGAGCCCATCCAGGGCAAAGGGTTCCCGGTTGTGGGAAACGACGCCGGTGTCGTCAAAGTAAACGTTCAGTCGCTCATTAAAAAAGCCTTTTACCGGATTTTTCAAAAACCGGATCAATGGGGTCAACGCCAGACGGCTCTCCACACGGGCCGGTGAAAGGCTGCCCTGATCCGGCGTGTGATCTCGCGATGCCAACATTTCCCGCCATTCCCGGGCATATGTGAACAAATCCCGGGGGCCACCGGGCAGAAAATAGGCCTTGCTAAAGGGCTGCAGGGGGTGCGGGCAAGTCAGCTGATCCAGCAGATCCCGAGTGTCGCCCGTCGCATTCCCGCCCGGGGGGATATCCTCAACCTCCCAGCCGCCCGCCAGATAATCTCGCAACTGAGACACCAGCACCGAAGGCATCCGCTCACTGTTGTCCGTCACATTACGTGCGATGTAACTGATATAGAGTTTTTCGCGTGCCGACAGCAGCGCCTCCAGAAACAGGTATCGGTCGTCTTCCCGGTAGGAACGGTCTCCCGGTCGGTAACGACCGGAAGCGGCCATCAAATCGAAATCCATTGGATGAATGCTGCGGGGGTATTCTCCATCGTTCATCCCCAGAAGACAGACTACTTTAAAGGGAATGGCCCGCATGGGCATGAGGGTGCAGAAATTGACCATGCCCGCCAGAAAACGCTGTGACAGGCTCCCATCCTTCATGGCGCCCAGCACAACATCGCGCACCACCGGCAGGGTCAGGGGGGCTTCCAGTCCGGCATCAGTACAGGCCCTTTCCCAGGCTTCCAGGACCGTGTCCAGAAGGCGCCGAGTCAGTTGATCGTCGCGGGTGGTAGGCAGAAAAAAATCGGTCATTAAGGCCGCCATACGCGCAATCCAGTCCTTTGGGGGAGCGGGTTTGCCGAGGGTCTGCCGGTATTTTTCCAAACGATCAAGGATCGTGTGCAAAGAGCCCACAAGAGCGGCTTCCAGCCCTCCCACTTCGTCATAGGGTTCAATGTCCCGCCAGGGTTCGCCCGACCCCACGGCATATCCCAGCAACATGCGTTTCAAACCGAAGGCCCAGGTGTTTTGCCCAAAGCCGGGCGGTAAATCAAAGACCGTCCGTTGCCGTTCATCGAGCCCCCAGCGGATGCCCGCGCCGTCGATCCACCGTTGTAATTGGCGCACATCATTTTCCCCAAGGCCGAAGCGGTCGCGAAAAGCGGGCGCTTGCAGGAAATCCAGCAGATCACTTTGCGTCATGCGCGAGCCAGGCAGTTGGAGCAGCTTCTCCAAGGCCTGCAGCATGGGAAGACCGGCCCGGTCCGGCCTGTCGGCGATGGTGAAGGGAATAAACCGTGAATCCTGCCGAGGGACATTTCCGAAAACGGATTCGATATGCGGCGTGTAGGCATTCACGTCAGGGGCCATGACGATAAGGTCTTTGGGCTTTAGCCCTTTGTTTCGGTTGAAGAGGTCCAGCAGTTGGTCCCGCAGAATTTCCACTTCCCGTTGACGGCTGTAGGCCAGCTGAAAGCTGATGGAGCGATCATTAGGGGATATTTTCGCTTTGTTTTGGCCGACGCCGGGCAGCGGCTCTAATTCAAGGATCGCCTGCTGGACCTGCTGCAACAAAGACGCCTTGAGATCTTCCGTCACAAAATCGTTAAAAAGATCAATTTGGGCAAAGCTGTTCCGGTACGACTCGGGCTGATCATATCCATACAACAGACCGATATAGTCCCGTCCCTGTTTTCCCCAGGAGGCCAGCAACGGATTGACATGCTGGTGCAGAGATTCCGGACTCATGTCTTTTAGAATGGGGCCTTTGCCGGCATGGCGCGCCTGTTCGATGCGCAGCAGGTCTCGGTCTTCAATGATGTCGGCCCAGTAATACCGGCAGGGGTTGTGAACAAAAAAAAGAACCTGGCTGTGTCGGGAGAGGGCATGCAATGCTTCCAGGGCCTGTTTCGGCAGGGTGCTGATGCCGAAAACCATCACGCGGCGGGGCAGGGAACCCGGCCGTTTTGAAAGGACGCGGGCAGATGCCAGAAAGCGTCGATGTAAACTGGAACGGCTGGTATCTCTTTCAGATGCGGGGACATCGGACTGGATCCGGCGCCACAATTCCGCCTGCCAGCCTTGCCCCGGCGGCAGGGGGTCCGGTTTTCCATAAACAGTTTGAAGCTGGTCCCGGCCGAGGGTCCAATCCTCCAGCCAGTCGGCCCTGTACACTTGATACTGGTCATACAGGTCCGCCAGGCGGCAGGCCAACTGGTATTGTTTGCGCAAATCAGGATCATCGGACAAAAATCGGGCAAGGGGCGAAAAACCGTTTTCCGCGGGTAACAGGGGCAGCAACCGCATCAACCGCCATTTCAGCCGCTCTTTGTCATAGGGGGATTCCAACGGAATAGCATTGTCTCCCAGAACCGCCCGATAGGCCTTCCATAGAAAGCGCGCGGGCAGCTCGAAAGACACGGCCGCACTGATGC
The DNA here is from genome assembly GCA_963662465.1 of Desulfatiglandales bacterium. Taxonomy (GTDB): domain Bacteria; phylum Desulfobacterota; class DSM-4660; order Desulfatiglandales; family Desulfatiglandaceae; genus NaphS2. The sequence continues at coordinate 5,708,611 of OY759599.1, forward strand.
CGCACCCCTCATTTTCAGCCAGCGCCAGCTTGAGCCATTGGGCCATGCCGTTGCTCTGTACAATAAACGTTTCGTTTTCAAGGGGCGCAAGGGGATGTTTGCAGACCCATGAAACGGCAATTTTTCGCAAATCTTCCATACGATTGGAATGGATGACGGTAAAGCCGGGCGGCAATTCCGTTTCTTTTCGATCAATCATGGCGGGGATTTTCTCCCAGTGGGTTTTGTGGGAACCATTTTGCCTCGTCTGAATTTCTAAAACCGTGACGGCTTACTTTCAGATTATTTATGCTTTTATGCTCAAAAAGGGAAAGAAAAAGTTGTGAAATTCATAAAACATTTTCCGTAAGCATTCAGGACCTGCCCCCTTAACCGACTCAGAATTCAGATTGACAACACACCAGCGAAAACATACGCTCATGTACATGCTTTTTCTGGAAGATATCCGGGAGGGGTATGTGTAAAAGCGGAGATACCCTGGAGTAAAGAATGGACCAATGGAAAACATTCTGGGCCATTGTTGTGGATGTGTGGGAACATGGTCTTTACGGCATCGATATCGGACGGATTACCGTGGCCGTCTTCATTGTTCTCGGATTTCTAATCATTCGGCGTTTGTTTTCCCGAATTGTCGTTCAGAGGATCAGTCTGCTCACTCAAAAGACATCGACGCCTTTGGATGACAAGGCCCTGGCGGTTCTTCAAAAGCCTGCCGGTTTCATCCCTGTTGTGCTGGGGGTCTATTTTGCAACGGACTATCTCAATCTTTCGGGGGACCTGGAAATCTTTGCGGACCGGTCGATCCGTTCCCTCATCGTGTTTGTCATCTTCTGGAGCCTGGTCAGACTGCTCCAACCCCTGTCGGTATTGTTGCGGGGCCTGGAAAAGATTTTATCCACGCCCATGGTGGATTGGCTCATCAAGACCGTCAACATTGCCTTCATCTTCATCGGCGGCGCCACAATTCTGGAGATCTGGGGAATCAGGATCGGTCCCATCATCGCGGGCTTCGGGCTCTTCGGGGTGGCCGTGGCGCTGGGGGCGCAGGATCTTTTCAAGAACCTCATCTCGGGAATCCTCGTCATCGGGGAGAAGCGGTTCCATCCCGGGGATTGGATTCGGGTTGACGGCGTGGTGGAGGGAACCGTGGAAACCATCGGGTTTCGGTCCACCGTGGTGCGCCGATTCGACAAGGCCCCGGTCTTCGTGCCCAATTCCAAACTGGCGGACAATTCAGCCATCAATTTCTCCGCCATGACCCACCGGCGAATTTATTGGGTCATCGGGGTGGAATATCGAACCACCATCGACCAGCTCCGAACCATCCGGGACCAAATCGAAGCTTATATCCTTGAATCCGAAGCATTCGCCCATCCCCCCGAAGTTCCCACCTTCGTTCGCATCGACCGTTTCGCAGATTCCGCCATCAACATCATGCTCTACTGCTTTACTCACACTACGGTCTGGGGAGAGTGGCTCGAACAGAAGGAACAGCTTGCCTACCGGGTCAAGGAAATCGTCGAAGGCGCCGGGACGGGATTTGCCTTCCCCAGCCAATCCGTGTACGTGGAAGCGCTTCCGAACGACGGGCCTGAGGTCTTTGTGCCACCCGAAGAGATCAAGAAGGTTTTTTCATAGCGTTATAACTCAGCACCAGATAAGACATTTTCGCGAAAAGGGCTCTATCTTCAACAATCGCTGAACCCATACGACCGGACAGGCGTGATGCCCTTTCTTATGCAAACACCTGTAAATCCGCAAAACACTTGAGCCCACAGAGGGACCGAGTGTTTTTCACCGCGGCAATAACCGCCCTTTCCATGACCCGCGCCGCCAGAAAACCCACCACGCTGAGGTCTGCCAAAATGGTCCCGGTTGACATGGCAAAGATGGTGTCGCCGTCATACATGGTGTGGGCCGGTCGAATGCTGCGAGCATAACCGTTTTGCGCCATGGAGGCCAGCTTGGTGGCTTCCGTTTTGGTGAATCGGGCGTTGGTGGCAATCACCCCAATGGTGGTATTGCCGCTGAAAACATTCTTTGGGTTGGAAAATGCCTTGAGCATAATGGCTTCCGTGTCCTCGATGGTTTGCAGGTCTTCCGACAGAGGACCAGCCAACCGCTCACCCGTTTCAGGGTCTATGACATGCCCCAAGCAGTTCACCGCAACGAGGGCGCCCACCTTCAGCGTTCCCTCCTGAAGGGCATAACTTCCCAGGCCCCCCTTCATGGCCCGCGCCATCCCATGAATTTTTCCCACGCAGGCACCGGCACCGGCCCCCACATTGCCCTGGTTCAACTGGCGGGTTTCGGCGTTTATACAGGCCTGGTATCCCATTTCCTTGCCGGGCCGAATTCTGTGATCCCCTAAGGCCAAGTCAAACAGTGCGGCCCCGCACACAACGGGCACCCGGGTCACCTGCACGTCAAAACCGATCTCCCTTTCCTCCAGGTACTGCATGACACCGGCAGCCGCGTCAAGACCGAAGGCGCTTCCCCCGGCCAGAAGAACGGCGTGCGCCTGCTGCACCAGATTGACCGGGTTCAACAGATCCGTCTCCCGGGTTCCCGGAGCCCCACCCCGCACATCCACACCCACGGCAGCGCCCTCTTTGCTGATCACGACGGTAACGCCGGTGGGACCCGTCAGGTTCTGGGCATGACCCACTTGCAGGCCTTCAATTTTTGTGAATTGGATTTCTTTCATGGCTGTTGGATATATCATGCCGAGAGCCTGTTGATCAAGAGAATTGCCCTCACTTAGGGTTGCCCTTGTGACATTTCGGCTCACTGTGCTACAATGCTTCCAAAAACGACAGGGTGCTTATGTTTCATCGAATCCTCAAATGGGTATTGTGGCTGACGGGCCTGCTGCTCACGATGCTGATCCTCGTGGCGGCAGGACTCTTTTTTACGCCGAACATGGTTTCCACGGACTGGTTTCGCCACCAGTTTGAAACCCGGGCCTCCAATGCACTTAAGCGGCAGGTCACCGTCAAGGAACTTCAATGGACCTGGAAAGAGGGGATCAAGATAGAAGGGCTTGAAGCGATCGATGCCCCCGAATATGCCCAAGCGCCCATCCTGTCCATTGACTATATCCTTTTTTCATTTGATTTCCAACCGACCCGCAAACGCCTGTTCATCGATCTGGAAGTGGATGGCCTGAGGGCACATCTCATTCGAGAAAAAGACGGTCGCACCAACCTGGCGGCATGGCTGTCCCAGCTTAAACAGCCTCGGGAAACCACGGAACCCGCCCACAACGAACCAAGTAAAAAGAAGCCAACCCCCTTTATCCTGCCCGGAGATCTTGAAGCGAAAGTCCAATTGAGCCATGCCCATATCCGGGTGGATGATCGGATGGAAAACCGGTCCCTCCATATTCAGGATGGGACGTTCAAGCTGGAAATCCCTTCGCTCCTTTCAAAACCCGTGACCCTTGTCCTCAGTTCCCGGCAGGAGATAGATGGAAAGATACTGCCGCCCCTGGCATTGACCGTTCATGTGAATCAACTGGTGAATGAAACCCATACCCTAAATCCGCAAACCGCCATAATTCAAGTCAACGGTGAATTTCCAGGGCTCAAGGTGGCCGTAAAAGGTTCACTGGCGCAAAGAGGCCTGGAAGGCAAGGTGGCGATTGATTTCATTCCCCTGGTAAAAACGGTACAGGCCTTTTTGCCGAATATCATTCCTCAACTTTCCGGCCGGGTTTTGCTTCAGGCAAAGGCCCGGTCTGAAAAGGAGAATGCCATCGCTTTTGACATGGTTCTTTCCGGCGAGGACATCCTGGCCGCAGGCGGACCATTGAAAGAGAAACAGGTGGGCCCCCTTTCCTTCAATATCAGCCAGAAGGGAAGCGCCGACCTCGATGATAAAGCAGTAACCCTTGCCGGCGGTGAAATCCGGTTCATGGAACACTGCGGTCTATTTTGGGAAGGCCGCATAAAAATGGAGGAGAAAGCAGGCGCGGATGTGAACCTGACCCTGCGCAGGGTGAATTTCGATTTAAATGAAATTCAACGCCTGGCCAAAAGGTTCATCCCCAAAGACATTCATGTGACGGGGTTAAACAATGCAGGTCGCCCCGATTTTGCTATCAATGAAATTCACCTGGTCGGCATGCTGCCTAAAGGAGAGGCACGGTTGTCCATAAAAGATCTGGACGTGAACATCTCAAGTCTGGATCTGGCGCTTTCGGAAAGAACGCTGAAAGTCAAGGATTTGACGCTTCAAATTCCGGAAACGACGGTTCAACTAAAAAAACTGTTTCCCCAGGTACTGGAAATGCGCGCTGAACTGGGCGTAAAAAAGGTTGGCCTATCGGGAAAACAATCCTTTTTCCTCGAAGATGGCTTGACCCTGAAAGGGCATATGAAAGAGGTACGGCTCAACCAGCGCAATCCTCTCATGCTGGATGTGGGGGGGCTGGAAGCGGACATTCAATCGGGAGACCTTCTAACGCTTCACCTGATGGGCGCGGCTGTGGATTCCGGCATAAAAGAATTTCAAATGGAGGGGCGCCTTGGGGTAGATCTCAAGCAAGTCATGGATCTGACTCCCGCCGCCTTGAAGCCGAAAGGGGACTTCACCGGCCGCGTGGAAACGGAATGGCGCCTTCAAGGTCGACGGCCGGACGCAACAGAACTGGCAGGATTAACCGACAACGGACTCCCCCTTGAAAAACGGCTGCAACAGATGGCCTTTCTGGAAAAACTGAATCTCAAAACACAGTTTATCAATATGGGGATAACACTCCCCCTGAAATCCGGAGAAACCCTGTCGGTCCTGAGTATCCACTCCCCAAGCCCTTTTGAGATCAGTCTCCTTGACGGCATGAAATCGGTCTTATTTGAGGGAAAAATCAACCTTGATAAAATCCAGGCCCTTCCCGCCCTGGGGAAGCTGAAGCCCCCCCAGTCCGCCGTTTTCTCAGTAAAAGGGGTGGGGCGGGATCTCAACTCCCTGGAGTTGTGGGAAACCTTTACCGTGACCCCCCTGGCCATGGAACAGACCCTTGAACTGTCTCTGAACAAACTGAATCGCCTGCTGAGAAAAAAAGAGAAACCGGACCTTACCGCCATTTTAAAGCTTATGGAAGCGAAAATCCAAGCCGGCGTATCGATCAACTCTGGTCCCGGATTGGCCCCCTTCAGCAAAGGGCTCACCCTTAAAGGGCCTCTAAAGGGGCGTCTGGAACTGGAATTACGAGGTGGAAAAACAATTTCGGCCCAAACCTTCCTTGAAAGTGAAGGTCTGAACGTAACACTGGGGCCGAAGTTTACCCTCAACAATTTAAAAACCCATCTTCAACTGGAGAAAACTTACGACCTGGCCTTTGGACCCCCGATCGTTTCACGGGAAAACACAAAAGCCCTCTCCCGAACGGTGCTTCAGCCCGGAATCACGTCAAGGCCTGACCTTGGATTCAACAATTCCCTTTCCCAACGGTTGGTGGAGGACCTTCGAGGTCGACTGTCCCGAAAACCCTCCCTGTCCTTTGATTCCGCATGGCTTGCATCGGGGCCCTTTCCCATGGAAATCAACAATGCCCAACTGCAGATGCGGCTAAACCCATCCCTCCCTTCCGTGGACTATTTTCAGATGGATATCATGGGGGGAACCCTGTTGGGGGAACTGGGGATTTATGAGCGCAATGATCTTTATTTCCTCCACATGGACGGGGCTTTTTCCGGTCTGGATGTAGAGACAAGGCATGTGGAGACAAGGCATGCCTTGTCTCTACGGGGGCGGGATTCCGAGGACCTCCCGAATCAAAAGGCGGGGGGTGAAGACACCCGAATTTCGGGCCAGCTGTCCCTGGAAATGCCCATGGACCCCAATACCCGGACCGTGATGAACAACGTGGACGCGGTGTTTCGCCTCACCCACATAGGACCCCGAACCCTGGAACGGCTCCTTTATGCCATGGACCCCCATGAAAACAACGAAAGCATTGTAAAACAACGGGCCCTGCTGAGAAAGGGGACGCCCCGGTGGATCGAGGTGGCCATTCGGCATGGGAATCTGTCGCTGACCGGAGATGTGACGGTGGGCGGTTCAACGATACATCTGCCCCCCATCAAACGGTTGAACGTGACGGCCCTTCCCATTCAAAAACGAATTCAAAACCTGGCCAATACCATGGTTCCCCTGGTAAAGGGCCTGAAAATCCTTTCCGCGGACACGCTTCGGGTGGATCAGGGCGGCGGCATAGATTTTACGGAGGCATCTCAATGAAAAAGCGCACATTCTTAAAGGCTCTGTTTCTGATCACAATCCTGTGGACCCTGGTCGGCTGTACCCTGGCCAAAGTGGACGTCAATGTGGTCAGCGAGCGAACGGCCCTGGAAAATCAGGTTTTGGGTTCCTACAACGCCCTTTCCGATGATGTCCTTCTGGTGGCCTCGGTCAGGGGCGTGGACCCTTCCGGCAAAATCAAAACGCCGCCTCGAAAAAGCCGTGAATATCAAAATGCCGTGGAAGCCATGGAGACCCTGGCGTTTCATGGGGATGATGTGGACGCCTTTAAGCGCCTGGGGTGGGTGGGGGAAAACAACCTTGGGTTGCTGACCCCCTTTCCCATGAACAAGGAAAAAGCACCCGATGATCTTCAGGCATTTGCGGCCCGGTATCCCCAGGGGGAGTTCGTCTCGGTGGTGGAGCAGGTGAACCGTGCCCGGGAAGTGGTCATGATGCGGGTAGTGGAAACCAATGCGGATTTTACCGAAAAAGACCTGCCCCGGATCAAAGGGGTATTTGCCAAACTCAACCGTGAAAATGCGCTGCCCGGTGAGCGGGTGCAGGAGGAGGACGGGTCGTGGACGATGATGCCTTGAGGGCGGAGGTCAGAGGTCAGAGGCCAGAAACCAGAGGTCAGAGGACAGAGGTCAGAGATCCGACTTCCGACCTCCGACTTCTGACTTCCGTCATGGTGGTTATGGCGGTTTTGCTTTCGTGTGCGGGACCCAAAACCGTTGGGCCGGTTGAAAAAACATCGGAGGCGGTTGATTCGGTGGTTTTTGCCCAAAGGGAGAAAGATCGAAAAGCGCCGCTGCGCCTACCCGTGAACCTGCCCGTTCAAGTGAGCTTCGAGGCGGATCCCGTGCGGTATGGTGCATTGTCGGGAGACGGAAATACCCTGGCCTATGTTCTGGAGAATCAGAGCGGATCATCCCTTTGGATCCGACCGAGAGATTTCACCCTTGGGACTCTCCCTCAAAAACGGCTTGAGGGCATGGGTAGAATTTCGGCGCCGGCTTTGTCGCGGGACGGTTCAAGCATCGTTTTTGTGGCCACGGATCATGATGCCAAGGGCGATATCTTTTTGCTTTCAACCCAAGGGGGATCAGACCCCAAACGACTTACCGGAAGAGACACGGCGGACGGGGCGCCTACTTTTTCACCGGACGGCAACCGCATCTATTACCACCGGTTGTTAACGGAAGAAATCTTACCCCACCTGGCCTATATGGATTTGAGCGCCGGCGCCAAAGGCCCTGAAACCCTTCGAGAGGGGGCCTTTCCTTCCATCTCCCCGGATGGTGAGCGTCTGGCCTTTGTGTCCTTTGAAAAGGATTCCGGCGGCGACATCCAGGTTCTTGACCTGAAAACCGGGAAAGTGACGCCGGTCACCGCCGGTTCTCCGCAGGATCTGTATCCCACCTGGTCCTTGAATGGAAAATGGATCTATTTTTCCCGCTTTGACCTGGATACCAATAAAGACAACGCCGTCATTTGGCGGGCTGCCCCTGATGATGCCGGTCTTTGGGCCTACCCCCTCACATCGGAAACCTTTTCCGCCTACCAGCCCATGGCCACGTCATCGGAGTTGCTGTTTCTGTCAAACCGGAACGGCACGGCAAATCTCTGGCGGCTCCCTTCGGGAGGAGAAATTCCCATCGGCGAAGACGCACCAATCCAGATGGAACGGGCCCGAATCCTGGCCGCCCAAATACCTCAAAAGGATGCCCTGGCCCTATTGGCCTATTATAAGGTGCTGGAAGACTTCAGTCGGGAGATACACTACGGCGGAAAAACCCTTTATGAGATCGGTAAGCTTTACCAGCGCATGGGGCGAGAGAAGCAGGCGGTTCAAACCTATGAACGACTGATGAAAGATTTCGGAAACGCCTATCCCGAAAAAGCCCTGGCCGCCATTCGGCTGACGGAGATTCAGGCGGAGAATGCCTGGAAAGCGGCGCCCACTGATTTTAAGCGAAAACAGATCCTGTTGAATGCTCAAAATCGCATCCAGGCGCTTTTGAAAACCGGAATCCCTTCACCATCGGACACTGATGCTCTGGATTCGGCGCGCATCCGGGCAAGGGGGTTGATGGTTCAAGCCCAATTGCTGGAGGAATTGGACCCAAACCCCGATTCCCTTGGAAACGCCATTGCGCTTCTGGACCAGGTTGCCGGCATGAAGAATGTGGCATCTGATTTGAGGGCGGAAGCCATATTTCAAAAGGCGCGGATCAACAGCCGTATGGGGCAGGCCCAGGCGGTAATACCCGCCTACCTTTCCATCGTCACAACATACCCCGATACCCCATGGGCCGACGCCGCGGTAGAGCGGATCATCGACAATTTCTTGTCGGATTCTTCTGGAAATACGGTGGAAACCCGGATTCAAGCCCTGGCCCGGCTGGCGGAAACCCATCAAGAATCAGTCCCCAAACTGGCCATGGGCGCCTTTAACCGCATGGGAGATGAAGCCTTTGCGGCGGGGGACCGGCAGCAAGCCAAACGATGGTACCGGGAAGTCCTGAACCGGTATGCGATGTCAACCGGCTCTCCCACAAAAGAGAACCTGCCCCCCACACAGGTGGCAGCAGCCCGGCTGGCCCTGGCTGAAATCCTATACCGGGAAGAGCTCTTCCGCCAAGCCCTGGATCTCTACGAAACGGAAATGGCCCATCGACCCTATGAAGACCGACTCTATACCCTTGCCCGGGCCGCCTATATCCAAAAATCCCTGGCAGCAGCCGATTTTCTGTTCAATTTGGGCGAAATTCCGGCGGCCCGCAAACGCTATGGGGATCTCATTCGAGAAAATCCTGACCTTGTTCAGGCCCATCGCGGGTATATCAAATGCGCGGCCGCCATGAAACAGATCGACCCTTGTCTGGAACGCTACCGGGCGCAGCTGAAAACAGATCCCGAAAATCCAATCCTCCTCTATGCCGCGGGCCTCTGCCTCACCTACCGGGAAGGGAAAAAAGCCCATGCCGATGCACGTACGCTCATCACAAAAGCCATTTTGAAACAGGGGCAGACCGCTTACTTCCACCAGACCCTGGGATACCTCTTCGAGGTATCGGAAACGGTTTATGGTGAACCGGGAGGACTTGAAAAAGCCCTTTTGAGCTATCAGAAGGCCTATTTTTTAAACAACCCCGAACAAGACCCCCAAAACAGCGCCAACCTGGCCCTCAATCTGGGGAACATCCATTTTCTCCTGGGCCAGTATGGCAGAGCCCTGACACGGTACCAGGAGCGGCTTGAATCAAAGGCGCCCTTTGATCATGAGGATACGGAAATCCTCTTTTACCGCCGGTTGGGGGGAGCCGCCTTTCAGATGAATGACCCGGCCGTATCCATCGACGCCTACACCCGGGCACTCCAGCTCATCGATGACCGCATCGACCCCGGACGTCCGTCGGAACTCATGGGAAAACTAAATACGTTCATTTTCGACCGGATACTGACCCCGGCCTTGAAGCGCTCGAAAAATGCCAAAGATATTGAGGCCATGACCCAACGCCAGCGCCGTATCCATAAAGCGTTATTCCATGCCACCGGCCAACCCCATAACGCCCCGCCTGATCCGAGATGGGAATCCTACCGGAAAACCATGGAAACCATCATGGCCGAACAGGAAAAACTGATCGGGGACATCGCCCCCCTGATCACCGAAAAAAGGGACGAAACCCCGCAAACGCTTTCTTTCATGCTGACTCGGGCCCGAGACGCCCTTCAATTTCCGAACCGGATGATTGAACTCAAGGCTGAAATACTGGACCGGCTGGGACTGGCCTGCCAGGAGGCGGGCAAATGGGAAGAAGCGACCGACGCCTTTGAAAAGGCCTTTCAACTGAACCAGGGCCTGGGCCGGTTAAAGAACCTGGCCGCCAACCGGCGATCCGTGGCCTACAATACCTATATGGCGGCAGGGGATCGATCAGGAAAGGAAAAAGAGCGTTTGCTCAAAGACGCGCTCAAGCAATTTGAAGAGATGCAAGGCCTGTTGGATCAGTACGGGGTGGTGGACCCGAGCGAAAAAAAGGCGGGGAGTACATCTCGGGCAGGGGATGGGGAGAGTGCGCTGCTGAAGGTTTCCCTGGATCTGGCCCTGGATAAAACCACCGGTTCCGAGGCTGTTTACGGGTTCAGCCCCACCCAGGAAAAACGCCTGGCCCAGGCCTTTATTTCCCGTATTGAAACGGAACTGGGCATGCTGGAAAAGGCCCAAACAGCCATTGATGGACAACTCCTGCCCTATCACCAGGCAAAGACCGTCAGGGATCAGGATCTCTACGGCGTTTCCCTTCTTTCTCATCGGGACGGGCAGCTGCGGTTTGCACTGCAGGAACCCAAAAAAGCCTTTTCATCTTTTCAGCGTTCCGCACAACTGGCCTTGAAACTCAAGAACCCGGCGAGCGCCGCCATGAACCTGGAGAACATGGCTTGGGCCATGGGTAGAATCTCCACCCGGGATCCTGATTATCCATCTCTGAGAGCCGGGCTCGCCACTCTTGATCGAGAGACCATCAGGTTGCTGGAACGGGCCCAAGGGGTCCTGGACCCATTGACCCTTCCCCACTATCACAACCGGATGGGGGCTTTGGCGCTGAAACCGGTTTCAATAGACGAAGGGTTGTCCCCTGAAGGAGCGGCCAGGGACATGATGCTTCTTTCGCGGGCCGGCGCCCATTTTACCCTGGGCCTTACCGCATTGAAAAAAACCGAGGGAAAACGGGGAAAATCCGACCGAAAGGCACTGGCACTGGCAGCAGCCCTTCAGTTAAACATGGCCCATGTGGCTCTCGATTTTGATGAAAGAGAAACCGCGAAAGCCCACGCAAAAAGCGCCCTGGAAATTGCCGGAAGGGGCCTGCTCCCCCAATATGAATGGCGCGCGCTGGTCATCCTGGGGGATCTTACCGCGGCGCTGAAATCCCTTTCATCGGCGCCACTGGCAGATGCCGGTTGCGCTCCCGGCGAAATCCGGACCGCCTTTGCCCCTATGGTGCTTTCACTGATTCAAAAGGAAAAGGCGGAAGACGCGTTGAATTTGCTTGAGCGGTTATCGGAACTGGAGCGGTTTCACCGCATGGCCCCCATGGTGAGTGCCCAGGTTTCACCTTCGGAACAGGCTCGCCTGCTAGAGATCTTTCCCCGGCTCATGACCCTTTTGCGCCTCAGGGAACAACTGAAAGGGGCTGAAGAGGAGGAAAAACCCCACCTAGCGGAGCGGATCCGGCAGGAGCGGACCCTTCTGGATGAAGATTCAGGCAAAAAAGAAAATACGGTTAAATTGCCGGCCCTGCTCACCCGATCGGAAACTCTGCGGGAACAATTGGTGTTGTTGCTGGGTTTGGCCTGTGAAATTGAGCGGGTGGCAACCCTGGCTGTTGTCAATTCTTCTGAAGAGAGTGATAACCCACAAAAGACGCTATACCGGGAACTGATGACCCTGTACCCTCAAATATGGAAGGAAATTAAGCGGGTTTCGGCAAGGGAAGGCACCCCCGGCGTGGCGGCCCTTTTCGGCCCGGACCCCGTGGAGGCCATCGATCTCATGGAAAACCTGCCCAAGGGGGGGCATGCCGTACGGCTCTTTGAAAAAGACTCTTCCGGAAAGGGTTGGACGGTCTTTGTGGTAACAGAAGATGATATTTCCGTAGAGACAACGACCTTGTCTCTACAGCCCCCCCCATCCACCCTCCTCATTTACGAAGACCCGTGGGTATTGCCTTCCGGACAATGCCCCGTGGCCCTCAGCGCCACCCATCTGGTTCGATCGGTGGCAAATCGAAAACCCTTTAAACGCCGGATGGTGGAACTGGCAGGCCCTTACAAACTCCCTTCGGATTTTGATGTGACCCTGTTGCCCGCATCAGCGGATCAGGAGGCGATTTCAGAAGCCCTGCCCGGGGCACAGGGGCTTTTGCTGGGCGGTCCTGTTTATACGGCTAACTCGGTTCCCACAAGACCGGGAGAGGTTCCCGTATACCAGCCGGCCATGGGGCTGGACCAAGGCCGAACCCTTCCCCTGCTAACCCTCTTCGACCGGCTTTCAGATGTTTCCCTGGCCATGCTCCCCCGGGCTGACGCCGAAGAAACCTACATGTTGGGGCACCTCTTTTCCCTGATGGGGGTTCCCACCCTGCTGCTGCCCCGCAACCCTTCAAACCCTTCTCCGGTGGTACCCCTTTTTTTTGAAGCCTATGGCAAAAATCCGGTCTACAACGCCCTGATGACGGCCCTCAAAAAAACAGAAGGTCGGAGGACACTCTGGGTTAACCTGGGGTACTGGGGCATGACCGAGGCGGAGGCCCTGATTCTGGCCGAACGTCGGTTCAAGGAATATGTTCAAAAGGGCATTTCGGCGTTTAAGAAAAAAGAGCCCGTTTATGCCCTGGTTCTTTTTGAAAAAGCGCTGATGGTGGCCCGGCAGGTTCAAGTGCTTTCGCGCTATGAACCCCAACTTCTGGTGTATGCCCGTGAAAGCGCCTATGCCGGCGGCCGTTACGAAAGTGCGGTTCAACATGCCCGGGATCTAGTCAAATTCTGGGCCCGAAAGAAGCCCGATTCCAAGGATCAGGCGGAGGCCCTGGTGAAACTCGGATTGGTTCTGGCCCGCATAGAACAATACGACCGGTCTATTGCCGCCCTGGAAGAAGGGACCGAGATCATGGCCAATCTGGAACTGGCGGATTTACAGGTGGCGGCCTTAAATGACCTGGGGGTGGTCCTGGAAAACGCCACCCATTACAACCGGGCCCTGACGCAGTTTCAAACCGCGGCGGATCTCAGCCGAAACCCGGACAAAAAGGGGGCACTGGCCCGACAGCACATGCGCATGGGTCGGGTTTATGACCTCAGACTGAGCCAATATCCAAAGGCAAAAATCCACTACCTGAAAGCTTGCGCCCTTTATGAAACCCTGAACGACACCGAAAACATGGCCCAGGCCCTCCTGGATGCCGGTCGATGTGACCGGCTGCTGGGGAATTTCAAAGAGGCCGAAAACCAGTATGAAAAAGCCCTGGCGCTTCTTGACAAAGGAAAAGAAGGGTTGAACGCCGAAAATCAAATCATGGCGGGCATCCTAATGGAACAGACCAATAACCACTGGTTTCAAGCCCGTTACCAGGATGCCTGGAAGGGGCAACGGCAGGTTCACGAAATGGCCGTGAAAAATCGGTGGACACTGGAAGAGGTCAACAGCCTGAACACCGCCGGTCTGATCTGGTGGACCCTGGGAAATCACCCTTCGGCCCTGCGCCAATTGGAAGAAGCCCTGGCCCTGGCCAAAACCCTTCACGTCAGAAGAGATGAAGTCGCCGCCACCCTCAACAATATGGGGCTGGTATATCGGGACGCAGGCGATTACGAAAAGGCCCTGGCGGCCCTGGAACAGGCCCTTGCCATCGACCGCAACATCAACTCCAAATGGGCCATTGCCTATGATCTTAAGAACCTGGGGTTAACCCGACTGGCCATGGGAGAAGCGGAAAAAGCCCTTCCCCTGTTTCAGGAAGCACTGGAACTCGCCCGACAAATCGGAAACCGCATTAATCAGGCCAAGATCCTGGTGGCATACGGCGAGGCCCTGATGACCCTGGATCGGTCTGAAGAGGCCAACGCCCGGTTCACTCAAGCCCTTGATCTTTCCCGCCAAATGGCCCTTCGCGAAGTGGAGTGGCGGGCCCTTTTCGGGTTGGGCCAACTTCAGCTCAAAGAGGGAAAGAAAGCCGAAGCCAGGGTGTTGCTGGAATCCGCCGTGAAAGTGATTGAAGGCATGCGGGCCGAGATCAAGCTGGATCAGCTGAAGGATGGGTTTATCAATAATAAAATGGCCGTCTATGAAACCCTGGTGGGTCTGTTGGTGGATATGGGGCATAATTCAGAGGCGTTTTACGTTGCGGAACGCTCCAGGGCCCGGAACCTCATCGATCTTTTGGGCAACCAGCGGCTCACCCTCCATGGGGCCGTCAATCAGGATCGCTATGATACGGAAAAGCGTCTCAAAACTCAGATGGCCGAGTATGAAACCCTGATGGCCCAGGCCGCGGACGCAAATGAAAAAGCCGTTTATCAAAAGGCATTGGATCAAACCCGGGACAAGCACCGGGATCTCATGCTGGAAATTCAGCTCAAAAACCCCGAACTGGCTTCCATCCTGTCGGTGGATCCCCTGACCCTTTCACAGGTGCAAAAGTTCCTGAAACCGGAAACCGCCATCCTGGCCTACTATGTTCTTCCCGATGAAATACTCTGCTGGTTCATCACCCGCGACGGGATGGAACTTTTTAAAACCCCTCTGGGCCGCAAAACCCTGGCCCAAAAGGTTCTGGACTATCGGCGCACCCTTCAAAACCTGGAGCCTCCCGAGGCCGAGGCCGGGGAACTCTACACATGGCTGCTTGCCCCCTTGAAAGACCGGTTGAAAACCGTCAAAACCATTGGGGTCGTGCCCCACCATATCCTTCATCATCTATCCTTTGCCACCCTGTTTGACGGAAAACAATACCTGGTGGACCGTTTTCCCCTGTTCTCCATCCCCAGCGCAAGCGTGCTTCGCCATACCCAGCAGACCCTGCCGCCGGAGAAAAACACAAAGGTTCTGGCCGTGGGCAACCCGGATCTAAACAATCCGGCCCTCGCCCTTCCCTTTGCGGAAAAAGAGGTGTCTACCATCGGGTGGAACTTCCCCCATGTAACCGTACTCACGGGAAATAAGGCGACGGAGGGGTGGGTGGTCCGCAACATATCGGATTTCGGCATCATTCACCTGGCTTCTCATGGGACGTTCGATCCCGTCAACCCGCTTTTTTCCGCCATCAAACTGGCGCAAGACGGTCAGGACGACGGCGATCTTCGGGCTTCCGAGGTGTTCGGCCTCGATATCCGGGCAAACCTCGTGATGCTGAGCGCCTGCCAGACGGGCCTGGGCAAAATCACCAGCGGCGATGATGTGATCGGCATGAACCGGGCCTTTCTCTATGCAGGCACCAACGCCGTCATGAGCAGCCTGTGGCGGGTGAGCGATATCTCAACAGCCCTTCTGGTGAAGCAATTTTACAGGGAATACCAAAACCGGCCCAAGGCCGAAAGCCTGAACAGGGCCATGCGCCATGTGAAAAACCGATACCCCCACCCTGGTTACTGGGGGGCCTTCGTGCTGGTGGGGGACTATCGGTGAGGCATTGATCATCGTTCCGGTCACCCGGCAATAAATTGCCGACCTATTTTCTGTTGCCCCGATCTTTACAACCTGTAAAAAGCGCTGACATGTTTGTTGCGCCCATTTTCTGCTTTCCAGCCTTTTCATTCAAATAAATTCTATTATTACAACAACATAAAGATCTCTAACCTCAACTTTCCATTGGCATGAACATTGCCTTAAGGGTTTTGGTAACTCACAACGGAAGGGAATGCCATGAAAAAACCAAACTACGTAAATTTAAGGCGCTCCATACTGACCAGCATGATTCTCATTCCGCTGGTCACGCTGGTCCTGATTCTGGGTTTCGGCTACTATTTTTTTATCACATCGCTGGAATCCACCACCATTGAAACAGTTAAACGCATCGTCTCGGACCACCGGCACATGATTGATTCGTTTCTCATGAACCGCAAGGCAAACCTGGACTTTGTCCTCAGTTCCTACCGGCTTGAAGCGTTGGCGGATCCAAAGGAACTGGAAGAAATTCTTTCCCATTTGCAGAAGGAGTCAAGTGCCTTCGTGGACCTTGGTGTTTTTAATGCCGACGGAATTCACATCAACTACCAGGGACCCTACAAACTGGCGGGAAGAGATTACGCACAGTCTCCCTGGTTTAAAGAGGTCATGCAAAAGGGACAATACATCAGCGACGTCTTTCTGGGCTACCGGCGCATACCCCATTTCATCATCGCCCTGAAAAGGGAGGCGGAAGGAAAAATCTGGGTGATTCGTTCCACCATTGATACACACATTTTTAATGATCTAGTGGAAAAGGTGCGCATTGGAAAAACCGGTGAAGCCTATCTCCTGAACATGGACGGTATCTTCCAGACCGAGCGTCGTTCAGGCGGCAATCTCATGGAGAAAGATTCTGAAATTATTTCCAAACCACCCCTTCATGACGGTATCAAAGCATCAATCGAAAAAGATGCCAAGGGTGATTCCTACCTCTATGCCACCACCTGGCTCAAGGAAAAAAACTGGTTGCTGGTGGTCCGACAGGCCAAGGAAGATGCGTTTAAAGCTCTTTACACCGCCAGTTACGTGATAGCCCTCATTACGATTATCGGCGGCGCCGCCATTATCGGTCTTGCCCTGATCCTGACCACCCGCATTATCAGGCGCATGGAATGGATGGATGAGGAAAAAGAACAGCTGAACGGGCAATTGATCCGGGCCAGCCGGTTAGCGGAACTGGGGGAGATGGCCACCGGCTTTGCCCATGAAATCAACAACCCCCTCCAAATCATGAAAAGCGAAAAAGCCCTCGTAGACGTTCTGCTGGAGGAGGTGAAGGAAAAATGCGAACCGGCGTCTTCACCTACCCTTTCGGAGCTGGAAGATTCCATTGGCCAGATCGATCTTCAAATCAATCGTTGCGCTCAGATTACCCAGTCCATTTTGAAATTCGGACGTCAGAGCGAACCGGTTTTTCAAAAGGTGACCTTGCAGGATTTCATTCCGGAAGTGACGTCAATGGTGAAAAATAAAGCCAATGTGCATGGTATTTCCCTGAGCCTCACAATCGATGTGGATACGCCTGCCGTCCACGGGGACCCGGGGCAACTTCAGCAGGTCCTGCTGAATTTATACAACAACGCCATGGACGCCATTCTTTCAAGGCATGGGGTCGAGGGGGGGGAACTGGCGGTGGGCGCCGGCGTCAGGGAAGACGGCAAGGTGGCCATTTTTGTACGGGACAACGGCAGCGGCATCAGTATTGAAAACCGGAAAAAGATTTTCAGTCCGTTTTTTACCACCAAGCCGGTGGGAAAGGGAACGGGTCTGGGTCTTTCCGTATGTTACGGCATTATTGACAAGATGGGCGGGTTTATTGAAATGGACAGTGAAAAGGGGGTTGGCACAACCTTCACCATTGTCCTTCCGTCATCAAAAGGGGGGAAGTAAATGGAAGTCATGAAAATGATGTTGGTTGACGATGAGGAGCGGTTTCTCTCCACCACGAAGAAACTGCTGTCGAAAAAAGGATTTGAGGTCATAACCGCGGCCAGTGGACCCGAAGCTTTGGATATATTGAGAGCGCAAAATATTCATGTGGTCATCCTGGACGTAAAGATGCCGGGGATGGACGGCATCGAAACACTCAAAGCCATCAAACGAACATATCCGCTGGTTGAAGTGATTATGCTGACGGGACATGCCACCGTGGAATCGGCCGTTGACGGTTTGAAATCAGGGGCCACGGATTACCTGATGAAGCCGACGGATATCGGCGATATCATTTCAAAGGCTACGGAAGCGTTTGAAAAACGACAAAGGATTGAAGACCGAATTCGGGTGGCCCAAGCGCGAAAGATCATGAAAACGCCAAGGGAAATCCTGAGGGAGACCACCTGAGTCTTATTTAGGGGGAGGAGCAAATGGGAAAAAAAATACGTGTTCTGATGGTGGATGACGAAGAACAGTTTCGCTCCACCACAAGCAAAATTCTCACCCGGAGAGGGTATGAAACCACCGTTGCGGAAAGCGGTGAAGCGGCCATTCAGATTCTCAAAAAATCAAGCCAGGATGTCATTGTGTTGGATGTGAAGATGCCCGGCATGGACGGTCATGACGCCTTGCGCAAGATTAAGCAAATCGATCCGAATGTTCAGGTGATTATGCTCACCGGACACGGGACCATGGATTCCGCAAAAAAGTCCCTCAAGGACGAGGCCTTTGATTATCTCAACAAACCC
The DNA here is from genome assembly GCA_963662465.1 of Desulfatiglandales bacterium. Classification (GTDB taxonomy): domain Bacteria; phylum Desulfobacterota; class DSM-4660; order Desulfatiglandales; family Desulfatiglandaceae; genus NaphS2. The sequence goes on from OY759599.1 coordinate 5,726,770, forward strand.
TGCGACATGGACCTGCTGGCGTCCAAAATTGATGATGCCGTCAATGCCGTGAGCAAAGGGAAAAGAGAGGAAAAGAAAGCCGGGGATATCATGATCCCCCTTCAGGAATACACCACCATCCAGGCGGGCAACACCGTCAAAGAAGGGATTGTCGCTTTAAAACAATCCTTTGAAAACGCTGTTTCCACCAGCCGAATCATGGAAACCGGGCATCGTTCCATTCTGGTCTTTGACGCGCGGGAAAACCTGGTGGGCATCCTGAGCATTCTGGACCTTATCCGTGCCGCACGACCGGCCTACCTGTCAGCGCCCAAACCCTCCATGGCGGACAGCATGCAGTACTCCACCATGTTCTGGAGCGGACTTTTCACCACCCAGACCAAAGCCTTGATCTCCAAACGGATTGAAGACGTCATGTCCGATGCGCCCATCAGCGTCGATGAGGAAACCAATCTCATGGAAGTGGCCAATCTCCTGTATACGGAAAAGAGTCGGAGAATGGCGGTCACGCGAAAAGGGACTGTGGTAGGGGTTGTACGGGAGCAGGAATTGTTTTTCGAAATGGCCCGAATCCTGATGGAATCCGAATAGAAAAATAGAAGCGAGGTGGAAACATGACAAAAGAAAAGCAAAAAGCCACCGGTTATGACAAATATGTAAACTGGAAACTCTTTTTCATTCCAGTCGTGTTGTTTTTTGCCATTCTGGTGTTGCCGACCCCCTACGGCATGAAGGATGTGGGGACGGAAGTCAAAGTGGGACCCCAGGCCGTGATCAATCTGATCACCACGGAACTGTTTGCCAAAAAGAACTGGGAGGCGTCCCAATGGGAACTGCTGACGGCACAGATTATGGAACAGAATATGTGTATGGGCGCCCTTTCAAAGAAACGATTTCTGAAAAGAGATCTCAAGTGGTGTAAAAAATACAAAATTCAGGCGGACGTCGAGAACATGAAAAAAGCAAACGCCTTTATAGCGGAAACCGTGGATGATACAGCTTTTGCCGATCTCATGAACCGGGCGGTAACGCTTCGAAAGGAAGGTCTGGTTTATGAAAACCTGACCGAAAAAGAGCGAAAGGCCGCGGACACGGGCGCATGGAACATCAAAGTGGCCGTTGCCATGATGGTGTTTGTGGTCTTCTGTTTCATGACCGAATGTATTCCCCTGCCGGGCGTGGCCTTCTGCATCGGCCTGATTCTGGTATTTACCGGCGTGGTGACCCGAAAAGAGGTGGCCATGCTCTACTGGGATGATGCCTGCTGGTTTATCATGGGCAGTCTCATGTTTGCCGCCGCCTTCGTCAAAACGGGGGTGGACAAGCGTATGTGTCTCATGATGTTTAAAAAGCTGGCGGCCCCCAGCACCCGGTGGGTTACCCTCATCTTTTTTATCATCATTACGCCATTGGCCGCTTTTATTTCCGACCATGCCCTGGCCGCCATGTTCCTGCCCATCGGTATGCTGCTCTACCAGAACAGCCTCACCGACGAGATTCCCGAAGACAAGGAACTGGCCAAAATGCTCATGATCGCCATTGCCATGGCCTGCAACATCGGGGGTCCGGGTGCGCCGTCAGGCGGCGCGCGTAACGTCATCATGATGACCTACTTAAACGATATGTTCGGTTTCGACATCGGCTACTTTCAGTGGGTGACTTATTGCTTTCCATTTCTCCTGCTGATGATTCCGGTGACCTGGTTCACGGTGAACTGGCGGTTCAAACCGCGCATCACCTCCCTGGCGCCGGCCATGAATCACCTGAAGAACGAGATCGGACGCATGGGGGGCTGGAACCGGAAACAAATATGGGCGCTGATCATCTTTGTGATCATGGTCTACGGCTGGTTCACGGAAAAGGCGTTTTTCGATTTGGGCATTTACCCGGTCCGCCTTGGGATCGGCGTTATCGCGGTGGCAGGGGCCGTAGCCTATCTCCTGGCGGGCGTCGTCAACTGGCGGGATTACCAAGAACGGGTGGACTGGGGCGTGGTGTGGCTCTATGCCGGCGCCATCATTTTCGGGCGAACCCTTGACGCCACCGGCGCCGCCTACTGGATGGCCCGATCGGTCATTGACGGCCTGGCGCCCCTGGGAATGGACTCTGGGATAGCCCTGATGGCCACCTCAAACGGATTGACGGCCATACTTACCAACCTCATGGCGGATGGACCGGCCGCCGCGGCCGTGGGTCCCATCGCCCTCAATATGGCGGGTCTGGTTCACCCGGGCACCACTTTTCTGCCCTTCATGGCCATGAGTACGGCCATCGCCAGTTCCTTTGCCTATTGCCTGATCATCGGCACGCCGCCCAATGCCATTGTGTACGCCAGCGGGTATCTGGAACCCAAGGATTATCTCAGGGTGGGCGTTCCCATGTGGTTCTTTGCAAACATTCTCATTGTTCTTCTGACAGCCCTATACTGGAGCTTGAGGGGGTTTGGGGGATTGCCGGGGTTCTAAAAAAGTTATTAGCTGTTAGCCGTTAGCTAACAGCTAACAAGAGGAGTACACTATGAAAGAGAGCAATGCGGGTATCACCAAAAAAAAACTGTTTGTCCATGCCGGAGGCGTGACCCGGTTCGACAAGCAAACGGAACGGCGTATTTTTTTCATCCTGACCCTGATCATGCTGGTTTGGGGAATCGTAACAAAAATCGGGTTCTAAGGTATCCGATAGAATAAGGAAAAAGTGGACCATGGAATTAGAAGCCTGTAATCAAAGAGAAGACCGGATTGAATCGGAGAACACCTGGAAATTTTCTTTAATGTTTTATTTTCAGACACTCACCCGACTTTTGAGTTCGTCGGGGAGATTCTTTACCGAACTTCCGGATAATGTATCCATGAGACCGGCCCTGGGGTGCCTGCTGATTTCCAGTCTCTTTTTCGTGGGCGCCGATCTGACCCAGCCCCATGACCGCCCCCTGTTAATGGCCATTATAGGATTCACCAATGCCCTGGTCATGTGTTTTATTTCCGCGGCTGTGGGTTTTGGCGCCATGACCATGACCCTGGGGCGGCGCGTCTCTTTTCAAAAGTTCTTTTCCGTTTATGCCTTTGCCGCAAGCGTTACCCTGCTGGCCGCCTGGATACCCTTGTTTGTATGGCTTACGGAACCCTGGAAATGGGTGCTGATTGCCGTTGGGTTAGTTAAGGGGTGTGGATTACGCTGGTTTCAAGCCGTTATGGTGATCGGCATTTCCATTTTTGTTCTGGTTCTGTTTTTCTGGTCACTCGGCCCCGTTATCGTGTATATCCGGGGCTAAAGTGAAAATAAGATAAGGAGGAATTCATCATGTTAGTCAAAAACTGGATGAGTAAAACAGTGATCACCGCAGACATCAACGACAGTATGCAGGATGCCGTGAAGCTGTTGAAGCAGAATAACATCTCCATGCTGCCGGTGATGAAAAACGGCAAACTCGTGGGTATCGTGACGGATCGGGACCTGAAAAGGGCCTCCGCATCCGATGCCACCACCCTTGAAGTGCATGAACTTCTTTTTTTGATATCAAAGATCAAGGTCAAGGAGATCATGACGGAAAATCCTGTGAGTATCCCCATTGATTTTACCGTGGAGGAAGCCGCCGAGGTTCTCCTGGAGAAAAACATTTCCGGCGCGCCGGTGGTGGATAAGACAGGCAAAGTCGTCGGAACCATCACCAAGGGGGATATGTTCCGGGTGCTGATCGCCCTGACGGGTGTGGGGAAGCGGGGCATACAGTTTGCCTTCGAGGTGGAGGATCGCCCGGGCTCCATTCAAGAACTGACCGACGTGATACGGCATTATGGCGGCCGCATGGTCAGCATTCTAAGTACCTACGAACACGTTCGAAAAGGCTATCGAAAGGTGTTTATCCGCATGTATGGGGTCGATAGGGACAAGCTCCCCCAACTGGAAAAAGATCTGGGAGAAAAGGCGAAATATCTCTATCTGGTGGATCATCGTGAAAACCGGCGGGAAATTTTTTAGGGTGTTTGGACAATTCCCCTGCTTTTTTTAGGGAATGGGTCTGTTATTTCGGGCTCATCCCTGAAGCAGGGAATCTTCCTGTTGGGGGGTGTCCTTTGGAAAAGGGAAATGAATTTACCATTCTGATTGCCGATAGAAACCCCCATGTCAGGGCGTTTTTACAGCGTGAAATGATGGCTGAAGGCTATCGGGTCTACCTGGCAAAAAACGGCCGGGAGGTGTTGGAGTGGATCTATCATCACGGGCCTCTGGACCTGGTTGTTCTCGACGTGGATTTGCCGGATGCCGACGAGATAGCCTTGCTGGAAAACCTCAACGATCGAATACCCCTGTTGCCCGTGGTGGTGCATGCGTTTCCCACGGATTTTTGCCCTCACGCCACGTCTCTGAATAAGGTTTCCTTTGTGGAAAAGCGCGGCAACAGTATTGAACCCCTCAAGAAAACCGTATCCGCTTTACTGAAAAATATGCACTATGAAGAAAAGGAGCAGACTTAAATGAAAATAAAATGGTTATTGTGGATTTTAATGCTGTTGGTCCTGTGTTTGGGTATCTCTCATACGGCATTTTCGGCCGTTGACAATGAAGAACTGCTTAAAAAGCTCAATAACCTGACGAGTACCCTGCAAAAGCAGCAACAGGAAATTGAGAATTTGAAAAGGGCACTCCGGGAACAACAAAAGAGTACGGAGCAAGTGGGAGAAGCACAGAAAAAAATGATTGAGACGGCAGTCAAAACCGAAACCGAAAAAACAGAAAAATCCTGGACCGCTCGCCTACCCAAATGGACCCGGAAAATCAAGCTGTCGGGGGACCTGCGACTTCGCTATGAAAGGCTCTGGGATCGCGAAATGTTGAATGCAAATGGAACCCCGGGAAAACAGGATCCCCGAGACCGAGGGAGAATCAGGGTAAGGCTTTTTCTGGATGCACCCATTACCGATGAAATCAGCACCCATGTTATGGTCACCACCAATATGTCAACGCATCAGGAGGCGACCACCACCAACGTCACCTTTGGGGAAGACTTCAACGACAAGGGAATATATCTGGCCAGAGCCTACGCCGAATATGCGCCTAACTGGTTGAAAGGCCTAAAGTTGGGAGGTGGCAAGTTTAAAAAGAATTTCGTCCAGACCGACATCATGTGGGATACGGACGTAAACCCGGATGGCGCGTATGAATTATACCGCTATACAGGCTCGGACATCATTCAGCCGTTCGTTTATCTGGGGCAGATGGTACTCAATGAAAACAATCGCACCCCGGATGCCATGCTCTATTTGCAGCAGGCCGGTTTTGACTGGAACGCGGGTCCGGTGAAGGTGCTTTTGGCAGGCAGTTACTATAGCTGGAGCAACCTGAATGGGACTAAATGGATGTATTCGGGAGATTACAACAGTGGTGGGGGCAATTCCTTTGTGGTGGACCCAGCCACGGGCGATACCCAATTCGAATATGGCTATAAGCTCTGGGAAGCCATCAGTTATATTCGCTTCAATGCCGGGCCTTATCCCGCTGAAATTTATCTGGATTATGTATACAACGCGGCCGACGGAGTGCCCAACAATGAGAATAAAGCCTACAATTTCTCTTTCAAAATTGGAAACGAATGGAAAAAAGGCGCCTACTCCTTCTATTATAAATACGCTTACATTGAACAGAATGCCGTTCTGGGCTCTCTGAACGACCAGGATTTTTATGGGGCAAACCGGAAAGGCCACAAGGTGGCCGTTCATTTCTGGCCCTGGAGTTCAGTACTCTTGAGAGCTGCATTTTTCTACACCGGTCCGGTCAGCGACTGGAAAACCGCGGCGGAAGGGAATCCCCTTTGGAATACGGACCGCTACCGGGAACACGAAGATCGACTTCAGGTGGATTTTATCTTCAAGTTTTAACGTATACCCCTTATTCCTACGCTCTGCGTGGGAACGGATTGAAATAAACAGCTCTGAATTTTATCGACCGATAAAACAAAAAAATCGACATCCTTTATTTTCAGGTAGAGACAAGGCATGCCTTGTCTCTACAGATTTGGGGACACCTTTTATTGATATCGCAGTTTCATGCTAAAACATATACATAAAGGCTCATCGTGGATTTGCGTGAGATTTGGCTTCTGAGCCGATTGTAGGTGCGACTTTAGTCGCACCTACAGCCCGAACCAAAACAACCCAAAGCGCGATTTCACGTTAATCCGCAATGAACCTACATAAATAAGGGATCTCATTATGACAGCAGAATTAACACAAACAAAAGGCTGATCTTGACATTTACGAGATCTGTTTGCCAATGAATCTGGAGGACTCCTTACTTATTTTTTGAGTATATTTCCGAAATTAAGTGGGGTGTCTTAGAATCGAACGAATTTGTTACAGTTATTATTTTTTTTTAATTATATAAAATTAATCATAATAATAAAGAATTTAAAGTTTGTTTAAAAATAAAATAACCACTTGATTTTATAAACTATATTTTCTTAACTTGGCTATAAAACAGTAATCTGCTTCTTTCAGAAAACAGTTTTTAGTATTACCTTTTTTGATTTTTTGACAAAGTTTGATATGAAATAAACAGCTATAAATTTTATCGGTAGTCTCAAGCCAGGATAAAATGTTTGGGCTTGGTCCTAACTTCGTCCACTCGCACCTCGCGACTGAATTGGCAAGCCTCTGATGCAGAGCCCTGTAAAAGCGTAAATCATATTATTCCTGTTGCTTATTCATATTATGTCATGCCCTTTCAGGGCTCAACGATTCTCGCAACCTGTTCCCAGGGCGTTGCCCTGGGCTAGTATGTCACGGCCCTTTAGGCCTGATCAATCTCCGTGTAATCGAACATAGCCCCTATCTTCCTTCGTCCTTCATTAAAATTGGAAAAACGATTTATCAAGAAAGTATAAATTTGTATGAAGGAAACCCATAATTCATTGAAAAACCGTAAACCGGCAACTGTGAACGCTTACCAATTGCCGAACTATATCCTTTGCCCTGATGGAAGCCCGATAGATCTCCTTCAAAGATTCGCTTGCGGGATTTGAATCGGGAACGTCATCAAATACCAGTTCAGCATTTCCGAGAATAATGGCCAAGATATTATTGAAATCATGGGCAATCCCCCCGGCCAGGGTCCCGATGGCTTCCATTTTCTGGGACTGCTGGAGCTGGGATTGAAGTCTTACTTTTTCTTCTTCCGCCCGCTTGCGCTCGGTGATGTCACGACAAATGCACATCATCGCAGGCCGGCCATCCCAGATGACCTTCTGCGCACTCACTTCAGTCGGCAGGTGATCTCCGGATATTGCCACCCGGGCGGTATGAGGGCCATTGTGTCCCGAGCTATCTCTTCAAATGAGACCCCGGGTCTTTCAATAAGTTTGGAGATGGCATAAAGACAGCTCAGGTCTTTGACACGCTCAGCCAGGACATGGGCCTGTTTTCTCATCTCCAGATCCAGGCGCTTTAACTCGGTGAAATCACGGATCGATGCAAAAACGGATACGGTGCGCCTCTTCAATATCCGGCGAGGGTCCATTGTCGTTCCAATCCGCCCCCGCAGCTAACAGGGCCTCTGCGCGGCGTCGGAGGGTCTATTTCGCATCATCCATCTTGTACTCAATCCTCACATCTCTTATCTCAGCCCTGAAAGGGCGTGACATATTAGCCCAGAGCAACGCTCTGGATATTATGGACCTACGGTGAAAATTTGCACCATTGCCTGAACAATGTTGTCAAGTCCCCGTTCTCCATTCCGAGCGTTGCACTGGAAGAGAAAGGGTCAGCACCAGATGCTCCCGTTCCTGAACCAGACTCAACAGCCCGCCCATCTGTTTCAAAATTCGGAAGGAGAGGGGAAGGCCCATATTTTCATCCGAATCCTCCAGGGGCATGAAATAATGAACCGGGTCCTTTAATCCGGCCCGGGAAACAGGGGCTTTGAGTTCCAGGTGGAGATGGGCGTCACTCTCAAAAGTTTTCAAATGGATCGTACCGCCTTCCGGCATCCGGGCCGCCGTATTGCGAAGCAGTTGGGTAATGACCCTTTCCAACACGTTTTGATCGGTGTACAGGTCGGAAAGATCCGCTCCCACTTCCACTTGAAAACCTACCCCCGCTTCTTTCATGTCGGTTGCCAGTTCAGCCACGACCTTCTTCACAAGGGTGTTGATGGAAGCGGGCGCCCGGGTGAGTTTCACGGGTTGGAGATAGACCATAATTTTGGCCAGGATTTCCTCCAGCCGCTTGACTTCGCGGACAATGATGTCGCCTTCCCGCAGTTGCGGATGGGATTTCCGCAGGCGTCGGGCAAACCCGCCGATGGCCACCAGCGGGTTTCTGATCTCATGGGCTACCTCACCCAGCACGGCCCCCAGAATTTCGATCTTTTCTTTCTGCACCGCGGATTGCTCCAAAATCACCCGGTCGGTGATGTCCACCGCCAGACCCTGAATCAGGTTCGGCGACCCCATGTTCCCAACCGTGGGCAGGGGGATGGATTTGATCATGGCGTGAATCAGATGGTCGGTCCTGTGCCTGAGCCGGCATTCCACGGAAAAATGGGATGTGGCGGATCGGAAAGCCGATAAAAAAGCGTTTTTAACCCGGTTCAGATCCTCGGGGTGAATTCGCGCAAGAAACCAGTCCGGTTCCCCAAGGGCCTCCTCGGGGGTATATCCCAGCATGGACTTCGAGGCCTGGTTGACAAACGCCAGCTGAAAATCACCGCGCACCACTACGATCAGGGACGGCAGGTTCTGGACCAGGCGGAAATACCGCTGCTCGTTCACGCGAACCTGCTCCCGGAGCTCCCGACGCTCTGAAAACCGCTTCAGACACCACTTGAGGTCATGTCTTTCAATGGGTTTTTGAAGATAGTCGCAGGCCCCCACCCGAAGGGCCTGGATGGCATTTTCAACATTACCGAAGCCGGTGACAAAGACGATCTCCAGGTTTTCATCCTGCTTTTTGAGAAGGGCGGCCAGATCCAAGCCGCTCATTTCCGGCAATTGAATGTCCACGAAGGCCAGCGCAAACCGTTCTTTTTCCGCTATCCGCAGGGCCTTGCGAGGATGATCGCAGACCAGGGCTTTAAAGCCCTCCCGTTCCAGCAGCACCGCCATAAGGTGGCCTATGGCAGGGTCGTCGTCCACCACCAAAATCTTATTGCTTTTGTTTTGCGGATTTCTGATTTCCGATTGCATGTGATGCTCCTAACCGTCTTAAAGGTTTCGAGCTGTGCGGTCAGCCGTTTTTTATCGGGTACACGGGAAGGGTCACACCTGAGTAGGGTTTAATTGATCAAGATCTTGCCAGAAAAAGAAAGAAAGGGCAATAGAATCTTTGTGTAAATATGGGAACATCTTACTTATTTTTTGAGTATATTTTCGGAATTAAGCAGAGCAAAATTCGAATTTGTTACAACTGTTATTTTTTTCAATTATAAAAAATTAATCATAATAATAAAGAAGTGAAAGTTTGTTTAAAAGTCAAATAACCAACTGATTTTGTAAATTATATTTTCGGAATTCGGTTATAAAACAATAACCTGGTTCTTTCAGAAAACAGCTTTCAGCATCATCTTTTTTGGTTTTTTGACAAAGTTTGACATAAAATAAACAGCTCTAAATTTTATCGACTAATAAAACGCAAAAGGCTTGGTTCTAACTTCGGCCACACTTTATAGGGAGGAATGAAAAATATTCAATTTGAAAAAGTGCGGGATATTTCAAATCGCCGGGGGGCTGATATATCCCAGGCCTGAAGAGCCGTGACATACCAGCCCAGGGCAACGCCCTAGGAACAAGTTGTGAGGATCATTGACCCCTGTAAGGTCTTGACATTATACAAATAAGCTATAGCCTAGCGTCTTATGTACCGCCTTTTCAGGGCTGGATCAGAAAGGTATCAATTCAGTCGCGAAGCACTAATTGATCAGAGCTGCAATAACCAAATTCAAGTTCCAATTAAATGTGATGTTCCCCAATCGTCTTAAAAGTTTTGAGCCGTGCGGTTAACTCTCAAATTCCCGTTGGCAACAGGGACCAAATGATCCCATTTATGCCCCGCCCCTTTCCTTAAGTACCGATGCCAACCGCGGCACCACCTGCTTTTTGCGGCTCATGACCCCCGGCAGGGACAGCAGGCCGGCATCATCAACCGACACATTGAAGGCAAGGGCCGCCAGAGCCAGCCCTTTTTCACTATTGGTCAATAAGAGACTCCGTTCCTCTAGAATATCGGTCAGCACCAGTACGGCCATGGACAACCCGGATTCCTTTGTCGCTTTCCGGAGTTCATACCGCAATGCTTCCACCGACGGCATGGATTTTTCGATCTCCGTCAGCTCGGTCTGGCCGATACCGATCTCGTGACCCCCGAATCGATAGATTTTCCAGTCGTGATGTACCCACCAGCGGGGTGGCGGCGGGGGCGTGGGGAGGCGTGCGCGAAACAGGGCACGGGCCAGCTTTCCCATATCCTCTCCGGCCTTTTCCGCCAGCCATCGGGCGGCCTTTTTATCCCGCTCCGTTGTGGTGGGAGAACGAAATTCCACAGTATCGCTCAAAATGGCCCCCAGCATGGCCCCGGCCATGGGGATAGAAAGCGGTGTATGATGCCGCCGGTAGAGTTCAGCAATCAGGGTGCAGGTACATCCCAGGGGTTCCACCAGCATTTGAAGGGGCGCCAGGGTTCGCAGACCCCCGAGGTTGTGATGGTCAATAATAGCCAGGATTTCACTTTCCAAAATCCCCGCGGCCGCCTGGTCCGGATGGTTGTGGTCCGTGAGAATCACGCGCCTGCGGTGCTGTCCCGCCAGGTGACGCCGCAGCAGAAGACCTTTCAGCATCCCATTCTTGTCCACCGCCGGCACGGCGGCCAGGCGATGTTGGCGAATCCGGTCAAACCCATCCGTCAACAGGTCTTCCTCGCGAACCATTGGGGGTTTTGGGTCCATGGCGCAGGTCAACGGAAGGCTCTGCTGAATAAGCTGCGCCACGGCAAAAGCGGCTTTCCGGGTACGGAGAATCACCACCCCACTGGATTCAGCTTTTGTCAGAGCGTCATGAGAGATGGGGGCGTCGTCGGTCGCCACGAGACAGCCCGCTCCAGCGCATATGGCGGCATATTGAACATCCGGTTGATTCCCCACAATCACCAGGTCGCCCAGGTCCACCCGCTTGGGCACATGACTTTTGGAAAAAGTGGCAATGCACACACGGCCGCGAACCACCACGGAATCCCGGCCGGCAACCAGCTCCGCTTCAAGAGTGCGGCGCAACAGGGCAAGGGGAAGTTCCACCCGCCTGGGCAACTGTAACTCAGCCAGATACCGGTCCGCCAGTTTCTCATGGGCCAGCAATCCGGTCAATCGACCTTCAGAATTCACCACCGGCAAGGCGCCCAGTCCATTAGCCTGCATGAGCAACCCCCCTTCCCGCAGGGTTTGATCGGTACGAAGCGTGGGCGCATCGATTACCATGGCATCCCCCACCCGCAGATAGACATCCTCGATGGTTCGGGGAGCCGGCAGCGCCAGGTGATCCAGCAGCCAGGCCGTTTCCCGGTTCAGTTCATCCAGGTGACAGGCAACCGTCTTTTCTCCGGTCTGCCAGGCATAAAAAGCGGCATAGGCCATGGCGGAACAGACCGCGTCCGTATCCGGGTCATGGTGCCCCACTACCAATACTTCGTCAATCATGGACGGTATCATTCGGTTTCCTTCAAAGGGGATTGGGTTACGGTTCAGCCGCCGTAATCGTGATCATCGGGCAATGCGGCATTGTCTTCACAATCAAGGAGCGGATCATCGGGATCCGGCTTGCTATGGTATGCCAACCGAATAATACTTCCCTTTGGAGGAACGCAGGACAAGCGTGCTTCGAAGTGAGATGGGCGATGTTTTCGAGCCCCAGGGGTCTTGGGCAGGATTTTGGGGATATAGGGGGCATTGGTCTGGTTAATGACCGCCCCGGAAGGCGAAACCACGGCCACATCCACATGACCCATGCCGGAAAACGCGGTGTTGCGGCGCCGCACTTCCCCCGCAATCAACAGTTCATCGCCTTCCTGTTTTGCTGTGATATTCGACAGAAGCACCCGTGAAGAGGGGATGGGTTCGACAAACAGGTTCCCCATAGGGGCAAGGGAAGAGTACCGTGATGCGCATCCTGCCATACTGACGCCGACGGCAAGCCAGAGCAGCAACGGAAAAAGTGGGCATTTTCCGCCAATCGCGGGTACAATCCTGTGTAACGATGTTTTTCTAAAGTGTAAAATAGGCTTTTTCAAGGCTTGCTCCTCTTTTTCCGGTGTGTCCGCTGGGAACGATATTAAAGAAAAATGATCAGTTGCTTTTCCATATGAAAAAAAATATAAAAAAATACCCCTGTGCGTCAAGGGAAAAGGTTCCCTGCGCAGACCTGGCGAAATCAATCCCTCGGTTCATAGCTAAGGAGAAAACCGTGCCATTTGAAATGATTAACGGACGAAAGCTTTATTATGAAACCCATGGTGAAGGTGAACCCATTGTTCTGCTTCACCACGGCTTTGGCTGCACCAAAATCTGGAAGGAAATTTTTCCATCATTGGTAAAAGCGGGTCACCGGGTTTTAATGTTCGATCGAAGAGGATACGGACGTTCCGAGGGGGGGGCCGATTTTCCGGACTTTTTTGTGAGCGAAGCATTTCGAAAAGAGAATGTGAACGACATGCTGCTGCTCCTGGATCGCCTGGGATTTGATGCTTTCCATCTGGTGGGGCAATGCGAGGGAGGCGTTATTGCCCTTGATTTTACGGCCCGATACCCGGAAAAGGTCAAAACCATCGCCATTTCAAGCACCCTCTGCTACAGCGTGGAGACGATTCCCGAAAGAAACAAGGTGGATTTCCCCAAACCCTTTAATGAACTGGACCCGGCTCTCCAAAAAAAGCTCATGGACTGGCATGGCGAGGATTATGCAGCATCCTTTTTCAATCAATTTCGTTATGCCGGCGGCGCCTATGGAACGGGCATTTTTGACATCCGGCCCCTGTTGCCTGCGGTCAAATGTCCGGCCCTGGTACTCTATCCCGACCGCAGCAAGCTTTTTGACGTAGAACAGGGTGTCGCCTTTTACCGACATCTGCCGGCGGGCGAACTTTCGGTGCTTCCCATGTGCGGGCATAATACCTACGAACATCAGCCCGAAGAATATGTGCATGTACTTTTGGGGTTTTTAGCGCGACACGGGATGAAACGCGCAAAACCCATTGAAAAACCGTAAACCGGTTTATAAAAAAAGGAGATTTTCAAATGAATATGACATCGGAAGTGGAGGGGATGGTCTGTGTGGCCAAGGGACCGAAAAACGGTCCGGCGCCCATTCCCGAGGAAGGCAAATGGGTTCAAGCCAAACAAATTAATGACATTTCGGGTTTGACCCATGGGGTCGGCTGGTGCGCCCCCCAGCAGGGGGCCAGCAAACTGACCCTGAATGTGAAAAACGGCATTATCGAAGAGGCACTGGTGGAAACCCTCGGGTGTACGGGCATGACGCACTCCGCCGCCATGGCCGCGGAAATCCTTCCGGGAAAAACCATCTTGGAGGCCCTTAATACGGACCTGGTGTGCGACGCCATCAACGTGGCCATGCGGGAACTCTTTCTACAGATCGTTTACGGTCGGACCCAAACCGCCTTTTCCGAAGGGGGGCTTCCCATCGGCGCCGGGCTGGAAGATCTGGGAAAAGGGTTTCGAAGCGTCGTCGGCACCATGTACGGCACGAATGCCAAGGGAGCCCGATACCTCGAAATGGCGGAAGGATACGTCAAAAGAATCGCGCTCGATGAAAACCAGGAGATCATCGGATATGAATTTGTTCAACTGGGTATCATGATGGACCTCATTGAAAAGGGTATGGATGCGAATGATGCCCTTAAAAAGGCCACAGGAACCTACGGCCGGTTTCAGGACGCCGTCACAACCATCAATCCGAGACACCAATAAGGGGATCAATCAATGGCACTTTTTGAAGGATATGACAGACGCATCAAACAAGTCTCCTCTGCCCTGGAACAATACGGCATTGCCTCCCTGGAAGAGGCCGAGACCATCTGCAAGGAAAAAGGGTTGAATATATACGAAATCGTGAGGGATGTTCAACCCATCTGCTTTGAAAACGCCTGCTGGGCCTATCTGGTGGGAGCGGCTATCGCCATCAAGAAAGGACAGACCGGGGCTTCGGATATCGCGGAAACCCTTGGGATTGGATTGCAAGCCTTTTGCATTCCCGGTTCCGTCGCGGACGACCGGAAGGTGGGTCTCGGGCACGGCAACCTGGCCGCCATGCTGCTGAAAGAAGAAACCCATTGTTTTGCCTTCGTGGCGGGACATGAGTCCTTTGCCGCAGCCGAAGGGGCCATCGGCCTGGCCAAATCCGCCAACAAAGCCCGCAAAGATCCCTTAAGGGTCATTTTGAACGGCCTGGGGAAAGATGCGGCCCACATCATCTCGCGTATCAACGGGTTTACCCATGTGATCACAAAATTCGATTATAAAACCGGCATTTTGGAAATCGTCAAGGAGACCCCCTATTCAAAGGGGGACCGGGCCAGGGTGAAGTGCTACGGCGCCGACGACGTGCGGGAAGGGGTGGCCATCAACCACCACGAAGGGGTGGATGTGTCCATTACGGGAAATTCCACCAACCCCACCCGTTTTCAGCACCCGGTGGCCGGCACCTACAAGAAAGAATGTCAATTGAAAGGGAAAAAGTATTTTTCCGTGGCCTCCGGCGGCGGTACGGGAAGGACCCTTCATCCCGACAACATGGCCGCCGGCCCCGCTTCCTACGGCATGACCGACACCATGGGAAGGATGCATTCGGACGCCCAGTTTGCCGGCTCCTCGTCGGTTCCCGCCCATGTGGAAATGATGGGGTTCATCGGCATGGGAAACAACCCCATGGTGGGGGCTTCAGTTGCCGTGGCCGTGGCTGTGGAACAGGCCATGAAATAAAGTTTTCCCGTTCCCACACCGGCGCGTGGGAACGGGCGCAGATTCCCAGCATAGGAACGAAAGAATGGAAAACAGCATCTATCAAATCAAAACCATGACCCGGGAACAGGTGGATCTGGCCGTCGACTGGGCCGCCGACGAGGCGTGGAATCCGGGGCTTCATGATGGGGATTCATTTTATGCCGCCGACCCCGAGGGATTTTTCATGGGATTCCTGGACGGGGAACCTGTCGCCTCTATTTCCGCGGTTCGCTACGGTGAAACCTTCGGGTTTATCGGCTTTTTCATGGTGAAATCAAAATACCGGGGCAGGGGCTATGGATTTGAGATCGGGCAGCGGGCACTGGTGCACCTGAGAGGACGCCTGATTGGCCTGGATGGCGTTGTGGCACAGCAGGAAAATTATAAAAAAGCGGGCTTCACCCTGGCCTGTCGAAACATTCGCTACCAGGGCATTGGGGTTGGCAAACAGATTGACTATCCAGAAATCGTCTCGTTATCGAGCATCCCCCTTGGAGAAATCCATGCCTGTGATCGAAGGTTCTTTCCCGATGAAAGGGATGTTTTTGTGAAAAGCTGGATCAACCAACCCGGCAGCCGGGCCCTCGGCATTTGTCGTAAAGGAAATTTGGCGGGCTACGGGGTACTTCGCCCCTGCCAATCAGGTTACAAAATCGGCCCCCTCTTTGCACCGGATGCCGGATCGGCAAAAGCCCTCTTTACGGTTCTTTCGGGCCATGCTGAAAAAGGCGCCCCGATTTATCTGGATGTTCCCGAGATCAATCCATCGGCCGTGGCGCTTGCCGAGGAAAACCGCATGGCGGCGGTTTTTGAAACAGCCCGTATGTATAACGGCAAACCACCCCGGCTTCCGGTAAACGAGATCTTCGGGGTTACAACCTTTGAATTGGGTTAAAGTTCCGGAATCCGAACCCGCAATAGTCGGGTTATCCGTTGGTTTCACCTGGCGGCGCCCTTAAATCCCTGAATGCTGCGTATCCGTTCCAGGACCGGCGGATGACTGTAAGACAAAAAAACCTTGAGAGGATGAGGGGTCAGGTTGGAGAGGTTGTCCACGCTAAGCTTTTTGAGGGCCGCAATCATGGACTGGGGCCGCTTGTAGGTCCTGACCGCGTAGGCATCGGCTTCGTATTCATGCCCGCGGGACAGCATGTTGCCAAAAATAGACAGAACCATCTCAATGGGGGTATAAAGAAAGCCAAAAAAGAACAGGCTGGCGTAAATGGAGATATGATCCATTCGAAAAGCCTCAAACAGGGCAGGGTTGTTCATGAAGATGGACAAAATATAAAACATGAGTCCCATGGAAAAAATGGAAATCAGGATGGACTTCAGGATGTGCTTCTTTTTGTAATGCCCCATTTCGTGAGCCAGAATTGAAACCAGTTCCTCCTTGGTATGCTTTGAAATGAGGGTGTCAAACAGCACAATCCGCCTGAAACGGCCAAAACCCGTAAAAAAAGCATTGGACTTGGTGGAGCGCTTGGACCCGTCCATGGTATAGATCCCTTTCATTTTGAATCCCTGCTTTTTAGCGTAGTCCTCAATGGCCTCCTTCAACTCTCCCTGTTCCAGGGGAATGAATTTATTGAAAATGGGCATGATCACCACGGGTGCGATGAACATCAGAAAGACTTGAATGACCGTGAGCGCCGCCCAGCAATAAAACCATGCCAGAGGGCCGGTTTGTTCAAAAAACCACAAAATGGCTGAAAACACGGGGGCGCCGATGACAACGGCCAGCAACCATCCCTTAAGGATGTCGGTCACAAAGGTTTTTGGCGTCGTCTTGTTAAACCCATATTTTCCCTCGATGACAAAAGTGCCGTAGATGGAAAAGGGAAGGCTCAAGATCTGCGACCCGAACAGGAGGATCGCGGCAAAAATGAGCCCCGTGGCAATAGGCCCCCATTCCAGACTTCGCGCCCACAGGTCCACCCGGTTAAATCCCCCCAACAGAATAAAAGCAATGATCGCGGGTGTCGCGATGGAACCGGTGATCAATCCAAATTGGGTGTTTTCCTTGAGATATTCCTGTGATTTTTTGTACTTTTCCGCATCATAATAGCCGGAGAAAGCTTCGGGTAATTGTGTTTTAAGATGCTTGACATTTAGGATATCCACAATCATCCCAAGTACATAATCCCCCACGAGGATAACCAGAATAATAATCAGGAACGCATTCATGAACGACTCTCCCAGCCCTTTTTCTTACAGGCTTCCTTCACTGCAGGTGGTGTCGAATCCGCCCCTTGTGTTGTAAATGGTGGTGATTTTTAACCGGCTCGTTTTTAAAATCCGGCTCAAATCATCATATATCCGTTTGGTGACCCCCTCCTGAAAAAGGCCCACATTTTTAAAACTGACCACATAATATTTTAAGGATTTCAGTTCGATGCATAAGCCCCCTTTCGGATAATATTCAATGATCAATCGCCCCACATCGGGGAGGCCGCTGAAGGGGCAGCAGGCGATGAATTCCCGGGTTTCGGTTTTGATGTATTGATGAGGACTGTCAAACGCAAAGGTCTCCAGAAAATCGGTTCTGATGTTGTCGGGACTTTCCCACTGGAAAATCTTTCCTTCCGCCTCGATCATATGGCTAAATCTCCTTTTTCGGATGCACGGGCAAGGCATCCGGTTTTTTCAATGGACAGACACATGGGTCTGCCCCCTTCGTATAAGGGCACGCCCGCTATCCATACCCTATCCTCATGGAAAAGCCAATGCGAATTAGCAGAAAAAAAACCTTGAATTGTTTTTAAAAGCATGTCATAAGCAAATTTCAATCTAACGAATTCTAAAGATTCTAAAGGAATTTAGCGGCGTGTCTTCTTTTCGTAGCCAGCGAACCATCGGTATGTTTCACATGTTAAACGAGGCGGCAGCATTAATCGCGGCAGCCGCGGACGTGCCCGTGGCTCTGGGAGAGGCGTCGATGGCATAAACCATCAACAAAACCAACCAGGGCCGCGGGCGTTTTCGCGGCCGTTTTTTTGAGGGGCTGCTTGAATTTGCAGCCCCTTTTTCGTGGATACAAGGGATTTTTAAAGAGGGAGGGAAAACTTATGCGAACCGAGATTGTTCACATCGGCGCCAGCGAATTGACCTATGAAATCAGAGAGATCATGCAGGTGGTGGAAAAATTGACGGACATGGGTCTTAAGGTCACCCTGGAGAACATCGGGGACCCCGTGGCCAAGGGTGAAAGAATTCCCAAATGGTTAAAAGGGATTATCGCGGATCTGGCCATGGAAGACGACTCCTACGCTTACAGTGCTACCTTGGGCGTATTGGAAACGCGGGAGTATCTGGCGGCCAAAACCAACCGTAAAAACGGGGTCCATGTGGACCGGAAAGATATCCTTTTTTTTAATGGTCTCGGGGATGCCATCACCAAGGTGTACGGCTTCCTGCGCCGTACCGCCAGGGTCATTACCCCGACACCCACCTACACGACCCATTCGTCCTCGGAAGCCGCCCATGCGGGGCTCCCCCCCGTGTGCTATCCACTCAATCCCCGGAATCAGTGGTATCCGGACGTGGTGGAATTGCGGCGGCGGGTCAAATACAATCCCGCCGTGTCCGCCATCCTGATCATCAATCCGGACAACCCCACGGGAATGGTCTACCCGGAGAACATCCTGGCGGAAATCGTTTCCATTGCCCGAGATTTCGATCTGTTTATCATCGCGGACGAAATTTACCAGAATCTCATTTATAACGGCCATCAAAGCAAATCTCTGTCCGAAGTGATCGGAGATGTGCCGGGCATTTCCATGAAAGGCATTTCAAAGGAGGTTCCCTGGCCGGGAGGTCGTTGCGGATGGATGGAAGTCTACAATGCGGACAAGGACCCCATGTTTGCCGACTACATCAAAAGCATCGTCAATGCGAAAATGGTGGAGGTCTGTTCCACGACACTCCCGCAAAAGGCCATCCCCAGGATTTTTGAACATCCCGCCTACGCGGACCATCTCGTGAAACGCCGCGGGCGCTATGAACATTTTTCAGAAATTGCTTATGAAAAACTGAAAGGCATCCCCGGCATTATGGTCAACCGGACCAATGGCGCTTTCTATATGACCGTGGTTTTCGAAGAAGGGAGGATAAACCAACACCAGACCCTGCCCATTGCCGATGTCAAAGTTCGGGAACTGATCGAAAATTTAACCACCACCGGTAAAAAGATGCAGCCGGACAAGCGCTTTGTCTATTACCTGCTGGGGGCAACGGGTATTTGCTTGGTTCCACTGACCTCTTTCAGTTCTGATTTGCAGGGATTTCGGATAACCCTGCTGGAAACCGACGAAGCCAAATTTACCAAAACCTTTGATATCCTTTCGGAGAACATCAAACGATATCTGGCATCGGAATAATGCCCAAGGACACCATCAGGGCACGTAGAGGATGACCAGCAGCTCGGCATCCACTTCGCCGGGGTTGGAAAGATGATGATCAACGTTGGCATTAAAACGATAGGACTCTTTTTGACTCAGGCGGTGTTTTTCCTTGTCCACGAGAAGCGTGACTTCTCCTGAAACCACATACACAAACTCCTCGCCCTCATGCTGATAGCCGACCCCTTCGTGTTCTGTTCTGGGGGGAATGGTCACGGAAAAAGCCATCAAGTGCTTATCGGCTTCGGCCGGTGTGAGGGTTCTGTATGAATAGGCCTGGGTCCGTTTGGCGGCTTCCTTCAGGCGTCTTTCGGGCGAATCATCCATCAAGAGGAACGCCCCGGCATCAAGGTTCATGGTTTTGGCGATCTGGAGCAGAAGGGCAACAGGGGGTTCCACCTGCCCATTCTCAACCCATTCCAGATACTCGTCCGAGCAACCCACCCGGCCGGCCAGTTCGGATAGGTCAATGCCTCTTTCCTGACGCGCCGTTTTAATCCGCCCTCCCACGGGCATGATATCTTCGTTTGTCATTTCCTGATATCCTTATCTAGTGCCTGAACGAAAACCTTGTTCAGGCACGGTTTTAAGTTTTAAGTAAAAAAACGAAACCATATCATCGCTACCGCTCTTCATTTCCAGAATTATAGGGCCCAGGTTCTTCGGTGTCAATGGCCTTTGCAAGCACCAGCACCGTGCGCGTGGGAAGATAGAGGCTCAAAGCGTGCCTGTTTTCCCCCGTTGTTTCGAAAGCGGTAAAATGCCGCTGACCCCGGCGCAACCGGCCGTGACCGCCGTATTCCAGTGCGTCGCTATCCATGATCATCCGATATTCGCCCGGGGCCATTTCAATGGGATAATCCTTATGGGAACAGGTGGGATGAAAATTGAAGACAAACACCAGCCCGCCCCGCTCAAATGCCAGGACCTTGTGATCGGAATGTTCGAGCAAAAGGTGTGGCCCCGTCGAACCCAGAAGACGGAAAGCCTTGGCCAGCGCAATCATATGACGATCAAATCGCCCCAAAACCCCATATCTCAAATCCGGATTGTCCACGAGGCCCCATTGCCGTCTGGCATGTTCGTAGGACCACCCATTTCCCTCCCGGGGAAAATCAATCCAATCCGGATGTCCGAACTCATTGCCCATGAAATTGAGATAACCGTTACCGGCGGTCACAAGCGTAATGAATCTCAGCAACTTGTGAAGGGCCATTCCCCTGTCCACAACCAGGCTATCGCCGCCCACCTGCATGTGGTCATAAAGGGCCGATCCCATAAGCCGCAATATCAGGGTCTTATCCCCCACCAGGGCCTGATCATGACTCTCGGCATAACCGATGGTTTTTTCATCCATCCTTCGATTGGTCAACTCGTACCACATCTCTCCCAGGGGCCAGTCTTCATCCAGCCGTTCTTTCAGGATTTTGATCCAGAAATCCGGGACGCCCATGGCCAGTCGATAATCAAATCCCATACCGCCCGCTTCCCTGGGCGCGGCCAGGCCCGGCATGCCGCTGATATCCTCGGCGATGGTGACGGCACTGGGTCGGATATTATGAATCAGTTCATTAGCCAGGGTCAGATAGGTGAGGGCGTCCTCGTCCACGGCGTCGTTAAAATAATCGGCATAGGAGATGAAGGCTTTTCCCAACCCATGATGACGGTAAAGCATACTGGTAATGCCGTCAAAACGGAACCCGTCAAAATGATATTCATCCAGCCAGAATCGGCAGTTGGAAAGGAGAAAGTGGATCACCTGGGGTTTCGCGTAATTAAAACAGCGGGACCCCCAGGCCTCATGGGTTCCCCGCGCCCCTTCATGAAAATACTGGTACGATGTTCCGTCGAAACGACTCAACCCCTCCACTTCATTAGCCACTGCATGGGAATGAACCAGGTCCATAATCACGGACAGACCTAAATCATGGGCGTGGTCAATCAGGGCCTTCAGGTCTTCCGGAGAACCAAATCGGGATGATGCGGCAAAAAAGCTGGAGACATGATAGCCGAAGGAAGCATAATAGGGATGCTCCTGAATGCCCATCAGTTGCAGGGCATTATATCCCGCCTCAACAACCCTCGGCAGGATGTACTCGGTAAATTCACGATATGAGCCGACTTTTTTTTCTTCCTGGGCCATGCCCACATGGGCCTCATAGATAAAAACAGGCCCCGGAGCGGGAACAAAATCATTGGCCGCCCACCGGTAGGATTCAGGTGGAAACCACACCTGGGCATTGAAGATGAGGGACTCCGGATCCTGCACCACCCGCCTGGCATAGGCGGGAATACGGTCCCCTTCCCCGCCTTTCCAGTGCATGCGAAGCCTGTAATGCATTTTGTGAACAAGAATTTCAGCCGGAAACCTAATTTCCCAAACGCCTTCTTGATCAATTCTTTCAAGTTCGAAGGTCTTTGTTTCCCGCCAATCCGTCATGTCGCCCACAAAAAAGAGAGCCGTTGCATTGGGCGCCCATTCCCGAAAGACCCAGTGGTCCCCGCGAAAATGAAGCCCGAAGAATTCGTGACCCGATGCAAAATCCCCCAGACCGATCTTTCCCCCCCGGGTCAGGCGGAGAGCTGCCAGATCCACATGCCGCATTCGCGTCTGAATAATTTCCTCGTAAGGCCGCAGATACGGATCATTCCGCAATTCGCAATCCGCAATTCGCAATGTCTTTTTTTCAGTCATTGATCAAGGGCCGCTCCAGCATCCGTTCGTAAAGATCCATATACCGGCGCGCGGTAACGGAATGATTAAAGGTGGCCATACCCTCTCTCATCACCCGGGCGATTTCCCTGTTTTTCACATCCCCGGGGAGATTATGGAACGAAACCGCCTGGTCAATGGCCCACGACAAACCGTTGGGGTCGAAGGTCTCAAACAAAAAACCGTTTCCCGTTCCACGATCCACATTCATGTGAACCACGGTGTCGTGAATGCCGCCCGTATCATGGGCAACCGGCAGGGATCCGTAAATGGGGCCGATCATCTGGGGAAGACCACACGGTTCAAACAATGACGGCATCAGCACAAAATCAGACGCGCCATAGGCCAGACGGGAAAGCGT
Organism: Desulfatiglandales bacterium; assembly: GCA_963662465.1. GTDB lineage: Bacteria > Desulfobacterota > DSM-4660 > Desulfatiglandales > Desulfatiglandaceae > NaphS2. The sequence goes on from OY759599.1 coordinate 5,749,238, forward strand.
TTCATCAAAATCGCAAATGGCCACCCGGTCCGGCAGATGATGATGCCAGCTGATCTCACGAAAAATATTTTTAGACTCACCGTCCGCCACAAATACGATCTGCAAGTGTCGATCCCAGTACCGATTCACCACATCATACAAAATATGGGCCAGGAGCCCACAGCCTTTTTGAACCGTGTCCAACCGCGACGGCCAGAAAAAGAGGGGGGCATCATCGTCCTCAAAAAGTCCCAGGGCCCTCTGGAGCGCCCTTTTGTTTTCCCTCTTCCCCACCCCATGGGTGTTTGCATCATATTTGCAGTTTAATCTTCTGTCCAGTTTGGGATCGAAGGTCGGATCCGGGGCATTGGTAATCCCCGCGGCGCATCCTGCTTCATATTTGGCGGTCAGTTCTTTTCGAAGGGATTCTTTGACAAAATCATGCTGTCCGCCGACAATTTCAGCCAAAAATGTCTCGCTCACGGTGTTGACAAAATGCGCGGCAAAAACACCGCTCGCCAGAAAATCCACCTGATTATGTCGACGCACCTGCTCGTAATCGGAAGGGTAACCATCATAGAAAAGGTGTTTCCAGAAAGATGCCGCATCAATACCCTGATCTTCAATGTAATGCATCGGACGCTGTAGGGTATGGATGTTGTGAATGGTAAAAAGACAGGGTATTTCCTGCTGCCTGGCCATGGCTGGAATCAGGCCGGTCATCCAGTCGTTGCAGTGAATCAGGTCAGGTTGCACTCGCGGAACAATGTTGTTGATCACTTCCCGTTGAAACGCCAGCGAAATTTTTGCGTTTTCATCCCCGTAATCGGAATATACCCGGTTCAGATAAAAAAAAGCGCGGTCTTCGGCCAGGTGAATTCGTTCAGCGGGCATTTTCCGCCGAATGGCATCCAGCTTCTTGATTTGAAGAGGCGCAATGCCGGCGCCGAACATACTTCGATAATCGGGCAACGCCACGTGAATATCGGCCCCCTCTTCAAACAGAGCGCTGATAAGGGTGGCTGAGACATCGGCGAGTCCCCCCGCCTTGGCCGAAAGATTATCCGCAATATCCCCCATCCCCTTGGGGAGGTACGTCACTTCAGGTGTAACCAGGAGAATGGTGGGGTTGGCCTGAAACGTACTCATAAGCCTATGGCTCCTTTTCAAACCGTGCCCAGGTGGTAAAGCCGGGCGTATTTTTGATGAGATCATCGCCTTGGGGCGTTACCCGGGCCGAAAAACCATATTGGCCCGACGACTGGCAGGTTAAATCACAGGTGTACAGGTATGACCCATTGCCTTTGTTTTCTCTCACCGTCATCAATTCGGTGCGACTTTCTGAAATATGGTCAAGGGATTGAACGCTTCCATGATAGAGTTCCACATGGACCTCATCGGGGGTCAACTCCCCAAGATGCACCAGGGCTGTAACGGGAAACACGTCCCCCACACGGATGGGATTGGTACTAGTCCTCTCGCACACGGGCGGTGAAATTACAATATCGCCCCATTTGGAACGATACCGCTCACGAAGGTCCGCCATTTTTTGTGCCCCCGCCGCATTCTGATCCAACAGCTCGCCATATCTCCGGGAGGCCCTGGCATAGAATCTTTTCTCATACTCTTCCACCATCCGAAGGCTTGAAAAATCGGACAAAATCATTTTCATGGATGCCTTCATCATCTTGACCCACCGAAAGGGCACCGAACCGCCCTCTCTGTCGTAAAAACATGGAATCACTTCGTTTTCCAAGACGTTGTAGAGGGCATGGCTGTCCACCAGATCCGTATCGGAATGTTCTTCATAATCCTCGCCCTTTCCGATGGCCCAGCCGGTCTCCTTTGTGTATCCTTCGCACCACCAGCCGTCCAGAATGCTCACATTCAAAACACCGTTTACCGCCGCTTTCATGCCGGACGTACCGCAGGCCTCAAAGGGCCGCCTCGGCGTATTCAGCCAGATATCGGCCCCCTGGACCAGGAGCCTGGCAATATGAATGTCATAGTCTTCCAAAAAAACAATTTTACGGCGTAACCGCTCATCGGATGCATGCTTGAAGATGTGTCGAATGATCGCTTTACCCTCTTCATCCATGGGATGCGCCTTTCCCGCATAAATAATCTGTACCGGACGGTTCTTGTTGTCGAGAATTTCGCTCAGGCGATCCAGATCACGAAGGAAAAGATTGGCCCGTTTGTAGGTGGCAAAACGGCGGGCAAAGGCAATGGTCAACACATCCTCGTCCAAAACCGTTTCAGCCGCTTCCACCACATTCCTCGGCGCATTTCTCCGCTCACACTGTTTTTTGAGCAAAACCCTGCAATTCTCAATCAAACGATTTCGGTATCGTTTGTGCGCTTCCCATAGATCCACATCACTAATGCCGTCAATTTCATTCAAGCTCTGCCCCTTCCAAGAATAGCGGTGCCAGTTCATCCCCAGTCGCTCTTGAAAAAGCATGGCGTTGTCCCGGGATATGAAAGAAGGAATATGGATGCCGTTTGTGACATGCCCGATGGGGATCTCCGCTTCGGGCCGTTCGGGCCAGACATTCCGCCACATGCGTCTCGCTACCTGACCATGGAGTTCGCTGACGCCATTCATGTACTGGCTCATCCGCAAGCCCAAAATAAACATGGAGAGCTTGCTCTCTTTCCCAGCCCCTTCGTGCTGTCCCCAGAACAGAATTTCATCCGTGGAAACGCCCAATCGTGCCTCAAATTGATGCAGATAGGGTCTGACCATCTCCGGTGCAAACTCATCATGTCCCGCGGGAACCGGCGTGTGGGTGGTAAAGACCGTGGTGCGGGGAATAATTTCCCTGGCCGTTCGAAGGTCAACGCCTGAAACCTCCCTCATCTGCGCCAGCCGTTCCAGGGAGGAAAATACCGGATGCCCCTCATTCATATGAAAAGCCCTGGGTCGAATCCCCATGGCCTTCAAGGCCTGAACGCCGCCGATTCCCAGCAGAATCTCCTGGGCAAGGCGAACCGATGAGTCCGCGACATACAGCCTGGCGGTAATATCCCGAATATGGGGGGGATTCTCGCGCAAATTGGTGTCCAGCAGATAAAGGGGAATGCGGCCCACGGAAACTTTCCAGACCACGGCCCGGATATCCTCCGTCGGCCCGGGAATCGTGATGAGTATTTCATGACCCTGTTCATCACGAATTTTTTCCAGGGGAAGATGGTACAGATCCGTGTCGAGATACTCCTCAAGCTGCCACCCGTCCTTGTTGATGCGCTGATGAAAGTATCCCTGCCGATAAAAAAGGCCTACCCCCACAAGGGGTAAATTCAGGACGGAAGCCGCCTTGAGGTGGTCGCCGGCGAGAATCCCCAGCCCCCCCGCAAAAATGGGAATGGTTTCGTGAATGCCGAACTCCATGGAAAAGTAGGCAATATCGCCTTCCCGTTCATATGCCGCTCCGGGTTCAGCTGTAAATGGCGTTTTTACCCTTGTCTCAAAAAGCGCCTTTACGCGGGCCTGGTGGTCCAGAAATCCGGGATCCGTTGCCAGGGCCTCGAGTCGTCTTTGCGGTACATTGGCCAGGAGTAGAACCGGATTCCGGCCGGAATTTTCCCAGAGCTCCCAACCGATGCGGCGAAACAACTCTTTGGCATCCTGCTCCCAGCTCCACCAGTAATTTCGGGACAGGGTCTCAAGAAAAGAAAGGGGCTCGGGAATATTCGGCAACACCTGAAAAGTTTCAAAATGGTCCATCTCTGTTTTACCTCATAAAAGGTTTTTTTTAATAAAGGAATTACCGTTCCAGTTTTTTCCACACACGCAGCAATTCGCTGACGCCCCATGCCTGAGCGTCGCAGCCCCGTTGCACATGGGGAAAATCCCCATCCACAATTTCGGGAACCTGCCCCAGGCAGCCGCTGTTGATGAGCCCGATACTGCTGGAAAGCCATGACAGGGCTGTTTCCCGGGACGCGTCACCATAGGTTTCGGCCCATGCCTCGCAAAAGGAGGGAAAGGGCCATGTCCAGGCCGTGCCATTATGATATGCCGGCTTTCGACGGGTATCTTCATCACCCGCGTAAGTCCCCCAGTAAGGTCGGCTCGGATCATTTAAAAGTTTGCCGGCGTGAACAACGGGAATGGGATAATTTACAGGACGATCGGCAAGGCTTCTGATGGCCCCCGGAACCAGGAGTTCTTCACAGGCCCTCAAGACTTGCCGGCAGAGGGTCGGGTCGCAAACGGCGCCCAGGGTAATGGTCAGTAATTGATTGGGCCTCAGGGCGTCATCCGGGGTTGCCGCCCTTGCGGGTACTCCCGGCGCCGCGTGAAGACAATCAGACAAATACCCCCCATCCACCCAAAACAGCTCCGAAATGGACTTGGAAACCCGGTTCGCCAAAGCCTGCCAGTCATGTTCCCCTTTTTCGCCATCTATCTCAAACAGGATTCTCAGGGCACGATACCAGAGGGCCTGAATCTCAATGGGATAACCCTCCCGGGGCGTTCCTGTTGGAAAATTGGTGTCCATCCAGGTAAAATGCGCGGGGCTGAAGATCAGTCCTGATTCAGGGTCCATTCGAACACCGTTTTGTGTGCCCCGAATCATAAAACCACCGATGGATCGTAACACCTCACCGATGGTGCGTCCGCCTGCCTTGGCTTCCAGGAACGTATCACCGTCTTTTTCCAACAGATCGCCGCATGCCGTAAAAAACCAGAGGGCCGCGTCGGACGTATCCCGGTTCCCGGCATCCTCGCCATGAATCATGTTGGGCAGGGTGCCGTCTTTTTCAAATCGTCCAAATTGCGTCAATACGGCCCTTGCATCCTCTGTTTTTCCCGCCGCCACAAGGCCCCTGACAAAAATCAGGGAATCCCGCCCCCAATCCAGAAACCATGGGTATCCGGCAATGACCGTCTTCATGTCCCCACGCTTGACCACATAGTGATCGAGTGCCTCATGAAGAGATTGCGCCAATGATATGGGCTTTCTCCGGCCGACAAATTCTTTCAAAACATCATGGTCGACCCGGTTTTCCTCCCAACAATCGGAATCGCCGTCATTTGAAACCCGCGCCATCAATTCAACCCATTGACCCCCTTCAAGAAATGAGGAAAAATAGCCCGGACTGAACAGGTCCGAATCCGGATCAAACCCCCGTTCCCCATCCATAATATGATGCACCATATATTGCCATTCCGACGCCGGCTCAAAAATCCCCTTTGAGATGCAAACCGCAAGTTTTTGTTGGGGTCCGTTGGGCGAAAACCAAAAACCGTTTTTCCCGGACATGAGGGATACGGACGCTGGAAAATGGGCGCCCGACCCCAAATAAGCCTTGGTGGATTCATGAAAGCTTCGCCACTCAACATCCGGCCTCAAAATAACCTCAACAGCCCTGTCATCGGGAAGCCGCCCTTCCTCTTCTCCGGCGGATTCCCGATAAACAATCATTCGAATCTCATTTTTCTGAGCCGTCATTTCAAGGGACACACGGAGAAGCACATGTCGTCCCTGACCGGTGGGGGTTCTAAAACGCCAGCATCCCCTGGAATGGCCGTCAAAACAAAAGGATTCAATGCTGGGGTCAAGCATGTCCTGGGAATGCCCCTGAAACTTCACCCAACCCCGACAACGGGTCAAAACAATCAATCGATCTTCAGGACAATTTGGATCCACGTTGGCGGCCAACAGGGCGTCATAACGGCTGGGAAGCTGACCCCACCGGATGGGAGCGTGGATCATGGCGCCCCGGCCGTTTGTGCCCAGGAAAAGCAGGGGGCCGGAAGGCCACATGGCACGATCAAGGCTCATTTCGACCAGCGCTTTTTCGGAGGGACACAGAAAAAGCAACGGGGCTGCGGCATGTCGGGTTTTTCCGGGACTGTAAACCGTTAGTTCAAGGGTTCGGGCCGTATGCTTCAAAGGCGTGGGTTGGGGCCTGAACAAAACGCAAAAGCGGCCGTCGTCCAGATTCAGAGATGTTTCCCAGGCCAGCACACGAGTGTTTTTCGGATCGACAATACGCGCCCGAAAAGCCGTATGGGATTCCACCAGCAGAAAATGACCCGGGGGAATCATGACCTCCCGGCGCTCGTCCGTGGGCCACATCCATCGAATAACCCGAGACGCATCACTTTGTGGGTTCAGTTGGCGGCAGAAATCCTCAGTATCCCGGGAAAATCGGGCAACCCATGCATCGATGTCGAAGTCATTCAGATCCGAATTTTCATGATAATATAAATACGCATCCAGAACCTTGGCGCGTAATGCCTGTCGTTTGATTCTTTCAGGAATAGCAAAAGGCGGGTAGGCGCCCGGGTCGAGCAGTTCCATGTCCTTCTCAGTGGGTGTAAGACAAAAAACCCGGCCGGGTTTCAGCACAACACTATTGCCTCCATCCGTCCGGTTGATGGGCACTTTTTGGCCACTCAACAGATCCGTCAAGATCTCCCCCTGCCAGGGAATTTCTTCGGAATGCCAGGTAACGGATGTTTCCCTTTCATCGTCAAGATTTACCGCCACCAGAAGCCACTTTTCGGTCGGGTAATGATACCGCAGCATCACCACATAATTGCCCTGCTTGTGCTGTATCATTTTAAGCCGGGTTTGGTCATGAAATGCGGGATGTTTTTTCAGAAGAAGATTCAGCCGCGCAATAAAAGAAACCTGATTTCTTTCGGCCCCCCAGTTAAGCGAGGGGGCGCCATGTACATTAATCTTTTCAGTAGCATACCATTCCACCCCATTGGCAAAACCAAAGGCGCCATTTTGGGAAAAAAGTGCGCACAGGGCCGTTCGCATGCGCGCCCAGGTCTCGGACCGGGCTGCTAATCGAAGATTGTCATGAGTTTCGGAAAAATGGACCGTCAGACCCTCGGAACTGGAAATCTCCATGGCTTCCGGAAGATAGTGTTCGATTTGTTCACGACTGAAATTCTGGAACAGTTCCGAATAGGCCCAGTTGAAGTTGGCGTGATTTAAAAGATCCCGGGTAACGGAAATCTTTCCGCCAAGACCTTCATTGAAAAAAATCGTATCCGGATACTGTTCCCGTACCGCGGCAATAATGTATTGCCAGGCTGCCGCCGGAATCATGTAACCCGCGTCGCACCTGAACCCATCCACCCCTCGGTGGCACCAGGTGAGAAAAACCTCTGCCATATATTTCCAAAGATCTTTTTGGGTGTAATCCAGTTTGGTGAGGTCTTCCCACTTGACGCCCCAGGCCCCGGGCACCTGTATCGCCCCGTCTTGATCGCGAACAAGCCACGACGGATGCTTTTCATGAAGCCGTGCGGCCCATCCCGTGTGATTGATGGCAATGTCGATCAGCAACAGGGCGTTTCGCTCATGAACCGCATCCACCAGTTCAATGAATTGTTCCAGGGGTGTTGCTCTGGGGTCAAATTCAGCCAATGCCGGATCAACCGACAAAAACCCCAGCGCCGCATACGGACTTCCGAACTGGCCCATCCGTCCATAGGTGGTGGGGGTGGGATGAACCGGAAGCAGCTGAATCACCCTGCATCCCAGCTCTGAAATAATAAAATCCAATTTTCCGATAAGGTCTCGAAAGGTTCCGGACGGTGGTATGACCGTATAGCCGGTCTTATCCAGCATTTCCATGGCTTCGCCCATGGCGGGGGTGGGCGTTGCCCGGCCGGCGATATTGGGACCGAACTGACGTACAAAGGCATTGTAAATAATATTGGCGCAGCAGGTATTTGCGGGAGCAACATTTACAACCGCGTTCAATCCGGGAGGCCAGAGGGGGGTCGTTTCGCCTTCACTCAGAAAATAACATTTGGCTTCAAAATGCCCCACCTCGCAAAGGGGTAACCGAACGCGAAACGCCAGGGATGAAACCCTTTGCATGGGAATGTCAAACCAGTCTTTTTCCAGGCGCGGTTTATCGCACCGCACTTCATCGATAATCTCGGTCCTGGTGATGGACGCATGGCCTAGATTGGTCCGAATATAGGCGGTTCCCGGCAGTTCCCGGGAAAGGGACAGGGTGAAAACCAGGGCATCCCCCCTGAAATGCAGTTGTTTTGTTCCAGGCGCCGGTTTCTGGTCCAATTGAAGTTCATGGTCCATGATGGTTCCCATCTTTCTGAGTCTTTAATATTCGAAAACACTGCTGCAAAACCAATATTGTGTCAAGAAAAAAACAGCGTTTTCCGAACGTTACCCGGCTAAAACGGCCTTTAAAATATTGTCATAAGCGATATTTATACCGAGATCCGCATCTTTCATCAGTTCTTCAAGATCTCCCGCGTCCCCCGCAACGACCATTTTCCCGTCAGCGGGAATTTGCCCCAGTAACGGCACTCCCATATCCTCGGCCATTTTTTTCCCACCGCCCTGTCCAAACAGCGGTACTTGTTGACCGCAGTGAGGACAAAGCTGTCCGCTCATATTTTCAATCACTCCCAATATTTTCATTTCCACCTGACGGCAAAAATTGATGGACTTTCTGACATCCGCCAAGCTGAGTTCCTGGGGTGTGGTCACAATGAGGGCTTCGGCATCAGGAATGGTCTGGGCTACGGTCAGGGGTTCATCACCGGTTCCGGGAGGAGAATCCACCACTAGAAAGTCCAGGTCCCCCCACTCAATATCCGAGATAAACTGCCGAATGGCGCTGATTTTCATGGGGCCCCGCCAGATCACGGCCATATCCTTTTCACCCATCATCATTTCAATGCTTACAATACTGAGTTGTTCCGAAAAAGCATAGGGCTTAACAACCCCTTCCTCGCTCATATCGAAACCACTCTGTATATTCATGAGTTTTGCCACGCTGGGACCATGCAGATCCACATCCAGCAGTCCCACTTTTTTTCCCTTTTTGCTTAAGAGAATGGCCAGATAGCTGGCCACGGTACTCTTGCCGACCCCCCCTTTTCCACTCATCACGAGGATTTTTCGACCTACATGAGCCAAACGGTCCTCAATCATTTTATCTTGCAGTTTACGCTCAAAGTCACCGGGCGTCATCTTTTCTTGTTGGGTTTCCAAAATATTTTTCCTCAAAAAAAAAGAGACCCCCCATTTTACTGGAAGAGTCCCTTTTGGGGTTTCAATCTAAATTTTATTTACAGTTCAAGCCAAGAGTCGGAATAGAGGGACTGGCCCAGAATTACCCTGGCCGTTTTAACATAGTCCTGCAATTCCTTTGACAGCGCGCCCATGTCAATCTGTTCCTCATCCATTACCTTATGAATGGCTTCCACCACGTCCGGTCTTTTTCCCCGGGCAATGGCGGTCAACTGATCATCATAGGCATCGGAAATCACGGAATACATCCCCTTCCGCTCCAGCATCACCATATAAGTCTGGTTGAGAATGGGACGCAGATGGTCCGGGGGACCATTGGAAATATTGGAAAGACCGCAGGTGGATTTCACGCCGGGAAACATCTCCCCCACCATTTCCTGATAAGCCATGAGGCTCATGAGTTGGGGCTGCTGAATATTGACGGGCGTCACAATGCCGTCCACAAAGATGTCCTCGTTGGGAACGCCCGCTTCATTAGCAGCGTACAGCAGTTCAGCCGACAGGGCCATGCGCTCATTTTCATCCCTGGGAAGACCATCCGGCCCCCACATAAGAGCGATCATGTTGGCTTTATATTTCACCGCAAGCGGAATCATCTTCTCATAACGCTCGGGTCTGCACATGATGGAATTGATAATGGCTTTCCCCTTACACGTTGCCAGCCCCGCCTCCATGGCATCGACATTGGACGTATCAAGACAAAGGGGAATCTCGGTTCCAATCGCGTCCTGAACCGTATTGACAACAAACTCCATCAACTCCGGGCCGCCTTTTCTGGCGGGTCCAAGGTTGATGTCGATCCAGTCCATGGCTTTTTCCTTCTGGCGTTTGGCTTCCGCGGCAATGGGACCCGGGTCCTTTTCCTTAAACGCCCTGCCAATAATCGTGTTGATTACATTTAAATTTTCACCAATCAAGAACATGGGCACACTCCCTTTTTTTTCTAAATGGTCACGACAATAAATCTGTTGTGTCCCTGGCGCCAGTCGGGCCAGGGCACAACAAACTCAAAAACCGCCTAGTTTTTTACTGCATATCCTTCAAGAACTTGGGAATAAGAGAGGCGTCTCTTGGCCCGATCTTGACGTCCCAATCCGGAAGATCCTCTTCCATTTCCCCACTGATGGCCGCAGCGTAGCCCGGAATAATAATTTCCTTATGGGCAACCTTGTCGGCAATGCCGCACTTCTTGACAAACACGGCCACGGCATCGCCCGAGAATTTACCCGCCGCCCAGGCGGTCATCACGGACAAACCTTCCGTATCCATAACCAGCAGCCAGCTGGGAATCCGGCTTCCTTCGATCTCGCCGCTGACAATAAAGTAAGTCAGCGAAAAATTGGTGGTAATCAATATTGGTGAATTTTCATCGGGCGTACCAATCTCATAGATACCCTCGGTCACGGTCATTGGGCGTTGCGGGTCGGTAAAAATGTTGAGGCGCTCAAGAAGGAGAGGAAATAGACTCTCACCCTCAAAGTCGGAAAGCACCACAATGCCCGCGTATTTGGCGATCAGCAGGGACGAGATAAGGGTTTCCACGGCCAGGTTGTCCGCCATTTCACAGGGAAAGGTGATGGTGGGAAAACCCAAAAGTTTATTGGCCGCCTTAAGGGGCGCCCTTCGAATCACCACCTGATCCTGGAACAGCGCTTTGATTTCCCGTGCGCCGGAATCAAGTACCAGGTCTTTCAAGCCCATGCCCGTCAATTTTTCACTGAGGGCAAGGAGATCGTCCATGTTTTCCGCTTTGATCGCCAGAGGAAGGCCACTTTCCTTGGCCAGATTCCCCATATCATCGACATTATCCTTGGTAGCGGCATAAATCAGCGGTTTCTTGAAAGCGCAACCCGCGAGAGCCGCCTTGATCACATCCGGCTTTTCGCTCATAAGAACCAGACCGAATTCCGATTCTTCAGCGATTTTCTTAGCAACGGCAGCGAAAGCGACGGCATCGCCGCTGACATCTTTTACAGCCACCAGTTCAGGCCGCAGGTTCAGCCCCACCCTTTCGAACTGAAAGGCGTTCCAGGTTTTTAATTTTGTATCAAGGGCGGCTGCATCCACATCGGATGGCATCAAAGCCGCCAGCGCGGTGGGGCTGTAAAAAGTTTTTTCATGCCTGAACATGACGGTTTCACCGCCCACCTTGAAGGCCCTTACGCCCGCACCAATAGCCACAGGACGAATGGGCGGGGCCGAAGCCTCAGCCAATTGATCCCTGGCTTCATCGGAAACGTAGGGGCAACTATCCAATTCCGCCTTGCCGGCGGCAAGATTCATGGCAAAAGCCAGACATGTGGGAACCCCACACTCGCCGCAATTGGTTTTGGGTAATAATTTAAATATCTGAATTCCAGTTAATCCCATAGCAAACTCCTAACTCAGAATATAATGGTAAAAGCCGAAGTGCGGCCACACGGGTCCGCACCCCGGCTCATGTTTACATCCTTACCCCACAATTGGGTCCATCTTCAGGGCGGGGTGGTCCTTTTCCTTAAGAAATGCCAGAACGGTTTCCTCATCCGTTCCCACGGTCTCATCGGCAATCCGGTCAACGAAATCGGGCATGCCCAGTTCCTCTCCACGAGCGACTAGGCGGTCCCTAAGCTCTTCTTTCAAAGATTTGGGTATCCACACAATTCTAAAAAGGCCGCCATCTCCGGATATGAACTTTCGCTGGGTCAGGTTAAACTTACCGTGACCCACAAACCCGGGTGAGGACTGACCGCCGCCCATGACGCCGGCAAGGGTCGTGAACTTCATACCGCACGGGGTCGGACCGCTGTAATCTCGATGGACGCTCATGACGCCGTTACAACCGGGCAACACCGCCGCAATGGCTTCACAGCAACCGCAGGTGGTCATTGGATCTTGAACGATAGAGTACAAATTGTAATGATCAATGGTCTGTCGGGACGCCTTGAAAACAAAATCATTGACGCCCTTAAACTGGCCCAGAACCGGATCCAGAACCTCGCCCTTTTCCACGGGCTGGTTGGGCCCGGTGGGATTGATTTCATAGGAGGCCTTGCAATCCATCCAGTTGTAGGCGCCGCAAAGACCGGTCCGCTCGGGGCTGACCATGCAAACATGGCTGGGCGCAAAAGACTGACACAGGGTGCAGGAATAGAACGTCTCCACGCTTTCATCGGTCATATTCTCAACACGGTTGTCCCGAGTTTTGTACTCTGCCCTGGCAGTTTCGGTTAATTTATCCACATCTTCTTTATTGGTATACAGGGTTACCTGAACCTTATCAAGGATGCTTCCGAAATCCTGGTGCATTTTCGCATGCAGAATCACACCGATATCCTTAAGGGTAAACCCTTTTTCGATGGCATTATCGCTCACGCGGATCCAGGAGATATCCCGCTGCCCGATATGCATGATATATTGGGCATAGTTGATGAGATGATGAACCTGACGTTCCAGAATAGGCTCAAAGTCGGGCTGCATTTCACGGCCGGCCACCTGCATGAAGATACCGAGGGGAAGTCGTTCCCCCTTCTTGACATCGCCTACGTCCGGGCCAATCACTTCGACCTTGCCGTCTTCGATCTCGTTCATCTCGGCCATTTTACACAGCTCGGTACATTGGGTCTTGCCGCCGCCCATCTCCATGTAGAGATCGTCTTTACGGACTCGTTCGCCCTCAAATGCCGGACCGTAGGCCAGGGGAATCTTAATTTCCGAAACCGTAACTTTAAGACCGCGGATTTCAACGGACTTCTGGCAGATTTCATTGTGGGGCACATTGGCCACCACGTGTTCGTAGGTACAGATACCCGTGGGCAGAATCTCCGGAATGTCCGTATCCGCCAGAGTTGGAAAGCCCCAGTTCACGCAACCTGCGGCAGCCACAGCCCACTCGGTCCCCACATCGCCAAAGGCGTTGACAAAAGCGAAAATACGGTCCTTGTTGTAAAGAAGGATTTTCTTGTAGTCGCCGGGCTGCACCCCGCCGAACGACATGGCGGCACGATTGGCAAAACCGAGAGCGAATACGGCGGAGCTGATGTCCGGTCCAAAGGGTACGATTCGGGTATTCCACCCTATCTGCATGCCGGCTTCCAGACATTGCTCAATAATGGTGGTGCCGTTATGGTTGGCGGCACAAAAAATATAAAGACTCTTTTTCTGATAGTCTTCCACAATCATCTTGGCGGTTTCCGCATCGGGCAGGGCGCCCACGCATGCGGCAAATCCGGGGGCGGAACCATCCACGAATTCCACACCACGCTTTCTTAAAATGGCGTCGTCCGCCGGTCCCACCCAAATTTTACCCGCGTCAATATCCGGATCTTCCTGTGCAATATAAAAATCAGGCTCCCTCAAAATTCTAAGGGCTTCAATGATTTCATAACAGAAAATCGCCGCCATGCCCGCGTCCAGCAGGGGACCCAGGTATGGAAGGTAATTTTTCAGTTTGATATGGGGCGGTAAAAGTGACCGTGCAAATTCAAGGGGCGCCTTCAAATCTTCCAGCGTCTCCACCTTCAAACCGGTAAGCGAATAAATTACCGGAAGATAGTAAGCCGTGTTGGGAAATCCGATTTTCGTACTGGCATCGTAGGTCTGTAGGGCTTTTCGGTATTCACCCTCGGCCTGTGAAACAACTTTATATCCACCCTGAATGGCTGCAAATGCTACTAATTTAGACATGTTTTCCTCCTTCGTTGAGGATTTATTCTAATCCGAAAATTTTGAAAATTATGGTTAACGACAAATCAGTTCTAAGCCTGAAGGGCCTGACGATCGGCCATATCCATCAAAACACGCTCTCTTGCTCTATCGATACCCAGTTCTTTTCGTTTTTTGTCGATATGGGCAATCATCAGGGCCGCATGTTTAATGGGATCAACCTCCAGGTCCCACATGCCGCCGTAGATTTCTTCAAATTCCTTACAGATATAATCGTTAAATACCGGCGCACCGCTCGTGGGCAGCGTGACACCAAACACCGTGTACACACCCGATACCACAAAATAATGGCCAATGCTGATGGCCTTTTCACTCATCCACTCAGGCGCACTTCCCGCCACCGGCAAATCACTGATATCTTTTCCCAATCCGCCTGCCTTCACCACCTCTGTTGCGGCAAGGAGAATACGGCTGTTATCCACACAGGAACCTAAGTGCAGAACGGGCGGAATACCCACAGTTTCGCAAACCTCGGCCAAGCCAGGTCCGCAGAAGGTAGCCGCGGATTCGGGCGTCAACAAACCTTCCATGGCGCAGGCAATCGCGTTGCATCCGGTCGTCAGGACGAGAACGTCATTCTTGATCAGTTCCTTGACAACGGTGAGGTGACCTTCATTGTGTCGGGTTCGCGCATTGTTGCATCCCACCACGCCGGCCACGCCGCGAATGCGGCCATTGATGATATTGTCGTTGAGGGTATAGTAGGAACCGCGAAAGCTGCCGCCAAGATGATACTCAATGGATTCCACGCCAAACCCCGCCACGCACGGCATTTTATGTTTTGGAATCATGACTTCGCTACTGCGGTTTTCATAGTTATCAATGGCCATTTTGACGATCCGTGTGGCATCTTCCATGGCGTGATGTTCATCAAATTCAATATGGATCACATTCTCCTGCTCCATCTTGGCGATGGGATGAGTCGTGATCAGTTTGGTATGAAAACAAGCCGCCACATTGGCCAGATTCTGCATGATGCACTGAATGTCCACCACCATGGCGTCGCAGGCGCCGGTAATGATCGCCAGTTCCTGCTGCAGAAATGTCCCCGCCAGAGGTATGCCATGACGCTGCAGCATTTCGTTTGCCGTACAGCAGATGCCGCTCAGCTGAATGCCCTTGGCGCCTTTACTTTTGGCGTAATCAATCATCTCCTGGGTCTCAGACACGGCAATGATAAGTTCGGACAGAATCGGTTCATGACCGTGAACAACGAGGTTCACATGGTCTTCCCTCATGACGCCCAGGTTGGCTTCGGACTGAATGGGAAATGGGGTGCCGAACAGGATGTCCTGCAGATCGGTGGCCAGCATGGAACCACCCCATCCATCCGCGATGGCGGCCCGGGTTCCCTGTTTGATCAAATTTTTGTAATCCTGATCCACACCGATATGGGTGCGGTGCATGATTTCCACGATTTCCCGGTCGATGTTCCGGGGAAGTACGCCCTGTTTTTTCCAGACATTATAACGCGCTTCAGGGGCCTTCTTCAAATTGAGGAGTTCGCCTTCGGGTTTGCCCCATTCATTCATGGCGGCTTCGCCCACTTCAACGGCGATCTCATCCAGATCCCGATCCATTTCTTCGCCGTCCACTTCAACGGTTGTGGCAACATTCAGATCCTTGGCCACCGCTAGGAGCTTCACGGTGTCTTTAATCTTATAAACATCCGTCTCTTTCCGGGCAGCGGCAAGAAATACCGCCGCCACGCCGCGTCCATGGTCGGAGTGAGCCGCCGCGCCGCCGGCGATCATACGGATAAAGTTACGGGCTGCTATGGTGTTGGCTGTAGCGCCGCAAAGACCCTTTCGATCATCTTTACCTTGAATACCACCTTTGGGAAGCGGCAGCCGGCAAGGCCCCATGGAACAATTCTTACAACATGTACCCTGAACGCCGATATTACAGGGCTTCATGTTCTCAGCCCGGTCAAAAACCGTTTCCACGCCCAATTCATGGGCGCGGGCGATCATTTCCTGTGTTGCCACGTCAATGGATGCCTTGATTGGGTCAGCCAACTTTTTTTCCTTTGCAACCTTAGCAACCTTTACTTTTTCTTCTGCCATTTTGAGGTTCCTCCTCATATTGAAATAAAATGTGATATGTTCGCAAAATTAAACAAACCATTTTTAAAAAATAAAAGCGTATTTATCTCATTCGTTTGAGATTATTCAGAAGCTTATTGGTTTTGGTGGTTTTTGTTTTTGCGGCCGTCATGGTTTTTTCTTTCTTACCGGCAGCAGCCCTTTCTTCAAGACGCTTTCGGTTTTCCGCTGCGCGTGCTTCTCTCACTGCAGCTTCCTCGGCCTCTCTTTTGGCCACTTCGGCGGCTTTGGCCTTCGCTTCCGCATCCGCTTTGGCCTTTGCCTCTGCTTCGGCTTTGGCTGCGGCATCCGCTTTGGCCTTCGCTTCCGCATCCGCTTTGGCTGCCGCTTTGGCTTTCTCTTCCGCTTCAGCTTTAACCTTGGCTTCCGCTTCCGCCTTGGCTTCGGGATCTTCTTTTGGCACTGCCTTCACTTCGGCTTTAACTTCCGGTTTGGCCTCAACTTTGGGCGCCGGAGCTGCTTTAGGCGCTTCCTTAACCGGGGCTTTGGCTTCCGGCTTTTTGGCTGCTTTGGCCGCGGCAGGTTTTTTCTCTGCTTCAGCTGTAGCGAAATTCAAATCCGGTTCAGGCGAAACGGCCAAAAGATCCGCTGTTTTAAGGTCAAGAATCTTGGAAACATCGGCTACACCGGAGGCTGTTCCACCATTAGAAAGCAATTCAATGAAAGACTTGGTTAAACGGACGCTTTCCGGATGGCGAAGAATCACCACGGACGCACCGGCCATCAAATAACAGACAGCCGCCGTCGATTCCATCATGATGCCCCGTTTTTCAGGATCGCCCAGGGTAGGCGCTTCCTCGATGCTCAGTTTGGCTTCCTTACATTTCCATATTTCGTTGCCAAGATTGGAAATCATGGGAATCTGGAGTTTATCATCTTCCTGGGTCAGAGCCGCCATCATGATCCGTTCCATGACCGAGTATGAATATTCCATACCGTATCCCAAACCGCCGGTGGTGGGGTCAATAACAATCTTTTCGCCCTTGACGCCCAGATTTCCCAACAGAATGTTAAGCTGTTTGGCCAGGTTTACATCGATAGGGGAAGATGAAACAATGGTTTGACCATAACCGAGAGCGCTGGCGCCCACACCCTTGTGGTTTGCCTCTTCCACCGGTCCAAGAGCAACATTCTTTCCCTGACAGATTTCAGATATCTTCTTCAATACCATTTCATCCTTTGCGTTATTGGCAGTTCCCCACAGAACCAGGGGAACATCCACCGCATCGGCAACTTTCTTGGCGATTTCAGCGGTTTCTTCTGCGCCACGATCCATTCCATTCGGATCCGTACCCTTCAACTGCAATATGATTAAATCCGCTCCGTATTCGTCAACACATTTTTTTGCCCATGCATCGGGTGAAGCAATCACATCTTTAAAAGGTGCAACCGCCGCTTCAGGCCATTCTTCTGAAGGATCATAATCCCAGACTTCCATTGCAACTTTTGGAACATTAGGCATACTGCCTTCAAAAAGATGGAAAGGGTATGAGTCTCCTCCACCCAGTTTTACGGCGCCGTCTCCAACGCCAAGTGTCGTTTCCCCTATTTTTCCGGAATAGGGCTGTTGTGGAATCTCAAAGGCCAATTTATGTCCCTCCTTCTTGGATTCTTTGTTTGTTCACAATTTGCGGCTTATGGCCGCTGTTAATATTTAAAAAATGTAAAAAAAAACCACTTGTGAAAAATTATACATAGCCGGCACAAAAAAATACCTCTGCTTTTGAGGTCATTGCGCGTAAATTAGAAGATTATTGAAACGTTGTCAAGGGGTTTTTGCCTGTAATTTAAAAGGGTTTTATAATTTATTAACAACCCAACATATTGTGTAAAGCAAAAAGATCATACAAGATACAGGGATATCTATGGAACAATCTGATCAAAAATACGATATGCAGCCTTCATGGCTTCATTTTCGTTTGGTAATTCCACAGTTGGCTTTCCTTCCAGATCAAACTGTTGCAACACTGAATCTTCGGGAACCGTACCGATAAAATCCAATTTGTATTGGTTAAGGGCCTCATCTAAAGCCTCTGTTTGTCCCTCCTTGGCACGGTTGACCATGACGACTTTTCGGTTAATATTCAATTTAAGGGCATTGGTTAATTCCACAATACGATTCGCCGCCTGCAAACCTCGTCTTGTGGCGTCGGATACCACCAGAAGTACATCAATGTTATTGGTGGTAAGCCGGCTGATATGTTCCATGCCCGCTTCATTGTCCACGACCAGATAATTATAGTTGTCAATCAATTTTTCCAGGTATTGCGTTAAAAGCGAATTGGCCGCGCAGTAGCATCCGGCGCCTTCGGGACGTCCCATGGTAATCAGGTCAAATCCCTTGGACTCCACAATGGCTTCCTGAAGTTTCATTTCCATGTAGACATCTTTTGTCATGCCCGGCGATACACCTGTTTTCATGTCTTCCCTGGCATCCCCAAGGGTTTCCCCCGCCTCGAGTCCCAATACTTCATTAAAATTCGCATTGGCGTCGGCATCCACGGCCAAAACGGGTGTTTTTCCTTTCTCCACCAGATACTTGATAAGCATACCCGCGGTTGTGGTTTTCCCGGTTCCACCTTTTCCCGCTAAGGCAATCGAATACGTCATACGTTCCTCCCTATTATTAAAATAGCAAAATTTAATGGATATCTTTTTCAAAAATGTCAAAAATTCAATGCTCGTAAAAAAGTCTATCTATTACCCCACAACACATGGCTTATTCAACCTTTTTCCAAAAAATTTTAGAGTTGTTTATTTTATGTCAAACTTTGTCAAAAAATCGGAAAAGATGATGCTAAAGGTTGTTTTCTGAAAGAACCGGGTTATTGGTTTATAACCAAATTAAGAAAGTATAATTTATAAAATAAGATAGTTATCTTGCTTTTAAACAAATTTTAAATTCTTTATTGTTATGATTAATTTTATATATTTAAAAAAATAATAATTTGAAATTTATGGGAACGGTATACCGTACAAATTCAATTTCAGATTTCGATTGCTATCTTTTTTAAAACTCTCTATAATTTAATGTTTCTAAAAAAACCTTTTTCCTAACCCACAACTATTTTCCATGATAACAAAAAATGAAATATGGGACCAAATAAAAGAGAATATTAAAGGTGATATTCCCAAATCCGAGTTCAAAACGTGGCTATCCCAAACATCGTTGCTGGAGATCAGCTCGGAACTAGCAGTTATTGAGGTTCCAAATAAATTTATTGCGGCTTGGCTTTCCGACAATTACAGTGATCGTATAAGACGATTGCTGCAAGATCACGTCCGTACCCACCCGGCAATCCAATTTTCTTACAAAACCCTCGATAGTAGAAAAACAGGAAAAAAGAAAAGTGTTAATAAAAGATCAAAAGCGTTTTTTTCGCATGGACTGAATCCATCTCATACCTTCTCTGATTTTGTTAAAGCAGGGTCCAATGGCCTTGCCTGCTCTTCAGCACTTGATGTTGCGAACAATCCATTTTGCAAGTATAATCCCCTTTACATTTTCAGCAAACAGAGTTTGGGGAAAACTCATCTTTTGCATGCTATCGGCAATGAGGTCATAAAAAGAGACCGCGAAAAAAAAGCCATTTATTTGTCAGCTGAATGTGTTGTTTCTCAATTTGAAAAACTTGTTCCCGACATATTTGAATGTTTTTGGGAAGAAGAAAAACCTCCTCAAGTTTTATTGCTCGACGACATTCAAATTATTACAAATCATCGAGAATCACAAAAAGAATTGCTTTCTCTTTGTAGTTTTTTCCTGGAATCAAACCGCCAGTTGGTAGTTGCCGCTACCGCTCCTCCAAATCAGATTAAAAACCTTTTGCCACAACTGCGCTCACGCCTTGAATGGGGTTTAATTACAGAAATAAAAGTACCCAGTCAAAAAACAAAAATGAAAGTGATCAACCAAAAAGCAAAATATGAAGGTATTCAGTTTCCAGAGGACGCACAATTTTTACTGGCAAGTTCAACCAATGATTTTAAAAAACTGGTTAACCAAGTTAAAAAGATCAAAGCTCATACAAACCTTTACGGAACCAAAACAAATGTTTTCACCGTTCAATCCGTTCTTGAAAATAAACCGCATTTTCATATCAGACCTGAGCGTATTCAAGAAATTACGGCTAAATATTTTCAAATTTCAATATCAGATCTTTTAAGCCGAAAAAAAGAACGAAAAATTTCCTATCCCAGGCAGGTAGCCATCTACCTTACCAGAAAATACACGGATATGTCTTTAAAGGAAATTGGAAGCGCTTTCGGTAATAAACATCATTCATCAATAATATATTCAATCAACAATATCGAAAAAAGTATAAAATCAAAAATAGAGATTATAAACGATATAAATAAATTAAAAGCGTTTCTTTCAAATAGCTCAGTTTTGTAAAATTGAAAAAGCTTTTAATTTTATGTCAGACTTTGTTTGAAAGAAGAAAAAACGACCTCAAAAGCTACTTTATTGAAAGGAAATACCTTATTCGTTGTTAACGAATTCATAAAATAAAAACAAAAAAATCAAATGGTTTTTCTATTTTTTAACAAACTTTCAACCCTGTTATTATTGTGATTAATTTTATATATCTAAAAAAACAATAAAATCACCAACGGAGGAAATAATGGAGATAAAAATTGATCGGAATGAACTCCTCAAATCCGTTTCAAAAGTTCAAAGCATTATTGAAAAAAAAAGCAATATGCCTGTTTTATCAACGATACTGTTTACAGCCGCCGGCACAACCGTGCAGCTTAGCGCAACGGATTTGGAACTCGGGTTTCAGGAAACGGTCAATGCCGAGGTGATTAAGGAAGGCAGCATAACCCTGTCCGGGCGAAAAATATTTGAAATTCTCAAAGAAACAAAATCACCCAAATTCCATATTGAAGAAAAAGAAAACAACTGGATCTTTATTTCTGATGGCGTCGCCAGATTTAACCTGGCATCCATTTCACCCGATGAATTTCCGGCATTTGTTGAGCCTGAGGGTGTTTCTATGATTGCCATAAACGGCGATGCTCTGGCAGATATGATCAATAAAACCATTTATGCGGTAACCGCGGAAGAAGCAGGATTTAAGCTTTGCGGAGTACTCACTGAAAAGGTTGTGGTTGGTGAGCATATTTTTTTTCGAATGGTGGCAACCGATGGTCACAGACTCTCTCTTATCGATAAATCAGTTGCCGATATTGAATCTTTGGAACTTACGAGCGGGGTGATGATCCCTAAAAAAGGTATGAGCGAACTTAACAGAATGGCTGCTGATGGCGGAACCATTGAAATCGGCTTCAAAGAAAAAAACTGTGTGGCCAAAAAAGAAAATGCGGTACTGGTGATGCGTCTTCTGGAAGCCAATTTTCCGGATTATCAAGCGGTAATGCATCAAAGTGAAAAAAATCCCTTAATTATAAAGAAAGCCTCGCTTCTGGAAGCCATGAGAAAAATGCTTATCTTGAGCAACGAGCGGTACAGGGCTGTGAAAATTACTTTGGAAAACAACATGATGGATCTCGTTTCAACCAACCCGGATTTAGGCGAGGCCCAGGAAAGCATTGAAATTAAATATAATGGCGAGCGTGTTGAAGCCGGTTTTAATCCAAAATATTTTATTGATACGCTTCAATCCATGCAGAGTGAAACCATTTATCTTGATTTTACCGATAGTTCGAAGCCTTTTGTACTTACGGGTGATTCAGATGAAGGTTTTATCGGCCTTATTATGCCGATGAGGGTTTAGAATGACACAAGAAAAAACGTATGAAGCATCGGATATTAAAGTTTTAGAAGGCTTATCAGCGGTTAGAAAAAGGCCGTCCATGTACATCGGAAATACTGGTTTTGAAGGGCTTCATCACCTGGTTTACGAAGTGGTGGATAACAGTATCGATGAAGCGCTGGCGGGATATTGCGATCAAATTGATATCAAATTGATGACGGATAACAGCGTGGTTATTCGGGATAACGGACGCGGCATTCCCGTGGGAATGCATGAATCCGCGAACATGCCGGCTTTGGAAGTGGTTATGACCAAACTTCATGCAGGCGGTAAATTTGACAATAAAACATACCGAGTATCCGGAGGACTCCACGGCGTGGGTGTCTCCGTGGTGAATGCACTTTCCGCCTATCTTGAGGTTGAAGTATACCGAAACCAAAAAATTTATTATCAGCGCTATGAAAGAGGAGAAGCCAAAACGGTTCTTGAAATCAAAGGCGAAACCGCGAGAACCGGAACCAAAATTCACTTCATTCCGGATCCGGTTATTTTTGAAACCATTATTTTTGATTTTGAAACGCTGGCCAAAAGGATGCGTGAGCTTTCTTTTTTAACGAAAGGCCTGCGGATTAAAATTCTGGATGAACGGACTGGTAAAAAGAAAGAATTTTTTTATGAAGGAGGGATTGAGTCTTTTGTAGAATATCTTAATCGAAACAAGGAACTGCTCCATCCAAAACCCATCGCCATTTCGGGAGAGAAAAACGGCGTACTGGTTGATATCGCTCTTCAGTATAACAATTCTTATAAAGAAAATCTCTTTACCTTTGCCAACAACATCAATACAAAAGAAGGGGGAAGCCATCTGGCGGGTTTTAAATCAGCTCTGACCCGAAGTATCAATTCATATCTCAATAATTCGCCAAAAGCAAAAAACGTAAAAGAAAAGCTTTCCGGTGATGATGTGAGGGAAGGTTTAACAGCGGTTATCAGCGTAAAGCTGCCTGAACCGCAATTTGAAGGCCAAACAAAAACCAAGCTGGGAAACAGCGATATTAAAGGTTTGGTTGAAAATCTGGTCAATGAAGGTCTGGGAACTTTTTTTGAAGAAAATCCGACGACCGTTAATGCTATTCTGGGTAAGGTTATTGATGCAGCCAGGGCCAGAGAGGCGGCCAGGAAAGCCAAAGAGCTGGCTCGAAGAAAAGGCGTTTTATTTGATCACTCACTGCCGGGAAAATTAGCGGATTGCCAGGAAAAGGATCCTGCTCGAAGCGAAATTTTTATTGTGGAGGGAGAATCGGCGGGGGGGTCGGCAAAACAGGGGCGAGACCGAAGAACCCAGGCCATTTTACCACTTAGGGGAAAAATTCTGAATGTGGAGAAAGCACGATTCGATAAGATGATTTCGAGCGAAGAAATTCGGATTTTGATTGCCGCCCTGGGAACGGGAATTGGAGAAAAAGACTACACGCTGGATTCTATACGATATCACAAGATTATTATCATGACCGATGCAGATGTGGATGGCGCTCATATCCGTACCCTTCTTTTGACATTTTTTTTCAGGCAAATGCCTGATATGATCGAAAAAGGATACCTTTATGTGGCACAGCCGCCGCTTTATCGCGTGTCGCAGAAAAAGAAAGATTTGTTTATCAAGGATGAAGCTAAATTTAACGATTATATTCTGGATCGGATTTCAGAGAATGAAAGGGTCGTTTTTGAAGACGGCACGGAAATATCCGGGAAACGACTCATAAAACTCCTGAACAGGCTGGTAAATTTTTTTGAAAATATGGAGAAACTTTCCCGGAAAGGTTTCAGCTATAAATTTTTAGAATCTCTTATTTCAAATGGTTTGATTGCCACAAAACAATTTAAGGATAAGGTTTTTATCGACCATCTTAAAAATCAACTTTGTGCGGATGGATTTGAACTTAGTGATGTCAGAACAACTGAAGATGACGGATATTACCAATTTTCCGTTATTGAAACACAAAATGGCGGCCATACCTTTAGCGTTGACTGGGAATTTATATCTTCACCTGAGCTTCGTGAGCTGATATCGCTTTCCAGTGATTTTCGTGAACTCAAACTTAACGGTTTCAGGGTTAACGGAAACGAAGAAAAGCAGAAAATAGAAGACCCTCGGCTTTTTCTCAATGATGTTATGGAAAAAGGCAAAAGAGGGTTGGCTATTCAGCGGTATAAGGGTTTAGGGGAAATGAATCCCGGTCAGTTGTGGACCACCACCATGGATCCTGAAAAAAGAGTCCTTCTCCAGGTGAAAGTGGAAGATGCTGTGGAGGCGGATCATATTTTTACCATCCTCATGGGGGACAAAGTGGAACCCAGAAGAGAGTTTATTCAAAAGAATGCCATGGAAGTGACGGAACTGGATATATAGGGGAGTGAAAAGTGAAAAGTGAAAAGTAGGGGCTGGCCCCAGTGCCTGCCCTTTGAAATATAAGATATTTGGAGAAACCATAATATTATGATTCAGGATGTAGAACCCGAATTTGTTAATATCGAAGATGAGATGAAAAAGTCTTATCTCGAATACTCCATGAGCGTTATTGTGGGTCGAGCGCTTCCGGACATCAGGGACGGTCTGAAACCGGTTCATAGACGTGTATTGTTCGCCATGAATGACCTGAAGAATTTTTTCAACAGGCCATATAAAAAATCGGCAAGGGTCGTGGGCGATGTCATTGGTAAATATCACCCCCATGGGGATAGCGCAGTATATGATACCATCGTTCGTATGGCTCAGGATTTCTCTCTAAGATACTGTCTTATTGATGGTCAGGGAAACTTTGGAAGCGTGGATGGCGATCCGCCGGCCGCAATGCGGTACACCGAAGTGAGGATGACGCGAACGACGCAGGATTTTTTATCCGACCTTGATAAGGAAACGGTCGATTTCGTACCCACCTATGATGGAAGTCTCCTGGAACCCCTGGTTCTTCCAACCAAAGTACCGAATTTATTGATTAATGGATCTTCCGGAATCGCCGTGGGCATGGCCACTAACATCCCCCCCCATAACCTTTCGGAAATTTGCGCCGGCATTGAAAAGGTTATGGACAATCCCGACGTGTCCTTGAGGGAATTGATGACTGCTATCCCTGGACCCGATTTTCCAACGGCTGGATTTATTCTCGGGAAAAAAGGAATTGTGGAGGCCTATGGTACGGGAAGGGGCATCATCAAGGTCAGGGCGAGAGCCTTTGTGGAACAATATGGCCACAATAAAGAGAGGATCGTTGTTTCTGAAATTCCTTATCAGGTCAATAAAGGAAAATTGCTGGAAAAGATGGCGGCCCAGGTAAGGGATAAGAAAATTGAAGGCATTTCCGAAATTCGCGATGAATCGGACCGGGACGGCATGCGCATTGTCGTTGAAATTAAACGAGATGCGCATGCGCTGGTTATACTGAACCAGCTCTATAAATATACCCAAATGAAAGTTTCTTTTGGCATTATCCTGCTGGCAATTGTCAATGGACGGCCCGAAATTTTGACGCTCAAGGGAATGATTCAGCATTTTATCAAACATCGCCACGAAGTGATCGTGCGCAGAACCATCTTTGATTTGAAGAAAGCGGAAGCGCGGGCTCATATTCTCGAGGGCCTCAAAAAAGCCCTTGATTTTTTAGACGAAATCATTGAATTGATCCGATCTTCCGCTGATGCAAAAGAAGCGAAGGAAAGACTGATTTCAGAGTTTCAATTTTCAGAAATACAGGCCCAGGCCATTCTGGATATGAGACTGCAACGGCTGACGGGACTTGAAAGAGAAAAAATTCATTCGGAATATGAAGCGTTGCTAAAAGATATCGCCTATTATAAGGCCATCCTGGCGACGCCTTCCATGATTCTGGATATCATTAAGGAAGAACTGAAAGAGATTAAAGCGGCTTACGGCGATGACCGGCGGACGGAGATTGTGGAAGATGCCGGGGAAATTGATATGGAGGATCTCATCGCCGAAGAAGATATGGTGGTGACCGTCAGTCATACAGGATACATTAAACGAAACCCCATCAGTCTATATCGGGCACAGCGCCGAGGCGGAAAAGGGATGACCGGCGCTAAAACCAAGGAAGAGGATTTTGTTGAGCATCTGTTTGTGGCTTCTTCACATGACCATTTTCTTTTTTTCAGCAACAAAGGACGGGTTTACTGGAAAAAAGTCCATGAAATTCCGGAGGGCGGAAGAACATCTAGGGGAAAGGCCATTGTCAATCTTCTGGACCTGAAAAAAGGGGAACGGCTGGCCACTATACTTCCCGTCAGAGATTATGAAGAAGGCAAATACGTGGTGATGGCCACCAAAATGGGACTGGTGAAAAAAACAGAGCTTACAGCATACAGCCATCCCAGGTCCGTTGGCACCATCGGGCTGAAAATTAAAGAAAATGATGAATTGATTGGCGTTAGGGTTTCCAGCGGCGAACAGAGTATTTTTCTAACCACCAGGGAAGGAAAATCCATCCGGTTCAAAGAATCCGACCTGAGAAGCATGGGCAGAGTGGCTTCTGGGAATATTGGGATAAAAATGGAACCGGGCAATGAGGTTGTGGGGATGGAAACCCTTGGTGAAGACGCAACCATCTTGACGGTTACGGAAAACGGGTTTGGAAAACGGACGAAAACCGATGAATATCCGATTCAGGCAAGGTCCGGTAAAGGCGTCATTACCATCAAAACCAGTGAAAGAAACGGCGCCGTGGTCTACGCTTATGAAGTAACGGACCAGGATGAGTTGATGATTATTACGGGCCATGGAAAAATAATTCGATTACGGGTCGCGGATATTTCAGTTATCGGAAGAAACACCCAGGGGGTAAAACTCATTAATTTGGGAGAAGGGGAAAAGGTTGTGGGTGTTGCCAAGATTATGGAAGAAGACTGAGTATAAATTTAACCTTGAAAGGAAAGTAATCCGTGGGGTTAGTTGAATTAACAAAAATCGCGGTGATTGGGGCAGGGAGCTGGGGAACCGCATTGGCCAATCTTCTGGCGGGGAAACCGGGCTTGGAGGTTGATCTATGGGTTCGTGAGAAAGAGGTGTTCAGGGAGATCAGAGAGCACCATACGAATCATCTGTTTTTGCCGGGTGTTCAACTGGCTCCCGGTCTAAAACCGGTTTCGTCTTTCCAGGAGGCTCTGCATGAAAAACAACTGATTCTTATGGCGGCGCCTTCCCATGTGTTCCGAGAGGTCCTGGAGGGATTGCGTTCTTATCTTAAACCGGACATAAGCCTGATGATGGCGACAAAAGGGATTGAGAATGATACATTGATGATCATGAGCCAGGTGGCTGAAGCGGTTTTGGGTCCTCGGATATTGACAAATTTTGCATGCCTTGCGGGACCCAGTTTTGCAAAAGAGGTGAGCCGGGAATTTCCCACGGCGGTCACCATTGCCTGTGAAGATCCGATCCATGGGGAGAACCTCCAGCGGCTTTTTTTTACGGACTTTTTCCGCGTATACCTCAGCAGCGATGTGGTGGGAACTCAGTTGGGAGGGGCACTCAAAAATGTGGTGGCCATTGCGGCGGGAGTTTCCGATGGACTCAATTTCGGACATAACGCACGTGCGGCGCTGATTACGAGAGGACTGGCGGAGATCACGCGGCTGGGGGTCCGTATGGGGTCTAATCCCCACACCTTTGCGGGGCTTGCGGGCATGGGGGACCTGGTCCTTACCTGCACGGGCGATTTGAGTCGGAACAGGACGGTGGGACTTGCGGTGGGGAAAGGGAAAACCATCGAAGAAATCACATCCCACATGAATATGGTGGCTGAAGGGATTAAAACGGCGAAGTCCGCTTATCAGCTCGCTGGAAAAATGAATGTGATTATGCCCATCGTGGATCAGGTTTACGAAATTTTGTATGAAAAAAAGGATCCCCGACAAGCGGTTAGAGAACTCATGACAAGGGATTTAAAAGTTGAGCTTGAACACTGAAGTGATGGAAAAACAAAACATTAAAACAAATGGCGCCGAAAATTCAGAACCTTTTCATCCGGGCGTTGTCTCCCATGGGTTGAAGGAATGTATTTTTGGACAAAATATGATTTACAGGGATACTATTGGTTCCACCAATGCTGAGTTAAAAAAACTTGCTCAGGAAGGAGCGCCCGAGGGAACGGTGGTGGTTGCTGATGAACAGAGGGCCGGTTGTGGAAGACTGGGAAGACAGTGGGTTTCAAAAAAAAGAGAAAATCTACTTTTTTCGGTTCTGTTGCGGCCGAATTTACCGCCTGAGAAGATTTTTGTTTTAACCATGATTTTTGCGTTGGCGGGTATTGATGCAGTGGAGACCGTGAGTGGTTTGCGGGCCATGATCAAATGGCCCAATGACATCTATGTGGGCGTAAAAAAGCTCGGGGGTATTTTAACGGAATTCGCCATTAGCCAAAGGACTGTTCAATACACGGTTTTAGGGATGGGACTGAATGTGAATTGGAATCCATCCAGGGTCGTGACCCTGTTGTATCCGTCTTCAAGCATTTTTTCGGAAACACGAAAAAAAATCTCCAGAGAGGAACTGTTGACCCTGATATTAAGCCGGTTTGAACTTTTTTATCAAAGGGTTCTTGGGGATAAGAATGACCATGACGTGTTTTACAAAAGGTGGAATGAAAGATCCGCTATACTGGGAAAACAGGTGGTCATCGAAACGGGCAATGAGTGCGTACAAGGAGAGGCCGCGGGGATCGATCATGATGGGACGTTGACCTTGATTACCGGTGACGGGCAACGAAGGAAATTTCTCTGTGGCGATGTTTCAGTTAAAACGACGTTCTGAAAGGAAAATTGAATATGGCGACCCTTCAACCCAAAGGTGAAAAAGTCAAACAGGCCATTAAGTGGATTTCAGAAAACTTAAAGGAAGACGAGGCCCGGAGTATCGTGAAACTCATTGAAGAAGCGGGAGCGAGATTTAACCTGTCGCCAAAGGATGAGGATTTTTTGAGATCTTTTTATCGCTAATATCATCCCCGTGATTTCCGTTTTTTCCTACCCAGAAACCATCCAATAGGCTCCCACGCGGGAGCGTGAGAACCAGATGAGATCTCATATTAGATCAACCCAAAAAGGAGGACACCTTGGGCAATAAAACACGGATTGCCGTTCTTTCCGGAGGGTGGTCCAAAGAAAGAAGCATTTCCCTTAAAAGTGGAAAAGCGGTTCTGATGGCCCTTGACCCGGAAAAATACGATATTGCGTCCTATGATCCACAGGAGGATCTGGAGGCGTTGTGGAAAAATAGGAATGAAGTGGATTTGGCTTTTGTCCTGTTACACGGAAAATATGGGGAGGATGGGCGGATTCAGGGGCTCTTGGATCTTTTCCAAATACCCTTTGTGGGTTCCGGCGTTTTGGCCGGCGCCATGGCTATGAACAAAAGGGTGACAAAGGATGTTTACAGAAGTGTGGGCCTGCCTGTCCCAAAGGATGTGGTCTTAAGAAAAACCGAAAGCTTTTCATTGGAGAACATAAAAGAGCGTTTGGGGTTGCCCATTGTCATAAAACCGGTTTGCGAGGGGTCCAGCTTGGGCATTTCCATCATGGAGGGGGATGCTGATATTCTGGCGGGAATTGAAAAGGCATTCACATTTGATGCCGAGGTCCTGTTGGAGGAGTACGTGGCGGGACGGGAAATTACGTGTGCCGTACTGGGCCGACAACATCTTGAAACCCTGCCGCTGGTGGAAATTGTGCCCAGGAGCGGCCATCGGTTTTTCGATTTTGACGCAAAATATAAGGTGGGGGAGACCACGGAAATTTGCCCCGCGCAAATTGATTCGCATCTTCGAAATGAAGCCTTTGAACTGGCAAAAAATGCGCATCAGGCCCTTCATTGCCGGGATTGGAGCAGAACGGATATGATTGTGCGGGATGATAAAATTTTTCTACTGGAAACCAACACCATTCCCGGCATGACCGAGACCAGTTTGGTTCCCCTGGCTGCACGGGGAAAGGGATGGAAATTGGGGCGGTTGCTGGATCATATGATCGAAAAATGTTTGGCGGAACCGGATTTTTGAAGAAATTACCATGAATTTATCGTACAATCACCGGGCGATAATTTTTGTGCGCCATTGTATGATGGGGCTCTGTGCATAGGGCAAAGGGAGGCAGACCAGTATGGAAAGCAGAGAAATTTATTCCTTACCGTATCATTTGAAGGCTGTCAAAGAGGGTAAAAGATGTTTTGAAAATGCGTTTCAATCCGTTTCAAGAATGATCCTTGAAGGCGACATTGAAAAAGTGACGGTAACCGGTAAAACCACTTATGATTTCAGTATTTTTCGTTCCGGAAAAAAGCATATTGTGGGTCTTTATGATGAATTAAACAGTTTTGTATCCTATGTAAAAGACGCTGCTGAAGGGGGTTCGTCCAAGGAAATGGCCTTTGTCCTCGTGGGAGAGCCGGGGAATGGAAAAACATTTCTGGTGGATTTTCTTTGTGCCAAGTACCGGGAATTTTTGGCAATCGAAAAAAACCGAAAATTTACCTTTCAGTTTGTGAATATGGACCAACTGGGGGATTTTGGGAATATCAAGGTTATTGAGTCGCAAACCTATGAAGATCCGATGATCTTGGCAATGAATCTTTTTGAAGATCCTGACCAGAACAGGGCTTTTCTCGGAAAAGAGGCGGGTTTTTCCGACGGTGAAATCGAAAAAGCCTATGAAAATTTTCGTCCGCTGGGCGCCTGCAGTGCCTATATATGGGATAAAATTCGTAGTCAGGTAGACGGCAAAATTGAAAAAATGCTCGATTTTATAAAAATTGTTCCGGTTCCGTTGACGGAAAGTCTTGGCACGGTTACCGGAAAATATCCGGCAAAAGATAAAATCACCTCATCGGCTGTTGATCTGTTGGGGGAAGAATCCATTCAGCGTCTGTTACACATTACCGACACCAATAATCCTTATCGTTTCGATCTGAGACGAGGCGCACTGGCGCGTGTGGCGGGCGGGGGCATTCATTTCAGCGATGAAATTTTCAAGAACAAAAGAGATTTGGTTCAGGTGTACCTGGGGGTGATTCAGAATCGGAGCATCGAAATTGACGGTTTCAAATGGCCTATCGACACCTTGATTGTCGCCACCAGCAATAACTCGGAATTTTATAAGTTTCTTTCGGAGAAGGAGGAGGCGCCCATTGTTGATCGATGTCGTATTTGTTATGTTTCCCATAACACCAACTATCGGCTGCAAAGTGATCTGACAGCCTATGCCATCGGGAGCGAAAGCCGGACGACCCTCATGCGGGAGATCCTGCATCAGGACCCCAATTTGAATTATGCCGCATCCGTCGCCATTGTTCTGTCTCGATTGCCCAGAAGCGAAAAACTGACGCCCATTGAAACCATGAAACTGGCAGCCGGTGAAGTTGCCGGGGAAAAGAGCATCAAAACCCTTTCCGAAGTGATTGATACCCTCAATCAGGATCCGAATATTACCAATCGGTTCGGTCAAAAGGGATTGGGGCAGAGAAACCTGGGGCGGGCCATACAGCTCCTTGTGGAAAGTTCGGAGACCAATGAAGGGCAATGCATGTTCGCCCATGATATTTTCAAGGTCATC
Source organism: Desulfatiglandales bacterium (assembly GCA_963662465.1). Classification (GTDB taxonomy): domain Bacteria; phylum Desulfobacterota; class DSM-4660; order Desulfatiglandales; family Desulfatiglandaceae; genus NaphS2. Next base: position 5,780,405 of record OY759599.1, read on the forward strand.
GAACGGGTTATCCTGGATTATGTGAATGACAGTAATGACAGAAGCAAATATCTGGAAGACCTGAAAACCGCAAAAGGGCTGTACCGTGAACGGATCATGACGGAAATGTTTAATGCCTATATGGATGAACCGTTCGCTATTCGCAAGGACGTCATGAATTACGTGAACATGATCATCGGGATAGATGCTGAAAATCTGGGTCAGGACATGATGTGGAAATACAAAGACCCCCAGACCGGCGAACTCAAGGCGTTGAAGGTTGATGAACGGTTTATCAACAGCGTTGAAGAACGATTGGGACTCAAGACCGAAGAGCAACGGGATTCTTTTAGAACCTCCATTCGAAAGATTTATGGTCAGAAAATTTCAGTGAATCCTGAATACGATTTTATGGATAATCTGGAACTGGTAAAGGCGGTGACCGATGTTCGTTTAAAATCGGATATTTCCGGGGCCGGCAGCCTCATCGGGGCCTTGGCCAATCGGACCAACGAAGAAAATCAAAAGCTCTATGACCGAATGGTGGATACCATGCTCAACAAGCTCAAGTACTGTAAAACATGCGCTCAGAAAACCCTCGAGTATTTCTGTACCCAGGAGGATGATAAATAGCGAACCTTGTAGGCACAAGACGAGTAACATTACCTGTTGCGGAGCAAGTGATGAACAAAGAAATGCCTGAACATGGGAACGAAACAAAAGGGGTGAAAATATCCCCGGAAACTGAGGAGCGGGGGATCTGTGAGCAGTATGGACTCTTTTCCCACGAATCCGTCGATGATGGATTGGACTCTCGTATGGGACCCTGGCATTGTTTTCCGGAAGGACAACCTTTGTACGGGCACAATGATCTGTTTTTGTTAAACGCGTTGACAGCCTTGCACCCGAGTTATAACGCGGGCCTTCATTCCATTGATGATCTTTTGGAACGGGATAAGCAAAGAGAAAAGGATGGGTTTCCCCGAAAAATCCGGGTGGGTCGAATGATTAAGCCGGGAAAGGGGGGGAAAGACAAGATCGTTGTGGTACCCACCACCGTCGAAGAAAAATTTATTCACGACAGATCCTTGCGTCCATCCGAGGAAGAACCCTCAGGCGGATCGGGCGAAGGCGAAGAAGGCGAGGTCGTCGGTGAAGAACCCATCCGCGGCGAGTCCGGGCAGGGAGGCGCCGGAGAGGGGAGCGAAGGCCCCCACGAAATGGAATCCAGCGCCTATGACCTGGGAAGGCTTTTGACGGAACAATTCCAATTGCCTAACTTGAAAGACAAAGGGAAAAAAAGGGCACTTGCCCGTTATACCTATGAAATGAGCGATAAAAACCGAGGGTTTGGCCAGTTTCTGGACAAAAAGGCAACGCTCAAAAAAATTGTGGAAACCAATATTGCCCTCGGAAATCTCTCTGACAGGGAACATATTGATCCCACCGGATTTATCATCTCTCCTCATGACCGGATTTATCGCATTCTTTCCCGGGAAATTGATTACGAATCCCAGGCCCTTGTATTTTTTCTAAGGGATTATTCCGGTTCAATGATGGGAAAACCGACCGAACTGGTGGTATCCCAGCATGTTCTAATCTACAGTTGGCTGCTGTTCCAGTATGCCAGGCAGGTGGAAAGCCGATTTATCCTTCATGACACAGAGGCTAAGGAAGTACCTGATTTTTATACCTATTATAACTCAAAAGTGGCTGGGGGAACCCGGGTGGCATCTGCTTTTCGGTTGGTCAATGAAATTGTTCAAAAGGAACGGCTTTCGGATGATTACAATATTTACGTGTTTCACGGCACCGATGGGGATGACTGGGATACCAATGGAAAGGAGGCTGTTCCGGAACTCAAGAAGATGATGGGGTATTGCAATCGCATGGGAATTACCATTATTGAGCGCAGCGGGGTCAGGAATAAGACGGAAGTTGAGAGTTATATCCGAAATTCAAAGCTTTTGACGGAGAAACCCGATTTACTGCGGTTGGACGTGATGGATGAAACCGCGGATGAACCGCGGTTGATTGAAGGCATTAAAACCCTCATTAGCTGAGGAAGGCAAACGAGGCGCAAAAAAATGGAACTGATCAACCAGCACACCAAAACCATCATGGAAGGGTGTAAAGAACGTGCGCGCACCGCGGGATTGAAATTTCAGGATGAAACCCTGGAATATATCGTGACGAACCGCGACCTTCTGGAACTCTCTCCAAAGGTGATGATTCCAACGCTTTATGATTACTGGGTCCACGATGTGGAGGTGTTAAAAGAAAAAGGGCGATATGAATTATACCCGAATAATCCCTATGAGACGGTGATTAATACACGCCCCGCCATTTCATTTTATAATGACAACAATCCGGACTGGTTGAATGTCATGATTTTTTACCATGTGCTGGCGCATATTGATTTTTTTCAGAACAATTTCTTTTTTCAAAATACCTGGGACTATGATTTTACCGGGCGTGCCCTTTCGGATAAACGCGGTATTGCCAAATTAAGATCCGAAAAGGGGCGTTGGGTGGATTACATTATCGAATTTTCACGGGGCATTGATAATCTCGTGGGGTACTTCGATGCGTTGTGCTGTATTGATGGGTCTTCCGGGACTCATCAAATCAGCCGATTTGATTATTATTTCGATGTGTTTTTACAGTCTGAAAAAAAGGTGAACGTCAGTGACTATATCAAAGAAGTGAAGCGATACAATGACAATACAGAAGAATATGGGCGGGGCGGGGAGGCTCATTTTTTCGCGGATGTGAAGCGAGACCACCCGGAATTTGAAGCCCTGTATAAAAAACACCGGGAAGAAAAGCCTGAGGGAAAAAAAGATTTGCTTCAATTCCTGATGGTCCATTCGGCGTTTCTGAAGAAAAATGAAAATCAATGGATGAAATCCATCATGGAGGTGGTTCGAAATACATCCCTTTTTTTTCAGCCGCAAATTCGAACCAAGATCATGAATGAAGGTTGGGCCAGCTACTGGCATGAGACCCTTTTTTTAAAAGATGATCGGATTGGGGGTCATGAGGTTGATTTTGCCAGGGTTAATGCAAAGGTGACCGCCATGCCTCGGGTGGGCTTGAATCCTTACGCCATGGGCATGCGGCTTTTCCATTATATCGAAGAAAAGGGGGATAAAGGTAAATTTTCCATTGAATTTGAGAGAATTTTGAACGCTGAAAAGCGGAAGGAATATGATGGAAAAGTCGGGTTGGGGCGTGGTCTGATTTTCAAGATTCGTAAAGATTTATGCGATTTTACCTTTATTAATTCTTTCCTGGATGAAGATTTTGTCACCCAGAACAAATTGTTTGTTACCGGCAGGCGATTGAACAGGGGTAAAGGGGTTTGGGAATATTATGTGAAAAGCCGGAAACCGGAAGATTATCGTCAAATGGTTCTGGAATCCCTTTACCACCCGCCGCAGATTCAGGTGGATTTGAAGAAAACCGTGGATGGGAATCTTTATCTGAATCATAAATTTGAGGGGAAACCCCTGGTTAAGGATTTCATTGCCAATACCATGATGGGCATCGAGTACCTCTGGGGGGGGCCGGTTCATCTGGAAACCAGTGAGGTGATCGCAATCCCCCGGGAAATATCTATGCTTCCGGTTCCCCTGCTTAAAAAACCACCCATGGAAGAAGGCCCTGAAAAAGAGACGGAGTGGAAACGGGTACGGTACACCATGAAAGATCGAAAACTGGCAAAGGAAATTATTTCGTAACATTTGATGGGAATTGCCATGAAAAAGTCGACCGGCGCAATGGATATACTGGATGGGTGCATCAAAAGAAAGAACGAGCAGACGCCTATTCTTTTTGAGGAATTTTTAGCCCTTATGCTGGAAAGCCCCGGGGTTGTTCTTCGGAATATATTTCAGGTGTTTCATGATATGGTGAAAGCCTACGTTGTTGAAGGAAAGGATGAATATGGCGAAGATCCGGAATCCATCCGTTTCTTGAACATCGATTGCAGCGGACTTTTTGTGGAAGGCGCCGATTCGCCTTTTTTTGCGGATAGACTCTTTGCCAACCGGCTGATCAAACTGGTGGAGGCCTTGAGACGCGGCACCCAACAGAATAAGATCTATATCTTTGATGGGCCGCCCGGGTGCGGCAAGAGTACCTTTTTAAATAATCTTCTACAAAAATTTCAGGAATACGCCAATGGAAAAGCAGGGATGCGGTTTGAGACGGTTTGGCGCCTGGACAGAAAGATATTGGGTGAATTTTCCACCGAGATCCGGAATCCTTTGTTGAAAAAACTGGAACATCTGTTGAATGTTTCTCCTGGAGAGGAGGGCCTCATAACGACAGAAGAGGGGGAATGCGGTTCAAGAGAAGACAACGAAATTTTGGAAGAGGACCTGGGTGTAAAAAGGTCTATGAAGCGTTATCTTGAAATCCCATGCCCTTGCCACGACCACCCCATTTTAATGATTCCAAAGGAATCCCGGTCAATTTTTCTGGAGCAATTGTTTAAAGAAAGCCCTTTTTTAGAGAAACTGTTTCGAGAGAAAGAATACCAGTGGATATTTACGGACAGTGCCTGCACGATTTGCGGTTCCCTGTTTGAAATACTTCTGGAGCGGTTGAAAAACCCACTGGATGTCTTCAGAATGATTTACGCCAGGCCCTACCGGGTTAATCGTCGGTTGGGGGAAGGCGTCAGTGTTTTTACGCCCGGGGATGAGCCCATGCGTAGCCGCGCTTTAAGCAACCGTAATTTACAGATGCGCATCAATGCCTTGTTTGGGGACCAGCAGCTCATGAAATATGTTTTTTCACGATATGCCAAGACCAACAACGGGATTTATGCGTTGATGGATGTTAAAAATAATAATGTGAAAAGACTCATCAGACTGCATAACATCATCAGTGAAGGGGTGCATAAAGTTGAAGATTTAGAGGAAAATATTTATTCTCTTTTTCTCGCGGTCATGAACCCGGAAGATAAAAAAGAGGTCAAGGACATTCAATCCCTTTCAGACCGGATTGAATATATCAATATTACCTATGTGATGGATTGGCGTACCGAGGTTGAGATTTATCGAGCGGTATTCGGCGGTGGCATTATCAAGAATTTTTTACCCAGGGTACTCAATAATTTTGCCAGGGTGATCATTTCGGCCCGTTTAAACGTCAAATCGGATGCACTACTGGAGTGGATTGGTGATCCGGCCAGGTATAGTGCCTATTGCGACAAAAATCTGCAATTGCTGAAAATGGAGCTTTATGCGGGAAATATTCCCTCATGGCTTTCCGAGGAGGATCGCAAGGAATTTACGGCCAAAAGACGACGAAAGGTCATATCCGAGTCGGAGATGGAAGGTCGAAACGGGTTTTCAGGGAGGGATTCCATCAAGATTTTTAATGAGTTTTATTCTACCTATGCCAAAGAGGATAAGTTGATCAATATGAATATGTTGGTCAATTATTTTAAAAAAATCAGAATTGATCTGGGATCTTCCATACCCGATGGATTTTTGGATGCGCTCGTGCACATGTATGATTATACGGTTTTGGAGGAGGTTAAGGAATCTCTGTATTATTACAATGAAGAAAAGATTTCGAATCAGATTCAGAATTATCTTTTTTCGCTGAACTTTGAAATCGGTACGGTTGAGGTGTGTAAATTTACCAATGAAAAAATCGAGATATCGGAAGAATTCTTGAAGGGGATTGAACGATACTTGTTGGACGGCAATGTTACGGATGAAAAGCGAAAATCTTTTCGAAAGGGGACCCAACGGGAATATACTTCCCGAACTTTAACTTTTGAGATGATGGTTGAAGGCAAAGGCCTACCGGAGACAACCCTTTATCACACTTTGCAGGATCGGTACGTACATAATCTGAAAGAACGGGTTTTGGACCCATTTCAGGCCAATGAGAATTTCAGGCGGGCCATCAAAGATTATGGTGAGGAAGATTTTAAGGCTTATGAGAAAAAAATCAGGGATGATGTAAGTTATCTTATTAAAAATCTGGGAGAAAAATACGGGTATACGGAAAAGGGCGCGAAAGAAGTCTGTATTTACGTGGTGGATGGTAAACTGACTGAAAAATTTTCCGAGAAATATAGTTTCAAATAGCGGTTCACAGTTTAAAAAATGGTAACCGTTCACGGTTCACGGTTACCGGTTTACGGTTGAAAAACAGAGGATAACGGAAGATTATGGGGTCCTCTTGTGAAGATTTAAAAAATTGCGGTTATCAATCCCAACATAATTCCGCATCCTTCATTAAAATTGAAAAACGATTCATCAAGAAAGTGTAAATCTGTATGAAGGAAACCCATAATTCATTGAAAAACCGTGAACCGGCAACTGTAAACCGGTAACCGTGAACGGTTACAAAAAATGTTTCACGTGAAACATTGAAATTCCTTTATCAGTATTTTTCAGGGGTGTTTTTGTGAAGAATTCTTTTCCCAGGATTGAGACAAAGGATTGGATGAAATCCATGGATGCCCTTCCCGTTGCCGTTTTTGCGGTAAACAAGATGGCGTGTCCTGTTTACCTCAATCATAAAGCCCATGCTTTACTTTTAGAACCCCTTGATGCATCCAGTCCCCGGTTGTATGAACAAGATCTTCTGGATCTCTTGAATGTCAAAACTGCTGAATCAAACCGCCCTTATCCCCCGGATCGCTTTCCTATTCTTTCCGCGCTACGTGGTGAAAACGCCTCCGTCGATGATATTGCCCTTCAACGGGGGGGCGATACGCGATACTTCCAGGTTTCGGCGGCCCCCATTTTTGACGATGATGGAAAACCTGCTTTTGCCGTTGCCACATTTATGGATATCAGTGCCCGCAAAAAAATAGAAACCCAGCTGAAATGGCGGAATCTGGAGCTGGAATCTCTTTTTGATCAGGTATCCAGGGGAAAAGAAGAATTACGGATACTTTCCAAACGATTGCTGACCGTACAGGAGGAAGAACGCCGCCATATCTCCAGGGAACTCCACGATGAAATCGGCCAGGCCTTGACCATACTCAAAATAAAACTTCAAACCTTGCCCAATTCGCAAACCGACGTTCACGGAGCGCTGATTCTATCCCCCGAAAATGTGCAAGAGATGGTACGCTCCATTGACGACACCCTTCAGCAGGTCCGCAACCTCTCCGTTGACCTCCGCCCATCGGTGCTGGATGACCTGGGATTGCCGGCGGCCCTTCGATGGTATGTGGACCGCCAGGCGCAGCTCTCCGGGATCGAAATAAAATTTCAATCCCTATCGAATATTGACCGAATCGCTTCGGAAATTGAAACCGCCTGTTTTCGCCTAGTTCAAGAGGCCATTACCAATATCATTCGCCATTCCGGGGCAACCGGGGCCAGGGTGCTGCTTGAACGGGACCAAACAGGCATCCATCTGCGGATAGTGGATGACGGCCGCGGGTTCGATGTTTCAAAAGCCTATGAAGAGGCCAGACTGGGCCGTAGTTCCGGCATTTTGGGTATGAAGGAGCGGGTGCATCTGTTGGAAGGCAAAATTGAGATTTTGGCCAATTCAGGGAAGGGCGTTCAAATTCAAGCATTTTTTCCTTTTCCATCCCCTGAAAATAACAACAGAGCCGCCAAATGAGAAAAAATTTGCGCATATTGCTGGCCGAAGACCACGCCCTGGTTCGTGCGGGTTTTCGAGTACTGCTCCAATCTCTGGACGGCATACAGGTGGTGGCGGAAGCTGAAAACGGCGCCGAAGCCCTTGAACTCATAGATCGTCACCGCCCGGACGTCGTACTCATGGATATTGCCATGCCGGGCCTCAATGGCCTGGAAGCAGCATCTCGTGCGGCTAAAATTGCCCCCGAGGTCAAAATTATTATTCTGTCCATGCATGCCAACGAAGAGTATGTCCTTCAGTCCCTTAAAGCAGGGGCGAAAGGCTATCTTCTCAAGGATGCGGGCCTGTCGGAACTGGAATTGGCCCTGGAAGCCGTCGCTTCGGGAAAAACATTTCTGAGCCCGGCCATTTCCAAACACCTCATCGACGCCTATGTTGGAAGAACCTCACCGTCCCATGAAATGGAACCGTTTTCCCTGCTCACCTCCAGGCAACGGGAAATTCTTCAGCTCATCGCCGAAGGATGCACCACCAAGGAGATTGCCCGGAAACTCGATGTGGGCGTCAAAACCGTGGAAACCCACCGTACCCAACTCATGCAGCGTCTGGATATTCATGATTTAGCGGGGCTTGTCCGCTATGCCATTCGCTGTGGGTTGGCGATACCGTGAGATATCCTATAGAACAGGTTCTGTTTCTTTATTTCTAAGGGTATCTATTTTCAATTCTAGGGGTTTCACCCGATTTTAATCCTTCCCCTTATACGTCATAATGACCCTCAAAGCAGTCCAAAGGAAATAAAAGAGAAAAATGATCAAATCATCATTTGATATGCAATTAAAGGTCCTACTGGTCGACGATAACCCGCAGTTTCTCGCTGCCGCACAGCGTTTGCTGTCCAATGATCCGGACATCCGTATCGTGGGAAAGGCGTCATCAGGAGAACAAGCCCTTAAGATGTTAGACGAACAGCGTCCCGATCTGGTGTTGCTGGATATTGCCATGCCGGGACTTAACGGTCTCGAGACGGCTCAAAAAATCAAAGAAGGGCCGACCGTACCCAAAATTATCATTCTCACCCTTTACGAAAATGCCGAATACCGTGAGGTTGCGAAAACCCTTCACGTGGATGGCTTTATCTCCAAAACAGATTTCGGAACAAAGCTTTACCCCCTTGTTCAGAAATTTAAATTGGAAAAACAGGCCTACGGCCGAAACAAGGAGAAGAGCATGAAAACGATCCTGCTCGTAGATGATTCATCTACCATGCGCCGAATGGTCAAAGCCTCTTTACAAAGCATACCCCAGACGGACTTCATAGAGGCGGCCAACGGCCTGGAGGCCATTGAAAAGGTAGCCATTGAATCCGTGAGCCTGATGGTCCTGGATCTCAATATGCCCGATATGCATGGATTGGAGGTCCTTAAATTTTTGAGGGGCCATGAAAGATATCAATCCCTGCCCGTCATTGTGTTGACCACCCGCGGGGATGAAATAAGCCGTGAGGCAGCCCTGGCAGCCGGCGCTACCCTGTATTGGACCAAACCCTTTAATCCCGGTGAATTCAACGCCCGGGTGAGGCAACTCCTGGGAGGTCTGAAATGACGGATACCAACGGGAATTTTCCTTTTGAAGCATTTCTCGACGATTATTATGCCGAGGCCGACGAACACCTGACCCTGATTCGCCAAACCCTCATGTCGGTTGAGTCTCACCTGCAGGAAACGGCAATGACGCCTGAAAAGCCAATGGCGCCGGCCCTGATCAACGATCTTTTTCGCAGTTTTCATACCCTCAAGGGTCTTTCCGCAATGGTCGGTTTGAAAACCGCAGAAACCATCGCACACCATGTGGAAAATTTTCTACGAATCCTTTCCCAGGAAAAAATTCCCCTCACCCGTGAAAATCTGAGTACCCTGGTCCAGGGCACCCGAATGCTGGAAACCGTTATTGCCGCAAAACGCGAAGGAACAGCATTGCCCAATATGGAGGCATCCATTGAAAATCTTCGGGAACAACTGCCCCTGAAATCCATCGATCCCAAAAAAGACCCTGGAACCGGCATTGAAACCCACGAAACCCTGCCGAAAACGGAACACCAGCAGGAATCCCAGGAAGAAAAACCCCTCTGGCGCTTTACCTTTTTTCCCACCCAGGAGTTGTCCAAAAAGGGGATTGACGTCAACCATATTCGCGACCGCATTGAAAAAAACGGTCGCCTCATTCAGGCAACCCCTCAGATCGCCGTCGATGGAAAAGTCTTTTTTGAATTCCTCGTTGCGACGGATCAGGATTCATCAGCTTTTGAACCCTGGACAAAGGAAGGCGTAAGGTTTGAACCCTATGAAAACCCCACGAAACCTGAAAGATCAGAAACCGGAAAAGTCGCACTGTCTTTACCGGGAGATACGGAAAAACCCAATGCCACCGAGGAAACGTTCCCTGAATCGATTTCCGTGGGTCCCTCCAACGTGGTTCGGGTACATCTCAACCACCTGGATGCCATCATGCAACGGGTGGGAGACCTGGTGATCAGTCGCTCCCGACTGGAAAACGGAATTCGAGCGCTGGAAAACCGTCTTCCCGGAATGGAATACAACCTGCTTCAGGAAACTCACCTGGCCATGGAAAGGCAACTTCGGGATCTGCGGGAGGGGATCATGCGGCTCAGGCTGGTTCCCGTGTCCGATATTTTTACCCGTATGCAGTTTGTCATCCATGATCTGGCCCCGAAATATGAGAAAAAAGTTCACTTGGAAATGGTGGGTAAAGACACGGAAATTGATAAATTTGTGGTGGAGCGTATGATGGATCCACTGCTGCACCTGGTGCGAAACGCCATCACTCACGGGCTGGAACCGGAGACGGAAAGAATTCAAAAGGGGAAATCCCCCCAGGGAAAAATCACCCTGCGTGCGTCCACTGAGGGTGATGCGGTCTTGGTGGAGGTTGCGGATGACGGCCGAGGCATAGACTTAGATGCGGTGGGAAAGCGGGCCATGGAACTGGGACTTCAGGAAACAGCCGCGGCGCCCGACATGCAGCACCTGTTGCGTCATATTTGTTCCCCAGGCTTTTCCACCCAACAGGAGGCGGATCTGGGCAGTGGCAGGGGCGTCGGCATGGCCGTGGTATTTAAGGCGGTTCAGGATCTGGGTGGTTTTTTGAGCGTACAGACAACCGCAAATCACGGGACCCGGTTCCGTATTCGCCTGCCCCTTACCCTGGCAATTGTGGATGCTCTGATTGTCAAAAGTGCTGACCAGATTTTCGCCGTACCCCAGCCATCCATTCGCGAAGTGGTGGAACTTAATCCGGGGAAAGTGACGGAGATGGAAAACAATGAGTTACTTCCCCATCGTGGGGGGGTCATTCCCCTGTTGCGGCTTTCAAGCCTGTTTGGTTTACCCACCATGGCGGAAAATGAGCGAGTGGTTCTGGTGGTGGGGGAAGGAACGGAAATGATGGGCATTGCGGTGGATCGTGTTTTGAGCAAGCGGGAGATTGTTGTGCGGGCCCTGGATGATCCATTGGTCATGGTTCCCGGTATTGTGGGGGCAACGGAGCTGGGGGACGGCCGAGCCGTCATGATCCTGGATACCGTCGGACTGGTTTACGGGTCCTCCGGAACTTCATCCATAACCCCATTGAAGCAGTAAAACCGCTAATGAAATGCCAGGTTACAAGGAGGTGAAGCCCATGTCGGATTCACAAGAAAACAGAGAGCCATACATCCTGTTCCAGCTCAAAAAAACCACCTATGCCATTCCCAGTCGGCTGGTGGAACAGATGGAGATGGTGGAAGAATTTACGCCGGTTCCCAATTCGCCCCCCTATGTGGAAGGTCTCGCATTTGTTCGCGGTCGGGTTATTCCCGCCATCAATCTGCGGGTGCGTTTTGGATTTCCCAAGATTGCCTATGACCTGGCCACGCGCCTGGTGGTGGTTCGATCGGGCCAGCGAAGCGTTGGACTGATTGTGGATGCGGCCCGGGAATTTCTATCCATTGGAGAGGACGTCATACAGCCTCCCCCAAAAGGGATGTCCGGACTCAGTGGTCAGTACCTCAAAGGGGTGGCCACGCTGGCCCAAAGGCTGGTCTTGATCCTTGATGTGGATGAAATCATCAGTATGGCGCCCAATCGGGTTTTTTCCGCTCCATCGGTCACTGAAAACCCCAATGAAAATTATAGTAACGAAACCCGAGGCGGTGCCGCAATATCGTAATTACGTTCCAATTTTGATAACCGGGAGGAAAAAATCATGAACTCAGACTTACCCACGAACAGACCAGACCACACCGCGGATATTCAATCGGTTCTTAAACAGGTCGGCGAGGTGACCCTTGAAGCCAATGAGTTGAACCGAATTGCCGACCAGCTTTCTGAAGGCGTGGAGTCCCAGACCACAAACCTCAACGACGCCGCCGGGGGTATTACAGAAATGGCGGCTTCCTTGAAGGAAACCGCAATCCAATCGGAATCCATCAGCGTATCGACGGAAAATCTGGTTTCCGCCAACAATGAAATGGCCACCTCCATTCAGCAGATTACGGAGAACACCGTTAACCTGGCATCCACCATCAACGAGAGCGGTGCTTCCATCGAGGAGATGGCGGGATCCATTCAAAGCGTTTCGGAAACATCCCAAGAGATGGCAACATCCTCCACCGAAGTCACGGGCGCCATCAATGAAATGGCGGCTTCCGTCAAGGGGGTTCAGAAAAACACCGAAGACCTGGCTGCCTCCGTGGAGGAGACGGCTGCCTCCATCGAAGAAATGGCCGCCAGTATTAAAGGCGTTGCGGAAAATGCCGATGATCTGGCCAGTGCGGCCCAGGAAACGGCGAGTTCCATCAATGAGACGGCCGCCTCCATTGAACAGGTCTCCGCTATATCCGAGAATCTGGCCACCCTGGTGGAAGAAAACGGCAGCAGTCTTCAGGAAATGGGCCGTTCCATTGAGGGGGTGGCGGCCAGTTCCGCCAGAATTGATGGGTCAGCAGCCGCTGCTGCTACCAGTGCCACCCAATTAGACCGTTCCATTCGCTCCGTGGCCGCCATGGTTGCCAAAGCGGACGAAACGTCTAAAAAGGTCGCAAAAGATGCCCGGGAAGGGGGGCTTACCCTGCAAAAATCCATTGACGGCATGTTAAATATTCGAGAATCCATGGTGGAGTCTACCACAGTCATTCGAGAACTGGGAAAAAGTTCCGGTGAGATCACCAGCATCGTAGATACCATCAACCTTATTGCGGAAAGGACCAACCTGCTTTCCTTAAACGCTTCCATTGAAGCAGCGCGGGCTGGAGACGCAGGCCGTGGTTTTGCGGTGGTGGCTGAGGAGATTCGCAATCTGGCCGATCGTTCAGCAAAAGCGACATCTGATATCTCAAGCATTATTAAAAATTTACAAAATGTGACCCAGGATGCGGTGCGAAAGTCGGACGAGGGGATGCGGGTGGTGGAAGACTCCAGCCGGCTGGCTGAAAATGGCGCCGATGGACTCCGGCAGATACTGGCGGGTGTGGATGAAACCGTTCAAATGCTGGGGCAGATTTCCCGTGCCACCCAGGAACAGATGGAGGCAGGGCAAAATGCGGCAGGCGCCATCAATGACACGGCGACCCAGATCAAAGAGGTGTCTCGGGCCACTTCCGAACAGGCAAAATCGGCCCAGGAAATTGTGCAGTCCAATTCGCAGATGCAGAAAATCGCCCGCCAGCTCAAGGACGCCATGGGAGAGCAGAGCCGGGCCGCAAGAGAGATCATCAAGGCATCGGAAAGTACCAATAAATTATCCGCCCAGGTCAAGCAGGCTACATCGGAACAGGTCAGATGGTCCGGCGATATTACAAAGGCGGTGGCGGTTATGCGAAAAGGGGCAATGAGTACGGCCCAGGCGGTTGCGGAACAGGCCAATGCCGCAGAACAGATTTTAAAAGAGAGTGAAGCGCTGACGCGGATGATCAGCTCCGTCAGTAAAGCCATGAGTGAGCAGGCCAAGGGCGCCATTGATATTACCAGGGCCGTTGAAAGCATGAGCAAGCAGGCGGATCAAGCGGCAAAAGCCATGAGTGAGCAGGCCAAAGCCGGTCAAGATATATACGAAGGCGGCCGGAATACCGCCAAACAGATTGCCCTCATTACCCGGGCAAACCGCGAGCATTCCGGCGCATCGGAGATGATTGTGAGCCGACTCAATGAAATTCAAAAAATCAGCGAACGTAACAGCCTGGGCGTCAAGGAAACCCGGCGGGCTGCTTCACGGTTGCTGCAATTGGCCACAACGGTGGAAAAGGCCTTGGAAAATGTGAGAGAAATATGAGATAATGAATTTTGTAACCGTTCACGGTTTACGGTTGCCGGTTTACGGTTGAAAAACCGTGAACCGGCAACTGTAAACCGGTAACCGTGAACGGTTACGTTTTTTCCAACAGGGTTTCACTGGATAGGACACTAAAATAAAAGCAGGCCTATGGATAATACGATACCATCACTGGGCATTTTTACCACCGATGAAAATCTGTCGGTGCGCACGTGGGATTCCTGGCTTTCAGGGGTTACGGACCTTTCGTTGGAGGATGTGCGGGGAAAGTGCCTTACGGACATTATCCCGGATCTGGAATCCCGAGGTTTGGCGGGTAAATTCAGGCAGGTGTTGAACCAGGGGACCGTTGAAGTGCTGGCGCCCCTTTTTCATCGGTATCTGATTGCATGCGCCCCCATGGCCCCCTCCCGGCATTTTAATCATATGCGTCAGCGGGTGACCATTATGCCCCTTCGCGATGGGGACCGGATTTCAGGGACCCTGGTGTCCGTGGAGGATGTGACCGCCCGCCTGGAAGCGGAACGGATGTCCAATGGGCCAACGACTGACCCTTCGGGCGATGCAACACCCCTGATTCGTGCCATCGGAGATCCCAGCTGGCGCGTGCGAAGAGAGGCTGTCAGGGGTCTCGTTCAATATGGCGGCGCCGAAGCGACGGCGGCCCTTTTGCGCACCCTACAGTCGGAACACCGGGATTTAGGGGCGCTCAACAGTGCCCTGGAGGCCCTTTCCATGAGCCGGGTCGATGTGTTGCCGGCGCTGCGGGCCCTCATGAAAGATCCCGATGGGGATCTGCGCATCTATGTGGCCCAGGTGTTGGGGGACAAGGGGGATGCCCGCGCCGTATCTGCTCTGATTGAAGCACTGAAAGATCCGGATGCCAATGTGCAATACCACGCCATCGAGGCCCTGGGAAAACTGCGGGCCGTGGAATCCGTGGAACCCCTCATGAAGATCGTCGCGTCCGAAGATTTTTATCTTGCCTTTCCGGCCATCGATGCCCTTATTCTTATGGGCGATTCCCAGGTCGCGCCACGACTGGCGCCGCTGCTGAAAAACGAGCTTTTGCGTACGTCCATAGCCGAACTTCTGGGGAAGCTGGGGGACGATGAGATGGTGTTTCCCCTGGTGGCGCTTCTAAAGGAACCGGATGCCCCGGTGACGGTGATTGCCCAGGCGCTGGTAATGCTTCGGGATCGCTATGAAGACCTTTACGGTGAAGGGGATCATATTGCCGATTTGGCGGCCAGGGCCATGACGCCCGCGGGCGCCGGAAATTTGCTGGATATGTTGCCCCGGGCCGGGGATGAGGAAACAAGACCCCTGGCAACGGTGCTGGGATGGCTTCAGGGCCCTGCCGTTGAAAGGGCGCTCACCCGACTGATGGGATGTCCCACCGTGCGCAATGAAGTGCTGGAGGCCCTGGTGCGACACGGGGGCCGGGTGACGCTCCTGCTGACCGATCAACTGAATGCCGAAGACTTGGAGATTCGGTATGCCGCGGCCATTGCCCTGGGCCGCATCGGGGATGATCGCGCCGTGATGCCATTGGTTGGAACCCTTGAAAATGATCCCGATCTGACCATCGTAGCCGCTGGGGCCCTGGCAAAAATTGGAAACCGGGAGGCCTACGAGGCCCTTTTGAATATGATTGGACATCCGCAGCCGGCGGTGCGCCAGGCGGTCATCTCGGCGCTCAATTCCCTGGGACATCCCCATATGGCTGTAGATATAGAAATTTTGCTGGAGGGTGAAAATCCCCTGGTGCGGGAATCCGCTGTCAAGATTGCCGGTTATTTTGGCTTTGCCAACTGTGTTGCCGGGCTGCTGAAATGCGCTTCAGACTCCGTTGAGGCGGTTCGCCGAGCCGCTGTTGAACATCTCCCGTACCTGGAGGTGACGGAAACCGATCATCAACTGATAAAGGCTCTGTCCCAGGATACGCCACGCGTCCGGGCCGCGGCCGCCAAGGCCATGGCTCATGTGGATGGAAAAAAGGCTCGCGCCCCACTGGGGGCGGCCCTGGAAGATTCGGATCCCTGGGTGCGGTTTTTCGCAGCACGTTCCGTGAGCCGGCATGGTTACACCGATCTGAAAGAGTGTCTTCAGACCATGGCCGCATCTGATCCCGCCAACCAGGTGCGCATCGAGGCGATCAAGGCCTTGGGATGCATCAACGGCGAGGCGGCAGTGCCTTTTCTTTCCGGATTTATGCGGGATGCGGACACTGATATCGCACGGGCCGCCATTGAGGCCCTGGGGGAAGTGGGGCCTCCCCATGCGGTTCCGGCCCTGCTCTCGGCACTTCGCACCACGGATGCTTCTTTAAGAATATCGGTGGTTCGGGCCCTTTCAAAAAGTCGAACCCTGGAAGCGGTGGATATTCTGCAATGGGTGGCCGCTTCCGACAACGCCGAAGCGGTGGCGGATCAGGCCGCCGAAAGTCTTGCGGGCCTGAATATGCCCGAAGCCATTATGGCCCTGGTGAACCTGACCGCGGACCCCGCAAGACGGGACAAGGCCGTGGGGGCTCTGGCAAGGTTTCGCGATGCAGATGTGGATGTGCTGGGTGAACAGCTCTCCCATCCCCAATGGCAAGTCAAAAACGCCGTTATCGATGCGCTGACCCGCATGAAACGCCCCAATGCGTCACGGTATCTGATCAGGGCCCTGGATAACCCGGAGCCCAGGGTTCGCCTGGCGGCGGTTCGCGCCCTGGGGAAGCTGGGAAACCGGGAGGCTAGGGATCAAATTTTGTCCATGGCGAAAAACGATTCGGATTTTACGGTAAAACGGGCCGCTAAAAAGGCCCTGGAAAAACTATGATGCGGTTTTATTCCGAAACCCTGGGATTGTCCCCCGGCGCTTTTTCACTGCTTCGCGACCTCATCCATGAGCGAACAGGGCTTTATTATGGGGATGAGAAACGGGATCTTCTGGCGGACAAGCTTTCTCCCCTGGTGGTGGAAACGGGCTTTGAAAACTTTCTTGACTACTACTATCTTTTGAAATACGACGCGGATGCGGCCCTGCACTGGGATCGCGTCATAAACGCTTTGTCGGTGCAGGAAACCTATTTTTGGCGCGAGGTGGACCAGATTCATGCCCTGGTGAATGTCCTGGTGCCTGCGTACGCCGAGCGGCACCCGAATCGGCCCATTCGTATCTGGAGTGCGGCTTGCGCAACGGGAGAAGAACCGCTGACCATTGCCATGGCCCTTCAGGAGGCCGGCTGGTTTAACCGGGCCGAAATTGAAATTCACGCCAGCGACGCCAGCAGCCAGGCCCTGATTAAGGCTCGGAAAGGTGTTTATCGGGAACGATCCTTCAGGAATCTCTCCCAACCCTTGAAAGAACGGTATTTCAGGGAGGCTGAGGCAGGGTATCAAATCGCCTCGACCCTTCACCAAAGGGTCCAATGGCATAAAGCCAACCTCATATCCCCGGAAGACATCCATGCGTTATGTCAAAGTCCCTTTATCTTCTGCCGAAATGTCTTTATCTATTTTTCGGAGAAAGGTATAAGAAAGGTCGTGGATTGCTTTTATGAAAATATGCCCAACCCTGCCTATCTGTTTACGGGGGCTTCCGAATCCCTCTTGAAACTGGGGACATCCTTTGAGTTGGAGGAGGTTGGCGGGGCGTTTGTTTATGTAAAATAAGGGCGGTTGTCGGTTACCGGTTTACGGTTGCCGGTTAAAACTGGAGGAAGATTATGGGCTCCTCCCATAATTCGTTGAAAAAACCGACAACCGTAAACCGACAACCGGTAACCAGGATTTGACCATGACCTCCCTCATTCGAGTCTTAATCGTAGACGATTCGGCCTTTGTCCGCAAGGTCGTCAAGGAAATGCTTTCCCGCAGTCCCTTTATCGAGGTGGTGGGAACGGCCCGGGATGGCCTTGAGGCTCTGGAGAAAGTGGAAGAGCTGCATCCCGATGTGGTGACCCTCGATCTCATCATGCCGCGGCTCGACGGGGTGGGCTTTCTTCTGGAACAGATGGCGCGCCGGCCCCTTCCCGTGGTGGTGGTGAGCATTGCCAGCGAGAGCGGTGAAAAGGCCCTTCAGGCCCTGGATGCGGGGGCTGTTGATTTTGTTCAGAAGCCCACGGCCCTGGCCACGGAAAAGGTTTTTGAAATCAGTGAAGAATTGCTAAGAAAGGTGAAGATGGCGGCGGGTGTCCCCATCAAGAAGCTGATTCAGCCTTTCACGTCTCCTCTATCCGAAACAGCCGTGCCCATGACGAGAGGCAGGGTGGATGCCGTGTTCATCGGTATTTCCACCGGAGGACCCCACGCCTTGAAATTCATGATTCCCCAGTTCCCCAAGGACTTTCCCGTTCCCATAGCCGTTGTACTCCACATGCCGGTGGGGTATACGGAACTCTTTGCGCGGCAACTGAATGAGGTTTCTTTTTTAAAGGTCAAGGAAGCCCAGGAAGGGGATGTTTTTTCCCCGGGAACGGTTCTCATTGCCGCGGCGGGTCGGCATCTCATCCTTAACAAATCAGCCTCCGGAACGGTTGTGGCCCACCTGAGCGCCAGGCCTTTTGACACGGTTCATCGTCCTTCGGTGGATGTGCTCTTTGATTCCGCTGCCGCGGTCTTCGGCGGGCGGAGCCTGGGGGTGGTCATGACCGGCATGGGTTCCGACGGCCTGAAAGGGGCCAGGGCCATCAAGGAAAAAGGGGGCCGTATTTTGACGGAAAGCGAGGAGACCTGCGTGGTTTACGGCATGCCCCGTTCCGTGGTGGAAGCGGGCTTCAGCGATTATCAGGTGCCTTTGAACCGAATGGCCAAAACCATCCGGGATGCGGTGTAAAACTTCAATTCTGGAGTCTCCATGACGTTGCCCAGCCACACAACCGTACAAAATGATCCGCGAATCACACAGGCCACCATTGACTGGCTCGATCAGTTTTCTCCCTGTGGCATTCTCACCACGGACAGGGATCTGGTGATAACGGGCTGGAACCAGTGGATGGCGCTGCATTCCGGAAGAAAGGGCGAGGAGGTCTTGAGCAGGTCCCTGCCGGATCTGTATCCGGAGTTTGTGGAACGTAAGATGGATCGTTATTTCCGATTGGCCCTTTCCGGACAAACGGTGGTTTTGTCCCATCGGTTGCATGGGCGTCTTATCCCCATGAAGCCCACCGAACCCGGTGTGCCGGATTCCCATATGCCCCAGAGCGGCACCATCTCGCCCCTGTTGTCTGATGGCGCGGTCATCGGAACCATCACCCACATCGAAGACGTCACTGAGCGCATCCATCGGGAAAAAGAGCTGGAAGAACAGGTGGCGCGACTGGAAGAGGCCATGAACCAGGTCAATACCCTGAAGGGTCTTCTCCCCATCTGCAGCTACTGCAAGAAAATCCGGGATGATAAAGGGTACTGGAATCAGCTGGAATCTTATATCGGAACGCGTGCCGATGTGGATTTCAGTCACGGCATCTGTCCGGAGTGCGCCAAAAAACATTTTCCGGATCTGGATCTTTATGGAGACGAGGATCTTTAGATTTTAAGTTTTACGTTTTAAGTTTTAAGTTTCTCTGCCAATGAATTTCTTGTTTTTTGTGACAGGTTTATAGCTTATTATGCTTATAAGCCGGGAGATGGTTAATGGCAAAAATTCTCATCGTGGATGACTCAGCACTTTCCAGAAGAATGCTGCGGGCCATTTTAGAAGCGGGCGGTCACGAGGTCCTGGAAGCGCGGGACGGCCTTTTGGCCCTGGAGCGGTTTTCCCTGGAAAAACCGGATCTGGTCATGCTGGATATGACCATGGCGGGGATGCATGGACTGGATGTGTTGGAGAAAATGCTTCAACTGAATCCTACGGCCAATGTTCTGGCGGCGTCAGCCGATATTCAGACCTCAACCCAGAGGCTTTTCCAGGAAAAGGGGGGCAGGGGATTTGTGGAAAAACCCTTTGCGGCGGAACGGGTGCTCCCCGTTATTGACGCCATTCTGAAAGGAGAAGCCCCATGATGATTCTCACGGAAAATCAGAGGGACGCCCTCACGGAAGTGATCAACATCTCTTTTTCCCGGGCCGGGGCGTCTCTCTCTGAAATCACCGGTCATCGGGTGCTGCTGGAAGTCCCCAAGGTGAGCATCCATCCCATCCATGAACTGCAGGATTGCCTGGGCGAGTTTATTCATGAAGAAATCGCCACGGTTCACCAGATTTTCTCCGGTGCCGTTGCGGGGGATGCCATGCTCATGCTCAACTATGAGGGGGCGGTGCATCTGTCGCGTCTTCTGGCTGAAACGGGCAATACCGCCGAACGGCTCTATGAATCGGACCGGGAGGTCTTGACCGAAATCGGCAATATTCTCTTGAACGCATGCCTGGGCACCTTCGGCAACATGCTGCACGTGCAGATCGCCTTTGCGGTGCCCCGTCTGCACCTGGAGGAACTGGACGCCCTGTTGGATTCCCTGATTATCGGCAAGGAAGAAATTCAATATGCCCTGGTGGTGTATACCCACTTTCGCATCAAGGAAAGTGAAATCACCGGTTTTCTGGTGATCGTCCTGGGGGTCAACTCCCTGGAGATCCTTCTGGAGGAACTGGAGAAACTGGGATAGGGACGGCGTTATGATCGACTGGAACAACATTGCTACGGAATGGTTGAGCGACTATGCCGCCATGGGCGTTTTCGTGGTGGACAAGGGGTTGAAGATTCGGTTCTGGAACCGGTGGATGGCCCATCACACGGGGAAAAGCGCTCGATCCGTGATGGGAAAATCCCTTTTTTCCATTTGCCCCGAAATCGAGACCCGGGGAAACGCCCGGTACTACGAGGAGGCGCTTTCCGGTAAATCTTCCATCCTGTCCCAACGGTTTCACGGCTATTTAATTCCCATGGCCGCTGATTGCGGTCAAAGCCTGTTTGAGTGCATGCAGCAGACCACCCAGATTGCGCCCCTCAACCTGGGTGGCGATGTCCTCAGCATCGTCACCATTATCGAGGACGTCACTGAGCGCATGGAACGGGAACAGGATTTGACCGTGTCCGAGCGCCGTTATCGGACGCTGGTGGAAAACGCCCGAGACCCCATTTTTGTGCTTCAGGATGAACACTTGGCGGAATCTAATCCCGCGGCGAGAGACCTTTTTGGGCTTTCAGGGGATCCTGGTGAAAAGGAGATGGATTTCCAGCGGTTTATGGTGTCAATCGATCCTCTGTTCGTACCCCGGTTTCGCCAACGCTATGATGATCGAATGGCCGGCAAACCGGTCTCGGATTTGTTCATCTATCCCCTCAAGGATCAGGATGGGATGAAGCGATGGATCGAGTGCAACAGCGTCCTGATTGACTGGGAAGGGCACCCGGCGGTTCTGGTCATGGGCCGGGACATCACCCGCCGGAAAAAAGCCGAAAAAGCCCTGTTCGAGGAACGCAACCGGCTGGCGGTGACCCTTCGCTCCATCGGCGACGGGGTAATTGCCACGGATACGAAGGGAAATGTGGTGTTGATCAACCGGGCCGCCGAGGAGATGACGGGCTGGTCCTTTGAAGAAGCGCTGAACAAACCCCTCCTTCAGGTTTTTCCCATCATTAACCAGAACACGCGAAAGCCCTGTGAAAACCCGGTGGAAAAGGTCCTGGAAACGGGCCTGGTGGTGGGGCTGGCCAATCACACGGTTCTGATGGCCAAAGACGGCAGGGAGCGCATGATCGCCGACAGCGGCAGCCCCATCAAGGACCGGGAAGGCAATATCTACGGCGTGGTGCTGGTATTTCAGGATGTCACCGAGAAACACCGGATGGAAGCGGACCTGGCCCGCACCCGGAACCTGGAATCCCTCGGCGTTCTGGCCGGGGGTATTGCCCACGATTTCAACAATATTCTGGCGGTTATCCTGGGTAACCTGGATCTGGTGAAGATGGATCTGAACCCTGGGAGTGACGGGTATGAATGTACCGGGGAGGCGGAGCAGGCGGTGCAGCAGGCCAAGGCCCTGGCCCGGCAGCTTCTGACCTTTGCCAGGGGAGGCACGCCGGTCAAGAAGACGGCCGTATTGTCGGACGCCATTCGAGAGTCCTGCTCCTTTGTGGTTCGTGGGTCCAACATTAAATGCGAATACGCCATTAACGAGGATCTCTGGCCCGTGGATGCGGATATTGAACAGATCGGCCAGGTTTTGAACAATCTCTTCATCAACGCCAGGCAGGCCATGCCGGAGGGGGGATGTATTCAGGTGGTCGCTCGAAACGATATTCTGGACGGGTCTTCCCTTCCTCTCAAGCCCGGACGGTTTGTCTCCGTGATTATTAAGGATGAAGGGGTGGGCATTCCCGAGAGCCATTTGGCACGGATTTTCGACCCCTATTTCACCACCAAGCAGACTGGCAGCGGCCTGGGTTTGGCCACCAGCCATTCCATCATTGCCAAGCATGGGGGGCATATTTCAGTCGTTTCTCAGCCGGGCCGGGGGACCGCCTTTACCATTTATCTGCCGGCATCCGACAAGTTGTTGGTGGATAAAACGGTTTCTCGGGAAACGGCTCCGCCCAAAGGAACGGGAACCGTGCTGGTGATGGATGATGACGCGGGAATTTGTAAAATGGCGGCCCGCCAATTGGAAAAACTGGGGTATTACGCTTTTATTGCTAAAGACGGCAAAGAAGCCATTGCCATGTATCAAAAGGCCATGGAAGAGGGATCACCCTTTGCCGCCGTGATCATGGATCTGACCATTCCCGGCGGTATGGGCGGGAAAGAGGCCGTCGGACAATTGCTGAAGCTCGACCCAAAGGCCGTGGTCCTGGTTTCCAGCGGCTACGCCAACGACCCGGTAATCGCCAATTGTACGGCGTACGGATTCAAGGGGGCCGTACCCAAACCCTTTACCCTGAAGGAGCTGGGACAGGCACTTGAGGTGGTGCTGAAAAAATGAAGGGTTACCGGTTTACGGTTGGCGAAAAAGATAAAATCAACAATTTGATGAAAATCTACAAAATAGCAATCCCAATCGAGCTATTGAGCGATCTTGACAAGAGTCTATAAATTCAGTCAATTCTGATGGTTCCCCCCAAATTCGTTATAATCAGAATTTTTTTCTACAATAGCCTTCAGATCTTTGAGCATCAGAAATAAGTGGAATGGGTCGGTGGGGCTGGGCTCGAATTCCCAGTCAATATACCACTGGCGGGCTGCATCATTTTTTGCGTGTACAATTAATGCACGAATGCCTACGATATCAGATACCTGCAAAGTCCGAAGCAACACATCCTTGAGCAGGGCATGTCCCAGACCTTTTTTTTGATGCGCTTTATCCACCGCCAGGCGCGCCAGGATCATCACCGGCACAGGGTAACGCGCCAAACCCTTCACCACTCTATGCGGTGCTTCCTGGTGTTCAACACTCCCCACTGTCAAGCTGTAGAAGCCCACGACGTCACCATTTTTGCAGCAGACGTATGTTTGTGCGCTTCCGGCTTTCTGATTTACCAGCGCATAACGCTGCAAAAACTGATTTAAGTCCGGCTGATTACAGTCGAAAAATTCAACTGAATCTACTGCACTGAGTTTATGTATGGATTCATGTCCCAAAGTGATTAATCCAGAACCCCTGGCTGGGTCAACAATTTCTTAAGGCGGGGTTTAGATTGTATCGGGCGATCTAAAGCTTGCTGGAAAATCTCCCATTGGGCTTTGTCCAGTCCAAAATGGCGTCGATCCGCTAATGTTTGGTTGGCCGCTGTGATGCCTGCTTCCAACAAAAACTCGCTTACATTTTTATGGCAGGCACGGGCAGCCTCCTGCAACAATTGTTTGACCGCAACGCTTGCGCGCACATCAATTCGTGTCGATTTCGATTGTATTAAACTGGTCATGAGTACCTCCTTTCATCCATATTGAGAGCATAGCGTACGGACAATGTTATGACAAGCGAAAAATGTATATATAGATCGTCACTTAAATAATTTCAAACAAAAAAGCATTTTAGTCCCCATTCCATGCTTTTGCCTTGGGGGTAAAAAACAGCTTCGGTAGGATCATAGTAGAGGATATTGGCGGATACCAGATCATGCAAAATCGCCTCAAGTTTTGTGTCGGGCAAATCACATTTTGCTTTCAAGTTAGTCCTGTTCCACACAGCGCAATCCGCAAATAGCTTTAACAATAACGCTTTATCCTGGCTGAACCCGATGTAATCATCAATGATCCCTCTCATGGAATGCTTGTATTCCGTAAGCGCAACCTCCAAATCCTCATTGAAAAGGTCCGTCAATATCTTTTGTATCTCCCACATACTGCCGCCCACGGCATCCCATATCTTCATAATGTCAATCTTTGTGAGTGTGTAGGCTGTAATCTTGCTGTATTTTTCAAGATTCTCCAACCATTCAACGACATTTTCCCTTGACAGATAGTCCACCCTGAAAAACGATGACGTTTTCTTCAAGCGGCTATCCTTATAAACCGTATCGATAAAATATCCATCAGAAGAGGAGATGACGACATGGGACAGATGACTTTCTTTGGTCATGGCAACAAAAAAATTAAAGAGCGCCGTGATCAACTCACGCTGTCCATTCATATAAACCCGATCAAGGGCCTGGAGTTCGTCAATGATGATAACCGGCTTGATGCCTTTTTTATTGAGTTTCAGAAATTCCCGTTTCATGACGGAGAACGGATCAACCGTCCCGCTATTCAATCCCTTGAGTACCTCAACTTTAACTTTGAATACCTTTAAATCATATTCCCGTGTTTCCTTGATGTCTTCTTTGGCTTGGTCATGGTCAACGCCAAAAAACACCTTCAGAAAATCCTTGTAATCAATCATCAGGATTTCCCTCAGATTGATAAATTTTACATCAAGCCGTTGTTCTGTTTGGATTTTGTTAAAAAATTTATAGAGCAGCGTTGTTTTCCCAGACGATTTGGGTCCGTGCAGAAACAGTATTTCATTCGGTCGCTTATCAATAAAGTTAGAAAGATATGCCAGCTCTTTCTCTCTATTGATAAACGCAACATCCTGTTTGTATTTCATATCATGTTACCCTGTCTGGTCTTCTTTACCATGAAAATACAGCTGTTAGCTGTTAGCCGTTAGCTTAAAAGCGGTAGATGTTATTTTCATCTGCGGGGGTGGCAAACCCCCTTGTCATGAGGGTTTACCCCGAGGTTTAGGTTTCCAAGGGAACCCGGCCCACCATCGTCAGGTCGTACCCTTCAAGGCCCTTAATTTTTTTGGGGTTGTTGGTCAACAACCGCATCTTTTTGACCCCCAGGGCCACCAGTATCTGCGCGCCTACGCCGTAATTCCTCAAATCCGCTTCCAGACACCCCTCCTTGTGGGCCGCTGAAATTTCCTTCCCGTTTTCTTCAAGGACCTGGTATCGTGCCAGCCTTAATCCTCTTCCTTCCTGCTGGATGTAGATAATAACCCCCCGCCCTTCCTGTTGGACCATCTCCATGGCTTTGTCCAGCTTGGCCCTGCAATCGCATCTTAAGGAGCTGAAAATATCGCCGGGGGTACACTGGGAATGGACCCGAACCAGAATCTCCTGTTCCGGATCGATATCCCCCTTGACCAGCACCAGGTGTTCGTGGGCATCAATATCGTTTACAAAGGCCAGGGCTTTGAATTCACCGTGGGGCGTGGGCAGAACGGTTTCCGCGGCCTGATGTACGAAGGATTCCGTACGCATTCGGTACTCGATGATATCCGCCACGCTGGCGATCTTCAGCCCGTGTTTTTCGGCAAAGATCTCCAGATCCGGCATTCGGGCCATGGTGCCGTCGTCCTTCATGATTTCACAGATGACGCCCGCGGGTTTCAAACCCGCCAGGCGTGCCAGGTCCACGGACCCTTCGGTTTGTCCGGTCCTGAACAGCACGCCGCCGCGGCGTGCCCGCAGGGGAAATACGTGACCCGGCTGAACCAGGTCCTGGGGACCGGCGTCATCGGCCACGGCGACCTGGATGGTTCGGGCCCGGTCACCGGCGGATATGCCGGTGGTGACCCCGGTCCGTGCCTCGATGGATACGGTAAAGGCCGTCTCAAAGGGGGAGCAGTTGTCGCTGACCATCTGGGGCAGTTTCAATTTTTCCAACAGGTGTGCCGCCATGGGGAGGCAGATGAGCCCTCTTCCGTAAGTGGCCATGAAATTGATGGCTTCGGGGGTGGTTTTTTCAGCGGCCATGGTCAGGTCGCCTTCGTTTTCCCGGTCTTCATCGTCCACCAAAATGATCATCTTTCCCTGTTTCAGGTCTTCCAACACTTCTTCTATGGTTGCTAAAGGCATGATATTAAAATCTCCAATTTCTTATGAATTAATCGTAAACCGGCAAAACCGAAACCGTAAGGGTTATGACACCCCCATAAGCGTTTCAGCTTTCTTGACCACGGTTTCAATGGTAAAACCAAAGGCCTTGAAAAGTTCTTTGGCGGGCGCTGAAGCCCCAAACCGATTCATTCCGATGATGGCGCCGTGAAGGCCGGTGTAGCGATCCCAGCCGAAGGGGCTTGCGGCCTCCACCGCCAGGCGTGCCGTCACATCCGGGGGAAGCACCTGCTCCCGGTATGCCTTGGGTTGGGCTTCGAACCGTTCCCATGAGGGCATGTTCACGATGCGTACCTTGACGCCCCGGGCCGTTAATTGCTCATAAGCGCCGATAATGAGATGCACTTCGGCGCCGGTGGCCATCAGGATCAGATCGGGCTTTCCGTCCGTGGCATCCGCCAGTACGTAGGCCCCCTTATCAAGTTCCCCGGCCGATGTGTAGCGCGTGCGGTCAATGACCGGGAGGCCCTGGCGGCTCAGGATCAGGGCGCAGGGGCCGTCCTGCCGGGTCAAGGCCACCTTCCAGGCCTCCACCGTTTCCTCTGCGTCGGCGGGCCGGATCACCATCATGTTGGGAATGGCCCGAAGGCTCGCCAGATGTTCAATGGGCTGATGGGTGGGGCCGTCTTCCCCAAGGCCAATGGAGTCGTGGGTAAACACGTAGATGACCGGAAGCCCCATGAGGGCGGCCAGTCGAATGGCAGGGCGCATATAGTCGGAAAATACCAGAAATGTGCCGCCATAGGGGATGAGGGCTTTGCTAAGGGCCATCCCGTTGAGGATTGCGCCCATGGCATGTTCCCGTATGCCGAAGCGGATATTGGGACCGCCGGCCTCTTTAAATTCCTCAAATCCTTTCAGAAAGGTATTGTTTGAGGGGGCAAGATCGGCGGAGCCGCCCACAAGCCCGGGCAGGTAAGGCTTGACCGCCGCCAATGCCTGGCCGGAAGCTTTTCGCGTGGCGATGTTTCCCTGGGTCACGTCAAAATGGGGCAAGGCTTCGGCCCATTTTGATGGGTCCGGCGTTCCATGCATCATTTGCCATTCTTCGGCAAGTTCGGGGTGCTTTTTTTGATAATCGGCGTAAAGGGCCAACCAATCTTTTTCCAGTTCGGCGCCCCGTTTCAGGGCACGGCGAAAAACGGCAAGGGCCTCTTCGGGGACCAGAAAGCTCGGCACTTCGGGCCAGTCGCAGTTTTTCTTGGTCAGCAAGACTTCTTCAGTGCCCAGGGGCGCTCCGTGGGCATCCGGGGTATCCTGTTTGTTGGGACTGCCCCATGCGATATGGGTCCTGGCAATAATGAGAGACGGCCGTGTTGTGTCCCCTTTGGCGTTAGTCAGGGCCTGGTTTATGCCGGGCATATCATACCCATCCACCCGCTGAACCTGCCACTTGTAGGCCTCAAAACGACGTGCCACATCTTCGGTAAAAGTGATGCCGGTAGTGCCCTCGATGGTAATTTTGTTGTCCAAATAAATGTAAACGAGCTTTCCCAGGCCCAGATCCCCCGCCATGGAGGCCGCTTCCGATGAAAGGCCTTCCATCATATCGCCATCGCTGACCAGGGCATAAATATAATGGTCCACCAGGGGAAATTCAGGCTTGTTGAAGCGGCGTGCAAGAAACCGTTCCGCCATGGCCATTCCGACGCCGGTGGCAAACCCCTGACCCAGGGGACCCGTGGTGGTTTCAACACCGGGAGCGCAACCGTATTCCGGGTGGCCCGGCGTGGGACTCTCCCACTGACGGAAGTTTTTCAGATCTTCCAGGGAAAGACCGTAGCCCGTCAGATGAAGCATGGCATAGAGCAGCATGGACCCGTGTCCGGCGGACAGGACGAATCGATCTCGGTTGGGCCATTGGGGATTTACGGGATTATAATTCATGGCGCCCGTCCACAGCACATAGGCCAGTTCAGAGGCTTCCATGGGCATTCCCGGGTGCCCTGAGTTAGCCTTTTGTACGCCATCCACCGCAAGAAACCGGATGGTGTTGATGCATTTTTTTTCTAATTCGTCAGAGATGTTCGTCTGTCCATTTGAGGCATTTGTGATCATTTATGATTCCTCTTTCCATTAGATTCAGTTTTCTTGTGCTTCATCTTCGTCCCCGGCAAATGCCAGGGCCATTTCAAAGGCGGACCGGGTAAAGGTCAGGACCCGTTGATATTCCTCGTCGGAAAGTTTTCTGGCGACGTCATGACCTCGATAGATATTGACAAACTGCCTTTCCCGTTCCAATTGAACCGGCAGTCGCCCCAGACCCCATTTTTCAAGGATTTCCCATATTTCGGGGTTGTAGGTTCGGGTTAGCTTGATGATAAAGGGGATGGGATCATGACGCGCCAGCAACGCCGCCAGCCGCAGAATCAATTCAAAGGAAAGGGTTGCCGCGCCGTTTTCAACGGCCGCCAGAATTGATTCGTCGGCCAGTCGAATGGTTTGGCTCACATCTTTCCGGGTCAACCCCGCAACTTCGCGCAAATCTTTCAGGTAGGCCCCGGCCTCTTCAATCATTTTACGCCGATCGGGAGAATTCAGAACGGCCTTTCCAACCAGTTCCGAAACCATCGCCCCCTTAGAGACCAATTTCACGGCAGCGGACGTCATGCTGAGCAACATTTTGACAAGGGACCGTTCATCCTTGGGATAAGGTTCCAGTATCTCGTCGGGAATTTCAGGTGTTTCTGGTTTCATCATGTTTTTTCAAGGATCAGCACATCCACTTTGCCCTCAAGGGCCTTTTTGAAGGCAACAGCATCCTGGTCGTTGCCCACAATGGCGCCATAGTGCATGGGGATGGCGAGTTTCGGTTTAATGGCAAGGGCGGCCTTTACGGCCTGATCCGCCGTCATGACATAGGTTCCTGATACCGGCAGCAGGGCAATGTCCACGTTCAGGTCTTTCATCTCGGGAATAAAATCCGTATCGCCCGCATGATATATTCGGACCCCCGCCACCTCAACAACAAATCCCAGCCAGCCGTTCTTCCTCGGATGAAAATCCTTATCCGTGTTGTATGACGGTACGGCTTGGATTTTTACACCGTCCAGGTTCAGGGTTTCTCCCGGCTTCAGCACCCTCACGTCCCCCGTCAATTTTTCAGCCGAATCCTTTTCGGTCACAAGGATCGTTTGAGGGCCTTGAATTTGGGCCACATCTTCCGGCGAACAATGGTCAAAATGGTCATGAGAAATCAAAATCAAGTCCGCTGTAGGACCCCCTTCAATTTGGTATGGGTCAAAATAGATGATTTTATCATTGTCGATTCGAAATCCATCATGCCCCAGCCAGTGAATTTTTTCAGCAAAAGATTCTATCATATTCACGTCCTCCGCCAATTTGCGCGTGGGTTAGCACCTTATTTCCTAAAAACCTATCACAAAAAACAAGAAATTCATTGATAGAACAACTTAAAACTTAAAACTGCGGCTTGCCGCTAATAAGGTTCCAAAACGATTTTATGGTCCACCAGTGAAAATTGTTTAATTCTGGCGCGAATTTTCTTTGCATCGCCAAAAATATCCACCAGTTTGATTTCATTGTCGCGATTTTCCAAGGCATCCACATCCTCAAAAAACATCTCTTCCTTTCCATTTTTCAAAATATAGGCTGTTGATTCACACATGCTGATTTACCTCCTGTAAGATCTCTTGCACGATATTGACGGCCTGGTTTACCAGATGAGGCAAAGGCTCCCTGGAAACGCCCACGATCTTTATCTTTTCCTGAGTCAGGGGAATTAAGATCTTTCTGGCTGGGCTGGAGCTGACGGCCGTTGCCATTTGGGGGGTTAGTTCACCCATCATGGCATTGGCCATCAAAATGGAGACCGGCCCGATAATCACATCTACCCTTTGACTGGTGTGAACAATGGCATTTTCCCCGGACCCGCCCCGGTTGGCGCCGGCCTTCATCATCCTGGAAGTGGCAATGGAATTGGTGCCCAGGGCCAGAATTTCCAAATCGAGGCCCATGGAAGTCCTGAGCCCTTTAATAAGGGTTGCGCCGATGCCGCCCCCCTGTCCGTCCAAAACCATAATTTTCACGGTTCTACCCTCACGTTGCATGGCTTCAGATGAAAAAACCATTGCATCCCATTTGAAACATCGATAGTTTAAGATCAAAAAATTTACCAGAGCCGGCGACTATTGTAAAGATCTGAAATTCGAACTGAAGACAGGGAGGAGTCTTTTATGCTGATTCAAACGTTTTTTTTTGCCGTGGGCGCCTATCTTGCGGGCGCTGTCCCCTTTGGAAAAATTATCGCCGGGTTTGCGGCGAAAATCGACATTACTGAGAGGGGAAGCAAAAATATCGGCGCCACCAATGTGGCCAGAGAGCTGGGTATGAAATGGGGTCTCCTGACATTGATCCTCGATGTGTTGAAAGGACTGGTTCCCGTACTCCTTTTCTCTCTCTGTACCTTGAATGGGAGCGCATCGAGTCAAATGGGCCTTGCGTGCGTCAGTCTCTGTCCTTTGCTGGGGCACCAGTTTTCGATCTTTATGGGATTTCGGGGCGGCAAGGGTGTTGCCACGGCTTTGGGTATATATCTGGCACTTTCTCCCATCTCTTGTTTACTGGGGCTTTTAATTTTCCTCCTGGTGGTCCTGAAGTGGGATTTCGTATCGTTAGGTTCCATGGTTGCAGCGGGTTGTATCCCCATATTTTTGACGCTTTTCCATCAACCCAAAACAGTGGTGTTGGCATCGGTTGTTATGGCAACGCTCATCTACATCCGGCACGGGGAAAATGTGGAAAGACTGGTCAGGGGCAAGGAGCGAAAATGGAGCGGTAGGAGCGAATAATCATTCGCCCTACGTTAGAAATTCCACCAGCCGATCCAATTCATCATCGGAATAGAAATACAGAAGGATCTGCCCTTGTTTTCCTTCTTTTTTGATTTCAACCTTGGTTCCCAGCGATCGCTTAAGGTTATCCGATAGAGACCGGATGTAGGGATCATCCTTGGACAGGATCTTTTTGGGTGGGGGCGGTTTTTTCAGTTTTTTTGCCAGGGCCTCGGCCTGTCGCACCGACAGCCCATTTTTGATAATGGCATCCCGCAAAACCATTTGTTGGTCTTTTTCCGTTATGCCGGCCAGCAGTCGTGCATGCCCCATATGGAGGCGTTTGTCGATCACGTCCTGCTGAATGGGAATCGGCAGGTTCAGAAGTCTTACCAGGTTGGCGATGGTTGACCGGTCTTTTCCTAATCGTTGGGCCAACGATTCCTGTGTGGATGCCGTATCTTCCAATAATTTTTTGTAAGCCGTGGCCTCTTCAATGGGGTTCAGGTCCTGCCTCTGGATGTTTTCAATGAGTGCCAGTTCCAGGGACTCCGCAGGCGTTACCTCCCGAACCACAATGGGAACCCGCTCAAGGCCTGCTTTCTGTGCGGCCCGCCATCGTCTTTCGCCGGCAATGAGCTGGTAGCCCGCCTCGGTTTTATTCACCAGAAGCGGGGTCAGGATGCCCTTTTCCCGCACCGAAGCCGCCATTTCATCGAGTTCATGGGACGGAAATTGTTGTCTGGGCTGGTTTGGATTCGGTTCAATGGCGCCGACGGGGCAGAGGAAAAATTGCTCTTCTTTTTCGTCCAGATTGTGGCCATCGGGAATCAGGGCCGACAAACCCTTTCCCAGAGCATTTCGTTTGATCATGCCGTCTTCTTCTCCCTTTCAATCATTTCACGCGCCAGCGACAGGTAGCTCTGCGCCCCCTGTGAGCGTATGTCATAGAGGATAATGGGTTTGCCGTAACTCGGGGCTTCGCTTAGGCGAACATTTCGCGGGATCACCGTTTTTAGCACCCGTTCATTGAAAAGCGCCCGGGCTTCCTGCTCTACCTGATGGGAAAGATTGTTTCGCTGGTCGTGCATGGTCAGCAGAATATCAACGTGCCTGAGTGCGGGATTGAGATTTTTCTTTATGGCCTTGATGGTTGTCAGCAGTTTGGACAACCCTTCCAGGGCATAATATTCGCATTGAAGCGGCACCAGGACGGACCTGGATGCTGTTAGGGCATTAATGGTTAAAAAACCGAGAGATGGCGGACAATCGAGAAAAACATAGTCATAGCGGTCTCGAAGCAATGAAATGGCCTTTCTGAGCAGAAATTCCTTGGAAGCCATGGATGCCATTTCCACTTCGGCGCCGATGAGTTCATGGGTGGCGCCCAGAAGGTGGAGGTGGGGAAGCTCGGTTTCGGAAATGGCCTCTTCCAGGGAAGCCGTTCTCATGAGGAGATCGTAAAGGCCGTGGGACAGGCCGGCGGTATCGAGTCCCAATCCGGTTGTCGCGTTCCCCTGGGGATCGCAATCAATCAAAAGACAGGTTTTCTCGCCGGCGGCAATGGCGGCGGAAAGATTGACGGCGGTGGTTGTTTTCCCGACGCCGCCTTTTTGATTTGAAATGGAAATTACCTGGGTCATAGTTTTAACGCTTATAGTTTCAGCCCAAGTTCGAAGCCTTCTCGAATGGCCGTCAGTACGTTTCGTGGGTTTTTAGCATCCCCGATCACATGAATTTCAGAGACCAGATCCTCAATCTCTTCAAGCAGTCCGTTTTCCGGTTTTGAGCCTGCCGCAAGGACGATGGTGTCGGCGGCAATAAGCCTGGGTCCCGTTTCATCTTCCACCTCAAGGCCCTCGGATGTTATCCTAACGGCGCGGGTTTTCGTCAAAAGCCTTACCCCAAGACGTTCCAGTTCTCCCATGAGGGTCCATTTGGTGGTCAGCCCCACATCGACGCCCGCTTTGGGGGCCATTTCAACCACGGTGACCTGCTTGTTCCCCCGGTCGAGGAGTTCCGTTAATGTTTCAAATGTTTCGGCACGGTTGACCATGAGAAAATGGAGTACATCGGGTGAAAGGGTTCCCTGGTTGGCCAGAAACAGGGCGGTTTCAAGGCCCACGGCATTCCCTCCCAGGATAACCACGTTCCTGCCGGTTTCCACATTTTCTTCCAGCAGTTGCCAGGCCTGAATTACATTGTCTCCGTCAATGCCCTTTATTTCCGGTTTCGTGGGATAAGCGCCCGTGGCCAGCACCACCACATCCGGGGCCAGTTGGCCCACCACCGCCCGCGTGACCGCCTTTTCCATAATGGTCTCCACCCGTTTGTCATGAAGGTTGTTGATCAGGTCGATGGCGGCGGTTTCCAGCTCCCCGCGTCCGGGGATGAAATGGTTCAAAAGGATCTGGCCCCCCAGCTTTCCGCTTTTTTCCATGAGCGTTACATGATGTCCCCGCTCCTTGGCGGTACGGGCCACCGTCATACCGGCCGGCCCCCCGCCAACCACAAGGATTTTTTTGGATTTTGGAGCGGGGTTTATCAGTAGTTCGCCTTCTCGACCGGCTCGCGGGTTCACCGTGCATGTGGCGGGACGTCCCTGGAAAATTGAGTCAAAGCAGCCCTGGTTGCAGGCTATACAATGGTAAATCAGGCGGGATTTTCCGTTGCGGGCCTTGTTGGGCAATTCAGGATCGGCCAGAAGCCCTCTGGCCATGGTCACAAGATCCGCGCCGCCGCTTCGAAGAATTTCTTCTCCTTCTTTGGGATCATTGATCCGGTTGCTGGAAATGACGGGCTTTGATACGGCTGAGCGGATTCCCCTGGCCAGGTAGACGTAGGCCTTTCGGGGAACGCCCATGGTGAGCTGAGGCACTCGGGTTTCGTGCCATCCCCCCGTGACGTTAAAGAGATCAATCCCCGCTTTTTCAGCTTCCGCGGCAAATAGTTTTGCCTCACGGTTAGTGTTGCTCCCCTTCATGAAATCGTTTCCGGCGATGCGCAGCAGGATTGGATAGTCAGGCCCCAGGGCCTTTCGCACTTTCACAATGGTTTCGAGACCGAAGCGCATTCGGTTTTCAAAAGAGCCGCCGTATGCATCTTCCCGCAAATTGGTGATGGGAGAAAGAAACTGGCTGATGAGATATCCGGCGCTTCCCAGGATTTCCACCGCATCAAAGCCGGCTTCCCGAGCGCGCACCGCTGCCTGTGCAAATTTATCCTGAACCCCGGCAATTTCCTCGAGTGCCAATGCCCTCGGGGTTTCTCCCGTCAGTCTGGAGCGAACGGCCGAGGCGGATATGGGTTGTCGTCCGCCGATCATGGCGGAATGGGTATACCGGCCGGCCTGATAAAGCTGCGCCGCGATTTTGGCGCCATGCTCCTGAACGTCGCCGGTAAGCCGTTTTAATCCCGGGATGAAACGATCATCGTTGATGGAGATCATGCCCACCATCCCCCCGAATTCATCGATAGGACATCCCCCCACGATGACAAAACCGACGCCCCCTCGGGCTCTTTCAGTATAGAAGTTAACGAGCTGGTCCGTAACCTCTCCTTGCGGGGTATAACCCAGATGCATGGCGGTCATGACAATCCGGTTCCTCAGTTCCATGTTCTGGATGGCTATGGGGGAAAACAGATGTGGATATTCCATTTTTTTTGACTCCTTTCGTTGGCGTGTCCGCACGCTCATCACAATGGGTGAACATTGGCATACATTAGAGAAAATATCAACCAAACCTTTCAGAGAAAAGATAGGGTTGAGGGATGAAAGGTGAAAGCTGAAATACATGAGGGAAAATATCAACCAAACCTTTCAGAGGGATCTTCTTCTTCCATATAGGCTCTTTTTCTCTTAACCCCTTTAATGAACCCATAAACCAGTATCAAGGCGCCCAGGGCAAAGAGGATTTCATAGAGATAATAGCTCAGGTGTGCAAACCAGGCGATATTCTGTTTAAGGGATGCTCGCCATTCTTTCTCAATTTTGTACAGGGGCGTGTCAAGGGCTCTGGAAACCGCTTCTCGCAGTGGGACGCCTTCTTTCATCAGGGCCATAATTTCAAGCAATCCCGCCTTTCCATGGGTGCTGATGATGGTGTCGATGACGCTTTTGCTCTCTTCGTAGGCCAGACGCAATTCATTTTCGTTTAGAGGAAAATCCCTGGCCAGGCTTCCCAGCGGGATGAGCCGATCAGAGAAGGCGGCTTTCGGCAACAGGGCTTCCTTTTGTTCATGGACAATATCCATGACCCCGTTGGCGACCCACTGGGCCACTCCCTCGTCAAACCATCGGGGGATGGGGACTTTGTTGATCGTTCCGTGAAGGAGCAGGTGACAAAGCTCATGCTTCAGGATATTGGCAAAATTTACCGGGTTTGAGATTCTTGAGCAGTCCATGACCACGAGGTTTTTTTGAGGCGCCGCGAAACCCACCACAAGCGGACTGTGGGTCATTTTTAGAAAGCGCTGATGATCGTTCATAAGAATGACGGTGGGATTCCAGTCGAAAGGCCATTTGAAAATTTCCTGAAGGTCCATTTTCAGGGTCGGCGCCATTTGGGCGGTTTCTTCGGCCAGAGCCGCGAGAGAGGGTGGAAAAAGAACCTTCACGCCATTGCCTCTGAGGGCGTTGAACTCGGATGCCAGGGAATATTGGGTGGCCAAAAAAACAAAGATCCAGAAGAAAACGGCGATTCCCACGGTTATAGGCCAGGACCGGCGATGGTATTGACGGGGGAAATGGGCAAAAATGATCATGGGATCTCCAAAGGGCATCCGCCCACCGAGGAGTGGGCCTTGAAAAGAAACCGGATATGGTTTACCATAGATAAAACTGTTTGAAAACCGGGGATTGCATATGGAAAATGTCCTTACGGGCCTTGATTGTTTAGACAAAAGTGAATGGACCCGGTTTAAGGGACAACGGCTGGGTCTTCTTTCAAATCAGGCTTCGGTCAATCAAAACCTTGAAACCGCACGGGATATTCTGTTAAAGCGACTTCCCGGCCAATTGCGGGCGCTTTTCGGGCCTCAGCACGGGTATGGGGGCGAAGATCAGGACAATATGGTTGAAACGCCCCATGGCCGTGATCAGACCCTGAATATTCCCGTTTTCAGTCTGTATGCCGAATCCCGGGATCCGGAGCCGGAAATGTTTGACCTCATAGACACCCTGATTATCGACCTTCAGGATGTGGGAACACGGGTTTATACCTTTTCATCCACCATGCTCCGCTGTATGAGGGCCGCAGCGCTTTTTGGAAAAAAAGTCGTTGTTCTGGACCGTCCCAATCCCCTTGGCGGGCTCATCCTGGAAGGGAATTGTCTTGCGCCTGAGCTGTTTTCCTTTGTGGGTCCCGCGGCGCTGCCAATGCGGCACGGTCTCACCATGGGTGAAATGTCGCGTCTTTTCAACCAGGCATTCGGGCTTGGATGCGATCTTGACGTTATTGCCATGGTCGGGTGGCGCAGGCACATGACCTGGGGTGAAACGGGCCTTCGGTGGGTGATGCCCTCTCCCAATATGCCTTTTCCAGAAACAGCCTTCGTTTATCCCGGCCAGGTGCTGTGGGAAGGCACCCATATTTCCGAAGGAAGAGGCACCTGCCGGCCCTTTGAAATTTTCGGCGCCCCTTATTTTAATACGATGGCCATCAAAAAATGCTTGGACGCGCGGGCCTTTAAGGGATGCTGTTTGCAGGACTATTTGTTTCGTCCCACATTTCACAAATGGGCCGGGAAGCTTTGCCATGGGTTTATGATCCACATTCTGGATTTTGACGTCTATCGGCCCTATTATACGTCCCTGGCGCTTTTGCAGGCTGTGATATCCCTGTACGGGGAGCATTTTGAGTGGAAAATGCCGCCCTACGAGTATGAAACGAAAAAAAAACCCATCGACATGATTTTGGGGAACACTTCCCTTCGGCGTGGTTTGGAATCCGGCTGTTCGCTTCCTCGTTTATGGGAGGGCTGGGTGGCGGAATTCAAAACCTATCGTCAGTGGATAAAGCCGAGCCTGCTTTATTCGTAGAATTTTAAGGAGCGCAGGTTCCTTCCACATGAAGGCCGATCATGTGCAACGGGTTTGAATCATTGGGGGGGATGGGCAATCAGTCCTTTTGCCCACCGCCGATCCATCGGTCAATGGCATCTTTGTCAAATCTCCACACTCTGCCGATCCGGATGGCGGGGATTTTTCCTTCGGCCGCATATTTACAGATAGTGATTTCATGCAGCTTTAAATATTTTGCAATTTCTTTGGTTGTCATGATCTGTGCATAACGCATTCCTCAATATTCAAATAGGTTCAACGGGTGCTTTGAAAGACATAAAAACCCAAACTCGCATTTAGCTCAGACTTTAATGACGAAAACACTTAAAGTCAATAAGAATTCTGTTAATAACGAATATTGAATGAAATTTTCGGAATCCTTCTTGAAGGATGCCTTAAGCAGTTTTAGGTTTTCCGTCAACGACTTTAGCTTACCCCTTGACGAGGCTCTGCCCCCTCATTATAAAGGGCCTGGCATGAATATTTAATGAAATTGTAATAATCTAATAGAAGGCATACCGGCATGGCTCATCGAAGCAAACTCAAAATCTGGCCTGACTTAACCACATTAAAGGCACAATCCAACACCCTTACAACGGCGGGAAAATGGGGTTTTTATTTTATCCTCATCGGCCTAATTGCCGGTTTGGGATCTATTTTTTTTCAATTTCTCTGCCAGATTGGGTCCCATTTCTTGTTGGACCAGATGGCCGGATATCGTCCTCCCGATCCCGCGGGAGAGGGACACCTTTTTAACCAGACTCAGACTGTTTTCAACCGATGGATGCTTCTTTTTCTACCGGTATTCGGGGGACTTATCAGCGGGTGGCTGGTCTATACCTTTGCACCGGAAGCAGAGGGCCACGGAACCGATGCCGCCATTGATTCCTACCACAACAAGGGCGGATTTATTCGGGGGAGGATTCCCATTATTAAAACCTTCGCTTCCGCCATTACCTTGACCTCAGGGGGCTCCGGCGGTCGTGAAGGACCCATCGCCCAGATCGGCGCGGGGTTTGGATCTTTTCTGGCCACAAAGCTGAAGCTTTCAGACCGGGAACGCCGGATTATGCTGGCGGCCGGTATGGGAGCCGGCGTGGGAAGCATTTTCAGGGCGCCGTTGGCAGGCGCCCTGTTTGCTGCGGAAGTGCTTTACCGCGATCCCGAATTTGAATCCGAGGTGATTATCCCGGCTGGCATCTCATCGGTGGTGGCCTATTGCGTCTTCTGCCTGGTTTTTGGATGGGGGTCGCTCTTTGAAACCCAGCCTTTTGTGTTCCGAAATCCCATGGAGCTGGGTCCCTATATGGTCCTGGCCGTCGTGCTGGCCGCAGGGGGCTTCCTGTATGTGAAAGCTTTTTACGGTGTTCAGGGCGCCTTTAAAAAGATCAAACTCCCCAACCACATCAAACCGGCCATTGGGGGTCTGTTGACGGGGGCCATCGGTTTTTTCCTGCCGGAAACCCTGTCCTTCGGTTACGGCTTTGCACAAATGGCCTTGGACAATGAACTTCCCACCCTGCTGCTGCTGGCCCTGGCATTGGGAAAAATATTGACCACTTCTTTTTCCATCGGCTCAGGCGGCAGCGGGGGCGTGTTTGGGCCTTCCGTGGTGATTGGCGGCGCACTGGGCGGCGCTATGGGCAGAATCTTTCATGACATTATGCCCAATGTGGTGACGCAACCGGGGGCCTTTGTGGTGGTGGGCATGGCGGGCTTTTTCGCGGGCGTTTCCAATACCCCCATCTCTACCATTATATTTGTCAGCGAAATGACCAATTCTTATCATCTTCTGCTCCCGGGTCTTCTGGTGTGTTCGCTGGCCTATTTGATTTCCCGGAAGTGGACCATTTACGATAAACAGGTGAAGTCCAAAATTGATTCCAACGCCCACCGGGGTGATTTTTTTGTGGATATCCTGGAAGCCATTCGCGTTAAGGAGTTGACCGGACAGTTCAGAAAAGTCCAACTGATTCCCCAGGATATGACGTTGAAGCGGTTCCGGAAGATTTTCAGTTCCAGCGACCAGCATTATTATCCCGTGGTGGATACGGAAAACAGGCTTACGGGGATATTTTCCATCAATGATATCCGCGGTGTTATTTTTGATGAAGAGATCGGCGACCTGGTGCGGATGAAGGATGTGGCCAACCCCCACATTATCTACACGACCCCGTCTGAAGATTTAAACGCCGTTTTGAAAAAATGCACCGTCCGTAATCTGGCGCGGGTGCCTGTGGTTCGAGACGAAGATCACGCAGTTCTTATCGGGATGCTGGATCGCAGGGATTTGATCGAGTGCTACAACAAACGGGTGGACGAGATGAAAGCCGGCGGTGGAGGGGACAGGAAAGGTGAACCCGCTCCGGTGCCGGATAGCGAAATGAGCCGGTTCAGGGGCGTGTCCGTCGCGAATGCAATGACCCCCACCGTGGAACCGGTAAACGTTCAAATGCCCCTGGAAGGGCTCAAAAAGCTCATTTACGAAAGCCGATTCAGCAGTTTTCCCGTAGTGGATGACGAGGGGAGGCTCAAAGGGATCCTTTCTCTATCCGACTGCAGAAGAGCGGTAAAGAAAGGCAAAGCATCCATTACTGCGGGGCATGTGGCAACCCGCGATGTGGTGAGTGTTACTCGGGGTGAGACCCTCCTGTCGGCTCTGGCCAAAATTACCGCCGGCGATTTTGCCGTTCTTCCCGTGGTGGATGGCGATGATCCTGAAAAACTGCTGGGGGTCATCAGCCGGAAAGATATCATGTCGGCATTCAATGACGTTATAAAAAAGGCGTAAACGGCTTTATTCTATTGTGTTAAGCTTATTTTGCGCAATTTTTGCTTCGCTGGATTTGGGGTAATTTTTGATCAGTTTTTTCAGGAGCAATTTAGCGCTGGTCTTGTCCTTTAGCTCGTAAAAAGCCAATGCCTGCCTGAGAAGCGCATTTGGGACCTTGTTTCCCCTGGGGTATTTCTTTATCACGTCCTGAAAACCCAGAATCGCCTGCTCATACTGCTTTAGGGCCATGTATGATTCCCCGATCCAGAACGCGGCATTGTCGGCTAACGTGGATTTTGGGTGGATTTTGAGGAAATTTTTGAAGCCGACGATGGCCTCCTCGTATTTTTCCCCGCGATAAAATGCCAGGTTTATGTCATATAGTTTCTGATCCGAGGGAATTTCAACTTCGGGTTTCGGCAGGGCCTCAGGCTTAGAGAATTGTGGGATCCGGGGGACCGCTGCCGGCGGTGCGCCGGCGTCCTTTTCCTCCTGCTTGATCATGGGTTCGAGACCGAGATAGGAAGAGAGTCTGTCCACCTGCAACTCCAACCGGGTCATTCGCTCCATCAGCCCGGAAACGCTTCCGACCAGCGTATCCCCTTCCGTGGTGTCCCTTTCAATGGTGCGTTTGAGTAGATGGCTGTTTTCGTCCAGACGTCCATTTAGAAACCGCATTTCTTCTTTCAATCGATCCATTTCGGCGCTGCCCGTGGCCATGCGGTCGTTGTTTGAAACCATGGCTTTATCGGTTTTTGTTTCAACGGCGTCGATTCTTTTGTTGAGATACTGAAACTTTTCTTCCGTGACGCATGCGGAAAAAATGAGGAAAACAGCGAAAAAGAAAACCAGTCTGACACCCATGGGTTTGATTAAAAGAAGACGTCCCATTTTTTTACTCCGGTAGTTTATGTATTAGGCGATAGGTGATAGGCCATAGGCGATAGGCGGAGGGAATCCCCATCGCCTTTCGCCCATTACCTATCGCCTTTAGTTTTTACGAACACGGGTTACTGAAAAAGTTTAAAGGTATCTCTTCTGTTCAAGGCCCATGCCACGGGGTTATTGGCGGGATCCGCCGGTCTCAACTCCCCGTAGCTGATGGTTTTAAGGCGGTCCGGAGAAATTCCCAGGGCCACGAGAAAGCTTTTGGCGGACATGGCTCTTCTTTCTCCCAGGGCTAGATTGTATTCTTCCGTGCCCCTTTCGTCGCAGTTGCCGGCAATAAGGATCGAGTAGGATGGATTTGCACGCAGAAAATTGGCTTTTTCCCTCAAAATTTCCTGGGATTCAGGTTTCAAATTCGATCTGTCAAACTCAAAATAGATGCTGACATTTTCAAAGTCGGAAATCAGGGCGGCCTGTCTGGCTGCGGCTGCTTCCGCTTCAACGCCCTCTACCACCACCACTTTTGGCGCTTCTTTAACGACGATAACCTCTTCGGATTGACCCGCGAGCGGGTTTGCCCCGGCGGATGTGTCCAACTGCTTTTCCGCACAGGATGTCATAAAGAAAACCGAACAGATAAAAAAAATGGCTTTGAAGCCGGTGATGAATCTCTTTTCCATACGCTCTTTCCCTCCTTTAATTTGTGGATAAGATCTTTCTATCATTTCCAATTATCCATTTCAAGAGCATATTAGTACCTTATCACCTGGTTTTCCGCTACAAAAAACGAGAAGGTCATCAATTTAAAACTTAAAACCTAAAACCGCGGTTTGCCGCTTTAAGAATGGCGAGTAATTTTTTGTCTCGTTCTTTTACGGCGGACGTTCCATGTTTTTCGTTAGGGGGATATGAAAAGAACCCCTTCCCTGTTTTCGCGCCAAGGTGGTGATGGTCGACCTTTTCTTTCAAAATCCTATGGGGTTCTACGGAGTTGTCCAGATATTTGTAGAGATAATCGGTCCCTTTGAGCATCAAATCGAGTCCCGCAAGATCCATGGTTTCCAGGACGCCCATGACGCCCAGGCGAAAGCCGAAGCTCCCTTTGACGGCTAAATCCAGATCTTCCGGCGATGCCATTCCCTGTTCCAGGAGAGAAAGGACCTCTCTGAACATGGCGGTCTGAATGCGGTTGATCAGAAATCCCGGACTCTCTTTCATCACTTTTACGGGTTGCTTGCCGATCCTTTTCAAAAGGTTAAAAGTGAATGAAAATGTCTCTTGGGAAGTCTCCTTTCCCATCACAACCTCCACCACCGGAACAATATGCGGCGGGTTGAACCAATGGGTAATAATGAGTTTATCGCGTTTTGAAGTACCTGCGCCGAATTGAGAAATGGGCAGCATGGAGGTATTGCTGGCCAGGATGGCATCATCATGGGTGTAGGCATCCATTTGATTGAATAGATCCGTTTTGAGGGCCATATCCTCAGGGGCCGCTTCCACCACAAAATCTGCGTCCAGAACAGCGTAGTCCAGGCTGGTAACGGGCCGGATCATTGAAAGGGTTTCTTCAATGAATGCCTCATTTGCGACACCGGATTCTACAAAAGTGCAAAGGTTGGATCTGATGCTTTGAAGGGCCTTGTCCAGCACCCCGCTGTCGACATCATACAAATTGACCGGATAGCCTTTCTGCGCGAATGCCTGGGCGATTCCGTGTCCCATGATTCCCGCACCTACCACCGCAATACGACCGGCATCTAACAAAATCATTCTCCTTTTTCTAATTCTTTGAGATTTTATCAAGCAATTCCTTGAACACGCCCTTTCTAAAGGTCATGACCGAAAGGACGAACAGCGTTCCGAGACACAGAGGCCAGATGTCCGTATATGAACTCAAGAAATCCTTGAGAAAGATGAGTCCCATAGCGCCCATGATGGGTCCGTAGAGGGTCCCCATGCCGCCCACCAGGGTCATCAGAACAATATCGCCGGAAGTGTCCAGGCTAAGGGTGAACAGGGGTACAAAATTTTGCAAAATGGCGTAAAGGGCGCCGGCCAGGGGGGGGGGGGGGGGGGGGGGGGGTGGGGGGGGGGGGGGGGGGGGGGGGGGGGGGTGGGGGGGGGGGGGGGGGGGGGGGGGGGGGGGGGGGGGGGTGGGGGGGGGGGGGGGGGGGGGGGGGGGGGGGTGGGGGGGGGGGGGGGGGGGGGGGGGGTGGGGGGGGGGGGGGGGGGGGGGGGGGGGGGGGGGGGGGGGGGGGGGGGGGGGGGGGGGGGGGGGGGGGGGGGGGGGGGGGGGGGGGGGGGGGGGGGGGGGGGGGGGGGGGGGGGGGGGGGGGGGGGGGGGGGGGGGGGGGGGGGGGGGGGGGGGGGGGGGGGGGGGGGGGGGGGGGGGGGGGGGGGGGGGGGGGGGGGGGGGGGGGGGGGGGGGGGGGGGGGGGGGGGGGGGGGGGGGGGGGGGGGGGGGGGGGGGGGGGGGGGGGGGGGGGGGGGGGGGGGGGGGGGGGGGGGGGGGGGGGGGGGGGGGGGGGGGGGGGGGGGGGGGGGGGGGGGGGGGGGGGGGGGGGGGGGGGGGGGGGGGGGGGGGGGGGGGGGGGGGGGGGGGGGGGGGGGGGGGGGGGGGGGGGGGGGGGGGGGGGGGGGGGGGGGGGGGGGGGGGGGGGGGGGGGGGGGGGGGGGGGGGGGGGGGGGGGGGGGGGGGGGGGGGGGGGGGGGGGGGGGGGGGGGGGGGGGGGGGGGGGGGGGGGGGGGGGGGGGGGGGGGGGGGGGGGGGGGGGGGGGGGGGGGGGGGGGGGGGGGGGGGGGGGGGGGGGGGGGGGGGGGGGGGGGGGGGGGGGGGGGGGGGGGGGGGGGGGGGGGGGGGGGGGGGGGGGGGGGGGGGGGGGGGGGGGGGGGGGGGGGGGGGGGGGGGGGGGGGGGGGGGGGGGGGGGGGGGGGGGGGGGGGGGGGGGGGGGGGGGGGGGGGGGGGGGGGGGGGGGGGGGGGGGGGGGGGGGGGGGGGGGGGGGGGGGGGGGGGGGGGGGGGGGGGGGGGGGGGGGGGGGGGGGGGGGGGGGGGGGGGGGGGGGGGGGGGGGGGGGGGGGGGGGGGGGGGGGGGGGGGGGGGGGGGGGGGGGGGGGGGGGGGGGGGGGGGGGGCCGGCAAAGCCCGCTGAGATCATAAAGGAAATCAATTTGAACCGGGTGGGATTGTACCCGATGTTTTTGGCCCGATTCTCATTCTCCCTGAGGCATTCCAGGGTTTTTCCGAAGGGGGAGTGAATAATGCGGATGCCCAGAATAACCGACGCAATGAAAAAAAAGAGAATAAAATAGTAGAGCGTCAGTTCGGATGTCAGATCAATGGGTCCCATGGGCAACCTCGGCACGCCTTGCAGTCCGTCATCGCCGCCGGTGAGGGAGCGCCATTTAAAAACAATGAAATAGATCATCTGAGCAAAGGCCAGGGTGACCATGGCAAAATAAATCCCGTGTCGTCGGATTGAAAGAAGGCCGATGGGCAATGCTGCCGCCACACTCACAATGATGCCGAATAATATGGCCAGGGGGGTCGGAATGGCAAAATGAATCAGGCTCAATCCGGCGCCATAGGCCCCAAGGCCGAAAAAAGCGGCGTGCCCGAAAGACAAAAGCCCCGTGTAACCGAAACAAATATCGTAACCCAGGGCAAAAATGGCAAAAATGAGCATCTGG
Organism: Desulfatiglandales bacterium; assembly: GCA_963662465.1. Taxonomy (GTDB): domain Bacteria; phylum Desulfobacterota; class DSM-4660; order Desulfatiglandales; family Desulfatiglandaceae; genus NaphS2. The sequence goes on from OY759599.1 coordinate 5,824,825, forward strand.
CTGGCCAGGGCCTTATAAGGCGTCAGAAAGGGAAGAAAGAGCAGAAACAGGGCTGCCGCCACAATGATCAAGGGGGTATAATTACGGTTGTGGTTCATTATGATTTACCCGCGACCTATTCAAAAAATTCGGATCGACCGAAAAACCCTCTTGGCCTGATGGTGAGGATCACGGCCATGAACACATACATGAGGATGGTGGCGCCGGGAGGCCAGAAAATAATCCCTAAAGTGACCAGTTCCCCCATGATAAGACCCGCCAGAACAGACCCGGCGATACTCCCCATGCCCCCGATGATGACGATAACAAAGGTTTCGATGAGAATGTCCATCCCCATGAGGGGTTGAATATTCTGAATGGGCGCAATCAGTACCCCCGCAAGTCCGGAAAGGGCCGCGCCCATGCCGAATACCCATGTAAAGACCCCTGAGATATTAGTGCCCAGGGCATCAGCCATCTCGCTGTCGTCGGTTCCCGCCCGGATAATGGCGCCCATCTTGGTTTTAGCGATAAACAACCAGACGCCTAAGGCCAGAAGCGCGGTAATGATGATCACGAAAAGCCTGTATTTCGGGTAGAGCATAAATCCCAGATTCACGGCGCCCCGCAAAAAAGAGGGGATGCCGAAGGGCTCGCCTTCAGGGCCGTATATGATCTTGATGCCGTCCTGGATGATAAACATGATCCCGAAGGTGAGCAGAAGATTAAAATAATGGGGAAGGTTGTACAGCCTCCGGATGAGGAGTCTTTCAAGGGCAATGCCGATGATGCCCACCAGGAGGGGGCAGATGAAAAGGGCTGCGGCAAAGGGCATGTGTAGCGTTTTGACAACGGTGTAAGCTGCATAGGCCCCCAGCATATACAAGGCGCCGTGAGCGAAATTAACGACGCCCAGGGTTCCGAAAATAACCGTCAGTCCCAGGGAAAGGAGTACATAGATGGCGCCCAGGATCAAACCGTTAAAGAGGTGGATTAAAATGAAGTTAAATGTCATCGCCCATAAGCCCCATGGGTATCCGGGAGAAGGCGATAGACCGCCTCCTCCCGTACCGGGAAATTACTTTTTCAGGTTGCAGCCGAACTGGCCCGGCGTTCCAAATGCTTCTTCCGCGGACAGGGCGCCGATAATCTCGAAATAGTCATCTTTTTCTTTGACTTCTCCGGGTTTTTTCACCCGGAGGAGCAATGCTTTGCCCACCTGCATATGATCTTCGGGCCGGATGTATCCGGGATTGGCAAACAGATCGATGAAGGTATGCCCTTCCAACTGTTTGATGACCGCGTCGGCATCGGTTGTGCCCGCTCGCTTCACCGCATCAAGATACTGCCAGGTGGCGCTGTACACGGCAGCCGCCATGAAATGGGGGCGTTCCCCGGTTTTCTTGAGATATTTGTCCGCGAATTCCCTTGCGCCGGGATTGTCCACCTTCCAGTTCCAGGAAGCCGCCACATAATCATCCTGAAAGGTTTCAGGGCCGGCCCCCCGGATGCTGGGTTCAAACAGAAGGGCATGGACAATCTTGCAGTTGCCCTTTAAACCGTACTCAGCAGCCGCCTTGGTTGAATTGACGGCATCTTTCCCCACATTCAGCAGCACCAGTACATCCGGTTTGGCCTGCATGGCTTTCAGAATATAGGGGCTGTAGTCGGAGGTTTTCAGCGCCACCATATCGTTTCCCACATGAATCCCGCCCTTGGCCTTTAAGGCGGCCTTGAAGTGTTTCAGAAGGTCATGGCCCCATGCATAATCGCTGGTGATGGTATACCAGCGTTTCCCCAGGTGCTCCGCCCCCCAGAGGCCCACGGTGGTGGCCAGCATGTAATCGTTATAATTCCATTTGATCACATAAGGATTGCACTGTTTTCCGATGAGTTCCGTTGTGCCCGCGGAGGTGGAGATAAACAGCTTCTTATGAATCTCGGCCTGTTTGGCAACGGCCAGGGCCGCCGCGCTGTTGGGACAGGCGACGATCACATCAACATTATATTTTTCGTAGAGCTCTTTGGCCTTTTCGTTAGCGATGCCCGGGTTGTAGGCATGGTCCTTTGCAATCAATTCGACCTTTTTCCCCAACACCGGTCCGTAATCCTCGATGGCCATTTCAGCGGCCCATTTTTCCCCGTTTCCAATCACCGCCAGGGGGCCGGACAACACGCTGAGCACCCCCACCTTTACGGCATCCCCAGCGCCCGCGGGGCACACTGTGAAAAGAAACGCAACCATTACCAATATTGCCGTCAATGAAAATTTCTTACCCATGGTGATCCTCCTGTTGTTTTGATTTGTCCTTGAACTTCGACTGGTTTGTTGACACTCCGGTTGCAGGCGTCACCTCCTTCCCGCCATGGGGATGGATGAAACCATTCCTTCTCAAACCCCCAGATATCGCTTTTGAATCTCGTGGTCTTTGCGAAAATGCGCATTGTCCGCGCTGTATACAATTTTTCCCCCATAGAGGATCTGGTGCCTGTCCGCCACTTCGGTGGCAAAACGGGTGTTTTGTTCGATTAAGAGAATCGTGAGCCCGTTGTTTTTAATTTCTCCGATGATGGCGCCGATAGACCGAACCAAGAGGGGCGCCAGCCCTTCCGTGGGTTCGTCCAGAAGGATCAGGTCCATTTTGGCCCTCAATATCCGGGCAATGGCCAGCATCTGCTGTTCCCCGCCGCTGAGCTGGGTCCCTCTGTTGTGGGACCGTCTTTTCAGCACTGGAAAAAATTCGTAGATTTTTTCCAGCTTCCAGCCCTCCCCGCCCGTTCCCCAGACCGGGAACATGATATTCTCAAGAACGGTCAGGCTGGGGAAAATTCGGCGTTCTTCAGGAACGAACCCAACACCTTGCCGTGCGATTTTATGGGGCGCGAGCCCTGAAATTTCCCGACCCTTAAAAACAATTTTACCGGATCTGAGCGGCACGATTCCCATAATAGACTTGACGGTGGTGGTTTTCCCGGCCCCGTTTCGTCCCAGGAGCGTCACCACCTCTCCCCTTTGAATATCCATGGAAAGACCGCGGAGGATATGGCTTTCATCGTAATATGCGTGAACGTCTTCCAACGTGAGCAATCTTAGTATCCCCCCAGATAGGCGGTCTGAACCTTTTCGTTTTCCTGTATTTGGGCCGGCGACCCTTCGGCAATGACCTGTCCCTGGTTCAGGACCGTAATCACATGGCTCAGGGCGATGACGAGATCAATGTTGTGATCGATGAGAACCACCGTCAATTCCTTCGAAATATCCCGCACCAGTTGCATCATCCACTCCACGTCCGCGGCCTGAAGTCCTGCCATGGGTTCGTCCAGAAGAATCAATTCAGGATCGGTGGCCAGAGAAATGCCGATATCCAGAACCCGCTTTTCCCCATAGGAAAGATTCTTGCTGATCACCCCTCCCTTATCCGCGAGTCCGATGGCTTCCAGCACCTCATCGGCTTTTTGGGCGGCGCTTTTCAGCCGGGTGAAGTGCCTGAGAAAGTTGATGGACATCCGTTCCCGCGCCTGGGCCGCCACCCGAAGATTTTCGTGAACCGACAGTTCCGGAAAAATACTGGTGATTTGGAAGGAGCGGGCGATCCCCTTTTTTGAAATTTTGTAAGGGGGTAGATTGGTGACATCCTCACCCTTAAAAAAAACCGTGCCGCTGCTCACCGGGACAAAACCCGTCATCAGGTTGAAAAGGGTTGTTTTACCGGCGCCGTTGGGGCCGATAACGGAATGGATGCTCCCCGTGACGATCTTTAGGGCCACGTGGTCGATAACCTGCAACGCCCCAAAGTTCTTGCTGATATTGCGTGCTTCAAGGAGGGTCAAAGGGTTCATGATAGTCCCGCTCAAAGGGAAATCTCCTATGCCGCGGGCAAATGAAGAATTTTTCTGGCTTCCGCGGGGGTGGCAATCTCGCGACCCAGTTCCCCGGCAATCCTGACCACCTTTGCCACCAGTTCCGCATTGCTTTTGGCCGGTACGCCCTCGGATAGATAGATATTGTCTTCAAACCCCACCCGCACATGCCCCCCCATGATAATGGACATGGTGGCCATTTCAAATTCTTTTAAGCCGACGGCGCATACGGACCAGGGAGAGTTTTCGGGGATATTGCGCACCATGTGGAGGAGGTTGTCCACGGTGGCGGGAATCTGGCCCAATATTCCCAGAACACATTGGAAGTAAAGGGGTTTTTCAAGATGCCCCATCTCCGCCAGTACGATGGCGTTGTTGATCATTCCGATGTCATAGCATTCCAGTTCGGGCTTGACCTGGTTGGCCTTCATGACTTCGGCCATATGCACCATATCCGGAAAGCTGTGGACCATGACAAACTTGAGCAGAAAATCCTTTTTTTTCCGGTTGTAGATGTCAATGACCGGAGAACCGGCGTTAAATGAGGCCAGATCCGGTTTTGCCCGAGGGTTTTGGGCCAGCGCCGGTATCACGCTCAAGCGCCCCTTGACGCTTTCTTCGGGGACTTCTTTGAACAGGTAGTCCCCATCCACGCGTTTTCCCGTGCCGCCGGTGGATACGTTTACGATGATGTCGCATTGTTCCTTGATGGGAACAACCGCCTCCTCAAACCATTGGGCCTTGTTTTCCCCTTTTCCGGTTTCCGGATTCCTCGGGTGCAGGTGAACTACCGAGGCCCCCGCTTCATAGGCTTCAAGGGTCGCTGCTACCTGTTCTTTGGGCGTCTTGGGCAGGTATGGGTTTGCGTCCGGAGAGGCCCCACCGGTAATGGCTGCCGTGATAATCAGTTTTTCCATTCAAATGTCCTCCCGATGGGTTTACTGAAAGTAAACCCTCTAAAATCAAATCCTGCGATAGGAATAGATCATGCACAAAAAGACGGTTTTTTCCTGTCCCAGGCTTCTTCCCGAATGCGGTATGGCCGCGTTGAAATAGGCGCTGTCCCCCGCTTTAAGGGTATAGGTCTTTTCGCCATAAAAAAACTCCATTTTTCCATCGAGGATAAAGATGAATTCTTCGCCATCGTGTTGAAACCCCTCGATGGGAGAGTGACGGTCTATGGTAATGAGCATGGGTTCCATGTTCTTGCCGCGCATGCGATAAGCGAGAGATTCGTATATATAGCCGCCTGTCGCTACCTTTAGTCGGCCGAGCTCCCCGTTCCCGGTCCTGTAAATATCCAGGTTGGCGTCTTTTTGGGTGTCATCATCATCAATCAGAAGAGAGACGATTTCGGCATTGAATGCCGATGCAATTTTGGAAAGCGTTGAAATGGGCGGCGCTTTTTCGGAATTTTCAATTCGGGAAAGATAACCTTTGGTAAGACCGGTAACGGAAGCCAGCTGATCGAGCGTTATGCCGCTGTTCAGGCGGAGGGTTTTTATCCGTGCGGCAATTTTCTTTTCGTCGAAATCTTTCATGGTTTCCGTGTATACAAATAGGAAACTTTTGTCAAACACAAAGTTGCCGTCCTGGTTGTTTTGATGGTTTGGCAAAGGACCCTGTGGACATTCTTTCAATTGGAGGATGGGGATTTAGGATGAAAATACAAATTAATTTGACACGCTTGCGCCATCGTTATAGTGTTGTGCCATGGTTATGGGATTCAAGATTCGGAGGAAAAATGGCGGAGAAGAGCTTTGAAGCGGCCATGCAGCGATTAGAAGAGATCGTGCAGAGCCTCGAAGAGGGCCTGCCCTTGGAAAAATCTTTAAAAGTGTTCGAGGAAGGTATGTTGTTGTCTGGTTATTGTTCCAACGAACTTGAAGCAGCGGAAAAAAAGGTCACCGTGCTTATTCAGGAAAGTGGTGGAAAATACAAGGAAACCCCCTTTAAACCGGGTGAAAAGAATAATGACGAATCCAATAAAATTTGACTTAAAGGCTTACCTCCTGGAAAAACGGGCGCAGGTGGATCGTGCGCTTGATGACTATTTTCCTGAGGGTGATGGCCTTACGGCGGACCTCATAGAAGCCATGAGATACAGCCTTTTCGCCGGCGGAAAGAGATTGAGGCCGATTCTTTGCATGGCCGGCGCCGAGGCGGTGGGGGGTGACGGAAGCCATGTGCTTCCCGTGGCCTGCGCTTTGGAATTGATTCATACCTATTCCCTGATTCATGATGATCTGCCCTTGATGGATGATGATGATCTCAGGCGTGGAAAACCCACCAACCACAAAGTTTATGGGGATGCCATTGCCCTTCTGGCGGGGGACGGCCTGTTGACAGAGGCATTCAGCCTTATGACCTCAGCCCATGCCGCAGAGCGAATAGCGCCCGGTCTGCTGCTGGAGGCGATCGGAATGATTTCCCGCGCTGCCGGGCATGATGGGATGGTTGGGGGACAAGTGGTGGACATGCAGTGGGAGAAAAAGAAAGCAACCCTTGAAACGGTGAAATTTCTCCATACCCGCAAAACAGGCGCAATGATTACGGCTTCCGTAGTTTCCGGCGCCATTCTTGCCGGCGCCGCGAAACCTCAAATTCAGTCCATATTATCCTATGGGAAAAAAATAGGTTTGGCGTTTCAGATCTCCGACGACATCCTGGATGTTGAAGGGGACAGCGCAACCATGGGGAAAATGGCCGGGGCGGATGAAGAAAAAGGGAAAACCACCTACCCGTCGGTTCTGGGCCTGGGTGAATCCAAAAAAATCCAGACGGAACTGGTTCAAGACGCCGTCCAATGCCTGAAAGGGTTTGGGGAAAAAGCAGCGCCCCTTCGACAAATTGCCTATTATATCATTGAGAGAAAAAAATGATTGAAAGCGGACCTGAAAAATCGAATTTGTTAAGCACGATTGAGAGCCCCGCGGATATAAAAGATCTTTCCCTGGATCAGCTACAGGATTTGGCCGAGGAAATTCGCTGGAAAATTATCGAGACAACGTCAAAAACAGGTGGCCATCTGGCGCCTAGTCTTGGAACGGTGGAGCTGGCTATTGCACTGCACTATGTTTATGACACCCCCAGGGATAAAATTATCTGGGATGTGGGTCACCAGGCCTATGCCCATAAATTGCTCACCGGACGGCGAAACCAATTTCATACCCTGCGAACTTATGGCGGCATCAGTGGGTTTCCAAAGCGGGCGGAAAGCCCCTACGATGCCTTCGATACCGGACACAGCAGCACCTCCATTTCCGCGGGCCTGGGCATTTCCACGGCGAAATGCCTTAAAGGGGATAAACATAAAGTCATTTCGGTGATCGGCGACGGTTCCCTGACCGGCGGAATGGCCTTTGAAGGGCTTAATCAGGCGGGCCATACGGAGAAAGACCTGATCGTTGTCCTCAATGACAATGCCATGTCCATTGCGCCCAACGTGGGGGCATTTTCATCGTTTCTGAGCCGCAAGATGACCGGCAAGCGATTTGTGAATTTCAAAAAGGATCTTGAAAATTTCATCAAATCCTTGCCCGGGGTGGGCGACAATATCCTTAGTTTCGCCCGCAAGAGCGAGGATTCCTTCCTTGCCTTCTTTACGCCGGGAATGATGTTTGAGGCTTTTAAATTCAAATATATCGGTCCCATTCACGGTCATCGCCTTGACCGCCTGATTGAGGCCTTTAACAATACCGGCAATTTGGAAGGCCCCATTTTGATTCATGTCCTCACCGTAAAGGGGAAGGGGTATGAGTTTGCCGAAAAAGACCCGGCCTATTTTCATGGGGTGGGGTCGTTTGATGTTTTAACCGGGGCTCCTCCCATCAAAAAACCCGCAACATCCATCCCCTCTTACACCAGTGTTTTCGGCAAGACCATGATGGACCTGGCTGCCAAAAATGATCGATTGTTTGCCATTACCGCGGCCATGCCCGAGGGGACCGGCTTGACGGCGTTTTCAAAGGCATTTCCGGAAAGATTTCTGGATGTGGGCATTGCGGAGCAACATGCCGTGACATTTGCGGCAGGGTTGGCAACGGAAGGGTTCCATCCCGTGGTGGCCATTTACTCCACGTTCCTTCAGCGGGCCTTTGACCAGATCATCCATGATGTGTGTCTCCCCAATTTGCCGGTGGTTTTTGCCCTGGATCGGGGCGGTCTTGTGGGTGAAGACGGCCCGACCCATCACGGGCAGTTCGATGTTTCCTATCTGCGGAGCCTGCCCAATATGACCATTATGGCGCCAAAAGATGAAAATGAATTGCGGCATATGCTTTTTACGGCGTTTAGACATAACGGACCCGTGGCCATTCGGTATCCACGGGGCAGTGGCATCGGCGTACCGATGGATGATGAATACCGGCAGCTTCCCATGGGAGAGGTCGAAATTTTGAAAGAAGGAAAAGATCTTCAGGTGCTGGCATTCGGCAGCATGGTGCAGCCATCCCTTGAAGCCTCCCGCATTCTGGAAGAACAGGGCATATCGGCAGGGGTTCTGAATTGCCGATTTGCAAAACCGCTGGACAAAAAAATCGCTGCGATTGCCGCCCCTTCAGGGCGGCTCCTGGTGGTGGAGGAAAACGTTCGAATAGGTGGTCTTGGCAGTGGGGTTCTGGAGCTTTTTAATGATATGGGGGTGCGCGATATCCTGATTAAAAGGCTCGGACTTCCGGATTTGTTCGTTGAACAGGGTCCGGCGGCGCTTCTTAGGAAGAATCTGGCTCTTGACGCCGAAGGCATTGCAAAGGAGGCCGGAGATTTCTGCCGACAAACCTGAGAGACGCAAATCAAGACTAGACAAATTATTGGTTCAAAGGGGTCTGACCGAAAGCCGTGAAAAGGCCAAGGCCATGATCATGGCGGGTCTTGTTTACGTGGACGACGCCCTGGCCGATAAAGCAGGGCACTTGTTTTCTGATGCCGCTGCCATTCGCTTGAAAGAACCCTACCCGCCTTTTGTCAGCAGGGGGGGAATCAAGCTTGAAGGCGCCATGGCGCATTTTTCCGTCAATGTTCAATCGTTGGTCCTGTTGGATGTGGGGGCTTCCACGGGCGGGTTCACCGATTGTCTGCTTCAACGGGGCGCCGGGAGAATCATTGCCATTGATGTGGGTTACGGTCAGTTTGCCTGGAAGCTCCGTCAGGATCCTCGTGTAACGGTGGTGGAAAAGACCAATATCCGCTATTTGACGCCGGATCAACTTGGCATTCTCGCGCAGGGGGCGGTCATCGATGTTTCCTTCATTTCCCTTAAACTGGTGATCCCGGTTGTTTCCGGCCTCTTGACGGATCACGCGTTTATCCTCTCCTTGATCAAACCCCAGTTTGAGGTGGGCAGGGGAAAGATCGGAAAGGGCGGCGTGGTGCGCGACCCCGCTCTTCATGAATCGGTTATTCTGGATTTGACAACGTTCTGCGAAAAATCGGGGTGGTCGGTTCGGGGAACCGTTCCGTCGCCCATATTGGGACCCAAGGGGAACCGCGAGTTTTTTATCTATTTGGAGCGGTAGGGGACGGAAAAAAATGAAAAACATTCATCGACTTGTTGAGATCATCCAGGATATTGCTGCCGGGCAATACTCAAATGACATCATGGACCTGACCTGTGAAGATCACCCGGAGACGGTGCGAACCATTGCGGAAGCCATGGGCTTGATGATGGTCAAGGTGGAGGCGAGGGAGTACCGGCTTGAATTGATGGTCAAGGAGCTGGAAGCATTAAATGAAAAGATCAAGCAGAATGCCATTGCCGTGGTATCGACCATGGCCCATGCGTTGGCGGCCCGTGACGCCTATACCGAGGGACATGCCGAACGGGTGGCTGATATCGCATGTAAAATAGCCCGGCAACTGGGGTTGGCGGAAGAAGAAATCGAATTTGTTCGATTAGGCGGCATCCTGCACGATATCGGAAAAATTGGATTTCCGGACCGTCTTTTCGAGGCGCATGAACAGAAAAATCCGTCGGATCTGGTGAAACAGATCACCCGGCACCCGAGTACCGGGGCAAAGATTCTGCAGGATCTGGACTTTCTGGGGCCGGCCCTTGAGTATGTTCACTGTCACCACGAACGACCGGACGGCAAGGGGTATCCGCGCCATCTCAAGGCTGAACAGATCCCCCTGGGCGCCGGCATCCTGGCGGTAGCCGATGCATTCGACGCCATGACAACGGACAGGCCCTATCAAAAAGGGAAGCCCTCTGAAGTCGCGTTGGATATTTTAAAAAAGAGCGCCGGGAAAAAATGGGACGCCCGGTGTGTTGCTGCTTTTGAAACGGTTTTGAGCGGGCAGGGGGCAGGGGACAGTTGTCAGAGGGCAACTGTCCCCTGCCCCCTGTGAACTGTTACGGCTTATTTTTGTTTTTTATGGGTCCTTTCCAATTCCTTTTCAATGATATTCGATATTTTTCCGAGGTCTCGATTCTCAACACGCCGGCCATTCATGAAAACCGCCGGTATGCCGTTTACCCCGATTTTTTGCCCTTCTTCGTAGTCCCCCTTGATTTTTTCCAGTATCAATGGATTCTGGCGGTCTTTTTCGAACTGTTCCTCGTTCAATCCCAATTTCTTTGCAATTTCAAGAATTTTTTGATCGTTAAGATTCCTGTAATGCTTAAAAAGTTCATCGTGGAATTCCCAGAATTTTCCCTGGCATTCCGCGGCAAGGGCTGCCGCCGCCGCTGTTTTGGCAAACTTGTGGCTGCTTAAGGGAAAGTTTTTAAAAACGATTTTTACCGATTTGGGATATTTCTTGAACACCTGCTCAAGTTCAGGCCCCAGCCTGGCACAATAGGGACACTGGAAATCACTGAAAATAGCCAGAACCACCGGCGCATTTTGAGGCCCTTTGGCCGGTGCATCCGCGGTATTGATTTCCACAAAAAAATCAAGGGTAATCACCTGAACGGTTTTTTTCAGGCGGCTGGCAACGAAAAGTCGATCCCCCTGTGGCGCCATTCTGATTTGATCCACCTGCTCCCCCACATGGATTTTGTTTTGCAGGACGCCTTCTTGATCATACACGGAAATATTTCCCGCGTTCGTCAACACAAATATATATTTGCCATCCGGCGATGCGACCACATCCAGCGGGGAATTATCCGTGGTCAGCGTGTGTTGAACATCGAAATTCACCCCGGCAAAGGCGCCCGGTGCTATGGCCATAAGCATCAAACCCATGAAAATACATAACAATTTTAAGCTTTTTTGTTTCATTGCATTCCTCCCTTTTATTTTTTTTAATATTCCCATGACGGCTTTGATCATCGTTTCGGCCATTTTCCAGCTGGGGTTAAAACCCCAGGCTATTATCAACCCTACAGGACGGTAAAAGCCCCATGGGGGCGACAGACAATAGCCTGGCAATTCATTGCCGGGTGGCTGAAACGATGATCAAGGCCTAAAACCCATTCCTCATATCCCCTGTTTCCATAAACCGCTGATGAAAGGAAAAGGCTTCGCTCAGGAGCTGTGGTTCGTGGCCTCCCCTTTGCTTTAGCGCCCGCTGGTAATAGTCCCAGAGGATATCCCGATAATCGGGATGAGCGCATTTCTTGATGACCTGTTCAGCCGTTTGCCTCGGGGTAAGAGACCGGGTGTCCACCAGGCCGTTTTCCGTAACAATGACATTAACGGAGTGTTCCGAGTGGTCCACGTGGGTTGCCATGGGTACAATGGTGGAGATACTGCCCCCCTTTGCCGTGGAAGGCGCAACCATGAAGGTGACGGAACCATTGCGCATGTAGTCGCCTGAACCGCCGATACCGTTCATTAGCTGAGAACCCATCACATGGGTGGAATTGGCGTGCCCATAAATATCGATTTCCATGGCCGTATTGATGGACAGGACACCCAGCCTGCCGATGACTTCCGGTGAATTGGAAATCTCCACCGGACGAAGAATGATTTTTTCCTTGTAACGGTAAAGCTCGTTGAAAAAACGGGTTCGGGCTTTTTCGGACAATGTCATGGCTGAACCGGAGGCAGCCCGCACCTTTCCCATGTCAATGAGGTCCAGAACGCTGTCTTGCAGAACTTCCGAGTATAGTTCCAGGTTGTTGAAAAAACCATTATTCATAAACCCGCCCAGAACTGCGTTGGCCACGTGCCCAACGCCGGCTTGCCACGGAAGAAAAGGGGAAAGCCTTTCTTTTTTGATTTCGTGTCGGACAAAATCCAGAATCTGTTCGCCAATGAGCTGCGAGCTGCGATCCGGGGCTGTAAACACGGGGCAGCTATCCTGCTGGTCATGAAAGAGAATCGCCACCACCCGGTCGGGGTCCATTTCGATAAAGGGTTTACCAATGCGGTCTGCGGCCCGGTATATGGGGATGGGCATTCGATAGGGTGGATCTTCAGGAATAAAAATATCGTGAATGCCTTCCAGTTCCGGAGGTTCACTGTTGCTCAGCTCAATGATTATTTTCTGAGCTTCTCTGACATATGTGGGGGTGTTGCCCACCGACATGGTGGGTATTAAAGCCCCTTTTTTCGTAATGGCCACAGCCTCCACAACCGCCACGTGAGCGGCTCCCCAATCTCCGGCCCTGACCTGGGCGGAAAGGCTGGAAAGATGATCGTCCTTGAAGTTGATCTCCCCGCCGTTGATCATTTTCCGCATCCGCGGGTCGCTCATGTAGGGCCGACGCCAGCCGACAACGCCGGCTTCAGCCAGGAGCCCATCCAGGCCATCCCCGGTCGAGGCCCCGGCGAACAGGTTTATTTTGAAACGTTCTCCAGCCTTTGCCCGCCTGGCCAATTCCTGGGGGATCAGTTTGGGGTAGCCTGCCGTAAATCCGGAAATAAAAAGGTTGGTTCCATCCTGAATATGCCGGGCCGCTGTGACGGGATCCGTGATCTTCCGTTTAAGGGGTTCATATCGAATTCGATCTTCCTGCATGCTTTTTCTCCAAGGGGTTTCGACCTCAACCTAAACCATTCATGGGTTCATAGGCAAGTCAAAAAAATCTTCATTTGACCCCTCAGATGGCTTTTCCAATCTTTAGAAGGCACTTGAAAATCCTGGTTCTGACATGCGGTATTTTTGAAGGCATTATTTTTTCCGTCAGCGGTTCCACATAGAGGTTCTGATTGATCTCGATTTGAAGGGCCATTTTACCCCTTGCCACCAAAGCGTGCCCATAATGGGTGGTAATGAATCCCCCCGCATAAGGAACATTTATTGATACGGAAAAACCGTTGTCCTCAAATACCCGTTTCATGAAGTTCAAAAGATCTGAGCTGCAAGTGGTTTTTCCCCGGACCGGATTGATTTCTCCCGCCGGGCCGCCATTGTTGCCCAGCGTGATATCCTTCCGCTTTTTTCCTGTATCGGGGGCGTCCGGCGGACCCATGCCCTTAAGGGAATGGCAATCCAGAAGTCCTTTGATATCGAGTAGTTCAATGGCCTTTTGCAGTTGGCGGTGATAGGGCCGATAATATGTCGCAAGGCGATCTTTAATTCCTTTTTCATTGGGGATCGCGTGCGGGGTGTATACGGCCCGGCCATGGTAATCCACCAGCGCGACAGGCCCTTTTGCATCCCGCTGGTGGGGTGATCGATTCAAGTCCACCACAAGCCGGCTCCATTGGGCGCACAGAATGCGCTCCGCCGGCAGGCATCCAAAAATCTCCCGGGTCCCCACATCGATGGCGTCGCCCATTTCCGCCTGGGTCAATGCAATGGCGGGTCTGATTCGTTCGGGTATTTCTCCTGAGCAGTGGGGCAGAGCGATAACAAATGGAAGTTTCATAATCCCTCGTCTTTCATGGCGTTTTCGGCCTTGATCATCGTTTCGGCCATTTTCCGCCTGGGGTTAAAACCCCAGGCTGTTATCTACCGTCCCTACGGGACTGTATAAGCCCCATCGGGGCGACAGACAATAGCCCGGCAATTTATTGCCGGGTGGCCGGAACGATGATCAAGGCCGCGTTTTCACTCACCCATTTCGCCGCCGAAAATGCCGGGGGAGACAGCGTGCCTTTCTCATCTACCACCGGATAAGAAAAAAGGAGTCGGCACAGCCTGCCGTGGGAGTCCGGTACACCGTTACTTTCAACTTGTCGAGGACCGTCCGACAAGATGAACTGTCGCTCGCTTTGAATGCACCGGTATTCCAATGTCTCCTTTAAAAACTGAAAAGCCCCACCTTTCGGTTCATATTCGTAAAGGCCCGCTTTCAGGGGCGGGGTGATGTTGGTTTTCGCACCGGGAGGTCGAAACAACAGCAAGTGACTTCCCTGTACGGGTTCGACATAGCGCCTGTTTAACGCTTCCGGGTCTATTTGGTAGGGTAATCCCAGAAATTCCAATATATGGAAAGCTTCCAGGGGTATGGTGTCTGCTTGAAGATGGAGTTGGGAAAGCATGGGGAGGGCGCCGGTCAGGCGTGGATTGATTTCAATGGGATAGACCTTTTCCCTGCCTTCATGAACAATGAAATCAATGCCTAAGATACCCTTGTAACCCATCCTTCCAAGAAAACTGCCAATTTGATACGCCTGTTCAAATGCCGACTTGCGAACGGCTTTAGACCAGCGGGGAAGCCCCCAGGCATGGCCGCAAAACACGCCGTCCTCCTCAAAGTTTTGGCAATAGGGAAGATCCAGCAGCTGCCTCTGCAATGAAGATGTCAGGATGCCATGACGGGTGACGCATGCCACCGTGCTTGCCGGCGTCCCTTCCACGAACCGGTGAATGGAGACGGATGCCAGGGGCGTGTTTCGCCATCGGTTTCCCGCAAGTCTTTCTTGAAGTTGATGGTAGTCTTCCATGGAACGGATAAAAAATGTTCCCCTGCCGCCGCCACGTTCTATGTCCGGAAGCTGAACCACAAAATTCGGCCCCACCCCATGTGCCCATTCTTCATAACGCTTCTCATGAAGGTGCCGTATGGCATAAATATTTCCCGGTATTTGAGCAAGGCCAAGGGAGGCAACCATATCCTTGAAAAACCGTCTTTTTCCAACCGCCTGACGAAGTTGTGGTGAATTGGCCAACAGGTTCCATCCGTTTTTTTTGGCGGACGCGCTCAATTCGGGATAATTCTGGTACAAAAAAAGATATTTTGGATTCGGCAAGCCCTTCAAAAAGCCCATGGTTTGGGGATGGGCCAGAAGGTCGGCGGAATTTTGTCCAGGTGCTGGTGTTGCCGCCCCCGTTTCTTCCTCAAGGCAAAAAACGGTTGATTTCTTGCGCAAAAGCGGAAGATCGCCCGTCTTATGAAGGGCCACGATATGGTAGGTGTTCAGAAAGGATGCAGGTATGATTCGGGAAAAGGCGGTCATCCCCACGCCCACGAATGTTCCCTGGATTGATTGAAAAAGGGCTCTTAGTTGATGTATGTCGCGAATGAACATGAGGGCATTTGGTAAAACGGTGTTTTACGCCTGACTCAGGAAACAGGCCACAAGGTGACCATTGCCTCGGTCTGCCAGAAGGGGGTTTTCCAGGTTGCATCTGTTTTCCTGCGCCAGGGAGCATCTTGGGAAAAAATTACATCCCACATTATTGTCCTCACGTTCACGGGTCAAGAGGGTTCCATACCGCTTTTGGGCGCCGCTTTGACCGAATTTAGGAAGCGCGTCAATAAGTGCCTTGGTATAAGGATGTTTGGGATGACGAATCACCTGATCGGCGCTGCCCACTTCCATCAGGCGACCTCGATACATGACGGCAATTCGGTCGCACAGGTAGCGGGCCGCGGCCAGACTGTGGGTGATGAACAGCTGTGTGACGCCCAGGTCGCTCCGCATTTTCAAGAGAATATTAAATATCTGGGCGGAAATGGAGGCATCCAGCATGGAAGTGGGTTCATCGGCAATGACAAACTCGGGATCCAAGACCATGGCCCGCGCAATGGCCACCCGCTGGCGCTGCCCGCCGCTGAGTCGATGGGGGTAACGATAGAGGAAATCGTCGGGAGGCGACAATCCCACGGATTTTAGAGCCTCCCGAACGCGATCTTTTCTGTCGTTGGCATGCCCTATTTTGTGAATCGTCAAAGGCTCGGAAACGGTGTCTAAAATAGACCGTTGAGGGTTCAGGGACTGATAGGGGTCCTGGAATATCATCTGCGCCTTGCGTCGAAATTTCTTTAGACGCTTTCCTTTCAATCCCGTAACGGGCTTGCCATCCAGAAGGATTTCCCCGAAATCGGTCTCTTCAAGGCATACAATCAAACGTCCCGCGGTTGTTTTGCCGCTGCCGCTTTCCCCCACCAATCCAAAAATTTCACCCTTGTTGATATGAAGGGAAATGCGGTCCAGGGCGATCACATCTTTTCCGCGGTCGCCAAAAAGACCCGCCTTGCTTTTGTAAATTTTGCTGACGTCCCTTATTTCGAGGATCGGTTTACCGCTGGTGTCCATACTGACCTCGGGTTAATCCAATATTTCTTTCATTTTCCGCTAACAATGGCAACAGCGCGCTTTATGCCCGGGGCCGACCTGGACCCATTTGGGGGCCTCTTTTTTGCAAAATGGGGAGGCACTGGAACAACGTTCGCCAAATCGACACCCTACCGGAGGGTGAATCAAATTGGGCGTTTCCCCCGGAATGGGCGTTAAACCGGTTTTTTCGCCGGTTATGGTGGGAAAAGACGAGAGCAGCGCCTTGGTGTAGGGGTGTACGGGCGATTCAAAAACCGCTTCCCTGGGTCCGCATTCCACCATCTGGCCCGCATACATCACCGCGATGTTCCGGCACATGTCCGCAACGATGGAAATGTCGTGGGAGATAAAGATAACGCCGATGTTAAACTCCTTCTGAAGATTTTTGACTTCCTCCAGAATCTGATCCTGAACAATGACGTCCAGTGCGGTAGTCGGCTCATCCGCAATGATGAGTTTGGGGCGGCAGGCCAGGGCCATGGCAATAATCGCCCGCTGCTTCATGCCGCCGCTGTATTGGTGGGGATAGCCTTTGAGACGGTCCCGGGGGATTCCCACCAGATCGAAAAGGTTCTCCACCTGATGCAGGGCCTCCTCTTTTTCCACAGTGGGGTTATGCACCAGGATGGCTTCCGCAATCTGATCCCCCACGCGCAGCACCGGGTTCATGGCATTCATGGCGGCCTGGAAAATCATGGCAATCCGGCGCCATCGGGTTGCCCTTCTTTCTTCCTCTGTCATTAACAGAAGATCCTGCCCCTCAAAAAGAATGCGCCCCTGCCCAATGAAAGCATTGGGCGACAGCAGCCCCATCAAGGCCATCCCGATGGTGGTTTTTCCACAGCCGGACTCCCCCACAAAACCGAGGGATTGCCCCTCATCCAGGGAAAAGGAAACCCCGTCCACGGCTTTAAGGGTGCCTTGTTTGGTTCGATAACCGGTGCTTAAATTGTCAACTTCCAGTAGGGTCATTTAATCTGCCTCTTCTTCCTTTCTTAATCTCGGGTCCAACACTTCATCCATGGCGCGGCCCAGCATGTAAAAAGAGAGGGTAATCAATGAAATGCAAATCCCCGGCGGAAGAAGCCAGTAAGGGGCTTTGAACATGTATCCGGTTTTCCAGACCCATTGCAGCATCATGCCCCAACTGACGGTTCCCGGGTCGCCAAACCCCAGAAAAGCCAAAGATGCTTCAATAATGATGGCGGAGGTGACCCGGAATGTCATAAACAAAAATGCCAGAGGTAACACATTGGGCATGATATGCCTGAAAATAATCCGGAAATGGGATGCCCCCGCCATCTTGGCCGCTTCGATAAAGGGCCGTTGCTTGAGGGACAGGGTTTGACCTCGAATCATCCGGGAGACGCCCGGCCACCTGAACAGGGCGATGATCAGAACGATGGTCCAGATGTTGAGTTGACCAAAAACCGAAGAGATGATCAACACAAACAACAATGTGGGCATGACCATGATCATGTCGGCCGTTCTCATGAGGACCGTATCCATGAATTTGCCCATATATCCGGCTGTCATGCCAATGGCCGTTCCCAGGACCACGCTCATGAAGGCGGCTGAAACGCCCACCATGAAGGCAACGCGTGCGCCCGCCAGGAGTTGACTGAAAATGTCTCGGCCCATGAAGTCCGTCCCCAGCCAGTGCTGCCAACTGGGCGGCGTACAGGTGGAAATTTGTGGGTCCACCCCGGTCATGGGATTGTACATGGGGTTAATCCACGGCGGGATATAACTGCATACAGCCATTAGGGCAAACACAATCAGCAATGTCAGGCCGATTCGGCCTAGAAGACTCTGCTTGAATATGGCCCACCCATCGAGAAATGAATTGAGCCAAAGAAAGCGTTCACGGACGGTTCTTTCATTGTTTGCAGGGGTTGAGGTCATTGGTTCCCGCTTTAGTATCTTATTCCCAGGTTTCATGAACTTAAAACTTAAAACCTAAAACTTAAAACCGCGGCTTTGCCGCGTCAGTATCTGATTCTTGGATCAAGGTAAGCGTACAGAACATCCACCACCAGGTTGGAAATCAACACCACAATGGCGATTAACAGAAAAGAGGCCTGGGCCAGGGGATAATCGTTCTGGCTGACCGAAAACACCAGTTCCCGACCAATGCCGGGCCAGGTAAAAACCGTTTCCGTAAGTGCCCCCCCGTTGATGGAAAAGGCCAGGCTCAACCCGACGCTGGTGACCACCGGAAGCGCCGCGTTGGGGGCGGCGTGTTTATTCCGAATGGTTTTTTCATCGAGGCCCTTGGCCCTTGCGGTGAGAATATAATCCTCTTTAAGGGTTTCCAGCATGCTGCTTCGCATGATCAGGAGATAAGCGCCGAAATGGATCAGAAACAGGGTGGAGAGGGGCAAAACCATATGGTAGAGGACGTCGATGGCTTTGGCAAAGAAACCGCTGTCGGGGTCCAGCCATACCTCTTCCGAGATCATGCCGGTAATGGGAAACCAGCTGAGCTTGTAGGCGAAAATCCAGATGAGGATCAACGCCAGCCATGGCAGAAAGAGCGTGTGGGTCACCAGCGCTCCCACGGTCATGATGCCGTCGGTTTTTTTCCCCTTGTGCCAGGATGCTATTTTGCCCAGGAAAATACCCACCAGGGCGGACAGAATAATGGCGGTGGTAAACAGCAGAACCGTATTGGGCAGTCGTGCCCATATGATGTCTACCACCGGCTCTCCATAGTGGAACGAATAGCCGAAATGACCCGTGAAAAAATTTTTCAGGTATATGAGATACTGTACGCCCAGGGGTTTGTCGAGCCCCAGCTGAACAATGAGGCGTTGTGAATCCTCGGGCGTCATGTCCGGGTCCACCATTCGAGAAACAGGATCCCCAGGCGCCAGTCGGAACAGCAAAAACAGCACCGTGAGAATCACAAAAAAGATGATGGTGATCTGGACCAGCCTGCGGGATATGTACTTTTTCAGTTCCATGTCAATTCTACATGGGTTTCAGCAGGCAGAAGGACCACAGATTTCCAACGCCCCCAAGCATCTGGACCCAGCCCGTGAATTTGCCTTTCCTGGCCGCCTCAATGAGTTTCGGGTTATACAGGGGCATATAGGGCACATCGCCCATAACGATTTTCTGCATTTCCCAGATGAGCTTTTGCCGTTCGTTCCGGTCCATGGTTTCCGCCGATTGGTTTGCGATTTTGTCAAAAACCGGATTGTTGTAACCACTCATATTCCAGCCTCTGGTCTTGTCGTTTGTTGAGAGGAAAAAGTTTCGCAGGTAATCGGGATCCAGGGAAAGGCTCCCGTATCCCAGAATGAACGCTTCAAAATCCCGTCGTACTTTCACCTGCTCGATGAGGGCGCCGAAGGACATGGGTTTGGAATAAGCGGGGATCCCCAGCATCCTGAGCCATTCCTGCATCATCATGCCGCACATGGCGCGATGGGGATCGTAATCGGCCGGCGGCGTCAGAATTTCAAATTTTCCCATGAGGTTCCCATCGGGAAGCATGATCCCTTCACCGTTCACCACATTTCCCGACCCGTCGATGGGGGGGATCTGCCAGGTATAACCGGCGTCCGAAAGGATCTGGTACGCCTTCTTAATGCGGCCTTCCCGATCAAGGCCCACCCCGTATTTGGGGACGTCCGGGCAGTACCAGAAGGCGTTTCCGGGGGGAATAATGGAATACATTTTTACGCCGTACCCCTGGAGAATCCGTTTGATGATAAAGTCCTCCCCCACCAGGGTTGCAGCGGCCCGCCGCAGGTTGACATCATTAAAGGGTGGTTTTCTTACATTAAACCCTAAATAATAGAGGGCGCTTTTTTCGTTTGTGAAGACCTCCATGTCGGGGTTTGCTTTCAGATCTTCCATATATCCCGGTTGAATTCCCCACCAGAACATATCGACGCTCCCCTTTTTCAATGCCAGGATGGCGGCATCCGAGGTGCCGTAGACCTTAAAAATGATCCCGTCGATGTAGGGACCCAAAAGGTGGTTGCTGACGGTTTTGCCGGAACCGAAAAAGAACGGGTTTTTTACCAGGTAGAGGTAAGCGCCCGATCGCTGGTCTTTCAGCATGAAGGGGCCGCTGCTGACAGGTGTTGTGACCTTGTGCCGCAACAGTGTCCGAAGGGGTTTTTCCGTCCCCTTGGCTTCTTCAATCACGCTCTCCCATTCCTTTTTCTGTACAATGGGCGTGGTGAGCGTTCGGGTGACAAAAATGGCTTGGGGTTCATTCAGGTAGAATTTTATGGTTTGCTTATCCGGGGTTTCAATTTTTTTGATAAATTTCCATTTGGAAAGATACCTGGGGACCTTAAATTCCTGGATAAAACGTCCGGTAAAGGCCACATCTTCGGAGGTTAATTCCGTTCCGTCCGACCATTTGGCGGGTTTGAGCTTGATGGTGTAACAAAGGGTCTTTGGATCAAATTCAGGGGGGGAAGCCGCCAGCCAGGGGATGAGATCCAGCGTCTTGGGATCCCTTACGTAAAGGGGTTGATAAATCAGACCCAGGATTTTCAATGACCACCGATCCCCGGCGGCCCATATGTTCAAGGTTTTGGGTTCCTCTAAAATGCCCATTTTGAGTGTATCCGCGGCGGAAACGTCTGAGCCTGAAACATGGATGCTCCCCATCACCATCAGGACACCCAGGATCGATATGATCCACGAACGAAACAACCTGGTTTTTCCCCCATCTTTACGGCTCATTTATTACCCTCCCTGTTTTTGGCGGGGGCGAAAAATCTTCCACCCCCGCAAACATGGGCGAAAAACCTTTCGCCCCTACAATGCCCCTACATTTCCGAGACTTTCCGTTCTATGAAATCAACCACCATTGCTTCGATTTTTACGCCATCCAGGCGGTTAATCCTCGGAATGCCTCCGGGACTCAGACAATTAATTTCTACCATCTTATTGTCTATAACGTCAACCCCTACGAAGAACAGACCTTCTTTTCGCAAATCGTCCCTGATTACGCGGCAGATGGCGCGATCCCCGTCCGTAATGTCATGTTTGTAGGCCTTGGCCCCGGCATGGATATTGGTTCGAAAATCCCCTTTGCCGGGTTTTCTCCGCATGGCCCCTACAATTTCCCCATTGAGCAGCAGTATTCTCACATCGCCGTTTTTTTTAACATCATCCAGGTATTCCTGAACCATGATCGGTTCTCGTTCCGGGTATGCGCGATAGGCCTTCACGTAGTAATTGATCAGGGAATTCAAATTTTCCTGATCCTTGAGACTCACTTTGATAACCCCTTCTCCCCCATACCGCTGAAGGGGCTTTACCACCATGGCGCCGCCGAAATTGTTGATGATTTTTCGAATCCGCGCCGGATCGCGCGACACATGGGTTTCGGGGATGATTTCCGGAAAATTGAGCATATAAAGCTTGCTGTTGGCTTTGATTTGGCCCGTCGTGTTGTTAATCATGAACACTTTGTCGCTGACCGACGACAGAAATTCCATGGTTTGATAAACCAGGGGCGGGTTTTTTCTCAGGAAAAGCGCGTCCAGGTCCGCGATGGTCTCAAATATCAGTTCATCTTTCTTGAGACACTGAATCAGGCTTCGCCAGTATTTTTTCATGGTCAGGTTCGGCGAGACGGTGATGTTGCGCATCCTGGCCACGACTTTATTCTCCCGAATATAAATGTCGTGGGGTTCCAGGAAATAGACCGTATGCCCCCGCTGGTTGCATTCATACATGAGATGACTGGTGGTTTCATTCTCGGGCGCTATGGAAATAAGGGGATCCATCAAAAAGGCGATGTGCATGAAAACTCCTTAGTTTTTGGTGGTCGCATAATGGATGATCTGTTCCGCAATGTCGATGCCGGTGGCTTGTTCGAGCCCTCTGAATCCCGGTGAATAATTAACCTCAATGACTTTGGGAACGCCATTTTTATCGATGATGATATCCGTACCCGAAATTTCAAGGCCGAGAGTACGGGAAGACCGCACCGCCAGTTTCGAAAGATTCGGGTTTAGCTCAATCATCTGCCCTTGTCCGGTGAGATGGATGTTGGTTCTGAAATCCGCCGGACTCGGTTTCAGGGCCATGGCGCCCAAAACCCGGTCTCCCAGCACGAAAGCGCGAATGTCGGTGCGCCCTTCAGGCGGGATATATTCCTGCACCAGAATCCCTCGCGTGTTATCTTGCAGGTTGTGCATGACAAAAGATGCCGTGGCCTGCGATGCTACCCGTATAACGCCGTTTCCCTGACGGCTGCTGGGCATTTTGGCCACCACGGGATACCCTCCCAATTGTTCCACGGCTCTTTCAAACCCTTCCCGGGTGACCACCAGGTATGAATCAGGGACGCTGATGCCGCGTGCCGCCAGGATTTGAAGCCCCATAAATTTATTTCGCGCCATTAGGATCGATTCAAACCCATTGACGACCCTGACGCCGGAGAGTTCAAAATGCCTGACAACCGACAGGGCATAGTCGTTGATGGTCGCGCCGATCCTGGGCAAAAGGATATCCGGCAAACCATCCTGGGGCAACTGGAGCGTCGGTCGGCCATCGCGAATGCAGGACAGGCAGTCCCTTGTATGGATGAGTGAAATTCCATGGCCTGTTTGGACCGCCGCCGCCATGAGTCTTTGGTTGGGATGGTATGCTTCATCCCTTACGCTGAGGATGCCGATGTGCATTATCTGATCCGCTTTTCCATTTGCTTAAGGATGGGAGAGGCGGATGGAACAGCGTGGGGATTGTCTCTGAGGGCCAGCTGTAACAGCCGTTTCAACCTGAAAAGTTCTCGTATCTCCCCTTGCGCATACCCTTCGCCCCTCAGCAATTTATAGATTTCTTCCACATAGGATTGGCCGTCGGTGAAGCTCTCGGGAATCAGCGACATCATTTGCATCAAAAGCCGGGATGCCGCCACCGAATCCATGGTCTCATGGGCCCATGCCAGACCGAGTCCTCTCAGGTTCAGTGCCGCTCGGTCCTCATGCACCAGGGTGTTTCCGGTATAATAGAAGAGATAGGGCTGATAGTAGGGAAGACCACTTTCGTTAATAAAATCGATTGTCTCAAAAAATGTATCCCGGGTTTCCCCAGGATAGCCGATGATGAAACTGCCCCGGCTGATAATGCCCTGATCATTTAGCATGCGGATGGCGTCAAGAGACTGCTTTCGACTGAGCCGTTTGTCCATATTGTCTAAAATTTTCTGGCTTCCCGATTCCAGCCCCATATCCAGGAACTCGCACCCCGACTTTTTCATGAGCTTTACCAGCTCGGGCGTCAAGGCGCCGGCTCGGGCAAATGACGACCATGTAAATGAGAATTTTTCATGGATCATCATTTCCAGGACCGCTTTGACCCTCTCCTTTTTGGCGGTGAAGTTGTCGTCCGTAAACCGCACATGTCTCACGAAGCCCAGGTTATCGATGGCTTTCAGTTCCCGTTGAAGGACATCCAGAGACCGGTAACTCACTTTGGGAAACAACCAGTGGTAAGTGCAAAAACGACACCGATAATAACATCCTCGACTGCTGTTGACGGGAAGGGTGTGGCGCAGATAGGCCCGTGGGATTTTGTCCCATAAAATGGCCGCCTGGTCCATGTGGATTTCTTCTTCAAGGCGGGGCGTGAAGACCATACGGCCCTTTTCATCAAAATAGGCCAGATTGGGGACCGTGCTGAAATCGTTTCCTTTTTCAAGGGTTCCCAGCAGTTTCACAAGGGTCTGCTCTCCCTTTGCCTCCACAACGAATGCGTCCACCAATCCGTGGAACGCGGTCAAGTATTTCAGGGTCCCTTCTGTGAGGTCCGCCCCCTGGTGCAGCGCTTTTTTCACCAGCATGCCGCCGGCAATGACCGCAACGTCGGGCGCCAGGCGTTTGATTTTTTCGGCCATTGTCTTGATGTCGTTCATCAAGATAAAATTTGAGGAAATGCAGACTGCCAGGGGCGATTCCTGAAGCATCGTTTCCAGGTCATCCGTGGCGTAGTTTTGAATAATAAGGGGATCATACCCGTGGTCCGACAGGTATTGATGCATGTAAATCCCGTTTAAAGTTACCGTATTGGCCAGGGAATAATGCCGGGTCACATTGTCGGGGGTGATTTCCACAGGGCGACAGCCGGCCCTCACATAACCCATAAGATCCAGCAGATCCATGTACCGCCCTTCCACAAACAGCAGGGAGGAGAGCGTATTTTCGTGTACCCGGCCTTGCATGGCGGGAAGATCCAGATCCGGAAACCGGTAAGATTGCCGTTTGGCCCGTTCCAGCGCGCCGATCATCCTTTGTTTTAGCTGGATATCATTATTCAGGGGCTGATTTTGCGCTATGAAAATAATTTTTGTACGGCCCAAGGGGGGGGTTGACCTCCAAAACGAGAAACGATGATATGGCGGCATGCTAGGGAAATACCGCTCCAAAGTCAATGACAATGAGCCTCAAAACCGGCCTTGCTATGCAGCCGATCCCTCGGACATGGAAAGTATTCCCGCCATGTTGGGGTATTTATGAATGAATCTTCGGGACTCCATGTAAATGCGTGAATCCCTGGGTTCCTTGCGGACCAGCATGGACAGAATTTCCAGTGCCTTATCCGGGTGTCCGCGCAATTCATGGACCTTTGAAATACCGAGGCAGGCATATTTGTCATACCCGATGGCCATGGCCTTTTGGTAGTTGGCTTCCGCCATATTTAGATCGTTTAAGCGAATGTAGGAATCTCCAATCCGGCTGAGCCCTATCTTTCGGTCCATGCCGTTTTCCAACGCTCTGTTCCAGGCGCCGATGGCGGACGTGTATTCTTCTATTCCACGCAGGCAGTCCGCCTTTCCGTGCCATGCGTGCGAATTTTTGGGATTGATCTTGAGCGCATGATCGTAAAGCTGGATGGCCTTTTGAAAGGATCGCTTTTTTCGATGGATGTTCGCTGCCGCCGTGAGGACGACAACGGAATTGGGAGACACTTCAAGCACTCGCTCAAAAAAGCCAAGGGCCTCTTCATCGGCTCCTTCCCTGGCGGCAATTTGACCCAAACCCATCAAAGCATAGAGATCGTAAGGGTTGTTTTTGAGGGCCATGAAATAGTACTTTTTTGAGTTCTCAAAATCTCCTTTTTTCTTCAGACAATCGGCCACCCTCGTCATGGTCTTGTGATCGTCGGGGCGAAGTTTCAGGCATCTGGACCAGGCGGCAAGGGCCTTGTCCAAATCCCTCAATCCCCGGTAGGCATCCCCCAGTCCGACGAGGGCATGCCAGTTGTCCTTTTCAATTGAAAGGCACTGTTGGTAAAAATCGATCGCTTCTTCAAACCGCCTTGCGCTTCGTTTCAGATCGCCAACGCCTACGAGGGCATAGGCATTGTTTTGATCCAGATTCAAAAGCTCCCGATAGGTTTCTTCCGCTTCTTTGAATTTCCCTTTCTTTTTAAGTTGATGGGCCAGTTTTCCAAGATCCAGCGCTCTCTTTTTCATTGGGTGTTCTCCTTTAAAAATAATGGTAATCGTTCACAGGGTGCAGTTGTCAGGGTGCAGAAAAAAACAGCTTCAACCTTTATTAAAGCATTTTGCTTTGATCTAATGAAACCAACCCGCATATTTGAGGTAAATTTTTTCAATATCGGTAGATCTTCGAATTTCATTCTGCCCCCTGACAACTGTCCCCTGCCCCCTGTGAACGGTTACAAATAATGATAGTCCGTATGGTCTTTCATGGCAACCTGGAATTTTATGCTTTCCGGGTGGAAAAAAATAAAATATGCTGACATCTCTTTTATGATAATTTGCGGAAGGATATAAACCATGATTGTTCAGATATATGAAATACAGACGCCTCAAGAGGCGGAAAAGTGCATTGAGCTGGGAGTGGATCATCTGGGAAGCGTTATTCTGAGCTTTGATGCGTGGCGATTGCCATTGTTGCGGGAAACCGTTCGGTTGACTGAAGGGACAAAACACAAAAGCAGCATGATCCCCCTTTTTCGAGACCTGGATGGCGTTTGCCGGGTTCTGGATTACTACCGACCCGATTACATCCATTTTTGCGATGCTTTGACGGATTCGGAGGGAAACATCACCGAATTGGAGTCATTTATCGATTTTCAGGTGACGGTAAAAGAAAAATTTCCTGAAATCGGAATTATTCGAACCATTCCCATTCCTCAAAAAGGGGCTGTCCCCGATTTTCCATCACTGGAAATTGCCAGGGGCTTTGAACACGTTAGCGATGTCTTTTTGACCGATACCTGGCTGAAAGATGCGCCGGTGGAAGGCTTTATCGGCATCACGGGAGAAACCGTGGACCCAAAAACGGCGCAGGCCCTGGTGCATCAAAGCATGATCCCGGTAATTCTGGCCGGTGGATTGTCCCCGGAAAATGTTTACGACGGATTAATGACTGTGCGGGCCGCAGGGGCCGACAGCTGTACCCTGACCAACCGGGTGGACCATGAGGGATCACCCATCCGTTTTGAGAAGGACTTTCGAAAAGTCGGCGATTTTGTCAAAGCGGTGCGGGATGTGGAAGCCCTGTTGCGAGAGGAAAAAACCGCCCGGCTGGCGTTTTTAAGGGCGGAACTGCTGGATCGGGAAAAAGCCCTGCCGGCTCATTCGGTGCGACCCCACCAGATACTGGCCATTGAAGCTTTGGAAGATGAGATTGCCGGCCTTGAAAAGGAGATGGCAGACCGGAAAATGGTTTGAAAGCTTCTAAAGCGGATAACCGCAACCAAAAGATCTTGCGCAAAGACGCAAAGATTTTCTTGTTTTTTTTGACAGAAAACCAGGTGATAAGGGCCTAGCTTTTTCCGAGACTACGCTCGAAAAAACCGCGGCTTGCCGCTTTAGATGATTTCTCCATTCCATAATTTTTTTAAAAAAATCTTCCAGGGAAAGATGGTAATATTATCCTTCGTTTTTCTTTCATATCGGTCACAGCTAACGACGGCAAAATTTTGAATATTTCCTTCTTCTTTCAGTGCTCTGATACCTTTGAGGTGTTTGTCGTGTATTGATGCGGCACTTTTTATTTCCACGGCCCAACGGTTGCCCAGGATCAAATCCACTTCAAATTGAGACCTGGATCGCCAATAATGCATTTTGTCTCTTTTTCTTGCATAGGATAGAAAGGCTCTTACTTCCAACAGTATAAAATGCTCAAATGTCTTACCGAACAGCTCAGAGTCTTCCATGATTTCGCCCCTGTTTGCCAGGGAATTTGTTACGCCGATATCAAAAAGATAGAGCTTGGATCGGGAAATGGCTTTTCGTTTGTGGGTTTTTGTGAAAGCCGTTAGCTGAAAGGCGATCAGAGTATCTTCCAACACCTGGATATAATTCTTGATGGAGTTGGCTGAAACACCGCAATCTCTTGCAACGGACTGATAACTGATCTCTTCACCATTGCTCAGGGCCATTAAGTCCAGAAACTCCGAAAATTGGGCTATTTTTCTGGTGAGTGCTTCATTCTGAATCTCTTCTTTCAAATACAAAGCCGTGTAGGCCCAAAGTTCTTCAACGTAATTATCGCTTGGATAAACCGAGGGCAATCCTCCCCTGTTGAGATAGGTTATTAAATTAAAGTCAGGAATTTCGTTTGACGTCAAAGGAAACAGTTCAGCCCACCAGGCTCTTCCCGCCAGCAGGTTGGCGCCGCCTCTTTTAAGCTTGCGAGCGCTGCTGCCGGTCAACAAAAACGTCAATTTTTCCGCTTCGATCAAACGATGTACTTCATCCAATATTTCCGGCAGCTTTTGAACTTCGTCGATCACCACGACAGGGTTTAACTTTTGTTCTGAAATAATGGATGGATTTTTTAAATATTCACGGTAGGTCCTGATCTCCAAAAAGTCGATTACCGTGGCGCCTGAAAGGGTGTGTTTAATGAGCGTTGTTTTTCCGGTTCCCCTGGGACCGAACAAGAAAAACGATTTCTTTTTTAACAGTTTCGTCAAATCGAGCATTCGTTCATACATTCTTTTCCTCAAGGCTGTTTCAGATTGTCATGATAATCCGCAATAGCGTTTCGTATTGTTAATGTAAATCGCTGCATTTTTCAACAGAAAAAATGCAAGTATAAACCGAGAAATGAAGGATTCACTAATTCATAGCAGATTTTACTGACCAACCGGGCAGACACGCAGGTCTGCCCCTACCCAACCCACATTTTTTGATTCACGATATGCCCGTAGGGGCGGACCTATGTATCCGCCCCCGATAATTGCATGTTTTCAAGGTAAACCCTCATGACAAGGGATTTGCCACCCCCGTGCATGAAAATGGCATCTACCGCTTTTAGGCTAACCGCTAACAGCTAATAGCTAACCGCTGCATTTTCATGGTAAACCCTCATGACAAGGAGATTTGCCACCCCTGCGGATGAAAATAACATCTACCGCTTTTAAGCTAACGGCTAATAGCTAACTGCTAACGTTGGAAGCTGCCCCTAACGTTTCCGTTGGTCAACTAGCCCACGGTAGGCGATAAATAAGTTGACTGAAATCCCATAAATCCTTTAGCATGAAGTAAGGAGGTTTCACATGACGCTAGCCATCGCTTTTGATACCCTTGTTTACGCTAAAAAGTTGAAGTCCGTCGGTTTTACGGAAGCGCAAGCCGAAACCCTGGCGGAATCTCAAGCTCAGCTCATTGAGAGTCGTCTGGCGACCAAACAGGATATTGAGTTGGTCAGGCGCGATACGGTAGAAATGGAAGCATCTTTGAAGCGCGACATGAAAGAGCTGGAAGTATCTTTGAAGCGCGACATGAAAGAGCTGGAAGCATCTTTGAAGCACGACATGAAAGAGATCGAGATGCGGCTGACCATCCGCATGGGGACCCTTATCGCCGCCTCCATCGCCATTGTGGCCACCTTGGTCAAGTTGCTCTGATGTTGAATTTTAAAAAAGTTTTCCCTGGCGGGAATTTGACGTCTCCCTGACTTCCAGGTGCAGGTGAAGATAAGCCCGGCGCGTGGCTACCCGTCCCTGGGGGGTCCGCTTGATATACCCGCTTTGAATCAGGAAGGGTTCATAAACGTCCTCGATGGTGCCTTTTTCCTCCCCTACGGCGGCGCAGAGGCTGCTCAGGCCGATGGGTCCCCCATCAAATTTTTCAATGATGGTATGCATGATAAACCGGTCCATCTTATCGAGCCCCTGCTCGTCCACTTCCAGCATGTCCAGGGCCCGACTCGCTACCGGTTCGGTAATAACGCCGTCCGCTTCCACCTCCGCAAAATCCCGTACCCGGCGCAACAAGCGGTTGGCGATACGCGGCGTTCCCCTGGCCCTTTTGGCGATTTCCAAGGCGCCCTCATTCTTGATGGGGATTTCCAGGAGACCGGCCGATCGGACAACGATTTTATAGAGGTCTTCAGGCTTGTAGAAGTCGAGGCGCAAAATGACGCCGAACCGATCCCTTAAGGGGGGCGTCAGCAGACCCGTCCTGGTGGTGGCCCCCACCAGGGTGAAGGGGGGCAGAGGGATTTTCATGGTTCGGGCCGAAGGTCCCTGGCCGATGATAATGTCCAGCTCATAGTCTTCCATGGCCGGATACAGGATTTCTTCCACCACATGATTGAGGCGATGAATTTCATCGATAAACAGGACATCCTTGGGTTGCAGGTTGGTTAAAATCGCAGCGAGATCCCCTGGTTTTTCAATGACCGGGCCGGAAGTGCTTCGGATGTTAACCCCCAGTTCGCCGGCAATGATATGGGACAGGGAGGTTTTTCCCAACCCCGGACTGCCGTGAAAAAGGACATGGTCCAACGCTTCGGAACGTCCCCTGGCGGCTGCGATAAACACGTGCAGGCTGCGCTTCATTTCCTCCTGGCCCACGTATTCCGCAAGCGTTTTGGGCCTGAGGCTTATTTCCGCCGGGGCCTCCTCCGGTTGAAGGTCCGGATCTATGATGCGTTCTTCCATAATATTCAGGCTCAGGCCATAATTTTGAGGCTTTCCTTGATCAGGGCCTCCAGGGTTTCGTCCTTCGCATGGTGTTTCGCTTGTTCGATGGCGGTCTTGGCAATTTTGGCCGAATAGCCCAGGTTTATGAGGGCTGAAAGGGCATCTTCCATCAGCCGTTCGGTTTGGCTGTCGCGGGTCGGCATGGGGAGCATTCCAGCGTTGTCTGAAAATTTGGCCGCGCGATCTTTCAATTCCAGCGCAATCCGTTCCGCTGTTTTTTTCCCGATTCCCGGAATGGCTTGCAGGCGATGCGCGTCACCCGCGGCGATTGCTTGCAATAGATCCTCGGGACCCATGCCCGAAAGGATATTGGCTGAAAGCTTGGGGCCGATGCCCGAAACGGATACCAACATCAGAAAGAGACTTTTTTCGAGTTTGGTATGGAATCCGAACAATACCAGGGCGTCATCCCGTACGTGGGTGTGGATATGGAGATTGACGGGTCCATGGTGTTCCGGCAGGGTATAGTAGGTGGAAAGGGGAACAAAGACTTCGTAGCCCACGCCGCCCACATCCACAATAATGGATTGGGCTGATTTTTCAAAAAGAGTGCCGCGCAGGTGTGAGATCATGCCTTCATTTTCTCCCCGACTGTTGCCTTGATGGCTCTGAATTTGGCGCTATTGATATGGCAGATGGCCGCGGCCAGGGCATCGGAAGCATCCAGGGGCGCCGGCTTTTCAAGCCGCAACATAATCTTGACCATGGCGCAAACCTGTTCTTTGTCGGCCCTGCCGTATCCCACCACCGATTTCTTGATTTCCAGCGGCGTGTACTCAAAGACCGGAATATCGTGTTGACCCGCAGCAACCAGGGCAGCGCCCCGGGCGTGTCCCAGTTTGAGAGCGCTCCTGGCGTTTTTGGCAAAGAACAGGTCCTCAACGGCCATCTCTTGAGGTGCGTAGCGTTCCAGAATTTTCACGATATCTTGAAAAATCCGGTAAATTTTCCGGGGGAAAGGCAGGGTGTCCGGCGGTTTGATGATGCCGGTCCGGATGCAGAAAATCTCATGGTTTTTCTCCTCCACAAGGCCGTAACCGGTAATCCTGCTGCCGGGATCCACCCCCAGCACGAGCATCAGCTCATGGCCTCCATCACGTCGTCGGCAATGTCAAAATTGGAGTACACATGGCTGACGTCGTCATGGTCTTCAATGGCCTGCATCAGGTTGATCATCTGCTGGGCCTTTTTGCCTTCAATTTTAACCGTGTTCTTGGGGATTTTGGTGACCTCGGCCAGGGTGTAGGGAAACCCCGCGTCCTCAATGGCCTTTCTCACCGCCTCAAAATCCGACGGGGCCGTCACCACTTCAAATTCCGTCTCTTCTTCTTTGACGTCCTCGGCGCCTGCTTCCAGGGCCAGGTCAATGAGCTGCTCTTCATCTACCTTGTCCTTTTCAAGAACAATCAGACCCCGTTGATCAAAAATCCAGGTTACACATCCGGGTTCGCCTAAATTGCCGCCATGCCGCTCAAAAATATGTTTGATGTCGGCGACGGAGCGGTTTTTGTTGTCCGTCAAACAATCCACCAGTACGGCAGCGCCGCCCGGTCCGTAACCGTCGTAGCTGGCTTCCTCGTAGGATACGCCTTCCAGTTCGCCGGTGCCCTTCTTGACGCCCCTTTCGATATTTTCCTTGGGCATGTTCTCCGCTTTTGCGGCGGCAATGGCGGTTCTCAGTCTGGGATTGCCCTCGGGATCACCGCCTCCCATACGGGCGGCCACGGTGATTTCTTTAATGAGTTTGGTAAATATTTTGCCTCTCTTGGCATCCGCCGCACCCTTTTTATGCTTGATGGAACTCCATTTTGAATGACCGGACATAAGTGTTTTCCTCCATTGTTGCCTATTGACAAACGATGATCAAATACCTTGTTGCTTCACAATAAACCCCGTTCCCACAAGATAAACCTCACGGCTCCGTTTTCGAGTGGCTTTCGGTCTGAAGAGCCGGATCTGTTGAAAGACAGGCGAAATGTTTGATTTAAAGGCTTTCAGATCTTCACCCTCGAAGATTTTGCATACAAAATGCCCCCCGTTTTTCAGAAGCGCCTGAGCAATGCGGGCGGCTGTTTCCGCCAGAAACATGGATCTTGAGGCGTCGGTGGCCCGAATGCCCGTGGTGGGCGGCGCCAGATCGCTTAACACCAGGTTCCTGGGGCCAATTTCTCCTGCCAGCCATTCCGGTTCAACGGTTTCGATATCCGCCTCAATGCATCTGAAATTGGGGGGGGCAAACGCTTTGGGCGCGTGCAGGTCGATGCCCACCACATTCCCCTGTTTCCCCACCTTCTTTATGGCGTATTGGGACCATGAGCCCGGAAAACACCCCAGGTCCAGCACCTGGTCGCCTTTGTGAATCAATTTAAATTTACTATCTATTTCTTGAAGCTTATATACGGAGCGCGCAAGCCATTTTTCCTTCCTGGCCTGGGCCGTATAATGATCATCCCATTGATTTGATTTCATCCAAATACATTTATCACAGATATAGCCCCTTTGCAAAAAAAAAGGGGGTTGGTTTTCTTGAGCAAAGGGAAAGCATGATCTATTTTCGGGTCAGCGCTTCCACTCCGGTCCAATCCCCGGAAACCCCTTTGACCATATAATGGGCGCAACGTTCGAGGTAGATGCGGGAGGCCTTATCCTCAGGGTTCTTTTGCAGCACCCGGCTGAATTTGACGCTGGATTCTGAGAATTTCCGGTCATAGTAGAGCTGAAGACCCGCTTCGAAGTCGGCCTTGGTCTGCTCTTTCAGCACCGCAACCGGTTGAGGATCACTATCATATACCTCATATACGGAGACAGGCTGTTGTTTGCCTTTGACGGACACCTTGTCCACAAAGCGGTGTAGATACCGGCTGGGGTCTTTAAGACGGGAAAAGGTCAGTTCGCTGAGGGTGATTGAGGAGCCGTAAATCCGGGTCAGTCCTTCCAGCCGTGCCGCCAGGTTGACCGCATCAGCCACCACCGCTCCCTGCATGCGGTCTTCACTGCCGATGATGCCGAGCATCAAGTCTCCCAAATGAAGGCCCACGCCGATGCCCATGGGGAGAAGGCCGTGGGATTGCCGCTCTTCGTTGTATTCATCCACAACCCCGTGCATGGCAATGGCCGCCATCACCGCATCATCGGGGCTGTCGGGAAACAGGGCCATCACGCCATCCCCGTAATACTGGTCAATGAATCCATGATGTTTTTGAATCACCGGGCTTACGCGCCGTAGATACCCGTTGATAAAATTGAAGTTGTCCTGGGGCGACATGGCCTCGGAGAGGGTTGTCCAGCCGCGGACGTCGGCAAACATCACCGTCATCTGTTGTTTGATCTGGTCCCCCAGTCGGATCTCATGAATGCTGTTCTTATTCAACAAACGGATGAACTCCCGGGGGACAAACCGTTCATAAATGTGGTTCAATTCGGCCAATTCGAGGGTTCTCGCCTGAACTCTTTCTTCCAGGAGATCGTTGGTGGTCTTCAATTCGATATTCTTTTCCGCCAGACGTTTCCTCAAACGGTTGATGGTCAGATGGGTGTTGACCCGGGCGATGACCTCTTCGGCCTGGAACGGTTTCGATACAAAATCCACGGCCCCCAGGTCAAATCCTTTTACTTTGTCCTTGGTATCGTCCAGCGCCGTCAGAAAAATTACGGGGATCGATTCCGTTGCAGTATCCGCCTTTAATCGCCGGCACACTTCAAATCCGTCAATCCCCGGCATCATCACATCCAGTAAGATCAAAGAGGGCCTGGCCTTTTTGGCAATGGCAAGGGCGCTTTCGCCATTTTTGGCAATGAGAAATTTGTGCCCGATCCCGGCCAGGGTTTCATGCAATACCTGCAGGTTTGTGGTGTTATCGTCTACCAGCAGTATCTGCTCGGGCGCTTGCGGTTTGTTTGAAGATTGCGTTGGTTCTGCATTCATTTCCTGCTCCACCATTATTGTGCGGTCGCCGCCAGGGTCGCCGCCAGTTTCATCAGTCCGTCAAAGTCGAAATCTTCCGCGAGTTGAATGATTTTTCCGCCGTATTCCGATGAACCATCCGTTCGGGTCGCTATTTCGGCGCCCATGGTGGACAATTCCGTTACGTCTCCGATCTCGACGGCGTTTCGGATGCGAGCTGCCATGTCTTTGGCCATATGGGGTTGAAGAGGCGTGCGTGTTTCCGCCGTTTTCGAGGATAAGGCGTCATCCGGCGCCAGGGTACGCAAGGCGGTTACCACCCTGTGAAGTTCCTGCTTGAACACCCCAAACGCCTTATCCGGCAGCGTCTTTCCGCCATTTTTAAAGACTGTTTCCAAAGCAGCGGCCGCCGCTTGCAGTCCTTCGGTCCCAATATTGGCGCCGGCCCCTTTAAGTGAGTGGGCCAGGATCTCGGCGTCATTATATTTTTTGTTATGGACCAGGTCCTTCAGGGTGTCAGCTGCATTTTCAAAATCCCGGCCGAATTTCAAAAGAATGCGACGGTAGGACGTTTTATTGCCCAAAAGGCGCTTCAGGCCGGCGGTCACATCAATCCCATCCACCTCGGGGAAATCCGTCGCAATACCTTCCGGAACAAACGGTATGGTTTCTATTTTGGCGGCGTCTTCCTCGCCGACACGCTTCCCGACGACTGGTTTCAGCCATTTCACAAGGGTTTGAAACAGCACCTCGGGATCGATGGGTTTGGTTACATGATCGTCCATATCCGCTTCCAGGGATTTCTCGCGATCGCCGGCCAGGGCGTGAGCGGTCATGGCGATGATGGGAATGCGGCGTGTGGCGTGCGGCGTGCGGCATTGTTCTTCCCATTTACGGATTTCACGGGTGGCCGTGTATCCGTCCATTACGGGCATCTGCACGTCCATCAAAACCGCGTCATGGCCTCCTTTTTTTACGGCATCAACCGCTTCCCGGCCATTATTGGCCAGAGAGATATGGAGGCCGGCTGACTCAAGGATCTCTTTGGCGACCTGTTGATTGATTTCATTGTCTTCCACCAGCAACACCCTGGCCCCTCGGATCTGCCGCAGCGGTCCGGATTCCTGAGACTTTCTCGGAACCGATTGGGATACTTTGGGAATATCCCGGCCCACGGCCTGCATGATGGCGTCAAAGAGTACGGACGGG
The DNA here is from genome assembly GCA_963662465.1 of Desulfatiglandales bacterium. Taxonomy (GTDB): domain Bacteria; phylum Desulfobacterota; class DSM-4660; order Desulfatiglandales; family Desulfatiglandaceae; genus NaphS2. The sequence goes on from OY759599.1 coordinate 5,860,123, forward strand.
TTCACCGGTTTGAGGAGGAAACCATCCAACCCCGCCTCATCCGCTTGCTTCATGATCTCTTCATTGCCATAATTGGTTACCATGACAATGGCCGGGACCTTGCTGAGGCGGGGATGGCGTTTGATGCGTTCGGCGGCCTGGATGCCGTTCATCCCCGGCATCTTGTAGTCCATGATCACCAGTTCATAGGGATGGTTCTTCTCGGCGTTTTCAATCTCCGTCAACCCTTCTTCCCCTGAAGACGCCAGCGTGGTTTCAAAGGAAAAGGAACCCAGAATGTCCTGTAGAATTTCCCTTGAGGTGGCATTGTCATCCACCACCAGGACCTTCATGCCCCGCAGATCCGGTGAAGGCCTGAAGCGGTTCTTCTCTTTTTCCCGTCCACAGCCGAAAACGGCAGTGAAAATAAAGGAACTGCCCAGACCGGGCTCGCTTTCCACCCGGATGTCGCCTTGCATCAAGTTCACCAGACGTTTACTGATGGTCAGACCCAATCCGGTGCCGCCGAATTTTCGAGTGGTGGACGCATCCGCCTGGGTGAAGGGTTGAAAGAGTCTGCCGGCCTGTTCCCGTGTGAGACCTAACCCCGTGTCTCTTACTTTGAACCTCAGTGTCACCCGGTCCCTTTCCTGTGAGAGCAACTCGGTGGAGATCACGATTTCCCCCGATTCCGTGAATTTCACGGCATTGTTGGCCAGGTTGATGAGGACCTGTCCCAGGCGCAGGGGGTCGCCGACCAGACGCCGCGGCGCCCCCGGATCGATGGAAAAAAGGACCTCAAGATCCTTTTTTTCCTGCGCTTTTCCCGAGATCAGATGGGTTAGGTTTTCCAGCACATCATCTAAATTGAAGTCGATGGACTCCATGTCCAGCTTGCCGGCCTCGATTTTGGAAAAATCCAGGATATCGTTGATAATTCCCAGCAGTGAATGGGCGGAGGACTGGATTTTACCGAGATAGTCCGCCTGTTTGGGCGTCAAATCCGTCTTCAGGGCCAGGTGGGTCATGCCGATGACGGCGTTCATGGGGGTTCGCAGTTCATGGCTCATGTTCGCCAGAAACGTACTCTTGGCCTCGTTGGCGGCATCGGCCGCTTTTTTTGCCTGCTGGGCCTCCCGGGTGGCCTCAGCCAGTTCGGCCGTGCGTTCTTCCACCAACTCCTTCAGATGTTCCTGGTACTTTCTTAAGTCCGCTTCCGCCCGTTTGCTTTCGGTGATGTCCCTGACAATTCCCTGATAAACCAGAATGTGGCCGTCGTCGATTCGCCGGCATGTTGCGGTGACCAGGCAATCCATGGGTGCGCCATTCTTTTTTTGAAGCCTGACATCCAGGTCTTTGACGGATCCTGCGGGGCCTGCGGCCCGCACAAATCTGCTTCTGCCTTCCGGGTTCATATCCGTATCCCAGACATTCATCTGCATCATCTCTGACCGGGTATAACCGAAAAGGTCCAGCATGGCCTGATTCGCATCCATCATTTTGCCGATACGATCACAAATGAAAATGGCATCCCGGGAATCTTCAAACAGCGCCCGGTATTTCTTCTCGTTTTCGCCCAACGCCTGATAGAAATGTGCATTATTGATGGCGACGGACGTATGGCTGACCAGTCTGGTGAGCCCCACATGGGCATTGCCCCCCGCCGGAACCCGAGCCTGAAATGATTTCATCTCCGCGGTGTTGCCGGCCGCCAAAAACCCCAGCGGCTTTTCAGGTTCACCGGCCAGGGGAAGGAGAATATACTCGTCCATATCCAGTTTCAGGCCCAGTGCCGAAAGATCTTCCCGCTCGCAGGTTTCGGCACATATGATCTCATGGGGAGACTGCCGCAATTGCCGCAACAGGGGATCTTCCGCGGACAGGCACAGGGTCGCCACATCCGGGCGTTTTCCCTCGTCGTAATAGCCGTCCATGGCTTGAACCCGATAAACCCCTTCCTTCGAATCGGGCATGAAAATCAGGCAACGTTCGAAATTGATCTCATAGAGTACGAACCGAATGCATATCTCCAGAATCTCCATTAACTCCCTGGTGGCCGTGAATTGCTTGCCCACCTCGTAGAGCCGGCGATAGAACTGCATCTGGGCGTCCAGTTGCTCCTGGATGTTGTAGAGTTCAACCTCGGTTTTGCTCAGGCGTTTTACCTGGCCGCTTAACTGGAGATTTTCCTTCTGAAGTTTTTGAATCTGATCTTCGGCCTGCTCATAACGGGAATGCAGTGCCGCCAACGCCTGTTCGGGATTCTTTGGGGTCATGACGGGAAACCTCTTTCGAATTTTCGAAGGGGGTTAATAAACCGCTGCGATAACGGCGGTGTAATTATGAAAGCAATTGGATTTCCCTACGGGGCCGATTTCGCCCAGTGTATAAAAACCTACCCACGGCGCCTCGGGTATCTGTTGCTGCAGGCGTTTTTGAAGCGCGGTTTTCTGATGCTCACGCAGAAACACCTTGCCCCGACCGCAACAGTCAAACTGGAACGCCAGTTTGGCCGGGTTTTCGCCGAGCTGATCGTTGATCCGGTCTGCCAGGCGGTCGATGCCTTCGGCCACTTTTTCGTAATCCCTCCTCGTCATCCAGATGCTGGTTCCCGGAGCGACTTCCGTGGGGATAGTGACCGAACCCTTTTCATCATCCTTGGTGGGCATGAACCGTATCATGTAATCATCATAGCCTGCCATATGTCCGGGGGTCTCGAAGCCCAGGGTCAGATGGATCACCGCCTTGGCCCAGTCGACAATCTCGTCATCCGTCAGGTATTCCTTGAGGACGGCAAGTGCCGGTCTATGGTCAATTTCATAGATGGTGTTTTCCTCGCAGCGGGTGATCTTATGTTCAACGCCGGTGGGGACGCAGCCGTGATTGACGGCCCAGGCGATCCGGGCATCTCCCGAAAGCAAGGCCCAGGAAATGCCATCCGAGATGACCTGATCGTTATAGTACTGATACGTCTGCTTCAACTGCCAGTTATCCGCGGCCGCACCGCCGACCAACGGCAGCAGATGTTCCAGGTTCAGCGTTTGTTCAAAGCCGCTGAGGAATCGGTCGAAGTTGAAGGTGAGACCATCGGCAAACAGGAAAAGAGCGAGGGTGTCCGGTTTCAACTCAGGCTGGAGTGTACCGGCGAGTGCCTGCCCGACACCCGTGGAATCGGCCTTAAGGCCGGTATCCATACCATTAATGAAACGCAATTCATCGGAGCAGATGGCCATGATGACCACGGAAAAGTTGGACTCATCCACCTCATCTCTCATGATGGCGCCTTCCCCCGAACACCCGCAAAGCGGCGCCCCGCTGGTTGCTTCTCGCACGGCCTTCAGCAGTGCCTGCTGATGATAGCCCACCGTGGCAAACATGAAGACAAAGTCAGGTTTTTCAAACCCGCCACTTTTGAGGGCTGCCTCTACGGCTTCTCGACCCGCCGCCATCGGATTTCGATGATGGCTCATCCCCACACCGGCTTTCGTATGCATGACAAATTCTCCTTCGCTCTCATGCTGATTTTTGTACAGCATAACAGAATTTGGGGAGGATCTTCAACAAATAACAAGAATTTGCGGGGGAAGGTTGTTTAGTGACTTACAGATTAAATGCTTCTAAAAAAACAAAATGATCAATATAACAGCATGACTTTATTGGTATGGAAACTTAAAACTTAAAACCGCGACTATGCCGCCTAAGCGAGGTTTACATGCCGGGTGGCGATGATATTACAGTCCGTACCGGCTGGATTTTTAATGAGGACATCGCCGATGGACACGGGGGCTTTGAAAGTGATGGATTGAATCTCCGCCATGACCTGTAAGATGCTGTTTTTGGGAATGGGGGCGTCCGTTCGAACGCTGACCAGGGGAAAATCTCCGTTTTCCACCCGGATGTTGCCGGCAATGGTTCTCATGGGACGAACGAATTCCTGTTCCGCCCATTTGGGTCCCTTGTCGCAGGTATGTCCCTTAATCCGGATGATCCGGATGTGGGGTTCTTCTTCAAAATCGACCTCCAGCGGGCATCCGTTGGGGCACACGATACAGGTGAGTTCTTTTCGTTTCATTCTACGCTCACTTCCAGTTTTCCGGTACTTTCCAGTTTGTCTTTTTTGACTTTAATGCGAATCATTTCAGCCGGGTGCAACCGAACCAGTTTTTTTCGGGCGACTTTGCGATCCCCGTCTCGAACCCAGACAGCGTGGTTTCGCGAAGGTTCGGTGACGCGGAGAGACAATGTAAAATCGCTCTTTCCCGATACCTGCCGCGGCAGGACGTATCTGACCCCGTTTTTGGGTTCGATGCCGATGGCGATTTCCCCCTGTGGAATACGCCCTTCAAGGTACCTGCAGGCAAATTCTCCAGCCAGGGATGCCTCTTCGGAAACATGATCCACCAGATCGTGAACATGCAGCACATTGCCGCATGAAAACACGCCGGGAATGCTGGTCATAAACGTTTCATCCACAAAGGCGCCGCTGGTCCTGGTTTCCATTTTGACGCCGGCCCCGACAGAAAGTTCATTTTCCGGGATGAGTCCCACGGAAAGGAGCAGGGTGTCGCAGGGCACAAACCGTTCGGTCCCGGGCCGCGGCTGAAAATTGTCCATTTCCGCCACGGTGACCCCGGTGAGGCGATCCTTGCCATGCACCTCTATCACCGATGTGCCGAGATGTAAGGGTATGTCGTAATCATTGAGGCATTGCTGAATATTTCGAGGCAGTCCGCTGGCATAGGGTAGGATTTCAAAGACCGCTTCCACCTTTGCCCCTTCAAGGGTCATTCTTCTGGCCATAATGAGCCCGATATCCCCGGAACCGAGAATCACAACTCTCCGGCCCACCATGATGTTTTGCAGATTAATGAAATTCTGGGCGGCCCCTGCCGTGTAAATGCCCGAAGGCCGGGTGCCGGGCAGCGATATGGCCCCTGCCGTTCTTTCCCGGCATCCCATGGCCAGGATCACGGCCCCGGCATGGATGCGAGTATAGCCGTCCCGGGAACTCACGGTGAGATTACGCTCACTGTCCATGGAAAGGACGATGGTTCCCAGCATGGTCTCAATTCCCAGATCGTAAAATTCATCAATATATCGCTGAGCGTACTCGGGGCCGGTAAGGGCCTGGCCGAACCGGTGCAACCCGAAACCATCGTGAATGCACTGGTTGAGGATGCCCCCCAGTATCCGGTCCCGTTCAATTAAAAGGATATCTTCGCATCCGGCCTGCCGGGCGGCCACCGCAGCGGAGAGGCCCGCGGGTCCCCCGCCGATAATTACCAAATCACGTTTTATTTCATGCATTGAGTCCTGATTCCCTAAAAAGCTATTAGCTGTTAGCTAACCGCTAACAGCTACTCGCACATGTCCTGTAAAGAGATAAGAATCCGGGCTGTACAGCCGATAATCCTCAGGCTGATAGCCGAAATCCTTTTCCAATATCTGAACGATTCGGGGAAGGCAGAACCCCCCCTGGCATCTCCCCATCATGGCCCTGGAGCGATATTTGATTCCGGCAATGGTTTTGTTGCCAAGAGGATTTTCGATTGCATCCAGGATTTCCCGCTTGGTGATCTGCTCGCAACGACAGACGATTTCCCCGTAATCGGGGTCCCGGGAGACCAGATCCGCTTTTTCTTCTTCGGGCAGGTCGTGAAAATATCCAGAAAAACCAGCCCGTTCCGCCACAAAATGCTCCTTTTCGGTCAGGGGAAGTTTTTCGCCCACCATGTCGCGGACCATGAGTGCAATGGCCGGGGAACAGGTCAGCCCCGGGCTCTCGATGCCCACCAGGTTGATAAAGCCGGGGATGTCTTTTCGGCTTTCGATGACAAAGTCCTTGAAGCCCTTCATCGCCGGAGAGGTCTGCTTGGGCCGCAACCCCGAAAACCCCCGGATAAAGTCGGAAGTGCTGATGGCCGGCAGCAACTGCCGACCTTCTTTTTTAAGTTGGTCGATAATGTCGGCGGTGCAGGCGTAATCGTCCGCTTGATCCACGTACTCATTGCTGGGACCGATGAGAATATTGCCGTCCACCGTGTTGGTTAAGTGAATCCCCAGACCTGCGCCCCCCTTTCTGGGGGCCGGATAGATCAGGGTGGAGAGACTGCCGTTCAGGCGCTTGTCCAGAATCAGGTATTCCCCCCGGCAGGGATAGATGGCGTACTCGGTCAGTCCCAACATTTTACAGACGGCATCACTATAGAGGCCCGCAGCATTGATGAGTACTTTGGCTTCAAAGGATTTGCCCGCAGCTGTTTTGAGCTGAAAGCCGGTTTCAGTCTTCAAAATGCCGGTGACCTGGGCCTCCAGGTGAAAATCCACACCGTTTTCCCGGGCGTTGTCCGCCAGGGCGATGGTGAGACCATAGGGGCAGATGATGCCGGTGGTGGGGGAATGAAGGGCGCGAATGCCGCCCACGCCCGGCTGAATCTGCTGCATTCGCGGCACATCGATGATTTCAAGACCGGGAACGCCATTGGTTTCCCCCTGGGCTTTCAATGCCTCGAGGGTTTCAATGTCCATTTCGTCCTGGGCTACCGTAAGCTTGCCGATATATTGAATCTTGACCTTTAAATCCCGGCAAAGGTCTTTCATGAGCTCGTTTCCCTGAACATTCAACCGGGCCCGGAGGGTACCGGGTTTGTAGTGAATGCCCGAGTGAAGGACCCCGCTGTTTCGGGAGCTGGTCCCCATGCCCACGTCCGGGTCTTTTTCCAGGACCCCGACCGTTAACCGGTATCGGGACAGCTCCCGTGCAATGGCGTTTCCCACAACGCCCGCCCCAATAATCAGAACATCATATGCAGCCATTATTGCCTTATTTCCAAAACCCCTGTCGCGAAAAACCAGAAGGTTTATGCCGCCGACAGGGGTTCATTGTCAAAAAACTTGAAACTTGAAACTTGAAACCGCGGCTATGCCGCGTTAGTCTTCAATCCCGGCCAACCGTTTGGAAGCCTTTTTTTTCTGCTCCACATTGGTTTCCCGGAAAATGGTTACCCGATGGGCTTCAGGTGAACCGCCGCCATGGATATCGGAAATGGTGTCCGCGCTTTCCATGGCCAGTTTTTCCGCCAGGCGAAACATCTTGATCCGTTTTTCCACGGGAACGCCGTCGGCGCCCTTCAGATATTTTTTCAGCAGAGGACCCACCTCGGGGATTTCGAAATCCCGGTCGGAAGGCAGGTCCGCCACGAACCCACCGCATACATCGATCATCAGTCGCGTCGCCTCTGCCATCTCTTTGCCCTCATGAATTTTGGAGGCATTGGCCAGGACTGTATCAATATAGTAGGTTCCGGAAGGCTGCTGGTTGCCTTCGTAGGAGGACGCCAGGCAGCACCCGTAAAGGGTTTCGGACCGATGGATCATGTCAATCACCTTCTGTTTCAGGTGGCCCGGTTTGGTCGTGCCGTTATATTCCATCATGTTCAGGGCCGTGCCGATCATACAGTCTATTTTTCCGGCCTTGCAGCCGCCATGGCTTTGTCTGTGAAATGAGGAAAATTTGATCACCATATCCACGGCAAATTCCACTTCTCCGCACATGAACACGCGTTCCCAGGGCACAAAAACATCGTCAAAAATCAGGGTAGGACAATTTTTGGAATAACGGAAATTTCCGGTGTCGCACCCCTCCATCTCTCGAACATCCAGGCTGGAGCGGCCCACCACATGGATCAGGCCCTTGGCGTCCGCCGGTACGGAAAAGGCGACGGCGTAGTCCTCATCCCCTTTTCTTAAGGCCCGGGTCGGCAGCACAATAATTTCATGGGAGGAAAGAGAGCCCGTCTGGTGGGCTTTAGCGCCGCGAACCACGATGCCGTCGTCTCTTTTCTCCACGACCCGCACGTACATGTCCTTGTCTTCCTGGTCTTTGGGTCCCTTGGATCGATCTCCCTTGACATCGGTTACGCCCGCATTGCAGGTCAGGTCCTCTTTTTGGACATATTTCAGAAAATCATTGAAATTGTTATGGTAATGGGTTCCGTATTTCTGGTCGATGTTATAGCAGACGATGGACAGGGTGGAGAGGCAATCCAGCCCGGTACACCGCTGGTGGCAGGTTCCCACGTAGCTTCCCAGGTTTCGATTGATTTTTACCCGCGCCACCAGGTCTTCGATGCAGGAAGGGGGCAGCGTAAAACGATTGACCGGTTCGTTGATCAGCGGACTTTGGGTGACCACCATGTCGCGGTATTCATCCATTTCCGCTATTTCGTATGTGGAGCCGGTAGCTTCAATGCCGGCGCGAATTCGTGGGTTGTCCACCACATTGGTAATGCGTTCGCCAAACATGTACGCTACCGGGTTTAACTGACGCAGAGATTCAATATACTCATCTTTCGTTTTAAGACCCATTTGTTAACTCCTCCTTATTTTCTGAAAATGGTATGGGGCTATGTTTTCAGCAACGCTCGCAAACGGGGGCGGCGGCTGGTGTTATGTCGATATCCGACGTCCTGATAAAAAAGACCGGGGTTATGGCCGGAATGTCCTGATGCGCGATATCCACCGAAATCTTAAAAACGAGAAGATCGGTCAGAGTTAGATAGTACTCCGGACCGGCATGCTTTTTTTAGGTTTTATCAGGAGGATGCCACAGTTTTGTTCGCCGGTGGTCACGTAAACCCACGGCGCCCGTTTTTCGTTTGGTGTTCAGGCATCTTTCTGCAATTCAAAGCGAATCTGTGAATAAATAGGAATTTTATAGAATTGTCAAGGTTTTTTTAGCTATTGCCGTAGATTTTTTGTTTTTAAACTTGTATTGTTTTGCCGGGATCTTGTTGCTTGTATCAAATTATGGTGCAGATCTTGCGCAGATCTTGTAAGTTGTAGATTTTCAGCGCCGACGGCCTGAATGGGTTGAGCGGTTGCGTAACAGGGAATTTAGAGATATGAAACGCCGACTATTGATTGTTGATGACGATGATGCTGTGAGGATACTGTTATCCACGATCCTCGAAAAGGAAGGATATGCCTGTTTTCTGGCGGAAGATGCCTTGTCAGCCCGCGAACTGTTAAAAAGCCGCCCATTTGATTTGATCCTGTGCGATATTATCATGCCCGGTGAATCCGGTCTTGATCTCATCCGGTTTTGCCGAGAACAATATCCGGAGATGGGCGCCATTATGGTGACGGGGATCGCAGACCCGCAATCGGCCAAGGAAGTACTGTGCATCGGCGTATACGGCTACATCATCAAGCCTTTCACCAACGATCAACTTTTAATTACCGTGGACAATGCCCTGAGACGGTGTGAGCTGGAAAGAGAACAGAAACGGCAGGCTGAAAACCTGGAGAACATGGTGCGTGAAAGAACGGCCGAGCTTCAAGAATCTATCCGACACCTGAAGGAGGCCAAAAACAAAATTCAGGAAAGTGAAACAAAATTCAGGATTGTCATTGAAAAAGCCAACGATGGAATCGCCATGACGCGGAGAGGTCGGCATATCTATGCAAACCAAAATTTTTTGAAAATGTTCGGATATGACCCAGCAGAGGAGATTGTCGGTCGCTCAATAAACGAAATTGTGCATCCGGACGAGACGGCGCGGCTTCTTGATATGTACGCCCGGAGAATCAGAGGGGAAAAAATCCCGGACCGGTATCGGTTCAAAGCGTTGAAGAAATCAGGCGAACCCATTATGGTGGAAGTCTCGGTGACGCGTGTGGACTACCAGGGACAAAAAACGGCATTCGCCTTTTACAGAGACGTCACCGAAAGCACTCACATTCAAAAAGCATTGAAGGAAAGTGAAAAGCGGCTCAAAATCATACTTGAAAATGCACCGGTAGGCATCAAAATAGTTGACGCACAAAGCCGAAAGATCGTGGAAATAAACCGCGCCGGAGAGAAAATGATCGGAATTTCAAGGGAGATGATCGTTAATAGGCCCTGTTGCGAATTTGTGTGTCCTGAACCCAAAACGTTTTGCCCTGTCATGGACTCCGGAGAAGAAATTCACAACCGGGAAACTGCTATTTCAAGACCCGACGGACAAAACATTCAGGTTGCCAAGACAACGGTGCCTATTTCTCTTGAGGGTCGAAAGCACCTGATAGACATCTTTGTTGATATCAGTCGCCACAAAAAAGCCGTGGCGGAAGTGAGAAAGGCACACAGGGAAAAAGAGCAGCTCATTAAATCAATCCCTTCCATCCTGATCGGTGTGACGCCCGATGGCTTGGTTAGTCAGTGGAACCCGGTTTCGGAAAGGATCTTCGGCATTCGCGCTCTGGAGATCCTGGGCCGACCCTTTTCCCGCTGCGGCATTGAATGGGATTGGTCGAGGGTTAATGAGGCGGTTGCCGATTGCTTGAACGCTAAAATATTGATTTCTCGTGAAAAGGTTCGCTTCACCGGAAACGACGGCAAGGAGGGATTTCTGGGCCTTACGTTTACACCGGTTGCGTCCGATGAGGCCGACAGACTCGGTTTCCTGGTACTGGGGGCGGATATCACAAGCCGCATTATGCTGGAACTTCAGCTTGACCAGGCCAGAAAGTTGGAAGCCATTGGGCAACTGGCGGCCGGCATTGCCCATGAAATCAACACCCCCACACAGTACATAGGCGACAACATCCGGTTTTTTCAGGACGCCTTTAATGATATGAAACCCCTTTTTGAACATTACAGGGCTTTGCCTGATAGATTATTGGCAGAGGGGGTTTCGAAAATTATTATTGAGGAGATGAAGGAAAACATTGTAAACGGGGACATGGATTATCTACTGACGGAAATTCCCCAGGCCCTGGAGCAGACGCTGGAAGGCGTCGTGCGTGTTTCCACCATTGTTCGTTCCATGAAAGAATTTTCCCATCCGGGGACCAAGGAAAAGACGGCCGTGGATATTAATCGGGCCATTGAAAATACGGTCATTGTTTCTCGAAACGAGTGGAAATATGTGGCTGATTTGGAAACGGATCTGGATCCCCTGCTGCCGCATGTTTTCTGCCTGCCTGCTGAAGTCAATCAAGTCATTTTAAACATGATTACCAACGCCGCTCATGCCGTCAAAGATGTGGTTGGGGATGGTGGGGGTGAAAAAGGGCTGATAACGATCCGTACGCGCGCAATGGGCGATTTTGTCGAGATTCGGATCAGCGATACGGGCGCGGGAATTCCGGAAGGAATCCAAACCCGCGTCTTTGATCCCTTTTTTACCACCAAAGAAGTCGGCAAAGGGACGGGACAGGGATTGGCCATTTCCCGGTCGGTCATCGTCGATAAACATGGCGGAACCCTCTCATTCGAAACGGAACAGGGAAAAGGCACGTCCTTTTCCATTCATTTGCCGGTAGAATAAAAATGAACACAAATCGGAGCCTTAAAAAATGACGGAACAGGCGATTTTGAAGCGCCGGATTCTTTTTGTTGATGATGAGCAGAGGATTATCCAGGGGTTGAGACGGATGTTGCGCAAGATGGGCCGGGATTGGGAAATGGAATTTGCCCAAAACGGCCCGGAGGCGATGCGACTGTTGGCTCGGAAACCCTTTGACGTCATTGTGACGGATATGCGGATGCCCGGTATGGACGGCGCCGGCCTTCTGGCGGAGGTTCAAAACGAATATCCCCATATGGTCAGAATTATTCTTTCCGGCCTGTCCAGCGATGAGACGATCATCAAGGCAACCGGTTCGGCCCATCAGTTTTTGATGAAACCGTGCGAGCCTGAATTGCTCATCCGCACCATCAATCGGGCCTGCGCCTTGAGGGATCTTCTGAACAACGAAATTCTGGAACGGATCGTCTCCCAAACGGATTCCCTGCCGAGTCTTCCGGATCTTTATGGCAGGCTCATGGAAGAGATGAGGACTTCCGAAGGGTCAATTCAGCGGGTAGGGGAAATTATTGAAACGGATTTGAGCATGAGTGCAAAGGTGGTGCAATTGGTGAGCTCCGCATTTTTCGGCTTGCCCAGACGGATTTCGCGCCCTTCAGAAGCGGTGATGCTGCTCGGTCTGGATACGGTGAAATCACTGGCGCTTACCTTGGGACTGTTTTCAAAATTTGACGAATCCACATTGTCGTTTATTCCCATTAAGCGTATTTATGAACACTCCATGAAAACGGGGCTTTTGGCCAGAGAAATTGCCGGAGCGGAGGGCGCTGATACGGTAATGGTGGCCGATGCGTTTATGACCGGTTTGCTTCATGACGTGGGAAAGCTGCTGCTCGGACACAATATCCCTGACATTTACCAAAGGATTTTTGAACGGTCCTCTCGAGAAAAGATTCCTTTTTTTGAAGCGGAAAGAGCGGAACTGGGCGCCACCCATGGAGAAGTGGGCGCTTATCTTCTGGGCCTGTGGGGATTGCCCGACGCTGTTGTGGAAGGGGTGGCATTTCACCATAATCTGGGCGGATCTCTCGTGAAAGGGTTTGAGCCGCTGATCGCCGTGCATGTGGCTAGCGCAATTGAACATTCCCCCTGTCAGTCAAATGGCGAAAAGGTTTTTGTGGAAGGCATTGATATGGAGGGGCTGGAGCGTTTAGGTCTCAAAGCCCGGTTGCCCGCATGGATCGAAGCGTGTCATGAAGTGGAGGGTTTTTAGATGGCCATGAATCGAAATATACTGGTGGTGGATGACGACCGAAATCTGTTGAATTCCCTGATTCGAGGGTTGAGAAAGAGATTTCAGGTGGAGGCGGCGCTGGGGCCGGAAGAGGGCTTGAGGATTCTTGCCGCCAAAGGGCCCTTTGCGGTGATCGTTTCCGATCTGCGCATGCCCGTCATGGATGGGATTCAATTCCTTTCCAAGGCCAAGACCATTACGCCCGACAGTGTGCGAATCATTCTCACCGGGAATGCCGATCTGCAGAGCGCCATGGAAGCGGTCAACAAGGGGAGCATTTACCGTTTTCTCACGAAACCCTGTCCCAGCCAGATTCTAAGCGGCGTCCTGAAGCAGGCGGTGGAACAGTACCGGCTTATCACCGCGGAGAAGGAATTGTTGGAAAAAACCTTGAAGGGGAGCGTCAAGGTGTTGAGCGAACTGCTTTCCCTCCTCAACCCGGAGGCTTTTGGAAGGTCCTCAAGAATAAAACGCCATGCCGCGGATTTGGCGGGCCAGCTGCAGGTTGTGGATATCTGGCGTATTGAGACCGCCGCCATGCTGTCGCAAATCGGTTGCGTTACCTTATCGGAGGAGATTATCCGGAAGATACATCAAGGAAAGGATCTCACTGAAGAAGAGGCCAGGCGTTTTGGTGCGCATCCCAGGATTGCATCCGAACTTCTGCGTCACATTCCCAGGATGGGAGAGGTGGCGGAAATCATCGCGTGTCAGGAACGACATTTCGATGGCAAAGGCCATATTGAAGACCCCCGGAAAGGGGAAGATATTCCTTTGGGCGCACGAATTTTAAAAGTGGTTCTCGATTTTGACACCCTGGAGTCCAAAGGCCTTTCCAAGATTGATGCCTTGAAAGAATTGGGGCAACGCCCGGGTTGGTATGATCCTGCTGTCTTAAAGGCCTTTGAGGCGGTTTTGGGGGTTAGCAAAAGATATGTGGTAAGAGACGAGTCCGTGAGCAGGCTTAGAGCCCATATGATTCTTGGGGAGGATGTGAAAGCGCTCAATGGACAGTTGCTGATTTCACGAGGACAGGAAGTCACTCTGGCGTTGAAGGAAAGATTGAAGAGTTTTGCCGACACCGCCGGCGTTAAAGAGCCGATTCGAGTATTTGTGCCCCTTGAGATTGCCAATTGACATTCCTTGATATCTCAATTATCTAAGGCGGCAAGCTGCGGTTTTAAGTTTTCCTGACAATGATTTTCTTGTTTTTTGTAACAGCGTTTCAATTGTTTAAACTGAGGTTAATTTTATATGGAATATTCAATCAGTCCCGAAGGAGAAAGTTTCAGTCTCCCCACGGAAGAAGAACACGTGCGGGAATTTGATAGATTAAAGACGCTGGTCCGGGAACATCGCGAAAAGGGATTTGAAATTGTCGTGGTCATGGGCCTGGGATTCGTAGGCGCCGTCATGGCGGGGGTTGTGGCGGATTCCGTTGACCCTGAAACCGGCAAACCCAACAAGTTTGTTATCGGCATGCAGCGGCCCAGCACGCGAAGTTACTGGAAAATTCCCCTCTTCAACTGTGGCGTGTCCCCCATCAAGGCGGAGGATCCGGAAGTGGCGCCCCTAATCGCACGCTGCGTCAATCAAAAAAAGACCCTCACGGCCACCTTTACCCATGACGCCCTTTCCCTTGCGGACATTCTGGTGGTGGATGTGCAATGTGATTTTTTGAAGCAGGAGCTGGGCAATCTCAAGACGGGGTTTGCCGAGATCGGCGCCTTGGAAAGCAGTTTTAAAATTATCGGGGAGAAAATATCCCCCCATTGCCTGGTTTTGATTGAAACCACCGTGCCGCCGGGAACCACCGAATATGTGGCCTATCCGCTCATCAAAAAGGGCTTTAAGGCCCGGGGGATTGAAGTGGATCCGCTGTTGGCCCATAGCTATGAACGGGTGATGCCCGGGAAAGAGTATGTACGCTCGGTGCGGGATTTCTGGCGGGTTTGCAGCGGCATCAACCCTGAAAGCAGGGAAAAGGTGACCCGGTTTCTGTCTCACGTACTCAATGTGAAAGATTATCCCCTGACGGTATTGGATCGGCCCATTGAGAGTGAAACCTGCAAGATCGTGGAAAACAGCTATCGGGCCACCATTCTGGCCTTTCTGAACGAATGGAGCCTTTTTTCCGAAACAAATGGGGTCGACATCGTCAAGGTCATCAACGCCATTAAAATACGCCCTACCCACAGCAATATCCTTTTCCCCGGCCCCGGTATCGGGGGGTATTGCCTTCCAAAAGACGGGGGGTTGGGCATATGGGCCTACAAGCATCTCATGGGGTTTGAAAATGAGATTTTCAAAATTACCCCCGAGGCCATCAACATCAATGATACCCGTGCGCTGCACGCCGCCCAACTGGTGCGGGATGCCCTCAGGAACAGGGGTCGCATCGTGGCTGCGTCCCAGATCACCCTGCTGGGCGCCTCTTACCGGGAGGATGTGGGGGATACCCGGTACAGCGGCAGCGAGATTATTGTGCGGAAGCTCACGGAAATGGGGGCCGAGATAAAGGCCCACGATCCCTATGTGCGGCACTGGTGGGAATTGGAAAATCAGGATTCCTATCCGGCCGTGGGCGCCAGCTGGTCCAGGTTTTTCAGAAACCAGGAGCATTTTTCGGATTTTAAGATGACTGAGGACCTGAGAGAGGCCGTAAAAGGCGCGGATGCCGTGATTCTGGCCGTTCGCCATCGCCCCTACCTGGAACTTGCCCCCGATGACCTGGTGGAAATGGTCGGAGGTCCCCTTGCCGTGATAGACTGCTTCGGTATTCTGGATGATCAGAAAATTAGACGGTATTTTGAACTGGGTTGCGAAGTGAAAGGGATGGGGCGGGGGCATATCAAGCGGATTAAGGATAGTGTCCTGAGGGGATAGGGGTCGGAGGTCAGAGGTCAGAGGTCAGAGGTCGGAAGTCACGGTGTAAAGCGCTATTAAGGGGGTATTTATGAAAAGACTGGGGTTTTTTCTTTTTTTCTGGATTTTTATGATTTGCCCTTCGTGGGCGGAGACCATCAAGATTCCTTTGGCCGCGCCATTTTCGGGTCCGCTGGCATCCTTTGGCGAAGGGATGAAAAACGGCGCATTACTGAAAGCCGAGGAAATCAACGCTAAAGGCGGCATCAACGGCATGAAAGTTGAGGTTGTTCTGGAGGACGAACTGTGCGATCCCAAAGAGGCAGCCATCGTGGCCACCAAACTGGCCGGGAATCCTGAAGTATCCGTGGTTGTGGGGCATCTTTGCAGCTCCGCATCCCTGGCCGCCCTTCCCGTTTACAAGGAAGCCGGGCTCCCGGCCATATCGCCGGCATCCACCAATATCAGCCTCGGTAAAATGAGCCCCTATTACTTCCGCAACGTCTATAAAGACGATATCCAGGGGCTTTTCCTGGCCAAATATGTCAAGCGCATAAAGGGTTACAAGAAGGTAGCTGTCTTTTATGAAATGAATGACTATTCCATTGGGTTGATGGAGGCCTTCGTGAAACAGGCCAAAAAGAGCGGTGTCAGGATTCTGGGAAAAGAGGCCTACACCGCTGAGACCACGGACTTCAAACCCCAACTCACCAAATTCAAAATGATGAAACCGGATGCCATTTTTATTCCCGGATACGCCCCTCAAGGGACCCTGATCATTTCCCAGGCCAAAAGCCTGGGCATCAAAAATGTGGATTTTTTGGGGGCGGATGGCTTGGACGACGATCTCATGTTGAAAAACCCGGATGCGGAAGGTCTTTTTGTGACGACCCCGTTTATTCCCGATAAAGCCGGCCCGAAAGCCGCCGGTTTTATCAAGGCCTACCGGGAAAAATACGGCATAGACCCCAACTGGTTTGCCGCCAACACGTACGATGCTGTTGGTATTGCGGCGGCGGCCATCGCCGCGGTGGGGCGGGACAGGGAAAAAATTCGAGCGTATCTGGCTTCCATTGACACCCGGGAAAAAGCCTATGACGGGGTGGCCGGCAAGACCTATTTTGATCAAAACGGGGATTGTCTGAAAGAGGCTTTTGTCAAGGAAATTAAGAATGGCAAATGGATCGGTGCGGAAAAACAGCTCCAATAAGGCATAACTGGTGGAAAGCCTTCTGGATCAATCGAGTCTTTTTTTGCAGCAGCTGGTGAACGGCATTACCCTGGGAGGCGTCTACGCGCTCATTGCCGTCGGCTATACCATGGTTTACGGGGTTATTTCGTTGATCAATTTCGCCCATGGGGAGATCTACATGCTGGGCGCCTTTCTCGCCTACACCCTGGTGGCGGTTCTGGGGATGCCCTTTTTTGCGGCATTCTTCCTCACCCTGGTGATCTGCGCCGTTCTGGGCATTGTTCTGGATTTTGTGGCCTATCGTCCTTTGCGCAAGGCCCCTCGTTTGGCCGCGTTGATTACCGCCATCGGGATGTCCATCTTTTTGCAGAACATGGCGATGTTGATCTGGGGGAGCCAAATCAAGTCATATCCCAGGGACATGCTGCCGACATTTTTTTCCGAGGCGGCCATCACCTTTGGAGATGTCACCTTAAGCTGGCTTCAACTGTTTATTCTGTCCATTACCCTTCTGTCCATGATCATCCTTCATCTCACAATTCATAAAACCAGAATCGGCATGGCCATGCGCGCCATTTCACAGGACAAGACCGCATCCGCCCTCATGGGGATCGGGGTCAATCGCGTTATCAGTTTTACCTTTGCCATTGGTTCGGCCATGGGGGCTATGGCCGGGATCCTGGTGGGGCTCTATTACAATGCCATTTTTCCCACCATGGGGTATGTCGCCGGCATCAAAGCCTTTGCCGCCGCGGTCCTGGGAGGCATCGGCAGCGTTCCCGGGGCCATGCTGGGGGGCGGTGTACTGGGGATTGCCGAAGTGATGGGGGCGGGATACATTTCTTCCGAATACCGGGACGGCATCTCCTATGCCGTCATGATTGCGGTGATCCTCTTTAAACCTTCGGGCCTGATCGGCAAGCAGATGGGGGAAAAAGTGTGATGACCTTGCCCCGGGTTTCCAAAAATCCGCGCATTCTTTTTTTATCTGTTCTGCTGTTGGCGCTGCTCCTGCCGTGGATTCCCATGGGCGTCTCCGGCAATTATCTGTTAAAGGTGCTGACCAGCGCGGTCCTGTACATGATCCTGGCACTGGGGCTCAATATGGTTCCCGGATTCACCGGTCTTCTGGACCTGGGGTATGTGGGGTTTTACGGCATCGGCGCTTATACGTCCGGGTTGCTGTCCATCCATTATGATCTCAGCCTGTGGGTGATTCTGCCCCTTGCGGCGGCAAACGGCGCCATTTGGGGCATTCTCCTGGGGGCGCCCACCCTTCGCCTCACCGGAGATTATTTCGCCATCGTCACCTTCGGGTTTTCCGAACTGGTGGTCCTGCTGCTTCGAAATGAACTCTGGTTGACCCGGGGTCCCATGGGATTGCCGGGCATTTCGCCACCCGCCATTTTCGGCCATGCGTTTACATGCGACCGGCAGTATTTCTATCTGGCGTTGTTTCTTCTGGCGGTGGTGCTGGCGGTGGTTGTGCGCCTTGAGAACTCGCGGTTGGGGCGGGCCTGGTTCGCCATTCGCGAGGATGAAATCGCGGCCCAGTGCTGCGGCGTCAGCCTTATTCGCTACAAGGTCATGGCCTTTGCGGTCAGCGCCGCCATCGGCGCCATGGGGGGCGCCTTTTATGCCAAATGGTTCCGGTTTATCCATCCGGACATGTTCAAATTCTGGGAATCCATTCTCATTTTATGCCTCATCGTATTCGGGGGCATGGGAAGCATTGCCGGCGCCCTGCTGGGGGCGCTCATCCTGATCCCCTTATCTGAAATCCTGCGGGCCGTCCTGCCCCAGGGCATGTTCAATGCCCGCTACCTCATTTACGGGTTGCTCCTGGTCATTATGATGCGGTTGCGCCCTGAAGGCCTCATCCCATTCCAGTTGTCCCGTCGCCGCAAGGCCGAACAGGCAAGGGCGCGGCTTCCGCTCTTTCTGGGCGAGGAGTAGAAGGGGATATGGGCGCACTTCTCCAGGTTAAAAATCTTTCCAAATCCTTTGGGGGGTTGCAGGCGTTGAAAGACATCAGCCTGAAGGTGGAACCGGGACAAATTGTGGGCATCATCGGTCCCAACGGCGCGGGAAAGACCAGCTTTTTTAATTGCCTGTCCGGCCTCTATCATCCCACCGGCGGACAAATGGAATTTGAGAACATTCACCTGGCGTCCCCCATTTCCCGGTCGGCGAAAAAGCGGATTCGCATTTTTGCCCTGATATTTTTAGGGATGGGCCTGCTTCGGCTGCCCCTTTTCTGGTCTTTTTTGTTGCCGGTGGCGTTCTTCAAGACGGAGGTCTTTTTGTTGGGGCTTTTGATCCTCTCTATTCGCTTTTTGCTGGTTCGAGGGGTGATGCGCTTTGAAATCTGGGCATGGGGACTCATGTTTGTTTTTTTGTTATCCGATATGTGTTTTGCCGGCCTTTTTCTGAGTTCCGTGGACCTGTCCCATGTCTTGATTTTTACGGATGTTCCCCTTTATGATGCAGCTATGCCATGGGGAATGGCGGCGGGTCTTTTCAGCCTCTATTTCATGGGGATGTTGTGTACGAAAAATGTGCGTCTGATTTATGGCTTCCGAAGGCCTCCGGATGCGGTTTGCCGAATGGGACTGGCGAGGACCTTTCAGAACATCCGCCTTTTTTTCAATCTGAGCGTGTTGGACAATGTCAAGATCGGTTGCCATGGCCGCCTGCATTCCGGATTGGGGAAAACACTTTTTAAAACCCGGTTTCAGCAAACAGAAGAGGCATCCGTTGAAAAAAAAGGCCTTCATTTTCTTCGGCTTGTGGGTTTGGAACCCAGGGCCTTTGATCTGGCCGATACCCTGGCTTACGGGGAACAGCGCCGATTGGAAATCGCCCGGGCACTGGCGTCCGAACCGAAATTGCTGCTTCTGGATGAACCGGCGGCGGGCATGAACCCCCGGGAATCGGCAGACCTCATTGAACTTGTCCGAAAGATTCAGAAAAACGGCATCGCGGTGCTGATGATTGAACATGACATGAAGGTCATGATGACGCTGGCGGATTACATCTATGTCTTTGATTATGGAACGTTGATTGCTGAAGGAACGCCCCATGCGGTCCGTGAAAACCCGAAAGTCATCGCCGCGTACCTCGGGGGAGGCGGCGGCCGATGTTGAGACTTCTAAGCGTCCACAGTTATTATCGAAAAATTCATGCGCTCAAAGGCATATCCCTGAGGGTCCGGGAAAAAAGCATCTGTTGCCTCATCGGGGCCAACGGGGCCGGCAAATCCACCACCCTCATGGCCATCAGCGGCATTCAGGGGATTACCGCCGGGGACATCCTGTTTGAAGGGGAGGATATTCACAAGTTGTCGCCTGAGAAGATCGTTTCCCGGGGGGTGGTGCAGGCGCCTGAAGGACGCCGCATCTTTCCGGATCTTACAGTCCGGGAAAATCTGATGTTGGGGGCCTATTTGAACCGGGATCGGAGAAAAATCGCTAAGTTAATGGAAAAGGCCTTTATCCTTTTTCCCATTCTGAAAGAGCGATCCACCCAGAGCGGCGGCACCCTTTCGGGAGGGGAGCAGCAGATGCTGGCTATGGCCCGGGCCTTGATGGCGTCCCCCAGACTGCTTTTGCTGGATGAGCCGTCGCTGGGGCTGGCCCCCCTGGTGGTAGCGCAAATCATGGACATTATTCGCCGAATACGGGAACAAGGCTTGACGGTCCTTCTCGTGGAACAGAATGCCAACGCCGCTTTGGAACTGGGAGACTACGGTTACGTTATTGAAACGGGTCGGGTGGTTCTTGAGGGAAAAGGCGCTGAATTGCTTGAAAATCCGAGGGTTAGGGAAGCTTATTTGGGGTAGATCCTAGCCAAAGATATTTGAAATTTTTAAAAACGAATATCGAATGTCGAACAAGGAATGTCCAATGATGAAGTTTTACTTCGACATTCATTATTCCTTGTTCGATATTCTGCGGTTCAAAAAAATACTTTTAAATGCAACATGTTACAAATGTGAGAGATGAACTCTCAGAATGATTGAGTAAGAACCTAATATAAGGGCAGACGCACAGGTCTGCCCCTACGAGCAATATCGACGTTGGCCGAAACAATGATCAAGGCCGCTTATTTTAAACAATAAACTTAAGGAGAAACTTTTAATGGAAGAGAAAAAACAAAAAAACAACGAACCGCTTCCCGGTCGCATGGAAGTGTTGAGGGATTTGCCGGCGGATATCCTGAGAAGTCTTACCAAGGAAGAGGTTAAAGCGTTTGTGTTTGAAGAAATCTGGCCCGTTTCCCTGAGCGAGAAACTGGCGCAATATCTGGCCTGATAAACAAATCAGACCGAACCGTTTACGTTTTAAAAAACTGTAAACTGCGAACCGGCAACCGTAAACGGTTCCCTATTGACTTTGTTTGCCGGATCATTATAGTGCAGATCTAATGAAAATATTGGAAATAAATATTTATGGAAGACATTCAAAACCACAGAGACCACCGAAATATTGATATCGACCAGGTGGGCGTCAAGGGCATCAAGTACCCCATTACAGTTCTGGATAAGGACATGGGGGAACAACAGACCGTAGCGGAAATCAACATGTATGTAAACCTGCCCCGCTATTATAAGGGCACCCACATGAGCCGGTTTGTCGAGATTCTAAATGAACACAGCCGGCGTATATCGTTGCGGAATTTCTCCGAGATTCTGGAAGAAATGAAAAAACGCCTGAACGCCGAAAGCGCCCATATGGAAATGCGTTTCCCTTATTTTATCAACAAATCGGCGCCGGTAACCGGTTCCAACGGATTGATGGAATACAAATGCGCCTTCAAAGGGGCGCTGAACAGCGGCAGCGATCTGGTCATGATGATTCATGTGCCTATTTCAACCCTGTGTCCCTGCTCCAAGGAGATCAGTGATTTCGGAGCGCACAATCAGCGGGGCGAGGTGCGGCTTCAGGTTCGCTTCAAAAAATTCGTGTGGATTGAAGATTTGATCAAACTGGTTGAAGAATCCGCCTCATGTGAAGTTTATTCGGTTCTTAAAAGAGAAGATGAAAAATATGTCACCGAAAAAGCCTACGAAAATCCCATGTTTGTGGAAGACATTGTTCGGGATATTGCCATGAAATTGAGTAATGACCCCAATATTACCTGGTTTGCCGTGGAATCCGAGAATTTCGAATCCATTCATAATCATAACGCCTATGCATACATCGAAAACGGCAAGGGCCATAAGAACCATCGACAGTTAGGAGGAAGCAATGGCTGACGACCTGAAAAAGATGTACAAAACCGTCATGGATGATCATTTCCCAATGGAGGTTACCATTTCATTCGGGGACCAAACGCTTAGCTACCGAAAAAAATCCTGGCGGATTCCCGATGCGAACAGCGGCGAAATAATTGAAAAAGGGCTCAGGTACGGTGAAAACCCCGGGCAGGAGGCGGCCCTTTATGAACTGGTTCGGGGGAACCTTAAACTGGGGGCGTGCCAATTCATTGACGCCGGAAACGGTTTGGTTTCCGCCATTTCGGAAGAAGATATGCTTCAGAGCGGCAAACATCCCGGGAAGATCAACCTGACCGACGTGGACAATGCCCTGAACATCATGAAATATCTGGATGTGGGGCCGGCAGCCGTCATTGTCAAGCACAACAACCCCTGCGGCGTGGCCTATGGCGCCACCCTTGTGGAGGCCTATGAAAAGGCGGATATGGCGGATCGGATTGCGGCCTTTGGCGGGTGCGCCCTCTTTAACCGGTCTGTGGACAAGGCAACGGCGGCGCGGATTTCCGAAAATTATCTGGAAGTGGTGGCAGCCCCTGATTTTGAAGCGGGCAGCGTTGAAATTTTGTCAAAGCGGACCAACCTGCGCATTATCCGGGTTCCCCGAATGGATCGGATCAGGCAATACGCCGAAAAAAGATTCGTGGATTTCAAAAGTTTAATTGATGGGGGCTTCATTGTACAGCAATCGCCCTTGAACCGCATCAAATCCATGAAGGATCTAACCCTTGCCGCCGCAGATCATCAAGGAAAATCTTATGTCATTGAGCGAAAGCCCACGGCGGAGGAATATGCGGATCTGCTGTTCGGATGGCAGGTGGAGCAGGGGGTAACTTCCAATTCGGTTATTTATGTCAAAGACGGGGTCACCGTGGGCATCGGGACCGGCGAGCAGGACCGGGTGGGCGTGGCGGAGATCGGTATTTTCAAGGCCTATACCAAATATGCGGATGCCCTGTGTTTCAAGCGCCATGGCATCCCTTATCAGGATCTGGCGCTTCAGGTGGAAAAAGGCGATGCCGGCAGCGACCGCCTGCGTGACATCGATGCGGAAACAAAAGCGGCCAAAGGCGGCCTTATGGGTGCGTCAATGGTGTCGGATGCCTTTTTTCCTTTCAGGGACGGCGTGGACGTGGCCATCAAGGAGGGTATCCGCGCCATCGTACAACCGGGCGGTTCCATGAGGGATTTTGAAGTGATAGAGGCCTGCAATGAAGCCGACCCTCAGGTTTCGATGGTATTTACCGGACAAAGAGCATTTAAACATTAGAAAATGGGAGAGCAAGACCATGTACAGCGCAAGCGACCTCCGAAAGGGGTTGAAAATTGAAATTGACGGTGAACCCTATGTGGTGACGGTTTTTGAGTTTTCCAAACCGGGAAAGGGCCAGTCCCTTTACAAATGCAAACTGAAAAATATGATCACCGGCGTTATTATTGATCCGACTTACCGATCCGGGGATAGCTTCAAACCGGCGGATCTTTCGGAGAGAAAGATGCAGTATCTGTATAACCAGGACGATGAATTCTGGTTTATGGATGTGGAAAACTATGAGCAGTCCGTCCTGAAGGAAGATCAGGTGGGCGATGCCAAAAACTATCTCATTGACAATCTGGAAGTGAACGTCCTTTTTTTCGGGGATCGACCCATCGGCATTACCGTGCCCAATTTTGTGGATCTCACCGTAACCAAGGCGGACCCCTGGGCCAAGGGAGACTCCGTGACCGGCGATACCAAACCGATTATCCTGGAAACAGGTTATGAACTGCGAGTGCCCCCGTTTGTTGAAGAGGGCGGGAAAATTACCGTTGACACGAGAACGGGGGAGTATGTCACACGGGTCAAGGAATAGATCTTTCAAGGATGACCTGGCGGCCTTTGAAGAACGCAAACCCCATCTGTTGTTGCGGGCTCGGATGGTTCAGAGTCTTCGGGAATTTTTCATCACCCGGGGATACCTGGAAATCGAAACGCCTCAGCTGATATCCGCGCCTGCCCCGGAAACCCATATCGAATCCATTCCCGTCCGCGACCGCTATCTGCATTCGTCCCCGGAACTGTGTATGAAACGCCTGCTGGCCTTTGGTTTTCCCAAAATATTTCAAATTGCCAGATGTTTCAGGGACGGTGAAAGGGGCGGTTTCCATCTTCCCGAATTCTCCCTGCTGGAATGGTACCGGACAAAGATCGACTATCACGCACTCATGGCAGAGTGTGAAGCGCTGGTCCTCTTTTTGTCTCACCGGTTTGATATGGGAACCCGTCTCCGATACCGGGGCGTGGATATCGATCTGAATCGACCCTGGGAAAGGATTTCCGTTCAAACCGCCTTTGATCGATATGCTTCCGTTTCCCTGGATCAGGCGATGAATAGCGATCGCTTTGACCTGGTTATGGTTGAGGAAATCGAACATCATCTGGGAGTTACGACCCCTACCTTTCTCTATGATTATCCGGCGCCCCTGGCGGCGCTGGCGCGATTGAAACCGGAGGATCACTCCCTTGCGGAACGGTTTGAACTCTATGTGGCAGGCGTTGAACTGGCCAACGGTTTTTCTGAACTGAACGACGCCCGTGAGCAGAGGGCGCGGTTTGAAACGGCGCTTCAAGAAAGGGCGCTATTGGGAAAAGGCATTTCTCCCATGCCGGAGCGATTTTTGACAGCCTTGAAACACATGCCCAATGCCGCCGGGATTGCCCTGGGGGTGGATCGTCTGGCGATGATGCTTTCCGGCGCCGACAGCATTGACCAGGTGGTGGCTTTTACGCCGGAGGAAGTGTAGCCTGGAAGATTGCTAATTTCAGATTACACCAAAAAGGGAATGGGCGAAAGATTTTTCGCTCCAATGGTGTTTCCGGCATCCATCGTGGATATAAGGCGGGGCAGTTTCTCATTTGTTTGAACCTTGATTTTTTATTCACGCTGCCGGCATCGTCAAGGCAATCAGGAACATCCTTTTTAATCATGGTTCAAAACGATACTGTATGGTTGGGCTTCACATCTCAACAAAAATATTCGGCATCCTTCATTTTCCAGTTTACACTTTTGTCCCCATGCATCTCGTTTCCAAGAATGAAACTCCGCTGTGAGAGCGGTGTCCCGCCGCGACAGTCGAGGCTGTAGAGACAAGGCATGCCTTGTCTCTACTCACAGCAGGCGCCTGCGATGTATTTTTATGGTAAACCCTCATGGCAAGGGGGTTTGCCACCCTGCGGATGAAAATGGCGGCAGAACCCATAGCCCATCTCCTATGGCCTATCGCCTGTTTTCATGGAAAAAATCCGGAAGGTTTTCGATCCGCCTCTTGACAGGTAGTTTTCGATATCTCCTCCGGCAAATTTTTGGTCCCCGAAACCCTGACAACCCGTCCGGGAGAGCGGGACTGGTGTGAATCACGACCGTTGGAGAGTATCCTCGTTCTTACGCACTACACTCCCTCGTTCCCACGCTCTGCGTGGGAACGAGAGGAAGAGCCGAATGTCTTGTGTACCTTCTCTAAATTTGCCATCTTCTCCAACAGCCTTGATTTACACCCGAGCGGGACGTCCACAGGCCTGGCTTGAACGGCATTTGAATGTTTCTCGGCGGGCGCGGCAAAAACAGTTGTATCGTTACGTGGAAAGATCTCGGCCTTTTTGACGGAAGTATTCTTTCGAATTGTCACATGTTCGGCAACCGAGGGCCTTTCTTTGACGATTTCGCAATACAAAGAAACGGTATCCAAGGCTTATCTGATTTGATAATCTTTCTGTTTTTTCTGATGGAGTTTTTCGATAAAATGACTGAGGCTTTCATGTTTTGAGACCGGATGATGATATTTTTGTCAAAAATCCCAGTAAAATCGAAGCCATTTTTTGTAATATGCCTGAAATCGCTTTTGAACGGGTTTCCGATCGAGAAAATCCTGAAAACGCGTTATGATGTCTGGTGGAACTGGAATTATGATATGCCCTCCTATTAGACGTTCAATATCAAAAATACGCATATTATACAGCCCGCATACACCATACCATTTATCTTTTTCGATAATAATTTCATGTCGGCTTTCAACCGGCAAATCATAATGAGCCTCAGAGAAAAAGCCGGAAATTAGCAATTCTCATTTTGGAATTACGATCTCCTCATTCTGGTTCACACGCTCTATGTTGGAATCCGCCTCTGGTCTATCTGTGTCTAAGCCATGAATATACCCAATTTAAACCAGTGTTTTTCGAGTTTTCCGCAGGACGCGGAGCGTCCCAAAACTATTCCCACATTAGAACGTATGAACGAGAGCGAAAGCCAAGTCCTAATGAGAATTCCTAATTAAATATTTCGCAGAAAATAAAAACATTGACCTTGTGTTTTTCCATCAAATAATTTACAAAATACAGATTTCAGGGGGAGATTGGTTCGATTTTGTCGGATAATATACGGAAACGGATATTTGATGACAAAAAAAACCGTATAATCACTGGTTGTGCTTGCGACACGATGTCGCATAGTTTGAGTGTATTCATGTAGTTACATGTAGTACCCGGTATGTTCCTACCGGACCCTACGCAGGCATGCTGCCGTTGCGCTGATGACGGGGTGTGAAGCCCTGCGGACAACGTACCGAATCGGGTTCAAATGGCGACAGGAGAACCCCTCCGGGAATCCTCCCCGGTTAAGGGCTAGGGTCGGATGATATGGTGAAGGTATCTGAATGTCTTTAAGCGTCGATTACAAGCGAAGGACCTACGAGGATTAATAGATCTTATGCCGCTGCCCAGTGTCAGCGGATGTGGTCAGGTTGCAGGTCTGTCAACTGCCTGCACGGAACTGTTATACCACCGGCGTAGAGGGCGCACCTAAGTCATCCATTGGATCAACTATGTGGAACGTGGAAACCCGGTCCCGTCGCCCCTTTTGGGGGCAGGCTAACCGCAAGGCATGCTGTTGGCGGGCCGGAGTAGGAGGCTGAAAAAAGCGAATGCCGGGCCGTAATGGTCCGGATACCGGGTGAAACATTCCCGGCTCCGTAAGGAGGCAGACGTTCAGCGCGGTGCCCGATCACGTGAACACCGGAGGAATCAGATGAAAGCGGGGAAAGCAGCCAGTGAAACGGGCGAATGACGGCCCTTGAGGCTGGTGCGCCCCGTGCGCCTTTGGCTATTCTGACAGCTGGCCTGTAACGTGAAGTGGATGCAAATCTGCGGGAATCCCCACCAGGGAAACCTTTTCGGGGGCTTGAGCCACGTGAGGTGAAAGTCTCATGCGTGGTTCTGAGGGTAATAGCGGCATAATACACACCTCCGTACGTTATTGAAAATTAAAGACTTGTTGTTTTGAGTTTCTTGAAAGCGGGCTCTTTGGAAGCCCGGAATGAGCTGCCTTTTTTATCACTTCAGATTCAAGGTCCTTTTTTGAAATGATCCATGGAGCACCGGAACATACTCGCTTGGCGGGTAGAATCTCATGTTGTATAAGTCTCCAAACTTTGGTGCTGCCAATACCCAGCCTTTCGCTTGCTTCAGCTACCGTATATTCTTCTCGTCGCTGCCTCTCTCCTTCATGATATACAGGGATATTATGCCTATTTCGAAATGAACGCAACCTTACCGGATTCCAGGTATATCCCTTTGTAGTCTTTGTACCCACACGGTTGAGAAAGGCCACGATGTGTTTATCAGGCATAATTCTAGCCAAATCGGATATTATCTTTTTTGTATCAACATCGGTTTTCAATGGGTAACTGGAAGACTTATTCTTCAGTACCTCCAATTCCGTATGCTCACCCCCTTCCCAGTGAATGATTAATTTGATCTTTTGCTCTTCCAAATAAACAACGATCTCTTTGATAACCGTCCGGATTATACGCTTCTTTAAATCCAAAGAGCAACACGGATCATTCCATACACGAGGTAAATCTTGTGACAGATCTCTGATCTCGGTCTCTTCCTCAGGGGAAAGCGAAGGGGTGTTCGACCCCATAGCGGTAATCTCATTCTCCAATCTTGCTACCTTAACAAGAGCGTCATTCCAATCCTTCTCCAATGTAGATGCTACCAAACGATTATCAGGGTCCACTGCATTGTATTGACGTTTTGCCCGTAAAGCTTCATAACGCGCTTGTTCCAACTCCAGTTCCCGTTGCCGTTTCACTGAATCCGATTCATGGTTGATTTTCTTTATCGCCTCTAAAGAAGCTTCTAATCCTATCGGTGATAATACTTTCAAAAGAAAATCCGTAACAGCCCGGTCAACACGGAATCCACCAAATGATATACACGCCTTTCCTGTCTCGTTACCTCGTTTGCGGCTACACTCATAACGTTTATGAGTTCCATTACGGCCTTGGTATCGTACAATTAACTTTCTACCGCAATGACCGCATCTTAACAAACCTCCAAGCAATGCCTTTCCTCCGCGAACAGCTCCTCTCACCACCGGCCTTTTCTTATTTGTATTTTGAGTTAGTATCTCCATGTTATACTGGTACTCTTCCCATGTGATGTAACCTTCATGGTGATCCAATATTAAAACGTCCCAATCCTTTTGTTCCTTACGAATACCCTTCCTCAGTCGCTTGCGCCCATTTTCAAAAGTTACCTCTGTTTTAGTCCGGCCATAGACGTAGGCGCCGGCGTAAATTGGGTTGTTCACTATATGCGACAAGGTATGAGCAGACGGTAGTTTCCACTCTATCCTACGTTCCCCTTTACCGCTGGAAACAACAGCAATCTCAATCTGTTCATCTAAAAACCAATGATACACCCGACGAAGAGTACCATATTCCTTGAATTTCGTGAATACCAAATCAATGACTTCTTGAATTCGTTTGTCAGGATTCTTTTTCAGCTTATTATCCCTAGTCTTTATATAGGCTGCCGGTACAGTAAGATATAATTCTCCCCGCTTCGCTTTTTGTTGTATTGCCGCCTGAGAACGCTCCTTTAATAGGCTCAATTCCATTGCACTCATTTCTCCCTTTAAGCCCAGGAGCAAACGATCATTTGACACGTTTAGGTCATAAACAGCTCCTTGATCTACAAGAACCGTTTTTTTAAGTGCACAGATCTCAAGCAACGTATGCCACTCTCGACCGTTGCGGGCCAACCTCGATGATTCAATCGAGAAAATACCCCCTATTCTTCCTTCACACACAGATGAAAGAAGATTCTGGAATCCTTTTCTGTCAACGCATCCCGATGCAGTTATTCCCAAATCACTATCTATCATCCATATGTTTTTCTCGTTCCATCCTAATTCTTTTGCCCTTTCTACCAAGCCATATTGTAAAAGTTGGCTTTCACGATGCTGTAGAACTTGGCCCGGTGTTGACTGACGGATATATATACATGCTTCCCGACTAATATGTTCAGCATT
This sequence comes from Desulfatiglandales bacterium, assembly GCA_963662465.1. Classification (GTDB taxonomy): domain Bacteria; phylum Desulfobacterota; class DSM-4660; order Desulfatiglandales; family Desulfatiglandaceae; genus NaphS2. The sequence continues at coordinate 5,889,374 of OY759599.1, forward strand.
GATTTTATTGCTCATGCTCATTTCCACCTTTCTTTTCTCGAAATGTCAACCGAAAATTGACCTCTTGCGACAACCGAATTTTGCCCCCACATGAGTAATTGTAACCTGCGACGCGGTCATAGAAGGCTCCGGTGGCTCCTGCCGAAATATCCATTAAAAGAGCGACCATAACCGCACCTTAGTCAGCTTCCGACCAGATAATCATCTGGTAAGTCGAGAAAACCCTTTTTCGTCGCTAATTCGAGTTCAATCAAATACCCTATCTCGCCTTTCATTTTGATCTGTGAAACCATCCACTTCGGTAACCGAATCGTGACGGGGATACGCCTCAGATGTTCAGGACTCCTTTTTCGACCAGCGCCTTTTCGACTCCCACCTCTCATTTTCATCGCTCCTTTTCACCTTCAAATTCGTCCAATATTTTTGAATACCGCGTACGTTTTTCAATTAAACACCTATTTCTATCGGAAAATAAGCTATTTATGATTTATAGTTACGATTTTTCTGAGTCGGATTAAGCTGCTTGCTTCAACAACTCCAGTCTCTTGACTGCTTCCAATATCAGACCGCGATTTTACGTTAGTGAAACTACTTCTCTTTTCTATTTCTGTTACCCTCAGAATTTTGCCAGAAACCTGACAGAAGCTCTGCAAGGAAATCAATCAATCTATTTCGTGTTTCTATTGGAATTTCGATCGGTGATGGTAAATAATCCCAAAGCCGAAGTTGATGATATTTTTGTTTCGTCATCTTTCCTCCTTGTTTTCGAATTGACTTCATCAGGAGGAAACGGTATTTTTCTATTCACTATTAAGCAATATAAATTCTTAAGCGCCCTGATTTCGATAGCGGGTTTTGAGCCGAGGGATATCTTTTCATACTTTGGATTGGTCATCCACGCAGGTATCAATTCATGGCGACCATCAGGTTTCTTTGTTACAAAACAAGTTTCTCCACGATGGTTTCTGGTACCTACCACATAAATTTCTTCACCGGTTCTTGGGTGAAATGGGTAATATACCCAAGTTATAAACTGGTTTTGATGGGCATTATATAGTGGTTCTGAGGGGGCTCGGGGATGGCAACATCCCCCGGCTACCCGGCCGTCGCAATATGAAGGAAGGTGGTAAAGCGAAATGTGAAAATTAGTGGATTACGAACCAAAGAGGCACGTTTAGCCTTGTTTCAACTACAAGGTCGAACGACAGTCTCATCAGCGCGGGCAATGGTCCTACCCAATGTTTTGTGTTTATTTGGAGTTGTGTGAGTGTCCATAAATTTGGATGAAGCTATTTTGGTTCACTTAACCAAGAAAAAGGAGATAATCGATGCCTGAATTGATCTACGAATCTGTTGTTTCAATCGCCAAAGCAATTCGCAATAAGAAAATCTCGTCTTTTGAGGTAGTAAGGGAATTCCCAAGAAATAAACTACCCAACTCCAGATTCAATAAGTACATCCCATTTGGGCAGTGTGTCGGAACGTTTAATTCTGTTTTCGTAAGGTTTCATTTCTTTTTTTGTAAGCCGGATTCCCTTCTTATATGCCTTTTCCACCAACGTGACAATGGGCTTTATCCCTTTCCATGTCATCGTAGATGCCCAATTGACTGCTTTTGATATTGAATCCAATATTTCTCCGTTCCAATGTCCCTCCAATATTCCCCAACATCTTTCAACCGGATTGTACTTACTATGATAGGGAGGATAATAAACCAGGCGGATTCGCAAACCTGTTTTGTCACTGAATTCGGTCATTCTGCGAATGAATTGAGTCCGACCGCTTGCTGAATTCGGACCATTGTCAAGATTGATAACCAACTCGTTTATATGAAGATAGGTAATTCTGTTTTTTTCCCACCACATCTCTAAACAGTCAACGATGAAATCACTTGTTTCAAAAGATGTGCCGAAAAAAATAGAAAGCATTCCGCTCAAAACGTCAAGAATACCGTACGGAACCAATTTCATTTCGGGATTCATATCATGGTCTTCAGCTTTCTTCGCTTCCCGATCCCGTGACTTTCCGTTTCTTGAGAACTCGCCTATATTCACTTTTGCCTTGGCATCAATAGAAATCCGATGAGAGTTGGGATTCTCATCAGAGTCACGGTTTGCCTTCCATACATTTTCAAATATTTCATCGACCTGTTTTATCTTTTTCGCAGGTTTGGATTTCAGGACTCGTTTCAGGTTGTATCCCATGCGGTTCAACATGTTGATCAGAGTGTTGTTAGAGGGAAGATCCTCACCGTCGTATCCTTTCTCATCAATCAGTGCCTTTTTGAGAGCTTTTCCTGTAATTCTTGTATATGTGATAGAGCTTTTCATGGCAGGGTCCGCCTGAGTTTGAGGTTCTGCAAGGGATATTATGTCTGCTTTAATACCGGGAATCGTGTCTTCTGTTTTCTTTTTTCCCCGTCCCTCAAAATTATCCATGCATCTGATCCCGCTTTCGGCTTCTTTAAGGCCTTTTGTTACACACTCTCTCCCCCATCCCATCTCCCGTTCAGCTTTGTATGCACTCCCGTTGAAATATTTCCTGGTAATGTCGGCCTGATATGCTCTTCTTTTGTAACCAGTCAGTCGTCTGCATGCATCTTTTATCAGATTTTTTGTTTCTCCGTCTTGGGCGCTAACCAAAATGGAACCAGTTTTGCTACTCCAAACGGAACCAGATATTGCGCACTGGTCTTTTCCTTTTAGAAGGGTTTTCTTGTAAATTTGTTAGAGGTTGCATGAAAGAGTATATCAGATGGTATTTTAAAAATGCTGGTGAGACACGTAGCGTTCTGGTTGAAGAATCAGTGATGAGGATACCATCAATATGGTGATGGCAGAGAAGAGGGGATTAGATTTTTCGGTTAAGGGCAATGCTTATTGAGGAACTATTTGTCTATGTCATAGTCGTCCGGTAAATTCAGGAGGCCTCCCTTCGCCAATTGATCCTCAATCAAATATCCAATTTCCCCGTTTTTTTTCAGCTGTAGAATCATCCATTTGGGGAGACGAATGGTGAGCAGTTCACGTCTCAAATGTTCCGGTTTCTTTCTTCGGCCGGCGCCTACCCGTTTTCCACCTCTCATTTCAAGCTCCAAGACAAGGTAATTTCTGATATTCGTGTAACGAGATTCAAACAGACCGGTGATATTCAGACCTCAAAACCGGCCCTTTGGCGAACATCTCATTTTCTGAGGGAAGGACCATCAATATGAATGTTGATGCAGCGATGGTTGAGACGATCCAGCAAGGCATCGACCATGTCCTTTGGTTCAAGCAGCGAATACCATTGTTCAGGTTGAAGATTGGTCGTAATAATTGTGGACCGACCGGCTTCATAGCGATCTTTCATGAGTTTAAAAAAGGCGTTCATCTGCTCTTTTTTGAGGGTCAGGTATCCCAGTTCATCGAGCAGAAGCAGGTCATATCTGCAAAGGGCATTGAGGAGTTTCGGGGTGGACCGATCTGCCAAAGACGCATAGAGCTGATCCAGCAAATCCTGAACATTATAAAAACGCCCCCGGTACCCGGCAATAATGGCTTGACGAAGGATCCCCACGGCCAATCCCGTTTTGCCGACGCCGGTTTTTCCATGGAACACGATGTTTTCTCTTCGGCTGATAAAGTCAAGGCCGGACAACGTCATGATCCGGCTCTTCTGTATTCCCGGCTGAAGATCAAACGGAAAGGAGTTGAGGGTCCATTCCCATGGAAGCTTTGCAATCTGGACCCGATAGATCATGCTGCGCTCCTGCCGGAAACGTAATTCCTCAGCCAGGAGATTGTAGATGACCTCGTGAATGGAAAAACCGTTCTTTTCAGCCGAAGCCAACTGTTCTTCGAGAGCCTTCAGCATGCCTTTAAACTTCAAATCAATGAGTAACTGTTCAATTTTCTTTTTCATAGATCAAAAAAGTCTCCCGCGATATAATCGAGAATAATGTTTTCCAGACGCGACAAATCAAAAAGTCCATATTTAAGCGCCTGTGTTATGGCTTTCAAAAAAGGTTCCCCGGGATAAGTGCGTTTCAGATGAAGCAACCGACGTAACTTGACCACACCGCGACCGTGACTTCTTTTCTTCAGTTCAGCCACATACTCATCCAGGATGGCATCCTCTCCCGTCAACAGCTGTTCTTCTTTTGAAGGGATTCGGGGATCTTTTTTTCTTCGAATGGGAACATGGTGACCGGGCAGGGTTGTTCGGGTGTTGCGTTTATCCAGTATGCGGTCATGTTCCGCCACTTTTGTGTTTTTGTCGTAAACGATGACCTTGAGCCAATGTTTCTGTACTTCCAGGGAGTTCCCAATCAGCGCTTCAGGGACTGAATAGCGGTTGGTGTCCAAGTGCACATATCCCTGAACATCGGCTACCCTGTGTTCTGCCACATAGACTGGCGGCTGGTATGCCGGTAAATCAATGAGATATGGCTTTTCAATGACATAGGCCTCATCCGGCGTCATCCCTAAAGCCCGTTTAAACTTTTTATCGCTTGTATTCCGGCACCAGTCGATTGCCTGCCGGTTCAAATCCTGCCAGCTAACAAATGTTCTACCGGGAAGAAAATTGTTTTCCACAAAATGAAAAGGCCTTTCCACACGAGCACTTCGATTGGCGTCTCCTACAGCATGGGCCTCAAACCGGGTTCCATACATATCGCCGAAGTATTTCATTTCAGGCGCAATCAATGCATCAGGCCCGGTGCCGCCGGCCACAATAACATTGGTGTTGTCAACCATGCACCGGGAACACACCCCGTCCATAAACTCGAATGCTTTTTTTAGGAAAACCTTGCACTCAAACCGGGTAAAACAGGGGTAATACTGAATAAAAATCCTTCGGCAAAAGGCCAGGGTCAGGGACGCGCACTGGGTCGACATTTTTTTCCCATTAATGACAACCAGATGGGGTGACGTATCATGCTGCATCTCCTGACCGGGTTTAAAATGGTATTGGCCCGCCCGTCTTTTTTTACGTTCCCGGATCTCGTACTTTCTCATAATCCAGGTCAGACTCTGATAAGGGATTTTGATCTGTTGGCGGCTTTCCAGTTCCTCGGCTACTCGCACGGCATTTCCTTTACATTCCTTGAAAAGCTCGCGGATCAACGGGACATGTTCTTCATACCGGGAGTTCCTTTGGGGTACCGCCTCTTCGTCATGATCATCTAAAACCTTCGTGACGGTATTGCGACCGGCCTTCAGGGTTTTGGCGATGTCGCGCAAACTCATGCCGGTTTTTTTCAATTCCACAATGGCATCTTTTTTGGATTGTCGGATCATAATTGGGTCGCTTTCTTGAGTTCCAGTGCTTGTTTTTCTATCTTTTTCACCCAGGTTTTGAGCGTTTGTTTCTTCAACTGATCGCTTTTTGGGTAATGGACATGCGAAACGGTTTTCACCAGACGTTTGAGAACCGCATATACCATTTCAATATCCTTGAACCATTTGCCTTCCGGTCCATCATGAACTTCTTTGGCTTGTTTAGACTGGGTTCTTTGTTCGAGAACTTTTATGAAAAGGGATGGATTTTCCAGCATGTGGTCTCGAACAGACCGGTTGCTTTTCTGGTAATGTGCGTAGAAACGGGCCAGTTCCCTTGTGGATAGAGGTTCTTTTTCCAGGTGGGCCAACAGTTTTTGTGCGTCTTCACCGTTGGCGCGCGCCAACGGCGCCATGACATGGCTGGCAGCCCAGGTTGAAAGTGAGCCTGCAATCACGGTTCTCAAAATATTTTCCGGCAGGGCTTCAACCAGGTCCAGCCGCCGTTTTACAAAACTCTTGTCGCGCCCTATTCGGGTTGCAATATGGGAGAGGCTGCACCCAAAACGCCGATGTAATTCCTGAAGTAAAACAGACTGCTCAATGACTTCCCATTGCCGTTCATTGGCCTTGGTTAAAAGCGAAAACATGGCATTTTGTTCGTTTTCTTTTGAGAATTGGACACATATCCGGTCCTTTCCACAAGCACAAAGCGCTCGAACACGCAGGTAGCCATCAATCAGAATCAGTTTGTCTTTTTCTTCAATAGCCAGGGCCGGAACGATCTGCCCGTAAGTTTCGATGGAATCCCTCAATCGCTTTAAAGCCTGGTGATTCATTATCCGGCAATGAGCGTAACGCAACTCCAGCAAATGAATATCAACGGTTCGGATGGATTCCATACCCAGTCTCCCGAAAGATTTCCTCTATGGTTTCTCCAAGACTGACCCAATTTCCTTGCCGGATCTCCTTTACCTGTTTCACAATCACAGGACGTCTGGGAAGCGAAAGAACCTGAAACAGACGGCCATCAAACCCAATCAGATCCTTGTCCAACAAGCCATCGCGGGCATCGATATATTGATCCAAATGCACCTTTAAAATCCGGCAGATTCTGTCGTAACCATAATAAGAGAGCCCGTTTTTGTCAGATACCAACACCAGAAAAATGTAGAGCAGCAGCTCATGATGATTCAGGCTCTCCCAAAAGCCGTTTCTCAAAAAACGATGCTCCAGAAAGCCGAAGCTTCCATTGATGACACGCACTCTTTCGGGAAAAAGGACTCTTTTTTTGATCATTTTTTTCTCCTGTCATGGATATGGGGTTTTCTCAAAGCCTGTTACATCTGAAAAAACCCTCCCTGCATAAGCACGGCGAGGAAAATGGTCCACAACAACCCCGATCGACCCGCAAAAAAGACAGCTGGGTCGGTTCCCCGACCGCTTTTTGGGTTCAATATCACAGTCTTTTTGAGGTGTTGAACTATCATCACCAGGGTTCAGTCCATTTTTTTTGGATTTTTTTGTTTTTTCGTACAAACGACGGCGCTCTTTCCCTTTTTTCGAATTGCGGTATTTCCCCTGAGCTTTCCGGTGCAGCTGTCTTTGGCGTATCCTGCGACATCGTTCCCCACAATAGGCCTGGCCACGCCAACACGACCGACAGACGTGAAAAAAGCAACCACAACATCGGCATTGAACCACTCTTAAAAGGACATCTCCCATCATTCCGGCCTTGCAATTGGCCGGAAACACACTTATATAAAATTGGCGTGTGTGTGGCTTCCGGCTCTATCCGGTGGTCAAAAAAGAAGGCCCGAAGCGGCTACTTCGGGCCTTCACCATCCATTCTACAAAGTAAATCGCATTTCCACTTAACCAAGCCTCTGTCTTGGAAGAAGAAAACCAAATCCAAAGAAAATAGATTTTATAAAAATTTATTGAAAAGTAAATCTACATCAACGACTCCTTTGCCGCCACTTATGGATCCCTCATCGTCCGCTATACCTGAGGGCCGTACTCACCGGCGGTGACAGCCAATGGTTCAATTTCCATTAGCAAACTTGGTTCAGTTTTGATTAGCGTTGAAGCAAGAAGCTGGATAATGAACTTGCAGGGGGACAAATCCGCGGCTGTCTGCACGGCGTTCCTATGACCATCAAGGACAATTTGGATACCCGAGACTTTGTGACCACGGGAGGGACCAAAGGCAGAAAAGATTTTGTCCCCGAAAGGGATGCTACGGTGGTTGCCAGGTTGCGTGCGGAAGGGGCTGTTTTGATGGGAAAAACCAATACGCCTGAGTTGACCCTGGCTTTTGAAACAGACAATCTCATTTACGGTCGGACCAACAATCCCTATGATCTTTCACGAACCAGCGGCGGCAGCAGCGGCGGCGCAGCGGCTATTATCGCGGCTGGAGGGTCCCCCTTTGATATCGGCAGCGATACGGGCGGCAGTATCCGTTTGCCTTCCCATTTTTGCGGCATTACCGGGATTCGGCCAACATCGGGCCGGGTTCCGAGAACGGGTCATATTCTGCCGCCCGGCGGCGTTATGGATGCGTGGACCCAGATTGGTCCAATGGCGCGATACGTCGAAGACCTGGCCCTGATTCTGCCTGCCATTTCCGGAATCGACTGGCATGATCCCGCAATTGTTCCCATGGTCATGGGTGATCCCAACGATGTTGATTTAAAGGGGCTGCGTGTGGCATACCACACGGATAACGGGATCATGAGTCCTACTTCAGAAATCAAATCCGCTGTGGAATCGGCTGCCAAGGCACTCAACGACGCGGGCGTACACGTTGTTGAAGCGCATCCTTCCGGCATTGACCAAACCTTTGAACTGTTCATGGGATTGATGGTAGGCGATGGGGGCGCCGGCATCCAAATGCTCCTTCAGTTGTACGGTACGGATGAACCCCATCCTTGGTTACAGGGGATGATCGCTCAAGCTGAGGAAAGCCGGATGACAACGGCGGAATATTGCGGATTGCTGTTCAAGCTTGACCTTTTCCGCAGTCAGATGCTCTCATTCATGGAATCCTGGGACGTTATAATCTGTCCCGTCAATGCTTTAACGGCAATGCCACATGGCACCCTTTCCGAACAATTACCGAGCGTTTCCTATACCTGCACTTATAATCTGACCGGTTGGCCAGCGGCCGTAGTCCGGGTCGGAGGAACTGCGGAAGGTTTGCCCATCGGGGTACAGGTGGTTGCACGCCCTTGGCGCGAAGATGTTGCATTGAAAGTGGCGCGATTCCTGGAAAACCAATTCGGTGGATGGGTAAAACCGGAAATTTAGAGCCTTATCCGTTTCTAAGAATTCTGACGCAAAGAACAAGAAAGCGTTTCTCCAAACCTGAAGAAGTGCTTCGACTGAGTACCTTGAACGTTTTTTGTGACGGTAGTTTTTCTAAACTTTGGGTTGCGGACATAGCCCACATTAGACATCATTCTTCAATAGAAAAAGGAGGCATACCGTGATTGGTGCATTAATTGCCAAGAAAAAGACTGCTCAGGCATTTGAATATTATAACAAGGGAGATCTCAAGAATTTCCTCGCTGGCTGGCATGATAAATCAACATGGGTCTATCCCGGAAACCTTTCAGTGAGTGGAGAATACAAAAGCAAAACTGAAGTGGAAAAATGGTTCCAGCACTATATGGATCATTTTTCAAGCACCAAAATAAGCGTAAAAAGCATAATGGTTCAGAATATTTTTGATTTTGTAGGGACCAATACCGTTTCGGTTATTTGGGATGAAACAGTGACAACTAAAGGTGGGGAGGTACATGAACTGAGCGGCATTACGGTGATTCATCTGAGGTTTGGCAAAGTCGATTGCGCTAAAGATTATGTCTTCAATACGGATGAAGAACTGCGGAAAGCATGGGGGGAATAAACGTTTCCCCCTGTCTTCTTCTACTGTTGGAAATGATGTTCTGCCACTATGAATTTTTTGGCATTAATCCTGCGGCGGTTTCATCAAGGTTGGCGCACAGGGCCACAATTTTTGCCTGATTTTTAAAGGCTTTGTGGTCCGTAGCGCATTTGAGCGTTTGCGGCACAACCAAACGCTGCACCAGACGCCTGATACTTGGGCGGTCCCGGCGGGGGCTGGAGGAGGCGCTGGTGAGCTTGTCGTTAGCCAGAGAATCACATGAAGGAAGATGATTTTTATCTAAAGGTTGCCTATGCGCTGTCAGGTTGCCAGTTGGTAGAACAACAGCTCAAGCTTTACATTACTGAGGCGCTTGAACTGGTTGCAAAGTGCATTGGTGGGAAAATGCCTTTCAAGATGAAAGGCGATGATTTCGCAGACTCATCTTTAGAGCGCCTCATTCAAACCTTTAAAAAATTAAGTGATAATGCAGATCTCGTAAGAGATTTGAATAAATTTAAGGATGAAAGAAACTTTCTGAGCCATAAAGGTATAACTCACTGCTTGGATTATGAGGAAGAGTTGTTTTACACAACTGCTGAAGAAATGCAAGAAAGGCTCGCAGCTATACAAGCGGAGGCAAAACGCCTAAGAACTGCCATACATTTAGAAGCCAATAAGTTCAGAGCGCACCTTTGGTTTGACGATATCACAACAAATGGCTAACAAGGTTTTTGCAGCGGAGCGCAAAAAGCCGCGCCCGCTGAAAAGCAACGTTGGCGTGCGACGATAGAGCTGCCGTATTGCAAGGAGGTTAGTTTGATTATTTCAAGCGAATACACAGTTGTGGATGTAGAAACAACAGGGTTATTTCCTGGAAGCGGAGATAGGATTGTTGAGATTGCTATTATTCGCCTTGATAAAAACGGCCAGATCGTAGATAGTTATTCGACTTTAATCAACCCCACGAGGGATATAGGGGCAACGCATGTTCATGGAATCAGTGCAGTGGATGTAAAAAACGCACCGTTATTTCAGGAAATTGCAGGTGATCTGATTAAACTTATGAGTGGAGCAGCCCTTGTCGGACATAATATCAGTTTTGATCGACGCTTTTTATATGCCGAATTTGCAAGAATGAATGTGGAGCTACCTGATATTCCATGTTTTTGTACTATGCAATTATCTAAGTTAGCTGATCGAGGAGTTCCAAGCAGGAAGCTTGATGTTTTGTGCGAATATTTTGGGATAAACCTTGAAAATGCGCATACTGCGTATGCCGACGCAAAAGCTACAGCAAAGTTGTTCACCTTGTTTGTAAATCAACTTGGAGGGTGGGAAAGTTTAGGCTCCAAACTCCACTGTATTAAACCTATGAGTTCAGATTGTCACTCCTGGCCAGAAATAGAGCCGAGTGGAATCCATTACAACAGAAAGAAGGCTTTTGAAGAAATAAATAGTAAATCAACGTATATTGAAAGGCTAATAGCAAGGCTTCCAGTTGGTGCAAGTGATGAGCCTATTACAGAGCAATATTTTGCTCTTCTTGATCGAGTTCTTGAAGATAGGATTGTTGACGAACACGAGATTTCTCAAATCGAATTATTGGCAAATGAGCTGGAAATGTCTCGAGATCAAGCTATCCTAGCTCATAAGCAATATATGGAGAAATTAATCTTAGTAGCTCTAGATGATGGAATAATCTCAAAATCGGAACAATCAGATTTAGATTCGGTGAGAAAATTACTTAATATCACCAAATCACAGTTTGATGAGTTATTTAAGAATACTATTAATCAATATAAAGAAGATCCCCATTCAAACAAAATTCAACGATCAAATGAAGTTGTGATTGGAAAAACTGTTTGTTTTACGGGAACATTAAACTGCACCATAAATGGAAAAATTGCAACGCGCAAGAAAATACAAAATACAGCAAGTGCTTCTGAAATGATTGTTCAAAAAGGAGTAACAAAGAAGCTTGATATCCTTGTAGCAGCAGATCCGAATAGTATGTCGGGAAAAGCTAGGAAAGCTAGAGAATATGGCGTTCGGATAATTGCTGAACCTGTATTCTGGAATATGGTTGGGGTTAATGTTGAATAGTGATCTTTAGGAATCCTAGACACTGCCCTAACGTGGGCAGGAATGCAGCCTAATCAGTCCACACTTGGATTTTTGGACATCTAAAAAAGACAAATGGAGAAGTCAATGGGCAAACGTATTTGGCGATCTTTCCACGAGCCTATAAGGGAAAATCTTTCATTTGAAGAGCGATGGAGGGGAGCAGACCATGGTCTAATCCTCTGCTGGGAAATTGGGAGAAGAAGAAGCATCGAATCCCCTGAGCTAGCTGAGCAAGCAAAAGATGGACAATTGCCGGCACTCGGATGGAAGGGTGGCGTAGCGAAAAAAATCAAACAAAAAGAAAAGTATGGCTGTCTTAATTATTTAGCAGAGTGGCAAGGTCTAAAGGGTGAAGATTTAGACATTGATTTAACTGAAGAAAGAGAGCTTATCTGCTCGAGAACTGGAATGAAAGTAACATATACAGGCGATTCGGAAAAGTATGCTAACTCCTGAATCTAATACGCTTAGGGTTGGTCCGATCAGATTGAGATAAACTCAATAGAATAGCTCAAAAAACAGGATGTTTTCAGTGCTTAGAAACGCCTTTTACCACCAAAACATACCATTAGCGAATCTTAATGCACGGGCTAGGGTCGGGCCAAAAATACAGCAATGCATTCATTAGGTTAGCGATATATACGGGATGGTTTTGGACCTTAGAACCACCTTTTAGGCCCCAAAACAAGCTTTCAAGACAGCGTGGAAAAGAAGGTGTTGGAGAGGGTACTTGAAGCACACCGGAGATGATGGCTTACGGCTGTTTATGACTTCAAAGTCGGTTAATGGTGCCGAATAATGCCCGCGCTACTCAAAAACTGCTAGAATCGCCAACCAAACACTCCACCAGACGCCTGAAAGTCCTGCGGTCCCAGCGGGGGCCGGTGGAGGGGCCGCTGAGCTTGTCGTTAACCGTAGGGCGTTATGAGCATTGACGAACTTGAATAAGGCCATTATACGTATATTTATAATAGAGTATAATAAATGGCATTAAGATTTGAATGGGACGAAAATAAGTCCAAGCTTAACTTAAAAAAGCATGGGATTGATTTTGAGGAAGGGAAAACAGTTTTTAACGACCTTTTCGCTATTACAATTGATGATCCGGATCATTCGGATTTAGAAGAACGGTATATTGATATCGGCATCTCGTCGAAGGGACGGATTTTGGTTGTGTGGTATACTGAACGAAATGAGAACATAAGATTAATCGGATGCCGTAAAGCAAACCGAGTTGAGAGAGAGCAATATGACGAAGAATAACAAAGAAGATGGATATACTATGCGGGATGAGTATGATTTTTCAAAAGGTGTTAGGGGAAAGCACTACGTGGCCTATCGTGAAGGCCATACAGTTGTAATAAACAAAGATGATGGCACTCAATCGATTCAGTATTTTAAAGAGGAAGATGGGGCTGTTATGATTGATCCTGATCTAAAGATCCACTTTCCCAATTCTGAATCGGTAAACAAAGCACTCCGTTCCCTCATCCAACAACGAATTTAAAGAAAAAGATCATTTTAAAGTTGAGCTATTCAACATCCATTTGATCCCATGGCATTGTGTTGAATGCTCGAAATAGGGAACGAAGCTTCAAACGAAAATAATTTCTGGCATATGTGGGAAGGTGCTACGGTGCTTCCCATTTCTTTCAGATGTGAGCAATTAGTTCAACACGCGTAAAGCAAGCCGTCGCTCAAAAAAATACGCAGAGTCTTGGGTTCTGGCAACGTTCAGTGCGCAACCGTGAGTAAGGAGAACCAGAAATAAGGAAAAGGATCATTTTATAATTCAGTTGCGTGACTGTCATTCAATCCCATGACATTCAGCGCAATTGAGGCCTTGAGAGCGGGTGACAAGTTTGTTCATCAAATCCATAATAGCAATGTGGTTTTATTTAAATTCGGTGCGCAGGCGTCTGGAATGTAAACCATAATAAGGAAGAAGACTACTTCTAAGGGGCGTTTTGGAAAGTCCTATTTTCGCAATGATATTCCGATGAATGTGCCGATATGTATGGAATCTACAAAGAAAATAAACGCCATGCTCATATCAGAACATGAGGTATTTTTAACAAGTTATTCCGGGTTCTTAGGTAATCTTCAGAGCGGTTAACCAAACGCTGCACCAGACGCCTGGAAGTTCTGTGGTCCTGGCGGGGGCCGGTGGAGGCGCTGGTGAGCTTAACGTTGGGCCCTTCAGCGCCAGCATTTTCGTTGTCAATGGGTTGATGGCGACAAATTATCTTATTGATCAATGTAAACATATTGATTATTTTATGAGCTATGGAGAAACGTAAACCGCACTACAAGCTATCCGAAATACAAACCTTAGTGGCCAATCCGGATAGTCAGCCATTTACTGTCACAGCTTTGCGGAACGGACTCGCCATGGGCTTGACGGAACCGGAGATGCGGCAGGTGATGCAAAAGCTTTCCCGGGGAGATTTCTACAAGGCAATGACTTCATATTCTGATCATCGGATTTGGCAGGATGTTTATCACGGCATTACGGAGGACGGAATTCTTGCTTACATTAAGATCACTGCTTTTACTGACGGTCGGCCACCAGTCATACAATTTAAAGCGAAGTGAGGTGAGATTATGAAATGCCCAGCCTGCGGCCACTCTAAAATGTTATCTAAAACTCAGGATGAAACGCTTTCTTATGGGAGCCAATCACTTACACTTCACGCAATGCATGGTGAATTCTGTTCAGAATGTGGTGAGGGTGTGTGGGATACCGAGAGCTACCGCCGTTATGCTGAAGCCCAAGCAGTACTATTGCGAGCGGTGAAAGAAGATGTAAGCTGTGAAATCCGGCGCATCCGAAAAAATCTGAAACTTACTCAGGCCCAATTGGCTAAAGCCTTCGGCGTAGGCAAAGTGGCGTTCTCTCGTTATGAACGGGGAGAGACTCGTCCACCTACTCCAGTCGTCAAACTCCTTAAATTGCTGGATCGTCATCCAGATTTACTGAAAGAAATGTACTCCGCGTAATACCGCTAAGTTTTAAAGCCCAACCCTTTGACACGTACAAAAGAACGGCCAAAGTTAGACACTGCAATCATAAGATAGCTGAATTCAGTCGAGAAAACCTTATTTGTGCCTAAGGCCATGCCATCTGAGATACAGCTCTGCCCAGCATAAACGGAATGCCGCAAAAAACAACGAGGAAGGTTATTCTGTTCTAATTGAGACTACCGGTTTGCCGGCTACGGACACAAAGCGGGACAGCCTGACCAATGCCTGACTTTCATCCATCCATCCCCACCAGAGTTTGGAAGGGTGCAATACAAAAAAGTTACCTTGTCGCTTCCTCTATTTCCGGTTGCCCACGCCTGGGTTGCGTATTATGGGTTGTTTGGGGGGTGGATACGGGACTCGGTAGGCATGGGGACAGGGCAGGCACAGGGGCCTGCCCCTACGGGACATCGAGGTCAATGCCAATCTGGTTTTACCGGTTATCGCGGTCTCCCGTAGGGGCAACCCCCTGTGGTTGCCCTGGTCGCTGAAATTGCCATTTTATAAATTCGCCTCCCATGGTTGTTTTTTTTCGGTTGCACTCTTGTTGTTTCCTCAATTTCCGATCAATCATTCAATCTTTTGAATCGTATTCAAACATTTTGTCCCGGCTTGTGGCCGTAGCCCGTTTTTCTGATAGGAACTATGGAAGACACTCAGAGGTCACAACCCATATCAATGGAAAATCAGGAAATTGCGGAGCAGGTTGCTCGGAAGTCCGAAGAACCAAGCACACATGGTCTCCCTTGGCGATGATGCTTTCCGGCGCCGACAGCTTAAAACTGCTGAGCCTTCAGTTCCTCATGATGAACGTTGAAAAGCGTTTTTTCTTGACTTATTGCTCTGGAATAGAATATTCCATTGCAAATATTAGTCAATGATTGGAGGTGCTAAATGGCCAAAGGCCGCCTGTTATTAAATGTCTTGTTGGTCTCAATGCTTGTCTGGTGTGGGATACCGGTCGCGTATGCGCTTACAGATGAGAAGGAATCCCTGTTTAAGGGAATTGATCTGGGGCCGGGCAAGTTGGATATGGGGGGAAGCCTGCGTCTTCGATATGAATATTTTGACAACTATAATATCAAAACCTACGGTAACCATAAGGCGGATACAACCCTTCTGAGCCGCCTGCGAATCAATCTGGGGTACAGGCTTTTGCAGCGGGCAAAGATCTTTATTCAGTTGCAGGATGCTCAGTTTTTTTTCTCAAATCTCGGCATCGACGATTTTGGGGCAAGTTGCCCCTATGAAAACCGATTGGATTTGCGGCAGGCCTTTGGAGAAATGAGGAAAATAGCCAACACGCCCCTGGGTTTCAAAATCGGCAGACAGGTAATAAAATACGGCGACTACCGGATTTTCGGGCCTGGCGACTGGGGAAATGTGGGACGCTATACCTGGGATGCCGGCAAAATTTTATTTGAGATCCCATCGGTGCGCGTTGATGTTTTTGCCGCCAACAGGGTGCTTTACTTGAAAAACAGTTTTGATGACGAACATTTCCCTTACCATGTGTATGCGGCTTACGGACGCATCGAATCGATTCCCCGCAACAAGCTGGATCTTTTCTACGTTATTAAGCAAAATTCGGACCGCATTCTCCGGGGCAACGCCGGCGTTGGCAGCTTGCTGGTACAGACCGTCGGGTTTTACGGTAAGGGGGGGTGGAAACAGTTTGACTATGCAGGCACCTTTGCCTACCAGTTCGGCAATTACAGCCAGAAAAATATCGGCGCCCTGGGTTTCAATGCGGAGGCGGGATATACGGCGTTTGAAAAATGGAAACCTCGATTGGCCATTTCCCTGAGCTATGCTTCCGGCGACGACAACCCTTCCGATAAGACCTATGGCACATTTGACGGGGTTTTCGGAGCGGTTGACAAGTATTACGGTCGTATGAACCTCTTCGCCTGGATGAATTTGGTGGACATGCAGGTTGGCGTAAGCATCAAACCTTTAAAATTAATGAAGTTTTCCCTTGATTTCCATCGTTTCAAGCTTGCCAGCGCCAAGGACGCCTGGTACTACAGCACGGGAACAAAGATGCGCTGGGATCCTACGGGAGCATCGGGCAGGGATCTGGGAGACGAGATTGATCTCATCTGGAAATATGATGTGTGTCGACATGTTGCCCTCATGGCCGGATGCTGCGCGTTCTTTCCAGGCGACTTCATACAGACAACCGGTCCGGCTGAAAATGCCTACTGGGCCTTCGGGCAAGTGGAATTTAAAATCTGAACCTTACCTGAACAGACATTTTGGGTGGGGATGAAGTCAGAATGGATTTATTAAAGGAGATCAAAAATGCTGATAAAGAATCGACAAAGAAAAATAGGTTCCCCTGTTTTTTCTGGATTTTGGATGAAAACGGCGTCAACCCTGTTTTTGATGGTTTGCCTGATGGCCATTTTTTTTGATGAATGTATGGGTCAAGAAGAACCTTCCATCGGTATGGCCGTGGAGTTTGTGGACCATGCGGCCAGCGCTCATATTGCAAATCGCAAAGGCTGGTTTGAAAGCGAAGGGCTAAGGGTATCCTCCTTTGACAGCTACGTCACCGGTATGGCGCTGGCCGCGGCCCTCAGCAGGGGCGACATCCAGGTGGCCTATATCTGCCTGATACCAGCCATAAGCGCCTATGCCAATGGAAAGGTGCCCATAAAAATTATTGCCGGAACACATAAATATGGCTACGGATTGCTTGTTGACCCTAAAAAGGTGAAAACCGTCACTGATTTAGAAAAGCCGGATATTCGCATTGGATGTTCCAGGGAAGGAAGCCCCGTGGATGTGTTGCTGCATAAAACGATAGATCAATATCATCTTGATAAAAGCAAAATATTACCAAAAATCAGAAGGATGTCGCCTCCCAAAGTACTCTTGGCCCTCAAAATGGGACAATTGGACGCTGGTTTTTGCTGTGAGCAATTTCCATCAATGGGCGAAGCCTCAGGGTTCAAGGTCCTCCTCTCTGCAAAGGATCTCTGGCCTCATATGCAGGGAAGCGTTTTGGCCGTGAAAGAAGATCTGATACGGGACCATCCGGAAACGGTAAAAAAAATAGTCAACATAACCAAGCGCGGCGTCCAATATATCCATGAAAATCCAAAGGACGCATCGATAATTACCGCCGGCGCCCTATCGGTTGTCGGAAAGAGAATGCTGCCCCTTAAAATAGAAAAAAACGCCGGCGATTGGGAAATTTCCCCTCAGGTGATATTAAAGTCGTTAACCACCCGGATGGAATGCACCACCGACATCGATCCTCGCCAGGTCCAGGAAACGATCGATTATATGGCAAAATTAGGATACATAAAAGGGTTCAGGGCCGAGGACATTCTTGATTTGAGATTTCTCAGATGAATCAGCCGAAAAAAAACAGATACTGGTGGGGAATCCTGCCCATCGCCGTATTTCTGGTTGCCTGGGAAATAGCGGCCCGGTTAAATCTGAGTTCCGGGCGCCTGTTTCTGCCCCCTTTTTCCGCGGTGATGCGGGAATTTTATTGTCTGATCGCCGACGGAGTGCTGGTTGATAACTTCCTCAGCAGTTTGGTTCGGGTCCTGATCGGCTTTTGCGCCGGTTCCATTGCCGGACTGGCCATCGGGATCTTGATGGGGTGGAAGGAAGTCATGAACAGGACCTTCAGCCCCATCATGAGTCTGGTCTATCCCATCCCCGCTCTGGGATGGCTTCCGCTCTTGATGCTTTGGATCGGAATAAACGAGATGCTGCCGATTGCCATTATCTTTATCTGTTCTTTCTTCCCGGTGCTTTACAACACGATTACAGGCATCAGAGAGGTCAGCAAGGAACTGATCAATACGGCAAGGACTCTGGGGGCATCCGAGCGTTGCATATTGCTTCGGGTGGTTTTGCCGTTGGCCCTGCCCAATATTTTTACCGGCCTGCAACTTGAGGCCGGGATGGCCTGGCGGGTGGTCGTTGCCGCCGAGATGGTGGCGATCCCCACGGGAATCGGCGCGCTGATGATGCGGGCGGAGAGTCTGGTTCGGGTTGACATTATCATCGTGTGTTTGATTGTCCTTTCGTTTATGTGCCTTCTCTTTGAGAGATCGCTTGCGTATTTGTGTCAAAGACTCACATCCAAATGGAAATGAAATGCCCTCTGTTGAACTCAAAAATATCTGTAATCATGTATGCCGAAATATCACGTTGTCCATACGCCATGGTGAATTGTTGGCGCTGATGGGTCCGACCGGCGCGGGGAAAACCACGTTGCTCAATGTTATTGCCGGGTTGGTTCCTTATGAAGGAACGGTGTTGTTTGATGGTGTCCCCGTGGATAGCTTTTCACCCGGCAATAGGCGGGTGGGATACCTGTTTCAAAATTTTTGCCTTTTCCCTCACATGAATGTCCATGAGAACGTGGCGTTCGGATTGCAGGTGAAAGGGTTGAAAAAAACGGATATTGACCGAAGAGTGAGCGAAGTGCTGTGCTTGTTCCGGATAGAACATTTATCCGAAAGATATCCCAATAAAGGTCTCAGCGGGGGTGAAAAGCAACGGGTCGCCCTGGCGCGTGCAGTTGCCCCCTGGCCGACGATTCTCTTACTCGATGAGCCGTTTAACAGCCTTGATGCGCGTACCGCAAAATACCTGAGGATGGAATTGCGAAAGCTTCAGCGCAGCCTTAAAATCACAACGCTTTATGTTACCCACAACCAGCGAGAGGCCTCCGAGATAGGAGATAGAATCGCCATTATACACGAAGGGAGACTGGAACAAACAGGCATTTATTCGGAGGTCTTTTTCGAGCCGAAAAACCGGAAAGTGTCCGATCTCTTAGGTTCGCCTAATCTCTTTTATTGCAGAGGGTTCTTTCCGTTAATCTCAGGTCTGGCAAAGGTTGAACTCAAGGGCGTTTCCCTTGTGGCGCCTTACGATGGACGTCCTGTGGGGATGATCGCCATTTCGCCGGGGGACATCTATATTTCACGGGAAGAACCTCCCGGGCCTCAAATAAACCGTATCAGGGGGGAAATTCTTGAAATAGCGCGCCGCTTACCCGTGATCAAGGTGGTGGTGGGTTGTGGAGACGAGCGGATAATTGTGGAGGTAGAGGCGGAAATATGGAATGAAACAGGGCTTCGGAAAGGGGATAGCGCCTTCCTGATATTGCCTCTCAGGTGGATAAAAGTGAAATATGATGATGGCCCAACGTCATTATGATGGTCGGGGGCATGATTTTTGTTTTTCCCGAAGACAGCGGCCCCGTTACCGGTTCAGAAGATTCACTTGATTATCCCTGGAATATCAGTTACAAAAATACTTATGCAAAAATCCGCCGACAACCCAATTCAAAAGATTCCGATCCCCGCTAACGGAAAAGTGTGTCTGGCTTGCGGAAAGGCCGGCATCGGGAATGGCAGACGCTACTGTTCAAAAGCCTGCCGCAGCTACATCGAGTGGGTCCTTTCTTTGTCCAAAGGCTTGCTGAGGGCGCTTAATACGCGCTATGCCGCGTTTTCCTTCACCAGCGACCAGGTTATTCTGGACGTATTTCCCATCTGGTCCGAGCATATTTCCAGGTTTATGGGCCCTCGAACCCGGGGGAGGAAACCTGCCGAGGATTTGAAACGATTGGTGCTTGAGTTTGGAACAGAATGGCACGAGATGGTAAAAAACAATCGAAGTATGAGTTATGCATCCCTTCATCTGGTCAACCGGAACCACGAGAAGTCCATCGCGCCCGATCAGATCAAGCCGGACCAAAATTCCCGTCCGAGGCTTTCCAAACATGAAACGGGATGCTTAAGAATCCTGAAACTGAAACGAAATGACTTATCCCGCGATGGGTCAAAATCAGAGATCAAAACCGCTTACAAAAGGATGGCAAAGGTTTACCACCCCGATGTTGGGGGTGATGAAGATAAGTTTAAAAAATTAAACGATGCCCATGAGCAGATGCTTTTGTGGGCTGAAAACCCCCAGTATACGACCCGAAAAGCGCTTCAAGACTGTTGGTCCTACGATGGTTTTACCAGCCGGTGGTCCCCGCCGCTCTGATCTGTTTTCCCTTCCGCCAAAAGGCGGGAGATGCCCGAAAAAAGTTGATCCATATTCAGCGGTTTTGTTGTCGTCAGGTCTACCCTTTGGTTTCTTGAAAATTTCGAATAATCGGTAGTTGAAACATTGAATACGACGATTGGCATATCCGGGTTGATGTCGCTTGCCTTTTTGATGAGCCATGCGGTGTTTCGAGGGCTTTTGCCTTGATCCAGCAACAACAAATCAAATGAGGCGCTCTTCAGCGTTTTTAAACTTTCACCATAACCGTCAATGTGGGTAATGTTAAAACGTTTGCTCTTCAGAAAACGGCAAAGCAAATTCATCAAGAGGCTTTGATTTCCAACGAGCAGAACGTGTGCCTCTTTGATGGCCTTCTTATTGACCGAATCGTTTATTTCAAATGCCTGGTGATCCAGCGGGAGTGTGACATGAACAGTCGTTCCCCCCGCTTCATGGCGGAATATCTTTATTTTTCCCCCATGCCGATCCATGACGGCACGCGTCAGGCTCAGTCCCAGGCCCCGGCGCCCATTTTCCTTGGTGGTAAAAAATGGGTCGAAAATTTTACTCAACACACTTTCATGAATTCCGGTGCCATTTTCCTGCACATAAACGTTGATGGCGCCGGCGTATTCCTCAGTTGTCAGGTAGATCTCTCCTTTGCCCCCCAGGGCCTCCATCGCATTGGCAAGCAGATTTATAAACGCATTCTGTAAATCTTTTTTACATCCGTGGATGGGGGATAGCCTATTGAGAGCGGTTTTAAAGCGGACCTTATCCGAAGGGTCATTACCCTGCAATGGGTTTATTCCCTTTGCTGAACAGTATCGGAGAATGGATGTTTCGATAATCTCATTCAGGTTCAGGAGGGAAATCTCGGATGGATGATACGACTCTTTAGCGAAGTCGTTCAAGCATGAGGAAAGGGGGTTCCCTGGTTTGGCGGCGATTTCCGTTTCCCGTACAAAGGCTGCGGCCATTCTTTGAAGCGCTTTAACCTTTTGCGCTTCTAAAATTTCTGTTTCCTGTTTAATCTTCCGATCTATTTCAATCATGTTTAGCAGCAATGCCTTTCGCCCCTCGTGCCTGATTTTTTTGAGGTAAACCGCGCAATAAACCGCTCTGCCTTCACTGTTCTTGAAGCGTAACGCATCCGGCGTCTGGTTCCCCGCCTCATCCTGAATGAATTCAAGAATAGATCGAACACCTTCCGGATCGATGACATCTGAAAGGTTTTTTCCGGTAAGTTGTCCCAATCTGCACCCCAGCCACTCGCAGGCCGTTTGGTTGGCATAGAGGATCGTCTCCTGCCGTAACAGAAAGAGCCCGCCTGGAACATGGGCCACCAGGTCCCATGTTTTTTCCAGGTCTTTTTTCAACCGATCATTTTCTTTGGTTAAAATCGAGATTTTTTCTCTGAGACCGCTGTTTTCTTCTCTGAGCCGGTGACCCCAGCTCATCGTTTTTTCTGCCGCCATGTCTATTCCGCTATTGCGTCTTTGGGATTTCTTGAAACGTTCTTGATGATTTTTGGAATATACCGTATCATATTTATTCTTGATCTTACAATGGATTCGTGTTTTGCATTCGCTTTACGGCATGCCTCAAGGAGAAGAGCGCGTGACATCACCCTTTGTTCACCTTCATGTACACACGGAATACAGCCTGTTGGACGGCGCCATTCGGATTGATCGGATGCTGGATAAATGCAATGCGCTGGGAATGGATTCCGTGGCCATCACCGATCATGGGAACATGTTCGGAGTGGTCCAGTTTTACGGCCAGGCGGTCAAGGCCGGCATTAAGCCCATTATCGGGTGTGAAGTCTATGTGGCGCCGGAAGATCGGAGGGATCGTTCTCCCGCCCCTAATGGCAGGTCCTATGCCTACCATCTGGTTTTGCTGGTCATGAATGACCAGGGGTATAAGAACCTGAGTACCCTGGTGACCCTGGGTCACCTGGAAGGATTCTATTATCGCCCGCGGGTGGATATGGCCCTTTTGAAAGAATACAATCAGGGGCTCGTCGCCCTTTCAGCCTGCCTTGCCGGGAATATTCCCTATCTCATCAATGTGGGCCAAATGGAAGCCGCCAGGGAAAAAACCATTGAAATGGCGTCCATTTTTGATCAGGATCGGTTTTTTCTCGAACTCCAGGCCAACAAGATGGTGGAACAGCGGAAGGTTAACCGGGGGCTCAGGGAACTTTCCAGGGATCTCTCCATTCCCATGGTGGCCACCAATGACTGTCATTACCTGAACCGCGAAGATGCCGAAGCCCATGACATCCTGCTCTGCATTCAGACGGGAAAAAGTGTCGACGAGGTAAAACGGCTCAGGTTTTCTTCAGACGAATTTTACTTTAAAACCAGGGCTGAGATGGCGGAAGCCCTTCCGGAGTACACCGAAGCCCTGGACAATACGGCTCATGTCGCGGCCCTTTGTCAATATGAAATGCGGTTTGGCGAGTATAAATTTCCGGTGTTCCCGGCGAAGGGAAAGCAAAGCCTGGATGAGATGTTGATTGAGGCGGCCCGGGAGGGGCTTGTAACGCGGCTGGTCCGGAAAGCAGAGGATGAAGGTCCTATCAGCCCTGAGGTAAGACACGAGTATGAAGAACGGCTGGCATATGAACTCAAAATTATTCTGAAAATGGGCTTTGCCGGGTATTTTCTGATTGTGGCCGATTTTATCGATTATGCCCTGCATCACGACATTGCCGTGGGTCCCGGACGGGGTTCCGCCGCCGGTTCGCTGGTGGCATTCTGTTTGAATATCACCAATATTGAACCCATCAAATACGGGCTTATCTTTGAACGGTTTCTAAATCCTTCGCGCATCAGCATGCCCGATATTGATATTGATTTCTGCATCCATGGCAGGGATCAGGTGATTCAGTATGTGGCGGACAAATACGGTCGGAACAATGTGAGTCAGATCATTACCTTCGGCACCATGAAGGCCAGGGGCGTCATTCGGGACGTGGGCAGAACCCTCAACGTGCCCTTGAGCGAAGTGGACCGAATTGCCAAGCTGGTTCCGGAGGGTCCCGGCGTTACACTGGACAGCGCGATCCGGGACGAGCCGGAACTCAGGCGGCTTGAGCAGGGCGATGGAACATCGAGAAAACTGCTGACCATCTCCCGCGCCCTTGAAGGACTGGCCCGGCACGCATCCACCCACGCATGCGGGGTGGTCATTTCCGATCGGCCGCTTACGGAATACCTGCCCCTTTATAAAGGGAGCAAGGGTGAAATCATGGCCCAGTTTACCATGGACAAGGTGGAACAGCTGGGATTGATCAAGTTTGACTTTCTGGGGTTAAAGACCCTGACGGTCCTGAAGGAAGCCCTTCGGCTCATCGATGCCTCCACCGGTCAAAAAATCGATCTGGATCGAATTTCCCTGGAGGATAAGGCCACCTACCAGTTATGCGCGGACGGCAAAACAACCGGCGTATTTCAGTTGGAAAGTTCGGGGATCAAAGAGCTTTTGAGGAAGCTCAATCCCGAAGTTTTTGAGGACCTCATTGCCCTGGTAGCCCTCTACCGGCCGGGCCCCCTGGGTAGCAATATGGTGGATGATTTCATCAATGGAAAGCATGGAAGGATCAAAGTTTCCTATTTCCTGCCGCAACTGAAGCCGATTTTGAAAGAAACCTATGGGGTTATCCTGTACCAGGAACAGGTCATGAAAATCGCCCAGATTCTGGCCAAATACACCATGGCGGAAGCCGATGAGCTTAGAAAGGCGGTGGGAAAGAAAAAACCCGAGGTGATGGCGAAGCACCGGGCCCGGTTTATTGAGGGCGCCAAGGAGAATGACGTTAAGGCTGCAATTGCCGAAAAGCTGTTCGGGTTGATCGAGAAGTTTGGAGGTTATGGGTTCAATAAATCCCATTCCGCCGCCTACGCCATGATTTCTTATCACACCGCCTACCTCAAAGCCCACTATCCGGTACAGTTTATGTGCGCCCTGTTGACTCAGGATATGGGCAACCAGGACAAAACCATCAAGAATATTGCCGAGTGCCGCACCATGGGCATCGAGATCCTGCCCCCCGACGTCAACCAGAGCCAGGCGGATTTTTCGGTGGTGGAAGACCGAATCCGGTTTGGACTGGCTGCGGTCAAGAACGTCGGGTTAAAAGCCGTGGAAGTGGTGATTGAGGAAAGAAACACCCATGGCCCTTTCAGCGGTCTGTTGGATTTCTGCCGGCGAATGGAAGGGAGTAAGGTCAACCGCAGGGTCATTGAAGGGTTGATTCAGTGCGGGGCATTCGATTTCACCCATGCTTTTCGTTCCAGGCTTTTTGCGGGTCTGGATGACGCCCTCAGGCTTTGCGGCGCCAAACATGATCCCAACCAGCTCAATATGTTTGGGTCCATCGATCTGGGCGAGGGCCAGGCCGGCGGGCTTCTTGAATTGCCGGATGTGGCGGAATGGGACGAAAAAGAAAAACTCAAGCGGGAAAAGGAGGCCCTGGGGTTTTATATTACAGGACACCCCCTGGAGGGTTTTCACAAGGCCATTAAACGGTTTTCAACCTGCCTGGTCCATGACCTTCCCACGCAGAAGGATAAAGATCAGATTAAGCTGGCGGGGGTGGTGGAGAGCATCAAGATCAAGCGGACCAGGAAGGGCGATAAAATGGCCATCATGCAGCTGGAAGATTTGACCGGCTCCACGGAAGTGGTTATATTTCCGGACGTTTTCAGCGCTTCGGCGGTCCTGTTAAAGGGAGATGAACCCCTGCTGGTTATGGGAACCGTTGAAATCGGCGACAATTCCGCGAAGGTGATTGCCAAGGAAATTCAATCCCTCCACGGGCTCGAACTCAAATCCGCCAGGGCCGTCATTATTTCCCTTGAAAACGGAAGATCTTCAAAAGAGATGCTGGAAGACTTAAAGAATGCGGTCTTCAAATATCCCGGAGAGTGCAAGCTCATGTTCAGGGTGGGGTCGCCTGAAGGTGAACCGGTCATGATTTCCGCCCATTTCCGGTACAGAATTTCACCATGCCCTCGGTTTTTTGAAGAGGTGGAAGATCTTTTAGGGGGGAATGTCTGGGAGGTGGTTTCTTGAAACAGGGCTTATTACAGATGTTTCATTTGTGTTCACCAGGCGCGGGCATAAGATCCATGCTGCTGTTTACCTTGTGTATGAATCTGCTGGTGGCGCCATCGCATTCTTTTGGCTGGGAGGATCGGAAAATGACAAAGACTTCTGAAATCGTAACCCGTCAAGCCTACGGTTCCGGACGGTGGTTTCCGGGAAACAGGCAGGAATTGAAAGGAATGGTTGAGGCATATATGGAGAATGCCCGATTCGACCCTGTCAAGGGGCGGATTGTGGGCGCCATAGCCCCTCATGCCGGATATGTTTATTCCGGCAAAGTGGCGGGCTTTACTTTTCAGGCCATCCGGGACAACGCCCGACATGCGGGAGCGCCGGAAACGGTGGTGGTGCTGGGGTTGAGCCATTCAGGCGCTTTCCCCGGGGTAGCCCTCATGGATGGGGATGTCATTGAAACCCCTTTGGGAAAATCCGCCCTTGATGGGGAAGCGGCGGAGATGCTGGCGGCGGAAAGTTCCCGAATATTTTTCAACTATGGCCCGCACCAGGGTGAACATTCGGCTGAGAATGAAATTCCCTTTGTACAGGCGGCATTGCCGGGTGTAAAAATGGTGGTAGGGCTCATGGGGGACCATGACCCCGAAACCCTGGATGACCTGGTGGCGGCGCTGGGAGCACTTGCCGAAAAAAAGCGCATTCTGGTCATTGCCAGTACCGACATGCTGCACGACCCCAGCTATGATCGGGTCAGGGAAACGGATTTAAAGACCCTGGAAAAGCTGAAGCGGATGGATTTCAAAGGGATTCAAAAAGCATGGGGATACGATAAACAGATTTTTTGTGGTATCGGACCCGTTCTGGCCGTCATGAAATTTGCCGAAGCCCTTGGGTGCAAAAAAGGGTCGGTGCTGCATTACCGCAACAGCGGGGATGATTTCCCGGAAGGCCGCGGCAGTTGGGTCGTGGGCTACGGATCAGCGGTTTTTGCCGTGGATTAGACCGTCAGGAAACAAAATGGTCTAAAATACCGGCGGCCCCATACATTTTGTTTTCCGCCTGCTGCCAGACGATGGATTGCGGTCCCTCGATGACGTCATTCGTGATCTCCAGACCTCTGTGAGCGGGAAGACAGTGCATTATGTGGGCGTCTTTGGCCGCTACCTTGAGAAGATCGGCGTTGATCTGGTAGCCTTTAAAGATCTCCAATTTTGTTTTTTCTTCCTCTTCCTCTCCCATGCTGACCCATACATCGGTATAGAGGATATGGGCGCCCAGGGCTGCTTCTTCGGGACTTTCAAAGACCGCCAGTCGGGCGCCGGTCTTTGCCGCGATGCCGTCGGCTTTGTCAAGGATCTTCGGATCGGGGCAATATCCCTTCGGGCACGCCACGTTCATATGCATCCCCGCCAGGGCGCAAACCACCAGCAATGAGTGGCACACATTGTTGCCGTCGCCGATATAGGCCAGTTTCAATCCTTGAACGCGTCCCTTAACTTCCAGAACCGTGAAGAGATCGCAAACGGCCTGGGTCGGGTGCGCCATATCGCTCAGGCCGTTAATGACCGGGATGCCGGAGTAGCGAGAAAGGTCTTCAACGGTTTGCTGATCATAGACGCGCGCGATCAGACCGTCCAGGTAGCTTCCGAACATGCGGCTCGTATCCGCGATGGGTTCCCCGCGTTTGATTTGAAGATCCCCTACCGGCAGGTTTATGGTGGCGCCGCCCAGCCTGAGGATGGCCGACTCGAAACTGGTCCGGGTGCGAGTGGATGGCTTTTCAAAAAGGATGCCGATCACTTTGTTTCGAAGCACATCAAGGATTTTTCCCTGCTTCATGTCATGTTTTAAAACCTTGATCCGGTCAAAGATTTCAAAGAGTTGTTCTGATGAAAGCCCCTGTGCCGTAAGGAATGACCCTGCCATTTCAATGCTCCCGTAAGTTGTCGGAAAAAAGTTTTATAACTACCAGTAGGAGAAAAAAAGGTCAAGAACTTTCCGGCGCCGTGTCGGCAAGGGGGGTCAGGCGTATAAAGCCGTTTTCAGATAGGAAAAGCCCAGATCCAGAAGTGCCGTGTCGCTGGTCTTGACTTTTAGGGCCGTATTCTCATCAATCCCGAATTGTTTCAGGAAGGGGGTCTCAAAGACAAATTCTCGAAACAGGTCCAAGTTGTAGCAGGCCACCATCACCTTTTGCTGTTGGGATTCTTTGATTGGCGCCTCGGGATTTCTCCGGGGATGGAACAGGATGTTCAGCATCTTGTCGTTCATGGGGATATAAGGCAAAAGGCCCTGGTCATGCACCCATTCGGCCACGGTCCACGCTTTCTTTTCTGAAAGGCCGCGGCAGTGGGTGATATGAAGAAATGAGAAATATGCATTCGGTTTGTCCCCGTTCGGGTCAATGCCCGAAGATCGCCCCAAAGGGTATAGGCGGCATGCCGTGGGTCGGTCGTGGTAGATGCCGCATCCTTTGGGTGTTACAAAGGGACATTCGGCATCAGGATCGCCCATCTTTATGGAGAGGATGGGAAAACCGGATTCCGGGTCCGGTCGATAGACCACATATTGCGAAAGAAAATCATCGGAATGGATGCCGAGATTCGTTTTGATTCTCAGAATATCATAGGGGGTCAAAGGAAGATGCTTGTTGCGACAGCAAGTGTTGAAGCAGGAAAGCCCTTCATGACATGAGAAATGAAACGCATCCTCAGGTTTCAATCGTTCTTCCATGGGTGGGGGAGATTCTAAAAACATGATTATTTCCTGTTTTATATGAAGTTGAAATTAAAGTGACCGCTTTTTTCCCGATTAGGGCGATTGAATTTTGATAATGGCGCCATCTTTCGCGTCAAAAAGTCACTTATCCTCTATGGCTTTAATGGTTACTGTGGCGCCATTTTTAATGGTGACGCCATTTTTAATGGTCAGGGTTCCCTTAAAATATAATGGGCAATTGGCGGTTGATGGAAATACGAAGTCCTCAAGGAGGCCATTGGAGATGTCCGGGCAGGAGAACTCCGCGGATCCACCCGGCGGCGGTGGCGGTTCTTCTTCGTCGCCTGTTGAGCCTCTCTCCCCCCGCCGAAAGGAACTTGCATCGCTTTTGGGCGGTATGATGATGGTGACATTTTTAGTTGAAATGACCTTGAAAAAATAGCCGGCGCCGCACTGAAGGTTGTCGGTGCTGAGATCCTGTTTTTCATAGCCGTTAAAGGGGCCGATTCCCGTATAATCCCAAACACATCGTTGTGTCAGTGTGTTTTCGGAACTGGTGACGGCATAGGTGTTGATACCATCGGTGACTTTAATGCTGCCCAAATTCATATTTTCGCTGACCCATGGCAGAGCTATTATATGCCATCCGGGAGAGAGTCCTTTTTCGTAATCGACGCCGTCGGGCGCGGTCTCGCCCTCAAATGGAATGGTATCCGTTCGAAGGCTGATCATCCAGAAACCCATGCCGGGAATGATGGGGAGTGTTTGAAAGCTTCCGTCATTGAATTCCAGATAATTTCCGCTCACCGAGGCGAATCCTCGCCAGCCTGTATTGTTGTAGGGGCCCAGTACGTTTTCCATGGCGGCCAGTATTTGGGCGCCGGTCATGTAAAAGGGGACGGTGAAAATCCGGTAATCTGTGATCTGCCCGGTGCCGCCTGGAAGGAGGTAATTATAAACCTGTGTCCCCGCATATTCGTAGGCCCCCATGTCAAAGCCGGCGCCTTTGGGCCTTTTAAAGCCCTGATAATCCAAGGTAACCGGATCGCCTGCATCTAGGCTGATGGCATCGATGCACGGGGAAGTGCTTTTCAGTTCGTAACTTCCATAGAGGGGGGGCTTATGGATGTCGTTGGCGCCGGCTGAACAGCCCTCATAATTACCGCCGGCATTGTTCCAAACATCGTTGTAATCAATGATTGGGTTGCCCCCCTGGTTTTGTATGCCGTATACACCAAAGTTGCTGATGATATTGTATTTGATCAAAGGGGAAGCGGAACTGGTACTGTCGCTCTCAAGAATAATGCCGTTAAGTGTCCCGCCATCAATGGTATTGTGATATATCTCAGGGTTGACTGTGGATTGGTTATTGGTTCGCATAAAAATACCAAAAGACATGGCGCCGGATACAGTTTGGTAAATTACATTATTTTTGATGGTGGGAGAAGCGGAATCGTTGTTAAACGCCTCTATCAGGATGCCGATGGTGTTGTCGAAAATAAGGTTCCTGCTGATGATCGGACTGGATTCCGCACGGATGCCGTACTCAAAATTGCGATAGATTTTGCTTTGTTTCACGACTGTATTGTTGCTCCAGATGATATCAATGCCATGGGTCAAATTATCAAAAATATCGCACCTATCAATAATGCTGTCGGTAGCATGGCTGACCCTGATTCCCCAATTGTTTCCATAAGCACTACAACCGTAGATTCGGTTTTCCGCCCCGTTGGTAATCCGAATGCCTTCTTCATCGACATCAGAGAACCCAGTAACATGCAAGCTTTTGACGGTAACGCTTGACCCGGTGATTTCCAGACCCCTGGTCCAGTTCTGTGCATTTGCTCCGTCAATAATCGGTATTGTCCCGGCTTCAGCGACGACGGTAACAGTGTCCTGAGAGATGATCAGTTCCGTATCCGCTTCCCCGTCGGCTACCCTGTAGTAGGTGCTGGAGCCCCCCGGCGCCACATATAAGGTGTATGTTCCCGTACTCCCCCCGTTTATCTGAGCAATGGCAAAGTGCAGGGTTTTCCAGGGTGCGCCTGAGCTGCCGTCATCGGAGTCGCTGCCGCTTTCAATATTCACGTAGTAAGTCCCGGCGCCGATAGTAGCCAGCTTCACGTTATAGGTAGGATCATCTTTGAAATGGATCCACCCGACATTCTCCGACCAGGCATACCCGTCAAAAGAACCGGTAGCAGGGTCAATGATCACCTGGCTGTTTGAAGAATTGAAGTTGATCCAGCCTGCGATTTCACTCCATGCATAGCCTGAAAGTCCGCCCGTACCGCTGTCCCGGTTTACGCCCCAGTTGGAACTGGTGGTGTTACCATAAGGTCCTGTCCCCGAACCTAACTTTACCCAGCCGATATTCTCGGCCCAGGCGTAGCCGGAAAGATAGGCGTCATAGACCGTGACCCCTGCGTCGGTGGGGCGGAAATTGAACCAGCCTGCGTTTTCCAACCAGGCGTATTTATTGGTGGTATCGATGTTCCCTTCGCCGGCCCAGGTGGTTGTGGGTTTGAAAAGGCCGCAGAATATGCAGACCATGCAGAATATCGTGACGTTTCTAATGAATGACTTCATTTTGATCCTCGCGGCTTATCGATGTAAGATCCTTTGACAGGATGAGCAAGATAAGAATTACGAATATTCGGGCTGAAAAACTTGAACTTAAATTCGGACAAATATAAGGGACGACGCGGGCATCCTCCTCCATGACCTGTATAAACGGGCCCACCTGCATGAGTAGGATGCAATCAACCGCCTGATGCTTCAGCTCACGGTAGTGGGATACCAGTTTTTGGGAAAATACCATGTTTCACCTTAAAAAAAATCGCGTACAGTGTCATAAATTCCCCTGTACCCCCTGCAAAAAACCCAAGGAATCAAAGCTTCTATTGTCCGGTGCGGACCGGCCACACGTAATGGCTGTAGAACTTATCGTTGTAGTTATTAACGCTGCCATTGTACAGATCTACATTCCACGCGGAGGTCGTCTGCTCCGCGTTCGAAGTACTCGACCAGTAGAAGCCCGAATTGACGTCCGTGAAGGGATGATTGGAAGGAAGGGCAGGGTTAAATTGAGACATATCCAACAAGCTTTCCAGTTCGAAACGGTTGGGTAGGCGCCAGTCGTTATATGTCCCCAGCATCAGGGTATTGCAATAGGTCAAAGCCTCTGTCCAGCTGGCTGTTTTTACTCCTGTTCCACCAGCCTCCGGGCTGGCGTTTTTGGACCACATTAACCCTGTCAGATTATCCGTTACCGTCTCGTTTCCGTTATCTGTAAATCGCGGGTTCGGCCAAGCGACACCCTTTTTCAGATCACCATCATCCCCTGTTTGATCCGACGTGATTTGCCCGGTCTTGGCAACTTCGGCACACCCCGTTCCCGTTATTTCGCCACCGCCCACCCAGGCTTTTTTGCCTGTTCGGATATCCCCAACCGCTGCATTGCCGCTGCTGGTATTCACCACGTTGCTGTTGCCTAGAAAACCAAAAATGGTTTTTCCTGACATTATATTGGCAGAGGCCAGATCCGAGTCCACAGCGCTGAGGGTCGTTGCCGCATAATAACCTGCTGAGACCGTATCGTTAGCAGGCGACAGGGTATTGGTAGGTATCGTTCCGGTCAGACCCGCCGAACTCGAATTGCTGAAGGTCTTGGTCGCTAAAACATCACCGACAACGGCAGTCCCGGTTGCCGCAATGGCTGAACCCGCTTTTCCGAATATGGTCTTGCCTGAAACAATGTTTGCCCCGGTCAGATCCGAATCCACAGCGCTGAGGGTCGTTGCCGCATAATAACCTGCTGAGACCGTATCGTTAGCAGGCGACAGGGTATTGGTAGGTATCGTTCCGGTCAGACCCGCCGAACTCGAATTGCTGAAGGTCTTGGTCGCCAAAACATCACCGACAACGGCAGTCCCGGTTGCCGCAATGGCTGAACCCGCTTTTCCGAATATGGTCTTGCCTGAAACAATGTTTGCCCCGGTCAGATCCGAATCCACAGCGCTGAGGGTCGTTGCCGCATAATAACCTGCTGAGACCGTATCGTTAGCAGGCGACAGGGTATTGGTAGGTATCGTTCCGGTCAGACCCGCCGAACTCGAATTGCTGAAGGTCTTGGTTGCCAAAACATCACCGACAACGGCAGTCCCGGAAGATATCAGCCCACTGCCTGTCTCCACTCCCCAGTTCCCTGACGCCGGGTTAAAGAACTTTTTGCCTGTTGCGACATCGGATGCTTGTGCATCGCACTGGTCGAATTTAGCCTTAGTGTCGTCATAGATATTTTTTGTTGTTTTCATGGTGGAGCCGGGTCCGCCCGAAGGCTCCTGGAATGACGTGATAATTGAGGGCACGGTTCCGGAATTTAAATAGTTGTAAAGCTGCAGAAGCGTATACATTCCGCTGCCTGCTGAAGGATTGCCCGGCGAATCAATATTGCCCGCAAAACCCAGGGCAGGGATGCATACTATCATTATTAAAAAAGCTACAAGGGCCAATTTTCTCATCTTCATTTCCTCCTATAGCAAAGACGCATTTTTTAAGAGAACAATAAGAACACCTGATCCCAGTTTCGTTTCTCTGTACCCTGCTTTTTATTCGGGTTTTATCAAAGGCAGGAAAATTTTGAAAGATGAAACAGTCAATGGGGATGGTTACAGGGAATCCAAAAATAAACATCATCGAATTGTCCTACATCAAACTCTATGCTGTCAAGCAGCTTTTTGGGGTCGAGAAATGCTTGCCGCCCAAAAGGAGGGGCCATTCTTTTGGGGGGGGGGGGGTAGCCCCAATACACTTTTTCGCAAATAAACCTGACGTTTCGTTTTTCTAAAAGATGCTAGGATTTATCTTTAAAGGTTCATCGCGGATTAACGTGAAATCGCGCTTTGAGATTGTTTCGGTTCGGGCTGTAGGTGCGACTTCAGTCGCACAGGGTCGGCTTAATGTGCGACTGAAGTCGCACCTACAATCGGCTCAGAAGCCAAATCTCACGCGAATCCACGATGAGCCTCTTTAAATTCTTCAGCTTGGAGAGGGACTCCGGTACCGGATGATTCCCCGGCTTATTCTGGAAGCACCTGGGATAACGTCTTTGTGATTATCCAGGTGGTTTATGTGCTTGAATCGGACCATTAATGCCACCAAAATTAAGGCGGAGATGGTGGCCCGGGAAGGGGAGGCATAGTCGTTGACGTCGTAGGCGCAAAAGTCGTGCTGGTGGTCGTTGTAGTCGTCGTGGTGGTTGTGGGTGCTGTAGTTGTTGTGGTGCTGGTAGGCCTGGTGGTGCTGGTAGGCCTGGTGGTGCTGGTAGGCCTGGTGGTGCTGGTAGGCCTGGTGGTGCTGGTAGGCCTGGTGGTAGTTGTAGTGGTTGTAGTGGTGGAAGCTCTGGTAGTGGTAGTTGTAGTGGTTGTAGTGGTGGAAGCTCTGGTGGTAGTCGTAGTTGTAGTGGTTGTAGTGGTGGAAGCTTTGGTGGTAGTCGTAGTTGTAGTGGTGGAAGCTTTGGTGGTAGTTGTAGTTGTAGTGGTGGTGGTAGTTGTGGTTGTTGTAGTGGTAGTAGTTGTAGTGGTCGTAGTGGTCGTAGTGGTCGTGGTCGTGGAAGGCGTTGTGGCTGTTGAGGATGTTGATGTGGTGGTCGTGCTGGAAAGCGTTCCCATAACCTTCAGCGGTGCCTGAGTTGTGGTGGTTGTTTCCGGTATCGTCGTGCTCGACAGCGTTGTCGTTGAAGGAACTGTTGTGGTGGTTGTTTCCGGTATCGTTGTGCTCGACAGCGTTGTCGTTGAAGGAACCGTTGTGGTGGCTTCAGTTGTTGTGGTGGTTTCCTGGATGCTCTCGGTGGTTTGGGTTTCCCCAAGCGATTCCAGGAGTTCCTGCATCTGTTCCTCATTCAGAAGGACGGGTGTTGAAGGTGGCAGGTTATTTATCACATCAGTAGCCAAGCCATTGGTCAGATTCACATATTGAGATGGATCAAACTGATTGCCGACTTCAACCATGCCTTCAAAGCAAACAACCTTTGTAATGGCTTGGTCCACCACCCAGACCATATAGATGGTGCCGCGAACACCGATAACAGCAGTGGGGGTTTTTACCTGAAAGCCTCGCTCCTTGAACTTCATCAGGTCTTTTGCAAAGACCTTGAATTTACCCACCATTATCCTGAATTCAGCGTTTCGTTTCTTTTTCCCGACGTCAAATTCAAATTTGTCCAGATGAAGATTCGCTTTTTCACCCATGGCCATGAAGCTGCCGTCCTTGAACGTCAACCGCAGTCTCGAATTTGTCTCGGTTTTGAGCTGGTCATGGAGATAGAGTGCCATGCCCAGGGTTACCTTGATGGGTTTCGTTATCCCTTTTCTGGAAACAGTGGCCGATCCTTTCACCCGGGTGATTTCTCCGATCACATCTGCCCCATGGGCGCCCAACGGCGAAAGGATAAACAGCATCGCCACGATCAGAAGAAACCAACCCCTGTGTTTATCCCGTGTCGGGTTTGACCCCGGTATCAAATTGTTTTTCTCCATGGTGACTCACCTGTGTGGTAAAGGTTTTTAATGCCTTATTTCCAAAGAACTTGAACTTGCAATTTGTAGCTCAGAAGGAATAGGTCAATTCCAGCATATAAACGTTTTTCTTGAAAGAATAGAGGTTGGCGCCATTCGCCAAATAATCGGAATCATTTTTAATGTGCAGGTATGAAAACGAAAGCAGAAGCCGCTCCAGAAAATTACGCTTGAGGGAAAATGTGGTGGTGTAGGTACTATCCCTGCGGCCGCCGCTGGTAGTGAAATCGGGATAATGCGTTCGCATGTAGGAAAAAGAGAGATCTCCCCATATGCCCCAATAGATGGAAGACGCAACCCCGGCCATTAATTCGTGGTAGCTGTAAGTGGAAGGATTATCGCCCGACTTCTCGTAAGCGGTTCGGTATCCAATTCTGGGAAGAATTTGGGTATCGGGAATTTTGTAGGATTGGGTAATATCCGCGCCATAGCGGGAAGAATCCCCGGTGACGCCATCCAGGTAATCCTTGAGCTGGTATATCAGGTTAATATCGGTCCTCAGATCATAGGGCTCGAGGATGCTGATGGTGGGCATAAAGCTGTGCATGCGGAGCCGGGCATAAGAATTGTTGGCAAAGGTTATGTAAACAGGAGGATTGATGCCCTGTTTTTTTCCGCCGGAATAAAAATAGCTGAAATCATACTGAAAACGAAAAAAAACAGGATCCCAGTTTGCCTGAACATACACATGGGGGCTGTGGGATGTCACATTGCTGTCTGTCCAGTCCCGGTAGCCGAGGGAAAAAAGGGTGTAGCCCACACCCGCTTCCAGGTCTTTCAGATTCAGGAATTTATATCCGCCCCTCAAGAAAAAGGTTTGGTATTGATCCCCTTGCCCTGTGCCGCCGGTGACAGGGCCCCCTGTAACTTCTTCCAGGGGATCACGGGCCACATTGTCGTCATAGCCCCAGTTGAAGGAGGTGATCAAATACCACGGCTTGCGGGCCCAGGCAGCGTCCTCAACCCG
This sequence comes from Desulfatiglandales bacterium, assembly GCA_963662465.1. GTDB lineage: Bacteria > Desulfobacterota > DSM-4660 > Desulfatiglandales > Desulfatiglandaceae > NaphS2. The sequence goes on from OY759599.1 coordinate 5,925,047, forward strand.
GGGAATGGTTTGCCGCGCGCTTTCAGCCAATGGGTTTTTTGGATCCAGTTTAACCGCTTTTTTAAACATCAGGGCTGCCTGATCAAATTTTTCTTCCTCAAGGTAGGTGGCGCCGGTCATGTAAACGGATATCTGGTTCAACTGAGGTTCCAGTTTCCTTGCACGGCTGAAGCATTTTACGGCATCAACGTAATTCCCGGAATCCTTATAGGCATAGCCCAAATCGAGAAATACGCGACCGCTGCCGGGATCTATTTTTTCAGCCGTGCGCAGGGTTTCAATGGCTTTGTCATATTTTTTTTGGCTGCTGTAAATGGCGGCGACATCAAAATAGGCCTTGAAAAAAAGCTTCGGTTCCTTCACTATCAGAGATTCAAATATTTCAAGGGCTTCATGGCTTTTTTTGATTCGCACATAAGCCACCGCAAGGTAGTATTGATATTCCAGGTTCCCGGGTTCCAGGGCGACCGCTTTTTTAAAGAGCCTGGCAGCTTCCTCGAAGTTTTCCATATCCAGCGCATCAACCCCATCCATGAAAAAATCCATGGCCCCGGATTTGGTTTCAGATGTCGTGATCGTCGGGGGTTGGGACGTGACTGCAGGAGGGGGCTCTGCCTTGGCGATAGCATTAGAGATTATCAATGATTTTTTCAACTCGATATGTCCGCCTTTGTCCGGCTGCAGAGACGTCTGGGTTCCGGTGTCAGCGCCAAAAACCTGAGGAATTATGCCAAAAAAGGCAAGAATCGCAACAGACAAAAAGATTCGAAAGCTGCGACGAGGTCGGACATGGGGTCTCCACGTGCAAGACAAACCCACATTCCAGAGCTTAGAAATTTTCACATTTTCACCTTAAAAATCATTACCATACAATTGGGCAATGAGGTTTTTTTATGTGTTTGAAGAACCGAAAAACGGAAAAAAATAAGCAATCATACTTAAAAAGCATATTAGATGGTAATGGGGTAGTTCGTGTCAAGATTTTTTTAAAAAATCTTGAAAGCCATACGGCGCCATTTTCCGCCTGAATGGGTGTGCCTTGATTCAGAAAATGATGAATCTTAGAACGATTTTATGGTATAGAACGCTGTGAGGATCTCCAAAGGATAAAGAAGCTGCCGATTTTTATAAAATTTCAATAACCATACCGGAGATATTGAATATGAAAGTGGATGGAAAAGAGATGCGGCCCATTTGGTTTGATACGACTTCAAAAACCGTCCGGGTCATTGACCAGCGCTTCCTTCCCCATGAACTGATCATTGAAACGCTCGACACTGTGGATGACGTGATTTGCGCCATTAAAGAGATGTGGGTTCGGGGCGCCCCCCTCATCGGGGCCGCCGGCGCTCTGGGCGTTTATGTCAGTCTGGTCCGGGAAACCGGTAAGGACGCGGACAATGAATACCTCGAGGCTGAATGCAACCGACTCAAGGATGCGCGGCCCACGGCCATGAACCTGTTCTGGGGCGTGGACCGGGTTCGGGATGCGGCTCTGAAAGAGAGCGCCCGCGGCGATCGCGTAAACGCCGCTCTGGCTGAGGCCCTGGCAGTGTTGGAAGAAGAAGCGGTCAATTGTCAAAAGATCGGCCGACACGGCCTCCCCATCATCGAAGAAATCAGCCGAAAGAAAAACGGAAAGTCGGTCAATATTCTGACCCACTGTAATGCCGGCTGGCTGGCCTGCATAGAATACGGCACTGCCACCGCCCCTATCTATACCGCCTTTGACCATCATATTGACGTCCATGTCTGGGTGGACGAAACAAGACCCTTGAACCAGGGCGCCCGCTTGACTGCCTGGGAACTGGGCAAACACGGGATCCCTCACACCGTGATTACGGACAATGCCGGCGGTCATCTCATGCAGCACGGTATGGTGGATCTGGTCATTGTGGGCACGGACCGAACCACGCGGGCCGGAGATGTGGCCAATAAGATCGGCACCTATTTGAAGGCCCTGGCCGCCAGGGACAACAACATTCCCTTTTATGTGGCTCTGCCCTCCTCCACCTTTGACTGGGGGATCACCGACGGCATCAAAGATATTCCCATTGAGGAACGGGACCCCGATGAAGTCCGATATGTTCGGGGGCTTTGCCATGGTAAAACCGAAACCGTGCTGGTGCCGCCTGAAGACAGCCCTGCCGCCAATTACGCCTTTGACGTGACCCCCTCACGCCTGGTGACGGGTTTTATTACGGAAAGGGGCTTCTGTAACGCCGCAGAAGCGGATATTATGGACCTGTTCCCGGAAAAAAAGACCGTCTAAAGGCTTTGGGGTTGCGCCGTGAAAAACATCATCCGGAAAATTGAAAGGACCATTGCCCGACACAACATGCTCGACCATGGGGCCCGGGTTCTGGTGGCTGTATCGGGCGGACCGGATTCCGTGGTGTTGCTGGATGTGCTGGATGGGTTGAAAGCGGCATTCTCGCTGAACCTGGTGGTGGCCCATTTTGACCACGGTCTCAGGCCGAAGGATGATGAAAGCGAAACCCGGTTTGTGGCATCTCTGGCGGCGTCAAAAAACCTGCTGTTTGTTACGGAAAAGGCGATATCGCCCATGGGGAAGAGCGGCATGTCCCTTGAAGAAGAAGCCCGAAACCGGCGGTATGAATTCCTCGAACATGCCAAAAAGAAGTCCGTCGCCCAAAAAATCGCACTGGGGCATACCCTTGACGATCAGGCGGAAACCGTCATTATGAGGCTTTTGCGCGGCAGCGGGTCCGCCGGCCTTTCCGGGATTCCGCCGGTTCGGGATCATACCATCATCCGGCCCCTCATTGAAATCACCCGCGAGGAAATCCTGAGAGTCCTTGCCCTCCGAAAGCTCCGGTATATCACCGATCCCTCCAACTTTGAAAAACACCATTTGAGAAACAGAATTCGCCTGGATCTTATGCCCCAGCTGAAGCGCTATCAACCCGAAATCGTTCAGCTGCTGGGTCAAACCGCCGGCATTATGCGGGAGGAAAGCCGGTGGCTGGAAAAGGAAGCGGATCGCTGGATTAAAGGGACGGCGCAGGTCCGCGAAACGGGAGTCCATCTGATTTCCATCCAAGGGTTTGCGGAACTTGAACCGGCGCTTCAAAGCCGGGTCATTCGACAAATTATCAAGCGTGTCCAAGGAGACCTTCGCCGCATCAGCCTGCGGCACATCGAGGCGGTAAAAGGATTGGTGCGGGGACGACCCCAGGGGAGGCTAAACCTTCCCAACGGTATTTTCGTCAAAAAAACATATAAAACACTGATTATTGGCAAAAAAGAAGAAAAAACGGCCAACGAAAACATTGAGGGATTTCACTATGTGCTGGATGGACCGGGCGCATTCCATCTGGATGCCATCGCCTGCACCATTGCCATCGAGGAAATCAAAGGGAAAGGGGTTTTTCCAGGGGGCAACCCGTCGCCATGGGTTGCCTACCTGAACCGAGACCATATCCAGTACCCATTGATTGTTCGAAGTTTTCTGCCCGGCGACCGGTTTGTTCCCCTGGGCATGCGGGGCCACAAAAAGCTCAAGGATTTCTTCGTGGATAAGAAAGTGCCGACCGACATCAGAAGACGTCTTCCCCTGTTGTGCCGGGGAGACGATCTTATCTGGGTATGCGGCCTGAGACTGGACGATCGTTTCAAGGTTCTTCCGGAAACAGAGAGGGTCCTGCGGGTTTCCTTTATTTATGGCGAAATTACGGCAGCTTTTCCCCTATGGCCTCATGGACGTCATCCATCAAACGCTGAATGTCCCGCTTGCCATAGCCCGAAAGGGCAATGGGTTCTCCAATGTGAAGGCTGTAAGAACCCCTATTGATGCGAAGACTCCCCTTTTTGGCAATCCGATGGCTGCCGTTGATGGCAACCGGCACGATATCGCAACCGGATTTGAAGGCCAGGTTAAACCCGCCCCGTTTGAAAGATTGCAGCCGACCGTCCGGACTTCGGGTGCCTTCCGGGAAAATCAGCACCGAGGCCCCCTCCCTGATCCGTTTCGCCGCCAGGGCGATACTTTTGACCGCTTTCCTGGGGTCTTTTCTTTCAACCCCGATATAACCCGCGCCCCTCATGGCGGGTCCGAGGAGCGGAATATTCATGAGTTCCTGTTTTAAAATGAACTTGAAGTCTACCGGCAGAAAGGCCAGCAGGGTCCAGATGTCAAAAAAGCTCTGATGGTTGCACATGTAGATACGCGGAATATTCGGGTTTACATTTTCCCTGCCCCGAACCGTTACCCGAATGCCGCAGACGCGCAAAATGACTTTGGCCCAGGGCACGGCGCAACGAAAGTGAACCGCCCGACCCGACCCCCAAAAGATGGGGATCACCAATGCCCATAGACACATGATAACGGAAAAAAGACCAATAAAAGCGTTTAACGCAATATATCTCAACATGTTTAGCATCCTCTCCCTGATTCAAATCAAACCGGCTGTGTTGTCGGCAGCTCAATCCTCAAAACAACATCCTCCCCGTCCCGAAAAACATCCACTTTTCCCCCATGCCGGTTGATGACCACCTTGGCCAGGGGCAAATCGTGAATGGTGGTTTCCGCCTTGCCGGTAAAACGGGGGAAAAAAAACTGGCTCAGATCATCTTCGGCCAGACCTTTTGCATTATGCCGGATGGTGACCGCCACATTTTCGGCTTCCATGGCCGTTTGAAGGAAAAGTTTTTCCCCTTCCGGCATGTTAATGACTTCATTTTTTAAGATACCGCCAAAGGCCCGTTTCAGGAAAGCGCCGTCACCCTGAATCCGTGGGATGGACGGGGAAAGCAGGGTTTCAAGGGCGATTTTTTTGACGGCGATTCGTTCGGCCTCTTCATCGAGGGAACTCAGGAGGATCTCATTGATGTCCACGGTGACGATGTTGAGTGAAAAAGGCTTTATGGACGCCAGGATGCTTTTCAGGATATCTTCCAGTTTGCTCACTTCGTCAACGATGATTTTGGCAAACATTTTCTCCCGTTCATTTTCCGTAAGGGCATCCTGCAGCCGACGGGCAAAACCGCCCACAGTGGCCAGAGGATTTCTCATTTCGTGAGCGAAACGTGCGGATATTTCCCCCAGAAGCCGAACTTCTTCCGTACGCAATGCCTTTTCCTGAAGCTGTTTAAGCTCGGTGATATCCACCATGATGCCCTCGAACCAGCGGAGGTTGCCGGAGTCGTCCCAGGAGGGAATGGCGTCATCCATAAACACGTGTTTGCGGTCCTGCCGGTCTTTGACCACCCGTTCCACGCGGAACCCTTTGGCATCTTTTTTCATGGCCGCCATGAGCGTTTCACTTTGATCCCTGTCGCATCCCCAGACCCTTTTCTGCCAGAAAAACCGGCGCCCCACCATATCATCGGGATCAAACCCCAAGGTATTGATCAGGTAGGGATTGATAAACTCGATGGTGCCGTCACTCAAAATCCGATATACTCCCAAGGGCAGATTATCCACCAGGGTTCGGTATTTCTCTTCTGAAGAAACCAGGTCCGCGGTCCGCTCCTGAACCCGTCTCTCAAGGGTTTTGGCATAATTTTCAACCTGCAATCGCCGTGCCTTGAGAGAGTTGAGCATGGTGTTGAGCGAATGGCCCAGGACCCCGATCTCATCATTGGGACCGGGCTTCAGCCGGGTTTCCCTTTTTCCCTGGGCAATCTCCTGAGCGCCGGCCACCATTTTCTTAATGGGGCGGATAAAGAGAACCGCCACAACCCATACCAGAAAGAAAGAGATACAAATGCCGATAAGCCCCATAACGATCATCAGGGTTCTTGTTCGGGACAACCGGGCCATAATGGCCGAACGATTATTTCGATCTCCACCATGGCCACTACCTCTCCCCGGTAATCTCTGATGGGGCCCACCAGCAGGGCGATGTTTGGAAATTGAGACGGCGCAATCAAAATCCGGATTTGTTTTATGGCGCCGGGAACGAGGGATTTTGTTAAAGAAAAGGTCTTTCCCGGACCATTGGTGGATGCCAGCAGGGGATAAGCGGTTGGACTCTTTTTTTCGTAAACGGCAAAATCGGGCCCCCAACGCTCCTTGAGATGTTGCAAGAAAAGGCGGCCAAAGGGATACCCGATTTCCAGGCTTCCCACCAGTTCGTTGTTCAGGGATACCGGCGCGACCCCCCGAATGCCCAGGCCCGTCATCCCCCATTCAAGGCCCATTTTGCCCTTGCCGCTTTTCAATGCGTCCATGATGCTGGTTCGGTAGGCAATCATTTCACCCCATTGCTCCGGCATGTGAACCCGTAGATAGGATTTCCCGGGCAAAACGTGAAAATGCAGTTGGCGAATGCCGAAATCTTTTTTGAGTTCCTCATACAAGGGGGATGCATAATCCAGAAGCCCTTTTCGGTCTTGTTCCGACAACAGCTTTTGAATCATGGGATTTTCAGAAATAATGGTCGCCATGGAAAGCGCCTGCTCTCCTTTCTGGCGAACCGACGCCAGAAAAAGCTGATAAATACGAAACAGCTCTTTTTTTTCCTCTTCCTTGATAATTTCCTGCTGTGAATGCAGACTGATGTAAACCAGGGAGGTCGTTCCGGCGAAAGAAAAAAACAGAAAGGGAATCAGAAGCTTCCACTTCAAACTGATACCCTGTACGCGATTTATGAAATCAGAAAACATAGGCTTATCGGTTTACGGTTGCCGGTTTACAGTTTACGGTTGCTTCCCGCTCCCACGCTCTAGCGTGGGAACCCGTTGGCATCTTGATATATTATCTAACAGCTGTCATTAGGCCTTATTCCCAGAAACCTGTCACAAAAAACAAGAAATTTATTCCTGGGAAAACTGGTAAGAAAACCCATAATTCATTGAAAAACCGTAAACCGGCAACCGTAAACGGTTACTTTTTTTCAGGCAAGGCCATTTGGTTCATATCGTTCAGTATCCTTTTCTGCCGTTTCAGCACCCGAACATTGGGTTTTATGGGGGACCAGCGATGGGGGCTGGGCAGTATGGCGGCTAGAAGCGCCGCCTGTGTTCGGGAGACGCGGCTTGCGGAAACATGGAAATATGCACTTGCCGCCGCTTCAATGCCCCTGATTCCTTTTCCCCAATCCACGGTGTTGAGATAAATTTCCAAAATCCGCTTTTTAGAGAGAAAAATCTCAAGCAATACCGTGTAATATGCCTCAAACCCTTTTCGTATCCAGGTCCTGGAAGGCCAGAGGAATACCGTTCTGGCCACCTGCATGGTAAGGGTGCTGGCCCCCCTGAAACCCTTTCCCATGGCGAGGTCTTTGATGGCTTCGTTAAGCTCAATAAGATCGAAGCCGTTGTGGGTTAAAAACCGCTGATCTTCAGCCGCAAGGACCGCTTTTTTGACGGACGACGATATTTGTTCCGATGAAAGCCAGCGTAAGGATGGTCCTGTCGACCGGATGTGAAATCCTTCGATCATGGATTTTAACGGCGTTATCAGGAACGAAGGAGGATTAATGTATCGCAAAAAGACCACCTGGAGGATGCTGATGCAAACCACCACCGCGACAAAACCACATCCCCACTTTATGGCCCAATGAAAGCGCTTTCTTTCCTTTTTTTTGACCGTTTTTCCTACGCCTGCTTTTTTACCGCTTCCCATGCCCTATTCATTTGATCGACGGTTGCCTCTTCCATGGAGACGCCCCTTTGATCTAAAAGTTTTTCCATTTGCTCAAAACGGTTCAGAAATTTTCGGTTTGCCGATCTTAAAAGATCCTCCGCGTTTCTCCCCCAGTGTCTGCTCATATTGACCAGGCTGAACAAAAGGTCCCCCATTTCCTCGATAACCGCCGTTTCATCGTCGTCGCTCACCGCCGTTTTCAGTTCCGCCACTTCCTCCAGAACCTTTTCCCAGACCTCTTCTCTGCCGGCCCAGTCGAAACCTGTTTTGGCGGCCCTTTCACTTAATCGGTGGGCTCTCAAAAGGGCGGGCAGTCCATCCGGCACATTTTTCAATGAAAAAGAAACCGGCTCGACCGCACCCGCTTCTTCCCGTTTGATCCTGGCCCAGTTGACGGCCACTTGTTCGGCTGAGGTTACCTTTTCATCCGAAAAAACATGGGGATGTCGGTGAATCATTTTCGCCGTAATTTTTTCTACCACTTCGGCAAAATCAAACTCCCCCTTTTCCGCTGCCAGCTCAGCCAGGAAAACAATTTGAAACAGCAGGTCTCCCAGTTCCCCGCGGGTTTCCGCGGGCGATCCATTTTCGATGGCGTCCAACACCTCATAGGCTTCTTCAATGAGATAGATTTTAATGGTGGCATCGGTCTGTTTGGCATCCCAGGGACAGCCTCCCGGTCCGCGAAGTCGCCTCACCAGCGTCAACAGATCGCCCATGGCTTTACCCAGCTTATCAGTGTCGATTTTTTTCATTTAAAGCTCAAATCTTTCCTTTAAAAACCTCTTGGAGATTCTTTTTTTGTTGATCAAATGACTTTTTCAGCTTTTGGTGGGAATCCGAAGGGATGAACCCGACCATGGTCTGATAAGCGGCGACAACGACCGGCGTGAGCCGTGATTGTGCCATAAGGGGCGACGTTGCCGGCACAAAAAATGTCGCCACAACAATGATGACATAGCTTAGAATAACGCCTTTCACCAGCGCCAGGCCGGCTCCCAGCATCCGGTCCACCCATCCCAGGAATATTTTTTGAAACAGCTTCTTTAAAGCCCAGCCGGCCAGGTTACACAACACCAGGACCATCAGGAAAATAAGGGCAAATGCCATCAAAGACAGAAATTTTTCCGAAACAATAAATCTTTTTAGAAAATCCGTCATCTGCACATGGTAAACATTGGCCAGCCAAATCCCCAGAACAACGCCTGCCAGGGAAGCGATTTCTCGAATAAACCCCCGAAAAACACCTCGAATGAGAAAAAAAATCGTTGCCGCAATGATGATAATATCCAGAATGTTCATGGTCTCGTAACCGTTCACAGGGTGCAGTTGTCAGGGTGCAGAAAAATCAGCTTCGATTCAGATTTAAACAAATTGCCTTGATCTAATGACGCCAAATAGCATAATTGGCAAATCCTTTTCAATATTGATGCTTAATCATGCATCCCTTTTCCAATCACCTAAGTCTTCGAATTTTATCCTGCCCCCTGTCCCCTGTCCCCTGTGAACGGCTGATGTTCTTTCCTGAGCAGGTCATTGACGGTTTTTACGGGATTAAACGTCATAATCGGCACTTCAACAAAAAGTGTAATCCAGTGCGCCATGCTGCCATTCCAGAGTCCCGGATGTTCCAAGGCCTTGAGTTCTTTTCCGTCCTTGGATTTCAGGGAAATAAAAACCGTATCCGGGTCCACAAAATCCCTTAAATCAAATGGGTTACCCCGCCAGTCCCGAACCCCGCATACCAGGTCCACGGGATTGAAATGGGTGGCGCCGGCCAGAATGGCCTGCTGGGCCTCGTCATCCGGGTCGATCTGGGCCGTCTCAACAATCTGGCGTGATTTTCCGCTCGATGTCTCTTTTACCCAGAAAGGTCCGCCGCCTGGCTCCCCCGTATTTTTGACCATGCCGCAGACACGGACTGGCCGGTCGAGTCGCTCCATGAGATAACGCCTTCTTTCTTCTGAATTTGCGTTTTTCATGGCAGAGGGCATTGCAATCAAAAGATCTTTTTCCAAAAATTCCGCTGTTTCATCCAAAAGTCGGCCTGATGCTGATCCAGAGGTCAGTTCTTCCATGTAGCGGGCGATTCGATTTTGGATGGAGATCAGATACCCTCCCATGACTTTTTTCCATAGGATGGTCACTCCCTTGAGATAATCGGGAACCACATTGTCAATATTTTTGACGAAAACAATATCGCCCTGAAGGTCGTTTATATTTTCAAGCAGTGCCCCATGCCCTCCCGGCCGAAACAGCAACTGACCGTTTCCCAAACGAAAAGGCCGATTTTCCAAATCCACCGCAAGGGTATCTGTGGCGGCTTTCTGTGTGGAAAAAGCCACATGGTAATGCACCTGGTATCTTTTTTCAAGGATAGGTTCAATTCCATGAAAATAGGCTTCAAACCGTTTTAGATGTTCAGGGGAAACAGTAAAATGCATGGGACAACGGCCCGCGGCGTCACAGGTGTAAGTTACCGCCTCCACCAGGTGCTCCTCAAAGGCGGTACGATTCCCTTCCGGATACCCATGGAACATGAGCAGTCCTTTGGGTAACCCGGCATAATTCAGGCCCTCTTCCTTCAACAACAACCGGATAATGTCCCTGAACCTGCCCTGATTCAAGAATTCTCCCATGGACAGCCCTTTTTCGGAAAGCGCCGAAGATAAGTCCTGAAAAAAAGCAAACCTGGAAATGCCTTCCATGAAAACCAACAACTGTTCGGCATCGGCCTTACCGGCAGCGGCTTCCCTGGAAACCGCATCCCGTTCAATTTCCCCGGCCTGATTCAAATACGCCGACAGGACCTTGAACATTCTGGAAGCCGCTCCCGAAGCGGGAACAAACTTGAGGCAGAAACGCTTGTGCCTTTCCCTTTCGTAAAGCGCCGTCAATGCTTTTTGCTCTTCACGGCTGAAAACAGCGATCCCTTCCCCGGGAACGCATGGGCCCACAAGTTTGAGATAGGGTCTGGCTGTTTTAAACAAGTCAACTTGTCGTTCCGCCTCCTTCGAGGTAATTCCGTGTGCGGTCATCTGGGCCGTATCATCGTCATTGAACATTTCTCCGTCCATACCATCTCCCTCCTGCTTGTCATTTGCATCAAAATGCTGTGGGATGAGGCCGAATGTCAACAAAAAAAACAAGGCCCGGACACCCGGTAATCAAGGCAAAGAGACCCTTTTACGAAATGGATTTACAAATTTCTATGGAATTTGGGAAAATTGTAACTATAATGTTAAGATTGTGCATCCAGGGCGCAGGTTTTTCCTTGTGGAAACATTTCAGAAACCCTGCGCTGTGTTCAAAAAGGCGATCATGACCGGCGCTTTGGATGGAAATTTTCAAATGACCGACAGTCTCTTCATGGAGGTGACAGACCGTTGAACCCTTTCTATAAAAATCTCGCCCTGTGGCTCGTCATCAGTTTAATGATGGTCATGCTGTTTCAAATGTTTAAACACCCTGACAGGAGCAATGTCAAGATCAGTTACAGCGATTTCCTGAACATGGTGGAAAGCGGCGGCGTCAATCAGGTAATCATTCAAGGGGAAAACATTTCGGGCATGTCCGGCCAGGGGCCATTTCGGACCTATGCCCCGAAAGATCCTGAACTTATCGGCATGCTCAGAAGCAAGGGCGTTGCCATCACCGCCAAACCCATGGAAGAATCACCCTGGTTCCAGGTATTTTTATCCTGGGTTCCCATGCTGCTGCTCATCGGCGTATGGATATTTTTCATGAAACAGATGCAGGCGGGCGGCGGAAAAGCCATGTCGTTTGGAAAAAGTCGCGCCAGGCTCATGACGGATGCTCAGGAGAAGGTCACTTTTGAAGATGTGGCGGGCATTGACGAAGCCAAGGATGAGCTGGGGGAAATCGTGGACTTTCTCAGCGATCCCAAGAAATTTACCCGACTGGGAGGCCGAATCCCCAAGGGCGTCCTTCTGGTGGGAAGCCCGGGCACGGGAAAAACCCTTCTGGCCCGCGCCATTGCGGGAGAAGCGGGGGTTCCCTTTTTTACCATCAGCGGTTCCGATTTCGTGGAAATGTTTGTGGGCGTCGGCGCAAGCCGGGTCAGGGATCTTTTCAACCAGGGGAAAAAGAACGCGCCCTGCATTATTTTCATCGATGAAATTGACGCCGTGGGACGGCATCGGGGCGCGGGATTGGGCGGCGGCCACGACGAACGGGAACAGACCCTGAATCAACTCCTGGTGGAAATGGACGGTTTTGAGTCCAATGAGGGGGTCATTCTCATCTCGGCCACAAACAGGCCGGACGTGTTGGACCCGGCCCTTTTGAGACCGGGCCGTTTTGACCGGCAGGTGGTGGTTCCGGTGCCGGATCTGACGGGGCGCGAGGGTATTTTGAAAGTACACCTCAGAAAAAAAATGGTCGCTGAAAATCTGGATACGTCCATCCTGGCCAGGGGAACCCCGGGGTTTACCGGCGCCGACATCGAAAATATGGTCAACGAAGCCGCGCTCATGGCCGCAAGGCGCGGCAAAGATAAAATTGAAATGGCCGATTTTGAGGATGCCAAAGACAAGGTCCTCATGGGAACCGAGCGGAAAAGCATGATTATCAGCGAAAGCGAAAAAAAGATCACCGCCTACCATGAGTCCGGGCACACCCTGGTGGCCCGGTTGCTTCCCGGTACGGACCCCATTCACAAGGTAACGATTATCCCCAGGGGGAGGGCACTGGGCTTGACCCTGCAACTGCCGACCGATGAAAAACACACCTATCCGAAGGAACACCTGCTCAGTAATATTGCCATATTGATGGGGGGGCGTGCCGCCGAAAAAATTGTTTTGAATACGGAAACCACCGGCGCGGGAAACGATATTGAGCGAGCCTCGGACCTGGCCCGAAAAATGGTCTGTTCTTTCGGCATGAGCGAAGAACTGGGTCCCTTGAGTTTTGGAAAGAAAGACGAACAGATTTTTCTGGGCAGAGAGCTTTCACAACATAGGGATTATGGTGAAGATACCGCTAAAAAGATTGATGAGGAAGTCAGGAGAATTGTTACAAACGCCTATGACGACTCCTGTCAGCTTATCAAAGACCATCTGAACACCATACACAACATGGCCAACGCGCTGCTGGAAAAGGAAACCTTAAACAACAAGGATATTGAGGAAATCATGGCCGGAGATAAGAAATGGGACCGGAAAAGCACTCCTGACCCGAAATCCGCTGATGACCCGGAAGCATCAACAATCTCACAGGGCTAGAATTTTACATGAACTACCATCTGAACTGGAATAACCATCACCTGAAACTGGGAACCAGAACCCACCTCATGGGCGTTCTGAATGTGACTCCCGATTCATTTTCAGACGGCGGCATGCATTTTTCCGTGACCGACGCCGTGGATCACGGTATCGCTATGGCGCGAGACGGCGCTGACATTATCGACATCGGGGGCGAATCGACCCGCCCCTATTCCAGGAGAGTCCCCGCGGATGAGGAAATGGCGCGCGTCATACCGATCATTCGCCAATTGAGCCGGGAGGTTTCCATTCCCATCAGTATCGATACTTACAAGGCGGCGGTAGCCGAGGCAGCGCTGAATGCCGGTGCTTCCATTATTAACGATATCAGCGCCCTGCGGTTGGATCCGGATATGGGGAGGGTGGCCGCTGAAGCCGGCGTCCCCCTGATCCTGATGCACATGAAGGGCACGCCCGAGAGCATGCAGCGCCACCCCGAATATGATGATCTGATCCGGGAAATCCTGGATTTTCTGAAAGAGGCTGTACAACGTTCTGAATCCGCCGGGATTAAAAAGGATATGATGATTCTGGATCCCGGGATCGGATTTGGGAAAACCTTTGAGCACAATCTGAAGGTCATCCATCATCTTGCAGAATTTCAAACCCTTGAAATGCCGCTTTTGCTGGGACCTTCGAATAAAGCCTTTATCGGTCATATCCTGGGTAAAGAGGCCCATGAGAGAGATACGGGTACCATGGCCGCGGTGGCGGCCTGCGTCATGAACGGTGCCCATATCATCAGGGCGCACAACGTCAAAATGGCCGTGGAAACCATCAAAATCATTGACGCCATCAGAAGAGAGCGAATAGACGATGAAAACCACACCGAGGCAACATCACATGCTGTTCTGCATTGACATCGGAAATACCAACATCGTCCTGGGGGTAACCCGGGATAATAAGATTCTTCATCACTGGAGAATTCGCACTGAAAAAGAGATCACGGCCGATGAATTGGGCATCCTGGTGGGAAATTTTTTCCAGTGGGAAGGCTTTGGCTTCAAGGATATCAAAAATACCATTGTCTCTTGCGTGGTTCCCCCTTTGCTGAATACGGTGGTGGATTTTTCACGCCGGTATTTTGGCGTGGAACCGGTCATTGTGGGGCCGGGCCTTAAAACCGGCATGCCCATCAAATACGATAATCCCAGAGAGGTCGGCGCCGACAGAATCGTAAATGCGGTTGCCGCTTACGAAAAATATAAGACCGCCTTGATTGTAGTGGACTTTGGAACCGCCACCACCTTTGACTATATTTCCGGCGGCGGGGACTATATGGGCGGCGCCATCGCCCCGGGCATCATCATCTCCTGCGAAGCGCTCTTCCAGGAGGCCTCGAAGCTGCCAAGGGTTGAAATTTTTTCACGGCCGACCTCCGTCATTGCCAAAGATACCATCAGCAGCATGAATGCCGGCATTATTTACGGTTATGCCGGATTGGTGGACGGTATCGTAAACCGCATGGTAAAAGAGTCAGGCGAAGATCCCCAAATCATCGCCACAGGAGGCCTGGCGCCCCTGATCTCCGAGGTTTCCGAGACGATCCAGGGTGTTGAAGAATTTTTAACCCTGCATGGCTTGATCCTCCTCTTCAACAAAAACGCCAAATAAGCCCTGTTGCGCCAAAGCAAAAGGCCTTGCCGAGATGTTCATTTGATGCTTAAACCATCAAAATTAAACCGCGGCGATTTTGTGGGAGTTGTTTCCCCGGCGGGTCCCGTCGATGAATCCGACCTGGAAGCGGACCTTCATTTGCTGAAAACCAAAGGGTTTTCCGTCCATGTGGCGCCCCATGCCCATGATCGGCTGGGATACCTGGCCGGGAAAGATGAAGACCGCCTTGCGGATCTTCACTACATGTTCCGAAATACCGATATCAAAGCCGTTTTCTGTACGCGCGGTGGGTATGGCAGCCTGAGATTACTGGAGCGAATCGATTACGATCTCATCCGGAAAAACCCGAAAATCATTGTGGGGTACAGCGACATCACGGCCCTTTTGATGGCCATCTTCAAAAAAACCGGTCTGATGACGTTTCACGGTCCCATGGTGAGGGGGCTTTCATCCCTTCCCGAAAAGGTCCTGGAAAACCTGTTTGAAATCCTTTCTTCCGAACAACCGGCTTCATTTAGCTCCTTGGAAGGCCGGCCCCTTTGCCGGGGCAAAGCCACAGGCCCCCTCATGGGCGGCAATCTGTCCCTCATCTGTCATCTGCTGGGCACCCCTTTCATGCCAAGTCTCGACGGTTGCATCCTGTTTCTGGAAGACAGGGGGGAAGCGCCCTATCGGGTGGATCGAATGCTCACCCACCTGAAACTCACGGGCAGCCTGAAAGGGATTGCGGGCCTGATCACGGGCCAATTTGTGGACTGTGGAGATCCCACTGCCATCGATCGCCTGGTAAGAGAGCAGTTTGCGCCCATGAATATTCCCATTTTAACCGGTTTTCCCCTGGGACACGGTCCGGATAATACGACCCTCCCCTTAGGGATCCCGGCCGAACTGGATACCGACGCCATGACATTGACTCGTTTGGAATCAGCCGTTGTTTGATTAGCTTTCACTTGACAATGTAATGCAATTGCATTACTTCATGGTGAATAAAGAGTACTCCCGTTTTGGAGGTATGGTGATGTCCCCATTATTAACCATCGATTCTACGCTGACAAACCGATATCAAACAACGATCCCAAATATGATCAGAAAAGCGCTGGGGTTAGAAAAACAAGACAAGATACGGTATACCGTTCAGCCGGATGGAAGCGTCATGATGTCGCGTGCAAACCGGACTGAAGAAGATCCTGTATTGGCTAAATTCTTAACTTTTTTAGCGAATGACATGGATCAAAACCCTCAGAATGTTCGTGCCATAGATTCTAACTTACTTGACCGTGTCCGGCCACTGGTGATGAATGTTGAAATTGATTTGGATCGCCCACTTTCCGATGAGGACGAGTAAGGTTGTCAAAATCAACGTTTTTAATCATTAACGGATGGAAAATATTCGGTCATTCTTTATTCTTGGACCAGGTTGAAGCGCTAATCACACAGGTTGAGTTTCTGCGCCGGAATACCGCTGATTACACAAAAAAGAATGCGGCAAAACGATTAGCGGCAATTGTGAAACTCTCTTTTGAAATTATTCCACAAGATCCGACACTTGCTGTTTATCGTCAAGGGTCGACCCTCGGCGACCATCGCAAACACTGGTTTCGCGCGAAGTTTTTCCAACAATATCGTCTGTTCTTTCGATATCACTTGGAAAGTAAGATAATCGTTTTTGCCTGGGTCAATGATAAGGGCACAAAACGTGCCTATAAGAGCAAAACGGATGCTTATCAGGTATTTAAAAAAATGTTGAAGAGTGGGCATTCTCCTGATGATTGGGATGAACTGCTCAAACAATCAAAATCAGACGCAGACCGTCTCAAAAAAATATTTTCCGATCACGCCCAAGGCTAACCCATTAGGGACTTGTTTCCTTAAAACTTAAATCTTAAAACTTAAAACTAAAAAAAACCCATTGGAATCAAAAAACTATCAAAACAGCCCCCTGGCACAGCTAAACCACTGGATCGAGGACGGGTGTGAAACCATGCGGGTCGTGGGCCTTTCCGGCCCTGCCCGCGCCTATTTTCTGGCCCGCGTTCTGGACCCCCTCAATACTCCCTGTCTGATCATTCTCCCGGAAAAAAAAAGCGCCGAACGGTTTTTCCGTGAACTCCGGTTTTTCATGGGGTCTTCGAAAAACGGAAAGGACGGCGCTGCCACACGGCTGCACCAATTCCCTCCCTATGACATGTCGCCCCTGACCGGCCTCAGTCCCCACCGGCAACTGATCACGGAGCGAATCAACGCGCTTTACGCACTGATCACGGACCCGAATCCGGTGGTGGTCACCTGTCCGGAAGCGCTTTGTTTCAGGGTTTTGCCCAAGGCATCGCTCATTGACGCCCTGGAATATCTGGAAGAGGGAGAGGCCGTTGACCGGGAAGACCTCATTAAAACCCTTGAAACGAATGGGTACCAGCGCAGTTCCATGGTGGAAGAGAGAGGCGACTATTCAGTCAGGGGGGGCGTTATCGATATCTTTTCCCCCCTGTATCCGTTGCCGGTGCGTCTTGAGTTCTGGGGAGACCAGTTGGAATCCATCCGTCAATTTGACCCTCTCAGCCAACGGTCGGAAAAAAGCCTGCATGAGTTGATCCTCCTGCCCGCCTGCGAGATCATCATGGGCCAAAATAACGTCAAGCGGGCCAGGTCCATGGGGCGGCTCCCGGGGGGGTCCGATGCACGCACCGGTTTTCCCGGACAGGAAGCCTGGCTTAACCACTTCTATGCCCACCCGGACACCTTAATTCACTATTTGCCGAAACAGAGCCTGCTGACCCTGGTGGACCCCATCTCGGCTGCACCTAACGGCCGAAAAATTGAAAAAAAATTCCAAAAAGACATGGAAAAATATCGGGAGGAATCGGCCGCCAGGGCTGAACCCTTTCCGGATATTGAAGGTGTTTTTGTCCCGTTCATGAAAATTGAAGCGTACATGGAAACGCATCGGCAACTCCTGTTCTCCGCGCTGAATGTGGGCCATGAAAACACCGACGAGAAAACCCTGGAAATCGCGGGGCGCTTTGAAATTGAAGAGGACCTGGAACTCCGGCGACTGGCCAAAGGCAGGGTTTCCATGGCGCCTTTTGCTCAGAAAATAGATGCCTGGATCTCTTCGGGCGCACAGGTCGTGATGACTTGCAGCACCCTGCAGCAGGCCAACCGGTTGAAGGAGATCCTCGGCAACTATGATGTCGTTGTGGACGCTGTGGTGCATCATTGGCATGAAGTGGAAAAGCACCGGGGGCTCATTGTATGTCTGGATCGTCTGGCAAGGGGCTTTGCCTGGCCGGATCTGGGCCTTTATGTGGTGAGCGAAGACGAGATTTTCGGTACAAGACGCGCCGGTTTGCGACACAACCGGAAAAAACGCCGGCGGGGACTGTCCTGGTCAGCTTTCAGCCAACTGAAGGCAGGGGATCTGGTGGTTCACGAGGAACACGGCATTGGTCGCTATATGGGCCTTTCCACCCTGGAGATTGCGCAGCGTATCCATGATTTTGTGATTGTGGAATACGCAGGGCAATCCAAGCTGTATCTTCCGGCCGACCGGGTCAGCATTTTACAGAAATACGCGGGGAGTGAGGAAAAGAGCCCGAAACTGGACCAGTTGGGGGGACACGCGTGGGCCCTGACCAAGCAAAAAACCAGGAATTCCGTCAAAAAAATTGCTAAACAACTGGTAGAATTGTACGCCCTCAGAAAATACCGGAAAGGATTTCGGTTTTCGCCGCCCGACCCCTATTTCCGAGAATTCGAAGCGACCTTTGAACATGAGGAAACCGATGATCAGAGCAAGGCCATCGATGATGTTTTAGCGGATCTTGCCTCCGACAAAACCATGGACCGCCTCATCTGCGGCGACGTGGGCTTCGGCAAAACGGAAATCGCCATTCGGGCCGCCTTCAAGGCCGTATCCGATGGAAAACAGGTGGCTTTTCTGGTGCCCACCACGGTTCTGGCGGAGCAGCATTTTGAAACCTTTAAAAAGCGCATGGCGCCCCATGCGGTCAGCTTGGGCGTTCTCAGCCGGTTTAAAACCAAGTCGGAACAAACCCGGATTGTCGGCGAAGCAAGGTCCGGCAAGATCAATATTCTTATCGGTACCCACCGAATGCTTCAGAAGGATGTGGGGTTCGCCGATCTGGGACTGGTGATCATCGATGAAGAGCAGCGCTTCGGCGTCAAACAGAAAGAAGCGCTCAAAAAATATCGCGCCCTGGTGGATGTGCTGGCCATTACCGCCACCCCGGTTCCCAGAACCCTCCAGATGTCCATGATGGGCGTGAGAGACCTGAGCATCATCGAAACGCCGCCCGTAGACCGGTTGTCCATCGAAACCTATCTCTCTCCCTATGACGACGCCACCATTAAAAGAGCGATCGATAATGAATTGAAAAGGGGGGGGCAAACTTTTTTTGTTCACAACAAAGTTAAAAGCATCGACCACATGGCAACCCAGTTGCAAAAGCTGGTCCCGAACGCGAAGCTTGAAATAGCCCACGGCCAGATGAAGCCCAAGGAACTCGAAGACGCCATGATGCGATTCCTTAAAAAAGAAATTGATGTTCTGGTCTGCACCACCATCATCGAATCGGGCCTCGACATCCCTTCCGCCAATACCATTATCATCAATGAAGCGGACCGTCTGGGTCTGGCTCAGATTTACCAGCTGCGGGGCCGGGTGGGACGCGCCAAAGAAAAGGCTTACGCCTATTTGTTGATCTCCAAGGATTCCACGCTCTCAAGAGATGCGGAAAAACGCCTGAAGGCCCTCATGGATTTTTCCAACCTTGGCGCCGGTCTGCACCTTGCCATGCATGACCTGAAAATCAGGGGGGGCGGCAATATCCTCGGGTTTTCCCAGTCAGGGCATATTTCGGCGGTGGGATACGAACTCTATCTGAAACTGATTGAACGAACCGTCACGGAACTCAAAGGTGAACAATGGCAGGACGAGGTAAATCCGGAAATCAATATCGATATCCCCGCATTTCTGCCCGGCGACTATATGATGGACACGGATGTGAGGCTAAATCTGTATCGCCGGCTTTCTTCCCTCATCGATCAGTCCGAGCTTTCTGAAATGATTGAGGAAATCCGCGATCGTTTTGGAAGTCCGCCTCCGGAGGTGCAAAACCTGCTGGCGTTGATGTCCATCCGTTTGCGCCTGAAGCAGCTTTGCATTACCAAGTTGGATATGGGAAAAAACCAACTGACGCTCACGTTCCTGGAGGGGAGGATCCGGAACCGGGACCATCTGGTAAAGCTGGCGCATGCGCGACCCAAGCGGTTTCGATTTCTCCCCAACAATAAGCTCAGCATTTACACGGGATTGATGGCCCTTCCGAAAGATCTCCAAAAAATTGAACAAATTCTGGACCAGCTCAATCCTTGACGGCCGCGGCCGGTAAAATCGTTGCTATTCTACTTTACTCATGAGTAAAGTCGTGCTATCGCTATTAGGGAAGCTTTCAGAAACTGTAGCCGTTCACGGTTGCCGGTTTACAGTTGCCGGTTCACGGTTTTTCAATGAATTATGGGTTTCCTTCATACAGATTTACACTTTCTTGATGAATTGTTTTTTCAATTTTAATGAAGGATGCCGAATTATGTTGGGATTGATAACCGTGATTTTTTAAATCTTCACAAGAGGACCCCATAATCTTCCGTTATCCTCTGTTTTTCAACCGAAAACCGGCAACCGTAAACCGTGAACGGTTACCAGCAACTATACCTGGAGTTTTTTAACCGATGAATTCGAAATATGTGCAAAAGATTGCGAAGGAAATGGACCTTCGCCCAAAACAGGTGGAGGCCGTACTGGACCTTCTGTCGCAAAGTGCGACCATCCCCTTTATTGCCCGGTACCGAAAGGAAGCAACCGATTCCCTGGATGAGGTTGTCATCTCCGATATCCGTGACCGGTCCGCTCAGCTGGAAGAATTGGATCGAAGGCGAGAGGCCATCCTTAAGTCTTTGCGTGACCAGGAAAAACTGACCGATGATCTGGCAGCCAAAATTCAGGGCGCCGAAACCCTTGCGGTCCTTGAAGACATTTACCTGCCTTTTAAACCCAAACGGCGAACCCGGGCGAGTATCGCCAGGGAACGGGGACTTGAGCCCCTGGCCCATGTTTTATTTCAGCAGGAAGATCTCGATCCGTTTGGGGTTGCGGCCCCTTTTGTGGATCTTGAAAAAGAGATTGAAACCATTGAAGAGGCACTGGCCGGCGCAAGGGACATCATCGCTGAATGGATTACGGAAAACCAGGAAGCTCGGGCATTGGTACGGTCTCTTTTTTTACAAAAAGGCGTTGTTATTTCAAAAGTCGATGCCTCAAAAGAAGAAGAAGGGGCAAAATATAGAGATTATTTTGATTGGGAAGAACCGCTTACAAAAGCGCCGTCACACCGGATATTAGCCATGCGACGGGGTGAAAACGAGGGCATCCTGACCCTCCGCATTGCGCCGGAAGAGACCGAGGTCCTTGCCCTGCTTGAATCTCTGTTCATCACCGGTCGTTTTTCCACATCCGAGCAGGTGCGGATGGCCATTTACGATAGCTATAAAAGGCTCCTGAGCCATTCCATGGAAACCGAGGTCCGGATGACCTCAAAAAAAGCGGCGGATGAAGAGGCCATTCGAATATTTGCCGGCAACCTTCGTCAACTGCTTCTGGCAGCCCCTCTTGGGCAGAGAAATATTCTGGCCATTGACCCCGGATTTCGCACCGGTTGTAAAGTGGTCTGTTTGGATTCCCAGGGAAAACTGCTGCACGCAGATGCCATTTTTCCTCATTTTGGAGATTCAAAAGCCGTGCAGGCCGGACAAAAAATACGGGATTTTTGTGATCGTTTTCATGTGGATGCCATTGCCATTGGAAACGGCACCGCCGGAAGGGAAACCGAGACCTTCATAAGAGGGCTATCCCTTGAAAAAAAGATTCAGGTGATCATGGTCAACGAAAGCGGCGCCTCCATTTACTCCGCCTCCGAAGTGGGCCGCGAAGAATTTCCGGATCAGGACATTACCGTGAGAGGGGCCGTCTCCATCGGAAGGAGACTCATGGATCCCCTTGCCGAGCTGGTCAAGATTGACCCGAAATCCATAGGGGTCGGACAGTACCAGCACGACGTGGATCAGAAAGCATTACGACAAAGTCTTGACGACGTGGTCATGAGCTGTGTCAACAGGGTTGGCGTGGAGGTCAACACCGCAAGCCGACAGTTATTGACCTATGTGTCGGGGTTGGGGCCTCAACTGGCCAAAAATATTGTCCGCCACCGTGAGGAGAACGGGCCCTTTGCCTCTCGAAAAGCGCTCATGGACGTTCGCCGCCTTGGCGCCAAAGCCTTTGAACAGGCCGGCGGATTTTTGCGTATCCGGGGTGCTTTACACCCGTTGGATGCAAGTGCCGTCCACCCTGAAAGCTACCCCATTGTAGAAGCCATGGCCAAAGACCTTCATTGTTCCATCCAGGATCTCATGGAAAATGAGACCCTTCGCAAACAAATTAAAAAGGAGGCATATGTCACCGAAACCGTAGGTCTGCCCACTTTAAATGATATCCTGGAGGAGCTGGCCAAACCCGGGCGCGACCCGCGTAAACAATTTGAAAATATCGCGTTTAAAGAAGGGGTTGAAAAAATGGAAGACCTCGAGCCGGGGATGAATCTGCCCGGGGTGGTCACCAATATTACGGCCTTTGGCGCTTTTGTGGATATCGGCGTTCATCAGGACGGCCTTATCCATGTGAGCCAGATGGCAGATCGCTTTGTAAAAGATCCCAACGAGGTGGTCAAGGTGCAGCAGAAGGTCAATGTCCGGGTTTTGGATGTGGATATTAAGAGAAAGCGGATTTCCCTTTCATTAAAAGCCAAAGGGAACGGTTCCGACAAAATCGTCCCGCCAACCGTTCATCAAAAACCTAAACCAAAGGCAAAAAGTCATTCGAAGCAAGCTGAAAAAAGCCCTTTTAATAACCCGTTCTCCGATGCTTTGGGAAAAATCTCCTGAAAACGGAATTTTTAGCAGCAATTTTCTTGAGCAAAGCCAACCCTCTTACTGAATAGGAGAAAACCATGCCCATCACCACTGATTACCTCGTCATCGGCAGCGGCATCGCCGGACTGCGATTTGCCCTTGATGCCGCCAAAACCGGTAGCGTGGCCATTGTGACCAAAAAAGAAAAAACGGAAGGCTCAACCAACTATGCACAGGGCGGCATTGCTTCGGTTCTGGATCCCGATGACAGTTTTGATCTCCATATCAAGGATACCCTGACTTCGGGCGACGGCATCTGCCATGAAGATATCGTCAGGATTGTGGTAGAGGAAGGTCCCCAGCGGATTCACGAACTGGTGTCCATGGGCGTTCAGTTTTCTCAGCAGGATGGGCATAAAAACACATTTGATCTGGGTCGTGAAGGTGGACACTCCAAACGCCGAATCGTCCATACCAGGGATTTGACCGGTCGGGAGGTTGAAAAGCGTCTTCTCGAAAGAGCGGCGGATGCCGAGAACATTCAGATTTATGAAAACCACATGGCCATTGATTTGATCACCAAATCCACCCTGGTTCGCCGTGGCATCGTTTCAAAGCAAACGGATCAAAGCTGCTGGGGGGCCTACGTTCTGGATGTGGAAACAGGCGATATCCTGACATTCCTTTCAAGGATTACGGTCCTGTGTTCCGGCGGCGCTGGCAAGGTATACCGCTATACCAGCAACCCTGATATCGCTACCGGGGACGGGGTCGCCATCGGGTACCGCGCCGGCGTAAAAGTGGCCAACATGGAATTCGTTCAGTTTCACCCCACTTCCCTTTATCATCCTCTGGCAAAGAATTTTCTCATCTCCGAAGCCGTGAGGGGAGAGGGGGGAATCCTTTTGGACAAAAAAGGGAAACGCTTCATGGAAGCCTACCATTCCCTAAAGGATCTGGCTTTCAGAGATGTCGTGGCCCGCTCCATTGACATGGAGCTTAAAAAAAGCGGCGATCACTGCGTTTATCTGGATATCAGCCACAAAGACAAAGATTTTATCATCCATCGTTTTCCCCACATTTATAAAACCTGCCTGGCCTATCACATCGATATCACGGAGGAGGCGATTCCCGTAGTTCCCGCCGCCCACTATATGTGCGGCGGCCTTTTGACCGATGAACACGGGCGGACCAATATGGAGAACCTCTTTGCCATCGGTGAAGTGGCCTGCACCGGATTGCACGGCGCAAACCGGCTCGCCAGCAATTCACTCATCGAGGCCCTTGTCTTTGCCAGGCGCGCGGCTTTAAAATCCGCACGGGAATTAGCCGACAAAAAGCAGGAAGCATTTCCACGGGCCCCCGAATGGGACCCCGGCACCGCAACGGACAGCGAAGAGCTGGTGGTGGTATCCCACAACTGGGATGAGATCAGAAGGTTTATGTGGAATTATGTGGGCATTGTAAGGACCAACAAACGTCTGGCCCGGGCTAAAAGACGAGTGGACATTATTCAGGAAGAAATTAAGGAATACTATTGGGACTTCCTCATCAGTCAGGATCTTCTTGAGCTCCGAAATCTCGCCCTTGTAGCGGAACTCATTATCACCTGCGCCTCCCTCAGGAAAGAGAGCCGCGGGCTTCATTTCAACCTCGATTATCCCTCCAAGGATAATAAGTTCTGGCAACAGGATACGGTTATCTGGAAATAGAACGGCAGGTCAAGACGGCAACGCTTATGGTCGTTGTTCACACAAGGCTTTTGTGTAGGTGTATACCCGTTCCCATTTATCAGAACCTGAGGCGGGATTTAACGTCAGGGGCGAGGTTTTCGAGGGCAAGGAAGGGATAAAAATGGGGCTGAAAGCGTAGTCAAGCTACGGTGAAGAACCCATTTTTGTCGCTGACGCAGCCATCGGAAGCCGCAGCCGACCGCAGCAGGGATAATTTTTAAACAAGCTCTAAGGTCGCAAGCCAGTTCAAATGGGTCGCAAATAGGTCGCAAATGATCCACCACGCATTTTTCCAGGAAGATCGTCAGCCAAACGTCAAAATTAGTCTTTCCAAGGGACCACCACGGCACGTTCAGTCTTGAAACGGGGCAAGGTCGCGAGGGGAAAAATCCTGTCCAAGTTTCAGATTACGCTTCAAACCATTTCATATCTTCGGGGGAATTCCGATCTGACCAGAGCGCTATATGGGATGGCATCGCTGAAAAAGCGACCAGGATGAGCGCTTCGTCTCCCACCGCTTCAACGCTAATCAAAACTGAACCAAGTTTGCTAATGGAAATTGAACCATTGGCTGTCACCGCCGGTGAGTACGGCCCTCAGGTATAGCGGACGATGAGGGATCCATAAGTGGCGGCAAAGGAGTCGTTGATGTAGATTTACTTTTCAATAAATTTTTATAAAATCTATTTTCTTTGGATTTGGTTTTCTTCTTCCAAGACAGAGGCTTGGTTAAGTGGAAATGCGATTTACTTTGTAGAATGGATGGTGAAGGCCCGAAGTAGCCGCTTCGGGCCTTCTTTTTTGACCACCGGATAGAGCCGGAAGCCACACACACGCCAATTTTATATAAGTGTGTTTCCGGCCAATTGCAAGGCTGGAATGATGGGAGATGTCCTTTTAAGAGTGGTTCAATGCCGATGTTGTGGTTGCTTTTTTCACGTCTGTCGGTCGTGTTGGCGTGGCCAGGCCTATTGTGGGGAACGATGTCGCAGGATACGCCAAAGACAGCTGCACCGGAAAGCTCAGGGGAAATACCGCAATTCGAAAAAAGGGAAAGAGCGCCGTCGTTTGTACGAAAAAACAAAAAAATCCAAAAAAAATGGACTGAACCCTGGTGATGATAGTTCAACACCTCAAAAAGACTGTGATATTGAACCCAAAAAGCGGTCGGGGAACCGACCCAGCTGTCTTTTTTGCGGGTCGATCGGGGTTGTTGTGGACCATTTTCCTCGCCGTGCTTATGCAGGGAGGGTTTTTTCAGATGTAACAGGCTTTGAGAAAACCCCATATCCATGACAGGAGAAAAAAATGATCAAAAAAAGAGTCCTTTTTCCCGAAAGAGTGCGTGTCATCAATGGAAGCTTCGGCTTTCTGGAGCATCGTTTTTTGAGAAACGGCTTTTGGGAGAGCCTGAATCATCATGAGCTGCTGCTCTACATTTTTCTGGTGTTGGTATCTGACAAAAACGGGCTCTCTTATTATGGTTACGACAGAATCTGCCGGATTTTAAAGGTGCATTTGGATCAATATATCGATGCCCGCGATGGCTTGTTGGACAAGGATCTGATTGGGTTTGATGGCCGTCTGTTTCAGGTTCTTTCGCTTCCCAGACGTCCTGTGATTGTGAAACAGGTAAAGGAGATCCGGCAAGGAAATTGGGTCAGTCTTGGAGAAACCATAGAGGAAATCTTTCGGGAGACTGGGTATGGAATCCATCCGAACCGTTGATATTCATTTGCTGGAGTTGCGTTACGCTCATTGCCGGATAATGAATCACCAGGCTTTAAAGCGATTGAGGGATTCCATCGAAACTTACGGGCAGATCGTTCCGGCCCTGGCTATTGAAGAAAAAGACAAACTGATTCTGATTGATGGCTACCTGCGTGTTCGAGCGCTTTGTGCTTGTGGAAAGGACCGGATATGTGTCCAATTCTCAAAAGAAAACGAACAAAATGCCATGTTTTCGCTTTTAACCAAGGCCAATGAACGGCAATGGGAAGTCATTGAGCAGTCTGTTTTACTTCAGGAATTACATCGGCGTTTTGGGTGCAGCCTCTCCCATATTGCAACCCGAATAGGGCGCGACAAGAGTTTTGTAAAACGGCGGCTGGACCTGGTTGAAGCCCTGCCGGAAAATATTTTGAGAACCGTGATTGCAGGCTCACTTTCAACCTGGGCTGCCAGCCGTGTCATGGCGCCGTTGGCGCGCGCCAACGGTGAAGACGCACAAAAACTGTTGGCCCACCTGGAAAAAGAACCTCTATCCACAAGGGAACTGGCCCGTTTCTACGCACATTACCAGAAAAGCAACCGGTCTGTTCGAGACCACATGCTGGAAAATCCATCCCTTTTCATAAAAGTTCTCGAACAAAGAACCCAGTCTAAACAAGCCAAAGAAGTTCATGATGGACCGGAAGGCAAATGGTTCAAGGATATTGAAATGGCATATGCGGTTCTCAAACGTCTGGTGAAAACCGTTTCGCATGTCCATTACCCAAAAAGCGATCAGTTGAAGAAACAAACGCTCAAAACCTGGGTGAAAAAGATAGAAAAACAAGCACTGGAACTCAAGAAAGCGACCCAATTATGATCCGACAATCCAAAAAAGATGCCATTGTGGAATTGAAAAAAACCGGCATGAGTTTGCGCGACATCGCCAAAACCCTGAAGGCCGGTCGCAATACCGTCACGAAGGTTTTAGATGATCATGACGAAGAGGCGGTACCCCAAAGGAACTCCCGGTATGAAGAACATGTCCCGTTGATCCGCGAGCTTTTCAAGGAATGTAAAGGAAATGCCGTGCGAGTAGCCGAGGAACTGGAAAGCCGCCAACAGATCAAAATCCCTTATCAGAGTCTGACCTGGATTATGAGAAAGTACGAGATCCGGGAACGTAAAAAAAGACGGGCGGGCCAATACCATTTTAAACCCGGTCAGGAGATGCAGCATGATACGTCACCCCATCTGGTTGTCATTAATGGGAAAAAAATGTCGACCCAGTGCGCGTCCCTGACCCTGGCCTTTTGCCGAAGGATTTTTATTCAGTATTACCCCTGTTTTACCCGGTTTGAGTGCAAGGTTTTCCTAAAAAAAGCATTCGAGTTTATGGACGGGGTGTGTTCCCGGTGCATGGTTGACAACACCAATGTTATTGTGGCCGGCGGCACCGGGCCTGATGCATTGATTGCGCCTGAAATGAAATACTTCGGCGATATGTATGGAACCCGGTTTGAGGCCCATGCTGTAGGAGACGCCAATCGAAGTGCCCGTGTGGAAAGGCCTTTTCATTTTGTGGAAAACAATTTTCTTCCCGGTAGAACATTTGTTAGCTGGCAGGATTTGAACCGGCAGGCAATCGACTGGTGCCGGAATACAAGCGATAAAAAGTTTAAACGGGCTTTAGGGATGACGCCGGATGAGGCCTATGTCATTGAAAAGCCATATCTCATTGATTTACCGGCATACCAGCCGCCAGTCTATGTGGCAGAACACAGGGTAGCCGATGTTCAGGGATATGTGCACTTGGACACCAACCGCTATTCAGTCCCTGAAGCGCTGATTGGGAACTCCCTGGAAGTACAGAAACATTGGCTCAAGGTCATCGTTTACGACAAAAACACAAAAGTGGCGGAACATGACCGCATACTGGATAAACGCAACACCCGAACAACCCTGCCCGGTCACCATGTTCCCATTCGAAGAAAAAAAGATCCCCGAATCCCTTCAAAAGAAGAACAGCTGTTGACGGGAGAGGATGCCATCCTGGATGAGTATGTGGCTGAACTGAAGAAAAGAAGTCACGGTCGCGGTGTGGTCAAGTTACGTCGGTTGCTTCATCTGAAACGCACTTATCCCGGGGAACCTTTTTTGAAAGCCATAACACAGGCGCTTAAATATGGACTTTTTGATTTGTCGCGTCTGGAAAACATTATTCTCGATTATATCGCGGGAGACTTTTTTGATCTATGAAAAAGAAAATTGAACAGTTACTCATTGATTTGAAGTTTAAAGGCATGCTGAAGGCTCTCGAAGAACAGTTGGCTTCGGCTGAAAAGAACGGTTTTTCCATTCACGAGGTCATCTACAATCTCCTGGCTGAGGAATTACGTTTCCGGCAGGAGCGCAGCATGATCTATCGGGTCCAGATTGCAAAGCTTCCATGGGAATGGACCCTCAACTCCTTTCCGTTTGATCTTCAGCCGGGAATACAGAAGAGCCGGATCATGACGTTGTCCGGCCTTGACTTTATCAGCCGAAGAGAAAACATCGTGTTCCATGGAAAAACCGGCGTCGGCAAAACGGGATTGGCCGTGGGGATCCTTCGTCAAGCCATTATTGCCGGGTACCGGGGGCGTTTTTATAATGTTCAGGATTTGCTGGATCAGCTCTATGCGTCTTTGGCAGATCGGTCCACCCCGAAACTCCTCAATGCCCTTTGCAGATATGACCTGCTTCTGCTCGATGAACTGGGATACCTGACCCTCAAAAAAGAGCAGATGAACGCCTTTTTTAAACTCATGAAAGATCGCTATGAAGCCGGTCGGTCCACAATTATTACGACCAATCTTCAACCTGAACAATGGTATTCGCTGCTTGAACCAAAGGACATGGTCGATGCCTTGCTGGATCGTCTCAACCATCGCTGCATCAACATTCATATTGATGGTCCTTCCCTCAGAAAATGAGATGTTCGCCAAAGGGCCGGTTTTGAGGTCTGAATATCACCGGTCTGTTTGAATCTCGTTACACGAATATCAGAAATTACCTTGTCTTGGAGCTTGAAATGAGAGGTGGAAAACGGGTAGGCGCCGGCCGAAGAAAGAAACCGGAACATTTGAGACGTGAACTGCTCACCATTCGTCTCCCCAAATGGATGATTCTACAGCTGAAAAAAAACGGGGAAATTGGATATTTGATTGAGGATCAATTGGCGAAGGGAGGCCTCCTGAATTTACCGGACGACTATGACATAGACAAATAGTTCCTCAATAAGCATTGCCCTTAACCGAAAAATCTAATCCCCTCTTCTCTGCCATCACCATATTGATGGTATCCTCATCACTGATTCTTCAACCAGAACGCTACGTGTCTCACCAGCATTTTTAAAATACCATCTGATATACTCTTTCATGCAACCTCTAACAAATTTACAAGAAAACCCTTCTAAAAGGAAAAGACCAGTGCGCAATATCTGGTTCCGTTTGGAGTAGCAAAACTGGTTCCATTTTGGTTAGCGCCCAAGCCCACCGGCGCCATGGCGGCCATGTATGACAAAGAGAGACCTTCCAGAAAGCAGCCCTAGCAGCCAGCACTGAAGGGCGAGCGTTTGTGGGGTTGGGAACAGACTTCCGTATGGAATCCAAAAAAGTCACCGGCTTTGCCTTGGCCCTTGATGATCGGCTTTTCCACATCTCCATTTTTGCCAAGGCGGACAGCCAAAGCCGAGATACAGCTGATTCAAAAATTGAGAGGTTTTCGAGAAGAAGACGGAATCGAAGAGCATAGGGAAAATGGTTCAGCAAATAAGCGCGGAATAAGAAAGCTGGATTCCGGAATCAATGGGAAAGTAGTCAACAAAAAGCCCGAATAGCGGTCTTTGTATCAGTTTTACATTGACTTATACAGTAGCTGGGTGTAGGCAACATTATAAAGAATTCGTGAGCCAAATTTCTTCTTTGATTCAATGAAAAAAAGAGGATTAAGGATGGTTTATATCGAGCCAAGAGCCCCGTTACTCCCGAACAGATGGAGAGCGGGGTTTTGTATTTTGTGGGATGGGAAGAATTGTTGGGTATAGATCAGGTTTTCAGGGCTGGGGAGACCCAGGCTTGGCTACCAAACAAAAGGGAATTGAATGGACGAGATAGAAAGGTTCATTGAGCTGCCGGCAGACGACAAAAACCGACATATTCGGGCCCTGGGAATAGATTTGGGTGCCACGAATTCAACTGTTTCAGAGGTGGTTTGGGGTCCTGGAAAACCCCCTTTGTGCAATGTCCTCGAATTAAAACAACCCACCCAGGCCGGTGAATATACAAGCCCCTTGGTTCCTTCGGTTCTTGTTGAACTCCCAGATAAAGAAGTCTGGATTGGTGAAGGCGCCAAACGTTTGCGTGCGTTCTTACAGAAAGCAAACCTGTTCCATGAGAAAAACCTGTTTTATGAAACCAAGAGCGACATGGGGCTTCGGAAAACATATTTTCGCGCGCCTGAACGCTTTAACCATGCCTCTAAAATTGCGGGCGCTATCCTTACCTTTCTAAAAGAGAGCGCAGAGAGCGCTTCCAACAGCAGCTACAACCATATTTCGGTCACGGTTCCCGCATCGTTCCAGTTAAATCAGCGACAAGATACTTTACTGGCCTGCCAATACGCAGGGCTGGAGTTACAAGATGATGATTTGTTGGATGAGCCGACAGCCGCTCTTATCGATTACATCATCATCAAAGGTAATGAAAGCGTGGTTCGTTCAGGCGAAACGAGCCAATGTGTTGTCTTCGATTTTGGTGGAGGCACATGTGATGTATCGGTCGTGGAAATTACAGGTGATCTGAACAGCTGAAAAATCATGATGAGTGAGCTGTCCGTATCCCGTTACCATCGACTCGGTGGCGGGGACATCGATGTTGCCATTGTCCATGAAATTCTGATTCCGAGCCTTTTAAAAGAGAATAATTTCTCGCCTCTCACTCCATAATAGGATTTATCCATGAGGCGGAAAAGAACGGACATTTGACGCTGCAACACACTTACGATTTCAATCAAAAAAGCGCGGAAATGCCCCAGAGTCAGGATTCGGAAGATGAGTTTTCTTTATTGTAAGTAAATTAAAACTGTTCTACTTAACACCAGGAGAATCAATTCACGCAAACATTTCATTGATAATGGAAATTCAAGAACAGATACTGACAAACATTCAGGATGCTAAGCATCTCTACCAGAAGCTGATTCTTCTGGTCGGCAAATCCGGTTCCGGTAAGACGGGAATTCTCAAAAAATTTTCCAGCGAGTTTGCTGTCCCCATGATCAATGTGAATCTGGAAATGTCTTCCCGTCTTCTGGATATACCCTTGGGGAAGCGAGCATCTAACTTATCCAGGCTGTTTTCAAGCCTCTTTAGCGATACCGGGAGCGATATGGTGCTCCTGGACAACATGGAGATTCTTTTTGATAAATCTCTTCAGCAAAACCCCCTGTCTCTCCTTCAGAACAATGCAAAGAACCGGGTCGTAATCGCTGCATGGAATGGAGCCATAGAGAACAGGCGCTTAACCTACGCAAGGCCGGAACACCATGAATTTCAGGCCTACCCGATCGAAGAAGTGGGTATCACAATCGAACTCAACCCATCGCCGGATGAATAATCCGATCCTGGCTGAAACGGAGGCAACATCATGTATTACCATGAACTCATTCAGTTCGACCCCATTGAAACTACCGTCCAGCTCATTGAATCGGATGATAAGGCAAAGGCCCAAGAATTGGTTTCAACGTTTGTTATCTCCGATGACATGGCCCTGAACATTACGAAGATCGCTTTTGAACAGCTTCAATTTGATCACCCCATGGATAACAAGGGGCTTTTAATCGTTGGAAACTATGGTACTGGAAAATCCCATCTGATGTCCGTCATCTCCAGCATTGCGGAATATGAGGACATGGTCGAAAACGTCAAGAATGAATTGGTCGGAAAAGAGGCCCGGAAAATTGCAGGCAAATTCAAGGTGATTCGGATTGAAATCGGGTCCAGCACCATGGATTTCAGGGAGATGATCTGTTCTGAGTTAAGCGATGGTCTTGCGAAATGGGGTATTGAATACCGCTTTCCGAATAGAGATAAAATCACTAATCACAAACAGGCTTTTGAAGAAATGATGGCGGTGTTTCAATCCGTTTATCCTGAAAAAGGTTTACTGCTGGTGCTTGACGAATTGCTTGACTATCTCCGTCCCCGGGCGGCCACCCAAAATCCCCCACCTGTGGCCACTTGAAAATCCCCCACCTAAAGAGGTTCAAAATGTAGATTTTTGATCTTCGGCTCAATTCACAAAATGGTGACAGGACGTTATACCATCTCCCAATGCAATTTAATTGAATTGGGAGGAAGAAAGGATGAACGTTTTGAAGCCGGACAAGAAATCTACCATCATTACCCTACTTAAAAATGGCGTTGGTCAGCGTGAAGTACATCGTAAGACCAATATTGACAGGAAAACGATCCGAAAATACGCAAAAGAAAGTGGCTTTTTACCCGAAGATTCCGACTTAAATTCAAGATCCCCCACCCTGGCCACCGGGGCTGATTGCATCATCAGTGAAAATCCCCCACCCCGGCCACCGGTAAACAGCACATTCAAGGGAGAAAAACGGGCGATTCCACTCCATGCCAGATCAGCATGTGAGCCTCACCGAGAATGGATTGAAAAGCAGGTGAAGCTCGGGAGGAATGCCGTAGCGATTTACCAAGATTTGGTCGAGCGATTTGCCTTTACCCACAAATACAACAGCGTAAAGCGGTTTGTAAGGGGACTGAGAAAAGAGGACCCCAAGCAATTCGATCGATTGGAGTTTTTACCAGGGGAAGAGGCTCAGGTAGACTATGGCACGGGAGCCAAAACGCTTCATTCGACAGGGAAATACCGTAAAACTCGTCTCTTTATAATGACGTTGAAATACTCCAGGCGCTCATTCCGGAAAGTAGTTTGGCAATCAAGCAAAGAAACATGGGCAAAACT
Source organism: Desulfatiglandales bacterium (assembly GCA_963662465.1). Classification (GTDB taxonomy): domain Bacteria; phylum Desulfobacterota; class DSM-4660; order Desulfatiglandales; family Desulfatiglandaceae; genus NaphS2. The sequence goes on from OY759599.1 coordinate 5,958,009, forward strand.
TCATGAGGAGTCATTTCGATATTTCGGAGGTTGCCCCCAATATGTGGTTCTGGACAATTTGAAAGAGGGCGTCATCAAACCGGATCTTTACGAACCTGAATTGAACACCGTCTATGCGGCCATGCTGGAGCATTACGGGGTTGTTGCAGATCCGGCAAGAGTTAGAGACCCAAACCGGAAAGGGACTGTTGAAAATGCCGTACAGCATACCCAAGACACAGCTTTAAAAGGTCGCACATTTGAATCGATTGAACGACAGAATGAATGGCTTATGCACTGGGAGGAACAATGGGCTGCTCAGCGGATACACGGGAGAACCAAGCGACAGGTTGAAGAAATGTTTCAAGAAGAAAAACCGTACCTTAAACAACTTCCCTTAACTGCATTCAGCTATTTCAGCCAAGAAATCCGTACGGTCTGGGATGACGGCGCCATTCAGGTGGGGAAATCCTATTATTCAGCCTTGCCGGCGCCCCTTTATACAAAGGTTATTGTCAGGATTTATGACAGAGAGATTGAGATTATCAATCCTGTAACAATGGAGATTTTCCGCAGGCACGCCAAGAACAGCAGGCCGGGATCTGTCAATATACCGCCGGAAGATAGGATTTTTAATCCTTCACGTCAAACAACGTATCTCTTTGCCAAAGCAGAGAGCATTGGTCCCGCAACTTTAAAATTATGCAAGGTCTTGTTTGAGGAAGAAGGCAGAACCGGTCAAAGACGAATACAGGGGATTGTCAACCTGGTCCGACATTATGAGGCCCGTTACGTGGAACAGGCCTGCATCAAAGCCAATAATGTGGGGCTGCGCAATTACAAATCCATCCGCAACCTTGTCAAAACGTTAGCCGAAAAAAACCAGGAAGAAAAGGATTCTGAGGGGCTGATTCAGGAACATAAATTAATACGCCCTCCGGAAGATTATGCTGCATTCTGGGAGCAGCACGCCGCACAGACACCGGTTTCGGAGGAAGGAGCAAACCGTTTTGTCATGCCCAAAGAGCAACTACCCGCAGTTTGGAAAAATGCAAGCTGGGAGAGAGTGATTGATGTTTTTGGCCTGGAAGTTGATGGAAACCGCCGCTGTAAGGCCAACGAGACATGGATCAAATCGCCTTTTACAGGCGAAAAAACTGCTTCGCTGCATTTGAACCTGACGGAGAATATCTTCAAGGATTTCAGCAGTGGCCTGGGGGCGAAAGTCGGTGTACTCAATTTCTGCCAGGATCTTTTAGCGCTGCGAGGCCAGGCAATGAATTGCTATGAAGTTGCCTCCTGGATGGTGGAAAATGGAATTTCAAATTTGGATATACGTTCACGCGAGGTTAAAAACCATGTTCCTGAACTCAAAAAACCGAAAGAAAACAAACCGATTCAAGTGGATTTAAGGCGTTTTGTACAGCCGCAACATCCAGAATTAAAACATCGACAGGTTTCAGAGGCGACATGTCGCTATCTGGGATGTGGTTTTCTCCCGGAAAGGCCGAATGGAAACAAACAGTCACCTCTCAATGGCCGGTTGGTGTTTCAAGTGCGGGGAATGTCCGGCGCTATACTGACACATGTCGGTCGTGCATTGACACTGCAGCAAGAAAAAACGAATGGGAAATACTGGAGCTTTCCGTTCTTCAAAAAACTGGAAATATACAACCAGGACAAACTGTTATCAGATGCTTCAGCAAAGGATCAAGTTCAGCGGCTTGGCTTGGTGCTGGTAGAAGGTTTTTTTGATGTGGCAGTTTTGGTCGAATCGGGTTGTTTGAACGTCGGAGCACTGATGGGGTCGCACATGACCGAACAACAGGCAGCCCGAATAAAGTTAATCAGCTCACACATTGAGATTCCCAAAATTACCGTTTTTTTGGACAGGGATGAAGCTGGGAGGATTGGCGCACAAAAAGCAGTTACTGTGCTGCGGAAAAATGGGTTTTCAGCCGAGGCCTTTGACTGGAACCAGACCCTTGGGTCGTCATTTGTGAAAATCCCAATGGCCGTTATGGATCCAGGCGATATGTCGTTAAGGCAGCTAAAGTGGTTGAGAAAAAAGGGAAACATTTGATTTCCATCGCCACGTTCTCGGTGGCGCGGAAATTTGTTTAACCTAAACGGCCATCCGAAGGAATCGGGCTTATGTATAAGCGAATATGGTCGGACTTTTTGAATCTCGTTACACGATAATCATAGGGCTTGATTGTTTTGGAGGTGAAAATGGGAGGCGGAAAACGTATGGGAGCCAGTCGAAAAAAGAAATCAGATCATTTGAGACGTGAACTGCTGACAATTCGATTGCCGAAGTGGATGATTTCACAGCTCAAAAACAAATGTGAAATTGGCTATTTGATCGAGGATCAATTAAGGAATCGGGCTTATGTATAGGCGAATATGGTCGGACTTTTTGAATCTCGTTACACGATAATCATAGGGCTTGATTGTTTTGGAGGTGAAAATGCGAGGCGGAAAACGTACGGGAGCCGGTCGAAAAAAGAAATCAGATCATTTGAGACGTGAACTGCTGACAATTCGATTGCCGAAGTGGATGATTTCACAGCTCAAAAACAAATGTGAAATTGGCTATTTGATCGAGGATCAATTGAGGAAGATAGATTTTTTGGATATCCCGGATGACTATGACATTGATAACTGAAATCGAGAAAGGAGAAACTGAATATGCCGATGTCAATGCAGGAAATAGAGAAAAGTCTAGGAACGCTACGTTTAAGCGGTATGCGAGCAACATTAGAAACCCGAGTGATACAGGCAAATCAAGGAGAATCTTCTTTCCTGGAAGTCTTTTCATGCCTGCTTCAGGATGAGTTAGATTACAGGCGGTCGTGCCTGATAGAACGTAGATTTAATGCTTCCGGTCTTCGTGAGAGAAAAACATTGACTGAGTTTGATTGGGGCTTTAATCCAAGACTTCCAAAAAAGGAAATTTTTGAACTGGTGACCATCAAATTTATACACAACGGTGAAGACGCACTCCTGATCGGTTCTCCCGGGACTGGGAAAAGCCATATCGTTAAAACAATTGCTCATGCTGCAACACAGGCATGCCATCAGGTTGTTTATCGTGAGGCCCATACTTTCTTTGAAGATGTCTTCGAAGCAGCCCAAACAGGGAAGACAAAAAAAATAACAAAGCTTTTTTCAGAAGCAGACTTGCTAATAATAGATGATCTTTTCCTGAGAAAAAGGGTCCCTGAACATGCGGCAGATGATCTTCTTGATATCATACTGAATCGTTATTCCAAAAGAAAAAGTACACTCATAACATCAAACCGTCCGGTGGAGGACTGGGGTAAACTGCTCAGAGACAATGCCGCATCCTCTGCGATCCTTGACAGGTTGCTCCACCGAGGCCATTTGCTCAAATTTGAAGGAAAAAGCTACAGGCTAAAGGAGGCTGCAGAAAAACTTGCCATAGGGAAGAAAAAAGAATAAAGTGTAACCGTTCTGTCGCTGAAGATCTTTCCAATGCCACGGTCAAGATCCTACATGGCCACCTTCACAGGTGGGGGATTTTGGGGTGGCCACAAGTGGGGGATTTTGAAGTGGCCATCCGGGCCGTCAAAGGAAAATGCAGGAATTGGTCCGGGACCTTGGGTTTTTGAGGGAAATCGGGGAGGTCTGCAAGAACCTTCGCTTTCGTTTCATGGCAGGCGTCCAGGAAGCCATCTTTGATACAGATTCGTTCGAATTTGTTTCTGGCAGCATCAAAAGGGTTAAAGATAGATTTGAACAGGTATTGATTGCCAAGAAGGACGTGAAGTTTGTGGTCTCTCAAAGACTCCTTCAAAAGACGCCCGAGCAAAAAGCCCGGATTGCAGCCTATTTGGCTCCTTTTTCGAAATTTTATGAGCAGATGAATGAAAGGATGGATGATTATGTGGAGCTTTTCCCCATTCATCCTGAATATATTGATACATTTGAAAAAATAAGAGCGGTCGAAAAGCGAGAAGTGTTGAGGACCTTTTCCCGTGCCATGAAAGAGGTCTTAAACGATCCGGTGCCGACCGATTATCCAGGCGTCATTGCTTACGATGGTTATTGGAAACAATTGAAGGAAAACGCTGCCTTTCGATCCATACCGGATATTCGAACGGTCATGGAATGCAGCGATGTTCTGGAATCAAAAGTGAATCAGTCGTTCAGCAGACCGCCCTATAAAAAGATGGCATTAAGGATTATTCAGGGCCTTTCCATAAACAGGCTGGCTACAGGGAATATTTATCAGCCGATCGGGCTGACGGCCAGATCGCTCAGGGATGAACTATGCCTCTATCAACCCGGCATAGAAGAAATGGGGGGTGAACCGAATGAGGATCTTCAAACCCTTGTGGAAACTGTTCTGCGCGAGATTATCAAGACTGTAAACGGACAATTCATTTCCATGGCCCAGGATTCCGGACAATACTATTTGGATCTCAAAAAGGACGTAGACTATGACGCCTTGATCGAAAAGCGCGCAGAACTTCTCGAAAATGATAAGCTTGACATGGCTTATTTCGATGCTCTCTCCAGGATACTTGAACGATCCGACATCTATCATCCGGGAACCCACCTGGCATGGGAATATGAGCTCCAATGGTTGAATCGGAAGTCGGCCCGGATCGGCTATATGTTTTTCGGTACGCCCAATGAACGATCTACCGCCCAGCCGCCCAGGGATTTTTATCTCTATTTCACTCAGATTTTTGAAGCCCCGTCGTTTAAAGATGAACTTCGATCGGATGAGGCGTTCATCAAATTGACCCATCTGGATGATGAGATCAAGAAACTCATCCGATACTATGCTGCCGCTCAAGCACTGGGATCTACTTCTTCCGGCCAGTCGAAAACCATCTATCTCGAAAAAGCAAGCGGGTTTCTCAAGGAAATTGTTCAATGGCTCAGGAAGAATCTGTTGACGGCTTTAGAACTGAAATACCAGGGAAAATCAAAAGCCATGCTTGAATGGCTAAAAGGGCGTATGAGCCCCTCAGAAATGGAGCAGAGTACGGTCCGGGATCTGTTAAATACAGCTGCTTCCATTTGCCTTGCAGAATATTTCAAAGAACTGGCGCCCGAATATCCTTCATTTTCTATCAAGATCACCGGCGACAACCGTCAGCAGGCAGCAGTGGATGCGCTCCGTGGTATTGGGGGTTCCACCAGGACCAAGCAGGGCACAGCCGTGTTGGATGCTCTTGAACTGTTTGATGGGGATAACATAGATCCACGGCATTCCAGGTACGCCTTGTTCATTCTGGATTTGTTGAGTAAAAAGGGGGCGGGCCAGGTTCTGAATCGTTCGGAGCTAATCCAGGATATAATGGGAGTTGAGTACCTGTTGCCGGAACGATTTCGACTGGAACCGGATTGGGTGGTGGCTATACTGGCAGCCCTGGTCTACGCGGGAGATCTCGTCCTTAATATTCCGGGAAAAGAATTCAGCGCCATCAATATTGCCGCCCTTTCCGCAACGCCTCTCCAGGATCTAATTGATTTCAAGCATGTCAAAAAGCCCAAAGGTGTGCCCACTGGACCATTGAAAGCACTATTTGAGCTTCTGGGCCTTGCGCCCGGACTTGCCATTGAAATTTCTCAAGGGAAAAGCGGGCCGGTGGAGCAGCTCCAGACCACCATCGCGGTTTTCGTGGAAAAACTTGTCATGGCCGTTCAGAAGATTCAAACGGGCATCCCATTCTGGGGGAAGAATCTTCTGTCGGATGATGAGGTCATCTCTTGCCGGAAAAAGATGGAGGAAACCAAGACGTTCCTTGAATCGATCCAGGCCTTCAATACGCCGGGCAAGATGACAAATTTCAAGTATTCTGAAATCGAAATCCGGAACCATGGTGGAGGGCTTGCCGTACTCAAAGAGGTCAATGCGTTGCAGGAAATCGTCGGGGATCTCGGAAGCCTCGCCTCCTATCTGGCTCAGGCTGAAGCATATCTTCCGGATACGGATTCATGGATCAGCAAAATGAAAACAACGCGTGATGCCATCCTTTCCAGCTTTTACGATCCGGAAAAACGCACCAAACCGGAATTCAGGCAGAAAACCCTTCAGCAATTAAATGAATTACAGCAAAGTTACATGGATACTTACACATCCATGCACCAGAAAGCCAGGCTGGGTGTGAATGATGACAATCGGAAAAAGGCACTTTCAAGAGATGACAGACTCGAAAAGCTCAAAAAACTAGCCACCATCGGCACCATGCATGCCAGCCAGCTGGTGGATTTCCAGAACCGCCTGGCCAATCTTACGCCCTGTTACAGCTTTCTAAAAAAAGATCTGAATACCACGCCCTTATGTCCTCATTGCACATTTAAACCCTCGCAAGAAAGTATTGTAGTTCCAGTCGACAATCGGATTTCAAAACTGGAAGATGATCTTGACAGGCTCTACGATGAATGGACCAACACCCTTCTAAACAACCTTGAGGATCCGATTACCCAGGAAAGAATTGACCTGCTAACACCTGAGATGAAAAATCATATTGAGGCGTTTCTGAAAACCAGAGTCCTGCCGGATCCGCTCAGCGATGAATTCATCCAGGCAATTCGTGAAGCACTGTCGGATCTCAAGAAAATTACCATAAAGGTTCCGGATCTGAAGGATGCTCTACTTGCGGGGGGCTCACCATTTAATCCTAATGAAATGAAAACCAGGCTGGATACCTATCTCAGCCGGCTTACCGCAGGGAAGGACCCCAGCAAGGTCAGAATTGTACTGGAGTAAAATTCGGATGAATGCGAATAAGCATCAATGGAATTTTGAAAAACTGGTTCTGTCTATCCGGCAGGCTCATGAGGAATTGGCTGCACAGGCAGGACGGGCGGTAAATCTCAGTCTGACGCTGCGCAACTGGCTAATGGGATACTATATTGCCGAATATGAACAGAACGGAGCGGATCGGGCAGAATATGGCATTCGGCTTCTTGAAAACCTTTCCTCTCGCTTGAATGAAGGCGGTATGGATGGCGTAGCGGCTCGATCGTTGCGTCAATACAGGCAATTCTACTTAATTTATCCCGGAATTTGGCGGACAACGTCTGCCAAATCATGGCAAAGCCTGATTCCTTCCGCAATTTGGCAGACAGCGTCTGCCAAATCAGAAACAACAACCGCGATCCCCTCACAATCGGCAATAGCCTCTTCAATGCTGATTCAAAGGCTCTCTTTTAGCCACTTTGCCGAATTGATTGGCATATCCGATGTCACAAAACGTACTTTCTATGAGATTGAGTGCATCCGGGGAAATTGGTCAGTACGCGAGCTCAAACGCCAAATCAATAGTCTGTATTATGAGCGATCCGGCTTATCAAAAGATAAGAAGAAACTTTCGGCAATGGCACAAGAAAGTGCAGAAGTTGCAGAACCTCGACTGGCGATACGGGATCCGTATGTATTCGAGTTTCTTGGCCTGAATTCCAAAGAAGTAATGAGCGAATCCCACCTGGAAGACCGGCTTATCAACAGGCTTCAAGAATTCCTGTTGGAACTGGGCCATGGGTTTTGCTTTGAAGCCAGACAAAAGCGCATTCTTATTGGAAGTGAGCATTTCTTCGTTGATCTTGTGTTTTATCACCGAATCCTCAAGTGCCATGTTCTGGTGGAACTGAAGCTGGAAAAATTCAACCATGAAAACATAGGACAGCTCAACACGTATGTCACTTGGTATAGAAAAAACATGATGACGGAGGGGGACAACCCACCGGTTGGAATTTTGCTTTGTACGGACAAAAACCATGCCCTGGTCGAATATGCCCTGGCGGGCATGGACAACGGGCTTTTCGTTTCCAAATACCAGCTTGAACTTCCAAAGAAAGAGGAAATGATGCGTTTTATTGAGGAACAGATTCGGGAAGCAGTCGATAAGCAGAGCTAACGGCGGAAAGGAGAGGAATTCCGGCTTGCTTCGGGTATCAAATAAGGGGCTCATCACAAATGCAAGCCACCAATCTACGGGATCGGCCCCGGACTGAACGTTGCGTTGGGTTTTGCTCCGATCTTCCCAACCTACTGACGGAATCCTCCAACCGGCTCGAAGGCATTACCGCACCCCCGGGGCGAATCAAGGAATTGGTTGTCAAAAAAACGATGCCTCGAAATCGATCTGAGCACAGAGAAACACGGAAAAACTTGAATGCCTGGGTCGAGGGCCTACCGCCGCATGGCGAAATAGGCAGAGTACCTAATTTATAGGTACTCAAACACGAGTCAGTACCTATATACAGCAGGAGATATGATGGAGATTTCCGAGCTTAAAAAACTGCTCAAAGCGGGGGAATGGAATGACATCGAGTTCAAGGAGGCTCGCAACGCCCTTCCAAAGTCCAGTTTCGAAACCGTCTCCGCCTTTGCCAATACCCACGGTGGTTGGCTGGTGTTTGGCATTTCCCAGCAAGGCGAAGCGTTTAACGTCTCGGGTGTTCTGAAGGAAGGCCTTCGAGTTTTTTATCCCGGAACTGGACAGGGAAGTGGATATGGCGTCGGACTTGATGAAGGCTATGTTTGGCCGCACCGACCAAGTCACCGACCAAGTCACCGACCAAGTCGAAAAACTTCTTGCTCTGTTCAGTAAGGATTCTTTGGACACGGTGAAACTGATGAAAAAATTGGGTCTATCGCATCGTCCAACTTTCAGGGAAAATTACCTCCACCCCTCTCTCAAAGCAGGATTTATCGAAATGACCATCCCGGATAAGCCCCGCAGCAGCAAGCAGAAATATCGACTCACCCGGAAAGGGCAAGAAACGATTCAAAACGCAAACCCGAAGCTGAAATGATGGATTTTCACAAAAATGAAGATGAAACCGTTGAATAAGTGCAACAGTCACTAACGACAAAAAAGGAAAAACCTATGTCACCAAAAAACGTGGATCATCAAACCCGGAAGATGTTCAGGACTGAACAAGCGGACATGTTCGAGAAATCCTATGAGGAGGAGCTTGAGGAGCGGCGAAAAAAGAAGGTGGAATTCCTCGGCATGACCTTTGAAAATGATGATGCGCGCAGGGAGCATTTTTTAGGGATTCTTCGTGGAAAGCTTAAAGATCCGGAGTTTCGCAAGATCGAGGGATTTCCCATTGGAGAGGATGAGGATATTCTGGCGCTTTCAGATCCACCCTTTTATACTGCCTGCCCGAATCCATGGCTTGGAGATTTTGTGAGGCTTTGTGGAAAGCCTTATGATCCGAATAAACCTTACAATCGTAAGCCTTTTGCCGTGGATGTGAGCGTTGGGAAAACCGACCCTATATACCGAGCGCATTCTTATCATACCAAGGTGCCGCACCTGGCCATTGTTCCCTCCATCCTCCATTATACGGAACCGGGAGATGTGGTTTTGGATGGCTTTTGCGGGTCGGGCATGACCGGTGTGGCTGCCCAGTGGTGCGGTTCGGCACCTGAAGCCTACCGGAAAGAACTTGAAGCCGCTTGGAAAGCGGAAGGAAGGGACCAACCTCAATGGGGTGCCCGCCGCGTGGTGTTGGGGGACCTCTCACCGGCTGCTACCTTCATAGCTGCAAATTACAACCTGCCCTTTGATGTAAATGCTTTTGCAAAGGCCGCCAGACAGATTCTCGATGAAGTGGAAGAAGAGCTGGGCTGGATGTATGAGACGCTGCATGTGGATGGTAAAAGGAAAGGGCGGATTGAATACACTGTATGGAGCGAAATCTTTTCCTGTCCGGATTGCACAGGAGATGTGGTTTTTCTCGAGGAAGCCTTGGATCCTCAGACCAAGCGGGTCAAGGATATGTTTTTGTGCCCCCATTGCGGGGGTGAATTGACGAAAAAGCGTCTCGTTCGCCTCTACGAAACAAGACATGATAAGGCTTTGAATTCTGTCATAAAGTCCCCGAAGCGGAAACCCGTTCTGATTGTCTATAAACTGGACAAAGACCGATATGAAAAAGAACCCGACTCCCAGGATCTCGAAATAATTTCAAAAATTGGGGCCCTTGAATGGTCGTCAGGGATACCAACTGACGCTTTGCCGTACATGCATATGACCCATGAACGTGCGCGAATGGACAGGGTAGGCATTACCCATTTGCACCATTTCTTTTTTCCCAGAGCAGCCCACGCACTTGCTGCTCTTTGGCAGAAGGCGAAGGCGCACTCAAAGGTTCGGATTCGTCATATGCTCTTGTTTTTCGTGGAACAGGCAATTTGGACAGCATCAATGTTGAATCGTTATAGACCAACAGGGTTTTCTCAGTCAATCAATACATGACCGGTGTGTATTACATCGCCTCTCAACATTCGGAATGCAGCCCATGGTATATACTTGGAGGGAAACTCTCGCGCCTGGTAAAGTCATTTTCTGAGTATCAAACTGTTTCGCAAATGGTAATGGTAAATACTGGTTCCGCTGCACGACTTAACCTTTTCGATCAAAGTATTGACTCAGCAATTCCCGGTCAAGAATTTACTCACAGAGTTTGAAAAACATATTTCAAAAACAAACCCTGAGATCAGATCCTTTTCAGAAAAATTGTATTAAATCCACTATTACCTCCCTCGATTTCTTGCAGGTTGAGCTTCTTTGACAAGAGTAAGAGCATAAAAGCACGAGTTAGGGCAGAGATATCCATTTCCGGAATCTCCAGTTTTTTATTAATGAGAGCATTTTTGTATGCGAACTTGGGCATGACAAATTTAACCACTGTTATATAGAATAACTGGCGCTTGAAACTTTACGCCATAATAGAGGGCTTCATAGAGCATCCTCATCGATTTGAATTCAAAATCTCTAAACAAAGCTCTCATCCGTTCCCACAATTCCCTTTTTGAGCCGAGTTTATGCCATGCGGCTATAAATAGAGGGCAACAAAGCTGTTGAGTTTGATCCACCAAGAATGCCAGCATCATGAGCATCGCAAAAACAACACTCAGATTCTTCTTGCCGAGCCCGTAGTTGTGTTCAAAATGATATCCTTGGTTCTTAAGAGTATTGAAGGTTTCATTTTCGATCTTCCATCTCGCACGGCCGCCTCGCATTAGCTGGTATGCATTGTCCTTTCCTATTAAAAAATCTGTCACCCAACTAAAATGTTTTGTTTTTTTCGGTATAATTTCCCAATATTCCAGAAAGTTAACCAGCATATTCTTGTTAGAGGCATTGAGAGGTACCTGGTTAATAAATCGGAAACGATGTATTTTTTCCGGATCCTCTTTATCGACCAATTCGAATTCAGTGACGTCACCATTTATCCGCGCTTGTTCGACGTGATTAAACAAGAAATGGTGATCTCCTTTTTTAACTCCCAGAATATAATGAAAATTTTGCTTTTGTATTTCTTCAATGTGGGGTGCATTCGAACTTAACGCGTCCTCTGTTATAATGATAGGCAGATGGGGATGCTCCTCTTTTAGCTTTTGCAAGAAACGTTTCGCGGCATTACGCTCACAGTCGTTCTTGCTTTGGCCATCCTGCTTGACTATGAATTCCGGAGCAAGCGGAATGACCTCTTTGAAATCCGGATGGACAATTGCTGCCCCCAACATCTGCTGATAATAGGTTTTTTCGCCGGTTTTTTTCGATACTTTTACCAAACAACTATCAGAGGAAAGTTTCTTCGATGAGAAGAAACCCGTTCCATCCAAAGATAGAAGATAACAACCTTCGAAAAATACCATACGTTCAAGCACCTTTCCCCTTTGCAGTTCCCAGAAGATATTCCTATACGGTTTCCGAAGTTCTTCTGCGAGCACTTCATCAAGAATGGTGCGCATCGTACTGTCACATGGGATCTTTCCAATATGGTATATGTTCCCAAGATTACTATCGGTTTTTCTTCTTTCATCAAAGGCAAGCAACGATGGCTCCTTGAGCGAAAACATTGCAAACCCGGACATCAAGGCATCCGCAATAGTAATATCGGGATCCTCACGGCAGTCAGAGACTTCAGAAAAATCTTTATGCAGACGCTTGAAAATTGCATCTGCATTAAGATGCTTGCGAACTCCAATCTTGCCTCTCTCTTTTCTTCCTTTTTGGCTTCTGATTCCCATAGGCAGTAATCATCGGCCAAGTTGATCTGAAAGTCCAGCTTTTTCTGAGAATTGCCAAAAAAATTCCTGTTTTATTTTAAAAATTGGAGAAAAAAGCCTTTTCAGGCTATTCATTCAACGTAAAGCTTTACGAAAAGGAAATGCCAAAAGGTACTGTCCTAGCGCCTTTAGAATCTAAGCGGGAATTGCTGGTATTGACTATATCTTTACAGACCCCCCCTTCGGCGAAAACATCTATTACGCTGACCTCAACTTTCTCGTAGAAAGCTGGCATAATGTTCTTACCAATGCGACAAGTGAAGCCATTGTAGACAAGGCTAAAAAAAAGGGTATGCCAGAATATCAACGTCTAATGCAAAAATGCTTTGAGGAGTACTACCGAGTACTCAAACCGGGCAGATGGATGACGGTAGTTTTTCACAATTCCCGAAACGCCGTTTGGAATGCAATCCAGGAGGCCATGCTGGCAGCAGGTTTCGTGGTGGCGGATGTTCGCACCATGGACAAGAAGCAAGGGTCCTACCGTCAGGTAACCAGTTCTGCCGTTAAACAGGACCTGGTGATTTCCGCCTACAAGCCCAATGGCGGACTTGAAGAGCGTTTCAAGCTCACAGCGGGAACCGAAGAGGGCGTCTGGGATTTTGTACGTACACACCTGAAACAACTTCCTGTTTTCGTAATGAAATACGGCCGATGCGAAGTTATTGCCGAACGGCAAAGTTACCTTCTCTATGATCGAATGGTGGCCTTCCATGTGCAGCGGGGCGTCATGGTTCCAATGTCTGGAGCCGATTTTCACGCAGGGCTTGAGCATCGTTTTCGACCCATCGATGGCATGTATTTTCTGGCGGATCAGGCCGCTGAGTACGAAAAGAAGCGCATGACGGCCAAAGAGATCTTGCAGTTGGAACTCTTTGTCAAAGATGAGTCTTCCGCAATTCTTTGGCTTCGGCAACAATTCACTCGAAAACCGCAGACGTTTCAGGATATCCATTCGCAGTTCATGAGGGAGATCGCGGGGTGGCAGAAGCATGAAAAGGCCCTGGAACTCTCCGAATTGCTGGGGCAGAACTTCCTTTCCTATGACGGCAAGGGAGAAGTCCCCAGTCAGATTCACAGTTATCTTTCCTCCAACTTCAAAGACTTGCGAAAGCTTGGAAAGGATGATTCCCTGCTCCAATCCAAAGCCAAAGACAGATGGTATGTGCCTGACCCCAACAAAGCCGGCGACCTGGAAAAGCTACGGGAGCGAGCCCTGTTGAAGGAATTTCATGAATATCTGGAATCCAAGGAGAAACGTCTGAAGGTGTTCCGTTTAGAGGCGGTCCGCGCCGGATTCAAGAAAGCCTGGCAGGAAAAGGATTACAACACCATCATCGAAGTGGCCAAAAAGATCAAGGAAGAGGTACTCCAGGAAGACCCAAAACTCCTGATGTTTTACGACCAGGCTTTAACCCGAGCGACCCATTCATGAAAACAGGCGACTGGGCATATTGCAGCCATCACAGGGAAAACTGTCGCATTGTTGCGATGGAACCGCTTTGGGGAAAGACGTACTTTCGCGTGTGGCTGTCAAACAGCGATACAGTGGTTCGGGTCCCGGAAGAGCAGGTTATCTCATTATATGAGGCAGAAAGAGTCGGCCAATCCCATCTCACCTACATCGCATCGGCTGCGCGTGTCGCAAATGCCCTGGCCCGTGATACGATCCTTGCGCCCATGGAGGCCACCGTCATCCCGCTTCCCCATCAGATCAATGCCCTTAAAAAAGCCGTTTCCCGCAACCGGATTCGATACCTTTTAGCCGATGAAGTGGGCCTGGGTAAAACCATCGAAGCCGGTTTGATCCTGCGTGAACTCAAATTGAGGGGGCTCGTCAAACGGGTAATTGTTCTGGCTCCCAAGGGATTGGTCACCCAATGGGTGGCGGAGATGAAAACCCATTTCAATGAAGATTTCACACTTCTGATCCCTGGAGACTTTTCAGCAATCCGGCAGATCTTTAAATCGGATAATATCTGGATGGAACATCACCAGGTGGTCTGTCCTGTCGATTCCGTGAAACCCATGGAAAAACGTAAAGGCTGGAGTCCAAACAGAATCGCCGAATATAATCGGGATCGCTTCGAGGATTTGATCACGGCAGGGTGGGATCTGGTGATCGTGGATGAAGCCCATCGGCTGGGGGGCGCAACGGAACAGGTGGCCCGTTATAAATTGGGAAAATCTCTCTCCCTGGCCTCCCCTTACCTACTTTTGCTGACCGCAACCCCGCACCAGGGCAAAACTGAGGCATTTCATCGTCTCATCAATCTTTTAGACGACAGGGCTTTCCCTGATACTGCCGGCATAAGCCGGGAGCGGATCACCCCCTATGTGATTCGCACGGAAAAAAGACGGGCCATTGACGCAAAGGGTCTTCCCCTGTTTCAGGCCAGGGAAACCAAGCTTATCTCCATTGCATGGGAAGAACGGCATGAAAAGCAGAAGCTTCTGTATGAACAGGTCACGGATTATGTGCGCCGCGGATACAACCAGGCGCTCAAAGAAAAAAAGGGGTATATCGGCTTTTTGATGATATTGATGCAACGGCTGGTATCCTCCTCAACACGGGCCATCCGCACCACCTTGGAACGCCGTCTTGACGCGTTGACAACATCCCAGGACCAGATCCCGCTGAACCAGGCATCCCTCTTTGAAGATCTGGAGGATCTGGATGCACAGGAACAACTGGAAACCCTTTTCAACACTCGGATCAGAGCGCTTAAAAACGAAAAGGCGGAAGTGAAAGCCTTGCTGGAAGAAGCCAGAGCCACAGAGGCAGGGGGAACCGATGCCAAGGCAGAAGCCCTGCTCGAAAATATTTACGCGTTAATGCAGAAAGAAGGGGACCCCCATCTCAAGATATTGATTTTCACCGAATTCATTCCCACCCAGGAAATGCTCACGGAATTTCTGGTGGAAAGGGGATTCCCCTCCACCAGGCTGAACGGATCTATGAGCTTTCAAGAGCGCCAACAAGCCCAAACGGCGTTTGCCGGCGACAAACAAATCCTGATTTCAACGGATGCAGGCGGTGAGGGGCTGAACCTTCAGTTCTGTCATGTGGTGGTCAACTATGATCTGCCGTGGAACCCCATGCGGATTGAGCAGCGAATCGGGAGGGTGGATCGCATCGGCCAGACCCACCCAGTGAAGGCGCTCAATTTTATTTTTGAAGATACCGTTGAATTCCGTGTCCGGGAAGTCCTGGAGGAAAAACTGGAGACCATCCTGTTGGAATTCGGGGTAGATAAGGCCGGCGATGTTCTGGACTCGGTTCAGGCGGGTGCGCTTTTTGACGACCTGTATATGGATACCCTGATCGAACCGGATGATTGGGAAACGAAAATCGAAACCGTCGTGGAACAGGTGCGTCGGTCCGCTTCGGACGTCAGGGAAAGCATGGCCCTGTTTTCCCCCGAAGATCCATTGGACCCTTCAGCCGCTGAAAAACTATTGTCTCATCCATTGCCCTTCTGGGTGGAAAAGATGACCCTCAGTTATCTAAATGCCTGCGGCGGCAAGTGCGAAGAAAGCAGGGGAGATTCCATTAGAACATGGAACCTGACATGGCCTGATGGAGAGACCATGGAAGGGGTGTTTTTTGCTCTGCGGGAAAATATGGCGCACACAAAGGGAAGATACCTTTCCCTTGAAAACAGCAAAATCCGGGGGCTGAGCATGAACCTGCCCCGTTTTGTCCCCGGCCAACCGATTCCCTACGTGAGTCAGCCCGGACTTTCTCCGGATATCAGGGGATTCTGGTCTCTGTGGTCCATCTCGCTTGAGACCGCCAAATGGGACCAACGAAAGTTCCTGGCGCTTTTTGTTCATGAAGACGGCCGCAATCTGATCCCCACGGCAAACTACCTCTGGGATCTGATGATATCCGAATCCCCAACAATGGTTACGCATCTGGAAGGAGATGAAGCTGCATCCGTGTTTCATCGACTGCGGACAATCGCTGAAGAAAACGGAAAGCCGCTGTTTGAGGAACTGGTTCGCAGACATCAGGATCGCATGGCCGAGGAAAGGGAAAAAGCGAAGTATTCTTTTGCATCGAGGAGAAAGCTGATCCATAAATTGGGTCTTCCGGAGGTGAGAGCCTATCGACATTCGAAACTTGAACTGGAAGCCAGGCAGTTTCATACTGAAATGGAAAAAAGGGAACAGGTTCAACCTGATCTCACCCCATTGATCATCGTGCATGTACAGGGATGAACTCATGATGCCCGACTGGCGAGCAAAAATATTAGAGCATTTCACCCCCCAGATCTCCAAGCTGACCCTGGTGGCTGATCCGGACGGTATTCTGCTCGAAGAAGGCATTCTGGCCGGCATCAGGACCAGGGGGTTTGAGCTGCTGACCTTTGACGACCACATTGCCTTTCGTTACGCCTACGAATCAAAGTACCGCTCCAGATGGGATCAGGGGGAACTGACGGAACTGGTGGTGGTTCTCCGGTCCGAGTCCCATGAACTGGGCCGGCTCCCCTACGATATCTTTGAAGCAGGTCGAAAACTCTCTTTCACCTTGATGGACCTGTTCCTTCAACGCTAATCAAAACTGAACCAAGTTTGCTAATGGAAATTGAACCATTGGCTGTCACCGCCAGTGAGTACGGCCCTCAGGTATAGCGGACGATGAGGGATCCATAAGTGGCGGCAAAGGAGTCGTTGATGTAGATTTACTTTTCAATAAATTTTTATAAAATCTATTTTCTTTGGATTTGGTTTTCTTCTTCCAAGACAGAGGCTTGGTTAAGTGGAAATGCGATTTACTTTGTAGAATGGATGGTGAAGGCCCGAAGTAGCCGCTTCGGGCCTTCTTTTTTGACCACCGGATAGAGCCGGAAGCCACACACACGCCAATTTTATATAAGTGTGTTTCCGGCCAATTGCAAGGCCGGAATGATGGGAGATCAGGGTGAATTTATTCTTCCGAATTATCCAAATAAAATATAAAAGTTGCGCTACATTATGGACAGAAACCCTCGGATGGTGTATATACTGTGACAGGCACCAAACCAATTCGGGGTTTAAATTCTTGAACGTTAAGCAAGTCCGCATTCAAATAGTCCGCCCGCTTGAAGAACAACGCTTTCAGCATCTGATGCAGTCGCATCATTATTTGGGCGCTCTTCCCAAGATCAGCGAAACCCTCTGGTATACAGCTAGACTAAATAGTGAGTGGATTGCGCTTGTCAGTTTTTCTGCTCCCGCTTTGAAATGTACACCAAGGGACAGCTGGATCGGATGGAATTTTCGCCATCAATACGATCGACTGAAACTGGTAACCAATAACAGTCGTTTTCTAATTTTGCCCGAATGGCATATTCCGAATCTCGCATCCCGTATCCTTTCATTATGTCGGAAGCGAATGCAGGCTGATTGGCAGGAGCGTTTCGGGCATCCGGTTGTACTCCTGGAAACCTTTGTGGACCCAAAGCAATTCCACGGAACCGTATATCGAGCGTCTAATTGGATATATGTTGGTAAAACAAAGGGTTTTCATCGAACTCGCCAAGGCTACAGCGATAAAGCGGATTCACCGAAAATGGTTTTTCTTAAACCATTGGTTTCCAATGTTCAAGCACTGTTATCCCGACCTGTTCTCAAAAAACCATATCTTACAGGAGGTTACAAAATCATGCTCAGTGCGGAACATATGAAATCTCTACCCGACTTTTTTGCTCAAATTCCCGACCCGCGTCGATCCCAGGGACGACGTCACAGGCTCTCCACTGTTCTGGCCATTGCCACCGCCGCAACACTGTGCGGAATGCGCGGTTATCTGGCGATATCCGATTGGGTAAATGGTCTTGGACAAAAAGCCCTTGAGCGTTTCCGTTGCCGATATGAAAATAAGCGCTATGTAGCTCCCAGTCAGTCTACTATCCGTGATGTTCTGGTTCGCGTTGACCCCACAGAACTCGACAAAGCTCTCCAGCGTTGGAATCTGCTTTACGGTGAACAGGACGAAAGCTTGGCCATCGATGGAAAAACCATGTGTAATGCCATCGATGAACAAGGTTATCAGACTCACATCATGAGTGCTGTCGGCCATCAAACTAAGACCTGTTACACCCAAAAAAAGTCGGTTCTCTCCCTGTAGAAGGCAAAGACGAACTCAAGCGAACCAATGAAATCAAAACGGCTGCCCCTTTACTGGACGCGATCGATATCGAAGGCAAAGTCATTTCAGCTGACGCACTGCTAACCCAAAGGACTTTTGCTAAATATTTGGTCGAGCAACGCAACGCCCATTACCATTTCATCGCCAAAAACAACCAGCCCACATTACTTCAAGACATTTCCCTGTATTTTGAGGGCTGCAACGATCCTGATTTCATACAACACGATGCTCCCGATCATGGTCGCATCGAAGTGCGCAAAATATGGACGACTACCGAACTTAACCTATACCTGGATTTCCCGTATGTCGGCCAGGCTTTTATGATCCAGAGAGAAGTTACAAACAAGAAAACCGGTAAATGCACAGTTGAGGTTGCTTACGGCATAACGAGTCAATCACCTGATCAGGCGAATCCCGAACGTGTACTTTCTATCAATCGCGGTCACTGGAGCATTGAAAACGAGTGCCATTACATCATCGACTGGAACTACGACGAAGATCGAAGCCGAATAAGAACCGGCAATGGTCCTGAAAACATGACCAGGCTGCGTAGATTCGCGGTGGGCGTCATTAAGGCGAAAGGCGTTCGCAGTGTAGCCCAGAAAATGCGCCAGCTCACGCAGAACGTAAGGGGTGTCTTCGACTATCTCAAGATGACCAAAAATTCAGTGCCCCAAGCGTGATACCTGTTAGAACAAATTTACCGTGGATGGGAGATGTCCTTTTAAGAGTGGTTCAATGCCGATGTTGTGGTTGCTTTTTTCACGTCTGTCGGTCGTGTTGGCGTGGCCAGGCCTATTGTGGGGAACGATGTCGCAGGATACGCCAAAGACAGCTGCACCGGAAAGCTCAGGGGAAATACCGCAATTCGAAAAAAGGGAAAGAGCGCCGTCGTTTGTACGAAAAAACAAAAAAATCCAAAAAAAATGGACTGAACCCTGGTGATGATAGTTCAACACCTCAAAAAGACTGTGATATTGAACCCAAAAAGCGGTCGGGGAACCGACCCAGCTGTCTTTTTTGCGGGTCGATCGGGGTTGTTGTGGACCATTTTCCTCGCCGTGCTTATGCAGGGAGGGTTTTTTCAGATGTAACAGGCTTTGAGAAAACCCCATATCCATGACAGGAGAAAAAAATGATCAAAAAAAGAGTCCTTTTTCCCGAAAGAGTGCGTGTCATCAATGGAAGCTTCGGCTTTCTGGAGCATCGTTTTTTGAGAAACGGCTTTTGGGAGAGCCTGAATCATCATGAGCTGCTGCTCTACATTTTTCTGGTGTTGGTATCTGACAAAAACGGGCTCTCTTATTATGGTTACGACAGAATCTGCCGGATTTTAAAGGTGCATTTGGATCAATATATCGATGCCCGCGATGGCTTGTTGGACAAGGATCTGATTGGGTTTGATGGCCGTCTGTTTCAGGTTCTTTCGCTTCCCAGACGTCCTGTGATTGTGAAACAGGTAAAGGAGATCCGGCAAGGAAATTGGGTCAGTCTTGGAGAAACCATAGAGGAAATCTTTCGGGAGACTGGGTATGGAATCCATCCGAACCGTTGATATTCATTTGCTGGAGTTGCGTTACGCTCATTGCCGGATAATGAATCACCAGGCTTTAAAGCGATTGAGGGATTCCATCGAAACTTACGGGCAGATCGTTCCGGCCCTGGCTATTGAAGAAAAAGACAAACTGATTCTGATTGATGGCTACCTGCGTGTTCGAGCGCTTTGTGCTTGTGGAAAGGACCGGATATGTGTCCAATTCTCAAAAGAAAACGAACAAAATGCCATGTTTTCGCTTTTAACCAAGGCCAATGAACGGCAATGGGAAGTCATTGAGCAGTCTGTTTTACTTCAGGAATTACATCGGCGTTTTGGGTGCAGCCTCTCCCATATTGCAACCCGAATAGGGCGCGACAAGAGTTTTGTAAAACGGCGGCTGGACCTGGTTGAAGCCCTGCCGGAAAATATTTTGAGAACCGTGATTGCAGGCTCACTTTCAACCTGGGCTGCCAGCCGTGTCATGGCGCCGTTGGCGCGCGCCAACGGTGAAGACGCACAAAAACTGTTGGCCCACCTGGAAAAAGAACCTCTATCCACAAGGGAACTGGCCCGTTTCTACGCACATTACCAGAAAAGCAACCGGTCTGTTCGAGACCACATGCTGGAAAATCCATCCCTTTTCATAAAAGTTCTCGAACAAAGAACCCAGTCTAAACAAGCCAAAGAAGTTCATGATGGACCGGAAGGCAAATGGTTCAAGGATATTGAAATGGCATATGCGGTTCTCAAACGTCTGGTGAAAACCGTTTCGCATGTCCATTACCCAAAAAGCGATCAGTTGAAGAAACAAACGCTCAAAACCTGGGTGAAAAAGATAGAAAAACAAGCACTGGAACTCAAGAAAGCGACCCAATTATGATCCGACAATCCAAAAAAGATGCCATTGTGGAATTGAAAAAAACCGGCATGAGTTTGCGCGACATCGCCAAAACCCTGAAGGCCGGTCGCAATACCGTCACGAAGGTTTTAGATGATCATGACGAAGAGGCGGTACCCCAAAGGAACTCCCGGTATGAAGAACATGTCCCATTGATCCGCGAGCTTTTCAAGGAATGTAAAGGAAATGCCGTGCGAGTAGCCGAGGAACTGGAAAGCCGCCAACAGATCAAAATCCCTTATCAGAGTCTGACCTGGATTATGAGAAAGTACGAGATCCGGGAACGTAAAAAAAGACGGGCGGGCCAATACCATTTTAAACCCGGTCAGGAGATGCAGCATGATACGTCACCCCATCTGGTTGTCATTAATGGGAAAAAAATGTCGACCCAGTGCGCGTCCCTGACCCTGGCCTTTTGCCGAAGGATTTTTATTCAGTATTACCCCTGTTTTACCCGGTTTGAGTGCAAGGTTTTCCTAAAAAAAGCATTCGAGTTTATGGACGGGGTGTGTTCCCGGTGCATGGTTGACAACACCAATGTTATTGTGGCCGGCGGCACCGGGCCTGATGCATTGATTGCGCCTGAAATGAAATACTTCGGCGATATGTATGGAACCCGGTTTGAGGCCCATGCTGTAGGAGACGCCAATCGAAGTGCCCGTGTGGAAAGGCCTTTTCATTTTGTGGAAAACAATTTTCTTCCCGGTAGAACATTTGTTAGCTGGCAGGATTTGAACCGGCAGGCAATCGACTGGTGCCGGAATACAAGCGATAAAAAGTTTAAACGGGCTTTAGGGATGACGCCGGATGAGGCCTATGTCATTGAAAAGCCATATCTCATTGATTTACCGGCATACCAGCCGCCAGTCTATGTGGCAGAACACAGGGTAGCCGATGTTCAGGGATATGTGCACTTGGACACCAACCGCTATTCAGTCCCTGAAGCGCTGATTGGGAACTCCCTGGAAGTACAGAAACATTGGCTCAAGGTCATCGTTTACGACAAAAACACAAAAGTGGCGGAACATGACCGCATACTGGATAAACGCAACACCCGAACAACCCTGCCCGGTCACCATGTTCCCATTCGAAGAAAAAAAGATCCCCGAATCCCTTCAAAAGAAGAACAGCTGTTGACGGGAGAGGATGCCATCCTGGATGAGTATGTGGCTGAACTGAAGAAAAGAAGTCACGGTCGCGGTGTGGTCAAGTTACGTCGGTTGCTTCATCTGAAACGCACTTATCCCGGGGAACCTTTTTTGAAAGCCATAACACAGGCGCTTAAATATGGACTTTTTGATTTGTCGCGTCTGGAAAACATTATTCTCGATTATATCGCGGGAGACTTTTTTGATCTATGAAAAAGAAAATTGAACAGTTACTCATTGATTTGAAGTTTAAAGGCATGCTGAAGGCTCTCGAAGAACAGTTGGCTTCGGCTGAAAAGAACGGTTTTTCCATTCACGAGGTCATCTACAATCTCCTGGCTGAGGAATTACGTTTCCGGCAGGAGCGCAGCATGATCTATCGGGTCCAGATTGCAAAGCTTCCATGGGAATGGACCCTCAACTCCTTTCCGTTTGATCTTCAGCCGGGAATACAGAAGAGCCGGATCATGACGTTGTCCGGCCTTGACTTTATCAGCCGAAGAGAAAACATCGTGTTCCATGGAAAAACCGGCGTCGGCAAAACGGGATTGGCCGTGGGGATCCTTCGTCAAGCCATTATTGCCGGGTACCGGGGGCGTTTTTATAATGTTCAGGATTTGCTGGATCAGCTCTATGCGTCTTTGGCAGATCGGTCCACCCCGAAACTCCTCAATGCCCTTTGCAGATATGACCTGCTTCTGCTCGATGAACTGGGATACCTGACCCTCAAAAAAGAGCAGATGAACGCCTTTTTTAAACTCATGAAAGATCGCTATGAAGCCGGTCGGTCCACAATTATTACGACCAATCTTCAACCTGAACAATGGTATTCGCTGCTTGAACCAAAGGACATGGTCGATGCCTTGCTGGATCGTCCCAACCATCGCTGCATCAACATTCATATTGATGGTCCTTCCCTCAGAAAATGAGATGTTCGCCAAAGGGCCGGTTTTGAGGTCTGAATATCACCGGTCTGTTTGAATCTCGTTACACGAATATCAGAAATTACCTTGTCTTGGAGCTTGAAATGAGAGGTGGAAAACGGGTAGGCGCCGGCCGAAGAAAGAAACCGGAACATTTGAGACGTGAACTGCTCACCATTCGTCTCCCCAAATGGATGATTCTACAGCTGAAAAAAAACGGGGAAATTGGATATTTGATTGAGGATCAATTGGCGAAGGGAGGCCTCCTGAATTTACCGGACGACTATGACATAGACAAATAGTTCCTCAATAAGCATTGCCCTTAACCGAAAAATCTAATCCCCTCTTCTCTGCCATCACCATATTGATGGTATCCTCATCACTGATTCTTCAACCAGAACGCTACGTGTCTCACCAGCATTTTTAAAATACCATCTGATATACTCTTTCATGCAACCTCTAACAAATTTACAAGAAAACCCTTCTAAAAGGAAAAGACCAGTGCGCAATATCTGGTTCCGTTTGGAGTAGCAAAACTGGTTCCATTTTGGTTAGCGCCCAAGCCTGTTCTCCAATCTGAGCTATCCGATCCTGCGTTCTCTCGATATGAGCTGCCTCGATGCGCTCCATGACGCCCTGCAGAAATTTCCCCAACCTAACCTGGCTGACAAAGGGACCTGTGATTTCATCCTGCGCCATGTGTTTTATATGGCCCCTGAGATCCTCAATACCCCTTCCGAGCTGCTTCATGTCCTTTTGAAAAAGCATTATCAGCGATTGTTGATTCCCCGTTGTCTGGAGGAGCGATTCATTGAAGTCTTGTCTTTGAATGGAGACTTTCAGGATTGGCCATTGGAAGACATCATCCCGAACCGGGATCTGTTTTTCTCTTTCCTCCAGGAACGGTGGCCGGTCTATCTGGAGAGCCTCCAAATTCCGGAAGCCGAACGGATCAAAATGCCGATGGAAGCCTATGGTTTGCGTTTAGGAGGACCCGCGCATCTTCCCTTCGGCCATGACGACATCCGCATCTATATGGACAATCTGTTCCTGGAAGGGATGCTGAAACCGGTGGAACTCTCAGGGGCTGAAAAACCGGCACAGCAATGGGTTTCGGTGGGAATCGTCATCAACGAAGCGCAGCGGAAAAGGGAGCAGGCGCAAAAGTTGGTCCGTTTGGTGGAAGCATCCGTCCCGAACGAGGAATCTTTCCACCAGGAATGGGTTTCATTTTCGCTGAAGTGGGCCAGCCTCGAAACGGCAATAGCAGCAGCCGACAATGCTGTCATAGAGAAGTTTTCAGAGGATGTAGCCCATTTGCAGACAACCGTGGACAAGACGTTTTCGGCCTGGCTTTTCAACCGATACGCAGGTCTTTACAATCAGCCGCCCAATCCGCCGGTGATGCTCCACCATATCCCCGGGTTTCTGTCCAATCAGCTGAATCAAACACCTCAAAAGCGCATTGCCTTTATTCTCATCGACGGGTTGTCCTTGGGACAGTGGTTTGTGCTGAAAGATGTGCTTAGGTGCAGGATTCGTGATATCCAGTTTAATGAGAATGGCGTATTTGCCTGGATCCCGACCATTACAACGCTTTCAAGGCAGGCCGCTTTTTCAGGGAAAATCCCTATGTATTTGAGCAACAGCATCCATACTACGGACAAGGAATCGAAGCTGTGGGAACAGTTCTGGCTGAATCACGGTTTAATAACAAATCAGACAGGTTTTCTGAAAAATCTGGGAGCCGATGCATCATTTGTGCGGATTGAAGAACTCATGGACAGACCGCATATAAGAGTCGCCGGCTTGGTGATTAATACAGTGGACAACATTATGCACGGCGCATAAGTCTAAATGTTGTGGGGTTGTATAACCCATCAAAATTAAAAGGCGTTTTCGGTAAACAAGAATGCATTATGAACATTCATAACTTGAATCCAAGGTAAGTCAAATGTTTGGCCGTTGGCTAATTCAAAGGGACTTTTATGAGCATTTTTTGCGCCAGGTAAAAATGGGACAAAATTCCTGATAGTCGCATGTGCTCGAAAGAAAAGACTTGCCCATTTCTTATCTCGAAAACTCTCAATTTGTTTTAGTTTACGTTTGATTCCTTTTAAATAATTGTCAACAATGGAGGTTGTTTGTTTTATCCCATTTCTATTTTTATGAGAGGTATAATGAGTGGCATTTTCTTTTAATTCTACTACCCTCTTTTTTAGTAATGGATGAGAAAATGCATCGTCATCTAATGCCTTAATCTTTACTTCCAAGTTAACTTTAGATGTGGATGTTTTCAAAACTTTCTTAAATTTTTTATAAAGCTTGTCCACTTCTTGGTCGGTACATTTTGATTCTTTTTGATATTTTGATAGTGCATCGTAGAAGTTTTTCAAACAATGACGATGGCAATATCCGACCCAAATGTTATGGAATACGGTCTTGATAGCATTGGTTGAGGCTTTCCACTTATCTTTTGTTACACCAAGGATTTTGAAGTCGATTTTTTGCAAAAAATCCTCAAATGAACCGCACAGGTTTTCTTCATCAACATGATCAACATAATCGGAGTGCCATACTAATAAATTTTCAGGATCGACCATAACTACAGAATAAGTTCTTAAATTTGGTTCTTTTTCAAAGCCCTCATCTTCCTGTAGATATCCTGAGCCTTTCACTCCTGCTCTTGTTAGTATTGTTGCAGGATGAAGTGTTCCTGCCCATCGATTCCAGTTCAAGATGGTTTGTTTGCTTTTGACACTTTTTTTGCCAATAATTTTAAGGCTTTCGATGGCTCCTTGAATGCTCGCATTAAAACGGTACATATTCCGAAATACGTGCCCAATAATCTCTATACCAAAATTCTTTTCCCTTGGGAGAAAGCTGGGAACAAGAGAGAACTTTTGTTTGCACTTCCGGCATTGTATCATGCGGATTGGGAATGTCTGTTGTTCTCCTCCATTCATTATTGTTTTTCGAGGATTCCCGCGGAAACCAGATAAAATATATTCTTTAGGTCCAGAACATGTTGAATTATGGCCTGTGTGGTGATCATATTTATCGAGTTTATCTAATACTTCAATGCGAAACTTCTTACTATCTTTTACGAGAGCATGATAGCTTTCGGTGTTATTATAAGGAAAGATATATGTTTGATTTCCTCGTTTAGAAACAAGGTCTTCCATTTTCTTTTTTACATTTTCGATTATGGATTTATCAAAAGATTTTAACATCCCTATCTCAAATGCAATACTTATTGTACTATCACGACTTTTTACATTATTCAATTTTTTAGTAATATTACTTATCATTGAACGAATTGAATAAAAGATTCTAATTTTCTGTCGATCCCGTTGTGTTTTTGGAATGCTTTTTTTCCCTTTTATTGGCTTACAAATATCCCATAATTGACTTATTAACCTACCAAGTTCATCAATAAGAGCAGACAATGTTACATAAAAATATTGCAATGATTGAAACATCTCCCTTTCATTGATCCATGATCTGATGGCATTAATGCATTTCTCAATTTCAAAGAAAATCTCAGGATACTGTTTTGGATCGTAATAACATTGTCTTGCAAGTCTGTTTTGAGCTTTGTCCAACATTGTCAAAGCTCTCTTAATATTATTAATCATGTGCAACCTCTCTAATTTAACATAGACTGTTGCACTATGATTATGCACACTTATCAAAAAAAGTCCCTAACTTTTTTCCGCTAAGGCGAATTCAGGAAAAAATGTTTGGCCTCACGAAATGCGCTTTGATTAGGATATTGATTCGGAACCGTTTAACAGATGAAATAATTTCAATATGTTAGAGTAAACCCCACAACATTTAGACTTATGCGCTCTTTACATTGTGGGTAAGAAAAACCGCGGTTCAGATGAATCTCGAAAAAGAATTCAAAAAAAATCCTGCGGGGAACAGCATGGGCACGCCGAGACTTTCACGCATTTCGCATGGCATGGGAAGAGGCACGGCTGCCCGGAGAGAACGTGGCTGTTTGCCCCATTCGGTTGAGGGAGTTCCTCTCCCCGGAGGCGGTTGTGGATGGTGCCGTCAACCAGCGCCTGGCAGAAGCACTTCCTGATTAACACGATTTATGAGGAAGGCGAGTTGTCGCCGGAGGCAACTGTCAAAAAATATTTGACAGTTCGCCAGGAGGGGAATCGTATGGAGGTCGTCATTGAAACTCAAGTTTAAAAAACAGGCCTATCAGACACGCGCCGTTGAAGTGACAAAAAACATGGCGGAAGGCATTGAATTTCACCTTACGGCGATCAAGGATGTCTTATTCGTACGCTTATCATGAAAATACATCTCAAGAGGCTCCACTGTGAGAGAGGCTTGCAGCCTCGACTATCGCGGCGAGACGCCGCTCCCACAGCGCCATTTTCATCTACGGAGGTGACAAACCCCCTTGTCATGAGCGTTTGCCATAAAAATCTTCTGGGGAAAAAACAAACTTTTCCAATCCCACGTAAGGTCGCGAGCCAAAAAAAATGCCGGATTGGGGAAATCCGGCATTATGGTAACTCATTGATTTTTATGGTCGGGACGCGGAGATTTGAACTCCGGACCCCCTGAACCCCATTCAGGTGCGCTACCAGACTGCGCTACGTCCCGATAAAACGTGATTATCATATTTCCTTTCTATTTTGTCAAGAAATAAATTCATTGAATCATTCGACATCGCCAAATTCTTGTCAGGGCTTGGGTTTCAGCCAGAGCCGAAATAGATTTCCGAACTTATAGATTCCCTCATGGACCAGGTTGAACCGGCTTTCCCTCATGTCCGTACAGGTTACGGGAATCTCTTGA
Organism: Desulfatiglandales bacterium; assembly: GCA_963662465.1. GTDB lineage: Bacteria > Desulfobacterota > DSM-4660 > Desulfatiglandales > Desulfatiglandaceae > NaphS2. Next base: position 5,985,533 of record OY759599.1, read on the forward strand.
AGCCTGTGTCCGTCCTGAAAGGCCCTGGCTGCAATGGCAACCACATAGAAGGTATCATTGTCGATATGGTGAAAGTATCTCTTGAGCAGATTCTTTCGATATCCCTTTGCCGCAATGGAATAATCATGAAAATCAATTCGAAGCAACCGTCTCGCCAGGCGAATAAAGAGATTGCTGGCCATTTTTCGGGACCAGGACCGCTGTTGTTCTCCCGTGATTTTGCTGCCGATGACCATATCCGAATGATCCAGCAGCCGGTAAGCCGCGGGAATAAAATCAAGACTGATGGAAAGGTCCATGTCCACGGTGATAATCCGGTCATAGGCGGCCATCCTGATCCCTTCCCTGAAGGCTCGTCCTACCCCCCTTGACGCCAGGTGAAAAAAACGTACCGAATCATACCGTCTGCTCAGTTCCTCCAGCAGATTCACGGTGCTGTCATTGGACCCGTTGCTGCCGATGATCACCTCATAAGGCAGGTCCAGGGAATCCAGGAAAGCCAGCAAATGCACGGTATTTTTCATCAGCAGGTCTTGCTCGTTGTACACGGGGATAAAAATGGTAACGCCTGATTTTGATATCATGGCCGGGCCATCTCCTGTAACCGGTCCTTTGAATACTTCGCCCAGGCGCTGTCCGGGAACTGATCGATGGCTTTTCGGAACTGAACACGAGCTTCTTCTATATCACCCTGGTTCAGGCAGCACAACCCCATGTGGTAGAGAACCTCCGAAGCCCGACCCGTCTCCGGATAGGTCTCCAAAAGCCATTTGAGCCAGTGGCGGGTTTGTTGCCAGTTCTTTTCCCGATAATAGCACATGGCATAGTGGTATGCCGCCTGGTCCACGATGAGGGTTTGGGGAAATTCCGCCATCACCTGCTGAAAATAACCCCTGGCCCCATCATAATCCTCTTTGGTAAACGCCTGGATGCCCTGGTTATAGGGAAGTACCGGGAACCTTGGCGACAATCGGACCAGGAAATAAACCGCCGAAACGGCTGCCAGTCCCAGCCCCAGACAGATTGTTTTATAGGCATATCGGTCGAACCCCTTCGAAAATCGGTTTCGGATGACGCCAATCCAGGGGTACAGAACCAGAAACAGGATGCCCAGGATGGAGAGACCCACTCCCAGATCGTCCGGCCGGCTTCGTCCATAGTAAAGCCGCACTCTGCTGTTTTGAGGATAGACCAGCATAAATGCCGGGGATGCCAGGTAGACCTGGTCCGCGCCTTCCACTTTCCAATTGGGGTGATAGGATACCTTGATCAACAGGGGTTTCCCGGGTGAGGCATTCTCAATGATAATTTCCTCTTCTCCAATTACCTCTCGGATGGCATCGACCTGACCCGCCGGCATTTTTGGAAACAGAGGCGTCTTGGGAAGCGTTCTCACATCAGGATCCGCTAAGACATGAAACCGGGTATGGTCTTCCGGATCAACCGTGTCCTTGAAAACCAGTGGTACGGAAAGATCCCCCATGCGAAACCACTGGTAGGATAATTTGCGCCAGTCTTTTGTTGAGACCATTACGGGTCGTTGTAACACCGGTTCCACATATTTGCCGGAATTGCCCATCACCCGGTGAACTTCGTAAGGCCCGGACCGGAAGGCAAAATCAAACAGGGGGGATTTTGTAGCTGTCCTGATGGTCTCGGGTTCCACGAGGATGACCTCGCCCACGTTGAAGAGCTTCAAATGCTCATGGGCCTTTTTCAAGTTAAAGCGTGAATAGTTGTAATCGGGAATGGGGGTGGAAGGTTGTTGAGAAATCTCCGATTGCAGATAAAAGATAAAGGGAACCGAGAGACTGCCCTGGATATAGACCCCTTCCAGGGTGGACCTGCCTGAAAAAAGCGGCAGGTTTTCAAAGGCTCTCACCGTGCCCGCCCCCTGGTGGCGCATGGAATGTTCATAAACGACCCGGGGATCTTTCTTATCCCCCTTCAAAAAGCGGTTGATGGCGTTAAAAGGCTTCCACAGTGGTTTGGCTTCAAAACCGGCGTAGTTGGATCGCGCCCAGTTTCTGGAAATGGTTTCCCGACCATCCACCCACAAAAAGGTCAGAACCAGAACCACCAGGGCCACAAGAATCTTATAAGTGCTGGGAATTTTCAGGGTCCGGGGAATGGGAAATAGCGCCCATAAAATGGCGCCTGCAATGACCGGAAAAAATTGAAAAAAGGGAAGGAACCGGATATCCACAAGACCGATCCGGTACCCGATAAAGTACAGGGCCAGGCCGGAAAAGGCGATAAACCAAACATAGGCCCAGGGTTTCGGCAGCACGCCCGGTCGGGCCCCATTGGGTGTGAAAAACATCCACACAGTGCCGGCGAGTGCGCAAACCATAAACGGATAAAGGATAACCGGTAGAACCTCCCGCTGAATTTGATCCCAGCCAAAGAAAATCCACAAAATACTGAACCGGGTGGTATAGGGCAGAAAGGCCAGAAGCGGAATCAACCAGAACCCCATGAGACAAAACGCCAGGGTGTGTATCAACAGCAAGCGTTTCAGGTTCTGTTTAAACCGCGTTCGGGTCATCAGAAAAAAAAGAGAAGCGAAAAGGACACAAAGAAGGGTGTAGCCGTGGCATAGACCCACCAGGGCCAGCACAATGGCACACATCTGAATACCGATATTTTCCGACATGGCCCGATACAACAACCCCAGCCATAAAACTGCCAGGGAAAACCCGATGCTGTAACAAAATGTTCCGGCCAGAGTGCTGGGAATATTGCCCCCCCACATGGAATTTCCTTCCATAAACAAAAACGGTAAAGCGAACAGGGCGCCCGTAATGGGAATGGGAAACGGCTGTTTAAGGAGCCGAAAGAAGAGATACGTACAGGAGGGAAGAAGGAAAATGCCCAAGACGGTTACCAGTTTAAAGGCAATCTGCAAGGGAATCACCCACGACAGCACTGACATGATTAAAAAGGGCAGCGGGAAATAGTTCTGGAGGATGGGAAAACCCGCCAGGCTTCCCTGGCACCATCCTGAAATTTTGCCTTTCGGAAGAAGACTGTCCTTGAGATACTGGGCCGTGTAATAATGGGAGCCGGTATCCCCACCGGTGGTGATGGTTTTTGAAAAAAGAAATGCCGGCTCAAAATAGCAGAGAAGAAACGCAAAAACAGCGCCCATCATCAGCAGATCAACAACAATGGTTTTGCTGGCGCTGTTTTCTTTTTTGATGATAATTTCCATTATTTCAAACCCATCCACAAGGTCTCGGCACTGACAGTGAAAGTGAACGAACAGACGCTCCGCCAGAGCGTAAGCGGCAAAAGCCTATCTATGCATGCCGCCCATGTCAATAAAAAGGATTGAGATGTTGAAAATGAGAATGGCGGGTGGCAAAAAAAGAGGTTGCGGCAAACCCTCAAAAATAGCTAAACTGATAAGTTGTATCCAAAACCGATCCTCATTTCGCGATAATCGCTGGAGAAACATATGAAAGCCGATATTTTTTTTATCAATGGGCAAGTGGTCAATGTTTACTCAGGAGAAATCCTGCCCCACAATGCGCCGGTTTCAGGTGAAAAAATTTGCTATGTGGGACCCTCAAAAGCGTTGATGGGTCCCGGAACCCGGGTGAAGGATGAAAAGATAATTTTATAATCAAATCAAGGAGTCCGACCAATGGAAAACCAACCGTTAAATGCGCAATCAGTCACCTATGACACAAAAGACCATATCGGAACCATTACCCTCAACCGGCCCGAAAAACGAAACGCCTTGAACCCCCATGTGTGGGAAGCCCTGGACCGGGCCATCGGCATGGCGGAAGCGGATCCCGACGCCAGGGTTGTCATGGTTCGGGGCAAGGGAAAATCCTTTTGCGCCGGGTTGGACTTGAGCCCGGAAAACGAACTCTTTTCCGCATTCAACAAACCGGCCGATGCCGCCCAAAAGGTATGGTTTTTTAAAGAAGTCAGCAAAGTTCAAAATATCCACACCCGACTGGAAAAGCTTTCAAAACCCACCATTGCGGTGATTCAAGGCCATTGCCTGGGAGCGGGGCTTGAATTGGCCCTGTGCTGCGACATCCGCATTTGTGAAAAGGGATCTTCCTTTGCCCTGCCCGAATCCAAACTGGGCATCATAACGGATGTGGGAGGCCTTCAGCGATTGCCGGAGGTTGTGGGAAAGGGGCACGCCAGGGAAATTGCATTTCGAGGAAACCGGTTCGACGGTTACAAGGCCCAACGTATTCAGTTGGTGAACGATGCTTATGATAACCCCGAGATCCTAGACCAAAAGGCCATGGAAATGGCGGTGGAAATCGCCGGCAATCCACCTTTGGCCGTCCAGGGGACCAAAGAGGTCATGTGTTTTGATGAGGAAGCAAGTCTTTTAGAATCCCTTCATTACAATGCGGCCCGCTCCAGCATGATCATTCCATCGCAGGATCTCTTTGAAGCAATTTCAGCTTATATGCAGAAACGTAAAGGCAACTTCAAAGGCGCCTGATCAGAATTTTCATTTTGATTTTTTTATCGTCTTTTCCTATAAGGGTTAGGATTTTTATAGCCGCCCGTTGACGTCAAATTTGTTTTTTTTAAGCGAGGATCATATGAAGCAGATTAATGTTGGGATCATTGGATTTGGGACCGTGGGTGCGGGAACGTTTGAGGTGCTGACCACCAACCGGGAGATTATCACAAACCGGGTAGGCGCCCAGGTGGTGGTTCGAAAAATCGCGGATCTCGATATCGAGACGGATCGGGGAATTCCTGAAAAACCAGGTAAGCATATTTTAACCACCGATGCCATGGACATTCTTCTTGACCCCGAAATCCATATCGTTGTCGAACTGATGGGCGGCCTTGAAAAGGCCCGGGAGTTCATTCTAAAAGCCATGGAACAAGGCAAGCATGTGGTCACAGCCAACAAAGCCCTGCTGGCGGAATTTGGTTCCGAAATCTATGGCGCGGCCGAACGTTATGGGGTCAGTCTCGCTTTTGAGGCCAGTGTGGGCGGGGGTATTCCCATCATCGGCGCTTTGAAAACCGGACTTTCCGGAAACCGGATTCAAACCTGTATGGGTATCCTGAATGGCACCTCAAACTATATCCTCACCAAAATGGCAAGAGAAAACCTTTCCTTTGAACGCGCCGTAAAGGAGGCCGTGGATTTGGGCTTTGCGGAAGATCCACCGACCCTGGACATTGACGGCACCGATGCGGCCCACAAACTGGCCATTATGATCTCAATCGCCTTTGGCAGCGCCATCGATTTTGACCATGTATTTCGAGAGGGAATTACGGCCATAACGCCGGATGATATCCGGTTCGCCCGGGAATTCGGATACCATATCAAGCTCCTGGCCATTGCCAAAGACCTCGGCAATCAAGTGGAAGCCCGTGTCCACCCGGTGATGATTCCTAAAAATCATATCCTGGCCAATGTTCATGAGGCCTTTAACGCTATTTTCCTTGAAGGGGATTTTGTAGGCCCCACCCTCTATTATGGCCTGGGGGCCGGCCGAAGACCCACCGGCAGCGCCGTGGTCTCAGACATCATATCCCTGGCCAGGGATATGGTTATGGAAAAGCAAGGCATGGTTCCACCCTTAGCCCATGTGAAACCGCCGGAAAAGGCCGTTGTGATTCAACCCATGGATGCGTTAGTGACGTCCTATTATTTCAGGGTTTCCGCCCTTGACACCCCTGGGGTTTTATCAAACATCTCAGGGATTCTAGCCCAAAACGGCATCAGCATATCCTCTGTCATTCAGAAGGGTCGGGACGAAAAAGGTTCCGTTCCCATTGTCATGCTGACCCATGAAGCACGGGAAAGCCAGGCGCAAAAGGCGATCCAATTGATTGACAATCTCGATGTGGTAACCCATAAGACCGTGATTATTCGTGTGGAAGGAAACGACCGATGACAAACGAGAAGAAAAGCAAGACCAAATATATTCTCCTGGTAGGCGACGGCATGGGGGATTACCCATTGCCCCAACTGGATGGTAAAACGCCTCTGGAGGCAGCTCGCACCCCCAATATGGACCGTATTGCCGCCTGCGGAATCGGGCTCGCCAATACCATTCCCGACGGTCTTGAACCGGGGAGCGATACGGCCAACCTGTCCCTCATGGGCTATGATCCCGCCACGTACCATACGGGGAGAGGCCCCTTTGAAGCGGCCAGCATGGGCGTGGCACTGGGGGAAAATGAGGTGGCTTTTCGAATGAACCTGGTCGCACTGAACCGAAGATCAGACCGGGAAATCATCATGGTGAGCAACAGCGCCGGGGGCATCACCACCGAAGAGGCCGGACTTCTGGTGGAGGACCTGAAAAAAAGAATGGTCGTGCCGGGGGTACGCCTTTACCCAGGTGTTGCCTACCGACACCTTCTGGTATGGGATGGCGGCGATGAAGACGCCGAAACCATTCCGCCTCACGATGTTCAGGACCAGAACATGGCAAGTTACCTGAATCCTGAACGTCAAGATCCCATCGTAGACCTTACGCGACTCTCGTGGCCCTTTCTGGAAGGGCACCCCACTAATTTGATTCGCAAAAAGAAAGGGCTGCTTCCGGGCAACTCCATCTGGTTATGGGGACAGGGAAAGGCGTTGAACGTCCCGAAGTTCAAAGATAAATTCGGTCTTTCGGGCGCGGTCATTTCCGCGGTGGATCTCCTGAAAGGCATCGGCGTTTATGCCGGACTCAGAACCATTGAGGTGGAAGGCGCCACCGGGTATCTGGATACCAATTATGCCGGAAAAGCCGAAGAGGCCTTAAAGGCCCTTGACGATTTGGATTTCATGTTCGTTCACGTGGAGGCGCCTGATGAGGCCGGCCACGAAGGGAATATCCCAGGGAAAATTCAAGCCATCGAAGCCTTCGATGAAAAAGTGGTGGGGAACATTCTGAAAGGACTGGAAAAATTTGAAGATTATCGCATTCTGGTGGCGGCCGATCATTTCACCCCCATCTCCAAGAAAACCCATACCAGTGACCCCACCCTGTTTGCATGGGCAAACAAACAGGAACTGGCCAAAGGAAAATCAGGCATCGGATTCACGGAACGCTTTGCCCGGAAATCAGGACTTCATTTCAAGAAAGGACATGAACTCATGCCCACATTTCTAGGACAATCTTAAGGAACGACTGCGAATCCCTTGACAGGCGCAATGGTTTTGACCTATTTTCGGAAAAAAATAAAATGAAGGAGAAAAAAGCATGAAAATACTGTTTTTCGGACCCAATGGCAGCGGCAAAGGCACCCAGGGCGCCATCGTAAAAGACAAATACGGCATTCCTCACATTGAAACGGGCGTTATCTTCAGGGATAACATCGGCCGGGGAACCGACCTGGGAAAAGAGGCCAAGGGCTACATCGACAGGGGGGAACTGGTTCCCGACAGCATCACCATCCCCATGATCCTGGACCGGCTGAAGGAAGCGGACTGCAAGAACGGTTGGCTTCTGGACGGCTTCCCCCGCAATCTCACCCAGGCCCAGGAGTTGGATAAGGCGCTGAAAGAGGCGGGCATCACCCTGGATATCGTCATCGACATGAAACTGGACCGGCAGATTGCCAAAGACCGCATCATGGGTCGCAGGCTTTGCGTCAACGACAACAACCATCCCAACAATATCTTTATCGACGCCATCAAACCCAAAGACGACAAATGCCGGGTCTGCGGCGGGGAGCTGAAAACCCGCAGCGACGACCAGGACGAAGCCGCCATCGATCAGCGTCACAACATTTATTATGACACGGAAACGGGCACCACGGCCGGATTGCTGTTTTATAAAGAGGTTTCGGCGAAAAACAACGGCGTCCCCAGAATTATTGATCTGGAGGGCAAAAACGCTCTGCCGGAAGTATCCGCAGATTTGATGGGCAAACTGGACCAGGTGTAAGCAAGTACCTAAAATTAGAACCTGAACTCAAAAAAGGGAACATGGCGGTGTCATGTTCCCTTTTTCTTCCATTCGATTGCAAAACCGTGCTGATCCGTTTTTTCTATTATCGTACCTGAGCCTGATCCGGCTCGGAGAGCGGCGCCATTCCCAGTATCCGCGCAATAACCTGACCTTTCTGGGAAAAGACAAAATCAATAAAATTATTTTTGTGAAAACACGTCATTTTTATCCCGATGGTTACAATATTTGAGAAAAGACTTGATCATCGAATAACAAGGGAGTATGACTCAATAAGGAAAGGGGGTGATAGGAAAAAAATAAGGTTGGAGGGACAAGCGGGAAGAAAAGAGACGTCCGGTTTAAAACTGTAAGGAGCAAGGAGAATGAAATCCGTTAAATTTACAATAGTTATCGCGTTGGCTTTAACTATCTCCTTAGTCTTGTTTTACGGTGGTCAGATGGCCCGTTCCGCTGACGGTGAAAATCATTGCTTCACCTGCCATACGAATGCCCAAAAGCTGATAAAGATCACAAGGGAGATTGCAAAGGCCAACAAGGACAAACCAGGGGGCTCCGCTGAAACCGAAGGCGAGGGGTGAGGGGGAGACGTGGAGCCGTTGGCTCCGCACGAAAAGTTGTGGGTTGATAGTGCAATAGCCGAGGATGAAAACCATGGTGAACTTTGCTGTCACGAATGCCATGGTGGCAATCCCAATGATCCAAATTGGAAAACAGCCCATAAGGGCGTAGTTAAAGATCCTTCATATCCAGACGCTTCCGAGACATGTGGATCGTGCCATGATGAGATTGCGGAGAATTATAAGAGCAGTCTTCACGTGACGCTTTCCCCATTCAAGAAAATGATAGATATGCGGGCTAATCCAAACAAGGATGTGCATGCCAAGGTGGATGCCGCCAGAGGGTCCCATTGCAATGCCTGTCACAGCAGTTGCGGTCAATGTCATATCAGCCGCCCTGAGGCAGTGGGTGGCGGCCTGTTGGAGGGTCACCTTTTCCAGAGAAGACCCCCCATGCATACCGTTTGTACGGGATGCCATGGGAGTCGTATCGAAAAAGAGTATTTTGGCAAGAACAAGGGTATTCCTCCTGACATTCATAAACAGAAATATTTTAGATGCACCAAGTGTCACAAGGCTGATGAAATGCACGGAGACGGCAAGGCGTATGCCAACAGACATGAGGTGGAGAACGGTCCAAAGTGTTTAGACTGCCACGAGGATATCTACCAGCAAAAAGCGAAAAATCCCAAAAGCCACTGGATCCACAAAGATCAGGTCAGTTGTCAGGTCTGCCATTCCATGCCTTACAAGAATTGTTATAGCTGTCATGTTGGAAAAGACAAACAGGGCTTTACATTCTATAAGAACAAGGAATCTCCCATTGAGTTCAAGGTGGGTCTAAATCCCCTGCAATCGGAGAAAAGGCCTGAAAAATTTGTCACACTCCGCCATGTTCCAGTAGATCATAAGACTTTCGATTTCTATGTGAAAAACGGCTTGTCCAACTTCGACTCGTTTCCTAACTGGAAACTTGCCACACCCCATAATATCAGGCGACACACACCTCAAAACAAGACCTGTAATAATTGTCACGGCAACACAGCGTTGTTCTTGCTTGAGAAGGATGTTAAGCCGGATTACCGGAAGGCCAACAGGAATGTTATTGTGCCTCCGGCCCTGGTTCCCCAAAAAAGGAGCAATTAGTGCAGAGTTTGCTTGCTTGCAAGCTTGGCTTTAAACCCAAAACCCAATTACATAAGGAGAAAAGCCGATGAAAAAACGTTCACTTTTTGTATTTGCGCTGGTATTTATGTTCGTCTTCGCCTTTGCTGTTCCTCAAACTATGGCAGAAGATATGACTGCCGAAAATTTCGTTGCAGAAGCGAAAAAGGATGTCTGTGAGGTCTCGGTCTCTGATGCCAAGGGGATGCTGGATAAGGGAGGATGTGTTTTTTTAGATTGCCGGGAACCAAAGGAATTCAAAATGGGGCATGTCCCGGGCGCCGTCAATATCCCCCGTGGGCTGATGGAATGGAAGGTTTCCAAGAAAATTCCGGATAAGACCGCCAAAATCGTTGTTTACTGTAAGGTAGGGGGCCGGGGTTGCCTATCCGCCTGTACCCTTTGTCGCATGGGTTACAAAAACGTTGTTAACATAGCGGGTGGATGGCAGGCATGGGAAAAGGCGGGGTATCCTGTTGAATAGGTAAAAGCGTATGAACGAAAACCCTGTTCAGGCACAATGTTGAATGATAAGGGAACATGACGATGTCATGTTCCCTTTTTCTTCTATTCGATCGGCAAAACCATGCGGATCCGTTTTTTCTATTATTTTGTCTGAAGCTGCTCCGGCTCAGGCAGCGGCGCCATTCCCAGTTTTCGCGCAATAGCCTGACCTTTCTGGGAAAAGACAAAATCGATAAAAGCCTTTACCGATCCTTTCGGCGTCCCTTTGGTCACAAAGGAAAACTCCTGAACATAAGGATAGTCTTTGTCTTTTGGTAAAAGGCCGTTAATCTTGATTTTCGTAAGTTCCCGCCGTGCGGTTGTGGCCCCCTGGGTAATGAAGGAAATAGCCCCTTTGAGGCATGATACGGAATCCATAACCATTGTGGACCGATAGGTCATCAAATCATATTTTATCTCACGACGTTTCATGACAACCCGCTGAAAATTTTTAAAAGTGCCGGTATTTTTGTCTGGGATGACAATCACAATGGGCAGATTTTCACCTCCCAATTCCTCCCAATTGGTGATATCCCCGCTGAAAATCTCTTCCAGCTGTTTGGATGAAACGTTTTTAACACAACATCCCTCGTTGACAATCACCGCAAGAGGATCCTTGCAAAACGGTATTTCCACATAACCCCACTCTTTGTGTCGAGGATAGAGACGTCGCGTAGTGCTTACGATATCACAGAAATCGTTCATCAAACGATTGACTGCCGATGCTGAGGACGTAATGTATAAATCCACCGGAATCCCTGTCTCTTTTGTAAACGCATCCAATCGTTCATGTTCAAATGCTTCGTAAACCTGGGCGGAGCAACTATATCGCAATGGCTGCTGGGCCATCACATTCCTCTCGGAAAACCCCCAGTAGCCCAATAGACCCACTAACAATGCCAGGAATAACGTAAAATGTTCTTTTTTCATAATGACGCCTCCTTTAGTTTTGTTTTCCCATAAAAACTAAGATACTCCATTTCATGTTCTTTGAAAAGCAAAACATGTGCCGAAATCTTCATGGGGGAAAAAAGCACTTATGTCCGTGGAGAAACTAGGAATTTTTTAAAAAATCAGCGAAGAACGATAATGATCGATTATCGGGACGTCAAATGACTTTACAACCTGTAAAATCAAGCACAACGGTTAACGATCGGTTAAGCTTTAGCATTAACAGTTGACAGCCAGGTTGCCGACCCTATATTCTTTCCACTTCCGCGACCCTAAAGCCACAAACATCCTCAAGAAAGGAACGTATACATGTCTCAAGACCTCATACCACATATTGACCGGTTGATTCTGCAAAGACCTGCCTCCAAAGCCGCACTGGTCTCATTTCGGGAACTGGCGCTTCTCATGGCCTGGGAAACGCCTGACGTCAAGCCGGTCGAATTTAAAAAGGGAACCCGGGACATTCAGCAACAAGAGGGATTCCCACTGTTTTCGAAAGAGGATTTGCCCGTTGATTTCAGCGCTGCATCCCGTCTGCTGAAAAGATTCCTGGCGCACTTGTATACGGCCAACAGAGATGACGTGAAGGGGATGAAAAAAGCACTTGAACATGCGGAGGCGGACGGCAAATGGGCCGAGAATCTGTTGAAGGCTATCCTGAAGCAGGATGAAAAGGCCTTATCACGGATTTCAAAAGAGATCAACCTGGAAACAAAGACGGTTTTCTTCCTGGGACAAACAGCCTTAAGACCTTCCATTCACGGGCTCCGTGATGTACTGGCTGAAGATATTGATAAAAACGGGTGGAACCATGGCTATTGTCCCCTGTGCGGTTCACAGCCGGACATGGCCTATTTCGAAAAGACCGGCAAGCGATACCTTCATTGTGAACTGTGCGGTGAACAATGGCCCTATTCCCGAATCAAATGCCCTTTCTGCAATACCGAAGAACAGGATAAGCTGGGCTATTTTGAGGCTGAAGGAGAGGAGGGATTTCGCGTCTATTTCTGCCGGGAATGTCGGCGATACATCAAAACAATTGATAAAAGGGCCTTCGAGGAATTGGCGCCCCTGGAACTGGAAAGCCTGGCTACAATCCATTTAGACATTTTAGCCGGCGAGCATGGTTTTAAGTAGAAAAACATTTAAGACAACCCGAGACAATTCAGATAGAATTGAATGAGCGAGGTTTGTTCATCATGGTGATTTCCGCCCTCTTCCCGTATGGCGGCAAGCAGGTTTTCGGATACAATTCTTGCATCACCGACGCGCCCTGCGCCGGTCAGTTTCCGAAAAATATAATCATATATCCATGAACGGACAGGAAGACGACTCTCCATAAACGTAGAAACGGCCTTATCCCATTGGCCCTTGTCCACCATATGGGCAAGGGCCAGAGATCGGAGGACAACCGGATCACATCGGTTTTCATAGGCAATGGCATAGCCAAGCCCTTTTTCAATGGTTTTCTTGAGTTTAAATGGGCTTTCCGGGGCACAAAAATAGTAGGGTGCAATATAACCCTCTGATGGCATTCCATACAGATGTTTTGTGTCCGCGCTTTTCTCAATCTCTCGGCACAGCCGGGTACCCCTGTATATCCTGCCGCCCACAGTGTATTCGTACCGTCTCAAAATGCCCGGCCTGTATGTTTTCATCTGTTCAATGGAACAATTGACGGTCTCATGGGTTTCACCGGGAAGCCCGAAGATCATCGATACGGTGCAGGGCAGGCCGTTTCGTTCACAGATCTCCAGTGTGTTCTGAATATCCCGCCGGCGGTATGAAGCATAATTTCGCTTCAGTACCCTGTCCGAAAAACTATCACAGGCCAGGATGACGGAAAAATTCGCCTCAAACAGACGCTTTGCAAACGCCTCATCAAAAGGCCTGGGTAGGAACTGTGAGGTAAATCCAAACCGCTCGTGCAGACCTTCATGGATAATTCTTTCAATCAAGCGGGAACAGTAACTGAGATCGGGAAGATTAAATTCCGTATCCACAAAAAATATTTCCCTGACATCCTCATGCATTCTGGATATGGCATGCATTTCCTCGAGGACCTGGTCCATCTCCCTGAAAACAATCGAAGTCCCCTCGATAATCGGTTCTACGCAGTAGCTGCACCTCTGATTGCACCCCCGCTTTACCTGCACGGGAAGACCTGTTGTTTCCAGAGCAAACCGGAATTTTTCTTCCCGTATGGTTGGAAACACGCCGTCAGCAAAAGCATACGCTTTCCTGGAATTGGCTTTAAACTCGCCGTCAAAATAGGTAAGGCCACTGATCTTTTTCATCTTCTCCCTGTCGGGAAAAGCTTCGATGAACTGCCTGAAAGGTTCCTCACCTTCGCCTGCTACCCCAAACTCGATACCCAGGTATTTCAAGATTGCCTGAGGTGCAATGGTAAATCCACCGCCACCACCGACGATCGGAATTTCAGGAGCATGTTTTTTGATCAACTCCACAATTCTCTTGATTTCAGGCAGAAAATAGAAAGTCCTGAAATCACGCCCCACGTAGTCGCCATAGGATTCACAGGACAAACACGTATCCAGATTTCGTATGCCCAGGCCTATCACCCGCGGCCGATTTTCCGTCAAAAGATTCAACAGATTTATTTCCAGATCGGCGTCGGGAAGAAAAGGATATTCAACCGCTACATGATGTCCACGTTTACGGAGGTAATTGGCAATGACATCTAATCCGAAGGGATAAACCTGCTTGATAAGATAATACGGATCCGTATAGAGGAGCAGGATGCTTGATTGTTTCATGCTGCCTTTCTTCCAAACCGGAATGTTTTAAGGTTTATATTTTATTAACCCAATACCTTCTTATTTTCAAGCGATCAAAAATTATATGCCACAAAAAGTCGCATAAATTCAGAAAGAAAAGATTATAGTCGGCGCTGTCTTTTTTCAGACAAGAGAAAGCCTTAAGTCATTCCCGACATATGTAAATAATTGAATTTTATAAAAAATTTGTTGACAAAGATAAGCATTTTCGTATTGAATGATTTATCAGTACAGTCATCAACGTCACTATTCTCATTCGCATTTTGTTATTACTAACCCAGCGGGGCTCAAGCTTGTTGCCGACAAAGAAGAGGTTCGCACGGATATTCGCTGTTCTTTCCTAAGCGTGTTGGCGCCCGGATATTTCATTCCGGGTTTACGTATCTTCATTTAACCCGAAACCTTAACGGAAAAAAGGAGGAGGTATGGACATTACGCGTCGTGATTTCTTCAAGATCACAGGGGCTTCTGCTGCGGGAGCGGCGATTATGGGTCTGGGCCTTGATTTGAAGCCACTCAAATCCCATGCGCAAACCCTAAAACTTCGCTTCGCCAAAGAAACCACCAGCATCTGCTGTTATTGTGCGGTGGGGTGTGGCGTTATCTGCAGCACCGGAGAAGCAGGAGCAGGAAAGATCATCAACATCGAGGGGGACCCGGATCATCCGGTAAATGAAGGGGCTCTCTGTGCCAAAGGAGCGGCGTTGAGTCAATTGGTCAACAATGACGGCCGGTTGACGATCCCCCTTTATCGGGCGCCTTACAGTACTGAGTGGCGGAAAGTATCCTGGGACTGGGCACTTACGAGTATCGCGGAAAGGGTCAAGAAGACTCGGGATGCCGACTTTGAACGTAAAAACGCCAAAGGCCAGGTGGTCAACCGCACCACGGCTATTGCCAGTGTGGGGAGTTCAGCCCTGGACAATGAGGAGTGCTGGCTGATACAGGCCCTCATGAGGTCGCTGGGGCTGGTCTACATTGAACACCAGGCCCGTATCTGACACAGCGCTACTGTTGCGGCTCTGGCAGAGTCGTTCGGACGCGGCGCAATGACGAATCACTGGATCGACATCCGAAACAGTGACTGCATTCTGATCATGGGTTCCAATGCGGCTTCGAATCACCCCATTTCCTTTAAATGGATTACTGAGGCCATGAAGCGTGGCGGCAAGTTAATCAGCGTTGATCCCCGTTTTACCCAGACCTCAGCGAAGGCTGATTTTTACACTGCTTTGAGATCGGGGACGGATATCGCCTTCCTGGGCGGGATGATCAAATATATCCTCGATAACAACAAATACTTCAAAGAGTACGTGTCCGAATATACCAATGCCGCCTTCATCATCGCTGACAGCTATGATTTCAATGACGGTCTCTTCTCCGGTTACGATGCTGAAAAGCGTAAGTATGACAAGAGCAAGTGGGGTTTCGTAAAGGACGAGAAAGGAATCCCGAAGAAAGATCGCACCCTCCAGAACCCCCGTTGTGTATTCCAACTGATCCAAAAACACTACAGCCGCTATAACCTGGATACGGTTTCAGCCATCACCGGAACCCCGAAAGAGGATCTGGTGAAAGTCTATGAGATGTACTCAGCCACGGGCCGGCAAGGACAAGCCGGGACCATCATGTATGCCATGGGTTGGACCCAGCACACGGTCGGCGTCCAGAATATCAGAAGCATGGCCATTATCCAGTTGTTGTTAGGAAATATGGGGGTAGCAGGCGGCGGCGTCAACGCCCTGAGGGGAGAATCCAATGTTCAGGGTTCTACGGATCACTGCATTCTGTTCCACATCTGGCCGGGTTATCTGAAGACCCCAACGGCTTCCCTGCCCACTTTGGCTGCCTACAACGAAAAATTTACGCCCAAAACCAACGATCCCTTAAGCGCCAACTGGTGGGGGAATTATCCCAAGTACAGCGTTAGCCTGCTCAAGTCGTATTTCGGGGACAAGGCGACTGCGGCCAATGATTTTGGGTATAACTGGCTCCCAAAACTGGATGACGGTGTGACCTATTCATGGCTTGATCTCTTTGACGCCATGTACAGGGGAAAATTCAAAGGCCTTTTTGCCTGGGGCATGAACCCTGCGGCTTCGGGGGCCAACGCCAATAAGAACCGGCAGTCCATGTCAAAATTGGACTGGATGGTCAATGTTAATATCTTTGACAATGAAACCGGTTCTTTCTGGAAAGGTCCGGGCATGGATTCCAAGAAGATAAAGACAGAGGTTTTTATGCTCCCCTGTGCCGTTTCAGTGGAAAAGGAAGGATCCATCACCAACAGCGGACGCTGGATGCAGTGGCGTTATAAGGCCGCGAATCCTCCTGCCCAGGCATGGTCTGATGGTAATATTCTGGTAAAATTAGGGGAAAAGCTTAAAGATCTCTACAAGGGGGGCGGGGTCTTCTCCGAGCCGATCGTCAACCTGAAGTGGGATTACACCCAGCATGGCAAGTTTGACGCCCACGCCATGGCCAAGGAAATCAACGGCTACTTCCTCAAGGACATGACGATAAAAGGAAAGGCATTCAAGAAGGGAGATCTTGTACCGAGCTTCGCATATCTCCAGAGCGATGGTTCCACCAGCAGCGCCAACTGGCTGTACTGTAACTCCTATACGGGTAAGGGTAACATGTCTGCCAGGCGAAAGAGGGAGGAATCGGGCATAGGGCTCAATCCTGAGTGGGCCTGGTGCTGGCCGGTTAACCGCCGCATCATTTACAACCGAGCATCCGTTGACAAAACCGGGAAACCCTGGGACAAGGAACACCCGGTGATCGAGTTCAAGGGAAAGGTGGAAAACGGCAAGTATGTGTCCAATAAGTGGGTCGGAGATGTTCCCGACGGGGGCTGGTACCCCATGCAGAACCCAGACGGGTCTGAGCGTACGGACACCAAATATCCCTTCATCATGAAACCGGAGGGCCATGCCCATGTGTTTGGACCGGGCCGTGCGGACGGGCCGTTTTCGGAGCACTACGAGCCGGTGGAAAGCCCTGTTTCGAAACAGCCTTTCTCCAGTCAACTGGCCAGTCCCGTTGCGGTCACATACGGCACAAACATGGATATCTACGCGTCGGATAATCCCAAGTATCCCTATGTGTGCAGCACCTACCGTGTCTGTGAACACTGGCAGACCGGTATCATGACCCGGTGGCAGCCGTGGCTCCTTGAAGCCCAGCCCCAGCTCTTTGTGGAGTTGAGCAAGGAACTTGGCGTTGAATTAGGGATCAAGAATGGAGAGAAGGTTACGGTGGAATCGGCCCGCGGCAAGGTAGAGGCCGTTGCCATGGTGACCATCCGGTTCAAACCCTTCACGATTCAGGGGAAAACCGTACACCAGGTAGGTCTCCCATGGCATTTTGGATGGGTCCATCCCAAGGATGGCGGCGATTCAGCCAACCTGCTGACACCTTCGGCTGGTGATCCTAATACCAGGATTCCCGAAACCAAGGCCTTCATGGTCAATATCAGAAAGGTATAAAGGGGGTGGTCTGATGAGCGGAAAAGCGTTTTTTATCGATACGACAGTATGTACTGCATGTAGAGGCTGTCAGATTGCCTGCAAGCAATGGAACCAGCTGCCGGCCACAAAGACCCATCAATGGGGAAGTATGCAGAATCCCAAGGACCTCTCTTTTGATACCTATAAGGTGGTTCGTTTCGAAGAACACATGGGGAGCAACAACAAACCCGTATGGTATTTTTTCCCGGAACAGTGCCGGCATTGTGTGGAGCCCCCCTGTCTGGAAGTGGCGGAGAGTGAAGCGCCGGGTGGGATCATCATAGACCGTCAGACGGGCGCTGTCCTCTACACGGATAAACTCAAAAAGGCGAAAACGCAAAACGTCATTGACGCATGCCCTTTCAACATTCCACGGGCACAAAAGGGGACCGGGTATCTCTCCAAATGCACCATGTGCGTTGACAGGGTACACAATGGCCTCTTACCCGCCTGCGTCAAGACTTGTCCCACCGGGGCCATGAATTTTGGAGATCGTGAAAAAATGGTTTCTCTGGCGAAAAAGCGGTATGGCGAGGTTAAATCGAGATTCCCCAAAGCCACCCTCACCGGCCTCGAAGATCTCAGGGTTTTTTATCTGCTGGCCGACGAGCCCAAAGCGTACTACCGCTATGCCAAAGTGAATCCTCTGCCGAACAGCATGGACAGGAAGATGGCGCTTAGAAAAATTGGGAGATCATTGAAGGACCTCTCCAGGGAATGGCATATGATCAACAAACTGGCCGGTTAATTAAACGGCTTGAACGGTGAAAAGAAAAGGGGGGGTTCGCGAGGGCGCCCCCTTTTCTATTTCTAACGCGTCGTTGGTTCTCACCGGTTAACGGAAAAAAGCCTTGACAACGATAGGTTGACATTAAGATAATGTGTAACCATTAAGTTAAAATGGGAAGTTTAGGCTAAGCAGGTTTCCGTTAACTCATATGAGGAGGCGCCGAATGAAAGAGGCAAAGGAATTCTACGAAAGGTTGGAAAGGAAAGGAATCTCACGAAGGGATTTCATGAAGTACTGTGGGGTGGTTACCGCCACCATGGGGCTCTCATCTTCCTTTATCCCAAAGGTTGCGGAAGTGTTCGCGGCCCCAAAGCAAAGACCGCCGGTGATATGGCTCCACTTTGCTGAATGCACGGGATGTTCCGAGGCGACCCTTCGTTCCATGTATCCCTGGATCGATGAACTGGTTCTGGATATACTGGATATTGCCTACCATGAAACCATTATGGCTGCTTCCGGGCGCCAGGCGGAAGATGCGCTTCATGCTGCCGCCAAAAAGTACAAGGGAAAATATATTTGCGTCGTAGAAGGTGCCATCGCCACCAAATATAACGGGGCTTATGGAAAAATCGCCGGACGTACATTTCTTGAAGTGGCCAAGGAGATCGTCCCCAATGCCGTCGCCACCATCTGCATCGGAACCTGTTCCTCCTACGGGGGCATCCAGGCGGCAAAACCCAACCCCGGCGGTTATAAAGGCGTGGGGGAAGCGCTGGGCGTCAAGACCGTCAATATCCCCGGTTGTCCACCCAATCCCATCAACCTGGTAGGCACCATCGTTAATTACCTTCTTCTCGGCAAACTGCCCGCCCTTGACGATCTGGGCCGCCCCCTCTTTGCCTACGGAAAAACCATACACGATCAATGCCCCAGAAGGTCCCATTACGAAAACGATGAATTCGTGACGGAATTCGGTTCAAAAGAGGCCCAAATGGGATACTGCCTGTTCAAAATGGGCTGCAAGGGTCCTGAGACCTACAATAACTGCCCTACCGCCAAATTCAATGACGGCACCAGCTGGCCCGTGGAAGCGGGCCACCCCTGCATCGGCTGCAGCGAGCCTGACTTCTGGGATAAAATGACCCCGTTCTTTGAAGAAACCAGGTAATCGGAATCACAGTCGAATTCGCAATCAAAAAATACTCTTAAGAAAAGAGAGGAGAAAGTATGGGCAAAAGAATTATCGTCGATCCGATTACCCGGATAGAGGGGCATTTAAAAATTGAGGTGGAAGTTTCCGGAGGAAAAGTCGTCAATGCCTGGAGTTCCGCGCAAATGTTCCGGGGCATTGAAATTATATTGCAGGGAAGAGATCCAAGGGATGCACCCCTGTTTGTTCAACGTTCATGCGGCGTTTGCACTTACACCCATTACCTGTCATCCATGAGGGCCGTTGAAAACGCCGTAGGCGTGACCATCCCCAAGAATGCCCGTATTGTTCGAAACCTTTTGCACGGCGCACAGTTTCAGCAGGACCACATCACCCATTTTTATCAACTGCATGCCCTGGATTTTGTGGACGTGGTGGATGCCCTCAAAGCAGACCCTCAAAAAACAGCGGCCCTCTCGGCCAACGTCAGCAATGATCCCCTTGGCGGAACCGCCTATTTCAAGGAAGTTCAGCAAAAAATCAAGACCTTTGTGAACAGTGGGCAATTGGGTCTTTTTGCCAATGGCTACTGGGGGAGTTCTGCCTACAAACTGCCGCCGGAAGCCAATCTGATGGCAACGGCCCATTATCTCGAAGCCCTTCGCATCCAGGCCAAAATGGTCCGAATGCATGCCATTTTCGGCGCCAAAAATCCCCACCTTCAGGCCCTGGCCGTGGGTGGGGTCACCAGCGTTAAAGACCTGACGCCTGACCGTATTGCCGAATTTCTCTATATCTGGAAAGAGGCTCAGGAATTTGTGCGCAACGTCTATATCCCCGATCTGGTCGCCATTGCATCTTTTTATAAGGACTGGGGAAGCATCGGCGGCACCTCCAATTTCCTGGCCTGGGGCGATCTGCCCATGTCGGAAAAAGAACCCGAAAGCCTTTTTTTGCCTCGTGGGGTCATCATGAAACGGGACCTCAAAGGTGTCAAAATGGCTGATCCCAAAAAGGTTACCGAACACATTGATCGCTCCTGGTATGAAGGCAAAGGGGCCAAACATCCCTATAACGGAGAAACCAAACCCTATCAGGGCGATCCCAAATACGACACCAATGGCCGGTATTCCTGGTCCAAGGCCCCTCGCTACGAGGACGAAGCCTGTGAAGTGGGTCCCCTGGCGAGAGTCCTGGTGGCCTATGCCTGGGGCAAAAAGGATTTTCAGGATGTGGTCGACAGCACCTTGAAAAAGCTTAATATTCCGGTGACAGCCCTCTTTTCCACCCTGGGCCGAACGGCGGCCCGCGGCCTTGAGACTCTCGTCATCGGAAATGCCATGGAAGGCTGGGTCATGGAACTGGTGGAGAACCTGAAATCGGGCGACACCGCCACCTGCGCCAAATGGACCATGCCCGACAAAGGCAAAGGGTGCGGATTGAATGATGTGGCCAGAGGCGCTTTGGGGCACTGGATTGAAATTGAAGACAAAAAAATTAAGAATTACCAGTATGTGGTGCCATCCACATGGAATCTGGGGCCCAGATGTGAAAAAGGCAAACTGGGACCCGTTGAAGAAGCCCTCATCGGAACGCCGGTAGCCGATCCCAAAAGACCCCTGGAAATTCTCAGAACCGTCCACTCATTCGATCCCTGCATTGCCTGCGGGGTACATGTCATAGATCCTGATTCAAACCAGGTCTATAAAATAAGAGTTGTATAATGGTCATAAACTGAAAATCTTAACCGCCGCTTCAAAAAGGCGGCGGTTAAGACTTATCGTATTTTCATTTACATAGCCCTATATGGCCCAGCACCCCAAAGCATCCGTGCCGGAATCCTGGCTCAAGTTTGTGGTTCACCACCCCTGGTGGGTCATCCTCCCCGTTGTTCTGTTAACCCTTGTATTTGCCTGGCAAATACCGAATCTTCGATTTGAAACATCCATATACGACTTAACCATTGAGGATCTGCCCCAAACCATCGAATACAATGCCTTTAAAAAAGCCTTTGGGTGTGAAGAGATTGTCCTCGTTGTCGCCAGGACCGAAAACATTTTTAATCCGGAAACATTCAGCAGTCTTGACCGATTGGCCAAAACCTTTGAAAAAATTAAAGGGGTACGGCGAGTCATCAGCCTTCCCGGCATCAAAAAGGCCATGGACATCACCGGAAAATGGACCCTTCCGGATTTCAAAAAGGAAATCGAACCCGTTACCCTCCTTGAAAAAAATATTATCTCCAAAGACGGTAAAACCACCGTCATATCTCTGATACTGGAAGACACCAAACAAAAAGATCCCGTCATTGCCGCGATCCAGGACCTGATTGACAAAGAAACAGCCCCTGAGTCCATATACCAGATCGGCATGCCCGTGGTGGCCAGGGCGTTAACACAGTTTACAGAGCAGGATTTCATAAGACTTCCGCCCATTACCTTTCTCCTCATTGCCCTGGTTCTTTTTCTCCTGTTTCGCAATCTTCGCGGCGTGTTGATTCCAGCCGGTTCAGTCCTCATTGCACTCATCTGGACATTCGGTCTTATGGCATGGACCGCCATTCCCCTTTCGCTGCTCATCATGATCGTCCCGATTTTTCTCATTGCCGTAGGCACTGCCTACTGCATGTATATCTTCCCCGAATACGCGTTAGCCCGGCAAACATGTGAAAATCCAAAAGAGGCTTCCTTTCAATGTTTTGAGCGACTCGGGTTTCCCACTTTCCTGGCCGTGTTCACCACCACCATCGGACTGGGGTCCCTTCTCATCAACAAAATCAGTGAAATCCGATTCTTTGCCCTTTTTTCATGCTTCGGCATCCTTGCCATGCTGATCATTTTTCTCACCTTCCTGCCGGCGGTGATGGCGCTTTTGCCCTTCCCCGAAAAATCCCACAAAGCTGAACCATCGGGAAAAGAAACCCTGCTGGATCGCCTTCTGTCGGGCATTATCCGGGTGAACCTTCATCACCGGAAAGTTGCGCTGGGGCTGATCGGGTTAATCTCTCTCCTGGGAATCCTTGGAATCTTACAGGTGCAGGTTGAGACCAACCCCATGGACTTTTTCAAGGAGAACACGCCCATTGCACGCCACTTTAAAGACATCTACCGGGATATGGCCGGCAGCTTTCCCATCAATGTTGTTATCGACAGCCATCAGGATGATTTTTTTGAAAAACCGGAACACCTGAAACAAATTGCCAGGCTGCAGAAATTTTTCGCCACCCTGGCGGGGGTGGATAAAACCATCTCCTTTTGCGATTACCTTAAACTGGTCAATTACGCCACCAACCAGCATCAAGACGAATTCCATGCGCTGCCGGAAGAGGCCTTCGAGGTTCGCATGCTCATCAACAACTTCAAAACCATGCTGGGCCTTGACATGCTGACGCGATTCATAAACGAAAATTTTTCAAGGATCAACATCATCTTAAGAACCCATATTTCCAGTTCCAATGATTTTCTGAACACCCAGAAAAAAATTGAAGCCTACCTGAATAAAAATATGCCGCCAACATTCTCCTTTCAAGTCACCGGGATCGGCGTCGTGATTTCTCACAGCAGCCGCCTTATCACCGAAGGACAGCTGAAAAGCCTGTGCATGACTCTCGTGCTGGTGTTTGCCATCATGTTTTTATTGTTCATGTCCTTCAAGGTTGGCATTATCGGCATCCTTCCCAACTGCTTTCCGATTATTGTCGCCTTTGGCGTCATGGGTTGGGCGGGAATCCCCCTATCCATGGCAACAAGCCTCATTGCCGGCGTTGCCGTCGGTCTGGCGGTAGATGACACCATTCATTATCTGGTTAGCTATAACCATGAATTTAAAAAAGATCTGAACAAGGAACACGCCCTTCAAAATACCATTCGACATATGGGAAAACCCATCATCTTCACCACCGTAACCATCAGCCTGGGGTTTTCCATACTCATGTTTTCCAGCTTCAAACCGACGGCCGTTTTTGGTCTTATGATGGTGATTACAATGGTTTCCGCCCTGGTGGCGGATCTCATTCTCTTGCCCTCCTTGATGCTACATGTGGAACTGGTCACCATCTGGGATCTGCTCCGGTTGAAGCTGGGCAAGGATCCCCAGGAAGGAATACCGCTTTTCAAAGGACTTTCCCGCACCCAGGTCCATTATATATTGATGACCGGCAACCTGAAAACCTATGAAGCGGGTGGGGTAGTCATGACCAAGGGGGAAGTCAGCGACTCCATGTATGCCATCATTTCAGGGAAGTTGGAGGTACTGGGGGGCGCCGATCAAGATATAAACGGTATCATCCGCCCGAGGAAAGTCATCGCAACGCTTGAGACCGGCAACGTGGTGGGAGAGATGGGCATGATCCGATCCTGCGAAAGATCCGCAACCGTTGTGGCTGCTTCCCCCTCGGAACTCCTTCAAATCAATGAAAGGATGGTGAAACGACTTCAGTGGCTCTACCCCCCAACAGCTCACCGGTTTTTTTTCAATCTGATGACCATTTTATGTGATCGATTGCAGAATCTGACGGAATGCTATCTGAAAGAAACCGACAGTGATGCGCATTAAAGCATAAAATTCTTGAATGATCGTCATGATAACGACTATACTGAGTTGCTCTAAACTTTGCGCTTATACATATTCTTACCACAAAGACACAGAAGGGGAAAAACATTTAAATTCGGTTCATCGCGGATTAACGTGAAATCGCGCTTTGAGATTGTTTCGGTTCGGGCTGTAGGTGCGACTTCAGTCGCACAGGGTCGGCTTAATGTGCGACTGAAGTCGCACCTACAATCGGCTCAGAAGCCAAATCTCACGCGAATCCACGATGAGCCTTAAATTCAAACCGGAATCGCATCAATTTTTGGGTGAACTCAATGGAAGAAAAAAAGATCACCATCATGGGTGTCGGCAATATCCTTTTTACGGATGAAGGCGTCGGTATTCGAGTTCTTGAAGCACTGAACAAACAATATGATTTCCCGCCCAATGTGACAATGGTCGATGGCGGGGTTCTCGGCATGAACCTGCTGGGGACGATTTCAGAAGCCGATTATCTGATTGTGATCGATGCGGTTCGAAATGGCGGGGAACCTGGTACACTCTACCGTCTTGAGGGCGAAGAAATTCCACAGCGGGTGCTGGCCAAGAATTCCCTTCACCAGGTGGATCTCCTTGAGGCACTTACTTTCTGCCAGGCACTGGATAAACAACCTGAAACCCTGATTATCGGAGTCGAACCCGAGGATATCAAAACCGTGGGACTGGCGTTAACAACCCCCGTGGCCGAAAAAGTCCAACCCATGATAACAATGGTTCTTTCGGAGCTTACACGGCTTGGGGCTTTTGCTTCCCGGCGTGATCTTTCTAAACCCTTCATCCAAACCGAAGACAAACTATCCGCCGGTATTCCTTCATTGTAAACCAAAGAGAGAAAAAATTATGTGTCTTGCCATACCCGCAAAAGTCATTCACATCACCGACCACATGGGCACGGTCGATATGGACGGTACACAGAGGGACGTCAGTCTCCTTCTGCTGTCGGACGCACAAATCGGCAACTATGTCATTGTCCATGCCGGTTTTGCCATTCATCGCATCAATGAGGCGGAAGCCCAGGCCTCATTAAAACTGTTGCGCGAAATGGCTGCCTTGCCGGAGGCGCGGAAAACATGACTTCAGTGGAATCATTTCAATTTTCCACATTTTCAAAGAGCAAACAGGAATCGCCCTCTCGGAATCCCTTGACACAGACTATTTTCTTCCACTATACTTTTTGTGATCTGTTTGACTTTAAATTCAGTCATAGATGGAAGATCAAATCAACATAACTTACACAAGAAAGGAGGTGAAACCCAAATGACCAAAAGGTTCTACATACTTTTAACCGCTATCTTTACCTGTCTACTCTTTGTTTCCGTGGGTGTGCTGGTTGCGGCGGATGTTCCCGAAACCGTCACCATTGAAGGGAAAGACTACGCAAAGGACAAGAAAGGCCCGGTAGAGTTCCATCACCAAAAGCATGTAAGCGATTATAAGTTAGCCTGCACCGATTGCCACCATGTGTACAAGGACGGTAAGAACGTGTGGAAAGAAGGCGACAAAGTTCAGAAATGCAGTGAATGCCATGATCCTGCCGAAAAACAGGGGGACGTTATGAAACTGCAAAACGCTTACCACCGGAACTGCAAGAATTGCCATAAGGAAAAGGGAAAAGGTCCTTTCAAAAAATGTAACGATTGCCACGCCAAGAAGTAGGTGCGAAAACCCTTACATGCATCAGCTTCTTTACAGTTCATAGCCGTCTTCCCCCATAAAAAAAGGAAGACGGCTTTTTTCATTTGGTTTTGATTGGAGAAAAGAGAAGATAAGCCTCAGCTGCGATTCACCCAAGAAAATCTGGTAGTGGTTAGGGGTTTCATGCTGCTTTTTTTTGTTGGTCCCTCTTTCGGAAAATAACAGCCATCTAACAAAAGAAGCGCTGCGGTTTGTTGGAAAAGTTCCCTTCAAACCACAGCGCTTCTTTTAATTGAAACAAATAATTCTTTTAGACTTCGGTTACCGTAATGGCTTCATGCTCACACACTTCAATACAGCTCTCACAACCCAGACACTCTTCCGCGTTTACGGGATCCGATTTTCCATCCACCATCTCGTAGACATCGACGGGACAGACCTCAACACACTCTTCACAACCTTCACATTTGTCTTTATCAACAACTACTTCATAACCCATCTGACGTAACCTCCTGATTTATGTTGAAACACCTTGCATATAAAGAAAAATATTGAAACTTTCACCAATCGCGGCTTACCTAACAGAGTAAGTTCTTTGTGTCAAGTCTTTTCATCTCACAACCCTTTTTACCAACCCACCCGAATGGTACGCCGCGAATTGAACCCTTACTTTTATGCCGCCGCTTCCTCTTTAATTGACACGGCAATCTTATACAAAATCGTCAACACAAAGAATCCAGCCGCCAGCACGCCAATCGTAATTAATACCTCCAACGTCGTCGGCCAATAAGGCGTCACGGTTTCAAAACAGTTTGGCGTAAAGCCGCCGATGATCAACCCGAGCCCCTTATCAATCCAGGTGGCGATAATCACCGACACACATGCCACCGCCAAGGTATCTTCCTTGCGCCTTGTTGCCGGGACGATCAACAGAACCAGCGCCACCACGGCAAAACCGGTCGCAGTCCACATCCAGGGAGCCAATTTTCCATATCCGTCCAAGCCATGAAAAAGATACTCAAACGCATGCATATGCCCCGGGATCTGACTGTAAAAAGCCGTAAATAACTCAAGCAGATAGAAAAATACATTGATAATCATGGCGTAGGCGATAATGCCGCCCAACGTTCGAATTTGCTCCTTTCCGGGATCAAATTTGGAAACCTTCTTGACGATCAGGCACAATAGCACCAGTAACGCGGGTCCCGCACAAAACGCAGAGGAAAGAAACCTGGCGGCCATGATGGCGCTCAGCCAGAAATGCCTTCCCGGAAGGCCGGCATACAGAAAGGCCGTCACCGTATGAATCGTAAAAGCCCAGGGAATGGAAACATAGGCCAAAACCTTGACCCACTTCTGATACTTGATTCCTTTTCTCTCAGCAGCCAAAACGTTCCACCCCACCACAATATTCAGCAGGAGATAAACGTTGAGGACAATCATATCCCAGAACAGGATCGAATTGGGAGTGGGGTAAAGAATAACATTCATGATGCGAACCGGATTGCCAAGGTCCACAAATACAAACAGAAGACACATGAGAATGGCGGCAATGGCCAGAAATTCACCCAGGATGGTAATCCTGCCAAAAGCTTTATAATCATGTAGATAATAGGGTAGCACTACCATCACACCCCCGGCGGCGATACCCACGAAATAGGTAAGCTGTCCGATATAGAGCCCCCATGATACGTCTCTGCTCAAGCCCGTAATTCGCAGGCCTTCAAAATACTGATAGATGTAACATCCGGCACCTATCCCGATCAAAGCCAGCAGAAAAATGAGCCATGCCCAATAGCCTGTCGTTCCCTTTATCGCTCTGTCAAGCATAACCTACCTCATATAATATAAAATACGTTTGGTCCGGTACCCAAAGCGGGTTTTCTTCTCACAGAATAGTGGTCCCGGAGCAATTTTCTAACGTTGGATTCAGGATTTGCGAGATCTCCAAAATGCAACGCACTGACTTTAATTTTATCACAGGCCTGCACGCATGCGGGAAGCTCTCCCTTGGTCACCAGTTCGGTACAGAAGTTACACTTTTCAACAACGCCCTTTGATCTTTCCGGATAAGCCTTATTGGTGGGAAAATCAGGATTCAGTTTTTTCGGAGCCTTCCTGGGATTTCCCCAGTTAAAGCTTCTGGAACCATAAGGACACGCCGCCATGCAGAACCTGCAGCCGATACAGCGATGCATATCCATGGCAACAATGCCATCCTCTTCCCGCTTGAATGTTGCCTGGGTGGGACACACCCGAACGCAGGGAGGATTGAAGCAGTGGTTGCACATGAGGATAAACGGTTTGCCTTCAACACGCTCATCGATGAATTCGTTGGGATGATCCGGAAACACATGCTCGTACTCATCCTGCCAGATCCACTTAATGGCATGTTGAGGCTCTCCCCAGTCCGGTACGTTGTGTTCCCGATGACAGGCCACCATACAGTCTTTGCAGGCCTTTTTTTCCTGCTGGGCCAAACATTTCCGCATATCGATGACCATGGCCCACCGTTTCCCCTGGGTCAGCGGGATGCCTGCCGTAGAGGCTTCCAATTTCCCTGGGGCGAGGATATCAATAGCCGCTGCTCCCCCGAGACCGAACAGGGTGGCGTAGCCGGCGATTTTCAGGAATTCTCTTCTGTCTACCCCCATTACTTTTTCTCCTCCGGCGCGATATGACAATCCCAGCAATAAGGATTAACGCTCAAATAGTTGTGACATTGATCACAGAATTTGGTTTTGTCGGAATGGCAATCCATACAGGTCACTTGCAGGCTCTTATAATAAACTTTGCCGTCGGCAGCCTTGTAATAACGTTCACCGTCCCTCACAGCTGTATGCCGCCATTCATCCAGCATGGTAAAATGTGATTCTCGCATATACTCTTTCGGCGCCACACACACTTTTGCTTCCTTGGCTTTTTCCGTCAGCTGCGGGTCCGGCGCCTTTGCGGCAGTCCCCGCATTGTAAATAAAAGGCGAAAGAAACAGACCGATACCAATGATCAGGCCAACAATAATCTTGCCTCCATCATACATCCTCTTCATCCTCCATTCCAGGCAACGGTTCCCCACGCAAATCAGTGGTTCGTTTCTTCTCGCCATCCAGTATCAGCGCATTCCCCACCATTTCGTGGATGCCAATCACATCCATGCCCGGCACCCAGTAGTCCATTAATGCCGGAAACACGGCCCGGTCAATGGCGCAAATACAGGCCAGTGTGTTCACCCCATATTTTTCGTGAACAAATTTCACGGCGTTTGCCCTGGGAAGACCGCCGCGCATGCGAAGCTCCATGTCTTCTCCGGCGTTGAGCCCTGAGCCGCTGCCGCAACAGAAGGTCTGCTCACGAATGGTTTCAGGGGGCATCTCATAGAAAGTGTTGCAAACACTATTGAGTACGTATCGCGGCTCCTCCAAAAAACCCATTCCTCGGGCCGTGTTGCAGGAATCGTGAAATGTCACCTTAAGGTTGTCGTTCCGGCTGGGATCCAGTTTCAATTTATTGTGTTTGATGAGATCCGCCGTAAATTCCACCAAATGAATCATTTTGGTCGTTTTAGCATTTTCAAAAACCGTCCCGGTGATGGGGGATTTGGGAACTTCCAGAAAATCGGCCGGTCCATTCCATGTGTCCATGTATTGATTGAGGACCCGCCACATGTGACCGCATTCACCGCCGATGATATATTTAACCCCAAGCCGCTTGGCTTCATGGTACATTTTGGCGTTCAGCCTTTTGGCCATTTCGTGGGAGGTAAAATATCCGAAATTCCCCCCCTCAGATGCGTAGGTACTCCAGGTAATATCCAGACCCATGTCCTTCAAGTAATGGAACAGGATGAGATATCCCATGGCCGTATAGGTTCCCGGGTCGGCGAAAACATCCCCGGAAGGCGTCAAAAACAGGATCTCGGCGCCCCTCCGGTTGAAATCCGGTTCAACCTTGACGCCGGTGACATCCTCGATTTCGTCCACGAAGAATTCGATCATATCCACAAATGCATGGGGTTGTATCCCCAGATGATTTCCGGTTCGATTACAGTTGGCCACCGGTCCCGCAATCCAGTCGATATTCAAACCGAGAAGGTTTGTCAATTCCCGGCCCAGAATGGTCACCTCCGCCGTATCAATGCCATAAGGGCAAAAAAGCGAACAGCGACGGCATTCGGAACACTGATAAAAATAGTACCACATCTCTTTGAGGGCATCCTCGGTCAGTTCGCGCCCCCCGCCAAATTTACCCAAGAGCTTTCCACCGATAGTGTGTTCCTTACGGTATATGGACCTCAAGAGTTCGGCACGCATTACCGGCATGTTTTTGGGATCGCCCGAACCGATAAAGAAATGACACTTATCGGCACACGCGCCGCAACGCACGCAGACATCCATGAAGATTTTTAAGGAACGATATTTGTCCAAACGGTCCTTAAGTCCTTCTTTGAAAATGCTTTTCCAATTTTCCGGCAGTTGCCAGTCTTCATCCGTGGGATTCCAGTCTTTCGGGAAAGGCATGCCCACAGCCTCGGTATTTTTGGGCTTGGCGCCGTAGCAATAAATGCCCGGATGGATTTCCGCGGGCTGATCCATCCACCCCTTATCAAAAAGGGGCGGATAATGATCTATCGTTGCAGTTTCTGTTGCTTTGGGGGTCTTCGCCATGGTTACTCCTTTTCTCCTTTTTCCGCTGTTGTGTCAGCCCCTTTGTCCACGGGCAAACCAGCCTCAATCATCACGTCTCTGAAATCATCCTCATAGGCCTCGTAGGTGTGAAACTTGACGGGATAATTCCATGGATTCACATGCCTGACAAACCGGCTGTTATTGGCCAAATTCCTTGTGGGACTCATAAACACGCCTGCCAGATGCATCAACTTGCTGAATGGCAAATAGGCGATTAAGACACACAGTATAAAGAGATGGATATAAAAAATTACGCCGATCCCGTCGGGCACAACGGGAGAAAATTTAAAGATCCCGATAACCAGTTCCTTAACCTTGGTAATATCCACTCGCAGGAGGTAGCGCATGAGCATGCCGGTAAAACCAAGGGAGAGAATGAGGAAGAGTGGAAAATAATCGGCTGGGAGCGACAAATAACGCATCTGGGAATAAAGAATTCTTCTAAGCAGCAGCCACGTGACCGCCGCCATAAGCAACATATCCGTCAGATAAACCCCGGGCAGCCCAAAGCCGTTAAAGGGCGCGGCGCCCATCTGCATGAAACCATCAAGACTTTCAAGTACAAAAACAAAGCCGGGAACCGGTTCCATAAAAAAGCGAAAATGCCTAAGAAAAATCACGAGAAACGAATAATGGAAAAGGAGCGCGGCAACCCAGAGCCATTTTTCCCACTCGTAGTTGATTCTTGGCGCGCCATCAACCTGAGCGTATTCCAGCCGGGTATTGCGGAACAGAGATCGAAAGGTGAGAACCTCGAAAAGCATCCTCACCACCACGCCGCCCGTGCCTTTGGGATTGTCAATGGGGTTGCTCTTGATCCAGGGGAAAGACCATTGCTGACCCGCCGTAGTGGGGATCCGGTAAGGAACAGGCGATCGCCCCCAATCCAGAACACGCACGATGATGCCCACAATGAAGGTGGCCAGGGCCGCATAGGGAATGACAACCCCGAAGAGCGTCTTTAAATCCAGGGCGCCGACACCAATCCATGGAATCAAAACCACGACCATCACCGCGAAGCATGAAAACAGAATACTCAATACAAAATTCATAGACGATTACCTCATTTCCAAAAATCAAAAAACTGCCCCAGTATTGCCAATTCAGATTCCTAAACGCTATTGCTCCGGAATCTCTTTAACAAGATTTGCCCGCTGCATTAACCGGCCAAACTCATTTTTGACTTCATTCACACGAATGTCGAATAACTGCTGGCGACACTGCGAATAGACGTCAAAAGCCAGGAGTGCAACTGCATCGACCCTGTCTTCAAGCATATGCCGTTCAGTAGAATAGCCGTCCCCGAGCGTTTCCCTCAGAATAGCCTTTAACCGAAGGACAAACCCTACAGCATGGGAAGGCTTAAAGTCCTGTACCGCCCTGATTCGGATGATTTTATCAAGGGAAGAAAGAATTTTCTCCTTATCATCCCCTTTAACCAGTTCATCGAAGAGTATTTCAACGTCTTTTGTTATAATTAACCCGACCGGGTTGGCAAACTGACTCTTTTCTTTCTTAAGAAATTTCTGGGTTTCTTTCGGATAGGTAGCAATAATGACTTCCTGCCACTTGCGGACGATGGTGGATCGGTTTTCTGAAAGGATGCTATCCAAACTCATAATTATTAATGTTAGTTTCCAAAGGCCGGAAGCTATACTTCTCCCCAAGATTTTTTGTTACGGGAACCTATACAAAATACTCTTTTCATGTCAAGGAAAAAATCGATGCTTGCCAATGGATTGTTTTGACATTAGACTCATTTCCATGAAATGGGCCGGGAATAAAACAATTTTTGGATGGGCCATGTACGATTGGGCCAATTCAGCCTTTGCCACTACCGTGATGGCTGGCTTTTTTCCTGTTTTTTTTAAGCAGTACTGGAGCATCAATGCTGACGCCACGATCAGCACCGCGCGTTTGGGCCTTGGCAATTCCATTGCCGGGGTGGTGGTGGCGCTCTCAGCGCCCATTCTTGGCGCCATTGCCGATAAAGGCGGAACCAGAAAGAAATTTCTTCTGTTTTTTGCGGTGATGGGCATCATCATGACCATAGGCCTATACCTGGTTTCCCGGGGAAACTGGTCCATGGCGCTTCTGCTCTACGTTTTGGCTACGGTGGGTTTTTCAGGGGGAAACATTTTTTATGATGCATTAATCACCGGCATTACAACCGATGATAAAATCGATATGGTTTCATCCCTGGGATTTTCCATGGGGTATCTGGGAGGGGGGGGCCTTTTCGCCGTCAATGTATGGATGACCCTTCGCCCTGAGATTTTTGGATTTTCAAACGCGGGAGAAGCGGTTCAGTTTTCTTTTCTGATGGTGGGTATCTGGTGGGCAATATTCTCTATCCCCATCTTTCTCTTTGTCAAAGAACCTGAGGGAACCGCCGCCGGAGTTCATGATGATAACATGGTCAAAGCCGGATTTCACCAGCTCAGACAAATCTTTCGAGAAGTGCGACACCTGAAAACCATTTTCCTTTTCCTCCTGGCTTACTGGCTCTATATTGATGGCGTCAATACGATCATTCGCATGGCGGTGGACTACGGTATTTCCATAGGATTGGACACCAGGGACCTTATTTTAGCGTTGTTAATGACCCAATTCGTTGGTTTTCCCTCCGCCATCGGTTTTGGCTTCCTGGGGCGGAAATTTGGCACAAAGCCCGCCATCTTTGCGGCTATCGCTGTTTACCTGTTTGTGTCTGTTTGGGCTGCTTTCATGAAAAACTGTGTGGAGTTCTATGTGTTGGCCATCATCGTTGGACTGGTTCAGGGGGGGATTCAGGCACTAAGCCGTTCCTATTTTGCAAAACTAATCCCCGTGGTAAAATCCGCGGAGTACTTCGGTTTCTACAATATGGTGGGCAAGTTTTCCGCCATCATCGGACCTGTTTTCATGGGAGGGGTCGGACTTTTTATAAAATCCCTGGGATACAACAGCCAAACGGCCTCCAGAATCAGCATTTCATCCGTCGCTCTTTTCTTCATTGCAGGCGGCGCCCTCCTCTACTTTGTCAATGAAGAAAGCGGGAAAAGGGAGTTGGCATATCTCTCTGACGGCAAGGTCCAATCATAGATTGTTAACCATCTCCTTTATTTCCCCAACGTCTGCCTCATTCGTTTGACCATTTCGCCGCTTCGAACATATACCTCAATCCGCAGTAATTTTTCCTCCACCCCCTTTTTATTGATAAACAAAACCGTTGGAACGCCTCGAATATGGTATCGTTTTTGAAGGATATCCTGATGCGGATGTCGCTTTGTCAAATCCACCCTGAGATTCACGAATTGATCACTCAGCGTCACCACTTCAGGATCTGAAAACACATCTTTTTCCAGGGCCCGACAGGGACTGCACCAGTCCGCATAAAAATCCAGCATCACGGGCCTTTTTTCCTCGGTTGCGGCTGCCAGACGCTCAGGGGTGTAGGACAGCCATTGCACCCCCGGTCCATGGCGCACGCCAAAGGGCGAGGACCAGAATACAATAGCCG
Organism: Desulfatiglandales bacterium; assembly: GCA_963662465.1. Lineage (GTDB taxonomy): Bacteria > Desulfobacterota > DSM-4660 > Desulfatiglandales > Desulfatiglandaceae > NaphS2. The sequence goes on from OY759599.1 coordinate 6,019,224, forward strand.
ACACTATCAGCAAAATTCCAACGCCTTTTCTAATGGTGGAGAAGGGCCGCTGATTCTTTCCTTCCTTATCAAGAAAACCCAAATGCAAACCGGCTGCCGCCATGACCACGGCAAAGAGGCTTGACCTGGAAACAGCGGGAATCAAGGGCAAGAGCAAATACCCGGCCATGCCCACAAGAACCCACCCAAGGGATTTACGAATCCAGACCATCCATGTTCCCGACATGGGCAGTTTATCCGCCGCCCCCGAAAATACCGCCAGAACCGCCAGGGGAAGCCCCATGCCGATACTTAACACAAAGAAATAGAGAAACCCCAGGAACGGGTCCCCCTTCTGCCCCACATAGGTCAGAAGTCCGAGAATAAAGGGGCCCAGACAGGGGGCCGCCACAATGCCCAGGGTCAACCCCATAAAAAGAGTCCCGAAATATCCCCCAAAATTTTTGGCGGCCATGTTCGTAAGGCCCGCGGGGATTCGCAGTTCCCAGAAACCGAAAAAGCTGAACGCCAATGCCATCAGTATCCCGGCCACCAACATCAGCACAATGGGGCTCTGCAGGGCTGATCCCAGCATACCACCCGAAAGGGCGGCGACTACACCCAGCACCGAATTGGTAATGGCAAGCCCCAATATATAAAAAATACCGTGGACCAGGGGGATACCTCCCATGCGCCCCCCTTGTCCTCCAAAATAGGACACCGTAATGGGAATGAGGGGATAAACGCAAGGGGTTAAATTCAACGCAAGCCCACCCAGAAAAATTCCCAAAAGGGTCAACCACAGCCCCGCGCCGGCTTTCCATCCACCCTCTACCGGCGCGGAAGCAGGAGTAGATTCAACAGATTTGAATGTTTCCGGGTTGATGGGCTTGCCAGGGTTTCCAGGCGCCGCCACAGTCACGACAAAGGCAAAGGGAACCGTTTCAGGCGGCAAACAGGCCGTCGCCGAACAGGCCTGAAAAGAAAGCTGACCCTTGACCTTTTGTTTCCCTTCCGGGGTGCCCTTTAAAACGGCGAGTTTTGCCCGTACCATGATCTCGCCCCCAAAAACAGCCACCGGTTCATTCATATACGGAAATCGCTTTTCCAGGGTCGGAGGAAACTGAATATCCTCAATTTTTATCGCGGAAGATTCCAAAAAACGGAGATGGGTGGGAAACAGGTTCTCCGAACTTTTTAGGGGACCATGCAGGAACCATGGCAATTGAATTCGAATGCGAAACGAAACCGGATACGTATCTCCTGCCTCATACGCATCTTGGGATTGCACCGTATCGATTGAAGCTGTAGCGGACCAGGCATTCAAAGAAAAAAACAGCGGCAAAAGAAAAACAAAAAGGCATAGCATTCCGAAAGAAGAAAACAACTTCACCTTTTTTCCGAATCCAAACATTTAGGTTACCTCGACCAAACGCCCTTATAAAGAGATGGAAAAGCGAAAAACCTCCGACGGATTTCATGGTTTCCCATAAAGATACAAAAAATTAACAATGGTTACATGATATCAATTTTTGCGACATAAACATGTGGCTTGACAATTTTATTTTCTTGTTTCCTATCAAAGATTTTCGTTTAAAACCGTAATCACTTCCGCCTTTCTGAGTACTTTGCCCTCATCCTGATTCACGTAGCCGTTTTTAACAATTTCGAGGATTGTTTCGTTTTCCAGCGTTTCTGAACTCCTGGTATCCACCACCTTGCAGGAATCCATGCCGGCCCGGCTATCGGGAAATTCTATTTTGACGACGCCGTTAACCTTGAGCAGCCGGACAAGCTTTTTCCGGATGGAACGGACGTTCTTCACCAGCCGACGGGACGTCTTGTCCATTCCATCCTCCTTGGCCTTGATTGTTCCTTCCAGATTTTCAAATGCGTCCAGAACTTCAAAAAGGCCGGAGAAAAGTTCTCTCTCTCTGGCGTGAAACACGCCCGCCTGTTCTTTCAAGGCATGAGAAAGATCTGCAATCTTCAACTGAAACTCAATTAGTTTTTTCCGCAGAAAATCCTTTTTTTCTTTCATCATGACTCATCAAAAATAGAAAGCCTTTTTAAATCGGATAATTGCGGTGCCTCCGGACGCTCAAACGTTACCGTTTTCATGAAAGGTTTCAAGTCCATAAATTGCAGGTATTGATGGGCGGCGCCGGAAATAGGGTCCAAGAGGTCCCTCTGGGCCATGGCAATTTCTCTTGCGCTGTATTGCCGCTTTCTGAGCGCAAGGGCCGCAGCCCGAACGATATCCCTTTTTTCAATGCCGGCATCGATATCCAGTATTTTGTACAGGTTCATTCCAAATCTTCCCCTTCCAGTTCGTCGATCTTTTTTTCGATATCATAAAGAAGATCATGGTCATCATCCACTTTTAAAATCCATTTATAGATATCTTCGAGAAAATAAATCTTCTCACTTTTCGAACTCAATTCTTCGTCCATATCTTCAATATTTCTTTTAAAAAACTCAAAGAACGCTTCCCGAACCACATCCGAATCTGATTCATTGACAATTTTACAAGCCATGTTCATCTTGTGGCGGCTCAAGGCCTTTCCGAGGGCCATCATCTCAAGGTTCGATTCCGCATCCCTCAACAGGCCCCGGGCATGTTCGTTTTCAGGGTTGATGGCAAGTGCATTTTTGAGCTGCATGGAAAGCACTTTGTCATTGATCAGGTTTTGGGAAGCCATTTCAACGGCCCGTCGACTCATGATAAGGGACAGCGCTTTTGCCGACTCATCCGACGGTCTCCGGTTATGAATGTCCATGAGGGCCTCCTCAAATCGTTGGAGTACATTCACGTCTACAGCATCCAGCGCCTCTGCAATGAATTGCTTCTCATATCGGGTCGCTGTTTCAAAAAGAATGGCCATGCTGTCCGAATATCCATCCGGCGGTCTGGTTCCACGTTTTATGCACGAAAGCCCATAAGCAAAGAGAACCCTGCTCCTGGCGTAATCTGTGAATTCATCGCCGCTTTCGTCAGGGACAAGGGTTTGAACCGCCTTTTTATATTCCCCGCCCACCAGATGAAAAAAGCTTTCCCACGCCGGCGAATAACAACACCCGGTCCTCAGGTAATCTTCCCTGTTCTTGAAAAAACGCCTGTTTTTCCGAACAAGCGCCAGCAGCTCGGCGGACTTCCCCATTTGCGCGGCCAGGCGGGGCATCAAAATCGGCAAACCGACTTTTTCCCGTTCCCGCACCAGGCCATGAATTTCCGATGCCACCGCCCTTTCCAGGGACCATTGGGCAAAAATCTTTTCCGTCGTTTCCTGATCCGGTTGGGCACTCCCCTGTAAGAGATTCTCGGCCCAATCCATTAACAGATTGCGCACCCCATCACATTTTTGGTTTTCGGAAAATCGGGATTCAAAGTCTTCGGAATAGACGGCTGAAGGCCAAAACATGGAAAGATCTTCCCACGTCCCTGATATTTCGGTTTGTTTGAAACACACCTTGGCGTAAAGCTGAAGCAATGCCGGCGTCATTTCCAAGGAATTCCGGTTCAGCAATTCCCGAATGCCGTCATAATCTTCATTTTTCCACATTTCCCCCATCCAGGCGAACATGGATTGTTCAACCGCCTGGGAAAGCCCTGGGTACTCATATCCAGCATCCATCAGGTATTTCCCTTCCTTGAAAACCCTTTCCGGGGTCTCGCGCCCTTCAAAGGCAACCCAAAGATCCGAAATCAGCAAGGCCGCCACCAGCGACTTCTGTTCCAGGAAACCTTCATCCCGGGATGGAATATTGTCCCATGTCTTCAGACATTCGTAGTATCTTCCGGTTTTGGCCAGAGAAAATCCAAAATCATACAAATGCCCCGGTTCCACCAAGGTCATCTGCTCAAAGGCTGAAACAGCTTCAGCATAAGCTTCCCCCTTGACCAGACATGTCGCTTTTCCAAGGAGCATGTTTTTATTTTCATTGGCCACAAAAGCACGGCCATAAAGCGCGGCGGCATTCCGGTAGTCACAAGCCGCCTCCGCATCTTTCGCAGCCTGACGCACGTCAATCTCCAACACGACATTTTGAAGCTGCTCAATCTTCTTTCTGATCCAGTCTTCCCCCAATACCCCATAGGCCTCTTCAAAACACTTGACCGCGCTTCCCGGATTACCGCCTTTTTCAATTTTTCTGGCTCTCTTAAGCAGTTCCCGAGCATTTTGCTTTTGGATCTCCTGGTCGCATATCTCAATTTTTTTCAACAGGTCTTTTTGTCCGGCCAGTGTCCCTAATTTCTCAAATTCCTTTTTGGCCAGGAGATAGTTCCCTTTTTGAAAAAACATCTCCCCCTTTTTCAAAATGGTTGCCGGGTCTTGCCCCAGACCCTGTTTTTTCTTTTTTTTGCCCATGGATATTGATATCCTTTTCTTTGAAAACCTTTTTTCGACCCCAGTCCTAATTTGGAAGCTTTATTCCAAACCGAAACGTCACTCCAATTCAACCTCGATCCGCTCACCGGGTTTTAGCGTTATATGGGGATTGACGTCCCGTATCCGTTTCGTTGTTCCCTCGGGGCCATAAAATTTCATGGCAATCCCTTCAAGGCTGTCGCTCGCAACCACCCTGTAACCATACCATACCTTTTTTCCGGCAATACGGATGATCCTGTGATACAAATGTTTAGCCTCAGCGGCATCTCTGAATATCTTCAGCCGTCTTCCCTTTTCCAGATTGTACACGCCTAGCCCGGGATTCAATTCCATCAGCACGGGAAAATAAAATCCGCGGCCATAACATTTTTTGGAAATTCGCCACAACGTCTCATCCCCGGATGCTTCATAATCGGTGAAAATTTCCGTTTTCGCGATACCATCCGACGTATCCTTAAAATCGGAAGATCCGGCTTCCTTTTTGGGGTCATTCTCGAAAGAAAAACCGAATTCAGCAAAAGCCGATGAATCCATAACACCGTAATTTACAATAGTTTTAACGGGAACCTTGATACCCATGGGCAAGGCGTGCAAAACAACTGGAGGAGGTGATTTGGACTGATGGGTTTGGCTGAGAAACAGACCCGCTCCCAAACCAAAGAGCAAAAGAAAACCGGCGCACAGGAACGGATAACGGAAGACGGAAGACGGACGGCGAACCTCTATTGTCTGTCCTCTGTCTTCCGTCCTTCGTCCTCCGTCTTCCGATACCGACACCGCCTCATCCGGAATAGCGTCCAAGACCCTGAAGCAGGTTAGATCCGCATCACACTGGGGACATTCGGCGACTTCGTCTGAAACCAGATGAAATCCGCATATGGGACATGGTTTGTCGGATGCCACTTATCGGGTAATATCCTTGTAGATGATGCCCGTTTTCTCTTCATGGACATTAAGGACAGCCGTTGCTTTCGGGTATATTTCATCCATTAGGTCAACTGCTTTTGATGCATTTTCGGAGGTAATGGCTTTTAATATATCCTCAATAGCCCTGAAAAATTCCGACGCCTTGGAGGGATCCTTTTCTTCGCAGAGCTCACCCGCCTTCTGAATATGCATCAAGTTATTGACCATGCCCATCTTGTCAAGTTCCGCATCCAGATCATTAATGGCTTTGAGATTTTCTTCATAGGTTCCCTCCTCGTCCATTTTTTCCAAATGCTTGATTTTTTTCCGAATAGCCGCCTGCGTTTCCCGGGGAATGGCGGGGCCGAAATCTTCCAGAGCGCTCTCGGCATAATAGATCATCGGCTTGCTGTTACTGTTACTCCCACCGGAAGCCATTCGTCGCGCCTTTTGGATCTTCAGATCCGCACGCTCGTAGCGTTTTTCATCCACCCGGCCCGTCTCGGGCGCCACCACCCGGTTGATGTCCCTGACAGCGGAAAGGGCACGCTGGAGAAGATCGATCATGGTGTAATGGCCGTATTTCTTGTCGTTGGCTTCCGAAATAATCTCTTCCAGTGACACCAGGAGCTTTTCATCGGCGCTCCCCCTGGACAAGGTTCTCGACAGCCTGATATGAGGGAGTTCCTTCATGGCCGCCGTTACTTCGATGAGATTGTTCTCGTCGATTTCCAGCGAGAGTTCAACACGCTTGGGCGCATCCTTTTTTCCCCGATCATCCCCATTGGCGTCGTTTTTGTCATCAGCGTCTTCATCCTCATCGATCCCCAACCAGAGATCCCCAATGGATTCTTCCTGATCGTTCACCACATTAAAAAACTTCATGTGAACCAGTTGCTGGTCGGCGTGTACCAACTTGAAGGTTTCCGTTTTTCGGCAGGGAAGCGGCGTATTTTTCTCCACCAGCAAATGCTTTTCACCGTTCTCCAGGTAGATGTAGTAATCATGGGCGGCAGAGTGAACAATGTCGAAAACCCCTTCTTCAATGACGTATTTTTCAAGATCAAAGCCGCAGCCGCCGCATATTTTTTCCTGCTGAGGCACATCCAGGCCGCATTGGGGGCACTCATAGGTTTCCGCAAGACGATGGCTCAGGATGGCCGCCCCTTCGGCAATGGCCAGCATGGGCCGTTCGTGAACCATCACCTTCTCATGGCCGAAGACTTCTTTCATGGCCGCGATGACCCTGGGAATCCGCGAACTTCCGCCCACGAGCAAGACCTTGTCAATCAAGTCCGGCGTAAAGTGGATATCTTCCAGCACCTTTTGCGTAAGTCCCACAACGGTATCCACCATCCCGGCAATCATTTCATTGAACCGGTCCCGGGTAATTTCAACGTCCGCATCCACCAAATCGCCGTCTTCGTCTTTCAGGACCCCCAGGATCTCGATAAACGCTTCATCATGGTCGCTCAACCGGATCTTCGCTTTCTCGACAGCCGATTTCAATTCCCCGCGAAACCGGTTCCTGGTCTTGGGTTTCTGACCCTCGATGAAGGCCTTTATATCCGAAATATCATATTCCCGAGCAATTTCCGCCAGCACATAATCGGCCAGAAGACGGTCCATGTCTTCGCCGCCCAGCCACATGTCGCCTCCTTTGCCCTGCTCAATAAACTGGCCGCCGCTGATGGTCAGGACCGAAAGATCAAATGTGCCGCCGCCAAAATCAAACACCAGGACGGTTTTGGCATCATCGCCCTTGACATTGTCCACACCGAAAGAGATGGCTGCGGCAGTGGGCTCCGGCAACAACCGTCGAACCTTCAAACCGGCCATGGCAGCGGCCATCCGGGTGGCGTGCTTCTGTTTGTCATTGAAATAAGCGGGCACTGTAATGACGGCATATGCCACTTCTCCCCCGAAGGATGCTTCCGCATCCAACCGGATCTTTTCCAGGATTTTGGCGGAGATTTCCTCGGGAGAAAATTCCTTTTCCTTGAGCAGGATGCCCAGTTTATTGTCTGTTCCCCTGGAATGCCGATTTATCCGATAGCTCACGCGTTTTTCTTCTATGATCTTTAGCACCTCCGGATTGAGGATGCTTCTCCCCATCAGACGTTTTACGGCCTGGACGGTATTTTCAGGATCCTGCTTCATCCATTCCAATGCATTTTTGCCCACCACAAATTCCGGTTTGGAAAACGGAAGCTTCTTCTTTTTAAGGGTTACGCAGGACGGGGTAAGATAGTCCCCTTCCGCATTCTTCAGAATTTCCACCTGAACTCTTTTAATGGCGGCAACGGAATTGGTTGTTCCCAAATCAATGCCTATGGACCTGGACATAAAGCTTATCCTTTCTCTTGGTTCCGATTTTTATAAGAAGAGGGACTATAAAAAAAAGGCGAATTGTCGGTCAAGGAATATCTTTTGGCGCTTCGCGGATTAATGTGAAAACTTTCCCGGAGGAGAAAAGTCGTATAGTCCGTAGTCCGTAGTTCGTAGGTCAGGTTGTCCCGCGTTCACATTTTTACCGCGAAATTTCGATTTTCACTCCAACCTCCATGAACGTTCAAAATCTCACACGTCCACACGCGGGATTACCTGACATTGATTCGGCATAAACCGATAATCGCCATTGGCGACGTTAGGGTGGTCGTAAGAATGTCAGGGAACGGCGCGTTGGGGGTTTTTTCGGTCGTTTGATGAATTTCAACCCATTTGGGATTCAACAGCGTCAGAGGAAAGAACGGGACGCGCCGCACCCTGACCTACCGCGTGGGGAAAATAACCATGGGATCATCGGGTCCCGAATACATACGATTTTTTATGACGAATGCACCGAGGTTTTTCTTGGCTTTGAGCGTTTTTCATGGAAATAAAGAGCTATCCCCAAGCATAAAGTCCCAAGCACGTTTTTCGTTAAAATTGCAAGTAATTGATTTTACTGGTCGGGGCGAGAGGATTTGAACCTCCGACTCCCTGCTCCCAAAGCAGGTGCGCTACCAGGCTGCGCCACGCCCCGATGGTTGTTCGGCTTGTTAGTTGGAAAACTACTCACTTGAACTCATAAAATCAAGCAAATATTTATGTCTTAATTCCTTGACCCATGAAAAACGTTCTTTTATAATATATGTTTGACTCAGCGAGGGAACCCCCACTGTGGGGGAAATAATTGTGCAACATGCAGTTTTTTTTGGTTCCCCATTTCATCAAAACATGACAGGAGGCCTCAAATGGACCTTTGGAGGAAAATTGGTATTGCAATCGTCTCAATGATTCCGGCTTTTGTATTGAGTGGACTGATCTGGAATATGTCTCATTCCTGGCTGTCAGTGGTTGCCATGATCGTCATTGTAGCCCTGTTCAGTGGTTCGGCCATTGCCGGAAAGTTTTCCTCCTCAGAACAAAGCGCCCATCATTAAGGCATTTTTCAAAAGAATCGGGGGATCGGTTTTAGTTACCGATCCCCCTTTTTTGTGCAGTCAATTCCCAACTGAAATTTCAGGGATTTTATGCGTTCTGCATTTCACAGGCCATAATCGTCTGTTTGCAGAGTACGGATGTCGTTACGGAACCAACACCCGCGGGAACAGGGGAAATGCGCGCCACGATGGGTTCCACCGCGGCATAGTCCACATCACCGCAGTATTTGCCGGGGTTATCCGGATCTGCGTTGATTCCCACGTCAATGACAATTTGTCCTTCCTTAACATAGTCGGCGTTGATCATCTTTGCACGGCCAACGGCTGCAATAAGGATCTCGGCTTCCTTACACACCGCAGGCAGATTTTCCGTCCTTGAATGGCAAATGGTGACCGTGCCGTGTTCTCGCAGGAGCAGCATGGCAAGCGGCTTACCCACAACCAGAGACCGACCGACCACCACACATTTCTTCCCCTTGATGGGGATATCATAATGATGGATCATATCCATGCATGCCGTGGGCGTACAGGGGGGGAAGCCCGTAGGATCATCCGTAAATACTTTTGCTGCGCCGCCCAGGCTCAAACAGTCAACATCTTTTTCCACGGGTATCAGGGTTCTTATTTTCCGTTCATCCAAATGTTTGGGCAGGGGAGAAAACATGAGGATGCCATTGACGTCCTTTTTAGCGCCGATATCCGTAAGGGCTTTCTCAAATGCTGCCTGATCAATATCTTCCGGAAATTCGAATACTTCACTTTCCATACCCACAGCGGTACATGTCTTTTTGGCGCCACCCTCGTAGAACAGGTCATCGGGACGGGCGCCGACCCTTACTATTCCGAGCTTGGGAATAATATTGCGACCCTTCAGTGCCTCAACCTTTTGGATCAGTTCCTCTTTCATCGCATCTGCAACGGGTTTGCCTTTAAGTCTCTCTCCCATCAGTAAACCTCCTTATTTGGTTAATTTGGAAACCACAAGATCAAGTGCTTCATCGGCGAGTTTTGATCCTTCTTCCAACAATTTGTTCATTTCCGTTCTGGTTTGTTCTATAAAGCCGGTGTCTTTTATGGCGTTTAAATTAATAATAACATTCAGCCTTCCGGCAATAAGGGCAGCCTTCAAAAAAACAACGCCACAACCCACATCAGATATGGCAATCATGGTGCCAATTTGTCCCATCCTATGATGGACCTTGATTCCTTCATACGCCTTACGCATAATCTCCATGGGGACGGAACAGGCGACTTTACAGCAGTTTTCCATGGTTTCTGCTTTGTATTTCGCCTCTTCAGGTGTTTTTTTGGGCAATCCATAGGCCTTTGATAATGGCTCGAAAACCTCGGCATCTTTGTCCACAAGATTTTCCAATTCAGCGATTATCCGGTCGCCTTTGGCGATAAGTTCCTTGACCTCTCCTTCAACATCAGCATATTTCTTTTTGCCTACGGTGAGATTTCCCACCATATTGGAAAGGGCCATACCAATAGCGCCACCCATGGCAGCTGCGCCACCGCCTCCGGGAACAGCGGCTTTGGATGCCAATACCTCTACAAAATCCTTACAAGATTTATCCAACATCGACATGTTCTACTCCTCTCTTTAAGTGATTAGATTGTCCACGGATAAGGACCATGACAATAAATAATTGCGTAAAGATAAGCAAGACGTGTAATTATTCCTCGCAAAGGTCATTACATAGCGTATATTTATTTGTCAAGAGAAAAGGGGTGGAAAAAAACCATGAAAGCAAATCTGGTTTACATCACTGCATCAAGCGAAAATGAGGCATTGGGCATCGGCAAAGCGCTCGTTTCGGAAAGATTGGCGGCATCGGTCAATATCATCAATTCCGTTCGGTCTCTGTACTGGTGGGAGGGAAAAATTCATGATGAGCAGGAAGTGGTCATTGTTGCCAAAACAAGTGCTGCGCTTGTTGAAAGATTGACTGAAAAGGTGACGGCCATGCACAGCTATGTTTGCCCCTGTGTTGTCAGCATCCCCATTGAAAAAGGCCATCAGGCCTTTTTGGACTGGATTGACGCGGTTACCCGGGAATAATTTTTAAACAGGCGCTCAGCCCTTGCCCTTATTTTCCGGCCCGCCGTTTTTTCCTGATTATCCACGGTAAAAAGAGGATAACCGCAAGAGCGACGAGAATCAGAAATGCGATGTTGTATTGAAAGAGGATGTGCCCCATTTTTTCTTTTACTGTTTCCCAGTTGTTTCCCAGTGAATAGCCGATGGCAATCCAGATAAGGTTCCATGCACCGGCGCTGATTAAGGCGAGAAGGGCAACCCTGAAAATGCCCAGGCGGGAGATGCCTCCCGCCAGTGAGATGATGGAACGAATGCCGGGAAAAAATCGGTTGAGCAGGATCAGGAAATAACCATATCTCTGGAACCAGTGTTCAGCCTGAAGGATGTTTTGAGCGCTGAAAAGTTTATAATCCCTTTCAATAAAGAATTTCCTGCCCAAAAGACGGCCAACCCAGAACAACGCCATAAACCCCGCCAGACTGCCCAGGGTGGTGGAGAGGTATACACCCATAAAGTCAAGTCGGCGGGCGCCCACCAGGAAAGCCCCAAACGCCGTAATGGTATCTCCGGGAATGGGGGGGAAGATATTTTCCACAAAGGCGCTCAACCCCAGTAGAAGATAGAGTAGGGAGTTTGGCAGCGTATCAAAGAGATCAAAAAAACGATCCAGATAAGACAAGGAGATCCTTACAGATTGGGTTTTCGTAAAAGCCGTATGCTCAGGCAGTGTCTTTGACGGATTCTATGTTTCCCGGACATGAAATGTCAACAGACTCTTAATGATTCTTTGTGCCTTTGCGTGAAACCTTTTCATTTTCGGTTATTTCAAAAAATGATGGTTGACGGATTTTCTTTCATTTGTTATTGCTCTACCGATAATACAAGGAGGATTTTCCAGTTATGGCAAAGAAAAAGTTGACCCGAAAAGAGCTTTTAAAGGGCGCAGATGAATTCATGACGCTTTCCGGCAAAGTAGCGCTTTATTCAAGCCAACACCTGCGTGAGTTGAAATTGGCGGGGATTGGCCTGGCCGTTGTCGTGGTGGCCTATATCTCCATCTGGGCATACATGGGACATGCCAACAAAATGGGGCAGGAAGCCTATAACGTGGCCTATGATGCGCTGGTCCAAAGTCTTAAGCCTGAAAAGGCGGATGAAGAAAGTATGAAAAAATCAGAGGCGCTTTTTGAGGCGGTGATCAGCGATTATGGCACGAGCAAGGCGGCGGATCTGGCCCTGGCCCAGGTAGGGCATGCAAAGTTCACAGATAAACAGTATGACGACGCCATCGGTTATTACCAGGAGTTTTCGAGTAAAGCGTCGGGGAATGAAGCCTATGAAACCCTGACCCTCCTGGCTCTGGCTGCATGTCACGAAGCCAAAGGGGATATGGAGAAGGCGGTTTCGATTCTAGCCGGCATTGTAAAAGCCTCGGACAACCCTTTTCGGGAAAATGCCATGTTAAATTTAGAGCGGGTTTACAGGCTTGACAAACAGCCTGAAAAGGCGGACGAGATTTTGAAAAATTTCGCCAAGGAATATGCGAATTCGCCTTTTTATCCAATGATCAAAGCGCGCATTTAAGCTTAGAAATACTGTTTTTTACCGCCTGCCGCATTTTTTTATTTTTTTCGTTTAATCTTTGCTCCCCTATCGATCCGCTATTTCCATTATGGAGTCGGTTGTGCCGATAAATGCTGTGTGAGTCGGGGCGAAAAACCTTTCACCCCGACCGCCATACGTTTATCCTTCCAAAATGAGAATTGATGTCTCTCGGTCTTTTTTCTTGACAGCTTCAGGGTTCTTTTTTTATAGTTACGATGTAGCTAAAATGTAGCTTTTGAGGAGGCTTGATATGGTGATCACCGAAATTTTGGCAAGAAACGCCGGCGTGTACGGAGATGAGATTGCCCTTGTTGAGCGGGAGCCCGGAAAAGGGAGGCGGGCAACCTTGACATGGAAGGAATTTGATGGGATGGCCAACCGGGTCGCCAATGGTTTGATTGCCAAGGGCGTGAAACGAGGCGATAAAGTTATCCACTTGATGATGAATTGCCTGGAATGGCTCCCCGCCTATTTTGGAATCCTGCGGACCGGCGCATGGGTAGTTCCCCTGAATTTCCGGTTTACCGCCGAGGACATCGGGTATTGCGCGGATATTGCGGAAGCCAAGGCAATGATTTTTGGTGAGGAGTTTGTTGAGCGTATCGATACTGTCAAGGAAGACCTGAAAACCATCAATGATTTCATATTTGTGGGACCCGATGAAATAAAGCCTTCCTATGCGGAATCCTTTGCTGCTTTTCTTAAAACGGGTTCTTCTGATGATCCCGGCAAGGAAATCAACCTTCTGGATGAAGCAGCCCTTTATTTTACTTCCGGCACCACGGGAACCCCAAAGCCGATCCTTTTGACCCATCGGAACCTGGAATCGGCTTGCATCACCGAAAACCGCCACCACAATCAAACCCATGAGGATACGTTTCTCTGCATTCCTCCCCTGTATCATACCGGCGCCAAAATGCATTGGTTTGGGAGCTTTATCGTGGGGGGGAAAGGCGTCATTTTAAAAGGGATCAAACCGGAGTGGATACTGGAAGCCGTAAGCGAGGAAAAGGCCACCATTGTGTGGCTGTTGGTGCCTTGGGCCCAGGACATCCTCATTGCCATTGAGAACGGCGACATCAATTTGAATGATTATAAATTGGAACAATGGCGCTTGATGCACATCGGCGCTCAGCCGGTTCCACCAAGTCTGATTAAAAACTGGAAAAAGGTTTTCCCGGCCCATGGCTACGATACCAATTATGGGTTGAGCGAAACCACTGGCCCTGGTTGCGTCCATTTGGGAATGGAAAATCTTCACAAGGTGGGGGCCATTGGGGTCCCCGGCTTTGATTGGGCCTGCAAAATCGTTGATTTTAACCTGAAGGAAGTGCCAAAGGGGAATCCCGGTGAACTCATGGTCAAGGGACCCGGCGTTATGAAAGAATACTATAAAAACCCCGAGGCCACGGAAAGCACCCTTATTGATGGATGGTTGCTTACCGGCGATATGGCCCGTTTTGACGAAGACGGGTTTATCTGGCTTGTGGATCGTAAAAAAGATGTGATTATCACCGGCGGCGAAAACATTTTTCCAGTGGAGATTGAAGCATACCTCATGGAAAATCGAAACTTGCAGGACGCCGCAGTCATCGGCATTGCCGACGAACGTTTGGGAGAGATCGCGGCGGCTGTGCTCAAACTCAAACCGGGTGCGTCTTTGAGTGAAGAAGATGCTTTCCGTTTTTGTGAAGGACTGCCGCGGTACAAGCGGCCCCGAAGGATCTTTTTTGATGATGTTCCCAGAAACCCCACAGGGAAGATTGAAAAACCCAAACTTAGAAAGAAATATGCAGGCATGGCTGAAAGTTTTAAGTTGTAACGTTTCACTTAAACGCAAATCAGAAACCATTTGGAGGAAAATATGCACAAATTGCTGACAGACGCTCCAGGGAAAAAGATGCTTTTACTGGGCAACGAGGCCATTGCCCGCGGCGCCTTAGAAGCAGGCGTATCATTTGCCACATGTTATCCGGGTACGCCTTCTTCAGAGATTCCACAAAACTTTTTCAGCATTAGCCAGGAATCGGACCTCTATTTTGAATACTCCACCAACGAGAAGGTAGCCATGGAAGTGGCTGCTGCGGCGGCTGTTTCGGGGCTCAGGACCATTGTCACCATGAAACATGTGGGGCTCAATGTCGCAGCCGACCCGTTGATGACGTTGGCCTATGTAGGCGTCAAGGGCGGCATGGTGATTATCAATGCCGACGATCCTTCGCTCTTTTCCAGCCAGAACGAGCAGGACAACCGCTACTTTGCCAGGCTGTCCGGATTGCCCATGCTGGAACCCACCTCCAGCCAGGAAATGAAGGACATGACCCTTACGGCCTTTGAAATGTCCGAAGCCCTGGAACTCCCGGTCATTATCAGGACCACCACCCGGTTGGCCCATGTGAGAGGGGCGGTGGAATTGGGGACACTGAAACCCGTTACCAAAAAAGCCACCTTTGAGAAGAACCCCTTCCACTTTGTGACGGTTCCCGCGGTTTCGAGGACCCTCCATAAGGAGTTGCTGGAAAAATTTGATAAGGCCTCCGAAATTTCCGACAATGACGCTCTCTACAATGAGGTGATCGGGACCGGGAAATGGGGTATTGTCGCTAATGGCGCCTGCTTTAACTACGTGAAAGATGCGGTTTTGGATTTGGGGATTGGCGATAAAGTTTCCATCCTGAAACTGGTGATGTCATGGCCGCTGCCGCGTACCCGGTGTATCGATTTCATGAAAAAAATGGATAAGGTTCTGGTGGTGGAAGAACTGGAACCCATCAATGAAACCGAACTGAAGGCCATGGCCCAGGAGAACGGCATTACCATCCCCATCAAGGGGAAAGGGGTGGGGGCATTCTCACGCCTTTTTGAATATGACCCCGGCATGGTGCGCCAGGCCGTTGCCGATTATTTCGGCATCGCATACACAGCGCCCGAGCCACTGGATCTTTCGGGCATGTCGGATCTGCCGGGGAGACCACCCAACCTTTGCGCCGGGTGCCCCCATCGCGCCACTTACTATGCTGTCAAACAGGTTTTTGGGACGGACGCCATCTTTCCAACGGATATCGGATGTTATACCCTGGGCGTTCTGCCGCCCATTTCTATGGCGGATTTCGTTATCTGCATGGGGTCCTCCGCCAGTTCCAGTTGCGGTTTTGCACAAGCCACAGACCAGAAGGTCGTCTCCTTTATCGGTGATTCAACCTTTTTTCATTCGGGCATGACAGGTCTTGCGGATGCCGTTCACAACAACCATAAATTTACCCTGGTGATCCTGGACAATGGCACTACCGCCATGACCGGCCACCAGATTCATCCCGGCGTCAATACGGAACCCATGGGGATCAAACGGACCCGCATCTCCATTGAAGAGGTGGTGCGGGGCTTGGGCGTCAAAGATATCCATGTGGTGAAACCCTTTAAACTGAACAAAACCATGGAATCCATTAAAAAGGCCATGGAATACGACGGTTTATCGGTCATCATTTCACAGGAGCTGTGTCCCCTCTTTGCCAAGGCCACGAAACAGTTCAAGAAGACCAAACCTTTCCGTGTCAATCATGACAAGTGCAAGAACCACAGGGACTGCATCAATCTTCTGGCGTGTCCGGCCATGTATCTGGACGGGGATCAAGTGGAAATCGATAAAATCGCCTGCATCGGCTGCACCGTGTGCGCTCAGGTATGTCCGGAAAACGCCATTGTACCCGTGAAAGAGGGATAGGGAGGCTCTAAATGATGGAAACAAAGAGATTGGTATTTATCGGTGTGGGTGGTCAGGGAAACCTTCTTGCTTCTCGTTTATTGGGTGAAGCGGCCCTTTCAATGAACATTCCCACCGTTGTCAGTGAAATTCACGGAATGGCCCAACGGGGCGGCATTGTGGAATCGGCGGTCTTGCTGGGAGACGTACAAAGCCCCATCGTATCCAGTTCGGAAGCCGATGTATTGATCGGTTTTGAGCCCCTGGAAACCCTGCGGGCCTTAGGCAAATGCAACAAAGATACGGTGGTCATCACCAACATACATCCTCTGCCCCCCTTTACCGTGGCCGTGGGCCAGGGGACTTATCCTAAGGTGGAAGAAACCCTTCAGTTTATTCGTGAAAGGGCGAAAAGGGTCATTGAACTCGACGGGACCGCTATCGCGGAAGAAGTGGGAAACCCTCTGGCGTTGAACATGGTTATGCTGGGTGCACTCATTGGTTCGGGGACAACCCCCATTGGGGCTGAAGAGATGAAGAAAGTTCTGTCAACTTCCACTAAAAAGGCATTTCTGGAGTCTAATTTGAAAGCCTTTGACCTGGGGATGGCGAAAGCGGTTTAAGCACCAGGGATACAACAAGTTTAGAAATACAAAAAGGCATCGATTCATGAGAAAGATCGATGCCTTTTTTTTGTTGCCGGTTTTTCAACCGTCAACATCTTTCATGTCCTTCTCAAAACGGCTTTTTCGCAGGAGAATCTTTTCCATCACATCCTTTTCCATAATTTCAAGATCTGATAGCAGAATCTTTCCATTGACATCACGGCGAACCACGGGAACATTGGAACTGATATACCCATAGCGCAGACCATAGGCGTTGTTTTCATCCACCAGCACGGATGAAGATGGCAGCTGGGCGGCTTGGTCCATGCCCGACTCTCTCAAAACGTGAATCAAATAGTTCTTCCCCGTGGACATGGCCATATCGTCCCCGTTAAAGGATCGCTCGAGCATGGCATCCTCAGTGTAAAGGAGGTCCAGGTTGGGGAAAACGCTTAAAATATTCATATGGACCGCCACCCGAAACCCGGCGTCATCCAGCCGATCTTTCAGCGCTGCGATTCGTTGATAATTTTCCCGAACATCATCTACGTCCCGGTAGGGAAGATCCAGAATAACGGATATTTCAAGGAATATGTTTCTGTCCAGATATTGAATCATGTTTTCAACAGCCTGCTCAATGTCCCGATAGAGATAACCTTTTGCCACATGCTTCAAGGTAAAATCAGAGGTGGACTCCAATCCGATGAGCAAGCAATTGACATACTTGTTGATGAATTCAATATAATTTTTATCCTTCAATAGTGTTATCCCGGTAAATATGGTGATGTGGTACTGGGAGATCTGTTGCAAAATTTCCTGAGCCACGGGGGAGTGGGGACGATAATAGGAGTCAATGAACCGAATGTGTTTGGAATTGAACCCCTGCATGGTCTCGTGGATGGCCCTGACCGCGTTTTGGCTTTCCATATCCTTCAAAAAATCCATTCGCGGCAATTCCTTGTACGTACAAAATTTGCATTTGCCGTACCAGCACCAGTTATTGAACCCGAAATGGACAGGGATGGCTGTCTTTCCCTGATAATGGGGACTCAGAAAATCATTGCGACATTCATAAACGGTTCGGTAATCGTTTTGATCGATTTTTCCGTCTTTCCAATTTTTGATGATTTGATACAGATCGCTTGTCAGGTCAACATTCCCCGAAATAACAATGAGATTGTCGCGGAGTCTCGATTTTTCCACCCCCATATTGAAGAGAAATTGCCGGAAAAAAGGGGGCGATAATCCAATATTGACGAGTGGGCCCCCAAGAACCACTTTCTTTCCACTTTGAAGCAATTGTTTTACGATCAGCAAATCACAGAAATTGATGCAGGTAACAATAATATGCTCTGCTTCAAAATCTTCCCTGATAAATTCATCATAATACCCATGGGCCATGAAGACATAAAAAACATTGTATACCATGTACTTCTGCTGCAAAAAAGAGATAACATTTGGAGAGAAACGGGAGGTGGCTTTTTCCAGAATGCCGTCATACAGCTCTTTGTCCTTGTTTGAGGTATAAGTCATGACGGGGATATGACTGAATTGGACATCAAGGTTTTTGTTGCGAAGCAGATTTTCCGTCATAATCCGGGTTGCCATGGGATAAAAAGGCTTGAATAATGGTGGATACACATAGGCGACTTTCATTTTTTTCACCATCCCTAGCTTTAATTGATTATAGGTTTTAAGTTTTAGGTTTTAAGTTTTAAGTAAAAAAACGAAACCATATTATCTAAAAATTTGTTACAAAAAAAAGAAGATCATTGTCAGGAAGACTTAAAACTTAAAACTTCGTTATTTTCGAGTTGTATGGTTGCGTGATTTCCACAAGTGCCTTGAAGATCGGGTCCTTGTCCACCCCTCTTTTTTTGGCGGTATCCAGCACTTCATTAAGGAACATGAGCCTGGACCAGTCAAAGGGTTTATTCTTCAGGCGCCGCACCTTTTCCGGCGTCAAGTCCCCAGGAAAACTGGCTGGAATCTCATGGCCCAGGGCCCTGAATGCGAGCATGGTGCGAATACATTTGTCGCATTGGCAACAGTTGGTGTCTGGAAGCGTATCGAACTTGTATTGTCCCTCCCAGCAGACCTTGAGGTTATCCAGCGCTTCGGGCCATAAAAACAGGGCTTCCAGTTTTTCCATCCGCGTAAAGACCATATCGTGATGTATTTTAAAGCGGTTGCTTGAAAGGAGTCGATCCGTCAGGGGATGACTCCCCCATGGACGCAGATGAAGATAGGAATGGCTGCTGCCCACCAGACAGCCTCCCCACAGCGTGCGAAACAGAGACGATACCGATGCAATGACGCAGGCGTGAGTCATCCAGAATCTTTTAATGGAAAGCAGATACTTCAAGTTGGTTCTGACGTTCAGAAAGGTTAAATCGGGGTATAAAGCAAAGAGCTTCCGATTTCGTTCGACGACTTTCCCGCACGCTGCATTGTAATTGATGTTTACATCAAATCCCTCAATATACAGGATGGCATTCACATCAAAGCGCTTTCTTTTGATGGGACCCTTTTTCAGCACGTGATTCAGCGCGCTAAAGGCCCCATCCACGCCTCCGGAAAAGCTTAAAATCACGTTATTGTGGGTTTTATTTTCTTCCAGCTCACTGTCGGGAACAATATCAATGCGCTGGTATTTATCAGGAAACCATGTGCTGAAAATGATCTGAAATTCTTCCAGGTTATCCAGCAGGGACGACGAAATCGGTCCATGCACCCGTAAGATTGCCTTGTCCTCCATGGCCTTCAGTAAGGCTGCAAGAACAAAGGGATCCATAAGATCACAGGAAACGTATTGCCATTGGTCCGGGGGAACCGAATACCATAGTTTCAAGTCTTCATCATAAGACCGATTCAAATTAATGTTGATACGCACCCGACCGTTTTCATCGCAGTTTTCAACGGGGCCCGGATACAAGTCTAATTTCCGCATGCATACTCCTTAAGGCTCGGACACAAAGCGGGACGATGCAGCAAAGGACCCCCACAAGCACTCCCACGCAGAGCGATGGGAAAGAGCAAAAGATCATTCCGATTTTTTATGGTCCGGCGGAATAGGGTCAAAAGGTCAAGTTCTAAAGCGGCGGGATAGATAACAAGGTCCTACTTTTCATAGCTTTGCAACTTTACACCCAAGTCACGGATGCGACCGCTAAGTGCTCTGCAAATGTGAAGGGCAATCTGCGGATATTCTCTCACAATTTCGCTAAATTCCTGCTTGTGGAGCACCAGGAACCGGGAATCTTCCACGGTCTTGATGGAAGCAGATCGAACCGTATCTTCCAAAAGCGCCATTTCACCGAAATAGTCCCCAGACCCCATGCGGGCCAGTTCAATCTCGCGAGCACCTTCTTTTCCCACGCCTTTGATCACGGCTACCGTTCCCTTGATAATCAAAAACATGGTTTCACCAGCATCCCCCTCCTTTATGACAAATTCATTATTTTTGCAATCCAGCTCCTCTGTTACCGACGCCACAGCCGCCAATTCGCTGACGGAAAGACCTTCAAATATGTTGATTCCCTTAACCCGCAGGATTTTGTCGGGAATTGTAATTTCCGTTTCCATACTGTCCTCCACTTTTTCGGAATCACCATGCCGGGCATCCATAACCCGTGAAGCCATTTGCCGAACATATGAATTTTCCGATTCAGTCAGATCCTTCACAATGCCTTTGTCTGAAATGTCATTTTCCTGGTTGGCCAGCAGAAACAGTGTCAATACCACTGTAACCCAATCCCGTTTACCCAGAAGATGGGAACTCAGGGCGCTCTGGTCACCGCCGAAATCGGGCAACTTGAATTTTTTTCGGCCTACCGCCAATGCATCCTTGTTGTGTTGACTTTCCAGAAGCGGCAGCATAATGCTCGAAAGAGACTTATCCATTGTATCATCCAAAGCTTCAAGACTGTTGGATCTCGCCCGCTTATCCGATGAAAAAATGCCGCGCCAGATGATTCGCATTTGTCCTGATCGGTCCTCCGTAGCCAGCACGCGAAGAATGGTTTCAAGCGCCACCTGCATCTTGCTGGTAAGGTGGCCGGTGATAAGGTCTCTTGCCCGGCTTTCGGGAAATGCATTTAGACTTTCAACTTCCGACAGGTGGTTGTAACACCTCTCCAGCTGGGACCGCGCAAATCGATATAGATCGAGATCTTTGATGTTCAGAGATTCCAGCAATTCAAAGATGCCTTCTCGAATGCGCCGCCTGGGGATGTTAAGCGCTTCAACCAACACCTGTGGATTCTGGTGGGGCGCCTTCAGGATTTTTTCCTTTGCCAGGGTGCATATGACTTCTGAAACATCGTCCATCCGGCTGATGGTCATTCGAATGGCATCATTGTCATTTAATTCAAAGGCCGTCAAAGCCGCCAGCCGAACCTGCTCCGAAGCATGGACCAGATAAGGCAGAACCAAGCTGTTAGGAGCTTCCACTTTCAAGTTGTGAAGCGCATACAGAACATGATGGATAAGGTCATGATTTTCAGGCGCCGCCAGCATGGCCTTTAGCCTTGGAACATAGCTTTCATCATCGGTTTTTCCGGAAGCGATAATCCCGGCACGCCTTTCAGCCAACTCTCGGGAAGCTAACCATGCATCAATGACCGCCTTATATTCTTCGGGAGAAGCCCTGTACAAGCCGATTACGGCATAGGCTTTGACATCGGGGCTTTCGCTGGTTTCAAATATTTCCCTGGAAAAATCCCGGCCGCTCTCGGCGGAAAGACGATTGGCGGCTTTGATCATCGCAATGGCGAGGCCCTGCTTTTTTGGATCAACCCATTCCCTGAAACGGGCAATGGCATCATCACCGGCTTCCGGAGACAGCATGGCCAGCAGTTGGATTTTGGTTTTGTCATCATTATTTTCAAGGACAGACAGGATGTGGTTATCCAGGTTTTCAAAGTTCTGGGCTTTGAGTACCCGAGCATGCCACAAACAATCTTCTCCCCGGGAGGCAAGGAAGGTCTCCAGGAGTCTGTTCTGGATGCTTTTGTCAGCAAAAACGCTGTCGGCGTCCTTTTCCTCAAGGGATTTGAGATCCAGCATATTGTTGCTGATCAGGTCCAGCAATATACGGGGATAGCTTTTTTTAAGAACAAATGTGGTGACGACCCACGCGCCCACGGCAATCATGGCGGCAATGGAAAGATATCGGGGCGGGAAAAGGCCCTCTGAAACCATGATAATGCCGGACCCGATCAATATGCCCACACGGACCACAGTGCCCCTCAAAAACGGTCGGATCACCGCTCGGTAGGATACGGGAAAAAGTCCCATAAGAATAGCGCGGGCCGGGTTGTTCATGGTGGTTCTCAGTATATTGGTGGAAATCCTGGCGTACATGGCGGAAAAAATATCAAATCGCAGTAGAAAGGCCAGAAACGCCAGCATATAGTTGATGGGATGAAACATGAGGACGACGGGCAGGCCCAGACGGCCGTACACCCGGCCCACGAAGAGGAGGATGATCAGGCTTACAATATTCATGCAGCCCCGAAAATAGCCAAAGAAGTTCAGCATGCCGCTTTGGGTCGCGAAGGTCTGGTTGACCGAAAAAGCAAACTGGTAATTCATGATGGGGATGGCGATGTTGGGCAGCAGGGTTAACAGAACCAGGATTTTAACCAGGGTGGATTTTTTCATGAGGGGAAGAACATTCTTGAAATCTTCCACCAGGTTGGTCCTTTTTTTGCCCTTTTTCCCTTTTTTGTTCGAGAGAAGCAATGTGGGGAACTGTTTCCCCATTCGCCGAACCCCCAGGGCCCCCAGACTGGTGGTAATTAAATAGGCAAACATGAGATTGTCCATGGTAATGGCTTTGGCCAGGGGGGGCGTGGCGAAACTGCCGATAATGCCCCCGATGACGCCTCCCGCGGTAATCAGCGGGAACAGGCGCTTGGATTGTCTGGTGTTAAAAAGGTCGTTGGCCAGATTCCAGAAGATGAGCGCCAGAAGAACCTCGTATTGCGCTTTGAGGATATACAGAACCGGGTAAATGAGGTCAAAGCCGAGGGGAACCACAAAGCGAAGGGCGGCAACGGATATGCCGCAAAACAAGAGGGTATTTCCCAACATGCGGCTGCCCGGAATCTTCTGCATAAGTCCCGTCAGAAAGGCCATGATGAAAAAGGTGGAGATGGAATTGACCACATTGACAATGGGCAAATACTCAACGCCGTATCGTTTAAGGAAGGCTGTTTCCGCAAAATTATTAAACAGGATACTGGATGTGCGAATCAGGAAGAGAAGCAGAACGACCCAAAAAAACAGCGAAATCTCATCTTCGTAGACCTTAAGCCATTTCCCCAGGATTTTTAGCATCAAGTTGCCTCAGTATCAGGATGATAAATATGGTAAACACTCATGAATCACGCGAGCATTTACCCACAAACATGAAAATGACCTCTACCACTTTTAAGCTAATGGCTAACAGCTAATTGCTAACGGCTATATTTTCATGGTAAATACGGGTATATTTACCTCGCAGTCCATTGAGAGTCAAGGATATTCACATCAGAAATGTCTTTGCACGACATAACTCATTTCAAATATTCTTCGGCATTTTTTTGCCCCAATTGAGAAGCCTGTTTAAAGTCTGAAAGCGCCTGTTCTTTTTGTTCGGAGGCCAGGTAGGCCAACCCTCGATTGAAATAAAAATCCCCGTCCCTGGGATCAATTTTGAGGGCTGAAGTGTAATCCTCGATGGCGAGATCATATTTTCCCAAGGTATAATAAACGTTGGCGCTGTTGCAAAAGGCATCTGGAAAAGAAGGCTTAATGGCAATAACCTTTTGGAAATCCCGAAGGGCATCATCATACTTTTTCATTTTCACCTGGACCAGGCCCCTGTTGTAATAGGCATCCCCATTTTTCGGATTGATGCGGATGGCTTCAGTGTAGTCCTGAAGCGCTCGATTCAAATTCCCGTTTGAAGCATAGAGCCAGGCCCTGTTATAGAAAGCGTCTCCGTCTTTGGCATTTTCTTTAATAACAAGGTTAAGATCCCGCAGCTTTTTTTCGAAGGTTTTTCCGTTGGGTTGCTGTTTTTTGGGCGGTGTTATTTTAGAAAGTTGAGGTTCCCGGGTCGTCTTCATTTTAGTGGTTTCAGTGACAGGTGTTTGTTTTTTTGGTATTTTTGGGCCTTCCCGGCCTTTTGAAGGGATAGGCGTCTCGGGTTTGCTTCTGATGATTTTCGATTTCAAAATCCCCGTTTTTTCAAGGGAGCCTTGGGAAAATGCCTGGATGTGCAACATGAGTTCCTCAAAAACATAAAATCCCGCGGCGGCAAACAACAGAAGACCCATGAGAAAAGCGACCAGCACCATCCGCCGGTTTGTTCTTACCGGCGGAAAATGGACAACAAGATCCTTGTCGCCGACCATTAGACCGCCCATCTGCCACCGGTACAGCATACAGAGCGCCCAAGGTGCGAAAATAGAAAATGTAATACAATTCAGGATCCAGGTCAGCAGACAAATTTTGATATACTCACCCAAGCGGGCGCCAAAAGATGTTATTTTTCCTCCGTATAAGGTATGTTCTTCCTTCCAGGCGTGAAAACGGTACATTCCCACCAGATAGTATAATCCGAAAGTAACCAGGGGCAGTAGAACCAGGTGTAAAACATAAAGGACAAAGAGGCTGCCCCCTGTGCCGGTAAATCGGCTCGGTTTGCCGGCCACAAGGGTATGATCGGCTTTCCATCGAAAAATCCGGCAGAGCGCCCACGGGCCATAAAATCCCAGTGTGACAATTGTCAAAAAAGCGTTTAACAGAAGGGGAACAAAGAATTGCCCCCCGGTTCCCGAAAAAGCGGTTTTCTGGTCGTGAATGAGCGTATGGGAAGCTTTCAGCTTGAACAATCGAACGCAGGCCCAAGGGAAGTAGACCCCTAAAGATGCCAGGCTGAACAATCCCAGATGCAAAAACAGGGTGATGAAATACTGTCCGCCGGTTGCCTCGAATTGACAATTTCCTTTTGACATTCACCCACCTCTTCCTATAAATGTTTGTGACCCTTCATGGTTTGCGCTTAGAGATATTCCTCCCGAATGGGGGAAAAAATCTCCACAATCACCGAATCTTCAAGCACCCTGGCTGAATGCGGTACGTCTTCCGGTACGTTCCAGCTATCGCCGGGTTCGGCGTCAAAGGTTTTGCCTTCTATTATAAACTGAATTTTCCCTGAAACCAGGTAACCGGTTTGTTCATGGGGATGGCGGTGTTCGGGAACCGCGCTTCCGCCGTCGAGAATAAATTCGCACAGATGCGTTTTTTTGCCGTAAACGAGGCTTTTCATCTGAACGCCTTTTGCCGGAGTATTGTAACCTTCAGAATTCTTTTTGTAAAACATACCTTTATCCTTTCGTTTTATTCCCCACCAACCCCCTCAAGCCGCAACCTAAGGTAGGCTTCCGAAGCTTCCGGGTGTTCCGGGGACAATTCAAGTACCCGCTTATAGGCCTTTACCGCTTTGGGAATTTGGCTTTTCTTTTCGCTGAGTCGCGCCAGTTGGAGCCAAAGGACCATGTCGTTTGGCTTTTCCTTTAAAATTTCTTCCATCTCATTGATAGCTCGGTTTTCTTTGCCGGTTTTAAGGTAGGCAAAAATAAGATATTCCCGTAAAAGGATATTTTTCGGATCGACGGCATTGGCCTTTTTCATCACATCGATGATTTCTTGATAGCCCTTCCGGGCCACAAGAATTTCAAATAATTCCTGGAGCAACGGATCCACTTGACTCCGTTTGTCCCTCAAAAGTTTTTCGATCTCGCTGATCCCCAGATCTACTTTTCCGGCCTTTAGATATGCTGACGCCAGGTGTTCATTAATCCGGATCTCCTCCGGGTTTTTTTTCAGACCCATTTCAAGAAGGGGGATGAGTTGGGCATATTCGCCTTGTTTTTTCAGATACTCAAAAACAAAATCGTAGAGGTCCATCTCGTTGGGTTTAAGTTCCAATAAAATCAGTGCCTGCCGGTAGGCAGCAGATGCATTGCTTTCCTTTCGGTAGATATCAAAGAGGATTTCCGGGGCTGTGGTATCTTCAGGGTGATTTCCGGCATAAGCCTCAAAATAGGGCAGCGCAACCTTCAAGTTTCCATTTTCGTATTCCAGGACGCTCAGATTGTAAAGCACCGCTTCATTTTTGGGATCAAGCGCAATAATTTTCCCATATACCTGCTTGAGCGCATCGTTATCCCCCTGCTGCTCCAGGATCTTGGCCATGAGTGCAAGACCACGCTTTGAATCCGGTTTTTTCTTCAGGATCTGGGACAGGTATTGTCGAGACTTTTCAAGGTTTCCCTTGTCCGCAAGCCTTTTCGCCAGCTTCAACCGTCCCTCGATATCATCGGAATTTAATGTGACCGCATTATCCAGATAAAAATCAGCCTCTTTTTGCCGTCCCAACCGTTCATATAAATCAGATAGATTATAGTGAAGGTTGGGATCCTTCTGGTCAAGACTCACGGCCGAAAGATAAGTCGAAACGGCTTTTTCCGCCTGCCCGGCTTTCGTGTAGAGGTAACCGAGGTTTTTATATAACGGCAGTTGCTTATCGACAGGCGCATGTTCAAGCAGTATTTGATACTCTCTTGCGGCTTCTTCCCATTCGCCTTTTTGTTCCAGTATTTCAGCAAGCCGTGCCCGTGTTTCAAAATCGTCAGGGTTGTGTTTGATTAATTCCCTCAGAACATCAACCATTCCGTTTTGGTTCTTCAGAACGATGTAGCCCGCCAGAAGCTTCTTCAGTATTTCGGGGTCTTTTTTTTCAGCCGCCCTTTTCTGAAGCATGGGGACGGCTTTTTCCCATAGGTTCTGCGCCATGTACTCGCTTAGAAGGCGATCATGGATTCGACTGTCTTCGGGAAGGAGGGCATGTCCTCTTTCAAGGATCGTAAGCCTCATTTCATCATCAATGATTCGGCTGGCTTTTTCCAGCCAGTCCTCTGTATAGGGCTGAATAATCCACGTAAGATATCCGATTTCCCGATTCAGGTGTTTGACTTGAATTTTAAAGTGGTAACGCTGAAAAGCATCTTTTTCGGGCAACAGCTCGGAGAGGGTTGTGTTATCGTATTGCAGCGCATTGACGTCAAGCCCTTTGCAGACGAGGCGGATATCCATGTTAAAGGGAATGTTTGTGGAAATGTCGGTAATTTCCAGCCTGTCCTTGGGGCGCAGGGAAAGGGTTTCTCCTGACAAAAGTTTAAGGGGACGGCCATTGACATTCATCAACAGGTAATTCAAGCGAGGGGCCTGGGAATGCTGCCGCCACAACCACCCGCCTAAAGCGGAAATGCTCAGCACTAAAAAGGTGAATAGCCAGAAGAGCAGTCTGCGGCGCGCTCTTTTTTTTCTGCGATTTTCCAGCAATGGACAACCTCAAAGCGTCGATCTTAAGCGAATGGAACTTGCGAAGAGACCGACCATAAATCACGACTTTGACATAACCTGAGGCTGTTAATGTCGCATTAGCGGCACTGGTTTTATGCCGACACTTTTTTTTTCGTCCTTTTTCCGAACTTTCCTTCCCAAATTAAAAGGATGGGACTGGCCACGAAAACAGAGGAATAGGTTCCCACAATCACTCCCACCAACAACGCGAAGGCAAAGTCATGTATGACGCCGCCGCCCAGAACAAAAAGGGCAATGATGACGATCAGCGTGGTACCAGACGTCAAGATGGTTCGACTAAGGGTTTCATTGATGCTCATATTCATGGTTTCTTCAAAAGGTTTTCGCCTGAAGCGCCTCAGATTTTCCCGAATTCGGTCAAAGACAATAATCGTGTCATTGAGCGAATACCCCACAATGGTCAAAAATGCCGCAATAATGGAAAGAGAGAGCTCCCTTTCCGTCAAGGCAAAAAAGCCCATGGTAATGATGACATCGTGCATGAGCGCAATGATGGCCCCTAAAGCGTATTTGAGGTTCAAAAACAAGCACAGGGCAAGGGTTACCATAAGGGCAATCAGAATGAGCCAGGTGACGCTGATGCCGATTTCCGAGGTGACGTAAACCACAAAAGCCAGACTTATGGCCATGATGATGCTCATTAGCCATTTCAGCTCAAATCGTCCTGAGATATAGATGGCAATGAAGAGGATTGAATAGAAAATGGCAAAGAGGGCCTTTTGACGCAGGTCTTTGCCCACTTTTGGCCCGACCATTTCAACCCGCCGGATGTCAACGTTTGCGCCGAATGTGGTTTTTAATGCCTGCGCAACCCGGTCGCCCAGGTTTGCCATTTCAACTTCCGTATTTCGAATTCGAATGAGATACTCAAATTGTCCGGCTTCACCGAATTGCTGAACAATGCTGTCGTCGAGATTAACGGCGCCGAGGGCTTTTTTGATTTCGGAAGGAGACGTTTTTTGTGCCATTTTAACTTGAACGAGTACGCCTCCGGAAAAATCCACACCATAGTTCGGCCCTCCCCGCCACAAAAGCAACAGGATGGTGGCAAGAATCATTAAACCGGAAAAAGCGAAGGCGATTTTTCGCTTTCCAATGAAATCGATGTTAATTCCGGGTTTTATAAATTGCATTGAATAACTCCAAATGAAAGTTGGTAATCAGGCCATGGGTGCCAGGCTATGGGCAATGGGCAGCCCATAGCCTATCGCCCATAGCCTATAAGCCCATTTTATATGCTCAATTTCTTCATGTTGCGTTTCACATACAGGTAATCAAAGATGATCCGCGTAAAAAAGATGGCCGTGAAAAGACTGGCCACAATGCCGATACTGAGGGTCACGGCAAACCCGCGAACCGGTCCCGTTCCAAACTGAAAGAGGACCAGAGCAACGATCAGGGTTGTCAGTTGGGCATCCAGGATCGTCACCATCGCTTTGGCATAGCCACCTTCAATGGCGGCCCTGGGGGGTTTCCCAAGCCGGAGTTCCTCCCGAATCCGCTCAAATATCAAGACATTGGCATCAACCGACATGCCGATAGTCAGGATAATGCCCGCAATTCCGGGAAGCGTCAGAGTTGCGCTGAAAAAGGCGAGTCCCGCCATAATGAAAAGTATGTTCAACAGGAGCGCCAGATCCGCGATGGCGCCGGAAAGTCCATAATAAATGATCATAAAGAAAATGACGATAATGCCGCCGATGAGCATGGATTTGAAGCCCTTCTCTATGGAGTCTTTTCCAAGGGAGGGTCCCACCGTCCGTTCTTCAATGATTTTAACAGGCGCGGGAAGTGCCCCCGCTCGCAATACGATGGCCAGGTCTCTCGCCTCGTCGGTAGTATAACGTCCCGTAATTTGAGCTTTCCCACCGGAAATTTTATCCTGAATAACAGGTGCCGAATTGACTTTTCCGTCCAGTACGATGGCCAGACGTTTCTTGATATTTTGGGCTGTTACCTGCTCGAAAAGCCTTGCCCCCCTGGCATCAAAGGCAATGGAGACATAGGGCTCGTTATATCGGCTGTCGATTTGTACGCGAGCATCCGTCAGGTATTCCCCGGTGAGCGCCGTCCGTTTTTTCAAAAGATAGGGGGTTTTCTGTTCATGGCCGGTTTTGGGATCAACGGAAACCTGGTACAAAATTTCATCCCCCGGGGGAATATTCCCTTTAAGCGCCTCTTGCACACTGTGTTCTTCGTCCACCAGCTTAAATTCCAGGAGGGCGGTTTTACCGATCAGTGCAATAGCCCTTTGAGGGTCTTTGATACCGGGCAGCTGAATCAGAAGTCTGTGGTTTTCCTGAGGACGAATATCCGGTTCACTGACCCCGAATTGGTCAATTCTGTTTCGAATGGTTTCCAGGGCCTGCTCCACCGCCATTTTCATGATATGAATTTTGGCGTCGGGGTTAAGAACCATCTGAAATACGGGTTTTCCATTCTGGTTGGGCATGGATTCCACGGTAAAATCCGAATAACCGGCAGCCACCATGTCCTGGAACACCGTTTCGTCTTTCGACCGCATGAGGGTAATCATGATGCCGTCAAGACCATTGCGTTTCAAGGCAAGGTACCGAACTTTATCCTTTCGCAGATCCCCTTTCATCTCGTCTACCACCCTTTCAAGGTGGCTTTCAATGGCCTTTGAGGCCTGTACTTCCAGAACAAGATGCATCCCTCCCTGCAAATCAAGACCCAGGTGAATCTTGTCTTTCGGCAGAATACTCGACCACCATGCAGGAACCTCGCCGGTTATGGACGGCACAAGATAAGCCAATGCCGCCAAGATTGCAAACAACGCGATTGCGCCACGCCAACTTAAGCTTTTAGACACTTGCTACTCCCAGATTGGGTTCATGAGGACCATTGGATTGTCTGTCTCTACTGTTGTCCCTTGGTTGCCACACCGGAAATGGAACCCCTTGCAATTTTGACTCTCACTTTCGGCGCGATTTCCACGGTGACCACGTCATCCGTGAGCCCGGTGACCACGCCGTGAAGACCACCGCCGGTCACAACCCGATCCCCTTTTTTAATGGCGGCAAGCAGTTGTTTATGTTGTTTGGCCTTTTTCTGTTGCGGCCTGATCAGCAGAAAATAAAAAATTGCGAACATCAAAATAAGGGGTAAAAAGGCACCGAATCCGCTACCCGCGCCTTCGCCGCCACCGCCCAAATTACCCATGGCATGCGCTAAAAAATTCATTCTTGAACCTCCTCTCAATCATTCCCATTTCGTTTTAATTCATAAAATTTTGAACAAAAAAGATCAAAATTATTGTCCTTAATAGCAGATCGCATGCTCGACATCAAGCGGCAATAGTATGAAATGTTATGTATTGAATTCAGTCTGTATGCCAGGATTTCTTTCGCCATAAAAAGATGTCTTAAATAGGCCCTGGAATAGTTCGTACATGTATAGCAATTGCAGTGTACATCAACCGGCTTTTCGTCTTCCACATATCGTGCATTTTTGATGTTCAGTTTGCCCGTGGTTGTAAACAGCGTGCCGTTTCTGGCATTGCGGGTGGGCATGACGCAGTCGAACATGTCAACCCCGCGCCGAACCGCCTCAACAAGGTCTTCGGGCTTCCCCACACCCATTAAATAAACAGGGGCATCTACGGGAAGGAAGTCGATGACGTTGTCAATGACCCGATGCCTTATGACGGCATCTTCGCCCACGGAAAGCCCCCCCAATGCATAACCATCGAAGCGCATGGCAACCAGTTCCTCGGCGCTCTTCTCTCTCAGGTCCTTATGCATGCCTCCCTGTACAATGCCGAACAGGGCCTGGTCATCCCTCTTTCGGTGATCCATGCACCGACGCGCCCACAGACTGGTTAGTTCAACGGACCTCAAAACATAATCGTAATCAGCCGGATAAGGCGTACATTCATCAAAGGCCATGGCAATGTCCGCTCCCAGAGATTCCTGAATGTCTATGGCCTCTTCCGGACCAATGAGGTGTTTTGAGCCGTCTATGTGAGACTGAAAAACGACCCCTCTTTCGGAAATCTCCCGCAAACGCGCCAGACTGTAAACCTGAAACCCGCCACTATCCGTGAGGATTGCGCCTTTCCAGTTCATAAACCCATGCAGGCCGCCCAGACGACGAATGATTTCATGTCCGGGTCTCAGATAGAGGTGGTAAGTGTTGGCCAGTATGATGGACGCTTGTGCCGCTGTCAAGTCTTCGGGCGACATCGCTTTGACGGACCCTTGCGTACCCACCGGCATGAAAACCGGGGTTTCAATGCTTCCGTGAGGGGTCTTAAGGATTCCGGTTCTGGCGCGACAATTCGCCTCGTTATGGGTCACCTTAAATTCCAAATTGAATCCAATATGTGTTTAGCTGTTAGCTATTAGCTGTTAGCCGTTAGCTATTAGCCATTTGGGAAAAAACCACGCCTGATGGGCTTTTTCTTCCGAACAAGTTTTCTTAAATCTCTCATTTCTTATCAGTTTAACAGCTAACAGCTAACAGCTAAACAATCACCATAGCATCGCCGTAGCTGTAAAATCGGTATTCATGCGCGATGGCCCAGGCATAGGCCTTTTTTATCAAATCGAACCCGGCAAAGGCCGACACCAGGAAGAGCAGTGAACTCTTAGGCAGATGGAAATTCGTAATGAGCCCATCCACCACATGAAAATCAAATCCGGGCGTGATCAGAAGCCCGCTTTCTCCATGACCTGCGCGCACCCCTTCTTTCGCGGTCCATGCCGTTTCCAGAGCACGAACCACAGTTGTTCCAACGGCAAAAACTTTCCCCCCCCGCTGCCTGGTTTCGGTAATTAAACGCACGGTGTCAGGCTCGATAAAATAACGCTCCACTCCCAAACGGTGCCTTCGAATGTCCTCTGTTTCCACGGGCCGAAATGTGCCGTAACCCACATGAAGCGTTAAAGGTGCAATGGAAATGCCGCGCGCCTTAAGTGCATCGATGACATTTTGGGTAAAATGGAGCCCGGCTGTAGGCGCCGCAACCGCGCCGTCCCGCATGGCATAAACCGTTTGGTATCTTTCTTTGTCAAGGGCAGCCAGCGAAACGTCTTTCGATCGCTTTATGTAAGGGGGTAGAGGAAGATGCCCTTTTTCAGCCAAGAGACCTTGAATGCCTTTTCCATCCTCGGAAAAGGATATCCTCACCATGCCCCGTTCAAGGACCTCTTCTATTTCTCCTGAAACCCCGTCAAAAAAAAGCAGGCCTCCCCGCTTCGGTCTTCGGGAAGACTTCAGCAGGCACAACCTGGGTCCGCGGTGCTGTTCCTCAACGTCGAAATGTTCCAGAACAAGAATCTCCACTTTCCCCCCGCTCTCCTTGCGGCCAAAAATCCTCGCGGGAAGCACCCGGGTATTGTTCACCACCAAAAGATCATGGGGTTGGAGAAGAGACGGCAACTCAAAAAAATGGCGATCTGAAAGTACGCCTGTTGAGCGATTCACCCTGAGCAATTTAGAATGATCCCGTTCCGCAGCCGGAATCTGAGCGATGCGGTCTTCCGGGAGATGAAAATCATAATGTTCTGTTTTCAGCATTGGAAACACTTCAAATCGCGTAAGATATACAAATTCAATTTTTAAGTCAAACGGTTTTATTTCCTAACAACAATCGCCGGGCCGCCAACCGGGCAGACACATAGGTCTGCCCCTATCCATCCCACCTTTTGATTCGCAACATACTTGTAGGGGCGGACCTGTGTGTCCCCCCTGCTTACACATATTGCTTGATATCTGAAAAAGGATCAGTTAGTTATGATCCGATAACAAATTTCCCATGATGGGAATTCAAAAAAAGGAAGTCAGAAAGATTTTAACGAGCGCCAAAAGGAACTTGTAAAATGAAATTTGCAATTGATGTGATATTAAAAAAAACCCTTTCCTGCTGTTTTGAGCAGGATAAACTCAAGGAAACTGTTTTTCCGAATTATGTCATCGAAGTGCCCAAAAATTCCGAACATGGCCATTTTGCCACCAATTTACCCATGACACTTGCCGCAAGTCAAAAAAGAAACCCTCGGGAAATTGCATCAATTATTTTAGACAATCTAAAGGATGAGGAAGATTTTTTTGAAAAGGCCGAAATCGCGGGACCTGGATTTATCAATTTTACGATTCGAGCAAAAGAATGGCGCCGTATTCTCAATCAAATTCTTCAGGCTGATGAGGATTACGGTCGGAGCGAGATGGGGCGCAGTGAAAAAATTCTGGTGGAATTCGTCAGCGCCAACCCAACGGGGCCGCTTCATCTCGGTCATGGCCGGGGCGCCGCTTTGGGTGATACCCTCTGCAGGATACTTTCCTTTTGCGGGCATCAAGTCGTTCGAGAATTTTATATCAATGATGCCGGGTTGCAGATCAAAATGCTGGGGGAGTCCATTTGGGCCCGCTTTAAACAGATGGATGACCCGGGCTTCGCTTTTCCTGAAAATGGCTAT
This sequence comes from Desulfatiglandales bacterium, assembly GCA_963662465.1. Taxonomy (GTDB): domain Bacteria; phylum Desulfobacterota; class DSM-4660; order Desulfatiglandales; family Desulfatiglandaceae; genus NaphS2. Next base: position 6,052,759 of record OY759599.1, read on the forward strand.
CATGGCGACTACATCCTGGATTTGGCCGAGACCATTTCAAAGGAAACGGATTTAACCCTTCTGAGCCATGAGGATGCTATAGACCACTGTTCCGAATCCGGAAAGGCCATCATGCTGAAGGATATTCAGCAGGTATTGACCCGTTTCAGGGTGGACTTTGATGTTTGGTCGTGCGAGAGCGATCTTTATGCCTCGGGTTTGCTTGACAAAACATTGGAAGCCGTACGGGACAGGGGGCATCTGTATGAGCAGGACGGCGCGGAGTGGATCAGAACCTCGGAATTCGGGGATGACAAGGACCGGGTGATTCGAAAGGGGGACGGACAGTTTACCTATTTTGCGTCGGATATTGCGTATCACCTGCAAAAACACCAGAGGGGGTTTACAAAGGCCATCAACATATGGGGCGCTGATCACCATGGGTACGTTCCTCGCGTAAAAGCGGCGCTTTTGAGTCACGGCATACCTTCAGAGTGGCTTTCCGTTCCCTTGATCCAACTGGTAAAGTTGTGGCAGGATGGACAGGAAGTTCGGATGAGCAAGCGGGCCGGGAATTTTGTAACACTCCAGGAACTGTTGGATGAAGTGGGGATTGATGCGGCACGTTTTGTATTCCTTACCAAGAGCCACGATTCGCCGCTTGATGTGGATATGGATCTTGTAAAAAAACAGGATAGCGAAAATCCCGTCTATTATGTTCAATATGCGCATGCCCGGATATGCAGTATTATTCGAAAGGCTGAATTGGATGGGATTGTCGTGCCGGATCGCCATGATGGGCTTTCAGAATGCCTGGCGCTGGAAGAGGAAATGGCCCTCATCAGGACCCTGTCGGAATTCCCATCGCTTCTGGAGGATATCTCCAAAACCTTAGAAGCACACCGGTTAACCTATTACCTGACGCACTTGGCGGCATCCTTCCATCGATACTTCAATATGGGATCAAAAAAAGCGGCGCTTCGGGTGATCACTGAAGATAAAAACCTGACCCAGGCCAGGTTGGTCCTGATTTCGGGCGTGAAGATCGTCATTGCAAACGGATTGAACCTGCTGGGTGTCAGCGCACCCGAAAAAATGTAAGAAAAACGGCATGCCGGAAAAAGAAGAAAAGGCTGAAAAAGGGAAAAAGGGTCTTCGCCTGGCGCTTTCTCGTACGGAGCTTTTTTTTTGGAGCCTGGGTCTTTTAGTCCTTTTGGGCTGGATCTTTACCCTGGGCGTTCTGGCGGGCAGGGGCCTTTTGCCCAGTGGCGCAAGGACTTTGGCTGAACTCAAAAACCAGATTGTTAAGCTCCAGGAGATGGTGGGTAAAAAAGATGCTTCGGAATTGGACCGAATTAAGGGAGTGCAAATAAACCCGGAATTTGGATTTTATGATGAACTTTCTTCAAAAAAAATGCCTGTGGTGCAAAGCCCGCGCGAACCGCCCCCTAAACGATCCATTATTGAAAAGACGGAACAACCGAAAGTGGAACAATCGAAACCGGCATTGTCTGTTTCAGAACGATACGTGGTTCAGGTGGCTTCCCTGGATCGAGAAAAACCGGCATTGGGAATGGTCAATCAACTGGTAACGCGAGGATATTCTGCTTACCATTACAAAGTTTTCGTCAAAGGGCGGTGCTATTACCGCGTACGATGCGGCCCATTTAAAACCAGGGCGGAAGCTTTGAGTGTCCAGAAAAAACTGGCGAATAAGGAACATCTGAAAGGTTACGTTCAAAAGGTTGATGGGCAATAAGGAACAATCGTTAAGCGAAAAACTGACAAAAAGGAATAGACTGTGGTATACGACGAATATGAATATCCGCTTGTGAGAAAAGCGGTCATTGAGGATATTGAATCGATTCACGGAATTTTAAACGCCTTTGCTGCGAAGGGTCGCTTGTTGCCCAGGTCTCTCAGCGAGCTTTATGAACATTTACGCGCCTATTTTGTCTTGGAAGCGGCGCCGGGAGCGCACGTGCAGGGGGTCTGTGGTCTAGGGATATGCTGGAAGGACCTGGCGGAAATCAAATCGCTGGCGGTTGTTGAGGCATTGCAGGGACGGGGACTGGGACGAAAACTCGTGGATGCATGCTTGAGTGAGGCTTCCGCACTCGGGCTTGACAAGGTCTTTACGTTGACCTATGTCCCCGAATTTTTCGTTAAAAGGGGGTTTTGCGAGGTCGACAAATCGTGTCTTCCCCACAAGATATGGGCTGACTGCTTGAAATGCCCCAAGTTTCCCAATTGCGATGAAACCGCCCTGATGCTTCAACTTTGAAAGTGTGGAGGGAAAAATGTTTGGCATTGGCATGCCGGAATTAATTATCATTTTGGTCATCGCCCTAATCGTTATCGGACCCAAAAAGCTTCCCGATCTGGCCAAGGCCCTGGGAAAAGGACTGTCCGAATTCAAAAAGGCGACCTCGGAAATCAAGGACGGGTTGAACCTGGACGAGGAACTGAAAGAGACCCGGGAAGGCTTGGTAGATGCCGTCAGCGGCCTGGATAACCCCGTAACTTCAAAAAAACCGGATTCCTCAAATGGCAAAGCCTCAAAATTCGAAGACTTTGATGAAATGCTGGACGATTACCATAAGGAAAGCGTACCGCCTTTAAAGGACGTGAAAGAGAAAACCCCGCCGGAGATTCCGATGGAGAAAGACCGAAATGGATAGCGAAGAAAAACAACCCTTTCTAAGCCATTTGGAGGAACTCCGCAAGCGTCTCATCATATCCGCTATCGCGGTTGGAATCGGTTTTGCAGCTTCATACGCCTTTGCTGAAAGGCTTTTTGGTTTACTGGTGGCACCGCTGCAAGCAGTTATGCCGGAGGGAGGGCATCTGATCTTCACCAATCTCCCCGAGATGTTTTTCACCTACTTAAAAGTATCGTTTTTGGCGGGCATATTGTTGGTGGCCCCGTTCATTTTCTACCAGATATGGATGTTTATCGCTCCGGGTCTTTACAAAAAGGAAAAGAAATATGTGATCCCTTTTGTTGTGGCTTCCACCATCCTTTTTGTGGGAGGGTCCCTTTTTGGCTATTTTATTGTTTTCCCATTTGGTTTCAAGTTTTTTGTCGGATTTTCAAACCAATATGTAGAGGCTTTGCCCTCGGTAAAACAGTATTTTTCCTTTGCCATAAAACTTCTATTTGCCTTTGGGGTGGTTTTTGAACTTCCGGTCGTTATTTTTTTCCTGGCAAAAATGGGCGTGGTGACGCCCCAGTTGCTCAGGAAAAAGCGTAAATACGCGATTTTGATGACGTTCGTTGTGGCTGCGATCCTCACCCCCCCTGACGTCATCACCCAGTGCATGATGGCGGGACCCCTGATCATCCTCTATGAAATAGGCATTCTGGTGGCACAAGTCGCCTGGAAGAAAAAAGAGGACAAGAAAAAAGAAGCGGAGGACGAAGTCAATGAATAGATACCGCCCTGTTTCCGGAAATGGTCAGGAGTAGTGGCGTTTTTAGGGCTTCCCCTTCGGTATCGAAGCTGAAAGGGCCCGTTACGCCATCAAAAACCGGCAGGTCAACCAGCGCTTGTCGCAAATTGTTCCGGGTTTGAAGGTTGCTTTGGGTAAGGATTGTTTTTAACAAATGGATGGTGTCGTACCCACTGGCTGCCAGGATGCTCGGTATTACACCAAAGTTATTCCTGTAATCATTTACAAAGGCCATGACCTTTGGGTCTTCGGAGTTTGCTGCAAAGCCTGAAGAAAAAACAGCGCCCTGGAGATAGTGGGCCAAATCCAACAATTGGGGAGACTGCCAAGGCCTGGTGCCGATCAACCGAACACCCAGAACATCATGAAATGCCAGTTGCGGTGCAATCATGGCGACCCGCGGGTAGATGTCGGGAATGAAAACCGCATCAAAGTCGATCAGGGGGGGGGCTTCTTCGCCTTCGGTGGTTTTTCCTTTATGGTAAAGTCCCACCATCTTTTTGATTTGATCCGCAAAGTCTGTTGTATCCGTGGGATAAGATTCGACTGCCGTGACGCTGCCGCCCATTTCATCCAGTTTATCCCAAAAGAGGTTCATGCAAAATCGTCCATAGGCGTTGTCCGGGTATAAAATACCGAACCGCTCCAATCCCCATTGGCCCATGGCCACCTGAAGGAGTGCATTGATTTCCTGTGTTGGGGTGAGGAAATTTCGAAATACCATATTCCCCACCTTCACAATATCCCGCTGTTGCGTGAGGGCGATCATTGGAATACCCAGTTCCTGTGCTTTTGCTGCAATGGAAACGGCTGTTTTGCTGGAAAGAGGGCCGATGACGCCCACGACTTTCTGTTTGTTAACCAATACTTCAAGCGCATCCATCGCTTTTTCCGGACTTCCCCCCGTATCCTTTATAATTACCTCAATTTTCGTCCCATCAAGGGGAACATTCAGCATTCCCAGTGTTATTCCATTGAGGACTTCTTGACCAAAGACGGCAAAGGGGCCGCTTAAGGGGAGCAAACAGCCGATGCGGTTTGCGTTGATGGACATCTCTTTTGCTATCTGTGCCGGGATTTCCAGCTTTTCATCCAGTTGCGCTTCCTTTTCAGGGTCATCTTTCCACGCTTTTTTGGCTTCAATCCACCAGAAAAAAGCCTCCTCCGTTTCTCCCAATGCACAGAAATCATCCCCCAGCAGAACAAGAATATCCTTTTTCAGAAAGTGCTGTTGATACCGGCCAAGCCACCGAAAGGCTTCGTCGGCGGAAGCCTCATATTTCCCCAGCTGATTGAGAATAAGCGAAATTTGATATCGTATTTCAGGCATCCAGGTATAATTGGGATAGGTCTTTGAAAGCCTTTCGAGGAAACTGAGGGCCTTTTCCGGCTGTTTTAGCTTCAAATGGATTTTCGCCATGCGTTGAAGGGCCAGGGGCATTCGGTTGTCCCCGGGGGCGCGTTTTAAAAAAATATGGTAGCTCGCCAACGCTTTTTGAAAATCGCCGCTTCGCTGGTATTTTTCAGCTATGGCAAAGGGATCCGAACGACTTTCCGGCGCCGTGGGGGGTGCGGGTTTTTTGGGTTGGCAGGCAAATAAAAAAAGGACCATCCCTGCCAGTAAAACAGAAACAGCCCTTTTAATTGGAATGGAGCAAACAATCACTTCTTCACTTCCTCAAAATCAGCATCCACCACATCATCATCCTTGGCGGCGCCTGCATCGGAATCCGGTCCCGGACCCGGCTGCCCCTGCGCTTGTTCCTGGTTCGCGTTGGCATAAATGGCTTCCGCCAGTTTGTGGGAGGCGTTGGTCAATTCTTCAGTGAGTTTTTTGATTTCTTCCGTATTTTCCCCTTCCAGGGATTTTTTCAGTTTTTCGATGGCTTGATCAATATTTGACTTAATGGCGTTATCCAGTTTGTCGCCGACTTCCTTGACTGATTTTTCGGTGCTATAGATCAGGGAATCAGCCATATTTCGTGCATCAATGAGTTCACGTTTTTTCTTATCTTCTTCCGCGTGCAGTTCGGCGTCTTTTACGAGGTTTTTGATCTCTTCTTCGCTCAAGCCGCTGGACGCGGTAATTTTGATGGATTGTTCTTTACCCGTTCCGAGATCCTTTGCGGAAACACTAACGATGCCGTTGGCATCGATATCAAAGGTTACCTCAATCTGGGGAACGCCTCTGGGAGCGGGAGGGATTCCCACCAGTTGAAAACGTCCCAGGGTTTTGTTATAGCCGGCCATTTCCCGCTCTCCCTGAAGGACATGAATTTCAACCGCAGGCTGGCTGTCGGCCGCCGTGGAAAACGTCTGACTCTTTTTGGTGGGAATCGTTGTGTTTTTTTCGATCAGCTTGGTGAATACGCCGCCAAGGGTTTCGATTCCCAGGGACAGCGGCGTGACGTCGAGAAGAAGAACGTCTTTGACTTCCCCCTTCAACACCCCGCCTTGAATGGCTGCACCTACCGCCACTACCTCATCGGGGTTGACGCCCTTGTTGGGTTCCCTGCCGAAAATTTCGGCTACCTTTGCCTGAACCTTGGGCATTCGGGTCATGCCGCCCACCAGGATAACGTCATCAATTTCGCTGGCGGAAAGTCCGGCATCTTTCATAGCCATCTGACAAGGCGCCACTACTTTCTGAACGAGATCGTCCACCAACCCTTCCAGTTTGGCACGGGTCAGTTTGATGTTCAGGTGTTTAGGACCGCCGGCATCCGCGGTAATGAAGGGAAGGTTGACATCGGTTTCCATGGAGCCGGAGAGTTCCGTTTTGGCTTTTTCAGCGCCTTCTTTCAATCTCTGAAGGGCCATTTTGTCACTCCGCAGATCAATGCCCTGATCCTTTCTAAATTCATCGGCCAAGTAATCAATAATCCTCAAATCAAAATCTTCACCCCCCAGATGGGTGTCGCCATTGGTGGATTTGACTTCGAAAACCCCTTCCCCGATTTCCAGAACAGAGATGTCAAAGGTACCGCCGCCCAGATCAAAAACCGCAATCTTTCGATCGCCCTTTTTATCCACGCCAAAGGCTAGAGAGGCTGCTGTGGGCTCATTGATGATTCTCTCAACATTCAGACCCGCAATGCGTCCGGCGTCTTTTGTGGCCTGCCGCTGGCTGTCATTAAAATAGGCGGGAACCGTAATGACCGCGTCCGTGACGGTTTCTCCCAGATAACTTTCAGCGGTCTCTTTCATTTTTTTAAGGATAATGGCGGATATTTCAGCGGGGCTGTAATCTTTTCCCCTGATGTTCACATGGGCGTCACCGTTGGGCGCCTTACTGATGTTGTAAGGGAGAACTTTGATGTCCCTGCTGACCTCCGGTGAGTCAAATTTTCTACCAATCAGCCGTTTAACCGCAAAAACCGTGTTTTCCGGGTTGGTTACGGCCTGCCGTTTGGCGGTCTGCCCAACCAGTCGTTCTCCGCCTTCCGTAAAGCCCACAATAGAAGGCGTTGTCCGGCTTCCTTCAGCATTGGCGATCACAACGGGATCTCCGCCTTCCATCACGGCTACGCACGAGTTGGTTGTCCCGAGATCAATTCCTATCGTTTTTCCCATTTACCTGCCTCCTAAGTATTTTTTATCTTATTAACAACGACCATGGCTGGTCTGATAAGTCTCTGGTTCAACAAATATCCTTTTTGAAGTTCCATGAGCACTGCTCCGGGAGCTGCTTTGTCATTTTCCTGTTCAGAAACAGCTTCGTGGAAATTGGGATCAAAGGGCTCGCCGACGGCTTTTACCGCTTCCACACCGGCTTTTTCCAGGACGTTCATCAGTCCTTTCAGCGTAAGATCGACCCCTTCCCGTAAAGCGTCGAAGGCGGCTTTGTCTTCAGCGTGGGCAAGGGCTTTTTCCAGGTTGTCCGCAACGGGAAGCAGTTGTTTGGTAAGGATTTCGTTTCCGTACTTGATCAATTCCTGCTTGTCTTTCTGGAACCGTTTTTTCATGTTTTCCATTTCCGCCTGTGAACGGAGATAGCTGTCCAGATTATGATCCGCCGATGCCTGCACTTCCGATATTTTTTCAATCAACTGGTCTTTTGTCATGTCCGATAAAGAGATTTGTTTGTCTTGTTCATTTTGAAATTCGTCTCCCGGGGTCAAATCCCCTTCCCCAATGACTTCTTCCGGTAAATCATCCGTTGTTGATTTTTCTTCCATGACATCAATCCTGGCCACATTTCACTCCTGCAAATAACATAAAACGGGGTTGTCTTTCATTTCGTACATAGGCGTTACGTTAAGCATCGGAAAAAGCTTTGTCAAGCGGCACTTTTTGAACTTTTCCCAGGATAAAAAGGGTCTGTTTTTAATGAAAAAAATGGTTGAAAAATGGCTGTTGACAACAAAGAGAAAACGATCGCATGTCTAAAATCATATTAAGGCGTCCCGCAGCTATGCCCGAGATAATTTTTAAACAGGCGCTTATTGGCCGCTGGGGAAATTGGCCATGATCCTTTTAAGATCTTTCAGCAGGAGCGGCGCATTTTCCCGAGTAAGGCGATGGGTTTCGTCATTTGTTTTTCCGGTGGGTTTGATGAAAAGACCATCGGCGCCGGCTTTAAACATGGCGACCGCGTCACTGATCAGCGATTTTCGGGTATAAAAAACCGCCGGTATTTCAGGGTAATACTTTCGTGTTTGTTCCAGGTTTGAGAGACCATACTTCCGGTTTTGTCCGATTTTATTGCAAACGCCTTCAAAGAGGGATCGCCAGCTGTCCACGATGGAAAAAAATCGCTTCAGATATTCATTGTTTACATCGCCGGCGATGTTGTCCAAGCCGGCATAGACATCCTCCAAACATGGGAAATCGGCAATTTTTTTCTGAACCTCTTTCATGGGGGTTATCCGGGGGCTTGTTACGGTTTCATCCTGCCCCCAGAGATCCAGGAGAAATAGCGCCGGTACAGCGTTTTTCAATAGCGTTTTGGCTTCGTCAAAAGTGTATGCTTGAACAAACTGAAAATCCGGCGCACAGGGTGCGATTTCATGCTTAACCAGGTCATGCTCGAAATTGGAATCATCAATAAAACAAATAATCGGTTTCATAGCTTTCCTCTAAAAATTTATTTAATGAGTGTAGAAGAGTTGTTGACAGATTTTATTGCAATTGTCAATTGAGGGTGTGCCTGGACAGCAATTCTCATAAAGAGGTTGACGCCGGGGATGGAGCAGCCGAGTCTCCCGTCAATCATGGAAGAGGTGCCCCCGGTGACACGACCGATGACGTTTTGCACCGAATTAGGACCTATGAAGGTGCCGCTTTCCCCGGTATTGATGTTGAAGGACTGGAAGCTGTGAAAGAGATTACTCCCCGCCTGGGACCCCATTTTGGTGTCCTTTCAGCAAGCATGCACAGATGAAAAATAATTTTATTTTTTTTGAGGGTGATGCCATGCCGTGGTAAGCACGGCATCTATGCTTTAAGATGATTTATTAATTTTGAGAGGGTATTAACTGCCTGAAATTCCAGGGCAGCCATTTTTCAGGATTTGCCGCAACTGCGGATGCGTTTTTCTGAAGGGCCACCAGATAGTCGAAAGGATTTTTGTGGGCCAGGTTGCAGGTTTGGATAAGGCTCATGAGCATGTCGCCTACATCCGCTCCGTTCTGCGTTTTGTAAAGCAGGGAGTTTTTTCTGTGAATAATGGATTTTTTCAACAGGCTGCTGACAGCTTCGCGGTAAAATGGATATCTGCGCCAATCAAGGGCTCGGACGGCCTCTGGCGCGAAGCCTGATAGGTTTACCATTTCTATGTAAGCCCATCTTATTAACAGCAGCAATCAATTTGTGCATGGTTACGATATTCGTTTTTGAGAGCCCCTTCATATTTGCCAAGTATATCACTTCCAAAGGGCTTTCATACAATCCACCACTCCTTTCAAAAAAGAGTCGAATAAAGCTGTCAAGGTTCATGCTAACCTCGCCGCTCATTAGCACCAGTATAAGCGAAAAGAATTCTATCAGTTTGTTCTCCAATAGAAGCGTTCTCAGCGTCATGATGCTCTGTTTTCGGAAATCGCGATCGTGTCGCGTACCGGCAGGGCCAAGCTTTTCGATACCTTCTTTGATGGCCTCTTTTTGGGTTTCGATCTTGGCGTACTCGGCTTTTAGTACCGCTAAGCGGTTATTTCGTTGATCGAGTCGCGTCCCATGGTCTTTCTCTTTTGACTCTTCTACCTTCTTTTCTTGCTCCTTAATTTTTTCTTCTTTCCTGAACGCTTTCCTTTCTGCTTTCTGCAACTGTTCTTGTTTCTCGTCAACTTTACGCTGGTGGTGACGATCTACACACTCAATTTTTTTCGTCCCGTAGTTGACGTCCAAGGCGCCATGCTCTTTCATCCTTCTGAAGTTGTTCTCTTGCTTTTCGGTTCGCTGCTTGGGCGCTAACCAAAATGGAACCAGTTTTGCTACTCCAAACGGAACCAGATATTGCGCACTGGTCTTTTCCTTTTAGAAGGGTTTTCTTGTAAATTTGTTAGAGGTTGCATGAAAGAGTATATCAGATGGTATTTTAAAAATGCTGGTGAGACACGTAGCGTTCTGGTTGAAGAATCAGTGATGAGGATACCATCAATATGGTGATGGCAGAGAAGAGGGGATTAGATTTTTCGGTTAAGGGCAATGCTTATTGAGGAACTATTTGTCTATGTCATAGTCGTCCGGTAAATTCAGGAGGCCTCCCTTCGCCAATTGATCCTCAATCAAATATCCAATTTCCCCGTTTTTTTTCAGCTGTAGAATCATCCATTTGGGGAGACGAATGGTGAGCAGTTCACGTCTCAAATGTTCCGGTTTCTTTCTTCGGCCGGCGCCTACCCGTTTTCCACCTCTCATTTCAAGCTCCAAGACAAGGTAATTTCTGATATTCGTGTAACGAGATTCAAACAGACCGGTGATATTCAGACCTCAAAACCGGCCCTTTGGCGAACATCTCATTTTCTGAGGGAAGGACCATCAATATGAATGTTGATGCAGCGATGGTTGAGACGATCCAGCAAGGCATCGACCATGTCCTTTGGTTCAAGCAGCGAATACCATTGTTCAGGTTGAAGATTGGTCGTAATAATTGTGGACCGACCGGCTTCATAGCGATCTTTCATGAGTTTAAAAAAGGCGTTCATCTGCTCTTTTTTGAGGGTCAGGTATCCCAGTTCATCGAGCAGAAGCAGGTCATATCTGCAAAGGGCATTGAGGAGTTTCGGGGTGGACCGATCTGCCAAAGACGCATAGAGCTGATCCAGCAAATCCTGAACATTATAAAAACGCCCCCGGTACCCGGCAATAATGGCTTGACGAAGGATCCCCACGGCCAATCCCGTTTTGCCGACGCCGGTTTTTCCATGGAACACGATGTTTTCTCTTCGGCTGATAAAGTCAAGGCCGGACAACGTCATGATCAGGGCAAATTTGTTCTATTTGTAAACCTTTGATATCAAAACCTTATGAAGGACACATCAATTCAAACAAATCAATGGATTAGCGTTAGAACAAATTCACCGTGACGTCATGATCCGGCTCTTCTGTATTCCCGGCTGAAGATCAAACGGAAAGGAGTTGAGGGTCCATTCCCATGGAAGCTTTGCAATCTGGACCCGATAGATCATGCTGCGCTCCTGCCGGAAACGTAATTCCTCAGCCAGGAGATTGTAGATGACCTCGTGAATGGAAAAACCGTTCTTTTCAGCCGAAGCCAACTGTTCTTCGAGAGCCTTCAGCATGCCTTTAAACTTCAAATCAATGAGTAACTGTTCAATTTTCTTTTTCATAGATCAAAAAAGTCTCCCGCGATATAATCGAGAATAATGTTTTCCAGACGCGACAAATCAAAAAGTCCATATTTAAGCGCCTGTGTTATGGCTTTCAAAAAAGGTTCCCCGGGATAAGTGCGTTTCAGATGAAGCAACCGACGTAACTTGACCACACCGCGACCGTGACTTCTTTTCTTCAGTTCAGCCACATACTCATCCAGGATGGCATCCTCTCCCGTCAACAGCTGTTCTTCTTTTGAAGGGATTCGGGGATCTTTTTTTCTTCGAATGGGAACATGGTGACCGGGCAGGGTTGTTCGGGTGTTGCGTTTATCCAGTATGCGGTCATGTTCCGCCACTTTTGTGTTTTTGTCGTAAACGATGACCTTGAGCCAATGTTTCTGTACTTCCAGGGAGTTCCCAATCAGCGCTTCAGGGACTGAATAGCGGTTGGTGTCCAAGTGCACATATCCCTGAACATCGGCTACCCTGTGTTCTGCCACATAGACTGGCGGCTGGTATGCCGGTAAATCAATGAGATATGGCTTTTCAATGACATAGGCCTCATCCGGCGTCATCCCTAAAGCCCGTTTAAACTTTTTATCGCTTGTATTCCGGCACCAGTCGATTGCCTGCCGGTTCAAATCCTGCCAGCTAACAAATGTTCTACCGGGAAGAAAATTGTTTTCCACAAAATGAAAAGGCCTTTCCACACGGGCACTTCGATTGGCGTCTCCTACAGCATGGGCCTCAAACCGGGTTCCATACATATCGCCGAAGTATTTCATTTCAGGCGCAATCAATGCATCAGGCCCGGTGCCGCCGGCCACAATAACATTGGTGTTGTCAACCATGCACCGGGAACACACCCCGTCCATAAACTCGAATGCTTTTTTTAGGAAAACCTTGCACTCAAACCGGGTAAAACAGGGGTAATACTGAATAAAAATCCTTCGGCAAAAGGCCAGGGTCAGGGACGCGCACTGGGTCGACATTTTTTTCCCATTAATGACAACCAGATGGGGTGACGTATCATGCTGCATCTCCTGACCGGGTTTAAAATGGTATTGGCCCGCCCGTCTTTTTTTACGTTCCCGGATCTCGTACTTTCTCATAATCCAGGTCAGACTCTGATAAGGGATTTTGATCTGTTGGCGGCTTTCCAGTTCCTCGGCTACTCGCACGGCATTTCCTTTACATTCCTTGAAAAGCTCGCGGATCAACGGGACATGTTCTTCATACCGGGAGTTCCTTTGGGGTACCGCCTCTTCGTCATGATCATCTAAAACCTTCGTGACGGTATTGCGACCGGCCTTCAGGGTTTTGGCGATGTCGCGCAAACTCATGCCGGTTTTTTTCAATTCCACAATGGCATCTTTTTTGGATTGTCGGATCATAATTGGGTCGCTTTCTTGAGTTCCAGTGCTTGTTTTTCTATCTTTTTCACCCAGGTTTTGAGCGTTTGTTTCTTCAACTGATCGCTTTTTGGGTAATGGACATGCGAAACGGTTTTCACCAGACGTTTGAGAACCGCATATGCCATTTCAATATCCTTGAACCATTTGCCTTCCGGTCCATCATGAACTTCTTTGGCTTGTTTAGACTGGGTTCTTTGTTCGAGAACTTTTATGAAAAGGGATGGATTTTCCAGCATGTGGTCTCGAACAGACCGGTTGCTTTTCTGGTAATGTGCGTAGAAACGGGCCAGTTCCCTTGTGGATAGAGGTTCTTTTTCCAGGTGGGCCAACAGTTTTTGTGCGTCTTCACCGTTGGCGCGCGCCAACGGCGCCATGACACGGCTGGCAGCCCAGGTTGAAAGTGAGCCTGCAATCACGGTTCTCAAAATATTTTCCGGCAGGGCTTCAACCAGGTCCAGCCGCCGTTTTACAAAACTCTTGTCGCGCCCTATTCGGGTTGCAATATGGGAGAGGCTGCACCCAAAACGCCGATGTAATTCCTGAAGTAAAACAGACTGCTCAATGACTTCCCATTGCCGTTCATTGGCCTTGGTTAAAAGCGAAAACATGGCATTTTGTTCGTTTTCTTTTGAGAATTGGACACATATCCGGTCCTTTCCACAAGCACAAAGCGCTCGAACACGCAGGTAGCCATCAATCAGAATCAGTTTGTCTTTTTCTTCAATAGCCAGGGCCGGAACGATCTGCCCGTAAGTTTCGATGGAATCCCTCAATCGCTTTAAAGCCTGGTGATTCATTATCCGGCAATGAGCGTAACGCAACTCCAGCAAATGAATATCAACGGTTCGGATGGATTCCATACCCAGTCTCCCGAAAGATTTCCTCTATGGTTTCTCCAAGACTGACCCAATTTCCTTGCCGGATCTCCTTTACCTGTTTCACAATCACAGGACGTCTGGGAAGCGAAAGAACCTGAAACAGACGGCCATCAAACCCAATCAGATCCTTGTCCAACAAGCCATCGCGGGCATCGATATATTGATCCAAATGCACCTTTAAAATCCGGCAGATTCTGTCGTAACCATAATAAGAGAGCCCGTTTTTGTCAGATACCAACACCAGAAAAATGTAGAGCAGCAGCTCATGATGATTCAGGCTCTCCCAAAAGCCGTTTCTCAAAAAACGATGCTCCAGAAAGCCGAAGCTTCCATTGATGACACGCACTCTTTCGGGAAAAAGGACTCTTTTTTTGATCATTTTTTTCTCCTGTCATGGATATGGGGTTTTCTCAAAGCCTGTTACATCTGAAAAAACCCTCCCTGCATAAGCACGGCGAGGAAAATGGTCCACAACAACCCCGATCGACCCGCAAAAAAGACAGCTGGGTCGGTTCCCCGACCGCTTTTTGGGTTCAATATCACAGTCTTTTTGAGGTGTTGAACTATCATCACCAGGGTTCAGTCCATTTTTTTTGGATTTTTTTGTTTTTTCGTACAAACGACGGCGCTCTTTCCCTTTTTTCGAATTGCGGTATTTCCCCTGAGCTTTCCGGTGCAGCTGTCTTTGGCGTATCCTGCGACATCGTTCCCCACAATAGGCCTGGCCACGCCAACACGACCGACAAACGTGAAAAAAGCAACCACAACATCGGCATTGAACCACTCTTAAAAGGACATCTCCCATCATTCCGGCCTTGCAATTGGCCGGAAACACACTTATATAAAATTGGCGTGTGTGTGGCTTCCGGCTCTATCCGGTGGTCAAAAAAGAAGGCCCGAAGCGGCTACTTCGGGCCTTCACCATCCATTCTACAAAGTAAATCGCATTTCCACTTAACCAAGCCTCTGTCTTGGAAGAAGAAAACCAAATCCAAAGAAAATAGATTTTATAAAAATTTATTGAAAAGTAAATCTACATCAACGACTCCTTTGCCGCCACTTATGGATCCCTCATCGTCCGCTATACCTGAGGGCCGTACTCACTGGCGGTGACAGCCAATGGTTCAATTTCCATTAGCAAACTTGGTTCAGTTTTGATTAGCGTTGAAGCCCTTATTTAATCATGTCGAACAAGCGCGGGTAAATGGTGGCGTTACTGAATTCGAATTGGTCGACAAAGAGGATCCGGAAAAAACGCATCGCTTCCGATTCCTTAACCATGTACCTCTCAACGCCTCTAACAAGGATGTACTGGTTAACTTTCTGGAATATTGGGAAATTACACCGGAAAAAACACAGCATTTCAGTTGGGTGACTGATTTTATCATAGAAAAGGACAATGCATACGAGCTGATGCGAGGCGGTCGTGCGAGATGGAAGATCGAAAATGAAACCTTCAATACTCTTAAAAACCAAGGTTATCATTTTGAACATAACTTCGGCCTTGGCAAGAAGAATCTGAGTGTTGTTTTCGCGATGCTCATGATGATTGCATTTCTGGTTGATCAAACGCAGCAGCTTTGTTGTCCCTTATTTCGAGCTGCATGGCAGAAACTCGGTTCCAAAAGAGAATTATGGGAACGTATGAGAGCTCTGTTTAAAGATTTTGAATTCAAATCCATGAGGATGCTCTATGAAGCTCTCTATTATGGTGTGAAATTCCAAGCGCCAGTCATTTTGTATGACACTGGGTGAATTTGCGATGTCCAATTTGCATACAAGAGTGCTCTCAATAAAAAATCTGGAGTTTCCGGAAATGGATATCTCTGTCCTGACTCAGATCTTTTTACGTTCTTTCTCTTCTGGAAAGCCTCAATCTGTGAAAAATCGAAGGAGCCAACAGTGAATTTGGAGTAATCTTCTGAAAAGTTTTTGATCTCACCGTTTATTTTTCAAATTTGTGTTACAAACTCGGTGAGTAAATTCCTGAGCGGGAATTGCTGAAGGAGGTATAGTATACTGTTAATCGGCTGGTGTATTCCGGAATGGGGATGAGCGTATCCTTGGCGATGGTGAATTTGTGGAGAAGGTACTTGTCCGAACGCCGTCTTTTAATCCTGTCCATCTAAGAAATCCTGTTCATCGTGTTCAAGACAATAAGGATGCCCACAGTGCCTGATAACCCTTTGCCCGTTTTTAAAAACTATAAAAATCACAGGCATCCTTCATTTTCCAGTTTACACTTTTGTCCCCATGCATTTCGTTTCCAAGCATGAAACTCCCCCCAGAGACAAGGCATGCCTTGTCCCTACAGCAGCCGCGTGCCTTTGTACAACCTGCTTTTGTGTTCCATGAGAATGTACCGGCCAAAATCCCAGTACAAACACCCCGCCGTCAAGCAAAAACCCATTTTGCTCTTCGCTGTCGTATATTCCTTTTACGATCTCTTTTTATTTCTCGCGCAAAGACGCCAAGACGCAAAGTTTGGGCTTGGTCCTAACTTCAATACCCGTGAATGAATAGTATTCATGCCGATTTTCAACCATGAAGAACATGAAGGTCATGAAGAAAAAGGGTTTCAAGGACTGCCTGACCGACGGTTGTCGCCTTTTTAGCCATTGCAGTCCGGATGTTTTCTTTTTTTAAAGGCCTTCATGTTCTTCATGTTCTTCATGGTGACTATTAAGAGTGTTGCATTCTAAGATCTTATGTCTTTCAACTATGTGAACAGGATTCATTCACGGGTATTGGGTTTAGGTACACTGCAATGTCACGCCCTTACAGGGCTCTGCATCAGAGGCTTGCCCATTCAGTCGCGAGGTGCGAACCGCAGAATATTGAACAAGGAATTCGGTTTCTCCTTACATTTCATCGTTATCAGTGATTTGCTGATTAATTTCATATTGTCCGGCCATTCGGTAATCCCAGTCTGCTTAAGTCAGTTTCAATACAGCAATGATAACCCCGGACATGGTCACGGTCAGTCCAAAAGACCAGACCATAAAACGGTCTATCCTTTTGGTGAGGCTTTCAAAGCGAGCATCCATCTGCTCAAAGCGTTTATCTACTTGTTCGAAGCGCTTATCCACCTGTTCGAAGCGCTTATCCATGTCCTCACGCATTTCTTCGAAGCGCTTGTCCACTTGCTCGAAACGCTTATTTATATCCTCACGCATTTCTTCGGAACGTTTATCCACCTGTTCGAAGCGCTTATTCATGTCCTCACGCATTTCTTCAAAGCGCTTGTCCATCAGGTCGAAGCCCTGCTTCATCAAATCACGCTGGTTTTTTAATTCTTCTTCCACCCGAACCATGCGTTCACGAAGCTCTATCTCATAGACGTGAGGCGGTTTGGAAAAATTCTGCATCTGCAGCCAACCACTCAGGTTACTGCGCACATACTCACCGATGGCTTCATAATCTTCCTGTGCAATAGGCATTTTGATTGCTCCTCATTGTTGTTGGGGCCATGTTGATGTTACGACCCTTATAATCTAAGGCGGCAAACCGCAGTTTTAAGTTTTAAGTTCTTCTAGCAATGAATTTCTGTTGTTATATTGATCATCTTGTTTTTTTCGAAGCATTTAATCTGTAAGTCACTAAAGCATGTTTTCCTGAACATTTGAAAAGCGTTAGGTTTCCTGAACTCTTTCATTACATTAACGAGCATAACCTTTCCCAAAACTGAAGTCAATCCTATGAAATTCCAGCCGCATTTTCTATCCTTTCCAAGGATCAGTTTACAAAAAATCCCCAAAGAACCCTGAAGTCAGATTCACGCTTTTTTTGCTTTATATCAATGGCTTGGCTTGGTCCGCCCCACAATTAGGGAACTGGAAGAAAATACGACGCATATCATGCAGAATTTTTGTTCGTCTTCAAGGCGTGATGGCAGGTGCATAGTGGGCTATGTGCCTGTTATCACAACGTAGAAGACGAGCAAAAAGGCAAACAGGATGCGTAGATTATTTTTTGGAAGGTCCCTTACATCAATTGTCCCAATCACCTGGTTTGCAAAATTTATAAAAATATCGGCATCCTTCATTTTCCAGTTTACACTTTTGTCCCCATGCATTTCGTTTCCAAACATGAAACTCCCCCCAGAGACAAGGCATGCCTTGTCTCTACAGCAGCCGCGTGCCTTTGTACAACCTGCTTTTGTGTTCCATGAGAATGTACCCGCCAAAATTCCAGTACAAACACCCCGCCGTCAAGCAAAAACCCATTTTGCTCTTCGCTGTCGTATATTCCTTTTACGATCTCTTTTTATTTCTCGCGCAAAGACGCCAAGACGCAAAGTTTGGGCTTGGTCCTAACTTCAATACCCGTGAATGAATAGTATTCATGCCGATTTTCAACCATGAAGAACATGAAGGTCATGAAGAAAAAGGGTTTCAAGGACTGCCTGACCGACGGTTGTCGCCTTTTTAGCCATTGCAGTCCGGATGTTTTCTTTTTTTAAAGGCCTTCATGTTCTTCATGTTCTTCATGGTGACTATTAAGAGTGTTGCATTCTAAGATCAATACCCGTGAATGAATTGGCTTCACTTTTTCTGAGGCCAATCCTCAGTAAAGATAATCGTCAAAATAAAAAGAAATTCTATATAAAAGCGAGAAAAAACGATCTAATAAGGCCATACGGCTGATTTTAGCGAATAATGCCGCAATACGGAGCGGGACATTCGCTTCATACTCGTTTAAACTCTGATGGGTTCATGTAAAGACCAACTAATCAGAAAACTTAGACGAGGATAGAGTCATGATCAAAAGGGTTTCAGAAATTTTTTCCAAAATTGAAAGTGATTTTGAGTTTGCTCCTTTTGAAAAAATTATTCAACCGATCATTGAGGATGCTCTCAAAGAACATCAGAAAGACAAATACAGGAAAGGCACGATTCTGACGCCGGTTGTTTTGGTTTGGCTATGCTTTGCATTAGCTTTGCGTCGAAACTTGAATTACGACAAAACTTTGAACTGGCTGGTCGCCGGTATGCGCTGGAAGGATTTGGATTTCCATGGAAAATTTGTAAAAGCAGGCACGATTAGCCATGCTCGATCCAAAATGGGAATTGACGTCTTTCGTACCATTTTTTACAGATTTGCTTCGACTTTCAAAGACATTGAACCTCCTGATTTTCATGGAATGAGAACCGCTATGTTTGATGGTACCTCCTTGACAATGCCGGACACTGAAAGCAATTGGCAAAAGTTTGGAAAACACAACTCGGGAAGAGGCTACGGCGCATTCCCGCAAATGAGATTGGTTGCATTAATGGGTCTGACTGCCCGTCGAATTATAGATATTGCTTATGCTCCCTACAAAGGAAAAAAGACCGGCGAAAGAACCTTGATGTTTCAAATCCTGAAAAGATGTTCAATAGAAAGCGCATTATTGCTTTTTGATGCTGGATTTTACTCATTTGATTTGGCCAATTATATGTTCGAGAATGGGATTCAACACATTATGAAAATAGCAAAATCGGGAAAATTAAAACCAATTCCTGGTTCCCAAATGCTTGACGGCAGTTATCTGAGCAAAATTGACGGGAAAATCGTTGAATCGGAAGACCCGAAAACCGGCCGGAAAAAATGGAAAAAGGTTGAAATAATCGTTCGTGTAATTCATTTCCAAATTCCAGGTTTTCGACCTGTACGTTTAATTACAAGCCTCTTGGATTCAGATATCAGCGCAAAAGAGATTGTCACCCATTATCATAAGCGCTGGGATATAGAAATTGCTTTTGATGAAATTAAAACTCATCAGTGCGCTACTCTTAAAGGGCAAATGCCGACCATAATTCGTAGTAAACGCAGTGATTTGGTTGAACAGGAATTGTATTCAATAATGATCGTATACAATCTGATTCGCTCTTTGATCCAAGAAGCAACAAACATGGAAGGCGGTGATCCTTTGTTGATCAGTTTCGTAGATACTGTCGATCTTATCATACAAAGTGCCCCACTCATGAGTATGATAACGGGAAAGAGAAAAGAAAAGCGGTCTTTTCTGCTTAAAATGATCGCAGAATCAAAAATTGATAGACCACGCAGACCCAGACGTAATCCACGGGTCATAAAAGTAAAAATGTCTAATTTCAAACGAAAGCGTAGCAAGGATAAATCGCAAACCGTCCATTTCAATCAAGATGTGGAAGTCCTGTACAAAAAGGCAGCATGAACATCATTCATTCACGGGTATTGATTCTAAGATCTTATGTCTTTCAACTATGTGAACAGGATTCATTCACGGGTATTGGGTTTAGGTACACTGCAATGTCACGCCCTTACAGGGCTCTGCATCAGAGGCTTGCCCATTCAGTCGCGAGGTGCGAACCGTAGAATGTTGAACAAGGAATTCGGTTTCTCCTTACATTTCATCGTTATCAGTGATTTGCTGATTAATTTCATATTGTCCGGCCATTCGGTAATCCCAGTCTGCTTAAGTCAGTTTCAATACGGCAATGATAACCCCGGACATGGTCACGGTCAGTCCAAAAGACCAGACCATGAAACGATCTATCCTTTTGGTGAAGCTTTCAAAGCGAGCATCCATCTGCTCGAAGCGCTTATCCACCTGCTCGAAGCGTTTATCTACCTGTTCAAAGCGCTTATCTACCTGCTCAAAGCGCCGTTCCACCTGATCGAAACGTTTATTCATGTCCTCACGCATTTCTTCGGAACGTTTGTCCACCTGTTCGAAGCGCTTATTCATGTCCTCACGCATTTCTTCGGAACGTTTGTCCACCTGTTCGAAGCGCTTATTCATGTCCTCACGCATTTCTTCAAAGCGCTTGTCCATCAGGTCGAAGCCCTGCTTCATCAAATCACGCTGGTTTTTTAATTCTTCTTCCACCCGAACCATGCGTTCACGAAGCTCTATCTCATAGACATGAGGCGGTTTGGAAAAACTCTGCATCTGCAGCCAACCACTCAGGTTACTGCGCACATACTCACCGATGGCTTCATAATCTTCCTGTGCAATAGGCATTTTGATTGCTCCTCATTGTTGTTGGGGCCATGTTGTTCTTACGGTCCTTATAATCTAAGGCGGCAAACCGCAGTTTTAAGTTCTTCTAGCAATGAATTTCTGTTGTTATATTGATCATCTTGTTTCTTTCGAAGCATTTAATCTGTAAGTCACTAAAGCATGTTTTCCTGAACATTTGAAAAACGTTAGGTTTCCTGAACTCTTTCATTACATTAACGAGCATAACCTTTCCCAAAACTGAAGTCAATCCTATGAAATTCCAGCCGCATTTTCTATCCTTATACCTTTCGCAAATAGCGTTGCATAATGGAATTCCTTTTGAACTAAAGGTTCCAAATAAGGTTACCGCTAAAACACTTCAAGACGCTGAAAATAGAAAAAACCTTCATCAAGTAGGGGGAAAGACCCTTTTTTAAACTGAGCACCCTGATGAACCTTGTCATAATCAAGTAATCCTATCATCCTTTTTAATCATGGTTCAAGACGATGCTGCCAACGCCGAATTGCAAGGGAACGAGCGCTTCCTAAATTGTCCCAGTTTGTGACCGTAGCCTTTTTTTTGGTTTCGCGCTTGTTGATTCCTCAATTTCCGGTTGCTCATGACTGGGTTGCATTTTCTGGTCTGTTTCTGGGGCGGATACGGGGTTCGGTAGGTATGGGTACAGGGCAGGCACAGGGGCCTGCCCCTACGGGGACATTGTAGGTTAATGCCAATCCCAATTTTACCGGTTAGCGCGGTCTCCCGTAGGGGCAACCCCCTGTGGTTGCCCTGTTTGTGCCCACAAATCTAGAAATTTGGGGGGCCAAAAACCGAGCAACAAATTTGAGCGCTTTTGGCTCTTTTTAGACGCCCTAGGTTTAGGTACACTGCAATGTCACGCCCTTACAGGGCTTTGCATCAGAGGCTTGCCAATTCAGTCGCCCGCTGTTAAAAGGGGTGCAATACAAAAAGGTTGCATAGAATAAAACGTGATTATTTCCGTACAACAATCATAGGACCGCCAACTGATTAATTTCATATTGTTCAGCCATTCGGTAATCCCAGTCTGCTTAAGTCAGTTTCAATACGGCAATGATAACCCCGGACATGGTCACGGTCAGTCCAAAAGACCAGACCATAAAACGGTCTATCCTTTTGGTGAGGCTTTCAAAGCGCTTATCTACCTGCTCAAAGCGCCGTTCCACCTGATCGAAACGTTTATCCATATCCTCGTGCATCTGCTCAAAGCGCTTATCCACCTGCTCGAAGCGCCTGTTCACCTGTTCGAAGCGCTTATCCATGTCCTCACGCATTTCTTCGAAGCGCTTATCCACCTGCTCGAAGCGCCTGTTCACCTGTTCGAAGTGCTTATCCATGTCCTCACGCATTTCTTCGAAGCGCTTATCCACCTGCTCGAAGCGCTTATCCATGTCCTCACGCATTTCTTCGAAGCGCTTATCCACCTGCTCGAAGCGCCTGTTCACCTGCTCGAAGCGCTTATCCATGTCCTCACGCATTTCTTCGAAGCGCTTGTCCACCTGTTCGAAGCGCTTATCCACCTGTTCGAAGCGCTTATCCACCTGTTCGAAGCGCTTGTCCATCAGGTCGAAGCCCTGCTTCATCAAATCACGCTGGTTTTTTAATTCTTCTTCCACCCGAACCATGCGTTCACGAAGCTCTATCTCATAGACGTGAGGTGGTTTGGAAAAACTCTGCGCCTGCAGCCAACCACTCAGGTTACTGCGCACATACTCACCGATGGCTTCATAATCTTCCTGTGCAATAGGCATTTTGATTGCTCCTCATTGTTGCTGGGGCCATGTTGATGTTACGGTCCTTATAATCTAAGGCGGCAAGCCGCAGTTTTAAGTTTTAGAATTTGATGGCACACTTAAATCTGATCTTCCGTCTGCTTCCGCTCCGGCATGAAATCACTGGAAACACCTGGTGCATCAAACCAGTCATCCCAGGATTGACCCGCCGGTGCAATGATTCGCTTGCTGCCGATTGCCGTGATTTCAACATCCTTGACTGATTCCGGGAAGGCAATCTGCTTGGAAAGACGAACTGCCTGACTTCGATTGCTTTTAAAAAGTTTGGTTTGGAGAGAAGACATCATGCTACCTCCATCTAAGATTCATCTGTTTTGGTGATTCAAGCAGCCAGAATTCAGGAAACAGGATTCAGAATACATATTTACCAACGTTTCAAATGATATAAACCACTCAAGGATATGTCAATAGGAGAGGTTTGCGCTGTACCGTTTTTGTGCCGTACCGGGGGTGTTCTGGGCCCCAAAAAAACGCGGGCGCGAGGTCTGAGAGGGCGACATGGCAGCAGAATATTATGGTTTCCAAAGACATACCCCAAAAACCCGATAATTGGACATGCTAATCCCTTTAAATTTAAATTAAATCATTTATTTATAACTATTTTAAATAAATTGGATTAGGCGGCTCTGGCTATTGGCCGTACAAGGGAGCGCATTTGCTCAATACGGCCAGCCCTTACATGACCAAGGGCCATTGCCATCATTACGGCGGTGGCCAAGCAAACTCTTGTTTGCATTTTGGCTTGGCCGCGTATGTAATGTTTCTCAAAACCAAAATCATTATCGATCCGACTGTTGATTCTCTCCAAAGAAGAACGCCGATTATACGCTCGGTCCCAACCCTGCGTACCATAGGGAATGGGTGTGAAGATTCGCCGATCTTCCTCAGTGATATTTATTCTGACAATTCGCCCATAATCTCCGGGATTAACTTGCCCCGCAGATGAACACTCTCCACATCCTTCACAGGAAAAGCCGTTTGCAGCTGCGGGACAACGATATTTCAGGGTATTGCGATTTTTTTCAAAGCCACAAAAAGCCATGTCCCGCTGTTCTCCAGTAGCCGGACAAATACAATGGACTGTCCCTTTCTCAGTATACACAATGGTATCTGCCCGGTCAGGATAAAGAGGTCGTGTGATCGGTTTTGCAGGATCGTATCCCGGCTCATTCTTTTCATCTCTCCACAGTTCACGGGTATCAATGCCGGGCCGAATCCCATATTCATCCAACAGCTGAGCCTTAGTTTTGCCGGAATCCAAACCACGGTCCGCCACAAAATCATCACAGCGCTCGCCAAGCTGCGGTGTTTCCTCAAAAATTTCTTTGATCATGCTTCGCAGTTCCTTGTGTTCCGAATGCGAGGCAGGTGTTACATGAACTGCCACCGGAATTTCATATAGGGTATCAGCGATCAAATGAAGGCCATATCCAAACCAGCTTTTTACTTTTGTCCACTGCTTTCCGGTTTTACTGTCTGTCCCTTTCGTTTCATGCTTGCCCCAATCTGCATCCGTATCGGAGGTTTCACCGGTTTTCCGGCTTTCTTGTCCCGTACTATAACTGTTGATAGCCTTGCCGTCATACCCTAAATGACAACCAAAATCAGGGAGTTCTGTCATTAAGGATTCTCGAAGCCCACGCACCATGCCGCTGACCATATTACCATATTCTTCCAGTTCTATGACGCTCCTTAAAAATCTTGAGAAATTCCAACTACCTGGAACCAAAAAATATGCATTTCCGCTCTCAGACCGTATGATTTCCATTCGGCCCGTTTCCTCATTGCGTCTCAGTTCAGCTACCGGTTTTTTTTGCCTCGGCAGAATATCAAATCCGCATGCCTCTAATAACGCCGGATTCCTGGACAATTCGCGAATCAAAGATTCAATGGATGCATGCTGGAACACGACTCCCGCAATAAGCGCGTTCCACATTGCGCGTATCGGAAAATCATCTCTCCCATTGCCGCGACGCTTTTCAAGTGCCGCTACAATATTCTCATCAGGCAGATTATCGCGCACCAGATAGAAACGGTCCAAATCCGAGCGTGCTTCGACATCATTCCACGAAAAAAGAAACGGACTCACTGCTGCCAAGTTTCGGCCTCCATCAAATATTTAAAGAAACACTCTATCCTGTTATCTGATGAAGGCATTGTACAATATTTTGTATTAAAATCAAGGTATTCCGACAAGTTCTTTCGCTTGGGGTGAAAAAATGGAAAATTCCGACTCGATCTAGCTAAGTGCTTGATTTCAGGATGCCCACCCATCTTTTTTTTGGGGTAATGTTTTTTTGACACTGCCAAATCCCTCCAGGATACCAGAGACTTAAGCACAGCGCAAACCCCTCAATAGGATATCCAGGGTGAATTTATTCTTCCGAATTATCCAAATAAAATATAAAAGTTGCGCTACATTATGGACAGAAACCCTCGGATGGTGTATATACTGTGACAGGCACCAAACCAATTCGGGGTTTAAATTCTTGAACGTTAAGCAAGTCCGCATTCAAATAGTCCGCCCGCTTGAAGAACAACGCTTTCAGCATCTGATGCAGTCGCATCATTATTTGGGCGCTCTTCCCAAGATCAGCGAAACCCTCTGGTATACAGCTAGACTAAATAGTGAGTGGATTGCGCTTGTCAGTTTTTCTGCTCCCGCTTTGAAATGTACACCAAGGGACAGCTGGATCGGATGGAATTTTCGCCATCAATACGATCGACTGAAACTGGTAACCAATAACAGTCGTTTTCTAATTTTGCCCGAATGGCATATTCCGAATCTCGCATCCCGTATCCTTTCATTATGTCGGAAGCGAATGCAGGCTGATTGGCAGGAGCGTTTCGGGCATCCGGTTGTACTCCTGGAAACCTTTGTGGACCCAAAGCAATTCCACGGAACCGTATATCGAGCGTCTAATTGGATATATGTTGGTAAAACAAAGGGTTTTCATCGAACTCGCCAAGGCTACAGCGATAAAGCGGATTCACCGAAAATGGTTTTTCTTAAACCATTGGTTTCCAATGTTCAAGCACTGTTATCCCGACCTGTTCTCAAAAAACCATATCTTACAGGAGGTTACAAAATCATGCTCAGTGCGGAACATATGAAATCTCTACCCGACTTTTTTGCTCAAATTCCCGACCCGCGTCGATCCCAGGGACGACGTCACAGGCTCTCCACTGTTCTGGCCATTGCCACCGCCGCAACACTGTGCGGAATGCGCGGTTATCTGGCGATATCCGATTGGGTAAATGGTCTTGGACAAAAAGCCCTTGAGCGTTTCCGTTGCCGATATGAAAATAAGCGCTATGTAGCTCCCAGTCAGTCTACTATCCGTGATGTTCTGGTTCGCGTTGACCCCACAGAACTCGACAAAGCTCTCCAGCGTTGGAATCTGCTTTACGGTGAACAGGACGAAAGCTTGGCCATCGATGGAAAAACCATGTGTAATGCCATCGATGAACAAGGTTATCAGACTCACATCATGAGTGCTGTCGGCCATCAAACTAAGACCTGTTACACCCAAAAAAAGTCGGTTCTCTCCCTGTAGAAGGCAAAGACGAACTCAAGCGAACCAATGAAATCAAAACGGCTGCCCCTTTACTGGACGCGATCGATATCGAAGGCAAAGTCATTTCAGCTGACGCACTGCTAACCCAAAGGACTTTTGCTAAATATTTGGTCGAGCAACGCAACGCCCATTACCATTTCATCGCCAAAAACAACCAGCCCACATTACTTCAAGACATTTCCCTGTATTTTGAGGGCTGCAACGATCCTGATTTCATACAACACGATGCTCCCGATCATGGTCGCATCGAAGTGCGCAAAATATGGACGACTACCGAACTTAACCTATACCTGGATTTCCCGTATGTCGGCCAGGCTTTTATGATCCAGAGAGAAGTTACAAACAAGAAAACCGGTAAATGCACAGTTGAGGTTGCTTACGGCATAACGAGTCAATCACCTGATCAGGCGAATCCCGAACGTGTACTTTCTATCAATCGCGGTCACTGGAGCATTGAAAACGAGTGCCATTACATCATCGACTGGAACTACGACGAAGATCGAAGCCGAATAAGAACCGGCAATGGTCCTGAAAACATGACCAGGCTGCGTAGATTCGCGGTGGGCGTCATTAAGGCGAAAGGTGTTCGCAGTGTAGCCCAGAAAATGCGCCAGCTCACGCAGAACGTAAGGGGTGTCTTCGACTATCTCAAGATGACCAAAAATTCAGTGCCCCAAGCGTGATACCTGTTAGAACAAATTTACCGTGATAGGATATCCCTATCGTAGGAAATCTGCGCGACCGTGAATATTCAAATATCTCAAGTTTCCAGTTGGTAATCCGTTTCCTTTGGATTCTTTTCAATTTATCATTACTACCTGCAAGTTTATACGGGGTATTTTCCTTGTGTCAACCGCATCCCTAAATCCCTGAGCTGATTCGCCATCCTGTCTACAGCGGATTGATTTCCAATTCGGGTCAGATTCCCCAGGTCCGCAATGGCGTCCTTAAAAATATCATGCTTAAGCACAGCAAGGAATGCTTTATGTTCGGGATGGCCCGGAATGTGAACCGCTCTTTCTTTGAACTCGCTGTTTGAAAAGGTTCCCCAGTTGAGCAGTTGGCCGAAATAGACATGATCAAACCGGAACCGTCTGCCCAGGCGGACAAAGTCCGGCATTTCGCGGAAGTTGTTTTCCTGGACCACCATACTGATTTTAACCGATTTCAGGGGGCTGTTCAAGCGCAGGCGCCTGATAAAGTCCAGGTTATCCAGCAACCGGTTAAAGTCGCCACCCCTGCGGTTGACGGCATAAACCGCCGGTGTGGCGGCGTCGATGGAGATTTCAGCGGCGGTGATGAGCGGTTGAATATCCTTCGGCAAGGTATCCCACATGCGCGGGGTCCACAGCTGACCGTTGGTGTGCAGACAGATATCCTTCAGATTCGGCATTTCTTGACGGTCCATGGATTGCAGCCATTTTCTGAAAAAGGGGCTGCCGAAAGGATCTCCCGAACCGCTGATATAGAGCAATTCGGCCTGTCCAAGGGCCTGTTTCCGGATTTTCTTTTCGATCGCCGCTATTTCCCGCCGGCTGTCCGTTTCCACGATCATGTGGTTGCGACAGGTGGGGCACGTCAGGTTGCAGGACTGATCGTAGGTACAGATGATTTTTCGGGGACCGTAAGGGAGCCGGGTTAAGCCTTTTCTGATCACCTCCTGAAATATGGGGTCGGTAACGGCCTTAATTTTCTGAACCGGACCGGATCGGGTCTGTAAAAAGGCACATTTTTCAACATCACAGAATTGAAAAGACCCGTCCAGGATGGAGCGCCGGATGGCCCTGGCTTTTTGACCGTTCCAGATCTCTTCCACGGATGCATGCCGGATATTGCCGATACAGGTGTTCAGCCAGGACGGACAGCACAGGTATACACCGCCCCGGTCGTTTAGCTGGGTGATTTCGAACCATTCAAAGGGTTTGGAACAAAATATCTTTTGCCGCGGCCACATTTACTTCTTTCTAAGCTTATTCAATATGTTTTTCAGAAAATCTGCCGGATCCAGCTTCAGCCGAAACGGTCCGGGTGTCGGATCGAAGGTCTTTTTTTTAAATTCCAGATTGATTTTCTGATGCTGCCAATCATCTTCAAAGTCGATAAAAGGTTCTCGAAGTTTTCTGAAAAATGCAGTGTTTTGAACGATGCGCACCTTTTCCCATTCGTCCTCCATTTGCAGGAAATCAAACAGTATCCCAACGGACGGCATGGTATAATCGTCCACCGCCACCATCCCCCCCGCCTTGAGCCTGAGCGATGAATAATACCAGTCGATGATGGGGAGCGGGAACCGGTGAGCGCCGTCAATAAAGACCATATCCAGTTCCCGGGGGATATGGTCGCCGCACGGCAGCGCGATTTCCGAACTTTCACTGAGAAAGCTGATATGTTCAAGTAGATTGAGCTTCCGGCCGCAAAGTTACTTTTGCGCAGCTGGAAAACCGGATTTTTCAAAAACAAACGGACGCCGTCACCTCCCGGATCCTTCGCCATATCAGTATCTATCATCGTCTGCCGGCCCAGCGATGGGAAAAACGACGTATCAAAAAAAACTATTAACCTTGTAAAATTGCGCAATGTCTGGCATTATAACCTTGTAAAATTACTTCTATACAGTTTAAAAGCAAGGACATCGTGTACATGGAACGTCAAATTGACACAAAACTTCTGGATTGGAAAAAGAGTGAATTCAGAAAGCCTTTGATCATAAGAGGGGCGAGACAGGTCGGGAAAACATTTTCCGTATCCGGTTTTGGGGCGAATCACTTTGAAGCATTTATAAAGATCGATTTTGAACGGGATCGGACAAGCCACAAGATCTTTGAGGGAGATCTGTCTGCCAAAAGGTTGCTTTCGGAGCTTGAAATTCACGCCAATAAATTAATTATACCAGGGAAAACCCTGTTATTTTTTGATGAAATCCAGGAATGTGAAAGAGCCTTATTGAGCCTGAGGTATTTTTACGAGGAAATGCCTGAACTCTATATTATTGCAGCAGGTTCCATGCTCGAATTTACGCTGGGCAATATATCCTTTCCCGTGGGACGCGTTTCCTTTGAATGGATGAGGCCCATGACTTTTCATGAATTTTTAATCGCATCCGACCGGAAAATCCTTGCGGATACACTGCCGTCCATTTCAGACTTCAAACCCATAAGCCAAACCACCCATCTTAAGATAGTAGAACAGCTCAAGCTTTATTTTCTCGTGGGAGGAATGCCAGAGGCTGTGAAAAGATATGCCGGAACAGGAAGCGTAAGCCAAAGTTTTATGGTTCATGATGAAATATTTCAATCGTATCTTCAGTCATTGGTAAAATACAATCAGAGAGCGGATGTTGACAGCCTGGATCATTTGTTGCGATCTTTGCCTGCCCACGTGGGAAAACAAATCAAATATACCCGGCTGGACCCTGAGCGAAGAATTGAAAAAACCAAAATGTCTCTTCAACTACTTGAAAGAGCACTGCTTTGCCATATTATCAGGTCATCTAATGCCGATGGACTTCCCCTGAATGCCGGCGCCTCGCTAAAAATCATGAAACCGCTTTTTTTGGATCTGGGATTGATGCAGTACCATTGTGGGATTCACCCATCAGATATCTTGAATGAAAAGGACCTCTCAAAGGTATATAAAGGTGCTCTGGCGGAACAGTTCGTCGGACAGGAAATATTGGCGGCGGGAGGATCTGAAAATTTCAAAATGTTTTACTGGTCAAGGGCAAAAAAGAGCAGCTCGGCTGAAGTGGATTATCTTTATGTGAAAAACAGCAGAATATTTCCCGTGGAGGTTAAAAGCGGACCGGCCGGGAAGCTCAAAAGTCTGCACATTTTCCTGCAAGAGCATCCCAATATTAAAAAGGGATATGTCATGTCTTCGGCTCTTTTTGAGAAACAAACAGCGAAAAACCTCGTATTCATGCCGATGTACACAAGATTTAAGTGAACCACCCTTCAAAAACCCCTTTACAAAGGTTACCGTTAAAGATTACATTTCCCAAACAAATTCACAAGCATTCTCGTTATGGTGTTTTATTCCTTGAAATCCTGTCAACAATAACAAGAATAAGAACACTTAACATTTTTTACTTTGCGGCTTGCCGCTTGAGGAAGGATTGTATTTACATGGAGCAGAGCAGTCACATTCAGAAAGAGGCGTTATTGAAAGAGGCAAAAACTAGAAGTGGGTTGAAAAAAAAGGGTGTATTTCGGGAATATGCGGAGGCGGCGATCATTGCTGTTCTTCTGGCGCTTTTTATTCGAACCTTTGTGGTGCAGGCCTTTAAAATTCCGTCAGGCTCCATGAAACCCACACTTCTGGTGGGCGACCATATTCTGGTCAACAAATTTTTATATGGCATCAAGATTCCCTTTATCAACAAAACCCTGATCCCTGTCAGCGACCCCAAACGGGGCGATGTCATCGTTTTCATTTACCCCGTGGACCCGGATAAGGATTTTATCAAGCGTGTTATCGGACTTCCCGGCGACAAGATTGAGATGTCGGGTAAAAAAGTGTTGATCAATGGTAAGCCGTACGATGACAAACACGGATTTTATTCCAATTTGGGCCGAACAACCGATGCCAAGGTCGGAGAAAATAGCCATTTCGGCCCGGTCACGGTCCCCGAGGGACATCTCTTTGTCATGGGGGACAACCGAAACCATAGCTATGACAGCCGGTTTTGGGGATTTGTGCCCCTGTCGTCGGTCAAAGGAAAAGCCTTTATCATTTACTGGTCCTGGCCCCACTGGAAACGGTTTCTACACATTGTAAACTAAAGTGTTGACAGAATATTATTCATTGCGTAAACTGAAAACTTTTCAAAAACCAATAACCGATATCGCTGTTTGCGGGTTCAAAATCGTCATTTTCCCTAACCCTGAATCCTGAGCCTGTTAACACCATTAATGAAAGGAACCGTTATCATGAGCGCGACAATCAAAACCATTGAGGGAAATGAGGCGGCGGCCCATGTGGCTTACGCCATGAGCGATGTGGCGGCTATCTATCCCATTACCCCTTCAAGTACCATGGGCGAATATTGTGATGAGTGGGCGGCTCACGGACGCAAGAATATTTTTGGCCAGGTGTTGAATGTGACGGAGATGCAGTCCGAGGCGGGCGCCGCCGGCGCAGTTCACGGGTGCCTCTCAGCCGGAGCGCTTTCCACCACATTTACGGCGTCCCAGGGTCTTTTGCTGATGATTCCCAATATGTATAAAATTGCCGGGGAATTGATGCCCGTAGTGTTTCACGTGTCCGCACGGTCCATTGCCACCCATGCCTTGAGCATCTTCGGCGACCATTCGGACATCAATGCAGTACGCCAAACCGGTTTTTCCCTGCTGGCCTCCGCTTCTGTACAGGAGGTCATGGATCTGGCCCTGGTGGCGCACCTGGCCAGTATTCGAACGGGTCTTCCCTTTGTGCATTTTTTTGATGGGTTCAGAACCAGCATGGAGATTCAGAAGATTGAACTCATTGACTACGACGACATGGCGTCGCTGGTGGACTGGGAAGCCATTGAAGATTTCAGAAGCCGGGCCATGAATCCGGAATACCCGCAACTGCGGGGCACAGCCCAGAATCCCGATATCTTTTTTCAGAACCGGGAAGCCTCCAATCCCTTTTTCGCGCCGATAGCCAACATCGTTCAGGAAGAAATGGATAAGGTGGGAACGCTGACCGGTCGACCCTATAATCTCTTTGACTATGTGGGAGATCCCGAAGCGGATCGCGTAGTGGTGTCTATGGCCTCCAGCTGTGATACCATTGAGGAAACGGTCAATTACCTAAACGGTATCGGTGAACGGGTGGGTCTCATCAAGGTTCGCCTTTATTCCCCTTTTTCCGCGGAACATTTCCTGCGAGCACTGCCGGCAACGGCTGAAAGCATCGGGGTTCTGGATCGGAGTAAATCCCCCGGCGCTCTGGGTGAACCCCTGTATCAGGATATTTGTACCGTTTTCCAGGAAATGAAAGAAACCCCCGTCATCGTAGGCGGGCGTTACGGTCTCGGCAGCAAGGATTTTACGCCCAACATGGTGGCGGCGGTTTTTGACAACCTGCGCGGACGGGTGCCGAAAAATCATTTCACAGTGGGTATTGTAGATGATGTGAGCCATACCTCCCTCCCGCCGCACCGCCAAATCGATTCCGCCCCCGAAGGCACCGTTCGGTGCAAATTCTGGGGACTGGGCGCTGATGGAACCGTGGGCGCCAACAAGAATTCCATCAAAATCATCGGTGAAAATACCGATATGTACGCTCAGGCTTATTTTGCCTATGACGCCAAAAAATCCGGCGGCATTACCATTAGCCACCTGCGGTTTTCTCCCCATAAAATCCAGGCGCCGTACCTGCTGACCAAATCAGACTTTATTGCCTGTCACAACCCGTCGTTTGTGGAAGAATACGACATCCTGGGCGGCATCCGGGAAGGCGGCGCCTTTTTGCTGAATTCCCCCTGGACATTGAAGGAAATGGAAACGCGTATTCCCGATCACATGAAGCGCACCATCGCCCAAAGAAAACTGGAATTCTACAATATCGATGCCGTTAAAATCGGCGCCGAGCTTGGCTTGGGGACCCGCATCAATATGATTATGCAGGCGGCGTTCTTTCAAATTGCCAATGTCATTCCCCCTAAAGAGGCCTTTGATTATGTGAAGGGGGCCATCAAGAAAAGCTATGGCAAGAAGGGCGACAAGGTGGTCCAGATGAACATCGACGCGGTGGATCGGGCCGTGGGGGCGCTGGATAAAATTAAAGTTCCCAAATCCTGGGCCACAGCAGGACATGAGGCTTATCTGGAAAAGGACGAACCCGAGTTCGTGAAAGATGTGATGCGGCCCATGCTGAGCCAGCGGGGAGATGAACTTCCCGTGAGCGCCATGCCGCCTGACGGCATTTTCCCGACGGCCACCACCCGATATGAAAAGCGGGGCGTTGCCATTAACGTTCCCGAGTGGCAACCGGAAAACTGCATCCAGTGCAACCAGTGTGCATTTGTTTGTCCCCATGGGGTCATCAGGCCGGTGCTGGTTGCCGCGGAAGATCTTGAAGACGCGCCTGAAGGATTTGTCACGGTGGAAGCCAAGGGGAAAGAACTGAAAGAGTTGCGGTATCGCATCCAGATCAGCCCCCTGGACTGCACCGGTTGCGGCAGTTGCGCCAGTACCTGCCCGGCCAAAGAAAAAGCGCTCATCATGAAGCCGTTTGGAACCCAGAAAGAGACCCAGGTGCAAAACCATCTGTTTGCAACGGAACTTCCTCTTCTGGATGAACTGGTACCGGCTACCAGCGTTAAGGGAAGCCAGTTCAAGCAGCCCCTGTTCGAGTTTTCGGGAGCTTGCCCCGGGTGCGGTGAAACGCCTTACATCAAACTGGTGACTCAGTTGTTCGGGGATCGCATGATGATCGCAAACGCCACGGGATGTTCCTCCATTTATGGCGGTTCGGCGCCGGTCTGTCCCTACACGGTGAATGCGGATGGTCATGGTCCCACATGGGCCAATTCGCTCTTTGAAGACAATGCCGAGTATGGACTGGGCATGGAACTGGCGGTAAGCCAGCGCCGGTCAAAACTGGCGGATCTGGTGCGTGAGGCGCTTCAAGACGATATTTCGGGACCGCTGAAAGAGGCGCTGACCGGCTGGCTGGAAAACATGAATGACGGCCCTAAATCCAAGGAAATGGGCCGCAAGGTCAGCGATTTGCTGGAAGTGGCGCTGGTATCCTCGGAAAATGGGATGAATCCGGTTTTCATGGATATTCTGGATCGGGGCGACTACCTCACCAAAAAATCCATCTGGATCTTCGGCGGGGATGGATGGGCCTATGATATCGGTTATGGGGGATTGGATCACGTGATTGCCTCGATGCACGATGTGAATATCCTGGTATTGGATACGGAAGTCTATTCCAATACCGGGGGCCAGTCTTCCAAAGCCACCCCCACAGGCTCTGTTGCTAAATTTGCCGCCGGCGGCAAACCGGTGCGCAAAAAAGATCTGGGTCTTATGGCCATGAGTTACGGATATGTCTACGTGGCCTCCGTGGCCATGGGCGCCAATAAAAACCAGCTCATGAAGGCCGTATGGGAAGCGGAGACCTATGATGGTCCTTCCCTCATCATTGCCTACTCTCCCTGCATCAACCACGGCATCAACATGGGGCTCAGCCAGCTTGAGGAAAAGAAGGCGGTGGATGCCGGCTACTGGCTCCTTTACCGGTATGATCCGAGACGCAAGGAAGAGGGTCAGAATCCGTTGGTGCTGGATTCCAAGGAACCTACCGGGGATTTCAGGGAGTTTCTCATGGGAGAAGTGCGCTATTCCAGTCTGACCCGAACTTTCCCTGAAAATGCCGAAACCCTCTTTGCCAAAGCGGAGAAAGATGTGAAGGAACGGTACGAATTTTATAAAAAAATGGCTGCGGAGTAGGTGTGATAGAACAGCCGGAAGGTCGAAAACCTTAACCATGATTTTTAAAAAAGGCCTCTTTTTAAGAGGCCTTTTTTTATTTGGGTCCGAATATCGAACAAGGAATGTCCGATGATGAAGTTTTACTTCGACAGTCATTATTCGATATTCTGCGGTTCAAAAAAATACTTTAAAATGCATGTTACAAAGGATATCGCTGTTTTTAAGTCGCACCAGCTCCCCTTCAGCGGTCAGATCGTAATGGATGGGAGTGATGGTAATCTTATTCTGTTTGAGGGCCGCGGAATCGTTGTCGGGATTTCCGTTTTCAATGAATGTTTCACCGCTCAACCAGTAGTAAACGTTTCCCCTGGGGTCACGACGTTTTTCAAAACGTTCCTTAAATCGGCTGGTCCCCTGTCTTGCCAGGCACACGCCTGAAATCTTTTCAGGGGACACCGGGGGAATATTCACATTCAGGGCCGTGCCGTCTTTAAGGCCGCTCTCCGTGAGAATCCGGATGATGTTTCGGCTGAAGCGGGCGGCGAAAGAAAAATCTTGCTCAGGTTGAAGGCCAAGCGATATGGCGGCGGAAGGAATGCCTAAAAATGCCCCTTCCGTGGCGGCGGAGACCGTTCCCGAGTAGAGGATGTTGACGCCCACATTATTGCCCCAATTGATGCCTGAGAGGATAATGTTCGGCGGCGGATCCAGAATCTCCTGCACCGCAATCTTCACGCAGTCAGCCGGGGTGCCGTTGACGGCGTAGCCGAAAAAGATCCCCTTTTTGTGTACAGGTTTGACGCGTATGGGATCGGCAAGGGTGATGGCGTGGCCCACGGCGCTCATTTCCAGTTCAGGCGCGATAACGTGAAGGTCATGATCGGATTTAAGGGCTTCATGCAGGGCAAAAAGCCCCGGCGCATGAATGCCGTCATCATTGGTCAGCAGTATTTTCATGTTTATGACCCGTGTTCCTGTTGCTTCCTGAAACCAATTTCTGTATATTTCCGCTTTACCATGAAAATGCAGCTGTTAGCGATTAGCTGTTAGCCGTTAGCTTGAAAGCGGTAGATGTCATTTTCATGCGAGGGGGGTGGCAAATCCCCTTGCCATGAAAGTTTACCTCATTTTCCACAAAAACGCCATTTTCAAAAATGGGGCAACATCTTATCAATTCAAAGGGAGAGCAACATGGCCGTGGAAGTGAAAAAAAAGACAATGCTGCATCAGGGTCGGATATTCCGGCTTATGCGGGAAAATATCACCCTGGAAAACGGGGTCAACACGGATATGGATGTGATCCGACATCCCGGCGCCGCCGCCGTTGTCCCCTTCGTGGATGAAAACACCCTGTTGATGATTCGGCAATACCGGTATGCCGCCGGAGGGTATATCTGGGAGATACCCGCGGGAACCCTTGATCCCGGTGAAACCCCTCAGACCTGCGCCGAACGCGAATTGATCGAGGAAGTCGGATTTTCAGGGGGAACATGGCGGTTCCTGGGTGAAATTACCCCGCTGCCCGGTTATTCGGATGAGTGCATTCATATTTTTGCGGCAACGGATCTGACCCCCGCACACCAGCATCTCGATCATGATGAAATTCTGGAGGTGCATAAGGTCGGCTTTCAGGATGCCCTTGAGATGATTCGAAACAATGAAATTCAGGATGCAAAAACCATTTCAGGATTGTTTCTGGCAAAACTCCGGATGAAGGATTAAAAAATCAATGGTTTCGATTCGACAGCTGCTGACCCGGACGCCGGTAACGGTGTCCGCACCCTGTCGCGTGGACACGGGCGGCACATGGGATATCAAGGCATTGGCTCTTCCCCTGCAAGCCGTGGTTCCCGTCACCGTGAACATGGCGCTCACCCTCAGGACGACCGTAACCCTTCAGCCCTATGAAGACGGTTGGGTGAAAATATCATCCCGCGGCTTTGCCCGCACTGAAACATTCGCGACTGATCGGTTGCCGTTCGACTCGCCCTTCGGGATTTTCTTCGCGGCGGTGTCTTATTTCGGTTTTCATGGTTTGGAAGTGAAGATCGATTCCCAGTCTCCGGTCAAATCCGCTCTTGGGGGGTCCAGTACCGCCCTTGTGGCCCTGGTGGGCGCCCTTCAGGAAGTGCCCGTGCTGGATGACCGGGGCCTTTCCAGGAAAGAAATCCTTCATCTGGCCTATCACCTGGAAGACGGCGTCAGTGGCGGAAATTGCGGTATTCAGGATCAGGCCGCGGCTGTTTATGGCGGCGTTCACCTGTGGAAATGGCATTTTGGAAATTCAGTCGAACCTCTGACCCGAATTTCATTGTTGGATCAAAAGGGTCGAGAAACGCTTTCAAACCATATCCTGGTGGCTTACAGCGGCAAGAGCCATGTTTCCGCCCGTACCAATCATCAATGGATCAATGATTTTCTATCCGGCAAAACACGGTCTGGATGGATCAAGGCCAATGGCGTTGTGCATTCTTTTGCCCGAGCCATCGAGATCGGGGATTGGGATCAGGCTGCGTTTTTCCTGAGGGAAGAAATGGCCTTAAGGCGCGAAATTACCCCCGAAGCCCTTGATGAGGCAACGGAAAAGATGGTGGGGACAGCGGAAAGCATCGGCTGCGGGGCCCGGTTCGCCGGCGCCGGGGCCGGCGGATCCGTCTGGGCCATAGGGAAAAAGGCGAACGTGGATATGTTGAGAAAAAAATGGCGGGAATTGCTGGCGCCCATAAAGAGCGCTCAAATACTTTGTGCCGGGATCGATTCCGAAGGGGTACGTCGGGACGTTTGAATAAAGTATCATCAATTGACGGTCTGCCGATACACCATCCCATAGGTTCCTGTTTCAAATAGTCCTTTCAGTTCCCCCAGGAGGGTGTTTGTGGCCTGTTCCACCATGAGGATATCCAACTCTGAAACCAGGTCCATGTCCAGACTTCCGATTTCTTCTTCCAAATCTTCAAATTGCATTAAAAACGCTTCATTTTTAAACGCTTCACTGATGGCGCTGTGTACGTCAATGATGGTGCCGACGCAGTGTTGCACCCTGAGCCGATATTGGTCGGTTGTGTTCATCTGTTTCCTTTTTAATGATGTTGTACGAATCGCTAGTGGCATCTATTGCGTGACGCCTATCCCTTGCCTAGTTCGTCGAGTGTTTCCGTAAAGGCCCCGTAAAAATTCTCGTGGTTCCATAGGGCTGCTTTTAAGATGCCTGCAAATTCCTTCATATCCTTGGGGTTCACGACCAGGTTGGCACTCAACCCGAAGGCGGTCATGCGATCCATGGTGGTAAAGTCCGATCCCAGCAAAACCAGGAAGCTTTTTCTGCGGGTATGCATGGGCAGCCGGTTCAGGTAGTGAAGTATGGGGCTCTGCGCCCATGGAACACCGTCAAAATGGTTTGAAAGAACAACCAGGTCAAAAAGATGAAAGCGCATTTTGCTGATGCCCTCTCCGGCATCTTTCACCAGAACCGTTTTGTAACGCAACCCTTCCGCAGCCTCTTGAACACCGCTGTCAGCTTCAGATTTATTTAACATCAACAAAGCCAGTTTCGCTCCCTCTTCATAGAAATCGAGGGAAAAAGGATCCTCGTTGCGATATCCCTTATCGTGTTCAGGCAGCTCCGAACCCATTTCCGCGGGTTCCTGAATTAAAGGCGACGCCGGCTTGGCTTGGGTCTTTTCAAAAGAAATTTTACTGTTGCATTTTGGGCAATTGGCCGTTACCCGACCGTTTTCGGGAACTTTTTCATCAGGGATTTTGAGCCTGGCCTGGCAATTTGTGCAGACAATTTCCATTGATATCTCCCTATCCGTCGGTTAGCGCTTGTCTTTTTTCCCATATTTTGTATCCACCGTCAAGTTTTCAATGGTCGTTGTCTTTTCACCCCTGGCCGATTTTATGGAATCAATGGCCCGCCCCACGATGGCCCTTTTCGAAGCGTAGCTCATAGCAGTTTCTTCCGTGATGAGGTCTTTTTTGTAGAGACCGATGATGGACTGGTCAAAAGTCATCATACCGAAGGCATTCCCACCCTCTATGATTTCATAAAAGGTTTTCCCCTCTGACTCGCCGTGCAGAATGGAGTCCTTGACGCGCAAGTTGGCAGCCATGATCTCAAAGGCGGCAATACGTCCGCCGCCGATCTTGGGCAACAGACGCTGGCAGGCAATCCAACGAAGTGTGTCCGCCAGTCGCACGCGAATCTGGGTCTCTTCTTCCTTATCAAAAAGACCCACAAACCGGTTGACGGTCTGCCCGGCGTCCACGGTGTGCAGGGTGCTGAGTACCAGGTGCCCGGTTTCCGCAGCGGATAGACCGATATCCACGGTGACCCTGTCTCGCATTTCCCCCACTAAAATTGCCTTGGGCGCCTGCCTTAGCGCAGCCCTTAGCCCGGAGGCGAAAGAATCAAAATCTATGCCCAGTTCACGCTGGTTAAAGGTAGATTTTTTCTGGGAATGAACAAACTCCACCGGGTCTTCCAACGTCACCACATGGACGGATTTTTCTTCATTGATTTCATTGAGGACGGCCGCCAGAGAGGTGCTTTTGCCGGAACCGGTGGCGCCGGTTACCAAAACAATCCCGTTTCTTTCCTGCGCCATTTTTAAAAAAGCGGCCGGCAGTCCTATTTCCTTTATCGTCGGCACCCGTGTGGACAACTGCCGCATCACAATGGAATAACAACCCCGCTGGGAAAAAATGTTCACCCTGAAGCGGGCCTTTCCCGCCAGTTGATAGGAGATATCGCATGACCCTTCCGTCAGAAGATTTTTGATTAAACGACGATCTCCTTTAATCAGGTTAAGGGCGATGGCTTCGGTTTGAAAGGGTGTCAGTTTTCTCGGAAGCGGCTTCAGAAGTACGGGTTTCAGCTGTCCGGAGGACTCTACCTGGCAAGGCTTATCCACCGTGAAGTTGAGGTCCGACACATTGTCGTAGGCCTTTAGCATCGACGTCAATATATAGTCGAGTTCCTGCTGTTTCATCGCAATGCCTCCCTCTTCTTTACATTACACATCCGTAAAATCTTCCGGAGGATTCTTGAGATAAGGAAGAAATTTCGTTTTGTCGTTGGATTTCCCGTATGCCTCGTCAGGGCCGATTCTCCCTTTTGACAGGTGCTCCATGATGGCGTCATCCAAGGTCTGCATACCGTATTTTTTTCCGGTTTGCAACATGGATGGGATTTGGAAAGTCTTTCCCTCACGAATCAGGTTTCGGACCGCCGGGGTGGCAATCATGATTTCCAGTGCCGCCACCCGGCCTTTCTTGTCGATCCGTTTAAACAGATTCTGGGCCACTACGGCTCTAAGCCCATCGGAAAGGGTGTTGCGGATCTGCTCCTGTTGATTGGTGGGAAAAACCTCAATCACGCGGTCCACGGTCTTGGCGGCGCTGGTGGTGTGAAGGGTTCCGAAAACCAGGTGACCGGTCGCCGAGGCCTCAATGGCCAGGGATATGGTTTCCAGGTCCCTCATTTCGCCTACCAGAATAATGTCCGGGTCTTCCCTCAAAGCGCCCTTCAGCGCTGCTGTAAACGATCGGGTATGAAGGCCCACTTCCCGGTGATTCACGATGGCTTTCTGGCTTTTATGAACGAATTCAATGGGATCCTCAATGGTCAGGATGTGGTCTTTGCGGGTCCTGTTGGCTTCATCCACAATGGCCGCCAAAGTAGTTGATTTGCCGCTTCCGGTCGGCCCGGTCACCAGCACAAGTCCCCTTGGCAAAGAGGCCAGTTTCCGAACGACGGGGGGCAACCCCAGCTGTTCACAGGTGAGAATATCAGAAGGGATTTCCCTGAAAACCGCTCCCACACCGTATTTTTGTTGAAAAAAATTGGCCCGGTAACGAGCAAGGTTTGGGATTTCATAAGCGAAGTCTACATCTCCGGTTTCTTCAAAAACCTTTACCTTTTCTTCCGGAGCGATTTCATAGAGCATCCCTTTGAGCGTATCGTTATCCAGGGCCTTATATTTTACCCGTTCAAGCTCACCCTGTATTCGCAAAACGGGCTGTTGGCCCGACATCAGGTGAAGGTCCGATGCCCCCTGATCATTCATCAACCTGAAAAACGCATCAATTTGCGCCATGACATCCTCCCACGCCTGAATTTCTGATGAACCCTTGGAACAATCAGGGAAAATCATTATACGCAGAGAGCGACTCTGTCAACCCTAAAGCGGCAAACCGTAAAATTTTCGGTTTTTTAAGTTTTAAGCAAACATGAGCATACTAGGAATTATATTGACAAGAGATCAACCCTTTGATAATTTTTTCACAACCACTCAGGTCTTTTGGTTATCCCGAAAGGCCTTTTTTTTGCCGCGAAACCGGTTTTGCAACATAACGGTGCTTGGCGCTCGTCCTTGACCTTAAACAGCTATCAATAAGGAGGAATAAACATGGCCCAGGAGAAAATTACCATTGGCGCCTTACAGAAAAAAATGCAAACAGGTCAGAAAATCACAATGATGACGGCCTATGATTACCCAACCGCGAGTCTTGTGGATCAAGCCGAAATCGACACCATTCTGGTGGGAGATTCCCTGGGCATGGTGGTGCTGGGCTACGATTCAACGGTGCCCGTGACCATGGACGAAATGATTCACCACTGTAAAGCGGTCCGCAGGGGCACAAAACGCGCCTTTGTGATCGGCGATATGCCGTTTATGTCCTATCAGGTGAGCCTTGAAAAGGCAGTGGAAAATGCCGGGCGTTTTATCAAGGAAGCCGGATGTGAATGTGTGAAGCTGGAAGGGGGTACGGAAATGGTCCCCGTGGTGAAAGCCATCACTACGGCAGGCATTCCCGTGTGCGCGCATATTGGATTAACCCCGCAAACCGCCACAAAATTGAGCGGTTTCAAGGTTCAGGGCAAAGATGCGGAAGGGGCCGGAAAATTGATTCAGTCAGCCAGGGACCTGGAAGAAGCGGGGGCTTTCATGATTGTTCTGGAATGCATTCCCGATCTGGTGGCGTCAAGGATCACCGATGCCCTCCACATCCCCACCATCGGCATTGGCGCAGGCAAGGATTGTGATGGCCAGGTGTTGGTCTACCATGATCTGGTGGGGCTTTTTGAGCGGTTCACACCCAAGATGGTCAAACAATACGTGAATCTGGCGCCTCAAATCCGAGAGGCCCTGATTCAATACAAGCGCGAGGTGGAAGAGGGGTCATTCCCCGGTCCGGAGCATAGTTTTGCCATGAAAGAGGAAGAAGCGGGAAAGATGTGAGTTTATCCACACAGGAGTCATGCCATGAATTTTTTAATCGTCGGTCCCGGCGCCATGGGTTGCGTCTTTGCCGGTCATCTGAAAAAGGCCGGTCACTCGGTGGTTATTCTGGATTACAGGGAAGACCGGGCCAACCGTATCAATGTGGACGGCATTACCCTGGAAGGGGTTGGGGGAGACTTTAACGTCCAAGTATCCGCCGTTACGGGAAAACCGCCTCAGAAAATAGATGTGGTCCTCATTTGCGTCAAAGCCTATCAAACAAGAGAGGTTGCCGATGCTCTGGCCGTCTGGCTTGATCCCGAAGCTGTGGTACTCACCCTGCAAAATGGTCTTGGCAATCTGGAAACCCTTAAAAAAACATTCGGCGCAAAACGAGTATTGGGCGGTGTTACCGCGGAAGGGGCGACCCTTCTAGGTCCCGGCCATGTGCGGCATGCCGGGCGAGGACCTACAATTATCGGCCCACTGGGACCGGACGACGGACCCGTGGCGGGCATTGTTTCCGCTTTTGCGGACGCCGGTTTTGAGATCCGTGCCGTGGATGGCGTGGAGGACCTAATCTGGGGCAAGCTGATCGTAAACGTGGGCATCAACGCCCTGGCCGCCATTACAAAGCTCAAAAACGGCCGATTGCCAGGCATAGAGGGTACGCGTCAGGTGATGAAAGAGGCAATTTTTGAGGCCGTTAGCGTTGCGGACGCCAAGGGTATACGGTTGCCCTTTCCGGATCCCGTAGCGCGGGTCTTGGAAGTGTGCCGCGGCACGGCCGACAATATTGCGTCCATGCTGCAGGATGTGTTGGCCCAGCGCGTCACGGAAATCCGATTTATTAACGGGGCTATTGTTTCGGAAGGTCGGAAACTGGGCATTCCAACGCCTGTCAATTTCACGCTGAGCTGTTTGGTTCAGGCGCTTCAGGATTCCTACAGGGAGGTCGTTCAGGCACGGTTTTAAGTTTTAAGTAGAAAAACGAAACGATATCATATAGTTGTAAGGATATAGGGTATTTTTCAGCTTTGGGAAACCAACAGCTTCTGACCCGGCCTGATGGGCTCATCTACCGTCATTTGATTCAATTTGCACAGTCGGTCCACTGTGGTGCCGTATTTTCCGGCAATTGCGGAAAGACTGTCCCCGGGACGTACCGTGTGATATCGCTTTACAGTATTTGATGTAGGTCGGGTCATTTTTTCCATAAGGGCTATTTTGGTTTCCAGAACCTCCAGCCGCTCTT
This sequence comes from Desulfatiglandales bacterium, assembly GCA_963662465.1. GTDB lineage: Bacteria > Desulfobacterota > DSM-4660 > Desulfatiglandales > Desulfatiglandaceae > NaphS2. The sequence goes on from OY759599.1 coordinate 6,095,547, forward strand.
CAATCCGAGCAAAACCAGTCTCCGTGGAATCCACTGTTTCCCGGGCCGATTTCTCTTCGTTGCCAAAGACCATGACCAGTACAACAATCAAAACCAGAACAACTGAAGCTGCTGCCGGCATCCATTTCGCACTGTGTTTACGCTTCAAGCGGCCGGCACGTCCCAGCCTTTCATTTCTCGGAATGTATTCCAAATCATCAACGATACCATTCATGAATTCCGGAACAGCGTCATCCCTTTCGTGCTTAACGGTTTTATCGGTCATTCTGAAACCCCTGACGCCTAACATTTTTCATGGACCGAATCTAACATGTCATTTTGTTCATGTCAACAAAACAATATAAGCTAAATCAATGACATATATTAAGATATACTCCTTATTGCATGTCGAATATCCGGATCATTGAAATTTTATTTGACAAAACCCCAAAACGATGGTTCACTGAAAGGAATCAAGACCCTGTAACAACCCGGCGCGGAGGATACTAAATGGACGATCGTTCATTCACCATGGTCATGGCTTCATTTGCGGCCGATTCTCTGGCTCTGGGCGCTCACTGGATGTATGACACCCTGGCCATAGCGCGGCAATTCGGACGGGTGGATGCATTGTTAAAACCGCTGTCCAACAGCTATCATCCCACAAAAGAACTGGGGGATTTTACCCACTACGGGGACCAGACTTTTATACTTCTGGAATCCCTGGCGGCGCGGAAACGCTTTTTGCTCGCTGACTTTTCGGTTCGCTGGAAAACGCTTTTTGAAAACTACACCGGTTACATGGACCAGGCCACCCAGGGAACCCTTGCCTCATATGATTCCGGCAAAAAACCCGAAAATGGCGGTTCCCCTTCCGACGACTTGGCCGGCGCCACCCGTATCGCCCCCCTGGTTTATGTGTATTCGGATGATCTTGAAAGCCTGACCGAGGCCGCGCGAGCCCAGACGCGAATGACCCACGCCAACCCCTTGACCGTGGAAAGTGCGGCTTTCTTTGCAGAGGTGACTTTCCGGGTTTTAGGCGGTTTGACGCCCCGGAAAGCAATTCAGGAAACCGCCGGCGAACATCTCAGGGATTCCCCCCTTTTTGAATGGGCCAATGCTGGCCTTCAGTCGGCTGGAAATAATTCCGTTCAAACCATTATTCGCTTCGGCCAGAGTTGCCATACGCTGGAAGCCTTTCCCGGCGTCATCCATTTGATTGCCAAATACGAAAACGATCTGAAAGAAGCGCTGGTCCAGTCGGTCATGGCGGGAGGCGACAGCGCCGCCAGGGGTATGCTGGTGGGGATGGTGCTGGGAGCGTATTTGGGCGCTGAAAGCCTTCCCCGGGAATGGGTATCAAATTTAAAGCGTGGTGAACAAATCACCCGGATGTTGCAGGACCTTCGTTGAGGAGATTGGGGCTTGACTAGACCGTCGACGTTTTTTTAACTCAAAAACTGTACCAGCCCTCATGCCCATTAGGGCAAAACCACGGATCAAGGCGGAGGATTTGCCTCCAGGTTGGCTGTTTTATCCAACTTCGGAGAAAAACCCGCTGCCGCCGGACATCGAACCGTTTACAAATAACATCAAACCGAGCCCAACATTACAGGAATTTTGGCATTGTTGTTTATTTGCAAGCCTCATCTTACTGAGGTTTAAGGAAAGGAGGGCGCCATGAAAAAGGAATTGATGAATTATGAAGCTATCTTGAAAGTGACGCGGGACGTCGTTCAGTCCAGGGATCCCGAAGAGGTGGCCCTTTTGACGGTGGAAAGTGTAAAAAGAGCCTTGCAGGCCAAAGGATGCGCACTGCTTCTTTTTAATCGCAAAACCGATGAATTGGAGGTCGCCGCTTCTTTTGGCTTGAGCAATGAATACCTCAACAAAGGTCCGCTCAGCTCAATGCGGTCTATTGCCGGGTCTTTAAAAGACGGTCCCGTGGCCATATCCGACGTTGCCGATGATCCGCGCATTCAGTATCCGGAAGAAGCCCGGAAAGAGGGTATTACTTCGATTCTTTCCGTGCCCATTGTTGTGGGGAGAAACCCCATTGGCGCGTTGCGCGTGTACTCAGCGGAACCTTGGGAGGCAACACTGGAAGACGTGAACCTGGTCCAGGCCCTGGCGCAGATCGCCGGTATGGGGTTGGAGCTGGCACGGCTGTACAGGGGCCTCAAGAGCAGTATTGAAATCCTGAAGTCCAAGCGAGATCCCAAGGAGTAGGGGTAGACCTGTGTGTCTGCTCAGTAAAGGGCGAACGCACAGGTTCGCCCCCTACATTGGTGGCCAAAAAAGGCATTATTGCGGGTTATAGATTTCCAGGAGTCTCTTTTCCGTTTCGCCCTCGATTTTGGCTATAATCTCAACATAATTGGCAATACTGGAGTTTTGAAGTTTGTGGCGCAGGAGTTCATCCACCTGGAAAATGCCCGCTGAATTGGCCAGGGTGATCACCAGTTTTACCGGTTTTTTCTCTCCCTTTTCAATATTCACGGAGTCCACGGCCTGGGCCGAGATGGAGTGAATGTTCACTCGGCCCGTTTCAAAGGGGATGCGAGAACGTCCTTCGGTCATATCCAGGGCATCCGCCACCTTGAGGACTCCCGCTTCGATGGTTAAACAGGTTTCCTTGGCATTGTGGGCCACAATGGCGTGCAGCACTTCCGACGTTATGGTAGTCAAATCAGGCTCTTCATAGATGCCTTTCAGTAGTTCCCGGGCCTTGGGGTAGGCCAGAAAAAGGCTGTATTGCTCGTGATGAACACGATGAACGGCGATGCCGATGTCATGCAGACATGCGGCAAGGACCACAATGAGTTCCGCATCATCCTGCCCCAAAGAATGATTTTTTACCACACTGGGTTCAACCCCTCCCTCTATGAGCAACCGCAGCAACTTCAGGGCGGCATTGGCCACGATGCGGATATGGATTTCCCCATGGTCGCTGATGCCGCTCCGATCCATGGCATTCACGTTGGCGCATTTCCAGAGTTGCAGCAGCTCCGGATCTTCGTTGATGCGATGGGCCAACTGTTTTATTTTATGATTTTTTTTAGCTAGAACGAAGAATTTCATAAGGTTAGATGACAACCCTTTTTTTCAATTATGCAGGCCTTTCCATCTTGCAGCCGCTCTGTTCCGGTGTTTGATAGGCCTCGCGTGCAGGCACTTTCCCCACAACATCAAAATAATCCCAGGGCTCCGTAATTTCCTGCTGACTTTTGCACCGAACAATGAGTGCATCGTTAATGGCCTGGTGGTTCTCTTTGTAGATGTATCCGGGATTGGCGAACATGTCCCGAAATTCATGGCCTTCCAGTTGTTCAATGATCTTGTCGGGATCCTTGGCGTTGGCGCGTTGGACGGCTTTGATGAATTGCAGGGTGGCGGAATAATTGGCCGCCGTGAGCCAGTGGGGCGGCGCTTTCATAACTTTTTTGAACCGTTCCACGTAGGACTTGACCCCCGGATTTTCAGACTTCCAGTACCACGATACCGTGGCATAGTCCCCTTCGTAAACCTTCACACCCGCGGCATGGATATTGGCGGTAAACATGAGGGCATGGAGTATGGCCATTTTCTTTTTAAGGCCGAATTCATTGGCGGCTTTGGTGGCGTTGACCGTATCCGCGCCGGCATTTAAAAGAACGAGAACGTCCGCTCCGGAATTCAGCGCCTTGATCATATAAGGCGAAAAATCAGATGTTCCCAGGGCAACCATGTCGTTGCCGATAATTTTACCGCCCTTTTTCTCCACGGCGGCACGGAAATTTTTCAGCAGATCATGCCCCCAGGCGTAATCGGCCGTGATGGCGTACCATTTTTCCCCCAGGTTTTCGGCCGCCCACAATCCGCCGGCCGTGGCCAGCATATAATTGTCATATCCCCAATCAAAACCGTAATAATTGCACTTATCGCCGGTCTGTACCGTGGTGCCTGAATCCACCGAAATGAAAAGTCGTTTGTATCGGCGCGACTGCTCATTAACGAGCAGGGAACAGGCGGACTGGGGCACGTCAATGATGACATCCACCTTTTCCTTTTCGTAAAGTTCCCTGGCTTCTTCATTGGCAATCCCCGGGTCCAGGCGGTGGTCTCGGACGATGACCTGGATAGGCTTTCCAAGGGCTTTTCCGCCGGCGTCTTCCACGGCCAGCTTGATGCCCAGGAGATCCTGTTTGTTCAGAAACGCATAGGTCTTATTCATATCGATCATCACGCCGATTTTCAAGGGGTCGGAGGCCCAGGCGGGTTTAATCCAGACATGCGGCGCCACGGCGGTCACAGCCCCGGTAATGGCGGCTGTTTTGATGAAATCGCGGCGGGTCATCATTGAGGGTTTTTTTTCTTCGGAAAGCCCCTTTTTTCCATTTTCCACCTTCATGGTTTCAGTGTCCTTGGTTTTTTTTGGGTCCCCCATTGCAACCTCCTTTTCCCTAAACGTTGTTTTGGTTCAAACGGTCAAATACCGCTTCTAAAATCAAGGAACCTCGGATTTTGATTATCTCCGTCATAATTAACCTTGTGACTTCTTTTAATCAATAAAGCATACTACAGAACAGATTTGTATCTGTCAAAATTTTCTTCTAAAATCCCCCTGCTATGAAGGACCTGTAAGTGTCGCATGTCGATCTGAATCGTGACGCATAAAAAGTTCTTGACAACGGGTAAGTTGCCATGAAAGGATTTTCAACAGATTGAATTTCTTAAATGTGTAAACTGTGGCGGAAAGGTCGAGAAATGGCTGGGAAAGGGGAACGACAGTCTATTCAAAATCCGGGAACCCCCATCCTTTTCGTTGATGATGATCCAATCATCCATCGGGTGGTGGCCAAATATCTGGAGGATTGGAATGTGACGTCGGTTTTTTCCGGATGGGAGGCACTGGAACTTCTTGAAAAGAAGAACTTTGTCATTGTTATTACAGACCTTAAGATGCCGGGCATAGACGGCATGGAGCTTCTGCACAAAATCAAAGCCAAATACAACAACCGCGTGCAGGTGATTGTTATTACGGTTTCGGATGATTTGGATGACCTTGTGGGCGCATTGGACGGCGGCGCCAGCGACTTTTTACTGAAACCTCTCAAAAAAGAGGTGCTGATAGAGGTCCTACGGCACACCGTGTCAAGAATTAATCGGTGGAATCAATCCTTGAACATGCTCATTCGCAAAAACAGTCCCCCTTAAACCACCCGTGTTGACTTTTTTTCCAATATTGCTTGGGCGTGGGCCATGGCATGCAGCGTAGTGTTGCGCCCCCCGAGAAGTCTTGCAATTTCCATGACCCTCATTTCAGGGGTGAGTTCCTGGATGGCGGCCCGGGTTCGTCCCCCCTCGACCTCTTTTTTTACCAGAAAGTGGTTGATGCCCTGGGATGCAATTTGAGGCAGATGCGTAATGCAAAAAATCTGATGAAATGCGGCCAGTGATAAAAGTTTTTCGCCCACAACCTCGGCTGTAGCGCCGCTGATACCGGCGTCAACTTCGTCAAAAACGATGGTTTCCACGGAGGCGTTTTTGGCCAGAATTGTTTTGACGGCCAGCATGATCCTGGAAAGTTCCCCCCCCGAAACAATCGTTGACATGGGTTTCAAGGCTTCACCGGGATTGGTGGAAAGCATGAAGGCCACGCGATCAAAACCGTCGGGGCCTAATGCTTTAATGCGGTATTCTTTTGCCGCCTGGGTCTCTGGCGGATCCCCTTCAAATGGCGCCTCAAACCGGGTATCCTTCATGTGAAGTTGCCGGAGTTCTCTTTCCATCGCCGTTTTGAGCCCTTGAGCGCCCTCTTTTCTTTTTTGGGAAAGGCGTTCCGCCTGCTCAATCAGGCTTAATTCCATGGCTTTCCGTTTCTTGATGAGCGTTGCCAGCGCCTCTTTTTGATTCGTCAGATCGTCAAATCCTGAGGCCAGTTTTTCTTTGAAATTCAGAACCTCTTCAAGGGTTCCACCATATTTTCGTTTGAGTCCGTTTAACGCATCGAGTCTGTCTGAAATGGCCGACAGCCGTTTGGGATTAATCTGAACGCTTTCCTGGAAATCCCTCAGCGCAAAAGAGACATCCTCAATGTTGACTTGAATTTCAGCCAGGGAATTCGCCATGGGCAAAAGGCGTTTGTCCAGTTGGGCGCCTTTCGCAACGCTTTTTCCACAGCGGGAAAGGAGCGAAAGAATGGAATCTGCTCGCTCATAAAGGATTTGATGTCCGTTTCGAGCGATTTCCAACAAATCTTCGGCGTGTTGGAGCCGAACTTTTTCTTCGTTTAGAAGGTCATCCTCCCCGAGCTTTGGCTGTACGCTTTCAATTTCCCGCAGCTGAAAATCCCCGAGTTCCCGGCGTTCCCGCTGTTCGGCGATTCCTTTCTCATTTTCATGTATTCGGTCTTTTAATCTCTGGTATCTTTCAAATTCGGCGCTGAAACGATTTCGGTCTTTTTTTAATCCGCTGAACTCATCCAGCAGATAAAGATAATGCTCGGGTTTCAACAGATGTTGGTGGGCATGCTGGCCGGAGACACTGACCATATGCGGTCCCAGGCGAGCCAGCATCTGAAGTGTGGACAGGGAACCGTTGATCAGTACCTTGTTTCGTCCCGCACGGAAAATGACTCTTTTGATGAGCAGTTCCCGGTCGAATGGAATGTTCCACTCCAGCAGCAGTTGCTTCAATTTCGGATTGCTCGGAAAGACAAAAAACGCTTCCACGGATGCTTCCATGCATCCTGTGCGAATCAGATCCGAGTAAGATCTTTCCCCTAAAATAAGATTGATGGCCCTGATAATGATAGACTTGCCGGCGCCGGTTTCGCCGGAAAGTATGTTAAGGCCATTCTTCAGGGAAAATTCCAGATTGTCGATAATGGCGAAATTATGGATGTTTAGATTGACAAGCATGTCATTTCGAAGCCATTAATGGGTCCTTTTAGGTTTCTATTCGCTGAACGCAAACCTGCGCCCTAATATCCATGGAACCAAATGTCGATTTAAATAATGTTTGCAAAATTTTTCCATGCCATAAATCTCTCCTCTGCGAAAAAAGACAATCGTTAGAAAAGTTTTGGTTTTCCCAAGCCTGCCGGCGTTAAAGATCGGAACGGCAGGTGGGTCTTTTGAAGCATTGACTTTGGCCATAGATATCATTAAAGTCAACGTTCGTCGACCAAAATTTGGTCATTTTCCGCGTTAAAAGGGACAACTGCTCCCAAAATAAAGTGCATGATAATGAAATTGAAAAAAGGACACACGCTTGAGCTGAACATTGAAAGGATGGCCTATGGGGGCCGCGGCATTGCACGCATGGATGGATTTGTGATCTTTGTACGCGGCGCCGTTCCCGGGGACAGGGTTATGGCCAGAATCTACAAAAAAAAGAAGGATTATGCCGAGGCAGGCCTTGTGGAATTGCTGGATGCATCATGTGATCGCATCGAAGCCGCCTGTCCATATGCGGGATACTGCGGGGGTTGTCAATGGCAGCATGTGGCCTATGAAAAGCAGTTGGAATTTAAAAGCGAACACATAAAGGAACCCCTTGAACGTATTGCGGGACTGAAAGATGTGCTGGTTCGACCCCTGCTTCCCTCTGGCAATATTTTTGGGTACCGAAATAAAATGGAGTTTTCCTTCTCCGACAGGCGGTGGTATCTTCCCGATGAACTGCCTTTTAAAGAGAAAGGCGAAGATTTTGCGTTGGGACTCCATGTGCCCGGGACTTATCATAAGGTTATTGATATGACGGCATGTTTGCTGCAGCCGAAAACGGGAAACGAAATCTTGAGAGAAGTCGGGCAATACGTAAAGGATTCGGGCATTCCGGTTTATGGGTTGAAAAGCCATAAAGGCTTTTGGCGTTATTTGACCATTCGCCATTCCGAGGCGTTTGACCAGTGGATGGTCAATCTGGTCACGTCGGAAGAGAATGTATCCATGGTTCAGCCCCTGGCCGACAGCCTCTGTCAAAAGTTTGAGGGGATCAAGACCGTGGTCAACAATATCAATGGACGAAAGGCTTCCATTGCAGTCGGAGAACACGAAAAAGTCCTCAGGGGCGATGGGTTTATCAACGATAAAATTGGTCCCTTTACCTTCCGGATTTCGGCAAACTCGTTTTTCCAAACCAATACCTCTTCCGCTGAAAAACTCTATAATCAGGTGCTTTGTTATACGAACCCGAAAGGCACGGAAATGGTGCTTGATCTGTACAGCGGCACCGGCACCATTCCGATTTTTCTGGCAAGCCGGGTTCGTGCCGTTACCGGCATAGAGATCAGCGAAAGCGCCACGGCGGACGCAAACAGGAATGCCTTGGAAAACGGCGTTCGGAACTGTCAGTTCGTATGTGGCGACATTCGTGAAAAACTTGGGCAAATAGCCTTTAAACCCGATATTATAATTATTGATCCGCCGCGCGCGGGAATGCATAAGGATGTGTTGGCCGAAACGCTGGCCCTTGCCCCTTACCGAATCGTTTATGTTTCGTGCAATCCCACAACCCTGGCCAGGGATTTGGAGGCAATGGTTGAATTTTACGATTTGAATGAAATACAGCCGGTTGATATGTTTCCACACACATTTCATATTGAAGCGGTTGCCAAGCTTTCCCGTCGAAAAAAATGACAAAAGCTGGAAAAAGATTGACAAAACCATATTTTAAAAATATTCTGGCGTGCTAGATGCGTTAAATGATTCAATTCGAGTAAAGGGGGTGATTCATAATGGCCGTAAGTTTATCGGCGATTTTCTTTGCGAGGCCTTACGGTCCCGGCGAATGCTGCATACCCCCCCAAACATATGAGTGCTTTTGAACCTTCATCGCTTCAACAGGTGAGCCCTGATGCTTATTTGCCAGTGACCCATATATAACGATGACAAGATAGACCCTGTCCGCTGTTGAAAGCGAAGGAAAGCATCTCTGATTGTTGTGAGGTGTTTTTTTTTGAACTCAGACTTCTTTATGGTGCAACGAGGTAATTTATGAAAGTAATTGTTCGTGATAATCAGATCGAAAAAGCGATTAAAGATTTAAAAAGGAAGTTAACCAAAGAGGGTTTTTTTTCGGAAATCAAAGAACGGCGTTTTTACGATAAGCCGAGTGTACAGAAAAAAAAGAAACAGGCCAAGGCTGCAAAAAGACGTCGAAAAAAAATAAGAAGATTTTAGCTTTTCCTTGCTGCGGATGCCGGGAAAGCTTGCGGTGGGGGAACTCGTGTTTCGTGTTTTGAGTGTGGTTTTTCACTTGACAAAATGAGGACCAATTAGGTAAATACCCGAAACTGTTTGCCCCTTATTGACTCAACCCATAACCGGATGCAAGAGGCTTACGACCATGAAAAACAAAACGAATTCCGCTGAAAACGGAACCCAATCATCCATTGGAGGCTTGGTCCCGAGGTGGATTAATCTCAGCCTTGCAGTTCAGGACGTCAGTTTTTTCGTCTTAGGCCTTGTCGGCGCCTTGATTGTGGGTTGGGTAATTTTTCCTGCGGTACTCTATTCCAAGCAACCGCAGCCCATCAATTTCAATCACGCCTTGCACCTTGATTCTGAAAAAGTGGACGGCATTGAAGGGGATACGCCGGAAGAGAAATGTCAGACCTGCCACGCCTTCCGAGAAGACGGCAGTTTCGCGGGCATTCCGAAACTCGATAAATGCATGGAATGTCACGATGATCCCGAATCCCCCCTGGGAGAAACGCCGGAAGAGAAACAATTCCTGGAGGAGTATGTTGCCGATGAGAAACCGATTCCGTGGCTTGTTTACTCAAAACAGCCGGACTGTGTTTATTTTTCTCATATTGCCCATGTCAAAATGGGTGAAATGGCATGTGCCACCTGCCATGGTGATTTCGCAAGCAACCAAAAACTGCCGTTATATGTTGAAAACCGGTTAACCGGTTACAGCATCAATATCTGGGGAAAAAATATTTCCGGATTTCATCTGAATAAAAAGCCGTCTGACCGTATGAAGATGGATGACTGTGCCGAATGCCACACCCAAAAGGGACAGGAACAGAATAACGCCTGTTTCGTGTGTCACAAATAAGGGGAAGATGACCATGAAAATAACCAGAAGAAATTTCATCGCATCTGTCGTTGGCGGGGTCGTGGGAATTCAGGTCACGCCTCTACCCTGGAAGCTTACGGATGACGCCGCCATATGGACCCAGAATTGGCCCTGGGTGCCGGTTCCCCCCACCGGCGCCGCCACGGAGGAAAATACCGTTTGCAATCTCTGTCCGGGAGGATGCGGCATTTCCGTCAGGAAAGTCGATCAAAGGGCCGTCAAGATAGAAGGTCGTACCGATTATCCCATAAACCCGGGGGGTGTTTGTCCGGTGGGTATGGGTGGTCTTCAATTGCTTTACGATAATGACATGCGGTTTCCCGGACCCATGAAGCGGGCCGGCGCCAGGGGTGAGGGTCAGTTTGTCGAAATCAGCTGGGGCGAAGCTTACGACATTCTGGCATCGCGGATATCGAAGTTGCGGAAAGCCGGAAGGCCCGAGGCCATTGCCGCTGTTGACGGGAATGCCGAGGGAACAACCACATCCTTGTTGATCCAAAGGTTTATGCGAGCTGTGGGGAGTCCCAATTATGTGAAGCCCGCATCGATCACGGATACCTATGCCATGGGCAACCTTTTGATGTTGGGGAAATCAACCCCAATGGCCTATGATCTGGAAAATTCCGATTATGTGTTGAGCTTCGGCTGTGGCCTCCTGGAAGGTTGGGGTGCTCCCGGTCGGGTGATGAATGCATGGGGCATGTGGCATGATGCCAATCCGGCCAAACGGAAAACCAAGGTTGTACAGATTGAATCCCGGGCGTCCAACACCGCATCCAAAGCGGATTTCTGGGTAGCGCCCCGCCCCGGGACCGATGGCGCGTTGGCCCTGGGCATTGCACATGTACTCATCAGCAAGGGGCGTTTAGATCAGCGATTTCTAGACAATTTTTCCTTTGGATTTAATGACCTGACGTCTTTAAGCGGTCAAAAAAAACCTGGCTTTAAATCGCTTGTGTTAAAAAACTATTCCCCCGCACAGGTGGAAAAAATCACCGGGGTTGACGCAAATGCCATTGTCTCATTGGCGGAAAATTTCAGCAAAGCAAAGACGCCGGTTGCCATTTACGGAAAAGGAAAAAACAATCTGAACGGCAGCCTGTATGAATTTATGGCAGTCCAAAGCTTGAATGCTATTGCGGGAAGGATCAACCGTCCGGGAGGCGTTTTGCTCCCAGATCCGCTTCCCCTGTCTCCCCTTCCTGACTTTGACCCTGATGAAGCGGCTGCGGAAGGTCTGAAAAAACCACGCCTCGATGGCGCGGGGTCGCCCGCATATCCTTTCTCCCAGAGCCTTATCAACCACTTTGCCAAAGCCATTAACAACAGTGCGCAATCACCGGTAGATACGCTTCTTGTCTTTTCGGCAAACCCGTTTTTTACCGTTCCAGATGGCGGCGGGTTTAAGAATGCGCTGGAAAAGATCCCCTTCATTGTGAGCTTTTCGCCATACCGCGATGAGACAGCCAACATGGCCGATCTCATCTTGCCGGATCATAACTACCTTGAGAAAATGGAGGATACGGTCTGGCCGGTCGGACTGCAGTATCCCTTTTTCGGGCTGTCAAAACCGGTGGTGGAACCTGTAAACAACACGCGGAACGTTGGTGATGTGGTCATTTCCCTGGCCAAAGCCGTGGGCAATGAAACCGGCGGTGTATTTCCCTGGGAGAATTTTGAAGAAGCACTTCAGGTTCGGGCAAAGGGCCTGTTTGAGGCGGGCGGCGGAATGGTCCATTATGATCCTTCCCATCCTGCCTGGAGATTTAACCCGTTTCGGAGTATTCCTAAACCAACATACGGCTCCTTCGATGAAATGTGGGAAGCAATGAAATCGGGCGGGATGTGGTATAGACCCGTGACCCTTGGAAAATCTTGGGAAGGTCTTTTCAGCACTCCCAGCGGCAAATTTGAATTCGTCAGCCAGAAACTGGCCCAGGCCGTTATGGCATATTCCCATGAAACGTCTGTGAAAGAGGCTTTTCGTCAATTGGGAATCCGCGTTTCCGGCGCCGAAGCGTTTATGGGGCATTACCAAGCCCCCAAACTGGGTGTGGATCGTTCCAAGTATCCCCTTTTCATGGTTCCCTATGAGATGATGAATCTAGCGGGTGGATGGATACCAACGCCGCCCTTCCTCTACAAAACCCTTTTTGACAGCCAGCTCTTGAAAAACGAATCTTTTGCCGCGATAAATCCCGAGACAGCCGCCAAATACAATTTGGGGCAAGGCGATCGGGTACTTGTCGAATCACCTGCCGGGCAACTGAAGGTGCGGGTGGATCTTTTTGAGGGAGCGATGCCGGGGATGGTTTACATGCCGCTGGGGTTCGGGCACACAGCCTATGATGAATTCCAGAAGGGAAAGGGCGTTAACCCGAACAATATCGTCAATGCCTTAAATGATCCGGTCAGCGGCTATCCGGTCTGGTGGAATACGCCAGTTAAGTTAACTAAGGTTTAGGTGAGGTAGCTCATGAAAAAAGAAAATGACCACGGGAAACCTGACGCCGGTCATAAAGCCCTGCATCAATCCCGTCAAAAGTATGGCATGGTCATCGATCTTGACAAATGTACCGGGTGTGGAACGTGTATGGTTGCCTGTGCGGCGGAAAACAATGTTCCCGTAAGGGCCGACCAAACCGATAAAGAGCGTACCATTACCTGGATGAGGCTGTATAAGATCTCCAATGGAAAAAAATTCCCCCATACGGAAGTGAGTTATTTTCCCCGACCCTGTATGCATTGCGATCACCATCCACCGTGCGTTTCCGTGTGTGTGGCTACGGCTACGAAACTGGATTTCAATACCGGTATCGTCAGCCAGATTTATACCCGATGTATCGGCTGTCGGTATTGCCAGGCAGCGTGTCCTTATGGCGCCCGGTACTTTAACTGGTGGGATGTCTTCCCCCAGGATAAAGGTATGGATCGCTATCTGTCTCCGGATGTTTCTCCCAGAATGCGGGGCGTTGTAGAGAAGTGTACCTTTTGCCATCATCGACTGATGCGGGCAAAAAGTCAGGCTTACGCGGAAGGTCGCAGGGAAGTGGCGGAGGGCGAATATGTGACGGCCTGCACCGAAGCCTGCCCGGCGGGCGCCATTACTTTCGGGGATTTAAACAACCCGAAACATGCCGTATCGAAATTGAGCAAGCACCCCTATGCCTTCAGGCTTCTCGAACGTCTGGGGACGGAACCCAAGGTGTACTACCTCTCCAGCAGAGATTGGGTGCGTCGGTTGGCTGACAATTTCCTGCCCGGAGAATATCAACCAGTCGTCAACAGGACCTGGGCCGAAGAGGAATGGTCCACCAAACCGGGTCGGGACCAGTTTTAGGAATGTAAGGATCAAAAAAATGGCATGCTATCAGATGTCAGGAGGATGAGTAATGGATTCCCCATTGTTACCGCATGGCGTAAAGAGATGTACCCCGGGGGTCTTTTTTCTATGGACCCTGCCTTGGCTGGCGTTGCTCGCATGGGGGGGCCTCTCGGCCGTTCTATGTCTTTGGAAGGGCTTGAACCAGACCAATATGAGCAATGTTTTCGCTTTTGCTCTGTGGATTGTTTTTGATCTGGCGGTGATTGCTTTGGGCGCCGGCGCTTTTTTTACCGGTTTTCTAACCTATATTGTGGGTCGCAAAGAGCTGAAAAGCATCATCAACACGGCGGTTATCATTGGTTTTATCTGCTATTCCGGCGCCATGGCCATGCTGGGCATCGACATTGGTCAGCCTATCAGGGGCTGGTTTATTTTCTGGCATGCCAATATTCACTCCATGCTGGTGGAGGTGTCCTTTTGCATCACCTGTTATTTGACCGTTTTAGCCATTGAATTCATCCCGATCATCCTGGAAAATAGGAAAATTGAAAAGGTAAAGGAACTACGGTTATTGGGTCACAATCTCCATGAGGTCATGGCGGTTTTTGCGGCAACAGGAACATTCTTATCCTTCTTCCACCAGGGGTCTCTGGGGGGTATGTTCGGCGTCATGTATGCGAGGCCTTTTGCGGCTCGAGAAGGCTTTTATATCTGGCCCTGGACCTTTTTTCTCTTTGTGCTGTCCGCCATTGCCTGCGGACCGTGCTTTACCATTCTCTGTACAAAACTGACCGAATTCCTTTCACGCAAAAAACTGGTTCCTGACGATGCGATTCAATTTCTGGCGAAGATGTCCGGCTGGCTTCTCACACTGTACATGGTTCTGAAGACCTTGGATTATCTGGGCTGGATATATGGTGTTGTCCCGAGAGCCGGGTTGACATTTATGGATTTTTTCAACGAAGGTCCCTATGGCGTTTGGATGATCATCGTTGAGATGGTATTTTGCGGATTTCTCCCTGCTATTATTTTGATGACGCCGGCCGGTCGAAAAAGCCAGGGCTGGCTTATCTTTGCCAGCCTGTTAAATTGTACCGGGATTGTGCTGAATCGGTTTCTGTTCATCATCGTGACCCTGGCGGTTCCGGTGATGCCCTTTGACCGCTTTTGGGGTTATCTTCCCACGTGGCAGGAGTGGGGCATCGGGTTGGCGGTGATCGGTTATGGATTTATCGTTTTTTCCCTGGCTTATCGCTATTTGCCCATGTTCCCGAAGGAGACTGCTCTGAACCCGTTGCCGGTTGAATGATAGTGGTTAGCTGTTAGCGGTAAGGCATTAAAAGAGAGGTCACAAGGTAGGAAGAAAAGCCCGTTTGGTTTTGGGATGTATAAGGGGCTAACAGCTAATAGCTAACAGCTAACAGCTAATAAGGAGATCGCCATGACACCATTTTCTTTTGAATGGCAGTGGAACATTGAGTATATGATTTTTTTCGGATTGCTGTACCTTGCTTTGGGGATCATCGGCGGGGGAATTACCGTTGTGGCCATTAAAACGGCCCTTCAGGTATTCGGATTTATGCGGGAAAGAGATTTCCACGATTAGAAAGAACTTTACCCCTGTTCACAAGGGTTCTTTTCGGAACCCTTGTGAAGCCCTGATCTAAAATTTGAAATTCCAATTTTTGAGCAGTAAATCTCAACTAAATTCTAAATCTCAATTCTCAAATTCAATTCAACGCAATTTTTGTGCAAATCCTCAAATTATCAGAGATGCTTCAGTGTTGTTTTCTAGTTGCAGTGTTATATCGGTTGTGACATATTCATAAAAATAGGAACTTTGAAAGCCTTCAACCCGAACACCCAAAAGATTTCAAAACGAACGGTGGACATTGATGGAAGCGTTTTTTAATCTCAAAACTCCCGATGAAGTTTTTCTAATCGTCGATGATTTTTCTCCCGTCGGCCAAGAAACCGTTTCCCTGGAAGATGCTTTAGGTCGGGTGCTGAGCCTGGATTTAACCGCGCCGGAGGATTTGCCTGATTTTTTTAAATCCACCATGGACGGCTATGCGGTTCACGCCAAAAACACTTTCGGCGCCACGGAAAGCCTTCCTGCCCTGCTGGAAATTGCCGGCGAGGTTTCCATGGGCGAGGCTGGAAAAATGGGTTTAAAACCGGGACAAGCCGCAAAAATTCCCACCGGCGGCATGCTGCCCAAAGGCGCCGACGGGGTGGTGATGGTGGAGTACTGTACCCTCCTGGATGCGGGAACCCTTGAGGTCAGTCGCGCCATAAGCCCCCTGGAGAACATTATTCAACCCGGAGACGACTTCAAGCTGGGATCGCTCCTCCTACCCAAGGGAAAACACCTGCGACCCCAGGACCTGGGCGTCCTGGCGGGCCTGGGATTTTATGAAATTCCGGTCTTTCGCAGGCCATTGGTCGCCATCCTGTCCACCGGCGATGAAATCGTGCCGGTTTCCGGAAAACCTGATCCCGGGCAAATTCGAGACATCAATCGGTACACGCTGGGTGGCCTGTGCCGAAACATGGGGGCTGTTCCCATCTATATGGGCATATGTCCGGACCATTTTGAAACCCTCAGGGAAATGGCGGAAAAAGCCCTTGTAAAAGCCGATGCCTTGTGGATATCGGGGGGCAGTTCCGTGGGAACCCGGGATTTCACCCTCAATGTCTTTGAAACCCTTCCCGATTTTTCATTGCTGGTTCACGGCATATCCCTCAGCCCAGGCAAACCGACCATTATGGGCCGCTCCGGCGCCAAACCCGTGATCGGTTTTCCCGGACATCCCGCTTCAACCGCCGTGGTGGCGGAAATTTTCATGACCAGAATGCTGGCAACGATTTCCGGCCGCATGGATGCGCAACATGATGTTCATTGCTTCAAGAAAGCCATCCTCAATCGAAACATCCCTTCATCCGGGGGGCGGGAGGATTATGTTCGCGTTAAACTGGAAAAAGACGGGGAACGCTTGACCGCCGTACCCATATTTGGAAAGTCCGGCTTGATTTCAACATTGGCGGCGGCGGACGGGCTGGTCAGAATTGACATGAATACCGAGGGCCTTTACCAGGGCCAGGAAATAGATGTGATGCTTTTTTCTCACACGTAAAAGAGGTCAGTATGAAAAGACAGGTATACCTTTCCATGAAGTCTCTTCATGAGGCTAAAAAAATCTTCTTTTCCAGATTCGGCCCCGATAAAAAGACCGGCGTCGCCAGCGTCAGGGCTGAGGACAGTAATGGGCGCATCACGGCGGAACCGGTTTTTGCGGTGCATTCAGCCCCATCTTATCATTCCTCGGCGATGGACGGCATTGCCGTAAAGGCTGATCAGACCTATGGCGCCACTGAGCGAGTTCCCGTAACATTGGCCCTGCCAGGGGATGCGACCTGGGTCAATACGGGGCAACCCCTTCCCAAGCCCTTCAATGCCGTCATTATGATCGAAAATGTGCATTTGATTGATGAGGGGCATGTGGAAATCCGCGCTTCCGCCTACCCCTGGCAGCATGTGCGCAAGGTGGGCGAAGACATTGTAGCGACCCAGCTGCTGTTTCCACAGAACCATCGCATCAGGCCCTATGATATGGGCGCGCTTATCAGCGGCGGGGTTTTTTCCGTCCAGGTGCGCAAACGGCCCCGCGTGGCCATCATTCCCACCGGAAGCGAACTCATTTGTCATGAAGATATTTCAAATGGCGAAACTCTTGGCGAAGGCCGGATCGTGGAATACAACGCGCAGGTCCTTGCCGGTCTGGTCAGGGAATGCAACGGAGTCCCCTTGATCCACGACATTGTTTCGGATTCGGAAAAAGACATTCAAAAGGTGTTGATTAAATGTGTCAACTCCGAGGCGGATGTGGTCATCATCAATGCCGGGTCATCGGCCGGCAGCAAGGATTTCACGGTTCACGCCATCCGGGAAATAGGGGAGGTTCTGGTTCACGGGGTTGCCATGATGCCGGGAAAGCCGACGATCCTGGGCATTGTAGAAGGCAAACCGGTGATCGGGAACCCCGGTTATGCGGTTTCCGCGGTGCTATCCTTTGAACAGTTTGTAAAACCCTTGCTTTACGCCCTTCAGGGCGTTTCTCCGCCAAAAAAGCAAACCATTGGCGTTTATCCCACAAGGGATATCCCCTCTAAAATGGGTACCGAAGAATTTATTCGCGTCAATATCGGGAAAGTGGGCGAGCGTTATGTGGCAACCCCCCTGGCGCGGGCGGCAGGCGCCATCACGACGCTGACCCGGGCGGAAGGGATTGTCCGCATACCCGCTCTTTCGGAGGGTATCCGTCAGGGCCGGGAAACCATCGCGGAGCTTCTGGTGGATTCGGAAGACCTCTTAAATACGGTGGTCATCATCGGCAGTCACGATATGGCCATTGACATCCTTGGAGACGAAGTCAGGCGAAACAGCGGTTATATGCGCATTTCCTCGGGCAATGTGGGCAGTCTCGGGGGACTTCTCGCCATTCGGAAGGGAACTTGCCACATGGCCGGTTCGCATCTATTGGATACGGAAACCGGGACGTATAATATTTCCTATATCAGGCGCTATATTCCCGGTATGAACATGACGGTGTTTCACCTGGTTTTGAGAGATCAGGGTTTCATCCTTAAAAAGGGAAATCCAAAGGGCATCAGGGGTATTGACGACCTTGTCCGGAAAGACGTGGCGTTTGTCAATCGTCAGGCCGGATCCGGAACCCGGATACTTTTTGACTATCAGCTCAGTCTGGCCGGTATTTCATCGGAAGCCGTCCAAGGGTATGACCACGAGGAGTTTACCCACATGGCGGTGGCCGTGGATGTCCTGAGCGGGGCGGCAGATTGCGGCATGGGAATCCATGCGGCGGCAAAGGCGTTGGATTTGGATTTTATCCCCGTTGCACAGGAGCAATATGATCTTATTATGCCGACCCACATGGTGGATCAACCGAACATTCAGACGGTGTTGAACACCATACGCTCCGACAATTTTCGAAAACGTGTCGCGGCCCTGGGTGGATATGATCCGTCCAAAAGCGGCGAACGTTTCGTGGAGGTGAAAAGTGGAGAACCTGGAATCGCTTAAAATTAAAAGCAGGCATTGGATCGTTGACGACCAGGATCGCATCATCATGGGAGAAGGGCGAAAAGAAATCCTGGAGACCATCGATAAAACGGGATCCATCAACAAAACCGCAAAGATGATGAAAATGAGCTACAAAGGGGTCTGGAGTAAAATCAAGGTGACGGAGCAATATCTGGGTAAAAGCATTATTCATTCCGACCGTAGAGACGGCAGCCGGCTGACGACGGAAGGCAAGGTGCTGCTGGAAAAATATCGCCTTTTGAAAACACGTTGTTTAAAGGAAGACAACCGTTGTTTCAGCGATATTTTCGGCGGATAATCGTTGATTCCAGGGAGGAGAAAAAACGTGAATGAAATGAACCCGCCCCCCATTATTTCAGTGGTGGGCTTTTCGGGGTCGGGAAAAACAACGTTGATGGAGAAACTCATTAGCGAACTGACCCACCGTGGGTACCGGGTGGGCAGCATCAAGCATGATGTGCATGGGTTTGAAATGGACAAACCGGGAAAAGACAGTTGGCGGCACAAGCAGGCCGGCGCCTGCACCACGCTCATTTCATCCCCTTACCAGATCGGTATGGTGATGGATGTCGATCATGACCACCATCCCGACGAACTCATAAAATTTTTCAATAACGTGAATGTTATTCTAACCGAAGGGTATAAACGACAACGCCGGCCGAAAGTGGAAATTTTCAGATCTGAAGTTCATGATGAACCACTCTGTACCCATGACGATGATATCGTGGCCATTATGAGCGACATTCCGGTAAGTATCAAAGTGCCCAGATTTGCACTGGATGATACCAAATCCCTGGTTGACTTTCTGATAGAAAAATTCCATCTGGTTCACAATCCGCATTTATAAAGATTATACTTGAAACCTGATTCCAGGCGCTATAGAACTAAACATTCGTGAATTACGCGGGATTCACCCCCAGACATGAAAATGACATCTACCGCTTTTAAGCTAACGGCTAATTGCTAATCGCTAACAGCTGCATTTTCATGGTAAAGCATGACTTATTCGGGCGAAGCCTTGCAACGCATGGCGCCGCATTTACTGAATCATGAGGAGAGCCAATGACGAGTATCCCGATAGCCGGTCTCATTCCGGCAGGCATCAGCTTTGACGGCGCCTTCGGCGGCGACATCGTCCAGATGATCCTGCAAGCCGGACCCATGGTGAAATTTGTTCTGCTAATCCTTTTTTTGTCTTCAATCGGCACATGGGCAATCATTTTTCTGAAATTCAGGTTGCTCAGAAAAGCCAGAGATGAAACCGATGACTTTCTGGAACTTTTCTATGAATCCAGAGATATCAAAAAGATTTACCGATCGAGCCAGACGTTGACCCTCAGTCCCGTCGCGCGCCTTTTTAGCGCGGGGTATGGTGAATTTACCCGATTCAGGAAAATGCAGAACAATGACCCGTCCTCGGCATCACAGGATGGGCTTACCGGTCAACAGGAATATCCCCTGCATACCCAGCAGACCCTTATGGACAATCTGGAAAGGTCTCTCCGGAAAGCGGAGATTGATCAGAATAAGCGGTTGGAAAAGGCTTTGGGATTTCTGGCCACAACGGGAAACACCGCGCCCTTTATCGGTCTGTTTGGAACCGTTTGGGGGATCATGGAATCCTTTCGCGGCATCGGCTTGAAGGGCTCCGCAAACCTGGCCGTGGTGGCGCCGGGTATTTCGGAAGCCCTTATTGCCACCGCCGCCGGGCTGGCGGCAGCCATTCCCGCCGTGGTGGCTTTCAACTATTTCACCCAGCGCGTCAACTCCCTGCGCGCCGAAATGGATATTTTCGCCACTGATTTTTTGAGCATGGTGGTGAGGCAGTTTTTCAAAAAACCACCCGTAAACAACAAGGTTGAGATCTGATATGGCGTTTAATTCCAACGGGAATAACAGACAATTGATGTCGGAGATCAATGTGACGCCCCTTGTGGATGTGATGCTGGTCCTGCTGATTATTTTCATGGTTGCCGCCCCCATGATGATACAGGGCGTAGACGTCAACCTTCCGAAGACAGAGGCCAAAAACATTAAAACCTCGGACGAACCCCTTATGTTGACGATCAACCGGAAAAAGGAGATTTTTTTGGAAAACCATTCCATTCCGCTGGAAGGCCTTGCAATGAAGGTTCAAAAAATCTTTGAAAACAGAAGGAATAAAGAGGTGTTGCTGCGGGCGGACCAGGATGTTCCCTATGGGTTTGTGATTAAGGTAATGGCCGGCGTGAAAAAGGCCGGGATAGAGAAACTGGGAATGGTTACCGAACCTGTGGACTGATTTCAATGAAAGGCTTACAGGTGAAAACCAGGTTGGATCAATCAAGGGAACCCAGATGGCGCCGGGTGATTATTTTATCCCTTGCCCTTCATCTAGTAGTTTTCGCACTGCTCCTGTTTTTTCCCGATCCCACGCCGACTCGGAAGATGAACGGCCCCACGGTTTACGAAGTGAACCTGGTAGCGCTACCCGCCGTGAAACCAAAATCAGCACCAAAGCCCACGGTGTCGGAAAGGGTCGAAAGAAAGGCATCCACTTCAGTATCAGCTGCGCCCGCCAAAAGGATCAGTCCACCCATCAGGGAAGAAAAACCTGTCATTATCGGAAAAAGGGTGGTTGAACGAAAAAAAAAGGCCCCCGAAAAATTGCCAAAACCCAAAAAAGCCCAAATCTCCCCATCCAAACTCATAGACCAGGCGGTCGCAAAAATTAAAAAAAATGTCAGGACCCAAAAGGATGATCGCCGCCTGGACCGGGCCATTTCCAAAATTCAAACCCGTTTAAATGAATCTGAAACCACCGGCTCAGAAGGAACACCGTTGGAAGGCATTGCCTTTCGCGTATACCAGATGGAAGTGGAAGCACGGATTAAAAGCAATTGGCAATATCCGGTTGCCCTGATCAGTCCGGCAAAAAGAAAGGACCTTGCGGCAACGGTGGTCATCAAGGTCAGCCAGGACGGAACCATATTGAAATCGTGGTTTTTAGACCGGTCAAGCAATGTTGTCTTTGATGGCTCCGTCATGAAGGCGGTGGATCGATCAAATCCGCTTCCTCCCTTTCCCGAAGGGTACAAGAAAAGTCAAGACGAGATGGAAATCAGATTCAATCTAAGTGAACTGGAAGGAGATTAAATGAGAAAGGGACGCTTCCTTTTTGGCTGGCTATTTGCGTGTACACTGCTTTTTTGTTGTTTAGAGGGCATCACCTTCGGCCGTATCTATATCGACGTTAATTCTCCTTCAGTACCGAAGTTTAATATCGCCATCCCGGATTTCAAAAGTCTGGGTGGGGACGCCAAACACCCGGGCTTGTCGGTCGAGCTGGCCGGTGTTGTCAGCAATGATCTTGATTTAAGCGGCTATTTCAACCCCCTGGATAAGGCGGCCTTTCTGGAGGGAAAAGACGGTCCCATCAAAGGAAAGGATATCAATTTTAAAGACTGGTCCGTTATCGGCGCGGAACTCCTTTTGAAAGGCGGATACACCTGTATCAATAATCGCCTGGAGGTTGAAATCAGGCTTTTTGACGTATTCTGGGGTCGCCAGATTCTGGGCAAGAGGGCACTGGGAAAGGTTGGCGAATACCGACATCTGATGCATCGGCTCTCAAATGAAATCATTCTCAAACTGACCGGACACGAAGGCATCTTCTTGACCCGACTGGCCTTTGTGGGAACTGCTACGGGAGAAAGGGAAATCTATGCCTGCGATTACGACGGACACAATGTCAGGCCCTTGACCCGGGACAAGAGCATCGCCATCCTGCCCAGATGGTCTCCCGACGGAAAAAAAATTGCCTATAATTCCTACAAAAACGGGGGACCCATGCTCTACCTGAGGGATTTGGTTTCCGGCGATCTCAGGCGCTTGTCCGGTCGGTCGGGATTGAATATCGGGGCGTGCTGGTCCCCGGACGGCAAGGAATTGGCGTTGACCATGAGCCATAAGGGAAATCCGGATATCTATACCATCAATCTACAGGGAAAGATACTGAACCAGCTTGTGGAACACTGGGGGATTGATGTGTCGCCGGCCTTTTCCCCTGACGGCAGCAAAATTGCGTTTGTATCCAACCGGTCCGGTTCTCCACAAATTTATCTGCTGGATATTGCTGCGGGAAGAGTGGACAGACTCACCTATGAGGGCAAATACAACACGTCCCCTGCCTGGTCCAAACTGAACCGGATCGCCTTTGTCGGCATGACCAACGGAAACTTTGATGTCTTCACCATGGACCCTGACGGCAGCGGAATCAAAAGAATTACCGCCGATGCGGGCAATAACGAGGACCCCTGCTGGTCCCCGGACGGCAGGTATATCGCTTTCAGCTCCAACAGAACAGGCGAGTACCACATCTACATCATGAATGCCAATGGACAGACCCAGAGACGCGTGACCTTTGAAAAAGGAAAACAGACCTCCCCCTCCTGGGGACCTGAGTAATCGTTCAGGGGTCAACACCTGGTGGTTGTTGGGCAGGTTGTTTCTTATGGGTAAAGAACTCCCCTCCGCCATAATGCTTTACACAGCCAGGAGTATCTGAACGTATCTTTTTTTTGGGATGTAGTGGGTACAAACAAGTAGTCGTCATTCTTGAGTGGTGTATTCAACAGCACTACCAACTTGTCAAAAACACTCCCATTGTGGAATTTGAAAGCAGATTTGTAATAAATAGCCCCACGGATATTCATTGGTGAACTCCGGGGGATCCGGTTTTTTTGTGGGAGAACCTACAGGAGTTTAACCAGGGTGGCAACAATAGCAGCCTGAGCAACCAGCATACCGGCAACCCATTTGATGATTTCAACTTTCGCTTTGGATATTTCAGCCTGGAGATCCGATTTTGTCGCCAGATCAGATATCAACAGATCTTTCATGGCTTCAGCCTGAATTTCAGCCTGTAGATCCGTAAAACCAGCGGATTTTAACTTTTTAGCATAAGAAAGCGTATCGAACGTAATGGTGGCGCCCATGATGAACCCCTTTCTTGAAACGGATATGACAAATGCTACCATGGGGAAAAGTCAGGGACAACTTTTATTTGCGGGGGGAGGTGGACGTTTGATAGACTATGGGCGGAGTATAAAGCCCAAAAAACCGTTTATAAAGGCAAGGGTCCAGACCAAAACCGTTATGACAACTATCTCCAAAAGCCTTTTGGTGGTAAGGAACCCCATGAGATTTTACCGCTTGATGTGGACCGGGTGCGGATGAAGATGTTGAAAGCCGGGAAAAGCCCTCAAACCGTCAAGTTGACGCTGGCGCTATTGCGGCGGCTTTCCAATTTTGGGATGAAAAAAAGGCTTTGTGATGGGCTTCCCTTCACAATCGAATTGCCACAGGTGAACAACATCAAAACCGAGGATGTGTCTCCGGATGAACTGGACGCCCTTCTAAAAGCCATGGATGAAGACGATAACATTCAGGCTGCAAATATTATGCGGATGGTGCTTTATACCGGCATGAGACGCACAGAACTCTTTAAGCTGAAATGGACGGACATTGACGAAACAAAGGGTTTTATAACGATCAGGAACCCCAAAGGCGGGCTTGATCAGACCATCCCTTTAAATGATGCGGCAAGGAATCTATTGAAAAAGCATCCCTCCACGGGGAGTGAGTATGTGTTCCCTGGGCGCGGTGGAAATCAACGGGTGGATATCCATCATCAAGTCAACCGTATCCGGGACTGGGCAGGGTTGCCCAAAGACTTCCGGGCGCTTCATGGATTGCGCCATGTATTCGCCTCCATGCTTGCATCTTCCGGAAAAGTTGATCTTTACACCTTGGGCGCTAACCAAAATGGAACCAGTTTTGCTACTCCAAACGGAACCAGATATTGCGCACTGGTCTTTTCCTTTTAGAAGGGTTTTCTTGTAAATTTGTTAGAGGTTGCATGAAAGAGTATATCAGATGGTATTTTAAAAATGCTGGTGAGACACGTAGCGTTCTGGTTGAAGAATCAGTGATGAGGATACCATCAATATGGTGATGGCAGAGAAGAGGGGATTAGATTTTTCGGTTAAGGGCAATGCTTATTGAGGAACTATTTGTCTATGTCATAGTCGTCCGGTAAATTCAGGAGGCCTCCCTTCGCCAATTGATCCTCAATCAAATATCCAATTTCCCCGTTTTTTTTCAGCTGTAGAATCATCCATTTGGGGAGACGAATGGTGAGCAGTTCACGTCTCAAATGTTCCGGTTTCTTTCTTCGGCCGGCGCCTACCCGTTTTCCACCTCTCATTTCAAGCTCCAAGACAAGGTAATTTCTGATATTCGTGTAACGAGATTCAAACAGACCGGTGATATTCAGACCTCAAAACCGGCCCTTTGGCGAACATCTCATTTTCTGAGGGAAGGACCATCAATATGAATGTTGATGCAGCGATGGTTGAGACGATCCAGCAAGGCATCGACCATGTCCTTTGGTTCAAGCAGCGAATACCATTGTTCAGGTTGAAGATTGGTCGTAATAATTGTGGACCGACCGGCTTCATAGCGATCTTTCATGAGTTTAAAAAAGGCGTTCATCTGCTCTTTTTTGAGGGTCAGGTATCCCAGTTCATCGAGCAGAAGCAGGTCATATCTGCAAAGGGCATTGAGGAGTTTCGGGGTGGACCGATCTGCCAAAGACGCATAGAGCTGATCCAGCAAATCCTGAACATTATAAAAACGCCCCCGGTACCCGGCAATAATGGCTTGACGAAGGATCCCCACGGCCAATCCCGTTTTGCCGACGCCGGTTTTTCCATGGAACACGATGTTTTCTCTTCGGCTGATAAAGTCAAGGCCGGACAACGTCATGATCCGGCTCTTCTGTATTCCCGGCTGAAGATCAAACGGAAAGGAGTTGAGGGTCCATTCCCATGGAAGCTTTGCAATCTGGACCCGATAGATCATGCTGCGCTCCTGCCGGAAACGTAATTCCTCAGCCAGGAGATTGTAGATGACCTCGTGAATGGAAAAACCGTTCTTTTCAGCCGAAGCCAACTGTTCTTCGAGAGCCTTCAGCATGCCTTTAAACTTCAAATCAATGAGTAACTGTTCAATTTTCTTTTTCATAGATCAAAAAAGTCTCCCGCGATATAATCGAGAATAATGTTTTCCAGACGCGACAAATCAAAAAGTCCATATTTAAGCGCCTGTGTTATGGCTTTCAAAAAAGGTTCCCCGGGATAAGTGCGTTTCAGATGAAGCAACCGACGTAACTTGACCACACCGCGACCGTGACTTCTTTTCTTCAGTTCAGCCACATACTCATCCAGGATGGCATCCTCTCCCGTCAACAGCTGTTCTTCTTTTGAAGGGATTCGGGGATCTTTTTTTCTTCGAATGGGAACATGGTGACCGGGCAGGGTTGTTCGGGTGTTGCGTTTATCCAGTATGCGGTCATGTTCCGCCACTTTTGTGTTTTTGTCGTAAACGATGACCTTGAGCCAATGTTTCTGTACTTCCAGGGAGTTCCCAATCAGCGCTTCAGGGACTGAATAGCGGTTGGTGTCCAAGTGCACATATCCCTGAACATCGGCTACCCTGTGTTCTGCCACATAGACTGGCGGCTGGTATGCCGGTAAATCAATGAGATATGGCTTTTCAATGACATAGGCCTCATCCGGCGTCATCCCTAAAGCCCGTTTAAACTTTTTATCGCTTGTATTCCGGCACCAGTCGATTGCCTGCCGGTTCAAATCCTGCCAGCTAACAAATGTTCTACCGGGAAGAAAATTGTTTTCCACAAAATGAAAAGGCCTTTCCACACGGGCACTTCGATTGGCGTCTCCTACAGCATGGGCCTCAAACCGGGTTCCATACATATCGCCGAAGTATTTCATTTCAGGCGCAATCAATGCATCAGGCCCGGTGCCGCCGGCCACAATAACATTGGTGTTGTCAACCATGCACCGGGAACACACCCCGTCCATAAACTCGAATGCTTTTTTTAGGAAAACCTTGCACTCAAACCGGGTAAAACAGGGGTAATACTGAATAAAAATCCTTCGGCAAAAGGCCAGGGTCAGGGACGCGCACTGGGTCGACATTTTTTTCCCATTAATGACAACCAGATGGGGTGACGTATCATGCTGCATCTCCTGACCGGGTTTAAAATGGTATTGGCCCGCCCGTCTTTTTTTACGTTCCCGGATCTCGTACTTTCTCATAATCCAGGTCAGACTCTGATAAGGGATTTTGATCTGTTGGCGGCTTTCCAGTTCCTCGGCTACTCGCACGGCATTTCCTTTACATTCCTTGAAAAGCTCGCGGATCAACGGGACATGTTCTTCATACCGGGAGTTCCTTTGGGGTACCGCCTCTTCGTCATGATCATCTAAAACCTTCGTGACGGTATTGCGACCGGCCTTCAGGGTTTTGGCGATGTCGCGCAAACTCATGCCGGTTTTTTTCAATTCCACAATGGCATCTTTTTTGGATTGTCGGATCATAATTGGGTCGCTTTCTTGAGTTCCAGTGCTTGTTTTTCTATCTTTTTCACCCAGGTTTTGAGCGTTTCTTTCTTCAACTGATCGCTTTTTGGGTAATGGACATGCGAAACGGTTTTCACCAGACGTTTGAGAACCGCATATGCCATTTCAATATCCTTGAACCATTTGCCTTCCGGTCCATCATGAACTTCTTTGGCTTGTTTAGACTGGGTTCTTTGTTCGAGAACTTTTATGAAAAGGGATGGATTTTCCAGCATGTGGTCTCGAACAGACCGGTTGCTTTTTTGGTAATGTGCGTAGAAACGGGCCAGTTCCCTTGTGGATAGAGGTTCTTTTTCCAGGTGGGCCAACAGTTTTTGTGCGTCTTCACCGTTGGCGCGCGCCAACGGCGCCATGACACGGCTGGCAGCCCAGGTTGAAAGTGAGCCTGCAATCACGGTTCTCAAAATATTTTCCGGCAGGGCTTCAACCAGGTCCAGCCGCCGTTTTACAAAACTCTTGTCGCGCCCTATTCGGGTTGCAATATGGGAGAGGCTGCACCCAAAACGCCGATGTAATTCCTGAAGTAAAACAGACTGCTCAATGACTTCCCATTGCCGTTCATTGGCCTTGGTTAAAAGCGAAAACATGGCATTTTGTTCGTTTTCTTTTGAGAATTGGACACATATCCGGTCCTTTCCACAAGCACAAAGCGCTCGAACACGCAGGTAGCCATCAATCAGAATCAGTTTGTCTTTTTCTTCAATAGCCAGGGCCGGAACGATCTGCCCGTAAGTTTCGATGGAATCCCTCAATCGCTTTAAAGCCTGGTGATTCATTATCCGGCAATGAGCGTAACGCAACTCCAGCAAATGAATATCAACGGTTCGGATGGATTCCATACCCAGTCTCCCGAAAGATTTCCTCTATGGTTTCTCCAAGACTGACCCAATTTCCTTGCCGGATCTCCTTTACCTGTTTCACAATCACAGGACGTCTGGGAAGCGAAAGAACCTGAAACAGACGGCCATCAAACCCAATCAGATCCTTGTCCAACAAGCCATCGCGGGCATCGATATATTGATCCAAATGCACCTTTAAAATCCGGCAGATTCTGTCGTAACCATAATAAGAGAGCCCGTTTTTGTCAGATACCAACACCAGAAAAATGTAGAGCAGCAGCTCATGATGATTCAGGCTCTCCCAAAAGCCGTTTCTCAAAAAACGATGCTCCAGAAAGCCGAAGCTTCCATTGATGACACGCACTCTTTCGGGAAAAAGGACTCTTTTTTTGATCATTTTTTTCTCCTGTCATGGATATGGGGTTTTCTCAAAGCCTGTTACATCTGAAAAAACCCTCCCTGCATAAGCACGGCGAGGAAAATGGTCCACAACAACCCCGATCGACCCGCAAAAAAGACAGCTGGGTCGGTTCCCCGACCGCTTTTTGGGTTCAATATCACAGTCTTTTTGAGGTGTTGAACTATCATCACCAGGGTTCAGTCCATTTTTTTTGGATTTTTTTGTTTTTTCGTACAAACGACGGCGCTCTTTCCCTTTTTTCGAATTGCGGTATTTCCCCTGAGCTTTCCGGTGCAGCTGTCTTTGGCGTATCCTGCGACATCGTTCCCCACAATAGGCCTGGCCACGCCAACACGACCGACAGACGTGAAAAAAGCAACCACAACATCGGCATTGAACCACTCTTAAAAGGACATCTCCCATCATTCCGGCCTTGCAATTGGCCGGAAACACACTTATATAAAATTGGCGTGTGTGTGGCTTCCGGCTCTATCCGGTGGTCAAAAAAGAAGGCCCGAAGCGGCTACTTCGGGCCTTCACCATCCATTCTACAAAGTAAATCGCATTTCCACTTAACCAAGCCTCTGTCTTGGAAGAAGAAAACCAAATCCAAAGAAAATAGATTTTCTAAAAATTTATTGAAAAGTAAATCTACATCAACGACTCCTTTGCCGCCACTTATGGATCCCTCATCGTTCGCTATACCTGAGGGCCGTACTCACCGGCGGTGACAGCCAATGGTTCAATTTCCATTAGCAAACTTGGTTCAGTTTTGATTAGCGTTGAAGCTTTACACACTCCAAAGGCTTCTTACTCATAAAAGCCCATCTATGACCATGAGATACGCCCATCTAAGGGATGACGCCCTACGGGATGCTTCACAGGTGGCTGGGGATATCGTTAATGATGCCATGGTGGGGAAGAAAAAAGAAAACAAGGTTGTCAATTTGGAGGCATGGAGATAATGGTGGAACTGGTTCCAGTGGAACGGATATTTGGGAAGATATTTTTGATTCGAGATACAAAGGTTATGCTGGATCGGGATTTGGCGGAGCTTTACGGGGTTGAAACAAGGGTTTTAAAACAGGCCGTAAGGCGGAATATCAAAAGGTTTCCATCTGATTTTATGTTTGATTTGACAAAAGAAGAGTTCCAAAATTGGAGGTCACAAATTGTGATGTCCAATTCTGAAAAGATGGGGCTTAGACGTCCACCCATGGCCTTTACCGAACAAGGGGTTGCTATGCTATCGAGCGTCCTTAGAAGCGATACGGCTATACAGGCAAACATCCAGATCATGAGGGCATTCACGCAACTCCGACAAATGCTTATGAGCAATGAGGATTTGAGAAAGAAAATTGAGATCATTGAACTGAAATATGACCGACAGTTCAAGGTGGTGTTTGATGCCATCAAACAATTGATGGTGCCGGAGGATGAAACAGGGAAAGAAAGAATCGGCTTTTAGCCGGTTTAACAGTTTCAGGGGATAGGCCAGGGAGTAGCTACCCGAGCCGAACGGCGCCTTTCCTGGGGCGCTTTCCCCTGATTTCTACCAGGCCGCTTACAGAAGGCGGGCGTTATGGACAATATTTCACAGTTGGTGTGTCGGTTACTTGACGGTGTTACGGATGACAAGGGCGACCACGTCACTATCGAAATTTCAAAAGGTGATTTTCGCGAGATTATTCTAAGCCTGGGCGCTGCGATTCAATATAAAAAAGAGAATTCCGAAAACGAAACCTTAAAAGATGCCCTCATGGATTACCATGAGCAAGCGCTTGCCGTTTTCAAAAGCGCTCAAACGGAAGCTGAGGGGCTTCGGAAAGCAAAAAAAGCCTTTGGGTGGAGTTTTAAAAAACCTGTCAACAAAGGTGCTGTTTTTTGGGATTACATCAAGTTGATAACCGGGAATTACGACCTTGAAACAAAAACGGAAACAGTCCCCATTTCAAAAACGGAAGCCGTTGAAAAAATCCGCCAAAAATATGAGCTTGCATCATGGGAAGCCGCTTACAAACAAATCCAGCAGGCTATTAAAGATCGTAAGGTAAAGTTTGGTGATGAAGGTTACAAAGGATTGCTCCCCCCTAATTGGCCGGATGGATAATCATAAAGACAAAATTTAATCAATATTTGTTTGTTAGATAAATATTATACCCTGTTTTACCTTAAAGGCGCATTCGAATTGAATGCGTCTTTTTTTTTACCATTTAAACAACGGGGGATTAACAATGCAGAAAACAGAGAATTTCATGAACGATCGGGAGGCTGCGGAATTTTTGAGGCTGAGTCCTCAAACGCTACGGAATTGGAGGACTCAAAGCAAAGGGCCAGTCTACATCAAGGCAGGCAGGGCCATTCGTTACGCTATGGAAGATTTGAGAGCGTACATGAATCAGAACCGGGTGGACAACGCCCATTAGAAAGGAGGTGGCAATTATGAAAACAATACTTGTGATGGGGCGGGTATTTAAAATCAGCGATGTCGCACACATCGGGAAATAACAAAACGGGCGGGAAATGCTTCTGACGTCGGAACATATCTAACCAATATTTTTGAAAGGAAATGGCAAAACAAAAACAAGTATTCCTTAACGGAAATCATGCAGACTGAAATAAATGTGTTGGCCGATGAATAAACGGAAAAGCCCCTCCCCTGGGGCAATCAGGGGAAGGGGCCATGAGGTGATACGATGAACTTAACAAGTAATAATTTAACGGTTGATGAGGCGAAAGTCAAGGATTTCGTCCATGGCCGGATGGAGGCGGTGGAGAATGGATTTCTTTGCATATGGTGTCAAAAAGGCAAGGATGGGCCGAAGCGGAGCAAGTTCTTTGGGCCAGATGAGAGTGATCAGGCCGCCCTCTATTGTGCCGATATGGCAAAAAAGGGGTGGGATGTGTACTTTGGGCAGGGGTTTCTCAAAAACCCTTTACAGAGTCCGCTCCGGGGCAAGGAATCGGATGTGGTGGCCATTATTTGCTTTTGGTTCGATTGCGACATAAGGGGCGGCGTCCACAAAGAAAATCCAAAGAACCTACCAACAGAAGGAGAATCGAAAGCCTTTTTTCGTGATGAGATCCCATTCAAGCCATCGCAAGTCATCCATTCAGGTGGTGGCCTACATCTCTATTGGCTATTTGACGAACCCTTCATCATTAAAACAGAAAACGATCGAGCCTTCATCAAAGACATTTCAAGCCGGTTTCAGCTCTTGATTATTGAAAAGATGAAATCCCATGGTTGGAAACAGGACAACACAAGCGATCTTGTGCGGGTGCTGCGGGTGCTGCGGGTGCCTGGGACTTTCAATTTTAAAAGTAAGCCGGTTATGGTGGAGGTGATTTGATGGAGTCTACAAATTACAGATATGGGATTTACCCTATCATGGAATGGGTTGACCTGGAATATGACAAACAAGAGTCCCATGAACAGTCCACGGGTGATCACGACAACACCCACAGGGACACACAAAGGGCCATCCAAGCATGCGAGTATCTCCGCCATTGCAGAGACCATGCGGCGGGGCTTACGGAGCCTGAATGGTGGGCCATGGTTTGCGCCCTTGCTCTTGAGCATGATGCGGAAAAAATTATTCATGAAATGTCACAGGGTTATCCAGGGTACACAGAAAAAGAAACCAACAAAAAGATAAAGGAGATTAAAAAATGCAAAACTCCAGTGAACTTTTAGAAGAAATCCAAGGGCTTTCGGATGCTACGGAACCCACAGAAAAAAGATACAAAACCAATGATTGCACAACGGAAAAGATGGTTGAACTTCTTTCAACTAATCCGAGGGGGCTTTTATACTTTCGGGATGAGCTTGTGGGCCTATTCCGGCGGATGGATAAGCCTGGGTATGAACAGGACAGGGCCTTCCTCATTGAGTCATGGAGCGGGAATGGGGAGCATACGGATGATAGGATTAATCGGGGGACCATCAGGGCCAAGAACTTGTGTATCTCTATGTTGGGCAGTATCCAGCCGGGGAAGTTGGCGGGTTATCTACGGCAAGCCATATCAGGTGATGACAACGACGGTTTTGTTCAAAGGCTTCAAATGATGGTTTACCCGGATTTGCCTAAGTTTGCTTACATAGATCGGTGGCCGGATGTGGAAGCAAAAAACAGGTGTTATGAAATTATCAGGGATTTGGCGAATTCAGATTTTGACGCATTCAGTATGGGTAATGATTTTGAACAGGATGAATCCGGGCCTTTCCTCAAATTTGACGATGAAGCGCAAGAGGTGTTTGAAGAGTGGTTCATGGACTTGCAATCAAAGATTGAGGCTGAAGATGAGCATCCCGCTCTCATTGAGCGGGGAAGTACAGATCTCTTATGCCATCATTGGCGTTAATTTTCCATCTTATCGAGCTTGCGGATGGAACGGGCGAGGGCGCTATTTCCAAGAGGTGTGCAATACAGGCAGCGGCATGGTGTGACTACCTTGAATCACACGCCAGGCGGATATATGGCATGGTGCTTGACGGTGCTGCTATTGCGGCGGCTGTACTGTCACAAAAGATTGAAACCAAAAAGCTGGAATCCCCATTTAAGATCAGAACCATTCAGAGAAAGGGATGGGCGAGATTAACGGATAATTCCGAAATCTGGGAGGCTGTTTTGTATTTGGCCGATGCCGGATGGGTTCGGGAAAAGGAACCGGATCAAAAGAAATGGGGCAGACATGCGGAACCCGAATGGGAAATCAACCCTAATGTTTTTTCATATATTCACTAAAAGGAGTACCGACAAAACCGACAGAAGTAGTTTTGTCAGTTTTGTCAGTACCCAATTAAGGGAATAAGCGTTTTTTTTAGGTGATCACATGAAATGGATTAACGAACTTGAAAAAATAAAAAGTCCAGATCCCAAAATAACAGGGAAGGATAATCTTAATGATTTCTTGTGTGACGTAAAACCCCATACCGACAAAAGTGACAAAACGCCCACAACAGAAAAGCGAGAAAACGAAAGAACTGGTTATCCCATACCCACAGATGAAAATGAATTTGCCAGGGACGAACGGCAAGCCATCATTGAATTTGATGGTGGAGGCCAGGGGGTCCCCTACATCGGGCCGGTGGCCGTCAAAACGAATTCTAAAATCCTGGCCACGGTTGATGTCCATCCTGAACCTGATCAGGCGGTGGTGGGCGGGGTGAAATATTCCAAGGTTGAATTGGCGGACCTGCTATCCCGAAAGATATCCCATGATGATCTGTTAACAGTCCATCGAGCGAAACAAGAATTTGAGGGGGCGGTGGTCCCCAATAATCATAAGGAGATGAAAAATGACAAGTTTTGAAAATGGTGATTTGGCGGAGCTTAACACATCCATTGAAACCCTGGTCCTGGCTATTCGCGAGGTCGGCAATGACGTTGCGGCTGAACTTAAAAATTTAACGA
The DNA here is from genome assembly GCA_963662465.1 of Desulfatiglandales bacterium. GTDB lineage: Bacteria > Desulfobacterota > DSM-4660 > Desulfatiglandales > Desulfatiglandaceae > NaphS2. The sequence goes on from OY759599.1 coordinate 6,129,192, forward strand.
AAGCGGTTCACAATATCCAGGCAGAGGGCTTGAACATTTGGACTGAATGAAAAAGGGGGTAGCAGAAGGATCTGGCGTGTTGGTGTAAACCAGGGACCCCTTGCCATGGGGATGTGTTGTTGGATGTGGCAAATGGAGGCAAAAGATGAGTGAAAAAGAAGAGTTGAAATCGGAGATTGAACATCTCAAAGCGCAAGTGGATTGTTTGAACTTTGCTATTATGGGGATACAGGCGGCGCTTGCGGTGAGTCTGGATGAAGACAATGGCACCATTCCCGTTATCATAGATAGGGTTTCGATCCTTGAAGATACGATGGGGCGATTGATAACCGGGCCAGAAGCCAGGGTTTTGAATTGAGATGGTGGGCATAGGGGGCCTAGCTCTCTGCGGGTCCCTCTATGCGTTTCCCCCATACGAGGCTGAGATGGGCAAGGCTTCACAATTTTTTCCACAAAAACATAGGTGAACCGAATTTAATTAGAGGAGTCTAACAATGGAAGTTACGACAAAACAATTGGATGATCTTAACGATTCTCACAGGCATGGCACAAATGGCGGATATCAAGACTATTGAAAAACGTATTGCGGATGGTTCATAGTTTGGAAATCGGTGTATTGATTTTAAACCCCTAAGAGGACCCTTGAACGTACCAGACAGGCCAGGTTAAGCGTTAAAGCCCAAAGGCATACCATGGCAAAGATTATTGATCAATAACCATACAGAGCGATCTTGTTTGATGGAGAGTGATTTTAAATAAGCCTTGCCATTTAGCCGAGATTGCACGAAAACGATCAGATCCATATCAGGGTATAGACTGAAAAACGGTTTCCAGGAATGGGGCCGTTTTTTTGTCGGAATCAGGGATGATTGTTTGATTTCCGTACACGGTTTTCAAATATCTATTTCATAAGGCTGTCAGATCAACCAGAATCGACGAACGGGCTTAAGCCCATGGCCAGGTGGCCACAAAGGTGTATTATGTTGTGGTGGGAATTATGAGACAGTTGCCGGGTTCCCGGTATCGGGAAGGGGTTTTTAGGGTTAATAGGGTTTTTAGGTAAGATTCAGAAAATGATTTTTTCAGGCCATCTCTTGATAGGGGTGGCCCTTTTTTGTGGGGGACGGTGTGGGGGAAGATGATTTTTTTTTATCCGGCAACGGAAATCTTTCAGGGGAACCTATCCAGATTTAATTTTCCATGAACGGGATGAACCCCATGAAAAGGCCCATTTACCGGGTTGATGTGGGGGATAGTGTGGGGGACAGGAAAACAGGTCACAAAAAAAGGGCTTACGAAATTAATGTAAGCCCTTGTTATTGTTATGGTGGGCGATGCGCGACTCGAACGCGCGACCTCTGGTTCCGGAGACCAACGCTCTATCCAACTGAGCTAATCGCCCTTTGCAACCTATTGATACCAGGTTTTTTCCCCAAGGTCAAGAAAAGGGTTGAAAGAAACAGGGCAAATTTGTTCTATTTGTAAACCTTTGATATCAAAACCTTATGAAGGACACATCAATTCAAACAAATCAATGGATTAGCGTTAGAACAAATTCACCGTGTTGAAAGAAACCCCAGGCATTGAGTTGATTTTCCATTTTTGCCCTGTGGCTTCCAGGCCAGAAATATCTGCCGCAGGAGGAACAAAACCGGATGGTATTTATGTTTTTGTAGAAGACATATTCCGGAACATTGTCACGCACCACATCTTCCGATGTATCCATCAAGGGCACATTACACACGAGGCATCTGCTGAACCACCCGGTATGATGGGGACCGGAGAGATACTCGCTTTTCAGTTGGGCTAATTGCTCACCCACATGATTGTCCCGAATAAAAACGGCCCCTTCCAGTAACGGGATCAATTTCAATTGGCGGGTCAACGGTATTCGGCCCTGCTTTGCCATTTTATCGATGATGTGAACCTGGCTAAAAGACCGATAATGCGTGTCAAAACCAAGAACCCTGAGCCATTTGGCAAGTCTGCCCAGCATGACGTCCGCAACAAACCGCACCGGAAATCCCCTTTCGCCCATTTTGCCATCACGGATAAGAAGGGTATTGAAAGAAATAGACTGGGATCGCAAGCCGCTGTCTCAGCTTGCATTATCAGAAAGATTATAGTAGAATTTTTCGCGGATGGGAAGCAAGAATATGGCTCTTTTTTTTTGTGTACTGCGGGATGCCAAATGACCCTCCTGATTTTCCAAGAAGGATAAGGGGAGGTTCCTTAATAATAACTTCACGAGCGCCACACCGTTGACTACGCCAATGTGACCCACGGTGGCGTGACAATGAAAATTGGAGGTGAGAAGCCATGGCTTCAAGGGTTGTAACCAAAACCGATTTTAGCGATATTCCTCTTTTGAAACGGGGAAAAGTTCGAGATGTTTACGAAATTGAAGATAAACTGCTGATTGTGGCAAGCGATCGCATGAGTGCCTTTGATGTTGTGATGGATGATCCCATTCCCGACAAAGGCAGCATCCTCACGGGGATATCTCTTTTCTGGTTTGAAAAACTGGCGCCAATGGTGGAAAACCATCTCATTAGCGCATCGCCCTCCGAGTACCCTGAAATCTGTCGTAAATATATTGAACAGCTTGAACACCGCAGCATGCTCGTCAAAAGAACAGTGCCATTGCCCGTTGAATGTATTGTCAGAGGATATCTCTCCGGGTCCGGCTGGAAGGAATATACGGCGACCGGAGGGATTTGCGGCATAGCGCTTCCAAAAGGACTTCGTGAATCAGAAAAGCTGTCGGAACCCATTTTTACCCCCTCCACCAAAGCCGAAGACGGCATGCATGACGAAAATATTGATTTTGAAACCACAGTTGGACTTCTAGGCAGGGATATGGCGGAAAACGTTCGTCGTTTAAGCCTCAAGATTTATGAATTCGGAAGGGACCTGGCGGCCCAGAAAGGGATTATTGTTGCGGACACCAAATTTGAATTCGGTGTCAAAGATGGAAAATTGATCCTTATTGACGAGGTATTAACCCCCGATTCGTCCCGCTTCTGGCCCATGGATGCCTATGCACCGGGAGGCCCGCAAAAGAGTTTTGACAAGCAATTTCTGCGGGATTATCTGGTCCAAATCAAGTGGCCCAAAACGCCGCCGCCACCAAAGTTACCCAAGGAAATCATCGATAAAACAAGAGAAAAATATCTGGATGCATTGGAACGGTTAACCGGCCATGGTCTGCAATAAAGATTCCTGGTGAAAAGAGCAAATCGAAGAATTCGAGATTGGTATTTTCACCCGGTTACACGTGGTTTCCAGAAAACGGTGTTTTCACGTTAAACCGCGTTGAGCCTAATTTTCCATTTAAGAATGAATCCCCAGGGAAAGATGTTGGGGGTTTAATTCTAAATTATCAAATAACATGGCTTTCCAGTTGGTAATCCCTTTCCTTCTATTTCCCCTTTTCTCGCCCTGAAGGTACTTGGCCAGCTTCACAGTTCTAAGCGCGAAAGCGAACGACTTATGCCAAAGGGGACCTTTGGGGAATTGAGAGTTGAGAGTTGTAAGTTTTCTTTGTCTTTCATTCTCAACTCTCCCCTTATCTCCTCTTCAATCTCTTCCATGGTCGGCATTGCTCCCTTCAACTCATCCGGAAGGACTTCGGTCAGCGTAAATTCACTGACGCCCATAGGTATCGACAACGAGCAGGTGAATATGGTTTGAAGTCACCAGTTCAAAAGCGTTAATCCATATCGCTTCCGGGCATGATAAAGCCATTGTAAATAACGATGACGGTCTTTAGAAAATTTGAGGAGAAATTCTCGCTTATGGCACCGGTGCGTGATATACCAAACGTACCCCAAATTTGCACTTGTTCCGTTTCAAGCATTATAGGTGCATGACCATGAAACTGGAGATTACTAGAAAAAAAGATTTTGTTTCCTCGTCACCTCCTTTCTGTGAAAATTCGGACAGAGACAACATAAAAGGTCAACTCTTTTTCCCTCTACGGAAATGAGCTTAAAAAATTAGGAAAAGTAGGGGTAAGCACTCTGCTACCCAAATGAAACAACCTCAAAATCTTGGGGTAGTAGATGAATGATCTGTCACGCATCAAGTCCGTTTTTCGCATTCGATTTCCTGCCTTACTTGTTCTTGCCGAGGGGGCACAACATATATTGTACGGAAAAAATATATTACCGATAACTGCTGTAAAAAATTATCCCATTATATCAATAACCTAATACATAGGCCTCAGTCCTTTCAAGAAAATAGTTAACAAAATAAAAAGGTTATGATAAACTTTCTCCTGATAATATAATAATTCCGCATAGTATAAAGCGTAAACCATAGGCTAACCAATTGAACTGGATAAGCTTTATGAATAAAAAAAGTCAAGACAACTCGATGGCTGTTCAAAGGTTTTGGGATGCGTTTAAGGCCTGTGTGGAGGAGAACCGGGTGAGGTCTGACCGTTCGACTTTTTATGTCAAATGGGCGCAGGCCTTTGTTAATTTCCTGCCTGGAAAACGATTGCGTGAACGCTCCCGGCAGGATATTGAGGGTTTCCTTGCTGAGCTGGCCAAACGCCCCGCCGTTAAGGACTGGCAGGTGAGGCAAGCTGAGCATGCCGTGAAGATTCTTTATGAGACGTTCCTTCCCGGTTATTCTCCGGAAACCGCGGCTAACCCGGCGGTAAAGATGGAAGAAAAGAAAACTGCCGCATGTTTTCCTGTCAAGAGGGCAGGGCGCTTCCGCGACCGGGTGGTTCCCGGTGAGGTTGAACGGCTTTTCGCTCCCTTGATAGATGCACTGAAGGCCGAGATTCGCAGCCGCCATTACTCGATCCGTACGGAGACGGCCTATGCGGACTGGGTCAGGCGTTTCATCGCTTTTCAGGAATATGCCGACCCGAGGCGGATCGATGCGACCGCCGCAGTGAAAGATTATCTGGAATACCTTGCGATAGTGAGGGAGGTGGCCGCCAGCACCCAGAACCAAGTGCTCAATGCACTGGTGTTTTTTTATGCGCATGCATTGAAAATGCCCTTCGGAGACATGGGTGGGTTTGTGAGGGCCAAGCGTCCTCAGCGGCTGCCCGAAGTGATGACCCGAGAAGAAGTTCAAGCCCTTCTTAGTGAGATGGAAGGCGTGAGCGCCCTGATGGCTGGTTTGATGTATGGTGGCGGTTTCCGGCTCATGGAGTGTGTTCGGCTCAGGGTCAAAGACGTTGATTTTGACCGCCATCAGATTATGGTGCGTGACGGCAAGGGGCAAAAGGACAGGGTAACCATGCTCCCGGAGCGCTTTGTCCCACCGCTACGAGACCATCTTGCCAGGGTGAAGGTGATGTATGAAAAGGACCGGGCCAAGGGAATTCCCGGGGTTTTTCTCTGGCCGGCGTTGGCTCGCAAATATCCAAAGGCGGCATCTGAATGGCGGTGGCAGTACGTATTTCCCGCCAAGGGCCTTTCCGTAGATCCTCGAAGCGGGACTGTCCGATCTTTTGATAGAGAAAAGGTTATGAACTGCCGTGGAGTCGTAAGCTTTCCGGATCTGATGCGATACAATCCATGATGACGAAGGGAGCGTTGACCGTTACGTCCTTCCACGGAAGAACCGGCATGGCGGCACCCGTGGGAAATGGAGTCAAAGCCCTTTGAAGCCAATCTTCTTTATCTTTTCCCTGGCGATTGTGGCGGGGCTTCTGATCTTTAAGGAAAACCGCATAGAGCGCCCTGAAACGTTTTACGGGGAAGGGTGCCTGTTTTGTCACAACACCATGTCGGATTCCGACCGTTCCCATCCGGTATCTGCTTTTGGATGCAGTTCCTGCCATATGGGCAATGCCTATTCTCTGGACGAAAAAAGGGCGCATGCCACCCTGATTAAAAACCCGGGAGATCTTCGGGTGGTCGAATCGACCTGCGGCAAAACCGGTTGTCACGGAGAGATCGTAGGGCGCGTAAAAAAAAGCCTTATGGCCACCAACAGGGGGATTCTTAAAATTATTCAGGATGAATGGGGAAACAAACAAAAGGAGTCCCCTGTGTCGGCAATGCCTTTAGGCGTGAAGGATCTATATGGAAGGTATTCACCGCAAAATCTCCCCCTGGATCTTTACCGCAAAATGTGCGGCGGGTGTCATTTATGGAAAGAGAAGGAGGATCAAAAAGGCGAGGTGGGCAAAAGGGGCGGCGGATGCAGCGATTGTCACGTGGTGGATGAGGACAAGGTGAAAGGTCCAAAAGGTCTCCTGATCCACCACCCCCGGATGACCACAAGAATCCCTTCGGAAAACTGCGTCAAATGCCATAACCGATCCGAGAGGATCGGATTATCCTATTTCGGGAAATTTGAGTCGGCAGGGTATGGTACGCCCTATGAGGGCGACGGGTTGAGCAGCAGGCGGCTTTCGGGCAGGCGTTTCTTCCTTGATCTTCCGGCGGATGTCCATTTTCACCAGGGAAAAATGGTCTGCATCGATTGCCATACAGCAGTTGGGTTGATGGGAGACGGCCATCGGTATGACAGGATGGCGGATCAGGTGGACATTACCTGTGAGGCATGCCATTCGCCTCGGTTTGAGGCGAGCCCGACTCCCGGATCCCTGACCCTGGCAAACCGGTTGGGCTTTCTGAACGGAAAAATACCTGATCCTGAAAAAAGCCCCATTGGTTTTACCCGAAAAGGAACCCCCCTTTACAATCTCCAAAAGGTTGATGGCAAACCCGTTTTTTACCGGAAAATGGATGGCAGACCTTTGAAAATGCAGCTAAATACTGATTTAAAAAAAGCCCATCACAACCTGAAAGGTCATGAACGGCTTTCCTGCCAGGCTTGCCACAGCGCCTGGATCCCCCAGTGTTATGGATGCCATTTGACCTACCGAAAATCAGAGTCGCAGAAAGACTGGATCAGCGGGAAGAAAACGCTTGGCCACTGGAAAGAGGCCCGTTCCTATTTGCGGTTTGATAAGCCCACCCTGGGACCTCGGGGTGATGGCCGCATTTATCCCCTCTCTCCCTGCCAGGTGTTTTTTTCCGCCTTTGGCGACGGCGGTCAATTTTTAAAGGCCCAATCCTTTATAAACCTCAACCTGTCGGCATTTGATCCTCATACCACGCAAAAAAGATCACGCACCTGCATCGATTGCCACACAGACCCCAAAACCATCGGACTGGGTGAGGGCATTCTTCACCAAAACGGGAGTAAGCGAATCTTTCGGCCTACGCACGATGCCGCAGCCGACGGACTGGATCTCAATTTTCCACTGGATGGTTTGGTAAACCTGGAAGGAAAACCCCTTCAAGGGGGGGCAAAAAACGGTGTCAGGCCCTTTAACCTGAAGGAAATCGATCGAATCCTCTGGGTGGCGCCCTGTCTGGGATGCCACAGCGCCTATGAGGACGGGATTTACCATGATTTCCAGAAATCCATGAACCGGTTTGAAACGGAGCAGGGATTGCTATGTTTGAAGTAAGCCTACGCATGGTTCTGTTTTTTTTCAGACGTTGTCCGGTGGTGGCTATGTGCTTCTGCTTTCTGTTGGCGCCGCCTCTAAAAAACATTTCCGCATCGGAAGAAGGTTTAAAAAAACGCGACTTTAGAAACTGTACCGCGTGTCACGAGGGAATCGAGGTTATCAGTCCCAATCATCCCTTCGCCTGTGCCGCATGTCATTTGTTTCCGAAGGATCGGCAAGACAAACCCCTCAACAATCACCAGGCCATTGTGCGCAACCCTTCCGATCCCTTGATTGTGCGTCAGTTCTGCTTTCCCTGCCACAAAAAGGAAGTCGTAAAACTCGAACATTCTTTGCACGGGTCTATGGCCGGCATCATCAACCAGACGCGATTTTTATGGGGCGCTCAGGAAACGGCCGCACCGGCGATCTATGGCATTAAAGGCCCCTTTAAACCGCTTCCGGCCCCTGACATTTCCCACGTCCCTGAAACGCCGGAAAACCTCGTGGACGATTTTCTGCGAAGGCGTTGCCTGAGATGCCACATCCATACCCGGGGGCCCGGGGGTCCCGGTCTTTACCGCGCCACCGGGTGCGCCGCATGTCACATGCCCTATCGTGATGATGGCTGTTACCGGGGAAAGGATGCCGCCATTTCAAAATCAAAGGCCGGATATCCACTCAAGCACACGTGGACGAAACGGATTCCCGACGAACAGTGTCTCCACTGTCACCGCCAAAACCATGTGGGCGCTGACTATCACGGACTTTTTGAGCATGATTACCACAACGTTTTCCGGTTGCCCCCGATTCAAGGGAAGCTGAAACCCATAACCCATGGATTGGATTATCACCATCTGGCTGAGGACGTGCATGCTGAAAGGGGTCTCTGGTGTATCGATTGCCACACGCAAACGGATGTCATGGGAAACGGGATTTCCTATAGCTATGAAATGGAAGTGCCAAAACGTTCCTGCGAGGATTGTCACGGGGGTTTTGGCAGCCATTTGCCCAACCGATCCATTGGCGCCATTACCGAGGAACCCGGCGGGTTTTATTTTGTTTCAAAGGATTCCGGCAGGAAACATCCGCTGCCGTTGTTTTCTCCTACCTCCGCCGCCCACCGTATCGCCGCCCACAAAAGCGTTCGTTGCAGCGCCTGTCATGCTCAGTGGTCCTTCCAGGATTATGGTTTGAGCGTTATGCGTGAAGAGATCATTCAGGACTACAAATGGATGGATCTAACGGCTCAGGGAGACCGGAAAATCGAAAAGGAACTGAAAAAGCACGTTGAAAATGATGTGATCGGTTATCCGGAGTCAATGGACTATCTATCAGGGGGAAAAAAACCGGGGATATGGTCCATGGGCTGGAGATTCAGGCGGTGGGAACCCATGCCCCTGGGAGTGGATCATACGGGACGCTTTGCCATTCTGAGGCCCCGCTATCAATATCTGATTTCCACCGTAAATCGCCTGGGCCATGTGTCTCTTGACAGCATCAGTCCTAAAAGAGGGGACGGAAGCGGACAGGGATGGGCATACATGCCCTACGTCCCCCATACCATCGCCCCTTTCGGGCAAAAGTGCCTTTCCTGCCACCAGAACCGGATTGCAGCGGGATTGGGTCCGGTGGAAACGCCAACCATGGATACCGGCCTGACCCTTCCGTCTCTACCGGCAGTTAAAACCATGCGCTTGTTGAACCCCGAAGAACGGAAGCGTTTGTCTCAGCCTGGGGCAAACTGGCACAGGGAAAGGTTGAGAACCTTGAGGGATGACCCTGAATGAAAGTTTTCCCCGAAAAAATTTCCCTGAAAAAACATTAGTAGGAAAGCTGGAAGTGTAAATTTTTCCCTTCCCGGTTAATCTGAACGTTGGCGCCGGCGGATAAGATATTCAGGTTGAGCCTACATTCCTGATCGTCGTAGTCGTCCGTTATATAACCCTGGGAAGAGACGTCTTGTACATTCTCCCATCCTGCCCCCGCCAATTCAACAGGCCGGTTCTCCGGATGGTGAACAACCCGGGCGCCCGCTGTCGCGGGCAAGCTGATTCTTGCGCCGCTGCCGGTCAGGTTAAAATCCGCATTGTAATCACCAGCCGGGTAAGCGCCTTTAAAATCGAGATCAACGCTACTCCCAACGGTGTTTAATCGAAACTTTTCAAAATTGGTATTTCCAATGTTGTCGAATGTAAAGAAACTGCCCTCACATGATAACGCCAGGTTTTGCACACTGAAAAGCGTGGGAGAGCTGAAATCCAGGGTTGCGCTTGCGCCTTTTAAATTCAAGATAAGGGTTCCCAGGGGCATTCCCCCTAAATCCATTTTTGTTTGAACCCCGCTCAACTCCAGGAGCAGATTGGTTTCCAGGTCATATCTTCCGATTTGAATCTCCCAATCGTGCAAGGGATTCGCCATATCCGGCACCGAAACATCGCCCGATGAAAAACCCACCGAAAAGGCGCTCCCCGAAAAACTTTCAGCGACTATGGGGGCAAGCGCCTGACTGTCGTATCTAACCAGAACCTTCACAATGAAGGTGGTATCCTCGGACAGGGTGAATGTAACCCTGGCATTACTGATGTTGAAACGCAAATTCAACTGATCGGCGCCGTCGGAAAGGATGGGATCAGGCCGTACCACAAATTCCTGCTCGTAAGGGGCCGCATGAATAAAAGAGCCGTTAAGAAGGAGGCAACTCATAAACAGACCCATGATGATGGTGATTTTTCTCATAAGCACAACACACAGTGGTTTGAAACGGGAAGGAAGAACTCTATGGGGTGTAAAATGGCTGGGGGACGAGGATTCGAACCTCGGTCAATGGGACCAGAACCCACCGTATTGCCCCTATACGATCCCCCAGCGGAAAAAACCTTTTTACCATGTTTTTCGGAAAAGTCAAGCCAAAAAAATCGGTAAATAAAAATCCCCGAGGCTTGAAAACTGACCTATGGGCTCACCTTCCAGCACCTCACCCAGTGGTCGTCGTTAAAACGGGTAAACGGAATGTCTTCTGCCCTGCACCTTTCTTCCACCCTGGGACATCTTCCCTGAAATTTACACCCCGGCGGCGGATCCAGAGGGCTCGGGACATCTCCGCCAAGGGGTGTAAATGCCGTAGTGCGATTGACGTCAATTTTCGGAATAGCGGAAAGAAGAGCGAGGGTGTAGGGGTGAAGGGGGGTTTCAAAAAGATCATCGGTTTTGGCGTACTCCATGATGTGCCCCAGGTACATGACGGCCACCCGGTCGCTCAGATAGCCCACCACATTGAGATCATGGGAAATAAAGAGATAGCTGAGATCCAATTGTTCCTGAAGGTCTTTCAGCAGATTGATGATCTGGGCCTGTATGGACACATCCAGGGCCGAAACCGGTTCATCGCAGACAATCAGGGAGGGGTTTACACTCAGAGACCGGGCAACCCCCACCCGCTGGCGTTGGCCTCCGCTGAATTCATGGGGAAATCGGTCTGCGCTGCCGGGCCAGATGCCCACCATTTCCAGTAATTCATCTCGCCGGTTTTTTCGCATGCCCCGTGAAAGGCCTATGCAACGAAGTCCCTCGTCAATGGTCTGGCCAATGGTCATTCGAGGATTGAGAGAGCCATAGGGATCCTGAAAGATAATCTGGATTTCTTTCCTGAAGGGCTGTATTTCTTTTGCGGAAAGGCGGCTGATGTCTCGACCCTTGTAGATAATTTTTCCGGTGTCGGATTCCAGCAGTTTGAGTATCAGACGCCCTACCGTTGACTTGCCGCATCCGCTTTCACCCACAAGCCCCAGACTTTTCCCCGGTTCAATTTCAAAGTCCACCCCGTCCACGGCTTTGACCTGGGCTGTGACCCGCTGAAAAAAACCCCTGGTTACGGGAAAGTATTTTTTGAGACCTTCCACTTTCAGGGTCAATGAATTGTTCTTGCCTGTTTCCGTCATTATTTATTTCTCTAACCGTTCAACACCGGGCACCGACTCCAATGCCCTTTTCCCAGGTGCATGATTTCGGGAAGCGTGATCCCGCACCCCTTTACCGCATGGGAACACCTGGGATGAAAAGGACATCCTTCCGGCTTATAGGCGGGATTGGGTACGGCGCCTGGAATGGTATGAAGTCGCCGGTCCCGCTTGCTCCGGTTGGGAAGTGAGGCCAGCAACCCCCGGGTATAGGGGTGACCCGGGTTTCCGAAAACCTGGTCGACATTTCCCTGCTCCACGATCAATCCCGCATACATGACGTACACGCGATCCGCAATACTCGACACCACGCCGAGATCATGGGTGATATACAGGATGGACATGGATGCCCGTTCCTGAATGGATTTCATCAGGTTCAGAATCTGCGCCTGGACGGTGACATCCAGGGCCGTGGTGGGTTCGTCGGCAATGATGACATCCGGATTGCAGCTAAGGGCCATTGCAATCATGACCCTTTGCCGCTGTCCCCCGCTCAACTGGTGGGGATAATCCTTCAACCGTTGTTCCGGAGATGGGATCCCCATGTCCTTCAGCAGCTGAATGCATCTGTCGGAAAGTTCCTCCCGGCCAATCCTTTCATGGGTACGGATGGCTTCGCCGATCTGGTCGCCGATGGTAAAAACCGGATTCAGGGAAGTGAGTGGTTCCTGAAAAACCATAGCGATCTGGTTGCCCCGAATTTTCTGCATGGCGGCATCATCAAAGTGCAGGATGTCCTCACCTTTAAAAATAATGCGACCGCCTACAATCTTTCCGGGAGGACTGGGAACCAACCCCAACACGGACAGTGCAGATACCGTCTTTCCACAGCCCGATTCCCCCACCAGGCAGACCGTCTCCCCGGCATGAATTTGGTAGCTCACCCCATCCACGGCCCGTGAGATTTTATCCCGGCCGTAAAAATAGATTTTCAGCGCTTCGATTGAAAGCAATGGGTTTTCAAGATTCATCAATTCAGATTCCAAAATTCAAAGTGGCGGCGCTATTCTTGTCGTAATTTCGGGTTCAAAGCATCCTTCAAGCCCTCACCGAAAAGGTTAAAACAAAGCACCACAATCAAAATCGCCACGCCCGGAACAAAGGTTAGCCAGGGGGCATCAAAGATGAAGCGCTTACCGTCGGAAAGGATATTTCCCCAGGTGGCATACGGGGGGGGGACGCCGAATCCCAGGAAACTCAGTCCCGCCTCGGTCAATATGGCCGTGGCGATGCCGATGGTGGAGGACACCAGAACCGGGGCAATGGCGTTGGGCATCATGTGGCGAAAGATAATGCGAAAATTGCCCACCCCCAGGGCTCTGGCGGCACTGACAAAATCCTGTTCCCTGAGGGACAAAAACTCGGCCCGTACAAACCGGGTGGTTCCCATCCAGCTGGTTAAACCGATGACCATCATGATATTGTAGATGCTGGCGGGCAGCAGGGCCACCACCGTGAGGATCAGGAAAAAGCTAGGGAAACAGAGCATGATGTCCACCAGCCGCATGATGAGGGTGTCAACGGAAAATGCATCGATTCGAAGAAAGGCTGGAACGAAAGTTCTATTTTTGAAGCGGGCTATCAGCGATAACATGATGCTGAAAATCCCTGCCGCAAACAGGCCGCCTCCGAACCTGGCCCACCCGACGAAAAAAAAGATGCCGCCCGCTGATAGAAGCAATACCGTCAGGAGTTGATCATAGCGAACTGCGCCCTGGCCGAAATAGCCCGCAAGTCCGCCCATGAAGATGCCTACGATTACGGCGATGCCCACGGCCACAAACCCCACCGTCAGGGAAACCCAGGCGCCTTGCAGCATCCTTGAAAACACATCCCGGCCCAGGTCATCAGTTCCCAAAAGGTAAATGCCGAAGGTGGGAACCTCATGGGCATGCAGGGTCTCAAGGTTGGGTCGGCTCAAGGGGGGGAGTAGTTTTTCCTGAAGCCGAACCAGGGCCGGATCAAACACCGGGTCCTGCCCGGAAGTCAAAACAACCCCTGCCACGGCGGTCATAAAGAAGCACAGGAAAATCACCAGTCCCACAATGGCCAACCGGTTTTGCTTGAACAATTGAAGACCTTCCGCAAATCTTCCGCGTTTCGGCGCCTGGGGCGCATCCAGCATTTCCATATTTCCCGTCATGGCGTCATGGGTCATGGGTTAAAGCCTTATCCTCGGGTCCACCACCAGGTAGAGGAGATCCGAAATAAAGGTTCCCACCAGAACCAGTACCGCCGACAGAAAATTAACGGTCAGAATGATGGGATAGTCCCTGGCCAGAATCGCCTCATAGGCCATTCTTCCCATGCCCGGCCAGGAAAAAATGGATTCGATAATGACGGATCCCCCGATGAGACCGGGCAGAATCAACCCAAACATGGTCACAAAGGGCAACAGCGCATTTCGAAGGGCATGTTTATAGTGGACTTCGTCAGGCGGCAGCCCTTTGGCCCTGGCCGTCCGCACATAGTCCTGGCCTTCCACTTCAAGCATCTGGCTTCGCACATACCGTGAGAGGACCGCAATGCCGCCGGTGGCGCCCAGAAGGGAAGGTATCAGAAGATGCCAGATGCGATCCATGAATAGATTGGGCCAGGGCGCATTCCCCATGCCGAAGGTCTCCATGCCGATTACCGGCACATGAAAAACGGTGACCACCAGAATAATCAGGATATAGGCAAAAAAGAAACCGGGGATTGAAATGAGAAAATAGGAGAAAAACGTGGCGCCGCGGTCATAAAGCCCTCCTCTATGGATGGCGGATCGAATGCCCACCGGAAAAGAAAGGGTCCAGGTCAGAAGGGTCCCCACGATAAACAGGGGAAGGCTGTTTAAAAACCGCTCCCAGATTTTGCTGAGTACCGACTGATTGTCTTTCCAGGAAACAATCCTTCCCGTAAAAAGATCCCGGTAAAAATAGATATACTGAACATATAAAGGCTCATCCAGATGAAATTCCTTCTGAAATCTTTCCACCATTTCCGGGGTGAATTTCGGATTCATGGGATCGATCTGGCTGGGTTCCCCCGGCGCCAGATGAATAATCAGAAATGACGCCACGGACACGAAAAAAAGCGTAATGATTTTTTGAACGATACTCCGTCCGACAAATGAAAACATGAGAAGCGTCTACCATCCTTCCGTGGACAACTGGGGCATATCCGGCACCTTGATCCATTTGTTGAAATGGAAGGTGTATGAACCCGTCTTAGTGGGTTTTATCTTCTTATAGAGCATGACCCCGTCCTCATCAAGATCCTTGATCACGACGCGTTTGTCTAGAACCGCCGTCCATTTGCCCACATAGAGGAACGTATAGGGTTGTTCCCAGGCGATGATTTTATGAAGCGCGTGGCAATAGGCCACCTGTTTTTCGTGATCATATTCCCCGCGGATTTTGACGATCAGGTCATCGGCTTTCTCGTTTTTGAACCCGACAAAATTCAGTTGATAGGGATGGGTCTGGCTGGAATGCCAGATCTGGTAAAGGTCCGGATCGATTCCCATGACCCAGCCCAGCACCAGTGCGTCAAAGTCTCGCTTGTCCACACGCTCCTGAATGAAGACCGACCATTCCAGTATGTCCGTCCGCACATCGATGCCGATCTGCTTCCAGGCATCCTGGGCGATGGCCAGAACGGCCTTTCGAATGTCATTGCCGCTATTGGTAATCAGGGTGAATTGGAGTCGTTTCCCATCCTTTTCCAGCCACCCATCCCTGTTTCGCTTGTACCCGGCTTCCTGGAGCAATTTCAGGGCGCCTTGGGGATCGTAGGGCAGGGGCGCAATTGCGTGATCATAGTAGTCTGTCTGCTTCACAAAAGGACCGGTGATGTTCTCACCCTGACCATAAAGCACATAATCGATAATTTTGTTCACATCGATGGCCATGCCCAGAGCCCTTCGTACCCTCACATCATCAAAGGGGGGCTTACGCATGTTATAGCCGATGTAAGAGTACCCAAAGGAAGTTCCTGAAAAACTCTGAAATCGCGGGTCCGCCTTCAGGCGTTTAACCTGGTGGGGTTGAACATTATAGGAATCAAGGGTTCCCGCATAGAATTCCATTTCCTGGGTCAGAAGATCGGGGATAATCCGCATCACATAGCGCTTATAGTTGGGCGGCCCTTCCCAGTAATCCTTAAAGACGTTCATGGAAATAAACTGGTCCGATTTCCATTCATCAAAGACAAAAGGGCCGCATCCAACGGGGTGACGGTTGAAACCGCTTTGCCGTATGGAAAAGGTTTTGGGGTCTTTTTTAAGGGCTGAAGCTTCCTTTAAAAGGGCCTCTGAATTCAGTAGATGTTCGGGCAGAATACCCATGCCCCAGGTTCCAAACGCAGGAGAATAAAGTCTCTTGTAAACAATTCGGACCGTTAAGGGGGCCAGCGCCGCCACGGATTTGACCGGTTCGTAATCGGAAACCCGCGGCGACAGATTTTTGGGATTCATGATGGCCTCATAGGTGAATTGCACATCACCCGCGTCAAGCGCATGGCCGTCATGGAACTTTACGTGGGGCCGAAGGTGAAAAATCAGCACGGGATTATGTTCCATCGCCGGCAGGATATCCTTTGCCCAGGCCGACAGGGTTCTTTCGTCAACCGGAGATTCGGGGGCCAGATATGGCGTTGCATTGAAGGCGGAAAAATAGTCCTCGCCAAGAACAATGGAAAGATTTTCAAACAGATCCTGATCCACTTCCGAAAGGACCAGCTTGATGCGGGTGGGGGCACTGACCCGAATCGTAACGGAATTTGCCTTTTCGCCGTTCTTAGGTGTTTTCAGCTCTCTGCTCACCAGCGAATCTTCAGGCGGCAGGGGAATAATGGATTGAATCCGGTCCAGGCTTTCCTTTACTTTGGGTGGAAAGGCTGCGCTGTTTTGCTTCGCATCCGCCAGAATTTGGACCAACATGGCGGCATCCGGAATGGATTTTCCCGAAATCTCAGCGGTTTTATTCACATAAAAATAGGCTTCCTCGAAAACTTCCCATGAACTGGCCAGTCGACCCCTGAACCGGAGTTCATCGTCATAGTCGATCAAACCCTCGAACACCAGGGATTCGATCTGGCTGCTGGTGCTGTTGGCTGAGAGGATCGGATTCAGGATGGTGGCGTCACCCAGAGATGCGGTGACATATTCATTCAGGCGGTTGGGGTTTCCCCTACTCTGTTCCTCATAGGTGGGAACCCACAGGTAGGACTGGAGCAGGAATAGAATAATAATGATTGGTATGATAATCAGAAAACGTTTGGTGATCATAGAATATCAACAGGCATCACAAGGAAATAAAAAACCGCTAACATATGGGTTTTACGCAAAATTAATTTTCAAAGCGGAGGATAGGAAATTGCGGGTTCCACGTCAAGGAAAAAGGATCAAGGGCCTTCAGGTCATTGTGGGTGATTCTTCCCCGGCGGGAAAACCGAATAACGCTGTCATCTTGATTTTCAACCCTTCGAGTACTGTTGATTCAACAAGATCTTCACCGGTACAAATAACGGCTTTGCCATACTTGTTTGCATCGCCCATTCTATAAACCATGACGGTCTTGTCCGTTGGGTGAACCAGCCAGTATTCCCTGATCCCATGGCGCTCGTAAAGATCACGTTTTATTTTCATATCCTTCGCGGCGGTTGCGGGGGATAATATTTCAATGACAAGATCAGGTGCGCCTTTACATCCTCTTTCATCCAGCTTCGACCCATCGCAAACCACCACAATATCCGGTTGCACCACGGTAAAGGTCTCCTTGTCCGAAGCTTCCGAATCTTCGGAGAGCCGCACATCAAATGGAGCGACATATGTTTCACAAGGCGTATCATCCAAAAAATCCGCAATGGGTCTCACAACCTTCAGGAGTATTTCCTGATGAAGTCTTGAAGGGGCCGGGCTCATATTATGGGCAACCCCGTCTATCAGCTCCCATCTTCCCTCATCCACCCAATTTGAATAATTATCATAGCTGAACATTTCTTGCCGATCGTGTGCTAAGGTGGGCATGATTTTCCTCCTTATTGAAATGGTTTGACACTAGCAATTGGGGGACTCGTTAATCGACCTTTTCGAAGCAAATCCTTTCAAAACCGAGGGCCGTTACCACAAACTTTTTCAAACGCAGATTGCCATATTTATCATCGAGCTTTTTACCGTAAAGGACAACCTGCCGCCGCCCCTCTTCAAGCGCCTGTTTTATCTTCGGTATGCCGAACAAGTCGTCTTCCGGTAATTGTCCGGCCTCTTCCCCTGTGATCCCGGCCTCTTTTAGCGTTACAAACTTGAACTCGATCAGAACATCAAATATTTTAAAATGTCTTTTATCCGGTCTGATCATCATGGTTAGATCCGCATACCTGCGGTCGATCTCGGGTTCGGAATCCATTATGTACAAAATATCATTGTACAAAAGCGTTAAAAATGCAGTCTTTAACGTCAATTCATTGGCCCATCTGTAATCCCGATTTTTAAAAACCGTAAAATACCTGTTTTCCACAAAATCGCACAGGGGTTGAATATTGCCCTTCTGGTAAACCTGTTTTGCCGCAAATTCACCATTATCCCTGTCGCTCGGATCAGGTAACAGCATGCGTTGAACCCGCGTCACATACAGGCTTTGTATCACCAAATTCGGAACTTTTAGAATTATTTCACCTTCGGGATTCTCACCTGCCAGCGTCAACACGCCAAAATAATAAAGGAATGAAATTAGAAAAGTATTGTCCTTTGACTTGTCGGCTAACATTTCTTTAACACCGAAACGTTTGCTGACCTTGGAGACTGCCACTTCATGTGCTTTTTGCATCAAATCTACAAGCAGGTCCTGACCTTTTGGTATTTGCGCAATGTATTCCAGCTTGGTTTCATCCGTTGCAAGATTATCATCGAGCATCTCTCTCGGATAGCGGCATATTTTTTGAAACTGCTCAAAAAAATAAAGGCATAATGTTGGGTTGTAAATATATTCGTCCAGACCAAACGCAAAAAGGTATCCATTATAGTATGTTTTCATTAAATCAAGCGCTTCATCAGCTTTTTCCGTGCCAAAATCGCATTCATCCACAATTTGTTCAATGACGCCGCGTACCTCCTTTTCTCTGAAACCGCATAAATCGTTAAATTCAGGTTCAAAATAGATATTTTTAGCGATATTATAACCGCTGGTAATATCGCTCATCACAACAGGCGAAACGCCTGTTATAAATACCCGATCAAACATCGGGCCGGACGTGGAAGATTTGATGGCTTTGAACAGGGTCCTTAGAACGCCTTCATCATGAACCAGCGCATTATATCTGTCTTTTTCATTTTGCGTTCCCATCATGATGGTATTGGCAAAATTATCGTACTCATCTATGAGGAGATAGATGGGATAGGATGCGGTTCTAATTGAACTTAATAATGACTCTATGGAATAGAGGGCATCGTCGTCTTTGATTTTTACCGGCGGTAAATCATATCCCGCAAAAACATAATACCGGATAAAACTTTCAATTCTTACATTTAGATGATTATACAACGACCGTTTAAGATCCTCGACACTGCCGGTTGTATCGACACATGAAAAATCCCACCTTAAAACAAAATAGGAGTTCCGCGATTTTGTGGGATTTTTGCCGATGGCAAATTTCCCGAACATCTCATCAAATTCATCCGCTTTTGCGACATCGTAATAATTTTCCAGCATGGAGAGAAGCAGGCTCTTCCCAAACCGCCTGGGGCGTATGAAGAGTTGTGAATCCGATTCTTCCAACAATGGAATTTTATCGGTTCTATCACAATAGAAATACCCTTTTGTAACTATTTTCTTAAAATCAGATATGCCGTATGGAAATCTCATGATCACCTCCCTGCTAATGATTTCAGATTACAATGCTACCAAGCAGCACAAACTGAGGTCAATATTATTTTTACGGAAAATCACATGATTCTAAGCGGTGTCCGTCAAAAAAATCTTGCGGTTTGGAAAATAATATTATAGTTGAAGAAACTTGTCCTAAAATCAAAATTAGAATGCAATGATTGCAAACCTGATAGTAAAAAGAAACTGGGTTCATATTTATTAAATAAGAATCCAAGCTTCTATTTTGCCGACTTCAGCGAATCCAGGAGGTAACACAGATGGCCGAGAATAAAAAAGTGAAAGATATTATGGCGCCCATTGAGGATTATGACAGGCTGAATATCGATGCTCAGCTTTGCGATGCCATGAGCATACTGAAAAGAAATTATGAGCGTCTAAAAACGGGTGATTCCAGCAATTTTCATAAAACCCTGCTGGTGGTGGATGGGGAAAACAAGATCGTTGGAAAGTTATCCATGTATGATCTGATCCGAGGTCTGGTTCCCGAACCGGCCAAGAAGCCGGAGGTCTCTAAAGCCTATAGTGCCATGCGTTCCGGTCGAGCGCGCGATGTGGCTGCTCAGGTGGGGGATATTCAGGAACATTTCAGCTGGTTAAAATCCAGCTTTGCGGAACTAATCAAGCAGGAGGCCCATAAAAACGTCAAGGACATTATGAGTCCCATTCAAAAATCCAGTTTAAAAGCTGAGGACAAGGTGACGGAAGGCATTTATACGCTTTTTAAGGATAATGTTCGGCAGCAGTTTGTTCAAAGCGAAGGAAAAATTGTAGGCGTCATTAATCTCAATGCCATTTTCCGTGAACTTCTGGAAGTGGCGAGTCCGGAATGCCATATCCACTGGTAAAGGGTTAAAATTGCCGGGGGGCCTTTGCGGGAAAAGCGATTCCCCCGGCCCCCTGAAACCCTTCCTTTTTCCAGTTCATGCTGAAGATAAATAAACCAAAATCCCCTCTAACATCATTATTTTTGTCTTTTTGAAACTGATATTTCAACCTGTTGCCGCCATTTTTAATTTTTAAAAAATAAAAAAAAGCTTGACTTAAACTATCAGTCATATTAGTTTCTCAAAAATGAATGACAGTTCATTCATGTTTACCGAGACAGCTTTTTACGGGGAATCCGTTTAAAGCGCGACTTTCATGATCGAACACGCAAGGAGGTGTCTATGGACAAAAAAATGAACAGGGCCGGCGTCATTGGGGCAGGGGTAATGGGAGCCACCATCGCCGCTCAACTAGCCAATGTGGGCATCGAAACCGTTTTGCTCGACATTGTTCCCCCGGAACTCACGGACGACGACAAGAAAAAGGGACTCACACCGGAAAAAAAGGGATTCAGGAACAAATTCGGCAACAACGGACTGAAGATCGCTTTAAAGTCTAAACCTGCCTCCTTTTATATTCCGGAAAATGCAAAATTGATCACCATCGGCAACATGGAAGACGATCTGGCGCTGTTAAAAGACGTGGATTGGATCATCGAGGTGGTTATTGAACGGCTGGATATCAAGCAAAAGGTTTTTGAAAAGATTGAAACCGTGCTGACGCCCGGCGCCGTTATTTCCTCCAACACCTCTGGAATAACCGCGAAAGACATGTGCGAAGGGCGTTCCGAAGACTTTAAAAAGCATTTCGCCATCACCCATTTTTTTAATCCCCCACGCTATATGAAACTTTTGGAGATCGTACCGGGTCCGGATACCCTTCCCGAGGTGGTGGAAAGGCTGGCTGAAGTATGTGAGAAAAAGCTGGGCAAAGGCATTGTCTATGCCAAAGACACCCCCAATTTCGTGGCCAACCGTGTGGGTACCTTCAGCATGTTTTCCACCATCAATGCCATGATGGAACTGGGGCTCAGTGTGGAAGCCGTGGACAAGCTGACGGGCCCCGTGGTGGGGAACCCCAAGAGCGCTTCCTTCAGGACGGCTGACCTGGTGGGTCTGGATACATTGCTTCACGTGGCTGACAATGTGTATGAGG
The DNA here is from genome assembly GCA_963662465.1 of Desulfatiglandales bacterium. GTDB lineage: Bacteria > Desulfobacterota > DSM-4660 > Desulfatiglandales > Desulfatiglandaceae > NaphS2. Next base: position 6,150,434 of record OY759599.1, read on the forward strand.
GATCTCCCGATGATGAAAAACGGGAAATATTCAAAGCGCCTGAATTCATCTCAAAGATGATTGAAAAGGGGCTGTTAGGTGAAAAGACCAAACAGGGATTCTATAAAAAAAGCAAGGATGCCGACGGTAAACGGGTGATCCTGTCCTTGGATTACAATACGGTAGACCATACGCCACAGGAAAAGGTGAAAATAGCCTCTCTGGCGGCGGCCAAAAATGTTTCCGGAGTCGGCAAAAAAATCAAATCGCTCTATTACGCAAAGGATCAGGCGGGCGTATTTACCTTTAAAACCTTGAGTGAAACCTTTATCTATGCCGCCAACCGCATTCCGGAAATTGCAGACGATATCGTAAACGTCGACAACGCCATGAAGTGGGGCTTTGGCCGTAAGCTGGGTCCCTTTGAGTCATGGGATGCCGTAGGTCTGGGAAAATCCGCAGCCAAAATGAAAGAAGCCGGTTATAAAATCCCCGCGTGGGTGGAAGAGATGCTCTCTGGCGGCAAAGAAACTTTCTACAAAAAGGAAGCCGGCAAACTCTATTTCTATGATATCGCGTCCAAAGACTACCAGGAAGTTCCGGTAAAACCCGGCATTATTCTCCTGCCCACACTCAAAGAGCAGAATAAAACAGTTGCGGAAAATTCGGGCGCCTCCCTCATCGATCTGGGCGACGGCGTGGCGTGTCTTGAGTTCCACACCAAAATGAACGCCATGGGCGAAGACATTACCAATATGGTCCTGAAATCGGCGGACATTATCAGCAACGACTTTGAGGGTCTGGTCATTGCCAACCATGGTACAAACTTTTCCGCCGGCGCCAACCTGCCGCTCATCCTTTTCACGGCCCAGGAAGAAGAATGGGATGATCTGGAGTGGATGATAAAGGTGTTCCAGGATTCTTTCATGAAACTGAAATATCTCGATAAACCGGTAGTGGCGGCCCCTGCGGGGATGGCTTTGGGAGGCGGCTGTGAAATTTGTCTGGCCGCGGATCGGGTGCGGTTTGCCGCGGAGACTTATATGGGCCTTGTGGAAGCGGGCGTTGGCCTGGTTCCGGCGGGCGGGGGCACCAAGGAGTTGTTTATTCGGAACACGGATCACCTGTTTGAAGTCAAAAGAGGCGGCCTTTACCCCAAACAAATTGAAATGATGCCGTTTATTTCCAGAGCCTTTGAAACCATCGCCATGGCCAAGGTGGCAACATCGGGTCCGGAAGCCATCAGCCTGGGCTACTTGAGGCCCACGGATAAAATGACCGTTAATCGCGATTACCAGATTCAGGACGCTAAAAACACGGTGCTGGCCATGAATATTGAAGGTTACACCCCACCGAGACCCAGGGATGATCTGCGGGTCCCCGGTGACAACACTTTTGCCATGATTAAACTGGGACTCTGGACCATGCATGAGCAGAACTTTATCACCGACCACGATGTGACCGTATCCACCAAGATCGGATATATTCTGTGCGGCGGCCAAGTTCAGGAAGACACTATCGTCACGGAACAATACCTCCTTGATTTGGAAAGGGAGGCTTTTCTGAGCCTTCTGGGCGATCCCAACACCCAGGCCAGGATACAGCATATGCTGACCACGGGAAAACCGCTCAGGAACTAAACGCTGCCGGTGCATTCAGATAAGCGATATTAAACAGGTTATAACTGATCAATGACAGGGGAGGAAAATATGATGAAAGAAGCCGTAATTGTTGCTGCCTGCAGGACGGCAGCGGGAAAGGCCCCTCGAGGAATATTAAAGCATACCCGTCCCGAACAGATGGGCTGTACTGTTTTAGAAGATTTAATGAAACGGGCGGGTGATCTGGACCCGATGTTAATTGACGATGTGGTGATTGGGTGTACGTTCCCCGAATCCGTACAGGGATTGAACCTGGGCAGGGTTTTGGTCATGAGCATGGGGTGGCCGGACCGCATTCCCGGCATGACGGTTAACCGCTTCTGTTCTTCAGGCCTTCAGGCCATTGCCATTGCCGCAGAAAAAATCATGTGTGGATTTGCCGATGTGATGGTTGCCGGCGGCGTGGAGAGCATGAGCCAGATCCCCATGGGCGGGAGCATGATGTACCCCAATCCGGCGCTGGTGGATACGCGGCCGGGCGCCTTTACCGGCATGGGATTGACCGCTGAAAACGTGGCGGAACGGTTCAATATCGGTCGGGATGAACAGGACGCGTTCGGTGCTAAAAGCCAGCAGAAGGCGGAAGCAGCCATTAAGGCAGGGCGTTTTAAAAGTCAGATTGTTCCTTTAAAGGTCAAGAAACAGAAAAAACTGCCCAACGGTCGGTTTGAATTCGAAGAGTTTATTTTTGATCAGGATGAAGGGATGCGCCCCGGCACCACCAAGGAGAGCATCGGTAGAATTCCACCGGCTTTTAAGCCGGGTGGTTCCGTAACCGCCGGGAATTCTTCCCAGACCAGCGATGCGGCAGCTGCGGTCCTGCTCATGAGCAAGGAAAAAGCGAAAGAGCTGGGATTTAAACCCATGGCGACCTTCAGATATCATGCGGTGGAAGGATGCGAGCCCGAAGTCATGGGAGTCGGTCCCGCCGTGGCCATTCCAAGGGTTCTCAAGCTGGCTGGGATGGACTTAAGCCAAATGGACCTGATCGAATTGAACGAAGCCTTCGCGGCCCAGGCTATTTACTGCATCAACGAACTGGGAATCAACGAAGACATTACCAACGTAAATGGCGGCGCCATTGCTCTAGGGCACCCGTTGGGGTGTACGGGGGCCAAACTGACAACCCAGCTGATCTATGAAATGCAGGAGCGGAAAGCCCGCTGGGGGTTGGTGTCCATGTGTATTGGGTTCGGCATGGGCGCCGCGGGCATCTTTGAGATCGAAGATTACTGAGATTGTTGAATGATGATTGTTGATTTGAAAACGGTAAAATTAACAATTCCACATGTAGAAAGGAGCAAAAAAAATGGCCGAAGAAAAGATTTTTGTTGGCGGAGAATTCCTGATTTCGGATGTCGCCCCCGAGGAAGTATTTACCCCTGAAGATTTCACAGATGAGCATCGCATGATTAAGGATATGGCGAAAGATTTCGTGGAAAAAGAGATCAAGCCCATCATGGATCAACTGGAAGAAAAAGATCACAATCTCACCCTTTCTCTTCTGGCAAAGGCCGGTGAGCTGGGTCTTTTGGGGACGGATGTTCCCGAAGAGTATGGCGGCATGGGGCTGGATAAGGTCAGCACCACTGTCGTCACCGAGTCTCTGGGGATTGCCGGTTCCTTCGCCGTGGTTTATGGCGCCCATTCAGGCATCGGCAGTTTACCCATCGTCTATTTCGGAAATGAAGAACAAAAAAATAAATACCTGCCCAAACTGGCGTCCGGCGAGTGGTGCGGGGCCTACTGTCTCACGGAACCCGGCGCCGGATCGGACGCGCTCAACGCCAAAACCAAGGCGGTTCTCTCCGAGGATGGAAAACACTATATTATCAACGGCGAAAAGTTGTTCATCACCAATGCGGGATGGGCCAGCAGCTTTATTGTTTACGCCAAGGTGGATGGGGAACAGTTCACCGGCTTCATCGTTGAAAAGGATTTCAAAGGCGTATCTACGGGTAAGGAAGAAAAAAAGATGGGCGTACATGGCTCTTCCACACGCCCTGTGATTCTGGAGGATGCGGAAGTACCGGTGGAAAACGTCCTTTATGAAGTGGGAAAAGGTCACAAAATCGCCTTTAACATCCTGAACATCGGACGCTGGAAACTGGGGGCTGCCTCCGTGGGCGGATGTAAAGCCTGCGTCACGGAATCGGTTAAGTACGCCAACGGCCGCATTCAATTCAAGGTGCCCATCAGCTCCTTCGGCCTGATCAAAACCAAACTGGCCGATATGGCCGTCAAAGGCTTTATGAGCGACAGCGTCATGTACCGTTTGGCCGGCATGTTTGACAATAAACTGGGAACGCTTTCCGCCGAGGCCAAGAAAAGCGGCGCTGAAAACGCCAAGGCCATTGAAGAATATGCGGCGGAATGCTCCATCGCCAAGGTTTATGGTTCGGAAACCCTTGAATTCTGCGTGGATCAATTCGTTCAGATCCTGGGGGGGTATGGATTTTGCGCGGATTATCCCGCGGAGCGCTATTATCGGGATTCCAGAATCAACCGCATCTGGGAAGGCACCAACGAAATCAACCGAATGCTGATTCCCGGAACCTTGATGCAACGTGCCATGAAAGGCCGTCTAAACCTCTTGCAGGAGGCACAGGGCATTGCCGGCTTTCTCATGGGCTACTCTCCCCTCTCCGTACAGTTATCCGATACCCCCCTTGCACTTCAGGAACACATGATTCAGATGGCCAAAAAGATTGCGCTGATGGTCGCCGGCGGCGCCGCAATGAAATTCCAGCAGAATCTAGCCAAGGAGCAGGAAGTGCTGGGCAAGGTAGCGGATATCATTATCGAAATCTTCGCCATGGAGAGCGGTTTGCTGAGAACCCTCAAGATCATTGCCAAAGAGGGGGAAGAAAAGGCAAAATACCACATTGACGCCGTTAAGGTCTATGTGGATGAGACCATTCCTAAAATCGAAGCTTGGGCTAAACAGGTGATCGCCTATGTGGAAGAGGGCGACATGCTCAGGACACAACTGGCGGGCGTCAAGAAGCTGGCTCGTTATCAACCCATCGACGCCGTGAGTTTAAAGCGGGAAATCGCAGACCGAATCATCGATCTGGAAGCCTATCCTTTCTAGGAAGGCGCAGGGAATGACGGCGGGATGTGGTTGCTTGCATCCCGCCATCCAGTTCAACTACATCATATTTTTAAAGCACCTTTAACCGTTTGAGCCAGTTCGGCCGTTGTTTGTCCACCTCGTCCATGGCCGTTGAAGATCCTAACACCTTGACCACGCCCTTTTCCGCCGCTTCTTTCAAAACCCGGCCCATGGCCTTGAAATCAGATGTGGTGGTTCCCAGGAGTTCTTCCCGTATTTGCTGCCTCAAGCTTTCGGCGTCGTTCGTCAGATATCGAATCATGGAAACAAACCCCTTTGTATCGGGCAACATATAGCCGTCCAAGTCTCCAATGGCGCCGATGATGCTCTTGGTTAGTTCTTCATCCGTGAGGGTCTTCTCTTCCAGAAAGCGGGCGGAATGGTCAAAGACATCCAAGGTTTGAAGCAGGTTGGGGTCCCGATAAGAGACAAACGTCAACATGCCGGAAATCCGGTCCAGCAGGCAGAATGCGCCATAGGCGCCTCCCTGCACGCGAACCCGGTCCCACAGCCAGGCATTGCGCACATAACGGGTAATGGCAAGGGCGGAGCCGTGAAATTTATATCCCAATTCAGTAAGATCCGCCCCTTTGCCCACATAGTTGACTTGGGTGGGAATGGTCATTCCTTCGAAGAGAGGATTGCTTTGGACGGGCCGGTCTTTCTTTAAAGCGCCGGATTCGACAACCGGACCGGCGGGCAAGGCACGCAGCAATTCCCTCAATGGCGGTTCAACCCGAGTCCATCCCGAAGCGTCTACGGTAACGTTGGCCAGGGTCGTCTTCCGGTTCACCAGTATGCCATGAATGTTCTTCAAAATGGCGAGGACCTTGGGCCAATCCTTTTCCACATCCTGAACCAGCTGTCTGATAAAAAAGAGATAGCTGATGCCGCCCATCTGTTCAGCGGCCCAGTGAGACTCGGAAAAATGGGACTTCAGTCGAAGGTTTACCATCTGGTGGCCCGCGGGAATGAGCTTTTGCTCCACCCGGGATTTTTCTTCCATGAGCATCTGCCGAAAACGATCCCGGTTGTCCAGTTTCACCGTCAACAGCACATCCTCAAAAATACGGATCAGTTCCGCTACCTGGTGGGCCATGGTTTTTCCCCGAAGAAACAGCCAGGCGGCGCTTCCTTCCGACCCTTGCAGGCCCGAGGTAAAGGCTTGCGGATGAATGCCCCCCGTTTTTCGGCTGATGCGCTGGGTCAGCGTTACGAAATCTTCCGTTTCCGTACCCATCTCAACGAAGGCGCGACCCAGGAGGGGGATATAGGACAGGTAGTCAGGGGGAAGATTTTGGAGACTGAAACCCAGATCCACATAGGCAATCCCATTGGTAAACAGGTCATGGTAGAGGATGGGGATATCGTCTTCATCCATTTCGGCCAGGGGAATGGTCTTGTTGCGCTGTTCCAGATCATCCCGATTCAGCATGGGGATGGTGGCCAGATCCTCGGGGGCGTCGGGCTTTTCCTGGAGTATTTTCAGTTCCCGGGTGTTCTTCTGAACCGCTTCCAGAACTGTTTCATCCATGGCGGCACGGGCTTTTTCCAGCCGCTGTTTTTCAGCTTCAGCCTCCTTTTTTCCGAGATTTGAATCGGGTTCCAGAATCAGGGTGGTCCGATGGTTGTTTGAAAGGAACGTCTGTTCAATAAGCGCCTCAAAATAGGAGGGGTTGTGGGCGATTTTTCCCTTCACCCGTTCAAGGGGACCTTCAAAGGCCACCAGTGCCAGGGGATCCCCCCCGTAAAGCCAGGTGGTGAGCGATCGCAACATCAGTGACAGTCCCCGGGGGAAACTGCCGGAGTTGTTTTCCCGCAGGCGGAATTCGATGGTATTCAGGGCCGCCTCCACCGTATGGGGATCGATGCCCGACCGGGAAAGGGTTCTCAGCGTCTTTAGAATGAGATCTTCAATCTTTTGGGCGTTATCCGTTTCAATCCCCTTGAGGCCGGTAGAAAAGCACATCTGCCGCAATTCGGTTTCCAAACCGCCGCCGGTCAGGTCTTCTCCGAACCCTGAGTCGATGAGCGCTTTCCTGAGGGGAGAAGCGGGCATGCCCAGCAGGATGTACTCCAGGATGCGCAGGGAAAAGTTGGCGTCCACATCGGTTGTTTCACCCAGCATCCAGTTCACGGTCATCATGCCTTTGGCGGCTGTTTCATCCCCTTCGCCCACCATGTAGGGCCGGACCAGGCGTCTCGGTTTGCTGAAAGAAGATTGCAATTGCACGTTGGAATCGACCGAAAGCGGTTCAAAATCACCCAGCACCGCCTCTAATCGCTTCAGGCGCTCTTCGGGGTCATCATTGCCATAAAAAAAGATACGCGCGTTTGACGGATGATAATATCGTTCATGAAAGGCATGAAACTGTTCATAGGTGAGGTTGGGAATTTGTTTCGGATCGCCTCCTGAGTCAAGCCCGTAGGCATTGTCCGGAAACAGGGATTGAAGGGAGTATTCGGAAAGCACGTTGTCCGGTGAAGAATAGGCCCCTTTCATTTCGTTAAAGACCACCCCTTTGAAGACCATTTCGGCCTCTTTCTCCTCCAGTTCGTAATGCCACCCTTCCTGCTGAAAGATGGCAGGCGTGATTCTGGGATAAAACACCGCATCCAGGTAAACATCCATCAGGTTGTAAAAATCCTGAAGATTCTGGCTGGCCACGGGATAGCAGGTCTTATCCGGATAAGTAAAGGCATTTAAAAATGTCTGAAGAGAGCCTTTCAGAAGCTCGACAAAGGGTTCCTTGACGGGGTATTTCCTGGATCCGCAAAGGACCGAATGCTCCAGAATATGGGCCACTCCCGTGGAGTCAAAGGGAGGCGTTCGAAAGGTGATGCCAAACACCTTGTTTTCGTCGTCGGTGATGATGGAAAGGATCTCAGCCCCTGTTTTTTTGTGACGGAACAGATGGGCCTGGGTTTTCAGTTCCGCTATGTCTCGTTTTTCGATCAGTTCAAATGCGTTATGCGTTTTCATGTACTCCTCCTGGCGACGTTGTTGGTTTTCCGGGGTTTCAAGGAAGTGCCGGACTGATCCGACAGGAAATCCCCTTAAGGTTGGGTGTGCCGAATTCCCGGCCCAGGTTTTCGGTGGTGGTGAGCATGTTGAAGTTGGCCCGGGTCCAGTTGTCTTTGTCCATAAGCGCTTCCGGAAACCACCAGCCATAGGCGGCGCTGACTACCCGCGGGTGAATATGGGGGGTTAACCGGGCGGTCTGGCGGATTTGACCCGACCGGGTTTCAATGCTTACAGGATTTCCCTCTTGAATGCCTAAGCGCGCGGCGGTTTCGGGATGAATTTCCACCATTGCGTCAGGACTCCTCTCCCGCAATTTTCTGACCCATCGGTAGGCGGAATGGAGATAAAATCGGTCTTTACAACTGATCAACACCAGCGGATAGTCCGGATCATCCAAAGGCAGGGCGGCGGTTTCGGGCAACGGGTGAAGCTTGAATTTTTCGGCGGTACTCAAGCGTAGCTCCACCTTGCCCGTGGGGGTCCTGAACCCTTTGGCTTCATATTTTTTAAATTGGTCTTTTCCTTTGAGGTATCCCAATTCCGAAAAGGCGTTGAAGGTCAGGCCCATCGGTTTTAGCACCATGTCGATCAACGCATGAGCATCATCAAACCAGTGTTCCTTTGAGGTCATGCCAGCGCCCAGGTCATTGATGATTCGGATATCGGGCCGACATTCCTCAGGGGGTTCAACGATTTTCGGTCTTGCCAGGATATAACCATGCCCCAGTCCGTAATGTCCGATGTCGTCAAATTCGAAATGGGTGGCAGCGGGCAGAACGATGTCCGCAAGCGCCGCGGTAGGGGTCATGAAAAGATCACTGACCGCCAGAAAATCCAGGCGGTTCAAGGCCTCAAAGGTCAGGTTGCTGTCCGCATAGGCCATTAAGGGGTTGGCGCACTGGACATAGGCGCCTTTTACCGGATAGGGATTTTCTTTCAGTACGGCTTCTCTGAAAAAAGCGGGCGGAACGGTCATGAGCCTGGGGATGGTCCCGTGAGCCGCATGGATCATCTCTTTCCATTTGTTGGGCAAAAGATCCGCCCGCACGTACTTTCCCAAAGGGAGAATTCCAGGCTCGTTGGGTTGAATGTTGCCGCCGGGAATATCCAGGTTGCCGCATAGGGCCATAAGGCAGGTGATGGCCCTTATGGCGTCAAAGGCATGGCTGTTTTGCTCCAGGGCATTTCCCCAATGAATGGCGGCGGGGCTGGATTCAGCATATAATCTTGCCGCTTTTCGAATCAGATCCGGTGAAACCCAGGTAATGTCCGCGACTTTTTCGGGGGCATAATCCGTCACATGACGGGCCAGCGCATCAAAACCGTGGGTCCAGGTTTCAACAAACGTCCTGTCGAACAGGTTTTCTTCAATAATGACATTCAAAAATGCCAGGGCCATAAAGTGGTCCGTGGCGGGCCGAAGCTGAAGCCAGACCTGTGCTTTTTTGGCCATATCGGTTTTTCTCGGGTCGATAACGATCAGCTGAGTTCCCCGCTTCACTTGGTCCAGTAAGAGGCTGCTGATTTCCCCTTCTTCATGGGTATGGGTGGGATTGCTTCCCCACACCAGCACGGTTTTGCTTGGGTGATGAAAATCCACCACCGGATAAAAACCGCAGGTATGCATCCCGGTCACTTCCCGGGGTGCATGGCAAACGTCCTGAACCGCTACCACATTGGGAGACCCAAAGAGATTGGCAAGGCGAATCAGGGCAAAATGCTCCATGCCCTTGGGCATACCCTGGCAAAAGGCAACCCCCCTGGCGCCGTATTGTTCCTTGATTTGAAGAAAATTTTGGCTGATGGTCCGGATGGCTTGATCCCAGGAGATTTTTTCCCATTTTCCCCCGCCCCTTTCCCCTTTTCGCTTCAGGGGATGTTTCAGGCGGTCCGGGTGGGTAAGGCGTTCCGAAGACGCCAATCCCTTGGGACAAATATAGCCCCTGTTTAAAAAACCGTCCGGGTCTCCCTTTATTTTGACAATCCGGTTGTTTTGAGTTCCCACCAGAATGGCGCACCCACCGTGATCCATTCTGGCGCAATGAGTTTTGGTCCAGCGTATGCCTGTTTCCATCGTGTCAACGCCCATGAGTGTTAGGATTTTCTCTGAATTTTAATGACCTGAAACACCCATAGCACCACCTGACGGCGATTGTCAAAAATATTCCATGGCCTATTTTTCAGTTTTACGCTATCTTAACTTAAACGAAGATCAGGATGTCCTTTTATGATGCCGCGGGAAGTCAACACGATGTTTGAAATTACAGGGCCTGCCAGGGAGAAGATTCAGGAAATTGTCCATGGGGAAAAAAGCCCTTCACCCATTCGCATCATGATGGCTGGGGGCTGCATCGGTCCCCATCTGGGCATGCTCTTTGATTCAGTGAGGCCGAACGATCAGGTATTTGACGTGGAAGGAATTCAATACGCCGTTGATAAGGAACTTCTATCTCGATTTCAGCCGATTACCGTAGATTACAGAAGCGATTCATCGGGGGAGAGGTTCAGCATCACATCACCCCGGCATGATGTCGATCCATAACTGAGCGTTTTTTTCAGCATGATCCGCCCAAACCATCAGGTTTTATCTAATAGGGACAGACCTGAAACCCCTTCGGTTGTTTCCACCCGGCATGTTAACGACCCCTCCGCCAGAAGGACCATAATCTGATCCCCTGAATACACGCCTTTGATTTTTTTCAGGATCTTCTTTTCGGGCAGCTGAAGGGCAATGCTGTATCCCCGTTTTAAAATGGCCCGAGGGTTCAGGTCGCTCAAGCCCTTTTCAAGCAGGGAACGGTTCATTCGAAACCCGCGAAGTTTTGTTTCCATGGTCCGGATGAGGGACGTCCTTTGAAAATCAAGATTTTGTTTGCCCGAAGCGATCATGCCCAGGGGAGAATGGATTCTCAAAGCATTTGCTTTTGCACCTGAGACCATGCGTTTGTGGTGAAGCTCCAGACGCATCAGTCGCGTCAGTCTCTGCTGAACTTCATCCAGTCGAATCCAGGCGTCCGCAAGCCGTTTCCTTGGATCCCGAAGTCGCTGCTTCAGCTTTTCCAGGACCTGCCTGCGATAATCGACCTGTTGCCTCATGAGCCCGAACAAGCGGCCTTGCAGGTCTTTGAGGCGATTTTCAAGGGCTTCTTTTTCCGCCACCAGAAGCTCGGCGGCGGCGGAAGGGGTGGGGGCCTTGAAATCCGCCGCCAGATCGCATATGGTCACATCGATTTCGTGCCCTACGGCTGAGACCACCGGTATGCGGGAGCCCCTGACGGCCATGGCCAGTTCTTCCTGGTTAAAGGCCTGCAAATCCTCCAGAGATCCACCCCCCCGGGTCAAAACGATCACATCGACGGACAGTTCACTGTTAATGAATTCAAGGGCTTTGACCATGTCCCCGCAGGCCTGGTCCCCCTGAACCTGAACGGGAAGGATACTGATCTCCAGATTGGCAAATCGCCGTTGAATGACGTTGAGAAAATCCCGCACCGCGGCGCCGGTAGGCGATGTGACCAGGGCGATCCGCTTGGGCAGGAAGGGCAGCGGTTTTTTGATCTCCTGATCAAAAAGACCCTGCTTTGCCAGTTTGTTTTTGAGCTGTTCAAAGGCCAGGGCCAGGGCGCCCACGCCTACGGGCTCCAGATAGTCCAGGATCAGCTGGTATTCTCCCCTGGGCGCGTATACGCCTATCCGGCCCTGGGCAATCACTTTCATGCCGTTTTCGGGCAGGAACTTTAAATAGCGTGCCTGAAGACGAAACATGACCGCCCTGATCTGCGCGTTTTCATCTTTGAGTACCATATAATAATGGCCGGATCTGGGTGCACTGAAATTGGATATTTCCCCTTCAACCCAAATAAAATCAAGCGTCCCCTCCAGAAGGTCCCTTATTTTTTCGGTGAGTTCGTGAACGCCATATACCTTTGGGCCATGGCTTTCAGTCATGTGCGACAATTGGCGCCCCTTTTTTAGAGGATTAAGTGTCTTGACAATCCATATAGTTATAAGATCTTATCCTCCATAGTCCGTCACGAATTACCACGGTATTTCACCGGAAAAATTGTGCAAGGATTGTACAAACTATTGGGAGAACCGCCATGGCTGTTAAATGGAACGCAACCGGCAAAGATCTGCAAGCAGCATATCATGAAACCGGAAAATACGGCAAGCGCTTTGACCGGTATATCCATGGTCGGTATGTACTTGTAAGCATTAATGCCAAGCTTTTTTGTGGTTTGGATAGCAGGGGGGAGCGGAAAGGGCCTACAGAAGCTTAACCAGGGCGGCAACAATGGCGATGGAGGCGGCAAGCATCCCACCCATGCGGAGGGTTAAGTCATGTTTGAGGTGCAACTCAAGCTCTTTCATGTCGCGACTTAAATTATTTTCAAGCTCTTTGAGATCCTGTTTTGTGGCCAAACGTTCGTCAATAATTTCAGCAAATGTTTCAGCCTGTACCTCTGCCTGTTTTTCAGGGACCCCGGCAGCTTTCAGCTTTTTTGCGTATGCCAATGTATCAAATACGAGTGCGGTTGCCATATGATGAACCCCTTTCTTAAATGAACATGATGGATTTTACCATGGAGGGAAACCATGGACAACTTTTATTTTGCTGGTCTTGAAAGCTGGCAGGAGGACCATGATATGAAATACTCATATGATGAAAACGATGATATTGAAATCAAGTGGGAACTGAATGCTCCCATCGAATACCGCCTGAAGGAACATCCTGAATCCGGTTGGATGATCACGCCATTGCAGGAACACCCACATAGCGATCCATTTGAAGACGTGGAAGAGTGGATCGGCTCATCGTGGATTCGCGTGAGATTTGGCTTCTGAGCCGATTGTAGGTGCGACTTCAGTCGCACATTAAGCCGACCCTGTGCGACTGAAGTCGCACCTACAGCCCGAACCGAAACAATCTCAAAGCGCGATTTCACGTTAATCCGCGATGAACCAGTGGATCAATAGTTGAACCTGAAAAAGAAGTACGAAACAGTGGAGCCAAAAATAACGGAAGAGGCCATGGAATACCAGGAAGCGCAAATGGCGGCATGATACCACTTGCCAGGGACAGGCTGGAATATTAAAACCGGTTTCAGAAATGAGGCCGGTTTTTTTGTGGGAAAGGTCTCACAGAAGTTTAACCAGGGCAGCGACAACAGCGATGGAGAGCGCCATCATTCCGCCAAGGCGGATGGTAATACGCATTTCGGACTCTTTTATGTCACGCTGTAGCATGAGGATATCCTGCTTGGTAGCAAGGCGGGTTTCAATCAATTCGCTGATAATTTTGGTTTGTTCCGCCGCCTGCTCTTCCGTGAAGCCAACAGCTTTAAGGCGTTTCACGTTTTCAAATGTATCAAACGTAACGGTGGCACTCATGATGAACCCCTTTCTTGAATGAATATTATGGATTCTACCATGGAGGGGGAACCATGGACAACTTTTATTTTGCGGGAAGGTTCCCGAAATCTGTTTCGGGAACATGGTAACCTGTTTTTGTGGGGGATAGCGTGGGGGACAGGAAAACAGGCCACAAAAAAAAGGGCTCACAAAATTGATGTAAGCCCTTGTTATTGTTATGGTAGCGGGGGCTGGATTCGAACCAACGACCTTCGGGTTATGAGCCCGACGAGCTACCAGACTGCTCCACCCCGCGTCAATTCCATCAAGATAATGTTTATTCGGATCAATGTCAATCAAAAAAAACAGGAAATTGCCATAAAAAAAGGAAACCGCCATTGCGATCCATTCGAAGAGTCGATAGGCCGCTCTTGAGGACACAGAACCTTATGCCGGCAACCCACCCCATCAGCCCGGCAGGCGCACAAAAAAAGTCGTCCCCTTCCCTTTAACACTCTTGACCCACATTTCGCCCCCATGGGCTTCCACAATTTTGTAGGATATGGCCAAGCCCAGTCCGGACCCGCGATCCCGGGTTGTATAAAAAGGTTCAAAGATATGAAGGATGTCCTCCTCGCTGATGCCGATCCCTTCATCGCGAATTCGAATTTCAACGCCACCGCCGGACCATCCCAGCGTTTTTATGGCGATACGGCCACCCTCTTCCATGGCTTCCGCGCCATTGGTAACGATATTGATCACCACCTGTTTCAGCTTGTCCGGATCGCATTGGATCTCGGTTAAATTTGGCGCCAGGTCTGCTCGCATGGGGTATTTATCGGATGGATAGATAGCACTGAAAATTTTCAGAACATCCTGAATGACGGAATTGATATCCGCCGGCCGCCGCACCAGTTTGTAGACCTTTGTGAAGTCTCCCAGGCTTGCGACCAGTCGCTCCAGTCGACCGACTTCGTCAAGGATCATATCCAGTTTTTTTACCGCCTTTTCATCGTCGAGGCTGTTGCGAATCTGATAAGAAAACCCGCCGATAATCATAAGCGGACTTTTGATTTCATGAACCACATGGGCGACGGTAGTACCAACGGCCGCGAGACGTCCGGAACGAAGCAGTTTCTCTTCCAGTTTCTTTTGAACGGAGACATCCCGAATAATGGCTGTAAACGTATGGGCGCCATCCATCTCGTGAAAGGAAAGCCCCAACTCGATGGGAAACTCCTCCCCATTTTTTCGAAAGGCGTTCAGCGATTGGGTTTTGCCGATGATTTTGGGTTTTCTCGTTTCCAAAAATCTTTTGACAAAACGCGCATGATCTCCATATTTAGGCGGAATGAGTATATTAAGGTCTTTTTTGAAAACCTCCTCTCGCTTATACCCGAAAATCCGTTCCGCCGCGTTGTTATACAGAATGATTTTATGGTCCTCGTTTATACTGATAATGGCATCGGTTGCCGTATCCAGAATGGTCCTGAAATTTTTTTCAGAGGCTCTCAGTCTGGAGAGCAGGTTACGGTATTCCGTCACATCCCTCGATATTTCAACAAAATACCGCTCACCCGTTTCCCTGTTTACGACCGGATACATGATTCGGCGCAAGGCTTTGAAGTATTCCCCTTTCGAGCCGCGCCGAGAGGTCATCTCCACTCTTTGCCCGGTCTCCCTGGCCTTCTGAAGCGGGCAATCCCGATCTTTCAAATGACAGGGGAACCCTGATGCTTTTTTGACGTCATAACATCTTCTGCCCAGAACCGCCTCTTTTGAAAGCCCCCGTTCATCCAGGAAAACTCGGTTTACATCCTGAATAATGCCGTCTCCATCCACCACCATGATTTCTTCGCTGATGCCGTCAAAAATGGTTTCCAGAAAGGCCTCATTGGTTTTCATGTCGGTCAAAGGATATTTTTTTTCCAAGATTATCCCCCCATCCATGGACTGAAAAATACATACTTGAGGGAAAGGATGTCAAACATCTCATCGGCGCCCTCCCGGATAGCCCTGTACAATTCTTTCATGGTCTCGGCTTTGCCAAGGGACGCGCGGTAGGAAACATCATCATAAAACTCGAAATCAAGGGGAAGCAAAACCTGGTCAAGGTTGCCATGCCAGTGGACTTTGAGCGTCTCTTTCATGGAAAATACTTTTTTATACATGGCCCACAAAAGATCCGTTCTCAAAATCGGATGCACCTGATTGATCATGCAGTCGGTCAGTCCAATCAGGTAATAGATCTCCCGCATCTTTATTTCATCCTTGCGATTCGCGTAAAGAGATCGAATGGTAAAGGACATGCCCCCTTCAAGGGAAAAATGCGGGGGTACGGCGGCCAACCCCTCCGGTTTGGGTTCAAGAGTTTCAGCAAGACTTAAACGCATTTGAACAAAGTGAGATGTTCGCCATAACGCCTTTTGAAACCGCCAGGGCCCGGAGGCGGGCAAATCCTCCGGCGGCTTCTTGCGCCTGCTTTTGAGATCAATGACTTTTCCCATTTTCGGTTACCCGCATGAATAAATCCTTAATGAACAATATGCTGTCTTGATGTCGGCAATCCCCGGGAATTACGGCCTCGGATGACATTTTTCGTGAATTTCCTTCAGTCTCCCTCGGGTCACATGGGTATAAATCTGGGTGGTGGTGATATCGGCATGCCCGAGCATCACCTGAACAGACCGCAAATCGGCGCCGGCTTCCAGGAGATGACTGGCAAATGAATGCCGCAATCCGTGCGGTGTAATACGCTTATTAATTCTCGCGGCTATTCCATGGTTCCGAACAATTTTCCAGAACCCCTGCCGTGTCAATGGTTTTCCCCTGAAATTCAAAAACAGGTGCGGCGGATGCCCCTCTTTCAACAGGGCCGGACGTCCGTAAGAAAGATACCCTCTGACGGCTTGAAGCGCCTTTTCACCAAAGGGCACCAGTCTTTCCTTTTCGCCTTTTCCGAGGGTCCTCACATACCCGGCCTCCAGGTTGACGTCCAACATCCTGAGACCCACCATTTCTGAAACCCGCAACCCCGTGGCATAAAGGAGTTCCAGCATGGCGCAATCCCGCTGCCCCCGGGGCGTCACGATGTCCGGCTGAGCCAGAAGCTGTTCCACTTCATCCAAACTCAGGATATCCGGCAAATTACGTGGAATACGGGGTGTTTCCAGAAGTCTTGCGGGATTCTCTTTCATTCGGTTTTCTGAAACCAGAAACCGAAAAAACGTTTTAATGGCTGAGATATTGCGAGCCTGGGACCTTTTTGAGAGGCTGTTGCAAAGGGTGCCCACATAGTCTCGAATGACGCTCCGGGAAATACCTGTAGGAATAAGCTTTCGACTCTCCAGATACTTTAAAAAGCGGATGAGATCACGGCTGTAGGCCTGAACCGTATTCTCCGCAAGGCCGCGTTCAACCCGCAGATGGGTAGTGAATTCATCCAGTAAATCGTACATGGTTATCCCTTCCATGGATCCCTGCGCATGGGAACCAGATGAGGACAAAAAATCCCGAACCATCAGGTAAAATCGTAAAAATGATCATTCCGGGTTAGAATCCTGGGGCCTTCGGCTTCCAAAACCACCATTTCTTCAAGACGCACGCCCCCTTTGCTGGGGATATAGATTCCCGGTTCAATGGTAAAAACGGTTCCAACCCTTAGCGCGACGGAGTTTCTCACCGTAAGTCTGGGGCCTTCGTGGGCGGCAAGACCAACCCCATGCCCCAAACCATGCCCGAAATATTCGCCGAAACCGGCGTCATGAATCATATTTCTGGCAACGGCGTCCACTTGTGAACTTTGCACCAGGGGGGTTATATGCTTGAGCGCCGCCAGCTGGGCCTGCCGAACAATGCGGTAAATCCGCTTGAAATCATCGTCGGGATTTCCCAGAAAAACCGTTCTGGTGATATCGGAGCAGTACCCATTCACTCGGACCCCGGCATCCAGCATAATCGGCTCTCGAGGTTTGATTTTCCGATTTGAGGGCGCCGCATGGGGTAGCGCACTGTTGGGGCCAGATGCCACAATGGAGGGAAAAGACAATCCATCCGCGCCGGCCTCCCTGGCCAGGTTCTCGATTTGCCACGCCACGTCCTTTTCCGTTACATCGGGTCTTAATCTTGAAATGACTTCATCCAGGATATCTGAAATCATGTCCCCTGCCTTTTCCAGGGCTTGGACTTCCCATTCCGCCTTGACTTCGCGCATGTCTTCCACTACGCCGTTAAGGGGTGTCAGCACCACCCGCGGCGAAAGGGCCGCCAGCTTTTCAGCTGCCATTTTATGAAGCCCCCAGGTTATATAATCTTCTTCAAAGCCGAGATGGTGCAAGCCGAGGTTTTTGGTGAAAACCGGAATATCTTCCACAAAATTCCGTTTGAGGGTATGCACCTTAAACCCCACAGCTTCCTTTTCAGCCGCAAGGGTATATCTGGAGTCCGTTATCAGCAGGCGGTTTTCACCATTAATCAGAAGGGACCCCGAGGATTCGGGAAACTGACCGTCTTCCGCACTGAAACCTGAAAGATAGCGCCGGTTCTCGGGTTTAATGATCCAGGCCGCGTCGCAACCATTTTCCACGGACAAATTCAAAGATCGGATAAGGGCCGCCACCCGCTGGGCGTAAATTGATTCATTCATGGTTTACCTCTCATTAAAAAAAACCATTCCAGCTTACCAGAAGGATGATGGAAATGCAATTGTGAGGAATCGTAATAACGTCGCAAGATTTCATAAAATTGAAGACGACCCATGATATGTTGACAGAACTCCGCCTACCTGTTAAAAATTCTGACAAGTTTCCCTCCATAGCGCCGCCATGGCATCAATGAATGAATGAATTAATGAATGGGCACGTACAAACCTTCTGGAAAGGATATGGGTAATTCTAACACATGACAGTTGGAAGCATCATTGAATATATTGATCAGAGCAAGTTCATTTGCACCGTTTGTTTACAGGACAAGGGAAGTCGGCTTCATCTGCTGACCCCGGCAAACCGGGAAGTCAACCTTTCGCCTAAAAGGACCGTTCTCATGTCGGACGCAAGGCTTGATGTGGGACAACCCAGAGATGATCTGCTGCGGAAACTGCAACAATTGGAACATTTGCGGATCAAGCTGAAAGAAGAGATTGACGTTAAAGAAATATGGGAGCTGATTCGGGACGAAGAAGAAGTCTTTGACCACCAGTATCTGGCTCAGCTGGCTTTCGGTGAAGAAGCCGCGGATGACCACTTTTCAGCCGTTATTCGTGCCCTTTTCGAAAATCATCTCTATTTCAAGATGAAAAACGGGCTCTTCCTGCCCAACTCGGAGAGTCGTGTCGAACAAATTATCCGCCAGGAAGAGGAGGCTGCTGAAAAGGCGGAGCGACTTGAACAGGGGAGTGCGTGGTTAAAAGATGTTCTTGAGGGCAAGCAAACCCGGGCGCCTGCCTGCCGGAAAGACATTACGCGTCTGTTGATTCAATTGGCCCTTTACGGCGCTGATGCCGATGACTTTAAATATGGAAAGGAACTACTTTCAAATGCCGGCATAACGGATATCCGGCAAGCCCGATCTTTGCTCATACGGCTGGGCGAATGGGAAGAAGACGAACCCCTTGATCTGCTGCGATCAGGGGTGGAGATCGCTTTTACTTCGGCGCAATTGGAAGAATCCGCTCGTCTGGCGGTTTCAGGGGTTCCTGAATACCCACGTGAAGACCTGAGGTCGCTGCCCATTATGACCATTGACGGGCCCACGACCCAGGACTACGACGACGCCATAAGCCTGGAAATATTTGAGGACGAACTGAGAATCGGCATCCATATTGCCGACGTAGCGGCAGTTATTGCCAAGGACAGTCCTGTTGACGCCGCGGCAAGAGATCGCGCTTCCTCTCTATACCTTCCAAGAAGACAAGTTCCCATGATTCCCCATGATCTTTCCCAGGATATTTTGAGTTTGAAACAAGGGTGCGATCGCCCGGCGATTTCTCTTCTGGCCGATTTCGACATGAATGGGGCCTTGTTGCGGTATCGGTTTACCCCCAGCATAATTCGGGTTCAGCAACAGCTCACATACAGTGATGTCAATGAGAACTTACTAAAGGAGCCCCAATTTAGAGAATTGTACCGATTGGCGGAGATTCTGCGGCAAAAACGCATGGACCACGGCGCCATGAATATTTCCCTGCCTGAACTGGAAATAAATATTGATGAAAAGGGCGCTTTGACCCTGGATTTGGTAACGCAGGATTCACCGTCCCGCATGATTGTGGCGGAGTTTATGATCCTGTATAATTCACTGGCAGGTGATTTTTTTAAGAAGAATGAGATTCCCATCCTTTTCAGGGCGCAATCGCAACCAACGGAAAAATTGCCGCTGGATGAAAAGGGCTATGTTTTTTATGTGTTCCAGCAGAGAAGAAAACTCAGTCCCCTTAATATCAGCACAAATCCAAAGCCCCACAGTGGTCTGGGCGTAGACCTTTACACCCAGGCCACCTCCCCCATACGCAGATATCTTGACCTGGTTGCACAGCGGCAATTATTTGGTTTTTTTGCGAACGGCGCACCCATTTACAGCGAGGAGAGCTTGGAAGAAATCAGGATTTCCGTTGAGCCGCTGATTAAAACCCTGGGGCGCATCCAGCGAAACCGGTTGCGCTATTGGACCTTGAAATATCTCGGTTTGAACCGTGACAAAACTTTCAAGGCCCTGGTTCTGGATGAACTCAAAAACAAATACAGAATCGTGTTGAAGGATTTTCTCATGGTAACGGACTTCAAACGACAGGATGGCATTATATTTTCCAAAGGGCAGGAAATTCTGGTAAAAGTCAAAAAAGCGGACCCCTGGGATGATGTGATCACCTTGGAATATGTGTCGTCATAGGAAGAACTTATTAGGATCGCTTTTTTTCCAGGTGAAAATCCTTGTTCAGAAGAAGACGCCCTGTCCCGTCGTAAACCAAAATCTTGAGTCCCGAAGGCATTTTTTCAGGGGCCTCAAAAGACCATCGGGCGCGGAGTCGGCGAAAATTTCTTATTTTGAAGGCCTGACCTTTTTTAGGATCAATGGGAAGCCCATCTTTAAAAATCGTTTTGGGGGAAGAGTACATCCGTGGTGGATCCGCCTCGTTGTCCACGGCAATGACGAAAATATACCCACGGATGGGTGAAAGAGCGGACTTTGACCGGATAAGTTTGAACGTAACCGACAAATTGGCGTCTCGACGATTTGTTTTCAATTCCTCAATGTTGACAATGGCTTTCCGTGCGTCTGCTTCCGATGCTTTCAAGACCGTTTTATCGCTGCCGGTTTGCACCCCATTTTCAATCGGTATTTTTGTGGGGTCGATGTAATTTTCCAGGAACCGCAAACGCTGTCTGGTTTGATAGAGGGCTCTTTTGGTCTCCTTGAAATCTTTCTCAAGACGCCCCCGGAAACTTTTCTGCTGTTGCTCGCTCAAATAGTGCGCAACCCAGACAAAGGAGAACAGGAAATTGAGTACAATAACAACCACAATCCCAACCAGGAGTGGAAAATGAATATTGAAGCTCCATACTTTTCCGAGACCTTTTGATGCCATTATGGCAACGTTGTTCAACTCGGGCGGTTTCTTTTTTTTGAAAGATAGTTTGTTTTGAAAAGAACTCATGGCCGTTTTAATCCTTCGTAAACAAGAAAAGGGTTGCATTAAGGGTTGCGCAGGTTTACCAAAATAGAAATGCGATTTCAAGGAGACAGCGTCCTTGTCTGATTTTGAGGATAATTAATACGTGAAACCCCATGGCAGCGCCAAAAAAATGGAACCCCCGCAACACCGAACGTCGCACACGGCGACGGGCCAAGATAAGACCAAATTCACTTCATTTCTGGGTCCGATTCTCTTTTTAGCCAATATTTTTTTCCTGAACTTCATATCCAGAATCATTTTTGCGCCATTACTGCCCAGTATTCAGGAAGATCTGGGCCTGGCTCACGTCGAAGCCGCTTCCCTGTTTCTGTTTATCAGCATCGGATATGCCGTCTCTCTCCTGGGTTCCGGCTTTGTTTCCTGTCGTCTTCAGCACCGGAAAACCATTGTTTTGTCAGCCATAACCGTTGGGGTATCGCTTATCGGCATCGCTTTCGGCAACAGCATCTGGATGATTCGGGGAGGATTGCTTTTTCTGGGATTGGCGTCAGGTCTCTATCTCCCTTCAGGCCTTGCCTCCTTAACCACGTTGGTTAAAGTGGAACACTGGGGAAAAGCCATCGCCACCCACGAATTGGCGCCGAATTTGAGCTTTTTTGCCGCGCCCCTGCTGGCTGAGGGCCTGATGATGTGGTTTTCCTGGCGAGGCGTATTGGGTTTCCTCGGCGTCTGGTCCATTATGACGGGGGTCCTTTTTCATTTTTTTGGAAAAGGGGGCGATTTTTCCGGCGAAGCCCCGAATTTCATGTCCCTCAAAACCCTTTTTTCCCAAAAATCATTCTGGATCATGATGGTTTTGTTTTCTTATGGCATCTGCGCCACCATGGGCATTTATACCATGCTTCCCCTTTTTCTGGTGGCCCAACACGGATTGGAGCGGAACTGGGCCAACACCCTGGTGGCATTGTCAAGGATATCCGGCCTGTTTATGGCCTTCCTTGCCGGCTGGGCAACCGATCGGGTCGGGGCCAGACTCACCATGAGCGGCGTTTTTCTGATTGCGGGGTTGACAACCATTCTTCTGGGCATCCTGACGGGATCATGGCTGGTGACAATGGTGTTTTTACAGCCGGTGATGGCCGTCTGCTTTTTTCCGCCGGGTTTTGCGGCGCTCTCCGCCATCGGTCCGCCCAACGCTCGAAACGTTGCCGTATCTCTCACGGTGCCCGCGGCCTTTCTGCTCGGGGGAGGCGCCATTCCCCTCGGTATCGGCATGATGGGCGATGCGGGTTTCTTTTCCCTTGGGATTTCCGCTGCCGGAGGGTTGATCCTTTCGGGGGCGATCCTGGCGCTCTTCTATAAGCCGGGGCGTGTGAAGACCGTTGTTTCTCCTTGACCCGCCAAGGATCATTGCCTATAATTCGTTGTTGTTCAATTATTGGCCCAAGGATTGTAAACACTGGAGATTTATAGGCCCGCCAACAGGTTGGCCAGGGCTTCGGTGTTTGTCTTAAGAACGTATGACTTGGAGGTTATAATGGGTAAAGTAGGAATTATCGGAGTTGGCCAAAGCGCTTTCGTGCGCGGATATCCCGGGTCCATCAGGGAACTTGCCTTTGAAGGATTTAGAGAGGCCATGCAGGACGCTCAAATTTCAAATAAGGATATTGATGCGTCGATCATTTGTTCATCCCCGGAATACGACAAGCAGCGATCGCCCGCCGGGGTTTTAGCGGAATACCTGGGGCTTACGCCGCAGCCCACCTGTTATCTGGAAAGCCTGTGTTCTTCCAGCAGCATGGGATTGAAGTTTGCTTATTCACTGGTTAAATCCGGTCTTCACGATGTCGTCGCCGTGGTGGGTTTTCAGAAGATGTCGGAAATATCGTCAGCCGAAAGTCAAGAGCGGATGGGCCGGGGCGCGGACATTCAGTGGGAGAGTCCCTTCGGCACCATGATGCCGGCATACTATGCCATGTATGCCAAACGGCATATGGCGGAGTACGGCACCACCCCCGAGGATCTGGCGCTCATTCGCGTCAAAGCCGCCAGCTACGGTCAGCTCAACGAAAAAGCCGTGTATCGCAAACCCGTAACTTTAGAGATGTTTTCAGATTCCAATAGCCCCATGTCGGGTCCCGTGGCGTCCCCTCTCAGGGTCGGGGATTGTTGCGCCAATGCGGATGGCAGTTCATGCGTCATCGTTGCCAGCGAGGAAAGGGCAAAGGCCCTCTGCAAGAAGCCGGTGTGGATACTGGGTGTGGGAGCGGCTTCCACCGCCGTCAACCTGGCGGGGAGAGATCTGTTCTCGGGGCTTACGGTTGCCAAGGAATCGGCGGCGCAGGCCTACAAAATGGCCGGCATTACCGCAAAGGATGTGGATGTGGCGGAAGTCCACGATTGTTTCACCATCGCCGAGATGATGGCCTATGAAAACTTAGGCTTTGCAAAACCCGGCGAGGGAAAAGAGCTGATCCGGGCAAAAGAAACCTACAAAGAGGGGAGCATCCCGGTCAATGTTGACGGCGGCCTGCTGTCCAAGGGTCATCCCATCGGCGCCACCGGCGGTTCACAGATCAGAACCATTGTACGTCAGTTGCGCGGGGAGGCCGGCGACATTCAGGTCAAAGATCCGGAGATCGGACTGGTTCACAACATCGGTGGTGTGGGCCTGTACGGAAACGTCAGCATTTTTGGGAGGTAACATCATGGGAAAGAAAAGAGAAGTGGATGATCGATTTAAGAAATTCGGAACCGTGACTTTTACCGCCACCACAAAGGTCAATGACTTTATCACTCATCTGGAACAGGGAAAAGTCATGGGGACCCGGTGCAAGGAATGCGGCGAGGTTTATTTCCCGCCTCGGTCCGATTGCGCCAAATGCCTCTCCAGCGACATGGAATGGTTCGAGGTGTCCGGAAAAGGCAAGCTGGTGTCCTACAGCAAACTTGAATACGCGCCCATTGGATTCGGCGATGATCTTCCCTATTCCATTGCGCTGTTGGATTATGGCGACTACAAGGTTTTCGGCCGCATCGCTTCCGATGTGCCCGAACCGGAAATTCAGGTGGGTATGGAGATGACCACCCGGGCCAATACGCTGCCAAGCGGTCAGTTGAATTTCGTATTTCAAAAGGCTTAAAGCGGCAAGCCGCGGTTTTAAGTTTTAGGTTTTAAGTTTCCTGTCAATGAGTTTCTTGTTTTTTGTGACGGATTTTCAGGAAATAAGATGCTAACATGCCCGGTTCCCGTTGTAAATGCAGCGGGAATCGGGTACTAAACTGGAGAATGCCTTGGCCGTTTCCCACTGTGAAAATCCCGAGTGGCTGGAAATTGCCATCGATGCGGCGCCTGAGTTAAATGACCCTTTGAGCGCCTTTTTTTTTGATCTGGGCTGCACGGGCGTGGTGTGGGAAGATTTCGGCAACCGTACGCTCAAGGCGTATCTGCCCTTAGCGGAAAGCCCGGAGGATATTCAAAACCGGATCTCCATCTATCTGAATGACCTGTCCTTGATCCACCCCCACCTTCCCCCACCCGGTTTTACGTTAACAAAAGTGGAAAACCAGGATTGGCAGCGAAACTGGCGGCGGTTTTTTCATCCGGTCCGCGTCACCCACCGGCTTTTGATCCTCCCGGTTTGGGAGAAGCCGGCGCCTCCCGTGGAAGGTGGGCATGTCATCCGAATCGATCCGGGTCCCGCCTTTGGAACGGGACAGCATTCCACCACCAAGATGTGCCTTCAAGCCATGGAATCTTTTGCGGTCGATGAATCTCAAAGTCTGCTGGATGTGGGCACGGGCAGCGGTATTCTGGCTATTTATGGCGCAAAACTGGGGTTCGGGAACATTGAGGCCATCGATATTGATCCCGAGGCGGTTCGCTGGGCCGAGCGGAACATCGGGTTAAACGGCGCAACCAGCGCCATAACCCTTTCTTCAAAGGGAATTGAAGAAATAGAGGACCGGTTTTCCATGGTTTGCGCAAACCTTATCCTGGGAGAACTCCTGCACTTGATGCCCGTTCTTACCAGGCTTATCGAACCCCATGGACGATTGGTGATATCGGGACTTCTGAGAGATCAGGTGGAACGAATTAACGCGCCCCCTTCCGCGGAACTCCACCCCATGGATATCCTTTATGATGAAGAATGGGCCTGCATGATTTTTGGGAAGAATCCGTGAATAACATTCGGCTAAGGCGTTTTCTGGTTGAAGATCTTACAATTCATGAAGGCGCCTGTATCATTGCGGGGGGAGAAGCAAAACACATTTCAAAAGTCCTTCGAATGGTCCGGGGCGACCCCCTGATCCTCATGGACGGGAAAGGCGCCTGTTTTCTGGCTGAGATTTCATTTGTTTCGCATAACGAGGTCACAGTCGAAATCAAAAAAACCCTCCCCGCCGCCCCCCCCTCCCCCATAGACATTACCCTGTGTCAGGCGGTGATCAAATCAGGTCCCATGGATTACCTGATTCAAAAGACCTCCGAACTGGGCGTTAACAGGATCTGCCCCTTCATCAGCTCCCGAACGGTGGTTCATTTTCAATCGGACAAACAGCAAAAAAAACTGAAGCGGTGGAAAGAAATCGCTCACAGCGCCGCAAAACAATGCAACAGGGCCATCCCCGCGAAAATCACACCCACGCAAACCTTTAAAGCGCAGCTTGCCAACCTTGAATCGGAACCGGGGATAAAGGCGATTCTGTGGGAGGGAGAAACTGCCAGGGACCTCAAGGCATTGATTCAAAGTCATGAGCCCCGTGCCCAATTCATCGGCATGGTGGGCCCTGAAGGCGGGTTTTCCCCGGAAGAGATTTTAACCGCTCAAAAGGCCGGTTTTTCCCCCGTTTCCATGGGCGCCAGGATTTTAAGATCCGAAACCGCAGCCGTGACGCTGGTAGCTGTTGTTCAGTATGAATGGGGGGATTTAAACGCAAACAAAGATTTCGATCCTTTTTGATCCGGCAGATGATTTGAGAAACTTCCTTGACCTGTTTCAGCCCATTCCTTATACTTACCTAAATATACAGACTCGAAAGAGGGAGGGGGGTGAAGATGGCGCTTTTCCGGGTCAAATGAAAAATACAACTATTTTTACAAACAGGAGGTTTTTAGGATGAAAAAGAAAATCATGTTCGCACTCGTTTTTATGCTGTTGCTGGGAACGGCAGCCCTGACATTTGCGGGAGACAACCCGCTGCGGGCCGAAGAAAAAAGGGTGAATGCAAGCTTCGCGGCGTTGATTCCGGCCGATAAGATTATCGGTGTGGACCAATTCTATCAGGTTTATCAGGATGTCATGGCAGGCAAGAAAAAGGCCTACCTCATCGACGTGAGAACACATCCTGAGTTTTACGCCTTTCACATCGAGGGAACCGATCATATTCATTCCGGCCACATGTATACCATTCCGAAAAAGATCACGGATCCCAACGCAGAGATCTATGTGTGGTGCCGCACCTCCGTTCGGGCCAAATATACCGCCGGGTTCCTTTATAAATATGGCTACAAAAATGTCTACCTTGTCGACGGCGGGGTGGTGGCCTGGGCCAAGGCAGGACACCCCTTTGTGAACCAGTTCACGGGGAAATTCACCATCAACGAATATCGAAAAATTCCGTCAGATGTTGAAAAATCCTTCCGCGTAAGGGAATTTCATCCCTACTAGCCAAGGTGTTTTATTAACGACTGCAAAAAGGGGGAAAGGGCACGACGTCCCTTCCCCCTGGGTCTTTTTTGACGGGGATGGATAGCAAATGAAAATTCTTGACGATCTGACATCGACGCTGCGCTTTGATGCTTCCGTAAAAGATATCCGTCAGGGGGTATTCCATACGGGCGTTTTGACCCGAAACTGCGGACTGGCCGCAACGCTGCCCCGGGATGCCCTCAGGCAAAAACCGCCCATGGTGGCGGAACCGGGTCTGTTATTGAACAAGAGCCCCGAGGATCTGGTCGGGATGGCCTACTCGGAACGGCTGCTGGAAGCGGCCATCGGCATGGCCGCCATCAATTCCCTGTTGGAATTTGACGCCGACAACTGTGTGGAGCGTAATGCCGCCGAATTGATTCTTGAAAAAGGCACGGGAAAAAAAATCGCCATTGTGGGGCATTTCCCCTTTATCCCCAAAATTCGGAAACGTGCCGATGAACTCTGGGTTATTGAAAAGAACAAGGGAGAGGGGGACCATGACGAGGACGAGGCCGACGCGCTCATTCCCCGTGCCCATGTGGTGGCCATGACCGGGACGGCGTTGACCAACCATACCATGGATCACCTCCTTGGCCTATGTGACCCCAAGGCCTATGTGATTCTGCTGGGCGATACGGTTCCCCTGTCCCCGGTTCTCTTTGACTACGGTGTGGATGCCCTGTGCGGCACACAGGTGGTGGATGTTGAGATGGCGCTTCGCTGCGTCAGCCAGGGGGCGAATTTCAGGCAGATCCGGGGCACCCGGAAGCTGACCCTGACAAAATAAAGATCGAGGATACCCCGAGGGGAGGAAAAACCATGAAATTTGTGGTGATTGGCGGAGATGCGGCAGGCATGAGCGCTGCCAGCCGCGCCAAAAGAAACCAGCCGGAAATGGCAGTAACGGTCCTGGAACAGACCGAAGATGTTTCTTACAGTGCCTGCGGCATGCCCTACAATATCGCGAACCCGGCTCGGGAAATGGATGACCTGGTGGTCAGAAGCGCCCCCGTTTTCAGGGAAAAGCAAGGAATTGACCTCAGATGCGGACACCGGGTGGAAACCATTGACACAGCCGCCAAAAGCGTCAGCGGTCGAACCTCACAGGGAAAGGATTTCCAAATTTCATACGATAAGCTGCTTATCGCCACCGGCGCTTCTCCCATCATGCCCGACTTGCCGGGGTTTGACCTTCCCGGCGTCGTGGGACTCAAAAGCCTGGATGACGGCAAGCGAATCAAACAATTCATCGGCGATTGGAACATCGAAAAGGTCGTCATTATCGGTATGGGATACATTGCGCTGGAAATGGCTGAAGCCCTTCGCGCCAGGGACATTGACGTCCATATGGTGAAACCCCGGACCGTGTTTCTGCCCAATTTTGACGAGCAACTTGCGGCAATGGTGAGAGAAGAGGCGGAACGTAACGGGGTCAACCTGCATTTGGGGCACACGGTCAGTGAAATCCAAAAAACCGATGGAAATCTGAAGGTCGTATGTCCGGACCTGGCCATTGAAGGACAAATGGTGTTGGTCAATATCGGGGTTCGGCCCAACAGCCGAATGGCTGAAATGGCCGGCATTGAATTAGGGGTTTCCAAAGCCATTGCCGTGGATCGGTCTCTGCTGACATCCAACCGGGACATTTATGCCGCCGGCGACTGTGCCGATGCCTACCATGTGGTCACCGGAAAGAAAACCTGGGTCCCTCTGGCCTTGTGGGCCAGTCGGGGCGGCTGGGCCGTAGCGGACCATGTTTCGGGCAAGGACGTAAACCTTCAGGGCGTTGCTGGAACAGCGGTCTTCAAGGTGTTTGACCTCCAGGTGGCCGGCACGGGTTTGAATGTGGCAGAGGCCTTCAAAGCGGGATTTGATCCGGCGGCAGTCACCATCAAAAGCAGTAGCCGGGCCCATGCCCATCCGGGGTCAAAAACCATTTCCGTGCATATGGTGGGAGACCGAAAATCCGGGCGTTTACTGGGGGTCCAAATGGTCGGGCAAGAGGGGGCGGCCCATCGGATAAACGCTCCCGCGGTGGCCCTTTCCGCCGGCTTGACCGTTGAAGCATTCAGCCAGTGTGATCTGGCCTATGCACCGCCGTTTAGCCCGGTATGGGATCCCATGCTGACCGCTGCCAATCAGTTGTTGAAAAAGATGTAAAATGATCTAAAACATAAGGAGAAATTCCATGATTCGCGCAAAACTCTGGTTTCGATGCGCCGCCATGCATGATCCGGTTACCCCCACCATTTTGAAACCCGCCATCATCAGTTGGGAGGCCAAACAAAGGCAGGTGGATTTGACCATTGAACGTGCCTTCAATGGCGATGAACTGATCATGCGCATGAAGGGCTGGGTCACGGTAGATGTAAAAAAAGCC
Source organism: Desulfatiglandales bacterium (assembly GCA_963662465.1). Taxonomy (GTDB): domain Bacteria; phylum Desulfobacterota; class DSM-4660; order Desulfatiglandales; family Desulfatiglandaceae; genus NaphS2. The sequence continues at coordinate 6,179,272 of OY759599.1, forward strand.
ATTGCGGCGGTCAAGAAAAGGGGACGACTCAAAATCCTGGATGACCGCGAACTGGTGGTGGAATTTGAATCGGAAGAAGACTTCAAGGCATTGAACGCTGAACTGGCCGAAACTTTCGGAGACCAGCTAAACATGGATCGGATATAACTTCCATGGATTCCGATCCCGTTGAAATACCTGTCGACGGCGTTCTGGACCTTCATGCCTTTGCGCCCAAAGATGCCGGCTCGGTGGTCGATGAGTATCTGTGGGCGTGCCTGCAAAAAGGGATTCTTGAGGTAAGGATCATTCACGGAAAGGGAAAAGGGGTGCTTCGCCGCACGGTGCATGCCCGCCTTATGAAACACCCGGATGTTGTCCGGTATCAACTGGATGACGGCGCCTCGGGGTGGGGCGCCACCCTGGTGCGGCTCAAAAAGGATGCATAGGGCTCTCCCTGAGGGCTTTGAACATGCGGTTTTTGTCCAACGGCCGGACCTCCCGAACAATCCATTCCCGGAATGCGTCTCCCTGGGGGGTGGACTGCTTATAGCTCATCAAATCCAATTGAACACCAAGCGCTTCGGAAACCCTGGTTGCCAAAATGGGCCAAATCTCACCGATATCGCCCACTATGGGGAGGCTGCCCGGGATCCTGGCAAACCCGGACATCTCCATTCGAAAGGGAATGTCCATGGACTTTGTTTTGGGCAGGCCCCGGTCCACGGCCCTGGATACGCTCCCTTCCTTTCGCTCATGCTGCCATGCCTTTTCCAGGGAGGGGTCCAGATCGATCCGTAAAATCTTCTTTTTCGCTAGGGAATACGTCCGATCCCCTTCCCAGTGGGACCAGATCCCATGACCGGTGTAGCGTTCAAAGGGGCCGTCATGGATTTCCTGGCTCAGGGCCACGGCGGATTCAATGATCACGTCAGCGCCAGCCAGAAGATCCGCGATCTCGCGGCAGCGTTGGGAAATGGAAATAGAGTCCCCAATTGACAGTCCCACTTCTCCCCCCCCCACCAGTTGGGGGACGGTTACCAGGACCGGGACTTTTTTTTGCGCCCCCGCGCCGATCATGGTGTAAGGATCCGCCCCGAAGCCCGCCACCTGTTCAAAAGGGAGGCCGTATCGCCGGGCCAGTGCCAGCACATCCCGTGCCAGCCGCTCCGTGCGAAGCCCGGTGGGATAGGCCATATTTCCCGCTACCTTGGTAATCACGTCCCCTCTGGTCCCGATCATTCTGCGATACAGATCCATATCAAAGGGGATCTCATGTTCATAGGATATCAACTGATCCAGTGAAGCCAGGCTGACCTCAAGCCGACCATCGACGGGGAGCAGATCCCGGTCAATCCCCAAGTGTTGGCCATCCACCCGTTTGACCTTTTCCAGTGCCCCTGCCATCTCATGACTGACCACTGCGGAACTGGTGCTCACCCCATCGATGAGTCCTTTGTGAATCAACTCCGCGATCAGGGTGGTTACCCCCTCATGGATATTGGGACCGCTGCCTACTACCGCAACGATTTTGCCGTTATTTTTTTTAGTTTTCACCATGATGTCGATGGCCTGGTCTACCCGGCGTCTGGTTTCTTCAGGAAGGCCCTGGTATAAAGCATCGATAGCAGTATGATCAATGGTCATGGATAACCTCTTTAGCTTTTAAGTTTTTTGATAACCTCGGCATGCTGGTGTGCCGCAGCCCGTGTTTGAAGCACCGCGGCCCTGGCACGTCGGCCCATGGCGCTTGCTTTTTCCGGATGGGTCAGCAGCCACAAAACTTTTTCCGCCAGGTCTTCGGGGCTCAAAACCGGCAGGCTGCCTCCCGAGGCTTCCAGGATATCTTTGGCATCCTGGAAATCCTCCATATGGGGTCCATAAAGGACCGGTTTTTCCCATATGGCCGGTTCCAGGGGATTCTGTCCCCCCAGGGGAACCAGGCTTGCGCCGCAGAATACTAAGGTTGCCACGCTGTAGATATTGAATAGCTCACCAAAGGTATCCATCACCAGGATTTGCGCTGTTCTCAAGGCTTTCCCCCGACCGATTTCCGTTCTCAACTGGTATTGAAATCCCCGATCACGGATCAAGGCGCAAATATCGGGGGTCCGGTTGATATGCCGGGGCGCCAGAATCAACAGTACATTCGGAAATTCCAGGAGAATCTTCCTATAAACATCCAGCAGCATCGCCTCTTCTCCCCCACGGGTGCTGCCAGCAACCATCACCGGTTCAGAGGATTCCAGGTTCAGTATCCGCCGCATTTTCAGCGCCACGGCAGGGTCCTGAGCAGTGTTCAAATGGTCGTACTTGGCATTTCCATTGACCTGGATTTTTTCCGGCAAGGCGCCCATGGCATGGATACGGCGGGCGTCTGTTTCGGAGATCATACTGAAGGCATCAAAATTTTTCAGTACCATTTTAAAAAAAGGTTTAAACCGCAAATATCCTTTAAGGGATCGCGGGGAAATGCGACCATTGATCAGGACGGTTTTGATGCCCATTTTCCGCGCCGTAAAAATCCAGGCCGGCCATATTTCCGTTTCCAGAAAAACCATCACATCCGGTCGTACGGCGGATAAGGCCTTGAACACGCAAACCGGCAGGTCCAGGGGTGCATAGACCACCGGGATGTCCTCTTCAAAGGTCTCAAGGGCAAGATTTCGGCCATGTTCCGTCACCGTCGAAACGAGGACGGCGCAACCGGGCAGTTTCACCCGCAGCGCTTTGATAATGGCCGCGGCGACCCGGATTTCCCCCAGGGACGCCCCATGAATCCAGATCCTGGGGCGGCCTGAAAGGGATTCAACGGTTCTTTTCGGTAAAACCCCCAGACGCTCCTGAAAATGCTTTTGAAAAAGGTGCGTTATGGAAACGTACAGGTAAACAAACGGAAAAAGGAATAAAACCAGACCTGTGGTCAAGACTCCGTATATGGCGTAAAACACGTTTGGACTCCTTATGAGAATCTACTCCACCCAATGAAATGTTCGCTCGACGGCTCTTTTCCAGTTCCTGTAGCCGGCTTCTCTCTCCTTTTCGGGGAGGGTCGGCTGCCAGGAACGATCTTCAGACCAGTTTTGCCCCAACTCTTCCCGGCTGGACCAGAAGCCCACTGCCAGTCCGGCAGCGTAGGCGGCGCCCAGTGCCGTGGTTTCACTGACCCGGGGCCGAATCACGGGAACATTAAGGATGTCTGACTGGATCTGCATCAATAAGTTGTTTGCCACCATGCCCCCATCCACCTTGAGGCTGGGCAGCGGGTGACCGGCATCCTTTTTCATGGCGTCCACAATATCCCGGGTTTGATAGGCGCAGGCTTCCAGTACGGCCCGCGCCATGTGCCCCTTGTGGATATATCGGGTCAACCCCACCATAACCCCACGGGCATCGTCCCGCCAGTAAGGGGCGAACAGGCCGGAAAAGGCGGGGACAATAAACATGCCGCCATTGTCCTCGACGGTGCCGGCCAGGGCTTCGATGTCAGGGGCCGTTTTGATCAAACCAAGGTTGTCTCGAAACCATTGCACCAGGGCCCCGGCCATTGCGATGGATCCCTCAAGGGCGTAGATCGGTTCATGGCCGCTCATCTGGTATGCCACCGTGGTGATGAGGCCATGCTTTGACGGAACGGGTTCCGAACCGGTGTTGAGCAACAGAAAACAACCGGTGCCATAGGTGTTCTTGGCGTCCCCTTTTTCGAAACAGGCTTGACCCACCAGGGCCGCCTGCTGATCCCCCAGTGCCCCGCAAACGGGCGCCTCGGCGCCCAAAGGACCATCATGGGCCGTGAGTCCCCAGAAGTTTTCGTCGGAGGATGGAACGATTTCGGGCAGCATTTGTCGGGGGATGTCGAGGACTTCCAGAATGTGGTTGTCCCAGGATAGGGTCTTGAGGTCCATGAGCAGGGTTCGGCCGGCATTGGTGACATCGGTTACGTGTGTCCCCCTGCCGGGTCCTCCGGTAAGCCACCAGATAAGCCAGGTTTCTATGGTGCCGAAGATGGCATCCCCATTCAAAGCAGCCTTTTTCGCTTCCGGAACATGATCCAGTATCCATTTAATCTTGGGGCCGGAAAAATAGGCGGCAACGGGAAGTCCCGTCGTTTTCCGGAACCGATCCTGACCGCCGTCTTTAATGAGCGTCCGGCAGATGCCGTCCGTACGGGTACACTGCCAGACGATGGCGTTGCCGTAGGGTTTTCCCGTGTGTCGGTTCCAGACCACTGTGGTTTCCCGCTGATTGGTGATGCCGATGGCGGCGAGATCCCGACCTTTCAACCCGGCTTTGGCGAGAGCGCCCCTGATCACCTTCCGGGTATTATTCCAGATTTCCAGAGGGTCGTGTTCCACCCAGCCGGGTTGAGGAAATAGCTGTTGGTGTTCTTTTTGATCCAATGCCGCTACGCGTCCCCCATGGTCAAAAACAATAAACCGGGTGCTGGTGGTTCCCTGATCCAACGCGCCTATGAATTTGCCCATCGCTCAAACTCCGTCATTTGTAACTGTTTGAATGACGCCATCACTACCACGAACCGTTAAAAACATCCAGGATCATCTCCCAATTTCAGATTGCAAAGCATCTGATCTTCATGGCAAAAAATGGTATTTTTTTAATGACTCCCATACATTGATATGATACCTTTCGTTCAAAATTTAATATCGCGGCTTGCCGCCAAGGGAGATGGAATCGGAAATGCTGTTTAAAAGAAACATTCTGTGCATCGGGGCCGGTTATGTGGGCGGTCCCACCATGGCCATGATCGCCTTTAAGTGTCCGCAATACAAGGTTACCGTGGTGGATATCAACCCCGATCGGATTGCGCAATGGAATTCCGACAACCTGCCCATTTATGAGCCCGGTCTTGACGAGGTGGTCAGGGCGGCCAGGGGGAAAAACCTCTTTTTCAGCACTGACATCGAAAAGGGAATTCGGGCGTCCGACGTTATTTTTGTCAGCGTCAACACCCCCACCAAAACCTTCGGGGCCGGCGCCGGCATGGCTGCCGACCTTCAATACTGGGACAAAACAGCGCGGCAGATTCGAAAGCATTCTCGAAACAGCAAAATCATCGTTGAAAAAAGCACCCTGCCGGTAAAAACCGCCCAGGCCATGGAACGCATTCTCACATGCGGGGACAACGGCGTCTGTTTTGATGTTTTGTCGAACCCCGAATTTCTGGCCGAAGGCACGGCCATCAAGGATCTGGAAAATCCGGATCGGGTGCTCATCGGTTCTTCTCAAACGCCCGGCGGTTTAATGGCCCGGGATGTGCTTGTGGAGATCTACGCCAACTGGGTGCCCAAAGATAAAATTATCACCTCCAATATCTGGAGCAGTGAACTCTCCAAACTGGTGGCCAATGCTTTTCTGGCCCAGCGGATTTCATCCGTGAATGCCATCAGCGCCCTCTGCGAAAAGGCCGATGCCGACATCCAGGAGGTGACGCGCGCCGTGGGCATGGACAGCAGGGTAGGGAGTAAATTCCTGAATGCCAGCGTCGGATTCGGTGGGTCCTGTTTTAAGAAAGATATCCTGAATCTGGTCTATATCTGCCGGCATTATGATCTCAAGGAGGTGGCGGATTACTGGGAGGGCGTGGTCAAAATCAACGCTTATCAAAAAGAACGGTTCATTCTCAACATGCTTCACGTCATGTTCAATACCCTGGCCGGGAAAAAAATCTGTTTGTTCGGTTTTGCTTTCAAAGCCGACACCGGGGATACCCGGGAAAGTCCGGCCATCCGGATCGCCAAACGGCTCATGGAAGAGAGAGCGGATCTGGTGATTTCCGACCCGAAGGCCATTGACAATGCCAGGGATGATTTAAAAGGAACACCTGGAACTGTTTCCTATGTTGAAGATCCCTATGAGGCAGCGGTCGGTTGCTGCGCCATCGCTGTCATGACCGAATGGTCCCTTTACAAGGGGCTGGATTACGAAAAAATTTACCGCTCCATGGTGAAACCCGCCTTTGTGTTTGACGGCCGGAACGTTCTCGATCACCAGAGGCTGTTTGACATCGGGTTCAATGTCTTCCCCATCGGAAAACCACCCCTCACCCATTTTTAACCGGAGGTTTTAGGAACATGCTTCATCATCAAAAACGCATTCTGGTGACCGGCGGCGCGGGATTTTTAGGGTCCCACCTCTGCGATCGCCTGATTCGAGAGGGCCATGACGTTTTATGCCTGGATAATTTCTTCACCGGAACAAAGCAGAACATTCTCCATCTGATGAAAAACCCCAATTTCGAACTGATCCGTCATGATCTGGCGTTCCCCATATTCCTGGAGGTGGATGAAATATTCAATCTGGCCTGCCCGGCATCCCCCATTCACTACCAGCATAATCCGGTGAAAACCGTCAAGACCAATGTGCTGGGATCCATCCATATGCTGGGGCTGGCCAAGCGGGTCCATGCCAAGATCCTGCAGGCCTCCACCAGCGAAGTCTATGGAGACCCTTCGGTTCACCCCCAAATGGAAAGCTACTGGGGAAATGTGAATACCATCGGGATAAGATCCTGTTATGATGAGGGGAAACGGTGTGCAGAAACCCTATTTTTTGATTACCACCGTCAGAACAATGTGAATATCCGGGTGGTTCGCATCTTCAATACCTACGGTCCCCGAATGCACCCCAACGACGGCCGGGTGGTGAGCAATTTCATTGTTCAGGCGTTAAACAACCAGGATATCACGGTTTACGGAGATGGGACCCAGACCCGTTCCTTCTGTTATGTGGATGATCTCATTGAAGGCATGGTCCGCATGATGAATGGTCCGGATGAATTCGTAGGCCCGGTGAACCTCGGAAACCCAACGGAATTCACCATCCTGGAATTGGCGGAAAAAATCATTCAAATGACCGGCAGCAGGTCCAAAATCGTTTTTCGGTCCCTTCCGCAGGATGATCCTTTGCAGCGTCAACCGGACATCTCACTGGCAAAGGAGAAGCTCCAGTGGGAACCGGGTATGCCGTTGGAACAGGGGCTCCAGAGTACCATCGCCTTTTTCAAGACTTTCCTGAAGGATGGATGAGGGGCAATAATACGTAACCGTTCACGGTTGCCGGTTTACAGTTGCCGGTTCACGGTTTTTCAATGAATTATGGGTTTCCTTCATACAGATTTACACTTTCTTGATGAATCGTTTTTTCAATTTTAATGAAGAATGCGGAATTATGTTGGGATTGATAACCGCAATTTTTTAAATCTTCACAAGAGGACCCCATAATCTTCCGTTATCTTCTGTTTTTCAACTGTAAACCGGCAACCGTAAACCGTGAACGGTTACAATAATACATGGGAACGATCATGTTCCCCATACGCCATATACCACAAGAAGCCCCAGGGCAACCCCCATCATTCCGTATTCCCCCAAAGAAATCCGATACTTCCTGCGAAGGGTTCGTCCTCCTCGCGCAAATCCCCTGGATTCCATCGCCATGGCCAACTGCTCCGCCAGGACGAATGATTGCACCAGAAGCGGCATGAGCAGGGCCACGAAGTGGGGCACATTTCGAATCCTGGGCCTGAGATCAATGCCCCTGGAACGTTGGGCATCCACGATGCGTCGGATCCTTATCCCCATGAAGGGAACGTACCGAAGCGAGGTGGTGAGGATGAAACAGAATTCATAGGGAACTCCCATCTGTCTCAGACTTCGGCCCAGATCCTCGGGATCCATGCCATGAAAAAAGAGAAATGAGACGGTAAGGAGATTGAGCAACCGCAGGGAAAGCATGAGAGCGGTGTCCGCATCAAAGGAGATGATGGAGATAACAAAGACCAGTCCCACCAGGGGCAGCAGCATTTTGAGGGAACGAATCCACGGCCCCGCCATCTTGAACAGAAGGAGCCCCGCGCACAGGAGGCCCAGGGCCACGGTCAGGGGCAGGGTCTTTCCGGTCATGAGAATGGCGGCAATCCCCATGGCCCCCAGGGCCAGTTGTGTCCTTGGATCCAGCTTTGTTCTGGAATTTGCCTTCTTAATGCCCACGATCTCTTGACCCTCCCGTACCCGACCACCCCTCCCCAAGAACACCGCCCATGGGACGAAGTGCCCCCATATGGATGATATCATCCCGGGCCAGTTCCCGGGGAGCGCCTGTGCCCACCACCCGGCCTCCGTGTAAAACCACCCATCGACTGGCCGTGGCAAGAGCGAATTCCAGGTCGTGGGTCACCACCACGATGGTCACCCCCTTTTCCCTGAGTGATAGAAGGCATCCGGCCAAGGCTTCCAAAAACCGACCGTCCTGCCCCACCGTGGGTTCATCCAGAACCAGCAACTTCGGTCCCATGGCCAGGATTGAGGCCACGGATACCCGTTTCTTTTGCCCCTCGCTGAGGCGGTAGGGGGACCGGTCCAAAAGTTCGTTGAGATGGAAAAGAGCGCACAACTCCCGGAACCGATCCTCGGCCCCCTCCGGGGAGAGTTTCAACCCGATTTTAAGTTCATCCGCCACGCTGTTTTTAAAAAATTGATCGTTGGGGTTTTGAAAGGAGATCCCGATCTGACCGGCCATACGGGACGGCCCCGCCCTTCCGATCTTCTTTCCCATGTAGATCACTTTCCCTCCTTGAGGGGGCAGGAGGCCGTTGAAATGCCGGACCAGGGTAGTCTTGCCCGACCCATTGGACCCCACCACCGCGAGGATTTCGCCTACCCCCACCTGAAGAGAGACATCATGAAGAATCGGTTTGTGATCTATTTCATAGCGGATGTTTTGCAGCTGAAGCAGGGGTTCCACCAGCGGCGCCGCCGCTTCGAAGACAGGTCCGGCGGGATAGCGGAGCAATAGATGCTGGTCCAGAAGCACCGGACCCGCCGCCTTGGGGAGGCTGTCAAAGAGGCATCTGCCCCGGTTCATAACCACGCAGCGGGTGGCATCTGAGAGTATGGCCTCTACCCGCTGCTCAATAACCACCACGGTGGTCCCCTGCCGGTGAAGGCGGCGAAGAATTTTCCGGACCCGCTCAGCCCCTTGCCGGTCCAGGTGAGCCAGGGGTTCATCCAGAACCAGAATGGGAGGCGCCGTACAGAGGACCGATGCAATGGCCACCAACCGCTTTTCCCCCCCGGAAAGGGTCGTGGGGGAACGGTCCAGCAGATGCCCGATACCCACGGCCTCTGCGGTACTCCGGATCTCTTCCTGGATTTCCGGGGCGGGCCGGCCCAGGCTCTCCAGGCCGAAGGCGATCTCATTTTCCACGGTACTGTTGAAGAGCTGAGCGTCAGTGTTCTGAAACACCAGGCCCACTGTTTCAAACAGATCCGCCACTGTGAGATCCGCCGTGTCCCGGCCCATGATGGAGATCCGTCCTTCGAGGGTCCCACCGAAAAAATGGGGGATGAGACCGTTTAGAAGGTACCCCAGGGTGGATTTCCCCGATCCGCTCCCGCCGCAGAGCAGCAGGTAATCCCCTTTGTCCACGGTAAGATTGATGCCTTTAAGTGCCCCGGTCCCATTTGAGTCCGGATATTGGTAGTGTATGTTGGAGAGACGGATCACGGTTTCCAAAGGCCGGCCTTTCTGAGCAGATGAAGGGCCATAATGCCGAAGACCGTACCACCCAGGGTGCTGACGCTGAAGGCGATGATCAGGGTCGCCATGGCCATGGACTTGCCCATGAACAGGGGCGCCACGATCCAGGCGCTTGCAAGAGCCCCCAAGAGCCCTGTTCCCACCACCTCTCCGGCCCCGGCCCAGTAGATGTTCCGAAAAGCCTTGTAAGCCAGGCCTGCCAGGAGTGCTCCGATCATCCCCCCGGGAAAAGCCAGGAGGGTGCCAAGCCCCAGGATATTGCGAAGGATGGCGGCTATCATGGCCATGATCACCGCGTAGAGGGGCCCTAGCATCACTGCGGCCAGGACGTTCACCATGTGCTGGGCCGGAAAGCACTTGGCGATGCCCACGGGGATAAAGATGGGGGAAAGCGCCACGGAAACGGCTACCAGGATCACGGCAAGGGCCACTTGTTTGGTCTTCATGATATCCATTCCTTTCTCCCTGGGATGAAAAAATCCAATCCGCACAGGTTTCGGTTTTGTAGCGCGATGGGTTCTGTGCCTTTGTTGTCGGTCACGGGAATCCTCTCCACAAAAAAACCGCTTTCCTCCAAAGAAGAAAAGCGGCTCAATAGGTTAATTTATTTAAAACGTAAAAACCTTGGCTTCTGCAGCCAAATCTATCAAATGGGGTCCGCCATCTAAAATCATGTTTGAGAAGAACTTTGACTCGTCAACCTGACGATTCTTAGCGCAGGGGATTCAGACGCCAAAGGGAACTTCTTTTTCCAGCAGGTAGGGAAAATAGTCATTTGGACAATCACCCGTTCCCGTTTTCTGTGTAAAGTCTCTTTGATTATTTGCCCACAATACACCGCCGTCTATCATGAAAACATTTACACCATGTCCTTTTGAATGAGCAATTTTGGCGAATTGAAAACACCTGGTCGCCTTCTCGTTGTCATCCTGACTTAACACAAATAAAAAATTGGCCATAAGTTAACTCCTTTCTTTTTGTAAAAAATTCAAATTGACATAAAACAACCGTGGGCATTCCCTTACTTCCATTTCAGTGGAGTGTCCTTTCATCCCAGTCATCATCATCGTCGTCGTAATCTTCATCCGGAAGCAAATCAGACATTGCCATGGCCTCGTAGGCTGTGTCGACAATGTCTTCGTCATCGGATTGGGTCAGGTCACTGAGAATCTCTGCTGCCTCTTGCGGGCGGATGTTCGCTATGGCTTCAATAGCTGCCAGTCGCAACGATTTGGCGGTCAATTCACTGGTGGCGAGACCCAGAATGTGAGACCATGCGGCATCCACCTCCCAGGTCCCCGCGGCGCAAACCGCCTCATAGTGAATATCCTCGTTTTTGGATTTTAACGCCTCCAGGATCTGGGTCTCAAACCCCTGAATATATCGCATGCAAAATACTGCCGTGAGCCGCCATAACGCGTCACCGCTGGAATACGCATCACGGACTGCCTCTTGGTGCCATTCTTGGGGCGCCCGCACCGATCCCTCCAAAGTTCGACGCCGAACTTCCATGGGAATATCAATATCCATGTAGAGCTCGCGGAGGGATTTCTGGATTTCGTGAAATGTTTTTTCGGAAATGGGCACGTCTTCGGGGTCCTCGAACCCATCGAAATAGGCAGTTTCTAAAACCGGTCCCAGAGATATCACCGCTCTTGCGCGGAGCTCCTCCGGTTCGGCGCCATTGCGCACGATAGAAAGCAATGCAGCAACGAGTTCATCATTGACAACCGTATAATCACCCGCCAGATCTGCTGCAAGCAGACGGTCTGATTTATCCTTTTGGTTATCACGAAGGATTCCCAAAAGTATTTTGTCCGTACCTTGAGGCCATTCCCAAGGGGGTATATCTTCCAAAACCTTCAGTTCCATGATTTTCCTCCTACATTTTATATTGCCTTCAGAACACCTCTCCCGCGAGCCGATTATAACGGATAACGAACAGCAAAGCCAGCCCTCAGATAACGAATTCGTCGCGGATTTCTTTAATCCTCAAGTGCTTCCCTATGCCAAACTCAGCAAATGAACCGGAGTATTCTCTCCGACGTTTTGAACCGTGTTTTCTCCGACACTTATCTGGTTTCTTTTCCAGCCTTTTCGTAGGTCGACCTTGGGGCAATTTCCCCCATTCAATGCGGCGCAAACACGCTTAATGCCGGTTCGATATCGTCGCATCGCATCGCAATGGCAATCCTGGCATAAGCGGGTTTCGGCAGACGCTACGCTTGTCGAATCCCTCGCCCGGGGAGCCCTTTTGGCAAGGCTTTAGTCAGTAACGACCCAGTGTCCACCCTTATCTGGCCCCGTACGCCTGAGTCGACCTTCCGCTTGAAGGTTTTTTATGTTTCGTTCAATGGAACGAGTTGTGACGCCTATCTCCTCAGCCAATTCAGCGATCGTAATAAGTTTGCTCGATGCCATGAGCCGGAGTATTTTCTCCGACGTTTTCTCCGACGTTTTCTCCGACGTTTTCTCCGACGTTTTCCGGGTTTCGTCTTTGGCCTTTGGGTAGGTCGGCCTTGGGAATTCAAGGGTGAACATGGTGTTGAAACGGATGTTGACCATGGGGCAATTTTCAATTTGCAATGCTGCTCGAATGCGCTCAATGCCGGTTCCCATTTTTTCGATATAGTCGCATCGCAACAGCAAGCTTGCGATGAGTGGGTTTCGGCAGACGCTACGCTTGCCGAATTCCTCGGCTGAGAGCCCTTTGGGAAGCCCACCGGGGTTGTAAATTTCAACCCGATCATCGAAGATTTCCACCATTACCTGTGCGCCTTGCTCCAGGTAGTCCCGGTGGCAAACAGCGTTGACCATTGCTTCGCGTAGCGCGATTTCAGGCAGTTCCAAGATTTCTTTGCGGCGAGTACTTTGGCGGGTGATTTCCCAGCGCAATTGAAGGTGTTTTTTCAAAAAGAGCAGGGCCTCTTCCACGTTTTCCAGCAGATTGCCGTCCAGTTCCTTCCGATCCAGAATATAGGCTTTTCCGGTGCCTTTGAACAGTGCACAGACTACACTCACATGGAACAGCCGTTGAGTAGGCTTTTTGGCGAAAAAGAGAACCCCAGTCTGGTTGAGATAAAACTGTCCGTCTTTTTCATCCCCGGCGCCGAGGTTAAGAAGCAGATTGGCGGTATCCGGTTTGGGAGAGATATTTGCCAGTTTCAGGAAATGGTTCAGGCGGTTTGCATCGAGGGCCTCTTCCCAATTCAGATCCAACCTGAGTTGTTGATCAAAGCGAACCTTCCCTTCCGCCTGAATAAAGCTGGTGATATCATGGGTACTCATTTTCTGGGAGCTGGCGCCATTGCGCAGATAAAAGCCCTTGTTGCAGCGATGAGGCCTGTTGGCGCCTTCCGGCACATGGATGACCAGAATTTTGTGTTGCGGGAGTTTTTCAATCCGGATGGCCACCGGCGGATCGCATGAGCTTGCCATATCTTCTATTTTTGACAGGGTTTTGTTGGAAAGATCGCAGCCGACAATTTGATTGTGATCATTAACGCCAATCAAAATGCGTCCACCCGAAGCATTGGCAAAGGCCACCAATTCTTTGGGGAGATCCGAGTTGATGCTGCGCTTAAATTCCAGCGTATAGCCCTCGCCCTCTTCAAGAATGAGGACCAATTCTTCATCTGTCGTTTTGCGATATCTCATGCGGTCGTCTGCTCCGTGAGCCAAAGTATCCCGATTATTGAATATGTTCTTTTTCAACCAGCTGTTTCTACGAAATAGGCCTCATCCCACAGCCCGGTTTTCATCTCTGACGTTGAAATAAGATCATGAAACCGCTCAAGAATGGCGGCTTCTGAATACCGCTTCAATTCTTGGGCCATATTGTCTGGAGATACCTCCCCATCCGACTCCACGTATAAATGTATATGGTCCGGGGCCAACCAGAGGAGATTGGCAAAACCGCCCACTGCCTCGCTACAAATCGTGATAGCATTACTGATGTAGTCAACCATGGGTTCCGGCGCAGCAAAAACCGGCCTTCTGCCGATCACGTTCCAGGCAAAATGATACTTGATGTTAAGCATCATATCCCCGGGATTTCGTGCCAGTTTTTGCAGTGCCAACGCCCGTTGATACTTTACCCTTTCGGAATTAAACAATTTTTCCGGGGTGATCCCAACAGGCTGGTCTTTGGGCGCCATCTGTGTTTTCTGCCCTGATGACGTAACCAGTTTCAGCAACGGCTGAAAGGCATGGCATTCGAAAAAAACCGTTTCCTGTGTTGACCGGTTTAGATCACAAAGCACTTCTTCTTGAAAACTCAAATCCCGGCAAAAGCGGCAGCCGGCAGGAATGAATGGCTTGGATGATTTGGTACACGCCAGACATTTTTCAGGAAAATGATTTTGAGATGATGTTTTCTCCAATTCCATTTTATCTCAACTCCGAATTCCGAAACGGCTCAATTGGGCGCTTTGCTCTTTTCCCTTGGGCAATTCCACCGCCTTCAGCAACCGCTCGATCTGATTCGGATCTGGCAGCTTGCCTTCCAATTCCGCAGGCAGTTTACGGACAATGCGGTAGGCGGCCACACCGATGGGTTTGTTGCTCTCTTTGAGGGCATATTCCACGATGGTGCGATTTTTATGGCGGCACAGGATCATGCCGATGGAGGGGGTTTCGTCGGGCATGCGGACACGGTCGTCCAAGACGGCGAGATAGAACTGCATCTTGCCCACATGTTCGGGTTTAAAGTCACTGGTTTTCAATTCAACGGCCACCAAGCATTTGAGCAGGCGGTGGTAGAGGAGCAGGTCGATAAAATATTCCTGGCCTTCGATCTCCAGGCGGTACTGGCTGCCCATGAAGGCGAACATGCCGCCCATTTCGCGGAGGAAATGCTCGATGCGGGCGATGATGGCGTGTTCAAGCTCTCTTTCGCTGTGTTCCTCGCCCAGTTCCAGAAAGTCGAAGGTGTATTCATCGCGGATCGCCAGCTTGGCCTGGGGGCTGATGGACTCGGACAGGGTTTCATTGAAATTGTTTTGGCCCAGCAGGGTTTTTTCGTAGGTTTGGTCCTCAATGCGAATGGCCAGGACATTCTTGGTCCAACCGTATTTGCGGGTCATACGGAGATAAAATTCTCTTTCCAGATCATCCTTGCACTTATCCAGAATGATCAGATTATGGGTCCATCCAATTTCTGCAACCATTGGCTGCAGTTTTTGGTTTTCCCGGTAACAAAGATAAAATTGACGCATGTACCAGATGTTTCGTGCCGAAAAACCGCTGAGACCGGGAAATTCTTCACGCAAATCCGATCCCAGCCGTTCCACCACTGATTTTCCCCAGCTTTTTTCTTGCTGTCGCTCAGCGATGATGCGGCCGATGTCCCAGTATAGGGTGATGAGGTGCAGGTTGACCACTTTTAGGGCGTCGTACTGTGCGGTTCGGACCCGTTTTTTGATGGCTTCAAGAGCCGATTTGTAATCGGAAGGGGTGGGTGTTTTTTTAGCCATGATTCAATGGACCTCTTCAAGGAGTTGAGCTGTTTCGTCCATCTTTTCTCCGTTATGTCGCCGCCTGTTCCACGATGGCGTCGGCCAACTGGACTTGGGTGTTTTGGGCGGCGTTCAGCCGAGCTTTCAGAGTATCGTAGATGGCCATAAGTTTATCGACTTTGGCGACGATTCGATGTTGTTCGTCTATAGGAGGCAGAGGTAAAAGCCAATTATTTAATGCAACCATACCTATATTTGCTTGATTTGCTGTGCCAGTAGACTGTGCATAAATCTCGTCAAGTAACCGATCTTCTTTAATAACCATGTTGAGAAAATCAGGTACAATCAGTAACCCTCTTATTATGCACAATCGCTGGTTCAAATATAATTTTCGCGGCTCAAAATGTTCTGGTCGAACTATCAGCGAATATAGATAGTCTCTTTTGCCTTTTGTACCAGTCATGGTTATCAAAATATTATTTAGTTCAATTTGGTATTCTGAAGTTTCCTCGGCTAAGTTAGCTGGTATGTATACAGGTTTCTCATCTAACCGAAGAAAATCAGGCCTGATATTACCCATCCGAATTACTTGGTGGTTACCAGAATCGGAAAACGCCGAACTTTTATAAGCGAAGCCCCCCTGTAAAATAGATAGCGCTCCAAGACGTACCCACTCCCATCCTTTCGGCAGTTCAAACAGCTTTTCATCCTCACCAATTTCCGGTAAAGGTTTTTGCTTTTTAAATTTACCTTCTTTGATGAGCTGAGCTTTTTCTTTGGCGATTTTTTCCAGCAGAATACTGGCAGGTTCGTCGTTGGGATCTTGGGGAACGAGTTTCCCCATGACGGCGAGTTGAAGGATGGTTTGTTTTAGATGGTCGATGGTCTGTTCGGTGGTGAACAGGGTGTCGAAGTGGTTGGCGATGCGTTCCCAGGCTTCGGCAAATTCTCTTTGATCGGCGGCATTGGCGAGGGTGGCGAGCAGGGTTTCCACCAGGGTTTGGTGGGTGGCGTTGCTGTCGGCTTGCTGCTGTTCCAGTTGGTCGCAGAGGACCATCAGTTCATCGACTTTGGCAACGATGCGACGTTGTTCTGCGAGAGGCGGAAGCGCGACTACGGTTGCTGTAATTTTTTCACGGGAAATATTTGGCTGCGCCCCACCAGATCCCATTCCAATGAACCTATTCTTATATGCTTTTAACAAAGTTAAAAGAAAGATGTTCGCAAGTCCACTAAATGGTGTACAAGCGCACACCGCCTGATTTGTTGTCGCAGGAACCTTTAAAATGGATGTCTTTCCAATTGTTGCACCGTACATTGCAACCAAAACATCGCCAGCTTTATTATTGCGAAGTGAAGTCTCTTTGAGTGCCAATTCCGTAACATATTCTTCTGAAGTGGAGATATAATCACCTACGAGTTCCCCTGACTTAAACCAAGGGATCTTACCACCAAAATAGTCATGGCGATTCCGTGTCGGAGTCGCTCCCGCTCCCCACTCGCCAAGATCATTCAATCTCACAAATTGCCATCCATTTGGGAGTTTGAACGGTTTTTCTTCGTCAGCAATTCCTGAAAGCGCTTTTGGCTTTTTGATTTTCTTTTCTTTGACAAGTTGAATTCTTTCCTTGGCGATTTTTTCCAGTAGGATGCTGGCGGGTTCATCATCGGGATCTTGTGGCAACAGTTTACCCCGTACGGCCAACTCCAGAATCAGCTCACGCAGCTTCTTGATCCCATGTGGGCTTTGGCCATTTGAATTTTTCCCGCGACCTCTGCCGCCGTTGGTCTTTGGCGTCTCGGCGGTCGCCCAGATATCCATATGTTCGGTGATCACGCTTACCATTTCTAAGCTGCTCCCCCGTTATTGAGAGCCTCGGCCAGAATGGTTTTGAGCTGATCTTGCAATTGACTAATTTCCCGTTGTTGCCGGGCATATTTTTTCAGTAACTCATCCGGATCATGAGTGATCTGTTCCCCCACATGGGGATTTTTAATATCCAGGTTGTAGTTGCGGGCTTTGATATCATCAATGGAGACTTTCCAGGCCTGGTCAGTCTCGACCCTTGCGGCAAAGCCGTCCTCCTCGCTGCCCCACCAATCGATTTCGGCCTGGAACTCCTCAAAGCGCATGGGTTTGGTCTTGTTGTAGCTTTTGACGCCTTTCGGATAGGGGTGCTCATAATACCAGATATGTTCGGTGGGTTGCCCCTTGGTGAAAAAGAGCAGGTTGGTTTTGATGCCGGTGTAGGGGTTGAATACCCCGTTCGGCAATCGCACGATGGTGTGGAGGTTGCATTCCATCAGCAACTGTTCCTTGAGGCGGGTTTTCATGCCTTCGCCGAAGAAAAAGCCGTCGGGGAGCACCACGGCCGCCCGGCCTCGTTTTTTTAAGAGCTTAATGATTAATGCCACAAACAAATCGGCGGTTTCTCGAGTGCGCAAGGTGGCCGGAAAATTGTTTTCAATGCCGTCTTCTTCCATGCCCCCGAAGGGCGGATTGGTGACGATAACGTGAACCCGATCTTTTTCGCTGTAATCCTTGTACGGGCGGCTTAATGTATTGTCATGCTTGATATTGATGGGGGTGTCGATGCCGTGCAGGATCATATTGGTGATACAGAGCATGTAGGGCAGGGATTTTTTGTCGACCCCACGGATGGAGGCTTGCAGCGTTTCTTCATCCTCTGCCGTGTTGACATAGCTCTCTCTCTTATGTTCAATGGCGCAGGTCAAAAAACCGCCGGTGCCGCAGGCCGGGTCGAGTACGGTTTCGTCCAACCTCGGAGCAACCCGGTTGACGATGAATTTTGTGACGGCCCGGGGGGTGTAAAACTCTCCGGCATTTCCGGCGCTTTGCAGGTCTTTGAGGATCTGCTCGTAGATGGCGCCGAAGGTGTGCCGGTCCTTTTGGGTGTTGAAGTCGATCTCGCAGATTTTATTGATCACCTGGCGCATCAAAGTGCCGGACTTCATGTAGTTGTAGGCGTCTTCAAATACGTCCCGCACCACCAACGCCCGCTTGCCTTCCGGGCCGTGGGCGCCGAGTTTGTTCTTTAAGGTCGGGAAGAGCTGCAGGTTGACAAAATCGGAGAGTTCGTCGCCGGTCATGCCTTCCGGGTCTTTGGCCCAGGATTGCCAGCGCAGATGACCCGGCAGCGGGGATTTATAGTCGTCTTCAAGAAGTTCCAATTCGTCTTCCCGGTCATCAAAGATTTTAAGGAAAAACATCCAGACCAACTGGCTGATGCGCTGAGCGTCGCCATCGACGCCGACATCTTTACGCATGATATCTTGAATGGATTTGATGATGCCTGAAACATTGCTCATGCAGATAGCTCCTGTTGAAATAATTCTTGTTCAAGTTCTTGAACGGCGTTTTCGTATTGGGTTTTGCCGCCGAACACCTGATTGATAATCTCCATGGGGGTGCCCATATGGCTGAAGGGTTTGAGCTTGAGTACTTTTGCGTTTTCGATGGTGAGAATGCCCTCATCGGCATATTTATCGAGGAGCGCATTTAGCACCGCTCTTGCCTGTTCGCCGTATTTTGTGAAGTAGTTTCGCTTTTTGACGTTGTTGACCCGCTCTTTTCGAGTGAGCGGGGGCTGATCATAGGCGATATGGCATATCAAGTCAAAGTCGCCATACTCTTTGCCAATGGTTTCCTTCAAGTTGTCCAGAATGATGCCGTGATCTTCAAGCAATTCGATGATGGCCTGTTTTTTCCCGGCAGTGTTCCAGGTTCGAAGGAATGCATCCAGGGAAACGAACTCGGATTTGATCTGTTTACGGGTGAAATCTCGGTAAGACTCGGTAATCAGATTGCCGTCCGGGCCGTAGTATTCAACACGTTCCGCAATAATTTTGACCGGGATGCCGTTAAACACATATTTTTTCGTGCCGTAGCGATTATCGTCGTCATTGTCCTCATCATCCGGGTCATTCGGATCGGGCGGAACGGGATCATCGTCATCACCCGGTTCATAAATTACCACGGGCTCACCATCGAAATCCGGATCTCTGAAGAGTTCGGTCGCTTTTTTGAAATCCATGATGGTGAAAAAGTATTTGTTGAATTCTTCCTCTATGCGGGTGCCCCGGCCGATAATCTGCTTAAACATGGTCATGGAGCGGATGGTTTTATCCAGCACAATGACCTTACAGGTTTTTGCATCGACACCGGTTGTCAACAGTTCCGATGTGGTGACGATGACGGGGAATTTGCTTTCGGGGTCGATAAAATTATCCAGCTCCGCCTTACCTTCGATACTGTCGCCGGTGATGCGCATAACGTATTTGGGGTTGTCGAGGGCGAGCTGCCCCGCGGCATTGATGATGGCTGCGCGCATACGTTCCGCATGGTCAATGTTTTCACAGAAGACAATGGTTTTTGCGAATGGATCGGTTGCGTTAAGGAGCTTCATCACCCGGTTTGCAACGCGCTTTGTTCGTTGGTTCAGGACGAGGATGCGATCCATGTCTTTCTGATTGTAGGTACGCTCTTCGATTTCACGACCAAGATCATCCGTCATGCCGGGAGGGGGTGTCCAGCCGTAGAGATCCTTGTCCATATCAATGCGCACCACCTTATAGGGTGCGAGAAAACCGTCTGCAATCCCCTGCTTCAGGCTGTAGGTGTAAACCGGTTCGCCAAAATAGGATATATTTGAAACGTATTTGGTTTCCTTGGGTGTGGCGGTCATACCGATCTGTATGGCGCCGGAAAAATATTCAAGGATTTCGCGCCAGGCGGAATCATCGGCGGCGCTCCCCCGGTGGCATTCATCGATAACGATCATGTCGAAGAAATCAGGGGAAACATTTTTGAATATCTTATCTTCTTCGTCCGGCCCCGTTATGGCCTGATAGAGGCCCAGGTGGATTTCATAGGCCGGATCAATCTTCCGGTTTTTGATCTTGGTCATCACCGACCCGAATGGCTTGAAATCATTCACCAGGGTTTGATCGGCCAGAATATTCCGGTCCACCAGAAACAGGGCTCTCTTGACGAGTTTTGCCTTCCAGAGCCGCCAGATGATTTGAAATGTCGTATAGGTTTTCCCTGTGCCCGTGGCCATCACAATTAAGATGCGCTTTCGGCCACCCGCGACCGCTTCAACAACCCGATTGATGGCTTCCACCTGGTAGTAACGGGGCTCTTTCCCTGAACTGTCTGTGTGATAAGGTTGCAAAAGCAGTTCTTCCGATGTGTCTTCGATGCCGCGATAGGTCTTGTAGCGCTGCCACAGTGTTTGCGGCGGCGGAAATCGGTCAAGGGGGAATTGGGTTTCGATATCCTCATCGGCGGCAGGCGCCTTGTTATGTGAGGAGAAGGTATCGCCATTAGAACTGAAGGCACTCGGCACTTCCAGTATTTCCGCGTATCCCAAAGCCTGCTGTATCCCCTGGCTTACGGTGTGCTTATTGTCCTTGGCTTCTACTACGGCAATGGGGACGCCGGGCTCCTGATAAAGCACGTAGTCCGCGAATTTCTTCTTTTTCTTATTGCGGGATGACATATTACCCCTGACAATGATGGGGCCCGGTGTGAGCGTCACCTCGCGGCGGATTTGGTTTCTTGAATCCCACCCGGCATCTTTAATGGCAGGGGTGATGAACAAATCACAGATATCGATTTCGCTTAAGTTTTTCTTATTGATTTTGTCCAAAACGCACCTCTTTTCCAAAGACTCAGGCGTACGCTTACCGATTTGGTTTATGGTTGTGAGCATATGCCCAACATCGGGAGTTGTCAATAATTGTATGGGGGTGGTAGTGGGAAATTGTCCATTAAATGTGAAGGGTTTAAGCCTTGATTGTGCCCGTTCCCCACCGTGGTTGTTCAGTAGCGGGGCAGGCACGGGGGGTGGTCGGTAAGGCGGGGTTGGGACTCGCAACATAACGTCCCGCGGTCCCGTTGCGGTTTACCTGATGGAATGGATTTCATCCATGACGTGGATGTCGGGTTTTCCCGCAAGGAGTCCACCGATTTTGCCAAAGAAGGCCTTGAAATGCGGTGTGGCGGAGTGATAATCAAGGGCCGCCTTGTCGCTGTAACGTTCCAGAATGACAATCGTGTTGGGATTGGCCTCATCCCGATTCATGGTATAGGAGAGGGTTCCCTCTTCCCCGGCTACACCCGTCATGAGTTCTTTGATGAGGTCGATGGCATTATCAACCTTTCCCTCTTGAATGGACAGCTTCGCAATAACTCCGATCATTTTACACACTCCTTTGTTTAGGTTTCTTTGTTCCTCTTATTTATTTTTTCGTCTTTTCAAAGCGTCCCCCGGAGACGGCCGGGTCATTGGGGTAACCGAGGCCCTCAAAATCCATGACCCCGTCAGGTCCGTGACAATGGGTACAGGAAAGGGCTTTCTTTTTGGGAACCACCCCGTGGTTGATGGGCCAGTGCATGAGGGTATTGACGAATTTGATTTTGCCGCTGTATTTGAGCCCGGCTTCCTTCATGCCGTCCGCCGCGGCCCGGTTCCAGTCAAAATGCGTCCAGAAACCCTCCCACAATTTGGGCACAATGAGGTAGCCGTATTCGGCATCGGCCGGCTGTATGCCGGAAAACAGTTTGTAAGGTGTAATCCTGGCGGTTGGATCGCTGATGTCGCCAACCGGCGGATTCAGCTGCGTTACGCCATTGGCATTGATGGCATCCCCGTTCAAATACCGCCGATGCTTGCCGTTGTTCCAGGCATAGACCGGCTGAACGTTCTGTCGTTTGATGAGAACACCCTTCTTTTTGCTGTGGGTGGCGATAACGTCGGGATCCTTCGGCAACAGCTCAACGGCCTTTCCCGCCTTGGACCAGTCCCAGAACATGAGGGTGGGCTTGTCCCTGGCAAATGTGGGAATATGACAGGTCTGACACGCGACGGTGTCGCAATGGGCATTCAGGGTCTTGAGCAGGGGGTGATCATCATCATGGGGCTTTTCGTCGTGACAGTCCGTGCAGGAGACGCGCCCCTCGCTGACGGATGAGGTAACGCTGGCCCCCGAAATTTTATGTTTAAGGGTCACATGGCATTCCTGGCAGGTAAAATCCTGGCCGCCCATGTGAATATCCTGTAAGGCAGTGGGATGCTTCAGGGTGCTGTCCAGATCCCCGTGCTTGATGGCATCCCCGCCGCCGCCGAACCAGTGGCATGATCCGCAATTGGCGCGGGTGGGAAGCCCCACCTGTCGCGCGATTTTGACCAGGTCGAGACCTTGTTTTTCATGCCCGCAGTCCGTGGATGTTTTGGCGTATGTGCCCGTGGTATCGTGACAGACCAGGCAGTCAATGCGCGTGGGATCCGTGAAATCAAATTTTTTGTCCTTCCATCCGTAGCCTGCGTGGCAGCTGGTACACCTGCACCAGTTGGAGATGGGGCTCATTCAGAAATTGTTGATCAGTACCCGTTTGCCCAGATCCGTGCGGTGTTCGTGACCCTGCACATGGGGACTGGGTCCCTGCCACAACCAGTGGGCCGATTGAAGTATTTCATCCGCCTGTTTCCGGTGACATTTGAGGCAGTCTTTCGTCACCGCCATGCCATTGGCATAGGGGCCCTTTAAACGATTTTGGTGATTGGAAAGACCGGAGTCGGTTTTTTGGGCCATGGAGAGACCCGTATGGATGCAGAAGGTCAGGATTAAAAGCAATATCGCAAACAAGGTTTTTTTCATTTTTGATTTTCTCCCAACGATTTGATCGGTTTCAGGTGAACAAAAGACCAGAGATTGCCGATACCCCCGGGCATCTTTACCCAGCCTTGGAAACGATCGTTTCGGGCTGCCTCTACCCTGGGTCCCGTGTACAGGGGAATGCAGGGAGTTTCCCGTGCAATAAGTGTCTGCATATCAAAAACCATAGCTTTTCTTCGGTCCGGGTTCCTTTCCCGAGACGCTTTTTCCGCCAGTTCATCAAAGGCGGCGTTTCGAAAACGGGCATGGTTTTTTCCGCCCGGTAAAGCCTCCGAGCTGTGGAAAAAAGTTTTGAGATAATCCGGATCATCGGAAAGGTTGGTCCATCCTATGATGCAGGTATCAAAGTCCCCTTTTCTGAGGTGTGCAATGGTCTGGTGCAGGGACTGCATTCGTGTAGATACCGGGATGCCGATTTTTGAGAGGGTCTTCTTGATTTGCAGGGCCACTTTTAGTCGAAAGGGCCTGTGCCAGCCCCGGGTGGTCAGGATTTCCATGGGCTTCATCTTTTGGCCGTCGGGCAGGATAAGACGTGCTTTGCCCCAGGAATATCCCGCTTTTTGAAGGATCATTTTGGCCTGGTTGACCCGTTCCTCCGAAGTCAATCCAGCCCCGGGATCCGTCACATGGGGGTTGGACCAGAAGGTGTTTTGGGGTGGAATGACACTATATACCGGTGTGCCTTGCCCCTTTAAAATCCGTCTGATAATCTGGCCCCTGTCCACCAAAAGGGCCACGGCCCGGCGAAACGCGGGATCACTGTAGGGGGCTCGTTCCAGGTTAAAGGTAAGATAGTCATAGCCGGTTCGGTTTGTGCGATAGATCGTTACATGGGGCATTTTGGAAATTTGGGATATAAAATCAAGGGGCAGATCCCACCAGATAAAGTCTATTTTGCCTGATACCAGTTCGTTCAAGGATTTTTGAACATCCTGGTTGAAATCCAGAATGATGGTGGTCAGGTAAGGGCCCACGGAAATGCCTTCTATCTTATGCCCCCGACCAAAAAAATGAGGGTTTTGCTTGAGTACCATAAAGAACGGTTCGGTGTAGGTTTGCAGAAAAAAAGGACCATTGCTGGAGACGGTTTGCGGTGTAAAGGCGGTAAGGGTTTTAAGGGGATTATGGGTGGTCCGGGCCGAAAGTACCATTTGCGACCATCTCTTTTTCTGTACAAAGGGCGCGAAAAGTGCCCGCTTAAAAAAGCCGGGACTGGGTCCTTTCAGGGTAAAGCGCAGGGTCCGTTCATCCAGTGCCTCCATTTTTGCCACATCCTGCCATTTTTCCATATGGCCGGGGACCTGGAATTCCTGAATGGTCTTTACCGTAAACATCAAATCCTCCACCGTCACTGGTGAACCGTCATCCCATTTTGCCTCTCGAAGTCGAATGGTGACGCTGTTGGGCAGATCCCCCGGCGTTGGCGGGGATTCCGCCAGCCAGGGGATCATCCTTCCATCCGCCGGTCCCTTAACATAAAGGGACATGAGGAAAAGCCGAAGAACCTTTTGAGACCAGGCATCGGTCGCGTCGAAATAGTTCAGGGATTTCGGACGATTCGGCATGGCAATATGAATGCTGTCTTCAACGGCATTTGTCAAACCGGACTGAAATGTCAGGAAAACGATGATGAAACAAAAAACGGCTCTTCTCAAAATATTCCCTTTGTGCTGCATGACATCACCCCTTGCCCGGCATCCGGTCCGGTTGCATAACGTCTGTGAATATTGAACTTTCCTTCTTCCATAAAGAAATATCATTTTCGAGCCTTTGGAAGGCACTAAGTTGCCGCAGTGGCGAGAAATCGGAAATCAATTCTGTGATGCGAATGCGGCATTCCGCCGTGTTAAACCCTTTTAACCGCCTGCCTCTAAGTCCACTGGCTTTACGTAAGATTTCAAAGAGGATATTTTTCGGGTCCGGGATTTGTTCAACTACGGATAGATCAGGTATTTTTAATGGATTTTTTCCGTTGGGATTACCAGCCGCAAGCCTGATTGCGGGTTCGTCGAAAAGCAACCACGCTTCCGTCATTCTTATCGGCACCACGCAGACAGTCGGTAATTGAAATCCCCGTTTGGCTGCTTCCTGGAGTGCATCGCGGATTTCCCCGTAGCGCGTTTCCGGTTCTTCTCTTTCGGCATCTCTATGTACAAAAAGCAAATCGGATGGAAAAAGATCTATAGCGGATAAAATACGTTCATGCAGGCTTTTCGGAGGTTGAGGCAAACGACGCAAATCAGCCCATTCAGGTTGCACCCGTTTTACGTCGCCTTTTTGCCTCAGGACCCAGGTGAGGATGGGGAGCAATGCGCGATCCGAAGGTCCGTCGGCAATCAATGTATACCGAAGCTCATCCATTATTGAGACCCCACCCCGGAAAATACATCTGGAGGTCATCGCGGTCCACAACCCGATTCGTAGGCTGTTTCGAATTGGGTTGTGGGGGCGAGGCCGGATTGAGATAAGTCAGAAGCTTGCCTTTCGAGACAATAGCCGGGTTGCCAGGTGCTTTGGCGCGCCATGTATCTGAAAGATAGTTGAAGCAGACCTTGTTGAATCTTAGATTGTCACGGATATCTTCCTTCAATTCAGCCACCAGAAGGCAGTTGTCGGGAACTTCGCTAACTACCGCGGGAGAATGCGTATTGATAATCACCTGGCGCAGAGGATTCGTTTCATCGACCCGTTCATTGGGATCTATTGCAATATCCTGCAGCAATTGCAGCATCGCGGGAATTTTTTCCGGGTGTATTCCGTTTTCCGGTTCCTCCAAACAAAGCACCCCTTTGGTGATGGTGTCCAGTTCAAGTACCGTGAGTGCAAGAAAACGAAGTGTGCCATCGGATAATGAACGAGCAGGATGTTCCGTTCCATCCTTTCCAATAACCTGCAATGTTAAAATTTCGCGTCTGTCGTCCCGATCAACCCACACGCGGCTCACATCCCCAATCAATGTACTCAGCCGATTGGCGACTTTGGCGAAAATAAAATCCGGGTCTTTTTTTCTTTCTCCGTTTTCAGAAGTCTCGGTTGGTGTGTGGGCCAGCCGATAAAGGGTTGCGGGGAGATGTTCCCCCCTAAGGGTTAAATGAGAAGGCGCATTAATTTCGTCGGGCTTACGGAGGGCAGAGGGTTCTAATTGCAAAATGCGCCAAAATTCCATTTCCCGACGGGCGCAGAGAACCGTCGGGCTTTCAGCGGCATTGGCGGCGGATAATACAGTACGGGGAAGATTTGATGCCGAATGCGGCAGAGGTTTGCCTCGACTCCCGCCACCATCCTGATGGAGTTTAATAATCCGGGAAACCCCGTCCTCTTCCGTGGAGATGAAATAAGGAACCCTGCGACCCGCTTTAACCACAGTGTCACGCCACTCCTTTGCACTATGCTTGAAAAGCAGGTGTTTTCCAGCCTCACCCTTTTTGATATGGGAAAGCTCTTCCTTCAGAATCTCCAAAGACCCGTTTGACAGGGTGTTATGTTTGTCGCTTCGATATCCGAGGTCCAGAGCGTATCTCAGCATTGTATTGGTTGCTTTGCCTGTTTGTCCCAAATCATCCACAGCTTCCCGGGGAACGATCATTTCCACTTCAAAGGACATTCGATCCGTATAATTATTGCCTACACGATGAAACAGATTTCGCAGATCGGATGCGCTCCCTCCTTCGGCTCTTATTGACAAAGCGGCTTCGATGAGGGGTCGACTGGCCAAGGCGCTGAGGAAATGGATCGCATCAAAAAGATTTGACTTTCCGACGCCATTAACGCCTGCGATACATGTAAATGGTCCAAAACGGACATCTACATCCACCAGGTTCTTAAAACCGTTGACCTTTAAGCGGATGATCATTGCAGCTTGACCTCATATTTGGGTAATGTCTACGTTAAGGCGATCCCCCGGAATCAGCGCACATCCTGCCGGCCAGGGGGACAGTCTTTTCTTTTCCGTGGATAGAAAATGTTCTTATTGCCAACAGGTCTAAATCCCTTTCAGGTATTCCGCCAATTTTTCAGCGGAAAGCGCCGTCTCCAGGGGAAGTTGCTCCCCGTTCACGAAAACGCTGGTGGCGCTCCTGATCTTGTATTTCATTGCTTCCATGGAGTCATTGGTAAAGATGCTCAGGTTTATGGCATCCCCCATGGTTTCCTTGGTTTTTTCGGCCACGCCTATGGCCGCCTGGCAACTCCTTCAGCCGGGGTTGCCGCTGTGAAACACGATCACTTCAATCATCTCTTTTTTCTCCTTTCAATTCATGGTTTGGCAGGGACGATTCATCCATGGCCCCTACCTTTTCAGTGTCGGTTTTCCTCTGAATATCTCGCTGAATCGCCGACAGGTTCTTGTCTCCGGTCAACATCACATCCACACCCGCATCGGAAAAAACATAACCGGGGCCCTTTCCTTCAAAGCCTTTTGGGCTATAGACCGTGTCCACACCTTTTGCAAGAAGCCACTCGCTGACCTTGATCCCTTTTCCCTTCTCCTCGCCGGCAAAGGGATTGATTTTATAGGCCTCCGAGAGCAGGACCCCGTCCTTTTCCCGGACCCGGGCTACATAGAAGCAGGGGGCGGTGCCGAAATGTTCGGAGATGTTTTGCCGATCATTTCGGAGCGGAACGGCTACGATGCGGGTTTCCCGTTTTTGCGGTGCGTAATGAATGAGGATTTGGTCCACATGGGCAACAGCCGTTCTGATATGCTTCTCAATCCGCTGACTCACCACATGGGCTTTTTCAAGATTTTTGGCCTTAATGATGATATCCGCTTCGATAAACTTGTACTGGCCCGAGTTTCTTCCCCATAGGCCATTGATGGAAACGACCCCGGGATCTTTTAAGATAATCGTTTTGACCTGATCCAGGGTGTTAAAATCAAGGGAGGCGTCCAGCAGTACCCGAAAGGCGTCGGCAAAAATGCCGGCGCCGGCCTTGAACACCAGCAGGACCACCACGATGGCCGCGATTCGGTCCAAATCCAGATCAAACAGCCCGCCCACGAGCCCCGCGAGAATTACGCAGGAACTCATCATGTCCGTTCGAATATGTTTGGCGTCCGCAATCAGGCTGGGCGAGCCGATGGCTTTTCCCTGACGCAGCTCATATCGGGAAAATGCAAAGGTAATTCCCGTGGCCGCCACCAGACCTCCTATGGCATAGGGAAGGTATTGTGTTTTGAGAGTGAATGACTCAAAAAACACCGTTTTGACAATTTCGTACCCCGCCAAAAAGATGAAAAGGGATGTGAGCAGAGAAACAAAGTTCTCCACTTTATAGAGTCCGTAGGGAAAATTTTTAGATTTTCGTTTGCTGATTTTGATGCCGGCCAGGACCGTGATGGAGGAAATCACATCGGTGGCGGAATGAATGGCATCCGCCACCAGTGCAACAGAACCGGAAAGATATGCGAGCCCCCCCTTGAGGACCACCAGCAGAATATTGACGCCAATGGAGTAAAACCCTATTTTTTCCTTTTGGGTCATCATGAATCGTCTGATCCTTTCCGGGGTGAACTCAGGCTTTCCAGCAGGGCGAAGGCGCCCAAATTCGGGTACAACTTTTTGTAACAGCCAAAAAAACTTGACGGATTATAAACTGATGGTGGTGCTTTTGCACGCCAATTCCCACATTTTGGTGGCCGGCGCCATCTGAAAACCCTCCATCAGGTCTTCTTCCTTGATCTGTCGGGTTTTGGCGCAGGGGGCGCATACGTAAATGGGTACCTCGAATTCCTGCAGATACATCAGCAGATCATCGGCAACATCGCCGGTGGGCGCCCGAAGGTTTTCTGCGATGCCTTTCCTGGCGATATAGACCGCTTCATCAAGAAGAAAAACCGCTACGTTTTTTCCCATGCCGTGGGCCACCTGGGCCAGGTGAATGGCCCTGACGGAACGGTTGGGGTTATTGGTGCCGCAGCTGACGGTAATCAACACATTGTTTTCTCTGGAATCCATTTCGGTTTTTTGGGTCATGGTTGCATCTCCTTATGCTTTTGGTTTTATAGGGGCGCGTTTGCGGCCCTTAATATAATACTTCCCACCGGCAGGCCCATATGTCTTGCAATAACCGGGCACTTGGCTTTTAAAAGAAAAAAAATGTTTTGGCGCTGGTTGGAAAGGGCTTCATAGTTGCCCTGCCCTTTGCTGATAATCAATTCTGCTTCGTGGTATCGACGTATAAACCGGTCGCTGCAGGTTTCAAGAAGGGTTCCCGGCGCATCGGTTCCCGAACTCATGAGCTCGACCGCTGAATCGATCCCGGCCTGTTGGGCGTCCTCAAGGGTGGCGTCGTTGATGACGGGTTTTTCCCGCACCACATAGGTTGCCGGCTTGTTCATGGTTTCCAGGAGGACTCTGTCAAACACGCATTCTCCGGCATTATCGCCGAGGTAAAGGATCCTGTCGGACTGGGCCAAAGCCGTTTTGAATTGCTCATAATCGCATACGGCAAAAGCTTTGGACCGGGCCGTCTCAATTTCTTTCTTCATATCAAAGGCTTGGTTCGGTCCAAAGTCAATGACATTTCCGGCGATGGCCATTCGAATGGCCATCAGCAGCCTGTCATCTGATTTTTCCACCAGACGCTTCATATGGGGGTAAAGGGAAAGGGCTTCACGGGTGCTGCGATTTTTAATTTCCCGGTATGGGTCCTGGTTTTTTGTTATTTTGTGAACCTTCCGATAGATCAGCCGACCAATTTCAGGGGGGGGACTCTCAAGGGAAATGGTCGGGAGCATCATGCTGACGGCATCGAGGACCGCTTTGATTTTGATTTGATCATCGGTTGCCATTCGGGCGGCTCGAAGCGCCTGGTTCAAAAAGCAGGGAAAACAGTCCAGATAGGTTTTCATGAGCGCATTTCCTTTGCCGCGTTGGAGCGGTTTGCATTTGCCTTTGATTGTAGATAAGTCATGGCGCGTTCATAGACTTCCGTAATGCGGATGGAATTTTCCGGAAGGGCCTGCCGGATTTGTTCAAGATAACCCCTTTCCTGTACCATCTGAAAAGTGCGGCGAAAATTCACGTCATAGATCCATCCGATTTGAAGCAGCTTGAAATCATTCAGGGTTTTGAGGTCCGTCATTTTAACGATATTCCCTTTCATCAGGGATCGGCAGACGGCATCCGAAATTTCGGGTGTATCCGGAAGGTTCAATTCAATGGTCTGGTTTCGTTCTTTATGGGCATTGCGATAGTAGTCGGTCACCACCCGCCAGATGTCCACTTTGTCCGCATCTCGCAGAAGCTTCATGAAGAACAGGCCGCGACCATTCTCGTTGGCGGGTAGGGCGGCTTTGTTATGGTATTCCACCGCACGAATGATCACACGTTTATTTTCCGGGTCAATGTT
Organism: Desulfatiglandales bacterium; assembly: GCA_963662465.1. Lineage (GTDB taxonomy): Bacteria > Desulfobacterota > DSM-4660 > Desulfatiglandales > Desulfatiglandaceae > NaphS2. The sequence goes on from OY759599.1 coordinate 6,209,316, forward strand.
TTCCAGGATGCCGTTGTCCCGAATGACTTTTACGCCGAGAAGGGCATGATTTTCCGATTTTGCATCGGAGAAGGTTTTGTACTGTTGGTATTGCTCAAACCGACCGATATCGTGCAGCAGGGCCGCCGCTTCCGCCAGATGCAGGTCCTCGCCGGAAAGCCCCTCGTGCCGTCCGATATCCAGGATGGCTTCACAGACCCGGGTGGTATGGTCCTGTTTTAAATCCAGGGCCGCTTGAATGTTTGGATCCCTTGAAGCAAACCGTGCAATGTAGTTTTTTAACCAATGTTTGAGTTTCGGCAGAAGGTTCTCTAAATCCATTCTTGACCTCATATGTTTTTTATCTTGTAACCTGAGCATAACCAACTTAGGTAGGGGTTTAAGTTTATGGCCTCAAGAAGGCGATGCCGACAACAGCATCTCCACTTCTTTTTTGATAAGTTGATAAACTTCTTCCTCCAGATCTTCCGAAGGAAGTTTCTTCGCCTTTTTGATGCCGAGGGTCGATGTTAGTTCGAGGTAGTGGTCCATGGTCATCCCCTCCCGCTCAAAAAGTACTCTGCCGCATTTTACGGGACAGGCATCAATCAAAATTCGTTTCTCGGAATTTTTGACGATCTCCTTGAATTTCCAAGGTATTGTTATCGCTGGAAGACAACCGATCTTGACATCATCCGGGTGCTGTTCCCATACCTTGATGCATGCCTTCGATGCCGACACGCCTGTTGCGCATCCGCCATAACATGTGAACATTAGAAGTTTGTATTTCATGAGTCCCTCCTCTCAGGGATTGCAATCATATCATGGTCTATTTGCGATTTCCAGACGGTGTCTCCCGTTTCCATTGCACGACCTTGTCCGTTACGCATACTTACCAGCGCCGTCAAATTGATGACCATGTCTTTTATCTGCATGGTTTGAGCGTTGATTTCCTTTGAAGCGTCGGCAGTTTCCTCCGCATTGGCCGCATTCTGCTGGACCGCCTTGTCCATTTCGGATACCGCCGTGTTAATTTGTTCGATTCCTTGGGCCTGTTCACCGGAGGCGCCGGCGATTTCATCAATCAGCTGCGCTACTCTTTTATTGTGCGTTAGCGTCACATCAAAGGCTTCATGCGTCTTTTCCACCAACCTCGACCCCGTATGGATCTCATCCACGGTTTTTTCGATGAGTGCCTGGGTATTTTTGGCTGCCTCGGCCGCCCGCATGGCCAGGTTGCGCACCTCATCGGCGACAACGGCGAAACCGGCCCCCGCTTCGCCGGCCCTTGCCGCTTCAACCGCCGCATTGAGGGCTAGAAGGTTGGTCTGAAAAGCGATTTCGTCGATGGTTTTGATAATCTTGCCGATTTCTTCCCCCCTCGATTTGATTCTGCTCATGGCCTCTATGGTCTGTTTCATGGCCTCATTGGCGGAAGCCAGGGAAGCATATGCCTCATTTCGAGAAGCCTTGGCCTGATTGGCGTTATCCGCATTTTGCCGGGTCATGGACGATATCTCTTCCAGGGAAGATGAGGTTTCCTCGATGGAAGCCGCTTGCTCGGAAGCACTTTCAGCCAGAAACCGGCTGGATGCGGAGACTTGCTCGGACGTGGATGATACCTGGTCGGATTTCTCGTTCAAGCCTTCGATGATGTGGCCAAGGGATTTGGTGATGCCCCTGGCAATCAATATGCCCATGAAGAGACCAAAGACAAGGCCGGAAAGGGAAAGGATGGTCATTACCCTGACGCCTGATTTTTCGTCATGTTTCGCTTTGATGGATGTCTCTTTGGTTAATTTTTCAACCTTCTCCATGAACCCTTTGAGTTCATCGTTCAGATTTTCCGCTTCTGTTCCCACCTTTTCAGCAGGTTCTTTGGCTTCCTGCAGCATTTTCTTGCGCATCGCCGCGAATGCCCGGTTTACCTGTTCCTCATAGGCTGCACGGTGTTTTCCAATGGAACCGAGTTTGATGATTCCGAAACCGTTGGCGGCAACCAGTAGGACCAGAATGATCGATATCACACCGATTATTTTTGTCTCCAATTTAAAGCTTTTCATATCCTTTCCTCCAGAAGATTCTCAAAGCAGACCAAACTTAAGCCACAATCGATGCGACCCTTTAATGTTTGTCATCCAGCACGCGCCGGACGGTCTCCGCCATAACGCCCTTGAGTATGGGTTTTAAGAGAAACGCCCTGATCCCCATTTCTTTGGCTTTTTCCGCTTTGATCTTATGACTGAAGCCGGTACATAGAATAATGGGAATATCCGGTTGGATTTCCACGATTTTCAAGGCTAATTCATCGCCTGTCAAATTGGGCATCGTCATGTCGGAAATCACAAGATCGAATTTGTCCGGTCGGGCTTTGAACAGTTCCAGGGCTTCCATGCTGTTTGTTCTCGTGGTGACATCATAGCCTAAGGATTCGAGTATCTGTTTCCCAAGACTCACCAGCAGAATTTCGTCATCGATAAACAGTATCCTTTCGGTTCCGGTGGGAAAGGGTTTTTCCACAGGAGTTTCCCGCGCAAGGGTTTTTTCGATGACCGGTAAAAAGACATTGAAGGTGGCGCCTTTCCCGAGTTCGCTTTGAACGGTTATGGCCCCGCCATGGGCCTTGACAATGCCGTGGACAACGGACAACCCCATGCCGGTCCCCTCACCCTTGTCTTTGGTTGTGAAAAATGGATCAAAAATACGGCTCAGAAGATGGGGCGGTATCCCGCATCCCGCGTCTCTTACCTTTAATTGCAGGTGTGTTCCCGGGTTCATATCCGGGTGCTGGGCCGTGAACGGGGCATCCAGCAGCACGTCCACAAGGGTCACCTCCAATACCCCTCCTTTTTCCCGCATGGCATGGTCGGCATTGACACAGAGATTCAACAACACCTGGTGAATCTGGGTCGGGTCGCCCAATATCAGAGAATTGCTTTGAATGTTCTGACGTATTTCCAGGGTTGTGGGCAAGGTCGCTCTCAGCAGCTTCAGGGCTTCCTTGATAATGAATTTCACCTGGATCGGACTGAAAGTTTTCGCACTCTGGCGGCTGAACGTAAGGATCTGCTTCACCAAATCTCTGGCCCTCTCCGCGGATGAAAGCACGGATTTCAGGTTTTTCCTCAGTCGAGTTCCCGGTTCAGTCTCTTCCAAGGCCAATTCCGTATAGCTAAAGACCGATGCAAGGATGTTGTTGAAGTCGTGAGCAATGCCGCCTGCCAGAGTTCCGATGGCCTCCATTTTCTGGGCTTGCTGGAGCTGAATTTCCAATGATTTCAGCTCAGTGGTGTCTCTTAAAATCGTCATTTTTGAAACAGAACCATCCCCGTGAAAGATGGGGGTTTGGGAAATATGGTAAGAATGTTGGTCTTTCGGACTGACGATGTCATATTCAAGATGCGCTTTTGCTTGACCCTTACCCTGCATGCACCATGGGCATTTGTGGTCTAAATCGTGCAGAACTTTGAAACAATGCTCTCCCCTGGCGTCACGTCCAATTCTTTTGATCATCACCGGGTTCATGTATTCAACCCGGTATTCCGATGAGAGGATATAGATGGGGTCTTTCATGGCTTCCATCATGGACCGATAGCGCTCCTCACTTTCCTGAAGCGCTTCCTCGGTTTGCTTACGTTCAAAGGTTTTATGTTCCAGTTCTTTGATCCGTTGTTCCAATTCGTTATAGGTTAACCTTTTGGCCATCAGAAGATCCTCAAATTTTAACCGGGCACAGGCACCTGGCCTTCAGATACCATTCAGGCAATCCATTTCGTCCGTCGTCATCCAATCGGGTTTTTTCCCCGTAGGCGCCCATCCGGGTCAGCAGCAGAATATCGCCACTTTCCACGGGGTATGGGTTTTTCAGGTATATGATGCCGTTTTTTGCACGTTTGGGTTGCCGTGTTATTCGGGTCAGAATGACCTTTTCTTCCTCGGGTCTTGAAAGATTCACCACCTGATGGGTGGTTCCATGGATTTCATAGAAAAGGGCATCCTCCATGGGAAGATACACCCGAATGTAGGGTATGCCTTCGGCCGTGCCGCTCTCCAGGACTTTCATGAGCAGTGCACCCGCGTAAGCGATCAGATGCGCCGGCAATTCAAGTTGCAATTTAAATCGGGGGCAGGCACTCTGGATGGCTTCCAGATAATTTTCGATTTCCGGGAGTTCCATGCCTTCCACAAGGGTGTCTGGTTCGCCGCTTTCGTCATTGCCGAGAATCAGATTGGCGATGTCCGGAAATTCCAGGGAAAGGCTTTGATACAATGAGATTTTTTCAGCCTGATGGCACAGGAATAGAAATCGGTTGTCCGGGCGGATAACCGTCCCATGGGTATCCGTCCGGACCGCCACACGGAGTCTCTGACGCAGGGCCGCCTCACCATCTCTTTCGTGCCGCTGGTCGGACAAAAAGAAGATCCGTTCAGGGGGCAGTTTCGGAACGCGCGCTCTCAAACGGTTTACTGCCAAAAGAGAATTGCAACGGAAACAGGCATCCAGCTCAAAGGCTTTTTGCAGTATGGGTTGGTGAAAATTCACGTGATACGGGTAGAAAAGCCCTGAAAGAGCGTCCATGGCCGAGAGGTCAAAGAAAATCTCGTTCAGGGTTTCCTCGTTGTACACGTAGAGGGGCGCCTTATTCTGCGCGAGCGCCATCAATTCCTCATTTCGAAAATGCCACCAGTGTTTTTGGGTTGGGTTCATTGACGATTATCCCTCCGGGACGCATAACTGTCCACGACTAACCGCCTGAATGGTTTTGATGAGTACAACCCCAATGATCAGGATGGTAAAAGCCATGAAGATGCCTGCCAGCACCTTGAAAAAGGTAAAATGGTTCAGTTCATACATGAGCGCCGTGGCCAGGGTGATGGCATCCAGGGGAAAGGTGTAGGCCCACCATGAGATAAAAAACGGCACTTTGGTAAATTTATCCACCATGGTGAACAGCATCAGCACGGTAAAAATACCGAAATAAAAAAGAATTCTTGAAAAGGGATCCAGTGAATGGGTCAGTTTGATATAGGCAATAAACCCTACTGCCGCCGGTGCAATGAGAATAAAGAGCGTCGGTACCAGCTTGGAGGGAAGGGGATCGTGAAAAATGACCCGGTACAGGAGAATCGACAGCAAGCCGATCCAGTAAATAATCCCCACGCTGAAGAAGAACCAGGAAATTTCGGGGTTCGCCACCTGAACGCCGGCCACCGGCACGAGAATGGGACCCACCACCGGAATAAACCAGGCCGGGTTGAAGGATTGCAGTTTATAATTTTTGTGAAACCAGGAATAAAGGGTGCGCAGCAGGAGCAACAGATGGATGACGACGCCGATCCACCAGGTGATTTTTGAAACCACCGGATTGACGCTAAGAAACGCAATGGAAAAGAGCAGAAAACAGATGGAATAGGCTGGAAAAAAATGCATGCGCACGGGGTGGTTGTATTCCACCTTGACCTCTTCGGGATACTTGATCCACTTTACTCCGTAGATGATATTCAGCAATACAAACCATGCGCTGACCAGGTACAACAGGGTTACGCCCCAGTTGACGCTGAAATGGAGTACATGGGCCATTTTCAGTAAAACAATGGAAAGTCCCGCAAGCCCCATCACCGATGCAAACAGGGTAATGGGAAAGTACTGCAAACGATTAGATTGCGTTTGTTCCATATTGATTAATAACCCTCTTTCAGAAGTTTTGCCTGGTCCAGGAGCAGCGATTTGAACCGGTCCAGAGAGACGGGATAGCCCTGCATGGGAATGCCCATCCAGTCGCAATACTCCAGAAATTCTTCCGGTTTTTCCGCCATGAATTTATCCACATAACCGATGCCGTCCAGGACGATGGCGCCGCCTGAATGTTTGGGGAAGTTTTCGTTGGCAATGCCCTGATCCCACCCTTCGAATACCTGGTAGCGGTATTCCAGCCAGCCCGGCGTCATCCACCAGACTTTTTCGCCGCCGGCCAGTTCCTGCGCGATTTTGTCTCGGGTCGCTTCGTCGGCAAGCATATCCATGCAGTGGGTGGCTTGAACCCGTCCGATTCCCGGTCCCTGCTCCTCGAGGAGTTTCTGCATGGTGCGGGTGGGCGCATCGACATTTACATAACAGAATTTTCCGCCGTAAACCACGATTACTTTATCCACTTTTTCCCGGGCCATTTTGATGCGTGAAATCAGCTGATTTTCCAGTTCATGACAGTTTTGATGCAGCCCCGGTTTGGTGAAAAAGATTTTTTTAGCATCCAGGAAGCCTTCCTGCTTGAGATGATTCAACTCAAGGTTCAATGTGCCGCAGGAAACAATAGCGATATCTGAAAATGAAATTTTTTCCATTATAAATCTCCTTCTTTGTTGAATTGGGTTTCAATTTCCCTGATCGGGACCTTTAGCACAGGAGTTTTTCCAATGCATCTGAGAGAACCCCTTCGGATTGGACTCCGACAAATCTTTGAATTTCCTTGTTGTTTTTGAAAATGATCAGGGTCGGAATGCTCTGTATCCCCAATGTTGCGGCAATGTCCTGATGCTCATCAACATTCATCGCCGAAATGATTGCTTTTCCTTCATATTGGTTTGAAAGCTGTTCCAGAATTGGCTCCTGGGTGCGGCAGGGAGCGCACCAGGGGGCGTTGAAATCCATGAGTGTAAGGCCGTTTTCAATTATTTTTTCATATTCTTCTTTTGATTGCAGCGTTTTTAATGCCATGCCATATCCCTCCTTTTTTTGGACCTTGTTCATCGTTTTGGTTGGAAACCCTCGTTTTCTGAAGATATCTTTTATATTGTCATAACTCGTACGCTTCTATATAGCCTTGTCAGGATTCGTAATTTTATTCAATATCTCTTCTGCTGCCTTAACAATCAAATTATGAGCAGGATAGAAAGATTGGTATGGTTGCGCTGCATAAGATAAATTTACCAATTGATCAAGCGTAATTCCATATTGAATAGCCATTGTGATTTGATCTACTTTATCTACAACCGGCTCTCCACTAATAAACTGGCCTCCCACTATTTTATGAGTTTTTTTATCAGCAATTAATTTTAATTTTATTTTTTTTGCATTTGGCATAATCGGGAAAGTCGTCGTAAACTCAGCATGGCCTATTTCTACATCGAAGAATCTTCTTGCTGCTTTTTCAGAAAAGCCGGCGCCCCCAATAAAATAATTGTTTATTTTGGTAGCAGCCCCATTAAAAAATCCTGAATAAACTTGATCTTTGCCCAGAAGATTATTTGCCAAAATCCTTCCCATGGGAACAGCGTTTGTTGCAAGTTTACCAGAAAGCACTTCGCCTGTAATTCCACTTACAAATTGACAGCAATCACCAATAGCGTAAACATCATTCACATTGGTTTCCATCTTATTGTTGACAACAATACCATCTTTATCAATCTTCAAACCAGTATCTTTAAATAATTCAACATCAGGTTTCATCCCGACAGCAAATATGACAAGGCCTGAAAGGTTGTTATTATTAGTTTCATTACGGTGATCTAATGGGTCAAAATGAATAGCGCGTGCGTTTTCAAGTAAAACTTTTTCAACCGCTTCCGTTCCTTTCAAGGCGGTCACTTTACTTTTTAAATGCAAACTAATTCCGGATTTAACAAGTGATTTCTGAGCTTCCTCCACAATTTCATAGTCAACCATATTTGGCAGTACATAATCCGCCATGTCTATAAGATGCGTCTTTACTTTTCGTTCGTTTAATGCTTGGGCAAGTTCGATTCCGATAGCGCCGGCTCCGACAACAACAGCCTTTTTCAAACCATTATGAACTAATTTCATTATTGCTTTGAGGTCTTCTTCTGTTTTGAAGGTCATAACGCCTTTTAGATTATGTCCTTCAATGCGAGGCAATACCGGCGTAGCGCCTGTCGCAATAATAAGTTTTCCGTAAGAAATATCACCGCTTTTTTCAGTTGCTACAGTCTTAGCAGCAAAATTGACTGCCACTACTTTATCCCTGATTAATTCGGCTTTTGCATCTGTAACGATGGCATCATTTTTGAGGGTTTTTTCAAATGGAAGCAATCCTTCAATGGCATAAGGCATGGCGCAATATATCATTGAATGATCTTCAGGTCGGATAATTCCAACCTTCATTTTGTCCTGGATGTTTTTTGCAATTGTAATTGCAGCAGGCCCACCGCCGATAACTAATATATCGAATTTATTCAAATTCCTATTCTCCTTTCTTGCTCTAAGGTTCCTTTAAAATACATAGCTTTTGAACAAAATCGCTTCCGGACGCGTTATAACCCGGAAGGTTCTTGATCTCCGGGCTTTTTTGTTCCCTGGATGAGCGACAGCACAACATCCGGATCCAATAGGGTCGATGTATCGCCTATATCAGATATATCTCCGGTGGAAATTTTCCTCAGGAGGCGGCGCATGATTTTGCCGCTGACCGTCTTGGGCAGGGCATCAGCCCATTGTATCCGTTCAGGCGTGGCGAAGGGCCCGATGAGACGGCGTACCTGTTGAATGAGTTCGGTCCGGAGAAGATCGTCCGGAATCCGATCAGGTTTCAGGGTGACGAAGGCATAAAGCGCCTCGCCCTTGATATCATGGGGGAATCCCACCACGGCGGCTTCCGCCACGGCCGGATGGGCCTCCAGGGCGCTTTCAACCTCGGCTGTGCCCAAACGGTGTCCGCTTACATTGATTACGTCATCCACCCGACCGGTTATCCAGTAGTAACCGTCCTCGTCGCGTCGGGCGCCATCGCCGGTGAAATAGTAACCAGGGTAATCAGAGAAGTAAGTCTTTTGAAAGCGCACCGGATCATTATAGATTGTGCGCGCCATACCCGGCCAGGGACTCTTTATACAGAGATACCCTTCTCCTGGTCCGTCTATTTCCTCTCCTTGCTCGTTCAGGAGACATGGCTGTATCCCGAAGTAAGGGACGGAAGCCGCACCGGGTTTAAGGTCAATGGCTCCGGGAAGCGGGCTGAGCAGGATGCCGCCCGTTTCGGTCTGCCACCAGGTATCCACGATGGGACATTGTCCCTGGCCTACCATCTCGTAGTACCAGTGCCATGCCTCGGGATCGATCGGTTCTCCGACAGAGCCTAAAAGACGAAGACTGCTCACATCACGCCTATGGACTAACGTATTTCCTTCTTTACGGAGCGCCCGGATGGCAGTCGGCGCCGTGTAAAAAATGCTGATGCGATGTTTTTCTACCACGTCCCAAAAGCGGTCATAGGCGGGATAGCTTGGCGATCCCTCATACATAACGCTGCTCGCACCCGCACAAAGTGGTCCGTAGACCAGATAGCTGTGCCCGGTGATCCAGCCGATATCAGCGGTACACCAATAGGTGTCTTCATCTTTATAATCGAATACGTCCAAAAAAGTACTTTCAGCAAAAAGGAGATACCCCCCCGTTGTATGGACCAAACCTTTAGGCTTACCCGTACTCCCCGAGGTATAGAGGATGAAAAGCGGGTCTTCGGCATCCATCCATTCCGGAGCGCAATACGGCTTGAGATCCGCCGCCCGCATTTCCCGATGGTACCAGAGATCGCGGCCCGGCTTCATGGGCACATCCCAGCGGATACGGCGTACCACGAGGACCGTCTCCACTGAAGGGCAATACGCCAGCGCCTCATCTGCGTTGTGTTTCAGGGTCAGCACCCGTCCCGAACGGAATCCGCCATCACTGGTGATCAGAAGCCGAGACCGGCAGTCCTGAATGCGGTTGGCCAGAGACGCAGCGCTGAATCCGCCAAAGACCACACTGTGGATCGCCCCGATGCGTGCGCATGCCAACATCGCGATGACCAGATGCGGAATCATGGGGAGATAGAGCGTTACCCTGTCCCCTTTCTTCACGCCCAGCTTCTTTAGCACCTGGGCCAGCTTGTTGACTTCGTAAAAGAGATCCTGATAAGTGAAAGTGCGGCTGTCGCCAATTCGTTCTCCCTCAAAAATAATGGCGGCCTTATTGCGCCGCCAGGTTTGAATATGCCGGTCCAGGCAATTGTAGGCGGCGTTTAATTTCCCGCCCTGAAACCACGCAACACGGCCCTGGTTGAAGTCACCCTCCAAGGTCTTCTCCCATGGGGCATGCCAGGACAAAAGTTCACTGGCTTTTTCCGACCAGAACCCTTCCGGATCCTGGATAGACCTTGCATACAGACGGTCAAAGCCCTCACTTCCAGAAACCCGGGCGTGGCGCTGAAAGGTCTCCGGCACGGAATATCGCTCCTTTATCTGATTTATCTCTTGGCGCATCGTCGCCTCCTTTCCTAAAGACGCGAATCAATATGGCCGGGGCCTCCGCACTCCGGTGTGTAGCAGGTAATATTGATAAAATCACATTTCTCACCGCACTCCGGACAGATATCCGGCGGGTTTGCAGCGGTTATGGTAAAACCACACTTACTGCATTTCCAGTAAGTCAGGCCACACTGGGGACATATGTCCCCTACGAACCTGCCCTTGGCCTCATAACCACAGTGCGCACAAACCAATTTTTTCTCTTTGTTTTCCATTTTGGCTTCCCTCCCTCCCCCTCTTTTTTCGTTTAATGAGCAAAATCGTTTTCCATTTGTCATTTTTTCTACATCCAATATCTATGCCACAATCGCGATAGTTTCCTGCTCAAATAAATGTTTAAAAAGTCATAGCAGTAAAAATATGGAAATACTCGTAAAAAATCGAGCATGGATTGACAAACGGAGGCCCCGTTACTTATATTGTAGGTAACGTCTAAATGACTCCAGTAACGTTACCGTAACGGTCCCGACATAAACATGGCACGGGAAAAATCAAAAATTCAAAGAATACAAATGGCTGAAAGTAAAAACAGCATCCAAAATATTCTGGACCCCAACTTTGCACGATTGCTCCTGGAATCCATGGCGGATGGTGTATTTACGCTGGATGACAAGGGAAAAATAACCTCCTGGAATCCATCCATGGAACGGATTACCGGTTACACCGCCGCGGAAGCCATTGGAAAACCCTGTATGTTTCTCAGTTTCAGCCGTTGTTTTTCCAACACTTGTCCCACGGGGATCAACCAATGCGGGATTTTTGAGCAATCCGTCGTTGATGCCAAGGAATGCTTTTTGCGCCACAAGGACGGCCACGATGTCCCCGTTGTGAAAAGCGCCCGGACGGTCAGGGAGCAGGGGTTTATCAAAGGCGTGGTGGAGACCGTCACGGATATGACCGAACTGCAATTGGCGCGGCGAAAGGCGGAAGAGGCCAGTCTCCGTCTGGGGGAACACCACAGATTCGAAAATATCATCGGCAAAAGCCATCCCATGCAGGAGGTTTTTGCAGCCCTCAAAGCGGTGGCTGCCAGTGAAGCCACCGTCCTGATCCAGGGGGAAAGCGGTACGGGCAAGGAGCTGGCGGCCGGCGCCATTCATTACAACAGCGAACGGCAAAATAATCCTTTTGTGAGCGTAAACTGCAGCGCCTTGTCGGAATCCCTGCTGGAAAGCGAGCTGTTCGGCCATGTCAAGGGCGCGTTTACGGGTGCTGTGCGTGATCGTTCCGGACGCTTCGAAGATGCCCATGGCGGTACCCTTTTTCTGGATGAAATTGGTGAAATCAGTCCGTTTATTCAGCTCAAGCTGCTTCGGGTGCTGCAGGAGAGGGAAATTGAACGGGTTGGAGAATCCCGAAAGCGAAAGATCGATATTCGGATCATTGCGGCCACCAACAAGGACCTGTACGGTCTCGTGCAAAACGGCGTCTTTCGTGAAGATCTTTACTATCGTTTGAAGGTTTTCCCCATCCTGCTTCCCCCTTTAAGGAAGCGGAAGGAAGACATCCCGCTTCTCATCAGTGATTTTATCCGTTTTCAGAATCAAAAAACCGGGAAACAGGTGGCGGGTATTTCACAGTCGGCCATGCGGATTCTCATGGATTACGCGTGGCCCGGCAATGTCCGTGAATTGGAAAATGCCATTGAACATGCCTTTGTTCTATGTGATAGCGGCAACATGGATGTCTTTGATCTGCCCGTTGAGATTCGACAGTTTGCCCTAACGAATAACTTAAGGCAACCGGCGGCCTTGAAGGCGCCGCCGGCAATATTGCGGGCGCCTTTGGGAAAGAACCTGACCCGGGAAACGCTCCTTGAAATTCTTGTTGAGAGTGGGTGGAACAAAGCGGAAGCGGCCCGGCGGGTGGGTCTTAGCCGCACGGCCATATGGAAATATATGAAAAAATGGGATATTCCACTGAAGCGATCGTAATTTACAAAAATTCCGGGTCCCCATGAAAAAAGAAAAGCCTTACCAAATTCCTTCCCATGTGACCGAAACGATCCTGAACAGCATCTCCGACGGGGTGTTTACCGTGGATCATGCCTGGCGCATTACCTCTTTCAACCGGGCCGCGGAACGGATCACCCGGATTCCCCGGGAAGAAGCGCTGGGAAAACATTGCTGGGAGGTGTTCCGGTCCAACATGTGTGAAACCGACTGCGCCCTCCGCCGCACCATGAAACAGGGGAAGGCCTTTGTGGATACCGCCACCTACATCGTGGACAGCGAAAAACGCCGCATTCCCGTGGTGGTTTCCACCAGCCTGCTGAAAGATGAGAAAAATACGGTGCTGGGTGGTGTGGAAACCTTTCGCGATATGAGTGTGGTGGAGGAGTTGCGCCGGGAACTAAATGCCCGCTATCAGGTGGGGGATATGGTCAGCCGGAGCCCTGCTATGCACCGGGTTTTCAAGATCCTGCCCCAGGTGGCGGAAAGCGACAGCACCGTGCTGATCCAGGGGGAAACCGGCACCGGCAAGGAACTCTTGGCCCGGGCCCTTCACGGATTGAGTCCCCGTCGAGACAACCCCTTTGTGGCCATCAACTGCGGCGCTCTGCCGGACACCCTGTTGGAATCGGAGCTTTTCGGCTACAAGGCCGGTGCCTTTACCCATGCCGTCAAGGACAAACCGGGGCATTTCGCCCTGGCCGAAGGGGGCGTCATCATGCTGGACGAGATCGGCGATCTCAGTCCGGCCTTTCAGGTGAGGCTTTTGCGCGTGCTTCAGGAAAAGGCTTTTCGGCCCCTGGGGGGCGCTGGGGAGGTCAAGGCCGATGTGCGCATTATCGCGGCCACCAACAAAGATCTGGACGACCTGGTGAAGACCGGTGTTTTTCGTCAGGATCTCTTTTACCGGGTGAACGTGGTTCGGTTGGACCTCCCTCCTTTGCGGGAGCGCAGAGAGGACGTTCCCACCCTGGCCAGGCATTTTATTGAGCGGTTCAACCGGTTGCAGGGGAGAATGGTGACCGGCATCAGCCAGGCGGCCCTTTCGCTGCTCATGTTCCATGACTATCCCGGCAATATTCGGGAACTTGAGAATATTATCGAGCATGCGCTGGTATTGTGTCCTGAAGGAGAAATCGGCATCCACTGTTTGCCGGAGAACCTGCAAAGGTTGTCTCCCGGACCGCTTCGGGCGGGGATGGATGCAGCGTTGAAATCGACGGAATCCCAGGTGATACAGGATGCCTTGAAACGGCATCATTTTAACCGGTTGGCCGCCGCACGCGAACTTGGCATGCACAAGAGCACCCTGTTTCGAAAAATCAAACAACTGGGGATTCAACTGCCCAAAACAGACGGCCGGAGCAAGCATAAAAATGAATAGTTGAGTCTCTCATTAGCGACTGTGCGTCCCTGTATCGTCTTAAAAGTGCTACTCTATTGCGGTTTCCCATGACGCCGACTGTCAAGCGAAACATGAATAACCTATTGACAATATAGATTTTATCGTTATATTTGAAAATCTGTTTAAATTCCGGCATGTAAATTGCTGTATCTTTCTCCCAATGGGAGGATGATGACAAATGAAGGTGGCTGTAACCGTATGGGAAAATCGTATTTCGCCCCTTTTCGATGCCACGCGAACATTGCTGATCGCGGATGTTCATAATCATGTGGTTACCGAAAAACACCTGGTGTCCTTTGATTGCATTTCTCCTTTTTCCCGGGCCGCAACCCTGGAAGAGCTGGGGGTCGACACCTTGATTTGCGGCGGCGTATCCGATTTCTTCGCCAATCTGATCGAGGCGCGCAACATTCGTATTATTCCCTTTGTTGCGGGGCGTGTTGATGAGGTGATTGATGCTTATTTGAGGGATGTCCTTTGTCATAAAAGATTCCGAATGCCGGGATGTTGCGGTAGACGATATGAAAAAAATCAGGAGGAGCAAACATGAAAATTGCAGTGAGCAGTAGTGGCAATAATTTGGATTCACAGATTGATCCGCGCTTTGGCCGATGTGCCTATTTTGTCGTTGTGGATACGGAGAGTATGAGTTTTGAAACCTTTGACAATGAAAGTATTGCGTTAGGCGGCGGGGCCGGCATTCAAGCGGCCCAGTTTGTGGCTTCCAAAGGCGCCAAAGCGATCCTTACGGGGAATGTGGGTCCCAATGCGGTGAAAACGCTTGCCGCGGCCGGGGTAGAGGTTTTTGTGGGCCAAAATGGAACTGTGAGGGAAGCCCTTGAGCGGTACAAAAGGGGAGATTTACAGTCCACCAGTGCGCCCAATGTGGTTGATCATTACGGTATGGGGGGTGGCGGCGCCGGAAGCGTGAGCTCTGGTAGTGGCGGCATGGGCGGCGGCGGTGGTCGCGGTATGGGCGGCGGCGGTGGTCGCGGTATGGGCGGCGGTGGTGGTCGCGGCATGGGCGGCGGCGGTGGTTGTGGTATGGGTGGCGGTGGTGGTCGCGGCATGGGTGGCGCGCTTCAAGGGACGGGGTCTCAATCCGCCCCTCTATCCAGGGATGAAGAATTGAAACGGCTGAAAGACCAGGTTAATCAACTGCAAGAGCAGATAAAGGCCATTGAATAGAAACGCTTTAGGGCCATGTGAAAGAACTGGAGGTTAGCAATTTATGGCAAATGAAAATATAAGCCAGCAGGATCAGCATAAAATGCAGGATATTGAGATCAAGGAAAGCCTGCTCCGAATCAAACATAAAATTCTTGTAATGAGCGGCAAGGGAGGCGTTGGAAAAAGCAGTGTGGCCGCCTACTTGTCCGTGGCGCTGGCCAAAAAGGGGTACAAGGTGGGACTCATGGATGTGGACCTCCACGGACCCAGTATTCCCCGCATGCTGGGACTTCAAGGAAATATTGGGCAGGGCAGTTCCGGAAAGGCCCGGCCCGTCAGCTATCTTCCCAATATGGAAGTCATTTCCATTGAAAGTCTCCTTGGGGAAAACAAGGATGCCGCCACTATTTGGCGGGGCCCTCTCAAGATTGGGGTGATAAGGCAGTTTATATCCGATATGCAGTGGAATGATTTGGACTACATGATTATTGATTCGCCGCCGGGTACTGGAGATGAGCCTCTGACCGTGGCCCAGACCATTCCCGATGCCTTGGCCCTGATTGTCACCACTCCCCAGGAAGTGTCTTTGGCGGATGTGCGAAAGTCTATCAATTTCTGCCGCCAGGTCAATATGGAAATCCTGGGCCTGGTTGAAAACATGAGTGGACTCACCTGCCCTCACTGTGGCAAAACCATTGAATTATTCAAAACCAAGGGCGGCATGCAAACCGCAAAAAATGAAGGATTGCGGCTGCTGGGGACACTCCCCCTGGAGCCCCAGGTGGTCATGAACGGCGATGCCGGGAATATGGGACTCCTGGATGACAGCACTCGCCCCATTACTCAGGAATTCAATAAAATAGTGGATGAGATTGTGCAGTTGACCCAGCATCGGACAAAGACCGTTCCGAAAACCCAGTCGGAGTTTCCCGTCATTGAGAAATCCTCTAAAGATTCGAAAGTGCTTGTGGTTCCAGTGAGCGGGGGAAAGTTGAGCGCCCATTTTGGTCACTGCGAACAATTCGCGTTTGTTGAAACCCTGAATGGGAAAATCGTCAAAACGGATATGCGCAATCCGCCGGCTCACGAACCGGGGGTGTTGCCCCGGTGGCTTGCCGAGCAGGGCGCTGATGTGGCGATTGTGGGCGGAATGGGTGAAAGCGCTCAGCAGCTTTTGCGCGACAATGGCATTGAAGTGATTATGGGTGCGCCCATGGATTCTCCAGAGTCGCTGGCAAACCAGTATCTCTCCAACACCCTGGTTTCGGGTGAGAATAGCTGTGATCATTAGTAGGGGCGAATAACGATTCGCCCTTTACCTGTGCGGATGAATCCGCACCTACACGGGAGAAGGAATGGCATGAGCGACAATCTGGATGATTTCATAGACGGGTTGCAGGATCAGATTTATCAGGAAACCCGGGCCGCTTATGGAGATCTTGCCTTTGAACGATGGCAAAATCTCCTCTATCTGGGCCCCATGGAGGATCCGGATGGATTCGCACGGATTACCGGTTCATGCGGGGATACCATGGAAATTTTTTTGAAATTTCAAAATGGTCGTGTTCTGGCAGCGTCATTTCAAACGGACGGGTGCGGGACCAGCGCCGTATGCGGGTCCTTTGCCTCGGAAATGGCACTGAATAAGACCCCGGATGAAGTGCTGGAAGTTACCGGCGAAAAAATCCTGGAAATTTTGGGAGGGTTTCCAAAGGAAGATGAACACTGTGCCTTTTTGGCCGCTGAAACCCTCCAGGAAGCTCTGAACAATTATATGATTAAGCAGAAAAAGAGCAATTAGCTGTTAGCGATTAGCCATTAGCTGCTGTAGGCGCTGATTTACTTGTATACGTCCCATATTGCATATTGCACGGGAAGCTTCTTGTTTTCTTTGACACGGTTCTAAGGAATAGCGCACTATCCGCTAACAGCTAACAGCTAAAGGAGACCATAATGATTATCAGTATAGCAAGCGGCAAGGGAGGAACGGGAAAGACCACGGTCGCCACCAATCTGGCGGTTTCCCTTGATTTCGAAGCGCAGATTCTGGATTGCGACGTGGAAGAACCCAATGTACACCTCTTTATCCAACCTCATATGGAAGAGACCCGGATTATTACCACCCCGGTACCCGAGGTGGACATGGAGAAATGCAGCCTTTGCGGGAAATGTGGGGAAATCTGTCAGTTCAGGGCCATTATTGTGCTCGGAGAGACCGTGCTGCCCTTTGTTGAAATGTGCCATAGCTGTGGCGGCTGCATGGCGGTCTGTCCCGAAAAGGCCATCACCGAGACGACCCGGGAGTTGGGCCGCATCGAAAGGGGACATCGCAATGGTCTGGAATTTGTCCATGGAAAACTGAGAGTAGGCGAAGCCATGTCTCCGCCGCTGATCAAGAGCGTGCGGCAATACACTCGCCCCGACGTCCTGACCATTATCGATGCCCCACCGGGAACCTCATGCCCCGTGATTGCCTCCATGAAAGGGGCGGATTTTGTGTTGCTGGTGACCGAACCCACGCCCTTCGGCCTCCACGATTTGAAATTGGCGGTGGGCGCCGTCCGAATTCTCGACATTCCTTGCGGGCTGGTCATCAACCGATCGGATATGGGTGATGATAAGGTCTTAAGTTATGCCAAAAAGGAAAATATTCCAATCTTAATGGAAATTCCCTTTGATCGAAAGATTGCTGAGGCGTATTCAAGGGGCGACATGATTGTAGAAGTTATGCCTGAATGGAAAGAAAACTTTATCAAACTGTACCGGGATATTGCTGAAATAGCAGGGCATAAAAGGAGCGTTTCATGAAAGAGATAGTCGTCATAAGCGGCAAGGGAGGAACGGGAAAGACCAGTATCATTTCGGCGTTTGCTTCCCTTGCCAAAAGCAAAGTGCTTTGCGATGCGGATGTGGATGCGGCGGATCTTCACCTGATAATGGCCCCTACGATAAAGGAACGCCATGATTTTGATTCCGGACACACTGCGAAAATTGATCTGGATAAATGTACCCAGTGTGGCCAGTGCCGGGACCTGTGCCGATGGGATGCCATCAGCGAGGATTTTGTGGTGGACGAAATCGAATGCGAGGGTTGCGGGGTCTGTTATTATTTTTGTCCTGAAAAAGCCATTGAATTTCCCCTCAACACCTGCGGCGAGTGGTTTATTTCCGATACACGATTTGGTCCCATGGCCCATGCCAGCCTGGGCATTGCCGAAGAGAACTCCGGAAAACTAGTGGCGCTCATTCGAAAGGAAGGACGGGAACTGGCTGAAAAAAATAATCTGGATTTACTGCTCACGGATGGTCCTCCCGGTGTGGGATGCCCGGTCATCGCGTCCCTGGGCGGGGCCTCGGCCGTTTTGATCGTGGCTGAGCCTACGGTTTCGGGCAAACATGACATGGAAAGGGTGTCGGAGCTGGCGGCATTTTTCAAGGTGCCGGCAATGCTTTGCGTCAACAAATTTGATCTCAATCCCGGGATGGGAGAGGCCATCGAGGCCTTTGCGCAAGAAAAGAACATAAAGGTTATGGGTCGCGTTCCCTTTGATCCCGCCTTTACCCACGCCATGGTTCAGGGAAAGACCATTGTTGAGTTTGATGAACAGGGGGAGGGCGCCCGGGCGGTTAAAGCTATTTGGGAGAAGGTGAAAGGCGAAAGCTGAAAAAAAGGAGGGACAATCAATGCCGAGAGGAGACGGAACAGGACCGGGAGGCCAGGGCGCTGGAACAGGTCGTGGAATGGGCAGAGGCCAAGGCGGGCAGGGCAGAGGCCGCGGGGGTGGTGTCGGAGCGGGGCCGGGAGGCAATTGCGTTTGTCCCAGCTGCGGTGAAAAGGCGCCCCACCAGCTGGGAACGCCCTGCTATGACCAGCAGTGTCCCAAATGCGGGGCATCCATGACGCGGGAATAGGGACCGATTATACGCCCGTTCCCACGCTCTGCGTGGGAACGTAAGGCGGGATGCTTCGTGTCCATGCCCGTCAATTTCAAAATTCTCCCGCCAAGGGGGTTGTTACGCCGGCGGATGAAAAATCTTTAGACGTTATTTTTCTCTGTTTGTTATCCTTGGGCAGGATGCTCTGATCCATTTTTCCTTCAGCACGGAAATCAGATATGCCCGAAACGCGAGATCCGGGCACTGAATTCACGATCGTTCAATACATTGACATTGAGCTTTCCTGCTATGTACCGTCAAAAATCCGTATTTTTTCATGCTGGGTGTTGAGAATGCTCAAATCTCAAACTTCCAGCTATAGCATTTTTCATATGACTTGATGAGCTTTTTTGGAAACAAAGTAAATAATATCAATGATTAAAGGCTAAGAATCGATATCAAGTCATCTGGAATGCCCTATAGTTGATGTACGTTGGAGTTATCACAGGTCTTATGTCCTCCAAAAAACTGTCAGTTCCATGCACCTCTTAGCACTCATTCCGCACCCATGCCAACGATAATATCACAGGCATTCGTCTGCGAGAAATCGGTTGAGATATCATTCCGACCGAAATAGTGGAGTTGACCTCATGGGGCTCACAAAGCATTTCAAACCACAATTTGGAGATGGCTCGTATCACAACTCGGTCGCCACTTGATGTCTCTGAAATATTAACAGGTTTCGGTTCATCCATAAAATTGTGAAGGCCGTGTCCCTCTTGACCAGAGGTCAGTCATCCTAATGAAAAGCCAATAAGTCACGAGCGTTCCTGTTCCCCAGAGGTTTGCAACAGCTAAAAACCATATTTGGTGGTGTGCCCCTTGGGTGCCCCTTCATCTCTAACTGATGGCAAGGTTTGAGTTTCCTTTGCACCATTGCTTTTCTGACCTAAACTTTGCCATTCCCTCTCGTCAGAGCGGTTTCTAGGCATATTCGTTTTTCCCGGTTCCACCGAATTACGTTCAGAAGGCTTTGACAGGTTGGGTGGTGCAGTCTTTTTCGCCTCTCTCTCTTTTGCAAACATATTCAAATCGGAGTCGGATAGTTTAAAGAAAGACATGCCTTCCTTATTAGCTGTAACACCTTGTCTTGGATTAAGAATCATCTTTTCTGAGGTAGCTTTCGAAGTCACCTCCACAGTCCCTTCATAGACCTCTATCACCGAAACATTTCCTTTTTCAATACATCTGAACTTGGTCCCTTTGGCCCAGGCCTCAAGCCTGTCCAAGAGAATAAACAGATCAGTATTCATTTTATCAAAGCTTTCATCAAATTTTTTGTTAGTTTTTTTAATGGTGATCCAAATATTACCCAAAATGAGTTTTATATCTATTAATTTACGTTTTTTTCGTGGGGGGAGAAACACCAGTGTTGAGTTGGGACCCATAATAACATCTGACCCATTTTTGTTAACTATAACCACTTCGCTATCATCAAAAGTCTTTATCGTATCACCGTAATGGATCTTATTTCCGGAAATAGTTTTCCCATCGTTGCTTACGATCTCCATTTTACCGTCCGTGAAGGAAATCCACGCCCCGGAAGGTTTGCCAAAACTACTTTTTAACTCTTGTACCCTCTTGTCTATCTCTTTTTCTTCCTCAAGATATTTTGGGTCAAGTAAGCGGGCTTTGCGGCTCCACTCATCAAAATGGGCCTTGGCTGCAGCATAATTATCTAGACCATCTTCTTCCATGCACTTTTTGATGCATGAATCCTTGGGATATCCCCGAGAGCAAACCGCAGTCCCTCCTATGCATGGGCCATTGTAAAGCTTGGCGCAGGGAGCATTAGCGTTAAAGGTTCTAACCTTCTTGAGGGACAAGATGCCGCCATCTTCCGGAGCCATCCCAAGGGAACAACGGCACACACAGGATTCAAATTGGCGGAGTTTTTGATCAGACAAGTCATTAAAATCGATTCTTTTTGTGGGAGATATCGTCCCCGGTTCGCTAAGGTCTGAAACGCCGGCACCGGAATCAATATTCCATTCGTAAATATATCAAAATCCCTGCTGCACCGTATTCATTGATCCATCGGGACAAAACCTGATCGCAAAGGATTCACCCTTTGATCCTGCCGGAACTTTGAATTTGACCGTCTTTGTCGCTGTATCAGACTTAGCTCGTGAATTTGCCTCCACTCTACCCAGCTCATGTCGTCCACCACAAACGGTGCCGCAGCCGCAACTTGGAAGATCGATGGATATACTCAAACCAAGACTTAAAATAGCCCCGGTATATTAGATCCTCTTTTTGCAGAAATTGTAAACTGCTGAGTCTCACCAGCATTAAGTCGTTTCGGGGGTGGGGTCCATGAGGCGCTGGCAGAGAATACTTCCTCTTTACGACAGTTACATACACCTGCAAAATAAACTGTACGCAAAGAGAAGGTTCCTTCACTGATCGTGATACGTTGTTCTCCACACTGGTTTTTAGAATTTTTTCCCTCACCACTCTTGACATCTACCTGTTCCCAGTAGCCTTGAGCTCCAGCACAATTGGAAAAACCCAGAGAAAACAATACCAAAGATGAAAATAAGAACAGACATATAGAGACACGTTTAGACAAGTTCGCTCCTCCATTCTGTTTATAGGTAATAGTAGGAAATTAATTATTGCGTTGGTTTCTATAGCTCTAATCTCTTCTTTCAGTACTGTCAAGGATTAGGTGGGAAAGGTGATTTAGATACCTTTATCTTGACAGGCTGCGGCTAATATGAGACAGCTCCTCAGGGTAGAAATCCTTTATCCGAAAATATTAAAAACCTCTTTCTTCTTTATCTATCAATGCTTATTTGAGACGTACGGAAGTCTCTTCAGCAAATGAGATGGTGGAAAAATGGACAAACTTAACAGAATTGGCAGGGTTGCGATAAGATTCTTCCTTTGTGGGTTAATGGTAGTCTGTTGGTTATTTATTGTTCCAAAAGTTTCAGCCCAAACCTATGACTTCGACGAAGGGCTTGAAGCGGTTACCGAGGGTCTTGTATCAGAAAACAGTGGGATTTTGAAAAACAAGAAAGTAGCCGTTTTTGGAATAATTGAAAGCAAGTCAGAAGAAAAGTGGTTAATCTCTTCGCATATTGAAGATGGAATTGTTGACGCCCTCGTCAATAATGGGTGCAGGGTTATTGAGAGGCGAAGGATTCAGGATGTAATAAAAAAGGAGATTAAAGAAACTACCGATCTGTGGTTTGACCAGGACCAAGCGGCTCAATTCGGAAAACTTGTCGGAGCGGACTTTGTTGTGACGGGCAATTACGTCCTGTGGGGACAGGGAATGCTTAAGATCAGCATAAGAGCCATTAATGTTGCCGACGGAGAGATTGTGGCCGCAGACAAAGTGAAAATCCTTACGGACAGGATAGCGAACTTATTAAAATCAGAAGAGGACGGGAAACACCTGAAAGAGACTGATGTGGGCTCTGGGAAATCGGTTGCTGAACCGACAAGAGAAGAGAGTAAAACAACACTCGCGGTTAACGCAAACGTAACAAACGCCAAAGTCCTGGTGGACGGAAAAGAAATGGGGCTTACACCCATGTCGGATGTGACAGTATCACCGGGCGAACGCAAAATAACGGTTAAGAAACAGGGCTATGAACTCTACCAAAAAACGATTCATCTTGGTAAAGGCAGAGCCGTATCTCTCTACGTGGATTTGCATTTGAAAAGAACGAAAAAAGGGAGATCTTATGTCGAGGTGAAGCCCGATGATGCAACCGTGAAAACGACAACAAAGCATCAGCCTGAGCATCCCAAAACCGAGAATCGTTCGATTAGATGCTCGAAAGAGTCTATTCTTGTAAAACACGAATTTCTGGGCGCTTGCGGGTTTGTTAATAAATCTCAGTTTATTCTAGCCGAAGGGCGTAATGTCAGCCGTATACGAATCTGGTATTATACGCCAAAAGGCGGTGGCAGCCTAAATGTGAACATCGTCGGGCCAAATGGCTATTCATGGTCAGGTCTAACCCGTATGGGCAATTGTCAAGGGCAATGGTGCGAAGGCATAGTGAATCTCAATCAGTACCTTAGCAGGGGGACCTACTCTCTAGCAATTGACAGTGTCTCGATGTGCAAGAATCCAAATGGCCTCACAACCCTCATTGTTTACGGTTGTACAGAGAGTTCTAATTAAGATTTATTCCGAGAGCATTGAACATGAAATTCAACCCATTTTACGGACGTTTTAAAACTCCCTCCTGGACTGTGTTGTTCAGGTATGTGGTACTGAGTGCCGTATGTCTGCTAACCATGGCGGGCAATGCCTGGGGTGTTCCCAATGTGATTCAGATCCTGGTTGATCCTGTTGGTGGGCTGGTTGCTTTAACCGAAGACAAGGGCGGGCTCTTTTATTCCAACGATGGGGGCAAACAATGGGCACAAGGAAAAGGTTTGCCCAAAACCTATCTTTACAGGGCTTCAGCAGGCCCAAAAAAGAATCTTTTTATGACAACCTCAGACGGAGTTTATTGTTCTGTTAATGGGGGGGCTGATTGGTTTCAGAGCGGAAGGGTAAACAGTGCCTTTATTGCTTTTGCTCCATCAGGGGACTTATGCTTGGTAAAAGTTTGGGGAGAGGGTCTTTTCAAGACGTCAAGCCAATATTTTATGGATAGGGGCGCAACCCACGGTGCAAAAGCCACGGATGCAATTGACCAAATTGAGAATGAGATTACCCAGAAATCGCTCGCACTCGCAAAATTGATTAAAGACCTTAAACAGAAAATGGGGCTTCAATCACCGGATACAACAGATTTTCAGCGCATGGATACCAATAAGACGCAGCAGTTCCTAGCGAAAATAAAGCCTGCAAGTGATGAACTGAAAGCCCTGAAAAAGCAAGCAGCCCAATTGAAAGAGGTAGGCGGCGCTGGTTTGCAGCCTATCCAAGGATTGCCGGATAGATTCATACAGTGCATATCATTCAGTCAGGATGAAGAGGCGTTCGTCGGATTTTTCGGTAAGGGCGTATACGTTTCCCGGAATGGCGGCCTGAACTGGGTCGAGGCCAGTCAAGGCCTCGAAAACCGTGACATTCTGGCAATGGAATCAAACCCCAGTGGTATCGTTTTTGCCGGCACCTACGGTGGAGGGCTTTTCCGGTGTTCCTCAAAAGAGACAATCTGGTCCCGACTCAATTTAGGCTTAAAAAAACGAATTGTGACCTGCCTGGCTTTCGGGTCCCGCAGCCTAGTTCTTGTGGGGACCCGGGGAGAAGGCATGCGGCTTTCCCATGATGGCGGAAACACCTGGAACCCAATCGAAGGGCCTCTCGCCGAAGCCAATGTTCAGGCGGTGGCTGTCGATCTGGAAGGGACGCTCTGGGCCGGCGTTTACGGTAGTGGGCTCTTTTTTTCACGGGATGAGGGTAAAAGCTGGTTTCCAAAGCCTTTTGCGTATGTTTCGCGGGTGGTTGGATTGGCAACGAATGGAAACGGGGATTGGTACGCGGCGGTTACGGGTTTGGGGCTTTTGCGCAGCAGCGATAAAGGGGGAAACTGGACGCTGATATCATTGCCTTTTCCTTTGGAACAGGGGATATCCATTGCCTTTCAGAAAGACCGTTTATGGGTGGCATCCCGCCAATGCGGACCCTTTTTCAAAACGGATGGTGGCAAAACATGGAAAAAATCAATCACGGGTTTGCCTGAAGAAGGGGTTCACGCGTTGAGGGCTGATCCCAAGGGATCAATCTTTGTCACATCGGTCGATGGAAAAGGCCTCTACCAACTGAATTCTCAGGATGCCTGGGAAAAAATCAGTGCGGATGACGGCCATGACTATTCCGCCTGGGACCTGCTTTTTCTTCCCAATGGTGAAGCAGTGGTGTGGGGCTATAATGATGTCCTTTTTTCAAGGGATGGTTTGAAAAAATGGCACCGCGAGCGAATCGGACAGGCATTTAAAGATCTGTGGGTGGATCAAAATAGAACCATATGGACCCGACGTCAGATAAGCACCTTTGCATTTACAGAGAATGGGCTGGAATTTCCAGATAAAAGCGAGAACATTCCGGAAGATCGATACACCTTTTTTGTTCCTTTCAATTCTTCCCAGTTCGCAGCCATTCGATCTGATAGCGGAATTGATACGCTTCAATTAGTGGATAAGAAATTGAAGCCCCTTTTTCGGGGGATTGAGAACAAGAAAGTACTGTCCATCACTGTGGACGGAACATCTTTGCTTGCGGGTACAGAACACGGGATATGGGTTTCGGAGAACCAAGGGCAATCGTGGCGGAAAGTGGATCTGCAGCCTTGAAAAGGTGCAGGCCTTTTAAACCAGCATGTTCGAAATCAAGAGAATAAACCATGCGTTTTTTGTTGAATCCTTTTCTAATCTTTTGCGGCATATTTGCAGCTCTGCTGTTTTGGTGGCGACCCGCCCCGGAACTGATTTGCATGAAATCTGTGGACTGGGCGCATGAGTACGAAAAACAGCACACTCCCTCAAAACATCTTTTGGGCGCCATGGAAATGGCGCGTGAATTAATCCGCTCCGGTTCACCCCATGAGCCTTTCACTGAATTTATCGCCCGGAAAACACGAGACCAGTTGATTGTTGTGGCCACAAAGGACTGGCAGTCATGGGATGAAAAGTATTTTTCAAAAGGAGCATTTTCCCCTAAACGCAATCTCTATTTTTCACCTGATGATTCGCCGATAGATGTCCTCAAGGATCCCCAGGGTTATGTTGAACTAAGAGGGAAGAACACGATCCATTTTGTGTACTACGACCGTCTTGAAGCGAGGGAATTGGACTGGGATGACATCCCGAATTCTTTGCGATATCCATACCGCAACTTTGCCATAATAATGTTCTGTGCTGCCCTGCTCTTCTGGGGCGTCAGCAGGGTTCGGAAAAGGGTGCTCGATTTGGCTGCGGCAAGTTCAGCGGGCACAGGATGCCGGGTTTTTTTGGTCGGTATGTGCATGGGTATGGCCCTGACGCTACTGCCGTTTCTGTATTACAATGGCGAAGCCGGCATCCCCGCTTTTTTTCTGGGTGTTGTGAGTATGTTGGCGGGGGCAATCGGACTGGTTTTTTTCGGCCTACAGGTCTCGATGGTTCGAAAAATGATCGGTGGAAAAGATCAATTGGCCCACTGGACCTATGATCCTTCAAAGTGGAAACGATTTATAGATTGGCATTTGAATGAGGAAAAAGAGGCAAAGTGGGGACTTTTTGTATTTATTACTATCATCATTGCGGTTGTGGGAGTGGGGTTCTGGCTGGCCATGAGGGATACCGCATCCTTGTGGGTACTCCTTTTTCTCCTGGGGCTGATTGTTTTGCTATGGCTGGTGGCAATTGTGGCGCCAAGATTGACCTACCGCAGGCTGAAGAAGGGTTCAGGGCAGGTTTACCTTGGAAAATCCGGTATATATTTAAACGGGGTTGTACACACCTGGAGCCTGATCGGTTCGCGTTTGGAGTCCGTGGAGTTAATCCAGAAACCTTTTCCAATGTTGGTGTTTGTTTATTCATACCTCATGATGGCAGGCCAGTCGCTGTTTTTTTTCAGACGGTACGCTTCCGTACATGTTCCTGTGCCAGACGGGAAAGAGGCTGAGGCAACCAAGGTTGTCAATCGTTATAGAAAGAAGGTATAAAACCGGTTCAGACCTTGGGCTGTTTATTAGAAATCAAAACTCAGTCTTGCACAAATATTATTGCCGGAGCCTCTATTTATGCGGCAAAGGGTTGGCGTATCTGACAAAAATCCAATATTTTAGCAGGCCAAAACACAAAATTACGTTGACGCACAAGAGGGATTTCGCCATTCTTTTTCACCGAAAAGGCGAGTTCTTACCAAATTGAAGGAATGTATTTATGAGGCTCAAAGCGTTGATTATAGCCATCATTCTTCTTGGTGTGCTGTGCACAGCGGGAGGATTCATGGCCTCTTGGCAGGGAGAAAAGAAGTTTACGGCTGAAACAGAGCAGGCCTTTTTAGGTCTGACCGATCAAAGCCAACCCTTTCTTCCAATCGTTAACCCAAAACAATCCATGGACGAGCTGCCCGAGCCGGTCCGTCTGTATTTGAGCAAAGCCCTTTCCGACAGCAGCAAATCAATCAGTTCAATCCGAATTAAGCAGACGGGTAAGATCAAGACCACAGAAGATTCCCGATGGGACAACCTCGCTGCCACCCAAGTAATATCTCTTAACCCTCCGGGTTTGGTTTGGAGCGGAAAGGTGGATTATGCGCCGTTGACCCCATTGACGATAATGACGTCGCTTCTTGGTGGAAAAGGGGCGACTCAGTCCAAGCTGTGGGGGCTGATTTCACTTTTTGAAAACAAATCATATTCAATGGGCAAGTATCTTCTCCTTCGTTGGCTGGCTGAAGCGGTTTGGTATCCAGAGGTCTTGTTAAAGGGGAAGGGCGTCAAATGGGACCGAGCGGAATCCAAGGTCCATGATGCGAGTACAGCGAAAATCATTATGGAAGTAGACGATCTTAAGGTTGAAGGCGAATTTCACTTTTTCCGCAGCTCTGGTGCTCCAATATTTTTCATCGGCCAATCGATTGATGGTTACAAATGGTACTGTGAGTATTCGGGCTGGAAACAGATTCAAGGGCGGCAAATCCCGACGAAGTTAGTTCAGGGCGTGTACCATGGAGCCAATAAGCAAGAAAGACTAATGATATTCGTGGATGAAATTGAATATTAGCAATCTTTTTAGACTATTAACGGTCTGGATTAGATGCGGCACACGCTCGTAAGGCAAAGTGGACACTGTTTGAAAAGGGAGGGCAATCTATAAACCATACGGTTCTTTCGTGTGCGAACATGCAAAAGAGAATAGTAGGAATGGTTTTAATTTTGACCTGTTGTCAGCTTTTTCCGTCTATGACTCCGTACCCTTCCCAATCCTGCCTCAGATATCGCCATATGGCTATAAATAATCACTGCTTCTTTCACCAGGGGTAAGCATCCAAAATCAAAACCCATATTTTGTTGAATGACCTTTGGGAATATTTCGCTGTCCCTCTGAAGTCCCCCTCTGCTGTCCGGATGAAAAGGTATCACCCCCGCCAATACTCTCAAACGTGTCCCGGTTGACCGGTTTTGATCCGACCTCCTTTTGCCAACCGCCGTCGGCCGGTGCCGGCTGGGACGTCATCGCAGGTGGGGCAGGCGCGGGCGAGGGTTTCAGCAGGGCGTTGTTGCCAGCCCAGATCTTGTAGTCCGCCTTGGCGATCTTATACATTGTCTGGATGCTTTGGGTCAGACCGGCCTTGGTGTCGGCGGAAAGGTCGGGCACCTCGCCGATCGCCTTGGTCAGTTTGCTGAGGATCATCTTTTCGGCGGCAACCTCTCCGATCTTTTTCATGATGGTCAGGAAGGACTTGTCGTAATTGCCCTTGGAATAGGCGCAGAGCGACGAGAATGCGGTGAAGCCCCAGCTTATGCCGCTGCCGTAGACGGGTATCAGTTTCAGGGTCTCGCGCAGGACGACTTGTTGGGTCGTGTCCGCCTCGAACATGCAGGCATAGAGCTGCTGCCACGAGGGATCGGACTCGAAGGTGGCGGTGTAGAACAGGTCTTGGGTCAGGTCGCCGAAATCCCAGGCCTTTCTGCTGCCAACGTGAGGTCGAAGCGCGGTCATGAACGAGTATTCGCCGGTGACCGCCAGTGCCACGCCGGGATACCGGTGCTTGCCGAATTTGTGCTGCGGCCCGCCGCCGCCCTGTCCGACCTTCTCGGGCATTATGCCGTCGACGACCAGCACCGCCTCCTTGTCGTTCAGGCGTTTGAAGGCCAAGGGGCCGCGATAGACCTGCAGCTTGACCGGGTCGCCGAACACCTCGTTGGGGTCAATCAGCACCTCGGGCCGCATATTGACCTTGATGTCGGGCTGCAAGTTCGCCAGCTCGTGGCCTTGACGGCAGGTGTCGTAGCCCTCGAACCAGGCGCCGACATCCAGGCCGGGCCGAAGGTTCGAGGCTACCGACAGAACCAGGGCATGCGTCGTCAGCCGCGAAGGCTCAGTGTCGACCAGCATCAGCTTGGCGTGGGTATAGGCGAGGCCCAGGCCGACACGATAGGGCAGCGTCTTGGAATCCAGGACTTTGCCCTCGTCGTCCAGGACCTCGACAGTGATGGTCTTGTCGACCTTGCGGGTGGGCTGCTTGTCATCGGCGCCGTTGTCATAGGCCATGATTTCGATCCACGGCACGTCGAGGGCCATCTCATGCGCCTCATCCTCGTCGCTTTGCTTCCAGCGCAACCGCTTCCAGCCGTCGCCCTCAACTTTGATGTCGAAGCGCGCCGGGAAGCCCGGCCAGTTAGGGATCAGTGCGCCCTGACCTGAGGGGTCGGCTGGGCAGGCGGTCACCTTCAAAGTTGCGTTTTTTGTGACCGAAGAATCCTTTATTAAGTCTTTCTTCTCCTCTCCCTGTAAGGAGCCGCTGACCACCAACCCTCTGCCCCCGGCATTATATTCTCCGGTCATGTCCACGCGGAAACCACCCGATCCGGCGCCCTTAGGCACTTGAAGCGTCAGATTGAAGGACCGAGACTCGCCCTTTTTGAATTTCGCATTAAACTTTCGTTTTTCCTTTCCGGCCCAGAGATCCACCCTGACCGATGCCCCATAGCCCCAGTCCTGCTTGACGCTGCCCGACAGGGTCATGGTTCCAGCACCCAGAACACCCTCGTAATGCCTGGCCGTTGTAAAGCCCGGCTTATCCACAGGTTTCCCGCAGGCTCCCCCATTGAAACTGTAGGTGATCTGCATACCATTAAATGGAGACCCCGGATAGGTACCGCTAACTGTTCCTCCTGAAGCTTGCTTGGGCTTGGCCGGGCAGAGGGGCAAGTGATTGACCTCGATGTCCTTAGCCACACAAACGCCTGTTAAAAGCAGGAATATCGCTGTCCCCAACAGAATCAGTTTCATAATAGCACCCTCCCAAATTGGTTTTTTAAAACGGCTTTCGGCTAAATGGTTGAATTAATCTTGTTTTGCGGTATGCCTCTGTTTTTCAATATTTCCCGCTTCATTATCAGCTTATTAAATAACGTAATAACGTTCAGAACCCCAATCCAGCATGATATCATGTATATTGCAGTTCCTCTACTCCGTGACGCACAAGGGGAATTTCGCTATGTCCCCCACTCATAAAAAAGGCCTTACCAAAGTGCGGAGGAGATTGGCTGGTCGTGAATTGACGGTCCGTATCTGGCCTTCAAATATGTTGGGTTTCCAATAGAAAACACAAAGTATTGGCACCATCAAAAACCTTCAATATGCCTTACTTCTTTGATGAGAATATCGCCTCGAATTTGAAAAAATTCCAGCCTCACCTTAACTCAATCTCTATACCAAAACACAAAATATCGTAAAGCTCAAATAAACTGTGATATCATCAAGTCAGAGGGTTTGAGCGACCGTTGTTATCGATGCCATCTTTAAGGGCCGGTCGCTCTGGGTATATATTGAGAATATTGCCGCGGATTCAATTCTTCAAATCAGTTGGAATTATTGCTGGTTTCCCGGAGAGGAGGCGTCAAACGTTACTGGGTCTACGTCCTCATACAATTGGCGAATACGCGGTATTAATCTTCGCGAGGCGTGAGGCTTCCCGGTCTATGACCGAGGGCCATCACTTGCCTCTTTCGCAAGCCTGCTCAATCAATGGGGATGGGTGCAGGAAATACGCGCTTTTGCTTTATTATGTCTTACATAATTTCTGGAGTATCAGCCTCATCACCCACCACCCAACCCAACGTACACCACCCAACATCCCATATGTCCTTCACCCAACTCCCGCCGACAACCCCGTCCAACTCCGCTTCAGAAAGTTCTTCTTTCAGAGTTGCAATGTCATCTTTCGTAAAATCAAATCATGCCTCTTTGACGTATTCCATACGTTTTTCCGATGTAGCAATTTTCCCCACGCTCTTCCTGAAATCCTCGTCGGTTTTGATCCGTTCCAAAAATGCTTTTGCGCTTTCAATGGACATGTGCGGTTCTCCTTTCCCGGTTTGGCGGTAATGGTTTGTTTGAACTAATCACTGATGGCAATTACAGCAAGGACCTGATCTGGTCAAATAAAAAAATGGCCATCTGTTTAGCGGACGCAACTGTTTTTTGGTTCCTCATCCCCCCGGATCAAATGACCTTTCCTTGCCACAGATCATCTAAAAACATCCTCCAAGGAATAAGGATGATATTTCCATGAACCCGTTTTGTTTTCTCATTGCAAACAACGAATCCCTTTCGAGGCGAATATTCTTCCATAAAGGCGGAGAGAGGCTTTAAACTTCTGTTATCTATACGGCTTGATCCCTTTATTTCTACCGCAATTTCTCCTTTTCCCAAAATAAAATCGACTTCCATGCCTGATTTTGTTCTCCAGAAATTGATTTCGTATTCCAATTCGCTGTAGGAACTGTGTGCTATCATTTGCATTAAGATAAAATGTTCAAAGGCTTTTCCGAACAATTCTCCTTTTTCTTCATGCAGTTCCCGCTTGGTAATGGCGCCTGCAACGCCCACGTCAAAAAGGTAGAATTTTGAAGCTTTGGTGATGGTTTGTCTGTTTTTCCTTTTCTTGAAGGGTTCCACCATTGTTCCCAGCAATGTGTCGACCAGTATCTGGTAATATTCTTTAACGGTCTTGGAGTTTACACCGCATTCACGGGCGATATTTGAATAATTGGTCAGCTCACCGTGTGAATATCCCATGGCGTCAAAAAATCTGGAAAATGCGGGAATATTGCGTGTCAATCCTTCATTGAAAACCTCCTCTTTGAGATAATCTCTTACATATGCCGTTAACGACTTTTTGCAATTATTTTGCAAATAATGAGTTGGAATTAACCCATGATTCAGTGCTCGGAGAAGATCGACATCACCGATTTCAACTGTCGTCAGAGGAAGCATTTCGTACCGCCATGCCCTTCCTCCCAACAAATTGGCCTGACCTCGTTTTAATTTTCTTGCGCTCGATCCGCACAGGATAAATTGGAACCCTTTGTTCTCTATGAGCCAGTGCACTTCATCCAGAATCTGAGGGACCTTTTGTACTTCATCCAGTATGACGGGATGCCCTATCACGGTATCACCCTGCGCGAGCAGTTGTTCCCGCAGCAATGAGGGGTTTTTTGAAAATTCAATAAATAAATCGGATTTAAGGAAATCATAAACCAGGCTGTGGGGGAATTTTTTCTTCAGGTAGGTTGATTTCCCGGTTTTTCTTGCCCCCCATAAAAACGCAGACTGCCTTGGGGGCAGATCAATATTCAAAACCCTGTCAATCATTTTCATTATCGGCATTGCCTCCAAAATAGTTTGACTATTTTGGAATATAGTACTCAATATTGCATCAATGTCAATAACATTATCTTGTATAACGTTGTTTCCATATTGACGCGCTGATGCCAAGGAAGTCAGTACTCGCCCGTCAGCCGTGAGCAGTGGAATATTGCGCGGGCGGAAACTTCTGAGACAAAAGGAAATAGAGGCAATATCGTCGGAAAGTCAATAAATCAAAAACGTCTCGCCATCCATCTCCATCCCAACGAAAAACTTTACAAATGGCAATGAATAGGATAATAGCTCAATTTAATTTAAACAAGTTCAGCATACATAATGCGCGACCCACTAACCGACAGAGAACAACGCTTATGACCCTCTTTCAAGGGGCTGGGAAAAGCCTCTTTTTTCTGCTGTTTTCAATCCTTGCATCGGCGTATCTCCTCTGCACATCAACCCTTGTTTATTCCGAACTCCAGGAAGCCGCCAAATCCGTGGATCAGGAGGTCCGGACGGGATTGGGCCTGATGCAAGCGGTCCAGGTAACACTCTATCAACAGCCTGAAGTCCTTATTCAGCAGCAAGAGGTGGAGGGTTCTCGCGGCAACCTCCGAATGGAAGCGGGTGCGTTTGATCCGAGCCTGACATCTTCCTTCCTCTATCAGACGAACGAGTATGCGGCCACCTACTGGCAGCAGGCGCTGTACGGCATCGGCAACCGGAGCTATACCACCACGGGATCTTCCATCGGTTTAGAGACCAGGTCCCGCTACGGGTTCAGTTTCGGCCCCAGCGTAGGCGTTACCCGCAATCACGGAATCACCGATTACTTGATGCCCACCAGTTACAACCAGGCCATTGTTGCCTTTACCGTTAATGTTCCCCTGCTCAAGGGGATGGGAAAGGAGGCGGCCGATGCCGGTGAAATGGCCGCCATGGAAGAACTGGAAGCCGGCATGCTGGACCTTGAGCAGACCATTAGCCGGAGTGTCATGAATACCACCCAGGCCTACTGGGGTTATCTCTCGGCACTGAGGCAGTTTGAGGTCTTTAAGGAAATGGAAACGGATGCTGGGCAGACCCTGGAAGCCATAAGAGAATTGGTTAAGGGGGATGAACGGCCCGCCTCCGACCTGGATCCCTTTGAAGCCAACCTGGCCCAGAAAACATCCCAGCGCATCAATGCGGAGCAGACGCTTTTCGAGGCCAAGCAGAACCTGGGACTGGCCATGGGCCTGGCCTACACCGCCATTGACGATCTGCTCCTTCCCAAGGATGCCTTTCCCGATACCGTTTCAGGCGGCGCCAATTCCAACATTATGAATCCCGATGCGCTCTTTCAGGAAGCCCTTCGGAAGCGCCCGGATTTCCTTGCGCTCAAAAAACGGGAAAACGCCGCAAAAATTATGCTGACCGCCGCAAAAAACAATGTCCTCCCGCAGTTGGACATCAATGCGGGCGTGGGATATGCGGGGCTGGAAAACGGCGGCGAGGTGAACGACTATCTGAAATCCCTGGGCCAAAATGTCACAGGGGCCAACTACCAGGCGGGGATCCAGTTCAGCTATCCTTTCGGAAACAACGCGGCGGAGGGATTGGTGGTCCAGCGCAGATCCAATGTGCAAAAGGTGGTGATCCGGACCCGAGATTTGGCGCGAAAGATCAATTCCGGCATATTGGTGGCGGTACAGGCCCTGTGGCGGACTCTCCGGGAACTCCGGGAGACCCGCAATTCCATCGCCCATTACACAAAGGCGGTCTCCAGTGAACAGATCAAATTCAGCATGGGAATGGCCTCCGTGATGGATGTCATCAACATGCAGGACAGGCTTCGGGATGTCCGGCTGAGCGAGGTGACCCAGATGAACCGGTTCGCGGACGCCGTGGTGCGGTTGGGCTTCGAAACGGGAACCCTGGTCATGCCTGAAGGCGACACTTACAGGATCGAAATGAAAAACCTGACCTCACCCGGGTCCGCGGGGAGAACGGCCGATGACCGAAAATAAGGCCGCAAAGCGTCTGTTTCGGAAGGTGGCGCTGGAACATCTCTCCCTGCCCGAACAGCTGGACCAGTTGATGCGGATCACAAGCCCCACCGGTTGGGTGGCCCTGGTGGCCATAGGCCTTCTCCTGGCTTGTGGAATCCTGTGGGGTATTTGGGGGTCTATTCCCACAAAGGTGGAGGGTTCCGGAATCCTCATGAGCCGCGGCGGAATCTTCTCCATCTCAGCTAGGGCTTCAGGGAGCGTACAGGCCATCCGCTTGAATGAAGGCGATGAAGTGGAAGCGGGCCAGGTGGTGGTGGTTATCGGGCAACCGGATATTCGAGACAAGATTCTGGCCGGCAACAACAAAGTCCGCGACCTGAAAACCCAGTACCAACAGCACCGTGCCTTCAGCGAAAAGGAAATGGCCCTTGAGGAACATTCCATTGCCGAACAGCGTACCAATTTGCTTCAAACCAATGAAAGCCTGAATGCTCAGCTGAAACTGCTCCGAAAGCGCCTTAAAGACCAGAAACGCCTGGTGGAACTGGGCCTGATTACGCGAATGAAGGTGTTGGAGACCCGAATTGAAATAGACAACCGAGCCGAAAAGATCAGACAGAACAACAACCAGATTAAACAGCTTTCCATCCAGAAGCTTCAGGCTCAAAACCGGATCCGGGAAGAACTCTTGGGCCTGGAAAATCAGATTCAAATGGCCCAGGACGAACTTGAAGGCTTTCAAAACAGCCTCCGGATGGATTCCAAGGTCATCAGCGTATTCACGGGCAGGGTTATCAGCGTGGATGTGGCGCTGGGGGATGTGGTACAGACCGGATCGCGGCTGATGACCATCGAAAAAACAGGGCAACATTCCCGGTTTCTGCAGGCGATTTTGTATGTTCCGGCAAACCAGGGTAAACGGATCGTAACGGGCATGAGGGTTCATGTGTCCCCCTCAACCGTGAAAAAGGACCAGTACGGTTCCATCATGGGACTGGTGACCTACGTCTCCGCGTTTCCCACCAACCGGGAAGCCATGAAACGGGCACTTCTGAACGAAAAAATGGTGGAGGAACTCTCGAAAAACGGACCGCCCAGTGAGGTCAAGGTGGCACTGGTGCCCGATTCACTTACTTATAGCTGGTATAAATGGACATCGTCCGATGGTCCGCCCGTTTCCATCCTTGCGGGAACCATGTGTACGGCGACCGCCATTGTGAAGCGGCAGCCGCCCATTCAGCTGGTCATTCCCCTCATGAAAAAATATTTGATGGGTGTCGATGAGGACCCCACGCCGTGGGGAGAGTAGCTGATGGCGCACTCCTCCGGGGCCTGGAAAAGGCGACGCGTCAAAACCCCCACCGTGCTTCAGATGGAGGCGGCGGAGTGCGGTGCGGCCAGTCTTGCCATGGTCCTGGCATATCACGGACTTTACGTGCCCCTTGAGGTGTTGCGGGTCCAGTGCGGCGTATCCCGGGACGGGAGCAAAGCCAGCAATATCGTCAAGGCGGCCCAAAAGTACGGTATGACGGCCAAAGGGTTTCGCAAGGAACCCGAAACCCTGAAAGGCTTGCCGCTGCCCATGATCCTTTTCTGGAATTTTAATCACTTTATCGTTCTTGAAGGCATCAAGGGGAATCGTGCGTACCTCAACGATCCCGCGGCCGGCCCGAAAAAAATATCCATGGACCAACTGAATAAATCCTTTACGGGGGTTGTGCTCACCTTCGAGCCCGGGGAAGACTTTAAAAAAGGAGGCGAGAAGCGCAATGTCTTTAGATCGCTGAGACGCCGGTTTTCCGGCTGCGGGAAAGCCCTGGCTTATGTGGTGCTGGCGGGCCTTTTTCTGATGATACCGGGTTTGGTTTTTCCCACCTATACCAAAATATTTTTAGACAATGTGCTCATGGACGGCTATACGTCCTGGCTCAGACCCCTCCTGTTGGCCATGGGCATTACGGCCCTGACCAGTTTTGCCTTGACCTGGCTTCAGCGTTATTTTCTCCTTCGATTTGAATTGCGGTTGTCCCTGAGTGGATCGACCCGGTTTTTTCACCACATATTGCGCCTTCCCATCCCCTACTTTGCCCAGCGTTTCGCGGGAGATCTGGCAGGCCGCGTACACTTGAACGACAAGGTGGCCCAGCTCCTTTCGGGTCAGTTGGCCGTCACCATGATTCATCTGATCACGGCAATATTTTATCTGGTTGTCATGCTTCAGTACAGCATCCTTCTGAGCATGATCGGCATCGGGTTTGCCATGTTGAACCTGGTGGCATTGAAAGTGGCTTCCTATCGCAGGAAGAATGTCAACATGGCCCTTCAACAGGATATGGGAAAACTCATGGGACACACCATGACCGGTCTCCAGATGATTGAAACCCTGAAAGCGGGGGGGGCGGAGGCGGATTTCTTCACCCTGTGGGCCGGTTATCAGACCAAAGTGGTCAATTCGCAGCAGAAGCTGTCCGTTTCCACCCAGCTCCTCTCCGCTATTCCCCCGACGCTCCTCTCCCTCAACCACACCATCATGTTGTTTTTCGGGGCCATCCTGATCATGGACGGACAGATGACCATCGGCATGCTCTTTGCGTTCCAGATTCTGATGATGGGCTTCATGCAACCCTTCAGCCATTTCGTGGACATGGGAAGCCGGATGCAGGAGATCCATGCCGATATCAACCGTCTGGAAGATGTGACGGCCAACCCCGTGGATGAGGCATGTTCGGGAACTCGGGTGAATCCGAAAGATTTCCCTGACGTATGCGTAAAACTGGACGGTCAACTTGAAATGAAAAACATCACCTTCGGGTACAGTCCGCTGGAACCGCCGCTGATCAGGGATTTTAACCTGACGTTAAATCCCTGTGCCCGGGTGGCGCTGGTGGGCGCCTCGGGATCGGGTAAATCCACGGTGGCGAAATTGGCAGCCGGTCTCTATGAGCCCTGGGAGGGAGAAATTTTGCTGGACGGTCGACCCATCGCTTCCATTCCCAGACAGGTCTTTGCACACTCCGTGGCCATGGTTGATCAGGATATCTTTCTCTTTGAAGGGACCATTCGTGAAAACCTGACCATGTGGGATGCGACCCTTCCGGAAAACGCTTTGATTCGGGCAACCACGGATGCCTGTATTCATGACGACATCCTGGGACGTCCAGATGGATACGGGGGCCGGGTTGATGAAGGGGGCGCCAATTTCAGTGGTGGGCAGGCCCAACGGCTGGAAATCGCCAGGGGATTATCCGGGAATCCGGCACTGCTGATCCTGGACGAGGCCACCAGCGCCCTGGATCCGGAAACGGAAGCAAGGGTGGACAACCATTTAAGACGACGGGGCGTCAGCTGCCTGATCATCGCCCATCGCCTGAGCACCATCAGGGATTGCGACGAGATTATTGTTCTGGATGGGGGGGTGGTGGTTCAGCGGGGCACACACCGGGAACTGCAGGGTCAAGAAGGGGTTTATGCCGAACTCATCAAATCACAGTGATCGGGCTACACCGACCTCCGATCTCCGACCTCCGACCTTTGTCTTTTCCGGCGGCGATCCCTTGGAAATCGCCGGAAACAGGCCTCTGTTCGCCGTGGACGCGGATTCCTTTTGGATTGTCAAAAGGGGGGAAGTCGATCTTTTTGCCGTTAGACTGGAAAACGGTAAAGCCGTAGGTCCAAGGCGCCATCTGTTCTGGGCAGGTGTCGGGGATTTTATTTTCGGCGCCGCCCTTAAGGAAAAAACCCATGTTCTGAGCATCATGGCCGTGGGAAAGCCGGGTACGAAATTAACCCGATATGACCGAACGGTCCTCAAGGGCGCGTTGGAATCCCCGGAACCGTCAAAGGCCGTGCTTTCGGGCGTGGAGACATGGGTTGCCAGGATGTCCGGTGTCACCGGGTTTTCAGCCGGGAATGGTTTGGGCGGCAAAGCGTTTGACACGGCGCTTGATGGTTTTCATGAAACCGTCCTTCAAGGTATTTCCGAGGGAGAAGAAAAGGACCGGATTAAAGATCGATTGCATTTTGACCAGCGGATCATGCAAGATTTTCGAGGGCTGGAAAAGACCCTTTTCCATTTGGGCGCCACCTTGTTTCGGAAGGGGAAAACCGCTCTTCAACCGAGCGGCAAAGGCTCTTCCCTTTTGGTGTCGGCAGTGGCGGTTGCACAAGCCTGCGGTATTGAGACGGGGAAACTCTCAGATGCCGTGGCCCGGAGGCAAGACGACCTGACCCTGGATTATATTGCCAGGGCCGGCAATTTCTTCACCCGCCCGGTGGTTCTCACACCCGGGTGGTCCGGTGAAGACAACGGCCCCCTGCTGGGGCGGCTGGAGGATGAAAAGGGCGAACGGTTCGTGGCCTTGCTGCCCACATCCCCCACCCGCTATGTGCTGTTCGACCCGGAAAATGGGACCCGCATTCCCATGACCCGGGGGTTGGAGGAACGGATCCACGGGATTGCCCATACCTTCTATCGACCGCTCCCGCCCGAATCCCTCACCATTCGCCATATCCTGCGATTCGTCCTGGCGGGGGTTTGGCGCGACCTGACCATGATGGCCCTGGTGGGCGCGGCCGGGGCGCTATTGGCCCTGTTGATTCCCATTATGACGGGGGTCATCATCGACTCGGTGATTCCTGAAGCCAACCGGAGCCAACTGCTCCAGATTGGTCTGATTCTGCTGGTGAGTGTTTTTGCCGCGTTTATGTTCCAGATTACCCGGGCCATTGCCATGGTTCGCGTGGAGGGGCGAATGGATGCGGGGTTTCAGGCGGCGGTCCTGGACCGCCTGCTGAACCTGCCGATCCCTTTTTTCCGCAAGTTTACGGCGGGTGATCTGGCCAACCGGACCATGGGCATCAACTACATTCGCCAGATTCTTTCAGGCGCCACCCTCACCACCGCCATGACGAGCATTTTCTCTTCCTTCAACCTGATCGTCATGTTTATCTATGACTGGCATCTCGCCCTCATAGGCCTCTGCATGATCCTGATTACCCTCATCATTTCAGGGGGACTCAGTATTTCCATGATCCGGTATCAAAGACAGGTTTTTGATATCGAGGGGAAAAATGCCGGCATTGTCTTCCAACTCCTTACCGGGATTGCCAAACTGCGCATGACCGGGACGGAAGACCGGGCCTTCGGGGTGTGGGCCGAAAATTTTGCAAAGAAAAAGATCATCGATTTCAAGTCCGGAAAAATCAATGCGGCCCTGGATACGGCCACTTCTTTTATCCCAATGGTATCCACCATGCTGATTTTCTGGTTTTTCTTAAAATCCCGCATGACGGGCATGAGCACCGGCCATTTTTTGGCGTTCAATGCAGCCTTTACCAGTTTTCAGATGGCATTGGTCCAGACCACACTGGTTTTTTCCAGCCTTCTCCACATCATTCCCCTGTGGGAGCGGGCAAAACCGATCCTCGCAACCGTACCCGAGAGGTTCGATGCCGGGACTGCAGCCCCCCGTCTTAGCGGCAGCCTTACGGTGGACCATGTTGCCTTTCGTTACAGTGAGGATGGACCAAAGGTTCTGAAAGAGGTGAGCCTCAAGATCGCTCCCGGTGAATTCGTCGCGGTGGTGGGAGGCTCAGGCTCCGGGAAATCGACGCTTCTCCGTATTCTACTGGGGTTTGAAAAACCGGAGTCGGGAGTCGTTTACTATGACCGCCATGATCTGGCGCACCTGGATGTGAAAAGCGTTCGCAGACAAATGGGAGTGGTCCTT
This sequence comes from Desulfatiglandales bacterium, assembly GCA_963662465.1. Lineage (GTDB taxonomy): Bacteria > Desulfobacterota > DSM-4660 > Desulfatiglandales > Desulfatiglandaceae > NaphS2. The sequence goes on from OY759599.1 coordinate 6,249,058, forward strand.
CAGAATGGGCAGGTGATGCCCGGAAGCATCCTCAAGAATATTACGGGCGCCGCCGATCTCACCCTGGAGGATGCCTGGGTTGCGGCCCGTATGGTGGGGCTGGACAAGGATATCGAGGCCATGCCCATGGGCATGTATACGGTCGTTCCGGCAGGGGGAGGGACCCTTTCCGGAGGACAGCGTCAACGACTCATTATTGCCAGAGCCGTTGTGAGAAAACCTCGCATTCTGCTTTTTGATGAGGCCACCAGCGCCTTGGACAATCTCACCCAGGCCATTGTCATGAAAAGCCTCGATGGACTGGAAGTGACGCGGCTGGTGATTGCCCACCGGCTCAGCACCATCACCAACGCCGATCGGATTTATGTCATGGAACGGGGGAAAATTGTGGAATCGGGAACCTACGACGAACTCATGGAAGCGAAAGGCTATTTCCACCAGCTTGCCATACGGCAGATTGCGTAATAAGAGGATCATTTTATGACCTACAGACTGACGACAATCCTGATGGTTCTGCTCATTTTCCTCGCCTCCTGTATTGTGCCCGAAGACCCGGCCAGGGAACGGGAGGAACGGGCAAAACAGGTCCGAGGGGATATCCTTGTGGGCGCCGTGGCGCCCTGGTCCGCCATCGACGTCCTCCTGTGGGAAGGCATCGCCATGGCCGTTGATGAAATCAACCATTCGGGGGGTCTTTCGGGCCGGAAAATCCGGGTCCTCAAGCGGGATGATGAAAGCACCGTCAAAAAGGGGATCCTGATTGCACAGGAATTTGGAGAAAACCCCGATCTGGCGGCGGTGGTGGGACATTATGAATCGTTCATTACCCTGCCGGCTTCCGTTGTTTATCAGTATTACGGTATCCTGATGCTCTCCAGCGTGGATACCAACCCCGGTCTCACGCGGCAGGGGTTCCCCCTGGTCTTCCGGACCGTCCCCAACGACATCGAGTATGGAAAAAGACTGGCCGATTTCTGCCGCCAAAAAGGGTATAATCAGTTGCTGGTGATGCTTCAGCGGAGCGAGTACGGCAGGGATTTTTCAGACGCTTTTGCCACGGTGGCCCAGAGTGCGGCGCTCAACATTTTAGACGGCGCCTCATACGATCGGATGACCAGCGAGAAGGAACTTCAAGGAATCCTAAAGCTCTGGAAGGAGCGCTATACATTTGATGCCATCCTTCTCTCCGGCGAACTGCCCCGGTCCGCCGCCATCATTCGTGAAGCACGGCTCATGGGGATCCAACAACCGATCATCGGCGGCATCGCCATGGACCAGAAACGGATTTTGACCCTGGTGGGGAAAGAGACGAAAGACGTGTTTCTCCCCACCAATTTTTATCCCCATTCAAAATCGACTGAAGTTGAGCGGTTTGTGAAGAACTTTCAAAAACGATACGGCCGTATGCCCGATGTCATGGCGGCCCAGGGGTATGACACGATTCACGCCCTGGCGTATGCCATCAAAAAGGCCGGATCCACCGTACCGTCTGAAATGGCCAAGGCCCTCCGGTCGGCGGATAATCTGCGAGGCGCCACTGGAAACCTGCGGTTTTCAAAGGATGGGGACCGCGTCATGGACAAGATTTTCATCAAGATGATGGAAAACGGGCAATTCGTCTACCTCAACCCTCAATCAGAGGAAGAAGGGCGGATGTCGAATGCAGTGAAAGGGAAATGAGGAGCCCTCAGGGGCTCCTTCAAAAATGAATTCCGGAGAATTGATGCTCAAATTTGGATCAGACTCTATCAAAAAATCAACCACCACCCGGAAGACATCGACCCGTGCCGGCTCAGAAATTGTATCCTCCGGGTCCATATCCTTCAAGCGCATCTTTCTCGACGGGCACGGTACAATCCCCCGGCACATAAACTCCCCCTGCCACAGCGTCCAATTCTATTCCGGAAAGTTCCCCATCCAAGGGAGGCAGGGAGGGCAATACCACATGAATCACCTTCTCGGTGTTTTCCAGGAATCTTATCTCTACGCCTTCGGGAACGTCAATGCCCGCTTCCTTGAGCACGCCGGCGCTGTCCGTCAGAAGCTTTTCTTTAAATGCTTTGTCGGACCAGGCTTTTTCCACCAGCCTGCCGAACGCTTTTGACGCTTCTTTTTTTTTCATAGCGTTTCTCCTTTTATGATTGGTGTGAAGGGGTTACTTCATGGGCTTGAGCAATGTTATAAAAGTACGGTTTCCCGTTGCGGTCCCTTTGGCTTTCCGGGCCACCACCTGGCGCCATTACCGAAAGTTGTCCCCTAAAGGGCTTGCCCAATTCTTTTTTAATTATGCCTCCATCCGTCCGCCGTGACAGCCTCTGCATCCCAGGTCTTCCACCAGATCATCGCATCCCGCTCCCACAACATTCGCCATATCATCTTCGCTTAATTCACCGCGCGCGTTCCTCATTTCTTCAGCCGTAAATTGAAATTCTTCAGCTTTGGCGATGTTCAGACGGTCCTCCCCCGACAAGTTTTTATCCGACAATTTCGTCCTCAAATCCTCGTCGTTTTTGACTTTTTCCAAGAATGCTTTTGCACTTTCAATGGTCATGGGCTTCTCTCCTTTCCCTTAATAGGGCAATTTTCGGGTTAAGATATTCAGTGTTTTATAAATGCAACAATACTTACCTTTTTTACTATTTAGCGTTATTTGTGAAAGATGCAAGTTTCCGGCAAAAGAGTTTTCTTTCATCCAAAATCAAGGGGACAGGGCTTGGGCGGGACAATGTCTTCTCCCTGCAAAAAGTCCCGGTCCGCTTCATCCAGTCTACTACTTAAGTAGGCGCTGAGCTCAAACTCCCGGCAGCGCAAGCGGCACATTTCCTCCGGGGGCTTAAATATGGAGCCTGTGGCGGCCGCATTGTCATACCTGCAACCGCCCGCACAATAGTATCTGGCATGGCATTCGCCGCATTCCCGCACAAATTTCATGGGGCTTTTCAAGTATTCATCCCGGTCTATGCTGTTGTCAAAGATATTTCCCAGCTTGTATGCTTCCATTCCCACAAACCGGTGGCACAGATAAACATCTCCCGCACTGGAGATCGCCGTAAGGCCCAGCCCGGCGCCGCAGGGAAAGAATCTTTTGCGCTTATGGGAAAAGCTAAGCAACCCATGGTAGAGCTCGGAACTGTTTTTGAGTTGCCTTAAGGCCTGGGTATCCCTGCCCTCGATCCCCTTAAGCCACGCGTCAGCCTCCTGTTCCAGGAGGTCAAGCGTATTTTGCAGATTCCTGTCCGATGCGGGCTTTTTGCGGTCGCAGGTCAGCATGCAATCCGAAGCCGGGGTTATTGAGATCTTGGTAAACCCGATGTCCTTTAGGGCCGCTTTTACTTTTTGCGGATCGGCGCCCTCCATGAGGACCGCATGGCCCGGGGTTTCCGGGCGGACCGCCAGCAGATTTTTGATTTTGGGAACTATGGCATTATATGAGCCCTTGCCGCCGATAAAGGGTCGCTGAATATCCTGTATCTCCCTGGGACCATCGAAACTGATCATGACCTCGATATCCTCATCCTGAATGAAATTAATCTGTTTTTCATCCAGCAGGGTCCCATTGGTAGTGGCGTGAAAATCCACCTTTTTATGGACTTCATGGGTCCTGTTCCGGGCATAGTCCACGATCTTTTGCATCAGGGGAAAATTCAAAAACGGTTCCCCGCCAAAGAATCCTATATGGATCTTCTTGGCCTTCCCGGATTGTTCAATGAGCCAGTCCACCGCCTGATAAGCGGTCTCTTCTTCCATATTGCCCCTGTGGCCATACTCCCCACCTTCACCGTAACAGTAGACGCAGCGCAGATTGCAGGACTGGGTGAGGAAAAAGGCTGCATTGACAATGGGTACGGGATCGATCGGTTCTTTTCGGGCTGCTTTTTTATCTTTTTGGGAAATCAAGCCCAGTGTTTGGAGCGGTTTAATGTTGAGTGATCTCCAAAAAGAATCACCGTTATCCGTAACTTGCCGTAGAAGTTCGGCGGTTTTTTCATCTATGGGACGGGTTTCCATCTCTTCAATATTGATCACATACCGGTGATCTTGATGGTCGCCCACATAAAAGGGCTTTAGTCGCATCTCTTTGTCCATATTATCATTCCCCGAATAGATGAGTGGATGCCGGAGGACGGAAGACATCGACCGTACCGGCTCAGAAATTATATCCTCCGGGTCCATATCCTTCAAGCGCATCTCTCTCGACGGGCACGGCACAATCCCCCGGCACATCAACTCCCCCTGCCACAGCATCCAATTCTATTCCGGAAAGTTCCCTATCCAAGGGAGGCAGGGAGGGCAATACCACATGAATTACCTTCTCTGTGTTTTCCAGGAATCTTATTTCCACGCCTTCGGGAACGTCAATGCCCGCTTCCTTGAGCACGCCGGCGCTGTCCGTCAGAAGCTTTTCTTTAAATGCTTTGTCGGACCAGGCTTTTTCCACCAGTCTGCCGAACGCTTTTGACGCTTCTTTTTTTTTCATAGCGTTTCTCCTTTTATGATTGGTGTGAAGGGTTTACTTCATGGGCTTGTGCCCGGTCCGTAAAACTTTCTTTGATTTTCCTGTAAAAAAGCAATGTCCGGCGCCTCGAGCCGGTGAAAGATGCAGACGGCCTTTTCAATGGCATATTTAACCCGGTCGCAATAATCGTCCACGGGATGGAAAAGATCGCCGTTGGCCGCGCGGTTCACGTAGATACAGCCGCCGCCGCAGAAATGGGCGGCCCAGCATCGGGCGCATTTTTCCAATCGCGTGACCATGGCCCTGAGATACGGTTTCCTGTCCGCCACTGTTTCAAACACGCTCCCCATTTTCATTCCGGGGTCTCCGGTGAACAGCGGACAGGGGAAAAGGTCTCCAGTAACCGACACCCCCAGATACCCTCTGCCGGCGCCGCATCCATACAGGCGTTTTTGTTTTGACATCAAAGCGTAAACATATGTTAGCAGCATTTTGGAACCGTGCTTGGGGACGCTTCGGTCCCTGATGGCCTCTAAGGTGATATCGGCTTCATGATCCAGAAAGTCAGAAATGTGCTGCCTCTCTTTCGCTCCTTGGTTTTGCGGCGCCCAGTTGCCGTAAAGGGATGGCATAGCTGGGGTCAGGGTATAGGATGTAAAACCCGTCGACACAATGGCCTCTTTTATTTGGGGTAGGTCTTTCGCCCTTTTGATGGTCGCCCTGCAGCGGGCCCCGGGGATTTTTGCCAGCAGTTTTTCAACATTTTTCGCAACCGTTTTATAGGACCCGCGGCCGTTCTTAAAGGGCCGGTTTTCATTCTGGATATGCTCCGGACCGTCAAAACTGACCAGGGGGGTAATGCCATGGGCCTTTAAAAATGCGATCTTTTCTTCGTCCAGCAATGTGGCATTGGTAGTCATTCCGTATTTCACCTTTTTTCCCAAGGCCTTTCCCTTTTTGTCGGCATGGGCCACCACATGCCGGATCAACGGAAAATTCATCAGGGGTTCGCCGCCGCCAAAGAGGATACCCACCGACTTTTTTTGGCCGGATTGTGCCATGAGCCAGTCGACGGCCCGTGTCGCGGTCGCCTCGTCCATTTTCCCTTCACTGCCGCATTCCCCGGTGTTTCCGTAGCAGTAAACACAGCTGAGGTTGCACTGCCGGGTGACATTCATGGTCAGGGTGACCACGGGTTCCCCGGTGAGTATTTTAATGAGATCATTCATCCCGGGGCTCTTTTCCCCGGGCGGATGGGATAAGGCATCTTCCTTCGGGGCGCCGTCAACCAGGCCCATGTTCTCTAGTTTTTCCATGACGGAGGAAGGGACCGGCATGCCTTTATTGAAGCGGATTCGATCCAATGTATCGGCCATCCGGTCGTCAATGATCGCACTGGTCATGGCAATTGCGTTCAAAAGATATGAAGTGCCTTCATGTCGGAACAGGTGAAAGGGCGTAAGGGAAACGTTACAAAAGTACGTTTTTCCGTTGCAATGTATTTCAATATGTTGTGGCAGCATGGGTTGCGGCTCCGTTGACTCCACGCACAAGACCGAAAGCCCTCGCGATGGGCTTTGGTCGCTTTATGACTTGACCGGAATGGCAAACCGATGCTTATGGGAGCCTTCGTGCTGTCGTTCACCCAGACAACGGCGTCCCAGGTAGCCTTCCGGGGTTTTTGTGATCTCAGTGTGAGCGGTGAATTTATAGGTTCCGTCACCTTTTTCATCGACGCTGTAGGTCTCGGGGTATCCGTCAGTATTAGCAGAAGGCCGAAGACAGGCTTTCCTCAGAATCGTCTTTGGTTTTCATCGGAGGATCGGTTTGGCTTCCGGTTTAAATCTGAAACCCGCGATCAAGTTTTTGAAGACGCAGGCAGGACTTCAGCGGAGAAAGTGAGTTTGCGACAGACTAACAATGTCCACCAGGAGGGGCAAATGATAATTTGAGGATTTTAAGCATCTGAAAACTCCTAAATAGAGATTAAGATTTTATTAAAAAAACGAACAATTTTTAATAGAGCAAAATAAAACACACCGTGTCAAGGAAAAAAGGGTCTTCACGAGGGTTCAACGGTCCATGGGTATAGGTTGAAAAGCTCTTATATCCTTTTTTACAATAAAAGGGAAAATCCGTGCATAGCCAGCAATTCTAATTTTGACCTGAAACAAATTTTCGAGATTGGTCCTAACTTCGCCCACTCGCACCTCGCGACTGAATTGGCAAGCCTCTGATGCAGCGCAGATTGCAGGACTGGGTGAGAAAAAAAGCGGCATTGACAATGGGGACGGGATCCTTTCGAGGGACTCTTTTCTAATGGAAAATTGGCATAAAAATAAAATCAGCCGGCAATTAAGATTTGAGTATTCAAAAATAAATGGTATGTTTTTATTTGAGCAGTGGGTAAAACAGGTTCCAGTTCAGGTGGAACATTGATCGCCATTTCAAAACGCTTCATGCGGTGGAAGTGAGACCTGTGGTTCTTCTTAAGAATCGCCGGTGAAAAACGGGATTGTGAAACGAGGATTAACACATGAGAAAAGTGCTCTACATTCTGGGTGGATTGGACGACAACGACGTGGAGTGGTTGATCGCAAGAGGAGAGCGACGGCGGTTGCCTTCAGGCGAGGTGCTCATTTCCGAGGGGGATATGATTGAGGCCCTTTATATTTTGCTGGAGGGGGAGTTGGCGGCTTCGGTAAAAACCCATGAGGGTGCCCGTGAGTTGGGCCGCATGGCGGTGGGCGACATGGTGGGGGAGATTTCCTTGGTGGACGACCGGCCCGCATCCGCAACCGTCACCGTGGTGCGGGACGCGTATGTATTGGCTATCCCCCGCTCGGCGCTGCTGCAAAAACTGGAAATCGAAGTGGGGTTCGCGGCAAGGTTCTATCACGCTGTGGCCCAGTTGCTCTCCTACCGCCTGCGGGATAACACGGCTCTGATCGCAGGCGAAGGCGGGCCGCCGGTCCCCGAGCTGGAGAAGGACGAGGACCTTCTCGGCCTGGATGTGTTGGACAATGTGCATATGGCGGGTCAGCGTTTTTCCCGCATCATGCGGCGGTTGGCCGGTTAGGTCAGAGAAGATTGCTATCAAATGCGGATGAAAAATCTGGTTCATCGCGGATTAACGTGAAATCGCGCTTTGAGATTGTTTCGGTTCGGGCTGTAGGTGCGACTTCAGTCGCACAGGGTCGGCTTAATGTGCGACTGAAGTCGCACCTACAATCGGCTCAGAAGCCAAATCTCACGCGAATCCACGATGAGCCATCTTGGCTCAATGCGGATTAACGTGAAAAAATGTTTCGCCACCAAGAAAAACCTCAGTGCATTCGTCATAAAGAGTCGTATGTATTCGGAACCCGACGATCCCATGGTTATTTTTCCCACGTGGTAGGTCAGGGTGCGGCGCGTCCCGTTTTTTCCTCTGACCCTGTGGTTGAAACCAAGGGAGACAACGAGCAGCGATATCGGTGGAAGCTGATCCTCATTAAAAGACTCTACCGCCAGGGATACGCTAAAGCAGATGTGATCAGGCTGTTTGCATTTATAGATTGGGTCATGTCCCTGCCCGCGGATATGGAAAAAGGCCTTTGGACGGAAATCCAAAAGTTCGAGGAGGAAACGAAAATGGAATATGTTACCAGCGTGGAAAGAATCGGTATAGAGAAAGGCATGGAGAAAGGCAGCCTGAATCTTCTGTGCCGTCTCATTGCGAAGCGGTTTAAAACCGGTTCCGAATCGCTTCCGCCGATCTTCACGGGTTTGCGTGCGGAAGATATCGAAGATCTTGGAGAGCGTTTCCTGGATGCCGAGAGCGTGGATGAGATTCGTCGATGGGCGGAAGAGAAACGCAGGGCGAGGATGCAGTAGAGCAGGGACTCAGCCCATGGATATCTGGGTGGCGCTTTATAAAAAACATCAACGGACGCGGAGCGTCCACCCGGTTGTAATCCTTATCCCGTTCATCCTGTATATCCATGTTCATTTTTCCATTGGTTCAAGAAATGGTATGCGTTCACGGGTTCATCGCTTCCTTCGGGATACCATTGTGTCGGAGCTGAAGGTGGAAGGTTCGTAGTGTGCCCGTAAGGCATGGAGTGGACATGCAACCAAACGTCTCACGGCGTCACTACGAACGTCGCAACAGAGCGCATTAACCCCCGGAAAATCCACTTTCGCTGCCGAATAACCTTAGAGCCTGTTTAAAAATTATCCCTGCTGCGGTCGGCTGCGGCTTCCGATGGCTGCGTCAGCGACAAAAATGGGTCTTCAGCGTAGCTCGACTACGCTTTCAGCCCCATTTTTATCGCTTCCTTGCCCTCGAAAACCTCGCTCAACCTCGCGACGGGATAATTTTTAAACAGGCTTTTAGAACCGTGGACACTGAACCCGTGAATGGTTACAGAAAAAGATAGAGCAAGATATTATGGTACTTCTAAAAAAAGAAACTGCCCCGAATGCGGAGGAGAAATGCATTCCCGGCTTATCAATCTTCTATATAAAAAAGAGAAGTGCGAAATTCAGGTTGATGTGATCGGAATACCAGCCAATGTTTGTACGAAATGTTTTTACAGAATTATTCCGGGCAAAATCGCAAAATATATTGATTCCCTGGTTGATCCGATATTTGAATCTGAAATCGGGCAGCAGGAAAAAATACTTCCTGCTCCACATGTAGGTATTTGGTTTCTGCCGGCAGAAAGAGAATTTTATTGCTAATTTTCAATACCTCTGGCTATTCGTGTAATTCGAGTGTGGTTTTTGGCGCTCGAAGACATTCCTCTGCCAGGGTGCAGTACTCCCGGGAGCTTCCTTGGCATGCCGATCTTTCGGAATACAGTGATGAAGAGATTAAAGGCGCTGTTGTTTTGAGAGTTGTCTTTCTCCTTTTGAAGCATATTTTTTCAAGCGATCTTCCGGAAAAATTCCCTGGGATTTTGGGTCTGTTAAAAGACCTTCTGAATAAACGAAACGGTCTTGAATATCTTGAGACGGTGTTGCGATATGTTAGCTTCAGGGAGTGATCAAATAGGCAGTGTCGAGATTGAGGAGAGCGTTAGACAGGTTTTTTGAAGGTCAGGGAGGAGATATTATGCCAACAGCATCTGAACAATGGATCGAGCAGGGAATTGAGCAGGGAATTGAGCAGGGAATGCAGAAGGGGGCTATGAAACTTTTGTCCCGTCAAATTGTGAGGCGTTTTCAGGTCAGCTCTGATTCTGTTCATCCGATCTTTGCCGGCTTAACCACAGAGCAACTTGAAGAATTGGGGGAGAGGTTTCTTGAAGCTGAAAGTTTGGATGAAATTCAGGCTTGGGCAGAGGAAAAACGGTTGACAAAAGCGCAATAAATTGCCCTCGTTCCTACGCTCCGGCGTAGGAACCCATACCGGGCGGCGTTGACACGCCAGGGCTGAACCCGCCTCCCATGACTTTTTGAAACATGATGTGAAAGTCTTTTTCATACCTTGAAAACCAACACCAGCTCCAAGCTCCGAGATCCAAATACGTTGCATATTTGTCTGTCAGGTTTTTCCTCAAACGGCTCACGACCAATTATTGGAACTGCAAAGGGTCTGGTTTCTGGTGGGGTGGGGGGGGGATGCTTGAGGCAATCCAGCGATTCATCGATACCAATTCCCTCGACGCGGTATTTGATGTTCCGGCCTCGATTATTGAAACATACAAAGACGATTTTGCGAAATATGTAACCCAGTCCGATTTGCTCCGTTTTCATAAGGTGTTTAACTATGTCCCCATGGCCGCCGGCGGTGAAAAAACTAGACCTTAGCAGATAGATTCCGTGTTGTGTCTGGAACTTTTGTTTAGTACAGACACACGGATTGATTGACAGAGCCCGTCAAATTGTTCAGAATAAAGTCAAAATTCATTGATAGGTGGCGCAGACTTTACTGGGTTTCCATTTTGATGCTCATAGAAGAGAAACGGGAGATACGCCATGTCAGAGATTGACAAATGGGATGAAGTGTTTGAACAACGCCTGACCGGCTTCTTAAAGGAGCATTTGGCCGAGCTCTTGACCAGCGAAGGCCTGAGTCGGCCTGCCAAGGTTTACGAGATAGAACTTCGGGAGCGGCTTGTGAGGGTGGAAGAGGCGATTAAACACCAGAGCGAGCTGATCCAAAAGACCCTCGACTTCATGGATGTGCGGTTCGGCGCCGTGGACAAGCGGTTTGAGGCGGTGGACAAGCGGTTCGAGGCGGTGGACAAGCGGTTCGAGGAATTGAGAGAGGATATGAATACACGGTTCGAGGCCGTGGATAAGCGGTTTGAAGAGCTGAGAGAGGATATGAATACACGGTTCGAGGCCGTGGATAAGCGGTTTGAGGCCGTGGATAGGCGCTTCAACTCGTTGCAGTGGCTGATAGGGGGAGGGTTTACCTTCCTGACCGTCGTTATCGTCCTTATGAAATTCCTCGTCGGCCCTTGAGTTGCCGCTACGCCATGAATTTGTACCTTCCTTGAACTGCGCGGGACGTTCATAAGAAACTAAGAAACTCGCCAGGCGTACATTGATTTCCCGCTCGCCGAGGCCGCGTATCGGTTGTTATTCGAAAATTATTGCAAAGCGGCTGATTACGACAGTCCGTGGAAAAACGCTTCGGAATGTTATTTCCTCTCGTTCCCACGCTCCAGCGTGGGAATGCACTGTGGACGCTCAGCGCCGTTCGCACCGTTCCCACGCAGAGCGTGGGAACGGTGCGCCTGTGAAGGCGCTTTATCAGTGCGGTGAAAGTCCGTACCGGAGTATGCCATAGCTCCGTAGCCGAAGGTAACTGCGTCGCCGCGAGGCGGGGTGGAGAGCAACCGGAGGCGAAAAGTCAGTCCGTAGGATGACGAACCCGATTCGGTGTCATGTGGTGGCGAGCCTACCGTTCCATGGTGAAGCCTGAAACTCACAGACCACGCTGTAATGGCGGTTAAAGCGATGGTTTGACGGCATGGTATGTTTGGGGTCGGAATGACTGGAAGGTAAAGCGAGATAAGCAGGGAGACCTGTCTCTTGGGGTGACAGGAGGCAGGAGTCAGAGTCCTCATAGTACCGTAGCGACAGAACGGTCCTGCTAACAAGGCTTACGGCGTGAGACCAGTACCCGCCGCCTGCGTCGGATACCGGGTTGTGAAAAGCGCGGATAGCAAAACCGTGCCGAGGGAAGGAGGATAGGAAGATAGATACGGAAAGGTCATATAGATGCAGCTAAATCAAGCAGTCTCGGCAGTGTTGGAAACAACTAAACGCGAGGCAGAAACCCGATGGGATTGGGTGGAAGCATCGGTGTGGACGGAACGTATGTTGGCAGCCCTGGGTAACGGGGTGAAAGGTGGTAAATGGTACAGTTTGATGGATAAGGTGTTCGCCTTGTCGACGCTGGAAGCGGCTTGGGGACGTGTCAAAGCCAATAAAGGAGCGGCAGGGATAGACCGTATCAGCATAAAGCGCTTTAAGGAGCAGGCGGAGAAATACCTTGCCGAACTGCATGAAACCTTGAAAGCGGGAACGTACCGACCGGAAGCGGTAAAACGGGTATACATTCCGAAAAGCGACGGCAAACAACGCCCGCTGGGGATACCCACGGTCAAAGACCGGGTAGTGCAGGCAGCGGTTAAAATGGTTATGGAGCCCATATTCGAGCATGAATTTCTGCCGATGAGTTACGGCTTCAGGCCGCAAAGAGGTTGCAAGGACGCGTTGCGAGAAGTAGACGCGCTTATTAAGGAAGGCTACACCTTCATACTGGACGCCGACCTGAAAAGTTACTTTGATACGATTCCGCACGATAAGCTGATGCAACAAGTCGAAATGCGCATCAGCGACGGCAAATTGCTCAATCTGATTCAAATGTTCCTGAAACAGGACGTGATGGACGGCTTGGAAAGATGGACACCGACGGGTGGTTCGCCACAAGGGGCGGTAGTCAGCCCCTTGCTTGCGAATATTTACCTGCATCCTCTTGACAGCCTGATCGCGGAATCAGGTATGCGGATGGTGCGTTACGCAGACGACTTTGTTATCCTCAGCCGCAGTCAAACGGAAGCGGAGAATGCTTTGCAAAAGGTACGGGAGTGGGTACAGGCTAATGACCTGAGCTTACACCCGGACAAGACGCATCTTGGCGACTGTCGACAAAAGGGTCAGGGATTTGAATTCCTGGGATACCGGTTTGAGGCAGGAAAGCGCTGGATACGCAGTAAAAGCCGTAAAGCCCTTCGTGATAAAATCCGGGAAGAGACCCGGCGCAAACGTAGCGGAAGTATGGAAAGCATCATTGATGATCTGAACCCCATGCTTGAAGGCTGGTTTGGTTACTTCAAACACGCCTACCGCACTGAGTTTGCGGCGGTGGATAAGTTTGTCCGCCGACGCTTACGCGCCGTATTATTGCGTCGTAACAAACGCAAGGGCTGGGGCAAAAGCCTTGAAGCCCACCGCCGCTGGCCGAATGCCTACTTCGCGAAAATCGGGCTTTTCACTATGCATGAGGCCCGGTTAGCAGCGTGCCGATCCCGATGAGGAAACTATCGACCGGAGAGCCGTGTGCGGGAGAACCGCATGCACGGTTCGGAGGGAGGGGAGAGCCAAGAGGCTCTTTCCTACCCCTATAGGGAGTGTAGTGCGTAAAAACGAGTATACTCTCCAACGGTTGTGATTTACACCCGTACAGCTGTACCGCAAAGACGGCAGCGATGAATGGGTGTTGGCGCACGTGGAAGTGCAGGGGCAGAAAAAGAAACCGTTCCCTGAGAGGATGTACACTTATAATTACCGAACATTTGACCTTTTTCATCGGAAAGTAGCCAGTATCGCGATTCTGGCGGATGAAAATCCTTTGTGGCGTCCGGATCATTTCAGTTATGACTTGTGGGGAAGTCGTGCCGGGCTGTGGTTTCCATGTGTGAAGCTTCTTGATTACCGTGAGAAATGGTTGGAACTGGAGGAGTCGACCAATCCCTTTGCCTCGGTTGTGATGGCGTATTTAAAGGCGGTTGAAACCAAGGGAGACAACGATCAGAGATACCGGTGGAAGCTGATTCTCATTAAAAGACTCTATCGCCAGGGATACGCTAAAGTAGATGTGATCAGGCTGTTTGCATTTATAGATTGGGTCATGTCCCTGCCTGCGGATATGGAAAAAGGCCTTTGGACGGAAGTCCAAAAGTTTGAGGAGGAAACGAAAATGGAATATGTTACCAGCGTGGAAAGAATCGGTATGGAGAAAGGTATGGAGAAAGGCATGGAGAAAGGCAGCCTGAATCTTCTGTGCCGTCTCATTGCGAAGCGATTTAAAACCGGTTACGAATCGCTTCCGCTGATCTTCACCTTGGGTTTGCGTGCGGAAGATATCGAAGATCTTGGCGAGCGTTTCCTGGATGCCGAGAGTGTGGATGAGATTCGTCGATGGGCGGAAGAAAAACGCAGGGCGAGGATGCAGTAGTGCAGGGACTTAGCCCATGGACATCTGGGTGGCACTCTGTAAAAAACATCAACGGACGCGGAGCGTCCACCCGGTTGGGGAGGGTGGCTTCAATTCCGGTTGTAATCCTTATCCTGTTCATCCTGTATATCCATGTTCATTTTTCCATTGGTTCAAGAAATGGATAATGATTATGTCGCTGTTCACAGGAGAAGTTCTTCTCGGCACGCAAGCGCCGGTGTTTCATTTTATTGACAATTCTCTTTAAATGAGCCACAATCGACACCATGGTCGAACATGACAACAGTTACAAGCTTCTTTTTTCCCATGCGGAGATGGTCCGGGATTTGCTTCTGGGTTTTGTGAAAGAGGAGTGGGTCCGGAAACTCGATCTGGCGTCATTGGAACGGGTGAGCGGGTCCTATGTAAGCGATGATATCCGGGATCGGCACGACGATATTGTCTGGCGGGTGAAGTGGGGCCGAGAGTGGCTCTATGTGTACATCTTGATCGAGTTTCAGTCAACCATCGATAAATACATGCCACTGCGTGTCCTGGTGTATGTCGGGCTTTTATATCAGGACCTGATTCGGGAAAAGAAACTGGGACCTTCGGGCAAATTGCCGGCTGTTCTGCCGGTGGTACTGTATAATGGGAGCCGGCGCTGGGACAAGTCCACCGAATTGTGGGACCTGATCGAGGATGTGCCTGGGGGGCTATCCCAATATCGTCCCCGGTTCACATTCTTGCTGCTGGACGAAGGCGCTTACCGGGATGAAGATCTGAAACCGCTTAAGAATCTTGTTTCGGCCCTGTTCCGTTTGGAAAACAGCCGGAACCCGGAACGGATCAGGGAGGTGGTAACAGTGCTGTTGGATTGGCTGGCTGCGCCCGAACAGGCGAGTTTGAGACGCGCCTTTACGGTATGGTTTAATCGGGTATTTTTTCCGTCCCGAGGAAAGGAAATGATACCCCCTGAATTTGAAGAACTGACGGAGGTACGTGCCATGCTGGCTGAAACCGTTGCGGAATGGAAAGAAGAATGGAAGAGGGATGGGCTGAAAGAAGGCCTGAAGAAAGGCCTGAAGAAAGGCCGGAAGGAGGGTGAAGCGAACATTCTTTTAAAGCTTATTGAGATGAAATTTGGACGAATAAGCCTAATAGATCGAAAAAGGGTTCAATCGGCTGACAGTGAAACTCTGTTGAGATGGGGGAAACAAATTCTCACAGCCAACAAAATGGATGAGATATTCAGACTGTAAGTCTAAGGAAAATTGGGACAGGCAAATAATGCCTCTATCAGCCCGCCATGTCATGGAACGGAAGTGGGACGTCCATAAAAAGCTAAAAAAGTCGCCAGGCGTACAATGATTTCCCGCTTGCCGAGGCCGCGTATCGGTTGTTATTCGAAAATTATTGCAAAAGGGAATAGGCTCAGACCTCAATCTTCTGACAGAATCAATCCCCCTTCCAGCGGGATTAACGGGATAAAAGAAAAAAGGTTATCAGTATACTGAAAATCACGTAAATCCTGTCACAATAACCCGGTAATATTCAAAAGGGACAGGCCGATAATTTTATATTGGCGACGTGGGCCGAATTCTCCTTGATCTCCATTGCTTCCATCAATTTCCAAACATCAAAAGAACCTTGCCCGACCTTGGGATTTCTGATATTCTGGTAGTATATTCAAACTCGAATGGGTGGAACAAAAAATGACCTTTGACTCTGAAACGGCTGATTACGACAGTCCGTGGAAAAACGCTCTGGAATGCTATTTTCGTGAATGCATTGAGTTTTTTCTTCCTGATATGGCGCAGGATGTGGATTGGGAAAGGGGATGCCTTTTTTTGGACAAGGAATTTCAGCAGGTGTCCAAAAATGCGGCTGTCGGTCGCAGATATGCCGACAAACTCGTACAATTGTACCGCAAAGACGGCAGCGATGAATGGGTGTTGGCGCACGTGGAAGTGCAGGGGCAGAAAAGGAAACCGTTCCCTGAGAGGATGTACACTTATAATTACCGAACCTTTGACCTTTTTCATCGGGAAGTAGCCAGTATCGCGATTTTGGCGGATGAAAATCCTTTGTGGCGTCCGGATCATTTCAGTTATGACTTGTGGGGAAGTCGTGCCGGGCTGTGGTTTCCATGTGTAAAGCTTCTTGATTACCGTGAGAAATGGTCGGAACTGGAGGCATCGACCAATCCCTTTGCCTCGGTTGTGATGGCGCATTTAAAGGCGGTTGAAACCAAGGGAGACAACGAACAGCGATACCGGTGGAAGCTGATCCTCATTAAAAGGCTCTACCGCCAGGGATACGCTAAAGCAGATGTGATCAGGCTCTTTGCATTTATAGATTGGGTCATGTCCCTGCCCGCGGATATGGAAAAAGGCCTTTGGACGGAAATCCAAAAGTTCGAGGAGGAAACGAAAATGGAATATGTTACCAGCGTGGAAAGAATCGGTATGGAGAAAGGCATGGAGAAAGGCATGGAGAAAGGCATGGAGAAAGGCAGTCTGAATCTTCTGTGCCGTCAAATTGCGAAGCGGTTTAAAACCGGATACGAATCGCTTCCGCCGATCTTCACGGGTTTGCGTGCGGAAGATATCGAAGATCTTGGCGAGCGTTTCCTGGATGCCGAGAGCGTGGATGAGATTCGTCGATGGGCGGAAGAAAAACGCAGGGCGAGGATGCAGTAGAGCTGAGGGACTCAGCCCATGGACATCTTTCCCAAAAACCTCGATTTAAGTTCACAGATTTCTTGTTTTTCATGACAGAAAACCTGGAAATAAGGTACTAAACAGCTTGAAGAGGAATTCCAGGTTTCGGTGGATGCTTACCTTGATTTTTGTAAAGATCTTGGGGAGACTCCAGAAAAACTATATTCAGGGAAGATTGTGTTGCGCTTGCTGCTCAAATAGCCAACCAGAGCCTCAACGTATGGGCAGCAGAGCATTTGATCAAAAATGCCGAACAAGAACTTCAAAAGCCTTTTTGAAGAAATTGGTTTCCCTGCCTGAGTCTCCGATTTTTCTTGCACATTAATAGTATGCCCCTACGCTAAACGCAACATGCACAAAATAGACCCTCTTCCGAGCATCTTCAGGATAAAAAAAGCCTGTATAGTGAAGTACCTTTTATCGGAACTTATAGCCACATAAGTTCTGACAATCAGAACCTTATCCTTGACACATCGAGCCTCAGAGTGTATTGAAATTATATGCACATAATCGCCCGTAACTCACTAATTGAATTTGGGGTAAAATATCCGGACGGCAGAACGGCTGTTGACAGGTGGTGGACCATATGCAGAAAAAATACTTTTTGTTCTTTCTCCGACCTGAAAAAGACATTCGGCACAGCCGATATGGTAAACAGATGTGTTATTTTCAACATCGGTGGCGGAAAATATAGATTGGTGGTAAGCGTCAACTTTGTGGGCCGGAGAATGTGGGTAAAGTATGTGTTACCCCATAATGAATATGAAAAACTTGATCTGAAGGAGGACTCAAAATGCCGGCCGTAGATCGGATAGACTCCAGAGATTTATATCCACTGATGGTTATAAGAACCCAGGATGATTACAAAAAGGCACTTGGTTCCATGGAGACTGTTTTTGATGAGGAGACAGGCCCCCTGGCGGATTATGCAGAAACACTTGCCATCCTGATTGTGCACTATGAGGAACAGAATTTTCTATTGGAGAAAAAACAGGGGGTGGAAGTCCTGAAGTTTCTTATGGAACAGAATGGTCTCAAACAAAGGGATCTGGTGGGGACTCTTGGAGGGAAGTCGACTGTTTCGGAGATACTTAATGGGAAAAGGCCATTGAATCTCCAACACATCAGGATCTTGGCAGATAGATTCCATGTTGTGCCTGGAACCTTTGTTTAACACGGACACACAGGCTGACACCGACTTTTTCACCTATCGCAGCTTCTTCCATGACGAAGAAACCGGCATCCTTCAAAACAGCTCAAAAGTAGTTTACACTTTTGAAAAGTGAAAGGTGAAAAGTTGACGACTCTTCACTCTTCGGCATCCGGTGCATGACTTTTCAAAAAAGTGTAAACTGCGAGATGAAGGATGCCCATCGACCAATCCCTTTGCCTCGGTTGTGATGGCGCATTTAAAGGCGGTTGAAACCAAGGGAGGCAACGATCAGAGATACCGGTGGAAGCTGATCCTCATCAAAAGGCTCTACCGCCAGGGATACGCTAAAGCAGATGTGATCAGGCTGTTTGCATTTATAGATTGGGTCATGTCCCTTCCCGCGGATATGGAAAAAGGCCTTTGGACGGAAATCCAAAAGTTCGAGGAGGAAACGAACATGGAATATGTTACCAGCGTAGAAAGAATCGGTATGGAGAAAGGCAGCCTGAATCTTCTGTGCCGTCTCATTGCGAAGCGGTTTAAAACCGCTTACGAATCGCTTCCGCCGATCTTCACGGGTTTGCGTGCGGAAGATATCGAAGATCCTGGCGAGCGTTTCCTGGATGCCGAGAGCGTGGATGAGATTCGTCGATGGGCGGAAGAGAAACGCAGGGCGAGGATGCAGTAGAGCAGAGACTCAGCCCATGGACATCTGGGTGGTGCTTTGTAAAAAACATCAACGGACGCGGAGCGGCCACTCGGTTGGGGAGGGTGGCTTCAATTCCGGTTGCAATCCTTATCCCGTTCATCCTGTATATCCATGTTCATTTTTCAATTGGTTCAAGAAATGGATAATGATCATGTCGCTGTTCACAGGGGAAGTTCTTCCCGGCACGCAAGCGCCGGTGTTTCATTTTATTGACAATTCTCTTTAAATGAGCCACAATCGACACCATGGTCGAACATGACAACAGTTACAAGCTTCTTTTTTCCCATGCGGAGATGGTCCGGGATTTGCTTCTGGGTTTTGTGAAAGAGGAGTGGGTCCGGAAGCTCGATCTGGCGTCATTGGAACGGGTGAGCGGGTCCTATGTAAGCGATGATATCCGGGATCGGCATGACGATATTGTATGGCGGGTGAAGTGGGGTCGAGAGTGGCTCTATGTGTACATCCTGATCGAGTTTCAGTCAACCGTCGATATATACATGCCACTGCGCGTCCTGGTGTATATCGGGCTTTTATATCAGGACCTGATCCGGGAAAAGAAACTGGGACCTTCGGGCAAATTGCCGGCTGTTCTGCCGGTGGTACTGTATAATGGGAGCCGGCGCTGGGACAAGTCCACCGAGTTGTGGGACCTGATCGAGGATGTGCCTGGGGGGCTATCCCAATATCGTCCCCGGTTTACATTCTTGCTGCTGGACGAAGGCGCTTACCGGGATGAAGATCTGAAACCGCTTAAGAATCTTGTTTCGGCCCTGTTCCGTTTGGAAAACAGCCGGGACCCGGAACGGATCAGGGAGGTGGTAACAGCGCTGTTGGATTGGCTGGCTGCGCCGGAACAGGCGAGTTTGAGACGCGCCTTTACGGTATGGTTTAATCGGGTATTTTTTCCGTCCCGAGGAAAGGAAATGATACCCCCTGAATTTGAAGAACTGACGGAGGTACGTGCCATGCTGGCTGAAACCGTTGCAGAATGGAAAGAAGAATGGAAGAGGGATGGCCGAAAGGAAGGCCTGAAAGAAGGCCGGAACGAAGGCCTGAAAGAAGGCCGGAACGAAGGCCTGAAAGAAGGCCGGAACGAAGGCCTGAAAGAAGGCCGGAACGAAGGTCGGAAGGAGGGTCGGAAGGAGGGGGAAGCAAACATTCTTTTAAAGCTTATTGAACTGAAGTTTGGACCCATAAACCTGAAAGACCGAAAACTGGTTCAATCCGCTGACAGCGAAACCCTGTTGAGATGGGGAAAACAAATTCTCACAGCCAACAAAATGGATGAGATATTCAGACTGTAAGTCTAAGGAAAATTGGGACAGGCAAATAATGCATCTATCAGCCCGCCATGTCATGGAACGGAAGTGGGATGTCCATAAAAAGCTAAGAAAGTCGCCAGGCGTACATTGATTCCCCGCTTGCCGAGGCCGCGTATCGGTTGTTATTCGAAAATTATTGCAGAAGGGAATAGGTTCAGACCTCAATCTTCTGACAGGATCAACTGGATTAACTGGATAAAAGAAAAAAGGTTATAAGTATCCTGAAAATCAAGTAAATCCTGTCACATTTGACCTTTTTCATCGGAAAGTAGCCAGTATCGCGATTCTGGCGGATTAACGTGAAAAAATGTTTCGCCACCAGGAAAAACCTCGGTGCATTCGTCATAAAGAATCGTATGTATTCGGAACCCGACGAACCCATGGTTATTTTTCCCACGCGGTAGGTCAGGGTGCGGCGCGTCCCGTTTTTTCCTCTGACGCTGTTGAATCCCAAATGGGTTGAAATCCATCAAACGACCGAAAAAACTCCAACGCGCCGTTCCCTGACATTTTTGCGACCACCCCAACGTCGCCAATGGGATTATCGGTTTATGCCGAATCAATGTCAGGTAATCCCGCGTGTGGACATGTGGGATTTTGAATGTTCATGGGGGTTGGCGTGGAAATCGAAATTTCGCGGTAAAAATGTGAACGCGGGACAACCTGACCTACTGACTATACAACTTTTCCCCTCCGGGAATGTTTTTACGTCAATCCGCGATGAACCAAAAATCCTTTGTGGCGTCCGGATCATTTCAGTTATGACTTGTGGGGAAGTCGTGCCGGGCTGTGGTTTCCATGTGTAAAGCTTCTTGATTACCGTGAGAAATGGTCGGAACTGGAGGCATCGACCAATCCCTTTGCCTCGGTTGTGATGGCGCATTTAAAGGCGGTTGAAACCAAAGGAAACAACGATCAGCGATACCGGTGGAAGCTGATCCTTATTAAAAGACTCTACCGCCAGGGATACGCTAAAGCAGATGTAATCAGGCTGTTTGCATTTATAGATTGGGTCATGTCCCTGCCTGCGGATATGGAAAAAGGCCTTTGGACGGAAATCCAAAAGTTCGAGGAGGAAACGAAAATGGAATATGTTACCAGCGTGGAAAGAATCGGTATGGAGAAAGGCAGCCTGAATCTTCTGTGCCGTCAAATTGCGAAGCGGTTTAAAACCGGTTACGAATCGCTTCCGCCGATCTTCACGGGTTTGCGTGCGGAAGATATCGAAGATCTTGGCGAGCGTTTTCTGGATGCCGAGAGCGTGGATGAGATTCGTCGATGGGCGGAAGAGAAACGCAGGGCGAGGATGCAGTAGAGCTGAGGGTCTCAACCCATGGACATCTGGGTGGCGCTTTGTAAAAAACATCAACGGACGTGGAGCGTCCACCTGGTTGGGGAGGGTGGCTTCAATTCCGGTTGTAATCCTTATCCCGTTCATCCTGTATATCCATGTTCATTTTTCCATTGGTTCAAGAAATGGTATGCGTTCACGGGTTCATCGCTTTCTTCGGGATACCATTGTGTCGGAGCTGAAGGTGGAAGGTTCGTAGTGTGCCCGTAAGGGCATGGGGTGGGCATGCAACCAAACGCCTCACTGCGTCACTACGAACGTCGCAACAGGGCGCATTAACCCCCGGAAAATCACACTTTCGCTGCCGAATAACCTTAGAAACATGGACACTGAACCAGTGAACGGTTACCTAATTTCAAATACCTCTGGCTATTCGTGTAATTCGAGGGTGGTCTTTGGCGCTCGAAGACATTCCTCTGCCAGGGTGCCGTATTTCCGGGATCTTCCTTGGCATGCCGATCTTTCGGAATACAGTGATGAAGAGATTAAAGGCGCTGTTGTTTTGAGAGTTGTCTTTCTCCTTTTGAAGCATATTTTTTCAAGCGATCTTCCGGAAAAATTCCCTGGGATTTTGGGTCTGTTAAAAGACCTTCTGAATAAACGAAACGGTCTTGAATATCTTGAGACGGTGTTGCGATATGTTAGCTTCAGGGAGTGATCAAATAGGCAGTGTCGAGATTGAGGAGAGCGTTAGACAGGTTTTTTGAAGGTCAGGGAGGAGATATCATGCCAACAGCAGCTGAACAATGGATTGAGCAGGGAATTGAGCAGGGAATGCAGCAGGAGGCTATGAAACTTTTGTCTCGTCAAATTGTGAGGCGTTTTCAGGTCAGCTCTGATTCTGTTCAACCGATCTTTGCCGGCTTAACCACAGAGCAACTTGAAGAATTGGGGGAGAGGTTTCTTGAAGCTGAAAGTTTGGATGAAATTCAGGCTTGGGCAGAGGAAAAACGGTTGACAAAAGCGCAATAAATTACCCTATAGGGGTAGGAAAGAGCCTCTTGGCTCTCCCCTCCCTCCGAACCGTGCATGCGGTTCTCCCGCACACGGCTCTCCGGTCGATAGTTTCCTCATCGGGATCGGCACGCTGCTAACCGGGCCTCATGCATAGTGAAAAGCCCGATTTTCGCGAAGTAGGCATTCGGCCAGCGGCGGTGGGCTTCAAGGCTTTTGCCCCAGCCCTTGCGTTTGTTACGACGCAATAATACGGCGCGTAAGCGTCGGCGGACAAACTTATCCACCGCCGCAAACTCAGTGCGGTAGGCGTGTTTGAAGTAACCAAACCAGCCTTCGAGCATGGGGTTCAGATCATCAATGATGCTTTCCATACTTCCGCTACGTTTGCGCCGGGTCTCTTCCCGGATTTTATCACGAAGGGCTTTACGGCTTTTACTGCGTATCCAGCGCTTTCCTGCCTCAAACCGGTATCCCAGGAATTCAAATCCCTGACCCTTTTGTCGACAGTCGCCAAGATGCGTCTTGTCCGGGTGTAAGCTCAGGTCATTAGCCTGTACCCACTCCCGTACCTTTTGCAAAGCATTCTCCGCTTCCGTTTGACTGCGGCTGAGGATAACAAAGTCGTCCGCGTAACGCACCATCCGCATACCTGATTCCGCGATCAGGCTGTCAAGAGGATGCAGGTAAATATTCGCAAGCAAGGGGCTGACTACCGCCCCTTGTGGCGAACCACCCGTCGGTGTCCATCTTTCCAAGCCGTCCATCACGTCCTGTTTCAGGAACATTTGAATCAGATTGAGCAATTTGCCGTCGCTGATGCGCATTTCGACTTGTTGCATCAGCTTATCGTGCGGAATCGTATCAAAGTAACTTTTCAGGTCGGCGTCCAGTATGAAGGTGTAGCCTTCCTTAATAAGCGCGTCTACTTCTCGCAACGCGTCCTTGCAACCTCTTTGCGGCCTGAAGCCGTAACTCATCGGCAGAAATTCATGCTCGAATATGGGCTCCATAACCATTTTAACCGCTGCCTGCACTACCCGGTCTTTGACCGTGGGTATCCCCAGCGGGCGTTGTTTGCCGTCGCTTTTCGGAATGTATACCCGTTTTACCGCTTCCGGTCGGTACGTTCCCGCTTTCAAGGTTTCATGCAGTTCGGCAAGGTATTTCTCCGCCTGCTCCTTAAAGCGCTTTATGCTGATACGGTCTATCCCTGCCGCTCCTTTATTGGCTTTGACACGTCCCCAAGCCGCTTCCAGCGTCGACAAGGCGAACACCTTATCCATCAAACTGTACCATTTACCACCTTTCACCCCGTTACCCAGGGCTGCCAACATACGTTCCGTCCACACCGATGCTTCCACCCAATCCCATCGGGTTTCTGCCTCGCGTTTAGTTGTTTCCAACACTGCCGAGACTGCTTGATTTAGCTGCATCTATATGACCTTTCCGTATCTATCTTCCTATCCTCCTTCCCTCGGCACGGTTTTGCTATCCGCGCTTTTCACAACCCGGTATCCGACGCAGGCGGCGGGTACTGGTCTCACGCCGTAAGCCTTGTTAGCAGGACCGTTCTGTCGCTACGGTACTATGAGGACTCTGACTCCTGCCTCCTGTCACCCCAAGAGACAGGTCTCCCTGCTTATCTCGCTTTACCTTCCAGTCATTCCGACCCCAAACATACCATGCCGTCAAACCATCGCTTTAACCGCCATTACAGCGTGGTCTGTGAGTTTCAGGCTTCACCATGGAACGGTAGGCTCGCCACCACATGACACCGAATCGGGTTCGTCATCCTACGGACTGACTTTTCGCCTCCGGTTGCTCTCCACCCCGCCTCGCGGCGACGCAGTTACCTTCGGCTACGGAGCTATGGCATACTCCGGTACGGACTTTCACCGCACTGATAAAGCGCCTTCACAGGCGCACCATTCCCACGCTCCGGCGTGGGAACCCATACCGGGCGGCGTTGACACGCCAGGGCTGAACCTGCCTCCCATAACTTTTTAAAACATGATGTGAAAGTCTTTTTCATACATTGAAAACCAACACCAGCTCCAAGGCTGGAAAATCCCAAAGATCTTGGGGAGACTCCAGAAAAACCATATTCAGGGAAGTTTGTGTTGCGCTTGCTGCCCAAATAGCTAACCAGAGCCTCAACGCATAGGCAGCAGAACATTTGATCTAAAATGCCGAACAAGAACTTCAAAAGCCTTTTTGAAGAAATTGGTTTCCCTGCCTGAGTGAGTCTCCGATTTTTCTTGCACATTAATAGTATGCCCTACGCTAAACGCAACATGCAGAAAATAGACCCCTCTTCCCAGCATCTTCAGGATAAAAAAAGCCTGTATAGTGAATTACATTTTATCTGAACTTATAGCCACATAAGTTCTGGCAATCAGAACTTTATCCTTGACACATCGAGACTCAGAGTGTATTGAAATTCTATGCACATAATCGCTCGTAACTCACTGATTGAATTTGGGGTAAAATATCCGGATGTCAGAATGGCTGTTGACAGGTGGTGGACTATATGCAGAAAAAATACTTTTTGTTCTTTCTCCGACCTGAAAAAGACATTCGGCACAGCCGATATGGCAGATAGATGTGTTATTTTCAACATCGGTGGCGGAAAATATAGATTGGTCGTAAGAGTCAACTTTGTGGGCCGGAGAATGTGGATAAAGTATGTGTTACCCCATAATGAATATGAAAAGCTTGATCTGAAGGAGGACTCAAAATGCCGGCCATAGATGGTATGGATTCCAGAGATTTATATCCACTGATAGTTATAAGAAGCCAGGATGATTACAAAAAGGCACTTGGTTCCATGGAGACTGTTTTTGATGAGGAGACAGGTCCCCTGGCAGATTATGCAGAAACACTTGCCATCCTGATTGTGCACTATGAGGAACAGAATTTTCCATTGGAGAAAAAACAGGGAGTGGAAGTCCTGAAGTTTCTTATGGAACAGAATGGTCTCAAACAAAGGGATCTGGTGGGGACTCTTGGAGGGAAGTCGACTGTTTCGGAGATACTTAATGGGAAAAGGCCATTAAACTTGCAGCACATCAGGACCTTGGCAGATAGATTCCATGTTGTGCCCGGAACCTTTGTTTAACACGGACACACAGGCTGACACCGACTTTTTCACCTATCGCAGCTTCTTCCATGACGAAGAAACCCAAAGATTATTTTACCATGAAAACAGGCGATAGGCGATGGGCTATGGGTTCTGCCGCCATTTTCATCTGCGGGGGTGGCAAATCCCTTGTCATGAGGGTTTACCATGAAAATACATCGCAGGCGCCTGCTGTGAGTAGAGACAAGGCATGCCTTGTCGCTACAGCCTCGACCGTCGCGGCGAGACGCCGCTCACACAGCGCCATTTTCATGCGCGGGGGGGGGGGGATGCCTGAGGCAATCCAGCGATTCATCGATACGAATTCGCTCGACGCGGTATTTGATGTTTATGCCTCGATTATAGAAACATACAAAGACGATTTTGCGAAATATGCAACCCAGTCCGAAGGCGAATATTCAAGCCTTTCTTCTTGGATTGTGGCTTGATGAATACCATTTGCGGCGTTCAATGGATAGCATTGAACGAACTTAAGAGAACGTCATTTATCAATAAAGGCCATGTAGCTGAACAGTTCATTGCCCAACATCTTGTCTTCGTCGGAAAAAACAATGTAAGCCCGTTTTTGACCTACTGGTTGCGCGAAGGGAGGACCGGAAATTTGGTGACATTTTAATCCGAAGTTGTTACCTGCGCAAGTTGTTTTTGTAACCGCTTACTGCTGACGAACTCTTATTCTTTGGATCTGTGCAGGTAGTGACTTACAGATTAAATGCTTCGAAAAAAACAAGATGATCAGTATAATAAGAGGAATTCATTGCTAAAAAAACTTAAAACTGCGTCTTGCCGCCTTAGCCATTATACATCCTAATTCTCCCCACCATCCCTTCCAGTCTTGCCCTTTCAGCTTTCACCTTTGGGTTTCTATCCATCCTATCCACAGCTCTCATCTTGACAAATCCAACAAACTGGGTAATACTATGTATGCCCTAAAAACAGGAGGCTATTTTTGCGAATTAATGATTTCGAATGGGATGAGGGTAATGCCTTGCATCTCCAACTGGGTCACGGTATTTCGCCGGAAGAGGCAGAAGAGGTCTTTGCCGGCGACCCTTTTTTCAGACGAACAAAAAAAGGGCATTACGCAGTTTTTGGTCCAACCTTTGAAGGAAGGTATCTGACGATTGTTTTCCAGCTAAAACCCAAAGGCATTGCTCGACCTTTCACCGGCTGGGATATGCGTCGAGCAGAAATTCAATACTACAAGAAACACAGGGGATAAGAGTGGCAACACAAAAACCGGCGCCAAAAAACTGGGCGGAGTATTACGACCAGGAAAATATTCTGGAGGAAATCCTGGAGGACGCGGTCAATTTCAGCTTGAACGAAGATCTTCTTCAGGCCATCGTTGCAGGCAAGCGTAAGAGAAAACTGAAAAATATCTCTATCAAGATAGATCCTCTGCATGTTTCAGCTATCAAGAAGCTTGCTACAATGAAGGCTATCCCTTATCAGACTTTGGTAAGACAGTGGCTTGCAGAGGATATTAGGAAGGAATTGGATGCGGTCACAAAATAGCTGGATTCATGGGCTTATCAACTTCTCCACCTAAATTTGTGCATGTTACCCCATAAAAGAAAAAAGGTTGTAAGTATCCTGAAAATCACGTAAATCCTGTCACAATAACCCGGTAATATTCAAAAGGGACAGGCCAATAATTTTATATTGGCGACGTGGGCCGAATTCTCCTTGATCTCCATTCCTTCCATCAATTTCCAAACATCAAAAGAACCTTGCCCGACCTTGGGCTTTCTGATATTCTGGCAGCATATTCAAACTCGAACGGGTGGAACAAAAAATGACCTTTGACTCTGAAACGGCTGATTACGACAGCCCGTGGAAAAACGCTCTGGAATGCTATTTTCGTGAATGCATTGAGTTTTTTCTTCCTGAGATGGCGCAGGATGTGGATTGGGAAAGGGGATGCCTTTTTTTGGACAAGGAATTTCAGCAGGTGTCCAAAAATGCGGCTGTCGGTCGCAGATATGCCGACAAACTCGTACAACTGTACCGCAAAGACGGCAGCGATGAATGGGTGTTGGCGCACGTGGAAGTGCAGGGGCAGAAAAGGAAACCGTTCCCTGAGAGGATGTACACTTATAATTACCGAACATTTGACCTTTTTCATCGGAAAGTAGCCAGTATCGCGATTCTGGCGGATGAAAATCCTTTGTGGCGTCCGGATCATTTCAGTTATGAATTGTGGGGAAGTCGTGCCGGGCTGTGGTTTCCATGCGTGAAGCTTCTTGATTACAGTGAGAAATGGACGGAATTGGAGGCATCGACCAATCCCTTTGCCTCGGTTGTGATGGCGCATTTAAAGGCGGTTGAAACCAAGGGAGACAACGAGCAGCGATACCGGTGGAAGCTGATCCTCATTAAAAGGCTTTACCGCCAGGGATACTCTAAAGCAGATGTGCTCAGGCTGTTTGCATTTATAGATTGGGTCATGTCCCTGCCTGCGGATATGGAAAAAGGCCTTTGGACGGAAATCCAAAAGTTCGAGGAGGAAACGAAAATGGAATATGTTACCAGCGTGGAAAGAATCGGTATGGAGAAAGGCATGGAGAAAGGCATGGAGAAAGGCATGGAGAAAGGCATGGAGAAAGGCAGCCTGAATCTTCTGTGCCGTCTCATTGCGAAGCGATTTAAAACCGGTTACGAATCGCTTCCTCCGATCTTCACGGGTTTGCGTGCGGAAGATATCGAAGATCTTGGCGAGCGTTTCCTGGATGCCGAGAGCGTGGATGAGATTCGTCGATGGGCGGAAGAAAAACGCAGGGCGAGGATGCAGTAGCGCAGGGACTCAGCCCATGGACATCTGGGTGGCGCTTTGTAAAAAACATGGAACAGAAGTGGGATGTCCATAAAAAGCTAAGAAAGTTGCCAGGCGTACAATGATTTCCCGCTTGCCGAGGCCGCGTATCGGTTGTTATTCGAAAATTATTGCAGAAGGGAATAGGTTCAGACCTCAATCTTTTGACAGGATTAACAGGATCAACTGGATAAAAGAAAAAAGGTTATAAGTATCCTGAAAATCACGTAAATCCTGTCACATTTGACCTTTTTCATCGGAAAGTAGCCAGTATCGCGATTCTGGCGGATTAAAATCCGGCTCAATGCGGATTAACGTGAAAAAATGTTTCGCCACCAGGAAAAACCTCGGTGCATTCGTCATAAAGAATCGTATGTATTCGGAATCCGACGAACCCATGGTTATTTTTCCCACGCGGTAGGTCAGGGTGCGGCGCGTCTCGTTTTTTCCTCTGACGCTGTTGAATCCCAAATGGGTTGAAATCCATCAAACGACCGAAAAAAACCCGAACGCGCCGTTCCCTGACATTTTTACGATCACCCCAACGTCGCCAATGGCGATTATCGGTTTATGCCGAATCAATGTCAGGTAATCCCGTGTGTGGACGTGTGGGATTTTGAACGTTCATGGAGGTTGGAGTGAAAATAGAAATTTCGCGGTAAAAATGTAAACGCGGGATAACTTGACCTACGGACTATACGACTTTTCCCCTCCGGGAATGTTTTCACGTTAATCCGCGATGAACCGAATAGCCATGGCTCAGTGCGATTACCAACACAAGGGTCGCGTGTTTATATAAAGCTTGGCAAGCAGCGAGCGGTTTTTCATTCTCCTCACCCACAAAAAGAGGCGGTCAAAGGGGCAGTTGAAGATATTAGATCGTTTTTGAAATGAGCAGGAGTTCAACCATGAGCAAATTAAATATCCTGGCATATAAAGGGTACTTCGGAGAAGTTTCCTTTGACAGTGATGCGAAAGTGTTCTACGGGCGTGTCATAAATACACGAGATACGATAACTTTCCAGTCAGATAACGCCAAACAGCTTGAAAAGGAATTTCAGGTTTCGGTGGATCCTTAGCGTAATACCCAAGGCGGCAGGGCCGCAGGTTTAGTGTTAAGTTCAAGCGGTTACAGATTTTCTTGTTTTTTGTGGCAGAAATTCCGGGAGTAAGGGCCGCGTGGCGGAACAGTTCATCGCCCAACACCTCGCTTTTTTTGGAAAAAACAACGTGACCCCATCTCTAACCTATTGGTTGCGGAAAAAAAGATCAGCCAATGCCAAGATTGATTTTGTGACGCTGTTGGATGAATCGATCGTTCCTGTCGAGGTTAAAGCCGGCAAAAGTGGTTCGCTCAAGTCCCTTTTGCAGTTCGTAAACCAAAAAGAAATCAAAACCGCCGTGCGCTTTGATTTGAATCCGCCTACCTTGCAACATGTCTCACACGCCATTCGCCAGGCCGATAAATCCCTACCGATAGCGTTTGCTCTATTATCTCTTCCGCTTTACATGATTGAGGAACTGTTCAGAATTTTTTCTGCAAGAAACGCCGGCTGACGTGCTCAAAATGTGGTTACGAACTGAGTCTGATAAACCATATCTGAACATTTGGAAAACAGGGAAAGAAAATTTGACAAAAAATTGGGATTCGATAAATCAACCTTTTGAAAAAATTGAACTTGCAAGGATACTTTTGCCAAATCTGCCACGCAAAGCGATCTGCTGTGCCTGCAGTAAGGTGTTCGACTACGTGCCCATGGCCGCCGGTGAAAAACTCAAATATGTTAGTGTGGATTCTGATGGCCAGTCTCGAGACATCAGCCGGGCGCTTGCTCTGCTCGAAAAAGCATAGATCATCATGAAAGCCTGTCACACGGGCGCATCCGATTCTGCTGCATCTTTTAACCGTTGTTCTATCTTTTAGCCCAGTGTTTCGCGAACGGACTCGATCGGGTACGCCAGGTGCGAGGGACTTTCCGGCCCACATCTGCCAAAAAATGTCACATTATCTGGCAAAAAATGTCACATTTTTTGCCAGATAATGACCTAAAGGGAAAAATCCGTATTTTTAAAAAAGACATGTTCCAGAATTGCATGGTTTTTTTTCGGTCTATTGTTCTGTTTATGGGGAATTTTTTCAGCATTGATGCTTTTGTCAATATGATGGCATAATATTTGCTTGTCTATAATGCAAGTTGTGGGGATCATATCTTTCCCAGCGATAATGTCGTACAAGTATCATCTTGTAACAACCGTAAAAAGAAAGGTGTCTGTTGATGATTAAGCACGTGGAAAGAGGTTTTACCCTTATTGAACTGATGATTGTTATTGCCATTATCGGTATTCTGGCGGCCATCGCCATCCCTCAATTTACTGAGTACCTCAAAAGGGGGAGCAATGCTGCGGCCAAAACAGACGTGCGGACTGCGTCCATTGTGGAAGAGTCGTATTTTGTGGATAATCAATCATACGCCAACGATGTGAATGCGCTCATCAGTTCAGGGTTCAGGGCGTCGGAGAATGTCACCCTGACGGTGAGCGGCGACAACCAGGGGTATACGCTCACCAGTTACCATGACAACGGCGATGAGACCTATATCATTACAGGACCCCTGGGGAATTTTACCTTTATCAGATAATGCGTCATTTCAATAAATAAAATATCAATTTAAAGCGAAAAGGAGGTGTTGCTTTTTTAAGGAGAGGGTGTTTTTTTTGAATCGTTTTAGTTAAAGGAAAACCAGAAAGGAGACTCAAAATGTTGAGGAAAATTAAGAAAAATAGGAATGAAAAGGGTTTTACCCTTATTGAACTGATGATTGTTATTGCCATCATCGGTATTTTGGCGGCCATCGCCATCCCGCAGTTCACTGCGTATCGGGCCAGATCATATGACGCTTCGGCCGCATCGGACCTTAACAATGCTGCAAAGGCGCTGGTGGATTATGTGGGCAAGTATGAAGCGTATCCGACTAGCATAGATTCTCTTAGCACCAATACCTCTAAAGGTGTGACCCTTACCGGGGCTGTTAATGTTGCGGATTGGGCCATGACGGCTACCCATGCGGAGGGCAACAGAAATTATTTTCTTAGTAACGCATCCGGCAGATTAACCTACTCAGAAAAAGAATAGGTTTTCACCTGCATGACCTTTATTCTAAAGGGTGAACCGGCATAAAAGGCGGTTCACCTTTTTTTTTGAGGGTGTCAGCCAGATCCCCATATTTTTTTGATCTGCATTGACATTCTGTGGCAAGAAGAGCGAGAAGATCTTTCCGGTATGAGAGGCGGAGGTTGTTCAGTGGCGCGATATCTTCCGCCATCCAATCCGTGAATGTTCTAATTCGTGCCGGGTTTCCATCAAAAATATTGAAAAAGCGGGTCATAGCTTGATCCTTTTTTTTCGCCATTCCCCTGGAAGCGTAGAGTTCTGCCATATAGAGCAGGGCGAGGGGATTATTCCCATCAAGGGCCAAAGATTTTTTGAAATGAATCAATGCTTTTCCCCCCTGATTGTTCAATTTATAAGCAAGACCCAAGAATGTCATTGTTTTGGGGTCCAGGGGGTCCTTTTGGATGGCCTTTTTAAAATTTTGGATTGCCTCATCCGTCCTTCCCCGAGCCATGAGTAGAAAGCCCAGGGCGGCATAACCTGATGCAACCCTTGGGTTGCCCTTAATGGCTTTTTGAAATTCTGATTCGGCTTCATCATAATGGCCGTTTTTCATCAACCGTATCCCTTTGTTGATGTGGGTTGGCAGGAAAAGGGGTTGAAATCGCAATGCCTGTTCATAATGAAATGCGGCCATTTTATCATCCCCCAATTTTTCATGGATTGCACCGATATTATGGTGGGTCCAGGCATTGGCTGCCAGATTGTTTTTATTCTCTTTGGAAAGGGCAATCATGTATTCTTCCAATGCTTTCAGGTGCAGATTCTTCTTTCCGTAAACCGAGCCCAGGTTGTTGTGGGGCCTGGGGAGGTCCGGGTATTTTTTGACGCAATCCAGGTATAATCTATAATCCGTTTGCCAGACCATGTTTCGCATAAATGTGCTGTGTCCCCAACTGATGGGAATCAAGACCAGCAATGCCCATAAGACCCCTTTGATGATTCCCTTGTTGGAGAAAAACCGTATTCCTTTCAGGAGCAAAATGATGATGGGCGCAAAAAAGAGCATGGAAGGAAGATAGTTTCGATGTTCAAAGATGAGTTCCACCGGGAAAATCGATCCCTCTATGAGATGATTGAGGAAAAAAAATATAATGCAAAAGCCTATGAAAGGTCGTTTTCTGAAGGCGGTCAGGGTGATTCCCAGGAGTACCAGCATTGCAAGAATGGAAATGATGGTTGAGGGGGGGGTGAAAAAACCGGTGGAAAGAATTATATCATGCTCGAAGCATAATCGATTGGGCATGGGGTATAAGAGCAGGGAGATATAGAACAGGATCACTCTGGGTTCCGTCAACAACCTCTCCCCCAATGTAAACCCCCTGTTCCGGTAGCCGGAAATGAGGTTTTCCGGTTTGAAAATGGATGGTCCGGCCAGAATCCATGCAAGGGCGAGGCAGATAAGGAGGATAATGCCTAGGAAAAACGCATATCGTATGAGGTTTTTTCGGGTTGCGCCCTGGATGAGAAACAGATCAAAAACCAGGAGGATGACGGGCAGCATGACGGCATTTTCTTTTGATGCGATGGCCATGAGGCCGCAGGTGAAGCATAAGAGGTAATAGATGAATTTGGATGAATTTCGTTGCGAAATTTTTCCTTTGAGATAAAAATACATGGACATAATAAAGAACAATGCCGCCATGATGGCCATCCGTTGGACGATGTAGGTGACGGCTTGGGTCTGAATCGGGTTAAGCGCCCAGAAAACAGTGGAAAAAAGAGCGACGGCATAGGCGTCAGGTCCATATCTTATTTTCAAAATGGGCAAATTCAGGGTTTCAACGATAAAGAGAAAAAGAAAGAAAGAGGCCAGAAAATGGATGGCTAGGTTGACCATATGGTAGCCGTAAACATCGGTTCCACCGGAATAATAATTGAGTGCAAAGCTCAGGCATGCCGCAGGTCTGTATAGTTTTCCCTTTCCGTCCCAAGAGGCGTAAAAGGTTTTCTTGATATTGTCCATGCTCAATTCGGTGAGGTGGAGCGGTTGGTTTTTGAGAATATTGTTTACATCGTCAAAATGCCATGACGCGTTAAACGTGTTGGAATAGGCGAGTAAAACGAGGACAAACAGGGAGATGAAGGCAAAGAGATTTTTCCGGCATGGTGAGAGTGATATTTCGGGTTGCAGGTTCATGTGTTTGTCTCCATGTCAAGACTTCAATGGATATTGCCGTAAAAACAATATAGCGCTTTCAATTTTCATGTAATCCATAAAGGACATGGGGTCAAGGATGATCATTTCACCCTTTGCCGAAATAAATTATTATGAAAATCAATTTTATGCCCTGGTTTTAAAAAAAACATGAATGCCTTGAGATTCTAAATGTCATGGATCCCGCTCATGGCCAATGTCATCGGGATTGTTTTTTCCGCCGTATTTGTTTATATTATTAATGATATTTGAACATTCCGGGCGCTAAAAAAAAGCTAAGGGTTCACATAAACCGAAGGGGTCGTAATTTTGAAGCTGGATATTGTTATCCCCATCTACAACGAAGAGGAAAACCTCCAGGTCCTGCACGACAGGTTGAAGCATGTATGTGACGGGTTGGAGGATGTTTCATGGCGGGTTATATATGTAAATGATGGAAGTCTCGACCGTTCACTTCATATGATGCTCGCCCAGGGTCGGGGGGATTCAAGGTTTACCACCATTGAACTTTCCCGCAATTTTGCCACCAGGCCGCCATTGCAGCGGGTCTGGCCTGTGCGGACGGTGATTGTGTGGTGACCATGGATGGCGATCTTCAGGATCCACCTGAAATCATCCCCGAATTGTTGGATTGCCGGCGGAAAGGGGCCGGCATCGTTAGAGCCCAGCGCCGCAGCCGCAAGGAAACCGGGGTGCGTCGATTGGGGTTCGATATGTTTTACAGGCTTTTTACGTGGATCAGTGATTTTCCCATTCCCCCCCATACGGGCATTTTCGGGTTACTTGATAGCCGGGCTGTGGATGAATTGAACAAGTTGCCGGAGAAAAACCGCTTTTTTCCCGGTCTCAGGAGTTGGGTCGGTCTTCGGCAGGAAGTGGTCTATTACGACCGGCAGGATCGGGCCGGCGGAAGCCCGAAGCAGTCCCTAAACAGGTTGATCCGTTATGCTCTGGATGCGATATTCAGTTTTTCCTACAAGCCCCTGAGAATTATGACGGGTGTGGGCGCGTGTATCAGCGCTCTTGGTTTTTTCCTGGCCTGTTTTTTCATTATTAAGCGGCTCCTGGGCATTGAAATTGCTCCTACCGGGTTTACGACGTTAGTGACCGTGGTGCTTTTTCTGGGCGGCATTCAGCTTATGGCCATCGGGTTGTTGGGGGAGTACCTGGCTAGAATTTATGATGAAGTAAAGCAGCGGCCCCTCTTTATTATCAAGAACCGTCATGGTGTCTGATCCATGAAACTTCTCACCGCAAAAACCGTGGCGCCGTATCTTTTGATCATCACGGCATTTGCCGTGTATCTCAGTACGATGGCCCCGACGGTTTATCTGGGTGACAGCGGCGAGTTGACCGCCGGGGCCTTTGCCCTCGGTGTTCCCCATGCCAGCGGATATCCTCTTTATTCCCTTCTGGGAAAAATTTTCTGCATGCTTCCCCTGGGAAATATCGGGTTTCGGATGAATTTGATGTCGGGGGTTTTTTTAACCCTTACAGTCTGGTTGGTTTATGTGATCATCCTGAGGGTTACATCCTCTGCTTTGCCGGCGGTAACAGCAGCCCTTTATCTTGCGTTTACGCCGCTTTTTTGGTTCCAGTGCGTATCCGCGGAGGTTTATCCCCTGCATGTTTTTTTTGTGGCATTGATGATAAAATTGCTCTGGGATTGGGATAAAAATGGGGAATTTCGTTTTTTGCTGCTTTTTGTTTTTGTGACCGGACTCAGTTTCGGCAACCACATGCAGACCGTGATGTTGGCGCCGGGGGTTTTATTCCTCATTATTTCCAGGGATAAAAAGGTGCTTTTTCGTTTCAGGTATTTCATTGTCATAACCCTGTTTTTTGTTCTTGCCCTTACCCTCTATCTCTATCTCCCCATCCGTACGGATGCCGGCGCTGCCATTCATTGGGGTGATCCCAATAGCCTTGATCGTTTTTGGGACCATATAACGGCACGAACGCACAGGGGGAAATACATTTTCAGCAGCGGTCCTACGGAATACCTTTCGAGGACCCTGGCGGCATTGCAGCTCTTCAGCAAGCAATATGGCATCCTTCTTTTGTTTGCGTTTTGGGGGTGGCTGAAGCGTTTGCCCACGCGGTGGAAAATATCGGTTATCCTGGTGTTCATTTTTGATTTGCTCTATTCTGTTTTTTTGAATGTGATAGCGTTTAAATTTACGCCGTTTATGCTGCCCTCATTTGTCGTGATTGCCGTACTCATGGGGCTTGGTATTGCTGATGCGCTCCAAACGATGATGACTTATGATAAAATCAATATAAAACTTAAACGAACTGTTCAATTTGCCTGTTGCCTGCTGCCGGCAATCCCCTTTTTTTCCGGGTATGGCCTATGCAATCAAAGCTGTAACTACATGGCCTACGAGCATGCCGTAAATATTTTCAGGACCCCCGAATATGCCGGTACTGTTTTCCTGGATGGGGACAATAACATCTTTCCAGCGGTTTATGGGCGGTTGGTCGAAGGAATGGGGGATGATATTACCGTATACGATCGGCTCAACCTTATTTTCAGATGGTCCGTCAATGATGCGTCGTTTAGTGTTAAGGGAAAATGGAACGAAATTAAAACCCTTGTGGAAAAGAAAATCATTGAAGAAAAAGCGGAAAAAGGGGTCTATTATGCGGTTTTTGACCCCTTTTCCATTCCATTGCCGAGTGAATTTCGTGCAATCCCCTATGGCGTTTTGTGGAAAGTTATTCTTCGGGGGCCACCGGCAAAGACGGATGTTTCAATTGGTTTGTGGGATTACTACTATAAAGAAAGCATTCACGACCCCTTCCAGAAGGATTTCATGAATCGAAATATACGTGCGCATTATTATTTTTTAAACTATGCCCAAGACCTGTGGCAGGCGGGTCGGATTGGTGAGAGCCTGAAGAATTTGGAAATGGCATCCAGAATTGCCTACGATGACGCATCCGTTCACTCAAACATTGCGATTTTTTTTATCAAGAGACGCCTTTTTGATGCAGCGCAGCAAGAACTTGAAAAAGCAATGCTTTACCAAGGGCATGCTAATTTGAGCGGCATCTTCAATAACTGGGGCTATTTTTACCATGAGAAAGGTGAATATGAAATGGCTGCGGCCCATTTGCAAAAGGCTTTGCAGGAAAGTCCTAATAATTTAAGTTATCTAAATAATATTGGGTTTGCCCTGTATGAGGCGGGTAAAAAGGAAGCGGCACGAGAGGCTTTTGAAAAATCGCTGACCATTAACAAAGATCAGCCGGACATAAAGGCCTTCATGAAAAAGAAAGGCCTCCAAATAGGAAAAAGAATTGACTAGGCAGAATGACAGGCTTGTGGTTTTTGTTATATTTTTTGTGGCCGTTGCCCTGCGTCTCCTTCATTTTTCTTCAAGTTCCGAAAATCCCCTCCTGTATATGCCCGTGTTGGATGAACGCTATTATATTGATTTAGGCAAGGATATTGCCGCAGGTCACTGGGTCGGAGAGGACCGAGTTTTTTTTATGGACCCGCTCTACGGCTATTTTCTCGGGGTTATATTTGGACTTTTTGGGGACAACCTCACCACCGTCAGAATTATTCAGATTCTTTTTGACGCCCTCAATGTACTGCTTATCTATACCATAGGGAAAAAGGTGTTGAGTCGGTTTGCCGGTATTTCAGGCGCCTTGTTCTATGCCTTGTACCCGGTTGCTTTATTTTATACCCTCTTGATCCTGAAAACCACCCTTTCCATAACCGCATCCCTGGCCTTTGTTTTGTTGCTGTTGGTTGCGCTGGAAAAAAGCCGGAAGATGCATTGGTTAAACCTTGGACTTCTGGCCGGCGCCATGACTTGTCTCCGAGCAAATTTTGTTCTGGTGGTGCCCTTGACCATCCTTTTTTGCCTTTTCTTGAACAAAAGCCCGTGGCGAGTCGTCATGGGACAGTCGTTTCTTCTTTTTGCCGGATTGGTTACCGTGCTTTCAGTGGGTGCCTTGCGAAATTACCGGGTCAGCAACGATATTGTGTTTTTCAACAGCCAAGGTGGCCGTTTGCTTTACAGTTCGAATAACCCGGAAAATATCACCGGCCTTTATAAGACGCCATCATTCGCCCGTCCCGATCCTGAAGCCTCGGAGCGCGATTTTCACAGGGAAGCTGAATTCAGGCGGGGTGAGGTTCTTAGCCAGAGACAAGTTTCCAGGTACTGGACAGGCAGGACCATTGGGTTTTTGGTTAATAATCCAGTTATGATACCGACCCTTCTGTACAATAAATTCAAAAGAACCCTGGGGAATTGTGAAATTGCCAATAACCATTCTTACTATACCGCCTCAATTTTTTCTCCATGGATAAGATGGCCAAAATATTGCTTTGCGTTTGCACTGGCTCTGGGGGTGCCGGGTTTGGTAATGGGTATTCGAAGAAACAGGGAAATTGCCGTGTTTCTGATACCGGTTTTGACGGTGCTTGCAACGGTCCTTGTTTTTTATACCTCATCCCGCTTAAGAATGCCCCTTGTGCCGTTTTTATTGATTGGAGCAGCCATTTTTCTAAACATTACCATGGAGTGGATAAAAAAAAAAGAAACGCCAAAAATTCTGGTGGCGTTACTCTCCATGGTTATCCTTGGCTGGCTATCTTTGTCGGTTCCCTGCCCGAAAGAACCGGGTCGGGAACAGTTTATTCTTGCCAAGGCCTACCTTCGGCAGGGAGATCTTCATAAGGCCAGGCAATTGGCCTTGAAAGGAAGAAAGGCTTTCCCTTCTCAGACGAGATTCCTAATTTTATTGGGAATGATCGCCATATCAAGCGATCTCCCGGATCAGGCCATTCAACATAACCGGCGTGTATTGGCCATTGAACCTGAAAACGTTGATGCCCATCACAATATGGGTGTGGCGTATTTATCCATGAAAAAATCGGAACAGGCCGTCACATGGTTCCAAAAGGCCCTGGCCATTGAAGAGAGAACGGAAACGCTGTTCTGGCTGGCAAAGGCATATGAGGAAGGTGGTCATTATTCATCAGCTAGAAAAAAATACGACAAATTCCTCAGCGCTTCCAAGAAGGCAGATCCGCTAAGGGGAACGGCAATTGACCATTTGGAAAGCCTTAACCGGTTACAGAGGCGTTATGGAAAAGAATGAATATAGGATTATGCACGATATTGAAAGGACCTATTGGTGGTTTAGAGGAAAACAATTTTTAATAGACGTGTTCTTAAAAAGGTATTTGAGTGAGTCGAAAGATAACAAGTTGTTGGATATTGGGTGTGGAACCGGTATTATTCTGGAACTTATGAAAAAGCATGGCAGCGGATACGGGATCGAGCTTTCGGCACTGGGTATCAAAATGTTGAAGCAAAAAAATCTAAATTTGCTTGTTCAATCCGATGCTAATCGACCTATGCCATTCAAGGATGATGTATTTTCGGCAATAACATGCCTTGATGTTTTAGAACATCTTGATAGTGATTTTGAGCTTTTAAAAGAGATGGTTAGAATATGTAAGCCGGGAGGGGTCATTGTTATCACAGTACCGGCAATGCGTTTTTTATGGAGTATTCATGACGAGGCCTTGCATCACAAGCGACGATACACTAAGAAACAATTGCTAAATCGGATTGGAGCTCTGAACTGTACAGTGGTTAAATCCAGTTATTTCAATTCATGCCTATTTTTTCCAATTGCTTTCGTAAGACTCATGAAGTCGCTTTTTAGAGATGGGAAGGTGGTTAAATCCGACTTCTTTATGGCTCTCCCTAAATGGTTGAACAGAACCCTGTATTTTTTTTATTCAACAGAGCTAAATTGTTTGAGATTTACAACCATTCCGTTTGGTCTATCTGTTCTGCTGATAGTTCAAAAACCTGAAACAAACTAACTGCCAATAATTGACGAATATGACTGGAAGCAAACAGAAAGTTCAAAGCCTTGTTGTCATCTGTTTTCTTGTGGTAATCGCAATCGCTTTTTTCGGCAAAGTAATTTATTCAGGGGATACGCTTTATGGAAGCGACTTTCTGCTCTATTTTTACCCCATAAAACGTTTTGTCTATGATTATTTTTGTACAAATGGGTCCCTTCCTTTTTGGAATTCCAATCTTTTTTCAGGAACGCCATTTATTGCCAATATTCAAGCATCCATGTTTTACCCTTTAGGGTTTCTGTATTACCTGCTCCCCACCGAAATCGCCTATCTCTATGCCACCATCCTTCACTGTATACTCGGCGCTGTCTTCATGTACATGCTTATGCGAACCGTATCCGTGTCTAAAGCAGGTGCCTTTGTATCGGGTTTTATCTTCATATTTAACGGCTATTTTATGGCACATCTGTATGCTGGTCATCTGACTTTTGTGCAGAATTACATATGGATCCCCCTTATCTTTCTTTTCCTGATTCGCTTTATGAGAACAGGAAGTTTTAAATATGCAGTTGTAGCAGGCATGGGATTGGGTATTCAAATTCTGGGAGGATTTCCCCAAATCGCCTTTTATACAATCCTGGCAATCATGGCATATGTCCTGTTTTTTGCGGTAGGTCGCATACGAAAGGGAAAACCTGAAAGCGCCATGGGTTCAGCTATGGCCGTAGTCATCATATTATGTGTCGGTTTCGGTCTGGCGGCGGTTCAAGTGCTGCCGACTCTTGAGTTTTCAGGGCTTTCAGGCAGGGCCGGTGGTGTCAACTATGGATTTGCGACTTCCGATTCTCTGGATTTTGGAGATCTTTTCGCTTTTTTATCTCCTGAAATTTTTGGAAATGCCATTGATCATACTTATTGGAAAAGTCCTGAGAGATGGCATTTTTGGGAAACATGTGCCTATGTGGGCCTATTGCCGCTGCTGCTGATTTTTGTGAAAATTGAGAGCGGGCGATTGCGTCGCTTGAGGCTGTTCTGCATAATCTTGATTTGTGGTGCCATGTTTGTTGCCTTTGGCAAAAACAACCCTTTTTACCCAATGGTATATCAATTGCCGGGTTTCGGAAGTTTTCGCATTCCAGCACAAATTATCTTTTTGTACATATTCGGTATTGCAGTTTTGGCGGGAATGGGTCTGGACCGGTTGGGGGATTCGGATGTTATGCTTAGCAAGTGGTTTGCACCTTTCATTTTCTTTGCAGGCGGCCTCTTGTTTTTTTTGCTGATTGGGCTTTATTTTTTTCCAAATGCTTTATTTTATTATCTTTTTAAAACTTTTTCTTCCGGAGATGTTTCAAATATCAATATGGGAGAGCTTTATGTCAAAACTTGTCTTTCAGTTCAAAAAAGTATCCTGGTTCTATTTGGATCGGTTTTGCTGATTTTGTTTAGAAAAAGTCAAAAGCTCAACCTGCGCGTTTTCAAGGCAATGGCCATAGCGATTATTTTTGTGGATTTATGGCTGTTTTCAGGAGGATTCATCAGGCCCTGCCAAATTGAAACCGGTCCGGTCAAAAAAGAACTTATTTCAGGATTGAATAAATGCCCTGCCCAAGGGAGGGTGGCGGCCTGGGGCGACTTGTTCATGCCCAATGACGGCCTCAGGTATGAATTTCCATCTATATTAGGTTATGATCCCCTGATCTTGAAGCGGTACATAAAATATTTTGAAACGAGCCGGAATCGGCCTTCCAATGACCATGTGATTGTTCTTTTTCAGATGAAGGACCCGGGTGCAAAATTATTACATCTTCTTAATGTAACGCAAGCCGTCCCCAAAAAAGAAATCATATTTGTTGAGAACAATCCCATCCCATACGCAAATTTTGTGGGCCATGCCCTTGTGAAAAACACCGACGAGGTCCTTCCATTTATGAAAAGTGAGGCCTTTGATCCATCAAAAATGGTTATTTTTGAACGGGAATATGCCCCTGGATGCCTGCCTGAAGCGGGAACGGAATCCCCAGAAGGGTCATTTACCATTATGGCTTATGAAAACCATGCCATACGGTTGAAGACGTCATCTGACAGGGCCGGTTTTCTGGTACTCAGCGAAATATTTTATCCGGGATGGCAGGCAACGGTTGATGGGGAAAAAGTGCCTGTTTTTCGTGGAAACTATATCTTTCGTGTGATTCCACTAAATGGGGGAGAACATGACGTGGTCTTTGAGTTTGTCTCCCGCCCCTTTCAGATTGGGGCCATCATCTCCTCACTGACTTTTTTGGTTTCCCTGCTGTTTTTCGTGAGGCGAAAAAGATAAACGCCGCATCATTCTCGTTTTGGGGTTTTGTTCCCATGTAGAAGACGGGGTCCCATGAAGCGAAAAATGACGGAGGCAAGAACGATAAGGAGCATCAGGGCGGTTGCGGCAATGCCGATTTTTATGGAAAAGGGGTCAAATACCAGCCTTACCCTATGGTTTCCCTGGGGAATTTTGACGGTTCTGAAAAGGTAATTTCCTCTCAATATGGTTTCCGGTCGACCGTCAACAAACGCCTTCCAGCCGGGATAGTAAACTTCGCTCAAAAAGAGGTAGCCGGGATTTTTAGCGTGAAGGGAGATTTCAATTTCGTCCGCTCTGTAAGAAAGGATCTCCGTTTCGTTTTCGCGACCATTTTTTGCGGGAAGATCCGGGTTGTGCGGTAGAGGATGGGCATCTTCCTTTTCAAGCAGTACCCGTTTTAAAGGATCAAACCCGGGATCGGCCATACGACTCAGGATTTCATCCTTCGGGACGATTTCGTGTTCGGAAACGATGAAGGTGCGTGGGAGGTATGAATTTCTAAGTGAGTACCTGCGATCCGAGTGAGACAGTTCATATTTTACATTAAGCAGGTCCATGAAAACGCTTTTTCCGTGAGGCACATAATAGAATAATACGGCGCCGGGCCCTAACAGATTCTTGTTGTAGGCGCGGATATACTCATAATAACGATGAAGATAAAGGGGGTTATACCCCGCTACGGTCTGGTATCCTAAATACATTTCCAAATTAGGGCTCATGTTGTGGGGTAGGCTGCCGACGCGGAATATGCTTTGATCCCGGGCCAGGCTTTGGTTAAGACCGTTTTTGATGGTTTCAACATTACCATATACCTTGTCGCCGTAACGGATTGCGCCTCGGTTGAGATAGCCTAAATCGAATAACAAGAGTAAACCCAACAGGGCGGCTGCAACCCTGGTACTCAGAAGACCCTTTAGAAACAGCAGAATAATGAGCAGAATGGCAGCGCTCAGCAGGGTGAAAATATGAAACCCGGAACCGATGATTTTTATGGCATATGCCAGCTTTTCGGGAATGGCCTCGTCCAGCACAAAGGGTGAGAATAACCTGAGGATCAGCGATTGATCCCTATGAAATAGGATATCCATTGAAACCAGGAGGAGCACGGGAATAAAAAAAATGGTTATGCGTTTCAGAACGGATGACTTTGGAAGTCCAAAAAGGCCGTCCATGCCTTTGCCCGCCAGCAGGCTGAACGCAAACACCCACAGGTAAATAATTTTGGCAGGTGCTCGGATTCTATCGAAACCGGGAAGCAGGTAAATCAGCCGGTAAAGGGGGGTGTTGGCGCCCAGCGCCAGAAAAAAAGAAATCAGGGCCAGTATCCCTGCAAAAAGTGTAATTTTTCGGTTGTCGAAGGGCTTAAAGGAAATGAAGCACATTAGAAACAGGGGAAGGATG
This sequence comes from Desulfatiglandales bacterium, assembly GCA_963662465.1. GTDB lineage: Bacteria > Desulfobacterota > DSM-4660 > Desulfatiglandales > Desulfatiglandaceae > NaphS2. The sequence goes on from OY759599.1 coordinate 6,292,042, forward strand.
CCCACGTAAAGGTTGTATAAGGGGATGCTCCATGGGGTATTTGAAACCCAGAAATCGTTGTTGGCATATTTCCCGAAAAAATCGGGTATGAACGTAGTGATAATCCCTTCGGGCGGGTAAGAACCCAGGGTGACCAGATTGTAAGCGTCAAATGCGGAACGGACGGACAGGTTAATGAATCCAAAGGCCGGCACAAGCTGTATGGCGGCAATTCCGGTCCCCACAACAAAAAACAGGAGAAGGATGCTGATTGGCCGTAATATCCTTTTAATTTTCAGCCCTTCATAGGACGTCAAGCAAACACAAAAAAGAGATGCTGCCATCAATGTGTAAAGAGCATCCTGTGGGGAACCTGATAGAATCTGGATGCCCCAGAAAAGCCCCGCCAAGGCCAAATGGAAAAACGGGTTTCCGGGCTTAATTGCCCGGTTCAGGAAATAAATGACCAGCGGCAGCCAGACATAAGCCTGTACCCGGAACATCTGGCCGTCATAAAGGGTGGCCATGATAAGGCCATTGCAGGTGAAGATGGCGGCGGCAACGAAACTTCCCGCAGCGCCGGTGTTCAGGGACCGCATGAGAAGATACATGAAAAGAGCCGCTAAAAGCATATGGAAAAACATGGTGTAGCCGAATGCCGTTGCAGGGGCCATCAACCAGAAAAGGATATCAAGGGGATAAAAAATGGTGGATTCAAAATGGGCCCAAAACGGCATGCCGCTGAAGATATACGGGTTCCAGAATGGAATTGAATTGTGGTTATGGAATTCGTTGTAAAGGAACTGCTTCATCCCCTGGTAAAAGGCAACGAAATCGGAGCCGTACAGGAGATGACCGTTGATAATGACGCCCCTGAAGATGAACAAGCAAAAAAATGCCAGAACTCCGATCATTAAAAGATCTTTTTTGCCGGGGTAGATGGTTGTCCTATTTTTCAAGATTACCTCAGGTTGTCCGGGTTGTTTTGTTAAGATGAGCTGTTTTCATCTTTGTTTACTTCACTAGCGGTGAATGTTATGATTACATCGAATTTGAAAGAAAAAGTCGCTTGTTGTATGTTACGATTACAAATGAAAAATTTCAGGTCCATATTTATCCTTCTTGCCCTGGTTGCCATCCTTTTGACGGCGGTCTGGATCAGGGTGTTTTTTGGTTCCATGCAGGCCTATGAGAAGGGCGAAATCCATCTTAAAGCAGTTGAATATATAAAAGCAATTACCTTTTTTGATCGTTCTATTCACTGGTATGCGCCGTTCAATCCCTATGTTCATAAATCAGCGGAGCGTCTCTGGGAGATAAGCAGGAATGCAGAGAAGAGGGGGGATATTCGTCTGGCACTCATCGCAGCCAGAACGCTCAGGCGGGGTTTTGTGGCGGCAAGGAGCTTTTACATCCCTGACCGGAACTGGATTGAGCGGTGTGATCTCAGAATTCATGAATTGGTGTTTGTGGAACAGGCGCAAAGGGGATTGAAAATTGCGGAAAAGCCTCTAGAACCGGTCTCTGTTCTTAATCATCCCCAGGTCAAAGCGCCGGATCCCATGTGGAGCACTATTTTGCTTGTGGGTCTTTTGGGATGGATCGGGACTGTCATTGCCTTTATCATGAGGGGATTTAGGATACCCCGGGATTCAATGGGTTTTAAGCCTTTGTGTTTTCAATGGATCTCTCTTTGGGCTGCCTTTTTTTCAATGTGGATTTTTGGGATGGTGAATGCTTGATGAAAGGATAAGGGGGTGAATATACCGAATCGGCAATTTTCCAATGGCGAACGGGGACCCAGAAAAAACCTTGGCTACCACGATGAAGTGGATCGTCTCTATGGTTTTCTGGTTCCGGAGAATGTCCGCGTGTTGGAATTGGGTTGCAGCAAGGGTCGATTATTGTCCCGGCTTCATCCGAAAAAAGGCGTCGGTATTGATATTGATCACCATAAGATTCATTCAGCGCGTTCGCTTTTCAAGCACAAACCGGAGCTCCGGTTTCTCCACGGGAATGTGGAAGATTTTGATTGGTCGGATGAAGATCCTTTCGACTATATCATTGCTTCCGACCTGACGGCTTATCTGCAGGATATCCAAAAAACGCTGGGTCGCCTTCACCAGGTATGCACTTCCCATACGAGAATCATTGTTTCTTTTCACTCCAACCTCTGGCGGCCGATTTTTTATTTTGCAGTCTTAATGGGCCGAAAAAAGCGTATCCAAAAATCTAACTGGTTGTCTGTGAGTGATATCAAGAACCTGCTTTCTCTCTCGGGCTTTGCCGCCGTATCCAGTGGAGGGCGGACGCTCTTGCCCTGCAAAATACCGGTTTTGACCCCGGTCATGAACAGGTTTGCAGCCAAATTGCCCTTCATCGAACACCTGTGCCTCAATTGGTATGTTGTGGCCCGCCCTACACCCAGACCTGTTAACCGGGAACCATCGGTTTCAGTTTTAGTGCCTACGCGAAACGAAAAGGGAAATATTGACGCTATTTTCTCAAAAACGCCAACAATGGGTCGATGGACTGAACTCGTTTTTGTGGATGGCAATTCCGGCGATGGTACGGTCGAGGCCATTGAACAGGGCATTTTGCGATACAAGGATGGTTTTAAGCGAATTCTCCTGTTGAAACAAGCCGGCAAGGGTAAGGGGCAAGCGGTTCGTCAGGGTTTTGACCAATGCCGGGGCGAAATTTTGATGATCCTCGATTCGGATTTAACCATGCCTGCTGAAGAACTGCCCAAATATTATGAGGCGCTCGTTCAGGGTCATGGTGAGTTTATCAACGGGTGCCGTCTGGTTTACCCTATGGGAGAAGAGGCCATGCGTTTTTTGAATATGGTGGCCAACTATGCTTTTGGACACCTTTTTTCATGGTTTCTGAATCAGACGGTGAAAGATACGCTTTGCGGCACAAAAGTTCTGTGGCGTCGGGACTATGTTCAAATTGATGCCAATCGGTCCTATTTTGGTGACTTTGATCCTTTTGGCGATTTTGATTTGCTTTTTGGCGCTTCCCGTCTCAACTTGAAGATTATCGACATGCCGATCCGATACCGTAAGCGGACCTATGGCGACATCAAAATAGATCGTTTTAGAGATGGTTTGCTATTGCTTAAGATGTGCTGGATCGCATTTTGTAAGCTGAAACTGGCTTGACCCATGTGAAGAAAAATGGAGAGGTTCATGCGTTATCCGGGCTTTGATCTTTTCAACCATGCGCATCTTTGGGTCGTTTCCGCTTTTTTCCTATGCTTTTTGGTTCTGGGCCTGAATGTTTTTAAAGATTATGGTATGTCTTGGGACGAGGCCCATCAGCGTACCGTCGCCATGCTTGTTTCAAATTATGTTTTGGAGAATGATAACACACTCCTTAACACGCCCCATCCAAAATACCATGGTCCGGTGGTCCCCGTGGTTCTATTTTCATTGGAAAAACTGTTGGGTCTCGAAGCATCCAGAACAAAAGTATTATTATGGCATTTTGGAAATTTCCTGTTTTTTTTCCTCGGCGTGCTTTTCTTTTATTTTCTATGTGTTCATAGATTTAAGAGTTGGAAGATCGCTCTGCTGGGTGCCCTTTTTTTAATTCTCAGCCCAAGAATTTTCGCCCATGCATTTTTCAACCATAAGGATCTCCCATTTCTATCCGTTTTTATCATTTGCATTTATTCGCTTATCCGGCTTCTTGAGAAAAAGACAACCCCAAGGATATGTGTTCATGCTTTGCTCTGTGCAATCCTCATCGACATTCGCATCCCGGGTGTGATTCTTCCCTCTTTAACAGTTTTCCTCCTGGGGATGGACTGTTTTCTTGCGCCGGACAGGAAGCAAGCCTTTTTTATCTTTATGAGAGACTTTTCGGTGTTTTGCTCTGCAACCATTATTTTTGTAGTTTTGTTATGGCCCAGTTTATGGGAAAATCCCCTTGGGGAATTTATCAATGCATATAATTTCATGAAGAAGATTCAATGGGGTGGGACGGTTCTCTATTTGGGGCGGTTCATTGAGAGCAATAATCTACCGTGGCATTACATTCCAGTATGGATTTCCATAACAACCCCGTTATTGTATATGATTTTTTTCCTGTTAGGGCTTTTCTTCATGGGCGCTCATTTTTTTAAGTTTCCCCTGGAATTTTACCGAAAAAGAAAAATAGATCTCATTTGTTTCATATGGTTTTTTCTCCCCATTGCCATGATCCTCATCCACAAGTCCACTATTTTTGATGGCTGGCGCCATCTCTATTTTATTTATCCGGCCATGATTTTAATTTCACTCAATGGCCTGGTGTGTTTGTGGAAGTTTTTGAACAACATTAAAAACCGTAAGGCCTTTGTGATTTTATCCTCTTTGGTCATCATGCTCGTTGTTTTTTCCGTTACAAAGACGGCCTATCTGATGACCAGAGATCATCCTTATCAAAATGTGCATTTCAACTTTCTTGCAGGCAGCGATAAGCGGCATCGCTTTGAGCTTGATTATTGGGGGCTGTCTTACAGGGAGGCGTTGGAATACATTTTGGATAACGATAGTAGAGACATGATTAAAGTTCAAGTTGCCAATCCGCCAGGTGAACTCAACAAAGAACTGCTCACGGAAAGGGCGAAACAAAGGTTGTCTTTTGTAGAAAGCCAGGGGGATTACTTCGTAACCAACTATCGATGGCATCCCAATGATTATTTGGGGAAAGAGTTGTTTTCAATACATGTGGGCAGTGAAAAGATTAACGCCGTATATGAATTACGCTAGGATTTTTTTTATGCGAGTTCAAAAGAAGTATCCCCTGCAATGATTGACTGGTTTGCATTTAAATACTACAATTTCGAAATCTTAAGGATGTAGAGGGTGGCGTTTTATGCCTCGAATTATTGATTGGAGTTCATATGGAAGAAATGAAGGATTCGGATATTTCCGTCATCATCCCGGCCCACAATGAAGCCCATAATATCGGCAAGATAGTGTCTCGGATCCAGGCGCTTCATCCCGATTTTGAAATCATTGTCATTGATGATGGTTCAACGGACGGCACAGGAGAATTGGCCGGAGAAGCGGGGGCGATCGTTTACAAGCATCCCTATAATATCGGAAACGGCGCCGCTATCAAGAGCGGCATCAGGATTGCCTCCGGCCAAGTGCTGGTATTTATGGATGCGGATGGACAGCATGATCCGGCGGACCTGGATCAACTGCTTCAGCATTTTCCGGAATTCGATATGGTGGTGGGCGCCAGGCCCGGGGGAACGCAGGATTCAAAGATCAGGGCCTTGGGAAACCGGATATACAATCATCTGGCATCATACGTGACGAATTTTCCCATCCGGGATTTGACATCGGGTTTCAGGGCTATTAAGTCGGATCTGGCGCGAAATCTGCTTTATCTTTTGCCCAATACCTACTCTTATCCCACAACGATGACGTTGGGAATCCTCAGATCCGGAAAGAGTGTAAAATATGTGAGCATCAATGTTCAGTCGAGAAAAACGGGTAAAAGCGAGATTCGGATTATTAAGGATGGCGTCAGGTTTTTTATGATCATTGTCAGGATATGTACCTTTTATTCACCTCTTAAGGTTTTTCTTCCCACGAGTATGGGTCTTTTTCTGCTGGGTCTTGCCTATTATACCTATACCTTTCTTACTTCCGGTCGATTTACCAACATGAGTGCGCTTTTGTTTACCACCTCCATTCTCATCTTCATGCTGGGCTTGATTTCCGAGCAGATCAGCCAGATGCGCTTTGAAAAGAGTGAAGGGGATCGGTTTGTTTGAATCCAAACTTGCTGGAAGATTTCTACCAGCCCGGCAGGGATTGAATCGAAAAATGCGACCGGAGGATTTTTACGCTTCAAAAAGTTGCCCGGAAGAAAAGGGTGCATTCAATTGATGAAACCCCGGGTAAAAGCGCGATACTGGAAGACCCTCAGGTCAGGGGGCCGGGTATCTTGGGGATGGTAAAGGCTTAGCGTGTTTCAAACACGATTCTGCTGTCCACGGAATTCTCGTATTAATGTCAAAAGATTTGGGCTTTTTTCCGGATCGATTCAGGAGAGCAACCAGTGAACGGGAATGTTCCAGATCCGTTCCTCAAGCTTTTTGATGGAATTTGACATATTCAGCAAAAGGCCGACATTGTTTTCATTGAGGGAAACAAATTTCCGCAGGTGTCGAATATCGGCGCCATGTGGGGTGTCCCGCTGCTTGATTTCACTATAAAACGTTAACCCGTTCTCAATATTCTTGAAAACAGCATCTGCTTCTACGCCGGTTGATGTTCTGGCAAAATAGATATCCTCACGAAGTGTTTCCTGGTAGACTCCTTTTCGCAATTCTGAAATAACCGCGTTTTCAAAGCAGTTCCCATCTTCCATCCTGAAATTGTTCATCAACGATCTGAAAATCCCGGTATCAATGAAATACCATTTTGGCATTTTTTTCATGCGCTTGCCGATGTTCTCGAAAAATGGCAAACTGGACCAGGCAACAAAAAGCTGACGATAATAGTTCATGAATCTGCGGATTGTATCGGCTGAAAGCGCGCAATCTCTTGCGAGTTCACTGATGTTCATCAATGATCCGACACGTGTGGCAAAGAGCAGCTCAAACCGTTCAAATGATTCCTGGTTTCTCAAATCAACGATTTCTCTTAAATCCGTGTCAAGGTAGGTCTGACGGTAATTATTGAGCCATTGCCTGCGATCTTCCGGATTTGTCCGTGTCAGGAATTCGGGATAGCCACCATACAATGTAAATTCGCGAAATTTTTCTGACAGCATGTTTGATTGTTTTGCTGGAAGATAAAATTCCGACAGTTCTGTTTCGACGTCCTTTACCGATGGCGCATATAATAGTTTTTTCAGCAAAGACTGTTCAGAGTGACAGATAAATTCTCTAAATGACATGGGAAACAGGGTATAAACAGAAACCCTTCCCGCCAATGATTCTTTGATTCTCCGGTTCAGCAGCAGGTGATTTGAACCTGTGATGAGAAACCGGCCCTTTCTTTCAGGTTGGATGTCGACTTGAAGTTGAATTAGCTCAATAAGGGTCGGCATCTGTTGTACTTCGTCTAAAACAATGAGGTGTTTCCCAAAGTACTCAAATTCCTTTCGAGCGTTTGTCGCCAATGCTCGTCGGGTGTCTGGATCCTTGAGATTATAGTACTGGATGTCAAGATCACTTTTGATGAGATGCTGTGACAGGGTGGTTTTTCCTGCCTGACGGGGACCCATAATCGCAGTGACACGGTCAATTTTCAACGAATGCTGGATATGCCGCGTCAAATCCCTCGAAAGTAAATTCACTTACCGACCCTCTTTGATATCATTTCGATCCGAATGACTGAATTCTAACGATGGCATCGTCAAATTGCAAGGATAATCCGCGATTTTATCGATATTTATCATTAAGTTTCGCCAGGCGCATATAGCGTCGGTGTAAATTCGTACCGGACCGATGGGCTCTCAGGTAAGCAGCGAACATTAGTACTCCTATGACTCCGATGAAGGCTGCCCCTCGCTTGAAAAGCCTGCTTCCGATGGCGAACACTAAAAGGGTGTTTATGGCTCCGATAAATATCTGAAAGCATTTAATAAAGGGCCAGATTACGCCGAACAACTTGTTCAAAATAGCCAAAAAGTAGAGATAGAAGGGACTCAGGTCGACCAGCCTTTCTCCAATGTCCACGCCGTTGGCCAGTTTTTCCGCAAAAAAGGGATATTTAATGAATAGGATCGGCACGTCAATCCAGATTAGGAAGAATATACGGATGCAAATAGCAGCCCATGGCGTACAGGGTGTAATCCTGCTGTATTGTTTTCACAGGTAGTCGAATTCCACTGGGGCCTGATTACAAGCCCGGAAATGAGAGGTGAAATCGATCATCGCAATACAAATTCATTGATTTATATCGAAAAAATTCTTAGTCTCCGTTAAATATTGCCAAATTGTTTTGTTGCATGTTTTGCAGTGGTTGTCCAAAATCTTAAGTGATTATTATAAATGGATTTATTTGAAAAGATAAAAGAAAAATTTAGAAAGGGTGAATCTGCCGTTAGTGATCATGCCGTCATTGAAGGCAGAAAAGATGGTATTGCGCCAAAAACAGTTGCCAGGAATCGGAGAAGCTGCTGCTGATGTGAATGAAATGCGCTTTCTGACTCAGCGCTGACCCGCATACCATCAATAAACCTTTTCGCCATCAAGCCCACAGTATCTACAGGCCTGGAATAAGCAGGAGTTGCCTGCTCTTGAACAGAAAGTTGTTTATTATGCGTGGTTTGGCATAGGATAAGAAGATACATGGGGGGTGTTCTATGGTGCGTGGCAAAGTATTCCAGTGTGAGATCACCGTCTCTTCAGGTGTGAAGGATAAGCTACTGATAAAACAAAATATTGAAATTTGGGAACTGGAAGAAGTCATATACGACGACAAACACGCTTTCTCAATTTCACACAGCGACTGCTATTTCGTGTATGGACAAACTTTTGCAGGCAGATACTTGCTGGTACTCGTCAGAGTTCTCTCCCAAGAAGAAGTCCACAAACTTGGGCTGGAGGTTGGGCGTAGTTTCGTGAAAATCATAACCGCCAGGGATAGAAACCAAAGGAAAATTTATCTCAAGAGAAAAGGAGGTTAGCTATGGGGAAACCATCAGAAAATGTAGCTGATTTGCCCGAAATGGACGATGCACAATTGGCGCAATTTTGGGATCGACACGAGCCTGAGGATTTTAATGGCTGGGAAGAGGGAGGCTTGAACTTCCAGCGTCCACCCAAGAAACTCATTCAGTTGAGGCTCGAACCGAGAGATGTCAGACTTATTGATAAGGAGTCAAAACGTACCGGAATTGAACGTTCACAGCTTGTGCGAGCATGGGTGAAAGAGAAAATTGAACAGCTACTTGACGCTTAAGTAAGCTATCTCAAATTGTTCAGTCTGCATGCTTAGGGTTTTCACCGCTCGGAGCTCGCAGAGCTTGAAAATATTTTTGTTTTTGCTGCCCACACATTTCTTCGATCTGTGACAAAGAACGTATAATTTGCCAGTGGCAGAGTATTGATTTCTCGCACCACTCTTTCTATTCAGTCTAGGCGATCGGCGCTACCCTTTTAAAATTCAAGTGCGCCGAACTTTTTTCGTGCATTTTCCAGAGGCCGGCGGGTTCTCAGATTCTGTAAAAAACGGCTCCCAAAAGTCCACAATTGGAATGATTGACTGATTCGCATTTGGATATTACAATATGGCAACATAAGAAAGCAGGGATGGGGTTCCACTCCTCAATCTATTTGATCGGCGATCGTAGTGGAAAAAATAAGGGAATCTGATGTCTCCGCTATCATTCCGGCGCATAATGAAGCCAACAATATTGAAAAGATGGAAGAAAAGGGGCTGGTCCATAAAGTGGGGAGCTGCCCCCATGCGCGATTTACGCCCGATTTCGCTTGCATCGCTAATAATAGACCCTTATAATCCTCTCACCTTGCAGAAAACAAGACCCTGTTACAGGCGTATTCAAAATTAAAATGGAACGGATTGCAGAAAAAAGACTGACGGATTGGCTCGATTCAAGTTACCGCAAACCCTTGATCATTCGTGGTGCGCGTCAGGTGGGAAAGTCAACGCTGGTCAGACAGTTTGCAGGCCATAAAGAATTGGTTCTCCATGAAGTCAATCTTGAACGGCATCCGACATTGGTGGATGTTTTTAAAACTCACGATACCGGAAAGATCCTTCGGGAACTTGAATTTATCTGTGGGAAAGGACCGATTTCAGGACAAGAGGGGTTGCTTTTCCTGGATGAAATACAGGCAGCGCCGATCGCCATTCAGGCCCTTCGATATTTCCATGAGGATCATCCCGAACTACCCGTAATCGCAGCCGGTTCCCTCCTCGAATTTACAATGAGCAAACATTCCTTTTCCATGCCCGTGGGTCGAGTTGAATACCTCTACCTGGGTCCAGTAACCTTTAAAGAAACGCTGGCGGCCATGGGCAAGAGTACTTTGCTGAACTTGTTGAACCATTATCAACTGAATGAGGCTTTTCCGCAATCCGCCCACGACCTCTTATTGGAATTGTTAAGAGTCTGGCTGCTGGTGGGAGGAATGCCTGAAGCAATCCAGCGATTCATCGATACCCATTCGCTCGACGCGGTTTTTGATGTCCATGCCTCGATTATTGAGACCTATAAAGACGATTTCGCAAAATATGCGACCCAGGCCGACCTGCTCCGTCTTCACAAGGTGTTTAACTATGTTCCCATGGCTGCCGGAGATAAATTCAAATACGTTCGCGTAGACCCCGATGAACAATCCAGAACCCTGAGCAGGGCGGTTGATTTGCTTGAAAAAGCACAAATTATCATGAAAGTCTCTCATACGGATGCATCCGGTCTGCCGCTTGGTGCTACCCTAAACAGACGAATATTCAAGACTTTCTTCTTGGATTGCGGGTTAATGAATACCATTTGCGGCGTTCAATGGATATCGTTGAACGAACTTAAGCGAACGTCATTTATCAATAAAGGTCGTATGGCTGAACAGTTCATCGCGCAACATCTTGCCTATATTGGAAAAAATAATGTAAGCCCGTTTTTGACCTACTGGTTGCGGGAAGGAAGAGCCGGAAATGCTGAGGTTGATTTTGTTGCACAATTAGGCCAAATCATTGTTCCCGTTGAGGTGAAAGCAGGCAAGAGCGGGTCTCTCAAATCGCTCCAGCAGTTTGTTTATCAAAAAAAGACCCGGGTCGGTGTTCGTTTTGATTTAAACATCCCCTCATTGCAACATGTTTCCCACACGCTGAGCCAAGGGGGAGAATCTGTACAAGTTGAATTTGATCTGATCTCCCTTCCTCTCTATATGATAGAGGAACTGCCCAGGGTTTTTGGGGAAGTTGTGCCTTATGGGTACTCAAAACAGCGCTAAGTTCCGTGAAAAGGCAGGAAAGCGTTATCGGGAAAATAGGGAGGCAGGCGAAGGATAAAAAATGGCAGTCAAAGGGATGCTGAAGGGATTTCCGTTATTTGTTCTGGTAGTGGTGGCTTTGGTACTCCTTTTCTGGCTCTTTTCAGGATTTATACTGACCCGGGTGGGCCGATTCCTGATATGTAATCAAAAACCGTTTGCCGCCGATGCCGTGGTGGTGTTGAGTACCGGCGTGGAGTACTATCCCCGCCTGATGGAGGCTGCGGATCTGTTTCGAAAAGGGTTTGCCCGAAAGGTGGTGATCAATGGCAACCGAAAGACGGATGTTCTCCGTGAGCTTGAGAAAAGGGGCTTTGAAAAATGCTGTCCGTGGCATGAAGAAACAGTTAGAATTCTGGAAGTCTTGGGCGTGCCAAGGAAAGACGTTCTGCCGATCAACGCCGAGGATGCCTATGACACGGTCAGCGAGGCGAAAATTGTGGGCCGGCAGCTTATGGAAAGAGGATTTAAACGCCTGATTATCACAACCAGCAAATCGCATACATGTCGTGCGTACCATATCTGGAGCAGCATGTTTAAAGGCGAGATGTTCATATGCACTGTTTCCGCAAAAACAGATCCTTTTGATGTCAATGGCTGGTGGAAACAGGGCCGGCAGATACGGTGGGTGTTGGCGGAGTATGGGGCCTGGATTTATTACGGGTGGAAGGAAGTTATGGGGTTTGGGGGAGGATGATGCATGGGGAAATTGGGAGATGTGAAACGCATGTTTGATCCCACCCTTTTCTGGGATGCGGAAGCCATAGATGCCGAGCGTCATGCGGATTATGTTATAGCGAGGGTCCTGGATTTCGGGGATGAAAAGGACGTAAAGAGGCTAAGGGAAATATACTCTGACAATGAGCTGATTAAGGTCGTAAGGACGAGGCGGGGGCTCTTGCCGATAACGAAACGATTCTGGTCAGTGTATTTTAATATCTTACCGCTAAGGGAGGAAGGGAATGTTTCAGGAAGCTCTCCCAGAAAATGCGTTGAACCTGATCGATAAAATCGCAGACCGGATCAGTGGCTTTTACCTGGCCGGGGGGACAGGACTTGCGCTTCAATTGGGCCACAGGGTATCGGAAGACCTTGATTTTTTCTCGGAAGAAAGATTCAAAGGCACGGGGATTAACCTTTATCATTTGCTGAAGAGCCTGGTCTATTTCGAAGATGCGGAGAATGACCCTGATCCGGTTTTGCTGCCGGATGGAAAACGTCCGGATTGGAATAAAATCAAACTTTTTTTTGAAGGAAACATCAAGAACTTTGAAAGAATTTTGATCAAATAACCGAGGTTCGGATCAAACCATGATGCTAAGAATCCTTTTCATTACCCGAAACTATCCGCCAAAGGTAGGTGGTCTCGAGGAATACAGCTATCATCTGATCCGGGAATTTGAGTCCCGTGTGCCGACCCATAAGATCACCTTGTCAAAGTCAAAAAAACACCTCCCGTGGTTTTTTCCGTATTCCTTTTTTAAGGCGCTTTATGTCATCCGGAAATATCCCGTTTCACATGTTCACCTATGCGACGGTATGCTTGCGCCCGTGGGCCGGCTCCTGAAGGGCCTGACCGGAACAACGGTTACCGCAACGGTGCATGGTTTGGACATTACCTATCGTAATCAGCTTTACCAAAAGGTGATTCCATTGTGCATTGAAAGTCTGGATCGGATTGTTTGTATCAGCCATTCTACCCGGGAGGAGGTATTGAAACGAACCCGCATTTTTCCTGAAAATTGCGCAGTTATTCCCAACGGGGTCAATTCCGATGAAATGTACATTCCGCAGCCGAAAACAGAACTTTTGAGAAAATTTGAGACGTTAACCCATCTAACATTTTCAAACCGGAAAATTTTGTTCACACTTGGCCACCTGGTAAAGAGAAAAGGGGTTGCATGGTTTACGGCGCACGTGATGCCGAAACTACCGGAAGAATATGTTTACCTGGTCGCAGGGGATGGTTCCGAAAAAGCGCGTATTGAGAAGATCATACTGGATCATCAACTTCAAGAGCGCATGTTCCTTCTGGGTGAGGTATCGAATGAAATCCGCAATATTCTCTACAACCTCGCGGATATTTTTGTCATGCCCAATATTACCGTTCCCAATGATGTGGAAGGTTTCGGCATTGTCGCCATAGAGGCGGGGAGTTGTGGCCTTCCGGTTGTTGCCACGAATATTCAGGGAATACGGGATGCTGTGATTGATGGAAAGACGGGTTTTTTGATTCAGGAGGGAGGCGTGGAGGGATTTCTTGAAAGCATCCAGAACATGGCGCTCAGAAAAGTGGATGTAAGGGCAATCGTAAATGAAACATTTGCCTGGTCAAAGATCTCAGCGCAATACCAAGATTTTATTTCCCCGTCCCGTTTCCTTTGATCAGAAGCCAGACGTACCCCGGGCACAAACCGTAGGCATATTGAACGATAAATTTTGCCAACTTTCTTTTAATCGTGGTCGGTCGGATCATATATTCAGCAGAAAAAGCCTTGGGCTGTTCAATGATTTTTCGTGTATAGTCAATGTGATAAAAGTGGCGGGTTAGTTTTCTGAGCCCCCAATAACTGAGATGCCTTTCCGGATAATGGGAACCCTTGCCTGAAACCCTCATGTAGATATGGGCCAGTGGTCTCGGGAGAACCGAAAGAAATGGCAGCCTGTGATGTGGTTCCATCAGATTGATCCGGTTTCCTGCAGCGAAGTAGCAAACTCCTCCCGGCTTCAGGACCCTGTATATTTCCGCCAGCAATCTATCCGCGTCCGGTACGTGTTCGTAGACATGCGCACAGATGATGACATTAAAGTGTGATTTCGGAAAGGGAACGTCCATGGCATCAGCAAAATTGAATCTGACGTGATCCTTCGTAAAATTCTCTTTTGCATATTGAATGGCAGGCTCATCCGTGTCAATCCCAACCACTTCACCCAAATAATCCGAGAGATAATTGGCGATGATTCCCGTTGAACATCCTACATCAAGAAGGGAGAGCGATTTTAGTTCAGCGCCGTAAAAATCGTTCAATACGGCAACGATGGTTTTTGCCTTTTTTTGTCTTGCTTCATGATTGTAGACAGCCTGAGGATGTTTCTCAGAGAAAGGGCATTGGCAATGAATGTTTGTCATAATGCTATTGGGTGTAATTCGTTTTATCCCAACACTTCCTCGAAAAGATCTTTGTATTCATTCACCATACGTTTAAGGGTAAACATTTTTTCTACTTTGGCCCTGTTGTATTCCCCCATTTCGCGTCTGAGATTGGGAGCGTTTGCCAGGAGGTTGATTTTTTCGGCGAAAGAATCCACATTACCGATGGGGCACAGAAATCCCCCCTTGCCGTGATCGATCTGTTCCGGGAGAGAACTGCAGTCGCTTGCGATCACCGGAAGTCCGCACGCCATACCTTCCAATACTGAGAGGCTCAAACCTTCCCGCACCGTTGGAAGCAACAATATGTCCATTTCTCGATACCGGTCTGCCATTTGTTCGAAAGGAATGGTTCCAATTGCTTTAAGGCCCTTTGCTGTTTGTAATGGTTTTTTGGTTCTGAGTCCCTGGGTGAAATAAATTGTCACATCTTTTTTTAGTCGCTTACCGATGGCATGCAACCAGTGTGCGCCTTTCCTGCGAGTGAGATTTCCGGAGAAAAAGACACGCAATTCTTTTCGAGGAGTGTTTGAGCGGGCCGGAATAAACCGGGCCGTATCGATGCCATTGTAGATGACCCTGATGGGATGGTGTATGTTTAAATCCTTCTTTGCAAGGCGGGCGGTAAAATTGCTGACGGCTGTTATCGTATGGGCTCTGCGAATAGCCATCTTGGACCATAATCGCAGATCCGTTGCATAATGAATTCTTTGGAGGGAAGAGCTGTAAGAACGCATCCAGGGGTCAAGGACGTAGTTATGGAAAGTGAGTATCGTGGGAATTTTCTTCCGATGAGAAAAAATAGCATAGTCCGGGCTGGTGTGGATTAGTCGCGTATATTTGATTGGGGCAAAACCCCGTAAGACGAAAGGGAAAAAAGTCCAGGAGGGATTATAGCCTGCCACATTGTAACCGGGGATTTCCGTTCCCAGGGTTTTGTGTACAATATAAGCCCCGTTGCCTGTCGCTATAGGACTTAGTATCTGGTGTTTTTTCAAATGCTTTCCTTTTGTTCAAAATTCAGGACATGAGCCATTTTTTGAGCCAATGCCTTCCTGCTGTAATGGTCAATTTTTTCCTGGATAGGAGCAAATGGAAATGATTTTTTCATCCAGCAGGAGAGGAATTGCTCGATTGCGCTTGCTATTTCCTGTTTGTCTTTGGGATCCACCTTAAGACCGATATTTGTTTCTTGAATGATTTCAGCGGCGGTGTTGTCTTTGGCCAGGGCCAATACCGGTTTTCCGGATTGCATATAGTCAAAAATTTTGCTTGTCGCTATTGATCTCTGCTCGTGCGACGTTATCAAGAGCATGGCATCGGCTTCCATCATTATATGAATAGCATCCCTTTTTGGCACCGACGGGTGGAAGTGAACGATGTCTTCTATCCCCAACCTCCTGACCTGTTCAATCTCAGGACCAGATTCGATTCCGAAAAAGATAACGGATAATTGGGAAATGAATTCGGGTTTTGCTCGTTTTAAATCTTGTATGGCAGCGAATAGCAGCGTTGGATCTCTGTCTTTTCTAGCAGCGGATAATCTGCCCATATGAACCATCACCATTCTTTTTGTTCTATTTTTATCCAGAAATTTTTCGACAATACCCGAAAATGGTTCGACAGCACACCACTCCTCAGGATCGAACCCATTGGGGATCACGAAAACATCCTCTTTCGAAATACCGAATCGATTCCTTAGATCAACGGCCAATGGTTTGCTCACAGTTGTTATTCTGTCTGGTCGTGAAAGCAACATCCTCTCCAAAAAACATTCCGCTCTTTGGCGTAGGCCTCTGCCCTTGCGTATTTCAAGGTACGGCTCAAACATCCATCCGTCCCTTAGATCGGCCACCCAATGAAGCGCCAGAAACCTTTTCATCATCCACCCAATTAGATGAGCAGATTCTGGTGGTGATGTTGTTAGCACAACGTCAAATTTTTCTTTAGTGTGCAATTTATTTGCAACCACAAAAGCATTAAAAGCCCAATAGAGCTGTCTATCAGGGAAGTAGAATAATCTTTTGTGCCAATCAGTAGACTTCTTTCTTCTGGTGTTTATAGGGCAGCGATTCTTTGGACCTCCAATTTTAGCCCAACGGGATATGGAATTTAGAAAAAGGCTTTCCGCGGCGGAAATCGGATCCACGGAACGATAGATGCGTTCCCCGAAAAGACCTGTTGCTTGAAATCTTGGGCGAGTTTCTCTAAAACTTAGAACGACAACTTCATTACCTTGGGCGCCCAGATACTTTGAAAATGAAAATGCCCGTTGTGAGCCTGTCAGGATACTCATCGGGGAAGTATCATACGCATAGGCGACCAGCAGAATTTTCATTTCAAGGGGGGCTCCTTTTTCCTATTCAACTCGGCGAAACGTACCCTGGGCATTCGTAAAGCCAATATTTTTCGGTAAAAGGATACCCCCCCCAACCCAAGGAAAAAGCCCGCCCATGTACGGAATTCAAAAGGATTTAGGCGGATAGCGCGCCCATACGCTTTTATCCCTTGCGAGAAATAACCTGCCAGCAAATACTCATTACCAAGTTTGGCATATCGATATCCCATGGCCTTCCGATAAGGCCTCTTTCCAAGATATCTGGCAAATTCTTCAATGAATTTCGCAAAGGCAATTTCGCCTTTTAACATCATTTCCGGATTTGAGGTTAACCTTAACCCTTGGTGTTCCATATACCATACTAAATACCTATCAAGGAGAACAATGCGAAATTGAGAAAGGTATCGCAGTGCCCACTGGCGGTCTTCATGAGCTCGAAAAGTCTCATCGAAAAGGCCTACCTGATCAAACACTTCTTTTTTGATTAGAAGCGTCTGAGGGGGCAGGTTGCCGTCTTGAAACAAAAGGCTATTTCTTATTATTTGGTTGGAAGGTGAATAATGCGTACGCCGAATTTCGTTCCCGGTATTGTTGTGAATAATCATTTGGCAGAAAATTGCTTGAATTCGAGGCGTTTCAAGTTTTCTCAAAAGATTGAATTGAGATTCCAGTTTTTCCGGCATCCAATGGTCGTCATCGTCCAGAAAAGCGAGATAGGCACCCTTTGCTATTCGAATGCCGGCATTTCGTGACGCAGAAACCCCCAAGGGCTTTATGTGGTGGTGAATGACAATAGAAATATCTTGGTAAGCTATCTTGAACCAGTTTGACTTTACCTTCTCATCAGAACCATCATCCACGACCACGATCTCAATGGGACGATACGTTTGCTCCGCAACACTGGCTATGGCCCTACGCAATAGCGCCGGCCTGTTGTAGGTTGGAATGATCGTGCTTATAAGTGGTGTGGCGTTTTGGGGCATTAGATGTTTCGTCATCTATTTTGTTCCTGGGCCGAGGACATTATTATTGGTTATGCTTTTGCCAAGTGTTGAATCGTATTTAAAACCTGCCTCTGCATGAATTGCCGGGGTTACGCGCATATCGTAATGGAGATAATGCTGGCCTATGCTGACGACGTCGTGCCCAATGACCTTTTCCATTTTCCAGAGCTTCTTTCTGACGCTTAAGCTCGTCCACCCATCGAAGGAATAGCAGGACGGATGAAGTCAAATCTCCCAGCCCTGCCGGTCTATCTCCCGGGCCAATTCCACTACTGTGCATCTCTGATTGTCGAATATGACGGACTTAGACGGTTTTTAGGCGCAATCAACTGATGCTTTTGCCGACATTAAAAGAGTATAAGTCTGACCCCTATCCTCGCAAGTTCAATGCCAAATCCTCATACATCTTTACAAGTCGTTCACTATCATTTTTCCATGAATATTCACCAAGGGCAGCTTGATGACCATGTTGGCCGTATTTTTTGGCAATTTCATCCCCATCTTCGTAAACCTTTACAAGGCAATCTGCAAGATCTTCACTATTATTTGCATTAAATACCAAACCACTTTCGGTATCTTCGACGATTCTCTTTAAGGGCTTGCAACTGCTTACAATAACAGGTTTTTTCATGATCATATACTGAAAAAGTTTATGCGGAACTGTTGTATTTGTATGCTCAAAGTCATTGTGTGGCACAAGACAAACCTTGCTCGCAGCAATATAGCTACTAACTTTGTTTGCTGGAACCCAATCAACTAACTCCAAATAGCTGGACGCATTTTCTTTTTCTGCAATTTGCATAATCTGTTGGCGCTGTTTGGGGACTTGTGTTCCTACAATCAGTAATTTAAAATCTGCAATGCTCTTACCCGCCACGGTAGCTGCACGTATTGCCGTATCAATACCCCTATGAGGTCCGATTCCTCCGATATATAGGGCTACCCAACTCTCTTTATAGTGTTCAATTAATTTTTCATCTAAGTCAGAAGCATTGAATGTGCTTTCATCCTCTGTGTTTGAAACAATACATACCCTTTCACGTGGAATATCGTAATCATTTATAATTCTTTCTGCCGCTTCAGGCACAACAACGATAATGCGATAGCAATTACGCAACGTCAGTTTTTCACGCCACCGCCACAGGTAATAATTGGTTATTATAGAAGAACGTAATTTGCGCAAAGGTTGAAGATTACTTCTATAAGCGATCATAGCTGCCGGCATGTTTTCATGTAAATCGGCAACTAAAGGCAAATTATGTTTTTTTGCAATTTTTAATGCTGTGGGAACAATAGTAAAATCATGAGCATGTAAAACATCAGGCCTGACTTTTTTTGCAAAAGTATCTATAGCAAGAAGCCAGCCTCCTTTAATTAAAGTGAACTTTTCCAAGATCTTATGAAGAAGATCCTGCTGAGATTGGATTTCAGCCCGGTACACTTCAAGCCCATAACCAAATGTTTCATATACTTTTTGACTTGGACTTGCCTTTTGCGTCAAAAGGGATACCTTAAAACCAGCTTTGATAAGAACACGAGCTTCCTTCTCAATCCGTATATCTGGTGGAAAGCCCCGACTTACATCCAAGATCATGCCTATTTTTAATGCCACTAAAACCCTCCTCGAAATAAATCACTACATTTGGGTGTTGATAAAAAAATCGTTCTAAAGATTCATATAACTGCTTATGAAGCGAGAATCGGCATTTGAGAATTATTGCAACGTTCATTTTTGGATCTCCTTCAGAAACTGTCTATAATATTTTGTATGAAGGGCATATGATACCATTCTTGACAAAAGGCTCGCTACTGCTGCTCCCTCAGCTCCCCACATAGGCACAAAAACAGCATTGCCAATAACATTAACTGCAGAAGCCACTAAGGACATATCCCTTTTCCATTTACCTTTTCCTTGAGCTCCAAAGAACATATTATACGGCTGATACATCCCTTGAAAAAAAGCTGCCAGCGCTAATGGCAAGATCAAGGGAACTACTGGTAAAAAGTCATCGGTGAAGAGAAAGACCACGATAAACCTTCCCAACAGTACCAAACTAACTACACCAGTGAGTAGCCACAGAAAATTTAATTGAATAACCTTTGGAGGTATCCGATCCTTATTAGCTAAACTTTTGAACAGGCTTATGGACAGTGACTGGGATAGCATCGCCAGCGGTGAGGTAATGGCATTTGATAGAGAGTAAAAACCAAGCTGGGTTGTGTTAACGAAGTAAGTGATGAAAATGCCATCCAGCTTATAAGTTGACTGATCGGCAATCTGCCCCCAGTAAAGGTGAATCCCATATTCCTTAGTTTTTAACCAAATGATTCTGAAGCTCCCCCTCAAATTGTTCAATGAAGGCTTAAAGCTATATATTATCGTTGCTACAACAATAATTGTTGCCGACAGGTTCAGCAAAATAAGCATGGTTACGCTTACACGAGCGAGATCGATCAATACGAGTAATCCAGCTACGTAGAGCACCTTCGGGATAACATTAAACAAGGAAAGATTTGCTATTTTATTTGTTCCCCGCCCAATCTGTGGTATCAGAAGCGAAAAGGGCAGCACAATTAACAGAGGCGAAAAAATCCTCAATATGTATCTGATATTTGTATAGAAGACCTTGTCCACAAAAAAACTTGAGATAAAGATAAACAGAGCGAAGCTGAGACCAACGCCCACGCCGATGAGGGCCAGAGCTCCTATCAACTCCTGCTCCCGCCCTTTATCCCTCTCTTGCGCCAGGAGTAATCCACCAGCGCTGAAAAACCCAAAGCGAAAAAACAGGACGGAGAAGCCTGTTACAGTACCAAAGAAGGCCAGCACACCATAATCCTTGGGCCCCAATATTCGGGTATTCAGTGAGCTTGCCACTATTCCAAGCACAATTAACAATATCTGCGAGGCATACAGCGTTACGGTCTGTTTAGCAGTCTTAGAAAAGGCGTATCCTTTAAGCGCAATTACCGCTTTACTTGCTACATCTCTAATTTGCATACCTCGCTCAGACCTTTCAACATCCATGCCTGTCCCCATCGAATATATGGGATCTTGGTCTTCCATTCAATGCCTTTTAGATTTCGAATCATGTAGTAAAAATACCCTGTCGAGTCCTGCATATTTTCACTTATCCAACGGGCCGTGTTTGCCAGATATTCCCTTCCTGACGGGAAATCCGGAGTCAGGGTTGCAGTGCATAATAAGGCCTCAGCACAGGTATGGATGTTGATAGGGTACTTGTTTTCAGGGGTAAGCTTGGGAATGGTCTTGTGCTCAAAAAAATTGGTTAGGTAAAATCGATAATACCGATCTACTGCTCGATAAATCCTCTCTTCCCTTGTGAACTTCCAGACAGAATGTAGGCATCGAATCTCGAAACCGCTGTGGTAATGGTCAATGTGAAACTGATTATCCTGATCTTTGCCCCAGTAGCAGAGCGACCCATCCTCATTCTGCTCACTTAATGCATAATTTACAGCCTTTGAGCCCAGCTCAACAAACTTATCATTACCGATCTCTTTGCCCACCCTGATAAGAAACTCCGCCACGAACAAATTCGCATTATGCACGTGAAAACCATCAAGCGGCGTATAACTAAAACAGATCTTATCTTTATCAATTTGATCAATATTGAGGTTTTGTATGAAGAAATTGCAGATACTCGTACATGTTCTTAAATATTTTCTTTCTCCTGTCAAAATGTAAAAATTCCAATATGCGTTTCCTACAGTCGTGCTAACCACACTGGAAGGCGTCGCCTTAGGAATGAAGATGCGGGACTGCCAATCGAAGGGGTACCCCCAGCACTTGCCAGAGTATCCCACACTATAATTCTTATCAAGCCACCTGACAGTCTCTTCAGCTTTTTCCAGATAAGAACGCTTTTTAGTCACCTGATAGAGATTCAAATACCCATCAGCAAATAATCCCATTGCCTTCGCATTGATTTCTTTCTTAACCCGGAAGATTCTCCTCAAAAGAAGAGGAGCAAATAACTCTGTTTTGAAAGTCACCTCCCTTATCATTTTCTCAAAAACAGTAGGAGTGTCGTTTCTGAAAAGAGGCAGGCCCTTCAAATCGTAAGGATCATATCCCGCCCAACCGTTACGAGATAGCCAAGCATCCAGTTGTCCAATCGATTGGTACACCTGTTCAATCAGAGGAATAGAGGACGTTGGCACTTCGTCACCTTTGGCCCAAGCGGCCTAACAATCTCTTATTTTCGACGAATATTTTAGGAAGCATGGTTGAAAGCTCATACCCAAGGCAGGTCACAACAGCGATGATACCTGTAAATGATGCAAAAAGGGCGGCAACACCAAACGCCTCTGGCGCAAACAGCCTGGCGACGATCGGCGCGACAAGCACAGCAAGTCCCTGAGCAAAGACGCTGCCGGTAACAAGCTTTAGGACATTTCCTGCAAAGCTGGATGTTGGTTTGGACATGTAATTATGTTGGCTGATGAGCTGTTAAACATTGGACTATTTTCTCTGCAGCTCTGCCATCTCCATAAAGTTTAGGGCGAGGGTTGGCCGTTTTAAAAGATCTGATGGCATTTATTATGTTTTCCCTGTTTGCCCCGACTACTACATTCCAGCCCGTTTCAACTGTCTCAACCCATTCTGTTTCTGTTCTCATTGTTATGCAGGGTACTCCGAAAAAGTATGCCTCTTTTTGCATGCCACCGGAGTCGGTGAGGATGGCTTTTGCGTTTTGCTCAAGAACGAGCATATCCAGATAACCGACGGGAGAAATACATCTTAATTTTGAATCTTTCACAAAGTCCACAGAGGTTGCTTTTAAGTCTGTAAGGCATTGTTTTGTGCGGGGGTGAACGGGAAATACGATCGGTTCTTTGATTTCGAGAAAGGCGGACAAAATACTTTGAAAGTTTTCATGTATGTCTGTGTTATATGGGCGATGGACTGTTGCCAGCAGGTATCCCTTCGGCTTCAGCCCCAGATCCTCAAGAATCGTCGATTGTCTGCGGGCAATTTCAAAAAATTGCAGGACGGCATCGTACATGGTGTCGCCGACATTAATAACCAAAGGTGAAAGGTGAAAGCTAAAAGCTGAAAGTGCCTTTTCAAAAAACCTTCTCTCAAGCAGTTTACCATCATTAATTATGTTGCTGAAACCCTCTTTTTGGAGATTTTGAACTGCCGTTTGGGAGGGACAAAAGAGTAGATCAGAACAGTGATCCGTCAGAACCCTGTTGTGTTCTTCGGGCATTCCTCTGTTAAATGATCGGAGGCCTGCTTCTACATGCGCTACCGGGATATGGAGTTTTGCCGCGGCAAGAGCGCCGGCGAGGGTGGAATTCGTGTCGCCATAAACCAGAACCCAATCCGGTTTTTCCCTGATTAGGAGTTCTTCGATCTTTTCCAACATGCGACCGGTCATTGCTCCGTGGGAAGAGCTGTTTATGCCAAGATTATAATCGGGTTTTGGGATATTCAGTTCCTTGAAGAACACATCGGACATATCGGCGTCAAAGTGCTGGCCGGTGTGGACGATGACCTCGATGATGCGATTATGTTCGACAATGGCGCGGCTGACAGGAGCTGCTTTGATGAATTGTGGCCGGGCGCCGAGTATGGTTATAATTTTCATTTGTTTTCTCTCACAGAGTACTCAGGGATACAGTGGGGTGATTTTAAAAAAGGTATTAAGAATTAAGGATCAGACCATCTTCGGCCTCTGTGTATTTTTTCCCACATACTGTGCATGTTAAGTCATCGGCAAGTTTTTCTCCGCACTCGCATGCCCAGCCGATCTGTTTCCCCGGATTTCCAACGACCAAAGCGTAATCCGACGCATCTCTGTTGACGAGTGCGGCGGCTCCTATGAATGCAAACGAACCAATGGTCACGCCACAAATGATGGTGCAGTTTGCTCCCAGGGTTGCGCCGTGCTTGACCAGGGTGGGTCGTACCTGATCCATCTTCCGAATTTTGGCCCTTGGGTTGTATATATTTGTAAATACCGCAGATGGTCCACAAAAGACCCCATCCTGAAGGGTTACCCCTTTATAAACACTCACGTTGTTCTGAATTTTGCAGCCATCCCCAATGGTCACATCCGGACCGATTACGACGTTTTGTCCTATGTTGCAGTTCTGACCAATTTTGGACCCCGAAAGGATGTGTGAAAAATGCCAGATCTTTGTACCACTGCCTATTTCCGATCCTTTGTCAATGACCGCTGTTTCATGTGTGAAATATCCTTCAGGGGTAGTGGCGGGTTGGAGGTCGTGGGTTTCAGGTAAAGATAAGACGATTTTCATCCCAACTGCATCCAAGGACTGCTGCGCAGCATTAAGGACTTTCAGGACACTGAGGCCTTCGTTTCCATCGGTGTGCGGCCTGCTACCTGTTGAGATGCACTTTAAAAAGTGTTCGCATTCGTTACGCAGCGGTTCGGATTCATAAAGCTGTACCCTTTCTGCTTCACCCTTGACAGATAAGGGTGCATTGTTTTCCCAGTTTATCTGGTGCGAGTAGAGGAGGAGTTTATCCTTCCAGGGCAGGGTGTCGTTGAATACTGCCATCTTTTTATCGCCAACAACCACCAGCTTCTGTTCCTTGAACGGGTGCAGCCAGGAAACAAAGATATGGGCATGGAGTCCTGAGGGAAATTCCATATGGGTGACGGTTACATCCGCGATACTTTTGTGCAGATAATTGCCGCCGGTGGCATGTACAGCTTCCGGTTCTTCACCGGCGAGAGCAAGGATCATTGAGATGTCATGAGGTGCGAATGACCAGAGGATATTTTCTTCACGGCGGATTTTTCCAAGATTCAACCTGTTTGAGTATATGTAATTGATTCTGCCGAGTTCCCCTCTCAGGGTTTTTTCTTTTAGCTTAACAAACGCCGGATGATAATGCAGCAGGTGTCCCACCATGAGGACAAGATTTTTTTTATCGGCTAGAGCGGTAAGTTTTTTACCCTCGGTCGTATGAAGGACAAGGGGTTTTTCAACATAAACGTGTTTGCCTGTAAGCAGGGCCTCACGCGCCAGCGTATAATGTGTTTCCGCTGGAGTGGCGATAACCACGCCTTCTATTTCCTTACGGGAAAGAACGTCATTTAAGGCAAAACAGGTCTCCATACCTGGATATTGTTTTTTGAAAATGTTTAGAACTGTTTCATTTTTGTCACATACGAGTTTAAGCGCACCAAGTTCGTAGTAGTTTCGAATAAGATTTTTTCCCCAGTAACCGCTTCCAATTACTGCAATATTTTGAGAATTCGACATCTTATGCCCCTATTTCATTGTAGGATGGTGCTTCATTTTGTTTGTTCGAAAAGAGTCAACGGCGCACGATTTTTCTGAATAGATCTGATGAGGATATAAGGTGTAAAAAGAGCCATCCCGTATAAGAAGGGGCGAAGAGGAACTGAATATCTGGGGAACGGAGCCCCTATCATGTGTATAAGCGTATAATAAATGAGCAGAAGAGAGCAAAACCGTGCTGTCAAAAGAGACACTTGGGTTAGATTAAGCTTTGCCTGAGGAAACCATGCCATGAAACATCCAAATAAGGTCAGCACCAATAAGGGGTAATGGAGGCTGTACATCAATCCATGGGTAACCCGAAAGAATGTGTTGTGAAAATAAGGTGAATTCGTCACAGGATAGACAAAAACGTCACCCGATCCCTGGATGAT
This sequence comes from Desulfatiglandales bacterium, assembly GCA_963662465.1. GTDB lineage: Bacteria > Desulfobacterota > DSM-4660 > Desulfatiglandales > Desulfatiglandaceae > NaphS2. The sequence continues at coordinate 6,317,168 of OY759599.1, forward strand.
GTCCCATGGGCCAGAATACCCTTGGCTTATCCAGCAGATACCATTTTGCGTGTCGTAAAGGTGCCCGCACAAACCGGTCCGAAATCTCCCTGATAACCGAAAATGTATCCGCTGAAATCTCTTTCGCTTTTGGATCATACCGGTATGGAAAGCCGTGGCTTTGAGGGAGTCCCTCATACATGAAATCCGGATAGAGACCATGATGCAGAAAGTTGACCATAAGCCGATTGTCAGTGGGTGTATTCAGAGTATAAATGTTTCGCCCGATCCAGGGCAGAAACGCCAGAAAAAAGCCCACCAGCAACGTAGCCGACATTCGCACTCCCTTTCTCCAGCCGTAATGAAAAATAAAAAAGGCAAGCCAACACCAGGGAAAAGAATTGAAGGCTGGGTCTCACCAGGGAGGTGATTCCGATCACAATTCCAATAACAGCTGCAAACCAGACTGACGGCTTTTTTGCGAACAAGGTGATCAGGTATCCCAACAGGACCAGCAGAAAGCAGAAAAGGGTTTCGGTCAAAATATAGCTGTTTGAAACAATCAGATGCGGGCTGAGGGCCACCAAAAGTGCTGGGGCTAATGACCAGGGCGGAGAGAGGCATTTTTCAAAAAGGAGAAATGTAAAAAGGATTGTGAGTGTACTGATGAACACCTGCGAAAACAAAATCCAGCTAAACATTGTCCGGTTCGGTAAGCCATCGACAAAAAGGGCCAAAAACAATGGATAGCCCGGGGAACGAACTGCATCCGGCTTCACCGGAGAGTCAAGATCCTTGGGGTTGCCCACTTGGTGAGAGTAAGTATGCTTGTGCCTCAAGTTGTATGCATACATGAAATACTGGCCTGCATCGGCACGCAGTGGTTTGATGACTTCGGTTTTTAATACGGATTCGCATCTCAGATAGAAGCCTGACACGAGAATCAATATCAGGGCAGGGAGAAGCACGAATGAACTTTTCTTATCTATTACCATTCTTGTAACCGCTTACGGTTTCCTCATGATCCTTTTTGGAATTAGCAGGGTTCTTCCAACAGCTCCGAGAATACGTTTATGTGGAAGAAAAGGTTCAAAGGGGCAGAGGCACAAAGGCACAAAGTGGAAGATTGACGTTATGATGCCGCGCCTGGCGATGTATTCCATGTCATGGCCCTGGGAGAGCAAAGTGTCGATTTCGCCAAAATTGGCATTTCCGACAATTTCTGATGCCCTGTTTCGGCTTGAGGCCACTGTTTCCAAAATTTTCTCCTGAGGCCATCCAAGGCGGCTGTTATCAACTCAAAGTGTGCTGAGGGATGGAGGTAACAGATGAAGTTAAAACTTAATTGTATCCTATTCAACCCCCCCCCACAGGATTCGGAAAATTAGGATGCAACCTTGAAGTGAAGTAACAAACAGCGGCATAATCCTACAGCATCATACGGCCGAGAGCAATATGATTGCTGCGAAGGATGGGGTGTGAAATTCTTGTTTTAATGATTTGGTGAAGGGAACAGCTACCCGGGCTGTATCTTCTCTCTTTCAATAATCAGATCAGATAGCGCTGGCATACTGAACTTTTTGGAAACCCTGTCGCTAATGTATTCGAAAGCGTTGACCCCCAATTTCTTGGCGGTTTGGACAATGGTGAGAAAGGCATCTTTCGCTGTTGTTCCTGCCTCGGATATCGTATGTAGGCTGACATCCTGCCTACGTTTTTCAACTCTTGCCCCCAACTCTGAATCATTGTTATGCAGTGGCAACCAGGGGTATTTCAGGACCAACAAGAGTTCGTCCTTTTTATTCCTGGTTTTTTCTATACGATCGTTTAGAGCGTCATAAATCGTTTTGGTGGAAAATAGCTCGTCGAATTCGATGGATAACTTTGCCGCTGTTTCAGGACTTGGATTCTGTTTGTATTTCAGAAGATCACCATAGAAATCCCAGAAACGTGTCTTGAAATCCTTGAGAGCATCAACACTGCATGGTACGACCGGATCCAAACGATTGTAGTGACGACCCTCATGAATCCAGCAAAGGGCCAGCTCCTCAACAATCTTCTTAAATTGAGGCGCATCATCGGCTAGCAAAATGTCTACAATCGGAACATCTGTTTGGCGATGATAGGCGGCTATGGCAGCGGCTTCCATGATTCTGGCCTTTGTGTTTTTTCCTTTTCCTTTTTTAAAGACCTTTTGCAGCAACAGTTGCATTTCCGCTTCACATTCCTTGTCTTCGGTCAAATCCCGAAGCTGATCGGTCACTTTCTTTGAAACCTTGAAATCCGCCATTAAACAAAATGCTTTCTGATCAAAACGGTATGTTCTTTCCCTGCCACACAGCAACAAATCAAGTATCGTGAGACGATCTTTGCGCGGGACGGTGAAAAAGGCTGTATAATATGGATTACAGAGAATCTGTGAATAGTGGTTTTTGCCGTTAACCCTTACCGTGGTATCGTCGATTTGGTGATAAGGCGTATGCTCCAATGCAGCGCGGAAGATGTCTTTTTTCTCCTGGTTGAACCCGGTTTCATCATTGGTAAGGATTCGTGAAATAGTCGATTGTGAAATGTCTATGCCACAGTTTTCAAGCAACTCCCGAATTTTTGGCTGAGACATGTTTGCTACATATTTCAGCGTGCAAACCAGCGATCGTATCCCGGGACCGAACTTACCAACTATCCCGGCGGGTAATTCTCCTACGTAAGTGCGTTTCTCGGAAGGTGAATAAAAGATCTCTTTTCTATATTCGACGTTGTCTGTTGTGATCAGGATTTCCTGCACAAGGATAGGTTCATAGCCTCTATATTCGGCATCAGCGGGCAATACGGAGGGATCGACTTTACATATTTCGGTTCGATCGATTGGGATGTTTTTCTTCTTGCTTTTCGGCTTTTCCTCTTTTCCTTCTCGTTGCTTTCTGTCCTTTTCCGAGGATATGTTTTTGCTTTTACCGCTTCCTTTTTTGCCGGGAATTTTCGGCTTGCCCTGTTCTCCTTTCAGTCTGTTGTTTTCATCGCGAAGTTTTTGGATTTCAATCTTTAACTTTTCGTTTTCTTCGCTCAATCTTTCGATAAGATTTATAAAAATGGGAAGAGCTTCGGAATGTGGTTTCTGGAGGGAACTGTCTACTCGAAAATCAATATTGTGAAGTATTTCCTTTATCTCCTGGCGGCTCATATTTTGAGCATAGCATTATCCTTATCTGTTTGTCCTTTAAAAAATGCATCTTTTTTATTTTTTTTCCCTACCTTTCTAAATCTTCTCGCACTGAATCCACGGGAGAGGGGGGCTTGAATAGGATACACTTAATTTTTAAGATGTGATGCTAAAGCTCTTATTTTAATCCGGATAGTACATCCCTGGGGCTGATTAGCCAGTGTTCTCCATTTTTGATTTTATTATTTTTGCACCATACTGCCATGATTATTTTTTTATCAGTCTGTTTGGGGAAGTTGGCGACAGATTTTGTTAACTTGCTTATTGTTGCTTTAATATTCGTTTTCTCCTCCCACTTTGCCTCGCCGAATAATAAGCGGAGGGATGGGGACAGGCTAATTATTGCTATTATTAAATCCTCCTTTTTGATTGGCATATCGAAATTCCAGGATATTCAGGTTAACATGCCATGAAAGGAGTTGTACGTTTTGAAGGTGTACAATAACAAAGGAGTATGAACATGCCCCAAATTCTTGTCAAAAACAACAGCCGAGTATCGCTGAGAATCCCGGTCGAGGACAAGGGCTTCTCGTGCGTGCAGTCGCCTTGCAACAGACTACTACACCGAATCACAAATTCCTCGGGGGTTAATAAAACTGAAATACATCCTAAATTCAAGTGATTGCTTTACACGAATACCCCACGAATTTATGATTTGCTGTACTACTCTGACGGATTTTGTCATCCGACATGCGGTAGAGGCGGCGAAAACGCTGATCGATCAAGCCGAGAGATTTACGCTCAGCGAACGGGACAGCTTGCGCGTTCTCGAACTGTTGGAAAACCATCCGGCACCGAATGCGAAGCTAATGAAGGCTGCTCATGCCTTGCCTGAGCGACCGAGACCATTCCTCCCTGACATGAAAGCCGATTTCCAGGGCATGTAATCGGGACGTCTTTGACTGCGGCGACGCTTCCTTGAATGCGTTCCTGCGCCGCCATGCACGCAAGAACCATGAACGAGGCGGGGCCAAGACGTTTTTGGCCATCAAAGACGGCGACGGTAAAAGAATTCTCGGTTTCTACAGCCTCGCGCCGGCTTCAGTTGCCTATTAGGCTCTTTGAGGCTTCACTCAGGGAAGCATAGCCGCAAAGACCATAAGGGCATACGGTGCGTTTCCATTGCTTGGCAGCTTGGCCACCCGGCCGAAGATCACAGTGAATACCAGCATGGTCAATAAAGGCATAATAAATCATTAGGTCATGTCAAACTACAGGATTTCCTGGCCGGTACTCTTAATTTCATCAATAAGTATTCCACCTTGTGCATAGTCCTCAGGAGTAAAAGGGATGGGCTCAATCCTGCTGTCTATTCCACGTCTTAAAGGGACAATAAGCCTTCTATCTGAATATCTGTCACCTTTAAATGAGGATGAAATAACAGCAATATCTATATCACTGTCTTCCCTTGACGTCCCTTTCATAATAGAACCAAACAACAATACTTTTTCGATAGAGATATTATTTTCTTTTAAACGTAATATATATTCTTTTATTAAATTGATGATTGAAGATTTTGAAGAAGCCATTTCTTTAACCTCTCAATTTGTTCAAGCTTATTCTTCGTAAATTCCACGGTGCTTTTCTTATAGAATGAGAACTTATCATCCGGATACCTTGCTTCAAGGTTGAAATCTGAGACCTTCTCAAGTAATTCCAGGTTGTCATCATTCAATTCCAGGTCGGCTTTTTCGGCAAGATATACAAGGTTGTGTGAAAATGGCGGTGTTTTATCCTTTTTATCGGTAAAAAACGCCTTTAAGATTTTCTCAACCGTTAAATGTCCAAAAAAATGAGACTGCTAATTGCTGATTGAAAGGCAAAGAAAATAATGAGGGATGGTGGAGACAACGAATCTGAATCATTGGCTGCGTTCCCAATCATTACAGCAAGCAACGCGCGAGTTCCTCATAAAGTGGAAATTTGCGATCCGCTGACATCAGCTGCCCCTCATGGGCCAGTGCAGTCGCAATGATAATTCTGTCTTGCGGGTCACTGTGGTGTTCGGGAAGGTCGACTGCGATACCAGCAATCTGCGGTGTAATGGGCAAGAGCATAATTCCAGACCCCTTCAACGCCTTTTCGAACCAAGAGATCTTGTCGCAAGGCAGCACAATGCGGCTATGACGTTCAAGCCAGGCAACTTCAAAACAACTGATCGCGGAAACCGCTACAGTATCAGCAGCCTCAATCAACTTTTTTCGATTAGCCCCGAGTTCAGCAGCCTCGCTATTAACCCACCAGAGCCATATGTGAGTGTCCAGGATAATCACTTTGGCAAATTCCAATCAGTCTCGGGAACACTGCTGATAATATCACCAAGGATGCGGGTTTTTCCGGCGATATCGGGATGGGGGCTGCGACATCGCGACTGACCTACCCGAACATCGTCAAGCACCAAGAGGATGATCTCCAGGTGTTTGTTGGGTGGAAGTTTCGGCACATGTTTCAGATTGCCGGACTGGTCTGTTTCAAGTATCAAGCGTTCCGCATACATGATTTTTCCCTCACATTAATGTTAATACAGATCTCGTAGTATATCTGCATTCTTCATAAATATTCCAAATTCCCTCATAGTTGTCAATCAATTCGTTAGCTTTTTCTATCCATAGTGAGGGCCGTTAGCACTCCTTGAGATTTTGTGGGTTTCCGGAAAAAGAAGATGCTTTTTCATGTTGATTTTTCTTTCTGTCTTCAATACGTCGGCAATCTCTTTGTATTCTGTTATGCCCACACCAAACGCTTTTGCCGCGATATGTTTGCCCAAATCCATGAGCGCTTCAAGGGCGCGCCTGAGGCATGATTCCGCCGACCAGACGTTTCTTCGATCGGCCGTAAATGAGCTGTAATTTTCCAGTGGTAAGGTCCGAATTTCTCGTACCATTTTTTCGCTCCAGTCCAGGCGATCGGCAATGACCCGTTTTGAAACTCTATTCGGGCTCATTTTTTTCTCCCATTATAAGGGCGATACGTTCTCGTTCCAAAGGGATCAGGTCCCCCGCGCGTCTGAGGACGCATAAGTCTAAATGTTGTGGGGTTGTATAACCCATCAAAATTAAAAGGCGTTTTCGGTAAACAAGAATGCATTATGAACATTCATAACTTGAATCCAAGGTAAGTCAAATGTTTGGCCGTTGGCTAATTCAAAGGGACTTTTATGAGCATTTTTTGCGCCAGGTAAAAATGGGACAAAATTCCTGATAGTCGCATGTGCTCGAAAGAAAAGACTTGCCCATTTCTTATCTCGAAAACTCTCAATTTGTTTTAGTTTACGTTTGATTCCTTTTAAATAATTGTCAACAATGGAGGTTGTTTGTTTTATCCCATTTCTATTTTTATGAGAGGTATAATGAGTGGCATTTTCTTTTAATTCTACTACCCTCTTTTTTAGTAATGGATGAGAAAATGCATCGTCATCTAATGCCTTAATCTTTACTTCCAAGTTAACTTTAGATGTGGATGTTTTCAAAACTTTCTTAAATTTTTTATAAAGCTTGTCCACTTCTTGGTCGGTACATTTTGATTCTTTTTGATATTTTGATAGTGCATCGTAGAAGTTTTTCAAACAATGACGATGGCAATATCCGACCCAAATGTTATGGAATACGGTCTTGATAGCATTGGTTGAGGCTTTCCACTTATCTTTTGTTACACCAAGGATTTTGAAGTCGATTTTTTGCAAAAAATCCTCAAATGAACCGCACAGGTTTTCTTCATCAACATGATCAACATAATCGGAGTGCCATACTAATAAATTTTCAGGATCGACCATAACTACAGAATAAGTTCTTAAATTTGGTTCTTTTTCAAAGCCCTCATCTTCCTGTAGATATCCTGAGCCTTTCACTCCTGCTCTTGTTAGTATTGTTGCAGGATGAAGTGTTCCTGCCCATCGATTCCAGTTCAAGATGGTTTGTTTGCTTTTGACACTTTTTTTGCCAATAATTTTAAGGCTTTCGATGGCTCCTTGAATGCTCGCATTAAAACGGTACATATTCCGAAATACGTGCCCAATAATCTCTATACCAAAATTCTTTTCCCTTGGGAGAAAGCTGGGAACAAGAGAGAACTTTTGTTTGCACTTCCGGCATTGTATCATGCGGATTGGGAATGTCTGTTGTTCTCCTCCATTCATTATTGTTTTTCGAGGATTCCCGCGGAAACCAGATAAAATATATTCTTTAGGTCCAGAACATGTTGAATTATGGCCTGTGTGGTGATCATATTTATCGAGTTTATCTAATACTTCAATGCGAAACTTCTTACTATCTTTTACGAGAGCATGATAGCTTTCGGTGTTATTATAAGGAAAGATATATGTTTGATTTCCTCGTTTAGAAACAAGGTCTTCCATTTTCTTTTTTACATTTTCGATTATGGATTTATCAAAAGATTTTAACATCCCTATCTCAAATGCAATACTGATTGTACTATCACGACTTTTTACATTATTCAATTTTTTAGTAATATTACTTATCATTGAACGAATTGAATAAAAGATTCTAATTTTCTGTCGATCCCGTTGTGTTTTTGGAATGCTTTTTTTCCCTTTTATTGGCTTACAAATATCCCATAATTGACTTATTAACCTACCAAGTTCATCAATAAGAGCAGACAATGTTACATAAAAATATTGCAATGATTGAAACATCTCCCTTTCATTGATCCATGATCTGATGGCATTAATGCATTTCTCAATTTCAAAGAAAATCTCAGGATACTGTTTTGGATCGTAATAACATTGTCTTGCAAGTCTGTTTTGAGCTTTGTCCAACATTGTCAAAGCTCTCTTAATATTATTAATCATGTGCAACCTCTCTAATTTAACATAGACTGTTGCACTATGATTATGCACACTTATCAAAAAAAGTCCCTAACTTTTTTCCGCTAAGGCGAATTCAGGAAAAAATGTTTGGCCTCACGAAATGCGCTTTGATTAGGATATTGATTCTGAACCGTTTAACAGATGAAATAATTTCAATATGTTAGAGTAAACCCCACAACATTTAGACTTATGCGGTCCTTCATATGTTCCAGGCTATGCCACATGGTAATGCAGTCAAAGCACTCGGTATGATCTATCTCATTGAGCGTATGCTTTACATCAAGGCCGAAAATTCTCACCGGACGCGGATTGATTTCCGTCCCCATGACTTTCCATCCCGCCGCTCTTGCCGCAAGCAAAAAGGAACCGTCACCACACCCGATATCAAGCAATCGTTTTTCAGTTGTGTTATCCACTGTACGTTCGATAAACCGGAGGCGTTGTCTTGTACGAAACTTTGAGGTCACGCCGTGACGGCTGCCTTAATAGTGGTTTTCATAATACCGAGTCAAGTTGGCAGGGTAGGGACTGGTATGTCCGAGCCCGCATTTTGTACAACCTAAAATGGCGAAAGACTCGCTTGTTATGGGGTCGCGAACTTCACTGAAACGGGGAAGTAACCTACCATTACATACGTTGCAAGACTGGTGCGTCGAATTCATTCATCCAACCTGGGAAACAATTTCGAGGAGATGATTTTCATCTTGGCCATACGAAAAATAAAGGCAGTCAACAGGCATCCAAAACCGTATTTTATGCTTTTGGTCAAATTGATAGAAGACGCTTCGGCAAAATACTTTGTTGGGCAACTGATTTCAGCCACAGTATATCCCATCCAGATAACCTGTGTCAGCATCTGATTGTCAAACACAAAATCATTTGAATTATTTTCAATTGGAAGCTTTTCGAGCAGTTCACGGGAAAAGGCCCGGTAACCGGTGTGGTATTCGGATAATTTGGCCCCTGTAAGAATGTTTTCGACAAAAGTGAGAAAACGATTGGCGATATATTTCCACAGCGGCATGCCGCTTTTTAATGCAGATCCACCCAGGATTCTGGACCCCAAAACACAATGATAAAGGCCGTTGCCGATCATTGAAGTCATTGCGGGAATCAGTTTAGGCGTATACTGATAGTCAGGATGAACCATGATGATGATATCGGCTTTTGTTTTCAAAATGATATTATAGCATGACTTTTGATTGCCGCCGTATCCCAGATTCCGGGAATGTTTATGAACGATAGTCTTGGGAAGTTCTTGAGCGATTTTGACCGTCTCGTCCTGACTTGCATCGTCGACGATGACGACCAGATCGACGATCTCCTGATCCATCACTTCGCTATATGTTTTCTGTAGCGTTTTCGCCGCATTGTACGCGGGCATTGCCACAACAACTTTCTTATCCTTGTACACAAAATACCTCTGACGATAGTGGCTCACATTTCTGTTCTATACATCTCAAAATGCCGGTAAACTTTCGATTTCCAAAAAGCTGTACAGAAAATATCGTTTTTTGTCACTTTTAGCAAGTTTAAGGTATTTGCTTTGAAAGGCTATGAAAAGTTTTTTGTTCTTTTCGGAATTTCTTGTGGAAATGGCGGCCTCCACAGGTTATTTACTTAATTCAAAAGGGGTGTTATGGTTAGCCCCTGAGTGTCTGATATTCTCCAAGGAGCCGCTGATCAACATAAATTCAGCTTTGGACCGTATGACTCATTTTTTACCGCGCCTTTCGAAGAGCCGAACACAGAGCGCTATTCTTGCGGGCTTTGCCTTGATAATCATCCTCCTGGCTATGGTGTGGGTACGGACCTTTTATGGTTCAATGAAAACCTACCAGAAAGGCGAAATCCATTTTAAGGCAAATCAGTACATCAACGCAATTACATTCTATGACCGTTCAATCCACTGGTATACGCCATTCAATCCTTACGTTCACAAATCGGCCCGCCATCTGTGGGAAATTAGCATGGATGCTCAGGCAAGGGGGGATATTCGCCTGGCACTAATTGCAGTCAAAACAATCAAGCGGGGATTTGTCGCTGCAAGGAGCTTTTACACGCCGGGCAGGGATTGGATCGAAAAATGCGACATAAGAATGTCTGAGCTTTTGAAATTTGAACAAGGTAAGAAAAATCATCTAAAACGAGAGGGAAAAGTGGAAGTCTTACTCCTTGACAACCCACAGGTAAAAGGCCCTGACATCCTATGGAGCATCATTTTGCTTATCGGTCTCCTGGGATGGATCGGATCTGCCATTGGGTTTATCATTTCAAGGTTCCGAACCTCCAACCCCTCAGGGTTGTTAAGCTTTTCTAATTTCAAGTGGGTATTGTTCTGGGCTGTCTTCTTTGCAATCTGGATTGTTGGGATGATGAAGGCTTAGCGCGGCCTTTAACTCTTAGGCAAACCAATAAAATGACCGATAATTTTACATTTTAGAGAGCAGGTGGATCAATGGAGAAAATCAAAGAATCTGATGTTTCCGTCATCATCCCGGCCCACAATGAAGCCCGGCACATTGGCAATGTGGTTTCCCATGTTATGGCCCTTCATCCCGATTTTGAAATTATTGTCATTGATGATGGTTCAACGGACGGTACGGGAGATATGGCTCGTGAGGCCGGGGCCATTGTTTACCGGCATCCCTACAATATCGGCAACGGGGCCGCCATCAAGAGCGGTGTTCGGATTGCATCGGGCCGGGTTCTGGTGTTCATGGATGCGGATGGACAGCATGATCCCGCGGACCTGGCTCAACTGATTCAATATTTTCCGGAATTCGATATGGTGGTGGGCGCCAGGCCCGGGGGAACGCAGGATTCAAAGATCAGGGCCTTGGGAAATCGGACATACAATCGTTTGGCTTCCTACGTGACAAATTTTCCCATCCGGGATTTGACCTCGGGTTTCAGGGCCATTAAGTCGGATCTGGCGCGAAATCTGCTCTATCTTTTGCCCAATACCTACTCTTATCCCACAACCATGACGTTGGGAATCCTCAGGTCCGGCAAGAGTGTAAAATATGTGAAAATCAATATTCAGTCGAGAAAGACGGGGAAAAGTGAGATTCGGATTGTTAAGGATGGCGTCCGGTTTTTTATGATCATTGTCAGGATATGCACCTTTTATTCCCCTCTTAAGATTTTTCTCCCCACAAGTATGGGCCTTTTTCTGGTGGGTCTTTCCTATTATGCCTATACATTCCTTACTTCCGGTCGATTTACCAACATGAGCGCTCTTCTGTTTACGACGTCTATTTTGATTTTTATGCTGGGCTTGATTTCCGAACAGATCAGCCAGATGCGATTTGAGAAGAGTGAAGGGGATCGGTTTGTTTGAATCCAAACTCGCTGGAAGATTTCTACCAGCCCGGCAGGGATTGGATGAAAAAATGCGACCGGAGGATTTTTACCTCCAAAAAGTTGCCCGGAAGAAAAGGGTGCATTCAATTGATGAAACCCCGGGTAAAAGCGCGATACTGGAAGACCCTCAGGTCAGGGGGCTGGGTATCTTGGGGATGGTAAAGGCTTAGCGTGTTTCAAACACGATTCTGCTGTCCACGGAATTCTCGTATCAATGGCAAAATATTTGGGCTTTTTTCCGGATCGATTCAGGAGAGCAACCAGTGAACGGGAATGTTCCAGATCCGTTCCTCAAGCTTTTTGATGGAATTTGACATATTCAGCAAAAGGCCGACATTGTTTTCATTGAGGGAAACAAATTTCCGCAGGTGTCGAATATCGACGCCATGTGGGGTGTCCCGCTGCTTGATTTCACTATAAAACGTTAACCCGTTCTCAATATTCTTGAAAACAGCATCTGCTTCTACGCCGGTTGATGTCCTGGCAAAATAGATATCCTCACGAAGTGTTTCCTGGTAGACTCCTTTTCGCAATTCTGAAATAACCGCGTTTTCAAAGCAGTTCCCATCTTCCATCCTGAAATTGTTCATCAACGATCTGAAAATCCCGGTATCAATGAAATACCATTTTGGCATTTTTTTCATGCGCTTGCCGATGTTCTCGAAAAATGGCAAACTGGACCAGGCAACAAAAAGCTGACGATAATAGTTCATGAATCTGCGGATTGTATCGGCTGAAAGCGCGCAATCTCTTGCGAGTTCACTGATGTTCATCAATGATCCGACACGTGTGGCAAAGAGCAGCTCAAACCGTTCAAATGATTCCTGGTTTCTCAAATCAACGATTTCTCTCAAATCCGTGTCAAGGTAGGTCTGACGGTAATTATTGAGCCATTGCCTGCGATCTTCCGGATTTGTCCGTGTCAGGAATTCGGGATAGCCGCCATACAATGTAAATTCGCGAAATTTTTCTGACAGCATGTTTGATTGTTTTGCTGGAAGATAAAATTCCGACAGTTCTGTTTCGACGTCCTTTACCGATGGCGCATATAATAGTTTTTTCAGCAAAGACTGCTCAGAGTGACTGACAAGTTCTCTGAATGACAAGGGGAACAGGGTATAAACAGAAACCCTTCCCGCCAATGATTCTTTGATTCTCCGGTTCAGCAGAAGGTGATTTGAACCTGTGATGAGAAACCGGCCCTTTCTTTCAGGTTGGATGTCGACTTGAAGTTGAATTAGCTCAATAAGGCTCGGCATCTGTTGTACTTCATCTAAAACAATGAGGTGTTTCCCAAAGTACTCAAATTCTTTTCGAGCGTTTGCTGCCAATGCCTGTCGGGTGTCCGGATCCTTGAGATTGTAGTACTGGATGTCAAGATCACTTTTGATGAGATGCTGTGACAGGGTGGTTTTTCCTGCCTGACGGGGACCCATAATCGCAGTGACACGGTCAATTTTCAACGAATGCTGGATATGCCGCGTCAAATCCCTCGAAAGTAAATTCACTTACCGACCCTCCTTGATATCATTTCGATCCGAATGGCTAAATTCTAACGATAGTATCGTCGGATTGCAAGGATAATCCGCGATTTTATCGATATTTCTCATTAAGTTTCGCCAGGCGCATATAGCGTCGGTGTAAATTCGTACCGGACCGACGGGCTCTCAGGTAAGCAGCGAACATTAGTACTCCTATGACTCCGATGAAGGCTGCCCCTCGCTTGAAAAGCCTGCTTCCGATGGCGAACACTAAAAGGGTGTTTATGGCTCCGATGAATATCTGAAAGCATTTAATAAAGGGCCAGATTACGCCGAACAACTTGTTCAAAATAGCCAAAAAGTAGAGATAGAAGGGACTCAGGTTGACCAGCCTTTCTCCAATGTCCACGCCGTTGGCCAGTTTTTCCGCAAAAAAGGGATATTTAATGAATAGGATCGGCACGTCAATCCAGATTAGGAAGAATATACGGATGCAAATAGCAGCCCATGGCGTACAGGGTGTAATCCTGCTGTATTGTTTTCAAAGGTAGTCGAATTCCACTGGGGCCTGATTACAAGCCCGGAAATGAGAGGTGAAATCGATCATCGCAATACAAATTCATTGATTTATATCGAAAAAATTCTTAGTCTCCGTTAAATATTGCCAAATTGTTTTGTTGCATGTTTTGCAGTGGTTGTCCAAAATCTTAAGTGATTGTTATAAATGGATTTATTTGAAAAGATAAAAGAAAAATTTAGAAAGGGTGAATATGCCGTTAGTGATCATGCCGTCATTGAAGGCAGAAAACGCATAAGTCTAAATGTTGTGGGGTTTACTCTAACATATTGAAATTATTTCATCTGTTAAACGGTTCCGAATCAATATCCTAATCAAAGCGCATTTCGTGAGGCCAAACATTTTTTCCTGAATTCGCCTTAGCGGAAAAAAGTTAGGGACTTTTTTTGATAAGTGTGCATAATCATAGTGCAACAGTCTATGTTAAATTAGAGAGGTTGCACATGATTAATAATATTAAGAGAGCTTTGACAATGTTGGACAAAGCTCAAAACAGACTTGCAAGACAATGTTATTACGATCCAAAACAGTATCCTGAGATTTTCTTTGAAATTGAGAAATGCATTAATGCCATCAGATCATGGATCAATGAAAGGGAGATGTTTCAATCATTGCAATATTTTTATGTAACATTGTCTGCTCTTATTGATGAACTTGGTAGGTTAATAAGTCAATTATGGGATATTTGTAAGCCAATAAAAGGGAAAAAAAGCATTCCAAAAACACAACGGGATCGACAGAAAATTAGAATCTTTTATTCAATTCGTTCAATGATAAGTAATATTACTAAAAAATTGAATAATGTAAAAAGTCGTGATAGTACAATCAGTATTGCATTTGAGATAGGGATGTTAAAATCTTTTGATAAATCCATAATCGAAAATGTAAAAAAGAAAATGGAAGACCTTGTTTCTAAACGAGGAAATCAAACATATATCTTTCCTTATAATAACACCGAAAGCTATCATGCTCTCGTAAAAGATAGTAAGAAGTTTCGCATTGAAGTATTAGATAAACTCGATAAATATGATCACCACACAGGCCATAATTCAACATGTTCTGGACCTAAAGAATATATTTTATCTGGTTTCCGCGGGAATCCTCGAAAAACAATAATGAATGGAGGAGAACAACAGACATTCCCAATCCGCATGATACAATGCCGGAAGTGCAAACAAAAGTTCTCTCTTGTTCCCAGCTTTCTCCCAAGGGAAAAGAATTTTGGTATAGAGATTATTGGGCACGTATTTCGGAATATGTACCGTTTTAATGCGAGCATTCAAGGAGCCATCGAAAGCCTTAAAATTATTGGCAAAAAAAGTGTCAAAAGCAAACAAACCATCTTGAACTGGAATCGATGGGCAGGAACACTTCATCCTGCAACAATACTAACAAGAGCAGGAGTGAAAGGCTCAGGATATCTACAGGAAGATGAGGGCTTTGAAAAAGAACCAAATTTAAGAACTTATTCTGTAGTTATGGTCGATCCTGAAAATTTATTAGTATGGCACTCCGATTATGTTGATCATGTTGATGAAGAAAACCTGTGCGGTTCATTTGAGGATTTTTTGCAAAAAATCGACTTCAAAATCCTTGGTGTAACAAAAGATAAGTGGAAAGCCTCAACCAATGCTATCAAGACCGTATTCCATAACATTTGGGTCGGATATTGCCTCGTCATTGTTTGAAAAACTTCTACGATGCACTATCAAAATATCAAAAAGAATCAAAATGTACCGACCAAGAAGTGGACAAGCTTTATAAAAAATTTAAGAAAGTTTTGAAAACATCCACATCTAAAGTTAACTTGGAAGTAAAGATTAAGGCATTAGATGACGATGCATTTTCTCATCCATTACTAAAAAAGAGGGTAGTAGAATTAAAAGAAAATGCCACTCATTATACCTCTCATAAAAATAGAAATGGGATAAAACAAACAACCTCCATTGTTGACAATTATTTAAAAGGAATCAAACGTAAACTAAAACAAATTGAGAGTTTTCGAGATAAGAAATGGGCAAGTCTTTTCTTTCGAGCACATGCGACTATCAGGAATTTTGTCCCATTTTTACCTGGCGCAAAAAATGCTCATAAAAGTCCCTTTGAATTAGCCAACGGCCAAACATTTGACTTACCTTGGATTCAAGTTATGAATGTTCATAATGCATTCTTGTTTACCGAAAACGCCTTTTAATTTTGATGGGTTATACAACCCCACAACATTTAGACTTATGCGGCAGAAAAGATGGTATTGCGCCAAAAACAGTTGCCAGGAATCGGAGAAGCTGTTGCTGATGTGAATGAAATGCGCTTTCTGACTCAGCGCTGACCCGCATACCATCAATAAACCTTTTCGCCATCAAGCCCACAGTATCTACAAGCCTGGAATAAGCAGGAGTTGCCTGCTCTTGAACAGAAAGTTGTTTATTATGCGTGGTTTGGCATAGGATAAGAAGATAAATGGGGGGTGTTCTATGGTGCGTGGCAAGGTATTCCAGTGTGAGATCACCGTCTCTTCAGGTGTGAAGGATAAGCTACTGATAAAACACAATATTGAAATTTGGGAACTGGAAGAAGTCATATACGACGACAAACACGCTTTCTCAATTTCACACAGCGACTGCTATTTCGTGTATGGACAAACTTTTGCAGGCAGATACTTGCTGGTACTCGTCAGAGTTCTCTCCCAAGAAGAAGTCCACAAACTTGGGCTGGAGGTTGGGCGTAGTTTCGTGAAAATCATAACCGCCAGGGATAGAAACCAAAGGAAAATTTATCTCAAGAGAAAAGGAGGTTAGCTATGGGGAAACCATCAGAAAATGTAGCTGATTTGCCCGAAATGGACGATGCACAATTGGCGCAATTTTGGGATCGACACGAGCCTGAGGATTTTAATGGCTGGGAAGAGGGAGGCTTGAACTTCCAGCGTCCACCCAAGAAACTCATTCAGTTGAGGCTCGAACCGAGAGATGTCAGACTTATTGATAAGGAGTCAAAACGTACCGGAATTGAACGTTCACAGCTTGTGCGAGCATGGGTGAAAGAGAAAATTGAACAGCTACTTGACGCTTAAGTAAGCTATCTCAAATTGTTCAGTCTGCATGCTTAGGGTTTTCACCGCTCGGAGCTCGCAGAGCTTGAAAATATTTTTGTTTTTGCTGCCCACACATTTCTTCGATCTGTGACAAAGAACGTATAATTTGCCAGTGGCAGAGTATTGATTTCTCGCACCACTCTTTCTATTCAGTCTAGGCGATCGGCGCTACCCTTTTAAAATTCAAGTGCGCCGAACTTTTTTCGTGCATTTTCCAGAGGCCGGCGGGTTCTCAGATTCTGTAAAAAACGGCTCCCAAAAGCCCACAATTGGAATGATTGACTGATTCGCATTTGGATATTACAATATCGCAACATAAGAAAGCAGGGATGGGGTTCCACTCCTCAATCTATTTGATCGGCGATCGTAGTGGAAAAAATAAGGGAATCTGATGTCTCCGCTATCATTCCGGCGCATAATGAAGCCAACAATATTGAAAAGATGGAAGAAAAGGGGCTGGTCCATAAAGTGGGGAGCTGCCCCCATGCGCGATTTACGCCCGATTTCGCTTGCATCGCTAATAATAGACCCTTATAATCCTCTCACCTTGCAGAAAACAAGCCCCTGTTACAGGCGTATTCAAAATTAAAATGGAACGGATTGCAGAAAAAAGACTGACGGATTGGCTCGATTCAAGTTACCGCAAACCCTTGATCATTCGTGGTGCGCGTCAGGTGGGAAAGTCAACGCTGGTCAGACAGTTTGCAGGCCATAAAGAATTGGTCCTCCATGAAGTCAATCTTGAACGGCATCCGACATTGGTGGATGTTTTTAAAACTCACGATACCGGAAAGATCCTTCGAGAACTTGAATTTATCTGTGGGAAAGGACCGATTTCAGGACAAGAGGGGTTGCTTTTCCTGGATGAAATACAGGCAGCGCCGATCGCCATTCAGGCCCTTCGATATTTCTATGAGGATCATCCCGAACTACCCGTAATCGCAGCCGGTTCCCTCCTCGAATTTACAATGAGCAAACATTCCTTTTCCATGCCCGTGGGTCGGGTTGAATACCTCTACCTGGGTCCCGTAACCTTTGAAGAAACGCTGGCGGCCATGGGCAAGAGTACTTTGCTGAACTTGTTGAACCATTATACCCTTGAACTCAGAACCCAGGTTTTTGGCTATTTCCCAATATTAAAACATGTCATTTTTGGAGATGTTCCAATGTATTCCTGTCATTATTTTGGATAATTTCCAATATAAATCACCATAGGGGGAAAATGATGGAAAGAAGTTCTCTCCGAAATGCTTCAGGGTATAGGTCTTGCCGACCTGTCGAGCGCCGCTTAGCACCAAGGGCTTCTTGGC
Source organism: Desulfatiglandales bacterium (assembly GCA_963662465.1). Classification (GTDB taxonomy): domain Bacteria; phylum Desulfobacterota; class DSM-4660; order Desulfatiglandales; family Desulfatiglandaceae; genus NaphS2. The sequence continues at coordinate 6,335,020 of OY759599.1, forward strand.
AGCGGCGTTTTGCCATGTTTTCAGATTATTAAGCAGATCTCTTTTCATTCAAACGTCCAAGCTTGTATGTAAGTGATGCTTGTTTAATGATTAAATTGCCACTTTCTGGTAGCACTTTTTATTAAATATTGTTGGACACACCCTTTGTCTTAATCGTTCTTTTAACTATAATATAATGATCCAACCTCACAATATCCCAAACATCGACTGGCGGTATTGTGCGCTGATATCTCTAACCATGAGTCGCCAGGTGAGTTCGTGGGACGCGAGGAGATCGTGCACATGCTTTTCAGCGACTTTCCCGGCTTGCGCAATTGGGAATCAGGTGTATAAACTGCCTCGGGGAGTTTTTCTGTTGTTTGCAAAGTCTCGCCCATTTTGGTTTTATTAGACAGGATTGACAGGATTTATTGGATTTGGCGCTAAGTACACTTGAAAAATAGGGAGACGCTGGTACCTTTCCTATTCTACATCAAGATGGGATTTGACAATGGAAACGAACCGTCCTGCCTTCACCGCCAGATCCGCAGTCTGATCCCGTGTCACCTCGAAATATTCCCTATAGTCACCCCGTTGCCTTAACTCAAATGCCTTGTTAACCCAACGGCCCATTTCCCTGTCGAATATCCCTTCCTTAATGAAACGCCGATTGAAATATCCAAGAACGCCGCTGTGCTTTGACGACGAATAGGGCTCATAAATCAGCAACGCCAAAATCGCATAAAACATCGCGTAATATAATCGGTTGATTATGGATCGAGGGCTCTTTCCGCCCGAAAGAAGAAATGTTGCTTCATCAAGGCTTTCTCGGGCCTGTTCCAATCTGTATTGGGCAAGCGCTTTCTTATCAGCCGCAACACTCAAATTCTTATACCTTCTCTGCTTATTGATCTATAAATGGGTGATTCCCTAAGTGGGCCTTCATGCAGTTCCTTGCTCCCAAAAATCACCGCGGATATGAGACAATCATAATCGAGGTTGATTTCGAATATCAGGTCGTCAATTAGTGCTTCTACGTCCGGGGTGTAGTTTTCTACCTCAATCATTACGTCTATATCAGATTCAGGAAATTCTTCGCCCCGAGCCTTTGATCCGAATACACGATAATCAACCAGATTCAGGATTTTCCCTATCTCCCTTTTAAGTTTACGCAGGGCGGCCCGTTCATTTGATTTCATTGATAAACCCCTTCACCATAACACGCGTAACAGGTGATCGATGTAATGGGGGACATTATGAATTTACCATTCACTTTATAAACTAGTTCCCCCAGTAGAGACTTCATCCTAATTGAAGTGGAAGCAAAAGTAAAACCGTTTTGAAATATGGACTCAGTTGTCGATTGGCGATCCAGGTTCTTCTATATTCGCCTGCCGCGTCTGTAAATCTGATTTTGTCATCCGACATGCGGTAGAGGCGGCGAAAACGCTGATCGATCAAGCCGAGAGATTTACGCTCAGCGAATGAAGGCTGCTCATGCCTTGCCTGAGTGACCGTGACCATTCCTCCCTGGCATGAAGAGCCGATTTCCAGGGGATGTGATTCTTCCCATGGGAATGCTCAGGTCTGGAAAGAGGGTAAAGTATGTGGAAATTAATGTTCAGTCGAGAAAGACGGGGAAAAGTGCGTCGGATCATATCCGAAGACTCCGACGTCGAATGTTTTCTTGACCTGAAATGAAAGAGTTGATAGCATAACGGTTGTAGAAGCGAGTCGGAAGAGAAACTAGAGAAGACGATGCGGCATCAGAGGAGGGCCAAAGGATGCCTGATCTCAGATTGGTTTCTACGCGAAAACACCAGCTAAGACCGCTTGTGGAAGCAAGGATATCCGGTTTGCGAATTGAAACCTATTTCCAGCAGATTGAAAAAATAATTGACGCATGTCTTGTTATCCAACTATCAAATGTCACGTATGAGAAACGTGGCACATATGAGGGATTCATTCGCGAAAAACTATGCTTTGCGGATGGTTCCGCTTTTTATTTGCACGAATTTGTTGACGTTGAAATGACCCCAGACCGGTTAATGTATGCCTATCAATTCATTGATCCTTCACAAAAACTGGTATTTCGTTATGATAACACGGGTCACCATAAGAAGTTTAGATCCAGGCAAATTGTTTGAATCAGAATCGAAGCTGGTTTTTCTGCACCCTGACAATTGCACCCTGTGAACGGTTACAAAAAAAAAGGTGATAAAAATGCCAAAAAGAAGATTAATCAGCTTTGATTGGGCAATGAAAAAGCTCCTGAGAAGTAAAGCAAATTTCGAGATTTTAGAAGGGTTCTTGAGTGAGTTGTTGAGATACAACATTTATATTTTGGAAATCCTTGAAAGTGAGAGCAACAAAGAAAACCAGCGTGATAAATTTAATCGTGTTGATCTAAAGGTCAAAAATCAAAACAACGAAATCATTATCATCGAAGTTCAATATGAAAGGGAATTTGATTATTTACAGAGAATTCTCTTTGGCACTTCAAAAGTCATTACCGAGCATCTTCATGAAAGTTCCCCTTTTTCAGAAGTCGTTAAAGTCATCTCGGTCAATATCCTTTATTTCGATCTAGGACAGGGTGAAGACTATGTTTATCACGGTTTTACAGCATTCAAGGGTCTTCATAAACAGGACATATTACAGTTATCGGAAGATCAGCAAGAACTGTATGGGAAAAATAAAATTTCTGAGATATTTCCGGAATATTACCTCATTAAAGTCAACAATTTTGACGATATTGCCAAAGACACGTTAGACGAATGGATATATTTTCTTAAAAACGAGGAGATAAAGGAAAACTTTACGGCGAAAGGCATCAAAAAAGCCAAATATGAACTCGACATTTTAAAGTTGCCTGAACAAGAACGTCTTGCGTATGAAAATTTTCAAGATGACCGCCATTATCAAGCCAGCATGGTTGAATCCTCTTATACCATAGGCTTTAAAAAAGGAGAAAAAAAAGGAGAAAACAGAGGAAAAAAAGAAGGGAAGAAAGAGAAAGCATTAGAAATAGCAACGAACCTTCTTGGTGCAGGTCCTTTTGACACAAAAACCATTGCCGACATGACAGGATTGACGGAAGAAGAAATTGAAATATTGAAGGCAAAATAGTCCAACCCAGGAGAAGTAGTTCGCGTTCAGTTCGGATTCCTGGCGATCCACATTGGACCATGAGTACTCAGCGTATAGCTTGATCCAGCATTGCAAGCTATCGTGCTTTATGGCAACGGTGCTTTCATCAAGCGAATGTCGTCGATCCAGACCGTTCCTTCCCCATTGATGACAAGGTTCAATTTTACATTGTTAGGGTTTTCGCCCTTTTTGAGGAAGAAAGGCGTTTCTTGGGAGGTCCAGTCATGGGTTCCGGATAGCGCCGATTGCACCGCACGTGAGAAAAATTCACCTTTTTCGGGGAAGTTGCACCACATTTCAAGATACGCCTGACCTTTGATGTCTTGGGTGCGAAGTTTGGCGCGATAGATCAACTGCGCATTCTCGATATCAATATCGCCTGTTTCATATAGCCTCACCGTGGTTGGTTTAGTTGCAACAATGCGCAATGAGCCGTTGCCGTCATCAGAAACTTCTTGATCGATCTCTATTCTTGATTTAGCGATAACGCCTTCGAGATTATCAACTGGATAATACTTGATCTGTGTGGTTTCCGCGGGCTTTGTCGAACAGGCCACCAGAAAAAGGCTCACAAAAATAATCGCTGAAATGCATGATTTTATTGCCGGCATATTGCTCTTCTCCTTTAAAAACAGCAAACATCCCTCCCGTTAAAGCCTTTCATCCAGTACTTCCGGATTACGGTGAGTCCAATCTTTTATGATGGTTGCCATTTTAGAAATATCTGAAAGTTGACCGGAACAGATGTCAAAAAGTTCGTGTTCCGATATTTCATGGTAAAAGTGGACCATCCTGTTCCTGTAGCCGGCGAGGGTTCTGAACGTAAGATGCGATTCGTGGTCAAAAACACCTTTTGCCTTCAATACGTCGGCAATCTCTTTGTATTCTGTTATGCCCACACCAAACGCTTTTGCCGCGATATGTCTTCCCAAATCCATGAGTGCTTCAAGGGCGCGCCTGAGGCATGATTCCGCCGACCAGAAGTTTCTTCGATCGGTCGTAAATGAGCTGTAATTTTCCAGTGGCAAGGTCCGAATTTCTCGTAGCATTTTTTCGATCCAGTCCAGGCGATCGGCAATGACCCGTTTTGAAACTCTATTCGGGCTCATTTTTTTCTCCCATTATAAGGGCGATACGTTCTCGTTCCAAAGGGATCAGGTCCCCCGCGCGTCTGAGGATATAAAGATCGTATTCGTCCGCAAGATAGGTATCTTTTGAGAATAATCTCTCGCCTCGAATAATATTGGCCGCCAGAAAAGGGTCTGCCTCTGGAAGATTCACAAGGTCGACTCCGGATATGCAGAAAAGATCTTCCAGTGCCATTGCCAGGTGGACCTTTTCTTTTACGGACAACTTTTTTTTAGTGGCGGGCTTGATGGCGATATCCAGGTCTGATGGTGACAAGATCGAGAGCAAAAACTGCTCGTCTTTCAGCCATTTCAGAGCATCCCCGGCATGGCTTCCAAATGCATAAATGATTTCCAGATCAAATGTTCGGGCTATTTCGGAGAGTCTATCCTCTCGTGATTTTTTGAATGCATTCAAACCGTTAACCTTCCGTATAGGGTATGCGATTGGCGATCAGCAGCATCATCACTTTCTTGAGCCGGTTTATGTCGTACCGACCGGAACGCGACAAGCGAACCCAATCTTTCAGAAAGGATTTTGTGTAGTCTGCGGCGCGTGGCAGCGAAGCCTGTTTACTGGCCGCTGTTTTTTTTAAGGTCATCGAACAACTCGGTAGCGGCGCCGAAACGTGCTTGGCGCTTTCGGGTAATCTCGTCAACTTCGGCCATCGCAGCGCGAGTATCAGTGTTCGGAACTTTGAGGGTAAACGGCAATTGTTTTTCGGCAACGACCAGGGTCAGAAAAACGCGTACGGCGTCGGAAACGGTCAGCCCCATTGCCGCAAGCGTTTCCGCCGCCTGTGCCTTTATCTGTTCGTCCACGCGAACGTGAACCATTGTTGTTATAGCCATATCTACCTTCGCCCACTGTCAAAAGAGAACCGCGGAATGTTGAACATTTTACGGTTGGATTGAGGTTAAGGGTTTTGCCCTACGGCTAACCGAAGAGGTCCGCGTGTGTGCCGGTACGAACTAAACAAAGTTCACTCCCTTCTATCCGATATACAAGCAGCCAATCCGGTTCAATATGACACTCACGACAATCTTTCAGGGTACCCTTAAGGGGATGATCCTTATTCTCGGGTGGCAGTTTTTGCGAACGTACGAGAACCCGAAGAACGGTTTTTAGCTTTCCAATATCTTTGCCGCGTTTTCTTATCCGCGTTACATCTCTCTTGAATTGGGTGTCGCGTCTTATGTCTCTCATCTCGTCATATTCCGAGATCATCAAACAATTCCCGTTCAGATGAAAACCTCTGTCCCTTTCCCTCCCTGGAATTCTCAATGGCTTTCATGGTCTTTTCATTTGGAATATTAACTTCAAACGGCAATCCATGCTGAGCAATAACCTGCCGGTAAAAAAGCTCAAAGGATTTTGAGACTGACAACCCTAACCTATGCAAAATCTCTTCGGCCTCTTGTTTTACCTTTGGATCAAGTAAAGCCCTGGCTGAAGCTGTCTTTGTTGTGCCCATTCTGCAACCTCCATCAGCATTTAGAGTATAGCATATTGTATGCCGTCATTATTGAACAGTCAATGCATAAATTGGGTCAGAGAAGATATGAACAGGCGGCAGTTACCCTCCTTTTTTTCAATCGTGTGCGGTCAGGCATTTCACCTCATAGATTTCTTCTCGTACAAAATCTTGCCATATTTTTTTATATGCTCAAGTAATTCTTGATTACGAGCGGATTCCAGGTGGAGACAATCAAAGAAATACGGGAATAACGTCTCTTCTTCCAGGTAGGTTTGAATTCGACTGACAAGCTGGAACGTCAAATCTTTTCCGATGAAGGCACAATCAATGTCAGAACCGGGTTTAGCGTTGCCTAATGCTCTGGACCCAAAAATGATCACTTTTTCAATTTCTGGATAAAAAACAAAAATATCGACCAATTGCGCGGCAACTTCCGCGGGTAAATCAATCTTCCGTTCTTTTATTACATCCATCCGCGGCTAAAAAATCATACGGACATCTTCCCAACTACCCACTCCCCAACATTCCGGTCGGTGAATTCAACCCCAAGGAGATAAATCTCCTTATCCGTTTTCTTATGCGGATTCCGACCTCCAATCTCCGACTTTTGGCCTCTGCCCCTTGTTCCCTGATACTTTTCAAAATACTTCCAGGGGGGGACTTGATGTGTATCAGCGGCGGTTTACCGTGCAGCCCCATAGGTCACAACGAATTCATTCTTATCGGGGGTCTGGAAAAAACGGCATTCAATGCCGTTGTCTTTGCATCCTTTAATCATGCGCAACATCCCCTTGCCCCTTCGCTCCATATACCCGTATCCGGTCAAAAACGAGGCAATCATCTGGTTTCGGGTGAACTGTCGATACAGCATGTTTTCTTCAGTCAAAGTGTTAGGGAGGCCACCGGGGGAGCGTATCTCCAGTCGATCATTAAACAGGAGAAGTCTGATGGCACTGCCTGTGATGGTATAGTCCCTGTGACAAACGGCGTTTACAATGGCCTCACGAAGGGCTTCCACGGGATAGAGGTAGTTGTCTTTTCGCTGAATATTTCGTTCCAATATGGGGTTTTGGGGCATGGTGAGTTTGACGAAGGCAATGGCATCCTCAATAAGCTCGTCCAGTGTTCCAACAAGATCCTTCTCCCGGATGGCATCCGCGGCCAGATCTTCGCCATTATAGGCGCCACACTGGATACTGTAGGAAGGGAAATATTTTTGAGGATTTTTGCCAAAGGCCAGAATTCCGCCGAGAGATGGGTGCAAGGTGTTGTCAACCGCAACCAGAATGGACAGATTGATCAGTTCGTGGGTAAGCGATGTGTCGCTGTCTTCATTTAACGGGCTTTGGCTCAATTTAGCGAGGAACGTGTTGACTTTGGCGATGTCAATACTTCGCAAAGATGTTTTTATCACTGGGGTTTCATCGAGCTGGATCATGTTCCTTTTTTGAAACAGCCTCAAAAGTTCCTGCTGTGTCGGCGTCTGTTTGGTTGAGCCGACCCTGATGTAATATAACCCCCGGTTTGTGGAATAGGCGGTGTCTCCTCGTGGAACCGTCACGGTGAAAATCCGTTTTTCGTCAACCATCACTTTTTCAATCACGGGGATAAGAGGCGGTCTTACATTGTTCCGGCAAACATTGACAATAAATTCCTCAAGATCTTTTTTTGTGCATCCCTTCAAAGTGCCTGTATCGTCAACGCCGATCAAGATGGTTCCACCTTCAAAATTTGCAAAAGCAATGATCTCTTCGGCAAGGGAATTGGGATGAACGCCCTCTTCCTTGAATTCGATCTTTGAAGATTCACCATTGGTGATGATTTCCAGCAACTCTTCCCGCCTCATGCTCTCCCCTTTTCCATGTTTACCCTGGCTTGCACTTTACAGCTCCGCCCTTTGGATTACCAAAACGTTTCAGAGACCCATTCCAGGATTCAAAACATCAACTGTTATTGGCTTACCCGCAAAAAGCTCGGCTTTTTTGATATTTTAAGCGGGTTTTTCTTTTTTGGCTTCCCAGATCAGTACCCGCGGTTTTTCGCTCAGTTTCGGCGAAAATTCTTTGAACTCTTCCTGGGTCAGCACCAGGGACCGGATTTTTCGCTTAATATAACGTTCGGTTTTTCTGCTCAAATCATTCAGATGGTATCGGTCGATATCGCCCACCATCAGCAGATCGATAATCCCCGTATCTTTCCCTTCGGCATAATCGTCAATCAGGTAGGCTTTTTCCAGATCGCCCAAACGTGACACAATGCTGTCTATGACCTGATCAATTCCCATGGCCTTGCTCACCATGCTTTTGAGTTCCGGGAAAAGGGGGTGCTGGTCGTTTGCCATATAAAGGACGCTGCGACCGTTTTTTTCACAGTTGAGCAAGCCGGTTTTGGTCAGTTGGTTAAGTTCCTCTCGGACGGAATTGGTGGAAACCTGAAACTCCTTGGCCAGTTCTCGAAGATATGCCCTTGTGTGGGGGTTGAAAAAAAATCGGGTCAGCAGCTTAACCCTGACTTTTGAAGCAATGAGGCCTGAGAATGGACTGTCCAATGATTTCTCCGTTATGAGTAGTAGAATTACTCATAACATATCTTTAATCCTTGTCAAGTCTTTTTGAGAAGGTCTGAAAAAAATACCTCCCTTGGTGGTTTATTGAAAGCGCCCACATTTTTTCGTATTTACCCGGTAAGAGCAAGCTGGATGCGACAATCTCTTTTTTGGCCTTGACGGGGGTGTTTTGAAATTCGATAATACCCCCCATAAAATCCGTGAAAATATTTCCGGTTTTCCGAAATTTTATGGAGGGTTGTTTATGACGCAGGAAGGAACAATGGATCCTGAACTGTTGAAAATGGTTCTGGATACCATTGATAAATTAGAAAAAGAGAAGCTCCCCGTGGAGATAAAGCTGGAAATGGATCGTCTGGGAACTTTTCCAACCGAACTGATTCGTTTTATGCTGGGGTCGGATATTGCACTCCACCTCATTTTTATTCCGGAAGCGTATGGTGGTTTGGGCGCCGGCGCCACGGAAATTGCCATTGTATCAGAGCGTATGGCAAAGATGGATCTGGCCATTGCCACCTCTTTTCTGGCCATCTGCCTGGGCATGGATCCCATCCGGGTGGGCGCTACGCCGGAACAGAAAGAAAAGTATATCGGAAAAATCGCCGAGGAAGGCCTGGTGGTAGCCTACGGCGTTACCGAACCGGAGGCAGGCTCCAATGTACAGTCTTTGAAAACCAGGGCCGAGCGCGTTCTGGATGAAAACGGCCAAATTAAGGGATACCGGATCAACGGTCAAAAACAATTTATTACCAACGGGGGCGTGGCCCAGCTTTACACCATCCTGGCCGATACGCCGGATGGGCCTTCTTTCTTTATCGTGGCGGGGGGCGCCGAAGGTCTGATTCCCGGCAAACATGAAGACAAGCACGGGATTCGGGCATCGGACACCTGCCCCATCACCCTGGAAGACCTTTACGTGCCCGTGGAGGACCTGGTGGGCGGTGTGGAAGGCCAGGGGTTGAAACAGGCCAATAAAGTGTTCGGTTACACCCGGCTGATGGTGGCCACATTCGGTCTGGGCGGTGGTATGGCGGCCCTTGAAAGGACCGTCAAGTATGCCAAAGAGCGGGTTCAGTTCGGCACCCCCCTGGCTGAAAAGCAGGGATATACCCACCAGCTTCTGGTTCCCCACGCCGTGCAGCTGGAGGCGGCCAGGGCCCATATCGAAGAGGTGGCCCGGCGGCTGGACACCGATGAAGAAGACCTTCAGGTGGAAGGTTCCATTGCCAAATACTTCGCCACCGAGGCCGGGGACGCCATGGCCAACGATGCCATTCAGGCATTTGGGGGGTATGGCTATATTCGGGAATACGAGGTGGAAAAGATCAAGCGGGATGTGAAAATCCTGACCATCTATGAGGGAACCAGCGAAATCCAGCGAAATATCATCTCCATGTTCCGGCTCCGATCCACCGTTCGTTCCAAGGGTGGTTTCTATAATGAAATAGCGGATCATTTGGCCAGGCTGCCCTCTGAAACCGGCGGTCCCATGCTGGCGGACGGTGTGCGGGTCATGAATGAGGTCATTCAGGGCGCTCGCAAAGGAAAGCTGACCAAGAGCCAGTATGTCATGTTTCAGTTGGCGGACATGATGACGATGGCAGAGGTGGGAAGCGCTCTTTGCCGCAAGGCCGCCGCTTATGAAGGCGGACAAACGCGAACCCCTGCGTACATGAAGGCGGCGGCACGGCTTTTTGCCCGAGAGGCCATTAACACGATTCGGGCCAACGGCCTTCTGGTCAGCCAGGGGGGAGAAAAGACATTGGATGAGGTCGCCGAAAAATTGAATGCGCTCAGTACGAAGCAGATTCTGGCCGGCAGCCTGGCGGACATGAACCTGGTTGCGAAGGAACTGGTGGCATGATGCTCTCCTTACGAGAGATCGATTCAGCCGTTCTTATACGGAAAAATGTTTTTGAATGCCGCGCCTTTTTTTTCAATCAACAATCAACAATCGCCAATCCATAAAGGTATCCGTGACCCTGAAAAAACAATATCGCAAATCTAAAAGACCACCTCGCTCCGGAAAAAGAAAACTGGTCAGGAGCGAGGACCAATATGTCAAACCCAAAATTGATCAAGCCCTTAATGCTGTTTTCGAAAAAATCGGGGTTCCCGGTGAAACCCCTTTTATTCCGGATCCATTTCAGCTGGAAGCGGTTGATCTTGTTCAGAATGATGATGTCCTGGTCAGTGCGCCCACCGGGTCGGGAAAAACCTGGATCGCTGTTCAGACCATTCACACCTATCTTTCCCGGGGGCTCAATGTCTGGTATGCGTCCCCCCTGAAAGCCCTTTCCAATTCAATCTATCAGGAATTTACACGGGAATTCGGTTCTGCTTCTTGCGGGATACTCACCGGCGATCGCAAGGAGAACGCTGAGGCCCCTGTGATCGTGGGGACCACCGAGATTCTCAGGAACCAGCTTTATGACGCCATGCACAAGGGCGTCAGCATTGGAACGGACCTGGTCATTCTTGACGAAGCACACTATTTGAGCGACCCGGATCGTGGCGTCGTATGGGAGGAGGTGTTGATCTATCTTCCCTCACGGGTAAGGCTGTTGCTCCTTTCCGCCACCATCAGCAATCCCGAAGAGATCTGCGCCTGGTTGAAAGAGATTCGAGGCGTTGCCAACGGGATAGTGTTTTCAAAGGACCGTCCCGTTCCCCTGGAAACGCTGTTTTTGTTTCCGGATGGTCTTGTGACGGCCCTGGGGTCGAAAAAAGGATTGGGGCCCAAGGTTAAAAAATTTCTGGGTTCAAAAGAAGGGAGGGGCGGCGGTCGGTCTGAAAAGATTGAATACGGCAGGATACTACGGTGTTTGAGGAAGCTGGATCTGTTGCCGGCCATTTTTTTTCTCAAATCCAGGGCTGATTGCGACCGTGCCCTTGCGACCTGTTCGGTGGTTAAAAAACCGCCCGAGATGGAACGACGGATGAAGGGGGTCGTCAAAGCCTTTGTCAAACAATATCCCCATATTGAAGGCCACCGTCAGATTAAACCCCTGCTGGATTCGCTGGTGGGTTCCCATCACGGCGGACAGCTGCCCTATTGGAAGGTACTCATTGAGCAGATGATGAACAAGGGGTTTCTGGAGGCTATTTTTTCAACATCAACCGTGGCCGCGGGCGTCAATTTTCCCGCAAGATCGGTGGTGCTGTTCCAGAGTGACCGCTATAACGGCCATGAATTCGTTGATCTTAACCCGACGGCCCTGCACCAGATGGTGGGGCGCGCCGGAAGGCGGGGCATGGATAACATCGGCTTTGCCCTGGTGGTGCCGGGATATTATCAGAAGCCCAAATTGATCAATGAATTGTTGTCTTCCCCGCCGGACCCCTTACTGAGCCAGATTCATATCAATTTTTCCATGACGCTCAACCTGCTCCTGTCCCACACGCCCCTTGAGGTCAGGGATCTGCTGGAGCGTTCTTTTGCGACCTTTCAGGAAAAAGGACGTGGGGCCGCCGAAGAAAAACGGCTGAAACACCTGTTGTTGACCTTAAAGGCGTATTTGCCCCAGGCCCAGTGCGATGCTTCCGATCCCTACGAAATTATGGACTATATTCAGAAATGGGCGCCCATTGAAGCGGCCAGGGGGAAAACTCGCAAGTCCGTTGCGTATGACCGGCAGGTGGCGGAAACCCTGCCCTATCTAACCCCCGGAAGACTGTTCCTTCACAAGAACGGCAACATCTATGTGGTGTTCAAGGCCTATATGGATCAGGAAAGATTGATCTGCGCCGCCCACAATATCCGAAAAAAAGAGGCTCACACCAAGCGCCAGTTGACGTTGCGACGGGTGGACCTGGCCCAGATAGAGGCCGTCTATGACCGGGTGGTTCAACTCCCCGAGGATTATTCGCGGGATGGGTTGGATTTGCTCTTTGAGGTGTTGCCCCGGGAAGATTTACAGGTATTATCCATCCATATCCCTGAAAGTGAATTGGATGAGGCGTCGAAAGGCCCGGAAGAAGAACGCCAAAAGCTGCCATGTGAGAACTGCGCCCATAAGAGCCTCTGTCACCGAAAAACGGACCGGGAATTTAACCTTCTGCTCCAGACGTTTCGGACTTCCAGGGACAGTGTGAAAGTATCTGAGAGCGTATTGTGGTTGAGTTTCAAACGGCATTTGCGATTCCTGAAGGAAACCGGGTTTGTGGATGAGGCGGATCGGTTGACCGCCGATGGCAAATGGGCCTCCAATTTGAGGGTGGATCAACCGCTCCTCATTGCCGAGGCTATCCGACAGGGCGCCTTTGATGGCATACCGCCTGAGGTCTTTGCCGGCGGACTGGCGCCGTTTGTGTGGGACAGGACGCAGGAGGTGGATTTGAAAGGGATTGAAGGGATGGATTTATCCCCGATGGAAGGGGTATTTCGCGGCATGCTGGCGCATCTTCGGGAATTCATGATCCTAAAGGACAGCCGGGGCTTCAAGACGCCGCCCATTTCGTTCTGGCCGGCCGCCATTCTTTTCATGTGGGCCAAAGGGGTCCCCTGGGAAACGCTTCTCGATCTGGTGTCCGTGGGCGAGGGGGATCTCGCTTCCCTCATCATGAGAACCGCGGACCATTTAAGACAGGTGGCGGCGCTCAGGGAAACGCATCCAGAGTTGGCCCGTACCGCCTTCGAAAGCATCGATTTGATCCTTCGTGAGCCGGTCTATCTTTTTTGATGAAGACGCTCAGCCGGAGAAAAAACCACCCCCTTGATCGATCCGGCTTTGTCTGGATACTCTCCTTCCTGTTGCTGATCGGCTTTTTTTACTGGCTGGACCGGAACCCCTGGTTTCAGGAGGTTGTGGTGGCCAGGCTTTCCCTCTGGACCGCCGGGGGGACGGCCTTTATCCTCTCTGTTCTAGGACTTAAACTAAATGTCGTCGGATCGACGGTCACGGGTCCCGCCATGCGGCTTGAAATCGCCGACTCCTGTACCGGCAGCTTTGTCTTTCTTATGTTTGCCGCCGCCGTCATTCCTTTCCCGTCCCCGTGGAAGGCCCGTGTTAAAGGGCTTTTAATGGGGCTTGGGACCCTTCTCCTGGTCAATCTGCTGCGAACTTCCCTGATTGTTTTGATGGTAAGCCGTTTCCCCGATTCTCTGTGGACCTTTCATATTATCGTTGGTCAGGTGATGGTGATTGCTGCCATGATAGGGGTTTTTTTATGGTGGACGAAAAATTCCGGGGAAGAATCATTGTTCCCTTTCTTGAAAGACAACCGAACCATCTTTCGGACCGTTTTGTTGTTTTGTGTTGGATATGTCCTGGGTTACGGTCTTTATCAGATTTTTCTGGAAAGTTCGTTGGGCCTCTTTATCAAGAGGCTTATCGAGACCCATACCTTCCGTATCCTTTCCATTTTTAATGCCCATTTTGTCGGCGGCGGGTTGTCCTCATTTGCGGCAACCCCCGTGAGACTGGTGGAAGGATGTCTTTCAAGCCCCGTGGTGGTCCTTCTGGCAGCAGTAGCCATGGCTTGGCCGGCTCGGTGGTGGAAACGGGGTCTGGTGATTATTCTCGGTTTTATTCCCTTTTTTTATGGCTACCATCTTCTTCGCGCCGTGCTGGTTTCGCTGACCCTTGGTCTTCAGGCAAAAGATGTAAACCTGGTATACAATTTTTATGGGCAGGTCTTTCTTGTTTTATTTCTGTTTGGGGGTCTGGGCTATTTCAGGTGTTCCAGAGAGAAAATCATGTCTTACGGGAACTACCTGTTGCAATTTGTTTTCTCCTGCCTTGTTGCCCTGCCCGCGGCAGTTCTTCTAGGATGGCTGGCCCATCACCGGCTCACGCCTCTGTTGCTCAATGAAATTTCAGGAGCAACAGTGCTGGCGTTTGATCCCGAACAGATCGTCAGCACCATGCTGTCGGTCCAGACGTTTATCTGGTGGGTGCTTGTGGGAACGACGCCGAACCTGACGCCGGCAAAAAAAAGCCTCCTGAGCCTTCTGGGTGTTCTGGTTTTCCCGGCACTCTATGTTTTAACGGTAATGCTGTTTGAAACTTTCCACATGGCCCCCCACAAAGGGCTGTTGAAGCTTTTTGTGATCCTGTTGCCTTTTGGGGTTTATGGGGTCTTTTTTCGTGTGAAAGCGGCTTTCAGGAGCGAAAAGTCGCGGCGGAATGCCGTTCACACGGGAGACACGGAGAAAGGGGGAGGGGACCCGGATTTGTGAGAGGGGTTTTTAGAACTTGTGTCCACTCCCTATGTCGGAACGAATGCCGCTCACATCCCCCACACACCGATGGTTTTCCCGTCGTATGTTTCGGTCTCCACATATATTTTCTCTTCCCATGTCCTATGATGCCTGCGATCAAAGATAATCAGATGGCCTTCAGGGCTTCCGCATCGGTCCATATAAGCTGCGGTCTGGTTCAAACCTCGGTTTCGGATGGTTTCCAGGGTTTCCCGTCGCCGCACCTTTAACTCGATGACTACTTTCTGAAGCGGCCATTCCGGCAGGATGCCGGTTTGGGAAATGTCCCGGTCTCCATTGTCGGGCAGGATCGGCCAGATGATCAGCAGATCCGTACGCAGCAAGCCCAGCCCGTATTCCCGCTCCACCCGTCCTCCTGAATTGACGATGCGTTGCAAAAAGTCCTGCATCAACAGCTGGGGGCCTGCTTCCCTGTACTCAAACCGTTCCAGCCAATGCTCGGAATGTTCCCGGAAGAAAGTCTGGAATGCACCGAGGAGTTTATCCATGTTCAGGCGGCCGTTCTTCTCTACATACCATGCTGTCTGACGATTGATGGTTAATTGCGTACTGAAGGTCAATTCCCTCGGGATAACCTCCCGGTAGATGGGATTGGCAATTTGAAGTTGACCTTTGGTGGTGATTAATCCCAGGTCGGCCACATACTGAATATCGTCCGTGGGAATTTTTTGGGGATCCGTTTCCCCGCTCAACAGCGGCTCGATGACTCGCCGTACCCGCGTCTCTTTGAGTTTGTCCGCCAATTGATCCAGATGGGTTTCACGTCTGACAATGAGATTTTCCGCTCCCTGACGAATCATTTGAGACGTAATGGGACGGCTTCGGTCCCTGCCTGCCTTGTTCCTGAAACAAGTCTCATAGCCCACGCATTCACCAGCCAGGGTTGTCCTTGAGCCAGTTCCCAGACCGCGGCACGGGCCTCCGGTTTAAAGATCTGTCCCGTTTCATTCGTGTGTTGATCGAGGAGCGTGAAAACCTCACGTTCAATGAAGTCCCCCACCCGTAATGACTCCGCCTTGATATTGAAAGCACTCCCACCTGTAATCACCGATTTTTCCGTATCCGAATGAATGCGGTAATCCCGGATGTCCCGCACCCCGCACAGAATGATGGACTGGGGAAACGCTTCCGGTCGTTTGTCGTACCCGGAACGTAACTGTCGCAGAACCGAAATCAGTGTGTCTCCCACCAGGGAATCGATCTCATCGATGATCAATACCAGCGGTTTACGGTTCTCCCTGCACCATCGGGTCAGCCCGATGTTTAAAGCCGTGCCGAAGCCCCGATCCTGAAACAGCGCCTTCAAGTTTTCATACAGGAAGTCGTCGTTCAGATGAAGCTGAGCGCGGGAAGCCATTTCCCGCAGAATGTCGTTGATGCCCTGGCTCACATTCTCCCTGGCCGCCTGGGCCGCTTCCACGTTGCAGTACAGGCAGTGGTAACGGTCTTCCCGGTTGAGATAATGCATCAGCGCGAGCATGCACGTGGTCTTGCCCGTCTGCCGGGGAGCGTGCAGCACAAAATATTTCTGCTGGTCAATGAGCATCAGCTCATCTTCCAGGCCGATGCGTTCTAGGGGCGGCAGGCAGTAATGGCGTTTATCATCCACGGGACCGGCGGTGTTGAAAAAGCGGACGGCATTCATGGGCAATGGCCTCCGTCGGGATCGAAAAAATATTGATGTTGATTGTAACAAGTTCCATGATGCTTTGCAAATGCAAGCGAATTCCCGCAACAATTCTCAAAAAAGAAAACGTTTTTGCTCAGTGTTTGCATTTTTTTCGCGAGCATTTTGTTTTTCGGCGGGGGACCCGCAGTGGCCTGCTTCCAGGACAACGGCGACGGCACGGTGACGGACACCAGGACCGGTCTCGTATGGGAACAGGTGCGAACGGAAGGCAGCGGCGAGGTGACCTGGGAAGAGGGGCTTGCCTATTGCGCGAATCTGGAACAGGGGGCATGAGCGACTGGTGCTTCCCCGGAATCCGTTTATGTCTGTGCCTGGGCTACCAGCAGCGCAGGTACCGTCTACGGCGACAACCGTTTCTTCAAAACATTCACCACCGCCGGTTGCCCCGACTGTTCAGGCGTCAACCCGACGGTCCACGACATGACTTTCAACGGCGGCGCCGACTGCACCTGTAAGGGCACAACATCCCTCACCATCGGTCTCAACGTGGTGATTGAACCAAGGGCCCGAGCCACATTCAAATCGGGCAATATCGTGGTCAAAAGCAAGGTGGAAGCCAAAAAGGGATCGGTTGTGAAAATGAGTCAGTAGGTGTGAGAGAGGAATATGTTCGGATAAATCCGCACCTACAGGCCCATAATGGGGCAAGACAAATGGGTGACCCGGAAAAAACCCCTTGATGTCGGTCCTTTCGGTCTCTATAATTGTCCTCAGTGACTTACAGATTATTTGCTTCGAAAAAAACAAGAAGGTTCTTTCATCGCTTTGTAACTCAGCACCAGATAAGGCATTTTGAGGATTTCCGGTGCTGGTAATTTTCACATCAACCATGCTCATTTT
Source organism: Desulfatiglandales bacterium (assembly GCA_963662465.1). Classification (GTDB taxonomy): domain Bacteria; phylum Desulfobacterota; class DSM-4660; order Desulfatiglandales; family Desulfatiglandaceae; genus NaphS2. Next base: position 6,352,073 of record OY759599.1, read on the forward strand.
GAAATGAGGGCTCTGTGTGAGCGGCTTTTCAGCCGCGAAAAATCGCGGCAAGATGCCGCTCCCACAGCGTCCACAATGAGAATTGCGGGTTTAAAATCCCTTGGGTTGCGGGCATCGTCCGCCTTGGCATTCACCCATATAATTGGAGGCATTGCACCTGATGACCGAGAACGGCGAAGAAGAGGGCCTGACCTTGGACAAACGGACCATGGATGTTCTGGTTGCCAACATCATTCCCACATCCAGATACTTCGAGGTTCGTTTTGACCACATGCAAAGTCAGATTGACGATATTAAGGATGAAATCAAGGACTTTCGTGGTGATGTGGGCAAGCGCTTTGACGCAGTTAAAGTGGATATGGACAAGCGCTTTGACGAAGTTAAAGTGGATATGGATAGGCGTTCTGAGCAGGTTGATAAACGTTTCGATCAGATTATTGCCTCCATAGACCGTCTGGGGGACAAACTGGATTACCGGGACGAGAAGCAGAGGGGCTTCACCCTGCGGATGTTCACCATTTCCATTGGCATCTCCATTCTCGGCGTTCTGGGCGCTTTCCTGAAATCCATGGGGATCATATAGGGTTTTCCTGACATTAAAAATCCCTTGATGTTGGTTTATTCGGTTCCTATAATTATTCTCTGCATTCACCCATATAATTGGAGGCGTTGCACCTGATGACTGAGAGTGGCGAAGAAGAGGGCCTGACCTTGGACAAACGAACCATGGATGTTCTGGTTGCCAATATCATTCCCACATCCAGATATTTTGAGGTCCGTTTTGACCACATGCAAAGTCAGATTGACGATATAAAGGACGATATAAAGGACTTTCGTGGTGATGTGGGCAAGCGTTTTGATGAAACGAACGCGAGTGTGAATAGACGTTTTGACGCAGTTAAAGTGGATATGGGTAAGCGCTTTGACGCAGTTAAAGTGGATATGGACAGGCGCTTTGATGAAGCCAAAGTCGATATGAACAGGCGTTCTGAGCAGGTTGATAAACGTTTTGACGAAGTTAAAGTGGATATGGACAAGCGCTTTGACGAAGTTAAAGTGGATATGGACAGGCGTTCTGAGCAGGTTGATAAACGTTTCGATCAGATTATTGCCTCCATAGACCGTCTGGGGGACAAACTGGATTACCGGGACGAGAAGCAGAGGGGCTTCACCCTGCGGATGTTCACCATTTCCATCGGTATTTCCATCCTCGGCGTTCTGGGCGCTTTCCTGAAATCCATGGGGATCATATAAAACCCCCCGAAATTTGTCAGCTTATGTTCCTTTTCTTGAGTTTTAGATTCTTACTCAATCATTCTGAGAGTTCATTTCTCACATTTGTAACATGTGCATTTAAAAGTATTTTTTTGAACCGCAGAATGTCGAACAAGGAATAATGAATGTCGAAGTAAAACTTCATCATCGGACATTCCTTGTTCGATATTCGTTTTTAAAAATTTCAAATATCTTTGGCTAGACTTTCAGCTTTCAGTTTCTTATTGCGTTCATATCGCATCTGGACCATTTCGACGCACAGCGCAAAGCCCATGGGAAGGTAGATGTAAGCCTTTGGGACGTGCTTGTGAAGTCCCTCCATGAAAATGGTGATGCCGATGGTGATTAGGAAGGAAAGGGCGAGAATTTTAAGGGCAGGGTGTTTCAGAATGAAGTCCCCGATGGGTCCGGCAAAGGCCAAGATAACCACAAAGGACAGCACGACGGCCGTAATGATGATCCAGATCTCATTGGTGAGTCCGATGGCGGTGATCACCGAGTCGATGGAAAAAACAACGTCCAGAAGAACGATTTGAGTGATGACCGAACCAAAGCTCTTCTGAACATTGGCGGCGATCTCCGGCTCATCGTCTCGCAGGGTGACGGTGTGGTGAATTTCTCGAACCGCCTTCCACAGGAGGAACAGTCCCCCCGCAATGAGGATGATGTCCCGGGTTGAAAAGTGATAAATCAGGGTGTTGGTCAGGTTGCTCAGAGTCAGCAGGATAAAAAGGACCAATATTCGAGCTGTCAGGGCGATACCTAAACCCATGATCCTGGCTCTGGTTCGGTGGGATGCCGGGAGTCGTGAGACAAAAATGCTGATAACCAGGATGTTGTCCACTCCGAGGACCAGCTCCAGGCCAATCAGCAACAGCAGTAAGGCAGCTGCATCAGCCATTTTGGCATCCACTCAATTTCGTCATCATTCGGAAAAACGATATTTTCGTTGCCACATTATCGGTCATGTTCCTTTACATCAAATTCCGGCAGACTTTCCACCTGATCCTTGTTGATTTTAAGGTATACGTCACCGTTTTCATAATGGTCAATTTGGTTGACAGGCACCGCAATATCCTTTTTGCCCCACAGGTGGCCTTCCAGCAAAACGAGGTGGGTAATGCGGCCGCTTTTCCCTTCCACCAGGAATTCGTCAACGCGACCCACCCGTTCGTCCTTGGCAAAAACCTTGGCGCCCTTGTGAACCGCAGCGCCGCCGGCCGGAATATTCTCGTGTTCCACAAACACGCTTGCGGGTATTCCCGCATACCAACCCTCCTGTTCGGCCATGTAAAGCATCACATTGGAGGGGATGTAGTCCTCTTGAATAAAGTGTTTCATTTCCCTGAATTTTTCCTTGCTGATGGAAAGCGTTACGGTATCATGGTTTGCCTCTTTCACCTTTTTTTCCGAAACCAGTCGCAAGGTATTTTCCACGTCGTGTTCCTTGACCACCAGATAGGTGATCTTTTCAGCATGCGTATTCACAATAATATTTTCAAGGCGACCGATCCGGCCGTCCGTGCAGTCAACATGGGCGTTTAAATGAATATCCATAAAAATCTTCCTCCAATGCAGGTTGTTGTTTTTTCTCTTTTGATCATTTTCCACGAAGCAGTTGATTATCGCGCAGGCGTGTGGCTCCGGATGTAATCGATAATATCCGTTGTAACGGTTCCGGGGCCAAATATTTCCGTAATTCCGACCGCTTTAAGCGCCGGGATATCCTCGTCGGGAATGATGCCGCCTCCCAGGACCAGCATGTCGTTTACGCCCTTTTTTTTCAGTAATTCCATGACCTTTGGGAAAAGATAGTCGTGGGCGCCGGACAGGATACTCATGGCGATGACATCCACATCTTCCTGTATGGCGGATTCCACAATTTGCGTGGGCGTTTGTCTTAAACCCGTATAGACCACCTCCATGCCCGCGTTCATGAGGGCCGACGCCACCACCTTGATTCCTCTGTCATGGCCATCCAATCCCGGTTTTGCCGCCAGAACCCTTATCTTTTTTGCTTTACCCATTTTTTGTTTCTCCTATTAGCCCAGCGTGTTGATGGGCTGGTATTCGCCGAATACGCTGCGCAATACGTCGCAGATTTCACCAAGGGTCGCATAAACCCGCACGGCATCCAGAATGAGAGGCATCAGATTTTCGGTTCCGCGAGCGCCCCGGTCCAGAGCGGCCAGCGTGTTTTTCACGTCTTGGCCGTTTCTCTCCGTCCTCAGTTTTTTGAGACGGCCGATCTGTTCCGTTCGAACCGCCGGGTTCACCCGCAACAGATTTTTAGGCTTTTCCTCTTCTATGTGAAAGCGGTTAAGGCCCACTACAATCCGCTCTTCCTTTTCAATGGCCCGTTGATAGGCGTAAGCACTGTCCTGGATTTCTCGCTGCACGAATCCCTGCTCGATGGCGGCGGGCGCCCCTCCCATCTCGTCGATTTTTTGAATGTAGGCGTGGGCCCGGTCATGGATTTCCCGGGTAAGCGCTTCCACGTAATAGGAACCGGCCAGGGGGTCCACTGTGTCGGTTACCCCGGTTTCGTAGGCAATCATTTGCTGGGTTTTCAGGGCGATCTGTACCGACTCCTGGGAAGGAAGGCTCAATGCCTCGTCCATGGAGTTGGTATGTAGGCTCTGGGTGCCGCCCAGAACCGCGGAAAGCGCCTGATAGGCCACCCGAACGATATTGTTCTTGGGTTGCTGGGCGGTTAAGGTACACCCCGCCGTCTGGGTATGAAAGCGAATCATCATACTCTTGGGGTTTTTGGCGTGAAAACGCTCTTTCATGATATGGGCCCACAGCTTCCTGGCTGCCCGGTATTTGGCCACTTCTTCCAGAAAATCCAGGTGGGCGTTGAAAAAGAAGGAGAGTCTGGGGCCGAATTGGTCCACATCCAGCCCGGCTTTGAGGGCCGCGTCCACATAGGCGATGCCGTTGGCCAGGGTGAAGGCGATTTCCTGCACCGCCGTTGAACCTGCCTCCCGAATATGATACCCGCTGATGCTGATGGTGTTCCAGAGGGGAACCTGCTCGGCGCAATAGGAAAAGATGTCCGTAATAATGCGCATGGAAGGTTTGGGCGGATAGATATAGGTGCCGCGGGAGGAATATTCCTTTAAAATATCGTTTTGGATGGTCCCCCTCAGTTTTTTGGGGTCTGCCCCCTGTTTCTCCGCTACCACGATGTACATGGCCAGCAGCACCGCCGCTGGGGCGTTAATGGTCATGGAGGTGCTGACCTTTTCAAGGGGAATTTCTCGAAACAGGGTTTCCATATCGGCCAGGGAGTCGATGGCCACGCCCACCTTTCCCACTTCCCCGATGGCCATTTCATGGTCCGAATCATAACCGATCTGGGTGGGGAGATCAAAGGCCACGGAAAGTCCCGTCTGACCCTGGTCCAGCAGAAAGCGGTATCGTTTATTGGACTCCTCGGCTGAGGCAAACCCCGCATACTGCCGCATGGTCCAGAAGCGTCCCCGGTACATGTTAGGCTGAACGCCCCGGGTATAGGGGTATTCGCCCGGGAATCCCAGGTTTGATAAATAGTCTTTTTCCACATGGTCCAAGGGCGTATAGAGCCTGTTGATGGGGATTCCGGAGGTATTGACAAATGCCGGTTTTCGTTCCGGCCGTTTGCTGATTTTCCGGTCAACCTCTTTTGACCATTTTTTCAATGCATCCGTCAGCGTAGCCTGGTTTTTTTCGTCAGACATGGGTGATTCTCCATTCTTCCCGTCCCGTTTAACGGGGATATAGGCGTTATGCCGGTTTTCAGGCGCTTTTCATGACTTCAAGTACGGTTTGCCCCAAATGGGAAAGGCTTGGGGCCACGGTGATGCCGGCCTGTTCAAGGGCCTTGATCTTGTCTTCGGCTTTGCCCTGGCCGCCGGAAATGATGGCGCCCGCATGGCCCATGCGTTTTCCGGGAGGGGCCGTTTGCCCCGCAATAAAGGCCACCACCGGTTTACGAAAAGACGCCTCGATATACAGGGCGGCCTCTTCTTCGGCGTTTCCGCCGATTTCCCCGATCAGCACCACCCCTTCGGTGCCCGGATCTTCCTGGAACCGTTTGAGATGGTCAATGAAGGTGCTGCCGATGATCGGGTCTCCGCCGATGCCGATGCAGGTGGACTGGCCCAATCCCGCCTGGGTTAACTGGTACACCACTTCATAGGTGAGGGTGCCGCTTCGGGAAATGACGGCCATGCTGCCGGGTCTGTGAATATCTCCGGGCATGATGCCCACCTTGGTTTTTCCGGGGGAGATAATGCCCGGACAGTTGGGGCCAATGAGTACGGTGTCTTTGCCTTTCAGGCAACCGGCGACCTTTACCATGTCCAGGGTGGGAATGCCCTCCGTAATGCACACGATCACCTCGATGCCGCTGGAAATGGCTTCAAGGACCGCATCCGCCGCAAAGGGCGGCGGCACAAAGATGATGGCCGTGTCGGCGCCTTCCTTTTCCACCACTGCTTCCACCGTGTTGAATACAGGCACCCCTTCGACGGTTTGCCCCCCCTTTCCCGGTGAGACGCCCCCCACCACGTTTGTGCCGTAGGCTAACATCTGTTGGGTGTGGAAGGTCCCTTCACGACCGGTCATGCCCTGAACCACAATTCTGCTTTTTTCATCAACCAGTATGCTCATAATCAGTCTGTCCCCTTAACCTGTTCCGCCACATGGTTCGCCGCTTCGGCCAGATCTTTCGCCAGCAGGAACGATAATTCGGAATTCTCGAGAATTTTTCGGCCTTCCGCCACATTGGTGCCTTCCAGTCGGACGATCAACGGCACTCGGATTTGACTTTTTTTGGCCGCGGCCACCACGCCTCTCGCCAGAATGTCGCACCTGAGGATGCCGCCGAAAATGTTGACCAGAATCGCCTTGACCCGCCGATCTTTCAGGATGATTTCAAATCCCTTGGCAATCATTTCTTCACTGGCGCCGCCCCCCACATCCAGAAAATTGGCCGGTTCCGCACCGGCCGCCTTGATCAGGTCCAGAGTGGCCATAGCGAGGCCCGCCCCGTTGACCATGGCCCCGATATTGCCGTCCAGACGAATGTAGTTGAGATGGTACTGCTTGGCGACCAACTCCAGCGGATCCTCTTCGCTGGGGTCGTCCAGGGCCAGGAGTTCCTTCTGGCGGAACAGGGCGTTATCGTCCAGGTTGATCTTGGCATCAACCGCAAATACCCGCTCCCCCGTTGTAATCACCAGGGGATTGATTTCAACCAGTGAACAGTCCAGGGTGACGAATATATCATAAATCTTGGTCATTACCGACATCAGCTGTTTGACCACCCCGGGGGCCGGCAACGGATTCAATTTGTAGATCAGGTTTCGTGATTGATAAGGGAGCCAGCCCGTGGCCGGATCCACGTACTCCTTCCAGATCAGCTCCGGCGTTTTTTGGGCCACCTCCTCGATTTCCATGCCGCCGGCCTGGCTGAAAATCATTGCCGGCATGGCCATTTTGCGATCGATGACCATGCCCAGGTACAGTTCCCTTTCAATGTCCACCCCCTGTTCCACGAGAACTTTGTGGACCCTGACGCCGTCAGGTCCTGTCTGGGGCGTCACCAGTGAGGTCTTGAGCAGGGATTCCGTGGTGGTGACCACCTCATAAGGGTAATTGACCACCTTGACGCCGCCGCCTTTGCCCCGACCGCCGGCGTGAACCTGGGCCTTGACGACCCATGGATGCCCACTGATGATCTGAGTAACCTTGGAGGCCTGGTCCGGAGAGGACACCACCTGGCCTTCCGGCACCGGAACGCCCGATTGCCTGAGAATGTCTTTTGCCTGATATTCGTGTATTTTCATGGGTTGTCCTTCTGTTCATGTTGTTTGAATAATAATTTTTTTCATGATGCAAAGCGCTTTTCAATATCTCGCATTGCTTTGCCATAATTAACGCCAATCGCCGTTCCAGCATCGACGGCATGAACCCTATCCGTGATTTCCTTTTCCCAAGCGGTGTTAACATCATCGGAATTCAAAGATTGGTTATCAAGAAAAAGAAGGAATCTGGCTATTTCCAACTGCTTTTTCCTGGGCAAGCTGATTAATTCCGTGGTTAAAGCTTCAATGTTTAGCGCCATTTTTTGCAGTCCCTTTCTTTACGAGCTTAACGGCTTTCCGTGAGAAAAAAGAATAGTTACTGAGCAGACTATAACGGACAATTCCCGTGCCGTCTTCCGGGAATGGTTTCCTTTTTGTTTTTGAGCATCATGAGCGCCTTGATCAATCTGGGCCGGGTTTTTTCCGGAAAGATGATCTGATCGATGTAACCCAGTTCGGCCGCTTTGAAGGGGCTGGCGAAATTGTTTCGATAATCATCAACCAGTTCCTTTCTTTTGGCTTCAGGGTCGTCTGCTTCGGCAAGTTCTTTTCTGAAAATGATATTGACGGCCCCTTCAGGTCCCATGACGGCGATTTCAGCGGTGGGGTAGGCATAGTTGATATCGCCCCCATGGTGCTTGCTGCTCATAACGTCATAGGCCCCGCCATAGGCCTTTCGGGTGACCACGGTGATCTTCGGCACCGTGGCCTCGCAGTAGGCATAAATAATTTTGGCCCCGTGTTTAATGATGCCCCCGTGTTCCTGGCCGACCCCCGGTAGAAACCCCGGCACGTCCACGAAGGTGATAAGGGGAATATTGAAGCAATCGCAGGTTCGCACGAATCTGGAACATTTCATGGAGGCGTTGATGTCCAGGCATCCCGCCATGTATTTGGGCTGATTGGCCACAATCCCGACCGGCATGCCGTTCAAGCGACCGAACCCGATGACCATGTTCTGAGCATAGTGGCGCTGGATTTCCATGAACTGGTGATGGTCCAGAACCGATTCAATAATATCCTTGATGTCGTAGGGAATCCTGGGATTGGTGGGCACCACGTTGTTCAATTTGGGGTCGATTCGTTCGGGATCATCGGTGCAGGGGATTGCGGGGGGCATTTCCCGGTAGTTTTGCGGCATATAGGCCAGGATATTTTTGACCCGGTCAAGGGCTGCCTGGTCGGACTCCTCCGCGAAATGGGCCACGCCGCTCTTGGTGTTGTGGGCCATGGCGCCCCCCAGGGCCTCGGCGGTTACTTCCTCGGCGGTGACGGTTTTAATGACCTGAGGGCCGGTGACGAACATGTTGCTGGTTTTTTTGACCATGACCGTAAAATCCGTAATGGCCGGTGAATAGACGGCCCCACCGGCGCAGGGCCCCATAATTACCGAGATCTGGGGGACCACGCCCGAAGACCACACATTCCGCTTGAATATTTCACCGTAGCTCCCCAGGCTGGTGACCCCTTCCTGGATTCTGGCGCCCCCCGAATCGTTCAACCCGATAACCGGGGCGCCGTTTTTTAGCGCCAAATCCATTATTTTGCAGACTTTTTCACCAAAAGCGCCACTCAAAGACCCGCCAAATACGGTGAAATCCTGAGAAAATATGAAGACAGACCGACCATCGATGGCGCCATATCCCGTCACCACCCCGTCACCGGGAATCTTTTTTTTCTGCATGCCGAAATCCTGGCAGCGATGGACCACGAACTTGTCGATTTCTTCAAAACTGTCTTTGTCAAGCAGGTAGTCGATCCTCTCCCGGGCCGTCAGTTTTCCCCTGGCGTGTTGCGAATCAATCCTTTTTTGGCCGCCGCCCAGGGCTGCTTCACGATTTCTTCTCTTAAGTTCACTGATTTTCTCTTCTATATCCATTTGGGTCTCCTTGGGGTTGTGGTAACAGAAGGGCCGATGCCAAAGCACTGTGCGAACGGAGTGCTGAGTGATGGTTTTCAGGAACGCTTGTTTTTCCAGTTCTGGTATTTGTGAAGGTCTTTTTCCAGATAATAGAGACAGAGCAGCAAAATGAACGCGTCATCGATCTGTCCCAGCAACGGAATAAAGTCAGGAAGGATGTCAATGGGGCTGAGGACATAGACAATGGCCAGAACAAAGACGACAATGGATCCGAGAGAAACATCGCGATAGTCCCCTTTCCAATAATCTTTTATCAGCGAGACCAGAAGCTTGAAATCCTCAAGCAGCCGGCGCCACAAACCGATTTTGACCAGATTATTCCGTTGCATCATAGAAGACCTTGCTGAAAAGCGGCCTTATCATGTCAGGGTTTGAAGATAATTTCAATAAATTTCATTGGGGTGGATTGGATCAAGCCCTAAAATTGTATTCCGGTTAATGGTTTTGAAAGCCAAAAGATGGTTTTTTGGCTTGCAAAGAATTCCCGACATAGTTACAATGTAGCTACAATCGAGAATCGAAGGGTTACAATGTTCAGTTTCGGCGGAAATTCCGTTCTTTGCCAAAGAATGAAGGAGATAATCCAATGACAGAAAAATTAAGGGGTTCCGTCCTGGTTGTGGGCGGAGGGATTGCCGGGATGCAGTCGGCACTGGATCTCGCCAACTCCGGTTACTATGTGTACCTGCTGGAAAAGAGCCCATCCATCGGGGGGGCCATGTCCCAGTTGGACAAGACCTTTCCCACCAATGACTGCGCCATGTGAATCATCTCTCCCAAACTGGTCGAGGTCGGCCGGCATTTAAATATTGAATTGATTACCTATGCGGATCTGGAATCGGTGGAAGGGTCTGCGGGGAATTTCAAGGTGAAAATCAAAAAGCGCGCTCGAAGCATTGATATGACCCGCTGCACCGGGTGTGGCAGCTGCATCGAGAATTGTCCGGTAACCCATCAGGCGGTTAGTTTCGGGCAGGCATGAGTGTTCATTTGCGGTCATAAAAAAAAATCAAAACCCAAAACCGGGCTTACCGCCCTACGGAGTCTTTCTTAAAATGAATGATACGAACCCCATGGCGAATGAGGCGACTTTAGCCATTGATTATCTGGCTCTGGATCGGCTGGTGGAGGAGAGGTTTAACAACGACAAGGAAAACCTGATCATGATCCTTCAGGCCATTCAGGCCCAATATAATTATCTTCCGCGACCCGCTTTGGCCTATCTTTCCGAAAAAATAGAAATCCCCCTCAGCCGTATTTACGGGGTGGCCACCTTCTACAGCACCTTTAGCCTCGAACCCCGAGGGAAAAACATTATCAGCGTCTGCCTGGGCACCGCCTGTCATGTGCGGGGGGCCGGCAGAGTGATGGATCGGATTGAAGATATCTTGCACGTGGAAAACGGAGAAACCACCGAGGATGGTTTGTTCACCCTGGAATCGGTGCGGTGCATCGGTTGCTGCAGTCTGGGTCCGGTGGTTAAAATCAATGAAGACGTATATGGCCGAATCGCTTCAGAGAACCTGACGCAAATTCTGGATCATTACGGGGAATCCCACTAGAACAGGGCGGACGATGGATATGAAGATTCAGCAAATAACGGATATCGAAGAAATAGGCCGTAAACAAAAGGATGCCCTTTATTTTCCCGAAGGGGTGACCGTCAATACGGGTATGGCGTCCTGTGGCATTGCGGCGGGGGCTGACAAGACCTTTGCGCGGGCCGCGGCGGAATTCGGTGAAAACAAGGCCATAAAGATTCGAAAGACCGGGTGCCTGGGGTTTTGTGAAGTGGAGCCCCTGGTGGAAATCTTTAAAAAGGATGGCCCGCGAATTGTATATCGGAACGCAACGGAAGATAAAATCACGGATATCATCAACGGCTACATGGAGGGCCGGTTTGACGGGAAACTGATCCTGGGGCAAATGCGCGATCCCAGGTCCCTGCTGGAGGACGACTTCCCAAACCCGCTTCAGGGCATCACACCCGTCCCGGAAATACCGTTTCTGGAAGATGTTCCCTTCTATAGCCGGCAGATCAAGATCGCCCTTCGCAACTGCGGTTACATTGACCCCGAACGTATCGAAGAATACATGGCCAAAGGGGGTTACAAGGCGTTTCTGTCGGCCCTCGAAGCCGGTCAACCCGAAAGCATCATCGCCGCCATCAAGGACTCGGGGCTGCGGGGGCGGGGGGGCGGTGGTTTTCCAACGGGGGCCAAATGGGAGAGTTGCGCGGCCCACGAGGGAGAACGCTTTATCATCTGCAACGCCGACGAGGGGGACCCCGGGGCCTACATGGATCGCAGCATCCTGGAGGGGGATCCCCACACCATTATCGAGGGAATGCTCATCGCGGGTCTGGCCATCGGCGCCAACAGCGGGTTTCTCTATGTGCGAAACGAATATCCCCTGGCCGTGAAACGGCTGGTCACGGCAATACGCCAGGCCACGGATTACGGTCTTTTGGGGCAAAACATCGCGGGCTCCGATTTTTCCTTTGAGATGAAGATATCCACCGGTGCGGGGGCCTTTGTGTGCGGTGAATCCACGGCCCTCATGGCTTCCCTGGAAGGGGAAGTGGGTCGTCCCAGGGCCAAATATATCCATACGGCGGAAAAAGGATTCCGGGACAACCCCTCCAACCTGAACAACGTGGAAACCTATGCCAATGTGCCGGCCATTCTGTTAAAGGGCGCCGAGTGGTTTTCCCAGTTGGGAACGGATCGCAGCAAAGGAACCAAGGTATTCAGTCTGGTGGGCAAAATTAAGAATACGGGTCTCGTGGAAGTGCCCATGGGCACCAGCCTGCGCAGCATCATCTATGAGATGGGGGGCGGGATTCCCAAAAAGAAAGCTTTCAAGGCCGTGCAGACCGGCGGGCCTTCGGGGGGGTGCATTCCGGAGCAATTTTTGGATCTGGGAGTTGACTTTGATGCCTTGAAAAAGGTGGGGTCCATCATGGGGTCCGGCGGCATGATCGTCATGGACCAGGATACCTGCATGGTGGATGTGGCCCGGTATTTCCTGGATTTTCTCAAGGAGGAATCCTGCGGCCAGTGCAACCCCTGCCGGGAAGGGATAAAACGGATGCTGGAGGTGCTAACCCGCATCTGCGACGGCGAAGGCCGGGAAGGGGATATTGAATTGCTGGAGGAATTGGGCGGCATGGTCAAGAAATTTTCCCTCTGCGGGTTGGGTACTTCGGCCCCCAATCCGGTACTCACCACCATCCGCTATTTCAGGGACGAGTATGAGGCCCATATTCGGGACAAAAAATGCCCGGCCGGGGTTTGTAAACCCTTGTTTCATTATGAAATTGATGAGAACGCCTGCACCGGTTGCCGGCTATGCGCCCTCAAATGCCCCCAGGAAGCCATCACCGGGGAAAAGAAAAAACCCCATCAGCTGGCCCAGGAAAAATGCATCAAGTGCGGCATCTGTTATGAGGCCTGTAAATTTGGCGCCATTGTTATTGCCTGACAGCTAAAAGGAATACCCATGATAACATTTAAAATCAATAATAAAGAAGTTCAGGGAGAGGAAGGGCAGTATATCCTCGACGTGGCCAAAAAGGTCGGCATTAAAATCCCCACCCTCTGCCATCATGAGGCCCTGGAGCCGGCAGGCATGTGTAGATTATGCACCGTGGAGCTCTTTGACGGGCGCAGAACCAAATTCGTGACCGCCTGCAACCACCCCATTTGGGAAGGGATGGAGGTGTTTACGGATACCGAATCCGTCATCGAGGGGCGAAAACTCATTGTGGAGCTGCTGCTGGCCCGCTGCCCGAATGTGCCGGTGATTAAAGATCTGGCCCAAGAATACGGCATTTCAAAACCCCGGTTTCTGGAAGAGGGAGATGACTGCATTCTCTGCGGCCTTTGTGTTCGCATGTGCGAAAAGATGGGCAACAGCGCCATCAGCTTCACGGGCCGCGGGGTAGAGATGAAAGTGGATACCCCCTTTCATGTACAGACCGAATTCTGCATGGGGTGTGGGGCGTGCGCGTCGGTCTGTCCCACCGGGCATATCAAACTTGAAGACATCGCCAAGCATCAGGTGAAACCCATTCCATCGGAATACGACATGGGTCTGAAAGGCCGCAAGCCCATTTACGTGCCCTATGCCCAGGCGATTCCCAATACTCCCGTTATTGACCGGGACATGTGTATGCACTTCAAAACCGGCGGATGCCAGGTATGTACGGAATTCTGCGGGGTGGATGCCATTGATCACATGCAGCAGGATGAAATTATTGAACTGGAAGTGGGGTCCATCATTCTGGCGCCGGGGTTTCAACCTTTCGATCCCTCCAAACTGACCCATTACGGATACGGCCGGCATCCCAACGTAATGACGGCAATGGAATTTGAGCGCATTTTGTCGGCCTCGGGACCCACCCTGGGACATTTGACGCGGCCCTCCGACGGGGGGGAACCCAAGAAAATTGCCTGGATACAATGCGTGGGTTCCCGGGAAGAGAATCGTTGCGATCACGGGTATTGTTCTTCCGTGTGCTGCATGTACGCCATCAAGGAGGCGGTCATCGCCAAGGAGCATGCGGGAAGCGATCTGGAGTGTACCATCTTCTTCATGGATATGCGGACCCACGGCAAGGATTTCGAGCGCTATTATGACGACGCTCGGAATAAGCATGGGGTTCGTTTTATCCGGTCCCGAATCCCTGCCATTGACATTGTCAAGGGTCGGGATGAACTGGGCATTACCTATGTAAATGAACAGATGACCCCCACGACGGAATCCTTTGATCTGGTGGTTTTATCCGTGGGTATGGAAACGCCGCCTGAACTGACAGCGTTGGCCCATCGGCTGAATATTGATCTCACCACGGGTCATTTCTGCGACAGTTCCTCCTTTCGTCCCGTGACCACATCCCGTGAAGGGGTTTTTGTGTGCGGCGCCTTTGCCGGACCCAAGGATATCCCCCAGTCCGTGGTGGAAGCCAGTTCCGCGGCGGCTGAAGCGGGGGCGCTCCTGAAAGGCGCTCGAAACACCCTGACGAAGCAGGAAACCTTTCCCGAGGAACGGGTCGTTGCGGGTGAGCGCCCCAGAATCGGCGTTTTTGTCTGCCAGTGCGGCATCAATATCGGTGGGGTGGTGGATGTCCCTTCGGTGAGGGATTACGCAGCCTCCTTGCCCTATGTGGCGTATGTGACCGACAACCTATACACCTGTTCCCAGGACACCCAGGAGAGCATAGCCAAGGTTATTCGCGAAAACAACCTGAACCGCATTGTGGTGGCCGCCTGTACGCCTAAGACCCATGAGGCCCTGTTCCAGGAAACCCTGGTGGCGGCGGGGTTGAACAAGTACCTGTTTGAGATGACCAACATCCGCAACCAGGATTCCTGGGTGCATAAGAATGATCCCCAAATGGCCACCCAAAAAGCCATGGATCTGGTGCGCATGGCCGTGGCCAAAGTGGCGCTCATGGAATCCCTTACGGAAACGGAGCTTGATATCAACCCGAAAGCCCTGGTGGTGGGGGGCGGCATCTCCGGTATGGCGGCGGCACAGAGTCTTTCAGATCAGGGCTATGCGGTTTGTCTGGTGGAGCGGGAACCATTTCTGGGGGGGCAGGGGAGTCTTCTTTTCAGGACCTGGAAGGGCGAAGATGTGCAGATGAACCTGACCCAAATGATTGAGAAGATCCAGGCCGATCCGAATATCGATCTGCACCTGAATACGGAACTGACGGACGTTGCGGGGTTTGTGGGGAATTTTAAAAGCACCCTTTCAACCGAAGGCCATGAGACTCTGGTGGAGCATGGCGTGGCGGTCATTGCCACGGGCGCCTTTGAACGAAAACCGGATGAATATCTCTACGGTGAAGATGCCCGGGTGTTGACCCATCTGGAACTGGATCAGCGCTTCATCGGAAACGATCCTTCCTTAAAAAAGATGAAATCCGCCGTCTTTATCCAATGTGTGGGGTCCCGGGAACCGGATCGCCCCTATTGTTCTCGCGTGTGCTGCACCCATGCCATGGAAAGCGCGTTGCACCTGAAGAAACTGAATCCCGAAATGCGGGTGGTGGTTCTTTTCCGTGACATTCGAACTTATGGGGAACGGGAGTATCTTTATCGTGAAGCGCGTCTGGCGGGGGTATTGTTCATTCCCTTTACCGTGGATCGGAAGCCGAGGGTTTTTAAGGATCAGGACCAGCTCAAAATCCAGGTGATGGATCCGTTGCTGGGAGAAGAAGTGGTGTTGACGGCGGACCTTTTGTGCCTCGCTTCGGCCATTGTTCCCTACCGGGATGAAACATTGGCCCAGATGTTCAAGGTTCCCATGAATGCGGATGGCTTTTTTGTGGAAGCCCATGCCAAGCTGGGACCGTCGGAATTTGCCACGGACGGCGTCTTTTTATGCGGCATGGACCACTATCCAAAGCCCATCGACGAATCCATTGCCCAGGCCCTGGCTGCCGCCTCCAGGGCCGTGACCCTGCTGGCCCGGAAAACCGTTCGCATGAGCGGCACTGTTGCCTGGGTTGACCCACGCCAGTGCAGCAGCTGCGGCGTATGCCTTGCCATTTGCCCCTATTCCGCGCCCACCATCCTCGAGAAAGGTCCCTTTGCCGGTAAAATGGAAATTAACCCGGCATTGTGCAAGGGATGCGGTTTATGCGTGGCGTCCTGCAGGTCGGGCGCCCTCAATCTTAAGGGGTTCGGGGAAAATCAGATCATGGCCATGATCAATGAAATATAGTTTATAGACCGGGAGGAAACATGTATGGGAGCCGTTGACCTGGACCAATGCGATCCTGATTTTGCAAAAGAATTGGCCCGACAGCCTGAAGCCGAAAAAATATCCGCCTGTTTTGTATGCCGTACCTGCGTTGCCGGGTGTCCCATGTCGGCCGTGAACGATGCCTTCAATCCGGCCCGGATAATTCGCATGGCCCTTTACGGCATGAAAGAGGAGATCCTCAAGAGCCCTTTTATCTGGCTCTGCTCCAGTTGTTACACTTGTCAGGAGCGTTGCCCTCAAGGGGTCAGGATCACGGACTTTATGACGCTGTTGAAAAACATGGCCGTCAAGGAAGGCCATGCGCCGTCAGGTATCAGGGCGCAGATGGATTTGACAAAAGGGCAGGGGAGAATCTATCCATTGGACGATTTTGACAACAAAAAGCGGAAAAAAGCCGGACTGCCGCAGCTGCCCACTTCCTGCGGCGTGATCAAGGAACTGTTTCCGGAGCAGGTATAAGTTTAAGCAAAAAAAACTTAAAACTTAAAACTTAAAACTTAAAACTGCGGCTTGCCGCCTTAGGAACGACGCTATGAAATACGCACTTTTTTTAGGCTGTACCATTCCCGCAAGGGCACGAAACTATGAGCTTTCCGCGAGACGGGTGGCGGAAAAGCTGGGGATCGAACTGGTGGATATGGAAAATTTCATCTGTTGCGGTTTCCCCACAAAAGCCGGCGATATGGATGCTTCTCTGCTGATGGCCGCCTATAACCTGGCGCTGGCTCAGAAGGAAAAACTGGATATATGCGCTCTGTGCAGTTCCTGCACTTCCGCTTTGGCGGAGGCTGCGCATCATTTATCGGAGAGTGAAGAAGATCGTGCGCGGGTCAATGAAAGATTGTCCCATGTGGGGCTGCAATATGAGGGTTCTCCCCGAATTCGGCATTTTGCTCGCGTCCTGTTTGAAGAGGTGGGGGCTGAGAAGATTCAGGCGCACCTTGAAAAGGATTTGAGCGGCTTGAATATTGCGGTGCATTATGGTTGCCACTATCTGAAGCCCTCTAATATCCATGACGGTTTTGATGATCCGGAAAATCCCGCCTCACTGGAAGCCCTGGTGGCGCTTACCGGCGCAAAGGTGGTGGATTATGCCGGTAAGAAAACCTGTTGCGGCGGACCGGTGCTTCCCGTGGATGAAAAAGCGGCCATGAGCGTCACCAAGGGAAAACTGGACAATTTGAAGACGGCCGGCGCCGATGCCCTCTGTCTGGTGTGCCCATTTTGTTCCGTCATGTACGACGGAAACCAGAAAGGCATTGAGGCCGAATATGAAACCGAATATCATATTCCGGTTTTGTATTTAACCCAGATCCTGGGGTTGGCCATGGGCTTTGATCGAAAGGCCCTCGGGCTCAATATGAATGTGGTGAAAACCAAGGACCTGCTCAAACCGTATTTTTAACCGCCACAACAGGAGGCTTATGATGTCTGTTTTTCTGGTGCAGCACGGGCTGAGTCTGCCGAAAGAACAGGACCCCGAGCGGGGTTTATCGGAAGCGGGAATTGCGGATGTCAGTCGCATCGCGGAGGTGGCAAAGGGCTACGGCGTACCGGTGGCCGCTATTGTCCACAGCGGTAAGAAGCGGGCGCGCCGGACCGCTGAAATTTTTGCCTCGGCCCTGAATCCCGAGGGCGGCGTTATGGAAATGCCCGGTCTCAACCCCATGGATGATGTGCGGGCCTTTTCCCAAAACCTGACGCCGGAGGACAACCGGATGTTTGTAGGCCATCTCCCCTTTATGGAAAAATTGACGACCTTTCTGGTCACGGGGGATACAAAGGGCCCGGTTTTTCAGTTTCAGAACGGGGGTATCGTCTGCCTGGGTCCATATGGGGATGAAAACGGCTGGGTGATCAAGTGGACGCTTATGCCGCACATTCGTTGATTGTTCAGAACCGGACGAATATGGAAATACCCATGTCAAAAACAGGGGAAAATAAAACATTTGGATCAAGCCGTCTCTCTATACGGTTTCCCGTTGCCGATTCTTTGAAACTAACGATATTCTGTCAAATTCGTATTTTGATAGCCTTTCAAGGAAGGTAAAAAAGAAATGACCGAACAGACCATAACTGTGACTTTGCCGGATTCGGTCTATGACCGAATAAAAACGACAGCGCAGGCAACCTCTCTCTCTTTGGAGGAAGTTATAAAGCAGTTTGTTATTCTTTTATTGCCGGCTTTTGAATCCGATATCCCTGCAAATCTTCGTTCAAGCCTGACAAAACTTTCATTGTTGAACGATATTCATCTTTGGAAAACGGCAAATTCGGTAATGAAAAATGCTCACCAGTTGCGCTTGGAAGAATTGGCGGAAATCCAAAAACATCGTTCTCTTACAGATGATGAACACTCAGAACTGAACAGCCTGATGGATGAGGCTCAGCAGATCATGTTATGTAAGGCGGAAGCACGGCGTCTTCTGGCGCAACGGGGCCATATTATTTTCAAATCGGTTGTGCATTAGGATGGCGGTATCTTCCGGATTACGAACACGGCTTGAAAAACGGGATAAAAAGCGCTGTCGGTATTGTCTTACAAGTGAGGATAACTGTGGGCTCCGGATGCATGTTGACCACATTCTACCCGAATCGGCCGGAGGCGGTACGACTTTCGATAATTTATGTTTGGCGTGTTTTTCATGCAATGTTTACAAAGGGGCAAAACAGACATGGCGTGATCCACAAACTCGGGATATGGTTCATCTGTTTCATCCTCTTCGCCATAGTTGGAATGATCATTTTCGGTGGGATGAAAGTAAAACAATGATATCGGGGCTGACATCCCGCGGTCGAGCGACAATCGAAGCTTTAAACATGAACAATCCCACAGTTGTAAATGCACGAAGGCGCTGGGTCAGTGCGGGTTGGCATCCTCCTGAATAATCAGCCCTGAAACACGTATTGAAAATGCTTGAACAAAATGACCCTGCGGTAATGGGGCTTTTAGAACGGGAGGCGATATGAATTCCATGATGATGGGGGCCGGGACCGGATTGACCTGGGGCCGTCCATGTCGGTGGCGAAGATAACCGCCGAAAGACTGGAAAAAGACGGCTTCAGCCGGGTGGATGAAAAGCCGGGTGCTGTTCTTCTGACGGGAAAAGATGATGATACGGGACGCCCCATTATGGTGAGCGTTTCGGAAGAAGCGGGCCTTACCACGGTGGTGACGTTGGAAAAGGAGTTCTACGATAAGTCCGGGGACAAGAAAGAGAATCGGTGATCCCTGTCGGTTGTATTTGGGAAAGGCGGAAATCATTCCGATAAAAATTTTTCCGGGGTGATAATTCGGAAATCATCTTGTCAGATCCCTGATGTTTCAGGTGATGATAAACTTCGCTTGACTAGGAACAGCCAGTTCGACCAAATGGTTGTCAGCCTCATCTCGTAAATTTGGGTGCCAACGGTAATAGATGTTGACCCTTTATGGCTCAACGCGGATTAACGTGAAAAAATGTTTCGCCACCAAGAAAAACCTCGGTGCATTCGTCATAAAGAATCGTATGTATTTGGAATCCGACGATCCCATGGTTATTTTTCCCACGCGGTAGGTCAGGGTGCGGCGCGTCCCGTTTTTTCCTCTGACGCTCTTGAATCCCAAATGGGTTGAAATCCATCAAACGACCGAAAAAACCCCAACGCGCCGTTCCCTGACATTCTCACCATTCCAACGTCGCCAATGGGATTATCGGTTTATGCCGAATCAATGTCAGGTAATCCCGCGTGTGGACATGTGGAATTTTATACGTTCATGGGGGTTGGCATGAAAATCGAAATTTCGAGGTAAAAATGTGAACGCGGGACAACCTGACCTACGGACTATACACCTTTTCCCCTCCGGGAATGTTTTCACGTCAATCCGCGATGAGCCCTTTTTATTACCCCGAGCTCGACACGTTCAAACATTTCCCCGAGTTTTACACCATCAACCAGTTCAACTTGCGGTGCTCCCTCGCGGTTGGCTTCCTGAACCGCAGCGTTGGTGAAGGACGAGGTCGTTATAATAATGCCCTTTTCAGCTCGGCCAATCATGGCATTCCGGAAATCACCAACTTGGGCACGTGACACCAAATTGCCTTTGACGTACCGTTTGTCAGAGTTCCTGGTAAATGACCTTTACGCAACTTAACTGTTTGAAATCGTTATACTGGATCTTCTCATAATTTCGTGTGCATTTCAGATTTTAGTGCAGCGTAACTAGCTGAAAATATTAGGTGGGGCAAAATATTTTTTTTATTGACAAATGAAAACTGAAAAATTATCTTCAGACCATGATTGTCAAAACAGAAAAAATTAGCGACCTATCCATATGGACCGAGCGGGATTGGAAGGAAAAAATCACTGTTACGGTTTATCATGAGTATCGTCCTGTCGTCAGTTTCGATCCTGGGAAGATAAATGATAGGAGACTCGCTGCCGTACAACTTGTCGAGCTTGGTTATTGTAAAAACCGGGTTGCCGGTAAAATCTGTGGGTTTCACCGCAATACGGTTGGCAAACTGCTTCGCACCAAAAGACTTTTAGGTGTTGAGGCCATATTTGAGGACAACCGTGGTCCCAAGGCTCCCTGGAAATATATTGGCAGCATTCGCAAAACCATCAAAAAACTTATCCGCGAGAATCCTGACTGGACTGACCAGCAGATTGCAAATGCCGCGGAAAAGCAAACTGAAACGACTATTTCGAGAAGTGCTGTAGCTCGTATCAGAACCGCGGACCAAGATGCAGAAACTGAAAAGCCTACAAAGCATGACTTGGAGCAACTGGCTAAAATTGCGGATAGTATTGATTTGAAGCAACACGACGAGCGACAGCTTTCTTTCAACTTTGAGGCTGATTCTGAGTTCAAAAAGAAGGTAGATGAATTTGCTGATGAGGATACACCCAAGCCACAAACCGATACAGATAAAGTATTCCTGGATTATCTTCAACAGGGACAACGCAATGTCTTTGCCGGCATGCTTCTTCACCATCTGTTTTTAGATCATATCAACTTCCCAAATGCCTTTGATTTGCCTTCTTATTCCAATAATATGTATGATAATTATGAAGTGATGGAAACTGTCCTTTTCGGGTTGAACATCGGGTTGCCATCTATCGAATCCCATAAGCTGGTCAACAGTAGGGACATGGGGCTTTTGCTGGGACGAACCAGTTCCCCCGATGAGACCACTATTCGGTTGCGTTTAAAACAGATGGCCGAGTTCAAGCCCTCAGAGAGCCTGATAGATTATTTCGCAAACCTGTTTCTATCGTTGGGGTTCATCAACCCAGAGGTGTTTTTTATCGATGGGCACTTCCTTCCCTATTATGGACTGAAAGTTCTATCCAAAGGCTACCATACCGTGAGACGAATTGTCATGAAAGGAAACGAGATTTATGTTGTCAGCGACCTTGACGGGAAGCCTTTCTTTTCAATTACCGAAGGGTGTGATATCGATTTCAGGCCGATCATCATAAGAGCGGCCGACAAGATAATCAGCCTGGGTGTCGACCGCCCCATTGTGGTTTTTGATCGCGGTGGTTATGGTGTTCACTTTTTCAGTCAATTATCGAAAAGGGCTGACTTTATTACGTGGGCCAGGTATGTGAAAAAAGATGAATTGAAAGACTTGGAATATACGAGCTGCTTGATGTTTAATGGGAAAAGATATCTCATTGCCGAGAAAACAAAACTGATTCGTGAATCGATTTCTACAGCTGCCAAAGAAGGCCGAACAGAGGCAACTTCGACAGAAGTACGTATGGTTGTTTTCAAGGAATTGGACAAGGATAGACCTGTGGCAATATATACCAGCAATCATCAAAAGCCTGCTCCTGATATTGCCGCATATATGCTTTCACGATGGGGAGAGTCTGAAAACTTTTTCAAAGAGATGATGTCCCTGTACAACTTCAATTATCATCCCGGTTATGATCTTAAAGAACTTGAAGAACAGCCTCTTGTAGATAATCCTGAGGTAAAAACAATCAAAAAAACGATCAAGGGAATTAAACAAAAGATGGGGCAATTGGCGCTTGCAAAACAACAAACAGAGTCCAAAATAGAAGCACGAAAAGATCTTCGTCTTAAAAAAAAGCTAAACACGCTCCAGGAAGAGATAGAGAAATACGACAAAGAGCTTGACGGTTTTCAGGCAGCCTTAAAAGAAATGCCTGACAAAGTATCGATAATTGAAGTGCTGAAAGGCAGACCAATGAACAAGGCAGATCTGGAGAAAAAGAAGCTCTACGACCTGATACAAATGATTGCCTTTCACTCACGCGAGCATCTGGTTGGCCTGTTCCGTTCATGTTATGATGATCCGCGGGATGTGAAACAGATCCTGACAAAGGTCACAAAACTCCCTGGTTATGTGAAATTAGTCGGGAAAACACTTGTTGTGCTTTTAGATTGGATAGAGGACAAAAAGCATCGGAAGGCAGCAACAAGATTTTGCCATCTGATAAACACTATGTCGCCCAAATTGAGAGGTCGCATGGAGTTCGACCTTTATTTTCGCATCTCCTCAATCCCTCAAGTGGGTTATTGCTGTTAAAGCCTTGCTCATCGTTTCAGCCATCCTACGCAGGGTATCGTGTTTCGACCACATGTAGGGGCGAAAAATCTTTCGCCCTAATGGCCGAAACAATGATCAAGGCCGCTGTTGAACTAAATGCACAATTTGAATTGAGAAAAAACGTCATTTACTATGATGTCTGGTTTGTGCTGAAAGAGAACTTTGAAACTGACAAAGGGATTTATTTCAAGTGTTCCGTGCCCATCAATTCCAGCATCCGCCGAACCTCCAGTTCCCTCGACGTTTCCAAACCAGGACTCTCGCAAAAGTTCCCGGCATATCTCTTCGAAGCCAACCGGGCTTAATGACCGAAGCGTGCTGAGGTTGGCTCGTGTTTATCCAGCCCTGCATTTCCAGCACGAGTTTCCTTTGTGGGCTATGTCCTTCCGTCAGGTCCTTCCCCTTGTGGCCGGCTTTCCCAACTGCTGACAATGCCTGATAAGACACCCCGCTGGCATATAGCCGCCTTACGACGACCCACCTGGTTCTTGCCAGGAGCACAACGGGGCTTCCCGAGTTCTACGGCGTATCTCTTCCTGCATGCCACGGCCTGAGGACTTCGGCGGACCTCCACATCCTCGCCATAAACGGATGCTTCTGTGTTGTCTTCGGTGAACGCTAAAACCCTCGACGTCCGCAATTGCTATTTCGAAGCTGTACCAGCACTTCAGGGTGCGCAATCACCCCTGCGGCCTACAGGATACTCTGCCTACGCTTAACCCATCTTGTTTGCTGTTCATGCCGTTAGGTGGGGTGAGTCCATCCACCTATTTGCTCCATCCCTGAAGCGCGCTCGTTTCCAACCGACATGTTTATGCCGATGTCCTACACCTTACAGGCAGAACAACTTCGCCATGGGTCCAAAGCTCGATACGGGTGGGTAGCTAACCCTTACAGAAAGCCATTACTGGTTTTCCTCCCGACAGGGATTTTCATCCTGCAAGATACGCCGAGCTTTCCTCGGCGCGCCGGGTAGCCGGGGGATGTTACCACCCCCGAGCCCCCTCAGAACCACTATATAATGCCCATCAAAACCAGTTTATAACTCGGGTATATTACCCCTTTCACCCAAGAACCGGTGAAGAAATTTATGTGGTAGGTACCAGAAACCATCGTGGAGAAACTTGTTTTGTAACAAAGAAACCTGATGGTCGCCATGAATTGATACCTGCGTGGATGACCAATCCAAAGTATGAAAAGATATCCCTCGGCTCAAAACCCGCTATCGAAATCAGGGCGCTTAAGAATTTATATTGCTTAATAGTGAATAGAAAAATACCGTTTCCTCCTGATGAAGTCAATTCGAAAACAAGGAGGAAAGATGACGAAACAAAAATATCATCAACTTCGGCTTTGGGATTATTTACCATCACCGATCGAAATTCCAAGAGAAACACGAAATAGATTGATTGATTTCCTTGCAGAGCTTCTGTCAGGTTTCTGGCAAAATTCTGAGGGTAACAGAAATAGAAAAGAGAAGTAGTTTCACTAACGTAAAATCGCGGTCTGATATTGGAAGCAGTCAAGAGACTGGAGTTGTTGAAGCAAGCAGCTTAATCCGACTCAGAAAAATCGTAACGATAAATCATAAATAGCTTATTTTCCGATAGAAATAGGTGTTTAACTGAAAAACGTACACGGTATTCAAAAATATTGGACGAATTTGAAGGTGAAAAGGAGCGATGAAAATGAGAGGTGGGAGTCGAAAAGGCGCTGGTCGAAAAAGGAGTCCTGAACATCTGAGGCGTATCCCCGTCACGATTCGGTTACGGAAGTGGATGGTTTCACAGATCAAAATGAAAGGCGAGATAGGGTATTTGATTGAACTCGAATTAGCGACGAAAAAGGGTTTTCTCGACTTACCAGATGATTATCTGGTCGGAAGCTGACTAAGGTGCGGTTATGGTCGCTCTTTTAATGGATATTTCGGCAGGAGCCACCGGAGCCTTCTATGACCTCGTCGCAGCTTACAATTACTCATATGGGGGTCAAAATTCGGTTGTCGCAAGAGGTCAATTTTCGGTTGACATTTCGAGAAAAGAAAGGTGGAAATGAGCATGAGCAATAAAATCAATGCTGAACATATTAGTCGGGAAGCATGTATATATATCCGTCAGTCAACACCGGGCCAAGTTCTACAGCATCGTGAAAGCCAACTTTTACAATATGGCTTGGTAGAAAGGGCAAAAGAATTAGGATGGAACGAGAAAAACATATGGATGATAGATAGTGATTTGGGAATAACTGCATCGGGATGCGTTGACAGAAAAGGATTCCAGAATCTTCTTTCATCTGTGTGTGAAGGAAGAATAGGGGGTATTTTCTCGATTGAATCATCGAGGTTGGCCCGCAACGGTCGAGAGTGGCATACGTTGCTTGAGATCTGTGCACTTAAAAAAACGGTTCTTGTAGATCAAGGAGCTGTTTATGACCTAAACGTGTCAAATGATCGTTTGCTCCTGGGCTTAAAGGGAGAAATGAGTGCAATGGAATTGAGCCTATTAAAGGAGCGTTCTCAGGCGGCAATACAACAAAAAGCGAAGCGGGGAGAATTATATCTTACTGTACCGGCAGCCTATATAAAGACTAGGGATAATAAGCTGAAAAAGAATCCTGACAAACGAATTCAAGAAGTCATTGATTTGGTATTCACGAAATTCAAGGAATATGGTACTCTTCGTCGGGTGTATCATTGGTTTTTAGATGAACAGATTGAGATTGCTGTTGTTTCCAGCGGTAAAGGGGAACGTAGGATAGAGTGGAAACTACCGTCTGCTCATACCTTGTCGCATATAGTGAACAACCCAATTTACGCCGGCGCCTACGTCTATGGCCGGACTAAAACAGAGGTAACTTTTGAAAATGGGCGCAAGCGACTGAGGAAGGGTATTCGTAAGGAACAAAAGGATTGGGACGTTTTAATATTGGATCACCATGAAGGTTACATCACATGGGAAGAGTACCAGTATAACATGGAGATACTAACTCAAAATACAAATAAGAAAAGGCCGGTGGTGAGAGGAGCTGTTCGCGGAGGAAAGGCATTGCTTGGAGGTTTGTTAAGATGCGGTCATTGCGGTAGAAAGTTAATTGTACGATACCAAGGCCGTAATGGAACTCATAAACGTTATGAGTGTAGCCGCAAACGAGGTAACGAGACAGGAAAGGCGTGTATATCATTTGGTGGATTCCGTGTTGGCCGGGCTGTTACGGATTTTCTTTTGAAAGTATTATCACCGATAGGATTAGAAGCTTCTTTAGAGGCGATAAAGAAAATCAACCATGAATCGGATTCAGTGAAACGGCAACGGGAACTGGAGTTGGAACAAGCGCGTTATGAAGCTTTACGGGCAAAACGTCAATACAATGCAGTAGACCCTGATAATCGTTTGGTAGCATCTACATTGGAGAAGGATTGGAATGACGCTCTTGTTAAGGTAGCAAGATTGGAGAATGAGGTTGACGCCATGGGATCGAACACCCCTTCGCTTTCCCCTGAGGAGGAGACTGAGATCAGAGATCTATCAAAAGATTTACCTCGTGTATGGAATGATCCGTTTTGCTCTTTGGATTTAAAGAAGCGTATAATCCGGACGGTTATCAAAGAGATCGTTGTTTATTTGGAAGATCAAAAGATCAAATTAATCATTCACTGGGAAGGGGGTGAGCATACGGAATTGGAGGTATTGAAGAATAAGTCTTCCAGTTACCCATTGAAAACCGATGTTGATACAAAAAAGATAATATCCGATTTGGCTAGAATTATGCCTGATAAACACATCGTGGCCTTTCTCAACCGTGTGGGTACAAAGACTACAAAGGGATATACCTGGAATCCGGTAAGGTTGCGTTCATTTCGAAATAGGCATAATATCCCTGTATATCATGAAGGAGAGAGGCAGCGACGAGAAGAATATACGGTAGCTGAAGCAAGCGAAAGGCTGGGTATTGGCAGCACCAAAGTTTGGAGACTTATACAACATGAGATTCTACCCGCCAAGCGAGTATGTTCCGGTGCTCCATGGATCATTTCAAAAAAGGACCTTGAATCTGAAGTGATAAAAAAGGCAGCTCATTCCGGGCTTCCAAAGAGCCCGCTTTCAAGAAACTCAAAACAACAAGTCTTTAATTTTCAATAACGTACGGAGGTGTGTATTATGCCGCTATTACCCTCAGAACCACGCATGAGACTTTCACCTCACGTGGCTCAAGCCCCCGAAAAGGTTTCCCTGGTTGGGATTCCCGCGGATTTGCATCTGCTTCACGTTACAAGCCGGCTGTCAGAGTAGCCAAAGGCGCGCGGGGCGCACCAGCCTCAAGGGCCGTCATTCGCCCGTTTCACTGGCTGCTTTCCCCGCTTTCATCTGATTCCTCCGGTGTTCACGTGATCGGGCACCGCGCTGAACGTCTGCCTCCTTACGGAGCCGGGAATATTTCACCCGGTATCCGGACCATTACAGCCCGGCATTCGCTTTTTTCAGCCTCCTACTCCGGCCCGCCAACAGCATGCCTTACGGTTAGCCTGCCCCCAAAGGGGGCGACGGGACCGGGTTTCCACGTTCCGCATAGTTGATCCTGTGGATGACTTAGGTGCGCCCTGTACGCCGGTGGTACGACAGTTCCGTGCAGGCAGTTAGCAGACCTGCAACTTGACCACATCCGCTGACACTGGGCAGCGGCATAAGACCTGTTAATCCTCGTAGGCCCTTCGCTTGTAATCGACGCTGTAGACATTCAGATATCTTCACCATATCATCCGACCCTGGCCCTTAACCGGGGAGGATTCCCGGAGGGGTTCTCCTGTCGCCATTTGAACCCGATTCGGTACGTTGTCCGCAGGGCTTCACACCCCGTCATCAGCGCAACGGCAGCATGCCTGCGTAGGGTCCGGTAGGAACATGCCGGGTATTATAACTACTTGAATACACTCAAACTATGCGACATCGTGTCGCAAGAGAACGACAAGCTCACCAGCGCCTCCTCTAGCATGCCTCAACCCCCGATTGCCGAACAGCGTGCAATGCGTGTTCCACTTCCTGTGGAAAGGCCACTACTATGAAGCAGCTGTTATGATATAGATAATCCTCTCCACTTTCATCGACAACCCTTAAGAGATCGTCTTTATTACCCATCTCATCCGGAATGATTTCATATATCTTTCTCAAGATCAGAGAGGCTTCATAATCCGTGTTGTCGACGCAGATTGCAAAATGCTTTTTGTACTCATTCATTTTCTCATTCCAAATAACGTTTGATTTTAATGTCTTTGCGGCCAACCCCATGAGCTTCGCACCAGTGTAACTCAACCCATCTGATGTTTTCATTGGGAAGTCTAATATGGGCTTTCCCCTTGAGTTTCCTCCATCGCCCAGAACCATAGATCTTTTTAAGATATGCTAAATCACGAATGCTGGTTCCGACCGCGATAATTTTGATTTCATCGATTTGGCCAATAATCTCAAATTTCAATCTATTCCTCCCTGGGAACCTCCTTGTTCCTAGATGGAAACGTCATTCCTGGTGCGGTTTGCTACCCATAATTGACTGTTTTTTCAGGGGCGCGAGAACACGACAAGCTCACCAGCGCCTCCACCGGTCCCCGCCAGGACCGCAGGATTTTCAGGCGTCTGGTGCAACGTTTGGTTGGCATTATTCCTACTTCAATAATCGTACAAATCCAGCTTGCTCAAAATGATGATCCGTCGTGAATCCATGACTGAGTTGGCGCTCTTTTATGACTACAAAGCTTGAGCAGTCAACCAAACTCCACATTTTATCATCTCGTTCCTTTAGAAATTGCCAAGTTTTATCATCTAACTTCTTGTCAATATGGATGATTTCGATCCAATCAACAGCCTTGATTGTCTCAATCGCTTGGATTTGCTTCGGACGTGGTATTCTGAGCGGACTTATGAACAAAGCGACAAGCTCCGAAAGAATATAATTTGTTGTGATGACACGGATTTGATCTTTATACCATTGCTGCATCAACCCCTTGGCATCTTGATGAAACGGCTCAGTTCGGACAAAATAATTGGCCCAACCGGAAGTATCAGCGAAAATCTCATTCATGTGCATTTCTCAATTCTTGTCCAAGATAAAAGTCATGATTTGAGCTAATATCTTTGATATCAGAAGAAAAAGCCCCTGCCAATTTTAATAAAGGATCATCCCGCTCATCCTTTACTACATCTCCCAGCCATTCAATTAATATCTGGTCGAGAGTTTTTCCACACTTATCAGCCTTTTTTAGTAAAGGTCGATAAATTTGATCGGGAATTTCTAACGTTAATGTGGTTGACATTTCAGCCTCCTATTTACCGGATTAAAACCATCTTCTTAGTTTCGATCTGATCTCCAACATTCAGTTGATAGAAGTAGACCCCGCTGCCGACGTTTACTTCCCTTACTATCTTTACCTTCCATGAGATGGTATGTTTGTGCTAATGTCCTGCTAATCAGCCGCGCGGCTTTTTGCGTCGGCTGCATTAGCCTTGTTGGGCTTTTTTGTTCATTAGAGTCAATTGCGAGTATTTTCCTGATTAAGAATATTATCACTTACATTGAATAAGATCTTGGTATTTATCGAAATGTAAAAGATGGTAAGTTCCTGTAGCTTTTGAGCATACATTACCCTCACTGTTTGTGAGTATTGCTTGCATATGTATTTTGGGCCCTTCCTTTGATGTTACCCGACATGTAACATTTAATTTATTTCTATTTATATATGTTGGGTGTAAAAAATCGATGT
Source organism: Desulfatiglandales bacterium (assembly GCA_963662465.1). Taxonomy (GTDB): domain Bacteria; phylum Desulfobacterota; class DSM-4660; order Desulfatiglandales; family Desulfatiglandaceae; genus NaphS2. The sequence goes on from OY759599.1 coordinate 6,381,215, forward strand.
TAAGATTAGATGTGACTGCCATTTCTTGTGTAAAAACATAGCTTGTCCACCCCATTATTTCATCAAGGAGACCCATTTGAATTGCCCCATGGAGTATGTCGCCTTGGCCAACGAAATGCTGAGCAGGTAAATATTCTGTATATGTTTCTTCCTTTTCTTTATCCCAATAAAATTTAAGCTTTAGCCCCTCATTGTTTTCGCTTCCACAAAAGAAACAATTATTGTCAGAATAGGGATTCTGTATTTCTTCTTTCATTAAATGGTCTCCATATAGTGAGTAATGGGCTGTTTACTGAAGCCCAACGTGAAAATCACCGGTTTTATCCGGTGCATTTTCTGGTTAGAAATTTAGTTTCGTGTTCAAAAATTTCTATATCGATCTTTTTAGCCCCAAAAATGTGAATATAGACCCGTTTTTAGGCCCTTCTTCGCTTTAACCATCTTGATTTATGGCGTTTTGCTTGGCCCGACCCCAGTTCCCACACCGATACGTGCCCACGACTTGTTCGGAGGGGACCACAGATCCGCAATTTCCTTCGCCTGATAGTCCCATTCGGACTCAATTTGCTCATCGTCTGTGGCTTCCGGCACTCGGCCGCTTTCCTTTCTCTATCCGCTACTTTACCAGACAGACGACGTAACCAGTCAACAGAATGAGGGGGATTATCCAGCAAAGCACCACCGGACGTCTTCGTGCTGAGATGATTCCGCTGATAATGGATGTGAAAAGGAAAACAATGGTCACAAGTACGCACAGCCCCCCAATCGTTGCATAGGGCTCATCGAAAGTGAACGCGATCCACGAATCACGACAACCAGCGCATAGCGAAGCTATGCCCGTGAGAAGGAACAGAAGGGTCGCGAGAAATGACCAAAGCGAGATTCGCGCAGATCGTTCCCACTTCGGGCTGTTAGAAGACTCAACTCCCATATCGGCGATGTCTATGCTCTCTTTCATGCTCTTGCTTCGTCTCCAGCAGAACGTTTGAGTCAGGGGCGGAGGTTGTTTGCCGTCGCCTGCACTGGCTTGTTGTGTGCCGGGCACGGCACGTGTTCTTAAGGATGCGCCTAATATATCATAGTTCCGATATGTTAGGCAAGTCCCAGACCCAGCCAGGTAGTGGCGAAGGGTATAGCGGTATCACAACCGGGTATCCGGTAACGGTGCCTGGGAAGGCAGTGACCTTGCTTCGGCAGGGTACCGCGAACGCACGGGGCGACAACAGAAATCGGGTTAGGCGGGTCTGGTGGGACGAGTCCGTAACACAGGACAAAGTCCTAATATGGGAGTAGCTGAAAGGTCGATAACGTCGCATTCTGGAAAACCCGGTAGGGCGGAACCTGTTTTATCCGTGCCTGCGCTGACCAGCCGAATCGTCGTATACGGACCCATATGTACGGTGGTGTGGGAGGGGGGAGCTGTGAGGCTCCTCCCTATCCCTATGGCCGTATATAATTCCGTTAATCGCACTGAATTAAAGAGCATATGGCGTGGCGCCTTGAACCATAGGGAAAAATAGTTTTGCACAACTCCTCTTTGAAAATGATTTTTTCCTTATTAGTTTTTTCATTACTAAAGAAATACACTGAAGGTCTGGTTTCCAATTCAAATATTTTCACGAAATGTCAAATATTGTGAGGTTTTCTATTCGCTCAAAATGCTTTACATTCAACTTCTTTTTCCGAAGAAAATCAATAATGATAGAAGTATCTGCTAAAATTCTTGTATCGGCCATGACTTCATCCTAATGTCTTCTTCTGAAATTTTCCATTGAGAAACAGATAAGAAATCGTTCTTCCAATCATCATTTTTGTCTATAGGGGGTATTTCTTTATATGGAATTACAATGACTTCAACTTCTTTTGCATAGAAACTGTCTGTAAGATCAATCTTGCACTATACAAGTCCAAATTTATAGCCAAAGTTTTGATTGCCTGAACAGGGAACCTTAATGCGCTGCTTTCATCAAGAAACGATAAGATCCGGAGCAGTAATCGCGGAGCAATTAAGTGGTTTCCTGCATTGTTTTGTTACCCATCCTTCTACATCAGACGAAAACTATTGCCTTTGGCGAAAGAAATAAACCCCTTAATTTGCTTTAAGATTTCCCATGGATCAAATTCCGGCATAGAATGAACCGAAAATACCTCCTGCAAGTCACTTTGGAGCGGGAGATAAACATCTTCCACTCGGTATTCATAGGCTTTGTCATTTATGGCATCGCATAAGGCTTCAATTAGAGATTTTGCATCTTGCTCAGATTGATATAATCCCGTCACCAGGCGGCTAACGGATAGTGCTTCATCCATCGCTCCGTCGATGTAAAAAGGGCCGAGTTTGTTTAATCACAACATCTTGCGGTTGGCCCATCCGGCCGCATAAGAAGTTTGCTTGCATCAATCCGCACCTCAACGGCGCCACAATCGTGCGAAGCTGACGGATTAATCATCCACTATTTACCCCGTAAAATCCAGTGAATATTCCATAAAGTATTCTTGTGCGCAGCTTCCACTCTCTTTATTCCAATCTATTGACAATATAGAAACAATTCCAGAAAAACTTCAACCAAAAAAGACCAATTGCCGTAATCCTCACTTCAATCCCGTGGAAGATATTTGCATCCGAGACTCAAATAAATTACAATTAAAACATATGTTGATAAAAATCACCCACCACCAGCACTGGTGGTTTAATGCAACGCAATTATTTGGTTAGCCAAAACGGAAAATTATTTAAATGGAAACACAAGACTACGATCACGTTCTTGAAATCAGAAACCTGGAGATCAAAGACTATGGGGATATCCAAATTATCATGGACCAGGCCTACAAGGGTATGGGCGGGGCCTGGACCCTGGATGAATTCAAAACCCTTTTGGCCCTTTTTCCCGAAGGTCAGATTTGTATTGAGGACAAAGGCCGAGTGGTGGCCGGCGCCTTGGTATTGATTATCGATTACAGCAATTTGGAGCATGACCATTCCTACGAGGACATCGTGTCGAAGGGCAGTTTCGAGGGTCATGATCCGGACGGGGATTATCTCTACGGCATCGATCTGTTTGTTGATCAAGATTACCGCGCCATGCGTCTGGGCCGCCGTCTTTATGATGCCAGAAAAAACCTATGTGAGGAATTGAATCTTAAAGGCATGATTGTGGGGGGCCGCATTCCCAATTACGCACAGTATGCCAAGGATCTGACCCCCATGGAATACATCCATAGAGTTGGGAAACGGGAAATCGTCGACCAGGTTCTGACTTTTCAACTGGCCAATGACTTTCATCCCAAACGGGCGATTCGGAACTATAACCCTGAAGACCGTAAATCCAGAAGCTATGCTGTATGGCTGGAGTGGAATAATATTTTTTACCAGGCCAAGAAAAAATTCATATGGGGCCGAAAATCTAATGTGCGCTTAGGAGCCGTTCAATGGCAGATGCGTATTTTTGAGTCTTTTGAGGATCTGCTGCAGCAAGTGGAGTTTTTTGTGGATACCGTGGCCGGTTATAAAGCAGATCTGGTATTGTTCCCGGAACTTTTCAACGCCCCACTCTTATCCCAATTTGATCAACAAGACCCGCCTAAGGCGATGCGGTCTCTGGCGGAGTACACAGATCAGCTGAGAGACGAAATGCTGCAGATGGCGGTCAGATACAACATCAACATCGTTGCCGGCAGCCTGCCCCTTTATGAGAACCAACAGCTCTATAATATCTCCGTCTTATGCCGTCGAGACGGAACCTGGGATATGCAGTATAAACTGCATGTCACACCGGATGAGAAAGAATGCTGGGGGTTGCAGGGCGGCCGAGACCTCAAGGTTTTTGACACGGATATCGGTAAAATCGGCATTTTGATCTGCTATGATGTAGAATTTCCTGAACTGTCCCGTATCTTGGCGGAAAAAGGCATGAAAATACTGCTGGTGCCATTTTGGACGGATACCAAAAACGGGTATTTGCGGATTCGGCGATGCGCCCAGGCCAGGGCCATCGAAAACGAATGTTATGTGGCCATATCCGGCAGCGTGGGCAACCTGCCCAAGGTAGAGAACATGGATATTCAATATTCTCAGTCCGCCATTTTTACACCGTCTGATTTTGCTTTTCCTCATGACGCTATCGCCGCGGAAACCACCCCCAACACGGAAATGACGCTAATCGCGGATATTGATCTGAATCTACTAAAAGAACTTCGAAAACACGGCACCGTCCGCAACCTGGAAAACCGTCGTAAGGATCTGTATCAAATCACCTGGTTGGCTTGAAATACATCCATTATTGAACGTTTTTAGGCGATACTCTTCCATCTTTCGGTCAATGGTTTTGAGGGATTCCGGATCATAACCCAAATCGTGAAGGGAGCGATCTTCGGAATTGCTTTACTAATTTTTCAGAATCCTATAATTTCCAACCCAATCAACGGCAAATCCATCAGGAGGTTGAACAATGGCGATCAAGACGGAGCAGGAATATCGTGCGCGTATGGACAAACTCAGGCCGAAACTCTTTTTCGGTGGAAAACGAGTCGAAAATTTGAACGATCACCCCATCAGTCGTGGGGTCATCGATGCCACGGCCCGGGTTTATGAATTGACCACGGACCCTGAATATACAGATATCATGACGGCCACATCCCATTTGACGGGGGAGGCCATCAGTCGCGCCCTGCATATTCATCAAAGCAGGGAAGATCTCTTTAAACGCCTGGAGATGGCGCGTTTGGGCAGTCAGAAACTGGGAACCTGCAATTATCGTTGCCCCGGCAATGAGATGCTCCCTTCCCTGGCGGCCACCACCTGGGAAATGGACCGGGATAAGGGCACTGAATATCACCAGCGCTTTAACGCCTATATGCGTTATGCTCAGGAAAATGACCTGGTGGTGAGCGGATCGGTGACGGACCCGAAGGGGGACCGCAGCAAAAGGCCCCTTGAACAGGACCCCGATTTTTATGTCCACGTGGTGGAAAAAAAGGCCGACGGCATTGTGGTCAACGGCGCCAAACAGCATGCCACGGGGGCCTATGCCGCCGACGAAACCCTGGTGTTGCCCGGCATTTCCTCAAAACCCGGGGAGGAAGACTATGCTCTGGCATTTGTCATTCCCAACGGGAGTCCCGGCATCACCTATATCGGGCAGTACAATCCCTTCAGCGTGGAACGGGAATATGAAACAAACCCCAAGGTTCTGGGAAATCCCATCTACGGCCAGCGGGAAACCTGCCTCATTGTGTTTGATCATGTGTTTGTTCCATGGGACCGGGTGTTCATGTGCGGAGAAACCGAGTACACCCAGAAATTTATCACCCGTTTTGCCAAAACCCATCGCATGAACTGCGGGGGGGCCTGCAAGGTGGGGTTTATGGATTTGATTATCGGCGCCACAAAGTTGATGGCCGAGTACAATGGTTTGTCGGAAGCCTCCCATGTGGCGCAGAAAATCACGCGCATGCTCCAATTGAACGACACGTCCCTGGCCTGCGCCACCGCCGCGGCCTACTTTGGCAAGGAAGAGCCCGAGGGCTCCGGCGTTTTCATGCCCGATGAAACCATGGGCAACATCGCCAAATTGAACACCAATGACGGCTTCTGGGAAGTCATGGCTCTTGCGGGGGATATTGCCGGCGGCATTCCTGCCACCATGCCCAGTGAAAAGGAATTGGAAAATCCCGAAACCATGGATTATGTGGCCAAATATCTCAAGGCGGCGGCTCCTGCCCGTGAGAGGATGCGCATTGCACGATTCCTGCAGAACTGGGTGGCTGGGCTTCACGGTCTCGGCACCTACCAGGGGTCGGGTCCGAGCCAGAGCCAGTATGTGGCTTTGTACCGGATCGCTGATCTGGAAGGGAAAAAGCAGATGGCTTTGGATTTGGCAAACGCCGTTTCGTAGGCTGTCAGACCGATGGTACAGTTTAAAAAAAATTGAAAAATCGAGCCGGCAATGTTATGAAAATACAGGCGTAAAGCGTCGATTTTAAAAGAGCATCAAAACCTTGAAGTTTTAAGTAAAAAAACGAAACCAGATCATCAAACTTAAAACTTTCTTTTAAATAAAAGGAAACCCATTATGACTGAAAAGGCCTTTCAAGATCACTATCCGGATGATTTCTCCCATTGTTATGGCTGCGGCAGGCTTAATAAGGAGGGATTGCAACTCAAAAGTTACTGGGACGGGGATGAGACCGTATGCCGCTACCAGCCACGACCCTATCACACGGGAGGTTTCCCGGGTTTTGGATACGGGGGCCTGGTGGCATCCTTGTTGGATTGTCACGGAACCGCTTCGGCATCTGCCGCAAAATACCGTGAAGAAGGGCGAGATATGGGAACCGAGCCCGCTCTGCGGTTTGTGACGGCATCGCTGAAGGTGGATTTTATCGCCCCCACGCCCATTGACGGGGTTCTGGAGGTGCGTGGAAAAATAAAGGAGGTTAAGGGTCGCAAGGTGACCGTTACCGAGACCCTTTCGGCCGGGGATAAAATCGTGGCCAGGGGAGAACTTATTGCGGTACTGATCCCTGAAAATTTTATGGATGGAAAATAGTCGTATAAAGGGGGAAACCATGAAAACAAAATGTTTCTGTCCGCGGAAATGGGTGGTGGGGGTCTTGGTGCTGCTGTTGGTGGCTCCACCTCATCTCATGGCTCAGGACGACGGGGAAGCGAACAAGAGCAACTTTACCCAGGAGCAACTGTCTCAAATGGTAGCCCCCATTGCGCTCTATCCGGATTCACTGTTGGCGCAAATCTTCATGGCTTCCACCTATCCCCTGGAGGTGGTTGAAGCCGACCGGTTTGTGAAGGCCAATGGGAAGTTAACGGGAGATGCCCTGGATGCGGCACTGAAAGCGAAATCCTGGGATGTCAGCGTGAAGTCCTTGTGCCATTTTCCGGATGTTCTGGGGTCCATGAGTGAAAAGCTGGACCAGACCACCCAATTGGGGGATGCCTTTCTGGGGCAGCAGAAAGAGGTCATGGATACGGTCCAGGAACTTCGCGCCAAGGCCCATGCCCAGGGAAATCTGGAGACCACCAAACAACAGACCGTGGTGGTTGAAAATAAAGTGATCCAGATTGAGACCCCGGATCCCCAGGTCATTTACGTGCCCACCTATAACCCTACCGTTGTTTACGGTCCGTGGCCCTACCCGGCCTATCCTCCATATGCCTGGCGTTATCCGCCGGGCTTTGGCCTCATGACATTCGGTGTGGGGATTGCCGTGGGCATCGGGGTTTCAAACTGGTGTGGATGCAACTGGCGAAACCGCAGCGTCAATGTTAACATCAACCGCACGGCTAATTTCAATCGGAACGTCAACATCCACGGGGGGAAACACGGCGGCGGAACCTGGAAACACAATCCCCAACATAGGAGAGGGGTTTCCTACCGCAATCAAAATCTTAACCGGCACTACGGACAATCTTCCCGACAGGCCGCTCGCGTAAAAGCCAAAGACCGCGGATACGGCGGCCACTCATTTGATGGGAAGGGCCGTAGCAATATGACAGGCAAGGGGAACCGGAGCGGCCATGTGGGCGATCGGACGAACTTTGACCGTGGAAAGGGGCGCGACATGGGTAAAGGGCGGGATCAGAACCTGAATCGCGCAGCCGGGAGTCATTCCAATCGAAACCAGGGTGGTTCCGCTTTCAGTGGGTCCCGCCAGGGCAGGGATGCGCGTATGTCCAGCCAGCGTGGACAAGCCAGTCGGCAGAGATCCGGCGGTGGGGGCTTTCAAAGAGGAGGCCGCGGCGGCGGACATGGCCGGCGGTAGGGGGGCGGCGCGCCCTTACGGTTCAAAACCAATCGTGTGGAGGAAACAGCAATGGTTTTTTTTGAAAATAACAAATTTAGGATTTTGAAGCGTTTGCTGAATGCGGGCCTTCTCATACTGACCCTCGTCGGTCTTTCGGGTTGGGTATCGGCGGAAGAGAAAAATACCAAGGGAGAAACCTTTAATTCTCCACAGCAAGCAATTGAAGCCCTGGTTAATGCGGTCAAAAAGGATGATGTACCGGCATTAATTTCCATTTTTGGCCCGGATGGGAAAGATTTGATTCTATCGGGCGACCCTGTGGCCGATCAGTCGGACCGCGCAAGCTTTCTCGATATTTTTAAAGAGGGCCATGGTCTTGAGGGGAAGGGGCCGGAAAAAGCATTTCTTGTTTTGGGAAAGGAAAAATGGCCCTTTCCCATCCCCCTGGTGAAGCAGGGAAATCAGTGGCGTTTTGACGTGTCGGAGGGAAAACAGGAAATCCTGGATCGTCGTATCGGGCAAAATGAATTGAATGTCATTAACGTCATGACCGCCTATGTGGATGCCCAGAACGAGTATGTCGCCAAGGACCTTGACGGAGACGGCGTTCGTGCATTCGCGTCCCGAATCAGGAGCGATCCGGGCAAGAAAAATGGTCTGTACTGGCCTGTAAAGGAGGGTGAGCCCATGAGTCCCATGGGCCCCCTGGTGGCGGAGGCGGTTCAAGGGGGATACGCCCCAAAAGAGGGGAAACCGATCCCCTACCATGGATATTACTATAAAATTCTCCTGGGTCAGGGAAAGCATGCCCACGGCGGGGCCTATGATTACCGGACGTGCGGCAAAATGATTCTCGGCCATGCATTGCTGGCTTATCCCGCCAAATATGGCGTCTCCGGAATCATGACCTTTATGGTGAATCAGCAGGGTGTACTTTATGAAAAGGATCTTGGACCGGACGCCGCAGTGGCGGCGGCAATCGTAAAATTTGACCCCGATAGGTGGGATGAAACGGATATGGGTGATGTGTCCGAACCCAAAAAATGACGATCGTTGACAATCATCAACAGGGAGGAAGCCGCTTGATGGATATTAAGGAAATTACGGAACGGGTAGAGCAGGAAAGTGTGGTGATCCGGCAGATCATGGCCAATATGGAAAAGGTGATCGTGGGGCAGCGATATCTCATTGAGCGGATGATTATCGGCCTTTTGTGTGAGGGGCATCTGTTGCTGGAAGGCCTTCCGGGCCTGGCCAAAACCACTGCGGTGAAGGCCATGGCCACCACCATCCATACCACTTTCCAGCGCATCCAGTTCACCCCGGACCTGTTGCCCGCCGACATCCTGGGAACCCAGTTCTATCGCCCGGACACCGCCACCTTTGAAATCAAAAAGGGGCCTGTTTTTCACAACATTATCCTGGCTGATGAAATTAACCGGGCCCCGGCCAAGGTGCAGAGTGCTCTTCTGGAAGCCATGCAGGAACTCCAGATTACCATCGGCGAGACCACTTTTACGCTAAACAGGCCCTTTCTGGTGCTGGCCACCCAGAACCCCATTGAACAGGAAGGCACCTACCCCCTGCCCGAGGCCCAGATCGATCGATTCATGATGAAGATCAAGGTGGATTACCCCTCGGCGGAAGAGGAGCGGGAGATCATGACCCGGGTCTATGGTGGTATGGAAGCCCAGATGACCGGTGTTGTCGATTCTGCTCAAATCAGACGGGCCGGTGAAACCATGCGGGCCATCCATATGGAAGACCGGATTATGGACTACGTGGTGCGTCTGGTGCGCGCCACCCGTGAGCCCGGGGCTTTTGGCCTGGATCTGGCTCCCATGATTCAGTACGGCGCCTCCCCCCGGGCATCCATCTGGCTGGGCATGGCGGCCCGGGCCCACGCCTTTGTGAGCGGACGCGGTTACGTGACGCCCCAGGACGTGAAAACCATGGCCCCCGACATTCTGCGCCACCGCATTATTCTGAGCTATGAGGCGGAGGCCGAGGAAAAGACCACAGACGACCTGATCGGCGTGTTGCTGGAACGGATCGAGGTGCCGTAAGATGCTCCCTGAGGCATTGCTCAAAAAGATCCAGAAGTTTCATTTTACCACCAAACGCATGGCCAATGATATGTTTGCGGGTCAGTACGAAAGCGCTTTTAAAGGCCGGGGCATGGAATTTGCCGAGGTGCGGGAATACCAGATCGGAGACGATATTCGCACCATCGACTGGAATGTTTCGGCCCGTTTCGGTCATCCCTATGTGAAGGTGTTTCACGAGGAGCGGGAGTTGACCGTCATGCTGTTGCTGGACATCTCCGGCAGCCATCTGTTCGGCGCCCGAAAAAAATTCAAACGGGAACTCCTGGCGGAAGTGGCCGGCATGCTGGCGTTTCTGGCCATTCGCACCAATGACAAGGTGGGCGCCATCCTGTTCAGCAGCAAAGTGGAAAAATACATCCCGCCCAAAAAGGGCGCCTCCCACGTGTGGCGTCTCATCAAGGAAGTGTTCACCTATGAGCCTTTAGACCTGAACACCGATCTGGACGGCGCCCTGACCTTTTTAAACCGGGTGGTCAGGCGGCATGCCATCGTATTTCTCATTTCCGACTGCATGGACACGGGATTTGAGAAATCCCTCCGATTGACGTCCAAAAAACACGACCTTACGGTGATTCGTATCTCCGATCCGGCGGAAGAAGCCCTCCCCAATGTGGGCTTTGTGAACTTGCGGGATCCGGAAACCGGAAAAACCGTTCTGGTGAACAGCGGCAGTCGAAACCTTCAAAAAAAATGGCGGCGTTACCGGGAAAACCAAAACGCCTATCTCTCTGAAATTTTCAAAAAAGCCGGTATTGATCAGGCGGAACTGTTTACGGACGGGCCGGTGGTGGGACCGTTGACACGCCTCTTTGAGAGCCGGAAGAGACGGTTATGTTAAAATGTTAAAAGGGCTCAAAAGGCGCGTTTTCTTTTGCTTTATCGGCTGCTTTTTGTTGGGAGCCTGTCCTGTCTTGGCGGTATCCGGCCCTAATCCTGTTGCACAGGGGACGCCGGCAATGACGGCGACGCTCTCTCCCCACCAGGCCAGGGTCGGGGAGATTGTGAATTTAACCTTTGGCTTTCACCTTCCCCATGGATCGCGTTTTTCTCCGGAACCGGAGATTCAAGGTCTCGAAGGGTTTCAAGTTCTGGATCGGAAAATAATATTCAGTCGACCCATAAAACAAAGTCCCGTTCCCCCTCCCGAAACATCTCTTTCGGGGGAATGCCGAATGCGACTTATGGTGGATCGTCTGGATTCAGGAGAGGTGGGTCCCATCTCCCTTTCTTATATGGATGCCGGCGGAGAAAAAAAGTTTTTGAAGTCGGCCCCGGTTGTTTTGACCGTATTGTCAAACCTGGGGGATAAGCCTGAAGAGGCCGGCCTCAAACCCATCTACGGCATCATTCCCACGGGATCCCGCTGGATCAAATACCGCCCGTGGATTTTAGGGGGGGCGGCGCTTCTGCTGCTGGGGGCGGTATGCTGGTGGTGGATTCGAAAAAAACGAGGGAAAGGGACTGCCGTTCTACAGACGCCTCCCCACGAGTCGGCCATCCAGGCCCTTAAAGATCTCGATGCGCAGCGCCTGTTTGAAAAGGGCCGGATCAAGGATTTCTATTTCGGTTTTTCCGAGATTCTGCGGCGCTATGTGGAAGCCATCCGGGGATTTCCAGCGGCGGAATACACCATCGAGGAGATTGCCAGAGCCATCAAAGAGAAGGAAGACCAGTTGGTGCTGCCATTGCTCCGCCAGGTGGATATGGTAAAGTTTGCTGATTTTACCGCCCCCAGCGCTCGAAAAGATGAAGATATGGAAACTGCCTTTGCCTATATCCGCAACACCCGTGAAGCGTTGATGAAAGACGCAATGGCCGAAAGCCGGGGGGGTGTTCCCGGCAAGCAAATCGAACAGGAGGGTTTGCCATCATGATGTTTCGGTTTGCCTATCCCATCCTGTTTCTGCTGATTCCCGTGGTATTGGGCTGGCTGGCCTTTGCCCTGTTCAAAAAGCCTACCAGCATCACCTATTCCATGACCGCCGGAATGGCGGCCGTGGCGGGCGGCGGCAGTAGTTCTCTGGTGGCTCGTATTCCCACGATTCTTCGCACCTGTTGTTTGTTGCTGCTGGTTCTGGTGGCGGCAAGACCCCAGTTATATAATGTCAGCCGGGATGTGCGTTCCCCCGGGGTGGACATCATGCTTTGCCTGGACACATCGGGCTCCATGCAGGCCCTGGATTTCAAGGTGGGGGGAGATGCGGTCACGCGCCTTGAGGCGGTCAAGAAGGTGGTGGCCGATTTCATCAAAAAAAGAGAGACAGACCGCATTGGCCTTGTGGTTTTTGGTGAAGAGGCCTTTACCCAGTCCCCATTGACCGTTGACAAGGGGCTTTTGCTGGAACTGGTGGATCGTATGACCATCGGCATGGCCGGGGACCGCACGGCTATCGGTTCCGCCATTGCCATTGGCGGTAAGCGCTTAAAAGATCTGAAAGCCAAATCAAAGATCTTGATTCTGTTGACCGACGGTCGGAACAACGCGGGCGAGATCAGTCCTCAGGTTGCGGCTGAGGCGGTGCGGGAGTTCGGCATCAAGCTTTATACCATCGGTGTCGGCGGAGAAGGACCGGCGCCCTTTCGAGTGAAGACCCTTTTTGGGACTCGGTTGGTGCCTCAGCAGGTGGACCTGGATGAGGCGACATTAAAAAAGGTGGCGGAAACCGGCGGCGGGAAATATTTTCGGGCGGCTAACAGCCGGGAGCTTCAGGAGATCTACGATATCATCGACCGTGAGGAAAAGACCGATGTGAAGGTCAAGGAGTTCTTTCATTTCAAGGAACTGTACCCCTGGTTTCTGGTTCCCGCCATTTTATTTTTTCTGTTGGAGATGCTGCTCAAAACCTGGGTATTGAGGGTGATACCATGACGTTGTTACATCCCTGGATCCTTCATTTTCTCTGGCTTTTGCCCCTTGCGGCCGTGACGTTCGTCATTGTGAACCGGAAAAGGCGTCAGGCCCTGTTGCGGTTTGCGGACCCGGCGCTCCTCAAACGGTTGATGCCGGAGGATTCCCGGGGCAGACGGGTTCTCAAGGCCGTTTTGTCCCTGCTGGCCCTGGGGTTCATGCTGCTGGCGTTGGCTGGTCCCCGATGGGGCAGCCATTACCAGGAGGTCACCCGGAAGGGTGTGGATATTATCATCGCCCTGGATGTATCCCCCAGCATGCTGGTGGCGGATATCAAACCGGACCGGCTGGAACGGGCCAAGCGGGAAATTACCGATTTTTTGAAGGTGGTCCAGGGGGATCGGGTGGGCTTGGTGGCTTTTTCGGGGGCCGCTTATACCCAATGCCCGTTGACGCTGGATTACGGCGCGTTGATGATGTTTTTAAATATCCTACATCCCGACCATATTCCCATTCCAGGTACGAATCTGGGGGCGGCCATTGAGGGGGCCATCTCCGCTTTTGATCCCAAAAGCGAGACCGACAAGGTGATCCTGCTCATTACCGATGGGGAGGACAATGAAAACCGGGGGATTGAGGCGGCGCGCGAGGCCGCTAAAAAGGGGATCAAAATCTTCGTGTTCGGCATGGGAGATCCGGCCGGCGGACCCATCCCCGCTTCCCGGGGGCAGGGCGGATTTAAGAAGGACGATAAAGGCGAGCTGGTCCTTAGCAAACTTAACGAGGCTGGGCTTCAGGAAATAGCTGCCATTACCGGCGGCGATTATGTTCGAAGTCTGGCCGGCGATCTGGATCTGGATCTGCTCTATTTCGACGGCATCAAGAGCAAAACCGACGACGCCGTTCTCAAAAGCGGCAAGATCAAGGTCTATGAAGAGCGTTTTTTCATCTTTGCCCTGGCGGCATTTTTATTGCTCTTGCTGGAAGGGCTCATTGGCAATGCCAAACGAAAAATGCCGGGTCTTCCGGCGGTTTTAATCCTGCTGATGTTTTCTTCAGAGGGCGTGTGTGGGGAAGAACCGGATATCCTCTATGAACAGGGTCGGTTTGCTGAGGCGGGTCAGCTCTATTCCAGCCGGGACATGGATAATCCCAAGGATATCCGATACCGTTACAACCGGGGATGCGCCGATTACCAGACCTCCGATTACAAGGGGGCCATGGCGGCGTTTGCAAGCGTATTGAAGCGCACCGATGATCCCGGCACGCAGTTCAAGGCGGCTTTCAATCTGGGCAACGCCGCTTTTAAACAGGGGGATTTGGCATCGGCCAGGAGCTACTATAAACAGGCCATCGGGTTGGATCCCCAAAACGAAAACGCACGTTTTAACCTGGAGCTGACCCTCAAGGCATTGGAAAAGAAGAAAAAGCAGGAAGAGGAGCAGAAAAAGAAGGATCAGCAACAGGATCAGCAACAGAATCAGAAGAAAGAAAATAAAGAGGGCGAGAACTCAGAAAGCCAAAAGAAGCCTTCGGATGATCCTTCACCGGAAAAACAGCCGTCGCAAAACAACCCTCCCCAGGAAAAGGAACCGGACCCACAGAAAAGCCCGGAGCCGAAAAAGGAGGGGGATTCCAAAAAAGAAGCCCAATCGCAGGATGTGGGTTCTCAGGAACCCCAACAGAAGACTGCGCCCGAGGCTCAGGAACCGCAGCAAATCCCCGTTTCCCAAATTCAGAAACAGAAGGCCGAGGCCCTGCTGGACAATATTCAAGAGGATCGCGCACGATTTATGAAATTCCAGGTTCCGGAAGGTAACGTCAGGGGAAATCTGTCGGGAAAGGACTGGTGACATGAAAAAGACGGCGTGTTTCCTGCTTATCCTGTTTGCTTTTCTGTCGAGCGCCTGGCCGGTATGGGCTCAGGTTTCGGTGACCCTCACCCTGGATCGCCGGGAAGCCACTCTTACGGATGCCATTCGTCTTGAAGTCAGCGTATCCGGGACCCGGCGAAGCGATGCCCCCCCCGTTATTGCCGGATTAGAGCCTTTTCATGTGACAGGCGGCGGCAGCGCCAGCCGGGTCGAGATCATTAATGGTCGATATAATTCCAGCGTGGACTATACCTATTATCTTCAGCCTAGGGAAGAAGGGGTGTTTTCGGTGGGGCCTGCGAGGGTTAAGGTGGATGGAAAACCGGCCCAAAGCAATCTTGCCACCCTGAAGGTGGTGCGGGGCGGCGACGTATCTGGAGATGACCGAGGGCCAGTCTTTCTGACGGCGACCTTGTCCGGTCAAAAGGTTTATGTGGAAGAGCAGGCGCCCTATACCCTGAAGTTGTACCTGCGTGCCAATGTCAGCGATATTTCTCTGGATCTGCCTGAGACCGATGACCTTACTTTCCGGCAGCTGGAAAAACCGAAGGAGTACCAGGGGGTTTACCATGGCGTCTCCTATCGAATTCTGGAGGTGCGTTATGCGGTAATGCCCCTTAAAACCGGGAGTTTTCATATTCCGCCGGCGCGCATGGGGTTGACGGTTTACAGCGCCCAACAGAAATCTCCCCGGAGCCTGTTTGACGATCCGTTTTTTGGCGGTGCTTTGAGGACCGGGCGACCCATGACCGTTTCCAGCGAGCCCCTTGCGCTCGATGTCTTGCCTTTTCCCGAAAAAGGAAGGCCCATGGATTTTAGCGGACTGGTGGGTGTTTTCACCATTCGAGCAGACCTCTCCGCATCCAAAATTTGCGTGGGAGAATCGACGACCCTCACCGTTCATGTCAGTGGCAAGGGGAATGTGAATCGGTTGCCGGACATGGAAATGCCCTTATTGGAACATCTGAAAGTGTATGCGGATGAGCCGGTTTTTGAAACCAATGCCGGGGCTGATGGGTTGACGGGCTCAAAGACTATGAAGTGGGCGCTGGTGCCGGGCAAAGAAGGGATGTACCGGATTCCAGCCTTTACGGTCAGCTATTTTGATCCCAAGGCCTGTGTTTACTTGACCGAAAAGACGCAACCTCTGATGCTGGAGGTTCTTCAGGGAGAAGCGAAACCGGGCGAGGGGAACCCCCAAAGTGTGAAACCGAAAGAACAGGCACCTCCTTCCAAGCAGACGGTCAAAGAGATTGGCCATGATATTCTGCCTATTTACACGGCAGTGTCGGGAATCAAGGGTGGGTCGTGGCTTAAAACCGATGAGATTGGGTACGGAAATCTGTTTGTCTGGATCATTCTCTTGGGTCCGTTTCTGATTTATGTGAGCATCTTATTGGGGTTGCGGGCACAAAAGAAGTCCGAGGCCGCCATTGGCATACAGAGGGCCAGAAAGGCTGCCGGCGTTTTCCTGAAGGCGTGCCGTCATGAAGAAAAAGACGCCAATGGGATGACGATGGCCATCCGGGATTACATCAATGATCGGTTTCAATTATCCCTGGGGTCAGTGACCCCTGCCGATGTACCCGGCCTGTTAACGGCAAGAGGGGTCCGCGAACAGACCGCCGCCAGGCTTCAGAAGGTGCTGGCGCAGCTTGAAGGACGGATCTACACAGGCCGGGAATCGGCATGCGGACCCGTACACCAGGATATCCTGGAAATCATCAAACAGATTGAAAAGGAGATTTAGGTGAAAAATCGTTCGCTGTTGCCTATCCTGCTCTTTTTGGTTTCCGTTTTGTTGGGGCCGGCGGTCTCCCTTGCCGATAACTTGGGGGATGGGCGCGACAGTGGGTGGGAGGAAACTTTCTTCAAGGCCAATGAGGCTTACCGGGAAGGCCGGTTTCAAGCGGCGGTTGATGGTTATTTACGGGTGATTCGCCAGGGCCACGATGGGCCCCGGATCCAGTACAATCTGGGAAACGCCTATTTCAGGATAAATCAGGTGGGTCGGGCCATTCTGGCCTATGAGCGGGCCCATGTCTCCATACCCCGGGACGCCGATCTCAACTTTAACCTGGCCCATGCGCGGGACCAGGTGATGGATGCGATCCCGCCATCCAGGGGGTTTTTCAATATGGCGTTGTTCTGGTTGCCGTCCGTCAGCCTGGTGGAGCTGTTCTGGTGTTTTGCCTTCCTGAATCTGGTGTTTTGGGCGGCGCTTTTGATTCGGCTGTTTCATCGATCCGAATGGCTTTTCTATGTGTTGCTTCTGGTGTTGACCCTCTGGTCCCTGACGGGCCTCTCACTTGGAATGAAATGGGCACAAATTTATCATGACGATCGAATCGTCGTTTTGCAGAAAGAAGTGGATGTCCTGGCGGGTCCCCATGAGGGCGATACCCTCCTTTTTAAACTCCACGAAGGGGCTATTGTGGCCCAGGAGCGGGCAGAAGATGGATGGTGCCTCATTCGCCTGCCGGACAAGAAGCGGGGTTGGCTGCGTTCGGAAGCTGTGGAACTGATTGATTCCAAAATATAGAAAGGAGCGTAAACAATATGGAAAATAGCGTAGATTCAATCTCGAAAGATATGACTATTGAAGAAGCCTCAGAATTTTGGGAAACCCATAGCGTTGCTGATTATCCTTCTCGTGTTGTTCAATTTAAGTTCAAACAGGAAGGGGATGTGAATTTTATCGCTGTTGCCAACGATCTTATGCGTCAGTTGGAAAAACGAGCAAAAAAAACCGGCGTATCAATAGAAACATTGGTCAATTTGTGGATTCAGGAAAGGCTTGCGGCTTGAAATTCAACATTATTGCCCTCACCTAAAACCTAGCCAAAGATATTTAAAATTTTTAAAAACAAATATCCAATATCGAACAAGGAATATCGAATTATGAAGTTTTCCTTCGACATTCATTATTCCTTGTTCGACATTCCGCAGTCCAAAAAAGTCCTCGAATACAAAGTGTCACAAATGCGAGAGATAAATTCTCAGAATGAAATTGTAAGAATCTAATCTTTTTAAAACCGTTCAACCCATCCATATGGATCAGGTTTTTGACCGTACTGGATCGCCACGATTTCGTCATAGAGCTTCTGGCTCAACTCTCCCATTTTGCCGCCGGCCACCACGTAATCTTTGCCTTTGAAGGTGATCTGGCCCACCGGAGAAATCACGGCTGCCGTACCGGTGCCGAATGCCTCTTGAAGTCTGCCGTCTTCGGCCGCTTTAATCACTTCATCAATGGCAAGCGACCTTTCCGTTACTTTGAGGCCCCATTCTTTTACAATTCGGATGACGGAATCCCTTGTAACGCCGGGCAGAATGCTGCCGTTCAACGGCGCGGTGATCACTTCATCGTCAATGCGGAAAAACATATTCATGGTGCCCACTTCTTCAACGTATTTTCGTTCCGCTGCATCCAGCCAAAGCACCTGGGTGAACCCCTTTTTCTTGGCTTCTTCGGCTGCCAGAAGACTGGCCGCATAATTGGCTGCCGTCTTGGCTTCGCCCGTGCCGCCGATTGCCGCCCGAACAAAAAAGTCCTCCACATAGATTTTAACCGGGTTCAGACCTTCTTTATAATAGGCGCCGACCGGTCCGATGATAATGAAGAATAGATAGGTGTTGGATGGGCGAACGCCCAGATGCGGTTCAGTGGCAATCATGGTGGGTCGAATGTACAATGAGGTTCCGGGGCTCCTTGGAATCCAATTTTTATCCAGAAGGATCAATTGTTTCATGCCTTCCATGACCGTGGGGATATCCACCCGGGGCATGCAGAGCCGGTCAGCAGACCGATTGAGACGATCAAAATTTTCCTTGGCCCTGAAAAGTCCGATACTGCCGCCTTCCATGGCGTAGGCTTTAAGCCCTTCAAATATTTCCTGACCATAATGGAGGCTCATGGCGGCCGGATCAATGGCCAGAGGGCCATAAGGTTCAATTCGAGGATTAAACCATCCTTTTGAGGCTTCATAATTTATCAAGAGCATGTGATCCGTTGTGATATCCCCGAACCCGAGTTGGGATTCATCAACCGGTTTTGTTTTTAGCCGGTCAGGCGTTGCCGCCGTAATTTTTATGTTCATCTTTCTCTCCTTTTGATCTCAAATCGCGGAACGGATGACTCATAACACATGCCGCGGACAAACACAAGCCGACCTAGGCCAAAAAAAACTGATAACAGTTCACAGGGTGCAGTTGTCAGGGTGCAGAAAAATCAGCTTCGAATTATATCCTGCCCCCTGACAACTGTCCTCTGCCCCCTGTGAAGATAACGCCTTGAATTAAATTTTAATCAACTCATATTTTCGACTGCCAAGTCCGATATGTTCGCCGTGATCCAGTTGAATGGTCCAGTCAATTTTGGGATATACCGCACGGAATTTATCTTCCCCCGATTTTAGACCTTCCTTGAGGCAGCTTCCCACGACCGCGACCTGATGGTTGACCAGATCCGCGGAAGCCTGATCAATGGCGATGGGATCTTTTGAGGCCACAATTCCCACATCATGGACAATGGCTGCATCGCTGTGTCCGTAACAGTCACAGGCCGGAGAAATATTCGTCAGGAAATTCAGAAAAAAGGCTTTTTGATCTTTCCCCTGGAGGACGGCCAGGGTGTATTCCGCCATCTTTTTTTGAAAAAGCGGAATATCCGCATTCCAATTGACATCAATGGCGCCGTTAGGGCAAATGAGAATGCATTCGCCGCATCCCACGCATTTTTTGGGATCGATGAATGCTTTTTCTTCCTTCAAGGAGATGGCCTTGCTGGCGCAATGCTGAACGCATTCACCACACCCCACGCATTTTTTCTTTTTAACCTTTGGGGATAAATCAGAGTGCTGGGCCATTTTCCCCTTTCTCGACGCACATCCCATGCCCAGATTCTTGAGGGTTCCGCCAAATCCGGTAAGTTCGTGTCCTTTGAAGTGGGCCACGCTGATCAAAGCATCCGCTTCTACGATGTCCTTTGCAATAAAGGCTGTTTTGATATACTCTTGATCAATTTTAACCCTCTTAAAGGAAGCGCCCCGGATCCCGTCCGCGATAATGATGGGCGCGTTTACCACCGAGTAGGCGAACCCGTTTAAAACGGCGGTATGCAGGTGTGAAACGCTGTCGCTTCTTGTTCCCGCATAGAGTGTGTTGGCGTCGGTTAAGAAAGGGATTGCCCCAAGTCCTTCAACTCGATCCACGATCGTCCTGAGGAAGTTGGGGCGAACAAAAGCGGCATTCCCCTTTTCGCCGAAATGCAATTTAATGGCTGTAAGGTTCCTTTCAGCCACCACATCGTCCATGCCCGCTGTTTCCATAAGCCTGTTTAACTTCATAAAGATATTCTCTTTAAAAGAAGTTCTGAGGTCCGAAAAATATACTTTGCTCATTGCCATTTCTTTTCCTCCCGTTGGAATATTTGGCTTAAACCACCCATAACCGGAGACCGGATTTTTCATTGACAAAGGTACGGTACTGGATTATTTGTTTATACTCAAGTTTTATAGTGAGTCTATTTTTTTGATGGATGGCATACACATCCGAGAAGATAACAGAATGAACGGAAAAGCTTTTTTTGCCGGTTTTGTGGTTGTGGCGCTCCTGTTAGCTTCCTTTGTGGACGGTTTTGCTGAGGAGCCCAAGAGCATATTGAGCATCGAAGCTTATGATATGCTGAATACGGTTCCCGACACTTACCTCATTGATGTGAGGACAAGGGCGGAGTACCAGCTTGTGGGTCACCCCATCAACGCCTATTTGTTCCCGTATGTGTTCTGGGCCGCCAAACTCGACAAAGCGGGCGATCGGTACGAATATGGCATGGATAGGAAGAACAGAGCGTTTCTAAAGGAGGTTGGCAAGGTATTCAAGAAGACGGACAATTTATTGATTCTGTCGAGGGATGGGACGATAGGCGCGCTTGCGGCAAAAGAACTCTTGGATGCCGGGTTCAAAAAGGTTTATGAAGTTGAAGATGGCTTTGAAGGTTCCGAATTTCCGGTTTTTAAGGATAGCCATAAGAACAAGTTTTACCGTCAGCTTGCAAAAAGAAATAAAATTTACAGTTTTAACCACCGACGACACTATGGGTGGCAATGGTGGGGGCTCCCCTGGACCTATGATATAGATCCGAAGTTTGTATATCCTCCGGATCTGGCGCCATCTGAAAGGAATTAGGGAGGCAAAAATGGATTCTCAAGCGCTGGTTGATTTGATGAACCAGGTAGAAGAAAAGGAGGCGAATGATGGTGGATATATTGCACGTTACGGATGCGGATTTTGAGCAGGAAATAATCAAGTCGGAAATCCCGGTGATGGTTGATTTCTGGGCGGAATGGTGTGGTCCCTGTAAAATAGTTGGGCCAACGGTGGAAGAATTGGCAAAGGACTACGCAGGCAAGGTGAAGATTGCCAAAATGGATGTGGATAAAAACCGTGAGACCCCGACGCGTTTCGGTATCCGGAATATTCCTACCCTCATTCTTTTCAAAAACGGCGAAGTGGTGGAAACCATTGTGGGGGCACATCCCAAGAGCCACCTGGAAGAGGAATTAAATAAGCTCCTCTAAGAAATGATCGGACAAGGAGTCGGAAGATACAATGGAAGATCTTATTATCATCGGTGCCGGACCGGCGGGTCTCACGGCGGGTTTATATGCGGCAAGGGCTCGTCTTAAAACTGTTTTGCTTGAAAAACTGGCGCCCGGAGGCCAGATTCTGACCACGGACTGGGTTGAAAATTACCCCGGTTTTCCCGAGGGTCTCTCCGGCTATGACTTGGTGGACCGAATGAAGCGTCAGGCTGAACATTTTGACCTGAAAATTCAGGGAGACGAGGTCGTCCGGTTGGAATTGACGCCTGAAAAAAAAAGGGTTGTCACGAATAAAGGGGTCCTGGAAACAAAGGCCTTGATCCTGGCCACCGGTGCATCGCCCAGAAAACTGGGGATCGAAGGTGAAGGCCTTCTCACGGGAAAAGGCGTCTCTTATTGTGCTACCTGCGATGGACCTTTTTACAGGGATCAGGCGGTTGCGGTGATCGGCGGCGGTGATACCGCCGTGGAAGAGGCGCTGTTTCTCACCAAATTCGCCAGCCGGATTCACCTGGTACACCGACGGGATGCGCTGAGGGCTACAAAATTGCTTCAGGAGCGTGCCGCGGCCGCTGAAAAGGTGGCCTTCGTATGGGACTCAGTGCCGACCCGAATTCTGGGGCAGGCAGGCGTCGAAGGGGTTGAACTCAAAAATGTGAAAACCGGGGAATTGTCCATCCTTCCCGTTGAAGGGGTTTTTGTATTTATCGGTTATAATCCCAGCAATGATCTGGTTGTGGACCTCCCGCTTAATTTTGATACTTTAGGTTTCATAGAAACGGACCCCAACATGGAAACATCTATGCCGGGTGTGTTTGCGGCGGGCGATATTCGATCAAAACTGCTGCGGCAGGTCAGCACGGCGGTAGGCGATGGCGCCACGGCCGCTTTTGCCGCTGAAAGGTATATTGAAGGTCTTTAGACCTGGATTGTGATGATGAGAATCAAGCGGTTAAAATGGGTGTTGTTGATCATTTGCGGGCTTTTTCTTCTGAGCGGCTGTTCTCTGTGGCATAGTTTGTTCGGGTCGGAGGATGAACCGACCCCCGCCGAGATTATGAGCGAGGCCATGGAGGATTTTAATGAGGGTCGATTCGAAAAAGCCGTTGAGACGTTTCAAAAAATCAAGGACCGCTATCCTTACAGCACCTTCGCCATCACCGCGGAGCTGAAAATGGCCGATGCCCTTTACGAGCGGGGGCAGTATGACGAAGCCCGTGATGAATACGCCGAATTTGAAAAAATGCATCCCAGAAATAAAAATGTCCCCTATGTCCTCTATCAGCAGGGGATGTGTTATTTCAACAAATCATCGTCCATTGACAGGGATCAGTCCAATACGCTCAAGGCCAGGGAAGAGTTCGAGCGGCTGATTAAACGGTTCCGCAAAAGCGACTATACGGAGCAGGCTCGCAGAAAGGTCCGGGAGTGCTATGTCAAGCTGGCGGAACATGAACTTTATGTGGGGGATTTCTACTTTAAAAAAGGCAAATACAAAACCGCCATGGACAGGTATCTTTACCTGATTGCCCATTATCCCGATGTGGGCCAATATTACCAGGCCCTTGAATCCGTTAAAAAATGCAAGGACAAAATCAAGGCATTAAACGGGTCTGAAGAAACCTCCTGGCTGGATGGTTTCCTATACGAGTAGGTTGTAAAGAGCTTCAAGGGCTTCCGCCAGTTTTTCCGGTTTGTTGCCCCCGCCCTGGGCCATGTCCGGTCGTCCGCCGCCTTTTCCGCCAACGATGCCGGACAATTCCCTGATAATCCGACCGGCATTAAATTGACCCGTCAAATCTTTCGTCACGGCACATATGAGCATGACCTTGTCCTGGGCCTTGGCCCCCAGCAGGACAATGCCGGAACCGATTTTGTCTTTGATTCGATCCACGGCCTCCCGAAGTTCTTTGGGCGTATCGGCTTCCAGTTCTCTTGCAACCACTGAAATCCCTTGTATTTTTTTGATGCCCTGAACCAGGTCCTCCGACTTTTCCGTAAAAAGACGACCTTTCAAGGATTCAATTTCTCGCTCCTTTTCCCTGGTTTCATCCAGCAGTCGTTTAAGCCTATGGAGCAGCTGGTCTGGAGAAACTTTCAGCAGTGCGGCTGCATTTTTCAGGGTTTCATCTCGTTGTTGGTCGTATCGAAGCGCTGCTTCTCCCGTGAGCGCTTCAATGCGGCGGACATTGGCGGCAACAGCGCTCTCACCGAGGATGCGAAAAGTACCGATATCGCCTGTTCGTTCGGCATGGGTGCCGCCGCACAATTCCAGGCTTACGTCGTTCCCAATGCCGACGAGTCTGACCTCGTCCCCGTATTTCTCTTCAAAGATGGCCATGGCCCCGGTTTTCATGGCGTCCTGCTTGCTCATGATCCGGGTGTTGAGCGCCAGATTTTCGCGGATACGGTCATTGACCCACCGTTCCACTTCCAACAGGGTCTCCGCGGAAACCTGGGTGAAATGGCTGAAGTCAAACCGAAGCCTGTCGGAAGCCACACGACTTCCTGCCTGTTTGACGTGATCCCCCAGAATTTCTCTCAGGGCCGCATGAAGCAGGTGGGTGGCGGAATGGTTGCCGGCGACCCTTATCCGCTGTTTCCGGTCCACGGCAGTCTTGACTGTGTCCCCAATCGCCAGGGCGCCTTCTTCAACCTGGCCCCGGTGGACAATAAGATCCTGGCCGTATTTGAAGGTTTTTTCGACCCTAAATCTCGCCGTCTCCCTTGAGAGCAGGCCCATATCTCCCACCTGTCCTCCGGATTCCGCGTAAAAGGGCGTTTGATCCAGTATGACTTCCACCCAGTTGCCTGTTCCAGCCGAGGTGATCTCTTGTTGTTCGGCCACCATCGCAATGATCTTTGACTCGGTTTCAAGGGTTTCATAGCCGAGAAAGCGGCTTTTAAGACCGCGAGACAGAAAATTGCGAAAGGTCTCCGGCACCGCAGCTTCGCCGCTTCCTTTCCAGGATTCCTGGGAGAGCAAGCGTTGTTTGCCCATGGCTTTTTTGTACCCGATCAAGTCCACCTCAAGATTTTCATCCCGGGCCACATCTTCCACCAGGTCCACGGCCAGGCCGTAAGTGTCATACAGCTTGAAGGCAACGTCACCGGGTATGGTCCGTTCCCCTTTGTCCCGCAGCCTCCGGATTTCTTCTTCCAGAACCCTCATACTGTATTTGAGGGTGTCGGCGAACCGCCGTTCTTCGTTTTCCACAACGCCCAGGATAAAGCTCCTGGCGCCAAGGAGTTCCCCATAATCCCGGCCCATCAAATCAATCACATGGTTGCAAACGGAGCGGAGGAAAGTGTCTTCAAGGTTCAGGCCCTGGCCAAATCGGCCGGCGCGTCTGATAATGCGTCTCAACACGTATCCGCGGCCCTCGTTGGACGGCATGATGCCATCGCCGATGAGAAAGGAAACCGCGCGTGCATGATCGGCGATGACGCGGAACGCCACATCCATTCGGTTATCGGCGCCGTAGTTTTTTTGCGACAGGGTCTCAATATGTCCGATGATGTCCCTGAATAGATCGGTGTCATAATTGCTTTTAACCCCCTGAATGACCGCTGCCAGTCGTTCCAGGCCCATTCCCGTGTCGATATTGGGCTTTGGCAGCGGCGTGAGGGTGCCGTCAGGACTTCGGTCAAACTGCGTGAAGACCAGATTCCAGATTTCCAGGTAGCGGTCGCAGTCGCATCCCGGCGCGCAACCGGGCTGTCCGCATCCCACCGACGGTCCTTGATCAATATGAATTTCAGAACAGGGGCCGCAGGGTCCGGTGTCCCCCATGGCCCAGAAATTGTCCTTCTCCCCCAACCTTACGATTCTTTCCGCCGGCAGACCGATTTCTTTTTCCCAGATCTTATGGGCTTCGTCGTCATCCTGATAAACGGAGACATGCAGAAGATCGGCCGGAAGTTTAAAGCCTTCCGTCAGCAGTTCCCAAGCCCAGAGAATGGCCTCTTCCTTGAAGTAATCCCCAAATGAAAAGTTTCCCAGCATTTCAAAAAACGTATGGTGCCTCGGGGTGTAACCGACGTTTTCCAGGTCGTTATGTTTTCCGCCGGCCCGCACGCATTTTTGGGCCGTGGTCGCTCTGGTGTAACCGGGCTTGTCTTCACCTAAGAAGGCGCCTTTGAACTGGACCATGCCGGCATTGGTAAAGAGCAGGGTTGGATCATCCCTGGGGATTAGGGATGAACTTTCTACAATTTGGTGGCCGTGTTTGCTGAAATAATCCAGAAACTGTTTCCTGATTTCCCTGAAATTCATTATGTCTCCTGTGTTTTTTCTTCGACCGTTTCGCCCGATTTTTTATCGGTTTCTTCCGGGTCTTTTTTAAGCCCCGTTTTACGAAGAATCAGATCCTTAATTTTGTCTCTGATATCCGTGTTTTCCGCCAGAAAGCGTTTTACATTTTGCCGGCCCTGGCCGATACGGTCGTCCTGAAAGGAATACCATGCGCCGCTTTTCTCCACGATCTCTAAAGATACGCCCAGATCGAGAATATCCCCTTCTTTTGAAATGCCTTCTCCATAAATGATGTCAAATTCCGCTTCCTTGAAGGGCGGGGCCACCTTGTTTTTCACCACCTTA
Source organism: Desulfatiglandales bacterium (assembly GCA_963662465.1). Taxonomy (GTDB): domain Bacteria; phylum Desulfobacterota; class DSM-4660; order Desulfatiglandales; family Desulfatiglandaceae; genus NaphS2. The sequence continues at coordinate 6,407,011 of OY759599.1, forward strand.
ACCCGGGTACGGTTTCCCACTACCTGATCGCCGTCTTTCAAGGCGCCGATCCGCCTGATGTCAAGGCGTTGGCTGGCATAGAATTTCAGTGCGTTGCCGCCCGTGGTGGTTTCGGGATTTCCAAACATGACGCCGATTTTCATGCGGATTTGGTTGATAAAAATGACGGAGGTTCTGGATTTGCTGATGGTTCCGGTGAGTTTTCGAAGGGCCTGGCTCATGAGCCTGGCTTGAAGACCCACATGGTGGTCGCCCATTTCCCCTTCAATCTCGGCTTTTGGCACCAGGGCGGCCACTGAATCGATAATGAGTACATCAATGGCGCCGCTCCGTACCAGGATTTCCGTGATATCCAATGCTTGTTCTCCCGTGTCCGGTTGGGAAACCAGCAGATTGTCCACATCCACCCCAAGCTTCCTGGCATACACCACGTCGAGAGCGTGTTCCGCATCCACAAAGGCCACCATGCCGCCCTTGGCCTGGGCTTCCGCCGCGACATGGAGCGCCAGGGTGGTTTTGCCGGAGGATTCCGGTCCATAAATCTCAATGACTCTGCCCCTGGGCACCCCGCCGACCCCAAGGGCCAGATCCAGGGTTAGAGATCCCGTGGATATCGCGGGGATATCGATGGCTTTACTGTCCCCCATCTTCATGATAGATCCCCGACCAAACTGTTTTTCTATTTGGGAAATGGCTTGATCAACCGCTTTTTCTCTATCCATTTGTCTCCCCTCTGTTACCTTTGGCAATGGTTCACTCCCTTTACAGGTTTAAAGATTTCCCAAACTCTCCCAGAGGCCAGGCATCCAACTTTGTGTAGATGGCGCCTCGGGGTGTGAGATCGCTCTTAAAAAGTACCAGCCCCCCCAGGGGGCAGGTTGGACCCTCCAGGTCTGCATATTCCGAGATCATATGATCCAAATGGGGCCAGGGCCGGGCATCCCTTTTGAATCGCCCCAGGGTCAAATGCGGCTTGAAAGACCTTTTTTCAGTTTTGATCCCAAAGGGTTTCAGGGTTTTTTGGAGTGCGTCCCTGAAACGCTCCATCCGATGAACATCCCCGCCAAGACCCATCCAGAGAACCCGTGGATTGCGTCGATTGCCAAAAAACCCCAATTTTTCGATGGTTACAGTGAACCCTTCGTACTTGGCACAGACCTTTTTGACCGCTTTTCCAATGGGCGCTATCTGTTCCTCGGAAATATTCCCCATAAAAATTATGGTCAGGTGAATATTAGCCGGTTTCACCCATCGCACGTCCAGGGGCAACTCTTTTCCTGCTCGTGAAACCTTTGAAATGATCGTTTTGATGTCAGGGGGCAGTTCAAATGCCAGGAATGAACGGATCTCCATTAAGATACCTGCGAACCCAGTCCAGGGCCATCATGGCGCTGTTCAACTTCACCTGTTTCCTTTTTCCCCAGAACCGGTATTTTTCCGTAAAAGTCTCTTTTTCGCAACAAAGGCCCACATGAACCGTCCCGACGGGTTTGTCCCTGCTTCCCCCGTCAGGCCCGGCAATTCCGGTTACGGCCAGACCCAGGTCCGTATGCATGCATGCCCGCACCCCTATTGCCATTTCACGGGCCGTTTCAGCGCTGACCGCGCCATGGGTTTCAATGGTTTTGGGCGAAACTCCCAGTAAATCCACTTTTGCCTCATTGCTGTAAGAGATCACGCCGCCTTGAAAATACCCTGAACTGCCCGCAACATCCGTCAATCGGTTTCCGATGAGCCCGCCAGTACAGGATTCCGCGACACCGAGGGTTTTGCCGGTTTTCAACAGCATTTTGCTCACAACTTCTTCCATTTCACGGCTGTCATTGGTGAAAATATAAGGGCCGACCATTTCGCTAATGGTTTTTTCGACCTGATCCAGCGTTTTTGAAATGGTGGGCTCGTCTTTACCCCGTAAGCTGATGGTAATGTGGTTTTCAGGAAAATGGGGGTAGAATCCCAGAACCACTTCACCGATCTGTTCCTGCAAAGATCTGAATATTTCAGCAATGCGTGGCTCATTAAGACCGTACAGCTTCATGATCCGCTGTCTCATGACCGGAAGCGTCTCATAGCGGCCCAGGATATCGGGTAGAACAAACGTGTTGATAAGGTAGCGCGTCTGGTCGGGAACGCCGGGGAGAAAATAGAAATTAACGCCCCGTTCCACAAGGGAAAAGCCGCAGGTCGCCCCCTTTGGATTAATCATCCTGGCCCCCTCAGGCATTAGCGCCATCTTTTTGAGGGGGTCCGTCATCTCAATTTTGCGTACCCGTGCGTATTGCTCGATTTTTTCCAACATCTGATCATCGAGACAAAGGGGGCGGTCAAGGGCATCGGCGGCAATCTCACAGGTCATGTCATCGGTCGTGGACCCCAATCCCCCGGTGACGATGACAAAGCGGGAAGATGCCAGTGCGTTTTTGAGCGCATCGGCGGTTCTTTGTTTATCATCGCCCACGGATGTGACGCGAATCACTTTCAGGCCGGATGCGGTTAATCTGCCCGCGGCATACCAGGAATTCAGGTCCTGAGTCCTTCCGGAAACCAGTTCGTTTCCGATGGTGATGATTTCTCCGTGCATTGTTTTCCTATTTTAGCTATTAGCTTTTAGCCATTAGCTATTAGCAAAAAACAAAAAGTCAAAAAGAGGCAAAGCAAAGGATAAATCTTAAACTCAAATTCGCATACAGCCCGGCCACCAGATCGTCCAGCACAATTCCCAGTCCCCCGTGGAGTCTTTCCGCCGCTTTTGCGGGCCATGGCTTCCAGATGTCAAAAATTCGAAACAGAACAAAACCCACGGTCAGCGTTCCCCATGAAAGGGGAATCAGCAGCATGGTTAGCAGAAAACCTGCCACCTCATCAATCACCACTTCCGACGGGTCCACTCTTTCCAGAAGGTTCTGAACAACCTGTGACGCCCAAATGGCCACAAGGGTGATGATGATCAGGAGCAGGGCCCTGGCCAAGGGGGAGAGAATCGCCGACAGTGCCGCCAGAGGCACGGCCGCCAGGGTGCCGAAAGTTCCGGGCGCCATCGGGGATAGTCCGGCGCCAAACCATATGCCCAGAAGCAAGGCTGTTTTTCCGTAAACGCCGGCCTTCCTGAAAACCATCAGTGGCGTCATTTGTTCAGATCCGGTCTTTTGCAAACCCAAACCCTCTTTCACCCTTTCCGGTTCAGGGCGGTTATCCACTGATAGACGTCACGTAATGGAATCCGGTTTTTCAAGGCGATTTCCCGGCAAACGTCATATTCCGGTATCAGTCGGGGCGATTCACCCTGAATTTCCACGCGCTTGACGCGTATATTTCCCCAGGGACTTTCTACCTCTTCAGGGTTCCGGTCAAGGACCATCCTCCGGCTGTAACGAAAACGGATGCCTAGTGTGGTGGTTTCCCGAACCATGATGTCCATCAGCAGGTCTTTTTGATCCGGCCTTCCCATCACCTGAACCTGCACCCCGGGGCGATTTTTCTTCATCTGGATGGGTGCGAAAACCACATCCAGGGCGCCCGCATCGAACAAACGCTCCATGAGGTAGCCTAAGCATTCCGGGTGCATGTCATCCAGGTTTGTTTCAAGGAGAACCACCGTATCCGTTTTCTTTTCATGGCCATGGCCATGGCCATGGCCAATGATAATGCGAAGCAGATTGGGGCGATCCGGCAATTCCCGCGAGCCGACGCCGTAGCCGACGGTTTGGACCACCATGGACGGCATGGGGCCAAAGGCTTCAGCCAGTCCGGTTGCCAGGGCCGCGCCGGTGGGAGTTACCATCTCCTGCCGAACGCCTGAATTCAATACCGGGACGCCCTTTAGCAACGCCAGGGTGGCCGGCGCGGGAACGGGAATCCTGCCATGGGCGGTGTTGACAAATCCCGATCCCAGGGGAAGGGCTGAAACCAGCAGACGTTTGATCTCCAGGCATTCAAGGGCGTACACCGTGCCGACAATGTCAATGATAGAATCAACGGCCCCGACTTCATGGAAATGGACCTGCTCCGGCGGCAGGCCATGGATGTGGCCTTCGATCCGGGCCAGAGATTCAAAAATCGCCATTGATTTTTGTTTGACCGAATCGGACAAGTCTCCCTGGCCTATGATTTTACGTATGTCTTCCAGTCCTCTTTTTTTGTGCCCACCTTTTTTGTCATGATGCTCCCGCAAATGAACCTGAAACCGTGATCCGGAGATTAGATTCCTTGATTCTCGCTTTAATCCAAGTTCATACCCATGAAAGGGCAAGGTATGCAGGCATTCTTTCAATCGATCGAAGGAGAGCCCCGCGTCCAGCAAAGCCCCCAGGAACATGTCCCCGCTCAGGCCGGAAAAGCAATCCAGATAGGCTGTTTTCATAAAACACTCAAAAAAAGAAGGACCAGAACCACAAAAAGCCCTGCCGGCAGGGCAGGGCTTTTGATCTCAAAAAACGGATGGCTACAGCGCCTCGGCAATGAGTTCGGAGATGTCCTTGATTTCGATCTCATCTTCCTTGTTGACGGTTTTGCGGCTATCCTCCAGCATGGAGATGCAGTAGGGGCATGCCGTGGCCAAGATGGTGGCGCCCGTTTCAATGGCCTCGTGTATTCTCAGGTCGGAAAAACGCCATTCAGTGGGCGTTTCCATCCAAAGGCGCCCACCGCCGGCGCCGCAGCACAGGCTCTTGCTTCGATTTCGTTTCATTTCCACCAGGTTTCCGCCCGTGGCGGCATTGATCAATGCACGGGGCTCGTCATACACCTCGCTGTGCCGGCCCAGATAGCAGGGATCATGGTAGGTGACTTTTTTATCAATGGTTCCTGACAGGGTCAACGTTCCATTTTCAATGAGTTCCGCCAGGAGTTGGGTATAATGAACCACCTCGAATTCTCCGCCGAACTCCGGATATTCCTGGGTATAGGTGTAATAACAATGGGGTGAAGTGGTGATAATTTTTTTGACGCCTTTGCCCTGATACAGTTTGATGTTTTTCTGCGCCATGTTCATGAAGAGGTCTTCATCGCCGATTTTTCGAACCGATTCCGCACAGCAGCTCTCTTCTTCCCCGATGACCCCGAAACTGACGCCGGCGGCTTTGAGTGCCTTGACCATGGCTTGGGCAATTTTCTGACTTCTGGGATCATAGGCGGAGGTGCAGCAGACAAACAGCAGATACTCCGTGTTTTCATCAAATACCGGTACATCCAGACCTTCCATCCAGGCGGTCCTTTTTTCCCTGGGCTCGGACCAGGGGTTTCCATTGCTGCGCACGCTTCCCGTGGCGGTCTTCAATACCCCGGGAATGGTGCCCGCCTCAGCCATCATGCCTCGCATGGCTTTGACCACATCGATGATGTTGACGCCCCTGGGGCATTTTAAAACGCAGGTGTTGCAAGTGGTGCATCCGTAAAGAATGTCATCCGATTCATACCCTTCAACGCCCAATTGGGCCATGCGGATCAACTTTCGAATATTAAAAGGACCGTCAACAATACGCCAGGGGCACGATCCCGCGCACATGCCGCACTGCATGCAAAGGTTCAGGTTTTCCGCGCCCATGGCGACGAGGGCCTCGTTAACTTCATAAAATGGGGTTAGCGCTTCCATTATAAGGTACTCCTTTCACCAAGAAATTATAGCATTCAACTCTTCAAGAAAGAATGGGATCAAAACAATCGGATTTTTTTAGCAAATGCAAGTATTGATGTCAACAGGGGAATGACTTCCATTGTAAATGTTTATGGTTTACGGTTGTTGGTTCGCGGTTGAAAAAACGGTGAACCTTGACATGTCTCTTTATGAAGCTTAACGTAGTGAATGTTTACGCAAATTGTTTTAAAATCCCCTTAAAAAGGATTGTTGAAACGATTTATATGAATTATAAATAACATTGTAAAGAAAAATTACCCTTTTCAAAATCTTTCCAAGGGAGGAATTTGATGATGAGATTTGATAAATTTACGTTGAAAGCACAGGAAACCATCCAAAATGCGCAGCAGTTGGCTGAGCGATTCGGGCATCAGCAGATGGAACCCGAACATATTGTCAGGGCCATTCTGGACCAGAAGGAAGGGGTTATTCCCCCCTTGCTGGGAAAAATCGGCGCGGATCGGAATCAATTGGCAAGCGCTTTTGAGGCGGCACTCGAAAAACTGCCCAAGGTATCGGGTGGCGGCTATGGTCAGGCTTACCTTTCTCAACGGGCCAAGGCCATGCTGGACCGTGCGTTTGCGGAAGCGGAGCAGGTCAAGGATAAGTTCGTGAGCCTTGAGCATATTCTGCTGGCGGCTTTGGAGGAAAAACAGGGTGAGGCAGCCCGTCTGCTGGCGGCCGCGGGGGTAACCCGCGATGCTGTTTTGAAGGCGCTGGTGGACATTCGAGGCGGGCAAAGCATTACGGATCAGAACCCTGAAGATAAATATCAGGCTCTTGAACGGTTCTGCACGGACCTGACGGATATTGCTTCAAAGGGAAAGCTGGACCCGGTCATCGGCAGGGATGATGAAATTCGAAGGATTATACAGGTCTTGAGCCGAAGGACCAAGAACAATCCCGTGCTGATCGGAGAACCCGGAGTGGGAAAGACCGCCATCGTGGAAGGGCTTGCCCAGCGCATCATTCAGGGTGATGTCCCTGAAACCCTGAAGGACAAAAGGGTGGTGGCCCTGGATATGGGCGCCCTCATCGCCGGGGCCAAGTATCGGGGGGAATTCGAGGACCGCCTCAAAGCCGTCCTCAAGGAAGTGACCGATGCCGAGGGACAGATTGTTCTTTTCATCGACGAAATGCACACCCTGGTGGGTGCGGGCGCCGCCGAAGGGGCCGTGGATGCCTCCAACATGTTGAAACCGGCCTTGGCCCGGGGGGAACTGAGATGCGTGGGCGCCACCACCATCAAGGAATACCGGAAATATATTGAAAAGGATGCGGCATTTGAACGGCGGTTCCAGCCGATTATGGTCGAAGAACCCACCGTGGAAGATACCATCAGCATCCTTCGGGGGTTGAAAGAAAAATATGAAGTCCATCACGGGGTTCGGATCAAGGATTCCGCTTTGGTTGCGGCGGCAACCCTTAGCAATCGGTATATTACGGACCGTTTTCTTCCGGATAAGGCCATTGATTTGATTGATGAGGCCACCAGTCGGCTGCGCATTGAAATTGACAGCATGCCTGCCGAGATCGATAACATTTCGCGAAAAATTACGCAGCTCGAAATTGAAAAGGAGGCGCTGAAAAAAGAGCGGGACCAGGCTTCCAAGGATCGGTTGAGCAAGATAAAGGATGAGCTGAAAGATTTGAAATCCCAGACCGGGGAGATGACAAAGCACTGGAAAAAAGAGAAAGAAGCCATCCACAAAATCCGGAGCATCAAGGAGCAGATGGAAAAAACAAGGTCCGAGGCCCAGATTGCGGAACGGGAAGGGGACCTCGCCCGGGCAGCCCAATTGAAATATGGAAGTCTCACGGAGCTGGAGAAGACCCTGGAAGAAGAGAATAAAAATTTTGAGGTGCTTCAGAGCGGGCAAAAAATGCTTAAGGAAGAAGTGGACAGTGAAGATATTGCCGAGGTAGTGGCGAAATGGACCGGAATCCCCATATCGCGAATGATGGAGGGAGAAAAGGAAAAACTGCTGAAGATGGAGGAAAGGCTTTCAAGGCGGGTCGTTGGTCAGCAAAAAGCCATCGATGCCGTGGCCAATGCGGTGCGTCGTGCCCGTTCCGGGCTTCAGGACCCCAATCGACCCATTGGATCCTTCATTTTTCTGGGACCCACCGGTGTGGGCAAAACGGAACTGGCGCGAACCCTGGCGCAGTTTCTCTTTGACGACGAACAGTACATGGTTCGCGTGGATATGAGCGAATACATGGAAAAGCACTCGGTGGCGAGATTGATCGGAGCGCCTCCAGGTTATGTGGGGTATGAAGAGGGGGGGTATCTGACTGAGGCCATTCGAAGGCATCCCTACTCAGTGGTCCTGTTTGATGAAATCGAAAAGGCCCATCCGGATGTGTTTAACGCCCTGCTTCAGATCTTAGACGATGGGCGTATGACTGACGGCAAGGGCCGGACCGTGGACTTCAAAAACACCGTGCTGATTATGACTTCCAACGTAGGCAGTCAGATCATTCAGGAGATGCAGGGAAAAAGCGGCCAGGATATGGAAAAGGCGGTTCTGGAAGTCCTGCGGGCCACTTTCAAGCCGGAGTTTTTAAACCGCATCGATGAAATCGTTACCTTTAATGCGCTGGGGCAAGCGGAGATCCGGAAAATCGTGGGGATCCAGATCGGTTTTCTGGATAAACGCCTTGAAGGCAACAAAATTAAGCTGACGTTGACGGATGCGGCCGAAGCATTCCTGGCCGAAACCGGTTTTGACCCTGTTTACGGCGCAAGGCCATTGAAGCGGGCCATTCAACATTATATCCAGGATCCGCTGGCCATGAAAATTCTCGAAGGGTCGGTAAAAGAAGGGGATCATATCGCCGTGGATATGAAGGACGGAAAGATCGTTTTTGAGTAAAGTCATAGGACTTAAGCCATGAAATTTCTGGGAATGCGACAAACAAGCTGGAACCGTGGACTTTTGTTCATGGGGGATATCGCCTTTGTATTGATTGCCACCCAGCTTTCCGCATGGATCAGGTTCGATTCCGCCGATCCGTCCTATCACGTCTTTTCGGCCCATACCGGCGGCGCCACCTTTACCCTCCTGCTCTACTTGATGGCATTCTATGTGTTTGATCTTTATGATGTTTACCGTCCTGTTCTGTCCCGGGAAACGGCCATGCGAACCACTGCCGCGGTGAGCATGGCCGGGGTTTTCTTGGCCTTTTTGTTTTATTCATTACCCCATTGGGAATTTGGACGCGGTATTTTTCTCCTGCAGATGGCCTTCGTGTGGTGTTTTGCCTTTCTATGGCGAAACCTTCTTTCTCGTCTTTATCCATCTACTTCCGGGAAACAGAAGGTTTTGATTTTGGGGGCAGGGGACAGCGGCGTGGCCTTGCTTCGATTGCTGCGGATGTCCCATTCACCCTATGAGGCCGTGGGTTTTCTGGATGACGATCCTCAAAAAAAGGGCCGGGAGGTTGAGATGCTGCCGGTTTTGGGAAATACCTTGCAGTTAAAAGAAATCGGAAAAGAAACGGGGGCAACCACTGCATTCCTGGCCATTACCAAAGAAAGGTCCCATGCACTGATTAAATCCATTTTAACTGCAAGGCTGGATGGTATGACCATCAAAGACTTGCCGGCGGTTTTTGAAGATGTCACCGGAATTGTACCGGTAGAACATATCAGAGACGATTGGCTGGTCTTTACGGAAGGTTTCAACCTTATTACAAAACCATACGTTCAAAAAATCAAACGGGTGATAGATTTCGGGATTTCGGGGATGCTGCTTCTGTTGTCCCTGCCGGTTATTCTGGCTACGATTCTGGCTATTCGGATGGATTCCTCGGGCCCCATTTTTTTCAGCCAGCAACGGGTTGGTAAGGGCGGAAAACCCTTTACGGCCTGGAAATTCCGTTCCATGAGTCAGGATGCGGAGCGTGACGGCGCCAAATGGGCCTCTAAGGAAGATCCCAGGACAACCCGGGTTGGTCGTATTATTCGCATTTTCCGCATCGATGAATTGCCCCAGATCTATAACGTATTCCGGGGCGATATGAGTCTCATCGGCCCCAGACCGGAACGCCCTGAATTTGTACGGCAACTGGAGGCTGAGATCCCCTATTACGGCATTCGCCATGCCGTCTCTCCCGGCATTACCGGGTGGGCCCAAGTCAACTATCACTATGGCGCATCCGTCGAGGACTCATTGCGAAAGCTGGAATACGATATCTTTTACATTAAAAACATGAGCCTGCTCCTTGATGCCAAGATTGCGCTTAAAACCATGGGGGTTGTGGTATTCGGTGAAGGGGCGCGATAAGGAGGGTGCCAAAAAAAAATGGCAGCGTGGGTTACCGCTGCCATCCGTACCATATTCACTAAAACGCCGGGAAGGGGATCAATTCCGGGTTTGTGCCGCCACAACAAGTTCGAGGGCCTTTTCCTTGATTTCTTGTGCATCCACTCTTTTTTCAATTTCATGGGTGTCAAACATTCCCTCGAAAGCTTCAAGAGATGCCCGGTCCAGGGCAGCCTCGTAAGCATCTTCCAGCATTTCCATCAGCTCTACCGCTGATAAGTAGTACCCCCCGGATTTTCTGCGTTTATTGCTGCGCACGATGGCCCTGACGGCATTGCGTATGGAGACTTCCCAGGATCGAGTGGATCGGTTTTCAGCATTGATTTTGATCAGGTGAAGGAGCAGGATTTCAAAGAAACTTTCGATTTTGTTGATCTTATCATCCCGGCTCATTTCCTCCATCTCCCCAATCAGGGTTAATGCTTCGGCGTATCTGCCCTGTTCCACATGGCTTTTTAATTCAAACAGCTCTTCCATTCATGCCTCCCGGAAGTTTTTAACTATAATCCCTCGGCTTTCATGAGTTTGAACACCGATTTCCACATGATTCCCAGGTCGTATTTCAGAAGCCTTATGGGGCCGTATGACTGACATCGTTTTAAGTATTCCTCACTCAGGGGCATCAGGTTCTTGACTTTACCTTTGGATATCTGGGCCGGTCCGGTGATACCCCCTTTGAGATACTTCAGGGCAATATATCCTTCCGACAGGTCTTCATCATAGATGGGGGGAACATGGGGTCGGGGTCCTACAAAACTCATTTGTCCCAGATAAATGTTCAAAAGCTGTGGCATTTCATCCAGATAACACTGGATCAGGATTTTTCCCATAATCGTTGTGTTCTTTTGATCAAACTGAATAAACCATACGGAGTCCTCCGTTACCGCCTTTTGAAGTGCTGAAGTCGTGAGGGTTCTGAATTTGAACAGAGTGAAGGGTTGTCCCCTGGATACTCTTTTTTCGCGATAGAAAACCGGTCCCCTGGCATTCGTGAAAAACAACCCTTCGATCCACATGCAGCAACCAATGAAAAAAAACAGCGGGCTTGCCAGCATTAACAATAACCAGGAAATGCACCTATCGACGGTAAATTTCAGATAGAGATTCCTGATAAATCCATTTTCAGCACTATATGTTGAAATATTATAAGCGTTATTAGCCATTTATCATTATCCTTTGGGTCTTGGTCTTCGCCCACTATCTGTCAGGCTGGAAAGCCGGTTATGGGTTTGATTGATCCACCATATCCAAATGTGTGTATCCAGAAGAAGCATCACGAAATACCCCAATCATCTTTCGTCGCGGAAGAAAAGATGTCACCTTTTTCAATGATCATTCCTTTAAGTTGTTCAGGAGGGCTCCTTTTCCGTAACGGAGGAAGATTTTCCTGGTCCGGAAAAAGCAAGATCAATTCAACACGCTGCTTAGGTTGTAAAGTAGGCATATCCACAAGCCTACCGGATTCATCCGTAGAGGTAGTAATCCTTTGTGCATGCATAATTTAGCCTCCAAGAATTAGAAACTATATTGTAGAAAAATTAAAAGAAATTGACAGAATTTATAAGCTGTTCCTCTAAACCGGTCAATATGGATTCAATGACGTAAGGAAAAACCCTAAAGTTCATCGCAAAATGCTTTCAGGCCCAAAGCGACAATCGGGCCTTGAGGTTGGTATTCGCCCGTTACCGGATTGTAAGAAAAGAGGTTGTTTCGAACCAGGATTCCCAGTTCTTCCTTTAGTTTGGCACGATCAAATTTCCCCATGAGGTCTTTTTCATGAAAAAGCCCTGCATTTCGAAGGATTTCATGAATGGAAACAAAAAGGTCATAGTCGTAAGATTTTCCGAGATAGTCCTGAAACCGGTTCTTCCAGGCCGCAACTTCTTTTTGTGCTTCATTTTCCAGGAAAATATCCTCTATTCGGTTGCCCACGGCACCAGCCATAAGTGTCGATAAAAAGCTGCTAACCTCCCAGACACTGCCGCCAAAATAGTGCCAGATCCTCTCAATTTGGGAGTCTGAGAGAACAAGATCCGTTATCCCGGACTCACGATACAAATTATTCAGCCAATAGAGCATATCGTCCTTCTTAAGATAGGCTATTTCGTAGAATTTGCTTGTTTTCGTTAGCTTACTGTCAGAATAAATACGTTCGATAAAATAACCATCAGAACTGGCAATGATTACATGGCATAAATGTGATTCTTTTGTTATGGCAACAAAAAAATTGAATAACTCTCTTATTAATTCCCTCTGACCATTCATGTATATCCCTTCGAGGGCTTGTAATTCATCAATCACGATTAAGGGCCTGATGTTTTTTGATGCCAGTTTTATAAGTTCTCTCTTCATAATGACAAAAGGATCCAGCTCTTTTTGTTTAAGGCCTTTTTGTACCTCCGTTGTTAGTTTGAAAACTTTCAGGTTATACTCTCGCTTTTCTTTTATATCTTCTTTGCCCTTCGAATAGTCAATTTCAAAGAAAGTTTGGATAAAATCCTTATAGTTACAAATCAGAATTTCGCGGAGATTGAAATGTTTTACGTCCCAATTTCCAGGGCTCAGGCTATTTTTTATAAACCGGTTAAGGAGGGTGGTTTTTCCACTGGATTTAGGACCGAAAAGAAAAAGAATGTTCTCGGGTTGTTCCTTAATCCATCGATTCAGGAATTTGAGTTCATCCTCGCGGTTAATAAATGCAGCTTTTTTCGTCCATTCCATATTCTATTCGTATTGTGTTAATTTTTTTGACAGGATTTATAAAAATGACAGAAGGGTCTATTCATAAGGGAGGATCTCTTCATCCTTTACCGCCATTTTCAATGCTTGCTGAATGATTCGATCTTTTTGAATTTTCGCTGCAAGTTCCGATTCACTGATCATTCCTTCAAATACTTCGAAGGCGGCATTTTTTAGTGCCCTGTCATATGCATCCCGACATGCCTGCTCCAATTCTGTTTCGTTCAGATAATATCCTCCTGATTTTCTTCTTTTATTCGTCAATCGTATTCCTTCAACAGCGTTATAGATCGATTGATTCCAGGACCGCGTTGTGCGGTTTTCGGCCTGTTGTTTGATTAGGTGCATCTGAAGGATTAGAAAATAGCGCAGTATTCTATTGATCTTATCGTCTTTGCTCATCTCCTCCATCTCTCCAATCAAATTCAAGGCATCGTCATAATGCCCCTGCTCGATATACGTTCGCAGTTCATGCAGCTCTTCCATTTAAGTACTCCTGTAACCTTTTTGATCCGCGGCCTTCGCGGATTTCCGGTGGGCCTTGGTCATCGTTTCGGCCAACGTCGATATTGCTTGTAGGGGCAGACCTGTGTGTCTGCCCAGGTAAAGGGCGAACACACAGGTTCGCCCCTACATTTGGTGGCCGAAAGGATGATCAAGGCCATCATTTGCAACGTCCGTTCTACGATCCTCTGCGTCTTCCAGTCGTCTGCATAGGCTTGCACGGTTATAGACGCATATTCCCCGATCTGTTTCAGGTATTCGTCCAACGTGGACAGTTTTCTGAGTATGAGGGTCTTATCAACCATCTAAGTAGTGCCTTAAAGAAAACTCAAAAATATAGTTTTCCAATTTTGATTGGAGATTTACAAATAACTGAGCTTGTTCCTTGTTTTTAACTTAAAACTTAAAACCTAAAACTTAAAACCGTGTCTGAACGGCGTTTTCGTTCAGACACTAAGTACCGTTGCTCCAGAATTCGGTTTTCTATTTTTGAGAAATCCATATAAGCCCGCATGGTTCTTGACTCGAAGATGTTGCGGACAAAAGGGAGATTGTCAGCCAGAATCACTCTGCTTCTGATGACCCTTGCCTTGAGGCCTTCCGAAGCGGTGTTCAAAATGACCAGGTCGATATCGTCCGTGCGCAGGATATCTATCAGATCACCCAGGATTTCCAGTCGTTTCTCTGAAAACGGTCCTTCTGTGAGATGAACGGCTATGTCCACGTCGCTGAACGGGGTGGGTACTCCCCTGGCCCGGCTTCCAAAGAGATAGGCAAAGGAAATATCATCTCGTCCATTGAGGTAATTCTTGACAGCAAGCAAGTTTTCAGGAAGAGTTGCATTCATAGAGGGCGTTAAAGTACAGCTCCATCGCCTGATTTACATGGCGATGGAACGGTTTCTCCAAGGTACTACAAATACTTATGGTCGATTATGATGAAATAATGATCTTTACCGCATCATGGAGCTTGCCCTATGAATTGTCAAGGTCTTCCTGTTGAACGACCATGATGCACCTGACGGTCATGGAGACTGGGGGAGCAAGACATCAACAATATCTCTCTTGATGGGGCTCACATCGGCTGCGTAGATCAGCAGTCCTCTTCCAAAGCAGTGGGCAAGACGGCAGAGAATCCCTTTATACTCCTTCCCCTCAAAGACAAAGGTCACCTCGGTTTCACTGTGGTCCGTCAGCCATTTGGAAAGGGTTTCCCTATCGGCGCTGTTGGCGTGATGAAGGAGAAGATACCGAATCCCATTCAGTTTGGCCGAAGAACTCTTAAGGGAATCGGATGATTCCATGACTTCGCACGGGAGTCTCATTTCCTCTTGACAGAATCCCGAGGATGCAGCGAAAAAGGACATGAGCGTACATACTACCAAAAATAGCCATTTTCTCACAAACATGATTCAACTCCTTTCTTATCTTTTTTCCCAGTCCCGCTAAAGACGGGGGCTTCGACTTCCCAGCATTTGTTGTTATCTCTCTTTGCGGCTTTGCGCCTTTGCGCGAGGATTTTTAGAATTTTAGGACGTCCCCTGCTTTACAAATAGACTTACAACCTGAATATCTCATCCATTTTGTTGGCTGTGAGAATTTGTTTTCCCCATCTCAACAGAGTTTCACTGTCAGCCGATTGAACCCTTTTTCGATCTATCAGGCTCATTTGTCCAAATTTCATCTCAATAAGCTTTAAAAGAATGTTCGCTTCACCCTCCTTCCGGCCTTCGTTCCGGCCTTTCTTCAGGCCTTTCTTCAGGCCTTCGTTCCGGCCTTTCTTCAGGCCTTCTTTCAGCCCATCCCTCTTCCATTCTTCTTTCCATTCCGCAACGGTTTCAGCCAGCATGGCACGTACCTCCGTCAGTTCTTCAAATTCAGGGGGTATCATTTCCTTTCCTCGGGACGGAAAAAATACCCGATTAAACCATACCGTAAAGGCGCGTCTCAAACTCGCCTGTTCGGGCGCTGCCAGCCAATCTAACAGCGCTGTTACCACCTCCCTGATCCGTTCCGGGTCCCGGCTGTTTTCCAAACGGAACAGGGCCGAAACAAGATTCTTAAGCGGTTTCAGATCTTCATCCCGGTAAACACCTTCGTCATGGGAATTTGGGCTTTCTGCCCATGCCGGGTCTTTCACGATTACGGTCGTTATTTGCGCCTCAGGCTCAAAAGGTATTTCCATCGCAAGCATATCTTCAGCCCCAATTTTTAATGAGTCAACCAAGTCCTTTCGAGTCTTTTCTTGCGCATTTACACCTGGTAAATCAACTAGCCAACCAATCCACCAGTCGCCTGATTTTTTAATGATCGCTCTAAATTTTATGTCTACCTCACAAAAGGAATGTTCAGATCCTTACAGATTTTTCGAGCCAATTCATCCACCACATGCCTGTGTCTCGGGACTTCAGTTTTTAGTAGTCCTCTTTGGAATATGCTATGACGGCTACCCTCCCGCGCAAGAAATGCATCGTAGTTCTTGAGATGAGTTGATTTCTTTTCACGGTTATCCATGTTTTCCGGGAAAGGTGAATTGTACTGGAAGGCTGTATAGAAGCACAGGGCTCGCAGGCTTAGGTGAAGAGTTTTCGGAACGCACCCTTTCGGTAAGTGCGTCCTCCAGGAATACCCCTCCCCATAGAACCGTTTAACGGGATGAAATGGGGGCAAATGAAGCAACTATTCACGTTTGTCTTCTCATTTTTCAAAAACATCTGCAGGCAGATCAAATTTCTTTATCAGGTCTTCAAGTGCGTATGGCAAGATTGTTGTTTTCTTGCCATGGGATTTAACAGGGTAACTTCTATCTGTTTCAGGATCATAGAATTTGGGATGTCTGCCTTTTCCTGAAACATAGACTATGCCGTATCTCTTGAGTGAGTTAATTACTTTTCTTAATTCCAGAGCTTTAGGCATAATGTATTTCGGTTGAAAATTCAGACATATTCGCGCTCGAAACGGAGCTAAACGTCTTTTTTAGCGATTTTTTCAACTGCCGTTTTAACTGCCTTGATTCCAACTCATTATACATCCTCCAATACTTCCCATGCGCGGGGTCAAATATCTTATCAACCGCATTGTTCTCGACTGCTGTCAGGACGTACTCTTTTATCGATTCGGCCAAGGCATATAGAGCCTTGCTCTCATTCTCTCCATGGGAAGAAATTGTAAAATCAAGACAACGAGCAACAGTGACATCGTCCTCTCTTGTTATGAGAATGTGGAGTATCGGACTTTCCCATAAGTTGCCAACTTTGATCTTTATTCTATCTGCTCTTTCACCTTTCATGGTTCCCTCGTACTGTCGCAGCAATTTCCGCTGAACATATAACTCATTGAATCCTATAGCTTTTTACAAAGTCCGCTTCGAAAGCATTTTGACATCAAGTTAAGTTTTTTCAATAAGTTAGGTCGTTTTACTCCGGGAATTGCTGAACATTTCTGTAAAGGGTCTTTTGAGAATGATGTCAAGTCATTTTTTCCCTTTATTCAGAACAGATATGACGGTTTCAGGTTCAAAAGTCAATCCTGTGGTTAAATTGCAACCATGGATGCAGCAGCACCTGCTAATGCGTTTTCGCATATTCGCGGCATCATCACACTTCCACAATCTTTTGAAATCATAATCAAATTGCCTAATATTCGCAAAAGGTTTTGACAATTCACAAAATGAAACATCTCCATCTGCAAACAGTACCGATTCCATAAAGCGGGCATAACAAGGAATTTCAGACTTGTGCTCCTCAAGCATCTTGATCGACAATTCCCAGATTCGTTGTTGACGGGACGGCCAGAAATGGAAGTTGTTGTCGTCGCTCATTTTTTTTAGCAAAGTGTATACACCTTTAATACTTTCCAATGAAAGGAAGGCACTGTTTTGATCCTTGGGATCAAAACCGCTGTAAGTGCTTATTGGTAAATTGAAAACACCAAAGTTTCCTCCTCTGACAATATTGAACCGCAAAGGGATATTCAACGGCAAAAGATATTCAACATACTCTTTAAGCTCCGGAAGATTACTCTTTTGAACCGCCAAAGCTGTCTTTAATTGAAGATGAGGGTGATGCTCACCAATCTTTTTCAGTTCCATAATTGTAATCATTGCTTTTTGAAAAGAACCTTTCACTCCCCTGATGGCATCATGGGTTCCTTCCAGGCCATCTAACGAAACCTGAACACTGAGACTTGACAAATTGCCGGCCTCAAGAACAGAACGAATTGTTTCAACGATATTTTCAGTCAGCGTACCGTTTGTTGCAATGCCCACTTCCCGTGTCCCACATCCTGCATGAAAGGCCTCGATGATTTCCTTGAGATCCTTTCTAAGAAAAGGCTCTCCTCCCGTCAGAGACAGAGAAACGGGATGCATAAAGGATTGCGCAATTTTCCTGATTTCGTCAATGGATAATTCCGTGTCTGAAGCCGTATTGAGTTCTCGCCAATAGAAACAATGGCTGCAGCGAAGGTTGCATCGAGAGGTCACAAAAAAAATCAATGCGACCGGGGTTTCCAACTGTTGAACCCATTTCTTTTTGTGATTGCAATAGGCTCTGGCAATGGGAAGCTGAACAAAATGTGGCAGTTTGGAAAATATTTCTTTTTTGTTGGGGGGCGATGGAAGCATTTTTTATGACCTTTTGGTTAGCGATTTAATATCAATGGGCAAAACGTCGAGCGATGGATTACCTGAAAAAAAGATTTCATTTTCAAACCGTTCCATTTCCTGGTCACACAAAAAATCGACATTTCTGAGTTTTTTAAGTTCAGCATAGTTTGATATGTTCACCCCATATGCCTTCAATAGAAAATACCCTCCAAAATAGTTTTCAGGCACCAATTTGATATTATTACGCTTCTTGATAAATATTTTTGGCGCCAGAGCGAGATAAAATAAAACAAAGTTGGAGAAATCCATCATGAAAACAAAAAGGTTTCTTGGAAAGGAAAAATGTTTCAGATTGAACCGAACACGGGTCCGATGGTAACGAAGGGTTTCGTCCGCATACCTGCCCAGCGTTGATTTATGGTGATGAACGCCCAGTGGGAAGCTTACTCTGTTAACATATCCTTTTTTCAGAATTCGAAAGCCGAAATCCGTATCTTCCCCCCCGAATTTGTAGTAGGGGTCAAAACCGCCAACCTCAAAGGCCACTTCCTTTCTTACCATACAGTTGCAGGTGGCCAGATAGGTGCATTCCTTCATCTGATTTTCGGTCTTTTCATCCTTTCTTGAAATGACGTCATGATTTCGGCCGAAGAAATCTCTTCTTATGCCTTTCGCTACATCCATCATGTTCCGATACACCGGAATTTCACCCCCGATTTCTCCAATGCTTCGGTCCTGGGATAAGGTTTCAACCATCCGTCGAACCATATCCTTTTTTGGAAGAATCACATCGCTGTCCAGAAAAAGGATGAATTCTCCCCGTGCTACCCTCAAACCCAGATTTCTAAGATGGGAAGGTCCGTAACGACGGGCACATGAGATCAAACGAACATCCGGATAGTTTAGCCTGAGAAAGGCAATGGTATCATCTTCACTGCAATCGTCCACAACGATGATTTCAAGGGCGGCCGAAGTTTGGGCCAGTAAGGAATCGATGCACCGGCAGAGATCATATTTCCTGTTAAATGACGGGATGATAACGGAAACCAACGTTTTGGTTGTGTTTTCAGGCATGCGGTTTATCATGACAATTGTTTCAAATACATTTCCTTGTTCAGCCGACAATCGTTTCAATTATTTCTTCAACGACGTCTCTCAGGTTTACAGGCCCGCTTTCAACAACGCTATTGGAAAGATGTTTGTGATGAGGGAAGGTCGAAAGATCCGAATGATGTGGAACATTATTCGGATTGACGCTAAACCAGTCGGAAACTTGACAGGCAATTCTGATTCCCTTCAGCTCTTTTTCAACATTCATATTTTAGATTTTTAAGATCGTCTAATTTTTTTTTCAACAAAGTTATGACTGCCGCGACATGTTCCCACTCAACCCACTCTTTTCTATCACCGAGGTCTCCCCTATTAAACGACATCGTAAAAGTTTGGGTATCCATGCCGTTGGCGTGCTCAAATTTTGTGGCCTTCTTTTTATAAACCGATAGTTTCCTTTCCAAAACTGCCTTGCCGATATTGATACTCTCCTGCAAACTTGACAGGCTATTCTTTTCGATCAGGATCGTTGCATATTCGTCCATTGATTCCCTCCTTTATCTGCGCTAATCGTATAGTATCCACATCTTTTCTCCTCCCCTGGTAAGCGCCGTCGACTACCCCCAGACCTCGGATAAATCAATCTTCAATCCTTCAAGCGCATTGCTTTCAAGAATATCATTTTCGATCAGATATTCCGGTTTGCCGTATTCCGACCCCTTAAGGCGGTATAATAAGACGTACTTTGCGTCGGGATTGAAAATCCAGTATTCTTTAACGCCGTATTTTTCATAGAGGAGCAGCTTCTCGGTCTGATCTTTATAGGACGTAGTGGGGGACAAAATCTCCACCGTAATATCGGGCACACCAAGACAACCCCTCTTATCAAGCCTGCTTTGGTCGCAAATAACCGTAAGATCCGGTTGCACGACCGTTTCAATCTCTTCGTTTGCCTTGTCTTTATCAGCGGCAATCCGGACATCGAAAGGGGCGGCAAAGGCCTGACAGCGTTTGTCTTTCAGGAAAGCATACAATATTCCCGATAACCTAAAAGAAACGCGCTGGTGCTCGGTACTCGGTGCAGGAGATATATCATAGACCACGCCTTCGATTATTTCCCACCGTTCATTTTCAGTCCAGGTAAGATAATCGGCGTAAGTGAAGGGTCTATTCAGTTTCTTGGCTAATGGGGGCATTTTTTTCCTCGAGGATCGTATCGATAACAATACTATTCATCAGTTCTACCGCGGAGTTGATCCATCATACGATCCATGCTCGCTCTGCTTTGGCTCTCTCCGCGACCAAGCCATTTCATGAATTTATTTTCACCTCTGCTTTTCACAATAAGCGCCTTGTTACCCTCAACAAATATTTCAACATCCATTCCCGGCATGAAGCCAAATTTATTTCTTATAGTTTGAGGAATGGTTATTTGTCCCTTGCTTGTTATCTTTGATATTATCCTAGTCCTTTTCGCGAAAAGTATTACATCCCCATCGCTGTAATACCAAGAAAACCGAACGTCAAGCTCATTTTCAGCGTCGCCTTTGGCCGAAAAAAGGGTTAGGCAGATGATACAAAAACTTTGCTGATACCACGTCTTTGCAGGCTACACGTTGCATGTTTCGGGCATTCACGAATGCACCCCCACGCTTCTTCTTTTACGAAGGATTGTTCCCACGAAGAATTCAGAAGTCTGAATTCTTCGTACAACAACAAAAAAAACCATGTAATCCGTCAAATCCGCCTGCCCCGTTAAATTTGCTTTTTCTTTTATTTCGACATCGGTGCAATCTGTGAAATCTGTGGACTATGAATAAATATCGAGCCAGTGATACAGAACCAGTAGAGAAAAGATCCGCCTGCTGTAATCTTCCTTTTTTTTGCTGTGCCTTTCAAACATGTTTTCAAGATATTTTCTCTGAAACCAACCAGTTCCCAGCAGTTTTCCACTGAAAATGATATCTTTGGCCGGTCCCAGCAGATCCCCTGCAAACCAGTGCTGGGTGGGGACCGTGAAACCCTTCTTCTTTCGGTAAATGATCTCTTTTGGGAGAATGCCCTCCATTAGTTTTTTGAGGATGAATTTACCTTCCCCATTGCGGATCTTGTAATGGGAGGGCAGCGAAGACGCAAATGAGACGATCTCGTGATCCAGAAAAGGAACACGGAGTTCGATGGAAGCGGCCATGGTCATCTTGTCCGCCTTCAGGAGGAGATCGTCTGGAAGCCATGTCTTTGCATCAACGTACAGCAGTTGCGACAGGGTGTCGCGGTGCGCTACATCCCTGAACCATCCATGAAATGCATCATCCACATGGCGGCCTTCATGCACATAGGCTAGAAAGTCCGGTGAGTAGAAGGATTGCCTGATTCTGTGGGTCACATCAGCCGAGGTCCCCCGGTATCGATCGGACAGGGGGCTTGAAAACCAGTCTATATATTTCTTGATTCGGTCCCCGGGCGTCAGGTTGTGGGGAAGGTGTTTGAGCGCCCTGAAGAGGGGAAAGTGCTTCTCTATCTGCAACATCTTTCGATAGAGACCGTAACCGCCGAATATTTCATCGCTTCCTTCCCCTGACAGCAGGACCGTGGCGTGGGGTTTTGCAGCTGTGGCGATCTGGTAAAGGGGAATGGCAGGTGTCTCTACCAGGGGTTCTTCTGCCATTTTTACCATCTGAGGGATGGAATCGAGAAAATCATAGGGTTTCAGAATGAACTCGT
Source organism: Desulfatiglandales bacterium (assembly GCA_963662465.1). Lineage (GTDB taxonomy): Bacteria > Desulfobacterota > DSM-4660 > Desulfatiglandales > Desulfatiglandaceae > NaphS2. The sequence continues at coordinate 6,428,593 of OY759599.1, forward strand.
GGTGTTCGGTCCCGAACAGTTCCGCGATTTTCCGGGCATGAGGAAGTTCGTTTGCCGCATCGTCTCCCTCATAGCCCACTGAAAAGGTCTTGATCCGTTGATTGCTTACACGGCACATGATGGCTGTGATGGCGCTGGAGTCCAGCCCCCCGCTCAGGAATACCCCCAACGGCACCTCGCTCATAAGCCGCATTTGGACGGACTCCCACAGCAATTCCCGGAGTTTTTTAACGGCATCCGTAAATGTAAGGTTGGACGGCACAACCCGGTTGAATTTCCAGTAGGGGTATGTTTGTACGTTTCCATTTGCACTAACGGTCATCGTATGTCCCGGCATGAGTTTCAGGATGCCTTTGAACATGGTTCCGGGGCATGGCGTGTATCCCAGGGTCAGGAAGGCGTCAAGTGCGGTTTTTTCGAGATTGCTGCGGACTAGGGAAGAGGCCAGGATGGCCCTTATCTCGGAGGCAAACACAAAGTCCTTATGGCCCGGATAATAATAGAGGGGTTTGATGCCCATGCGATCCCGGGCAAGGAAAAGAACTTTGCAGGCCTCGTCCCAGATGGCAAAGGCGAACATGCCTCTCAAACGATCCACACACCGTTTACCCCATTGACGGTAGGCTGCAAGGAGTACCTCCGTATCGGATGTGGTGCAGAAAGTGTGTCCCAGGCCTTTCAGTTCCCGGCGGAGCGTCAGGTAGTTATAAATCTCTCCATTATAAACAATCACCTGTAAGGATTCAGGGCCACCGCTCTTCATGGGCTGATGTCCGCCCTCGATATCAATGATGCTCAGCCTGCGATGGCCGAGACCGATCCTACCGTTCACGTAAACGCCGGCGTCGTCGGGGCCCCGGTGGCCCAGGGTGGCCGACATACGGGCGATCAGCGATGGATCAACTTCGCCGTTCTTATCAAATCTCAGTATCCCGCAAAATCCGCACATGGGTTCAGATGTCTCTTACAAGGCGAAATCCAAGGTTGGCATAATGTTCACTTGGGTTAATCCCACTTCTGTTACCGGAACGGCAGGCTTTTGCATAGCTGTTCCATCCGCCGCCGCGTATGACGCGAAATTCGCCGGATGGCGGTCCTGTGGGATCGGTGGCTGAATTATCGGAATATTTTCCAAGCAAATCCTGACACCATTCCCAGACGTTGCCATGCATCCCCATTAACCCCCACGGGTTTGGTGGAAAAGCTTTGGCGGAAATCGGCTTTTTTCGGTAAAGTCCCTTCTCACATTGAAGGTAAGGACGGTCACTGTCGTAGTTCGCTTCTTGAGAGGTCAAACAGTCTCCAAAGGAAAAAGGCGTTTGCGTCCCTGCTCTGCAGGCATATTCCCACTCGGCTTCAGTTGGTAATCTGTATTTTTTCGTTTTTTCGAGTTGATTCAGTCGTTTGATGAATTGCTGAACGTCATCCCAGGATACCTGCTCTACGGGGCAATCATCTCCACATTTTTTGAAAAAGGAGGGATTTTTGTCCATGATTCTTTTCCAATGCCCCTGGGTGGCTTCTGTCTTCTGAATGTAGAAACTCTTGGTTAAAGTAACTTGATGTTGTGTCGTTTCCTGTTCGCCGGAGAGAATTCCCGTGGTAAAAGTACCTGGGTTTATCAGCACAAATTCCATTCCAAACTGGTTGGTAAATTGTTTTTCTGCTGTTTTTGGGTTTTCGACATTTCTTTCTTTTTGTGCTGGTAGGACAGCGGACTCTTTACCTGTGGACAGCTTCTCGGGTTTTCCAGGTGTCGCCCGAACTTTATAGGAAAGTCCGCTTTCTCCCTTTTCCTTATCAATTGCTGTAACAGCGAACTCATAGGCGCTGCCGTTTTGGAGCCCTGATATTGTTTTTGAACAATTTGTGTTTCCGGCGACGGTTCCGCCTACTAACATTTTGGTTTGGCCAACAAGTTTATAAACATTAAAACCCGTAATGGAATCAATGGCAATTTCAGCAGGGGGATCCCATTTCAGGGTGATCTTTCCGTTAGCGGGAATTGCTCTGACATTAAATGGTGGCACTGTGTTTCCAAAATATCCCCATATATAGTTTGTAAGCGACTGGCCGTCCCCACAGAATCCATAAATGCCGCTTACGCCGTCCACGGTTTTCCGCATCAGCTCTCTTATCTTTTTCTCATTGGGGAACGGCCAAAGGTTGTCATGTGTCACTTTGTTCCATCCTTGTTCTCCATAAAGTGTTTCCGATACGCCGATCTTTTTAAGAATTGTGGCCCCACAGACTGTTCCATTGCGCCCCATCGTGGTTAATTTAGAGCCGGGATCGATTTTGATCGGATATGTTAGTCCATTTTTATATGGGTTAACACTTTCAGAATTTCTAGTGTGCTTGTTACTGCCTACGTTGTAAGAAACGACATTCCTAATCACAACCGTCTCTGACTTTGAGCTTGGATTTATCCCTACGCTTTCATCATTAACATCGGCTAAAACACAATTCTCAACATGTTTTTCCCCTTTTTTCTTGAAATATATGCCATCATATCCCTCAAGTTTAGCGCCGACTCCTGTGATATTAGAAATGTCAACATTTTGATTTTGTGCTAGCACGAATGCAGATAATGTTGTGGTATTTGGTCTCTTGTAGGCCATGTCTAATGCAACGCAATTCCTTATATTGGTTGATCCGGGATGTTTTTCATTGCCACAAATATAAAAGGCTATGATCATGTCTCTAATTGACATACATCCATCTAAAATATGTCCTGTTGCCCCATACGAATCACCAGCCCAAAAGCCCCCTGTTTCAGGGTTTAACGGTTTTGGGTAATTCTGGATCCTATCCGAGTCAATACTAATGCAATTTTGATAAATCGTATCATCACATGCATATGCTCTAAAATTAAAAATTGCATATGCTCTAGACTTATAAATATTTTGTGGGTCGGACTGATCATGCCTTGCGACACATCTTCGGAATATATTGTATTTTCCGAACTTACAATAAAAAACATATCTTCCACTGCCCCAGGCAATGCATTCCTCCATAAGATTAAATTGGTTTATTGCTCTTGAGCTGTCCGCGCTACCAAAACCACAGTTGTGATTGTTTCCTTTCAGTCCATGTGCCAAAAAACCACAGCGAATAAATTTAGTATGATGCATATGGTAACAGATATGGTTTTTACCCAATCCAATATACTTATTGTCAAACACTATTCCACGGAATTCTAAAAAGCCTTGGGGGTGCTCCATTTTCGCTTGAATATGGATATAGGGTAGCTTTACCTTCCAGTCACTTTCAGCCTTTACGATGCTGAATTTCTCAGGTGTGCCGTCCGGCGGTGTATGTTTATTATCGATAAACATTTCGGGAGCTTGCCGCCAATCTCCATCGGCAATGATTACCTCATCACCTGGCGACATGACGCTCAAGGCTTTGTGCAGCGATATGTATCCTGAAACTTTTGAATTTCCGTCAGCTGAACCGACATTCGCGGGATTGCACCAAATAGTCGTGGCAAGCACGGCAGAAGTCCCATTTACAGCAAAAATGGAAAATGACAATGCCAACGAAAACAAAACCATTTTAAATGAGGCAAGAAAATCCCGCTTATTTTTTCGTAACCTAGAGAGAAACCTTTGGATTTTAAAAAAAATTGGCAAAATGATCATTTCGTAATAAAAACGGCCAGTGAATTTCATTTTTCTGTCCAATCTTAAGCCTTTTATTTCTCTACCATATGAATTTTTTTTAGGGAATATCCCATGGGCTTATGCAACCTGCATCTATAGCATATTGGGATCAGAATCCATAAGGTTTGAAAAAACCATTGCCAATTTCCTTGTCAGAGACTTTCTTTCGTATTGTGAAATATCAATATCCTGCCTATTTCTGATTGTTCCTTTATTTGTAACAAGCTTTAAAATCTGATTCGAAATGTTTTCTACCTCTTTTGGATGAGCGATAGTGGCATTGCTGTATTCCCTTTTTAACAATCCGGAAGTCTCTCCCTCTGGAACAATGGCAAAGATGTGTTTTCCGGTTGCCATATACTCAAATGTCTTGCCCGGTATGATCTGATCCGATCCGGGTAGATCACTTAACGTCAACAAAAGAATATCCCCTGAATTCATGGCCTTTATGGCATGGCTATGGGTTACATAGCCCTCAAAATTGAAAATATTTTCAACGCCCTGCTCTATCAGATGTTCCATTTCCTGTTCCACCACGCGCCCAAAAACTTGGACCGACATCTTAATTCCCAAATTCGGATCCTTCTTAAGAATAATCTTAACAGCATCAATAAAGGGGCGTAGAGATGTGGCCTGCCATACAGTTCCACAGTAAACGAAGGTGACTTTTGAATTACCTCTGTCATCATTCTCCCTTTCTGTCAAAAAATATTTAAAATCATCACGGTCATAGCCGTTGGTAATGACGTGTGCCTTATTTCTATCAACTGACGGGTTCCTATCAATTATACTCCTAACATAGCTTTCCGTTGCGGCCGTAAATGCCCAGCAGTTTGAAACCACATAACGCTCCAAAACCCTGTCAGCTTTGATGGCAAATTCTGACTTACTTGCATTCTCCAGAAATAATCGCGAAAACTGCCAATCATCCCTGAAATCGGCAACCACGGGTAGACCAAGTATTTTTCCCAGCAAAACGACGGCAACTAACGTTGAAAAAGGTGGAGCAGTTACAAACAGACAACTTATCCTCTCAAGACGAACAATTCTTATGAGAGATGTGAAAAGTCCCGGCCACCATAATATTTGTGAGTCTGGTACCATTAGCATTTGTTGAATATTCCTGAGTGCCTTTTTAATCCACAGATTGGTCTGGAAAGGACTTTCCTTCCGGAAAAAGTCTCCTTTAAATTTGTATGATGGCTCAAAGGTTCTTGCGCTGTATATCCTGGAATTAGCCGCTAGGTCTCTCATTTGGCTAAAATCAAAAACAGGAACCGACGGATTTTTGACCGTCAACAAAACCGGATCCCATCCAAATTCTCTCAGATATTTTGAAAACTTGGTTACCCGCTGAACACCTGCACCCCCGACAGGAGGAAAGGCGTATGCAACGACTAAAACCTTTTTCATTTCAGGAAGCCTCCAGATCCTTCCAGATCGAGACCTTTGAATTTTAGGAAAAAAAAAGAAAATGGTCCTTTTCCAAAAAAAATATGACAAAAATTGTCAGTGAATTTCAATGTTCCATCCAAGAACCAGCCTCTGTTTTCGGTCCAGTATAGCATATTTTTCCTAAGAATATCGCCCTCCAAGAGTTTCAGCCGGAAAGGCTTGTCAAGGCCCAGTCTTGAAAATTTCTTAAAATGATATCCATTCTCTAATTTGATTCTCAAGTTCAGGGTCTGAGGGAATTTGAAACCACTTCTGGAACAGCATGCGCTTCATCAACAGCAACGGGGGGAAATCATCCGCGCCTTCTTTGCTTTTTCCAACATCGTAGTGTTCCAACAATATTTCCTTGATGTTCGCCCATTCCACAAAATCGTTAATTTTCTCCATCATTTTGAGGCTGTGGTCATGTTCCAGAGACTTTGAAATGGCCAAATCGGTGAAGCTCAAATTTACTACTATTTGTTTGTACCCCGGTGATCCACACTTTTTCTTAAGACTTTTTGGAATGTACGCATGTATAATGATGCGCACTGCTCCCAAGTAAATCCGAGTACGGATTCCCTGATCGTTTTCCTATCCCAAGATCGGTTAAGGCAAACAAGGATTTGTCGACGAAGGTTTTCCGGGTCGCCCGCCTGGGCTATGCGCCCATTGCCTTCGTTGATGATCTCCGGGACTGATCCTACGCCTGACGCAACCGCCGGAGTACCGCATGCAAGGGCCTCCATGAGGGCGTTTGGCCGGCCTTCCCGGATGCTGGGCAGACAGAACAGATCTGCTGCGTTCATCCAGATGGGGATCTCATGGTGGGGTCTTCTTCCAAAAAAGGTTATTTGTCGGGTAAGGCCCAAGCTTTGAGCTTGTGAGAAAAGGGCCTGTTTTAAAGGTCCATCTCCCACCATGAGGAGGTGTGGCAGAGCCTTTAAAGCATCAGCCATTTTATTCAGCGCTTCCAACAGGTAACAGGTTCCTTTTACTTCATCTAAACTTCCCACTGTTAAAAGAAATGGGCCGTTTCCATGGATGCCAAGCTCCTGGCGGGCTGCGCTCCTGTCCATAATATGAAAACGGTGGAGGTCTATGCCGTTTGGGATCAAGAAGACTTTTTCATCTGGAACCTGCAGATCAAGGACTTTTTCTTTGAGGCTGTTACCCTTGACCGTAACGGCGTCTGCCATGCGCAATGCCCCCTTTATTTGGCTTTTTCGGAAAGTCAAGGTTGGATAGTAGTTGATGTCGCATCCGAGAGCCGTAAGGATGATCGGTTTTCCGAGCTTTCTGGCCACCCATCCGGCAGCCACGCCGTCCGGAAATATCCAGTGGGCACTAATGAGATCGATTTGGTTTTGCCGGTCCAATCGTTTAACGAGTCTTAAAAGCGGCCCAAACATGAACACAGGATGCATGAACCCCAGTACTCTGGGGATAACCACATACCGGGGATGGTAAACCCTCAATCCGCTGATTTCCTCCCTAACGGGAACCTGAGCGTGGGCATACTTTCCCTTATTCTTCTTTCTTAATATGGGCGGAACCCATGGAAGGGGTGCCACCACATCAACCCGGCATAGGGCTCTCAATGCCATGGCAATTCGGTAGGTAAAAACACCCCGCTCCTTTTCAGCGGAATTGGGAAAGATATTGCTTACCAGAAGGATTTTCATGGGTATTAGCTCGGCGTTTGTTCTTTCAGGGTTGATGCAACGATTTCAGGATCAAAGATCAGGCCCGTGGTCAGGTTGCATCCGTGGATGCAACAACAGCGGCTGATCAATTTTCGCATTTTGTCCGCTTCTTCAGATTCCCAAATCTTTCTGAAATCGTAATCATTTTTTCGAATATTGGTATAGGTTTTTGACAATTCGCAGAATACCACATCTCCGTTTGCATAAAGGACTGACTCCATGGCGTTGGCATAACACAATATTTCACAGCGACCCTCTTCAAGCATTCTGATTGATAGTTCCCATATCTTCTGCTGTCTGGAAGGCCAGAATTGAAAAGTGTTTTTATCGCTCTTGTCTTTCAGCCAAGCGTAGGTCTTTCTGATTTCTTCCAGTGAAAGAAACGTGCTTCCTTCATCTTTGGGATCAAAGTCGCTGGAAGCATTTTTCGGTAAATTAAAAACCCCAAAACGACCCCCTCTGACAATATTTTGAATCGCAGAGGGATGTTCAGGGGTAAAAGATATCCTATAAATTCCTTAAGCTCTGAGATATTTTGCTTTTGAACGGACAAAGCTGTTCTCAGATAAAAATCCGGGTAGTCCTTCCTGATTTTTTCAAGAGCCTTCAGAGTTGACATGACTTTCTCAAAGGAACCCTTGGCCCCCCTTATGGCATCATGGGTTTCTTCCAAACCGTCAAGGGAAACCTAAACGCTGAGGTTTGACAATAAACCTTCATCAAGAATAGAACGAACTGTTTCAACAGTAGATGCTTCAAACGTTCCGTTGGTTGCGATGCCGACTTCCCGTGTACCGCAACCCTCATGAAAAGCCCAAATGATTTCCTTAAGGTCCCTTCGCAGAAATGGTTTTCCACCCGCCAAAGACAGGGACACTGGATGCTCAAACGAGCGTGCAATCTTCCTGATTTTACCAATTGACAGCTCCTTTTCGGAAGCTGCATTAAGTTCCCTACAGTAGAAGCAATGTCTGTAGCGCAGGTTGCATCGGGATGTGACGAAAAAAATCAAAGCGACCGGTGTTTGTAGATGTTGAACCCATTTTTTTTGCGATTGCAATAGGCTCTTGCCAGGGGCAGTTGAAGATGTGGAAGTTTCGAAAATAGTTTTTCTTGTCGATTATTTCTGCCTTCCGACTAAGGTGGCAGACATTTTGGCAATCCCCGACGTTTCAACACCACTATTGCGTTTAAAGCTCAAAATGCCACAAATTCCACACATCACTTACACCCAGTATATCCGAATTAAGGGGAGGTCTTAAAGGTTGTCTTTCACAAATGTCGCTGGCCTTCATTGTCACCCTGAAATTCAGGGGCGTATTTTTCATCCTTTACTCTATGTCCGTTTATCCCCACTTACGGTACGTCCTTCAGATCCCAAACGTTGTTCATAGACAATTTCCGGTCAAAATGAAGGTAGTTGAATCATGAATTTTGAAATTCTGCAAAATCGCCATCAGAGTCACCTGCCATAATGAACCAGTTACTCTCAGGCTTGCGATCATTTTCTATATTAGAGTATATATAAAACCGAGGTCGGTGCTTATATTTAATGAAGCCCAGAATTTCTAAAGATTTTTTGAGCTCGATATCAGTACAAATACATGATAGCAATCTAGAATGAGAACATTCCTTTTTAAATGTCTTTACGATTAAATATTTGATTTGCCGCAAACCTTTTGCCGGGCCAACATAATCAACTAATCTTGACTTATCTTTATTTTTTATGAAAACGCCTAGTCCAACTAACTCGTTACCTCTTTCTACAATTATAAGTTGGTATTTCGCTAAAGGACAATTTCCGTACTTCCATTTTATGTATAAATAGTTTCTTATGACTATATTCGAATATCCACTTTGAACTTTTTCCCATAAATGATCAATTTGTTTTGGCGAATCTGATGCATCTATAATTCTTACATTTAAGTCGCACCTTTTGAGTCTAAACGAAATATTTTTAAATATTTTCATATACTGAAAAAATTTTTTAATAACGTTTTTCAAACTATATAATTTAAGAACATAGAAATATTCTTCAATTTCTTTATTAACTTTATAACCATTTTTTATCCTAATGTGCGACTGAATGTCACTAATACCAAATGCCATAACAATCGGACGCATAATTTTGACTTCATTGACCATCTTTCCGCCATAGCCTTTACCTCTATATATTGGATCTATTATCGCATCAACACTCCAATAAGCTTCAACAATATTACCCATATAATTTAACTGAACCGGCATCAATCCAGTGAAACCAACAAGTATTCCCTCTTCAAATACTACGATATTATTTCCTGATTTATTAGAAAAAGGATTTTCAATGTACTGCCAATTCCATATCTTATGCCTTTTCTTAAAATAATCAGAATCCTTTCCCTGGGACAATAAGTCTATCACAGTATTTTTATATTTTTCTTTATATTCAGCAATATACATAATATTAACGCCCATTTTACAAAATTTTACATATATTTCTTCGCACAACTCAACCGCCAAATTTCACAAATAGCTGTGGAAGAAGAAGATTTGCTTGGAACAAAGTATAATCAACATCTGTCTCCACATGAATTCTTGGTATATTAAACAGATTATTCTCATCAAATTTTTTCACATTATGTTCGTAAGAGATTCCAAATTGATATCCGCAATTCTTGGCACAGTTCATGACCCTATGGTCATAGCTTCCAAAAGGATAGGCTATACTTTTAATTTCTTTACCTAACTGCTGTTCGATGAAATTTTTTGATTCCAGAAGTTCATACATCATTTCGCTTTTTGTTAAATTTGACAAAAAGGGGTGGCTTACAGTATGCGAGCCGAATTCTATTCCCCCGTCACTCATTTCCAAGATTTGATCCCAGGAAAGGGGCCGGGCTAACGCAATATGCTCAGATGGTATGCTTACATTACATTGTTTTTCCAAATAACTATACAACTTGACTCGCTCCTTTTCGGAAACGGACCGAAATATCAGCATTACCGACTCTCTTATCATTTCCCTGTTTTTGTTTCCTGTTTCAAAGACATATTTTCCAAAATTTATCGAACCCCCTGAAAACCTTTTTATTATGTAAGACAATTTATCAAACCAAAAAAGATTTGAAGACTCGACGAAAGATGTGGCCAAGAAAATTGTTGCAGTCAGTCCATACTTTTTCAAAATTTCCCAAGCTATTTCATAGTTATCGGCATAACCATCGTCGAAAGTAATAATAAGTGAATTTTTTGGAAGTGGCTTCCCGGATGATATAGCATTAGATAATCTCTCAAAATTGATTACACTAAAATTTTTGCTTACGAACTTCATTTGTTTATCGAATTCTTCTGGAGTAGCACTTATCGTTCCTTCCGAAAAAGGATAATCCTTTCCAGGCAATGGAAATATTCTGTGATAGGCTAATATATAAAGAAGGTTAGGCCTTATTGATATGAAAAACGGGGAAGAAATACATCTCAGATATTTAGACAATATTTCAGCTAATAGTACTTTTTTGCTAACCTTTTTCATCTAAACTTATATGTCCTCCAAAAAGATCTATTTTCATTTTTACCTTGCCGCATAACCCATTGGACGGAACAGCTTCGTTGAAACACTCTCGGCACTTTTCACCCATTCTACCTTTTCTTAATAGGGGCGATCAGGGATGGATCGGCGGCGGCGTTTTTTCAAACCAAAAAATGCTACAAAATTCACACATAGGTTATACTCATTTGCACTCAGGCATTAGAAAGACGTCGCAGGATAGACCGTCCAAAGCTTATCAGGGGCCTGGGGAGGAGGGTCAAGAGGAAATAGGCTATGATGCGGGAGTCCCATATACTCAACTTCAGAAGATGACAAGCGGTTCGATTGCAGGCGGCAAAAAATCCAGAGTGAAAGTAGTTCATCATCATAGCCTTGCCTCTGTTCCGGTAGGCCCCGGCCATGACCGGATAGATTTTTGGGTCTGTCTCGGGAAACAACCGGACAATCCGATCCAGACAGGACAGCGTGCCTATAGCAACATCCACCCGGTTCTTTAGATTGCAGTCATGTATCCTTCGCCTCACCAATACGTCTGGGACCCCGATGATTTTATGGTTCCGTGCAATCCTGAGATACAAGTGAGTGTCTTCGGCCGTTGTCAGGCCTTCGTCAAACCCTCCCAGTTCTTTCAGCACCTGATTCCTGACGACCACGCTGGAAAGGAGAAACAGGGGAGCCGTCAGCAAAAGGTCAAACAGCATTCCGGAATGTATTTCCCTTGGATAAATACGCAGTTCCTTCCCTGTGCGGTCACGGAAATCCACGCTTCTCGAATAGACCAGGCTGGCTTCCGGATCCTGCTGGAATGCTCTGAGTTGCTTTTCCAACTTGGCGGGAAGCCATATGTCATCAGCGTCCAGAAATGCTATGTATGCCCCCTTCGCCTTTGCGATGCCTCTGTTGCGGGCTCTGGAAGGACCTGATTGCACTTGCCTGATATACACTGTGCGATCGGTATAGTCCGCCATTACAGCTGCCGTGTTGTCAGTGGACCCGTCGTCTATGACAAGAACTTCAAGGCAGGTATGGGTTTGAGCGAAAACGCTTTCCAGGGCTTCCGACAGGTATGGGGCGGAATTGTACGTGGGGATGATAACGGAGATCAGCGGGGCAGTCATATGGTTTCAGGGGAGGGGTTTAGGCAAGTTCGGAAATGTTCTCTTGCTCTTTCAAATACTGGTTGGTATCCTCAGGCTTCAAAATCCACGGCATTTTTTTACGGCCCATTTAAAAAAATCTTTATGATCAGGTCGGCGAACCACGAGAAACCACAATAGCTTCTGTATGAAAAACATGCATTTCATAAAAAACGTCGGCGGATATTTTATTAATCTTTGCGAAAGAAAGCGGTTATCTCCTATCCATCGTTGTAGATTCTCAAAGGTCAGGTAGATTTCATCATAAACGCTCTTGCTTTCGAATAATTTTTTGAGCCCATTATGATCTTTGCAGCCATTGAACAGGTTTGATTTGTTTAGCCTCTTTTTCCGAATGATATTGCTCGCGAAGTCCTTTTTCACTTCCATTGCGTTGACAGGCCATAGGCTCAATATGCCCTTTTCTCTCATTTTGTCAATAATCGCCTGAGCCTTACTCGTTCGAGTTATTATGAGGGACCTCCCGACAGTATCATTTTCAATGCTATCCAACCACGCATCTCCGAGTGAAATATCTGATAGTTCGGCAAAGAAATCTTCACACATAAGGCAGTGTTTTAGTGCGAAATAGTTCGATCCCAAAAAATATTTCCAGCAATTTTTATACTCGATCTTGGAAGCACCCGAATCGGATGCTATTCTTACAAAGCCTGGCCAGCCTTGCCCTCTGTAGGCAATGCTTAAAACATGCGCGGGGTTATGGCCTAGCGCCCGGCACAGACAATTGGTAGCATTAGCGGAAGGTGTTTTTCCGCAAAAAAGTCCAATATAGGCGACAATCAGCTCATTTAGCTCTGAATTAGCAGCCGAAGCGAGACGGAGTCCATGCAAATGGCACGGTAGTCCCACAACCGCGACCTTTATCTTTTTCTCCAATATTTCCCTGATCTTAATATTTAGGGGAACAGGGTAGTATCGTGATCCCTTAGCCTCAAAAGCATCAGAAGATGAATAAGCAAGAAAGGGAACCGGACGAATTGGATTGTTTGGATTGCCTTTTACCAGCAGTGCGGCATCAATTGCGCCCGACTGGAGAAGGTAGGATATCAAAGTCGTTCCTACGCCACCGGAGGAGCCTTCATGCCGCGCTTTAACATCACTCGAGAATCCTTGAAATAAATCAATATAATGTCCAATCTCACTGTCTTTTGGAGGGTTTCCGAAAAGCTTTTCGGCAAAATCGCCTAAGTTCAAGCTGAGGGGTGGGCAGGTTCCAATACACATGTTACACCTAGTGCATTCTTTTCCACTGGTTATTCTGGGTCGATAGGAGCCTGCTTTGCTTTGAAACATCTCGACGACTTTGAAAGGGCAAATCCCAGCACACGTACCACATCCTGTACATTTATTAGGATCTTTGAGTACCTCAAATGCTCTACTCATTTTCCACGGCCCTTAACAAACGGATCAACTCATGACGATTATGCTCGAATTCAGTCCTTTTGGCTTCCAGCGATCTTTGTATTTCTTCACGTCTTTTCACGAGTTCCGACAGAATATTATCGATAGGTGCAGCAAAACCAGAATATACCCATCTCTCAAGGCCCAATAGTTTCATTATCCCTTCAGTTTTGTGGCTATAGGAAATTGCCAAAGTCGGTACACAGGAGGATAATGCCGCAATGTTTGCGTGCATTCTCGCACCGATGAAGATCCGGCATTGACTAATTAGTCCCTTGAGTTCGTCGGCTTTGTAGTGGCCCTTTAATAGAGAAATATGAGCTTTGTGTTCTGAAAGTTTGTAAAGATTTCTGCAGGCAATCCTATCATCATGCCTTTCTGTGTCCGGCCCGGTTACATGGGGTATCAAAAGTATATTTGCATTTAATTTGTTTACACAAAAATCAATGGCATCTAACATTGAATTAAAATAGTTTTTTTCCACATTACAATTTGAGTCAGAACGAAATCGAACAAAAGACTGACTAACTGAAATGCCGACTATAGGTAAATGGGTATTTATTTTTTCCGATCCAATAATTTCTTTTAGCCGGTCTTTGTTCGCTGGTTTAAGCCAAAACCCTACATCATTAATAATGACATTGCTAATGGTTTTGATACCAAGGCCCTTTAGAATGATATTCGTAATTGGCTCACGTGGAATGACTAGCTTGCATCTATTAAAAATATATTTCGCAAAGATTCTGTTTCGTTGATAAATATACGGTCCGATTGACTGAGGTAAAATGACAATCTTTCGTTTATAGCATATGGAAGGTAGAAAATGCAGGAGCTCTTCGAATGAGTTCTTCTTACCATAATGATCAGATAAAGTATCTCCGGAAATATCTACCACAAGGTCAGCTTTTTGAAGGACGTGACTGTCACGATGATCGAGCAGTCTTTTTACAAGGCTTGTGGACAACTTATTTAAAAATAAGCCGAACAAAAGTCTTTTATATCCGTAGCCATATGCTAAAAATGGACTTACATTCAAACGGTATTTTTTTATTATTCTTTGTGTGGGTTGTAAATCACTTTTGGAAACAGGAACGTAGAGACGCGGAGACTTAAATGTCTGCTCAAGCAAGTTTATAGTGCTGAATAGCATGGCAACAGCACCTTCGTTATGTAAGAATCCCGCTCCTTGGATTATGATATCCATTGTTTACCTCCACACTGAAGGGCAGAGAGAATGGCGAAGTTTCGGCCGTTGCCGGAAAAAGAAGCCACACCCATAGATCGGAAGCTCATTTAGCCTGCACGACCAACGCGCAGCCTTCCGATTCTATCACGGATTTTCAAGTAATACTTTTTCTCATCTTTAGAGAATGCAATTAAATAAATAATTGGAAAATATGAGAGTGAAAAAAAACATGCGATCGACAAGCGAAGGTAGTCTGGGACCAAAAACGGCGTTATGATAAAATATAATCCAAATATCAGTAAGCTGGATTTGATAAAGCTATACAGCAATCCGCCAAAGTAAAATTCATAGAAAGTAATAAAACTCACCTTTTTACTTGTCAGATAGGGTACAAATATTAACTTAGATACAACCATCGGCAACATGGTACCTAGTGCAACCCCTACTATCCCATAATTTCTGACAAGAATTAGGCTTAATGATATATTGACAAAACCTTCACCAATATTACAGAACATAATTATCTGATGTTCGGAAATCCCACGAAGCAGATTTATTGTTGGCACCTGCGAAAGAGCAATAGTAAGGCCAAAAGTGAGCACAGTCAAAACAACATAACTTTCATCGAAACCAGCCCCCATCCAACGCTGAATAAAAGGTTTGCCCGTTATTATGAGCATCCCCCCCAAATATACGCTCAGCACCGTTGAAATCTTGACAAGAAAAAAATATGTATTTCTTAGACCATCAAGGTCATTTTTTCCTTCCAGATGACTGAAGACCGGAACTGTTTGTCCCAAAAAGGCAGAGATCGCCTCAACAAAGTAGTTGCTTATTTTATTCGCTATTGCGTACGGAGTTACTGCTGAAAGGCCCACAAATTTCGCAATAACAAAATAGTCAATTTTGAATCTAAGCACGTCTCCAATTGCAGCAATTATGTTTTTATAGCTATAGTTGAAAAGCAGTTTAAATGTACTTGAATTGACGTTGTATAATTTAATTTTTATGTCTTTTTCCCTGATAGAGAAGAATGCTATGAGAAAGACGTAACCAAAGGAGTCAACCACAAGTGTAATGATTGCCATTGAAACTATGGTGTATTCGTACGAAAGAAAAATGTATATTAGTATTGATCGTACTATTGCCTTTACTAAATCAATCTTGGCAAGCAAATCATACATCAATTTCGATTCAAAATATCCCAACAACGTTTTCATGGGAAAGCCAATGGCGGCGCTCATACCCATTACAATGACCAATGTATTGAAGATTCTGGCTGCTGCCTCTTTTGCGAACCATATGTGCAGGGGGTGAATGAGCAAAATGAAAAAGATAGCAATAGAAGCGCCAATTATTGAAAACAGAAATAGAGAGGATGAAAAGACTTCATTGATTTTCTGAATATCATTGTTTGCATAGTATTTTGGAAAATATCTTTTTAAAGCAGAGCTCAATCCAAGATCCAAAAATCCGCTAACACCTATAAGACTGCTGATTAGACTCCACAAGCCGAACATTTCCTCTCCAAGCTGTTTGATGATGAAAGGAGTGAGGAAAAAAGTTATTATGACCATAACGCCTAAAGTCAAAAATCTCCAAATTGAACCAGAAATTAGCTTATTTCCAATATTTTCCATTGTTTGGGTGCCAGGGATAGAAGAGCATTTTTTTTAGTTCATTTAATCTTTCTATCTGGCAGATAAGAATAACGGGGAATTATATAATCCCTATACCTGTTCGGGTTTCCTTCTTCACCGCACTCTGCCGCCTTTACTATATTATACATCTCTCTTGCTGATACGTAGTGAAGAGCGAACTTTTTCATATCATTGTACTCTTCTTCAAGATAACTAAACATTGTGTCAGAGTCCTTGTTTAACAAAATCTCGCTATCTGCTTTTTCAGCGCTCGCCCCATGTCCATGGATCTTAATGAATATCCAATTTGGTCTTCCTTTAAGATGTATTCCTTTATTTATCCAGTAGTCAATACGGGCTGGAAATGGGACATCGCTACTGGACATATTAGATTGCTCCAGGCTTGGTCTGAATAAGTGAATACGAGATTTCCATCGCAAGCCAATAATTCCCTGAATAAAAAGTAGGCCTTTTGTTTGCCTAATTCCAACTTTGGCGACCGAATGGAGTTTATTGTATCCCTTTGGGTAGGAAGAACAGCTTTGGCCGTAAAAGATTGTATTAGCAAATTTTGGCTGTGCCTCGTTTGATATTGGGAAAGTAAAATCTGCATAACATCCGGTCTCTTCCAAGACGGAAAGTTCGTCATTAACACCGCAATGCTCACCATTTTTCAGAGAGTTCGCGAGTGCCCAGTCTCCGTGAATAAACCCGTATGCCTTTCGACCCTCAGGAAGACAAAAAATGCCATATCTTGAATACGTTTCTATGCAGTCAAGAATTTTCTTTTTGAGGGATAAGCTGTCATCCGGCCAAGGTTGTTGTCTGTCATGGTGGAGATGCATTTCCACTTCTCCGAATCCTTGGGAACACAATTTAGCAATTTTTTCCAAATGATCATGAGTGTCGTAGTGGGGGGGAAAGAAAAACGTGTGTTGGGGACACACTCCGTCGCTGTCTTTATGATTGCCAGCTAACTTCGGATATCGTTCGACCCAGGCATTAACCCTTAATATTTGCTCTTCCAGGCTTGCATTTCCATTTCCTGGTTCAAAATGGTCAACAAAAGCAAACATAATGTGGATGGGTCCTTTCGACTTCGACTGGAAAAACCTGATTATGCTTCTTTTTAAATCCGAAAATATCCAGTACTGCATCTTTTTTTTGAAGATGCCGAGCAAAAGTAAACCAAACATCAGGAGGAAGACTATGGCGAAACTTGATCCTAAGAATAACAATACTCAGGCCCCAGTTATATTTCGACTGGCGTTCTTCATTCAGACCGCCGGCTCAGGGATGACATCGTACCTGTTTTTTCTGTTTGGCCGCTTTTCTGCCAGCACAATGATTTCCTCTGAATATAATCTGAAAATGTATCTTTTTTTCTTTATAATTAATCCGGCATTGCCCAATAACTCGGAAATGTCTGCTAATGAAAGCGATTTTTCCTGTATTGTCTTCGGTGAGATAAATCTTTTTGAAAAGCGCTTAAATTTAGCAAAGAAGGAATCATAGGAGAAGGAGACGATTAAGAACCTACTTGTTACTCTATTTATCTCTTCTGCTATTGATAGTTTCGTGGAATCCGGTATTAGGTGCATTAATTTAATCGTGAGCACACAGGAAAAAGAATTGGAACAAAAAGGCATAGCGCAACCATCTAGAGCCAATGCACCCCAAAAAGAAGGACAATGCTTTTTTTGAATTCTCAATTTGGTATGTTTGAGCATTTCGTAGGAAACATCCGCTACAAGAATTTTATACCCCTCGTTCATCAATAGACTATCTAACCGCCCGGTTCCACAGGGCATATCCAATATCGTAGATCCTTTCGGAACAGCTTTCATCAATACTTTGATAGCATTTCGTTGTAATCTGGCATAAAATTTGCCTTTCAGGCTTGAGAATCTAACTTTGTCGTATTCATTTACAGTATTTGTCTTTCTGTATCCATATTTTGCTTCATAGGATAAATTGTTCATGTTTTATGACTCTAATTTAATCCGTAAATTTGTCGCCAAAATGCTACACCAAAATACTTTAAAAAAACATGCAATTTTTAAATTATTGGTATTTTTTTTAAATAAGACTCTATTTTGAACAATACACCCGATAACTTTCGGCGATAGATACACTGCAAGTACATTGAAGCGAATTTGCCAATTACGGGATTGATCCTATTCATTGTTAAATGATGACGCATACATGATTTCAATAGTGCCTGTAACTCATAGACAGAAAGCACAAATCGCAACTCAGCATCTATGTTTTGTGGTTGAAAATAGGTTTGTAAAAAAATGCTTTTATACCGGGCTGAATGTTTTCTACTGAAAAGGTATAGATAAGGCATAAGCTCCATGGCTACTAAAAAGGCGGAAATGTCTTGCGCTACCGGCTCAATTCTGTTTGAATCAATGTCTAGTACCGTAATCGCACGATCATGGATAATAATATTGGACAAACCAAAATCTCCATTTCGATTTGCATACTCACATAAAACCTTACTCTTAATTAAGAGGAGTTGGTTTAGAACTCTTTCAATTTCAAATAAAATCTTGCCACTAAACGCAAACTTGTTCCTTTTCCCTTCATAAGGCTGCCTGTCGGAGAGGTACCGCATGTATCGAATTGTATCTTCGAAATATCGCTCATTTATCGCTTCTTTCTTCGCTGTTTTTGCTATTGAATGAAACGTCCTCAACCACAATGCGCAGAGCTTGATGATTTCAGCTATTTCTGCCTTGTCAACCTTTTTGAATATCCTATGAATATTTTTAAAAATACGATGTAGGTTATCTCCAGGGACAGCTTCTGTCAGTAAAATGTTTAAGTCTTCAATGAAATCCAGCGGACGAGGGCATGCAATATTGGGATTGGTGTTTATTTTGTTAAACTGCCGGTAATGATTAAATTCAGTAAGACCTTCGTTGTTTTGTTCACTTCTCGGTGTGCATTTTGCGAACACCTTTTTTGTCACGCTTTCTGATTCTATCTTACAATAATACATTTGATAAGTTGACCCAACGTATGGCGTAACCATTACCGAATACCTTTCTCCCAAATCAGGGAAGTAGGTCTTTGCATTTTTGAGGATGTGATTCTTGATCAACGTGGATTTATGAGACATTTATCCCTTCCGAACTTACCATACCTGCCTGAGAAATAGATACCATGCAATCAGTACGGCGATGGTGATTCCGAAAATGTTCTTATTCCAGAGATGAGCTGTTTCTATAGGGAAAAGTATGCCTTCAGCACTGACTTCATCAGTGTCGCCAAGGGCCAGCCTGCCCATCGTTCCAACCAAAGCAACGCAAATTAGAAAAATCAGGTCGTATGTTCTGGTCGAAAAGACGGAGGCGGCAATATAGGAAACAAAGAACGCTCCAAAACCGGCATAATATGGACGCCATTTTTCGTCAAAAACCGGTTTCTGTAGACTTAAAATAGTCAATGCTACGGCATAGATCATCCCTATGAAGGCATATAGACCCAACAGCCCCAATTCAGCGCCTGCACGAACATAGGAACTGTGCGTATCCTTTTTATGATGCTCACGAAATTGGTCCTTTCCAACGCCAGTTATTGGGTTGCTTTTTAGAAGTTGCCATCCCTTAGCCCAGGCCTCTATCCTACCCATGGCTGATTCATCTTCCCGATATCCGGTTGATTGTGCCACTCCGACGGCTATAATGCCCGTAATTGCCAAAAGCATTAACTGGCGTTTTCTTTTTGGATTGTTGATCCATAAATAGAACCAGGTACCCAAAGAGGCAGCCAATGCAACTTGTCCACCTCTTGACTTTGTAAGATAGATGCAGTATCCAGAGACTATCAGAAGAATGAGGGCGATAATTCTACCCAGGAAGCCTTTTGTTTGAAAGAGGAGGCCCAATGCGAAAGGGACAACGAGAACAACGGAATAGGCTAAGTCATTAGGATTATCAAAATTCCCAATGCCTTTGATCTGCCAAACGCCTTTGTCACCAGCAAAAATCATGCCCGCTCCGGTTATGTCATAACCATAGTGTTGCAGAACACCCATTAGGGCTACCAATCCCATAAGAATGACCATTGCCCAGACTGTTTTTGTAAACCTATCCTCACTGTTTACAACTATGATGATAAAGTAATAAATCAGAGCTGTTTTCATTGTTGCGATTGCAGTGTCGACGACATAGGACAACCAAAACAAACTTAAAGTAGACAGCACAATAGATGCAAGGAACAGCCCTGTATATTTATCCTGAGGACTTTTAATCAGCTTTTTCTCAATCGGGCTAAATAAAAGACCAATAAGCAACGTGACCATCAAATATAATACCAAACGCGTACCCTGCAGACCCGGAACAAAATCCTGGGGGCGAATGATTTGAAGGAATATAAACAGGAGTAAGCCGAAAAACAGCATTATCTTATGGCTACGTTTGAAGTGAAGCAAACAGATGTCGGTAGGAATGACGCATTGTGTACCGATGAGGTTGCGGCGTTTGTATCTTGATGTTTACAGAGCCGAATTGTTTTGGAACCCGGATAATTTGTCATAAAAGGTTGCGTATTTCTTAATCATCCTATTCAATGAGAATTTTTCCTCAACGGTTCGCTTTGCATTAGATCCAAGCCTGCCTGCGAGATCCGTGTTTGTTGTCAGCGATGCAATCGCCTCAATAAATTTTCCAAGGTCATTGGAAGGGTAAAGGATGCCATTTTTCATATGATCAATGATTTCAGGGCATCCCCCGACATTAGCAGAAATCACGGGGAGGCTCATTGCCATGGCTTGAAGCAGCACGTTGGGGAAACCCTCCTTCAATGAACAAAGGACAAAGACGTCCATGAGGGAGAGATACTCGCCCACATTCCGGGAGTAACCGGTAAAAATTATTGCTTTTTCGAGATGGTATTTCAGGGCCATACGCTTGATATCATCCAGATCATAACCGCCTCCCACGCAGATAAGCTTCAAGTTTTTGTTTCTATGAAATAGAATCTTAAATGCCTTTATCAGGAATGGATAGTTTTTTATTTTTCTGAAATTCGCGACTGTCCCCAATACAAAATCATTTTTTTCTATGCCATGGATTTTTCTGAATCTTTCAGCTTGGGATATCTCTTTCCTGAAAAAATCAATATCGATGCCGTTTTTTATAACTGATATTTTCTTTTCAGGGACGAAAAATGTTTTGAATAATTCCCGTGATTTTCCAGAATTGCAAAGCACTTTGTTTGTCAATTTCAATAAGATTACAAGAAAAAATTTATGGCGGACACCATAGTGGTGAAGCAGATCAACCGAATGGTGGATAGTTTTTATTCTTCGGCTGCTCATGCATTTTATGGCCGTCGACAGAAACAATTCCTTCAAACCAAAAGAGTTTATGATCGAAATATGATTTTTTATAACATATTTATAGATTTTCCATGCCTTATTTAATTCTAAATAACCTCTCGTAACAGGTTCAACATGAACCCTGGCATTAGTTTCGAGAAATTCGGGAAGCAACGCCAGATTTTTACTCGTCACGCAAATGTGCATCTTGATATGAGGAGGGAAATGCCTTGCAAAGTCGAGCAGCCTCATCTCTGGGCCACCGCGTTCCAGATCATATATTAGGAACAGAACATTTATTGATTCCGAATTCCACATCGAGTCACACTTTTCCTTTTTACCAGAGTTTTCTGGGATTCAGAGCTAGCTTCAGCGGCGCCAGAAATGCGAAATAATTTAGAAAAATGATACTTCTAAAAATTCTGGTAAATTTGGATAGTAACCTGAATCGCCCTTTCATGGGAGGTAGAAATGAAATCAGAAAAAAGAGCGCAACGGTTGCGAGAAAAAGGTAAGAATAAACATCTTCTAATTTCAATGCGACAAATAGAAGTGTAATCAGGCAATATGGAATTAACAGCCTGAAAATTTTATGGCTCATGAATCTTATCCATAACGGATTCTTCAATGGATTCAGAAGCGCTGGTTCCAAAAAAAGCAACTGCCAGTTGCCGGCAAGAGTCCTTATTTTTCTTTTCTTTTCCAAATCAAGGGTATTTGAAACAACATCGTAGGCGATTGCTTTGTTTTCAAAAACGGTCCTGTATCCCAGCATGCACACATGCATCGGAACCAGCACGTCATCCAAGAGTGTTTGAACCGGAAGCGGTCGAAACAGCTTTTTTCTGATAGCGTATATGGCCCCCGTGGCGCCCGGCACGGAACCCGTGGCGCTCTCAAGTTTTCTTAGCCATTTCTCAAAGCGCCAGTAAGCTCCCATTTCGGATTGTATTGAACTTCCAGGCGTTTCTTCAAAAACCAGTTCTCCGCTTACACATCCCACTTTCCGGTCACCGAAATTTTTGACCAGTTCTTTAATGGCGTTATCGTCAAATCGCTGTCTGCAATCCGCGAAAACAACAATATCGCCGGTGGCGGAAGCCACACCCGTATTTATGCAAAAAGGTTTTCCAAGAGAAGGCTCGTGAGAATGCATTCTTAAAAAGCCTTTCGTCAAACCGTCGGTTTCATGTATAATTGTTTTCACGATATCATCAGTTGCGTCCATAGAACCATCGGATACAATAATTATCTCCAGTTTTTCTTTTGGATAATCCTGGTTCATTATGTTGCGTATGCGTCGCTCTATGTTTTTCGCTTCATTTCGAGCTGCAATGACAATGGATACGCGAGGGAAATCTTCCATATGCCCGTATGAAATCGGATATTTTTTAAATACGGATTTAATGTAGAGCCCCAAAGGGTAGCCCAGATAGGTATAAAAAATGAGGAATAGCAGTATCCAGAAAAGGAATTCCATTTTTTCTTAAGTTCGGGCTTATCTTGGCCCCAATAGAACAGCTCTGACCCGATATCTTTGATTACAATTATGTTCCCTTATCGTATCTGTTTTCATGGCTCCGCTTGGTGGGTTACGAAATACTCCAAATCGCATCCCATTTTTATCAGATAAATTGAGGGTAGTACCCGTTTGCAAATTGATGCATATTACGCCGAACTCTATACTAGTCAGGCGTAAAATGCAACGCAGACAATGAAATTTTCAGCGGGAATTTAAGCAGGCTGCTCAGAAAAAAACGGTTTCCTGATCTAAATATCATTGTTGCCATTTATAGGTCGATGTTGTTATAATACTAGAGATGCTGGGTTTAAGCCTGATATATTGAAACAGAAAAAGGGTTTATAAACGATGAAAAGATCCATTGTTCTGAGTATGTGGCAATTATGGCTTATTTTGTTTTTTTTTACATCGACTGTTTATGCGGATTACGGGTTGATGCTTGGTTCTTTTAAGGATCAGGCTAATGCACAAAAATATTTGAATGAGTTCCAAAATGGAAACAAGGTTTCGACAGAGAATGCCTTTATCGAAAACATACAGATGCTCGGAAAAGGCATTTGGTACAGGGTCTGTTTGGGACCCTTTGTCAGCAGGGAGGATGCTGTAAAAAAACAGATTTTTCTTCAATCCAGGGGGCATGACAGCGTTGTTGTTTCCATAAATGCGCCTGAAATACGCCTCTCATCGGGAAAATCTCTTGAATCTTCCCCCCAACCTCTTTCATTAATACCATCCGAGCCGGATGCTGCTCCCTTGAAAAATGACCCGCCGTTGATTGCCGCTGACGCTTCAGGACCCAAGGATGTCCATGCCGGGACCGCAACGTCATTGCCTGTTGATGGATCATCACATTTGCCCGAGAGAGAAGACAGCGTTTCCACGAGTGAATCGACACTACAATCGAATACCCATGAGGGACAGACGGCTTCAACGGGATCACAGGCAAATTCGATGATTGTATATCCGGGGGACATCCTGAATATCGAAGTCCCCACCCAGAAACAGATGAGTCAAGATTATGACGTTGATCCCGAGGGTAGGATATTTATGATGTCGGTCGGGGAAATCAGGATTGGCGGTCTTGATCTTTCTTTGATTCAGAAGAAAATTACAGTCCTTCTGAAGCAGCTTATTCCCAAAGAAGAAAAACCGACCGTAACGCTTGTTGGCAGAATGCGGTATATCAATATCAGAGGCGGGGTCAATTACCCGGGTTGGTACCGCGTTTCAGCAGTATCTAACCTGGATGATCTGGTGGAAATGGCGGGTGGCCTTGTTGCGGGAGCGGATTTTTCGGAAATCAAAATCAAACGTCCCACAAAGACCGGGTTCCGGGATATAAACGCCAGAGGTCGGATTTCCCTGGAACCAAATGATGTCCTGATGGTGCCCACGCCCCAAAAATATGAGAGAAAGATTGACAGCGGGGATCTTTTGTTTATCAACATTCCTGAAAGAGCAAGTGGTGAACCAGGTTTATCCGAGATAGAAAGAAAGGTGACGCAAAACAAGATTGAGGTTGATAAATCCGGCTACATCTACATTCCGGACTATGGGCACATTTATGTCAAAAATTTACTGACAACAGAAGTATCCAAGATTATTACAAACCGGCTTCCAAAATACCTTGCTCGTTCCGCAAAAGTGCATGTGAATATCATAGAGAAAAAGCACTATGTGCAGATCGGCGGCCATGTGGCAACACCGGGGTGGTATAGTGTTCCGGAATCGGATAATATTCAGGCGGCCCTGAGTGTGGCGGGCGGCGCCGTGGACGGCGCCATTTTGAGCAAGGTGACCGTAACCCGTAAATGGGGGGGGCAAACTCGAGAGGTAAGGGTCAATTTATACCAGTTTACCGTTACGGGAGATGTCAGGCTGCTTACTCCTGTCCACGAAGATGATTCTATTTTTGTGCCCATTTCGGCGGCTTTCGGAGACGTGAAACGTACGCTCAGCAACTGGCAACCGCCCCCATCGAAGTTGGAGGAGGATACGGGCAGCAAGGTTCGCATCTTTGGTGCTGTGGGCAGTCCCGGAGTTTATGAACCCAAGGAGGACATGAATATCCTCGATTTGTTGATCCTGGCCGGCGGAAACAGGGATGACGCCGATTTGGCCAAAACAATGCTGATTCGGGAAAACAAGACTCAAATTTATGACCTGAATGCTTTGATACTTGGAAGCACACAGGGTAAAGCGAAGATACCGAAGGTCCAAAACGGGGATGCCGTTTATGTCGCCTTTGTAAAAAAGGCAAGCTATGAGAAACAGGACCCTAAGGAAATGATAAGGATTTTCGGAGCGGTTAAAAAGCCGGGCATTTATGAGGTCTCTCCAGATATGAACATCATAGACGTATTTTCACTGGCGAACGGGCAGACTTATGATGCTGATTTGAAAAAGGTGAATATCGCAAGGGCAAACGGTACATTTGAAATGTTGGATTTGCAGGAATATTTTGACGCGAAACTATCCGACCCAACGAAACTACCGATAATCAATGCCAGCGATACCGTATATGTTCATTATCTGCAACATCTGAGTTTGGAGAAAAAGGAGCCTGTTTACCTTTTGGGCAAAGTCAAATCTCCAGGGCAGTATCAATTGGCAACTGGGGGCATGACGGTTTATCAAATGATTGCATATGCCGGTGGCCTCGATGAGTGGGCTGATACTGAAAACATCATGGTTATTCGGATGGTTAGTGGAAGACAGCGCAATATTCACTATAATCTCCGAAAGGCGCTTTCGGGAAAATATCCTGAGCTGAATATTAGATTGAGATCTTTTGATACCATTTATGTGCCATAAAGCGGGATACTCGCAACCCAAAGATGAAGTTGTAGGAGTCAGTTGTCAGTTGTCAGTTATCAGTTGTCAGCGCTGGAGGCTATTTTGAAATTTGAGGATTTGGAAGTATGGAAGAGGTCTTCACGATTATGTGCAGATTTGTATAAACATTTTCAAGATATTAAAGATTTTGGGTTTCGTGATCAGATTACCCGGTCTGCTTTATCAATACCAAGCACGTGCAGAAGGTGTGGAACGAGACTCAAAAAAAGATTTTGCCAGGTTTCTGCAATATTCAAAAGGTTCTTGTGGAGAATTAAGAACACAAATTTATATTGGTATTGATATTGATTATATTGAACCAGCAGTTGGCAAAAAATGGATTCAGGAAACAAAAGAACTCTCGGCGATGCTCGTAGGTCTTAGCAAATCCCTAAAGAAGATAAATTAGTATCGATATGCTTTTACTGACAACTGACAACTGATACCATATAACGATTTTCTTGTTTTTTGTGACAGAAAACTCAAGTGATAGGCTATAAAGGCGCAGAGGCGCAGAGAACAGAGGAAAGATGACGGAGAATGGATGGGCAGTTTGCAGCATAGTGGCTTAGGGGAACTTGATGCCAACGATTAAGGATATCAGTGGGGCTTACCGGTTTTTCTTTTACAGCTTCGACTGTAACGAACCAAAGCATGTCCACGTACAACGAGAGAAATTTACATGCAAGTTTTGGCTTAAGCCAGTTGCTCTCAGCAAGAATTATGGCTTTCCTCCAAAGGAATTAAGAAATATTTTCAAAATTGTAAGGTCCAATCAAAACAGAATTGAGGAGGCCTGGAATGAACATTGCGATTAATCAAATAGAACCGAGGCTATTGGATGTTCGGGTCTCTGAAGAGGAAATCATCGTTTTTCTTGCTGATGGGCGAACAGTAAGTGTCCCTCTGGCTTGGTCTTGGCGACTATCAGAAGCATCACAGAAGGCACGCCAAAACTTTCAAATAATCGGAGATGGGCAAGGTATCCACTGGCCGGATGTGGACGAAGATATAAGCGTTGTGGGTATGCTGGGCGGTTTACCGGCCCGGCGACCATCATAAGGGGCATAGGTCAGGAAAAGACAGAGAAAAGATGCCTTGGGGGGCAAAGCTCCTTGCCTGATCTCATATAAAACGGGCGAACCAAAATACTGCGTAATCTTGCGCAATTATTTTTTGCTGAGGCCCTGAAAAGCCAGAAAGCTCAAAGCATGGAAGCTTCAAAGCTTGACAGTCCAGTAAAAAGTCCCCAAGCCCGTCACCCCCGCGAAAGCGGGGGTCCATAAACCCCTGATGTTACTGGATTCCCGCGTTCGCGGGAATGACGAAAACGGGTCATTGCTGACTTTTTACGAGTTTGTCAAAGCTTGAAGCGAAGTCAAAAATGAACAGGAATGATGTTGCGATAGATTTGAAAAAGAATTCAAAAAATAATTCTGCCGTCATATCAGGCGTTGTGGCTTCCCTCTTATTGCCCATCGTGTTCTCTTCTTTTTTTTTTCTTATCGTCAATCAACTTACTTCTGCATTCGGTGAACAGAGCCAAGCCAACGTGGGTCGAGTGTGTCTTTATTCACTGTTACAGAGATATCCCATTGCTTCAAGTGAAATACAATCGCGTCTATCCGGCGGACAACGAAACACACGTTCAAACAGGCTGATCGAAGTGCCTGAACATACGTTCATTCAAAAATCCACGATAAAGATCAATGATCTCATCGTTTCTCCTGCTTGGGGCGTAAAGATGCAAGGCCGGTCTGTCAACCCTGTATATACTCCCATCCACGCCCATGAAAATGTGAGAGATGTCGAAGTCAGGACCGGGCGTGATAATGTGGAAGAGAAATTTTACACTGCTTTCAACCTGACCAAAACCCGCAAAGATCCTATGAAATCTCTATCTGCTAAGATACCGCCACGCGAAAATCCGTCCGGCGGCGATAATCTATTGGAAGGCGCCGGGGGCTCACTTGGCGATTTTTTTGAGGGTGGAACTGTTTCCACACCTTCAAAAGGGGCGTATCGAATTGAAGTCTCCCCCAGGATAAGTATAAAAGAAGAATATGATGACAATATTACATTGCTCAATAAAAACCCGATTGGGGATTATTCAACAACGGTTTCTCCCGGCCTAAAGATAAGTGCTGATTCGGGCAGCAATGGTTTAGACCTGGATTACGAATTTGGTTGGGTTAAATACCATAAAAGCACCAAAAATGATTATATCCAACATCTCGGAACTTTAGGATTATGGCAGAAAATCGGCAGCCACTTAACTTTTCGACTGACAGACGCCTATATTAAGTCAAATGATTATCTTGCAGATCTTAATCAATTCCCAGTGACCCAAAGGGTTGCTAATACGCTAAGTGCTTATCAAAGAAATGACGCCAAGGCGGTTTTGGATTTCCAATTTGGCCCCAAAAACCATTTTGTGGTCGGATATATTTACAATATTTTGGATAATGATGATCCGTCCTTAGAAGATGCAAGGGAGCAGGGTCCATCTGCAGCGCTATCATACTGGTTCACCCAGAAAGATGGACTGGATTTGAGCTATGAGAATCTCAGGTACATTTATGATCAGCCTGATTATTATAATAATTGGAAAGACCTGAACGCACATAATATGCGGGGCGCCTATGTTCACCAATTTGGAGTTCGTTCAACCGGTAGCCTTTATTATGCACTTTCCATACGGAAATCTATCGATTTCCCCATACAATATGAGATCCATGATGTCGGGGCAGGTTTTGACCACCGCTTTTCATCTTCTACCTCTTTATCATTGGGTTTGGGATATTATAAACCAACCGGCGATACTTCATTGCCCGGAACACCCGCTTTGAACCCTGGCGTAACTTCTTTGATTGAGCTGAGAAAAAGTTTTCAACACGGGAGCGTTTCTTTAGGTGTCACGTCTGGATGGGATGATGGTTTATTGGAGGTGATACCCAGGGGGTTTACAAAGTTTGGGGGGGCGTTTGGTCGCTTTGATTATGAACCGATTGAAAATGTGAGTGTTTTTGGTGGGGTAACATATCGAAAAAATAGATATGCGAATGAAGAAATCGACATTCTTCTGAATCAGGCAACGGAAGACGAAACGTATCAAGGTCGGTGCGGTGTAGATTGGAGGCTTTGTCGATGGTTTACGTTGGGATTGCTTTATACTTATACGAACCGGATAAGTCCTGATCCTGAAGATGAGTTTGTGGATAACAGAATTGGGTTGATTTTTACGGCGGAAAAACCTTTTAAATGGTAGGGGTTGTGGGAATCATTTCCGGTGGGGGAAATTGATTGAACTTAAAGCCTGGCCAAAGCTATTCGGAATTTTTGAAAAGATGAATATCGAATATCGAACAAGGAATGTAGAATGACGAAGGGGAAGTCAGAGTTTGATCTTGAAGACCGTTTGATTGATTTCGCTGTGCGTATTATTCGAACATCAGAATCTTTGCCGAAAAGTAAAGTTGGGAAACACATTGCTGGTCAACTTATTCGTATCAGAGCCGACCTGATAAAACCAGCATCGAAACTCGAAGCTTTGATTGATGAAAGTGACCAACTGATTTCAATTTTTGTAAAAAGTGTAAGCACCGCCATGCAAAATTTAAAGAAAACTTCATAATTCGACATTCCCTTGTTCAATATTCTGCGGTTCAAAAACATATATAATTCCAAATAATTACAGGTCTTCCTGATAAATTTTTCGGTAAAGAGTTGCATGGAAAAGCACGATTGTATAGAATCGTAAACATAGCGTGAGGTTAAAGGCTGCCAATTCTAAGCTGAGAGGAAGAATCGCCCCATGATGAAAACAACCGGCATCGCCTGTTTGGCCTGATGCTCATGGATTATTTTTCTGACCGGGGCTTTCGAGTTCCCAGATGGCCACTTCAAAATCCCCCACTTGTGGCCACCCCAAAATCCCCCACCTGTGAAGGTGGTCGTGTAGGATCTTGACCGTGGCAATGGAAAGATCTTCAGCGACAAAACGGCTACACTTTATTCTTTTTTCTTCCCTATGGCAAGCTTTTCTGCAGCCTCCTTTAGCTTGTAGCTTTTTCCTTCAAATTTGAGCAAATCGCCTCGGTGGAGCAACCTGTCAAGGATCGCAGAGGATGCGGCATTGTCTCTGAGCAGTTTACCCCAGTCCTCCACCGGACGGTTCGGTTTGATGTTATGAGTGTTCTTTTTCTTTTGGAATAACGATTCAGTATGATATCAAGAAGATCATCTGCCGCATGTTCAGGGACCCTTTTTCTCAGGAAAAGATCATCTATTATCAGCAAGTCTGCTTCTGAAAAAAGCTTTGTTATTTTTTTTGTCTTCCCTGTTTGGGCAGCTTCTGAGAGTGGACTCGCAAATTGATGTAAACGTTGCCAACTTATATGGTGGAGTAGCGAAGAAAAAATCGGAAGTGCTTCTCGGTCTAATGAAAAGTGTTTTTTTAAGGCATGGTCATGAGCTTGAATAATAAGTGATCTTTATGGCATCAATGGATGTAAATTTTTCAGGCTGGAAGAGACACTTTGCCGAGGTTATGTTTGAACACAATTTAAAAGATTATAAGGATGGACAGGATTCCAATATCCTGTTCATCTGAAAAATCCTGTTTATCGTGGTTAAGACAGTGAGGTGATCAACCATGGTGGTTAAACTTTGCCCCTACAATCCTGGCCGAAACGATGATCAAGGCCTTTTCAATTATGAAATTGGAAACTAAAGAATTGATTCTGGGTTCTTTACTATTGGTCCATTTCTTGATAAGAAGAGTTTCGATTCTGCCGAATTCCGGGCATGATGAAAAAAAACCCCGGGGCAGGGACCATCTAACAGAAAGGATGAAACAAAATGGCATCAAAGGACAAGGAATCGAGATTGGGGCAAATGAGCTACTGGGAAGAACAGTTGAACCAGCGGCTTGCCCTGTTGGCTGAAAAAGGCGATGCACCTGAAAAAATCGCCAAGGACACCGAAGTTAAAAAAATCCGCGCCAAAATAAGGGAAACCCGCGATCGGCTCAAAGCCATCGAGGAAAGAGAAAAAAAGCTGGAGGATATGGCCAAGGCCAAGGTTGAAAAAGCGGCCATGCCCAAAAAATCCAAAAAGAAGAAAAAGGAAGAGGAATCGCCTGAAGAAAGTAAACGTCAGCAGAAAAAGAAAAAGAAAAAAGAAAAGAAACCCAAGGATTAATGTTTTCCTGGGATTTTCAGGCCTTTTTTAAAGCGCTCGGTTTCAGCCTCGTCCATTTTTAGCAGGGATTCGGGGCTGAACTTTAACTTGCAAAACAGTTTTTCTTCCACCTGCCAACATCGCTTGAAATTCAATTTTATGGCCTTGCACAGCTGTTCCTGATCTCGCCCGTAACGTTTGAGGATGTAATCCTGCCGTTCTTCGAGGGTAACGATTTTGTCATGCTTTACCCGTTTATCCGCGTAAAACACTACCACCTTTTCAGAATTGGTTCCGTTTAGATGGTAGTCCTTCAACTTGACATGTTCCCCCACGATATCGGCGATTTCATCAAGACCGTTTTCGATACAGATCTGTTTCCCTAGTTCAGCATGGTTCTCCCCTGATGTCAATGAAGGCGTTTTTCCGATATCATGCATCAGCGCCCCGACCGTTGTTTTTAAGACGGAGATATCCATGTTGACGTCCCGAAGTCCTTCCGCAATCATACGGGCCACCCTTGCCACAACCACTGAATGGGCTTTGATGTGCTCAAGCATATGATATTGATCCATGAAATGGTAGCAGTCTCTGATGGATGGGATCATGATTGACCTCTTCTTTTATTTTTAATTACGGGCCTGATCATTACCAGGTTCACCTCGGTCATTCAAGCAAAAATCAAAAAATACACCACAGACATTGAGCGCACAAAGATGACCACGGTAATAGCTTGGAATCAAATGGTTTCCTAAGTATTCTCGGTGTTTTGGTGGAATTTCGCTCCGCCAAACCAGGGAAACCCTTCGAATTTTCCTCACGGAACAGCGCCCAAACATGAACGTTATTCATTCAGGGGGGATTGGTCTTACACTCGACTTCGCCTGACCCGCCTGATGGCGGCAACAGAAAGCAGCATGACCAGCAGAACCATGCCCCATTCACCAAGGGTGGGAATGGGTTCCGTGGCTATGGCCACCCCGCCCTGATCCAGAATGGGCGGCACCGGGGTGTCATCGCCCAGGTGTGCTTCGGTCAGCGCGAACGCTGTTCAGTTGGACGGTGACGTCCGGGATGCCCGTTTCACCGTCATCCTGAATCCCGTTGCCGTTTAAATCTTCGAACACGGTTCCGGTTACGACGCCCCCTACCACGGTGATGTCATGTGTCGCTGACCCCAGGCTCATGCCGCTTTTGCGACTGGCGGTCACGGTCGCGGTACCCGCGGCTGTGTCCTTGTAGTAGAATGTACAGGTGCTGTTTCCTTCCGTGATGGTGGTCTCCGAGATCTCCGTGCTTCCAGCGGCGTCCCTGTAAAAGCGGGCCGTGCCCGTTGAGTTGCTGGTGAGATCAAATACCGTGTCTTCATCCACATTCGCCGCATTGTTATCCGCGTCTTGGCTCGTGAGGGTAAACACCGTGGAGACCGAACCCGCGGTTACCGTCGCCGGGCCGGTGAGCGCTACCTTTTCAGCGGGAGGGTCGTAAGGGTGCTCATAGGCTCCGATGGTCGATCCGGGATCGTGGCGGTTCACGCCCCGCTGGTCCGTGGGGACGGCGGCATCGTACAACCCGTTACCCACGGGAATACCGGTTTCGGCCAGAATGGCCAGGGTTTCTGTGGGGCCGCCGTTGTCGGCCAGGGTATCGGAAAGGTTCAGATTCTGGCGGTCAAGGACCACGCCACGCCGGGTCCAGGTGGTTTCGGTGGTGCTTGCCGTGTTGTATTTGGTGTTATACACGATTGTGTCGGCATGGTTGAAACCGCCGGCGGCATTGGCGGGGGTGTTGGAATATGCCACCCCGTTGGTTCCGTTATCCGTCAAAGTCCCCGACGCACGAAAATAATCATCATTTGTCGGCGCCATACCGCAGGCATTGTTTGCCACCAGGCTGTTTTGGACCGTCAAAGTTCCGCCGTTCAAATAAATGCCGCCGCCGTCACCCCCCCCAAATCCTCGCTGTCACACTGATTTTCGGCGACCGTACCGTAGTGGAGGGTAACGGAAGCGCCGCCATCCGTTGAAATCCCACCGCCGTTACCGATGGAAAAATTGCCGGCAAGGGTGCAATTGGTCACGGTCGCCGTGCCGGTTACATGAAGGCCGCCTCCCGCGCTTTCTGCGGCGTTCCCGGACAGGGTCGAGCGGGTCAGGACCACCCCGTCGGCACCGGCAAAAATGCCGCCGCCGTTACGCGCTCTTGAATCTGAAACGGTCACTGAATCGAGGTTGACCGTGGCGCCCCTGCCCACATAAATGGTGCCGCCGTCGGGGGCGCCGAGACCGGTAATGTCCCCGCCTTTGAGGGTCATATTGGAAATATTGACGGTCTTTCCAGATGCATCCATTTCACCGCCGCCACCGGGGCTGTTGTCGGTGTTCAGGGTCACCACCTGATCGGCGGCCCGGACTTCGGAAAAAAAGAAGCAGAAGAAAAACAGAACAATGGGGAAAACAACCGCTTTGGGGAAATGAAGATGTGTCATGAGAAGACTCCTTCGAATGCAGATACCGTACGCCATTTGAAATTCAGCCGCATGAAAAATCGCTGGAACATGAGGATTCGATACAACTTTTGCAACTTAATCGAAAGTAGCCATATTTCGACATGTAAAATATGTCAACCCTAAAATCACGATACGAAAACTCCGACATAAGGAAGAGCGTACTCGCTTTTGATCCGGTGGATCGGTATATAAGAGGTGTGGTTTGTTCGTAATGATTCCAAGTTCTTAGATGATATTTTTTTCGATTCTTATGTCGGAGTTTTAGTCACAATAGCTACATTTCTTGAGGTCCCGGCAACAAAAATCCCTGATCTGGAAGAACCTGCCGTGCCCAACCTCCACTGGAGAGTTGACAAAGTCTCTGATTTTGTTTACATTCAAAAAAGTCAAAAAGAAATGGATGCGATTTTTTTGCGACCGATTTTTAAACAGGCTCTAAACCGGGAATCTGTAAACCGCGAAAGGATTTCGACTATGTCTGATTTTTCCCAAAATAACAGCAAAGTCACCTCGTTTCATATTCTTCGCCAGGACCGGGAACACCTGAGAAAGCAGCTGACGCTGCATTCCAGATGGCAAAAGACGATTCTGATTCTACCGCTTCTGGCCAGCGAATATACCGATCCCGCCAACCATCCGGTTTTTGAAAATATCCTAAACCAGCTCAAAGATGTTACCTACGTCTCCACCATTATCTTCGGCCTCGACAGGGCCACGGAGGAAGAGGCATTTTTATTGCGGGACCTCCTGAATAATGCCGGTATCCAGAATTATATGATCCAGTGGAATGACGGTCCGGGGTTTCGGGGTATTTATGACAGGCTGAACGAGGCCGGATTTAATATCAGTGAGCCGGGCAAGGGGAAAAACATGTTCCTGAGTTTCGGGATCGCCATGGCCCTGGGTGGGGAAACCATAGGTCTCATTGATGCGGATATCCGAACCTTTGAACGGGTGCAACTGGATCGGCTCTTTTACCCGGTGGTGGCTCTGAACTACGATTTTTCCAAGGCCTATTATTCCCGAATCAAGGATAACCAGCTCTACGGTCGGGTCAAGCGACTTCTTCTTGACCCCCTTCTCATCGCCCTGAAGCGGAAATTCTCCGAAACCAGAGATCAGAAAATGCTGAATCTCATCGAGTTTCTTTTGAGTTTCAAGTATCAGCTCAGCGGCGAGGTGGCCTTTCATGTGGATCTGCTGAAGAAGATGCGGTTTGCTACCAACTGGGGCGTGGAGATTTTTACCCTCATCGAAGTGTATCGAAAAGCCTCGTCGCCCGCCCAGGTCATGTTCACCCAGGAACCTTTCGACCATAAGCACCAGGATGTTTCTCCGCAAGACCGCACCAAGGGCCTTAACCGAATGGCCATTGACATTGTTACCACCCTGATGAATGCCCTGATCATCGAAGAGGGCCTGGAGATTTCGGATACTTTTTTCAGGGACCTGACCGTGACCTACCAGGCCGTTGCGGAAGGGCAGGTTAAAAAATATTCCGATGATGCAGATTTCAGTGGTTTGACATACGATCGTGATAAGGAAGAATTCCTGGTCAGGGAGGTCTTTAGTCATTGTATTCTCGAAGCGGGGGATGTGCTCACCTCACCTTACCGCATGACGGAGAAATTTTTGCGGTTTGTCAATTCCCACAAGGAATTCGGCGAATTCCTTAACAAGGGGTTGGCCCAGACTATTTTGCAGGTGGAACAGAAAAACGAAAGACGGCTCTTTGAGACGCCTCAAACGGTTTCCTGGGAACGGGTGAGCAACAAGCTGCCGCGCATCTTTTATGATTTGATCGAAGTGGTGGAAAACGAGAAAAGACGTTTTTCCTGATGCAAAAGCGGGACAATTCAATGGCTGATTCTTTTTTCATCCGGAATTTTCCTCCGCCATCCCATCTGGTGTTTACCGATCTGGACGGCACCCTGCTGGATCACCACACCTACGGCTGGAAAGAGGCTCTTCCGGCCCTTGAACATTGTCGAAGGACCGGCGTGCCGGTGATCCTGGTTTCCAGTAAAACCAGGGCTGAGATGGATGTATTACGCCATGAATTGCGCCTTTCAGCGCCCTTTGTTTCTGAAAATGGCGGGGGCGTCTTTTTTCCGAGGGAAACTTTTAGCGAAGCGCCGGCCGGTTCATTTCCATCTGAAACCCAGGGGTTAGAGGCCTTAAAGAATACGGCTGCATGCCTAGTCCCCGCATCGGAAGGTCTCTGGCAGTGGTCTCTGGGCGTTCCCTACGCCCATTTGATTCGCGCATTGAGTGATATTCGAAAAAGCCTGGGCTTGTCCATCAAGGGTTTTTCCGACATGGATGTTGACGAAATTTCCAGACTGACCGGTTTGAGCGCGAAGGCCGCTCGTCTCGCCGCCACGCGGGAATATGATGAGCCCTTTATTTTTGAGGGCGAGACGCCTCCCGATCTACGCCCCCTTTACGAAAGTGCCGCCGGAAAAGGACTGATGATCGTCTCCGGAGGTCGCTTTTACCACCTGTTGGGAAATAACCACAAGGGAGACGCCATGGCGCGCATTGAGTCCTGGTATAATATGCAATACCATTTTGATGGGCATGGCCGTATTCCGACCGTTGCTCTGGGTGACAGCCCAAATGATTTTCCCATGCTTATGCGTGCCGACTTTCCCGTACTGATCCGTTCGGATCACGATTTTTCAGATCTCAAAATAAAAATTCCAAATCTCAAAACAACAGAATATCCAGGTCCAAAAGGCTGGAACAACGCTGTTTTAAATATTTTAAGTAAAAATGAGGAGAATCCCGATGCCCGATCGTTTTGAAAAGGAGATTAATCCGGAAAACATCAAAAAAGCGGACATGGTGGTTTGTATCCCTTCCTACAGAGAAGCCGATTCCATCGGCTACCCGACCACCCAGGCCGACGAAGGGTTACAAAAATATTTTGGTGAGTACAGCGCCGTCATTATCAATTGCGATAACAACTCTCCTGACCATACCCGGGAGACCTTTCTCGAGACGGCGACTAAAGCGCCAAAAATTTATCTTTCCACTGAACCCGGTCTTAAAGGAAAAGGGAATAACTTTAGAAACCTGTTTCAAAAGGTGGTGGACCTTAAGGCCAAGGCCGTGGTGGTGGTGGACGCTGATCTCAAGAGCATCACCCCTGAGTGGATCAAGCACCTGGGTGAACCGTTGTTCAGCGGATTTTCATATGTGGCGCCCCTGTACATTCGGCATAAATATGATGGGACCATTACCAACGGCATTGCCTACCCCATGACAAGATCCCTTTATGGAAGACGGGTCCGTCAGCCCATCGGCGGGGATTTTGGATTCAGCGGAAAACTGGCGCCGTTGTACCTTGAAAGCAAGACCTGGAGCGAAGCGGTCGCCAATTTCGGAATCGACATCTGGATGACCACCCTTGCCATAAATCACAAGGCTCAGATCTGCCAGGCGTTCATGGGGCGACCCAAAATTCATCGTACCAAGGATCCGGGATCCGACCTGGGACCCATGTTTCGACAGGTGGTCGGCACCATTTTCTCCATGATGAAAGAGTTTGCACCCTTCTGGCTCAAGGTGAAATACAGCCGTCCTACCGCCATTTACGGGTTTGGCCTGGGCGAAACGGAAATGCCGCCGGAGGTTTCTGTGAACCGGGAAAATCTGTTAAACCAGTTCCATGAGGGATTTGGCAAATACAGCGGCATCTGGAAAACCATCCTTTCGTCCGATGTTTACCAAAAGCTCCTGGAGATCAAGGATATGAGAGAGCAGGAGTTCAACTTTCCCACTGATTTATGGGCACGGCTGCTTTTCGATACCGCCGCTTCATATGGGGAGGTGGGAATTAACGAGGACGACACCATGGATTCCCTGATCCCTCTCTATTTTGGACGTACGCTCTCTTTTGTTAGAAGGACGGAAAAAATGTCCATCAAACAGGCGGAAGAGGCCATTGAAGATGACTGCACTACCTTTGAGATGGCGAAACCTTATCTTCTTCAGCGCTGGAAAGAGAGACGTTGGTGAAGAGTGAAGCGTAAAGAGTGAAGAGGTGGGGGCTGGTGCTTTTCACTCTTCACTTTTCACCTTTCTTTCATCGAACCAATAAAAGCCTCACATCCATAACATTCGTATTGGTGGGGCCGGTCACAAGAAGATCCTTGGTTTTCTGGAAGAAGTGGTAGGCGTCATTGTTGTTCAAAAAATCAACGGCCTCCATTCCGGCTTCCCTGCCCCGTGTGACTGTAAAGGGGTCTACAACGGCTCCCGCCGCATCCGTGGGGCCGTCATTGCCGTCGGTCCCACCGCTTAAAACAACCAGCTTCAATGGCAGTTCGGCGATTTCAATGGCCGCTGCCAGGCAGAACTCCTGATTCCTGCCGCCCAGGCCCTTGCCCCGAATGGTTACGGTGGTTTCCCCTCCTGAAATGATGCAGGCAGGTTTATGAATGGGCCTGCCGCTCCGAACAGCCTCTTTGGCAATGGCGCAGTGGACCCGGGCGACATCCCTGGTTTCCCCCTCGATCAAAGAGGAGAGAATCAGGGTCTTGTATCCAAACGCCAGGGCCTTTTTTTCCGCCGCTTCAAGGGCCAGGATATTGCTGCCCACGA
This sequence comes from Desulfatiglandales bacterium, assembly GCA_963662465.1. Lineage (GTDB taxonomy): Bacteria > Desulfobacterota > DSM-4660 > Desulfatiglandales > Desulfatiglandaceae > NaphS2. Next base: position 6,466,298 of record OY759599.1, read on the forward strand.
TGATGTTAGAGACATAAAGAAAAACCGGATCAGCCGCCTTTGGGGTATCGGGAATTTTTCCCCGGGCGCCCTTTTCGAGGCGCTGAACAATGGCTTCGGGAACGCCTTTTAAATCATATTTTTTCAGAATGCCCAAAGCGTCTTCAAAGGTGGAAGAGTCCGGTACAAAGGGGCCTGACGCAATGACGTCCATCTTGTCTCCCACCACATCGGACAACATGAGGTTGACCACGGTGGCCGGAAAGGCGGCGCGGGCCATCTGTCCGCCCTTGGCGGCGGATATGTGTTTCCGTACGGCGTTGATTTCGTCAATGCCGGCGCCGCAATCCAGCAGCATACCGGTGACGGTCTGTTTTTCTGAAAGCGTAATGCCTTGAGCGGGCCGGCAAAGCAGGGCGGATCCGCCGCCGCTGATGAGCGAAATGATCAGGTCTTTGTTGTTGGCTTTTGCCAGGAGATTAAGGATTGCTTTGGTTCCCTTGACCCCGTTTTCGTCGGGCAGGGGATGGCTGGCCTCAACGGTTTGTGTCACTGAGAGTTTTTCGGTGAATCCATACTTTACGTTGATCAGTCCCTTGTGAATCCTGTCGCCCAGAAGTACTTCCATGGCCTTGGCCATGGGTGCGGTGGCCTTTCCGCCTCCCACGAGGGAAATGCGGTCAAATTGTTTCAGGTTCAGGCTGGTTTGGTCGGTTTCATCCTTTCCCAGGATGAGTTGGTCGTCCTTGACCCGCACAAAGTTTTTCACGGCGCCGTAGGGGTTCACGGAGCGCAACGATTCCCTGAATATGGCTTTGGCCTCTGTACGCATTTCTTTTATGCGGTAGTCATCCATTTTTTTCTCCTTATTCTGAATCCCATTTCGATATCCGTATTTTTGGAGTTTACCTTATTTTGTTTTGAAATAAAAGGGTTGCGTTGAAACATTGACCCTCTGTCCGGTTTTCAACTTGACACATGGGTTCCAGTTTATCTAATATCCGCCGATCAAGTTTCAATTAAAATGACAATAATAAGGAGCCTCGCATGCCGAAGCGCGACGACATCAACAAGGTAATGATCATCAGTTCCGGACCCATCATCATCGGGCAGGCCTGTGAGTTTGACTATTCAGGCACCCAGGCCTGCAAGGCCCTTCGGAAACTGGGCTATGAAATTGTTCTGGCCAATTCAAATCCCGCCACCATTATGACCGACCCAGGCATGGCGGAAGCCACTTATATCGAGGCCCTCAATGTGCGGACCATGACCGAGATTATTGAAAAGGAGCGGCCGGATGCACTGCTCCCTAACCTTGGGGGTCAGACAGGCCTTAATCTTTCCTCGGAACTGGCGGAAACAGGCGTTTTGGATAAATACGGCGTCAAGATCATTGGTGTCGAAGTGGATGCCATCAAACGGGGGGAGGATCGCATCGCCTTCAAGGCTACCATGGATAAATTGGGCATTGAAATGCCCCAAAGCGAGCCTGCATTCAGTGTTGAAGAAGCGGAAAAAATTGCCGACCAATTGGGATATCCCGTGGTGATCCGGCCTGCCTACACCATGGGCGGCACGGGGGGCGGACTGGTTTATAACGTTGAAGAACTGCGCATCATCGCTGCCCGGGGCATCTCCGCCAGTTTTGTGAACCAGATTCTCGTGGAAGAGTCGGTACTGGGTTGGGAGGAACTGGAGCTTGAAGTGGTCCGGGATGCCAAAAACCAGAAGATTACGGTTTGCTTCATTGAAAATGTAGACGCCATGGGCATCCACACCGGCGATTCCTTCTGCACTGCGCCCATGTTGACCATTGCGCCGGAACTTCAGGAAAGGCTGCAGCAATACGCTTATGATATTGTGGACGCCATCAAAGTTATCGGCGGCACCAATGTTCAATTTGCCCACGATCCAGAAACCGGACGCGTGGTGGTCATCGAAATCAATCCCAGAACCTCTCGGTCTTCAGCCCTGGCCTCAAAAGCCACCGGGTTTCCCATCGCCCTGGTGTCCGCCATGCTGGCTGGTGGCCTGACCCTGGATGAAATTCCCTACTGGCGTGATGGAACCTTGGACAAATATACCCCGTGGGGAGATTATGTGGTCGTCAAATTCGCACGGTGGGCCTTTGAAAAATTTGAAGGTTCAGAGGACAAACTAGGGACCCAGATGCGGGCCGTAGGCGAAGTTATGAGCATCGGGAAAAACTACAAGGAGGCATTTCAAAAGGCCATCCGGTCCCTGGAAAACGGACGGTATGGTTTGGGGTTTGCCAAAGATTTCAACCAAAAACCCCTGGAAGACCTTATGGACCTTCTGTCTGAACCCAGCAGTGAACGTCATTTCATCATGTATGAAGCCCTGAGAAAAGGCGCCGGCGTGGACGCCCTTCACCTGAAAACCCACGTTAAACGATGGTTTATCGAGCAGATGAAAGAACTGGTGACGCTGGAGGAAAAGATTCTTGATTTCAAAGGGAAGCCATTGCCCGATGATCTGTTGGCACAGGCCAAAAAGGATGGGTTTTCAGACCGGTATCTCTCTAAAATCCTGGCGATTCCTGAAAAAGAGATTCGGGAAAAGCGTGTGGGCCTGGGGGTGGTGGAAGGGTGGGAGCCGGTTCCCGTCAGCGGCGTTGAAAACGCGGCCTACTATTTTTCCACCTACAACGCCCTGGATCAGGTGGATATCAGCGACCGACGGAAGATCATGGTGCTGGGGGGCGGCCCCAATCGAATCGGTCAGGGCATCGAATTTGATTACTGCTGCGTGCATGCGGCCTTCTCCCTGAAGGATGAGGGGTTTGAATCCATCATGGTGAACTGCAATCCGGAAACCGTCTCCACGGATTACGATACCTCCGACAAACTCTACTTTGAACCGCTCACCGTTGAAGATGTGTTAAGCATCTATGAAAAAGAAAAACCGGAAGGGGTGATTGTTCAGTTCGGCGGGCAGACGCCTTTGAACATTGCCTCCGAACTGGCCCAGGCGGGGGTTACGATTATCGGTACGTCCCCTGAAGCCATCGATCTTGCCGAAGATCGCGATCGGTTCAGGCACATGATGCGCAAGCTGGGCATTCCACAGCCTGAGTCGGGCATGGCCAGCACCCTGGAACAGGCCCTTGAAATTGCGGAACGGATCGGCTATCCCCTCATGGTGAGGCCGTCCTACGTGCTGGGCGGTCGCGGTATGGAAGTGGTTCACGATGAGGAAATGCTCAAACATTATGTGATCGCCGCTGTTGATGTGAGTCCGGAACGGCCCATTCTCATCGATAAGTTCCTGGAAAATGCCATCGAGGCCGAAGCCGACGCCATCAGCGACGGCACGGACGCCTATGTGCCGGCGGTCATGGAACATATCGAGCTGGCCGGCGTCCATTCAGGGGATTCCGCCTGTGTGATACCGCCCATCAGTATCGCGGCCAAGCATCTGGATACCATCAACGAATACACCCGCAGGATTGCCATCGAACTGAATGTGGTGGGGTTAATGAATATACAGTATGCCATTGCCGACGATACGGTCTATATCATCGAGGCCAACCCCCGGGCATCCCGGACGGTCCCCCTGGTCTCCAAGGTGTGCAATATCTCCATGGCCCGCATTGCCACCCAGCTTATGTTGGGCAAAAAACTGTCGGACCTGAACATCAAACCCAAAAATATCCCCCACTACGGGGTCAAGGAAGCGGTCTTTCCCTTTAACATGTTCCCGGAAGTGGATCCGCTTCTGGGACCTGAGATGCGGTCTACCGGGGAAGTGCTGGGTATGGCGGATTCTTTTGGACTGGCCTACTACAAGGCCCAGGACGCTACCCAGATGACTTTGCCGGACCAGGGTTCTGTTCTTCTGACCGTATCTGAGGCGGATCGGCCGGCTGTGGGGGAAGTGGCACGGCAGCTTCACCAATTGGGGTTCAAGATCCTGGCCACCAACGGCACCCATCAGTTTTTAGAGGAATGCGGTATTGAATCCGGAATCATCATGAAGATGCATGAAGGACGTCCCAATATTGTGGATGCCATTAAAAACAATGAGATTCAGCTGGTGATCAATACTCCCAGCGGCAAATTGAGCAAGTATGATGATTCTTACATTCGAAAAACCGCTATCAAGTTCAAAATTCCCTACATTACAACCCTGGCCGCTGCACTGGCCGCGGCGAGGGGAATTGCCGCCCACCGGCGGGGACATGGTACGGTGAAATCCCTTCAGAGCTATCACCAGGATATCAAATAAGAGGAAATGTTATGGATGGAATTGTGGGGATTTATGGGCCGGATGACGAAGAACTGGTGAGCAAGGCTTTTCTGGCCACCGGGGCCTGTCAGCACCGGGGAAAAGCCAGCACCGGACTGGCTGTGGGAAACAGCAAGGGAATTTATGTTTATAAAGGCCTGGGTCGGATCGCGGAAGTCATTGACCGGGATATTGCCAAGACCTTTCAGGACCTGTCGCCCGTGGCCGCCATCGGCAATATCGGATACACCAAGCGGCGAATTCCTGAAAAAATCAATGTGGAGCCCATCGAGATTCGGCCGAAAGATAGCTCAGCGCTGAAGGTGGTTTTGACCATGGATGGGTATCTTATCAAGGAAGACGATATCAAGGCCGAACTCGAAGCGCATTACCGCTTTCAAACCAATAACAAAACCGAGGTCGTGGGCGCCCTGCTGCATCGATATATGCTTCAGGAAGGGATCAGCTTTGCCGCCGGCGAGAGGCTCGTTGACAAATTGAGCGGCCGGGGGACCTTTGCCCTGACCGCGCTGGTTCATGACGGCCACGAGACCCACCTGGTGTCGCTGAATGACGATAAGGCATTTGAACCTTTCTGTCATGCCATCATTGACGGCGCCTTCGTGGCGTGTTCCGAATCCTGCTCCCACCGACGGTTGGGGGGAACCACGGAAAATGAGTACGATGGCGCCGAGATGACCCTTTGTTCATCGGCGGGCATTGAGACCCGGCGTTTGCGGAACAAGCCCATCATGCCGGATATTTTTCAGGGGGTTTATTTCGGCAATGTGGCGTCAATGTTCCGGGGAAAAGAGATTTTCCAGATTCGAAGGGAACTGGGCCTGGGGTTGACGGAGCAGTATCCCATGTCAAAGGCCGACCTGGTTATTCCCAATCCAGAATCCGGTTGGGGCGTTACGGTGGGTGTTGCGGAAGGGCTCGATAAAAATCTTCTCCCAGCGCTCATCAAACTGCCCCAGGCGGTCAGGACCTTTCAGGAAGATGCCCGAAAGGCAAGGTCCCAGGAAGTGGGTCTAAAGTTTGGCGGCATCGATTCCCTTCTAAAGGGAAAAAATGTTGCCATGGGAGACGACAGCATTGTGCGGGGGACCGTTAGCGAAGGAGGTTCCGTATGGGTGGTCTACAATGCCGGAGCCAAATTTGTCGAATTCTGGATATCCTACGGCCCCATGGTTTTCCCTTCTTTCAAGGAATGGCACAGGGGTCTGGATTGTCTTCACGAACTGGCCGCCAGGCGTGCATTTCCCGACGGCAACCCCTATGACAAAAGTCTCGACGAAATCAATCGCGCCGTGGCCGGCTTAATCGGTGTTGATGAGGTTCGGTATAATACCCTTGAAGGCATCAGAAAAGTGGCCGGTGACGGGTCCTTCCAGTCGTTGGATGCCAGTTATCCCATCGACGAGGCGTTTTGGCCCGACTGGCTTAAAGTCGAGGTTGAACGGTATTATCGGTATCGTCCCTGAAGATATTCCCCGGCGCCATGATGCCCGTTGGGTCCAACTCTTTTTTGATGGCTTTCATGGCATTGATGATGGGCGCCGGATACTGCAAAAGCACTTGACGGCGTTTCATTTTTCCGATGCCGTGTTCTGCCGAAACGCATCCCCCAAGTGCTACGGCCTTTTGGGCCATGAGGTCGTCTATTTTTGATGCCGTTATTTTTTCTTCCCCGGTTCCGGCAATAAAATTGAAGTGAGGGTGCCCGCTACCCAGATGTCCGAACCGGGTGACCATTATGTCCCCCAGAGGACGTCTGATTTCTTCAAAATAGGCAAACAGGTGGTGCAGTCGGTTTTGGGGAACGGCCCAGTCGGTTGAAATTTTGCAGCCACCGGTTTTGACGGCCTTGATGCTTTCCTCATTGGTTTTTGAGGGCACATGATGCCGCAAGTCGAGAAGATGCTTTTTCTGTTTCCTGCTGACGGCGATCTGTGTGTCATCGGAGAAGGGGGTGTGCTTTTCGATGAGGGGAAACCATAGATTCAGCCAATGGTCTTTTTCCGAGTCATCGTTATATTCCTGTTCAAAATAGACCATTACGCGTGCATTGGCGGGTATGGCAATCCCTTTTGCTTTCGGGCGAATTATTTCCAGACAGGCGTGATCCATGAACTCCATGCTTGCGGCTTGATAGGCGGGTGCATAATGGGCTTCCATGGTAAAATCAACGGCGCTTTTCAAATCCGGGAAAAAGACAATGCCCACAAACACATTCGCGGGCAATGCCGTTAAGGACACTTCAATCCGGGTCACAATTCCCAAGGTCCCTTCGGATCCCACAAACAGTTGCGTGGGTCTGTACATGGCGCCGTAACCGGCGCATATCTTTTCAGTCAGACCGTTTTTCACTTCAAACAACCTGCCTGTTCCATCCACCACCCGCAATTCCCTGACCCAGTCGATGGTACTCCCATACTTGAGGGATCGGGAACCGGAGGCATTGGTGGCCACGTTTCCCCCCAGGGTGCATTCTTCCGCACTTGTGGGATCCGGCGCATACATGAGGCCTGCGTCTTCCACTGATTTTTTGAAATGGGATAAAAGGATGCCGGGTTCAGCGACGGCACGCTTTCTTTTGACATCAATATCGATCAGCCGGTTCATCCGTTCCAGGGAAAGGGCGGCGCCTTTTTCACAGATGGCAGCCCCGGTCAGGGATGACCGAAGTCCCTGAGCGGTCAGGGGTATCTCCTCGGAAACACAGGTCTTTACGATTTCGAGGACTTCCCGATCGGACGTGGGGCGATAGAGTCTTTCAAATCCTCCTTGAATGCCCAGCGTATCTTCATTATAGGCGGCAAGAATTTCAGGGTCTGTGATCATTTCAGGCATGGTTAATTTTCTCCTTGAATACTGGCAGGGATTTTCATAACGTATCTGAATGAAAGTGACAAGTGAGAAGTGACGCGTAAAGCTAAGAGGGTTCCGCTTGTCACTTGTCACTAATAAAGAAAAGGACCCGAGATTATGGGGCTTATATTCGATGAAAATACGCTGGGTTTCTATGATTCATGGCGGCAAAGCCATCAAAGCCGGACCATTGACAGGTCCATCGAACCGCTTTTGACGTCGTTGCTGGAGCCGCGACCGGGCGACCGGGTTCTGGATATCGGTTGCGGCACGGGAAACCATCTGATCATGTTCAGCAAAATGGGGCTGAACGTCAGCGGTGTTGATGCTTCCAGCCAGATGTTGGAAAGAGCCAGGGCCCGGCTGGGGAACAAATCCAACTTCAAAATCGGCATGGCGGAGGATCTGCCCTTCGATGACAATGAATTTGATCTGGCGGTTTTGATCAATACCCTGGAATTTCTGGATAATCCCCTTTCCGCGTTGCGGGAGGCGGGGCGTGTGGCCAGAAAGAAGATCTTTATCGGTGTTTTAAACAGCTTCTCCTGGAACGGAGTTTTAAAAACAATCCAGGGCTATTTTGGGGACCCCATTTTTGGACAGGCGAAACTTTACAATCTCTGGCAGCTCAAATCCCTGCTTCAACTGGCCTATGGTCCGATTCCCATTTCTTGGCAGTGCATCCGAATTATACCATCCTTCCTTGAAGAGACCTTTTCCGTAAACGGGGACTCGAAGGGCTTTAAACACTCTCCTTTTGGATTTTTTCTGGGTCTTTCCGCTACCCTGGTGTACCATTATGAGACCGACAACCTTCCGCTGAAAGTCAGGCTCAAGACGGCGAGTCAATCGTTTATGGGGATAGAGACTTAGGAGGGATGAAAGGTGAAAGCTGAAAGCTGAAGGGTGAAAGAGGAGCAACCATGAAAGAGGCGTATCTATATGAAAAGCTGAACAACAAAAAAGTGCAATGTCGTCTCTGTAATCATTTCTGTATTGTTGAGGATGGCGACAGGGGACTTTGCGGTGTCAGGGAAAACCGATCGGGGACTCTCTTCAGCCTGGTTTATGGAAAAATTATTGCGGCACACTGTGACCCCATCGAAAAAAAACCGCTGTTTCATTTTCTTCCGGGAAGCAGCTCTTATTCCATTGCCACGGTGGGGTGCAACTTCCGATGTTCCTTTTGCCAAAACGCTGATATCAGCCAGATGCCCCTGGATCAAGCTCGCATCCTTGGGCAGAACACGACACCCGAAGATATTGTGCAGGCCGCTGTTGACCAGGGGGCAACCTCTATTTCCTATACTTACACAGAACCGACCATCTATATTGAAACGGCGCTTGAAACCGCACGGATTGCGTCAGAGAGGGGTCTATTAAATGTTTTTGTGTCCAACGGTTATATGACAAGCTCCTGTCTGGAAAAAATGGGTGGCGCCCTGCATGCAGCTAATGTGGACCTCAAAGCATTCAATGGAAAATTTTACCGGGAACAGTGCGGCGCTAAGCTGGAACCCGTTTTGAAAACCCTGGAAACCCTGAAAGCCATGGGGGTCTGGCTGGAAGTCACCACCCTGCTGATTCCGGGATTAAATGATAAACCGGAAGAGCTAAAGGAACTTGCCGGGTTCCTGGTGGATCTGGACCCGGGCATTCCATGGCACATTAGTCGATTTCACCCTACTTACCGTTTGGTGAATATTCCCTCGACCCCCGTGAAAAGCATTCAACGTGCCAGGGACCTGGGATATGACGCAGGTCTCCAATATGTGTACACGGGGAATATCCATGGGGACGAAGGGGAAAACACTTTTTGCCATCATTGTAAGACGCTGCTGATCGACCGCACCGGATTTTTCGTGGGTGAAAACAGAATTCAGGGCAATCGGTGCGCCGTTTGTGAAAAAGAAATTCCCGGCCGCTGGAATGTTTGATTTTTTTTCTGTTGGGTGTTAAGTAAACATTGGGTGTCGGGAAGGGCTTTATGGGTTCTTTTTTTCACCAGGATCCCCGCTGAATTATTTTGATGGCCTTCTTCTGTTCAGCGGGGTTCCAAAAAAACGGTGCATGTTTGGAGAATCGCCATGAAAAAAGAAGATGAACTCGCGATTAAGGTGACCAAGGAAATTGTGGTTAAATTTATTGAGGCGGGACGGCTGAGCGCCGGCTCCTTTGAGGAAGTTTGGAATGATATTCATCGCATCGTCAGCCATTCAATGAAAGAGGCTAAAACGGAGGCCTAATATTTTACCGTCATGAGGAATAATCCCTGGGGTGGCGCTTTTTTGCCGGCCAATCGACGGTCTCTCGATTCCAGGATCTGCTCAAACCGCTTAACGTCCATTCGACCCAACCCCGCGTCCACAAGTGTTCCCACCATGTTTCGAACCATGTGCCGCAAAAAACCATTCCCCTCTACCACAATACGTAAATCCCCGTCTAAGTCGTTTTTGATGCAGGCCGCCAATATTGTTCTTATGGGGTTGGTATTGCTGCTTCCAGATGACTTGAAGCAGGAAAAATCATGGGTTCCCTTGAGGAGGTTCAGACACTCGGACATCTTGTTCACATCAAGGGGCACTCTGATATGCCATAGGGCATTACGGCGAAAAATATCCGGATATTCTTTGTTCAGAATTCGGTATTCATAAATTTTGCTTTTAGCCCGGTACCTGGAATGAAAATCCAGAGGAACAATGGCTGCGTCCGTGATGAGAATGTCTGAAGGAAGAAGGGCATTGAGCCCTCGCCAAAGGGAGTCAATGGGGATAAGGGAACGGGTTTGGAAATTACAGACCTGGTTTAAGGCATGGACGCCTGCGTCAGTTCTACCGGAGGCCAGAAGTTTGACAGGCGATTTTGTCATTATTTGAAGCCTGTCTTCAATCACCTCCTGAACGGTCAGCCCGTTTTTTTGCCGTTGCCATCCGTGATATCGGGCGCCGTCATAGGCAACGTCAAGTCTGATATTGCTCACATCCATTTTTTTTCAAAAAAAAAGGGAATCCGGCACAGATTCCCTTTTTGATAAATCATAATATGGATACAAAGTTAACGCTTTGAATACTGGTATCGTGCCCTTGCACCAGGCTGACCATATTTTTTTCGCTCTTTCATTCTGGAATCTCGGGTTAGAAAACCGGCTTTTTTGAGGGAATCCCTCAATGAAGGATCCGTATCCACCAGTATCCGACTGATGCCATGACGAATGGCGCCGGCCTGTCCCGCAATTCCACCGCCCTTGACATTGATGTAAACATCAAACTTTTCAGCCAAATCAACCAACTTAAGAGGCTCCATAACAGAGTTCTGATCCGCTTCTCTGGGCAGATATTGCTTCAAAGGTCTCTTGTTAATCGTTATCTCGCCCGTGCCGGACTTCATCCAGACCCGCGCAACAGCTGACTTTCTTTTCCCAGTGGCGTGAAATAGTTCCTCTGCCATTTATATCTCCAATGCCTCCAGTTGTTGTGCCTCATGTGGATTTTCAGGGCCGACGTAAATTTTCAACTTTTTCAGCTGGCGTCTGCCCAGGCTGTTTTTGGGGAGCATGCCCCTAACCGCAAAGCGCAGAACATCTTCCGGTTTCTTCTCTAGCAGTTTTCGTGCGGAAATCTCTTTTAAACCACCGATATAACCACTGTGTCGATAATAGATTTTTTTGTCCCATTTCTTGCCGGAAAGGGCAACCTTTTCAGCATTGACGACGACAATAAAGTCTCCGGTATCCGCATGGGGCGTAAAAATGGGTTTATGCTTTCCCCGCAGTCTCATGGCAATCTGGGTGGCAAGCCTTCCCAGGATTTTATCTTCCGCATCGACCAGATACCACTTTCTATCGACTTCCTGTTCCTTGGCAACAAATGTTTTCATTTTCTTTATCCTGTTCAACAAAATACGAAAAGATCTTTTTAGGCCAAATGGGCTTACATGTCAAGGTATTTTTTACGAAAAAAAATGTTGACATGATTTCGATTTCCTGTTAGATATTGCCTTCCATTTGGCGCCCGTAGCTCAGCTGGATAGAGCGCCGGGCTTCGAACCCGTAGGCCGCAGGTTCGAGTCCTGCCGGGCGCACCATGGAGAAAACTATATTATGGGCCTGTAGCTCAGCTGGCAGAGCAGTTGACTCTTAATCAATTGGTCGAAGGTTCGAATCCTTCCAGGCCCACCAACGAAATCAAGCACTTACGGCATTTTGCTGAAAGTGCTTTTTTTGTGCTTGCCCGTTTTTGTACAGTCTTTGTACAAGATTATGGATTTTACCACAACCCCCCATGTTCCCGAAATCTATTTCGGGACCTTCCCGGCAAAATAAAAGTTGTCCCTGACTTTCCCCCATGGTAGAATTCAGCATGTTCATTCATGAAAGGGGTTCATCATGGGCACCACCATTACTTTTGACACTCATGCTTTTGTAAAACAATTAAAATCCGCTGGGTTCAATGACAATCAAGCTGAAGTTCAGGCGCAAACAATCAATCAAGCACTATCTGATTTTCAGAGCAATCGTTTGAATGAATTGGCAACAAAGGCGGATCTATTGACAGTTAAAGCCGAATTGCAAACAGAAATCACGTCTACAAAGGCTGAGATTGCCGCATCCAGGTCCGAAACCATCAAATGGGTTGCCGGAATGCTGGTTGTCCAGGCTGGCGTTGTCGCTGCCCTGGTTAAACTTCTGTAGGTTTCCCACAAAAACCGGTCCCATTTCTGAAACCGGTTTGGTGTCCCCTGATAATGACGGATTATTCCGTGGCAACACCTATTTCCTGATCCCGATAGGCCAAAGGCTTTGTCCCTGAGTTCTGACTTCAGGTCCTTGTCAATCCTGTTTCTTCCATACGTTATAAAATGGTGGGCGGCACAACGTTTACCGACTTCCATGCTGTATTTTGCTAACTTTTTGCGCTGGGTTGTCTGTTAAATAAATCGGTTACGTCACTACATGCCCCGTTTTATAGGACCTCCCAAATGGACTTTTCAGCCACTAAAAAGGGGGCTGATAACATGACCTGCGCTTTTTTCGGAAACAATTCCGCGCAGTGCGCGGATTTGAAATTGCTCATAAACATATCGGCGAATTTCGCGATTTGAAATTTGTAGCAATGTTCATGAACTCCCGGGCCGATCTTTCAGACCACTGAAATCGCGTATTTATCCAATTTCCAAATTGCCCGTGGTGCTGCTTTGATAGGCGGTCGGCGGTTTTGGGGGTGTCACTTTGATCCCCCGAAAAGTCTCTATCCGCCCTACCATGCGCCGCCTTCTTCTCCCGGTTGTAAATTCGCCCCCGGATCAGGCTTATCTGGTCCGGCGTCCATCATCGCTGATAGTTCCGGGATCAGGTCCGCCAGGGTGCGTAGGCGTTTGACTGTCGCTATGGATTTTCTGGTTTCTGTCGCTATGGTTTCCAAGGTATCACCGTGATCCCTTGCCCCACCATGTTCAATCCCCCAAATCTCATACAGTCGCTTGATCGCCCGCGCCATGGAAGATGTGGACAACTGCCGGCAATGTGTCTCAAATACCACCCGCAATGTGAGACATATCCCGGTTCAATTTCCTGCGAGTATTCGCTTTTCGATTTCAGCAACCGTGGCCATCTCTGAAAGCCCCGTCAAAATATCATCCACCAACCCTTGCAGAACCCCCCCTCTGATCTTCCGGCCCCATGCCCACCATGGCGGAAATGGCGTGATCAGGGACCAACTGGAACGCCGCTTTGGTAACTGTAACCAGGTTCCATAAGGCATCCATGACATCCTGCCTGGGGAGAAGAGCGCCTTTCATCTTACCAAGCTCGAATTCAAGTTTTTCGGCACGGGCAAGCTCCCATCGCTCCCTTGAATTTGTAATTTCCTTGTTATCTTTTGGGAAAAAGATATTCTCGGACCACCATCGAATGAAGGCCCCCAGGTCCCAGGTGTACATGGTATCCGTACTTCCGGCTCTCATGGTCCCTCGCCTGTAGCCCCTTTCCGACATTAATCGCGTCTGCAAAGGCTGAGATTGCCGCATCCAGATCCGAAACCATCAAATGGGTTGGATAATTGAGCTGAAAGCCGTTAGGAAAACCGGCCAATAGGATGTTTTAAATGGTTAAAATCGGAACTGAAACTGAACGCCGTAGATGGCGTATTTGCCGTTGTTTACCCTGTTATTGAAGGTATCCCGATTGTCATCTCCGTCATTATACCATATGAACTCGGGGATCAGTTGGAAACCCTTGGCCACGTTTATGGGAATGCTGATGCCCCAGAACCAGGACTTGTAGGCCATGGGGTTTTTATTGCCTTCGCTTTTCATCTGCCCATACATCAGGTGCGGCGTTACGCTTCCTAAGCGGTAAGATCCATCCACCCACCAGGCGTAAGTCCTGGTATCATCCAGTTGACGGTTATAGATGGTGGCGGCGGCGTTTCTTGCCGGTGGACTGACACCCATGCCGCCACCGGTATTGCTCCAGTTCTGCCCCCAGTTGCCTTCGGCGCTCATCTGAAAGGGACCGAAGGCGGCCATGATCCCCAGTGAACCGATGTAGGTGTCAATGTGATTGTCAATGCCATCGCAATCCGGGTGTTCGGAGAGGAAATTAATTTTCCGCCGTTGATAGAGGAAGCTGGGATAAATGCTGATGGGTCCCGCATAAATGGGCAGACCCAGGTCGATTCGGGGCAGTTTGGTGTCGTTTTGATAGGGGATAATGGCATCTCCATACGGTGCATAATTCCCGAGCGTGCTTCCGTTCGGGTTTACCAGAGCGACGGCAAGGCGTATGGTATTGGTAAAATGGTAGGTTCCTCTTATCTGTGCAAAACGTCCGGAATAGAGTTCGCCGTAACCCTCGCCGATAATGTTCAGGCTTCCCGATCGGGTGCCGATCATCTGGAAAGGCACAAGGGGAGAGATGGGGGTTGTGGTTTTTCCGGCCAGGATCTGAAAGTCGCGGGTGACGTCCCACCAGCCGTAGGCATGCCTGAGTGTAACCCCGTCGCTGGTGCTGTCGGCAGTGCCGCCACTGATCTGGCCGATGCCCACCTGAATGAACATGCCCACGTTTTCTTCGTTGGTCCATTCGGCATTTAACCGGGTTATATTGGGAATTTGCAGGGCCGTGTTGGTAAATGAATTGTCACCGAGCTTTTTCCACTGGGAATTTTCTTTGTTTCTGTCCAGATAGTAGCAGTCCATATAAATCCTGCCGCCGATGGTGATCTTGGCCGATGCGGTTTTCGCGGATATATTCAGTACAAACAGAAGCATGCAACAGAAGTATAACCCTTTCAAAAATTTGTCCTCCTCGGAAACGTATGCTAAAACAATGCCGGGGTTATAACCTGGATATTTCAGGAAATCAACGCTGATGCGGCAACATATCATATTGACATTTTGCGTCAAATACGCATTTAATACAATCGTCCGAAACCTGAAATCAGCGGAACCCCGCGAACAGGAGGCTTCATGATGAATCGAAGGGAATTTTTAAAGGTTCAGGCAAAGGGCATTCTGTGCCTGATGGCCGGTGGATCCGGAATATGGTTTGCCGGAAAAGCCCTCGCCGGGTTGTTGCCGGATATTGCCGTGGTTAAGGGGGGGCCTGCCGCGGCTACCCGGGCCGCCGTGGAACTCCTGGGCGGCATGAAACAGTTTGTGAAACCCGGAAACCGCGTGGTCATCAAGCCCAATATGAGTTTCCCCACGTCGCCTGAAAGGGCCTCCAACACGCATCCGGAAGTGATTCGGGAACTGGCTGTCATGTGCCGGGAGGCGGGCGCCGGGAGTGTGCTGGTCCTGGACCATACCCTGGGCCCGGAAGCGCTTTGCCTTGAAAATTCGGGCATTGTCAAAGGGTGCAAATCCGTCAGTAATGATATGGTGTTTGCTGTTAATGATCAGCGATTTTACAAGGAAACCGATCTCCCCCAGGGGAAAAGCATGATGCGTACGGATATCGCAAAAGAAGTCCTCAAATGCGATGTCCTCATTGCGGCTCCCGTGGCCAAGAGTCATTCCAGCACCGGCGTCAGCCTCTCCATGAAGGGGATGATGGGGCTCATTTACAATCGCCGCGTGATGCACGGGCAATTTGACCTCAATCGGTCCATTGTGGATTTGTGTACGGTGTTGAAAGCGGATCTGACCGTTATTGACGGCACCCGGGTCCTTTCCACCAACGGCCCCCGGGGACCCGGCAAGGTTTTGAAAGAGGACACCATTATTGCTTCAAAAGACATGGTGGCCGCCGATGCCTATGCGGTTTCCGCTTTTGAATGGTATGGCAGAAGATTCAAGCCTGAACAGGTGAAACATATCCATGAGGCCCATAAGAGGGGATTGGGCCGGATGGATGTGGAAAATCTGTCCATCAAGACCGTCCGTTTATGATTCTGTTTCGGCGGGTCATTCAAGTGTTCAGTCTGGGGCTTTTTCTGCTGTTGCTGGCGATGGCCGCGGCTTCTCTCCATTCGTCCGCCCCCCTTGATCTTTTTCTGCGGTTGGACCCCGGGCTTACGCTGCTGACGGCCATCAGCGCCGGAACGCTGACGGTCGCTTTTGTTCCGGCGCTGTTGGTTCTGATAGCCACGTTTTTTTTCGGGCGCATTTTCTGTGGTTATCTCTGTCCCATGGGGGTGACCCTGGATGGGGGGGATAAACTGTTTGCCCCGAGGAAAAAACCTGTTGGGCCAACGGAAAACCCCCGGCGTTTGAAATACATGGTCCTCTGTTTTTTGCTGGGCAGCGCTTTACTGGGTGTGTCCCTGGTCTTTCTGGCAGCACCCCTGTCCCTGATTACCCGCTTCTACGGGCTCCTGGTGCATCCGATTCTGGCTTTTTTCGCCCACCGGTGCCTCGGCCTCCTGCATCCCCTGGCTGAGCAGTTGAACCTCAATGCCATTATTTTTATTCAGGTTGCAACCCCGCGATTTGCGACCCTGTTGTTTATCCTGGGGTTTTTCTGTACGCTCTTTGCGTTGGCCCGGATTTCGCCCCGTTTCTGGTGTCGCAATTTTTGCCCTTCCGGGGCGCTGATGGCTATTTTTTCCGTAAAACCGGTTATCCGCAGATGCGTTTCCGATGCATGCACTGCCTGCGGAAAATGCATTCGCGCCTGCCCCATGAATGCCATTATAACGGAAAATCCACTGGAAACCCGGCATGAAGAGTGCCTGGTGTGCCGCACTTGTGAAGCCCTTTGTCCAGAGCAGGCCATCTCCTTTGGTCGAGTCAAAAGAGAACGGACATCCGATAAGGCGTCGTTTTCATCCAGCCGACGTCATTTCGTCTATTCGGGAATTGCGGGCGTTGTCGTCGCCGCAACCGGGCATACCGGACTCCTTGCGCCCCAAAGTAAATCCGGGCCGGGTCAGGTGTTGCCGCCGAGGCTTCTCAGGCCGCCGGGCGCGCTCCCCGAGTCGGCGTTTCTTGCCCGGTGTGTCCGCTGTGGCGAGTGTATGGCGGCCTGCCCCACCAACACGCTTCAACCTATTTGGTTTGATGCCGGCTTCATGGCCCTTTTCAGTCCGACGTTGACCCCCCGGCGCGGCTATTGCAGCCCTGAGTGTCGCATGTGCGGCGAGGTTTGTCCAACGGATGCTATCAGGGCATTATCCCCAAAGGAGCGAATCTGGGCCAAGACGGGCACGGCTGTCATTGATTTCAGTCGATGTCTGGCGTGGGAACAGCAGAAAAGCTGCATGGTTTGTGATGAAGTCTGCCCTTACAAGGCGGTGGCATTTCGAAAAGAACCGGGTAATCCGGTTCCGGTTCCCCGGGTGGATGAGAACAAATGCGCCGGATGCGGCTACTGCGAGCATTACTGCCCGGTGCAGAACCGGGCGGCCATTGTGGTGATGGCCATGGGGGCGCTCAGATTGTCGGAGGGGTCTTACAGTATCCAGGGTAAAGCCCAAGGGCTCCAGCTTTCCATCCATGCCGGACCCGGGTACGGCAAACTGCCTGAAAATGCGGGTGAGGAAAACGGATTTGCGCCCGGTTTCGATGATGCGGCGCCGCCGCCCTAATTCACTCCTTTCCCTTTTTTATTTCCCCTTTTTTCATCTTGTACCGCAACACCCGTTCGCTGATGCCCAGGAGTTCGGCGGCCCGGGTCTGCACCCATCGGCTTTTTTCCAGCGCCGACAGGATCATCTCCTCCTCCACGGCGGACAGTCGTTCGGCAAGAGACCCCTGGGTTGCAGCCCGGTGATGCCTGATTTCTTCGGGAAGGTCTTTGGGTCCGATGGTCTTTCCCCTTGCCAGGATGGCGGTTCGCTGCACGATATGCTCTAGTTCCCGGACGTTTCCCGGAAAAGGGTATTTGATGAGAATATCCATGGCATCCGTGGAAAAGGTTACGGGGGATACGGCGTATCGCTCCAGAAAAAAATCGGCAAGGGGAGGGATATCTTTCCGGCGATGTCTGAGGGGCGGAATTTCAATTTCAAAGACTTTGATGCGGTAGTAGAGGTCCTCGCGAAACCGGCCGTCCTGCGCCATTTTTTTAAGGTCCCGGTTGGTGGCGGTGACGAGACGCACATCCACCTGAATGTCTTCCTCGCCGCCCACGGGCGTAATCCGGCCCTGTTGCAGGGCCCGGAGCAGCTTGGACTGCAGGAGGAGGGGCATTTCGCCGATTTCATCCAGCAGCAGTGTTCCGCCGCTCGCCAGTTCAAAGCGGCCCCGCCGGTTTTTAACGGCCCCGGTAAAAGCGCCTTTCATGTGCCCGAACAGTTCGCTTTCAAAGAGATTCTCGGGTATGGCCGCGCAGTTGACATCCGAAAAAGGACCCGAATTCCCCCGTGGGCTCAGCAGGTGAATGAGCTGGGCGGCCAGCTCCTTGCCGGTCCCGGTTTCGCCGAAGATGAGTACCGGCCATGGGGATGGGGCGACTCGCCGAATGAAGGAGATCACCTCTTTCATTTCAGTGCTTTGTGCGATTATTTTCAGGGGGAGCGGCCCTTCTTCAACCACTTTTTCCACTTGGACCACATCTTCATCCACGGCGATTCGTTGCTCGATCCGGTCAATTTTCTCAAGCAGCCGGGACAGGTCCACGGGTTTTTCGAGGAAATCGCCCGCCCCCAGTTTCATGACCTTGACCGCCGTATCCACGTCGCTGTAAGCGGTGATCATGATGGCCTGAACCAGTGGGTTAATGGCCTTCATTTTGGCAAGGACCTCATCCCCCGTCATACCGGGCATGCGTTGGTCCAGGAGTACCAGTTGAACCGGTGTGCTCTCGAAAAGTTTCAGTGCCTCATGGCCGTCGGAAGCCGAAAGTGTATGGTGTCCCTGATGATCCAGGAAGCCTTTCAGCAGTTCCCGCTGGAGGGGATCGTCATCGGCGATAAGAATTTTCATGGGTCCGGTTGCCTTTCCTTAAGACTGTAACGGTTACGGGTTGTCGTTAAAAGGGAGATAAACGGTGATTTCCAGAGCGCCCGGTTCGGGAACCGCTGTTTCCAGGCGCCCCTTGTGGGCCTGGATGATCCGTTGTGCAATGCTTAACCCAAGACCCGTCCCCCGGGCTTTGGTGGTGAAATAGGGGTCCAGAATTTGAGTCGTTTTTCCTTCGGACAGGGTGAATCCGCCGTTTCGAATTCTCAAGTATACCGCCTTGCTGTCTCGGTCCACCGTCACATGGATAAATCCTCCATGGGGTTGGGCTTCCATGGCGTTTCGCAACAGGTTTTCAATGACCTGACCCAGCAGTTCGGGATCCCCGGAAATGGTCTCCCTGAAATTCAAGCGCTGGTCAACCAAAATCTTCAATTCTGCCAACCGGGGAAGATAAAGGGCCAGGATTTTTTGAAACAACCGGTCCAGGCGGAGGGGCTTCCGGTTGGGCATGGGCGGTCGCGCGTAATTGAGCAGTCCGCTCACACTGGCGTTGGCGCGACCCATCGCATCCGTCAGAAGGGTCAGCAGATGCCGGTGATCCGGCGTTAGTTCCTCGCCTTCCAGTTGAAGACGCTGAAGGCCCATTCCCAAGGCATTCAGGGGATTTCTGATTTCATGGGCAATGGCCGCGGCTGCCCGCCCCAGAGCGGCGTCTTCCCGCTCTTTGGCGATCCGTCTTTCATAGGATTGAACCTGTACCAGATGGGACGACTGGTTTCGGTAGAGGATGAAGGAAATACAGATTCCCAAAAACGCAAAAACGGCGCCGAAAACAAAAAAATCACGCCACAGGCGATGGATGGATCGATCCAGATGCCCTGTGTCCACTCCCACGGAAAGAATTCCGGACTGAAAAGGCAGTCGGGCTATGGCCACATCCTTTTCTTCAAGGGTCGTAAAGGTTACGGAAGGATTTTCGGACAATGGCGTTTTTCCGGGAATTGGGGTTTGCATGCGCACCGAATGAATGCCGGGAAGTTCGGACACGGTTTTCATCACATGGTCCAGTCCCAGGTTCTCTTGGAGAGCCGCAATCATTTTGTCGCCGATCCCCAGCACGACGCATCCAGCCTCGTTAGGTCGGGGCCATGAAAACAGATACAGGCTTTTTTTGTTCCGATGTTCCAGAACGGGTTTGTTTTCGCAGGGAGATGCGCTGATGGGTCGGAATTCGGAAAAACCATCCACCGCGGTCCCCGTTGATTCTGAGATCAGAATCCCCGCCAGCCCGGATTCTTTGGCAAAGGCGGACAATTCTTCCGGCGTGAAGGGTTCAATGTCGTTTAAGTAATTTACAAAACGGGCCGTGTTTCCCAAAAGGGTTTCGAGGAGTGTTTCGGCCGCTTTTTGGGAGGCCATGGCACTCTGGGCGCTTGATTGGATGACCTCCGCCACCTGCCGCACATGGGTGCGTACATGGGCCAGAAAGTCCTCTTTGGCCTGATGGATCTGCCAGAAAAAATAGGCCACGGCGGAAAGGGTCAGCAGGGTAAACAGAAGAAGGTTGGTCAGCCAGAGCGGAAACCCTTGCCTATTTTCGGCCATGGCCACGGGCGCCCCCTTTGGTTCCGGAGATTCCCCGTCCCTTGCCCAGCCGTCGGCGTACCCCGGTGGGATCCTTGTTGTCTCTCGTGGCGGCTGATAATAAATTGCCGGCCAGAAAGTTTTGGGAACTCCCCGAAAATTTACCCCAAATCCGGATAATGTCTCCTGGAAGGAGTCCTTTCGGTAAGTAACCGGAGGTCGTTTGGACGATGATATCTGTTGTCTCTTGATTCCCAGCCCCCTCCCGGGACCCTTCCAGCACCTGTCCCGATATTTTTCCGGATGCCTGATCCAGGCTCAGGATGCGCACCAGCAGGGGTTCCTCCCCATAAGCCATGGAAGAAAAGAAAGGGTGAAGTAAAACCCCCATTAGAAGGACCAGGAAAATCCGCATTGAACCACCGTTTGTGAATAAGATTCATAATCCAGGGGCGCTTCGCCGTTTGTAATGGCCGCCGCGGCGAAAATCTCCAGGGAACCCCAGAAACGACTCACTTCCAACCCCAGGGTATAAATGGTGTTGGTTTCCCTGACGCAGTGCATGCTGTCAGGCACATGATGATAATCCATCCGATACCACTTGGCTTCCCCCATGACCCGCCATTCTTCAAAGGGTTCCCATGCCAGCGAGAATCCCGCCTCAATCTGCCCATAAGACTCCAGATCCACGGATGAATCCAGGTCAGTGTAGCCTCCATAAAGAGATCCGGAAAGGGATGGCATCAAAAACAGATCCATGGTTAAAACCGTCCGAATCAAAAGGTTGTTTCTGGGGGGCAGGTATTCATTGAGGATGCTCTTTTTGCCGCACCCGTATGCTCCCCCGGACCCCTCTCCGGATGAAAGGCTTCCCAAACCCTCCCGCACAAGATTTGACAAGGATGACGGCCCTGGTGCTCCACCGCCGCCCTGTCCCTGGATCGGTCGGCCCTGACCCCGTCCCGAAAAGGGCTGGGCCCAGTTCAGATAATGCTGCCGATTCCAGGTATTCTCCAGGCGCAGGTTGATGCGGCTGTTGACGATCAAGTCCGCCGCAAGGCCTGCCATCACCTCATTTCTCTCCGCCGCCTCTACCAGATGGTCCCGGTAAACCGCCGCTTCCAGCAAAAGGGCCGGCATGAAGCGCCCATTGGCCAGTGGATATGAGAGGGCGCCGCCACCCCGCACATCATAATTGTCTTCGACCTGCCAGTAGTCCTGATAATGGGCATTTAAGAAAGTATCGAGGGTCAATGGGTTCTCGAAGCGAAACTGTTTCCCCAGTCCTGCTGTGTATACGGAAAAGCCTGAGCCGTCGGCATCAGCTTCGAGGGCCGGGTTGGAATCATACCCAGTGGTTCCTTCCACAAAAAGATCCAGAACGTCCAGTGCCTCCGCCTGGGGAAGTCCCATGGTTTGACAGCAGAAAAAAGTGACCAGGAAGGCCTGGTAAATTAAAGAAGAAAGGCCCCTTTGCCGAGGCCTTTCCGGAAAGTCAATGTCAAACAAAACCCGTTCCTAACGGTTTCGACCGCCACGCCAGAGTGGCGAACCCGTTTCAGCATCGCGAAGTGCCATGGTGGATCCATCAACGGTGATGGTCATGACGATATCTCTCAATTCCCCATTGAAGTCCACGGTGTAGCCGGTCGCTGTAATGGCTTCACCCGCAATGGGACGATCCACCTCTTGGGCTTCCCAGTACCAGATGGGGCCGATGCCGTAGAGGGTTACATTTTCACTCTCCAGGGCCACTTCCATTCCCTGCCCCGGAACAATGCCCATCACCGTTCCCGTGTAAGTAAACGGTGTGCCGCTGAGGATATCATGAATGGGACCTGTTCCATTCCCCGGGCCTTTTCCATTCCCCGCGAAACTCAGTCCCATCCCCACAAACAATACCAGAAGTGCTGCCATCGTACCCGTCAAAATCTTTTTCATCTGTTGCTCCTCCTTGTTCCTTGAATCCTGGTTTTCAGGTTCCGGCCTTTCCGCAACCCCTATTGTAGAATGGCTAAGCAAGAAGAATGCCAGGTTTAAAAAATCAGCAAAATAAGTCAGTTGCCGATCATCATCTATTCGGAAGGTCAACAATACGGGTGTTAATCGACAATTTTGTCGATAGGCCGGTTTTCGTTGATTCATGCCTATTTGGTTCCTGGAAAGACCAGCATCCAGATCCCCAGCAGGATAAAGAGAATTGCGGCGCCCATTTTCATGTAAACGGGCGGGATCAGTCGGCTGATGGCGGCGCCGAAAAGAACCGCCAGTAAAGACGTACACACCAGGGCCCCGGCGGCGCCTAGAAATACCGCCAAACGGGTTTTGCTGTCAGTGGCAAACGCAAAGGTGGCCAGTTGGGTTTTGTCCCCCAGCTCAGCCAGAAAAATCATTCCAAAAGTCGTCAACATTACTTTCAAATCCAAAAGATATAAACCTCCCTTTTTTCTCCTCTTCTTCCGCCAGGGAAAAGGTAATTTCGTTTTCGACTATAAGTATGCGCACTATATCCTGTCGAATTTATCGTCCTATCCCGATATTGAAGCTTAGAACATCCTTTTCTCCCACCCGGTGTTTTCCGGGTGTGCAGAGTTCACCGACTTTTGTTGCGGGGTCAAAGACGACAATGTAACCCCGGTCCACTCTTTCGGGCTTCAGGTATTTTTCAGTCAACTGTTCCAGGGCCTCGTCGATGGTTCCGGAATATCTCTTGATCTTGAGTTCGATAATGTACTTTACCCCCCTGTGAATAAGCAGGATGTCCATAATGCCAAGCCCGGTTTTGCTTTCGTAGAAGAGGTCGCCATCCCCTTCCGGCACAAACTGATAAAGCCAGGCCGTGAGTTGGAATTTTCCCGTAACCTCCATGGGATGACGGGTGGAGTAGAACGCGGCGGCCCCGATCCGGGCGATGTATTTTTCAAAGTCGGCCAGGACTCTTTCCATGTTCAACGTTTCATCGGAGAGATAATAGGGCCTGAACGCCGGCTCGACCCTGTTCGCGATATCCCGAAAGAAGGTTTTGGTAAACCGTTTTTTGTAGATGGGGTTGCTGACGCAGAGTTTCTTTCCTTCGGCTTTGATCAGCCCGTGGGTCAAAAGAAGCGATTGCTCTTCATCGCCGGGGAGATATTCAACACCATCGAAGACCACATCCATGAAGGTCTCTTTGTATTGTTTGGCTTTCTCGGTAATGTTGTCGAAATGGCTGTTTTCCTCGTACAGGAGCGTCTCAAGGGCATTGTCCACGTCTTCAGCCGTGATGGGCGCCGTAGTTTCGGGTCGTATGTCCATGGTAAGAATCGTCCCGATTCGGTTCACCAGCCAGGGTTGCCCGGCCGTCTGTTCAAACACCTTTTCCACTGCTTCTTCCGTAAAAGGCTGGTTTGTTTCCCCTGTATACTGGCCATAGAGATCCCGAACGTTTTCCAAAACAAAGGGCGGCAGTTTCACCTGGTCGGCGATGTTGAACGGAGAGACGCCCCCCACAATCAGTTTGGTGATGTTCCGAATCCCCACAAGCCCCACTGAATACAGGGCCTTGTCATCGCGTCCCTTGTATTCCTGGTACAGTTCCCGCAGGGTGGTCAGAAAGTTTTCCAGTTCCGATTGGGGGATGCCGTCGAATTCATCGATGAAAATGATGATTTTCTTCCTTTCTATGAGTTCGTTCAACCCTTCAAACAGCTTACGAAGAGAAATATGATTCGCGGTGGGATGCGCTTGCATATAGGCCTTCACATGCTCTAGTTGCGGGCAATCCACAAGGGTCAGCCTGCCGATGAGCTGCCCTAACAGAGATTCGTGTATGAGGCTGTAGAACTGTTCGCCGGAAATGTTTTTATAGTCCTGAAAGCTTAAAAGAACGGGCACATAGGTTGGATCTTTCGCCAGCCTGGAACAAAAATCCCTGAAAAACGTGGTTTTGCCGCTCTGCCGGGGGGCGAATATGGAGAAGTAGCGCCCCATATCCACCATGGTTTTGATGTCTTGCCTGTCGGAATTGGTTACGTTTTCCAGGGGAACATAATAGGATGCGCCTGGATCGACCACGCCTGATTTTTCAAAATATCGTTTTGGTTTTTTATATGGGGTCATCGAAAGCCTCCAGTGTGTATCGAAGAGGGAACAAGGAAACCGTTACCTTTCGTCACTTTTGCGTGTTTCGTGGACGAAACGCGTCGGTCATTTCCCTATCCCGATATTGAAGCTTAGAACATCCTTTTCTCCCACCCGGTGTTTTCCGGGTGTGCAGAGTTTACCGACTTTTGTTGCGGGGTCAAATACGACAATGTAGCCCCGGTCCACTCTTTCGGGCTTCAGGTATTTTTCAGTCAACTGTTCCAGGGCCTCGTCGATGGTTCCGGAATATCTCTTGATCTTGAGTTCGATAATGTACTTTACCCCCCTGTGAATAAGCAGGATGTCCATAATGCCAAGCCCGGTTTTGCTTTCGTAGAAGAGGTTGCCATCCCCTTCCGGCACAAACTGATAAAGCCAGGCCGTGAGTTGGAATTTTCCGGTAATCTCCATGGGATGACGGGTGGAGTAGAACGCGGCGGCTCCGATTCGGGCGATGTACTTTTCAAAGTCGGCCAGGATTCTTTCCATGTTCAACGTTCCATCGGAGAGATAATAGGGCCTGAATGCCGGCTCGACCCTGTTCGCGATATCCCGAAAGAAGGTTTTGGTAAACCGTTTTTTGTAGATGGGGTTGCTGACGCGGAGTTTCTTTCCTTCGGCTTTGATCAGTCCGTGGGTCAAAAGAAGCGATTGCTCTTCATCGCCGGGGAGATATTCAATACCGTCAAAGACCACATCCATGAAGGTCTCTTTGTATTGTTTGGCTTTCTCGGTAATGTTGTCGAAATGGCTGTTTTCCTCGTACAGGAGCGTCTCAAGGGCCTTGTCCACGTCTTCAGCCGTGATGGGCGCCGTAGTTTCGGGCCGTATGTCCATGGTAAGAATCGTCCCGATTCGGTTCACCAGCCAGGGCTGCCCGGCCGTCTGTTCAAACACCTTTTCCACTGCTTCTTCCGTAAAAGGCTGGTTTGTTTCCCCTGTATACTGGCCATAGAGATCCCGAACGTTTTTCAAAACAAAGGGCGGCAGTTTCACCTGGTCGGCGATGTTGAACGGCGAAACGCCCCCGACAATCAGTTTGGTGATGTTCCGAATCCCCACAAGCCCCACGGAATACAGGGCCTTGTCATCGCGTCCTTTGTATTTCTGGTACAGTTCCCGCAGGGTGGTCAGAAAGTTTTCCAGTTCCGATTGGGGAATGCCGTCGAATTCATCGATGAAGATGATGATTTTCTTGGATTGAATGAGGCGGTTCATGGCCTTGAAAAAATCATATATCCCGCCATGGTCGGCAATGTTCGCCGATGTCAGATACGCCTCAACGGCATCCCTTCGGTCGCAATCTATTGATACGAGCCGATCCATCAACTGCTCAAAAAGGGACTCCCGAATGCGCCCATAAAATGCCGCCGTATTCAGATTTTTCATGAACTGAAAACTGAGCAGAATGGGAATGTAAGTTGGGTCTTTCGCCAGCCTGGAACAAAAATCCCTGAAAAACGTGGTCTTGCCGCTTTGCCGGGGGGCGAAGATGGAAAAGTAGCGTCCCATATCCACCATGGTCTTGATGTCCTGCCCTTTCGTATTCACCACATGGTCCAGATCTACGTGATAAGCGCTGCCCGAATCCACCATGCCGGCATCTTCAAAGAACCTTTCAGGTTTTTTATATTGGGTCATTGGAAATCTCCAGTGTGTATTGAAGAGGGAACAAGGAAACCGTTCAGCCAATGCGCTTGAGGTAATGCGCTTGACCCTGGGAGGCCGAATATTCGATATTACACCTGCTTCATGTCAATGTGCAAGATACAAATTTGATGCACACGCAAGAAGTCAAGCATCTCTCGTTATATAACCATAATCGTTCCGCCACCTGGACGGCGGGCGGTCGCACGATTGCGTTAATTTGGAAGTCGGCGCGCCTGTCCATGAGATAGCGCTGTTTTTGGGGAGAATTGACAGCCGGATTTGCTCACCGGGGTTGTTGTTGACAGGGTGTGCGGGGATTGTTAGGATACTTTTTTTTAAGTTTTAAGTTTTAGGTTAATGTGCGAAAATCCAGACCGCATATGTTCCCTGGGTGTACGTTTTGAGCCGGAGCGAAGTAAAAAATGCCCGTTTATGAATACCGGGCCCTTGATGGGGCCGGCAAAAGCAGAGACGGGATTATGGATGCCGACAGCCCCATCGCGGCAAGGCAGAAACTGAGGGAAACGGGTCTTTTTCCGGTCAGCGTTAAGGAATCCGCTTCCTCGGCCAAAGGGTCCTCTTCAACCCAAACAGTCCGATGGTCGTTTCTTAACCGGGTTAAACTGACGGAGCTGTCTGTTGCGACACGTCAGCTGGCGATCCTCCTGGGCGCCGGAATTACCCTGGTCGCGTGTCTTGAAGCCATGTTGCTACAGGTTTCCAATCCGGCATTCAAGCGTGTGTTGGCCCAGATTAAAGAATCGGTGAATGAAGGCAATAGCCTGGCCCATTCCCTTGCCAATCACCCAAAGGTCTTTTCCAATGTCTATATCAATATGGTTCGGGCCGGGGAGGCATCAGGCTCCCTTGAGCCGGTGCTGCACAGACTGGCCGATTTGAGCGAGCAGGAGCAGGCCTTGAAGGGGCGAGTGAAGGCGGCCATGGCATATCCGGTCCTCATGTTCGTTGTGGGGGTGGTGGTGGTTTTTTTTCTGGTGGCCTTTGTGGTGCCCAATGTCACCCGGATTTTCCATGAGATGCATCAGGTGCTCCCGCTGCCGACCCTTATCCTTATCGGGATAAGCGATTTTCTCATGCGGTTCTGGTGGCTGGTGCTGGCCATGGTGGCGGGCCTCGCGGTTTTGCTCTGGCGGTTAAAAAACACCCAACGGGGGCGTTTTGCCTGGGATCGGCTGAAACTTTCCATCCCCCTTGTGGGCGCCTTTAATATTAAGACGGCGGCGGCGCGCTTTGCGCGAACCCTGGGGAGCCTTATTCAAAATGGCGTCCCGCTCCTGACTGCGCTGAATATTGTCAAAAATGTGGTGGGAAATATCCTTTTTGCCGAAGTCATCGATGCTGCCATGGGTGCGGTTGAGAAGGGAAACGCCCTTGCCGCCGCCATTTCGGGAAATCGTTGTTTTCCGCCCATTGCGGTGCAGATGATTTCGGCTGGAGAGCAAAGTGGTCAGTTGGAAGAGATGCTGGATAAAATTGCGGATATGTATGAAAGGGAAGTGGAATCACAGGTCCTGGCCATGACTGCCATGCTGGAGCCGGTGATGATTTTGTTTATGGGCGTTACCGTTGGCTTTATCGTTATTTCGATGCTGCTGCCGATCTTCGATTTAAACCAGATGATCCGGTAGTCTGGAGCAAGGGAGCAGGGGCAACTCAGGAAAGGAATCCAAAATGTGTAGGAAGCGTTTGAGCGTTCGCGGTTTCACATTGATTGAACTGATGGTAGTGATTGTTATCTTAGGAATCCTGGCCGGTTTGATTATTCCTCGGATCATGGGAAGACCCGAGGAAGCCAGAAGAATGAAAGCCAGGGTGCAGATGGAGAGCATGGAAACCTCTCTCAGGCTCTACAAACTGGACAATGGGGTCTATCCGTCTACGGAACAGGGCTTGCAGGCCCTTGTGGAGGCGCCGACCGCGGGGGAACTGCCCAGGGCCTGGCGAAAGGGCGGTTATCTTGAAAAGGGAAACGTGCCCAAGGATCCATGGGGCAATGAATATGTATATCTCAGTCCCGGCCTTCATGGTGATTTTGATCTTTTGAGCTACGGGGCCGATGGGCAGCCCGGGGGAGAAGACCAAAATCAGGATGTCAACAGCTGGGACCAGGAATAACCACGGGAACCGGAGGGCGCTGCGGAATCTTGGCCCGGAACCATAAAGGCTTTACTCTGATTGAGTTGGTGGTGGTGATGAGCCTCATCGTCATGATGATCGGATTGACCATGCCCAAAATTCGAACCACCTTGTTGAGCGATGGGTTGAAACGCACCTCCCTGCGTATGATGGGGCTGGCATCCAATTTGAGAGACGAGGCGGTGCGTGAACAAAGGACCTATGCCCTTCATCTGGATATGGCGCGCCGGCAATACTGGATCGGGTTTGCCCACATGACCGAAGAAGAACAGGCCCTTGCGAGAGAAAATGCCGAGAAATTGCCTTCGGATATTCAAATCCTGGACGTATGGTTCAAGGAGGGGGGCAAGGTGACCGAGGGTGAAGCCGCCATCCTGTTCTTCAAACAAGGGTATGTTCAGCCGGCGGCCATTCACCTGGGCGCGGATGACGGCAGGCGATTCACCATTGTGTTGAGTCCTTTCGTGGGAAAGGTTAAAGTGCTGGAAAAGTACGTTGATTTCGAGAATGCGTAAGAAGCCCGACGGGTTTACCCTTCTGGAGGTCATGATCGCCGTTGCGGTGCTGGCGATTGCCCTGGTGGCCGTGCTGGGGCTCCAGTCCCGGACCCTGACCCTGGCCGCGGAATCCCGGTTCCATACTACGGCCGCCCTGCTGGCGCAGGGGAAAATGGCTGAGATGGCGGTGGCCGATTTAAAGGCTTTGTCCTCGGATTCAGGTGATTTCGGCGATGAATTCTTAGGGTACGCCTGGCGCCTGTCCGTTCAGGATGCCGACTTGCCGGGCCTTGAAAAGGTCAAAGGCCGGCTCAAATGCATTGACCTGGAAGTGACCTGTGGCGAGGGGGATATCTATCGATATGATCTCAGGCTGTACCGGTTTTTTCCGGTGGAAGCTGTGACAAGTGAAAAGTGAAGAGTGAAGAGTGAAAAGTGAAGAGTGAAGAGTGAAAAGTACCGAAGACAGGGGGTTTACGCTGCTTGAGATTCTGTTGGCGATTTTCATGCTGACCGTTGTGGTGTCGACGGTTTTCGGTGCTTTTTCAGGAACTTTCAAGGTCGTGAACGAAACGGAATCCCAAGGGGAAATTTATGCCATGGCACGGGTAGCGCTGGAAAGGATTTCCGAAGATCTGGCATCGGTCTATGGGGGTGATTCGTCGAAAACGCCGGCATCTGAAGCGGTCGCCCCACAACAACGGTTTCTTTTTGTGGGAGAAAACCATACCGTGGATGGGCAGAGCGCCGATACCCTCCGGTTTATGTCCTATGCGCATGTGTCTTTCAAGGCCGGTCGGCAGGACGAGGGGCCGGCGGAGATTGTTTATTACCTGCAGCGCAATGAAGATACGGGGGAACAGGCCCTGTACCGCTCCGATACCCTGGATTATCTGGAAGCACCGGAAAACGGACAGGGAGGGTTCCTGCTCTGTGATCGTCTCAAATGGGTCGATTTTATCTATTATGACGGCAACGGCGAGGCCCGCAATGCCTGGGACACCACGGAGAACACCGGAAAAGAGGCACTCCCTTCACGGGTTGAGATCTCCATGGGATTTGAAAATGCCCTTGACCCGGAAAACCCGCTGCAATTCATGACCGGCGTGGCGTTGCCGCCGGTTGAATGAGGACGGGTTGCGCGATGCCTGGGATTTGCTTGAAACCATGTCCGACGTTTGGGAACCGACAGGGGTTTGCGTTGATCCTGACCCTCCTCATGATCAGCATGATGGTGGTAACGACCCTTCAGTTTAATCGTTCGGTGTGGTCTGAGCTCTATGGGGCTTCAAACCTCAAGGAGGTCGCTCGACTTCGCCTGGTGGCCCGTTCAGGGGTTGAATGCGCCATGGCCGTGCTTTCAGAAGACGGAAAGCAGAATAATGTGGATACCCTTCGGGAACCCTGGGCCCAATCCAGGTCACTGTCCCTGCAATCGGCCGCCCTGTTTGAAGAAGGACATTTTATGGTGGATATTTCGGACCTCTCTGGAAAGATTCAAATCAATCCATTGCTTGATGAGAAGGGAAACTGGCGCCCGGCTCAAAGAGATCTGTTTCAGCGGTTTCTCCTTTCAGAACCTTTTGGTCTTGAATCGGATGAGGTTGAAGACCTGATGGATTTTATCAAAGACTGGCTTGACCGGGATGACGCCGTAACCCGTTTCGGCGCCGAATCCGGCTATTATCAGAGCCTGGAGACGCCTTATGCCTGCAATAATGGCCCTGTAACGTCGTTGGGCCGCTTGACCCTGATCAAGGGTATGACGGAAGAACTGCTTTACGGCACCACTGAAAAACGGGGAATTCTGCCCTATCTCAGTGTTCATGGGGACGGTAAAATCAACATCAATACGGCGGGGCCTGTGGTCCTGCAATCCCTTTCAGGGGAATTGAATGAGGATATGGTCCGAGACATGATCGCTTATCGGGAGGATCCCACAAATGATCTGGCTGAACCCACATGGTATCAAAAGGTGCCGGGGATGAGCCACATTGTTTTTGACGCAGATTTGGCGACCACCGAAAGCCATTATTTTGACATCCGGTCAACGGGCGTTCTGGGGGCCATGGAACAGCATCTCAGCGTGTCGGTATTTCGGGAGGCGGGAAAGCCCATTTCAATTCTGCAATGGAAAGCCGGCTCGGAGGATCCGAAATAATGCGTCCGAACGTCACGGGCATCGATATCAACGACGATTTTTTGACCGCTGTTCAGGTCATTAAGGGGTTCGGTGGGTGGGAACTCACGGCCTGCGCCCGGATTCAACTGGAAGAGGATGACGGCCTGACCTCGGCGCTTAAGTCTCTCTCCGAATCCATGAACCTGAAGGGGGGAGAATGTATTGTTTCCATTTCGGGGGCTGGAACATTTTATCGAAATCTGGTGGTTCCCTTCAAGGACAAAAAGAAACAGCGGGAAGTTCTCCCCTTTGAATTGGAACCCTGCGTCCCCTTTCCCATAGATGACCTGGTGGTTGATTTTTTTTCCACGAATCGGTCCAATAAACCGGAACTTCTGGCGGTTTTTGCCGAGAAGCGGGTGATCGGAGCGTTGCTGGACACCTTTCAGGAACAGGGCATCGATCCTGAATTTCTGTGCGTTCGGTGTGTTCCCATGGTCCTATGGCTGCTAAGCCGTGCGGGGGCGCCGAACAGCGGTATTCTGTTGGACCTGGGAGAAAAAAGAGCGACCATGGTGTTGTGGGAAAACCAACAGATTGTATTGATACGCAGTTTTGTCCATGGTCTTGATCTCATGCGTTCTCCTGAACCTGCGTCTGGGTGCCAGGCCCTTTTGGATACCGTACGCCATACGATCCATGCCTTCGGTGTCGGGCGAAATGGGGTCGTGTCTCCCGAAAAGGCGTTCCTGACGGGAGCGGGCGCGACATTGACGGCGGTATCGCAGTTTGTAACGGGGATTCTGGGGGTTCCGACCGAAAGGCTTGATTTGTGCGAAGATACGCGGGTGCAACTGGGGGAGCATGCGGCGCCGGGGTGGAATCCTTCCCTCATGGACGGCGCCCTTTCCCTGGCATTGGCGAATTCCGTAAAGGGATTGGGGCTAAATCTCAGGAGAAATGAATTTGAGATCAAAAAACGATCGCTTTATCGTTCAAAATGGTTTCGAAAAGCAGGGGCCTGGGCTTTGGTGATCGTTGCGCTCTGGACCGTTGATATGGGGGCGGAGGCCTACCTGCTGAAACAGCGCCTGGCGGTCCTTGACGGACGGATTCTGGCGGTGTTCAAAAAAACATTTCCCCATGTCTCCCGCATCGTGGACCCCGTCAAACAGGCGCAGATAGAAGTCAATGAGCTGAAACGCACCTCTGCTCCGGGCCAGGTAGCCGGGATGAGGGGCAAGGCCCTTGATTTGTTGCTGGAAATTTCCGAGCGTCTTCCCGATTCCATGGATTTGCGGGTGTCGCGCCTGGTACTCGATCCCCTTTCCGTAAGAATCAAAGGCGATACGGATACCTATAATACGGTGGACAGGGTGAAGCAGGGCCTTGAGAAATCTTCCCTTTTCAAAACAACGACCATTAGTTCCGCCAACCTGGATCGGGGAAAAAACAGGGTTTTGTTTGAAATTAATCTGGGTCGATAAATAATGCAGTTAGGAAAACGGGAAAAATTTTCTTTGTGGCTGGCAGCTTTTGCGCTGACAGTTTTCTGTCTTCTTCAGTTTGTTGTCTTTCCCATGGCGGAAAATCGTAAACGTCTGAGACGGAGCATCCTGGCCAAAGAGACCGGTTTGAAGGAAATGGTTCGGCTGTCCGGAGAATATGCGGCCCTGGGACGACAATCACAGACCGTGGAAAGCGTTATTAAGGGGCGGACACCCGGTTTTACCCTTTTCTCTTTTCTTGAAAAAGCCGCGGGAGAGGCCGGCGTCAAACGCCATATTAAATATATGAAACCCTCTTCTTCAAAGGGTGAAGGTCCGTGGAAGGAAGCAATGGTGGAGATGAAACTGGATAAAATATCCCTGAAACGGCTCATGGAGTACCTGTATCTTATTGAATTGTCTAACAAAGCGATAGATGTCAAACGGTGCGCCGTAACCGAAAACAAAGGATTGACCGGCGCACTGGATGTGGTTTTGCAGGTGGTTGCCTTTGAGTCGCCTTGAGAAGTGAAAAGTGAAAAGTGAAGAGTGAAGAGTGAAGAAGCGTTTTAAATTTCTGGGTTATGGGCTTTATGCTGTCCTGGTGACGGTGGCCTTGCTCTATTATCGATTTCCATCGGATGCGATTAAACAACACCTGATTCAAGTGGTTGGTCGGATGGAACCCGGGGTCATTCTTTCGGCCCGGTCTCTTCATCCGTCGTTTCCGCCGGGATTGCAGTTGCTGGAACCTGTTTTTTCCCTGAAAGAACGTCCTGAAACAGCCGTTTTCAAAGCGGAACATCTGTTGGTGAGTCCCGGAATCGGATCGTTGTTTTGGGGGAGAGTTGCCTGGTTCTTTGACGCCGACGCCTATGGCGGTATTATCAGCGGCCGTATCCAGCTTGGGAAGCGCGGTGAAATGGCCGATCTTTCCGTGTCCCTTAAGGATGTTCGCATTCATGAATATGGGTTTCCGCCCGACTTGGGCATTGGCGATTTGACGGGAAATCTCAAGGGGGACGTGACCTATAGCGGACTCATGGACCGGCCCATAACGGGGGTCGGGAACGGAGATATTCTTATTTCAGAAGGGAAAATTGATCTTTTCCACCCGTTTCTGGGTCTTGAAACTATCCCTTTTGGAAAATTACGCGCCCAATTGACCCTGAAAAAAGGGATTGTCAATTTGATCTCGATTTCCCTTGATGGAAAAGGATTTCAGGGAACGCTCTCCGGAACCATCCATCTTAATCGGATGATAGCCCGCAGTCGGCTCAATTTGAAGGGGACCATCGAACCGTTTGCGGCTTACCTCGGGACCTTGAAAGGGGGCCCGGCACTGCTGAGCCTTTTTCAGGGGGGACGAAACGACCTGAAACGTTCCTTCGTCATTCAGGGTACCTTTATGTCGCCGAAATTTCGGTTTACATAGGCAATAGGCGATAGGGCCCATCGCCCATTTTTAATAGGAACTTATGACCAGAGTTGCCAACATCCTGTTCAATCTTATGGCCCTGTCCATTGCCGTTTATCTCGGCGTGGATATCTTCTACCGGTTTGTGGATGTGCAATTAATGCCTGCAAAATCCGTGGAAATGGCGGCAGGGGCAGCTCCGGACCGGGTCCTGGAAAAGCTGCCGCTCCTGGCCCATTATGGAAAAATCAGCGAACGGGGGCTGTTGGGTGGTCCCGTAAAAGGGGGCATCGAAGCGGAAACGGAAGAAATGGGCGAAGAACAGATCGCGGCTCTTAAACCCACCAGTCTGGGCATCGTTTTGCTGGGGACGGTTTCTGGTCCTGAACGGGTTGCTTTTGCCGTGATGGAGGAAAAAGGGAAAAAAATGCAGGGCCTTTACCATACCGGAGACAAGGTTCAAGGCGCCCTGATTAAAAAAGTCTTGAGGGGCAAGGTGATTCTTGAGGTTAACGGGAAAGATGAAATCCTTGAAATGGAACAGACCAAAACCGGAAAAGGGGCAACCGCCGGGAACCGGAGCCATGGGGACACCATTACCGTTGCTCACGATGATCTTCAAAAGTCACTGGGTAACATCAACTCCCTCCTGACGCAGGTTCGTATCCGCCCTTTCATCAAAAATGGTCAGCCGGACGGACTGATGCTCTCCCGCATAAAGGCGGACTCGATTTTTTCCAAGCTGGGCCTTAAGAATGGGGATGTGGTCAAAAAAATAGACAACCAGTTGATCAAAAGCCCCGATGACGCTTTTGCATTTTACAACCGACTCAAGTCCGGCGCCGAGCTTTCGCTGGAAGTCGCCCGGGGAAGCGAAACGAGAACCCTTAATTACCATTTCAAATAGACTATGTATTCGACTTTTTTTGGATTTAAGGAACATCCCTTCAACCTGACGCCTGACCCCCGGTATCTCTACTTGAGCCGGTATCACCGGGAGGCGCTGGATCACCTGCTCTATGGCATTAACCAGCGAAAGGGGTTTATTGCCATTACGGGGGGGGTGGGCACCGGTAAAACCACGCTGTGTCGTGCCCTGTTGGATCATCTGGATGCGTCTTGCAAAAGTGCGCTCATTTTCAGTTCTTTTGTTTCGGATATGGAAATTCTGAGGTCTATCGCCCATGAGTTCGGCATCACCATTCCCGTGGAAACGGAGAGCAAAAACGCCCTGCTGGACGCCATCAACGATTTTTTGCTGCAAGTTTTCAGGGAAGGGGGCAACGCGCTTCTTTTGATCGATGAGGCCCAGAACCTTTCACGAACGGTCCTGGAGCAGATTCGAATGCTTTCCAACCTGGAAACGGAAAAGGATAAACTCATCCAGATCGTTCTGGTGGGCCAATCGGAGCTGAAAAATGTTCTCTCAGCCCATTCAATGAGACAGCTGGACGATCGCATCACCGTGCGCTATCATTTGAAGCCCCTGGATCGAAAAGACGTTCAGGGGTATGTGGAACATCGTCTGGTGGTGGCGGGGGGACGGGGAGACGTCCATTTCTCCGATGGGGCCTTCAAGCGAATCTACGCCTATTCAGGGGGCAATCCAAGGCGGATCAATGCGGTTTGCGACCGGGCGCTTCTTCTGGCGTATACCGCTGAAAAACGGAACATTTCAGGGAAAATGACGGCCAGGGCGATTCTGGATCTTCGCGGCGGTGTGGATGAGGACGGACGCCGCCCAGCCGGTGGAATGCAATGGCTCCGGGGAAAATGGATTCCGCCTGCGATTCTTGTTTTTATGATGGCGGCCGGCATTGCCCTATGGTCTTTCGGGGGGAATATCTTTTTGTCGGCGTCCAATGGGCTGTCAGTGGCCCATTCCGTTAAATCCGTTACGGTCCCGTCAACCCATTCCCTCTTTCTGACGAAAAAAGAGAGCATTGCCGCTCTGTTTGATCTGGCGGAAGGGGCCATATCCCCGGAAGGTGAGGGTGGCGGCGCCCATATGGGCCTGGTGTCATTTCCTTTGGCGGCCGAATATTTTATGATGTTGAAAAAGCCTTTCAGAATTGAAACGTCAGTCAGTGGGAACGATGGGCAGTTTCGCTATCTTCTGATTCATCACGTAACGCCGGGCGGCGCCGTTGCTTTGGATGTGGACGGCAATCAGAGGGAGCTTACGCGGGATTTCATTTTGAAACATTGGGGTGGTCAGGTCGCGTGGGTGTACCCATACGGCGACAACAGCCTTTTTTTGAAACAGGGAATGCGGTCTTCGAATGTCCTTGCCGTTCAAGAAGTGTTGCGGGATTTGGGGTACCTGGCGACCCCCAACGGCATTTTTGATCACCAGACCCATGGGGAAGTCAAAAAATTTCAGGATGATTTCGGTCTTAAGGCGGACGGCGTGGTGGGTTCGAGAACCCTGGCCCTACTTTACCAGATGGCGGATAAACCCATATGAGCTACATCCATGAGGCGCTGAAAAAAGCCCAAGATGAACGGGACCTGGGAAAAGGCTCGTACGCCGGAATAACGGCTCCCCAGGGGAAAAAGCCTCGCGTCGCCCTTCGCAAAACCATTTTGTGGGCTATTCTTGTGTTGATGGTTCTGCTTGCTTTTGCGGCCTATTCATGGTGGGATCTGAAAAAAATAGGGACGAATCATTATTCGCCCGTGCCGGAAAGCGCTGCGGCATGCTATGAAAAGGCGAGAGCGTTTAACCGGGAAGGTCGTTTGTCGGACGCCGGAGCATGGTATGAAAAGGTCATCGCCATGGACCCGGGCCATGTTCAGGCGCTCAATAACCTGGGTGTACTCCGCCTTCATGAAAAGGACTACCCGGCAGCCCGAAGATGTTTTGAAAAAGCAAGCCACTTGAAACCCGATTATGTGGATCCCTATTACAACCTGGCCTGTGTTTCCGCGGTCACGGACCAGGCGGATCAGGGGCTTCGATATTTGGAAAAAGCCATTTCCCTGGATCCGAATGTTAGGGAGTGGGCGCGAAAAGATCCGGATCTGGATGCGTTGAGAGAATCGGTTTTGTTCCGGGAGATGGTTGGTAAGTGAAGAGTGAAAAGTGAAGAGTGAAGGGTGAAAAAAACGAGAGTAAACATGAAATATCATAAACTGTTATGCTGCTTTTTTGTTGCTTTGCTGGGAGTAGGGTTCTTTTTGATGCCCTCGTCGGTTTTGGGTGCTCGCGTGACGGGGGAAGATGGCGTCATCCCTGCCGTTCCTCAAAGCGCATCAGCAAAGGAAAAACCTGTTTCAGTTTCTCCTTCGCCCCTGAAGGGATCGGTCGAGGCCCAAAAGGAACACGCGCCGGAACCGGATGAATCGGAAGCTGCTGTGACTATCGATTTCGATCAGGTGGATATTCCCATTTTCATCAAATTTATGAGCGAATTGACCGGAAAGAATTTCGTCATCGACAAAGGCGTCAGGGGCAAGGTGACCATTATTTCCCCCAACAAAATCAGCGTGGATGAGGCTTACAGGGTCTTTGAATCGGTGCTTGAGGTTTATGGCTATACCACTGTGCCCTCAGGCAACATCATCAAAATCGTTCCCGCGGTAAGCGCTCGCACCATGAGCGTGGAAACCCGATTGAAGAAAGGCGCTCTGGACCCGGGCGATAAAGTGGTTACCCAGTTGATTCCCCTGCGGTATGCGGACCCTGATGATCTGAAAAAACTGTTTGCACCGTTTATCAGCAAAAGCAGCGTCATGGTGTCCTATTCCCCTACCCGAACCCTGATTGTTACGGATGTGCAGTCTAATATCAAACGCCTTTTGAGTATTGCCCACGCCATTGATGTGAAAGGTGTGGGTGAGGAGATATCCGTGGTCCCCCTGGAATATGCCACCGCCGGCCCCCTGGCCAAGTCTTTGAATACGGTGTTTGAGCGGCGGGCCATGAAGCGCAAGGGCAGCGCTGATGAGCAGACCGTCACCAAGATTGTGGCCGATGAAAGGACCAATTCGTTGATCGTGGTGGCATCCGAGGACGATTCCGCCAGAATCCGGAAACTGGTGGAACTTCTGGACAAGGAAGCGCCCCGGGGCAAGGGCGACATCCATGTGTTTTATCTGCAGCATGCCAATGCCGAAGATTTGACCAAGGTGCTGACCGCCCTTCCGTCCAAAAAATCAAGTGGCGAAAACAAGGGGAAGGCCCCCATCCTTTCCAAGGAAGCCCGGGTTGTGGCGGACCAGGCCACTAATTCCCTGGTCATCATGGCGGAAAAGGATGACTATCTGGTGCTGGAAGAGGTTATTCAGAAACTGGATATTCCGCGAATGATGGTTTTTATCGAGGCCCTCATCATGGAAGTAAATGTGAATAAGGATTTCAACCTGGGTGTGGAGTGGGAGGGGGTCAAGGATATTTCCTATAATGGGAAGACCGGCGGGATTTTTGGCGGTTCCAAATCGTCAGATTCGGGTACCCTGGGGCCGATGTTGAGTACTGGAGCGCTTCCCAAAGGCTTTTCCATGGGGGTTATCAGCGAACTTATCGAGATCGGCGGCATCAAATTTCCGAACCTGGCGGCGGTGGTGAACGCCTACCAGAAGGATCGGGACGTCCATATCCTTTCTACCCCTCAGATCCTCACCACGGACAATGAGGAGGCGGAGATCATGGTGGGAAAAAACGTGCCCTACCAGGTTCGTCAGGAAACCACGGATGCGCAGTTGAACTACAGTTCCTATGAGTATAAGGACGTAGGCGTAACCCTCAAAGTCACCCCACAGATCAGCCAGGAACGGTTTGTTCGCCTCAATATTCATCAGGAGGTGACCCGGCTGGTCCAAGATTCCGTTTCGACCTCAGACTCAACGACGCGTCCTGAGACCTGGAAGCGTATGGCCCAGACTACGGTGATCGTCAAGGATGCCAACACTGTGGTGATTGGCGGACTGATCGGGGATGAGACCACGAATACCGACTACCAGGTGCCCTGCCTGGGAAATATTCCCCTCGTGGGCTGGCTTTTCAAGGGGACCAGCAAATATCGGGAACGGACGAACCTCTTTATTTTCCTGACGCCTCGCATTGTCCAGAATCCGGCTGAGGCCAGAAAAATTTACCTGGATAAGAAGGACCAGATCGAACGGATTAAGGAAGGGGTTATTAAAATGTACCATAGGACCAAACCCAAACCGCTGGAAGTGAAGAGTGAAAAGTGAAGAGTGAAAAGATTTTGGTTTCTGCAATAACAACGCCTATGTCATCCGGTATTCCAGACGGCCCTTGGGTCCGGCCGTTGGGAGAAATCCTTTCTGAAACCAGTGGGTTGCATGAAACCCATCTTCAGCAGGCACTGCAGGTTCAGGAAGAAAAAGGGGGAAGACTGGGAGAGATCCTGATTCGCCGGAAGGTGATTACGGAAGGCGATCTACTCGCTGCTCTGGGATTGCAGTGGGATTTGCCGGTTTCCATGACCCTGCCCTTTGAAGATCTGAATACGGCTTTTACCGAAAATACGCCCATTCAGTTTCTCAAGAAATTTAAACTGGTCCCCGTGGTTACCCGTCAAGGGGCCACTATTGCCGTCAATGATCCTTTACAGTTTCAGGCCCTGGATGATGTGCGGAGACTGCTGGATCTGGAGGATGCGGCCGTGGTGCTGGCGCCTGTTTCGGCGATTTTTTCAGTCATCAACGCGGCCTACGACGTAAGCGGCGATTCCGCTGAGCGGGTCATCGAGGACATGCAGGAGGGAGAAGCCGGTCGCATATTATCGGAAATCGAGGAGACAACGGATCTGCTGGAGGATACCAGCGACGCCCCCGTGGTGAAACTGGTCAATCTCATGCTGAGCCGGGCGGTCAAGGCCCGGGCCAGCGATATCCATATCGAGCATTCCCAGCGCAAACTGCGCATTCGATACCGGGTGGACGGCATCCTTTACGACATGCTGAGCCCGCCCAAACATATTCAGTCGGCCCTGATTTCCCGCATCAAGATTATGGCCAAGATGAACATTGCCGAGAAGAGACTGCCCCAGGATGGTCGTATCAAGATCCGTATCGCGGACAAAAATGTTGATATTCGCGTGTCTACCATTCCCGTGGCATTTGGAGAACGGGTGGTCCTTCGGTTGCTGGATAAAACCAACGTGCTGCTCAAGGCAACGGACCTGGGCATGCCCCAAAAGGATTTGACGACCTTTGAACAGCTCATTACCTCCCCCCACGGCATTATTCTGGTGACCGGCCCCACGGGCAGCGGCAAGACCACCACCCTTTATGCGGCGTTGTCCACCATCAATAAGACGGATATCAATATCATTACTATCGAGGACCCCATCGAGTACCAGATCGACGGGATCGGCCAGATCCAGACCAACAGCAAAATTGATCTCACCTTTGCCAAGGGATTGCGCTCCATTGTCCGCCAGGACCCGGACGTGATTCTGGTGGGGGAGGTGCGTGATCTCGAGACCGCCGAAATCGCTATCCAATCGGCCCTCACCGGGCATTTGGTTTTTTCCACCCTGCATACCAATGATTCCGCCGGCGCTGTGACCCGCCTCATCGATATGGGCATCGAACCCTTCCTTGTTACGTCTTCAGTGACCGCTATTCTGGCCCAGCGGTTGGTGCGGGTTATTTGCGCCCAATGCCGTGAGGCGTACACCCCGGACGAGGAATCCCTCCGGAAGGTCGGCATCACTCGCGAGATGGCCCAGGGGGCGACCATCTATCGGGGGCGAGGATGTCCCGCCTGTCTGGATACGGGGTTCAAGGGCCGAACCGGTATCTTTGAGTTTATGGTGCTGGATGAAAAGATCAAAAACATGATTTTAAAAACTTCCGATGCCAATGCCCTCAAGCGGGCTGCTATCGAGGGAGGAATGACCACGCTGCGCCGGGACGGCGCCCGAAAAGTCCTTGAGGGGGTTACCACCATCGAGGAAGTTTTCCGAGTGACCTATCAGTAAACGCCAAATTTCTTTATTGAGGCACCCTTTTTATGACTAAAAACAAAGCGCTACGCGCCGTCATTTTCGATTGTGACGGCGTCATGTTTGACTCTCGCCAGGCCAACATCAATTTTTACAACCATCTGCTGGCCCGCTTTCATTTGCCGCCCATGGACCCGGAAGAGATTGATTATGTTCATATGGCCACGGGCCGTGATTCCGTGGCGCATATTTTCAGGAAAACACCCCATTTTGAGGAAGCCGACGCGTACCGGCTGCAAATGGATTACACCCCGTTCATCAGGGATATGATGATTGCCCCCGGGCTCAAGGATCTCCTAATAAAGCTGCGGCCGCAATTTCGCCTGGCGGTGGCCACCAATCGGAGCAATACCATTCAGGATGTGTTGGAACAAAATGACCTGACCGGGCTTTTTGATATGGTGGTATCTTCCCTGGACGTGAAGAACCCCAAGCCTCACCCGGAATCCGTTTTCAAAATCCTGGATTTTTTTGGTTTGGAGAGTACTCAGGCCATTTACATCGGAGATTCATCCGTAGATTATGAAACGGCCAGAGCCGCTGATGTCTGTTTTGTAGCCTATGGGAATGATCAGTTGGAAGCCGCTTTCAAGGTAAATACCATGGGGGAGGTGGCGGCGGTGCTTCGGGCCTTTGATGGGTGTTAGGACTGAGGTCGGAGGTCAGAGGTCAGAGGTCGGATAGCGGAAAGTCGGCGTTATTTGATTTCCGTGGCGAAATTCTTCTGGATATAAGAGCCGGGAACGGCCAGGTTGATGGCGCTGTAGGCCTTGAATCCAAGGCTCACCACGCCGATGAGTTTGCCTTCCTTGTCTACAACGGGTCCGCCGCTGTTGCCCCCAATCACCGGGGCCGAAAACTGTATCCAATCCCCTTTGTAAGGGGCTTTCATTTTCAGCTCTTTTTTGAAATCCTTTTCGGGGAATATCCGGCTGAAGTTGCCGCTGGTAACTGTTTCTTTGAAAGCCAGCAGGGGGTTGCCCACAACCCAGACCTGCTCTCCCCGAACCAGCGTGTCGGTTTCCCGGATTTCGAGATAGGGGGTGGGTTTTCCCACGATGACCTGGATCAGCGCCAAATCGTTCTTTCGGCTTTTTTTTAAAATTTTCACCGAATATTTTTTCTTTTCTCCGGCCAGTTCGGCCTTCATGCTGTAGGTGGCCCCTGAAACCACATGCTTTGCCGTTATGGCGAGACCTTTATCATTGATGAAAAACCCGGAACCGCCACCTTTCCGGTTGGTCAGGCGAAAGGTGCATTGGACTGCGTGATCTATGGGGTTATCGGAAATGGCAATGGGGTTTTTTTCGGGGGGTGGTGCTTCCTTGAATTTTCTTTCCTCAACGTCTCCTCCGGCCTGGTCCGGATGGGGCGGCCGATCGGAAAAATGGACGGTGCCGTCCTTGCCGTGCCATATGTAGGCCTTTCCCGCGATGGCCCCTGCCGATAGGAAACAGACGTTTCCCAACAGGATGCACAGGACTGTTATGAAATATCGCTTCATCGAGTACTCCTTCCCGGTTGCTTCCATACGGCCTGCTTGCCTACGCCAGGCGAGAAAGGCGCCAGCGTTATCACCCGGTACCCTTTTTGATAGAGAAACAGGGCCACTTCCGGTGGCAGGGCAAGGGGCGTCATGAAGACGGAATGTCCCTGTTCCGTAAAAAAGATAATGCCGGAGAGGGTCAGCTTGATATTGTTTTTGCGGTTAGGGGCCGTGGAGAAAGTATGGGGCCCCATTTTATGTTGCCATCCCAGAAAAGCCAGGGTTTTTGATGCCATGTTCAGGGCATCCGCCTCTTTTGAAAGGGAGAGAACTGAAACGCCCCTCTCTTTTAGCAGGGCGACAATTTCCGGGTCCAGCCCGCTGAGATCGATCACCCGTTCCTTTCCATGAGATTGCAAATGAAAATCCGCTGTAACGGTCAGTTTGAAATCATCATTTTGGCTTTCAAAAGCCGAAATTTTAACTTTTGCGTCATGGGGGTGCCCGGTCAGGGTCAAGAGCATTTCAATCAGGGATACCGGATCCAAGGCTGCTTCCGGTGCTTTTTGGGGAAGCGGTTTCAGGGTTTCTTCCGCTGAAGGGAATTCGATCAGCACCACATCAAGTTGTTTCAGGAAGGTCTTTATGGTTTGGGGGACCGCCTGATGTGGGTCGTCAAGAAGGTTAATCACCATAAACCCGGGATATTCGCCTGCCGGGTTTCCGGGTGGAATGACAATCCAGTCCCCGGTAATGCTGACCGGGATAGCCCCCGAAAGTTTCAGGGGGTCTCCTTTTTTAAAAATTTTCGGGTATTGAAACGCTCTCAGGATTTCGTTAAAGGCGGATGCCAAATCGTCTTTGGGCGAAAGGTGAACAATTCGATAGGTTCCCCAACTGGATTCGATGACCCGGCCCATTCTCGACGGAAGGGAATTATAAAGGTCTACGATCAGGGTTGTGCCTCCATGGAGTTTGACGATGGGGTAGGCGTCGGCTTTGAGGTTGATGTGTCCGCCCGATTTTATGGGAATAAAGTGTTCGCCTGAATGTATCCATTGTTCGCCCATTTGCGGAACAATATCGCACAGGCCCGCGGCAACGGAGGTTATGGTTTGTTGTTTCTGCCCGGAGGAAGATTCTAAATCGGTAGCGACGACCGGTAAAGTCGCCTGTTTTATGGGCCTTGGTATTTCAGAAACGGGTTTTGGGTTCGGCAGCCGTAGCCTTTTGGAATCGGCCAGGTCCCTCATGATAGGGGGCTGCGAAGGCGCTGAGGCAACCGGTTCATGCCATACCGGGGGGTAAAGGGGCAGGTTGACGATTTGCCCGGGAAAGATCCTGTCAGGATTTTTGATGGATGGATTGCATTCTTTAAATAGGCTCAGATACTCTGTTATAAAAACTTGGACTGTAAGAGGGTATCGTTTGATGGCGACTCGGCAGAGGGTATCTCCCCTCTGAATTCGGTAGGGTTCGAATTTCAATCCGGGGGAGGACGAAGAAACTTTCTTTGTGGAAACGGTGTTGGTAATTCGCAAGGGAAAGGGTTTTTCTGTGTGTCCCTGGTTTTCCACTTGCACCTCAGGGGCCGCTTTCACCATGATGATGATCCGTTCCCCCGGCTGTATCAAGTTGAAATCTTTCATGGACTTGTTGAATTCTCGAAGTATTTCAAGAAGCCTGGGCAGGTTGTTTTCTTTGAGTACCCCTTTTTCTCTCAGAATTTTAGCGATCCAGTCGCCTTCCTGGACCACATACTCCTCGGTCTGAAAATCGATGTAGGGCGGGGCTATTTCTTCAGCCGGCGCTGTTAATGGCGCGGCGGCCAGAAAGAAAACCAGGATTCCCAGTGTCGTCAAGACTTTTTTGAGGGTGACTGTTTTAAACATTCCGGTACTCCTGGTTTTCTGGGAAAATTAAATCTTGGGGCTGTTACATACTTCCTCAAATTTTTGAACAGAGCGAAACCTTTATAACCCCAGATTTTCATTAATCAGGACCACCTTGATCCGGCCCTTCGGAAAGGACTTCTGCGTAATGGTCCATGAGTTGCAGATACGGTCAGGGCTTTTGCATTCCTCACACACCGCGGTTTTGGCGCAGGGTGTTTTTTTATTTAGTCGCATGGCGTTTATGGGGGCCACATAGTCTTTGATGCGGTCCATGGCGGCTTCCAGATCCGCTACGACTTTATTCCTGCCGACCAGTACGACCACGTTTTTGGGGCCGAAGGTAATTCCCGACACGCGATTTCCGATCATGTCCAGGTTCACCAGTTCTCCGGTCCGGGTTACGGCATTGGTTCCCGTGATAAACAGATCCACCAGAAGCGATTGCCTTCTCCGCTCCAGGCTTTCTTCCGGGGATAGGGTTTTATCAAAGGTATCCAGGATGTCGGCGTTGGGATAGGCTTTGAGCATATCATAGAGCTCTGTTGCCACAAACGTCATGGAGCCCCCCCAGGAAATGGTTTTGGGAGCGAGCTTGGGCAGGATTTTGTCCATCACCATTCGGCCTGCTTCACGGGCGGTTTCCACGATGAAGACCTCGAAATTGTTTGATTTTAAGGCTTCTTTCAGGTTTTCTAGATGAAGCTGCCAGTAATTTCGAATGGGTTTTTCCATTGACTTTCTCCTTTTCCTTTAAGGTCTTTCATCAGGGGGTGAAAACCACCCCTTGCTTGTTTCGCATCGCAGTGAATGCCAGGCCCAGGGCCTTGATGCATCGCTCCGGTTCTGCGAATACGGGGTAACCCATTGACTCTAAACTGTTTGTTAGGTCGTGCGTCATGGCCATGCTGGGACCGTAAACCCAAGTCGCCAGGGGTTTATGAGCGCTTTCCTTCAGCGCTTCATACCCTTCGATGTAGGCCTTTGTATTCTTGCCTTCGGCATCCGCCCA
Source organism: Desulfatiglandales bacterium (assembly GCA_963662465.1). Lineage (GTDB taxonomy): Bacteria > Desulfobacterota > DSM-4660 > Desulfatiglandales > Desulfatiglandaceae > NaphS2. Next base: position 6,511,151 of record OY759599.1, read on the forward strand.
AATGACATTAAAAAGGCAGTCCACGTTTTCGTCATTCATAACCGCAGTCAGTATTTTAGTGTACACGCTGGAAAAATCCTTTACGGATGGGATCATGGGACCGATGTCCACCGGCACGTGACCCAGGCCGGGAAACATTTCCTCCAGCATTCGGGATGTATCCCTTGAGAGCCGGGCGCGAACCAGGCCGTGTTTAGCCCCTTCATCCAGTGCCGCGACCCCCACCGCCCCCGTATAACTCACCATGCCGAAGCGGTTTCCCCGGGGAAGCGGCTGGGATGCAAAAAACCTAGGCATTTCAAAAATTTCGCTGAACTGATCCAGGCGCAGCACCCCGGCCTGGCGGCAAACCGCATCAAAGATGTCGTCGTCAATGGCCAGGCTTCCGGTGTGGGAGGCTGATGCCCGGGCCCCTTCCTCCGTGGCGCCCAGTTTCAGGAGCAGAATGGGTTTTTTTAACGCCACTCGTTTACAAACGTTCAGGAACCGTTTTCCATCCCTGATGCTTTCCACATAGACGCTGATGACCCGGGTGTCGGCGTCGTTTTCCAGGTATTCCAGGAAGTCGCATTCATCCAGATCACATTTGTTTCCAAAATCGCAGATTTTGCTGATGCCGTAACCCAGATCCCCATAGGGATAGGCCTGTGGATTGATCATTCCGGTTTGCGAGCAGATGGACACCGTCCCCTTTTTTAATGGGTAGTACCCTGCATCATAGGGGCAGGGATTGAAACCGTTTATGGCATTGGTAATGCCGGCGGTGTTGGGCCCGACGATTCGAACGCCCAATGTTTTGGCAAGACGCACCACTTCCTCCTGAAGCCGGGCTCCCTCCGCATCCCGTTCCGCAAAACCGTCCGCCACCAGGATGATGGACTTGATGCCGGTTTCCGCGCAACTTCTGATGACGCCCGGAACATGACGGGCGTTGATCATCAGCATGGCCAAATCGGCTTTTCGGGGAATTTCCCGAAGGGATAGATAGACCGTAAGGCCCAGAACTTCCTTATAGGCGCCGGGATTGACGGGATAGATGTTCCCCTTGTAGCCGGCTTTCAACAGGCTTTTGACGACCACATATCCGCCGAAGACCCCTTCCCTGAAAGAACCGACAACGGCCACGCCTTCGGGTTCAAAAAAGGGGGAGAGATCGTGTTTTTGGGCTTGGTCTTGAAGCACTTTGGTCTTTTCCTCCTCGTCCAGGCATAGGCAGTAGACCCATGCGTCATTCCGGGCAATGAATATGTTTAATTTCTTATCTCTTATTTCATTAATATCCTGGCGCCGGCGAACCCGATGAAAACGGATGATCCGGCCACAAGCTGGTTTTTATCGTAAAACTCAATTCCAATCAAAACCGCCAGTAAAATGAATAAAAGTCCTATGATTTTGGGCCTTCTAATTTTTTTCAAGATAAAGTCGGAGAGAAACAAGCTGACCCAGAACAGAACAAAGGCCAGGCCGACCACAATCATCAATTCCATACTTCAATCCTTTTCATTCGTTTTTTTTATCAATGCCAAAAATTTTTAAGCAACATAATATCAGATTGCCGTAAAAAAAACAGCCTTTTCATCCGACCTAGAAAAGGGCTCGCCCTTGCGTTTTGGGAATATGCCGTGATATAAATAAATCGTCCGGCATTGAATGGTTCGATGCGGGTAAAGAGTTCCATCAGACCTGATTCTCATTGGAGTTTTACATGGCCCGGCCGTTTCATTCCATCTATTCTCATGGGTTTATCCGTTCGGCGGTTTGCGTGCCGGCCCTGCGCGTTGCCGATCCGGTCTACAATCTGAAACATACCTTATCGCTTGCCTACCGCGCTTCCGATCATCATGCCGCAATGGCGCTCTTTCCGGAACTGGGGATTTCCGCCTTTTCCAACGAGGATCTGTTTCATCAGGATGCGTTGCTGGAAGCGGTTCGAGAGGCCGTGAGCGAGCTCATCGATGAAAGCAAAAACCTGTTTCCCGTCTTGCTGGTGGGCGCTCCCCTTCGCTTCCGGGGAAAGCTGTTCAACTGCGCCCTGGTCATCTACCGGGGACAGGTGTTGGGGATCGTGCCGAAAACATACCTTCCCAACTACCGGGAATATTATGAAAAACGTCAGTTTGTTTCCGCTCGCCATGCGCTGGAACCGGAGGTCCGTTTTCAGGGGCAATCCGTGCCATTCGGCAACGATCTGATTTTTGAGGCGGAAAATTTACAAGGATTCGCTCTGCATGTGGAAATTTGCGAGGATATGTGGGTGCCCATTCCGCCCAGCACCTACGGGGCCCTTGCCGGCGCAACGGTGCTGGCAAACCTGTCCGCCAGCAACATTACGGTGGGCAAAACCGACTACCGGCGTCTTGTTTGTGCTTCCCAATCCGCCAAATGCATTGCCGCCTACCTCTATTCCGCTGCCGGCTATGGGGAATCTACAACGGACATGGCCTGGGACGGCTACGCCATGATTTACGAGAACAATGTCCTGCTGGCTGAAACAGAGCGCTTTCAGACGGAAGAACAGATTATTTTGGGGGATATTGATCTGGAGCGTTTGTTGCAAGATAGGATGCGTACTACGAGTTTTCAAGACACGGCATTCGATCATCGCGCACGGGTATCTAAAATGCGGCGGATTCCCTTTGCGTTTAAGCTTCCCGAAGGGAGTGTTTCGCTCATGAGAAACGTCTCTAGATTTCCCTATGTGCCGGGCGAATCCTCCGTGCGCGATGATCGCTGTTATGAGGTCTACAATATTCAGGTCCAGGGTTTGATGAAGCGCATGTCGGCCGCTGGCGTCAAGAAGCTTGTCATCGGTGTTTCCGGGGGCCTTGACTCCACACAGGCGTTGATTGTGGCTGCCAAAACCATGGATCGCCTGGGTATTCCGCGCACCCACATTCTCGGTTACACCATGCCCGGGTTTGCCACCAGCGACGCCACACGGAACAATGCCCATGGGCTGATGAAGGCTTTCGGGATTTCGGCCAGGGAAATCGACATTCGACCGGCCTGTCTGCAAGTGTTTAAGGATATTGAGCATCCCTTTGCCGGAGGGGAGAAGCTCTACGACGTCACCTTTGAAAATGTGCAGGCGGGTCAACGCACGGCGCATCTTTTTAGATTGGCCAATTTTCATGAGGCCATTGTGCTGGGTACCGGTGATTTGAGCGAGCTGGCCCTGGGGTGGAGTACCTATGGTGTGGGAGACCAGATGTCCCATTACAACGTTAATGGCTCTGTTCCCAAAACGCTGATTCATCATCTCATTCGCTGGGTGGTGAAAACCGGCCAGTTCAGCGGAGAAACCGATGATGTTCTTACGGCTATCGCCGGCACGGAAATTTCTCCGGAACTGATACCCAACGAAAATGGCGATCAGGCGGAACCTTCACAGAAAACAGAATCCGTCATCGGTCCCTATGCGCTTCAGGATTTCAACCTTTATTATATCACCCGGTTCGGATTTCGTCCCAGCAAGGTGGCGTTTCTGAGTTACTGTGCCTGGGGAGACAGAAACTGCGGGATCTGGCCGGGAATCCTGCCGTCGGCTCAGCGGAATCAATATGACTTGCCCACCATCAAGGGATGGCTTGAGGTATTTCTCTATCGTTTTTTCAAAACCAGTCAGTTCAAAAGATCCGCGCTTCCCAATGGTCCCAAGGTGGGCTCGGGAGGGTCCCTTTCTCCCCGTGGAGACTGGCGGGCGCCCAGCGATTCGGAAGCGACCGTATGGCTTGACGAGTTGCATGAAAATGTTCCCGATTCTCTTAGTGACGAGTGACAAGTATACTACTCATCACTCGTCACTTCAAGAGGGAGTTGAACCGTGAAACATGAAAAATGGAGGGGATGAAACAAATGACCAGCGACCTTTCAAAAACGCCTCCCATTGTACGCCTGTCGTACCGAAAAGGAGACCTCATCATCAAGGAAGGGGACTACGGTGTTTCTATTTATAAAATCATGGACGGCAAAGTAGGGGTTTACAAGGAAGCCGAAGGCAGAGAGATTTTGCTGTCCACCCTTGGACCGGGAGACCTCTTTGGTGAACGGACATTTCTTGGCAGGGCCGCGGAAATCCGTTCGGCATCGGTTCGGGCCCTTGAACATACGAGCGTGGAGGTGTGGCATACGGCAAGACTATCCAGTGAATATAAGGAAATGCCGCCCATTATCAAATATATCATCGATCAGGTCTTGGTCAGGTCCACTCGAATGAACAAGCTTATCGTTCAGTTGGTTACGAAGGAGCAGAAGGAAAAGGCCGCTGGAAAACGATCGGATCCATTGGCTTCGGAACGAAAGTTTTACCGGAAAAATGTGGATATTCCCTGCCGCTATCGACCGTTGGGGGCATCCAACAAATTCAGTCTTGGCGGAAGGATTAAAGACATCAGTCTCGATGGGCTGGCCATGGTGGTCATGCTCGGGGATACGGCGGGCATTTCCCATGCAAAGGGGGAAATTTTTGTGGTAAACGTTGTTTTGCCCAACCGGCGGAACCTGGAACTGGAAGCGGAAGTGGTGGCTGTTCAACGAAGTGAAATGCCCGAAGGACTCGTGTTGAGCATGTCCATCACGGAAATTTCGGCCGGTTCGAGAAAATCGCTGGGGTTTTTTTTAATGCCGTAGGGTGTGGGGGAAAAGAAAATGGATATAGAACCGATGGTGAGCCCTTATCTGGTCGGTGATGAACTGTATGAATCCGGCGATGTGATTATCGAGGAAGGGAGCAAGGGGGAATGGGTGTACATTATTCTCGAAGGGCAGGTCAAAGTTACCAAAAGGACCTCCGTGGGAATGCTTACCATCGATGTCCTGAAAAAAGGGGCCGTCTTTGGTGAAATGGCGCTTTTTGGAAAAGCGCCGGGGGAACGGAGCGCCTCGGTGATTGCAGCGGATGGCAATGCTCGGGTTGGCGTGTTGGACGCGGGTCAATTGTTTGAGGACTATGAATTCCTCTCCCTGGAGTTAAGGTTATTGATCAAGGCTCTGATTATGGGGCTTAAGGAGTCAAATGAGAGGGCAGCTGCGCTGGTTGTGGCCGCCAATGAAAAGGGGCGTAACGCATGACGGTTTTACGGCTGAACATGCGGACCACCAGGGAGGAATGATGGCAGGCGTTTTTGAAATATATGTGCAGACCCACTTTTCCGCAGCGCATGCCTTAAAGGGATACCAGGGAGATTGCGCCCGCATGCACGGGCATAACTGGATCATCGATGTTTTCGTCCGTTGCGGGGAATTGGATGATATTGGTATCGGCATTGATTTCAGGGACATCAAAAAAGGCGTAAAGGGTGTCCTCAAAAATCTGGACCATTTCAATCTGAATGAACTGCCGCCATTTCAAAACGTTAATCCCACTTCTGAGAATATTGCCAGGTTTTTATACCGGGAGTTGAGCCGAAAGCTGAACTCCGAAAATATCACCGTGAGCCGGATCAAGGTTTCGGAAACCCCCGGCGCCGGCGCCTTCTACTGGGAGGAATAATCGTGACCCTTCGCGTCAATGAAATTTTCTACAGTATCCAGGGGGAGTCGTCCTATGCCGGACGTCCCTGTGTGTTTGTCCGGTTGACCGGATGCAATCTGCGGTGTTCCTACTGCGATACGCGGTATGCTTACGAAGAAGGGGGGATGATGGATCTCAACCATATTTTCCAGCAGATTTCCCCCATGCAGTGCCGCCTGGTGGAGATTACCGGCGGAGAACCGCTCATTCAGGAAAAAACCCCTGTTTTGATTGAAGGCCTGCTTGAAGACGGGTATGAGGTCTTGCTGGAAACCAACGGAACCCATGACATCAGTCGGGTAGATGATCGTTGTGTAAAAATTGTGGACTTCAAATGTCCTTCCAGCGGCATGAGCGATCATACGGATATGGAAAACCTGAATCGGCTTTCGGTTCGAGATGAAATCAAATTTGTTATCGGAACCCGGGAAGATTATGAATATGCCAGGGAAATGGTGGGGTATATGGCATCCCGATCGCTAACGGCCAACTCAATTAATTTTTCCCCAGTATTCGGTCAACTGGCGCCGGAAATCCTGGCGGACTGGATCCTGGCGGATCACCTGGCGTGCCGGTTGCATCTTCAGCTCCATAAATATATCTGGGGTCCGGATGTCAGAGGGGTGTAAGGGGGGGGGGGATGATGGCACTCAAAAAGAAGGCGGTCGTACTTTTAAGTGGAGGGCTCGATTCAACCACCGTGGCGGCCATGGCCCGTTTTGATGGCTATGATATTTTTGGTCTCAGCTTTCGTTATGGACAGCGCCACGTTGTGGAGCTGGAAGCGGCGAAACGGGTGGCTCATAGCTTGGGGGTGAGGGAGCATCTGGTGATCGATATCGATCTTGGGAAAATCGGGGGGTCCGCGCTCACTGACCATATTGCGGTGCCCAAGGGCCGTAACCGGGATTTGATGGAAAATGAGATTCCGGTGACCTATGTCCCCGCGCGAAACACCATCTTTCTCTCATACGCCCTGGGCTGGGCGGAAGTGCTGGGGGCCTGGGATATCTTCATCGGGGTCAATGCCGTGGATTACAGCGGCTATCCCGATTGCCGTCCGGAATTCATCGACGCTTTTGAGCGGATGGCGAACCTGGCCACAAAAGCGGGTGTGACGGGGCAAACACGCCTTCGAATCAGGACGCCCATCATTAAAATGAGTAAGGCGGAGATCATCAAAACAGGGATCAAGCTGGGGGTTGATTATCGCTTGACCCACAGTTGTTATGATCCGACGCCCGACGGGAAAGCCTGTGGCTTTTGCGACAGCTGTCTATTGAGGAAACGGGGGTTTGAGGAGGCTGGAATCGATTGGGTGTCATGAGGATCATAAGGTGGAGAATTTCTGATTCCCCGTCAAGCGTTACTGGGTTTGAGATAAACGAGAATCGAGAGGTGGAGGCATCATAATGGAGACGCAAACAATAGAAGAAATAAAACGGGTTATTATGGCTGAACTTCCAGAGCTTATGAGAAATGACCCGGATATGCGCAGTTTTATATTGAATGTCACCCGGGAAAGCTATTCGGACAAAAGAGAAACGGAAAGCCGCTTTGACCGGATGATGGATGAGTTGAAACGGGATCGCGAAGCCCGCGATAAAAAGTGGGCAGCTCAGGAGAAGAAGTGGGAAGCCTGGGAGAAGAAGTGGGATAAGGAGCACAAAGTTCAGGAGGAGAAATGGGAAGCCCAGGAGAAGAAATGGGAAAAAAACCAGCAGGTTATCAACGAGTTATTGGAATCCGTCAAAAAGCTGGGGCAAAAGCATGACTCTACCCTTGGGGCTTTGGGGGCGAGATGGGGCTTGCATTCCGAATCCGCTTTTCGAAAAGGTCTGCGGGCCATTCTGGAGGGATCGTTCGGGGTGAAAGTGGAACGGTATGAAGACTACGACCACGAAGGGACCGTGTTCGGTCGGCCCGAACAGATCGAATTGGACGTGTTGATCCACAATGGGACCCTGATCCTGTGCGAGATCAAATCGTCCATGAGCAAATCGGAGCTGTATACATTCTGGCGAAAGAAAAATTTCTATGAAGAGAAACATGCCCGCAAGGCCAGTCGGGCGATGGTTATTTCACCCATGGTGGATGCGTATGCCCTTGCCGCGGCAGAGCAGCTGGATATCGAGATCTATGGATATGCTGAAGATGTTAAACCGTGAGCAGCGGTGTTGAAATGATAACCTTTGACTTATGACGGAATTGTTTATAAAAAGCAGAGAGATTTTTGTGAAACAACAAATCAAATTAAGGAGGTAGGTTATGAAAATCGGATTGCGAATTCTTGTGGCGTTCGGGTTGCTGGCTTTTGTGGCGGGGCTTCCGGTCGCGGCGGTTGCCGGAACTTCGGACAAAATTAAATTCGGTCATGTGGCGCCGCCCTTTCATGGGCAGAGCAAGGGCGTGGATGCCTTTGCGGCCTATGTGAAGGAAAAAACCAACGGCAGAATCGATATTGCCACCTTCCCAATGGGTCAGTTGGGGGGGGAACGATCCATGGCGGAGCAGGCCCAGAGTGGGACCCTGCAGATTGCTTCCATTACGACGGCGGTACTCCAGAATTTTGTTCCCGAGGCGGCCATTCTGGATATGCCCTTTATTTTTCCGGATCGAAAAACCGCTTACGCAACCCTGGATGACCCCGAGGTGCAGAAAAAGATCTTTTCCTATTTTCCGAAAAAAGGATTTATTGCCATCGGTTGGACCGAAAACGAATTCAGGGATTTCACCAACAACAAACGGCCGGTGCGCAAACCTGAAGATATCAAGGGCCTCAAGGTTCGGGTTATGAATTCCCCCGTTTATCTGGATACCTTCAAGCAACTGGGCGCATCGCCCGTGGGCATTCCTTTTCCGGAAATTTATAATGCCCTCCAGACCGGCGTCATCGACGCACAGGAAAACCCTCTTCTCACATCTGTTCTCATGAAGTTTACCGAAGTGACCAAGAATGTGACCATCACCAACCACTGCCTTACGGAATGCATCATTGTGGTAAGTCCCGATTACTGGGAAACCCTTTCGCCGGAGGACCGGCAGATTTTCAGGGAGGCTGCCAAAGTGGCCATTGACACCAACCGGAAAGTCAATGCCGAACTGCACGAGAAACTGCCGAAAATCGGCATCAGTATTGCGGAATACTGCAAAAAGAACGGGGTGGAAGTGATTGAATTGACCCCGAGCGAGCGTCAGGCGTTTCAGCAGGCAATGGTTCCTGTATGGAACAAATATCGCAAAAAAATCGGAAATGAAATTTTTGATTTCATGTTGAGTAAGATCAAAGAACATCAGCAGTAGCGGGCCGTAGGGGCGGACCTTTGTGTCCGCCCCTTTCAAGTGAAAAGTGAATGGTGAAAAGTCTCTTCACTCTTCACTTGTCACTTCTTATTAAAATAGTCCACCGCATTTCGAAAGATGGCAATTCCCCCCCCTTCTTCTCCTTCAATGCTTTCCCCCCGGCGGGCAAGGGCTAGTTTACGCCGGGGCCAGTCCGGGTGATTGGTGAAATGGTTAAATGCCTCCGGGTGCGGCATCAGCCCGAAGATGCGACCCGTTGGATCGCAGATGCCGGCGATATCGGAAAGGGATCCATTGGGATTTGAGGGCCATGCGCCATTGGCGGGGTTTCCATTGAGGTCGGCGTATTGCAGCGCCACCTGGTTGTTTTGAAAAAGCCGTTCGATGGTATCTGCTGTGGCGTAAAATTTTCCCTCCCCATGCCGAATCGGGAGTTCCACACGGGTCATGTTCCTGGTGAAGACATTCGGGGAAGCTGGATTTACCTTTAAATTTACCCAGGTATCGATAAAATTCCCCGAGTCATTATGGGCGAGGGCCACCTGCCGGTCCTCATATTTCCCGTCAAACGCCGGCAGTAACCCTAGATTGACCAGGGCCTGGAAACCGTTGCATATGCCCAGGATCAGATTTCCCGCGCCAACAAAGTCTTTGAGTTGTTGACCCAGATGCCGTTTCATTTTTGAGGCCATGAGGACTCCCGCACCGTGGTCGTCGGCCCAGCTGAAACCGCCCCCGAAGACCAGGATTTGATAGCCTTCAAGGGATCTTAAGGAATCGCTGTCGCTGATCAGTTGATTGATGTGCAACCTGTGGGAATCTGCGCCGGCCTGTTGCAACGAAAAGTCGGTTTCATTATCGCAATTCAGTCCATAGCCGGTGAGGACCATCGCTTTTACTTTTGTCATATCAGATCTCCAAAAGGCTGTTTCCATGAATCCTTTAAACGGATGATATTTTCCCTGAGAATGGTTCCGTCTCTATCCCCGGTGATGATAAAATCCAGATGTTCAGTGACAACGCCGATCTTAGCCAGGGTCATTCCGGGGAAAAGTTTTTCAAAGGGCGCTTTTTTCTCCGGCGCCACCGTTAAAATGAACCTGCCGCATGATTCCGAGTAGAGTTTCTGAGCGGTTGTGAGTTCCTTTGCACAGGGGATCAACAGCAACGAAACGGTCATCCCCAATTCCCCGCCCATGGCGGCGAGCGCCAGGTGAACCGCCAGCCCGCCCCGTGAGACCGCGTGACAGGATGAGACCAGGTCGCGCTTTATGGCCTGGTGAAGGGCCAGGTATTGGGGAAGAAATTCTTCCGGAAAAACGTTGGGCACGTTAAGACCAATCTGTTCCATCATCTGGTAATACTCGCTCGCACCCAGTTCATTTCGGGTCTCTCCCAACACATAGACCAGGTCCCCCGGGAATTTGACGTCCATGGTAACGGCTGTGGCGATATCTTCCATGACGCTTGAAACGGTAAAGAGCAGGGTCGGCAATCCGGATACCTTGCGCCGTTCCCCGAAGGGTCCTTTGAGGTTGCCGTCAATATACATGCTGTCTTTTCCCGAAAGAAGGGGGATGCCATATTGAAGACAGGTGTCCCGCAGGGCGCGGTTGGAGCGGACTAGTTGAGCGGCTTTGTATTTGCCGTCCGGATTGCGAACGGGATCATACTCGATGGTGGGCCAGCAGAAATTGTCCACGCCGGCCAGATGGTTCGGGTCGGCGCCCACAGCCAGAACCTTTCTGACGGCTTCGTCCATGGTGGCTGCGGTCATGTGGTAAGTATCAATTTTGGAATAGGCGGGATTCAGGGCCTGGGATACGGCAATTCCCTTCCGGGCCTTCAGTACGGGGCGAATTACCGCCGCATCCGAAGGAACGTCCCGTCCTTTTCCCACCAGGGGTTTGATGACGCTGGTTCCCTGAACTTCATGATCATATTGCCGGCTGATCCAGTTGCGGGAGCAGATGTTGGGTCTTTTCAGCATGGCGTGAAGGAGTTTGCCGTGATCCCGGGGTTCCGTGATCACCGGTTCCGTCAGGCCTCTGATGCCGGGGGGGATCCATTCGGCATCAAACTCCCACTGGGGGAAATCGGATTCCAGGAGGTCCATTCGAATGTAGGCGCAGGTCTTCTGGTGATATTGCAGGTGCAGAAAACCGGAATCAGTATATTCCCCGATGACCGTGCTCAACACCGCATGCTTTTGGGAGAGGGCCATGAAACGGTCCAGATGTTCCGGTTTCACAGCAATGGTCATCCGTTCCTGGGATTCGGATATCCAGATCTCCCACTGGTTCAATCCTTCATATTTCAGGGGGACCCTGTCCAGGTGTACGATGCAGCCGTTGCTGAAACGGGCCGACTCGCCCACGGAGGAAGAAAGACCCCCGCCCCCATTGTCGGTGATATAGTGAATCAAGCCTTCATCCCGGGTTTCCAGGAGAAAATCGTGCATCTTTTTCTGGGTATAGGGGTCGCCGATCTGCACATGCCCCGCCGGGGTATTTTCGGAGTAGGTTTCAGACGCCGCCGTTACCCCGTGAATGCCGTCCTTTCCAACCCTTCCGCCGCTCATGATGATGAGGTCACCGGGGGATGTGGTTTTTTCGTGTGACGGTTTATTTTCCACCATTGAAGGCATAATGCCCAATGCCGTCACAAAAACCAGGCATTTTCCGGTGAAGGTTTCATCAAAAAGAAGGAGGCCGTAGGGCGTGGGAATGCCGCTTTTGTTGCCGCCGTCGCGAACCCCTTCGATGATGCCGTCCAGGAGACGTCTTGGGTGAAGGTGGGGTTCAAGGGCGCCATGGTAATCCCTGTGCCCCACGCAATACCCATACATGCCCAAAATGAGTTTTGATCCTTTTCCGGTTCCCATGGGATCCCGGTAAATTCCCACGATTCCGGTGATGGATCCGCCATAGGCTTCCATGTTGGATGGGCTGTTGTGGGTTTCACCCGTGATGCAGTAGTAATGGTCCGGGTCGAAGCGGGCCACCCCCGCGTTATCCCACAAAACGGAGACGACCCAATCCTTCTCTTTCTGGATTTTGAGTGTCGGCGCCTCGATGCAGGTTTTAAAGAGGCTGTCGATGGTTTCCCGGTTTCCGGTGTAAAGGTTGTGATAATTAAATTTTCCCCGGAAGGTGTTGTGGTTGCAGTGGTCGCTTCGGGCCTGGGAAATGTATTCCAGCTCCACATCGGTGGGAAGATCCAGCCCCACTTTTTTTCTTTCCCGCCGGATGTCTTCCCGTAAAAAATAGTTGCGGATGACCGGGATGTCTCGATCCTGAAGCGCCAGATTTCGCTCTTTGGAAATGTGTTTCAGTGCCTCATTGCTCTCAATGGACAAGGTGTTTACTTCCGGTTCATGGACCAGGATCACCTTGGGTATCAAAAATCCCAGGCCTTCGTCGGGATTCCAGTCCTCGGTGGAAAAAATTTTCCATTGTTGAATGGCCGCGTTGGCCAGCAGTTCCGCTGCCATGCGGTGGGCCTGGTCTCGTGTGAGGTTTCCTCTGATTTCATAGCATTTTGAGGTGTAAACCGCCTCCCCGGGTTTAAACGTAACGCCCAGAAGGTCTTCGATGGCTTCACGGGCGGTGCTCCCCGCAGTATCTCGTACGCCCGGACGGAACCCCACCCAGATAAGCCAGTCAAAATTCCTTTGCATGGGCGAATAGGCGCTTTGCTCGGTGATGGGGTTCGTAAATATATCGTTTTGAATACGGTGCAGTTGATCGGTCGAAAAATCGGCGTCAATGGTCAGAACCCGGATGACCCGAACCTCATCCACGTCAAACCCGAAGTACGCCTTCGATTTTTTTTGAATGCCGGCCCCCGATGCATCCGGGAGCGCGTCTTTCAATCTTATTTCCAGTCTGAATGTCATGGGTATATACCTCTTTTAGCTGTTAGCCGTTAGCCGTTAGCTGTTAGCTTGTGGATAAAACTATTCAATATTCTCTTTATCGCATTGACCTTTCGAACACAATCTCTTATGAATTTATTTTAAATGTCGACCATTAACGGCTAACGGCTAACGGCTAACGGCTAACGGCTAACGGCTAACGGCTAACAGCTTTCTAACTTGAAACAAAGAGCGTCGTCAACTGACATTTTTTTGCAGGGCGCTTTGCCGGGCAGCACCCTGAACTTGAAATTAAAATGTCAATGCGTATCTTTTTTAAAATGTATTGACACAGGTTAATGTTAAGGAGCGACTTGCCAATGGAAAAACTGGAAACAGAAGCGACCGAAAAAAAGAGTGCCGGAAGGCTTCCCAATCAGCGAGAACTTGAAAAAGAATTGGGAGATTATCTTTCAAAAAAATATGGTGATCGCGTCAAAATTATTTCTCCGTTTGTTCTTCCCAAAAAGGATCCAACAGATCAGAAGAGTCCAAAGTCCGGCCCCGACGGGGCTGATATGGATGATTTTTTTATGATGCCCGAGGAAATGGCATCTTACCTGGATGGCTTTGTGGTGAAACAGGATCAGGTCAAGGCCGTCCTGGGAACAAAAATATGTACGCATTTTAATCGGATCAGGTTTAATCGCCAAAAGGAAGCTGAAAACCTTGGCGGAACCGGTAAAAGGTCCGGCGTCGGGATGATCAAAAATAATGTGTTGATGATCGGTCCCACCGGCGTGGGGAAGACCTATATCATCAAACTCATTGCGCAGAAGCTGGGCGTTCCCTTTGTCAAAGGCGATGCCACCAAATTCAGCGAGACCGGTTACGTGGGTGGGGACGTTGAAGATCTCATTCGGGATCTGGTTTACGAAGCGGATGACAACATTGAGTTGGCCGAGAACGGCATTGTTTATATTGATGAGATTGATAAAATATCATCCTCCAGGAATTTAATCGGACACGATATCTCCCGGACCGGCGTTCAGCGGGCCTTGTTAAAGCCCATGGAGGAGACCGATATCGACATGAAGGTCCCGCATGATCCCATCAGTCAAATTCAGGCCATTGAGCATTACAGGCGTACGGGAAAAAAGGAAAAAAAGGTGGTCAACACCAAAAACATCCTTTTTATCATGAGTGGCGCTTTTGGCGATTTGACCGATATCGTTAAGAAAAGACTGCAGCGACAGGGGATTGGGTTCGAGGCCGATGTGCGATCCACCGAGATTCCGTGGGAAATATTAAAAGAGGTGCGTGCCCAGGATCTGGTTGAATTCGGGTTCGAGTCTGAGTTCGTGGGAAGGCTGCCGGTGGTGGTGGTGTTTGACGAGCTGACAAAGGACGATCTGTTTGAGATTCTCAAAAATCCGAATAATCCTATTATCATCAGCAAACGGATGGATTTCAGAGCCTATGGGATCGATGTTAAATTTGAAGATGATGCGTTGAAACGCATTGCCGAATTGGCGGCAACGGAAAAGACCGGCGCCAGAGGGTTGGTGAGCGCCATTGAAAAAGTCCTGATTCCTTTTGAAACCCACTTGCCCTCAACAAACATCAAACAATTCCTGGTGACACGGGAAGTGGTTGATGATTCTGACGCGCAATTGTCGCTTTTGATGGAAAAGTCGGATGATGCGTGGATCGACCGTTTCGAAAAAGCGAAAAAGCATGAAATGGATGAGATCAAGCAGTATATCGTGGAACGGTCTGAGTATTTCAGCGATAAATTGGGCCTCGATTTTTATGATCGACGGCGGGAATTGATTGCGAGGCTCTATTTGCGGGATGTCACGGATATTGATATGGCCATTGAAAAATTCAGAGCCATGTATGAGCAGATCCATGCCGAAAATGACGCCCTGAGGCAAAATCTCGATGTGAAAATCGTCTTTGATGATAGCGCCGTGGACGAGATTATCCATCAAGCAGTAGAATCGGGCCAGGATGCCAGGCACCTGACCTTTCAATTGGCCAAGCAGCTTGAGTATGGGCTCAGGCTGGTGAAAGACCGTGCCGGTATGGCAGAGTTTATCATTAACAGCGCGGCGCTCACGGATATGGAGTCATTTATCAACGATCTTGTGAAGCGGGCATATCATGATCAAGATTCTCCCACCGCGGAGAAAACGGAAGAATGAAAGCGAATAACAGCTCACGGCTCACGGTTTTTCAACCGTACACCGTGAGCTGTAAAAAAATAGTTGCACCGTTATTTCGTTAAGGAATTCTCATAAGCTTCATCAATTCTTTGTCCCACATAGGAGATGGCGCCTTCGTTGTTTTCGTAAAGGTCAAAACAGTAGCCGTCTTCACCCAGCAGCCCCCCCGGCACCAGATCCCCTTCTTCGTCGGGATCCGTTACGAGGTCACCGTAAAAACATACTGACAGCCACCGGTTGTCCGGGTCGTCATCTACGATGTCGATCATGGTGATCAGTGTTCCCTCTTCATCTTTTGCCTTGGTTCTGGCGCGAAGAGAGTAGCTGATGCCGGGTCTCGGAATAAAAGATAAGGTGGCTCCATTTTTTTCCGAGAACCGATTGGCCAGCCTGAGGAAGACACCTTTCATATCCAGTTCATCCCGTGTCCATTTTTCCAGGATTTCTGAGAGATTAACGAAATCCTCGTGTCTTGAAAACATGTTCTCTTGCATTGCTAAACTTTGCTCCTTAAAAACAAGAAATTTATTGACGGAATAACTTAAAACTTAAAACCTAAAACCGCGGATCAGGCCTCATCATACGACCCCCGGTCCCGATCCTGCAGGTAAACATGTCTGAATGCGCCTTTCTTCCCCTCCTGAAACCAGTCCAGACCGGTTTTACGGCAGGCCGGGCAGGCTTCCATGGGAATGTGGACGCCCATGATATGCTGGCCGGTACTGGCGGTTGACGAAATGGCAAAGGTTCCGGCACAATGGGAACAGCATCTTATTTTTTCATTTTGTCGTTCCTGAATGCCGTCCGTATCATAAAAAATGTCGCGTTTCCGTTCCAGGATATTTCCTTCTTCATAGGGTATTTTCGCAAGCCCACCCCGTAAAAATAAATTCTTTAGTTCCTCAACCTGTCGTTCAATTTGTCGCGTCACGTCCATGGTTTGAGGGCGATAGTCTTTTTCGTAATTGGGTTCCTTTACATGCGATGTGTCCATGCCCGCCATGGCCATGATAATGCCCACATTGACATAGGGCAGGGCATTTTCAATGGCGTATCCTCCTTCAAGCACGGCAATGTCCGGCTTCAGGCGTGCATTGAGGATTGAATACCCGCGGGCGGAAAAGTTCATATCGGTGATGGGATCGTTGAAGTGGTTATCCTGGCCCGCGGAATTGATGACGATTTCGGGCTTAAATTTTTCCAGGAGCGGCATGACCAGTTCATCAAGGGTATAAAGGAAGCCCTGTTCACCGGTTTGGGGCGGCAGGGGAATATTGATGGTTTTCCCCTGAGCATTGGGGCCGCCGGATTCACGGGGAAAACCGGTTCCCGGGTACAGGGTCCGACCGTCCTGGTGAATGGAGATGAAAAGCGTGTTGGGATCGTGCCAGTAAATATCCTGGGTGCCATCCCCGTGATGGCAGTCCGTATCCACAATGGCCACTTTTCGAATGCCATAATGGGCTCTGATGTATTCGATCATGACCGCTTCAATGTTGATATTGCAAAATCCGCGATTACCGTGAACCACGCGCATGGCATGGTGTCCCGGCGGACGAACCAGAGCGAAGGCGCTTTCCACTTCCCCTTTTAAGACCGCGTCGGCGGCCACCAGGCAGCCGCCGGCGGATATCAGGTGGCTTTCCGTGGTGACGGAAGCTTCATTTGGAACACAGAAATGGGTGCGTTGAATGTCTTCATAGGCCGCCGGGCGTACACGATATTCCACAATTCCCGGAATATCCAGCAGACCTTCTTCCATGACCTGGTCCTGGGTATAGAGAAGACGTTCCTCACGCTCAGGATGATCGGGGCTGATGGCCCAGTCAAAAGCGGGAAAAAAGACCAATCCGGTCCTGCGTTGTGCGCGTATCATGGGTCAAAGGCTCCTTTTCCATTGGGGGATGAGTCCGGGCGTTATGCTCATTTTAAGGCGGATGTTCCGGCCCACCACCCGATAGCCTCGAATCATGTTGAAAATCTGTTTTTCCGTGATGGCGGTTTCCAGTGAATTGCCTTGTGCTCCGATCATCATGGCTTGCCGGCAAAGGGTTTCACGGGCCAGGTTGATGGCCTGGTCCATATCAAAACTACGATCGATTTTATGTTCCACCCCGGCTTCGGGGATGATGACAGTGCCCCTTTCCGTGTCCGCTTGCAGGGTAACCTGCGCCGTGACTCTGGCGACGGCGGCGCCCACGGCGTTGGCCACGTCATAATGGGGTGGTACACGGCAGGGCAATCCCAGTGCTTTTTCCACATAGGGCGCTAATTGAGGGGCGGGCCCGCCCATGACGAGTACGGATGTGGGCTCAATTTTTTCTTCGTTTAAGACCTCGTATATGGTGTAAACCGGCTGTGCATTGATATCATAAACAAAAGCCCTGGCCGATTGGGCAATGGTGTCGGCCATCTGTTGTAAGACCCGTTCAGCGGCGGTTTCGGCTTTGCACCCCAAGGCGTTGCCCAGGTCTTCCATGGCGGCCTTTGCCGCACGGTTGTTGCCGACGTCTAAAAGCCCGAGGGTGATCATGGCATCCGTTGGCGTGGCGGTGTCTCCCCCAAAGGCAACCGGCGGTCCTTTACGCGCGGGTCCCACAGTCAGGGTTCCGTCGGCATTCTTTTGAACGGCGCTGTCTCCCCCCGTACCCAGTGAATGGGTGATCAAGGATCGGATCAATGTTTTATAACGGCCCAGTTTAATTCCGTTGGGATTGAGAAGGGGGATGCCGTTAAGGACCACGGACATGTCGGTGGTGGTTCCCCCCACGTCCAGCACCAGGGTCGTTCCCGGGCACCCGTCCAAAGCCAGGGCGCCCATGACGCCGGCGGCAGGTCCTGATTGGACGGTTCGGGCGGGTGATTCGTTGCTTTTTATGAGATCAATGGTGCCGCCATCCGGCTTCAAAAGGTATCGTGGTGCGCGAAAGTTGCTTTCATCCAGGATGTGTTTAAGTGCATCGGAAAAGCCCTTATGGAGTTCATAGAGGGAGGCATTCAGATAGGTCGTAAAAATCCGACGGGGAAAATTGAGGATGCCTGAAATAGTGTGTCCCATGGCAACATGGGAGAACCGGTTCTTGACCCAATCGGCAATCTGATGTTCGTGAGTGGCGTTTCGAACCGAAAATTTTCCCACTACGCCAATAACGTTGATGCCATCCGCCTCGATTTGCGCGGCGGCGTTCATAACGGACGACTTACTGAGGGGGACCGCCTCGAATCCCTGGTGATCCAGACATCCTTCGACCACATGAAAAGACGGTCCAACGGAAAAGCAGGCCGGGTTGATGCCCGGTCCCGCGGATACGATCATGCCTGTAGGCTCAAGCTGGTCTTGAACGATGGCATTGGTTGCCAGGGTGGTTGAAAAGGCCATGCGCTCAATCTGTTCCGGAACAATGCCGGCCAAGGTGCTTTCAAGAGCGTTTCGAAGGGTTAGAAGGAGATCTTCTCCCGTGGAGATTTTGGTTGCTGCTAAAATCCGATCCCCATCAATGAGTACCGTGTCCGTCTGTGTTCCACCTACATCAAGTCCCAGAATCATCGCTTTACCGCCATGGCATGAGTATTAATGGTTAACAAATTATGCATTGATACTTCGATTCATTTTTCCGGATGTAAATTCTTCCAGGTCCAAAGCGATATGATTAAATCCGATGTGACGAAATTTTTGGATAATGTCTTTTCGAATCGCATCATTTAGGATCAATTCGCGTTCCGTAGCTCCCACTTCGATTCGGGCCACGGCCCCGTGATGCCTCACCCGCAGTGTTTTGAACCCTTTGTTCAGGAGAAATTCTTCAGCCGTTTCAATCATGTTCAGTTTTTTTTCGGTGATGGCGCTGCCATAGGGAAGTCTGCTGGCCAGGCATGCCATGGAGGGTTTGTCCCATTGGGGCAGCCCCATTTCTTTTGACAACAAACGAATCTCTGCTTTATTCAAGCTTGCATCCACCAGGGGCGCCCTGATGTCCGCTTCCACGGCGGCCTGAAGTCCCGGACGATAATCATCCAGGTCATCCACATTGGCGCCATGGACCACATAATGGATGCCCTTTTCCCGTGCAATTTCCCGTAGGGTTTCGAACAGGGCTTTTTTGCAATGGTAGCACCTGTCCGGACCGTTCGCCAAAAATCCTGGAAGATCGGATTCATGGGAAGAAAAGAGCAAGTGTGGTATCTCTCTTTCACGTGCGAACGCTATGGCTTCCATCCGTTCCCTAAGCGGGTGAATAGATGAAACCGCCGTGGCAGCCATTATTTTCCGCCCCAGCGCTTCCTTAGCGGCCGCTAGAAGAAATGCACTGTCCACGCCCCCCGAAAATGCCACCAGCAGGGACTTCATCTTTCTCAGCGCGACGATGAGACGTGCTTTTTTACTCCCGGCTGTGAGACTGTTCCTTATGTCGCTATGATCGGCATTCGGCAAAGCGGGGGGGGACGGTGATTCAATACTCATTGTGCTATTAACCCCATCACTTTTTCCCATGATATCAGTTATGGAAAAAAAAGTGAAGAAAGAGTTTGCGGATCCCGCACTAGTCAATCTTGATCTTAAACCTGAAAGGGGACTTGTTGTTTCCCAGGATCAGAATGCCCTCCGGCCCATTAAAAAACAGGGGGCCGGGTGACCCTTCCTTACCTCCGAGCAACCGGCCGTCCACGATGGAACCCAGGTGACTTCCTCGATCGGAAACCCCGATGCGGCCGTCCTGCCGGATCAATTCCATATGGTGTCTTGAAATCTGAAGGGGTACGGCGTCCGGAATCCTCAGGTCATTATAGGACAATGGATCCCTGCTTTTTCTCCCGATAAGAAATGGGAATTTCCTGATCCGGTAGGGATTTTCCGGTAGTGCCTGGGAGGCAATGGGCGTTAGTCCTTCCATGGAAACCGTCCCCGCGTCCCCCTCCACCTTTTCTTGGACTACCGCCATGGCATCATGGTGCGGGTCACCCGTTTCGGAATGCTGCATTTGCAGTATTTTCATGTGAGAATCACGAAGACGTTCGAATATCACCTTTAAAACGGCCACGGCGGCATCCGGGTCGGTCTGAAGGCTTTCCAGAAAATCATTCCTGTGAATCTCGCGGGCCATGGTTTCTTCCATGGCCGTTACGGTGGCGCTGCGCGGTTTATCGTCGATCATGCTCATTTCACCAAACGGTTCCCCCGCCTCAACATAACCCAGGTGAACCTGTTGGCTATCCAGCTGCTTCGTTACATGGGCACGCCCCCGCTCCAGAATATAGACCGCATCGCCCATGTCGTTTTCTTTGATAATGATTTCTCCCGCTTCATATTGTCTTAACGTAATCATCCGTCTTCCTCCCCCTGCGTTCCCGCAATTCCTGATAGTTTGCCGATTTGAACATGAACATAAGCTTTCGTGTGGACGGCTCCGTGATGGCTCAGGGAAACCGGATTGGATTTGACGGATAGTAGAAAAACGACTATTCACTGTCAAGTTCATTCAGTCGCCATTCGACTGAAAAAAATCTCTTCGGGTTTTGACATTCCGGGACCATTCTTTTATAATACTCGAATTATCTGCCAGGCAATCATCGGTTGACTGTTGGAAACTCGCCTTAAATGTATTGCTTGCCAGGCTGTTTATCATTTGAAAGCGGAGGGATTTTTAAGTGAAAAGTATGCCTATTTATATCTTTGCTTTGCTCGCTTTTGTCTTGGCGGGGTATCCTTCACCTGTCGCTTCAAGTGAGCGTCTCGCAAGTGGGGCGAAAAGCGACAAGCAGGAAAAAGTCCTGGTAGGAGACATGAATTTTGTAAAAGAAGAAAATGGCGCTGAGAGAGTTTGTTTTTCACTGAGCCGTTTTTGTATTCCTGGGATCTTTTCTATTCCAGGGAAGAAACCCAGGATTGTCGTAGACATCAAAGGGGTTCCGGCATGGTATGGAAAGCCCCGAATCCAGGTCAACGGCAACCAGATTGAGCAGGTCCGAATTCATCTGCACAAGGCGGAAGACAAACTTCGGATTGTTTTGGACCTGAACCCTTCGCTGGATTTTATGGTTGAGCCCCGATATTATGAGGCGGAACGTCTGTACTGCGTCTATGTGCTTCCCAAATAGGGCCGCCGCTAAACGGCATATATTTATTCCTCTCCTGGTTTCCCTTCTGGTTATGGGGTTTTCACTGCCTGCGTGGTCCGGGGTCATTCGAACAACCGTCTCCAGCCATTGTACCATCACCCCTTCCGGTGATCTGGAATTAAACTTTGACATTCGGAATAAGGGCAACGTTACTGCCCACAAAACGGCGGCCACTTTGATCATATTTGATTCAATACGCCGTTACCCCGATTTGGGGGAAAACGCACCGGATGGGAATATTGCCCTGAAGGATAAAATCGACTGCCCTGGCTGGAAACCCGGTGTATATGTCGGTGTCGTTGTGGTTGCCTTTGAGGAAGAGAATGGTAATCCCCACATTGCTTATCATTTTTTTACCGTTAAATATCGTATGAAAAACAAGAATTTGCTCACTGCTGCCCCCCTTCAGCTGCTGGTAGACCCGCCTGTTTTCAACCGGAAGGTCTTTTGGGACAGGGAAAAACCATTGAAGCTTATCTTGAAAAACTGCCGGAACTCAACCATTGCACCTGACCTGAACCTCTATCTTCCCGATGGCTTCACCTCCCCGGGCGCCGGGGAGTCCTGCCAACTCCCGGCCGAAGATGAACGGGTGATCACGATTCCTGTTTTTCGAAGCGCAAATGCCGAGTCAAACAAAACCCTTCATCTGATCGTAAATTATGAATTCAACGAACTGCATTATGCTTCGCACCTCAAAAAAACGATCCGGATAGAAGAAAAACCGGTTTTTTTCAAGGCTTACCTGGTGATAAGTGCTGTTCTTCTTATTCTCTTGTGGGGGCTGTTGCTGGTTTTAAAAGAGAAAGTGAAGAGTGAAATAAATGAGGCTTACCATGGAAACCGACGACATTATTAGAAAAGAAATTACCATTGCTATCCCTGCGCTCAATGAGGCCGGCACCCTCGCCGATATTATCACGGAAAGTAAGCACTATTCAGATGATATCTTGGTCATTGATGGACATTCTACGGATGACACCGTGAAAATCGCTAAAGCCATGGATGTCCGCGTGATTTTTGACAACCGTAAAGGCAAAGGGGAGGCTATCAGGGTTGCCATTCCCCATCTGAACCGGAACATCGTGGTCTTCGTGGACGCGGACGGATCCCACGACCCAAATGATATACCCCGCCTGGTGACGCCGATCCTGAATGACGAAGCGGATCATGTGTCGGGTTCAAGACTCCTGGGGGGGTCAAGCGAACTTCATGGCGGATTCGACGAATGTTTTCGGCTCATGGGCAGTTCGTTTATCACGGCCTGTATCAACCATCGATTCAACGTTTCCCTTTCTGAAAGCCAAAATGGATTCAGGGCCATTCGAACAGCGGTACTCAGGTCACTTGGCCTTATTGAGGACATCACCACCATTGAACAGGAAATGATTATTAAAACCCTGAAAAAAGGCTATCGAATGGGAGAGGCGCCCACTCACGAGCAGAAACGCAAGGCTGGATATTCCAAGATCCAAGTGAAAAGAGTCGCTTTTCGGTACGTCTGGACCCTTGTGAAATATCTCTATTTTTGAATCACGTCACCCTTCACTCCGGGCTGGTTCCCATGCTCTGCGTGGGAACCTACCTTGGACGCTCCCGCGTCCGACAATTCGTCTTTTGAACAGCTACATGCCCATTTCTTAGGGCTCCAAACCGGGACGCAGAGCGTCCGAAAACCGTTCCCACGCAGAGCATGGGAACGGTGCGCCTGTGAAGGCGCTTTATCAGTGCGGTGAAAGTCCGTACCGGAGTATGCCATAGCTCCGTAGCCGAAGGTAACTGCGTCGCCGCGAGGCGGGGTGGAGAGCAACCGGAGGCGAAAAGTCAGTCCGTAGGATGACGAACCCGATTCGGTGTCATGTGGTGGCGAGCCTACCGTTCCATGGTGAAGCCTGAAACTCACAGACCACGCTGTAATGGCGGTTAAAGCGATGGTTTGACGGCATGGTATGTTTGGGGTCGGAATGACTGGAAGGTAAAGCGAGATAAGCAGGGAGACCTGTCTCTTGGGGTGACAGGAGGCAGGAGTCAGAGTCCTCATAGTACCGTAGCGACAGAACGGTCCTGCTAACAAGGCTTACGGCGTGAGACCAGTACCCGCCGCCTGCGTCGGATACCGGGTTGTGAAAAGCGCGGATAGCAAAACCGTGCCGAGGGAAGGAGGATAGGAAGATAGATACGGAAAGGTCATATAGATGCAGCTAAATCAAGCAGTCTCGGCAGTGTTGGAAACAACTAAACGCGAGGCAGAAACCCGATGGGATTGGGTGGAAGCATCGGTGTGGACGGAACGTATGTTGGCAGCCCTGGGTAACGGGGTGAAAGGTGGTAAATGGTACAGTTTGATGGATAAGGTGTTCGCCTTGTCGACGCTGGAAGCGGCTTGGGGACGTGTCAAAGCCAATAAAGGAGCGGCAGGGATAGACCGTATCAGCATAAAGCGCTTTAAGGAGCAGGCGGAGAAATACCTTGCCGAACTGCATGAAACCTTGAAAGCGGGAACGTACCGACCGGAAGCGGTAAAACGGGTATACATTCCGAAAAGCGACGGCAAACAACGCCCGCTGGGGATACCCACGGTCAAAGACCGGGTAGTGCAGGCAGCGGTTAAAATGGTTATGGAGCCCATATTCGAGCATGAATTTCTGCCGATGAGTTACGGCTTCAGGCCGCAAAGAGGTTGCAAGGACGCGTTGCGAGAAGTAGACGCGCTTATTAAGGAAGGCTACACCTTCATACTGGACGCCGACCTGAAAAGTTACTTTGATACGATTCCGCACGATAAGCTGATGCAACAAGTCGAAATGCGCATCAGCGACGGCAAATTGCTCAATCTGATTCAAATGTTCCTGAAACAGGACGTGATGGACGGCTTGGAAAGATGGACACCGACGGGTGGTTCGCCACAAGGGGCGGTAGTCAGCCCCTTGCTTGCGAATATTTACCTGCATCCTCTTGACAGCCTGATCGCGGAATCAGGTATGCGGATGGTGCGTTACGCGGACGACTTTGTTATCCTCAGCCGCAGTCAAACGGAAGCGGAGAATGCTTTGCAAAAGGTACGGGAGTGGGTACAGGCTAATGACCTGAGCTTACACCCGGACAAGACGCATCTTGGCGACTGTCGACAAAAGGGTCAGGGATTTGAATTCCTGGGATACCGGTTTGAGGCAGGAAAGCGCTGGATACGCAGTAAAAGCCGTAAAGCCCTTCGTGATAAAATCCGGGAAGAGACCCGGCGCAAACGTAGCGGAAGTATGGAAAGCATCATTGATGATCTGAACCCCATGCTTGAAGGCTGGTTTGGTTACTTCAAACACGCCTACCGCACTGAGTTTGCGGCGGTGGATAAGTTTGTCCGCCGACGCTTACGCGCCGTATTATTGCGTCGTAACAAACGCAAGGGCTGGGGCAAAAGCCTTGAAGCCCACCGCCGCTGGCCGAATGCCTACTTCGCGAAAATCGGGCTTTTCACTATGCATGAGGCCCGGTTAGCAGCGTGCCGATCCCGATGAGGAAACTATCGACCGGAGAGCCGTGTGCGGGAGAACCGCATGCACGGTTCGGAGGGAGGGGAGAGCCCAGAGGCTCTTTCCTACCCCTATAGTGCGAAAGCGAAGTCAGTAGCGATTTTCACGTTAATCCGCGGTGAGCCAATCTTTTTTTCAATTTTAATGAAGGATGCGGAATTATGTTGGGATTGATAACCGCAATTTTTTAAATCCTCACAAGAGGACCCCATAATCTTCTGTGATCCTCTGTTTTTCAACCGTAAACCGGCAACCGTAAACCGTGAACGGTTACTTCTTAGTCAACCGACAAACACAATCCCACTGCTCCCCGGGAGCTACCGGTGGATTCCCTTTAAACGCCCGGCATCGATCAATATACACCTGGGAAGGCGTGGTTTTTCCATCGGGAACCCGTTCCATTTTCAGGGCTTCCTCAAAGCGGGCGATGGCCAGGTCCCATGCCATATCGAAATAATGGGCCATTCCCAGGTCAAACACCTTTATTAAATCTTTTTCCGCATCGGTGAGGCCCCCTTTCATGGCGCAAAGCTCATAGACCCGTACCGGTTCGGACTTTCCCACGACGGCAATGGTGTCAATAAAACGGACTTCCACCAGGTCAAACACCTGTTTCGTGTTGCCGTCCTCATCCGTGATTCCCCTCTGAAGGGTATCGTGGCTCACCAGGATGTACACGCCGTACTGTTTGCCCGCCTCCTCCAGCCGTGCCGCCAGGTTTACGGGATCCCCCATCATGGTGTAGTTCA
This sequence comes from Desulfatiglandales bacterium, assembly GCA_963662465.1. Lineage (GTDB taxonomy): Bacteria > Desulfobacterota > DSM-4660 > Desulfatiglandales > Desulfatiglandaceae > NaphS2. The sequence continues at coordinate 6,536,446 of OY759599.1, forward strand.
TCCGCATGGCGCTTCCCATATTGCCCACCACGATTTCACCCGTATTGATTCCGATGCGCATCTTCATGGTGTGAACGATTGCCGGCCATTTGTCCCCCGGCTTCCACTCGTCCGTATTTAATTTCTTGGTGTTGCGATCCGGATCATTGGGGTTTTGTTTTTCATTTCGCCATCTTTCGCAAAGCACCGTGAGTTGTCGCTGCATGGAAACCGCCACCCGGCAGGCTCTGAGTGCGTGGTCGGGAACCGCCATGGGCGCCCCGAAAAAAGCGATGATGGCATCTCCCTCGTATTTGTCCAGGGTTCCCATTTCATTGATCAGAATATCCGTCATGACGGAAAGGTAGTCGTTGATGAGTTCCACCAACTGGTTGGCGGTCAATTTCTCGGAGAAAGTTGAAAATCCCTGAATATCGGTGAAATAGGCGGTAATGGGCCGCGCTTCCCCTCCCAGGGTGGGCATGGTTTTGTTTTTGTACATTTCGTCAATAATCTCAGGCGCAAGATAGCTGGAGAAGGTGGTCTTCAGAAATTTTTTGTCTTTCTGCTCCGTCAAAACCTTAAATACGATGATGCCCCCGAATATCATGACGTTTGAAAAAACGAGCGGCGTGGTGGTCAAAAACAGATTTGATAAGCTGAAAAGGGCAAAACTGACGATCAGGGTCCCGAGTAAAACCGTGATAAAGATAGCGCTGCCGATGCGAATACTGGTGAACCCGTAAATCAAACAGCAGAAGAGGCAAAGCCCCAGAAGTACCAACAAATCAAAATGGGGAATATCCCGAGAAAGGGTCAGCTCGTTTCGGGTAATGATCGTATTAAATGCGTTGATCAGGGTGTTAATGCCGGTCATGGCGCCGTAAGGGGTTTGTTGGATATCTCCCAGTATTCGCGCCGTTGCGCCGGTAAATACAAACTTGTTGTAATAGCGTTTAAACTGTTCAGTATAGGCGTCCATGAGGGCCGCCGCCACCGATTTTTCGCTCAGAAAATAAGCCGGATCTTGCCCAGCCGCCATGCCGAAATCGGGGTATTGGTCAATGAGGGTTCGCAAAGTGCCGGGTGCGGCATCGAGGTTCATGAAATAGTAGGCATAAAAAAAATATTTCCCATTTTCAGGATAGCGATTCAGGTACTCCCGTAAACGAGCATCATCCTGTACTTCATCACCCAGATCCCGGGCGGCCTGATTGAAGATATGGTAGGATTTTTCTTCACAAAAGGCAAAAAACCATTCTTCAAGGGCACGGGTGTCATAACCCGCCTCGATGTTGCCCGAAGCATCCAGCACCGGAATTTCAGGCATGGCATCCATGGCATATATTTTGCTGTAGCTCTTTGTGGGTACGGTGTTGAACATCTCGGGCGCCCCGGTCCTGGCATCGATGAAATACCGTTTTTCGGTGCCTGAATAGTTGATGTAGCCGAATCCCGGCACCGGGGTTTGGATTTCGATGGTCCCTTTTTCATAAACAACCAGATGAATCCGGTTTGCCTCGCCTTTCTGAGCCGCGTCAAAGATCTCCCAACCCTTCAGAATTTTAAAGCCCCCGGTTTCTTTCAGCACATGGAGGGGGAAATCCGGCGTTTTTTTCCCGGGCTTGGTTTCCATCCGAAGCCGGTTTGAGAGTAAGGCAAACAGGTTTCGGTTATATGGGTATTCCTTGGGCGGCGCCGGGTTCAGAATTTTATTTTTTAACCATTTAAAATCCTTTTCAAACAGCTCGAGCCGGCGGGTCGATGGATCCAGCACCGGAATATTTGCCGAAGAAAAAACGACTTTGTCCCGTTCTATTGAAACATCTTCATTGGCGACACGATAATATCGCTTCACCAGAACAAGGGTGGCTGTAAACAGGTTTCGAGCGGTTCCATCGCTCATTTTGTAGGTATAGTAAAGGGGGAACATACGGGTTACGCCATCGTCGTCTGAAAGGACATTGACGATGGCCGGTTGCGCGTTGGATATGAATTCGCTCAACACCGGTTCAAGGGAGTGAAAGACCAGAAGACTGCTGTTGTTTTTTAAAGGCAGTGAATAGTTTTTTAGAATTTCTTCATTGAAGAGAATGCGGTTCAGGTAGGCTTTGGGAAGATCCGGCCGGGGGTGTTCCACCAACTGAACATCCAGAAACACATTGTGGTATTTTTCAAGGGTTTTGGAAAAGGCCTTGTCCATTTCACCAAAGGCGTTTTCCACTTTTTGTAGAAGTTCCGGTTCAGATGTCAATTTTTCCGACAGAAACGGGGGAGTGGTTTCACTCTTTACAAAGACCACATCAAACATCACCGTTCTGGGGGAAAATTTTTCCAGATTCTCCAGCATTTGCGCATGAACATCCCGTTTCCAGGGCCATTTTCCAATGGCAGCAATGGAATCTTCATCAAACCCCAGGAGGATCACCTCCTGGCTTACCAGGGGGTTGGGTTCGTGGATCTCGGGTTCCCGCATGAAAAAGAGGCCGTTTATCAGGTTCCGTTCGATTCCCAGAAAAAGCCGTGTTTGTGAAGAGATGAAATGTACCACGGTAAAGATGGACAGGCCGATCAGCAGGACTATGATGGCTTTTTTCAGCATGGTATGCACCCCTTGTATTTGGCTGAATTTGGAATACCCTTTTTCAATAAAATATCGGCTCATCGTGGGTTCGCGTGAGATTTGGCTTCTGAACCGAAACAATCTTAAAGCACGATTTCACGTTAATCCGTGATGAACCGATAGTATTTTATGAAAAATACTTGTTTGTCAAGAATCATGATGGTATAGGGCGAGTGACAAGTGACAAGTGGCGGGTAATAGGTGACTAAGAATCAAAAATACCGAATTTTATTGCTTAACCCTCCCCATCCCATGGGAAAGGGTTTTACCCGGGAGGGTCGCTGCACCCAGGAATCCGGGGTCTGGGCCACCCAATGGCCACCCGTCTCCCTGGCGACCACGGCCGCCCTTCTGGAACAGGACGGGCATGGGGTCAGGGTTCTGGATTGCCCGGCAATCGCCATGGATTCCAAAGACCTTGAAGCTGTGGTCCACGTTTTTCGACCCGACTTTGTTTTTCTGAACACCGCTACCCCCACTCTGCCCCACGACCTGGACATGGCCGGATTGATGAAAAAAACCGTGCCGGAAGTTACAACCGGGGTTATGGGCACCCATGTGAGCGCCATGCCCCATGTGGCGCTGGCCCATCCATCCGTCGATATGGTCGTCCACTGGGAACCGGAAGAAACCATTCAAGCCGTATGCCGTCAACCAAACCGGAAATGGAACGACATTGCAGGCTTGTCTTTTAGAGATGCAAAAACCGGAAAAACCCGCCACAATAAACCCAGAGCGTTCATTTCCCCGGAAAACATTCCGTCCCCGGCCTGGGGTTACCTCGATCTTGCGCCTTACCGCCTGCCCCTCAAGGGGGCCCCGTTTCTCATTGTCGCACCTGTCCGGGGTTGTCCCTATCCGTGCAGCTTTTGTACGGCGCCCCTGTACTATGGAAAAAAGCTGCGTAAACGTCCCGTTGAAGACGTGGTGGGTGAAATCGAGGACAATCTCCGTCGATTCGGCGTGCGGGACTTTTTTGTATGGGCCGACACCTTTACGGCTGACAAGACTTATGTTGAACAGTTTTCAAGATCAATTGTGACTCGAAAACTGAACATCGCCTGGACCTGCAACAGCCGTGTGGATACGGTGGACAGGAATATGCTCGCCCTGATGAAGCAGGCGGGTCTCTGGATGATCAGTTTCGGCCTTGAATCGGGGAACGACGTCGTGCTGAAACGCTCGGGAAAACACATCACCGTAAACCAATCCAGAAACGCTGTGGGCATGGCCCATGATCTGGGCATCAAAACATCCGGGCATTTCATCCTGGGGCTTCCCGGGGAAACACCTAACAGCATGGCGGACACTCTCTCCCTTTCCCTTTCCCTTCCCCTTGACATTGCCCAGTTTTATGCGGCAGCTCCGTTTCCGGGCACACGCCTTTTTGATGAGGCGCACAGGGAGGGATGGCTGAACGAAGCGTCCCTGTTTTCCCAAAGCTATTCCACCATGGCCCTGCCCGGTCTTTCCGTAGACCAGGTGGATTTGTTTCGTCGACATGCCTATCGATCCTTTTATGGAAGGCCCAAGGCGCTTCTGAACCTTTTGGCCATGGTCGACCCCAGGGCCATACGGCATATTTTAAAAAGCCTCTTTCAATTCCTAAGATGGACAAAAGTACCGGCGGTTTAGGGAGATGGTCTCTCATGCTTCGTCACTCTTCACTTTTCACCAAATAAGGGAAACCATGTCTAACAACTATATTTTAGGCATCTGGGATGGCCATGATGCAGGAGCTTCCCTTATCAAGGAAAAACAGGTGGTTTTTGCCATAAATGAGGAAAGGTTGACCCGTCGAAAGCTGGAGGTGGGGTTTCCCCGCCTTTCCATTCAGGCTTGCCTCGCTCATGCTGACATCCCCCCCTCCGCGGTTAAACACATTGCCCTTTCCACAACAGACCCCGCCAAAACCCTGACCCGGCTGGCGCCCCGTCTAAAGGAGGCGTATTATCTTATCCGGCGACGGAAAAAAAGACCGGGGATTCTGGACCCCTTTAAAAAGGGCTTTAAATACCGATTTACCGAATTGCCGCCCAATCGGTTATCTCGCCGCTTGACCCGGGACCACATTCAAAAGACGCTCAAGGCCGAAGGGTTCTGTGATTTCCAGCTTTTTCTACTGGATCATCACCGCTGTCACGCCGAGGCCGCGGCACGGTTCAGCGGTTTTGAACGTTGTCTCGTCCTAACCCTGGATGGGGTGGGTGATGGCCTTTCAGGCAGCATCTGGCAGTTTCAACGTCCCCAGCTGACGCTTGTGAAGCGCATTCCGGCAACGGTTTCTCTGGGGATTTTTTTTGAACATGTGACCAACCTCATGAATATGCGGGAGCTGGAAGACGAAGGAAAGGTCATGGCCCTGGCCAATTATGCCTACCCCATCGACGATGGGGACAATCCGTTGATGAAACTGATTGCGGTCCGAGGCCTGGATCTGATTTCCCCCTATAACTCGACGGCCCTTTACCGAAAAATGAAAAAAATCCTGTGGCAGTTCCCTTCGGAACAGTTTGCCTTCATGGCTCAGCGGACCCTGGAAACAAAGGTTTTAGCCCTGGTTCAAAATGCCCTTTCCGTCACCGGAGAAAAGGATGTGGCTCTGGCAGGCGGAATTTTTTCCAATATCAAGCTCAATATGAAAATCGAATCCCTGGAAACCACAAAGCATGTCTTTGCCTTTCCCCACATGGGCGATGGTGGACTTGCCCTGGGAGCTGCCGTCGCCGCCAATTACGAAAATGCGGGGGTGACAAAGTACGCTTTCACAACCCCCTGCCTGGGCCCCGCATTTTCAAAGGAAAGTATCCTGAACTCTCTTAATCGATGGCCTTTCCCCTACACGCTTTTGGAAGATCCCGCAAAACGCGCCGCCGAAATCCTGCTTAAGGGAGAGATTATTCTATGGTTTCGGGGACGAATGGAAATGGGCCCCAGAGCACTGGGGAATCGCAGTATTCTGGCCAGGCCCGACCAACAGGATATCAAGGACCGGCTTAACCTGGTCTTGAAAAAGAGGGTTTGGTACCAACCCTTCTGCCCCAGCCTTTTGGAAGACGACGCCCATGCGCTCCTTCACCTGGATAACCGGGACATTGCCGACAATCGTTTCATGACCACCGGGTTCAGGGTCAGAAAGGAATATTTGTCGCTAATGGCCGGGGTCATCAATGTGGATGGCACTTGCCGACCCCATTTTGTGGGAAAGGAAAACCCCGTTTACCGGGATTTGCTGCGTCACCTTAAAAAGGAATTGGGTTTGGGCGTAGTCTTGAACACCAGCTTCAATATTCACGGAGAACCCATTGTCTGTACGCCGGATGATGCCTTGGAGATGTTTCGGAGGACAAGGATATCGCATTTGTTTTTGGAAGATTTTTTGGTTGAGAAGGGAAAAGAAGGAAGCCCGGGATGCCTTTAAAAAGAATCTACAACCACCGTTTTTACCTCTTGCTGCTGGTTTTTGCCTACGTCTGCCTGCTGGGTGTCGATGTTTATCTGGTGGACCATCTTCAGAAGGGTCAAATCACTGAAATCTTGAAAAAATGGATTCCCTGGGGTCTTAAAATCAATTTTTTTCTGCTGCTTACGGCTCTTTTGCCCTGCTGCGGGGATCTCAGGAATCTGGTTGGAAAATTTTTTAACAAAAAGGGTATTCTTCTTGTAATTCTTTTCTGCGCCGCCTTTGGATTGGTTTCCTTTCTGACCCAGCAGACCCATCGCATCTATTATGATGAGGATATCTACGCCAATGTGGGACAGAACATCGCTTTGGCCAATCAGACCGGCTATTGTAATTACGGCACCTTCGAATATGGCGAATACTTTCCTCACTGGATTAGCTACAACAAGGAGCCTAGCGGCTGGCCGTTTCTGATCAGCCTGTCCTTCCAACTCCTAGGTGTCGATGAAGCCTATGCTTTTCTCTTCAACAACCTCTTTTTCAGCATGGGGGTACTCATCGCTTTTTTTATTACCTGGCATTTAACCGAGAGTTTTTTGGCGTCTTTTTTGGCGGGTTTCGCCTATATGGTGATTCCCCATAACCTCATTTGGTGCAACACGGTCGCCGCCGAGCCTTCGGCGGCGGTGTTCGTAGGCCTTTGTGTTCTCTCCCTGGTGATTTATTTGAAAAGCGGGCGAAAACGTCACCTCTATGTGATGGTTACCCTGATCCCCATGGCATGCCAGATGCGGCCTGAATCCATGCTTATCCTGGGATGGATTCTCCTGGTATTTTTGTGGGTTGCCCCTCGATTGTTTTTTAACCGGAAACTGTGGACCTTTGGGTTGTTGACCAGCGTTTTTCTGTTGCCTCATTTCCTTCATTTTTATGCGGTCAGTGGTGATAGCTGGGGGGCGCCGGGTAGCAAGTTCTCCCTTGAGTTTCTGGCGCACAATTTTGATACCAATGGTCTCTATTACCTGAACAACCAGTTATTCCCCCTCTTAATCACGGTCCTTGCCCTGATGGGGCTTTGTTGCCCCCAAAAGGGAAGACAGTGGCAGTGGCTCATCTTCTTCTGGTTTCTGCCATTCTGGGGTATTTTTCTCTTTTTTTATGCGGGTAGCTATACCTATGGCGCCGATGTGCGTTTTGCTTTGCTCTCCTTCATGCCTCTTGCCATACTGGCGGGCATGGGTGGCGGCTGGATTGGCAATAAGCTGGTGAAGGCGGGGCCGGCCAGCGGTATGGGGTCAACGGGAACTGCCGGGAAAAAGATACTGGTTTCAAGCCTCATGGTCCTGATCCCGGCATTTTCTTTTCTTCAATTCATGCCCCTGGTGCGCCGGGTGGGCCAAGAGGCGTGGGGGGCGAGATATGATCACCAATACGCCAAGGATTTTGTTGAAATGCTGCCGGAACGATCCATTGTGCTGACGCAGAATCCCACCATGCTGCTGCTCTGGGAGCAAAATGCCATTCAGACCTATGCGGGTATCAATAATCCGGATCTCATCAAGACCCTTTTGGCTAAATATCAGGGAAACGTTTATTTTCATTACAATTACTGGTGCAACACGAAAAACAAGCGAAACATCAGACTATGCCGGAGCATCAGGGACAAGTACGACCTGGAAAAAACGGCGGAAGCGACGGAACAGAACTTTCTCTACGGACTCTATAAAATGACCCCTAAAAACTGACAAACCCTTTTCCGTCCACGGTGTGTGAAATACTTCGGAATTCCTTTTTTTGAGCTTGATTACACCTTGACAATTGATTGAAAAAGTTTTAGTGATGAGATCCTATTGTTTGAGATTATGGGATTCGTGAAATTATAGTAGCGGTGCTTTTCCTTAATTAGTATCTTATTTCCTGAAATCGTGTCGAGATAGACTGGGAATCCCTTGAGCCAAAAAATACCAAAAAACCAGTACTTGCAGTCTTAACCCCTCAATTTTAAAAACCTATAACAGAAAATAAGAAATTTATTGGCAGAAAAACCTAAAAGTAAGAAGTACGGATTACCATTTTAGTGTGCTTTTTGGTTGTTTTTTTTTTCTCATTTTTTTTATAAGGAGGCTTTCTATGCGAAACATTATTTTTCTCAGTCGTTTTTTGGTAACCTTTTTGGTGGGGCTGTTTTTCATTTGTTCTCAGGCGTATGCAGGTGTACCCGTGGCCAAAATAACCGGATTCCAGGGCGAAGCCGTCATCATGTCAGGAACGCAATTTGCCAGCGTTACCCAGGTTGGCCAGGCATTAAACAATGGCGACTTTGTCCAAACCAAACAGGGTAGTGCTGACATCACCTTTAGCGATGGTGCGGTCATGAACGTCCGACCCTTTACCAATGTGTCCATCAGCGAACGAAAAGTGCAGGATGGATCTTCCACCAACCGAAGGATCACCTGTTTTGTGGGAAAATTCCGTTTCAAAAGTGGCCAATCACAGATGAAAAATTATCTTCAGACTCCAACGGCCGTGTGCGGACTGAGGGGCACCGAGGTTGGTTTCGCATATAATGCCGACACTCTGAACACTTATCTGCAAATGTACAGTGGGGACGCGTCTGTTGTGGGCAATGTGGTTCGGGGTGTCTTCGAATGGGAAAGCAATGTTGACAGCGCGTACAAAAGCGCCGTTTTCCGCTTGCTGGAAGAAGCCCACACCGCTTACCAGGACGCTCAGTCCATGCCGGACGGTCCGGAAAAAGACCTGGCCATGGCAAAGGCCAGGCTCAAAGCACTGGATGTGGCCCGGGGCGCGGCTCAGCTGTTATCGGACAACAATCCAGATGAAGACGTTCGGTCGAGTGCACAGGAGGCGCTGCTTGTAATAGGCGAGGAAGCCGAACAGGCACAGTCGCAGGTCAATAAGGCTCAGAGATTACTGGATGAGGATAGAGCCATACGGGAGTCAATAACTACAACCACCACCACGACAACGACTACCACCACGACAACCATAGAAACAACTGTGAGCCCATCCAGTTAGGCGTTTCGGGGGCATTTTTCTGTGGATTGATGTCCCTGAAACTGTCATTATCACGGAAGTGGTGGCTTAAAGGCGATGAACGACGTTATTTTAATGTGAAATCATGGTTTTCCAGGAGGAAAAGTAAAATGAAAAAGAGATTTTTGTTTTTGGCGTGTGTGACAGGAATATGCCTTGGGTTCTTTTCGTCCCAGGTTATGGCGGAAATTATCTGGCAGCAGGGCGCCATTAGTGTGGAAGATGAATTGTCTGGAGAAGGGGGAAGAATCCATGTGGGCAAATTGACGGTGACGCCGGCGCTCAGGTTGTCCGAAGTTTATGACAGCAATATTTATTTGGGCAACGGGTATACCAACAATCCCAACAACCCCAATACCACGCTTAATGGAAAACTTACAAAACCCATTGAAAACGATTATATTTTTCATGTTAACCCCGGGGTCCTGTTTAGTTACCAGCTTCCCGAGCGGGGCCATGTCAACCTGCTCTATGAAGGCAACTGGGCCTTCTATAATGAATATACGGTCCAGAACTGGAACAACCAGCGAGGGGTTTTCGATTTTGACTACACCGCGCCCACGGGTCTTATCGCAGGTCTTACCAATGTTTATAATAATGGAAACGATCCCTATGGTGATGCCACGCAGTTTGGTTTGGGTTATAACCAGAAACGCTGGAATAATGACTTGAATGCTAAAGTGGGATGGGACTTTTTCAACCGGTTCAAAGTGGTTGGTTTCTATAATTTCTATAAGCAAGAATATGATTTCGATAGCAATGCCACCCAGAACTGGACCGACAATGTGTTCGGTCTTGAGTTCGCCATGCGGGTTCTGCCCAAAACCTGGGCCTTTGTTCGCTACCATTACGGTACCCAGAGTTATGACGATGACCAGATCAGTTCCGTTAACGATGCCAGCAACAAACGCAATCGCGTCAGCGGTGGTCTTGCCTGGGATGGGGGTGGAAAATTGGGGGGTGAGTTGAATTTCGGCTGGCAATGGCTGAATTACGATAACGATCGCGATACAAACGGCAGAGCTTATGAAAACCGGAATACCTGGTCCGCCGATACGTCCATTAATTACCGTGCCACCCAGAACACGGTTCTGACCCTGAACCTTGCCCGGGCCATCAGGAGTACAGGCGCTGCAAGACAGGAATATTATGACGACACCAATGTGGGACTCAACGTCTCCCAGGACCTTCCCTACAAATTCAGCGCTAAGGGAGGGTTTATTTACGGCAGAAACGACTACAATACCCTGAATTACCAGAAAACAGAGGATCGAGTAGACGATAATTACAACTTCTATGCCGGTGTCAGCTATAAGATTCGGTCCTGGCTCAGCGCGGGCTTGAACTATCGATATATGAAAAAAGATTCCAATGATGTTACGCAGAGTTTCACCGACAATCAGGTAGCCCTGAGTCTGGGTGCATCCTATTAAGCGCAAGGGAATTCTGGTTTATTTTTAAGCGGATTTAGAAAGGAAAAGGGAGCGCCGCTCCCTTTTCCTTTTTTTCTGAGGTTGTATAAGCCTTTTTTCAGCTGTTGATCCTCGGGCTAAAATAGAAATGAATGGCGTTCCTTTTCGGTTTGGCGCCTTAAATTGTTTTTTTTCTATTGATTTCTCGTCGCTAAAAGCCTAAAATCAGCAGTTGTATTAAACTTGAAATTCCAACCGCGAGGATACGATGAAGACTTTCCCGATCCCTTTTTTTCCGGTTAAATCATTCCGAAAAACCTTTATTTATCTTTTGACGCGTTCCTCAGCCTTGACTGTCCTCCTTTTATGTCTTATGGCCTGCATGGGTGGAGATGTGGTGAGTATAACATCGCATGATGGCGCAAAGAATCTTGAGGGTCTCAAGGAAAAAGATTTGGCCATGCTGGAAGAATTGAAAAAAGGCAAGGACAAAAAGGAGGTTGATTCGGGTATCACCAAGGTCATTGAAAAGACACCCCATTATACGGTCTCCGAATATCTTGCCAAATATCCGCCGACTCTGGGAGAAAAGGCTGACTATACGGTAGGCGGCAACGATGTTCTCAGCATTGTTGTTTATGAAGAGAAAGATCTTTCCAAGGAATCCATCCGTGTCTCCGGAAAGGGCTACCTTTCCTTTCCATTAATCGGTCGTCTGAAGGTGGCGGGCCTTACCACCTCGGCAATTGAAAACCTGATCGCCGAAAAACTGGCCGCGCAGCAGTATCTTTTGAACGCTCATGTGGACGTCCAGGTGATCGAATACAACAGCAAGCATTTTTTTGTGCTGGGGGAAGTGGGCACCCCGGGCAGCCATCCCATACAGGCGCGGGAGCGCATCATGGATGCTTTAACCAAAGTGGGCGGGGTGGAAGAAGAAAAGGCCAGCAATCGGCTCATGCTGATTCGAACCCTCAATCATGATACCTCAGAGGAAAGCAAACTGGTGATTGACATTAATCTTGTGGACTTGCTGAAAAAGGGAGATCAGAATTCCAATATCCAGCTTGAGGATCGGGATGTCCTCTATTTTCTTCCCGTTGAGCAATTTTACATTATCGGCCAGGTCAGAGGGCCCGGCTCTTATGATATGCCCGAAGATGAGCTGACCCTGGTGGAGGCTATCGGCATGGCGGGCGGATTTACCCGCATTGCCTCCCGAAACAGCACCCGCATCATTCGCTTGGAAGACGGGGTTGAAAAGGTCATCGAGGTGAAGGTGGATGAAATCACCGACGCCGGGAAAAAGATACAGGATGTGGTGATTAAGCCGGAAGATATTATTGTGGTGCCGGAAAGCTTTTTTTAAAGGGAAACCATGAACAACGAATACAGCCGTGACGAAGAACACATCGATCTAAGGGACTACCTCAGGGTTCTGGTTAAACGCCGTTGGACCATTATCGCCGTATTTGCCGTGATTTTTATCACGGTGGCCATCCACACCTACACCGCGACCCCCATCTACCAGGCCACGGTCCGGCTGGTGATTGAAAAGGAAAACCCCAATGTGGTGTCCATTGAAGAGGTGATGGCCGTCGATTCCTCGGGAACCGATTATTATCAGACCCAGTATAAAATTATCGAAAGCCGGGGTGTGGCCCGAGAAGTTATCAAGCGACTTCATTTGGAGGATAGTGAAGAGTTTTTCCCCAAACCGAAGGATGATTTTTTTTCAAACCTAAAACGTTCCATTGGGGAAACCATTCAGTCATGGAAAGATTCCATCAAGGACCTCATCTCCAGCCAAAAGGAAGAAACTTTCGGTTTGGAAGATCGTGATTCGGATTCGGCGCTGGTTTCCGATTTTATCAGCCGGATCGAGGTCTCCCCCATTCGAAACAGCCGTCTGGTGGATTTGAGCTTTGAGGCCAAAAATCCGGTGCTGGCCACCAAAATCGTCAATACCCTCGCCCAGGCTTACATGGCCCAGAATCTGGAGATAAAACTGACGGCGGTTAAAGATGCCGTTGCCTGGTTGAACAAGCGGGTGGATGAAGAACGAAAAAAGGTGGGAAAAGCCGAGCTGACCCTCATTCAATACAAGGAAAAGGCGGGTATTATTACGGATTTTTCCAGCGATACCGAACGGGTGACCGCTCAGAAACTGGCCCAGTTGAATGCCCAGGTGGTGGATGCGGAGTCGGTTCGGGTAGAGGCCGAGACCCGTTATAACCAGGCCTTGAGCTTGAAAGGGTCTCCCGACATGCTGGGGTCCATCCCCGAAGTCATCAACAATGAACTCATCCGTGAAATCAGTAAAATGGAAGTGGAACTCTACAAGCGGATGAGCGAACTCTCCAAAAAATATGGGCAAAATCATCCCCAGATGATCGCCATTGACTCGGAGCTAAAGACCCTGGCCAAGCGGAAGGCCAATGCGGTGGAGCGGGTCATTAATTCCCTCAAGACCCAGTATCTGGTGGCACTGGCCAAGGAGGAATCTTTGAGGGCGGCTTTTAACCGGCAGAAACAGGAAACCCTGGACCTCAATAAAAAGGCCATTCAGTTCAGCGTCCTCCATCGGGAGGCCCAGAGTGCCAGGGATATGTACGAGTTACTGGTGAAACGGTTCAAGGAGGCCACTCTCACCGAAGATATGCGGACCGGCAATATTCGGGTGGTGGATCGGGCCGAGGTTCCCCGGGCGCCGGTGAAGCCCAAGAAGAAGCTGAATCTGCTGCTGGCTATTATCGTGGGTCTGGTGGCCGGTATCGGGCTTGCGTTCTTCTTTGAGTACCTGGACAATACCATCAAAATTCCCGACGATTTAAAACGGCATCTCGGTATTGCCTATCTGGGCCCCACACCCCTGGTTGAATCAAAAGAGGACGACGGTGGGGGAGGCAGCGGTGACCGGCTCAAGGATCTTGTTTGCCTGAATGCGCCCAAATCCACCGCCAGTGAGTCCTATCGCGGCATTCGCACCAATATCCTGTTTTCCTCCGCGGATGCTGCTCCCCAGGTGATTCTCGTGAGCAGTCCGGGACCCCGAGAGGGTAAAACCATGACATCCAGCAACCTGGCCATTACCATGGCGCAATCCGGCAGCAAGGTGCTGATGCTGGACTGCGACCTTCGAAGGCCCAAGCTTCATCGTATGTTCGGTTTTGCCAAGGACAAAGGGATTACTAACCTTCTGACGGGAAATGCCTCTTTTGAGGAGGTGGTCGTTCACAGCAAAGTTCCCAATCTGGATCTGATTTTTTCGGGACCCATCCCTCCCAACCCTTCGGAAATGCTGGGCTCAAAGCGAATGACAGAATTAATTGGTGAGCTTCGGAAACGCTATACGCGCATCATCATCGATTCGCCCCCCATCACCGCCGTGACCGACGCGGCCATCCTGGCCAAGGCCGTGGACGGCGTGGTTCTGGTGATCCGGGCTGGTCAGACAATCCGTGAGGTGGCCAAGAACAGCGTCCATCAACTTCAATCGGTGGGGGGCAACATTCTCGGGGCCGTCCTCAATGCGGTGGATATCGGCAAGGACAAATACTATTATTATTATTACTATCAGTACTACCATTATTACTATGGCGACGACGGTGAGAAAAAGAAACGCCGCAGCAAAAAGAAACGGAAAAAGCGGTCCAAGAGCGCCTATTACGGCCATGAGGAAAAAACCGAAAAACCCATTGAGACGTGATCCTTCATTGAAAACCCATGATTGACCTTCACTGCCACATCCTTCCCGGCCTGGACGACGGCGCTGCTTCCCTTGAAGAGAGCCTGGCAATGGCCGGACTGGCTGTGGCGGACGGCATCAAGGGTATTGTGGCGACGCCCCATACCCTGAACGGGGTCAGTACCAACGCCGTTTTGGACATTCTGTTCGCCGTTTCAGCGCTGGAACGCGCTCTTGCCGCCGGCGGCATCTCTTTGAGGATATTCCCCGGATCCGAGGCGCATCTGGTGACCCGGATGGCTTTGAAAATCAAGAATGGCGAGATCTGTACCCTCAACAATAATGGAAAATATGTACTCATCGAGCTTCCGTCTCAGTCCGTCCCGGCCGGCGTTAAACAGGAAGTGTTTGAATTAAAGCTTGGCGGCATCACCCCCATCATTGCGCATCCCGAGCGGAATGCGGCCATTCAGAACAACCCCGATATCCTTCGCGAACTCATTCACATGGGCGCCCTGGCCCAGGTGACCGCCATGAGCCTGTTGGGGGACTTCGGTCCCGGCGCCGGGGAATGCGCTAAGCGCCTTCTGGAAAATCGCCTGGTACAGCTCATCGCCAGTGACGCTCATTCTCCCAGAACCCGTCCACCCCTGCTGTCCCAGGCCGTGGAGGAGGCGGCAAGGATACTCGGAAACCCGCGCGAAGCCGAAGCCATGGTATTCGGTCGTCCCGCCGCTATCCTGACCGGGCATCCCCTGGATTGTCCCAACCCCACAATGCCTCGCCAAAAGCACAAGCGGAGCAATCGTCCCGGGACCTTTGTCAGGCTCTGGAAAACTTGTTTTGGCGGCAGGTGAAAGAAGGCGTTGCGATTAAAACAATTCCGTCAATTGGAGGAGGGTCCATGAAAGCAAAACCCTTTGTGTTGATGTTTCTGCTCTCGGCTCTTATTTTCCTGGGAGGCTGTTCCTTTTATCCCCGGAAATTGTATTCCGGTCCGGACCAACCCAAAACAAGTCTTGCCCTCATCAAACAAACTGACGATTTGGAATCCCGCCCCATTTACCTGCTTAACCTCCATAAAGAGGGAGAACCGGAAATACGGGTGGATGATCTGGGAATCGTCGTTTTGCCCGGCGCCTATACCTTCAAGGGCTATTTGTATCATTACCGTTATCAGGAAAGTGCCAGGCTTGTGGATGCAACGGTTTACCCGGGGCAATCCAGCTTTCCCATGCATGAGCCGGTATTGCGGAAAGTGAGATCAGTCAAACCCTACGCTGAAACGGATGCGGTAAAATTGACGGTAAAATCGGGGTTCAGCTATGCTCTATGGTGTTCCGATGATGCCAAGATCCATATGAAGGTGCTGGGTTCTTACCCTTAAACTCTTTTCATTGAGTCGCCCATGACGCGTCCCGATTGCATCAGCAACAGAAATCTTAAGATCATCGACGCCTATGTCAAAAGTCGCCTGGGCCGGGAACATGACCTCTTTAAAGGGCTTCCCATGCCGGAAGGGTATCCTTCCCTGGAAAGTTTTTTCCTCAATGAGGACCAGTGGACCACCTATGATAATTTTGACCGGGTGTTTCGGCGGGCCAGGGAACTGGTGGGGGAACCGAATTTCTTTTTTGATTGCGGCGCTTCTTCGGCCCATCTTCGGTCTTGGGGTCGGCTCCATTACTTTGTGCGGGTTTTTGCCTCTCCCGGCGATGGGTACAAGCGGCTTCCCTTTTTCAATGAAAATTTCAATGACACAAAAACCCTTGAGATTATACGCCCACCCGCCTACGATTCCGCGTCAAGAAAGGTCAAAACGCTCCTGAAAATAGCCTTTCACGATAATTTCGATCCAAACCGGGACTATATGGGAGATGCCTTTATGAGGGGCATCCTATCCTCCATTCCCACCATCTGGAATCTGCCCCCGGCCCTCATTGTGCAACCCCTGTCCCCATATGATCCCGAAATTGTGTTGAATCTGGACCCCGAATTTCTTCCCTACGGGCTGAAGGTACAGATCAAAAAAGACCGCATGTCCCTGCGGGATCCCGCCACCGGCGATACGGTTATTGTGGGGAAAACGGTTCTGCTGGAACCGGAAATGGTTAACGGCAAAAGTATCTATCTGGGGAAATACAGAGCGCTTTACGATAATTTTGAAGAGAATGCGAACGGCATGCAGAAAGCCATTCTGATCACTCGGACGTTCTCTTTAGACGGACGAAACCTCCTGCGGGAAGGGGAATTTTTTAAAGCCCCTTATTGTATTTTGCGGGTGTCCTTTGATCGCATGTCCGTTTCCCACCGCATTTCCGAGGCTCTCAAATTGGGGAAGCGAAAAGGGGAAACGGGAAGTGAGGTGAGTGAGGTCATTGACCGGCTCCGTGAGAGCATCAAGGAAAAAAATCAAGTAAATCTGATGCTCCAGAAGACCAATCGAAAGCTCCGGGAAGCAAGGGACAGGCTGGATGCGGCCAACCGGGAATTGGAAGCCAAGGTGGAAGAGAGAACGGCAAAACTCCAACAGGCCCAGCAGGATTTGATCGTACTCAATCAGGGACTGGAGGATAAGGTCAAGGCGCAGGTCGTTAAGTTGCAACGATATGACCAACTGCGCCGCTATCTCTCCCCGAAGCTTGCGGAAACCATCCTGGCCGATGACAAGGGTCTGGGGTCCGAACCCCGGAGAAAGCTCCTGACCATTGTTTTTTCGGATATTCGTGGGTTTTCAAGCTTGACGGACAGTCTGGAACCGGAAGAATTGTTTCAACTCCTGAGCCATTACTTTTCCGTGATGACCGAGATTGTCCATCAACATGACGGTACCTTAAACAAAATGATTGGAGATGGTCTTCTGGTCTTTTTCGGTGATCCGGTCCCCATGGACGATCATGCCGAACGGGCGGTGCAAATGGCCATTGCCATGCAGAAAAAAGTGAAGCAACTGAAACAGGCGTGGGGCCGTTATGGCCATGATTTGGGGGTAGGCATTGGTATCAATACCGGTTATGTGACCGTCGGCAATGTGGGTTCCGACATGCACCGGGACTATACCATTATCGGCAACCAGGTCAATGTGGCGTCACGACTGGAAAACCTGGCAAAACCGGAGGAGATTCTCATCAGTCGACGAACTCTCAGTCTGCTGAAAGACCCGGGACCGGTGAAAGAGATGGGGGATATTGAGGTTAAAGGGATTCACAGCCCCGTTAAAACCTATCGGGTGCCCTGGGAATAACCTTTTAAGGGGCGGATTAGATGGCTACAGCTCCAGTTTCTTGGTGAGATGAATAAAATCACTCCGATTGAATCCGAGCGTTTTGAAAAAGGAGAGAAGGTCAACAGAGTCCCAGCGAACCGTTGTGAAAATATAATCAATGCCCTTTTCGCGATAAACCGTTACCAGCTTTTCCGCCAGTACACGACCGATGCCTTCCCCCATATATTTTGGGTGAACTCCCAGGGTGGCGATCCATGCGCTTTTTTTAAGGCCAAACCCCCCGAAAACAATATAGCTGATCATGTAACCCACGATTCTGCCATTCAATTCCGCTGAATAGCTGACATCTTCGTTTTTTTGAACCTGGTCTTCAATGATTTGCTTAAAATCGATAACGGCCGGGGGGTTGGTAATGGTTGAATGTATGGCTGTGATCTCCGGTGCGTCTTCGGGCTTAATTTTTCTGATCAGCAAATTATTCAACACATCATCCATGAAGCAAGTCCTTTAATCCACTCTGACGATTTTTACGCGGCAACCCACCCAGTCCGGCGGAAGATAGACCCGCCCACTGTTTCCGCTTAGTTTAACGATCTTTTCGACCATTTCCTCGCCATAGATCTCCAACTTGACTTTCCCCCTGCCCTTGGCCGGAGCGGTGTTCTCTTCGTTTTTTGATTTCTTTTCATCCGGCATTTTGTTAGACTTTTCCGCAATACCCTTTGGAACCGCAATAGGCAGCAAGCTGCTGATTTTAATAGTGGTTAGAAAAAACATGCCTATGACGAGCTGCATGACGTGATTACAATCTAGCTACATCGTAACTACCTGTCAAGAAAAATGAGGGGTTTGCGCCGAGCCCATGCATTTTTTTGAAAATGCGTGGGTTCAATTTGGGCACTTGAGCAAGGAGTGAATGATAATGCAAAAAATGGACCCCCGGTACTTGAATTCCACCGCCATTCTCGACAGCGACCACCCGGCTGTAAAAGCCCATGCGGAAAAGACCGTCGGCAATGCCAATGATCCCGTGGAGAAGGCGGTGAAACTCTACTATGCCGTGAGAGACGGCATCTGGTATGACCCGTACTATCCATTCTATCTTCCCGAACACTACCGCGCCAGCAATGTGCTGCAAAGCGGCCGGGGATACTGCGTTTGCAAGGCATCGCTCCTTTGCGCTCTTGGCAGGGCCTGTCAAATTCCCGCCAGGATCGGTTTCGCCGATGTGAAGAACCATCTGGCTACACGGCAACTGCTGGAATTTCTGGGGAGCAACCTGTTTGTGTACCACGGCTACGTGGAATTTTATCTGGAGGGAAAATGGGTCAAAGCCACGCCCGCCTTTAACCGGGAGCTGTGCGAACGACACCATGTGGCCCCTTTGGAATTCAATGGCCGGGATGATTCCATCTTTCATCCCTACAACCTGGAAAGCCGGCAGTTCATGGAGTATGTGGCCGATCACGGGACCTATGCGGATATTTCCGTGGACATGCTGGTGGCGGGCTGGAAAGCCGCCTATGGGGAGACCCGGGTCCAGGGTTGGATCGAAACTTTCAAAAAGCGGGGCGGGACAAGCGGCCGGGACTTTTTCAAAGAGGAAATTGTCAAGATTTGAAAGTAGATGATATGGTTGCTGTTTTTTTACTTAAAACCTAAAACTTAAAACTTAAAACCTATTTTGTCCCCACCATAATGCCTGAATCGGTGGGCCCTCTAAAGGGCAGCCGTTCAATATGGTGCAAACCGGATTTTTCCATCATCTCATGAATCCGGTCTTCGGTATAGGATCGTCCTCTTTTGGTGTTGATCAGCATGTTCAGGGAAAAAAGGGCCGGAAAAAGGGGCCCGTCGGACATGTTGTTTAAAATGAAATCGTGTACCAGGAGGGTTCCCCCGTCATCCAGGGCCGACGCCGCTTTTTGTATGATCATGTCACATGCATCCGGTCCCTCGCCGTGCAGGATATGGGAAAGCCATGCCACGTCGTAGTGTCCTTTGATGTCCTCTTTTACATAATTGCAGGGCGTAAAATGGATCCGGTCTGAAAGTCCGAAACGGGTGATGGTTTTTTCCGCAAAGGGTCGGGTGGCGGCAAGGTCCGCCACCGTTGCTGTTAGTTCCGGGTTGGCCAGGCAAAAATGGATGGCATAGGTGCCGGGACCGCCGCCCAGGTCCAGAAAACGTGTTTTTCCCTGAAGATCAATTTCCTTTGAAACCCGGGGCGCAATGGCCATGGCCAGATTGAACATCCCCATGAGAAAACTTTCTCGGGTTTTGTCGTCGCGAACCACGCTTTTCCCGACGGACCGTCCGGTTCTGGCGGCCTCATCCAGACGGGACCAGGGTTCCACCAGGTGATGGTGGTGCATGATCATGAAACCGATATACCGGGGAGAGTCCTTGACCAGAAAGGTGAGACCCTCCGGTGTATTGGCATACTGATCCGCTTTTTTGACCAGCAGTTTCATGGCTGAAAGCCCATTTAAGAGGGTTTCCATGCCGCGCAAGTCAAAATCGAGCCGTTGGGCCAGTTCATCCGCCCCCATCTTTCCGTTGCCGATTTCCGAAAACACGTCCAATTTTACACCCGCATGAAGGGTGCAGGTCTCCCAGTATTTTCCTGATAATGCCAGCAGTTCTCCCGCATTCCATGCCGCCATGGTCATTTTCCCCCGATCCATTTTGTCAAGATGCTTCAATGCCCCAGATCCGGCATTCTCTACCAATAGATGGAAAAAATCAAGTTCCGAAAATGGTTTTTGGTTTGCCTTGGCATATTGACATCCACCGGCAATGGGAATAGGGTAGAAATTTTGAGTTTTGAGTTTTGGGTTATGAAGTTTCTGGGGTCTGGGCATTTTCTGGAGAAAAACAGTTGGAAAACACAAGTCGTTATGCCATTACCGTCATCTGTGAGGATCGGGTGGGGCTGGTGGGTCGATTTACCGGGGCCATCACGCGCCTCGGCGGCAACATCGAGGTGCTGGATCAAAATGTTCGCCTGGGTTATTTTGTCATTACCCTGATGGCCACATTTGAAACCGGTGTCACCGCCGAAGCCGTTCGCGGGGGGTTGAAAAAAATCGGTGAAACCGGGGCCATGGCGGTCAGTGTTCTGCCCCGCCGCGAAGCGCTGATTCCCCCGGCCGGAGAGGGCGCGCCGTTTGTTCTGGCCATGGCGGGAATCGATGTGCCGGGCAATTTTTCAATGGTGACCACCTGTCTGGCCCAACACCGCATCAATGTGGAAGAACTCACCTGTCAAACCGAAGGGAATCGCTTTACCATCATCGGAGAGATTACCGTCCCCCATGAGGTCGACGCCAAAGCGGTGAGAATGGAGTTGACGCGCCTTTTGGCCGACAGGGAAGTGAAGGTCTCCCTGATGCACGCGGACATTTTTGATGCCACCAACCGGATTCCCATGCCCAAACGTCATACGGAAAGTCTATTATGAACAGAAAAGAAGATATCCTCTCAACGGTTCGCATGTTTCAGGAAGAAAATCTGGATGTGCGCACGGTGACCCTCGGCATCAACGTCACCGACTGCATATCCTCGGATGTTTCGAGGTTCTGTGAAAATCTGGAAGAAAAAATTAAACGGGTGGCGGGTTCCCTGGTGCCCGTCTGTGAGCGTATTTCGGAGCGTTACGGCATTCCGGTGGTGAACAAACGCCTGGCCATCTCGCCTGTCGGGTCCATTTGCGGTCGGATGGAGGGCCCTGGCTTTCTGCAACTGGCCATGGCCCTGGATCATGCCGCACAGTCCGTGGGCGTGGACCTTCTGGGGGGCTTCACGGCCCTGGTGCAAAAGGGCGCAACGCCGTCGGAAACGCGACTCATGGACAGCCTGCCCGAGGTCCTCTCTCGAACGAATCGGGTTTGTGCTTCCATCAACGTGGCCACCTCCAAGGCCGGCATCAATATGGATGCCATTTTGAGACTGGGGCATATTATCAAACTTGCGGCGGAAAAGAGCGCGGAGCAGGGCGGCTTTGCCTGTGCGAAACTATGTATCTTCGCCAATATGCCCGAGGACAACCCCTTCATGGCCGGGGCCTACCTGGGGTTCGGAGAAGGGGAGGCCGTGATCAATGTGGGCATCTCCGGCCCCGGCGTGGTGAAACGAGCCATCGAACGGTTGCGGGCCGCGACCCCCGATCTGGATTTGCAGATGCTGGCCAGCGAGATCAAACAGACGGCGTTCCGGGTAACCCGGGTGGGCGAACTCCTGGGCCGGGAGGTGGCGCAGGGCGTGGGTGCGGCCTTTGGGGGGATCGATCTTTCCCTTGCGCCCACCCCCAAGGTGGGGGATTCCGTGGGTGAAATCCTGCAGGCCATGGGCATATCAAAAATCGGGGCCCCGGGCAGCACTGCGGCGGTTGCCATGCTGAACGATGCGGTCAAAAAAGGGGGGTTGTTCGCGTCTTCTTCGGTGGGGGGAATGAGCGGTGCTTTTATTCCCGTGGCTGAAGACAGTGCGCTGGCCCAGGCTGCGGCGGACGGGACCCTTTCCATTGAAAAACTGGAGGCCATGACGTCCGTCTGTTCCGTGGGGCTGGACATGGTCTGTATTCCGGGCGACACGGATGCGGACACCATCAGCGCCCTCATCGCTGATGAAATGGCCATCGGCGTCATCAACAACAAAACCACCGCCACACGCCTGATCCCCGTCCCCGGGAAAAAACCGGGGGAATGGGTACACTGGGGCGGACTCTTCGGGGCCTCTCCCATCATGGCCATCCGTGCCCCCGGCGCTTCCAGCGCATTTGTCCGTTGCGGGGGCCGCATTCCGGCGCCCGTTCATTCCTTTAAGAATTAATTTTTTATCCTCCCCCCTAACGGGATCCTAACATTTCCGTATTAGGTTAAATCACAACATAATTTCATATGCGAGATTGCAATATGCCGAAAGAAAAAATCCTTGTGGTGGATGACGAAGAAGACATCCTGGAATTGGTACGATTTAACCTCTCAAAAGAAGGATATCAGGTGGTTTGCGCGGCAACCGGGGAGAAGGCCGTTGAAATGGCGCGATCAGAACTCCCGGATCTCATGGTGCTGGATCTGATGCTGCCCGGTATGGATGGCCTTGAAGTCGCTGGATTCCTCAAGAACCACCCGGAAACGCACCATCTCCCCATTGTGATGTTGACTGCCAAAGGGGATGAATCGGATGTCGTGACGGGTTTGGAGCTGGGAGCGGACGATTATGTCACCAAACCCTTCAGCCCGAAGATTCTGGTGGCCAGAATCAAAGCGGTCCTCCGTAGGAAGGCAACGGATACTCCGGACGATTCGGAAGTGGTCAAAATCCACAATCTGGTCATCCATCCGGGTCGCCGGGAGGTTAGAGTGGCCGGCAAACCGGTCGATTTGACCTTTACGGAATTCGGCGTTTTGAGTTATCTGGTGCGGAGGCCGGGATGGGTATTTACCCGTTCGCAGATTGTAGATGCGGTTCGAGGGTCTGATTATTTCGTTACCGACCGTTCCGTGGATGTGCAGATAGTGGGTCTCAGGAAAAAACTGGGCAGTATGGGTCAATATATTGAAACGGTTCGAGGCGTCGGATATCGATTCAAGGAGGAATAGTTTATGGCGGTAAAAAGGCGGTTGTTCTGGCAGCTCTTCCCTTCCTATTTGCTGATCACCCTCATTTCTCTTGTGGCTGTCGCCTGGTACGCTTCAAGCGCCATCAGGCACTTTTATATCGAACAGACAACGACCGATCTGGAGGCCCGCGCACGTCTTTTTGAAGAGCAGATCTCGGGACGGATCAATCCTTTGGATGTCCACACCATAGACCGATTGACAAAGAAAGCCGGGAAGCATTCTTTAACCCGCTTGACCGTCATCCTTCCTTCCGGAAGGGTCGTCGGCGATTCCCATGAAGATCTCGCCGCCATGGACAACCATGCGGATCGTCCAGAGTTCATTGGCGCCATAAAAGATCACCGCGGCGCTTCTCTGAGGCATAGCATTACCCTTAATCAGAACTTCATGTATGTTGCGGCGCCCGTTAAAAAAGATTCCCATACAATTGCCGTGGTCAGGGCTTCTATTCCCATCAGCGCCATTGACAATGCGCTCGATGCTATCCAGGTGAAGGTGTTGCTTGCGGGGCTTGCGATGGCGATGTTTGCTGCAATCCTCAGTCTTCTGGTATCACGTCGCATTACCCGTCCCATCGAACAGATCAGAAAATGGGCCGAATCCATTGCCCGCGGCGATTTCCGACTCAAGCCGTCAGTCCGTTCATCGGGAGAGATTGAGGGCCTTTGCGTGTCGTTGAGCCATATGGCGGAAGAGCTTCGCCGGCGCATAGACCAGATAAGTCGCCGGCGTAATGAAATGAACGCCGTGTTTTCGAGTATGATCGAAGGGGTCATCGCCCTTGACATGGAGGCGCATGTTCTCGGCATGAATCAGGCTGCCGCTAAAATCTTGTGCTGTGATCCGACCGCGGTTCAGGGAAAAGGCATACAGGAAGTGGTCCGGAACACCGCCCTCCACCAATTTGTCAGAGACGCTCTGTCGGCCCGGGACGCCGTTACGCGGGATATCCCCATCTCTTCCGGTGGCGAGGGGCTCGTAAACGGCATCGGCGCCATACTGCGTGATGCGGATGGGAAACAAATCGGCGTTCTCATCGTCTTAAACGATGTAACGCGTCTTCGCAAACTCGAAAACATCCGGCGGGATTTTGTTTCCAATGTCTCCCATGAAATCAAAACCCCCATTACCGCCATCAAGGGCTTTGTGGAGACGCTCCTTGACGGCGCCTTAACAAACCCCGTGGATGCAAAACGGTTTCTGGAAATTATTGAAAAGCATGTGGATCGTTTGGAAGCCATTGTAGAGGACCTCCTCAACCTGTCCAGGATCGAGCAGGGGTCGGAAAAAGAGGGGATTAAGACTATGGAAACCCGGATGACCGAAATCCTCAAAAATGCGGTGCAGGCGTGTCAGATCATCGCCGCTGAAAAAAGGATCAAGATCGAGGTTTCCTGTGCCGAAACCATCGTGGCAAAAGTTGATCCCTCGTTGTTTGAACAGGCCATCGTGAACCTCCTCGACAACGCTGTCAAGTACAGTCATGCCGGTGGGACCGTCAGGATAGAAGCGACCCAGGGGGACTGCGTCGACATTGCCATCAGCGACCAGGGGTGCGGCATTAACAAAAAACACCTGCCTCGTCTTTTCGAGCGATTCTATCGCGTGGACAAGGCCAGGAGCCGGCAACTGGGGGGGACCGGCCTGGGGTTGGCTATTGTAAAACATATTGTACAGGCCCACGGCGGGCACATTTTCGTTGAAAGCACCCCCGGAAAGGGGAGCGTTTTTACCATCCGCCTGCCCTGACTTTACGAAATCGCGAGTTATGCGGTTAAAAACAAAAACCACAGAGACACAGAGAACACGGAGAAACGCTGATTGTCTTGTTTTGGTGTACCGTATGAACACCATTGTGGTGGATTGAATTGTTTTTCCTCTGTGTTCTCCGTGTCTCTGTGGTAAAAGACCAGAATGCCGTTCACACCACATCCGTATCACCATAGGCAATATGCCAATCAAGGGTGTTTAAAGGGTTGGCCCGGGGGTGTCGATAACCGATATGCCATGTTTTCGGATTAATGATTTCCGGCGCCGTTCTAAACCCCGCCCGTTTCAAAATCTTGGTCTTTGCCCGGGGGAAAAGGCAGGTCAGAAAGTCTCCCCCATGGGCCTTGACATATTGCCGTGCAAGCGAAAAAATTTCATTTCGTACCGAATCCGACCCGAAGGAAAAAGGGAACAGATCCACCAGGACGCCAAAAACCTGTCCCTTTAAGGCCATCATGCGGAGAACCATATAGCCCAACAGCCGGCCATGACGTCGAATGGCAAAGGGTCGATAGTGAAATTCGGGGACCGAAAGATATCGCCATTGAAGATAACGACGGTCTCGAATTTGTATCACCGGGGCCATGGCGGCGTGGTTTTTCCAGAGGTCATCAAAGGCTTCATCAAAAGTATGGATGGGGTCCATGTGAAGTCCCGCCAGGCGGCTCGAAAATTTAAAAACGGCACGGGTCTTTTTTGGGCCCTGAGATGTTTTTCCCCGTCTGTTCAAAAGCGGAATCGAGTGATAAAGCATTTTGAAGGGGTTGATGGGCATCACCATCAGGGGAAGAACGGGCAGCATGCGCCAGCCCAGTCGCCCCGTGAAGCCGGGAAGCGACCGGTCGTTGGGAAATCCCCATACCACGTTAATGCCGCAATGGGTTTCCATAAAATTATACAGTTCACGGGCCAGAGCGGAAAACATGCCTTGTCCGCGGTACTGGGGATGAATCATGGTATCACATGAAAAGGCCAGCAGGGTTTCTTTGCCCTCGATGAAAAACCGGGTCGGAATGGCGGCATACTGGCCTACAATGATGCCGTTCGCTTCGGCCAGGAAGCAAAATCCCGGACCGGCGGGGTTATTTTGAAACTGCCATTGCCAGGTGGATCTTTTGAGGCGCACCGGATCAAGATCTCCGAAGACCACTCGGCGAAGGTTCAGGATCTGCGTTTCATCGCCATCCTCATAGGGCTTGATGTGCCACCGGGTCATCCCTTCAGGAGCCTCCAGAAAAGTTTTCCCTGGTCCATCCTCGGATGCATATGCCGACCCATAAATCCGAGAAGATAGAAAGGTCTCAAATAAAACCGGAGATAGGCCCTTCTGAGGACCGATTTCAAGGTGTTGAGGTCATGGTGAGTAAAATTATAATGGGGATAAAGATGCGGGGGAAATGCCGCCATATCCAGGCCGGTCTGCCGGGCCAGTTCCGTACCGGGAAAGGGAACAATCAGGTGAAATGCCGCATAGGTGGGGTTCAACCGAATGGCGAGGTTAATGGTGGCCTTCATTTCCCCCAGGGTTTCGCCGGGGAAACCGAAATTCATGAACAGGGCCGTTCGAATACCGGCTTTGCGGGTCAAATCAAGGGCCCGAATACAGTCGGATACACGGATGCCTTTTCCGGTCTGTTTCAATATTCGGTCGCTTCCCGCTTCCACCCCAAAATGGATCAGGCGGCATCCCGCCTTTTTCATCCATTCTAAAGTTTCCTCGTCCACATCCGTCACCCGTGTCTGGCAACACCACTCGATCCCCAGATTTAGGGCGACCAGTGCCTTGCAAAGGGAAATGAGATATTTTCGGTTCAGGCCGAATTCAAGATCCATAAAATAGATGTTTTGAACCTGAAATCGCTCCTTGACGTATCGAACTTCATCTATGAGTCGATCCAGGCTTTTCTGCCTGAAACGGGCGCCATACATTCCCAGGTAGCAGAAGTGGCAGCCGTGAGGGCAGCCTCTGGATCCCTCCATAATGGCAAAATTCTTTCCCATGAACTCATAACGGTATGTGTCCATTTTAAGAAGATGGTAGGCCGGGTAAGGAAGTTGGTTCAAATCAACGGGGTGAGTCCTGGGTGCCGTTTTGACCAGTTGGTTCCCTTTGAGGTAGGCAATTCCTTGGATATCATCAGGAATTTCATCCCCCTGGTCTTTTTGGGCAATCTCCAGGATAGCCAACTCAGGTTCGCCCAGGATGGCGGCCCGGGCGCCGCTTTGCCTGAGAATGGCCTCCGGACGTTCGGTCACATGGGCGCCTATCAGGTAGAGTCGGTTTCGAGGAAGATGGCGCAAGGTGTCAAAAAAGAATTGAATGTCCAGGGAGGGGCATTGCCACCGGTCATAGGGTGTTGAGGTGATGAAAATTTTTTCAAACCCCTTCGATAGCCGGCCAATGGCCGCAGGGGGCAACCGGTCCACATTGTTGTCCAGGATTTGGACGGAAAATCCATTTTTTTCAAGGAGGGCTGCGGCCAGGGTCAGCCCTAGCGGTTGCCACAGTCGTTTGAATTGCGGCTGCATCTGCCGCCTGATCCCCTGCCAATGGGGATTTATCAGCAGTATGGCGCTGGGTTGCATGGCTCTTTCCTAAAGGAAGTGGTTTTGATGTTGCGCGTCTCAAGCCCTTTTTGAAGATCTGTGTTTAACAGCAGGGCCAGATCATTTTCCCACAAATAGTGCCAGTGACGGTATTTATGGTGGGTGTGGTGATCGCCTGACCCCGGATGAAGCATGAATTCCACCCGGGTGCAGGATTGTTTTACGGCCGGTTGATCCAGTATCCCCAGTAGCGTGGCGCAATCCATGCGTCCCCCGGCGTTCACGAAACCGAATGAAGGGATGGTTGAAACCGGCGAAAAACACCCCCTGGCCATCATAAACCGTGTCCATCCCCTCAAACAAACCCACTGTACCCACCGACCCGGTTTGATTCCGGGATGGGTCAATGCCCCTTTGAGCGAGGGTTCCATCATGGCCCCTCTCACGAATGGAATGTGATAGCGTTGGGCGATGTTGCGGCATACCCTGAAAATCCCCGGAAAAAGGTGGATGAACTGATGGCTGTCCAGGTGGGTGATCCTGATCCCTTTTGCCAGCACTTTTTCTACCTGAGCGCAACATTCCGCTTCAACCTGCCCATAATCCAGCTTTTGGGAAATAATGGCCTTAAGCATCCGGTTCCTGGAGAGCAACAACCCATTTTGGGACACAAGGGTTGAAAGAGCCGTGGGCGGCAGCAGGGGCGGTTCATCCACAAGCACCAGGTGAATGCCCACATCCAGACCGGGATTTGAAACGGCCAGCCCCATGGCCTCTTCCGCCGCTTCACCCATTGCCATCAAGGATGTGCTGGTCAATAGCCCGTGTTTATAGGCGTTGATGATCCCATGGTTCACCCCGGTGGTTAACCCGAAATCATCGCCGTGGAAAATAACGCGCATGGGTCACTTATCCTTACCTTTCAGCTTTCACCTTTCAGCTTTCATCCCTAATCCTTCCATCGATTCTTAACCACAAGGGCAAAAAGCGCGATGATGAGCAGGGCTGCCAGCACCATCCATAACCACCGGTATCGGCGAAAGAGGTTTTCCGGTGCAATGATTTTGATGACCGAGGTGGCGACCGCCGTGTGGTGAATGTTTTCAAGATCGTATTCAAAATAGCAGAAAACCGGGTAATCGGCCCCCGGGAGCGCTGAAAAATTCCGGATTTCAAAATCGAGGGTTTTCCCGGATCTGGGCGCCATCTGGAAGTTGAGTTGAGGGACAGGCGTGGAGAGTTCCCTGGGAAGGACCAGGGTTGTCAGAATTTTCTTTGGGTTGGCCCCGATATTTTTAATATCTAGGGAGAGTTTCCCTTTTTTATTTATTGCCACATCTTTTCCAAGGACCGCAAGGTCTGGATTGACGTTGGGTCCAACGGAAAACGTCATGCCGGAAAGGGCTGAAAAAGGGTATTGGTTTCCATCGTGAAAGTCTACGGAAACCGTCAGGGGATATCGCCCCGTTTTGATCCCCTCGGTGCTTTTTTCAAAAACGAAAGTGCCTGATCCTCCCGGATCAAGCTGCGGTTTCAATGCCGAATCGAGTATTGTCCCGAACAGGTTCAGGTGAACCTGAAGATTGTAAGCGGTGTCGGTTCCTTCATTGGCCAGGGCCACTGTTATTTTAAGTCGCTTATCCGTGGTTTCTATGGTGGTTTGGGTCTGGATTTTGAGAATGCCGGCAAAGGACGGTGTTACGCTGAACAGGGTGAACCAAATGGCTACCAAAAGGCCGAACCGAAAATAGCGTTTTTTCATCATATGAAAGATTTCTCCTTTGTCACTGTTTCCCCATACTACACCTTCTTTAATCGCCCTTCAAGCCTCTTGAAGGTCTGCCATGGTTTGTTGAATGCGCTGCAAAAGAAGTTTTGCGCCCATCTCCATACTCAGTTCACGGGCTTTTTCAAGGTAAGATATCGCTATTTTCGGGCGGCTTTTGAAAATAATGCCTGCTTTTACCTGCAATGCCCTGGCTTCGTGTTTTGCCGAGCCATGTTTATGGGCCATTTTGAGAGCCTGGTTAACAAATTTAAGGCCTGTTTTATGATCGTTATTTTTTCCGTGAAGCGCCGCAAGGGCGATCAGAAGTCTTGTTCGATAGCGCCAGCCTGCATAGAGGTAGCGTTTATGCTGAATTTTGCCGCGAACATGGTTCAGGATTTTTCCGGCTCTTTCCAGGTCACCCATTTGAAGATGGTTTTCCCCCACATTGATTTCGGCATTGTGGATGGTTTCAGGGTCCCCCGTGAGAAACGCCAGTTTGAGGGCTTCCTGGTTTAACTTCAGTGCTTCATCCAGTTCCCCTTTCTCGCTATGGATCCAGCCCAGCGTGTTTAACATCCTGGGTTTCCAGAACTTTTCATCGCCCGTTTCCAAATGTTTCAGGCCCGTTTGAAGCGTGTCCTCGGCTGCTTTCAGCCTTCCAAGAGCGCCATAGATGAGACCTTTTCGGAAATGAAGCACGATATGAAAAAAGGGGCTCTTGAGGGTTTCATTCAACTGCGCCAGTTCATCGCTGACTGCCAATGCTTCGCCTAATTCTCCGGTCCAGTTGTAGTATTGAAGCAGATAGGAAAGACACCATGCCTTACTTTCGGGGTTGGTCGCTTCTTCACTGAGATCCAGCGCTTGAATCAGAAGGGGTTTGGCTTTTTTCAAGTCCCCCAAAACCGAATAGACAAATCCTTTAAAACTGGCCGCTTTAAGCATGATTTCGCCATGGTCGCGGGCCTGGGCCAGTTGAATGGCTTTTTGAAGGAAGTTCAATGCTGAAAGGGGGTTGTGACTGAAAAAAGCGGTCCAACCCATTCGAAAGAGGGCTTCGCTCTCGGCTTCGCTGTCTTTGATTTGGGTTGCTTCCCCCAGCATTTTTTGAAAGGTTCGATGGCTTTCCTTTATTTGACCCAGGCAGAATTGCATTCCCCCTTTCCATTTGTAAATTTGAAGCGATCTTTCTCCGGTATGCGCCCATTTCCCTTTCTGAAGAATATCCAGTGCCCTGTCAAAGCACATGAGGGCTTCTCCGCAGGCAAAGGACCGTTTGGCCTTGTCGCCGGCTTCAAGGGTATAGGCCAGGGCCTTTTGCCAGTCTTGGGCGTGGTAAAAATGGTAGGCCAGGAAACCGGACTGTTGGGAGAGGTTATTGCGATACAGCTTTTCAATGGCGATTCCAACGTCATGGTGATATTGCCGCCGGTTTTTCTTTAATATCTCCCGGTAGGCGATTTCCTGCATCATCTGGTGGCGAAAAAGGTATTTCCCACCGGATTCGGAAGATATTCTGTCGATGATGCCTTCCTGCTCCAGGAGGTTCAGGCTCTGTTTCAGGCGACCCGTATCTCCGGATAAACAGGCCAGCAGATGGTGAGAAAATTCTGTTCCGATGATGGCGGCCAGTTGCACCACCCGTTTTATGGAACCGGGAAGGGCATCCAGGCGGGCCGAAAGGACCCCTAGAATGGTCTGTGGAATTTCAAGGGCGTCTACATTGAGACGCAATCGGCAGATCTGGCTGTCGCAGACCATCAGGTTTCGCCGTTTAATGGTCTCCGCCATCTCGATCAGGAACAGGGGATTGCCGCCGGCATGAAGGACGATTTTGGCGGAGATGCCGCCATCAAGACGACCGGTTCCCAAAACGGAATGCAACAGGCGCAATGAATGTGTATCCTCAAGAGATTCCAGATGAACGAAATGATCAGGCGCTTCAGGACACCATGTTCCGTGCGTATCTCGTCCCGCGCATACCACCAGCAGTGGCCCCTGGATGGGGGAATCGGCGAGAAAAGAGAGAAAGTTCAGTGTGGTTCCGTCGACCCATTGCATATCGTCAAAAAACAGGATCAGGGGTCTGCGGGTGACCAGGGTCGCCAGAAGATCGGCGATGGTCCTGAAGGTACGACGTTTTTCCCCTTCAAACCGGACCTGGGCGAGGTCTTCATTCCGGTTGTTGCCGAAGAGTTCAACTATTTTCTCAAGCCTGACAATGAGGTCCTGATGTTCGATGCTCGCCTTGATTTTGCGCTGGATGGTTCTGAGACCGTCATGGTCGCTGATCCCGAAATAGCGCCGAAACATTCCCGCCACGGGGTAAAGGGCCGTGGTTTCTCCATAGGGTCTGCATCGTCCTTTAAGAAAAAGAACGCTGCTCTGTTGAAATACGGTATCCTGAAAGGTTTGCAGGAGACGTGATTTTCCGATGCCTGCTTCGCCTTCCACGGCCACCATTTGAAATCGGCCTTTCAGCATGACGTCGCAGGTGTGCATCAGAAGGGCCAGCTCTTTTTCCCGATCGACAAAGGGGATTTCAGAAGCTTTGGTTTCCCGTAAGTGCATTGGGTCGACCTCTCCCTGAAGTGAGAAAACCGTTACCGGCGCCATCTTGCCTTTGATTTTGAACTCACCTTCCTTATGGAAAAGAAAAAAGTCCTGGGCCGCTTCTTTGACGGGGCTCGAAACCAGGATGCCTCCCGGGGGGGCCAGCGCTTCGAGCCGTGCTGCCAGGTTGGTGGTATCGCCGATGGCGGTGTAATCCAGCCTCAGGTTGTCGCCGATGGCGCCCACCACCACGGTGCCGGCGTTAATGCCGATTCGCATCCTAAACAGCACATCGAAACGGTTTTTTATTTCCCGAGCATAACCTTTCAGCCGCCGCTGAATGCGCAATGCCGCATGGCATGCGCGGTTGATATGGTCTTCATAGGCGATGGGGGCGCCAAAGAGCGCCATGACCCCGTCCCCGGTATATTGATTGATGGCGCCGCCGGCGCCGTGGATTTCCTGTCCGAGGATTTCAAAACATCCGTCCATGATGTCATGGACGTCCTCGGGATCAAGTGTTTCCGACAGGGTGGTGAAACCGGTCACATCCGCAAAAAAAACGGACACGTGTTTTCGTTCTCCCTCCAGGGCGTTGCGGTTGACCAGTATTTTTTTCAGCAGAAAAGGTGGGGTGTATTCCCTGGGAGAACGGTTGGCATAATCGGGAAAAACAGGTGAAGATACGGTTGGCAGGGGGTGGCCGCAACTTCCGCAGAAATTCATCCCTTCCGGGTTTTTAAATCGGCAGCGTGAACATTCCATGGTTTTATTCGAAGTGGAGACGGGGCCGTTACCGATTGCCCCGAACCGGCAGGGCCCGAGGAGAGTTTTTTTCCAAAGACTGATCTCGCCAGTCTTTTGGACCATGGTCAAAATGAAAAAAAGTTTCCACTTCGGTAATGCCGTTCCATGACCAGACGGGGCAGCAGGTTAAATGAATCAATTGGGTGATGTGGCAACACCCCCCGCACCCTTCAGAAAGGGGGGATGTATTATTGATTTGGGGATTATAGATATCGGTCAGATCTTCTGTTGAGGGCATTCGCCAGTCCGTATAGCCGCCGCCCCGATAATCCGCACAGTAGGTTTTCGCCTCATCCCAGCTGATGGGGCCGCCATTGTCTGTTGCCGCCCACATGAGACCTGTGGTCAGGTCTTTGACCGTTCCATTGTTATAGGCCACAAATCTCTCCGACCGACCGATTTCTGTTACCCCGGAATTGACTGAAACTGTGGAATGGGTCGTGGAACACGCCGTGGACAGGATGATCAAAAAACTCAATGTCAGCCATTTTCTCATAATTTTCTCCTGAAGAAGCGCGGAAGCTATTTTTGAATCGGGAGGTTCAATGGTTTTTGAACGTACCCTTCGGGAATTTTGAACAGGTCCTTACTCAGGGAGGTCTTCTCAATTTTTTGAAGGGTTGTGGTGGTGGTCATCCCCATGACGCTGCTGACCGTCTTTACGGGAAATCCTTTCCCGGAAAGACTTCCCGAGAGTCCCATCTTTTTGAATTGGGGAGAATCCCGCATGATCTTTTGGCTGATCTTTTCGTACTCGCCGTAACCCACCACATCCCTGGACAACCATTGCTCATTTTCAACACCCATCACGGTCATGATATATTTCTCGCATTTGAACCCGTTGATGGTTTCCGTTTCTCCCGTTGCCGTGACGTTTACATCCTCATCCACTTCATTTGCCAGGGGGCCCATGGATGCTTCCACTTCCGACATCTTTATTTTAACATAGGTTTTGGTGGAGAGATCAAGCTGGTACAGGGTCATGTCGTCAAACAGAATGAGGGTGATATCGTCCTGAGTATCAATGCGGCTGGCATTGGGCGTCAGATAATTCTTAACGGTCTCTTGTTTGCTCTGGTACTGGGCCATGATTTGCTGTTTCACCTGTTCCGGCAGACCTTCGGGCAGGTTTTCCGGCACACCGCCGCTCACCACCAACGATTCCCAGTAAAGATCCCCATAGGCTATGGGAGAAAAGAGCAAAAACAATACCATCACCGGCAACAGGCAGCGTATCCATTTCTTGATTTTCATGTAAATTCCCCTTTCATCAAAAGTATTTCGTTCATATTATCATCTTAAATGATAAGGTCAAGTATTCTTGTCAATGGTTGTCATTCTTGACATCCCGGCGTGGTTCTCATATAGGTAACCTGTCGGAAAACAGTATTTTTCGCGAGTGATCCGGATATCCGGATATTAAAGGAACACGAAAATGAAAGAGATACGCAACTTCAGTATCATTGCTCACATCGATCACGGAAAATCCACTCTGGCGGATCGGCTGATTCAAGCCACGGGTCTAGTGGAAGCACGGGATTTTCGGGATCAACTCCTGGACAACATGGATATTGAAAGGGAGCGCGGCATTACCATCAAAAGCCAGGCCATCACCCTGCCCTACGTGGACGGAAAGGGCCGGGAATATGCACTGAACCTCATTGACACCCCTGGGCACGTGGATTTTTCTTACGAAGTTTCCCGGGCCCTGGCATCCTGCGAGGGGGTCCTGCTCCTGGTGGATGCGGCCCAGGGCGTGGAAGCCCAAACCATGGCCAATTTATACGCCGCCATGGAGCATGACCTGGAAATCATTCCCGTTATCAATAAAATCGACCTTCCATCGGCCGACATTGAACGTACCAAAGAGCAGATTGAAATGGATCTGGGGCTGGATTCGGATCAGGCGATCCTCTGTTCCGCCAAGGAGGGAACGGGTATCGACGATATCCTGGCGGCCATTGTGGCGTTGGTCCCCCCTCCCGTGGGCAGTGAGGAAGATCCCCTGCAGGCCCTCATATTTGATGCCCATTACGATCCCTTTCGCGGCACCATCGTCAGTTGTAGGATTTTTTCAGGGAGTGTTCGTCCGGGCGATACCATTCGGCTCATGTACAATAACGCCTTGTACCGGGTGGAAGAAGTGGGGCTTTTTCGCCTGGCACGGGAGCCGAAGGCGTCCCTTTCAGCCGGCGAGGTGGGGTATATTATCAGCGGCATTAAAACCGTCAGCGACACGCGAATCGGGGACACCATCACCCTGAAAAACAATCCGGCGCCGGCGCCGCTCCCGGGATTTAAGGAAGTCAAACCGGTGGTGTTTGCATCCATATACCCCATGGCATCCGATGAATACCGCTCTCTGGTGGAGGCCCTGGAAAAATACAAATTGAATGATGCTGCCCTGACCTTTCAAAAAGATTCCTCCGCCGCCCTGGGGCTGGGGTTTCGCTGCGGTTTCCTGGGACTGTTGCACCTGGAGATTGTGCAGGAACGTCTCGAGCGGGAGTTTGACCAGTCCCTCATCATGACCTCCCCCACCGTGCAATACCGGTTTGTGCTCACCAACGGCGAGGAAATCACCGTGGACAACCCCGTTTATTATCCGGATCCCGCTACCATTTCAAAGGCCTTTGAACCTTACATCCGGGCCAGCATCATGATTCCCGAACGATACATGGGGTCTGTCATGGAACTCTGCCTGGAACGGCGGGGAACCAATTCGCAATTCAACTATCCTTCCACGGGACGGATCGAAATTCAATTTGACCTGCCGCTGGCCGAGGTTATTTACGATTTTTACGACAAACTCAAGACCGTAACCCAGGGGTATGGATCATTTGATTACGACCTTCTGGATTATCGGGAAAGCGACCTGGTTAAACTGGATATCCTTTTAAACGGTGAAAAGGTGGATGCACTGTGCCAGATTGTGTTCAAGGATGGCGCACGGGCACGAGCGCTGAACGCCTGCAATCGGTTGAAAGAAGAAATCCCCAGGCATATGTTCAAAATTGCCATTCAGGGGGCCATCGGCGGTACGGTCATTGCGCGGTCAACGGTCAACGCCTTTCGAAAGGATGTTACGGCCAAGTGTTACGGGGGGGATATTTCCCGGAAAAGAAAACTCCTTGAAAAACAGAAAAAAGGGAAAAAGCGGATGAAGATGGTGGGTTCCGTGACGGTTCCCCAGAGCGCCTTTATTGCCGTTTTGAAATCCGAAGATAAATAACGAAGTGAAGAGTGTCAAATATGGCTCATCTGTTACTTTTCACTCTTCACTCAATAAATAACGAATGCTTCCCGGTTTATATATCCATGTCCCATTTTGCCGTAGCAAATGCCCCTACTGCGGTTTTTATTCCATTCCTTCAAGGGCGCCCATTGACGGCTGGCTGGATGGACTGAAAAGAGAAATCCTTTACACCAAAGATCGCTTTGCCGGGTTTGACAGTCTTTATCTGGGCGGCGGGACCCCTACTTTTTTGAGTACGCGGGTACTCGAAAAGGTGATGGCCCACCTTTTTGGCCATTTTCGTCTGACGTCCGACGCTGAAATCACCATTGAGGCAAACCCAAATGATATCACCCTCAACAAGGCCAATGCCCTCAAAGCGCTGGGGTTCAATCGCATCAACCTTGGCGTTCAGTCTTTTAACGACGATGTTCTTAGGTTGCTGGGCCGGGGGCATTCAGCCGCAAATGCCCAAGAGGCCATAGGGCATTTGCGGTCCGCGGGCTTTGAAAATATCGGGCTGGACTTCATCTATGGATTGAAAGCACAATCCATGAAAGAATGGGTAAACACCCTCTACAAAGCCTTGGCATTTCAACCGGAACACCTCTCCTGCTACCAGTTGACCCTTGAGAAAGGAACGGTTTTTGACCGGCGTTCACAGGGCGGGGACATGCTTACCCTGCTGGAAAAGACCGCTTCAGCCCATTTTCTTGCCACATCAAAGTTCCTTGAGAACAAGGGATACAACCATTATGAGGTGAGCAATTTTGCCAGGGGTGAAAATTTTGAGGCATACCACAACCGGAAATACTGGCGACATGTGCCGTACCTGGGCCTGGGCCCGTCTGCCCATTCCTTTGACGGGAAAAAAAGATGGTGGAATGTACGGTCCGTCAAACAGTACCGTGCCGCCCTGGAAGAAGGTCGGTTGCCGGTTGAAGGATGGGAAACGCTCACAAAAGAACAGCTTCATCTTGAATCCCTGGCCCTGGGCTTCAGGACCGGGAGGGGTGTTGACCTTCAGCTTCTAACCGCCACCCCCGCATCAAAAAAAACTCTTTTAATGCTCCGCAAAAGGGGCCTTCTCAAGATTGTTGACGGCAGAGCCGCTCCAACTCGACGGGGTTATCTGATGGCCGATCATCTGCCGCTTTGTTTCATCTCCTCATGATGTCGGGGGGAAACAGGTTACATCTTGTTGCCTTTTTTCTTGCTTTTACCTATCATGGCATTGGTTTAGGCTTACACTGTTTTGATTCCGTTTACTCGGAAAAGGAGGTTTCATGAGGGCTTTTTCTCAGGTAGAAAAAATATTCGAAAAATATGCCGTGTCTGCTGAAGATTTTATTCGTTCGAGTGTCATTACAAATCTTAGGGAAAAACAACGATTGCTTCAAATGGAACGTTTTGAAATTCTGGCCAGATACCAGGCTTCAGATGCAGAAGAATTAAACCATAAGATCGCAGAAGGCATTGCGCCGGAACATCCTGGCTGGGAAGATTTAATTGAAGTTAAAAATATTGAGCAAAACATTAACGAGATAGAAAGTGATATCAAAATATTATAAACGAATAAAAAGAAATGTTGAGCGTAAGTTTTCTGATATTTTGAAGTCTGCCGAATTAATTCAGGGAACAACTGGTCGAATTCGTAAGCTGCGCCTTTATTTAATTGACAATACTTTTGTAGATATCTGGTATTCACCTGATGGCAGCTATTCATATCACTGGGAGCAACGAAATATCAGAGATGCTATCTACCGTCATGACAACGCTCCTCATAAAAAATGGCGAAATATCTCAACCTTTCCCAAACATTGTCATGATGGCAACCAGCTAAATGTTGCTGAAAGTTTTCTGTCAAATGATCCTGAAAGTGCAGTTGAAGAATTTCTTCTACTTGTCAGAAAACAAATGATTGCCTGTATAAGCAGATAGCCCAAATGTTGAATGTGATGATATGCTGCCAAACCTGGCTGCTAATGGCTAACCTCTAGTCGTACAGGCTGGTTCCTTTCAAAACCCCGCAGATTTCAAGCCCGAATTGTTCTCGCTGCCAGTTTTTAACCTCCGGAATTTCCTTGATGTCCTCGGGAACATGAGGGTTTGAAAGAGCCAGGGTTTTTGCCTGAGCATTGGTGCAGACAATGGCGGGATCCACTCCCAGTTCACTGCCGCGCCGGTCCCGCCATTCCTTAAGATGTTTCATTCGCTCCCCCACCCTGGGACCAATTGTTTCAGAACTCTTTCGTGGATAAACCGGAAGCATTTTTTCAGGCAGCGCCAGAGCGGGACTCACGGCTTTCAGGATGGCGGGGCCGAGTTGATCGATCTGTTTCGCGCTGAAGCCTCTGATGCCCTGAAGATCTCCCATCTTGAGAGGTTTCCGCTTTGCCAGCGCCATTATCTGGGAATTGCCCATAACCTTAAACAGGGGGAGATCCCTTCGCCGGGCCACCTGGTCCCTGAGCTGTAACAGTGCCTCCAAAACGGCCAGTTTTCTGCGCTCCAGTCTTCCGGCGCCGTTGAATTTTAAAAACATAGGGTCATTGTTCGGCGCCGCACTGCGCACTGTGGTCTGTAGCTGGCACTCCTCTTCCACAAAAGAGAGCCGATCCACTTCACGAAGTTCGGCCATAAGATTTTGTGAAAGGGAAAGGAGATAGCAGGTATCATGTACCGCATATTGCAGCATGGGCGCCGGCAGGGGCCGTTGGGACCAATCCTTCTTCTGATACTTTTTTTTCACGATAATGCTCAGTCTTTCGCTCAGGAGACTGGCCAGGCCGATATCCCTCAGCCCCAGAAAACGTGCGGCAATCTGGGTGTCAAACAGCGCATTGACTTCTATTTTAAAATCCCTGTACAAGGAACGGATATCATAATCAGCACCATGGAAAATTTTCAATATCTTTGGATTTTTAAAAATCGGCGCCAAAGGGGAAAGGTCTCTTACGGCCAGGGGATCCACGAGGATATTACATGACGGGGTGGAAAACTGCAGGAGGCAGACCTTCTCCTGGTAGTGAAACATGGAATCCGCCTCCAGATCCACTCCGATAACCGCTTCTTTCTCAAGAATGTTTGCAGTCTTCAACAATGCATCCCCGTTTTCCACATGAAAATAATCCTGTTCATCGCCACTCATAAACGTTCTCCTTCAATAAGTTTTAAGTGGTTGCCCGGAAACGAGAAGTTTTATAACCCCCAACACCTAAAACCTTGACATCACCACTTCCTCCGCCTATTTTACCGCAATAACAAATGAGATAAAGGAAATTCTTATGGAAATTGTTGAAAACCTCCATTTTTTCTCTTGGAATAACCCATCGGCAAATAATTGCAATACCTATTTTATTAACGGGAAAAAAAAGATTTTGGTGGATCCGGGTCATTATCATCTCTTCGGCCATGTTCGGGATGAACTTTCCCGACTGGATCTTGCTCCGGAAGACATTGAAATGGTTATCATTACCCACGGGCATCCCGACCATATGGAGGGCGTGAGGATATTTGAAAACACCGACGCCCTCATTGCCCTTCATGGAACCGAGATGACGTTTATTCAATCGGTGGCGCCCCATTACGGCGAAGCCCTGGGCATTTCAGACTTTGAACCGGATATCCTGCTTGAGGAAGGGGATCTGTCCATTGGGGACTTGAACTTTCAGGTGATCCACACGCCGGGCCATTCGCCAGGTTCCATCTGCCTTTACTGGCCGGATAAAAAGGCGTTGTTTGTGGGCGACGTGGTGTTCAATCAGGGCATCGGCAGAACGGATCTTCCTGGCGGAAACGGATCTGAGCTCAAAGAAAGCATCAAACGAATATCACGTCTCGATGTATCTTATCTGCTGACCGGTCACGGGGATGTGGTATCGGGTCGTGATGCCGTAAAAGAGAATTTTAAGATGATCGAAGACTATTGGTTTGCTTACCTGTAAAAATGCGACAAAATCCCATGCCATCCATCGATTTTGACCTGCGCCAGCTTGAAGTTTTTCTGAAGGTGGTCGATCTGAAAAGCTTTTCGAAGGCCGCTAAGGCTGTTTTTCTGGCGCAGGCCTCGGTCAGTGAAAGAATCTCCACCCTTGAAACCATGGTGGGCGTTCGGCTCCTGGATCGGCTTGGGAGGCAGGTTTCGCCCACAAAGGCGGGGGAACTGCTCTACAAGCATGCGGTCCTGCTTCTGGATATGAAAAAAACAGCATGTCTTGAAATGCAGGAGTTCATGGGAATCAAACGGGGCGACATCCACCTGGGCGGCAGCACCATTCCCGGCGAATATATTCTTCCAAAAGTTCTGGGGCTTTTCTGCCGGGAATACCCCCTGGTTTCGATTCAGCTCTCCGTGGCGGATTCGGTGAGTATTGAAACCGGGGTTTTGGGTGGTTCACTTGAGCTTGGCGTTATTGGAAGCAAAACCGTGCAAAAGGCCCTGATTTGTCATGAACTATGGGCGGATGAATTGGTATTGGCCATCCCCGCCAAACACCGATGGGCTGACCTGAAAACAATATCAGTGGAGACGCTTTTTGAAGAACCCTTTATCTTTCGGGAACGGGGATCAGGGACCTTTAAAATTTTCGATAAATATCTGAGGGCCGCGGGAACAAGGGGATTGATTGACCTTAAAGCGGTCGCCCGTTTTGGAACATCCACAGCGGTCAAAGAGGGCATCAAGGCGGGCCTTGGGATTTCCATCCTTTCTTCACGGGCACTGGAAACCGAGCTGACGTGGGGTGTACTTAAAACGTTGAAATTGGAAAACCTCACCATGCGCCGCAGCTTTTATTTAATTCGGGACAAAAGACGGGTCTCCTCACCCCTTTGCAGCGCCCTGTGCGATTTTCTGATGAACACATCAAAGGAGTCTAAATATGAAGAAAAGGGCTGATTGGATCGATTACAGGGGCGATTGCTGACGTGCATACCAGGACGTAGCTCTATGTCTTAGGATATTGCCCAGCGGGGAATCCTTTGGATTCATCCTTGAGCGGGAAAAGCTTGAAAAAATACAAAAAGTAATCCAACACAATGAGGGGAAAGTGGTCTCTCAGGCGTTTGAAAACGATGCTGTTCGGATGCGGGTCGAGAAAATTTAATATGTATTGTCATTTAAGAACGGAAAAAGGGGTATCCATCATTGTTGGTCTCTGCCTCGTCTTGAACACGATTCACAGGATTTAACACGATGAACAGGATTAGAATACGGCGTCCGGACAAGTTCTTTCAGCCCCTTTACACCATTTTGTTGGTGTTTTATCGGTCAATGGTAATCCTGTCCATCATTTAATCTTTTAAATCGTGTTCAAACATTTTCCGGCATCCCATTGTGTATTTCCTTTCCTATATGGTACTTGATGTCGAAGGTTCATGATAAAATCCACCTTTTTGTGGGTGAAGTCGTGGTTCTGTTTGCGTTCTTTTTGTCTTGCAACGGTCTCTCACAATGGCCTCATCTTGATGCACGCAGAGCGTGGGAACAACCGCTTTTGTAAATTGCACCGCCTTACGTCCATGATAAACGCCGGAAACACCATTTGGGGCGAAAGATTTTTCGCCCCTGCAGTTCCAGCCGGCGTTCCAGCAAACGACCACAGGGAAATATGCCTGCAGCGTGAATAAAAAATCAAAATTCAAACAAATGAGAAACTGTCCCGCCTTACGTCGATAGCCGTGTTTTTCAATTTTCCGTTTCTATAAAAAATTTTCTTCATTTCCTGGTGAAATCCTGGGAATTTGGTCTTCGAAAGCGAAATCTGTGAGTTCAAGGCTGGCATATGTAACCTTGCGTTTGATATTTCTAAATTTGTCGCTTTACAAGTGGTTGAAAACCAGTTTAGATCGATAAAGTGACGCGCGAGACTTATGCACGAATCATTGACCTGAGACGGGATAAGCGAAAACCGAATTGACCACAATATGTTGTGGTGGTAAAATCTTATGGTTTAGGTCCAGGAACGTGAAGGCAATTTCAGATATGTAAGGGAATATCAACACTTCAGAAACACTGTTTTTTTGGGTATATTCTCAATTTATGTCAGATTTACCCAATCCTACCGGTTTGATGATATCACACATTTCCATACCACCCTTATTTTCGAATTCCTTCCTAAAGTTTTTTTCTGAACTGCCGATTAATGATTCATGTATATCAAAATTCATATTTATTTTCTTTGTTCTAAAATTGTAGGGAGCTGGACCATGAGAGTAAACTTGATATTATGTGTCATGCTGGCAATACTAATGCTAGCAGGTTGCGGAAGTGAGAATTCCACTCAAAACAATCAGAATTCAGAAGAGACAACAACACTTGTAACGGAAGCAATGCTGGCTCAAGACGATTCACTTCATATCAATGAATCCCACTACGTAATGCTGACAATCGAACCAGAACAGAGTATGGTTGACGAAACGGATCTTTCTGGCGCAGGCATAGACTGTTATGACTTTACGGTGACGCAAGAGATAATAACAACGCTGCATATTACAAGCCCAAACGGAAAGTTCACCAACGCACTTTATGAAGAGGGCCGCTCAGATGCCCTGGTTGAAGCTTCTGAAGGGATAGAGTCCGTTACCGTCACACTGGTCCCGAATAAGACCTATAAACATTGCATTAAAAACAACAGCACTGACACACAGTCTTTGACAAGTTTTTTTGAGTTGGCATCAAGTTCATCGACATCCCCAATGTCAAGTTCACTAGCATCAAATGATACGCAAGATCAACCCAGGCTAACTGCCACAAATTCAATCGACTGTTCAAAACAGCATAACCTCAATTATGCCGGGCAAAATTATACAGGACATAATTTTGCCAATTTTGAAATAAAGCATTGTAGCTTCAACAATACCATATTGGATGATGCAAGCTTTATGAATACTTCGCTTGAATATAATGACTTTACAGGTGCGTCTTTTGTGGGAGCTGATTTTACGAATTGGAATATTAACGACAATGTGTTCAAAAAGAACAATTTTTCAGGAGCTAAAAACTATAATCAGGGCTATTATTGTCAAGCTGATTCTCCCATTGATAAGTGTAATTCGACGGTATTCACAATTCAAAATCTTACGGATCTTATAGAGAAAAAAGAATGCCCTGCAGACTACCCTTCATGTAACTTCTCAGGAGCATACATTAACAATAAAAATTTTAATTATGCTGATTTAAAAACAATCAACCTATCTTTTGCTATTATTAAAAATTCAACTTTTAGAAGTTCAGATTTAAGCACAGCTAACTTTTGGGGTGCTACAATTAAAAATGACAACGATTCAGGTGATTCTTTTAAAGGCGCAAATTTGAGCCATGCAAAGTTGAATAATGCTACAATTTCAAATATTGATATGTCAGGAGCTGATATGAGTTTTGCAGATTTAACCGGTATTAAATTTGAAAACACATGGTTAAGCGGTGTTTTGTATAATGATGGAACGTATTGTGAAAATGGTTCAAACGATACCTGTAAACCAGCAGATTATTCAGCTCAAGAAGTTCAGCACCTTTTGTCATATAAACAGTGTCCACCTTCCAATGCAGGATGTCGCTTTCCCTTACTATTTATCATCGATAAAGATTTAAGTGGCATTGATTTCAGTAACGCAGATTTAAGAGGGAGTTGGTTTGAAAATGTAGATTTTACTAACATGAATTATATGGGTGCAATGATAGAAAATGTCGGTTGGGGAGCTGATTGCATCTTTAACGGAGCAACAGACTATCATGGAAAATATTGTATGGCAAATTCAATAGGGGGTTGTCACCCTGCTTCTTATACAGCAGCAGCTGTTCAAGAGTTAATAAGCACTCAGTCTGCTAAAGCAGGGTCCGATTTTACCGGTGTTTATTTGTCGGGAGAAAAATTTTGGAAGGGTGTTTTCGATAATGTCGTGTTCAATGAAGCAGACTTTTCCAATGCTACAATAGAAGATACTTCCATGAGAGATTCTCAATTTGAGAATGCTACTTTTCATGGTGCTACCATCGCACTCGTTGATTTTTCATACTCGCAATTTCCAGGTGCCGATTTTTCTAATGCGATATTTGATAACCAAACCAGTTTTAAAAATGCTGTATTTGATAAAGTAAATTTTCAAAATGCAGATTTTATAAACGTACTTCTTGATGGCGCCGCTTTTAACGAGTCTGATTTCAGTTACAGTACTGTTAATGTGGCGGAACTCTTATCGAATTCGCAGATTTCCGGAAAGACAACCATGCCCAATGGCACAGTTTGTGATGGGCTGGCTGAATGTATCAAAGTATGCACGTCTGCAAATAACTACTGTGAATGGCATCCATAAAAATATTGTATTCGAGTTTGCAGTATCAATAATTCCCCTTGTGCGATGCACTGCATAATAATCTAAGTCGCAACATAG
Organism: Desulfatiglandales bacterium; assembly: GCA_963662465.1. Classification (GTDB taxonomy): domain Bacteria; phylum Desulfobacterota; class DSM-4660; order Desulfatiglandales; family Desulfatiglandaceae; genus NaphS2. The sequence continues at coordinate 6,580,538 of OY759599.1, forward strand.
CTCTTGACAAAGGTGAAACAATTGATTCAGGCAAAACGCCTGTGATATCATCATGCCTGAACGCGTGCTGAGCGTTGACATATCTCCAACGTACCACAACCAAAGACGACGTTGTGATATGCGCCACATATTGCATCCGGTCCGTATTTGAAAACCTCTTTCGACAAATGTTTGAGACCCCTACATCTTGTGGTCGAGCCCTTTTCAGGCTGTTAACCCAAAAGTGTAACTTACCTATATCATTGGTCTGTTGGACCCAGAGCTCAGAGTCTTCAGAAAAGTAACTGGCTGGCACGATTGTCTTTGGGGCAGCCTGGAGAAGACTGGTGAATCAATCTTGGCATAATTCCTGAAACTACCTTTTTTGAAAAATTCACCGGATTTCAACGGGTAAATAGTGTATGATTGATCCGTCAGTGTCGCATAATCTTGGCGACGTTGGGGTAGAGGAGTATGCAAGGTATGTTGCGGGGACTTTTGAGAAATTAGCTATGCATGATTCTTCAGGAGAAAGGCAAAATGAAAAATAGAATGATTGTAGCCATAGGGGTAATATTATTTTCTATTGCAATCAACTCAAATTCTGAGATGAGAATACAACCCGAGGGAGTTACATCTCCCAACGATTCCGCTTCTCTCAGGTTGAGCGGAGACTTTGATAGCGCGTGTTTATCTCCTTGCGATAATCCCAACGCAGCGGTCGTTAGCGGGACAAACAGTTCCGGCTTGTATTCATGCGGCGTTTACGGTTCCGCCAGCGGTTATAGCGCCAGCGGCGTTCACGGTACGGCTTCAGGTCTGAACGGCATAGGTGTTTACGGTAAGGCTTCGAATAGTGAAGATGCGAATAACATGGGTGGATATTTTGTATCCCAAGGCACTTCCGGTGTTGGCGTTTACGGTTACGCTTCGAAGGAAGGAGATGCAACCAACTACGGTGGACATTTTGTATCCAAAGGCGACTCGGGTTTCGGCATTTACGGTTCTACCGATGGAAACAGCGGCAGGGGAGTTTTCGGTATTGCGACCGGAGACAACGGCAGGGGCGTCGATGGCAATGCCAGCGGTGCTCACGGCAGGGGTGTTCAAGGTTATGGGGAGGAATGGGATTTTTATGCAAGAGGCCCAGGTGGCAATTATGGTCCTTTTACCGGTGCCCATGAAGTAAGATTTTCAGAGGATATGTTGGAAAATATAGTGCCGGGATTGATTGTCTCGGTAACCGGTAAAGCCCAAACCAGAAAGAATAAAAAAGGAGAGATATCCTTATCTTCTACTCTGCCAACAGTGATACTATCCACCAGGGAAAGAGACAAGGCTGTATTTGGGGTCATTGTTTCCAAAGGTCCTCTTTCCGAAGACCACTGGTACAAAGCTCAAAAAGGCGAACGGTTTGGGGTGGTAAATGCCCTAGGTGAAGGACGCGTCTGGGTAACTGACATCAACGGAGAAATCCAGGGAGGGGACTATATCACTACGTCGCCTGTTCCTGGATACGGTCAGGCTCAAAATGACGACTTCTTGCACTCCTACACGCTCGGCAAGGCCATAGAAACAATAGACTGGGAGCAAGTCACGGAAACGGTCCAGCACGATGGGAAGACTTACAAGCGCTATCTCATTGCTGTGGTCTATACAAGCGGCTAATACAGCTTAGGCTTTCGGACTCGTGATAAAGATAGCCCAGGAAAGTTATGGTGAACCCATCACACAGGGTGTGATACAGCATCAACTTACCACAAAACCTGGTTTGCATACGAAGCAATCTCCGGAGTACAATTGTTGCTGATTCTTGTTAAAGTTCAGAGCACGGAAGGATAATGATATTTATGTTGCGAGTTTGGTTATGTTGTGTGTATTTAATTCATCTAATTCATATTTAAAATTGAAATATCTATATAATTCTTATCATTCTGAGCTTGACTTTGCCTTACAAGCATGGTATATATTACACCAAGCTTGATTTTATGGTTTTTCTCATATTATTATTATGATTGATTTTAGAAGTTGCAAGCTGTCTGTTATGTCCTACCCCACGTCGAATTACCTTCCTTATAGGAGGTTTGCGATATGAGACTTTATGAAAGATGTAGGCCCGTTCGCTTGATCCAGTAACCCTCCCCGGAGCAGTTTAACCCCTGGATCAGAACACAGAAGTATGTTTAAAGGATTATTATTATGTTGCGAGTTCCTTCAAACCGTTTCTGGAAATTGGAGGTAAACTATCGGAATCTTTACCAAATCATCATTTCTCAAGCCAGATCCGAACTCCCTTATTATTTCGATAGGTTAGGCCAACACACAACATAACTCAATCTATCACAGTATTGACGGCTGAAAAGCGGCACACAATATGTGGGTATCCGGCCTCCGACACTCCGGGCGGATGTCTTGATAGTTTGCAGTTGAACATGCTAATGGTATGTTCGAATATAGCGGGATTCAAGGATCATGCAAGCAAGTATGGAATGGGAATGTATAAAAAGTAAACAGACCACCGCCCCCGATATTTTTCACTCACAAGTGCGGGAATGGGATCAAGTCTTTGTATAGCTCATGGTCAGAGAAGAATATATGTTCTGGTATGACTTTTTGAGCCTTGAATCGTTTTGCGACTGAATGCTGGTTTGGTTGACCACGACATTAAATGCTCTGGCGATTTCGTCCAGGTTCTTTCTGCAGAGCCGCCCGCAAGATAAATCGCCATATTTCACGGCTCATTTACCACCTCTCGTAATGAATGGAATAGAAAGAAACAAGTAGGGTAATTATAGCCTTCAACAAAAGCATTCGGGTGTTCCTTTTATGCAAGCGTTTGTGTTCACGCATTATTCAATCGACAATCGTAGACCCTATAGTAGCTCCCTCGTTACCCATATGTGCAAAAAGTATGGCAAACGCAGCAATTTTACTTCATTTTTTTTCATCATCCTCCTGATCATTTTCTCCGCCTGTGGTTCCAGGTCGGAGGCTTCCGCGGATAGTAGCGCGCTGGAAATAGGCCCCGCTTTTAAGGACGCGCAAATTCTTCCTCACGCAGAAGTTCTTAGAGACCCCACCGGAACGCTGTCCTATCAAGACGTCTCCTCATATCCATTTTCCGGACAATTCGCGCCGCACAGGAGCGATACGATCAATCGGGGGCTGGATAGCTCGGCCTACTGGTTCCGGTTTCGGCTAAAAAAGGCCGAACAGGACGAAAAAGGCGGTCGGTTGATTTTGGCATTGCCCCAGCTTATTAATGAATTGGATCTGTTTGTGCCGATCCAGGGGCCACGGAAGGACGATTTACGATCCCTTCGTTCGGGGTTGAAGTATTATGGCGCCGGTGATGACCTGGGCTACAGATTCCCTGCGCTGGAGCTGCCTTCGGATCTGCGTTACGGTTCTGAACTCTATCTCAGGGCATGCGCAAAAAAAGTCAACTTCCCGATAGTGCTTTTTGATCAGTCTGTTTTTGACCGCTTCGTAAGGTTTGACTGCTTGTTTTTCGGGTTAATCACCGGAATTCTGGGGGCCATGCTACTCTATAATCTGGTGCTGGGAATATTCCTGAAAGACAAAGCTTACGCCATGTATTGCATCTATATCGCGAGCATGATCTGCTATTTGGCGGCGCTATCGGGCTGGGCTCTCTGGTTGGGGCTATCCCCCGAATTTCTCTCGAATACGGTTTTGATACTCTCCGGCGGGACAATGTTTTTTGGAATAGCCTTTTCCAGAATCTTCCTCCATACTTCCACCAAACATCGCTATATTGACCGCATTTTCTTGTTTTTTATGGGCGTAGCACTGGTCATTTCGGCATTGTGCGTCGCAGGATTTTTCGACATCGCAAACCAAATTGCTTTTTTCACAGCGCTGGTCTTTCCAGCGACCGCCATTGCATGTGCGGCTATTCGATGGCGTCAGGGGTATCGGTCCGCTCGGTATTATCTGATAGCCTGGACATTTTTATTTGCCTCCGTCATCCTTTTTGCAGCTTCTGGTCTCGGGTTGATCGAATATTCCTACCTCGTATCGCATGCCTCTCTGGGCATCGGGGCTGCCGCCGAATCTATTCTTCTTTCCATGGCCCTGGCAGACCGCGTGAGGGAGCTGAGGGAAGAGCGAAAGCGGTTGATTGAGAGCGAACGGCGCCTGACCGAACTTTCCATAACGGATGCGTTGACCGGATTGTATAATAAACGATGGTTTTCCAGCAAAATGAAAAGTGAAATGGATCATGCCAGGCGCCTGGGCCAACCTTTGTCCCTGATTATTCTGGACGTGGATCATTTTAAGGGCTTCAACGATACGTACGGGCATTCCCAGGGAGATAAGGTCCTGGCTGAACTGGGCGGCGTTATCTCTTCCTCGGTGCGCCAGACGGATATCCCCTGCCGCTATGGCGGAGAGGAATTCTCAATCATTCTTCCGGATACGGACACTCAAAAAGCTTTAACCACCGCCGAACGATTGCGTGAAACTTTTGCCAGCGTCAGGTTTCGAATTGAACAGGAGAGAAATGTGTTCGCGACCATCAGTCTTGGCGTCACGAAGATGACCGAGGAGGATACCGATGGTACATTTTTCGAGCGTGCCGACAAGGCGCTATATAGGGCAAAATCGCAAGGGCGGAATCAATCTGTTTTTTTGTAATTGCTTTTTTCTATATGTCGTCACGGCCATGGGATGAGGTCAAGTTTTAGCTTGGCCCAAAAATCACAGAAGAATACATTTCCAACATATTTGGAGGATTGAATCCGTGGGAATAATCTCAATATATACCCAGAGCAACCGGCCCTGCGAGATGGGAGCAATCTCAGCGTTCGTTCAAGCCTTCTGATTTTATGATATCACAGCTTTTTTGAGATTAGAGACTTGCCTGTCCACTGCTAAGGGCATGTCACTTCATTAAACGCGTTGTCGTACAAGTAGACACATCTTAATGTGCCGCTAATGTTTTTTATGTTTCCTATAATTTGGCTGGTGGCCAAGTCAGTGTCGCCGCCATTGTTATAGATGGCGGCGGAATCAGGATCCGTCACCCCTGCATCCACCAACGAGTGGCGCATTGTGATATCGCCGTCGCTGTTATCTATTCCGCGGGCGATCCCTGTGCCGCCGCCCGAAATATAACCGGTGAGTTCACTGTTCCATATTTCGGTTTTGTTGTGGGTAGCGGTTGTTCCTGCCGAATATAGCGCTGTGGATGATTTGCTGCCGGTGGAAGTAGCGCGTATTCTGGAGTTGTTCAATCGGATATTGCCGTTGGTATAGATCCCATAGGATTTCGCCGTGTCACCACAGGTACTTTTTATTAGAATTCGATCGGCGGTAATACGGTATTGGCCGTTTCGAATATAAATGCCTGTGCAGTCGCCGCCAGTGGCGTGTGCGGCGTCGATCTCGACATCGGTCAGTAGAAACATACCCTCGGTATGGTGCAGAATACCCAGGGCGAATGCGTTATCCGGATCGGCCCAGGAAGCGTGACTCCCGACAGTCAATAAGCGCAGTTCGGCATTTATTGCTCCCACCACCGTGGCCGCGTTGATTCCGGTGGAGCCTCCGTCGGATTCTATCCAGGTTTGATTAATGCCCGAACCCTCGATATCCACGTAGGGCTTCATGGTGATCTTTTCATTATAACGCCCCGGGGCAACCTTTATCAGATAATGGTTATGGAAGTCATTATCGGTAATGCTGCTCAATGCCGCGTTGATGGTGGCGTAGTCTCCTCTGCCGCCCTTGGATACCCGAAGAATATTTTTCGACTGAGGATTGATTGGGACATTCGCGACAGTTAGACTCCCCCCCACGGCTAAATTTCCTGAGACTTTCATGTCGCCGCTGCCGGCGATGGCGTTTGCGGCGAGAGTTAATACGGCAAAGATGACTAAAGTGAAAAGAATAAGTTCTCTAGATTTTGACATTTGTCGGTGCTCCCCTATGGATTTTAAGATATCTTTTTTCAGGACCGATTATAGGAAAAACATCATTTTGGGTCAAGCGATGACAAGATGAACTGGGAACCAAGTTAAAAGGGCTTGCAGGGAGGCTATGAGTTATCAGCGCATGGCTATTTGTTAAGGGCGAGGCGAAGGACTTTTGCCAAATCCAATAGTTTGAATATCTCCGACGTATTTGGAGAATTGGATGTTATGTGGTATTCTCAATTTATGTTGCGAGTTTGGTTATGTTGTGTGTATTTAATTCATCTAATTCATATTTAAAATTGAAATATCTATATAATTCTTATCATTCTGAGCTTGACTTTGCCTTACAAGCATGGTATATATTACACCAAGCTTGATTTTATGGTTTTTCTCATATTATTATTATGATTGATTTTAGAAGTTGCAAGCTGTCTGTTATGTCCTACCCCACGTCGAATTACCTTCCTTATAGGAGGTTTGCGATATGAGACTTTATGAAAGATGTAGGCCCGCTCGCTTGATCCAGTAACCCTCCCCGGAGCAGTTTAACCCCTGGATCAGAACACAGAAGTATGTTTAAAGGATTATTATTATGTTGCGAGTTCCTTCAAACCGTTTCTGGAAATTGGAGGTAAACTATCGGAATCTTTACCAAATCATCATTTCTCAAGCCAGATCCGAACTCCCTTATTATTTCGATAGGTTAGGCCAACACACAACATAACTCAATATATACTCAGGGCGACCGGCCCTGAGAGATGGTATCAATCCCAGCGTTCGCTCGAACCCTCTGGTTTTATGATATCACAGCTTTTTTGGGTTTGACGATATTTTGGGTTTTGGCGGGAAAAATGAGTAAAGGTGAGACTGGAACATTTTTAAATCTGGGTCAATGCTCTTTCCAAAAATCGTAAGGCGTATCACAGCTTTTGCTGGTGTGAATTCTTTGTGTATTGGACAGCTGATAGCTCTAAACTCTCATATTCTTTGTTGAAAACACTGTTTCGGTAGAATATTCTGTGTGACAGATGGAATGACTTAATAGAACGTTTTTATAATTATCCAACTAGTGGAGGGTTGATTATGGCTAAATATTTGCGGAATTTTCTTATTGTTGTTTTCGTGTCTTGCTTTGGTATTCTGACAATGTGGATTGACTCAGGAGTAAGCTCGGAAATCAATTCAAACAAGTCAGAAAATGACGCTTTTGCTAAGGTGGCTGTTAAAGGCGACCGAATGGAGTGGCATATAAAGGTACCATTTGAGAAATTGACGGTTATCGTATCAGGACCTGACGAATCTAAATATGTTCAGATTTTTGAGGGAGGAAGCCTTCCATTCTTCCAAATGCGGGATAACGACGGAAAACTTTTTCCTGATGGTGCCTGTAGTTACCAACTGCAAGCGGTAGCGGCTTCAAATAAAACGAGTCGCGGCGACAATCTCCCCTCAGGCAGGGATTCAAATGAAAAGTTCACAATCGAGCAGCCTTCCCAAGAGATTAAGACACAATCGGGTGTCTTTGTTATCGAAGAAGGCCAGATCATTTCAGATGAGGCTTCTGTTGAGATGGAAACAAACGTACAGACTGAACCCTCTTTTGAAACCCAGAATCCAGACTACGTCATTAATGATGATGTGATTATCACCGGCAGCGAGTGCATTGGTTTTGACTGCGCTAATGGAGAATCCTTTGGGTATGCCACTCAAAAGTATAAAGAGAACAATCTTCAGATTTGGTTTGAAGATACCAGCATCGGTAGTTTTGCCACAAATGACTGGAAAATCTTAATAAATGATATCACAAGCGGTGGTGCCAGCTACTTTTCCATCTTTGACACGGATGCGGGTCGAAGGCCGTTCACCATAGAAGCAGGCGCACCAGCCAATTCACTTTACGTGGAAGATTACGGCAGAATCGGTCTGGGAACATCCATACCATACGTTGAGTTGCACATTGTGGACGGCGATTCGCCCACGATACGTCTGGATCAGGATGGTTCATCGGGTTGGGTTGCTCAAAGCTGGGATATGGCCGGCAATGAGACCAATTTTTTTGTCAGGGATGTCACCAATGGTTCGAAACTGATTTTCAGAATTCAACCGAATACACCTTCTAGCACCCTTTGTCTTAGAAACACTGGAAATGGAAGGGTTGGAGTGGGAACCTGGTCTCCTGATGCCAGGTTACATGTTCAGGGAGCCCCCGGTTCGACCGATCCGCTGCTACTGGTGGAGAAACTTTCAGGAGGTGAACAGAAAGACTTTTTTACGGTGAAGGACAACGGCGATGTGGAGCTTTTTAAAACCATCGGCGAAGGGTCGGACCGAAACCACAAAAAAAATATCGAACCAATCGATACGGCGATGGTATTAGCCGGGGTTGTCAACATGCCCATATCCGAGTGGAATTACAAAGTTGATGACGATTCGTTGCGACATATGGGACCCATGGCGCAGGATTTTCACGCGGCATTCGGTCTGGGTCAGGATGACAAGCATATTGCATCCCTTGATGCGTCCGGCGTATCACTAGCCGCTATCCAGGAATTAAACAAACAGCTTGAATTGCAGAAGGAGATGATCCTGAAACAGAATGAAATTATTCAGACTTTAAAGGAACAGATCGAACATCTGGGGGAAAAGAGAACTCAGCCTTAGGGTTTGTTTTTGCCGTTTAAAGAAGTAAAGGAACCAAAACCAGATTCCAAAAAATCATGGAAGCTGTGAGAAAAGAGGTCCACATATTGTGGGGCACCAAATGGTAAGTCGGCACTTGACGGTGCAGTAACTTTGTACCGTACCATACAATTCTGCATCCTGAATTATGCTTGATGGAAAGATAGCAAGGGCTTTTTGTTCCATTTTTGACTATCTTATTTGCATTGCAAGGGTTTGGATGGCCTCATGTAGAATCAATGGCTTTTCTTTCCCACAAAACATACATTCCAAAAAATGGAGGTACGATCAATGAAAAGGGAATTCATGGTCTTGGTTTTATTGGTGCCTTTGGTTGTTTTTACGGGAACAGGTTTTTCCAAAGATCCAGTAGACATCTTTACAATGGACACCTCCGTAAAGATTGAAACCGTTGCTGCCACCGTAACGGACCCTATTGAAGGGACTGAGGGAGGAATAACGCCCCAAGGCGATGAAGGGACAAAGAACACCATTTACGGACAATATGCGGGAGATAGCCTGACTTCTGACGCGGAGAAGAACACCCTTATTGGCGTGGCAGCTGGATCGGAACTCACTAACGGAGATTTCAACACCCTCGTTGGACACTATGCGGGATACGTTCTTACAACACAAACGAACAACACTTTCGTGGGAGGCACCGCAGGAAGAGGTGCAACCGGAAGCTCCAATACCTACATCGGCTACGCCGCAGGATATAAAGATTCCTATCCCTATGCGAATAGTGGTTCCGGAAATACCTTTGTGGGATGTGAGGCAGGCACGTTAAACGCAAGCGGTTACAACAACACTTTCGTGGGAAAGGATGCCGGAAAGGCAAACTTTACAGGAAAATGGAATACTTTCATTGGCCGTGCAGCAGGGCAGGCCAATACCTCGGCAGATTCCAACACCTTTCTGGGAGACGGCGCTGGAATGGCCAACACCACTGGGCACCACAATACCTTCTTGGGGGACGCTGCCGGAATTACCAATCTCGACGGCCATTCCAATATTTATATTGGAGATGATGCAGGATACAAGAACAAATCAGGCTCTGACAATATTTTTGTCGGTCGAAGCTCAGGTTATACAACTAACGAAGGTGAGAAGAACGTCTTTTTAGGTGGCAATGCCGGATACAATAACAGCAATGGCAGTTTTAACGTTTTCGTGGGATATGAAGCAGGCAAAGAAAACGATGGGGGACAAATTAATTCTTTCTTTGGAATAAAAGCGGGATACAAAACCATCGGAGGATCGTCAAATACCTTTGTCGGTGGCTATGCTGGATACAACAATACTGACGGTATGCGCAACGTTTTTATCGGAAGAGATGCAGGGCGTAATCAAAATGAATCAGATAAACTTTTTATTGACAATTCAAGCGTTGCCACACCGCTTATCTGGGGAGATTTTAGCACCAATAACGTGGTGATCTACGGTGGCTTTAGGTCCATTGCCAGTTACACCTCTTCAGACAAACGGTGGAAGAAGAATATCCAACCGTTGGAATCATCCTTGGACAAAATAACCAGCCTTCAGGGCGTGAGCTATAAGTGGAAAACTGGCGAATATCCCGATATGGGAATGACGGAACGCAAACAAATCGGCCTGGTTGCACAGGACGTTGAAAAAGAGCTGCCTGAGTTGGTGTCCGAAGACAAGAACGGATACAAAGCGGTATCTTACACCAAACTGACCGCTGTTCTCGTTGAAGCGGTAAAGGAATTAAAGGCTGAAAATCAGAGCCAGAAAAAACTTATAGAGGAGCAACGCAATCAATTTACGAAACAACAATCCGAAATTGAAGAATTACGTTCGATGTTAAAGGAATTGAAAAGCTGAAGCTATTTAGTCAGAAGAGGAACCAATATGGGGAGGGACGATTACGGATTACACGGTCCTTTTGACGGCAGGATTGGCCTGTCGCCAATTAAGTAAAATCGTCAGGTGGCTTCTGGCACGGGGTCACCACCTCCCCACCAGTTTTGTTTATTGCAAAATGCTGTTCGGTCGGAATTGATATCCTGCACAATTTCTTGCAACCGAATGGTTGTGATATCATCACTGGGAGGGGGCGGTCTGACGGTTGAGAAATGCATGAAACTGGCCGTTTTTTGGGTTGCATAAGTTGGGTATATCTCCAACGTACCACAATCAAAGAGGACGTTGTGATATGAGCCACATATTGCATCCGGTCCGTATTTGAAAACCGCTTTCGACAAATGTTTGAGACCCCTACATCTTGTGGTCGAGCCCTTTTCAGATTGTTAATTCAAAAGTGAAGGTATCCTATATCATTCTTCTGTTGGGCTTGGAGCCCGGATGCGTGAAAAAAGCAGCCCCCTGGCACGATTTTTTTGCTTCAGCATGGAGAAGGATGGCAATTCTAACCTTGAGTTTGAAAGCTTAACAGGCGGCTGAAAATCATCGCCGCCATATTTCCCTAAAAATGATCAAAAATCATCGAAATTCGCCCATTACTGTCTTGCCCCTACCCCAACATGTGGGGCTTGCCGTCATTGAACGTTAGACCGTTTTGTGTGAGTCGATACTTTTGAAGACGGCTTTTCGGTTTGTCCGGCAGTGTTATTTCCACAACTCCGGCGTCCATTGCCGGCAAAAGATATGCTTTGCTAAAATGCATTCTGTCCTTTAACCCAACCCTCTTCATTATTTCGGTCCGGGTCATTTTGCTCTGCAACACGTTAAGGAGCTGTTTGATTTGCGGGGTGACTTGCGTGTCGTCCTTTTAATTCAAGGGTTCAGCAAAAGAAGAATGGAGAGGGAATTCGACTATAAAATAGGTCTGGTCCGGATCTGTGTGAAATATGGGTTCGGGAGATTCGTTTTTCCTGATCTTACGCATTATCTTTGGGATGCCGGTACCACGACCTTCGGTCATTTCCAGTTCTTTTAAAAACTCACCCACCCGCCGGTTGCGATAACGGCGTGAGAGAAAACGGAATTCCCGCATGTCTTTTCGCGGATAGAATGGTCTGCCCCGGGAAAACTGCCGATGGTGATACAATCGGGCATAATCCGCACCTCGATCGGTTCGCGTATCTCATAGGACCGGTGATATATTGCATTACATAGTGCCTCTTCGATGTCCGGGCCCGGCTCGTCACGGAACCTTTCCGGATGTAATAGGCAAATTCCCGTTTACTCTTTACCAGGGATAGCGGAGCTTTGTAGGGCCTGGTCGTACCGCCTGAAGCCTACAGCACAAGGATAATGACCTGTGTCCATGAACTATAATCCTCAAATTTTATAAATTGACACAGCATAATAATCGGATTATTATCAATAATAATATCCAATAAAGGAGTATCCCATCATGCACACTACGGACTTTCTTTCGGCCACAGCGCTCTCCAAGAAGACTTCCGCAACCCTGGATGCCCTTGAAAAGGGCGAGGCCGAAAAACTGATTATCATGAAAAACAATGCCCCGAAAGCCATTCTGCTTTCCATTGAACGTTATGAAGCCATGGAGGAAGAGATTGAGGACCTCCGCCTGACGGCCCTGGCGCTGGCGCGGCTGGAAACCCTTGATGAGAAGAAGATTTTGTCTCATCAATACATTCGGGAGAAGTTCGGCAAATGAAGTGGTCTCTTCTCTACCATCACGGGGTGGAAGAGGACCTGGAAAGTGTCGGGCCTTCAGCCGCACGGCGAATTGTAAAAGCCATCGATGAAAAACTCACCCTGGCCCCAAATGATTTTGGCGCGCCGTTGTCAGGAACCCTCGCTAATTTTCGAAAGTTGCGCGTCGGAGACTATCGCGTGGTATACGAGGTTCGCAAAGAGACCGTTGTTGTTTATGTGCTGGCTGTTGGACCCCGTCGGGACAAGGAGATTTACAGAGCAGCCTTGAAACGGAGATGACCAACTGGTGCAGTCTTTTCCAGCATTTGGAGTACATTCTATTGGACCGAGCCCAATTCTTTGCTGAAAACCAACCAAGCCCTACGGGCTCGGTTGGCATCCAGCCGCCTGCATCCTTTGCACGGGCATTCATTCATAAGTCCCGCGCAATAGCAGCAAAACGACTCAAGTTTAAAATTTAAGGGGCGTCCCCCGCAGCGGCGGGTGTGCGCACGTAGGTCATGGACATGGCCGAGAGCTTTTTGACGACTTCCTTGCCCCGGGCATCGGCCTGCATGCGCAGGAGGCTCTTCTCCCCGAAGGTAAGGGCGTTGGTCATGCAGGCTTCCACGCAAACGGGCTGTTCTCCGGCGAGCACCAAATCATTGCACAAATCGCACTTATGGGCGTATCCGCCCTCGCTGTCAAACTGAATAACCCCGTATGGGCAGGCCTCCACGCAGTCGCCCTTGCCCTGGCATGCGTTGCGGTCGATGTGGACAATGCCGGTGGCGGGGTCCTTGGTAATCGCCTTGGCCGTGCAGGCCTTGATGCAGGCCGCGTTCTTACAGTGTTGGCAAGGGACTACCCAGAAATCCTGCCGCAGTTTGGGGTACGTCCCCGAACACTTGGTTTCCACCCGGATGTAGTACGGGATTTCTCCGGGCATGCATTTTTCGTGATCCACTATCTTGTGATGGTTGCGGCACGCGACCACGCAGGTCTTGCAGCCGATACACCGGTCCATGTCTATCATTATTCCAAGCTGTTTCATGGCAGCCTCCTTTATTTGCTGATGCGCACACGGCTGGACACATGGGCCTCGCCGCCGATCAGGTCCTGCCAGTCCAGGTGCGAACCGGCGTCGGGGATTAACTCGTTGTCGCACACGCCCGCGCCCGCGCCAACGCGCCCAACTGTAGCGCCGAACCCGTGCATAAAGCCTATGCAATCCGGTCGGATGTGTTCGGTAAGTTTGACCGGCATACGGACGGAGCCCGTTCTCGACGCGACGGTCACCATGTCGCCGTCCTTGAGGCCGAGTTTTTCCCCGGCGACAGTATTGACAAGGGCTGGATTGTCCCGCTGCCCGGACACAGGGTCGCGCAGCTGGGCATTGTTTACCGACCAGGGACCGGTCCCGTTGATATGAATGCGGCGATAGCTGATCATGATGAAGGGGTAATCCTCGACATCAGCTTCGTACTCGGGCGCGAGGATGGACCTGGGCAGGGCCTGACCCTCATCTTCCAAATCCTCCCAGTAAAGATGGACCTTGCCCGAAGGCGTACCGAAGCCTCCGTCCTCATATTTTTTGAAACCCATGGTCCCGGGCGACCACACGCCGCCCATCTCCTGGAGCTTGGCCACGGAAAGACCCAGACCCTTGAGCTGGATGTCGTAGTATTCCACGTCGTCCTTGAATTGGAAGTACTCGGGGAACATGCGTTTGCCCATCTCGATAAACACCCAGTTGGAATGCCGGGCCTCGCCCACGGGCGCTACCACGGGCTGGCGCAGGGACACGCCGTGGCCGAAATTGTACCACCAGGGCATGTACAGAAGCTCCCAGCGCTCGAAGTGGGTTTGATCCGGCAGCACCAGGTCCGCGAAACGCCCGGTATCCGAAAGCATGATGTCCGTGTTGAGCAGGAACTCCAGCTTGTATTCGCCGTTCTCGTCCTTCATGCACACGGCTTTCTGCCATTCCTTGTTGCCCATTTCCGTGAGGGCGGGGTTGGCCTCGGTGACCAGCAGGATTTTCAGGGCATCTTCCTTGATGGCCTGTGCTTCGAACCAGGTGGGCTCCAGGATGAACCCGTACTTGTCGAAGCGGTCGGCACTCGCCCCGGTACGGTGGAAACCCTTTTCCTGCAGCGGCGCCGGGCCCGGAGGCGCCGGCAGTACCGGGGACATGGGGGTCAGGTCCGGTATGGGCTGGCCGCCGGGGTTGTCCAGATTGCCGGTGATGGCCAGGAAGATGGCCCAGGCGTGTCCAAAATCCAGGGCCTGGCCAAGCATGATGGACTTGAATCCGTCCACGCCCACGGCCGGGGCCTTGGCGCAGAGGCGAGCCAGCTTTTGAATATCGTCGGCCGGGACGTCGCAGATGACGCTCATGGCCTCGGGCGTCTTGTCCACGGACCATTCCCGGACCTTCTCGAAGTCGCCTTCGCGCACCCACTTTTCTACAAAGGCCTTGTCATACAGGTCCTCCTTGATAATCACGTGAATCATGCCCATGAACAGGGCGGTGTCCCCGGAGGGGCGAATGGGAATCCACCAGTCAGCCTTAGCGGCATCCGAGCTGAAGATGGGGTCGATCACAATAAGCTTGGCCCCACGGTCCTTGGCCTCCATGATGTCGAGGGGTGCGACAGCGTCGTCCAGGCAGCCGAAGGCGTGCCGTCCGGTCATGAGCATAATCCCGCCCTTGGGTACGGTGAACCATGCCGGGGGGATGTGATGGTTGGGAACACCGCCCCAGCACTTGATTTGGGCGACGATCTTGGCGGAGTCGCAATGGGGCAGCCCGGTGTTGATATAACCCCCGTAGGCGTTCAGGAAATGCCATTTGGGATCGGTCAGGGAGTGGGGGAAGAAGCTGTAGGTCAGCTTGTGGGCCTCTCCCCTGTCGTACAGGCTGCGAAGCTTTTCTTCGATGATGTCAAGGGCTTCGTCCCAGGAAATTTTCACGAACTTGCCTTCGCCCCGTTCGCCCACACGCTTGAGGGGGTGGGTGAGCCGGTCCTCGGCGTATTGCAGCGTCACGCCGGCCATCCCCTTGACGCAGACCTTGCCGCCCTTTGCGGGATGCCCTTTGACCTCCGTGACCTTGCCGTCCTCAATCTTTGCCATGATGGCACATTCCGCCTTGCACTGGTAACATACCGTCGGTACCCATCCATTTTTCAGCATACCTTACCTCCTGTAATTTCCCGGACGCATCACCGTCCTGTTATGATGTGAGCTGTTGCAAAGTGATATAAGGACAAAAGCAGCACGCCGGCCCCCATGACCGCCATCCCACAGCCATAGGCGCCTTCAGACCACGGTCTGAGGCACATGAGCAGAAAACCAAGCGTGCATATCATCAGGCCCGCGAATTCGGGCCGATCCATATCCCTCATGTAGCCGGTGGCGGCCGCGTCGAGCTCCCTGGACGAATTTTTGAACCAGACCCGGTTCCAGGCCATGCCGAACAGCACAACGACGACCCCGCCCCAAGCCATGTGCAGGGGCAGGATCAGCGGATCGGCCGGAAGCGGTAAAATGGCCGCAATGGCGGCTGTAGCGGCCGCCGGGGGATGGTCCGCGTTCAGAATCTGCATGAACACGGAGGCCAGCAGCACGGCGAGCCCAAGCTTGATCGCCACTTCAAACGCCATTCCCCCGAACAGGGCCTGACCAACCCATACACCCAACAATCCGCCCACCGTGGAAATAAAATGTCCAACGATCACATTCTTCGGTTGCGCTACCCGCAAGTAGACGCATGTCGTGCCGATGAAGCAGGTCGCAGCCAGGGGTGGATATAAAACGCCCACCCCGCTGAATTCGGAGAACACGGCGACCACCGCCAGCAGCAGCCCGGCGCCCACGGATCCCCATAAAATCCGGGACAGGGAGATAACCCCGGGTCTGTAGAATTCCCGACTGAATTCCCCGGTGCTCAGCGGCGTTAGCCTGATCTTGACCATCACCCCTCCATCCGGCGTGAATTACGATTCTGTCGGTTTGATGCGACATGGTATAAATTAAGGATGTCCCGGCGCGGGAAAAGGTTCGCTTTCAGGCCGTTAAAAAAAACAGGCGGGAAGAAAAAAAGACGGCCGCTAATGGGCAAGAGGATGTAAAAAGGCGTCCAGATCGAAGGAGGGGCTTAGGCGGGAAAGGCCCGCGTCCATGACATTTTGCAGGCGTCTTTTATCCGGACGCAAATGCCCGAACCTGATCCCTTCCTCAAGCAGCACACGCTCGGCAAGGGAGGCGTCCACCCCCGTATACAACGACTGGATATGGGCGCCTGCCCGCGGATGGCGATCCACGTATGCGCCTGACGCCCTCAGAAGCTTGACGTAGCGTTCCGACACATCCGGGTGCTTCGAGATAAACTCTTCGCGTATTACAAGTCCGCAGCAGATATGGTCCGGATAAACATCGCTGGATCGGACCAGCTGCCGCCCCCAGCCCTCGGCCACGGCCTTTGAGCCCCACGGCTCCGAGCAAAAAAACGCATCCAACCGCCGTTCACGAAACAACCGATCCATATAGGAAGGACTGACATACCGGGCCAGAAAACCCTCCCAGCGTGCGCCATCCTCCAACCGCCCCTCCTTGAGCAGGCTGCGCAGCATGAACTCATGGGTGGACACGCTGCAAGGCAGCCCCATGCGTATGTCGTTTGTTTCGAACGGCCTGGCGATGGCCTTTGGAACCGTGAGCGAACTTCCCCCGTGGTGGGCGTCGAGGACATACACCAGCGGCACACCCAAGGTTTTCAGATGTAAGGCCAGCGGAACCATGACGAAAGCAGCGTCCAGTTGCCCGCGGCTCAGGGAACGCGCCAGGCTATCCCAGGAAATGAACTTCTGAAGACGCACGGCATATCCATCCCGTTCGTTGCGGTGGCGGTGAGAAACCATGGCCAGCAGATGGTCCGTGATGGGCATGTAACCCACGCGCAGGACTGTTTCCGAACCATCGTCTAGGGCATGCACCATTTTTTTGCGCGCATCGTGCAGCCGCCGCTTGAGGGTGCCCACAGGCACCCCGAGTGCCTCGGCGATGTGCCGATAGGGCAGTCCCAGCATATAGCGCATGCGGCAGGCCTCGCGTGCCGCCTCGGGCAGGGACTCCAGCACTCGGAAGACCATCTCTCGGGTCTGCCGGCGTACATATAGTTCCTCCGGCCCATCGCCCCGGCACGCCGGCTCCAACTCCGTTGGAGTCCCGTCCAGCAGTGTCTCTTCGACCTTGGCCTTGCGCATGCTCCGACAAGTGGAATAAATGATGGCCTTGATCCACGAGGGAAAAGCCGTGGGATTTTTCAACTGATCCAGTTTGAGGTATACCGTCAGGAAGGCCTCCTGCACGGCGTCCTCGGCCAGGGCGTCATCCCCAAGATAACGCCGTGCCATGGACAAGGTCATGGGCCGGAACCGAATCATCAGTTCGTCGAAGGCGCCGCGCCCACCGGCCCGCGCCTCTATCAGAAGTTCCTGATAGGTCTTCACTGTTCCCCCTGAGCGCCGCCCATCCTCCTGGGTGTACTATGGGTTGGAAAAGCTTTTAAAAAGATAGGACCTTGCTTTTTTCGCTCCCGAGTATGTCAGACCGATGCTTATGTGTCAATCTCATTGTCATTACAACATGTTGTTAGTATCTTATCACCTGGTTTTCTGTCACAAAAAAACAATAAGTTAATTGACTGAAAAACCTAAAACCTAAAACCTAAAACTTAAAACTTAAAATTGCGGCTTTGCCGCTTTAGAGACACTTTATCCTTAATGATTGATGATCCTTTGCATTCAACGGGTGAGCCATTGGGTATGACCTTCCAAGCGCCTATTTTACCCTGGCGCCCGGTTTGGCCGGGGTGTCCGGGGTCATCAGATGCAAGCCGTTTTCATCGCCGGCCGCCAGCAGCATCCCCTGGGACTCAACCCCCATCAATTTCGCCGGTTCCAGATTGGCCAACAAAAGCACCTGCATGCCGGGAAGGCTTTCTTTTTCGTAATGCCCCTTGATGCCGGCAACCACGGTCCGTTCCTCGCCCATATCCACCGTTAACTTCAAGAGCTTTTTTGAACCCGGAATGTCTTCCGCGGTTTTAATGACGCCAATCCTGAGATCCAGCTTTTGAAAATCCTCAAAGCTTATGGCGGCCAAATTCACCGGCGTTTCGGTTTTGGCTTTTTTCGACTTGCCTTTTTTGGCCGTTGGTGGGGCCTTCTTTTCCTTTTTTTCCAAGTCGATACGGGGAAATAAGCCCGGGGCCTTCTGAATCGGATGAACCGGTTTTTCCTGCCCCCAAAGCTTGAGGTCCGCCAGATGACAGTTCTCTCCCTGCCTGGAAAGCCCTAGTTGCTCCTGGATTTTTTCCGCGGACTCCGGCATAAACGGCCATACCAGTCCGGCGACAATTCTGAGGGTTTCAAAAATATGGCCAATAACCGTTTTAAGACGTTCCGGATCTGATTTGGCCAGGACCCAGGGCGCCATGGCGTCGATGTACTTATTGACATGGGAAATGACTTCCCAAATCGCCATCAACGCCTTATGAAACGCCATTTCGTTCATATGACCATCGTATGTCTCAATCAATCCCATGGCGCTGTTTCTCAGGGCTTCATCTTCATCCTCTGAAGGCCCCATATCGGGTAGAACGCCGGCAAAATAGTTTTGTATCATGGTCAGGCTGCGGCTCACCAGGTTGCCCAGATCGTTGGCCAGGTCCGCATTGAGTCTTCGCACCAGCGCCTGTTCGCTGAATTCCGAATCCAGGCCGAAGGCCATTTCCCGCATGAGAAAATACCGGAACGGATCAAGACCGTAGATATCGACCAGTGCCAGGGGATCCACCACATTTCCGACGCTTTTGCTCATTTTTCCCTGATTGATATTCCAATACCCGTGTACATTGAGGTGGCGGTAGGGTTCAATGCCCGCGGATTTGAGCATGCAGGGCCAATAAATGCCATGGGGTTTCAGAATATCCTTGGCAATGGTATGCTGAGCAAAGGGCCAGAAATTCTTAAATTGCTCTCCTTCGGGATATCCAAGGGCCGACACATAATTAATCAGCGCATCAAACCACACATAGGTCACAAAATCTTCATCAAATGGCAGGGTAATGCCCCATGTGAGACGGGACTTGGGCCGGGAAATACACAGGTCTTCCAATGGTTCCGATAAGAAGGAGAGGACCTCGTTTCGATATCTTTCGGGCCGGATAAAATCAGGATTCTTCGTAATATGCTCAACCAGCCACTCCTGGTATCGGCTCATGCGAAAAAAATAATTGGCCTCTTTGATCACATCGGGCGTCGTCTGATGGTCGGGGCACTTCCCATCCACCAACTCTTTTTCCGTATAAAAGCGCTCGCAGCCAAAACAATAAAGCCCCTCATATTCGCTGAAGTAAATATCCCCTTTCTCCTTGACCAGGCTCAGAATATTTTTCACCGTTTCCTGATGATGGAGGTCCGTAGTGCGAATAAACGCATTATTGGAAATGTTCAACCTGGGCAAAATGTCCTGAAACATGCCGCTGATGCGATCCACGTATTCTTTCGGCGTTTGCCCGAAGCTTTCGGCAGCCGCAACGATTTTGTCTCCGTGTTCGTCGGTTCCCGTGAGGAAAAAAGTCTCTTTGCCGGCGAGTTTATGGAATCGATTCAGAACATCGGCAACAATGGTCGTATAGGCATGGCCGATATGCGGCTCGGCGTTCACATAGTATATGGGCGTTGTAATATAAAATTTTTCCGGCACGAGTTTCAGTGGTTACTCCTTTTGGGTTTCTTTTTTTTAAACAATCGCTCTTTTGGGTTGGAAGGAGGATTGAGGTCATCGACTTTAACTTCTATTTCACCGCCTGAAGCCAATAAAACCGTCAAGGTTTCCTTAAATACATTCTGGCGGATGACTTTTCCATCCCCTTCTTTTGTGACAACGGTTTTCCCGATCCGGGGGAGCTTTTTTTTGATTTGTTCATAGAATGCGTCCTCATACGTGAGGCAGCACATGAGCCTGCCGCACATACCGGATATCTTGTTGGGATTCAGGGAAATATTTTGTTTTTTTGCCATTTTGATGGTGACCGGCGCAAAGGTGTTTAAAAATGTCGCACAGCACAGGGGACGACCACAGGTTCCCAACCCTCCCACCATTTTTGCCTGGTGGCGCACACCGATTTGTCGCATTTCAATCCGCGTCCTGAATTTTCCCACCAGATCTTTGACCAGTTCCCTGAAATCAACCCTGCCATCCGCCGTAAAATACACGACGGTCTTGCTGCCGTCAAAACGTCTTTCCACTGAGACAATGCTCATGGGCACGGATCTCTCTTTTACCTTCCGGTAGCAGAATTCATATACTTCCTTTTCAATTCGGCAGTCATTTTCATACCGGTCAACTTCTTCAATGGTGGCGACCCGAAATACCTTTTTCAGCTTGCAATCCGAATCGTTGGTAACGCTATTCTGAGGTTCCGTGCAAACACAACCTACCGCAGGGCCTTCCTCGGTCACAACCAACACCTTGTCGCCCTTGCTGAGAACAAAGAGCCCGCAATCAAAATCGTAGACTTTTCCCGAATTTCTGAACTGAATGCCGATGGACTTACTCATGGTATTTCGGTTGATCCTCAAATAATATGGTTTTCCCCAGTTTCTGCAAATTGAGTACGGCGTTTTCCATGACCAGCGTAGGATTCCTCATCCGGTGAAGATCTCTTACCGCCCGATCCACCGTACGGAAACTCTCAATCAGGTTTTGAAGCAGCAAGCCTGAAGCCGTCCTTTTCAACTGATCCTCGAAATCAATATTGATCAAAAGACGCATGTCAGTAGCACCGGCCCGGACCAGCAGAAGATCCCGATACCAGGTCGCCCAGACGGCCAGCAGGTCGAACAGACCAACTTTCTTGTTCCCCGGCTGATCAAGACCCACCCGGCTTTCTTTGGCGCTTTCAACCGCCAGGTTCATGGCCTCGGCCCGGGATCGCCCAGGCAGTTCAAAAAGCCTTCTAAGCCATATTGGACGCCTTTCCAGATAATTACTCTCCCCCATTTCCAGGGCGCGCCCCAAACTGCCGTCGGCGGTCCTGGCCAGGATTGCCGCAGCGGACACGTCCAAGCTCGTATTTTTGGCAAGGCGCCCGGCAATCTCTTCCGTCTTAAGGGGCCGAAATGAAACTCTCTGGCAACGGGATACGATAGTGGGCAGCAAATCGCGCGGATCGGTTGCATTGAGTACCAAAATATTCCCCGGGGGGGGTTCCTCCAGGGTTTTTAAAAAGGAATTGGCGGCTTCCCCGGTCATGGCTTCGGCCCGCTGAACAACACATACCCGATAGTCCCCGGACAATGGGGCATAACCCAGATTGTGGTTCAATTCCCTGATCTGTTCTATTTTAATGTTTTTTCCGTCCGGACCAATGGAAATAAAGTCGGGAAAATTTCCGCTCAAAATTTTTCGGCAGGCCGGACAAACGCCGCACCCGTCAATCCCCGAAGGCGCCCGGCAGTTCAATGCCATGGCGAATGCTCTGGCCGCACTGGTTTTTCCAATGCCTGGAATGCCGGTAAAAAGATAGGCATGGGGCACCTTTTTCCGACTCATCACATTCAGAAGAAAACCCTTGGCCTTTTCCTGGCCTATAATCCTTGAAAAAAGCACCGGTCCCTACTCAGGGCATCTGAAAGGGATATGGGCTTCCAGGTGCGAAAAAATAATCTCTTCCAGGTGATTCTCTCCATGGGTGGCATCCACCACCACAAATCGCTCGGGGTTTTCCCTTGCCAGCGTCATATACCCGTGGCGAACCGCTTCGTGAAACGCCGTTTTTTCCCGTTCAAACCGATCCTGCCCCATCACGTTGCTATCGGCGTTTCTTTTCAGTGCGCGTTTTATGCCGATGGTTACAGGGCAATCCAGTAAAAAGGTTATGTCCGGTGTAATGCCGAAGGAAGCCATGTTATTCAAGCGGTGGGTCAACGCCAGATCCTGCCCGCGGGCATACCCCTGGTAGGCGCTGGTCGCATCAAAAAACCGATCGCACAGGACCCATTTCCCTTCCGCAAGGGTCGGTTTGACAACATCGGCCATATGTAGGGCCCTGTCCGCCTCGTAAAGAAAAAGTTCAGCCAGCGGGGGCAGATCCCGGTTTTTGGACGCCAACAGGATTTTTCGGATTTCCTGCCCAATGGGGGTACCTCCCGGTTCCCGTGTCAGGATCAACGGCACCCCCATCCTTTCCAGGCGATTCGCAATCCGTCCGGCCTGGGTGGATTTTCCGCAACCCTCTATGCCTTCAAAAGTGATAAACAATGTTTGAGCCTTAACTGTTAGGTGTTAGGTGTTAGCTGTTAGCTCAAAGATGCAATCTCAGGCCTAATGGCTAACAGCTCTATCCTACATGGTTTTGCACACCTGTTCAATGGCAGCGGCCATGGCCTCATCCTCTTTTCGAATATCCGCCAGGGTTTTGGGTTTGACCTGGGGTGGCCTTTCTTCAAGGCCGTACTTCCATTTAAGGAATTGCTCGCCGGTTGTGGGATACAGGGCATAAATCAAGAGATCAAAATCATCCTTGGCCAAATCCCCGATTTTTTCTTTGGCCGCGGCAAGCTCCGGTTCCAGATAGTCGGCTGCGCGTCCGGTGACCGGCGTGTCCCCCCGTTTGTACCCTTTCAGCACCATCTTCTGTACCTCGGGATCCACCGGTATGGGCGTTTTTCCGTAAAGACCGAAGGCCAGATCCTTGACCTCGTTGGTCACCATCTTATACCGGCCGAACAGCACGTTAAGCACCGACTGAACGCCCACGATCTGGCTGGTGGGCGTCACCAGCGGGGGCATGCCCAATTCCTTACGGGTGATTGCCACGTCCTTGTAAACCTCGGCCAGTCTATCCAGGGCCTTGGCCTCGGTTAATTGGCTGACCAGGTTGGAGATCATGCCGCCTGGGACTTGGTGGGCCAGTACCCCCGTATCGATGACCGACATGGTATTCTTGGCCAGATAGTCCCGGTATTTGGGCGCCACGGTTTCCATGTAGCCGCCCAGTTCCAAGAGGAGGCTCAGATCAAAACCCGGGTCCCGGGTGGTACCGTAAAGTGTGGCCACGATGGGTTCAACGGCCGGCTGTGAAGTCCGCAGGGCAAAGGGCGCCAGGCAGGTATCCACAATATCCACGCCTGCTTTGATAGCTTCCAGGTAAACCATGGACGCCATGCCGCTGGTGTAATGCGTATGCAGGTGGATGGGAATGGTGATGTTTTTTTTCAGCTCGGTGATGAGCTTGGCAATATCAAAGGGCGCCATGATGCCGGCCATATCCTTCAAACAAAGGGTATCCGCCCCCATATCCTGAATTTCCGAGGCTTTGTTGAGGTAATAGTCTAGGTTGAAGACCTCTCCTCCCATGCGCCGCTCGCTCAGGGTATAGCAGATAGTGCCCTGAAAATGTTTTCCATTGGCTTTGATTCGCTCCACAACCGTCTGAAAATTTCGGAAATCATTGAGCGCATCAAAAACCCTGAACACATCCATGCCGGCCTCGCAAGCCTTATCCACGAAAAGTTTGGCCACATCGTCGGCATAATTGCGATAGCCCACAAGATTCTGCCCCCTCAACAACATGGAGAAAGGCGTTTTTTTGATGTATTTTTTTAAAGTCCGGATGCGATCAAACGGATCCTCGCCCAGAAACCTGTGCATGGTGTCAAAGGTGGCGCCGCCCCATACTTCCATGGCCCAGAACCCCACGCTGTCCATCTTTTCGGCAATGGGAATCATGTCTTCGGTTCTCATCCGGGTTGCCAGCAGTGACTGGTGTCCGTCCCGAAAGGTATTGTCCTGAATTTTAATCGGGTTCTTGGGGCCCTCTTCCAAAAAAGTATTCATCAAAACCTCCATTATTTTCTAAAATATGAGCCCAATGGAAGACGGGTGTCTCTTTTCCCCCATTGCGCCGATAGAATGAAAGATAATGCAAACGGGGCGTAAAGGTCAAGGAAATTCATTGCTTTGCAACGAACATGGGGATAAAGAGTGACAAGTGACAAGTCCACAGCTCTTCACTCGTTACTTGTCGCTTGTCACTTTCATGGTAAACACTCATGACAAGGGATTTGCCACCCCCCGCGCATAAAAATGACATCTACCGCTTTTAAGCTAACAGCTAACAGCTAATCGCTAACGGCTGCATTTTCATGGTAAAGCGCCGTCATCCGATCCGCTACCCGGTCCCAACTGTATTGCAGGGCTTGTTTACGGGCGTGTTTTCCCATTTTCAGTCGGTTTTCCTCATTTAAGAGGCGTTCAATTTTTTCGGATAATTCAGCGGACGACGGGGGCTCCTTCAGCACAAATCCCTCAATCCCATTGGCAACCAGATCTCCGGCCCCCACGGTTTGGCTGATGATCACGGGTAGCCCGGCGGCCATGGCTTCCAGAACCGCCATGCCGAAGGTGTCGTAAACTGACGGCATGGCAAAAATATCGCTTGCAAGATAGTATTTTTCAATCTCGCGAGTTACCCCCGCAAAGATGATCCGGTCCGCCACCCCATATTCCCGTGCCATGGCCAGGTAGGACGCTGTTTTTCCCTTGCCCACCACGAGAAGCTTCACTTTCGATGCCGCGGCGCCCGGGGAGACGCGCGACATGCTTTCAATGATCAGGCCCAGGCGTTTGATCTCAAAATTCATTCCCACAAACAGGATGACCAGGTCCTCTTCATTGATGCCGTGGCAATTTCGGATCTCCCGCCGGCAACGCATTTTATCCAGTTTGGAAAACCGTTCCAGGTTGACGCCCGGGTGAATTACCTCAACATGGCTTTCTGAAACCGGGTAGCTTCTTTGCAGTTCATTCTTAACCAGGCTCGAAACCGGAAGCACCATGGGTACGGGCGGCCCGGTTAATCCCTTCCTTTCCACCCACGCCATGGCGCAATCAAAAAGGCTCAGCCGTTTATGTCTCATTTGCCGAATCCAGGTTTTGTGGGGAATGCCGTGCAGGGTAAAGAGATTCATGCTGAAAATCCGATCGTGGCTGTGAATCAGATCATAGGGGCCCTTTTGAATTTGGCGATTTACAAACCAGGCAAAACTGATCTGTTTCATAAAACGGGGAAAAACAAGAATGGGGACCTTGTGAAACAGAATGGGGGCTTTCCCCCGACGCCACTGGTTCGCGAACACATGAATCTCAAATTCACCGCGCATCGCCAGCCGTTCCGTGAGAGCGTAAACAAACCCTTCCGCGCCGCCCACCAGTCCGTATTTCGGGATAACCACCGCCACTTTTATCATCATGAAACCAGATTCAATAATTTCTTCCCCAGACTGCGCGGTTTTTTTTCAACCAAATCCCATACAGAGGCACAAAGACGTAGCGAAACCGGTAAAATAACAATTATAGTTCAGAACGTCGATCTTTTGAAAGAAAAATTTTCTCCCATTATGGGGATGCCATTTTTTGCAAGCCATCGTTTACCAAATCGCAAACCGGAATTTGACGTGCTATTCAAAAAATGAATATTGTTTTTGAGATTATTCTGAAGTATTAAAAACACCAGAATGGTTGAACCCTTGAAATGAAAGATCGATGATGTGAAAACCGAACAGTGTCTGAAATATGCGCCGACGCGCGATGTGGTGTTCGTTCTGGGGGCAGGCGCTTCCTATGGCGACGGCGTTCCCCTGCAACGGGAGATCCTGCCCATGCTTCTGGACGGCAGCATGCCGGAACTGGACGGATCCGTTATGGGTCGACAGTTGAGGGCGTTTATCAATGCCAATTTTTATGTGGATGTGAAGACCGGAGAATTTCCCAAGCTGGAGGCGGTATTCGGGTTCCTGGATTATTTTATTCAGCAGCATGAAAGTCTGAATGCCCGATACAATTACAACGAGATTGTCCAAATTAAGGAAAACCTGATCAAGATCATTCACTATATCGTTAATGTTCGCTCGAACCGGCAAAGCCCTTTTTACCATCGGTTTTGGGAGGCGATTCGGGAGTATAACCGCAACATATCCATCATTACCCTAAATTACGACACCCTTCTGGAGCAGGCCTTTTTGCCCCTGTATCCGGGAACGGGTTATATTGATTACTGCATTCCCCTCATGAATTTTGAAAAACATGATGCACTGAAAGAATTTCAATTCTGGGTCAATCCCCGGGAGCCGATCCTTGTGGATGCGGATGAACACCCCGTTCCCTTCAAAATCATTAAACTTCACGGCAGCCTGAACTGGAAATACTGCAACTGCTGCAACCAGGTCCTTTTGACTACCTGGGATCGCAGTATTGATCTTAACAGCGGCAGTTTTGTGGGCTATACCCAGCCGGACCAGAAGGAATATGATTATTTCTGCCCCGTGGACAAGACTGAATTTCAGACCCTGATTCAGCCTCCTTCATATGTCAAGACCCTGAACAATCCGGTGAGCAGCCGGCTTTTCAGCGAGGCTGCCCGGGAAATACGGGTTACCCGCCGAATTGTTTTCATCGGCTACTCCCTTTCGGACGGAGACGTTCACGTGAAGGCGCTCTTCAAAAAACATCTTCACCCGAATGTAGAGCTGGTGGCCATTAATCCGAAATCATCCAAGACCGTCAGGCACCGGTACGCGGCGCTTTCCCGCAACACGCGGTTCCGTCGAAGAACCTTTGAAGACCTGGTTCAAAACGAAAATCTCATGAGGAAGCTCATTACATGATGCGGCGCGGAAACAAGTTGCGTATGACGCCGTTTCCCGGTACCCTCAATGTCCGAGTGCGGGAATTCGAAACTAAGGAGATCTGAAACCATTATGGAACAAGTGATGATTGATGGGGTGGCGTTACACCTCAGTGAACCCGACCAGGTTCCCATGCGGTGGGTCGGTCAAACGGAACTGGTTACCCAGGTGCTGGCGGCCTGGCTGGTTATTGACCCGGAAGATTTTCCCCTGAGCCCGAGGCTGGTGGGCAAACCGGGGGTGGGAAAAACCACCCTGGCCTATCATGCGGGAAAATCTTTGAACCGGCCGGTTTATCTATTTCAATCCACCATGGATACCCGGCCCGAGGATTTAATTGTTACGCCGGTCATTTCCGAAAAGGGAAAAATCAAATACGTGGCGAGCCCCGTGGTCTCAGCCATGATCAAGGGAGGGATCGCGATCGTCGATGAAGGAAACCGCATGAGCGAAAAAAGCTGGGCGTCCCTGGCCCCGCTGCTGGACAGCCGGCGGTACGTGGAATCCATCGTGGCGGGCATCAAGATCAAGGCCCACCCTGAATTTCGGTTCTGCACCACCATGAACGACGACGCCAGCACCTTTGAATTGCCCGAATATATTCATTCCCGACTTCAACCCCAAATTCATATCGATTTTCCGGAGAAAGATGAAGAGAAGCTGATTCTTCAAAGCAATCTGCCCTTTGCAAATGACGAAATCCTTCATTATGTGGTGGAGTTTCTTCAGGCGGCCCATCAGGCCGACGAACGGTATTCCGTAAGGGATGGAATCAATATGGCGCGGTACGCCTTGAAAAGACTTTCAAACGGGAAAGGCCCGCGTCCCGTGGACCCGTCGGCCCGTACCGTCCAATACCTCAAAGAGGCGGCGGCCATGGTCCTGGATGCGCCTGCCGCCGACTATTTTGCCGAACTGGTGGATCGCCTTGAACAAGACCGCTGAAATCAAATGGCACAATATCCGGATGGTTCCCATCCTGCACAACCGGGTGGAGTTTGCCTTGGCGGTAAGACGCGCCTTTGAAGATTTTCAGCCGGACCATGTGGCCGTGGAATACCCGGATACCCTGAAGCCCCGAATCATTCAAGGGGTCAAACGACTCCCACTGTTGTCGGTGGTGCATTATGAGGAAAAGGATGGCGCCTTTGTTTATCTTCCCCTGGAACCTTGTGACGGGCAGGCGGAGGCCATACGCCTGGCGCTTTCCCATGGGTTGCCCCTTCATTTTGTTGACCGGGATACGGAAGCATATCCTCATGATTACACCCCCATGCCGGATTCCTACGCCGTCACCCGAATCGGGCATGGCGCCTATTGCCGGGCTTACATGGATATTTACCGGCATCGTAAACCGACAACTGAAGACGCCCTTCGGGAAAAAACCATGGCCTATCATCTGCGGGAACTGGATAGATCCGGGAAAAAAGTTCTTTTCGTGGGCGGTTTGAGCCATGTGAACGGCATCCTGGAGGCGCTGGAACATTCACAGGCCCCGGTCATTGGCCGAAGGGTGCGTGAAAAGGTGGGCCTGGCCCATCTGCACCGGGACTCCAGCCGGGAAATCATGGGAGAGATGCCTTTTCTCCAGGCGATTTATGAACGGAGTCGGTTGACGGGCGAGATGCCGGATCGGTTCCAGGTCCAAATGACACTCCTGAAAGACGCGCAAAAACAGCACTGGAAAAACAGCAAGGAAAAAATTTCCCATATCCAGTTAAGGATACTCAACCGATTTGCCCGAAACTACGCACTCCTGAACCAAAAACTGGCGCCCGATTTTTACCAGCTCATCGTGGCTTCAAGGGGGGCCGTGGACGATAATTTTGCCTATGAGGTGTGGGACCTGGGGAGCGATTATCCCTGGCAGGAAGAAAATCCGGGTTTATCGGTGCTGCGCCTCAGGGGCGAGGATCTGTTCCTGGATCAAAAGCGGATACGGTTTCACCGGCAGTTCAAGACCCTGCGCAGGCGACTGATTTCGGTGCCGGTCAAGGAAAAAAGGAAAAGGCGCGATCCTGAAAAATGGCGGAAAGAATTCAGCGGGGAGTCCATCTGTTCCTACCCGCCCGAAGATGTGGCCATTGAAGGGTATGGTCATTATTTGAAGAAAAAAGCCCTTCAAATCAAGGCAGCGGAAAATGTTCGAATCGAGCCCTTCTCCTGCTCCATTCAAGACGGCATCGATATCCGGGAAACCATTCGACAATGGTCCGGCGGAGACCTCTATGTGAGAACGGAAAGGCCCCTGAAAGGAAAGGTTGGCTCCGTGGTGGTGATCTTTGATCCTGATTCTCCCAAAAACGGCGACGAGGCGTACCCATGGTGCGTCACCTGGCTGGGGGAACACAGTCAGGAATCCGACATGGCTTTTTACAGCACGCCGGCAGGCGTTGTCATGGACGGCCCGGGAATTTCAAAGTGCCAATACGGGGGCTTCATGCTGAGTTATCCGCCCCTTCGGGTCTATGATATCTGGCAGGACCCTTTTTTTAACGTGGCCCGAAACAAACCCGAAAAACTGCTCATGGCGGCCCTTGATTACAGCCTTGAAAAACACGTGGTATATCTGGCCGCCACCCCCCCCTCGGGCTGGTGCCAAAGCATGGCGGCCCGACTGGGGAAAAAAATCATCTATCTGCCCCTGGGGACTTTCTCTCCGGTCACCCTCAAAAAAATCCGCCGGTTTCACGTGCTGGACGGGCACGGGGTGAGGCGGTACGCCAGGCAGTATCTATGAAAAGCTTCCTTCTGCTTTGACCGAAGGACGATACCTGAAGAATACCGATGCCCGGAGTCTTTTTCCGGAGCATAGGAGCATATTATTAGAGTATAAGGAGCATAATGATGCGATCTTTAGAACGGCTGTTTAATGCCGAATCCATTGCTGTTGTGGGTGCTTCAGCAGATGAATACAAGGCTGGATATCAGATGTTATTTGCTTTGAGAAATTTTCCGGGCAAGCTTTATCCGATAAACCCAAAGGAGAAAACCATTCTGGGCTTGGAGGTGTTTCCCAGCATAAAGGCTGTGGGCAAACCTGTTGATTTTGTGATTCTGACGATACCGGCATCGGCATGCGAGGCTGTATTGCGGGAAGCCGGAGAAGCAGGGGCTGGATCAGCGCTGATTATCAGCGGCGGTTTTGCCGAAACCGGTGAATCAGGCAGACTTGTTCAGGAGAAAATTCTCTCTATTTGCCGGAAATACGGTATACGGCTGCTTGGACCGAACACCGTGGGTTTTGTTAATCCGGGCGCGGGAATAACCGCCAATTTTACACCCTGGATCGCGGATATTGACTCCGGCCCGGTGGGGTTGATCTCCCAGAGCGGGGCGATGAGTCTGATACTCGCGGCTCTTTTAAAGACAAACGGCATTGGCGTAAGCCTTATCACCGGAATAGGGAATGCGGCTGATGTTACGGTTTCGGATGCCATAGAATATTTGTCCGAAGACAAGAACACTAAAGTGATCATCCTTTACCTCGAAGGCGTAATGGACGGCAGACGTTTATACGATGTTATTGGGAAAACGACAAAGAGAAAACCGGTTATCGTATTGACCGTTGGAAAAGCCGATATTGCTGAGTTTGCCGCGTCTCATACGGGGAATCTTATCGGTTCATACAAAATAAAGATTGCGGCTTTAAAGCAGGCAGGCGCTGTGATTGTGGATTCCGCTGAAGATCTGATAGACGCGGCGGATCTTTTATCGCGCGTGCGTCTGGCGGCGAACCGCAATCCCGGGATTGGGCTTTTAACCGGGCAGGCAGGCCCGGGTATGATCATTGTGGATTATCTGAGAAGCCATGGCATGCTTCTTCCGGAACTTGCGCCGTCAACAGTCGATAAGATAAAAACCGAGTTGCCGCCTTTAACGTATATCAGAAACCCGGTTGATACCGCGCGTCCGGGGCCGAGTTTTATAAATGTATTAAAGGCGGTTGCGGATGATCCTTCAATAGATGTTCTGATAATCTTTGCGATTCACGAACCTGCCGTTATTGATCCCGTGGGTTTATTAAACGCGGCAAAAGACAAGATAAGCCCGCCTATAATTTTCGGCACGGCAGGCTTCCCTGAACACATCCATTCAACGCAGCATTCTCTTTCTGAGATCAATATCGCTTCTTTCGCTTCACCTGACCGAACGGCAAAGGCCGTAAGGGCGCTGGTGGAAGATTCGAAAGCTGCTTTTCGCGGAAAAAAAGGCCTGCCGCGGACTGAAATGATCCCTGAAATACCACCTTTAAAAACTGAACCGGATGAAGCCGAAGCAAAAGATATTTTAAATTTGACCGGGATACCCTCGCCCAAAGGCTGTGTATGTGCGGCGCATCAAGCGCTAAAAGAAGCCTTCGATAAACTATCCAAACCATGTGTTCTCAAGGTGCTTTCCAAAACGATAAAACACAAGACCGAAGCCGGCGGCGTTATTCTTAATATTGGTTCGGAAAGTCAACTTTTGGATGCAATACGGCGTATAGATCGTATCCCCGGAACAGATAAAAGATATTTTATTGAAGAAATGGCCAAACCCGGCATTGACATTATTATAGGGGCTGTTAATGATCCGAGCTTTGGCCCGGTTGTGCTGGCGGGTCTAGGCGGTACCGCGGCAGAGGCGCTTGGAGATGTGGCGATGCGCCTTGCGCCTCTTTCCATGGATAATGCTTTGGAGATGCTTGAGGAACTTAAAGGGGTTGCTCTTTTAAATGGATGGCGCGGATCTCCGCGTGTTGATAAAGAGAGCATTGCGAAAAGCATTGTGAAAATAGGGCAATTTATGAGCTCTCATTCGGAAATAAAGGAAATGGATCTGAATCCTGTTCGTGTTTATGATAATGGCCTGCTTGCCCTTGATGCACTTGTTGTACTCAAGGACTTATAGCTAAGCTGGCATTCTTTATCATTCAGCCAAAAAGGCAGCATGGCAATTTGGATATTTCAACAAACCAGAGGGGATAGTGGATGAAGCGGATATTGACCATCGCCGGTTCCGATTCCGGGGGCGGCGCGGGGATACAGGCGGATTTGAAGACCATCACCGTGCTGGGAGCCTACGGCATGAGTGCCATAACGGCCCTGACGGCCCAGAACACCCTGGGGGTTCAGGGGGTGCATCCGGTGCCCGTGGATTTCATCCGGCAGCAGATAACGTCGGTGCTGTCCGACTACGGGGTCGACGGGGCCAAGACAGGGATGCTGGCTACCCCGGAGATCGTTGTGGCGGTGGCTGAGCAGTTGAAAAAGTACCAGGTTGAAGGCCTTGTGGTGGATCCGGTTATGGTGGCCAAGGGGGGGGATGTCCTTTTATCCCGGGATGCGCGGGTTGCCGTGAAGGAGGTTCTCCTGCCATTGGCCCAGGTGGTGACCCCCAATCTTCCCGAGGCGTCGGATCTGTGCGGATTCCCCGTGGAAGATGTCGAGGGCATGGCGGCGGCCGCCAGGGAGATCCACCGGTTTGGCACGCCTTACGTGCTGGTCAAGGGGGGGCATCTGAAAGGGGATGCGGTGGACCTGCTTTTTGACGGAAAAGCGTTTCAGATCTTTACGTCCCCCCGCCTCACCACCCGGAATACCCACGGCACCGGGTGTACTTTCTCCGCGGCCCTGGCCACCCTGCTGGCCCAGGGATGTACGATGCCCGAGGCAGTGGAGAAGGCCAAGCAATTTATTACCCGTGCCATCGCCATGGCGCTGGACTTTGGGGCAGGGCACGGCCCCACCAACCCCTATGCCCATGTGCTTCAATGTACCCTAAAGGAGAAAATGACCCATGGCCCTACATGAACAAGACGCCGTAAGAGCGAATGTCCCGGACCATGTATATGCATTCACGGATATGATATA
Source organism: Desulfatiglandales bacterium (assembly GCA_963662465.1). Lineage (GTDB taxonomy): Bacteria > Desulfobacterota > DSM-4660 > Desulfatiglandales > Desulfatiglandaceae > NaphS2. The sequence goes on from OY759599.1 coordinate 6,613,349, forward strand.
AAAGTAAGGACAACATATGGCAGCTTCCCCGTGAAACATATGAACACAATCCGGGAGGAGTGGTGGGAAGACAGTGTCTTCAGCGAACTGTTGAGCCAGTGGAGTGAACGACTGGACAAGAAGCTTGTGCTGTTCATCTGTTCAGTTGCTGATCGAGGAGCGGCTTACCTGGCCGGTACGAGCCGTTCTGTCGGGAGGGGGTGGCCGTTTAGGCCACTTCCTACCCGGATTCCAACGATAGCATACTTGTCTTTAATCGGTGACGTCATTATACCTCCATTTTAGCAGTGGAATTTGTCAAGGACTGCTTTCACCCCGAAAGGCTAAACGAGACCTGTGAGTTGCATCTATTTCTTCTAAAAGCTAACCACAACATATTGGATATCGTCCAAACGGCTTTGTCTCCAGATACTGACAAGATTTATTCCCAGGAAAACGTGAAGTATCGATCTGGCAGTCTTGCGAAATTTAGACCGCTATGCTACGGAAGGATTATGAACGAAGTTTCTTTCGAAAGAGGGTGAGCGGCATATATTTTCGGACCCAATATGTAGCGGTGAAAATCATCTTTTACGTCAAATTATCTATGATGATAAATGAAAAGCAACCAACAAATGTCAGAACACAAAAATTTTCAACCATGGGAGGAATGGCGATGCACGGAAAAATACGGAATAAACCTTTTAGATTGGACCCTTCGACTGTTTTGTTTTTGCTTCTTCTATTTGTCTCGATCATGTGTATGCCCGCCTGCTCAAGCGATAGCGACAACGCAGCGGTTCAACCGAATTACGTAGTCCAAGCGACCGTATCGGTCGAAGAAGATGGCCCATTAGTCTACGCGTTGGTTATGGATGGAGATAAAAACTTAGTTTCCACCTTAAATCTCACCATAAACGGGGACCCCATGACCATCGAATATTTAGGTGGTGATGACGTTGAAAGCACAGAAGCAGGGGATGGATCACCAATCTACACTATGGATCTGTCTGAGCTAAAAGGTGGAGATATGGTAGTCTTCGAGGCCCGTGATCAGTTTGGTGAAATTATCTATGCCCCGGAACCGGCTGTTATCCCAATGGCGGTTGAACTCCTTGAACCAGAGGAAGGTCAAGAGCTCGTGGCAGGAGACGAGGTCCGTATTCGTTGGGCCGGAGGAGAGGCCGAAGGTGTCGTATATGGAGCTGGATTCGAGTCGTTAGATGGCGAATCGGGATACTTTAAGGATACGGCCCAGTCCCAGGAACTTACCGTGCCAGTTGGCCAGACCAAACAAGGCAGCGCGATAGTGGGAGTGGGGGCTACAACGGGCCAGACCCAAGTGCTTTCATTGACACTTGACGAGCTCATGCAAACATCGTATTTCTACGTATCGGCAGCAACAGCGATTAGCGTAACCGTTAGTGGTGTGGCCGCAGGCTACCCCATGCCTTCTAGCGTCCCGTCCGGTTGCCCTGATCGGGGTTACCACGACTACCCACGCGCCCAGGCACACTGCGCCGCGGAAAAGGTGCTCACGTTCTGCATATCCACGCTCATATGGCGTAATAGAATGAGGTACGACCAGATGCACGGTTGCCGTTTTTCGCCCAAATACACCCCCCAGGACTACTGCTGCGAGTGGAGAACCCTCTATGCGCCGATGGCGTGGGTCGGGTGCTGCAATTGTGGTAAGCCGGCCTGTCCGGGATAGACGATCCACGCCGAACACTCAAACATAGGCGAAGGGAGTATGGTGTATAGCCCGACCGAACATATGAGGAGAGGCGTAGGATGCCTGATGTTGTAACAAGAGCCGATCCATAACCCTCGTGTACAAGTTTATCGCGTTGTCACCTTACCCACCGCATTACGTACTTCCCAAGCCGGGTGGAACCACAAGGTTCCCCCCGGTCCTTGCTCATAATGCCGGATCGCACGTTCAATGAAATTATGCAGGGTCTTTTTGGCGATGCCAAGCCCTTCAGGGCTGAAGTGATAGCCCAGGAAATCGAATCCCGGCTCGGTCCTGCCTATCAGGGGCTTGTCCGTGTGTTTTTCCAGTTTGAGTTCATTGAATGTCTGGTTGAGCACCCGTATAGCTTTTTTTGAGTTTCCACCGTGAGGAGGCCAGGATTAGGATGACTGATCAATGGCAGATGTCGTGGGCAAGGGGTTGATATGGGCCATATCAGGTTGGTGGAAAATATGTGCTCCAGAAGTTGAGGTTTTGAATAAGGCCCATAAGGAAAGCCTGTGTGGTTACTTTGTTCTTGACAAACAAGCCGGTTTTCTTTACGTTCGCAGCGTAAAAAAAACCTATTTTATCACCGTTATGCCATCTTGCCTGACAAATATGAGGGAAAGTTTGGCTCTGGATTGCATGGCATTGGGCATGGTTTCTTTTAAAAGCCCGATAATATTAGAATTCTACTTAATATGCTGGATTTTCCAGCATCCAGAACATTCAACGCCTCAGAATAATCATTTTGACATAAATTATTCTGACATAATTGATACAATTGAATATTGAGAATCGAAAGGAGATCGGAAATGGCTGGGAAGACTGCGAGAAGACGTTTAATTAGCTTGGGTTGGTTTATGACGCTCGTTCTGACCTTTGCCTTGTCAGGGTGTTCGGGCAGCGACAGCAGTTCACCGCCTCCTCAGGCCGCAACAGAGATGTGGGGCGAGGTTGAACTGGGGGGCCTCCCCCTGGTGGGCGCCACCTTGACCGTTTTCGATACCAGTGGCGTGGTCCTTCAGACCGAGGAGAATGCGACCGGTCCTTTTGGGGCGTTTTGGTTTAATGTGGGCCATGCGCCGACGGACTTTAACATCATGGTCACCGGAGGGACCCTGGATGGCGAACCCTTTACGGGCCAAGTTCAGGCCCTTATCAGGGGGTTTACTGACGATACATGGCTTTCGATCAATGAAATCACCACCATTGTGGCAGCTTATGCGGAGGCGAACCCGGAACTTTCTTATGGGGAGGTCACCGATATCGTCTCCATCTTTCTCGGTATCCCTTACTATGCCTCCCTTCAGGAAGTGATAGATTCATGCGACGTATACGGGGGAATTTTTTCGCCCGTACTGTTCATGCAGGGCGTGAAGGACACCTTTACAACTTTTGATCTCAACGACTACATAGACCTGCTCGTGACCGAGATTGACGAGGGGGATCAACACCTATTCGCAGAGCAGGATGACTACGAGGCTTTTTTCCCTCCAGGTGTTGATCCATGGGATGATGCCGAGATGGTAACGCCAATGGGTGCGGCTGCCGTTATTGGTAAAGTGATTGAGGTCGTCGGCGGTCTTATCGACATGGCCGGTTCGATCGCGGACATCGTCTTTACGGTGCTTTATCAAAACGCGGTGGGCGAGGCATTGACAACCATCATATCGCAGTTGAATGCCGTTCAGGGACAACTCATTGACATCCAAACGCAGTTGGCAAAAATGGAGTTCCTTCAGGTTCAGGGTGATTACGACACCAGAATGCAAACCCTTAACCCCTATTTGACCACGATCAAGACCCACATCACCGAACTTCAAAACTGGGCGAAAATCATCCCCACAGAGCCGGATAAAATCAAGGTGAAAAAGGATCGAATCAGAGAGATTCAGGACGCCATCCTGAGCGCCCAGACCGGCGGAGGGTACGCCAATCTTCTCCTCAACCTGAGCAACGGGGTGGCCAGCAACGATGCCACCACGCCACTCATGAAACTCCGTTCCCAGGTAATGCAGAAAAGGTTAGGGCCATACGACACCGCAACCATGGATGGATTGTACCTTCCGTTCTTTCAAGAGCTTGTCTTCCGACAGCTGCAGGGGTGGGTGCTCTATACCCATGCCTACAGGGACCGATTCGGCGACAACCCAACAGCACGAAATGCATACAATTCATGGAGAAACACCAATCTCAAATGGCAGGTGGACTCCTGTGTGCAGGGGGCCGAGGACTATGCCTTGAGCCACAAAAACGGGGCCTTCTTCGACCAGGAATTCCCCTGTAATGACGCATCTGGAAGCTTTCTTTCCACCGTCGATATGTTTGCCGAGGCAGTTTACCCCACATTTCCCAAGAAAGACAACGAAGGCAATGTTGTCGGCGTTCAGGATGGGGTCTTTTTTGTACGACTGGCCTTTCCCGTTTTTCCACCACCTTCGGATGGGAACTATCTCGATGCCAACAACTATCTGGTTAAACTCAATCAAAACCAGGACCCGGCGTGGATGAAAAGCCCAAATCAGTCTTTCGTCAACAAACACAATGGGGATATCCACTTTCTCCATCAACTGGTAAACTATTACACCCTGAGAGAGATTAGTGAAGGCTGGATCGCCTTTTCATCCTCTACACCGAATGTCGTCTCTTTTTATGAGCCAGTCAAGTGGGTCCTGGGCACCTTCCGGATCCCCGCCTCCCTCCTAATGGGATATGATTACAATTTTTATGCGACATCACCGTGTCTCAAGAAATGTGCTCCGCATCTCTATCGCGGGGGCGACAGCGAGGCAAAACTTCAAGTATCGAAAGATCTGAAGCACAAGTATGGGTGGTGGCACCTCCAGATGGCGCCATCGCTCGAGACCGCCATCGATACGTGGTATAAGCGACCGGATCGAATATCCCATATCTGGGTGGACTCGGGCGAGACGTCCAACCTGAAGGTGTACACGGCCCTTGAAACCAATCAGTTCGGGAGTCGGACCGATAACCTCATGATTAAATATGTGGGGAACGGGTACTTCACGGTCTCCCCCAACTCTGGCCAGAGTTCACCCTACCACCTGTTCTGTGTCGATCCCCAGTACCTATACCCGCCTGATTTTCCCAGAAAAGGGTTCGAAGTCCGGGCCAGGAGTGATGCTTTTTGTCTCTGGGAAATCATGAAACACAGAAATGCTCCGGACGACGACATCACGAAGGTCATCAGGCTTCATGCTACCGGATACTATGACAAACTGACCGAGTACAACGGATGGTGGATCCAGGGATCGGCGGCCGCGCCCGGCGAGACGTGTTCGCTTTACTACCACTTTCTGCAGAATTGGGGGGTCTGGAGCGGAGACCATCGGAGCTTGCTCTTTCCGGTGAAGCATGGGAGCGAATGGCTATTTGACTGATTGCGGTGATAAAATCTCGATGCGGGCTACGCCCGCAACCCAAAAGTGACTAAAATGCCTAAAGTGATTAAGGTGCCTAAAGTTCTGGATCAGCAGTGTGCGTATGGACGAACGCTCTGTGTGCCGAAATTATCATCAAATAAGCGTCCATCCAAACCAAAAATTGACCCTGATTACCCAAAAAAAAATCAATATCCAAGCATATTCTTTAAGATGGCTTGTGGAGGTTTTCTTTGAAAACTGAAAGCTCTATGAAGGATGGGGGCAAGAGGCCAAACAATTCGACGAAGAAGGATCAAGCCGAGGCCTGATCCTGAGTCTGTTGCTATAGACCATTGCCTCCTCCTTCACCCTGAGCAGGAGGCCTGTATAGAGAACAAACTACCAGTGTTTACCGTGGGTAGCCTGCAACGAAGAACTCAAATGGACATTTTGCTCGAATCAGTCAAATTTTTGCTGCAACAACAAGATCACGGTGAGAAGCTTAAGGAACTTCAAAAAAACAAGATAAAAAAAACTTGATCATCGAGTTATAGTAAATGAGAAAATTGCCGATATACGAATAAATACAACGGAGTGAGGCGCCTCCTGCATGGCGGGGCGCGCCTCGTTGTTTCCTCAGAGTACGGCCTTGTTCGTTCAAAATACCTTGTAATCACAAGGCTCTTAAATGTTTTTATCATCGGGATATTTTTTGACGAGGCCCTGAGGACGGCCCGGGATTGTGAAACCGTGCGCCGCGCTAAACCGGTTGAAGTTTGAAAAATAATGGAATGCGGAGGAAAGAAATGAAAAAAATCTTAAGGGTGGCTGTTTTTTTTTACTGTCGGCCGTTTTTGCCATGCCTGCCATGGCGGATGTCAAGCTGGGGGAATGATCTTTACGGATTTCTACTACCTGGACAGGGATAAGGAAAACGCCCTTTTCAGCGAAGTGGGAAACGGCAGCAGTCCCTATACCGTCACCACCGTTCAATTGCCCAATATCAGCCGTTTCTATGGAAAATGGACCAATGAGGACAACGTGGGCATGTATGTGGAAATCGGCATCGGTCAGGGATCAGGGGATATCAACCAGAACATCAGCAACGGTGTTGAACTGAGGCACGCCTATGGGTGGTGGGATGTCAACGACCGGTTCCAGATCCTCGCCGGGAAGAGCACCACGCCCTTCTCCCCACTGAATCCTTCACAGCTTCTGGGAACCCGTTCCGGGAGCCTCATCGAAGGGGTAGAGCCCTTTGGGCTGGGAAAATACGTCATTTACGGCGTTCAGTTTCAGGTCACCTTTTAGCACTTCTTTTTATGTGAGGCATTGCCGGGTCCGTACAGAAGACCCGGGAGGAAAATTCAACCCTTAAATCAGGAAATGGGTAAAATGAAAATTAGACTGACTTTCATGATGGTGCTGCTGGTTCTTTCAGGGCTTATCACAAATGTTTACGGAGAAAGCTATCAAAGGTGGAGCGGCGTGCCGGGCCGCGTTTTGACCTCCTATAACTTCCTGGAAGACCCGGGACTGACGGCCCACAATGATGATCTGATTCTGATCTTCCTGGATGCCGCCGAAACCCCGGAGGTGTCCATCCCCTATGAAAACGCGCAGACGCTCACCCGGACCATTTGCTGGGATCAGGAGGATTCCTCGCACACGGCCACCCTGGTGGACGCGTTCGGCGATCCGGTTTTTACCCTGGGTCCCGGGGAATGCGTCTCCCCCACCATCGAGGAAGGGCGCTACACCCTAATCTTTACCCACGACGGCGCCGGCGGACCGGCCACCTTTGTTCTGGAGCCGGTATCCGGCGAAACGGAGGTTTTTGCAAACTATAGCCAGGAAGATCTGGACCGACTCAAAAATACCAGAGAATGCCAGGGTTGTGATTTGACCGGGGCGGATCTGCGCAAGGCGGATCTGGACGGGGCGGATCTGACCGAGGCGAATCTGAAAAGCGCGAATCTGAGCGGAGCGAATCTGTTCGAGGCGCTTCTGAACGGGGCGGTTCTGCAAGGGGCGAATCTGACCGGAGCGGATCTGCGCGGGGCGATGCTGAATAGGGCGGATCTGAAAAACGCGGATCTGAGCGGAGCGAATCTGCGCGGGGCGATTCTGATCTGATGGGCTCTCAAAGAACATCAGAAAGACAAATACAGGAAAGGCACGATTCTGACGCCGGTTGTTTTGGTTTGGCTATGCGAGCGAATCTGACCGGAGCGAATCTAACCGGAGCGAATCTAGGGTATGCCATATGGGTAGACGGCAAAAAATGCGCGGCTGGGTCTATTGGCACGTGCGTCCCTGGCCGACTCAATTGATCCATTCGTGAATTCCGGGGACAGTATATTCATTTCTTGACTTAACCATGAAATCGGTCCATGCCATTCAGATGGCTAGGATTGCAAGAGTTGTGGTGGAAGGCATGCCGCACCATATTACACAACGCGGCAACAGACGGCAGAAGACTTTTTTTCAGATGAGGATTATGCCGCCTATGCAGCCCTTATGTCGGAATGGTGCCGGAAACATGCCGTCGATATATGGGCCTGTTGCTTCATGCCCAATCATATTCATCTAACCTACCCTTGACCCATTGACAAAACATGCTTGAGTCAAGGGGCCATCTTCTGTGGCACTGATTTCATCCGCTTGTAATTTCGGCCGAATAAAATATTGAGTTTTTTCATGCGGTGCTGAAGGGTTCGGGGATGGACATCCATTTCGGCCGGGTTCTGAAGGGTTCGGGGATGGACATCCAGGAGCCGAGCGGCGCCCTGTTTCCCTTCCACCCTGCCGTCGGTCATGTCCAGGACCTTTCGAATGTGTGCTGAAATGGCTCGGTCAAGGCTCAATGAACCGGCATTCAGCTGCCCCATCGGGATTCCCGTCAGCACCGGTTCCATGGGCCACAGAGACGAAAAGTTCAACTGTTTTTTCCCCTTGATGATCAATTCCCTTTCCACACAGTTTTCCAGTTCCCGAATGTTGCCGGGCCATGGATAGGCCTTCAGGGTATCGATAGCCCCCGGCGCCAACCGGGCAAAAAAGGGTAACCCCAGCTCACGGCTCTTTTTCCGAATGAAGAAATCCACCAACAGGGTGATATCGTCTCTTCGTTCTCTCAGCGGCGGGATCACCACGGGAAATACATTGAGACGAAAGAGGAGGTCTTGTCGGAATTCCCCTCTTTCGACCATGGTTTCGAGGGGCCTGTGGGTGGCGGCGATAACGCGAATGTCCACTGCAATGGTTTGAGACCCGCCCACCCGTTCAATCACCCTGTCCTGCAGAACCCGAAGAATCCTTTTCTGTGCTTCCAGTGAAAGTTCCCCGATCTCATCCAAGAACAGGGTGCCGCCGTGAGCCCGCTCAAATCGCCCCCGTACTCGTGAAACAGCCCCGGTAAAAGCCCCTTTTTCGTGGCCGAACAGCTCGCTTTCCATGAGGTTCTCGGGAATGGCGGCGCAGTCCACCTTGATCAGGGGGCGCTCCCTTCGCGGGGAGAGTTGGTGTATGGTTTGTGCAATGACCTCCTTGCCCACGCCGGTCTCTCCCAGCAAAAGAACCGGGCTGTGGGTGGGGGCCACCTGGCGGACCAGGTTCATGACCCCCTTGAGGCCCTGCTCGGCCCCCACCACCGCATCCCCCATCAGGTGCATCAGCTCAGCCCGGAGGTGGCGGTAATCGTCGGCCAGTCGGTCTTTGAGCTTTTGCACCGCCGTGTATTCAAGAAAATTGGCGGCGGCCAGGGCAAAAGGATCGTGGAGGAGGAGCAGCATATGGGCGTGCTTCTCGGTGTATGTCTCCCCCCGGGCGTTGGTGACGGCGAGGGTGCCCAGATACTGCCCTTCCACGATCAAGTCCAGGATCAGGCCCGGATCGCCCGAGGATCCCATATCCCGAGCCACCGGCCTCACCATTTCGTCCTGACCCAACCGGTGGATGATTTGGCACTGAGGCTTCCCCACAAGACCTTCTATGAATGCGGAAATCTGCTTTCGAGCGTTCGGTGGAAGCTGTGTCTTGAGAGACAGTAGAACGCCGCCCGCCGCCTGAACATCCACCACGGTTTCGATGATGCCAAGCCCGGAATCAAAGAGATGCAGGCTCAGGCTGTCGGCCGGGATATGGTCCCGCAGGTGAATAAAACATCGCCAAAAGGCCTTTTCAATTTCCCTGCTGCTGCAGATGCGGCAGCCGGCTTCATAGAAAAACCGGTATTCGTCCACGTCACAATCCTTTCAAAACAAAAGAGCTACTATATTTAAGAGCATACCGTAAATCCGTCATATATGGGAGCAATTTCCGACGAATACGAGAGAAACTTTATTTTTAGCAATGCCCATGGACGGAAAGATCAAGATAACCGTTTGAACATATTCATAAAAGAAAATATTTTGCCAATTGGCACATCATTTGCTTTGTTTTTTATAAAAAATCAAAAGCACCGCTTTTTTAAAATTGATTGACATATCAAGTTCAATTTTATTATGAAAACCGAAACTTTCTGCTTAGGAAATAACGCTTGGATATTGACCTTCAGGATAACCCTGGCACGGACGGATGCAATTTGAAAGGGGCAGGCGTCTTGAAAATTCTGGCGAGTGGACTTTACCTGTGTGCCACAGATTTCTTTGAATGACCCGCGGAAAATGTTTTTCTCATGCGTTTCTTAATTTCCGGCCCATTTTGGGGCTGACATTTAGAATTCCAAGGATAGGGGAGGAAAGAATGAAAAGGTTGTTTTTTATGGCTGTTTTTTTGATGCTGTCGGCCGTTTTTGCCATGCCCGCCATGGCGGATGTCAAGCTGGGGGGAATGATCTTTACGGATTTCTACTACCTGGACAGGGATAAGGAAAACGCCCTTTTCAGCGAAGTGGGAAACGGCAGCAGTCCCTATACCGTCACCACCGTTCAATTGCCCAATATCAGCCGTTTCTATGGAAAATGGACCAATGAGGACAACGTGGGCATGTATGTGGAAATCGGCATCGGCCAGGGATCTGGGGATATCAACCAGAACATCAGCAACGGTGTTGAACTGAGGCACGCCTATGGGTGGTGGGATGTCAACGACCGGTTCCAGATCCTCGCCGGGAAGAGCACCACGCCCTTCTCCCCACTGAACCCTTCACAGCTTCTGGGAACCCGTTCCGGGAGCCTCAATATCGTGGGCGTGGGGTACGGCGATTTCTATTCCGGCCGGTTCGCCCAGGTGAGGGGGACATTTCAATTCTGCAAGTATGCCCGGCTGGCCCTGGCCTTGGTGGACCCCAACGGGGACGCCCGGTATGTGGGGGAATACGGCCCCTGGTCGGAATGGCTCATCGATGCTCAGAACAACACCAAGATACCCAGAATCGATGTGGGGCTTCCCATTTATGCGGGGCCTGTGAGCATCTACCCGAGCTTTTTGTATCAACACCGAAGCGTGGACATCCCCGACAACCCGGGAGTGGAGAGCAACCTGGACAGCTATATCGGTTCTCTGGGGTTCAAGGTGGAGTTCGGCCCCTTTGCCTTCAGCGGTGAAGGGAACTGGGGTAAAAACTGGGGCAATACGCGGGGGCTCATCGGCAACAGTATGCCCGCGCTCCTTTCCTCCGCCATCCTTGACAACATGACCATGAAGATCAACGACGCCGAGACCTACAGCTTCTGGTTGGATGCGTCCTACCGAATTGGCCCCGTTACCCCGCATCTGATCTACGGCCAGATGAAGACCAAAAACGACTTTCAGAGTGCTGATTTTGAAGCCAGGAGCCAGATGTGGGGGGTGAGCATCCCCATTGACCTGGCCAAGGGGTTCAGGATCAGGCCCGAGTTCATGTGGTATGACGATGGCGACCTCGACATCGAAGGGGTAGAGCCCTTTGGGCTGGGAAAATACGCCATTTACGGCGTTCAGTTTCAGGTCACCTTTTAGCACTTCTTTATATGTGAGGCATTGCCGGGTCCGTACAGAAGACCCGGGAGGAATATTCAACCCTTAAATCAGGAGATGGGTAAGTGGACGCGTTCGGCGATCCGGTTTTCACCCTGGGTCCCGGGGAATGCGTCTCCCCCACCATCGAGGAAGGGCGCTACACCCTAATCTTCACCCACGACGGCGCCGGCGGACCGGCCACCTTTGTTCTGGAGCCGGTATCCGGCGAAACGGAGGTTTCCGCAAACTATAGCCAGGAAGATCTGGACCGACTCAAAAATACCAAAAAATGCCCGAATTGTGACTTGAGCGGGGCGGATCTGAGCAAGGTGGATCTGACCGGGGCGAATCTGACCGGGGCGAATCTGGAGCTGACCACATGGCTTGACGGCAGAAAATGCGTGCCTGGGTCTATTGGCATGTGCGTCCGTGGCCGACCCAATTGATTCATTTGATTCCCCCATGGTCTCTTGCCTCCTGTACATTATGCTCTCCTGAGGGTGCCTGCTCTTTTCCGTCCTCAGGGAATGCCGGCGCAATAAAAAAGAATGGGAGGCGGATTAAACACGCATGATCCGGCCGCGGAACAATGCCTCCGTCAACTTTCCGTTGTGGGAGAGTAAGTCCTGGGTTCAGTAAGCAGTTTTCAGACCCGACAACAACGCTTTTCCAATATTGGCGATCATGCCGTATATCGTGGTTCCCATATTTTTGGAGAAACTTGAGATAACCGATCTGAACTATTCCGAGGACTTCAAGATTGAAACGAAGCATTTTGTTTAAAAGGAGGAGGAAACATGCGGAACAATGAAGCGAACACGGCCCCGAAACTGAAGAGATCAGCCATACCCTTGGCAATTCTTCTCACGTCTTTGGTTCTGGTATCGATCGTATGTCTGTTTGCCTGTTCAGGCGGTGACGATGGAAGCGACACGACACGTGTGGTGCAGGCAATGGTATATTTTGATGAAAATGGTCCTGTTGCCGTGGCGTTTGTTCAGGACGAAAACAAGAACTACGTATCTGATGCCGTTCTGACCATGAATGACAGGCCCTTTGAAGTCACGTTTGACGAAACCGGCATTCCCGTGTATTACCTGGAACTGTATGATCTGATGGGCGGGGATTCGTTGACGTTTTTCGCGAAGCGTTTGAACGGTACGACCATCTATGCACCGCCCTCCTCTCAAATTCCGTTGTCCATGGAACTGCTCGAACCGGTATCCGGTCAAACGGTCCTGCCGGGGGACGAGGTTCTTGTTCGCTGGGCAGGCGGCGATGGGGCAACGCACATAGCGGTCTTCTATGGGGATAACGAGAGCAAAAAAGAATACTGGAATGATCAGGAGTATGAAGATGTAACATCCATGACGATCCCGGCAGGCGTCGTCCTTCAAGGCGGAGGCATTATCGGTACGGCTGCGCTTTCAGGCGATTACCCCGACTTTGACGCTGAAACCGGTTTCGATGCATTTGAATCCTGGTTTGTTGTATACCAGGATGCTGTGTTGGCAATAGATGTTCCTGTAGAAAATGGCGCAGTTGACTTCGCACAACAAGGTGACGGGGCGGAATGTCCGAATTCACCCATGGATAAGTCCTCTGCGTCTGCTGCATGCACCGGTGAGTTCGCTGCAATCGTAGGCGGAATAATATGGGGTACACGCTGGGGGATAGATGCGGGTAAACACCCATATTGTCCAATTCCTTTCGGCCCCTTTGGTTATTGCATCGAATATTCGAAGCGTTTTTCACACACGGTGTGGGTGAGCGGGTGTGAATGTCCCACGAAGCCGAAGTAAGACATTTTTCAGTGAACTGGGTTTAAAGGAGAAAGCTATCAAAGATGGCGCAAGGTTTCGGGCCGCGTTTTGACCTCCTATGACTTCCTGGAAAACGCGGGACTGACGGCCCAAAATGATGATCTGATAGTGATCTTCCTGGATGGTGCCGGAACCCCGGAGGTGTCCATCCCCTATGAAAACGCGCAGACGCTCACCCGGACCATTTGCTGGGATCAGGAGGATTCCTCGCACACGGCCACCCTGGTGGACGCGTTCGGCGAACCGGTTTTCACCCTGGGTCCCGGGGAATGTGTCTCCCCCACCATCGAGGAAGGGCGCTACACCCTAATCTTCACCCACGACGGCGGCAGCGGACCGGCCACCTTTGTTCTGGAGCCGGTACCCGGCGAAACGGAGGTTTCCGCAAACTATAGCCAGGAAGATCTGGACCGACTCAAAAATACCAAAAAATGCCCGAATTGTGACTTGAGCGGGGCATTTCTGGCCGGAGCGAATCTGGAAAAGGCGAATCTGTGGACTTCAAGATTGAAACGAAGCATTTCATTTAAAAGGAGGAGGAAACATGCGGAACAATGAAGCGAACACGGCCCCGAAACTGAAGAGATCAGCCATACCCTTGGCAATTCTTCTCACGTCTTTGGTTCTGGTATCAATCGTATGTCTGTTTGCCTGTTCAGGCGGTGACGATGGAAGTAACACGACACGTGTGGTGCAGGCAATGGTATATTTTGATGAAAATGGTCCTGCTGCCGTGGCGTTTGTTCAGGACGAAAACAAGAACTACGTATCTGATGCCGTTCTGACCATGAATGACAGGCCCTTTGAAGTCACGTCTGACGAAACCGACATTCCCATTTATTATCTGGAACTGTATGATCTGATGGGCGGGGATTCATTGACGTTTGTCGCGAAGCGTTTGAACGGTACGACCATCTATGCACCGCCCCCCTCTCAAATTCCGTTGTCCATGGAACTGCTCGAACCGGTATCCGGTCAAACGGTCCTGCCGGGGGACGAGGTTCTTGTCCGCTGGGCAGGCGGCGATGGGGCAACGCACATCGCGGCCTTCTATGCGGATAACGAGAGCAAAAAAGAATACTGGAATGATCAGCAGTATGAAGATGTAACATCCATGACGATCCCGGCAGGCGTCGTCCTTCAGGGTGGAGGCATTATCGGTGCGGCCGCGCTTTCAGGCGATTATCCCGCGTTTGACGCTGAAACCGGTTTCGATGCATTTGAATCCTGGTTTGTTGTATATCAGGATGCTGTGTTGGCAATAGATGTTCCTGTAGAAAAGGGCGCGGTTGACTTCGCACAACAAGGTGACGGGGCGGAATGTCCGAATTCACCCATGAATAAGTACGCTGCGGCTGCTGCATGCAGTACTGAGATTGGTGCAATCGTAGGCGGAATAATATGGGGTATACGCTGGGGGATAGATGCGGGTAAACACCCATATTGTCCAATTCTTTTGGGCCCCATTGGTTATTGCATTGATTATTCCACGCGTTTTTCACACACGGTTTGGGTGAGCGGGTGTCTATGTCCCACGAATCCAAAGAAGTAAGACATTTTTCAGTGAACTGGGTTTAAAGGAGAAAGATATCGTCATTATCGGCCCGTGGCAGCATAGGGATGCCGATGCAGAAAAAAGGCCGGGCCTCCATTGGGTCTGATAGAAAAAGGCGGGGGTAGAACCCTTTGGGCCGGGAAAATACGCCATTTACGGCGTTCAGTTTCAGGTGATTTTTTAGCGCTTTTTTTATGTGAGGCATTACCGGGTCCGTACAGAAGACCCGGGGGAAGATTCAACCCTTAAATCAGAAGATGGGTGAAATGAAAATTAGAATGACTTTCATGATGGCGCTGCTTGTTTTATCAGGGCTTATCACAAATGTTTACGGAGAAAGCTATCAAAGATGGCGCAAGGTTTCGGGCCGCGTTTTGACCTCCTATGACTTCCTGGAAAACGCGGGACTGACGGCCCAAAATGATGATCTGATAGTGATCTTCCTGGATGGTGCCGGAACCCCGGAGGTGTCCATCCCCTATGAAAACGCCCGGCCCCACACCCGGACCATTTGCTGGGATCAGGAGGATTCCTCGCACACGGCGACCCTGGTGGACGCGTTCGGCGAACCGGTTTTCACCCTGGATGGTGGGTCCCGGGGAATGTGATTCTCCCCCACGGTTTTCATCGAAGGAAGGGCGCTACACCCTAATCTTCACCCACGACGACGCCGGCGGCCCGGCCACCTTTGTTCTGGAGCCGGTATCCGGCGAAACGGAGGTTTCCGCAAACTATAGCCAGGAAGATCTGGACCGACTCAAAAATACCAAAAAATGCCCGAATTGTGACTTGAGCGGGGCGGATCTGAGCAAGGCGGATCTGAGCAAGGCGGATCTGCAAAGAGCGAATCTGACCGATGCGACTCTGACCGGAGCGGATCTGAAATGGGCGGATCTGACCGGGGCGGATCTGCGCGGGGCGGATCTGACTGGGGCGGATCTGAAAATCGCGGATCTGTACGATGCGAATCTGACCGGGACGATTCTATACGGGGTGAAGAATCTGAAGAAGACGAGGAATCTGAACTTGGCGAATCTGACCGGAGCGTATCTGCTTGCGGCGAGTCTGAGTAGGGCGAAACTGACCGGGGCGAATCTGTACAAGGCGAATCTGAAATTCGTGGATCTGAGCGATGCGAAACTGACCGGGGCGGATCTGCGCTCGGCGGATCTGACATGGGCGGATCTGAGCGATGCGACTCTGCACGGGGCCAGTCTAGAGGGTGCCACATGGGTAGACGGCAGAAAATGCGCGGCTGGGTCTATTGGCACGTGCGTCCCTGGCCGACCCAATTGATCCATTCGATTCCGCAGGGCCTGTCTCCGGTGCATTATGCTCTCCCCGCCCGCACTTTTCCGTCCTCAGGGAATAGGACAATAGGGGACAGACCCCATTTTAATTCCCTCACACAAAAGATTTACTTTTCCCTCGTTCCCACAACGGAACTTGACTAGCGCAGTGCTGCCGTATAAAATAAAGCACAACAATACGTCGTAAGAAAATGGAGAGGACGATGTAAACAAAATTAACGCTGCGTTTGGAAAAACAGTTGGTTGAATTGGCAAAAGCGTACGCTTCTACCCAAGGGAAGTCGCTTTCAAAGATGGTCGCCGACTACTTTAAGTTGCTAAGCGACACTTGAGGGAAACAAAATGATGAATTTACCCCGATAGCCCTGTCTCTAAGAGGATCTTTGGGGAAAACTCAGATTGACGAATCGGATTATAAAAAGTATTTGCAGGAAAAATATTTGTGAAAATTTTATTCGACTTGCCAGTACGTATCAATGAGTGCGACGTTTACTGCCTGAATAGCTTTATTTTTACCATTTTGGATTATTTCCAATACCCTACCAAAATCTGTCTCAGCTATTTTAGTACGTACTGGGTGCTTAATTTCCTTATTCATCACCGGCCTCCGTATTTTTACCGGATTTGATCTGTTTCGCCGATTCTTTTGGAGGCAGAAATTTTTCACCGGTAAGCACGCTTTTCCCGGTTTTTTCTTCCAGGTCAAGCCGCGCTCTTTTAGCGATTTTTCCGCCTTGCCCTCTTTTTTGAGGCGGTTTTTTAGTCCTTTCCAGTAATTGCGGGCCGCTTGGTAATCCTTCTGTTGAATCAAAACGACAATGATGTCTGCCACCGAAAAAAGCCAGATTTCGGTTTTTTCGTCATATACACGGCGTATCTTGTGGTCTTCGAATACGGCTAAGGCGATTTCTTTTGTCATTTCAAGTCCTCCGCGCTGCCGACAATCTCTGCCAGCATGGCCACTATCTCCGATTCCAGTTCTTTGACATCGGCGGCAATATCTTCCAGAGCACGGGGCGGTTCATAGCGATAGAAATGGCGGTTCAGCGGAATCTCATAACCCACCTTGGTTTTGCTGTGATCAATCCATGTAAGCATACGGCTGCACACTGCAACCGATTCCAATATCACTCCAGCCAAGTCGTTCCGCGACTTCCCGATGCTCTGGTGGGAACGCAACAGACCCACATCCAAAAAATTCGCTGACGTAGCTTATATTTCGAACTTCACCCTGCTCGTCATTGCTGGACGCTCTCAATGGAACCCAGGTTGCACTAGAGAAGGCTCGGCGAGTTTCCTTTTTTTGGAGAATCCAGTCTTGCTTCATAGATCATCATTTTCCATCGGCATAACGATTGTGCGGTTTTTTTTGCCATCAAATATCCACTTCTGCATATTAATTGTGCATCACATTATGGTACGGGGAATCGCGCATCGAGATATATTCAGGGGTAATATAAAAATCGTGCTGCCGGAAACCAAAAGGTCTTGTTATGTTTACCCCCGGCGACGGTGATGGGGAGGCTTCTAACCGGACATGCAGTCAGTTTTAATCGCTGACACAAGCAACCTTATCCGAGTCCCGAACAGCGCAGGTATGGCCGCCGCCTTCAGAATTGATACAGGTCAATGGTATACCCGAATGGCTTCAATCTCTATCATTCAGCCAAAAAGGCAGCATGTCAATTTGGAATTTCAATAAAGTGGTTGAACACCAATGTCTATGCGGTTGACCTCCAAAAGGGCTTTTGCTATGATGAAACCATGCACACTGCGGAATGATCAGCGTAATCTGAATGAGGGATATCACAGATGCCCAAAAACGGCGAGAGCCGCTTTATACCCAAAACTTTGCCGGATTTTCAGAATCACTTCCCAAATGATGAAGCCTGCATTGCGTACTTCTACACCAAGAGATTCCCCGCCTCAACAACCGGAACACCCACGGCACCGGATGTGCTTTCTCAGCGGCCCTGGCACTCTGGTGCCCCAAGGATGCCCCATGCCCGAGGCGGTGAGACAGGCCAAACAGTTCATTAACCGGGCCATCGTCCTGGCACTGGATTTCGGGGCCGGGCACGGTCCCACCAACCATTACGCCCATGTGCTTCAATGTATTGCGGATAAGGAGAATGACCCATGGCCCTACATGAAAAAGATACCGTAAGAGCGAATCTTCTGGACGATGTCTATGCCTCCACGGATCTGTCGGTGCGGATGCCGAAAACCAAATTTCCCGAAGCTGAACACGACCCCCGTCACGTTTACCAGGTGGTGCATGATGAATTGATGCTGGACGGCAATTCCCGCCAGAACCTGGCGACCTTCTGTTCCACCTGGATGGAGCCGGAAATCTATCAGCTCATGGATGAGTGTATCGACAAGAACATGATCGACAAGGATGAGTATCCCCAGACCGCCGAGATCGAAGCCCGGTGTGTGCATATGCTGGCGGATTTGTGGCATTCGCCGGAGGCGGCCAACACCATGGGATGTTCCACTACCGGGTCCAGCGAAGCGGCCATGTTGGGTGGGATGGCCATGAAGTGGCGGTGGCGGGAGAAGATGCGTGCGCAAGGTAAGGCAACGGACAAACCCAATATGGTTTGCGGTCCGGTGCAGATCTGCTGGCACAAGTTCGCCCGTTACTGGGATGTGGAACTGCGGGAGATTCCCATGGAAAATGATCGCCTGATCATGACGCCTGAGGAGGTTGTCAAGCGCTGCGATGAAAACACCATCGGTGTGGTGCCCACCCTGGGGGTCACCTTTACCTGTCAGTATGAACCGGTCAAGGCCGTTGCCGATGCCCTGGAACGGCTCCAAAAGGATACGGGCCTGGATATCCCCATCCATGTGGATGGGGCCAGCGGCGGGTTTTTGGCGCCTTTTGCCGATCCTGACCTGGAATGGGATTTTCGGGTGCCGCGGGTCAAATCCATCAACGCCTCCGGCCACAAGTTCGGTCTGGCGTCGTTGGGGGTCGGCTGGGTGGTCTGGCGAGACAAGGAAGATTTACCCGATGATCTGATTTTCCGGGTCAACTATCTGGGGGGTAATATGGCCACCTTTGCCCTGAACTTTTCGCGACCCGGAGGACAGGTCGTTGCCCAGTATTACAATTTCTTGCGACTGGGCAAAGAGGGCTACCGCAAGATTCACCAGGCCTGCTATGATACCGCCGCCTATCTGGCCGACGAGATTCGAAAGATGGGACCGTTCAACGTGATTTATGACGGTCGGGGCGGTATTCCGGCCCTCTGCTGGTCCTTGAAGGAGGGCGTTAATACGGGATTTTCCCTTTATGATCTTGCGGACCGGTTGCGAAGTCGCGGGTGGCAGGTCCCGGCCTATTCCATGCCCGCCAACCGGGAGGATCTGGTGATCCAGCGCATTCTGGTGCGTCACGGCGTCAGCCGGGATCTGGGGGATCTGCTCATGGGCGATCTGCGGCGCTGCATCGATTACTTTGAGAAGAATCCGGTTAGTACGCCGCTGACCGAGGAGGCTGCCGGGGGCTATCGACATTGATGGTTTCACTGATGTCCTGAAGGAAAAGGAGACTGTTTTGTTTACGAAAAACGGGTGTTATGCGGTCTGTAACGGGATGAAGAACCGCGTGAAAAAGGTGTTTGCGGGTTTGACGGTCCTGGCCTGTGTTGTGGGGTTGGCCGGTGGGTGTCAATCCGTGGCGCAACAAGCGCCATTGACCCGGTTGTCCACGAGTACCGCTGTGCAACAAATGGCGCCGGCCCCTACTTTTGATAACAACCCCCAGCTGGATATGATTCTGACCAATGCCAGGCCCGTTCTTTCCATCAAAAATCCGGTGGGGATGACGGACACTTACACCATCACCTATGAAATATCCCCTGACCCTCATTTTTCGCCTCATGAGACCATTGTCTATGAAGGGATTCGGCAGCAAAACCGGTATATATCCGAGAAGCAGGTGGAATCTCGGCATCAACTGAAGGATCGCGTCTATTACTGGCGGGCAAAGACCGTTGACCATCAGGGGTGTGTCAGCGACTGGGTCAAGACGCGGTTTTATGTGGATGTCCAAAACTCCAGGACCTTCTCCGGTTATTTACGCGCCCCGGTTCAACATGTGAGTGCGTCAACCGGGGAAGACCCTGAAAATATCCTCGACTGGAGTGATCAGGGGCAGATCACCTACTGGAATAATTCCCCGCGTGCGGCAGACGAGCCTTTTTCCTGGGTGGTGCTGGATATGGGGCGAAAGACGCCCATCACTCGGTTTTGGATGCTCTCAACTCGACAGACCACGCCGGCTCCCGGCTGGTTGACCCATTTTATGTGGCAGGGGAGTCATGATGGACGTACCTGGACCGATATCGAGGGAACTGAGAGCAAAAACAATGACACTTATCGAAATATCATCGATTTTAAGCCGGTGAATACCCGTTACTACCGCCTGCTGATCTATTTTCAGAATGCTCTGCAGGCACAAATCAATGCGATTATTCCCTATGTCAGGGGCGAGCCGGGGGTTCCGGATGTGCCCCATGGGGATTATGTGTTGATTATCGGCAATCAGATGAACGGGTTTACCTACACGCAGATTGCCAAATTTGTCGAAAGCAGAGGCTATCAGGCCGTTACGGTTCCCCACCAGGATATATCGCTACCGGTATTGCGTGCTTTAAAAAACAGACCCATGGCTATCATCTTCAGCGGCAACAATGCCGACTGGCAGTACCTGCCCCTGTTTGAGTTTTACGGCGAGTTTGAGGTTATCAGAAAAATTCATGATATCCCCATGATGGGGATCTGTGCCGGTCATGAATTTTATGCCATGGCCTACGGCATCAGCTTTGCTCACTGGATGGGTTGGTTTGACGATACCATGTTCCGCCTGACCCGGGGGGAGACGCCGGAAAAGGTGCGGATGATGCCTTCATTTGTGAATGATCCCATTTATGCGGGTGTGCCGAGTCCCTTCAGGGCCGTTGAAATTCATAGCTGGGCCATTAGTCCGCTTTTTCTTCAGGATGCGCGGTACCGGGAGTTCCACGTGACGGCCGAGACGTCTTATATTCAAGCCCTTAAAAGCACGAAACGCCCGGCATATTCCGCGCAGTTCCATGGTGCGGTGGTCAATGATTACAACCAAAGTGGGATGTATCTCTCCAACTTTCTGAAAATTGCGAAAGCGTACAAAGACAGGCATCCGTAATCGGGAATTTTCCCTATGGAAAACTTCAATGAAAAAAATGCGGTTCTTATGATATAAAAGAAGAGCAACTGCAGCTCTTTATTAAGGGGGACCATGATGGCGGTGCAACGCTTTTTCAATACGGAAGGGCCGGTCAACTGTGATGATCACTACTGCCTGGCGCCTCTGGAACGGATTCAACTTTTCGATATCCTGGGGCTTATTGCACAGAAGAAATATTTTGTATTGCACGCCCCCCGGCAGACGGGGAAAACCTCCTGCCTGCTGGCGCTGATGGATTACCTTAACCGGCAGGGGGTCTATACCTGCCTTTACATGAATGCGGAAAAGGGACAGTCGGCCCGGGAGGATGTGACAAGGGGCATGCGGGCGGTGGTGGGAGATTTGGCATCCAGGGCACGGGACTTTCTGCATGATGACTTCCCAGTGAAACATATGAACTCAATCCGGGAGGAGTGGGGGGAAGACAGCGTCTTCAGCGAACTGTTGAGCCAGTGGAGTGAACGACTGGACAAGAAGCTTGTGCTGTTCATCGATGAGGTGGACACGCTGATCGGAGACACGTTGATTTCCCTGCTTCGGCAGATTCGGGCCGGCTATGATAAACGACCCGGCCATTTTCCCCAGTCAATCATTCTGTGCGGTGTTCGGGATGTGCGGGACTACCGGATCCATTCCGCCAGGGAAAAAGCCGTGATAACAGGCGGAAGCGCCTTCAACATCAAGGCCAAGTCTCTGCGGCTGGGAGACTTTCACCGGGAAGGGATGGTATCTCTTTACCGACAGCATACGGAGGAAACCGGTCAGATTTTTGAACCGGATGCCTTGTTCCTGGCATGGGACCTGACCCAGGGGCAACCCTGGCTGGTGAATGCATTGGCCTATGAGACTTGTTTTGAGATGGAAGCGGGAAGAGATCGCCAACGCCCCATCACCCGCGAAATGATTGAAGACGCCAAGGAAGCCCTGATTCAGAATCGCGCCACCCACCTGGATCAACTGGCCGATAAACTCCAGGAAGAGCGGGTAAGAAGCGTGGTTTCAAAGATCCTGTCAGGCCTGGAGTCCCCAAAGACAATTCCTGAAGACGATGTTCAATATGTGAGGGATCTGGGCTTGATAAGGGTGTCGTCAGGCCAGATGGAAATTGCCAATCCCATTTACCGGGAAATCATTCCCAGACAACTCACCTACAGCACCCAGCTCACCATCTCCCAGCAGGCCGCATGGTATGTGGAACCGGACGGTCGGCTGAACATGAAGAAGCTTCTTTCGGCGTTTCAGGAATTCTTCCGGGAGCATTCAGAACACTGGCTGGAGCGGTTTCAATATAAAGAAGCCGGTCCTCAGCTACTGATGCAGGCTTTTCTGCAACGGATCATCAACGGCGGTGGACGGGTGGAACGGGAGTACGGTTTGGGACGCATGCGGACCGACCTGTTGGTGGTATGGCCGTTCCAAGGCGGTATGCAGAAGGTGGTGATCGAACTCAAGGTGCTTCATAAGACCCTGGAGAAGACCATTTTTAATGGCCTCTCCCAGACTCACGCCTACATGGACCGGTGCGGAACCTCCGAAGGGAACCTGGTGATCTTTGATCGGAATCCTGATCGGACATGGGAGGAAAAGATATTTGTTCGAGAAAAAGAATATGAGGGTAAGAAAGTCACGGTTTGGGGGATGTGAAGAGAGGCAATTTACGCCTCGATCAAACCGTCGATATCGAAGTTGTGGGGGGTTATGTGGTTTTGTCTCCAACCCAAAAACCGGTCGAATATTCTCTGGATGAATTGTTAGCGCAATGTAATGGGGATACCATGGCGTTGGATGAAGAGGACGAAGAATGGTTGCGTGAAGAACCGGTTGGCAGAGAGATATTTTGAAAAGAGCAACCTCAAAATATATTCCACGGCGCGGCGACATCGTGTGGGTGGATTTTAATCCCGTAAGAGGACACGAGCAGAATGGATTTTATTGCAAGGGGGATAACATTTGCTGAAAAAGCGCCTGAATCGGTGTCGGATGAGTAGGTTATCCTCGATTTCTGAGAAGTCATGAGACTTGTTAAAAGCTGTAAATTCGGGGATGTGAAAGCATATGAACTGGGCTGCTCTCCTGTAGGCCAACCCATCATGACAGTCCACATTTTTGTGGTGGATGATGTAATGGTGGATACCGGCTTGCGGCACATGCAGCGGGAAGTGCTTGAAATTGCCGGGGCTGCTCATATTCGAAGGGCTGTTCTGACCCATCATCATGAGGACCACAGCGGAAATGCCGCGGCCCTGAAGCATGCCTTTGGTGTTTCCGTCTATGGACATCCTTTGACGGTTTCAAAAATGAAGACGGCGTTTCGCATTCTTCCCTACCAGTATTATATGTGGGGTAAATCCGTTCCCCTTGAGATGGCGGTGATTCCGGAAGTCATGGAAACGGCCAATTTCAGGCTTAAGGCCATCCACACGCCCGGGCATTCCAGGGATCATGTGGTTTACCATGAACCCAACAGGGGCATTATTTTTTCAGGCGATCTGTACCTTTCAGACAGAATTAAATATTTCAGGGCTGACGAGATGATTTCAGATCAGATTGAATCTCTCAAAAAAATCCTTGCTTTGGATTTCGATGCGGTTTTATGCAATCATCATCCGAAACCCACAAAGGGAAAAGAGCGAATCGCCAAAAAATTGCGGTTTCTGGAAGATCTGTATGGCGGTATCAGGCGTCTCTGGGAAAAAGGATACCCGGAAAATCGAATATTTCATGAACTGGGGCTGAAAGAACAGCATTTTGTTAAATGGTTTTGTTTTGGAAATGTAAGCATGAGAAACGTCGTGCGGTCTGCCATTCGATCATTTTAAGCGATGCCATTTCGAGCGCCTATAAAGGGCGGGATTATTAGATTAAAAAGGAGATAGGATTATGGGTCTGAATGAATTGCTTCCCAAGGCGGTTCGTCTTTATCCTGAAAAAGAGGCTGTGGTGTGCGGTGAACTGCGCATGACTTATGGACAGTTTGCCAAAAGGGTCTGGCGGTTGGCCCATGGGTTGCTGGATTTGGGCATTGGGCAAAACGACCGGGTTGCCATGCTGCATGAAAATACCCATGAGTTTCTCGAAGTCTATTTTGCGGCCGCCCACCTGGGCATCATTCTGGTGCCGCTCAACTACCGGCTTTCGGCCAAAGAGCTTGCGGGTATTTTAAACGACAGCGAATCCCGCATGTTGATTGCGCAAGGGGTTTTTTATGAAAAAGCCGTTGACCTTCCAGGCGCTGTGCCAACCCTTGAGAAGATCATCTGGACCAGAAGGGATTCCAAACCCGGGATTGAGGGAAGCCCGGATTATGAAACCCTTCTCAAAAGTCATCCCAATGAATCGCCCCCGTCCCCTGACATACGGGATGATGATGTGGCCCACCTCTACTACACCAGCGGCACCACGGGGCGTCCGAAGGGTGTTATGCTGACCCATCAGAACGTCAAGAGCCACGCCCTGGGAACCATCGCGGAACTGCATTTGACGGATCGGGACCGGTGGTTTCATGTGGCCCCGCTTTTCCACCTGGCGGATGCCTGGGCCACCTTTGCGTTGACATGGGTGGGCGGAAAACATGTGCTTCTGCCTGCCTTTGATGCACTGTCCGTGTGCCGTCTGATCCAGGAAGAACAAATTACCCTCAGCAATCTGATTCCCACCATGCTCAACATGATGGTGAACCATCCCGACGTGGGGAAATTCGATTATGCCGGCCTGCGGGTGGTGTTAAGCGGCGGTGCGCCCATAGCGCCCGAGACCGTGCGAAAAATTGTGGATGCCTTTGGATGCGATTACATTCAAACCTACGGCATGACCGAAACCAGTCCTTATCTGACCCTCTCCATTTTGAAAGATCACCTGAAAACCCTTTCTCCTGAAGAACAGCTCAGGTTCAAGGCCAAGACCGGGAGGGAATTTATCGGTGTCAGTCTTCGCGTGGTGG
Organism: Desulfatiglandales bacterium; assembly: GCA_963662465.1. GTDB lineage: Bacteria > Desulfobacterota > DSM-4660 > Desulfatiglandales > Desulfatiglandaceae > NaphS2. Next base: position 6,638,265 of record OY759599.1, read on the forward strand.
ACGAAGAGGGGAACGACGTGGCCATGGACGAAAAGCAGGTGGGTGAGATCATCGTGAAAGGGGATACGGTGACGCCGGGGTACTGGCGTCTGCCGGATGAGACAACAAAGGCCATTCGGGACGGATGGTTGTATACCGGGGATCTGGCGGTCATGGATGCGGAGCGGTATGTGAACATCGTGGATCGCAAAAAGGATATGATCCTCACGGGGGGTGAAAACGTCTATTCATCGGAGGTGGAAAACGTTCTTTACTCCCACCCGGATGTGCTGGAAGCAGCGGTTATTGGGGTTCCGGACAACCATTGGGGAGAAGCGGTCAAGGCTTGCGTGGTGCTGAAGGAAGGGTGTTCGGCAACCGAGGAAACGATTATTGCCTACTGCCGAAAGGATCTGGCGGGGTATAAAACCCCCAAGAGCGTGGATTTTTTGGAGGCCCTCCCCAAGACCGGTTCCGGAAAAATCTTTAAAAAAGGGCTCAGATCACCCTATCTAAAATAAGGAGTTTTCATTTCACCCTGAACAAATCCATGTCAAAATCCGGTTTCTCTTCATATTTTTTCATAAAGAATGCCGGAAAATGCTCCTTGGCCGCGAGGATATCGGGACTGATGGGAATGCCCGCATTTTGAAAGACTTCCACAATCTGCGTCGTGGAAGGGGGACAACCCTTTACGGCGAACATCTCCCGGATATCCGGATGGCTCTTGTTGGCCTGATACATACACTTGCCGATAAGGATGGTCTTCTTTTTCCCGGGGGTGGGCGTCATGATTTTTCCGGTCAGCACCTCTATGTCGTCCCACGGTTTGCCCTTCCAGGATTGGGCGATGGCCGTCAGGATCATGCCATTTAAAAGAGAACAATAGGTACACATGGAATGATCATATTTGCGAAAACTCAACCCCTGGATTCCCATTCGTTTCATGGGAACCGGGAGGGCCTGGGATTCGTCCGGGGTATAGGGAAAATTGTAATGATGTTTTGATGCCACCGCTTGAATTTTTTCTCCCACCACGTCTGTGTCCGAGAGATCAATGGGTCTGCCGGCATCATGGGCTATTTGAACCAGATAGGGTATTTCCGCCGGCTCATAACCGAGTACCCGTGCCCCCACCTTGTCGGCGGAAAGCACATCCCGCGAGCCGATGAGCAGGTTTTCACGCCTGATTTTTCCATCGAAGCCGGGGCCCCTTTCATTGGTATAAATGCCGTCAATGAGGGTAAATCCCGTTGGCAGGACTTCCTGAAATCTGGCGATCATGTAATGGAGGTCTTTTTCAATGTCCGCACTGTGGCATTTTTTTCGAGAATCGATATCCAGGGTCCCTTTGAGATTCTTAATTCCCAAAGAGACCACCGTTTGGGCGTGGGTTTTGAGAACTGGAATATTGACGACAAAGTCTGACTTCAGGAAGTCCGTGCTGAAATTAAGCGTTGTGCCGTCGCGAAACGCCACTTTTTCATAGGGTCGTTCAAAGAGGTTCACCACGCTGATGCCGTACTTCTTTTTCAGGGTGTTGTAGCCGAGGGTCTCAAAGGCATGAGCGGGTGTTTTCCTGTCCCGTGGGTCAAAAAGTACGATCCCTTCGCCAATGCATATTTTTTCGATGCCGCGTTCCTTGAGCAGGATGACCATGTCTTCCACCACCCGGCTCGTGGTAATGACGCCATAGGCGGGAAAGGTTCCGAATCGGGTCCAGAAAACGATGTTGGGTTTGATAAAAACGCACACGTTTGAGGGAAGAGCATCGAGTCCCTGGCTGAGATCAACCGCTTTTCTTACACTATCCAGTGGCTTTTCATAACGTACAATGGAAACGGTTTGTTTTTTTGAATCTGACTTCATGGGGTTGCTCCCTTGAAATGTTCAAACATGGTCAGCATTTCCTCTTTCAGGCTTTGGGAGACGGAAGAAAGCTGATGCTCAGCCAACATCACGAACTCACCGCGGCTTCTGACCAGAAGTTTTCCTTCCGTGTCTACAATTTCGCCTTTGACCTCAATTCTTGAGTTGCCCGGTTCATCCAGGATCTTTCCCCGTGCGGTCAACGGTATTTGCAGGGGAACCGGTTTAATGTACTTGATTTCCATTTTCCGGGTGACCAGGAATGTTCGTTTGAAATAGAGTACGGTCCAGGACATGACTTCATCCAGGAGTGTTGACAGGATGCCCCCGTGGGCCATGTTTTCCCAGCCTTCATGGTTTCTTTCAAGCGTAATGTCCGAGCAGACCATATCTTCCATGCGGTAAAAGCCCATGTTCAGGCCGATGGGATTGTCGGTACCGCAAGCGAAACAATGGTGTCCTTGAAGTTTCCGGATAGGAACCCGGTTTTCATCTTTGTTCATACGTGAGCCCCGTTTGGGCTTGGTCCGTTTTGGATCAGGCCAACATAATAATGGTATAAGGTTTTTTTCCGTCGCCCCCTTTTAACGTTAGGCACTCGATAAAGTCAAGAATGCATAAAATTCATTCTGAGCGAGTATTGATGTTAGCTTTTTTCCGCCAGGATGGTATACCAGGTCATGTTATGATCCCATTCCCTTAGGGTTTGATATCCCAGGTTTTTCAACTGTGTTTTGAGGTCTCTGGATTGGCTCCGCATTTGCCCTGAAACGATCAGGGTTTGCGGTTTGGCGGGAGTATTTTTTTTCAGGAAATCTCGAATCACGTCATGCTGGATATTGGCGACCACCAGGTCCGCGTTTTCTTTCGCAAAATCTTCCGCTTTTCCCTGAACCGCGTGCATCCGGTTTTCCAGACCATTTAGCGCAATGTTTCCGGCAGCGGTTTTGACGCACAGAGGGTTGAAGTCCACGGCCAGAGCCGATTTGGCGCCCAACAAAACCGCGGCGATGGCTAGAATTCCGGTTCCCGTCCCCAAATCAAGCACATGGTCCATATTGGATTGCTCCGCCACAATGGAAAGCGCCTCCAGGCAGGTCCGGGTTGTGGGATGCAGGCAGTTGCCGAATACCACCCCGGGATCCAGTAGAATTTTGATGTATCCTTCATGCGCCGGGCTTTCCAGCCAGGGTGGGACTACCAGGAACGGCTCGATTTTCAGGGTGTCCAACCCCCCGCCCTGCCAGTCTTCATAGGTGAAATGATAGTGGTCCTCAAGGTGGAGTTCCCGTCGATGGTTTAGCAGTCGCGTTATCTGTTCTTCAGCCGGGGCTTCAAAGAAGAGAAACGCACTGTCTTCTTCCACCCAGTTCCCGATGAAGTCGTCGCCGAGTGCGGTTTCATCCGCCTCCGTTAATGTACCGCTTACCAGATAGATATGGAGATTTTCGTAAGGCTTTGAAACCATGTTGTTATTCCTTCCTCTGCTTTTTGGTCGAGTCTTTTCCCAGTAGCGGCATACAGATTTTTTCAATTTCGCCATGTTCCCTTTTGCTTTCCATGGACTGAGAAATATGCAGTCCCACCAGCCGCGCTACCAGCAGGGCAATGTAAAGCTGGCCCACCACGGCTTCAAGAGCCGACGTCAGTTTGGCGGGTCCCGTCAATGGTATGATATCGCCATATCCCAAAGTGGTCAGGGTGACGAAACTGTAATAGGCCAGGTTGTCATTTAAAAAGCCATACTGCCCCAGGAAATCCGGGTGGGTCATTAGCCTTCCATTTATCTGGAAAGAACCCGGTATCAGCAATTCAACGAAGCCGTAGGCAATGGCCCATATGAACCCCAGGAGGAGGTAGACGCATGCCGAGCCGTATATGAGATCCGATGTGACCCTGTCTTCTTCCATGATATGGATGAGGATGGATACGCCTACGAGGGCGAAAAAGGCTATGGCAAGCGAATAAACCACAAGCGTCAGTGTGAAATTGGTTTTGGCGTATTCCGTCATGCCTAGAAAAAAAATCGGGGCGACCAGTACGATCCCGGTGATCAGGAGGCGCCGGTTGCTGCTTACCGAATAAAGGGCCGTCAGTAGTGCTATGGTGAAAACGATATCCAGCGCCAGCAAACCAAATTCACCAAACTCTTTCAAGATGGGATCCACGATGGCAAGCGTGAACAATAATGCCAAAAGGGTTTTAAATTTAAATCGGATGCTTAGAAACCGGATCATTTTGATGCTCTCCCACTCTGTTTCTGTTGTAGAAAACGCATATTATAGCGAATCGGTTTAAAGCAGGCTAGAAAAAGATCATTTCGACGTTGCCGGCGTCAAGGGTTTGTTGGGCGTCAGGAGCAGATAGAGGCAGGGAATGACCAGCTGAGAGATCAGGGTGGCGGAGATTAGACCGAAAATAATGGCATTGCAGAGGGGCATCCACATGGGGCTGCTGAGAGAGAGTGGAACCAGACCCACAACGGTTGTAATGGTGGTACTCACAATGGGTCTTAAGCGGTCCGCAGCTCCTCTGGCGGCCGCTTCCCGCACGGGAAGTCCCGCTTTTCGGTGTTTGTTCATGGTCTCGATCATGACTATGGCATCATTGACCACAATGCCCACAAGAGAAATGATACCGATCATGGCCGGGAAGGAAAAGGGAATCCAGGCCAGAAAAAACCCGCCGAAGGTACCGATCATGGCAAAGGGGAGCGACAGCATGATAATAAAAGGTTGAATGAAAGAACCGAATTGAAGGGCCAGAAGGGCAAAGACCAGAAATATGGCCACGAAAAACATTTTTCCGGCGGATGAATAGGTTTCAGCGGCGGATTCGGCTTCTCCACCGAAATGGTAATCATAACCTGAAGGCCAGTCCGCCTTCAGGTTTTTCAGGACCGGTGTAATATCCGACAATATTTCGTTTACCGTTCGATGGTTGGTTTTGCTCATGACGGTCACGGAGCGTTGCCCCCCTTGATGGGTTATGGAAAGCGGCGCCTCGCCCAATACGGGATTCAGGATAGAGAAAAGGGAAACGGTTCGGCCATCGGGCTTAAAAGGTCGAATAAATCCCATCTCTTCAATGCGGGTGGGTCCCCCCGGAAGTCCTTTGCGGCTCGGCCACGCCACGCCTAAATGGATTTCCAGATCCTCTTCTGTTCCCTCCAGGGGGAATTTTCCGATTTCATCATCGGTCATGGCAAATCTTACCTGATAGGCGAGGTCGTTCTGGTCGATTTTGTGAAAGTCCATGGCCTCTCGCTTGGGGAGGAATTTAATGTCGAAACGGGAAGGCCCCAGGTTGTCGCGTACGTCGGATGTCCCCGGGATTAGCGTGAGAGCACCCTGCACTTCCCGGGATATGTGGCGCAGGGTTTCCATATGGTCGCCCGACAGTTGAATCTGGATGGGGTCTTCGGTGGAGGACCCCCCTGTCTGGGGTGTAAACACCAGGGTGCTGCCGGGGTAGGGGTGAAGTGCCTGGGTCAGTTCAAAACGGAGATTCTCCAGGTACTGAAAGGCCATCTTCTCCCTGTCATCGAGCGGGGTGAAAATACAGGAAAATCCGATATAAGCACTGTCCTTGAAAGGCATTAGGGATTCAGCGATGGAGTTGCGCGAAAGCGGGCTTTTTTGTCCCACGAATTTAACGACGCTTTGAAGATAGGGTTTTGATCGGAGGATTTCCCCAAGGTCATGGGCTACCATACGTGAACGGGAAAGGGTTGTCCCTGGCGCCAATTCCACTGTAATTCCCAGGTTCCGTCCGTCCGCCTTGGGATAGAGCGTGCTGGGCAGAAGCCCCACGCCCATCAACGACAGAATCAGAAGTGCCACCGTGATGCCTGTGACCGCAAGCGCTGTCCCTTTATTCCGAACGGTTACCGCCAGGCTCCAGTCGCCCAGCCGCTTGGAGGCAACCTCGGTGATCCGGTCGATTCGGCTTTTAGGCGCATCTTTTTTGATGTTTCTAAAAACCGCCCGGGAAAGGGGAATATCCACAAGCATTGCTATGACGAAACTGAGTACAAGGCAACAGATGGCCGTTACCGGAATAATGCGAATGAATTTGCCATCGATCCCGCCAATGCCGAAAAGGGGAACCATAGCCAGGATCGTGGTGGCTTGTCCTGCAAAAGCCGGCATGGCGTAGGTCTTAACCGTTTTAACGGCGGATTGACCGAATGGCAGATTGTCTAAAAAGATACCTTCGTGCATCCCTTCCATCATGAGGATGAAGACATCCACCAGAAGGCCCAGCGCAATGACCATGCCGATGATCACCATTTCGTTGAGGCTGTATCCCAGGAGGCTGACGAGAGAAAGGGCGCCTAAGAATGTCACGGGAATGGAGAGTCCCGCCACCAGGGCCTCACGCCATGAAAGGAGGAAGAAGAGGACCACAAAGACGGAAAGCATGGCCTGCCAGCCGTTGTTGAAGACATCACGCAGCTTTTCCCAGATGAATTCCGACTGATCGGAGGTAATGCTGTAGTTGAGGCCGTAAGGCACCCCGGGACCTTCAAACTCCTGTTTCAGTGTTGCTTTAATCTGCTCAATGGTTTTGAGGGTATCCACCCCCGGAACCTTCATGACCGATACGTCAAGGGACGGTGCGAATTCCGACCCGGTCCAACTGACGGAGACCTGAGATTTTTCTCTTTCCAGATCACGGTGGACATCCCCGATTTCGTCGAGGCGGACCACGCGGCCGGCGTCCAATCGAGATACCGGAAGTTCGGCAAGGTTTTTGACATCTCGAAAGCGTCCATACAGCCTGACGGTCGCTCCGATCTTATCACTTTCAATTTTGTCCCAGGGCATGTCCAGGTTAGTCGTCCGAATCTTGTCCCGGACCGTTGTGGGGGAAATTCCCAGGGCCACCAGGCGGTTTGGGTCCAGTAGAATCTGGACCACTTCTTTTCGCCTTCCACCCAGATCGACCTTTTTTACACCGGGAATCTTTTCCAATCGGTCTTTAAGATATTTTGCGGCATTTCCGATAATGATGGGATCCACCTCACCGAACAGCGCAATGGTCAACATGGGGGTGTCGTCAACGGAAACCTGTTCAATCTTGGGCTTTTTTGAATCCTTGGGCAGATCCGGTTCTGCATCCCTGACCTTTTCCCGCAGAATCTGCATGGATTCCATCAAGTTCGCCGATGGGTTAAACTCCACCGCAATTACTGAAAAAGAATTAAAGGAAGCGCTGCGTATCCTCTTGAGACCCTTCATGGATTTTATCTTTTTTTCAATCTGGTTGGTTACCTGCTTTTCAATGGTTTCGGGATCCGCTCCAATCCATTCCGTTTGCACGATGGCCTGGGGGATGGCCAGATCCGGAGCCGCCTCCTTGACAATGGACTGATACGCCATGAGACCGGAAGCCACCAGCAGAAATGTGAGAAGGATGGCAAAGATGGGGCGAATGAAAAAGAAACGCATTACGGGGGGAATATGGTCGTGACCGGAAGACGAATTCCCCGATGTTCCATGGGGTTCGGTTTCCGGGGGTAAAGTTTGCCGGGTCACTTTTGGTTTTCTCCGAGGATTTCTATTACCGTCACGGGCGCTCCATTGCTGAGACGATGCCGCCCATCATTGACCAGCAATTCACCTTCTTGTACCCCTTCAAGGATTTCCTCCGTTGAAAGGCCGGCGATGCCTTCAACCACCTGTCGCTGTTCCACGCGCCCTTCTGTTGGGTTAACAACAAACACATAGGGTTTGTTGTTTCGGTAAACGAAGACATCGTAGGGGACCACGACTGCGTCCGCTTTTTCTGTAACGACTATCCAGCAGGTGACGAACATGCCGTCCCGAATGTTTTGAGGACCTTTTTCGGTTCTGATTTTGATCTGAATGGCGCGTCCTCCCGGGCTGATGGCTGGACTCACCGAGAAAACCGTTCCTCGCATGGCCCCTTCTTTTAAGGGTTTTCCCGGTTGAAGATCCTCGGGAGAAGGTGTCATATCGGCAGCGGTGATGATAATGGCCGATTGTTCCGGCCGAACCAGTGTACCCTCGAAATAGGGGAGTTCCATGGTGACTTCAAATTGTGTGGGGTCAATAACCACCATGGGGATGGTTTTAAGCAGGGCCTCCTCGCTGCTGCTGTTAATGAGATTGGGTGCAAAGTAATCCCCCTTGTTGATATTAACGAAGGTGAGGATTCCGTCAAAGGGCGCATAGATGCTGGTACGTTCCATGGGCAGCCGCGCTTGTTTCATGCGGGCCTGTGAGGCCTTTACCCCGGATTGCGCCGCTCCCAGTCTGGCTTTTGCGGATGTGACGGCAGCCCGTGCCGTTTTGGCCCGGGTGCGTGCCACATCCAGCTCGTATTTGGAGATGGCCTTCACCTGATAGAGCTTTTCATGGCGTTTGAGATGGTCTTCGGCCAACTGCAGTTGTGCTTCGGCTTCGCTGATGTGGGAGCGTGCGATGTTGACCTGTTGTTCGCTTTCCACCAGGTTCGATCCGGTTACATTTAGCTGTTCCAGATGCTCCCGTTTGTCCAGGGATGCCAGGATCTCGCCAAGTCCCCCCCCTTTTTGGGGTCCCTGAACCCGGTCACCTGCACGCACGGTCTGGCCGTCCTCATTTAATTTGACATAAGTGATTTTCCCCTGATGTTCAAAGGTCAGAAATTCACGGCGAACGGCCCGGGCCGTCCCTTCTCCGAAAACCAGGGCCTGAATGGGTCCGGATACGGCCCTGATGCAACGAACGGAAAGGGGGAGTGGCTTTTCGCTTTTTAGGTTGGCTTCCTTTTGCGTGTGGTCTTCTACCCGTTTCATGGCCAGGGCGCTGACCCCAAGCACCAGTAATGCCAGAGGAACCAGGAGTAGGATTTTTCGTTTTGCTGTACAGGCCATATACAATCCTCTATTCTTAATCTCCGATCATACCATGGGAAATTCCGTAATTTTGTACATCGTTTGGTAATTTTGTCAAGGCAAATTTTAATTGGGGCAAGCGTGTTTTGCGTTTAAAGTTTGCATTGACATATTTTGGAACTTGTTTTAATGAATACCCGTACTTAACCATCAAGATAATACCTGAATGAAGAATTCGGAGGAGCGTGAAATGAAGCACAGCGTCTGGTTTGTCATGATGTGGGTCCTTTGCTTACCATTGATCTTTGCCCTGCCGGAGCAGGCTTTGGCCGCTGAAAAAAAGGTCTATACCCTGGATGAATGCGTCAAAGAGGCTCTGAAAAATAACTGGAAGCTGAAAGCAAAAAAAGAGCAGATCAATCAGTCTGAGTATGTGAAGAACCAGGCGCGGGCTGGTTTTCTTCCGAAACTAAGTACTTCTTACGGTTATCGGAGGCTTGGTTCCGACCAGGAAATTTTCACAAGCATGGGTTCCTTCAATGTCGGCAGTCAGAACAACTATCAATGGAAAGGAACTGTTACCCAACCGATTTTTACCGGATTTGCTATTCTCAGCGCCTATCGGCTTTCAGAGCTGGGTATTGATCAATCCCAATTGGAGGTTCAGACCCAGGAATTGGACCTGGCCCTTGAGGCCAAGGCTGCCTATTTCAATATCCTCACGGCGGATATGGCGGTGAATGCCGCTGAAAAGGCTGCTGAAGCCCTGGAGTCCCATGCGGAAGTGGCCCGTAATTTTTATAAGGTGGGAATGATCCCCATCAATGATCTGCTAGAGTCGGAAGTGAATGCCAGTAATTCCAAGCATGACCTGACATCCGCGAAAAATGGCGCCAGGCTGGCCCGATCCAATTTTAATGCGGTTCTGTCAAGGCCCGTGAATGCGGCGGTGGAAGTCGAAGAAATCAGCGTTCATACCCCTGAGAAGGGAAACTTCCAGGAATATGTGGAGATCGCTTTCAAAAACCGCCCGGAGATGAAACTGATTGATGTCAATCTCCTTCAAACGGATCAGCAAATCAGACTTAACAGAAGTAAATATTATCCCGAAGTGGTATTTCGGTGGGACTATATAAAGGAAGGCGATACGCCGTCGGTGTCGGGGGGAGAATTTCACCAGGCCAGCAACTGGGAAGCGAGTGTTGGATTGGAATGGACGTTTTGGGAGTGGGGAAAGACCTATTATTCCGTGAAACAACAGGAGAGCGTGAAAAATGAAGTACTCAAGACCAAAATGCAATTGGAAGAGCAGGTACAACTTCAAGTGAAAGATGCGGTCCTGGACCTGCAAACCGGTGAAGAAAATATCCCCATTACCCGTAAAGCCGTGGAGCAGGGGGAAGAAAACCTGAGGGTGAGTCAGGAAAGATATAAAGCGCAGGTCAGCACCTCCACGGAAGTTCTGGATGCCCAGCGGTATTTGACCCGGGCCAGGGTCAATCATTTCAATGCGCTTTTTGACTACCATTTGGCCAGGGCAAGGCTTTTGAGGGCTATGGGCGCCTACTAACCTGAAATGATTCAGCTATTTCACCTCTCTAAGCAGTACGACTCTCATATTGCGCTCTGTGATATCAATCTCAGGATTGTAAAAGGGGAATTCGTTTTTGTTACAGGGCCCAGCGGCGCGGGAAAAACCACGCTCCTGAGGTTGATTTTTGGCGCTGAGAAACCGGAGACGGGATCTCTCCTCATCAATTCAGTCAATTTGACCCGAATCACCAGATCAAATCTGGGTCTTCTGCGTCGAAAAATCGGATTTGTTTTTCAGGATTTCAAGCTTTTGCCCCAAAGGACCGTATTTGAAAACGTGGCCATTGCTTTGGAGGTAACCGGCGGGCCGACCCGATGGATCAGAGAAAAGACCCATCAGACCCTCGAACTGGTGGGACTTGATGACAAGGAGAAGGTCTATCCCCTCTCTCTGTCCGGTGGGGAACAGCAGCGCGTTTCCATTGCGAGGGCTATTGTGAAGGATCCCGTGATTCTCCTGGCAGATGAACCCACTGGAAATCTGGATCCGGATCTTACCCATGAAATAATGGCGCTTTTCAGGAACATCCATCGAAAGGGCGCCACTGTGGTCATTGCCACCCACAGTCGGGAGTTGCTTGAGGATGTGCCCTATCGGACGATCCTTTTGCAGGGGGGCAAACTTTCCGGGGATACATGCGCATAAGATTCAGAACCTATTTTGTTAAACAGGCCCTGCTAAATATCAGGGACAATTTGACGGTACACGTTTTAGGTTTGGGGACGATGGTGTCGTCCCTGTTGATTTTTGGCATATTCCTGCTCCTTTTTGCAAACGTTGCCAATTGGATCCACGAATTTGGAAATACCGTGTCCTTTTCAGTCTATTTACAGGACGATATCAGCGCTTATAAAAGAGATAAGGTCGACGCTTTTATGCGGCAGCTGCCGGGTGAGGAAACCCTGCGCTATATATCCAAAGAAGGCGCCATGGCCGATTTAAAAAAGACCCTTGGACGCGATGCGGATCTTTTAAACCGCTTATCAAACAATCCACTTCCTGCTTCCTATGAAATCTTTTTTGAGCGCGGAAAAAAGCATGATTTAAACCCCAAGGCCATATCAGACGCCCTGGCGACATTGGATGGGGTCGCCGATGTTGAATGCAGTGAAGAATGGTTGAATAATTTCACGGCGATTATGGATATGGTGGTGTTAATTGGTTTTGTTGTGGGGGGACTCTTGTGTTTTTGCGTTGTGTTTATTATGACAAATACCGTTAAATTGACCATCTTTTGCCGGAAGACTGAAATCGAAATCCTTAAGTTGGTGGGCGCTACGGATTGGTTTATCAAACTGCCTTTTTTGTTGGAAGGGGCTATCCAAGGTATTTTAGCCGGGGTTTTGACTTTATTGGCACTGGTGTGCGGCTATCTATTTTTCGCCACAAAAGAAGTTCACTTTTTTGGCATGAAACCTTTCGATCTTGTTTTCTTGTCTTTTGGGCATATGACCCTTCTTTTTTTGATCAGCGTGGTTCTGGGGGTCTTGGGGAGCATGATCGCTATTGGCCGATTTTTTAAGGTTTGATGAAAGCAAAATCTATACCAGAACTCAAATTTTGCGTGTGTTTTGCTCTGGCGCTTTTTTTTGTCCGGCCGTGTTCTGTTGTTGCCATTGTTCAGGGCGCTTCGGAAAAGGAGCAGATCCAGCGGATCGAATCCAAGATTACCGAGGAAGCAAGGAAACTCACGGCATTTCAGTTAAAGGAAAAACGTTTGCTGACACTGGTGGCTGAACTTGAGCAGGAGGTTGCCGGTGCAAAGAAAGAGATGGAAGGGCTGGATTTGAACATTCGGCATATTCGCGGACGGATGGAGGTCCAAAAAGAGGCGCTAAAAAATCTGAAAGCTGCTTTGAAGCGTACAGAACTCAAGATTTGCGATTATTTGATTGCCCTTTACAAATATACACGAGGAGGGAATGCTGGAATATTGGCGAATGTTAGTGAGTTGAGCGAACTTCGGAGAAGAATAAAATACATTAACATCGTTACGGAAAAAGATCGCGAACGGTTGCGTGGACTGGCCGAACAGGCGTCAAAATATCATGGTGAAATAGCAGAAACAGAAAAAACAATGGGTGAGACTGAAAAAATAGAGCGTGAAAAGGCGTCACGCTTGGCTTTCCTGCAAAAAGCGCTTGAAAAACAAGTTCTTCTGCTGATAAAAATCCATGAGGAAAAGGAGTTTTACGAAACATCGGTTATGGAACTTGAAACTGCGGTGGAAGATCTCAGGCAGGCTCTTAGGCCGATGGAACCTGAAAATCCATATGAAATTGATCCTTCGCTTCGCTTTGAGGACTGTAAGGGGAAGCTGCCGCTGCCGATTCAGGGAAAGCTTCTAAAGAGTCGAGAAAGAATTGGGCCGGTTCTGTCCCGCTCCAAGGGTGTGGTCATTGAAGCGGATTCCGACTTAGCGGTGCGGGCCGTTTTCCCTGGGACTGTGGCATATTCGGGACGTCTGAAAGGTTATGGGGAGGTTGTCATTTTGAGCCATGGCGGGCGATTTTTTACGGTATCGGCTCATCTTGCAACTCGAGAAAAGGCAAAGGGAGACCGGGTTCAGGGGGGTGAGCTTCTGGGCTGGATTGCCGCAAGCGGTTCTTTGAAGGGCGCCAGCGTATATTTTGAGGTTCGAAGAGCCGACAGGCAGCTGGACCCGTTGCAATGGTTAAAGGTCAATTAAAAAAAGCCTGCTCCGATTTTTTTGTTGGCTTCGTGGCTCAATTCTCTTAGTATTATCAGCTTCCGGGTGTATGATATGTTGGGTTTCCGGGGGAAGATTCGATTTTTAAGTAGCAGCGTGACATGAAGGCCTGACGGATGTGATCAAATCATAGAGGAGTTTGAAATGCTTATTCCCAAAAGAAAAATTTTTGTAAATATTGTCTTGGTATCCCTTTTTGTGGGTGGCCTGCTTTTCCTCAATGGAAATGACGCCAAGGTGGAAGCCGATACTCAGGAAGTGTACAAGAATATAGAGATTTTAACTGAAGTCCTCAGGCAGGTGGAAAAGAATTATGTGGAGCCCCAGAAAGCGAAAGATCTGATATATGGGGCGATTAAAGGGATGGTGGGGAGCCTTGATCCTCACTCTTCATTTATGACCAAAGAGGAATTCAGCGAGTTAATGGCGGAAACCAAGGGGAGTTTTTCCGGGATTGGAATCGAAATTACTATGAAAGATAAAGTATTGACCGTGGTTTCCCCTATTGAGGGGACGCCCGCCTATATCGCCGGCATGAAGGCAGGGGACAAAATCATAAAGGTGGAGGGCGAATCCACTTTGGATATGAGCCTTATGGAGGCGGTAAAAAAAATAAGGGGGCCGGAGGGAACCGTAATCAATTTGACCGTCTTTCGTGAGGGCGAGGACAAACCGCTGGAATTTGCAATTAAAAGGGGCGTGATACCCCTTAAGAGCGTGCGATATCTTTTCCTTACCCCTGACATCGGCTATGTGCGGGTTTCCAATTTTCAAAGCAATACTTCTGAAGAGCTGTCAAAAGCCCTTGAAGCGTTGGAAAAAGGCGGCAACCTGAAAGGTCTGGTCTTGGATATGCGGAATAATCCTGGAGGGCTGCTCTCTCAGGCCATAGATGTTTCGGAGATGTTTCTTGATGCCGGCATTATTGTGAGTACAAAAGGGCGAACAGGTTCCCATGATATCGAAGCCAGGGCCCATAAGAACAGCAATCCCAGGGTTTATCCGATGATTGTACTGGTGAATGGGGGAAGCGCCAGTGCCGCTGAAATTGTGGCGGGAGCGCTTCAAGACAACAAAAGAGCTTTAATATTGGGATCGAGAACATTTGGAAAAGGTTCCGTTCAGACTATCCTGCCGCTTTCAGATGGTTCGGGCCTTCGTTTGACAACGGCCCGATACTATACGCCCAGTGGAAAATCAATACAGTCCAGTGGCATTGCCCCTGATATTGAGATCACAT
>OY759599.1:6662500-6665000 GCA_963662465.1 Desulfatiglandales bacterium
TCTGACGCCTGCCCGGTGCTGGAAGGTTAAGGGGACTTGTTATCTATTCTTCGGAATGGAGAAGCATTGAACCGAAGCCCCAGTAAACGGCGGCCGTAACTATAACGGTCCTAAGGTAGCGAAATTCCTTGTCGGGTAAGTTCCGACCTGCACGAATGGCGTAACGACTTCCCCACTGTCTCAACCAGAGGCTCGGTGAAATTGAATTCGCGGTGAAGATGCCGCGTACCCGCGAAAAGACGGAAAGACCCCGTGAACCTTTACTATAGCTTGACATTGGATTTTGGGCTAGTATGTGTAGGATAGGTGGGAGACTGCGAAACCTCAACGCCAGTTGGGGTGGAGTCAACCTTGAAATACCACCCTTACTAGTTTAGGGTTCTAACCTTGGTCCGTTATCCGGATCGGGGACAGTGTCTGGTGGGTAGTTTGACTGGGGCGGTCGCCTCCCAAAGAGTAACGGAGGCGCGCGAAGGTTCCCTCAGGCTGATTGGAAACCAGCCGAAGAGTGTAAAGGCATAAGGGAGCTTGACTGTGAGAGAGACATCTCGAACAGGTACGAAAGTAGGTCTTAGTGATCCGGCGGTTCCGTATGGAAGGGCCGTCGCTCAACGGATAAAAGGTACTCCGGGGATAACAGGCTTATCGCGCCCAAGAGTTCACATCGACGGCGCGGTTTGGCACCTCGATGTCGGCTCATCGCATCCTGGGGCTGGAGCAGGTCCCAAGGGTTTGGCTGTTCGCCAATTAAAGCGGTACGTGAGCTGGGTTTAGAACGTCGTGAGACAGTTCGGTCCCTATCTTTCGTGGGCGCAGGATATTTGAGAGGATCTTTCCCTAGTACGAGAGGACCGGGATGGACGAACCTCTGGTGTTCCAGTTGTCGCGCCAGCGGCATAGCTGGGTAGCTACGTTCGGAATGGATAACCGCTGAAAGCATCTAAGTGGGAAGCCAACCTCAAGATTAGATATCCCTATCTTGTGGAGACACAAGATCTAAAGACCCCTTGAAGACTACAAGGTTGATAGGCCAGGTGTGTAAGTGCAGTAATGCATTTAGCTAACTGGTACTAATAGGTCGTGAGGCTTGGCCATAAACTTGTTTCATTTATGTTCCTTTGATTTTGGTACTTTGTATTTAGTCGGCTGTTAGCCGTTAGCCATTAGCTTTTAAGCTAACAGCTAATTGCTAAAAGCTAACAGCTTTTACCAGTTTTCGGTGGTAATCGCGAGGAGGATACACCCGTTCCCATCCCGAACACGGAAGTTAAGTTCCTCAGCGCCGATGGTACTGCGTGGGAGTCTGCGTGGGAGAGTAGGACGCCGCCGAAATTTATATAAAAAGCCCTTCATATTCGTATGAGGGGCTTTTTTTTATCGGAAAAACCAAGAAACTTTTCTTTTCGGGTCCGGTTAAAAGTTATTGACAAACCCTGCTGTGAGATGTATAAGCATGAATTCTTTGGCGCGCAGGAAAGAGTAAAATGCTTCGACAATAAAGCTTGACAATCTGCCCTGAACGCCCTATATTAAAAAAAGTTGTTGTCAGTTGTGTTTGTTCTTTGAAAACTAAATAGTGATGTAGCGTAGGTCTCTGTAGTAAAGTACTTTGAAGTTTGTAGTAAGTAAAGAATAGGGTCTAAGCCCTGCTTAATAGTTTAAGTGGAGAGTTTGATCCTGGCTCAGAACAAACGCTGGCGGCGTGCCTAACACATGCAAGTCGAACGAGAAATCCCGAGCTTGCTTGGGAGAGTAAAGTGGCGCACGGGTGAGTAACGCGTGGGTAACCTACCTTTGAATCTGGAATAACCAGCCGAAAGGCTGACTAATACCGGATATGGTTTTTAGGACTTAGGTTCTCTAAATTAAAGGTGACCTCTTCATGAAAGTTGCCGTTCATAGATGGGCCCGCGTACCATTAGCTTGTTGGTGGGGTAATGGCCTACCAAGGCGACGATGGTTAGCTGGTCTGAGAGGATGATCAGCCACACTGGAACTGGAACACGGTCCAGACTCCTACGGGAGGCAGCAGTGAGGAATTTTGCGCAATGGGGGAAACCCTGACGCAGCAACGCCGCGTGAGCGAAGAAGGCCCTCGGGTCGTAAAGCTCTGTCAAGTGGGAAAAAAATCTTTTGATCAATAGTCAAAAGACTTGATGGTACCACTGGAGGAAGCACCGGCTAACTCCGTGCCAGCAGCCGCGGTAATACGGAGGGTGCAAGCGTTGTTCGGATTTACTGGGCGTAAAGAGCGTGTAGGCGGTTTAGTAAGTCAGATGTGAAAGCCCTGGGCTCAACCCGGGAAGTGCATTTGAAACTGCTTCACTAGAGTATGGGAGAGGAGATTGGAATTCCTGGTGTAGAGGTGAAATTCGTAGATATCAGGAGGAACACCTGCGGCGAAGGCGATTCTCTGGACCAATACTGACGCTGAGACGCGAAAGCGTGGGGAGCAAACAGGATTAGATACCCTGGTAGTCCACGCCGTAAACGATGAGAA
>OY759599.1:6667500-8161625 GCA_963662465.1 Desulfatiglandales bacterium
GGTTAATATCCCTGTACCGCCAAGTTGGCGTTTGAGTGATGGGGGGACGCAGAAGGGTAGGTCATCCACCTGTTGGATGGTGGTTTAAGCTGGTAGGCGGAAAGGACAGGCAAATCCGTTCTTTCATTAACGCCGAGAAGCGAATACGAGAGACTTTGTCTCATAAAGTGATTGATCCCATACTGCCAAGAAAAGCCTCTAGCGAGTCAACTAGGTGATCGTACCGTAAACCGACACAGGTAGGCGGGGTGAGAATCCCAAGGCGCTCGAGAGAACTCTGGTTAAGGAACTCGGCAAATTAACACCGTAACTTCGGGATAAGGTGTGCCTCCGTTAGGTGAAAAAATTTACTTTTGGAGCTGAAGGAGGTTGCAGAGAAATGGGGGTGGCGACTGTTTACTAAAAACATAGGACTCTGCCAAGTCGCAAGACGATGTATAGGGTCTGACGCCTGCCCGGTGCTGGAAGGTTAAGGGGACTTGTTATCTATTCTTCGGAATGGAGAAGCATTGAACCGAAGCCCCAGTAAACGGCGGCCGTAACTATAACGGTCCTAAGGTAGCGAAATTCCTTGTCGGGTAAGTTCCGACCTGCACGAATGGCGTAACGACTTCCCCACTGTCTCAACCAGAGGCTCGGTGAAATTGAATTCGCGGTGAAGATGCCGCGTACCCGCGAAAAGACGGAAAGACCCCGTGAACCTTTACTATAGCTTGACATTGGATTTTGGGCTAGTATGTGTAGGATAGGTGGGAGACTGCGAAACCTCAACGCCAGTTGGGGTGGAGTCAACCTTGAAATACCACCCTTACTAGTTTAGGGTTCTAACCTTGGTCCGTTATCCGGATCGGGGACAGTGTCTGGTGGGTAGTTTGACTGGGGCGGTCGCCTCCCAAAGAGTAACGGAGGCGCGCGAAGGTTCCCTCAGGCTGATTGGAAACCAGCCGAAGAGTGTAAAGGCATAAGGGAGCTTGACTGTGAGAGAGACATCTCGAACAGGTACGAAAGTAGGTCTTAGTGATCCGGCGGTTCCGTATGGAAGGGCCGTCGCTCAACGGATAAAAGGTACTCCGGGGATAACAGGCTTATCGCGCCCAAGAGTTCACATCGACGGCGCGGTTTGGCACCTCGATGTCGGCTCATCGCATCCTGGGGCTGGAGCAGGTCCCAAGGGTTTGGCTGTTCGCCAATTAAAGCGGTACGTGAGCTGGGTTTAGAACGTCGTGAGACAGTTCGGTCCCTATCTTTCGTGGGCGCAGGATATTTGAGAGGATCTTTCCCTAGTACGAGAGGACCGGGATGGACGAACCTCTGGTGTTCCAGTTGTCGCGCCAGCGGCATAGCTGGGTAGCTACGTTCGGAATGGATAACCGCTGAAAGCATCTAAGTGGGAAGCCAACCTCAAGATTAGATATCCCTATCTTGTGGAGACACAAGATCTAAAGACCCCTTGAAGACTACAAGGTTGATAGGCCAGGTGTGTAAGTGCAGTAATGCATTTAGCTAACTGGTACTAATAGGTCGTGAGGCTTGGCCATAAACTTGTTTCATTTATGCCCTTTGTGGGTTGACTCTGTATTTGGTTTAACAGTTTTCGGTGGTAATCGCGAGGAGGATACACCCGTTCCCATCCCGAACACGGAAGTTAAGTTCCTCAGCGCCGATGGTACTGCGTGGGAGTCTGCGTGGGAGAGTAGGACGCCGCCGAAATTTATATAAAAAGCCCTTCATATTCGTATGAGGGGCTTTTTTTTATGGTGATCCGATTCATGATAATCAAATTTCGATCGTGGGGTTTTATTTGATATTCTCTCAAACAAAGGCTAAAATCTCATCCTGAATCTTAAACGCTTTAAAAGATGATTTGGATGGCAGTAATTTTTAGAGGATATGACGCCTGAGAAAACATGGGAATGAAAAAACCTCGAAAATTCCTTATCTTTTTCCTTTTCTTTGTGGCAATTTGCATTGCCGTCGCCGTTTTTTTTCACGAGGTCATGGTCTATACTTCCAACGCCTATATCCGTGCCAACTGGGCGGCGGTGAGCCCTCGGGTCAAGGGGCATGTGAAAGCGGTCCATGTTCAAAACAATGCGCTTGTCAAGGAGGGGCAATTGCTCATTGAACTGGAGGAATATCCCTACCGGCTGGTGTTGAATGTTCACAAGGCCGCCCTGGCCCAGGATCAGGCCCAGCTCAAAGTGACGGAAATCAAATATGAAATGGCCCGGGAAACCCTCAAAAGCGTTACTGCGGAATTTGCGCTTGCCGTGAAGAAGAGGGACCGGTACAAGGCGCTGGTCAGGGAAAAGGCCGTGAGTAAGCAGTCATACGAGGATGTTGAAACGGAACTGGACAATACCACCATCAGACTGACCCAGGCAAAGGAAAACGTCAAATACTGGATGGCGGCGGTGGCGGAACAGGCGACGGTCATCGATGCCGGTCGTGCCCGGGTGGCCATGGCCGAGTATGATTTGTCCATGTGTCGGCTTTGCGCCCCCAACCCCGGATATGTCAACAACATGTATATTCGGCCGGGGGATTACGCAGTGGTGGGTGAACCCATGTTCGGCATTGTGGAAACCACGGAATTCTGGGTGGAAGCCAACTATAAGGAGAGCCATTGTGGAAAGATCAAGCCCGGGCAGAAGGTATGGCTGCAATGCGATCTCTACCCCTCCCGAATCTTCAATGGGGAGGTGGTCAGCATGGGGACGGGCGTCAGTCGCGGTGATCAGCCCCAGCATGCACTTCCCTACATTTCGCCCACCATCGACTGGATCAGGCTCCAGTATCGCTTTCCCGTTCGGATCAAAATTCCGGACCCGCCCCCGGATATTCAGTTCCGCATGGGGGCCGACGTCCGCACTTTGATCCTGTTGGGATCGGAACCGAGTGGCGCCCCATGACTTTCCATGATCATTTTGCGCTGATTTACACGGATCTGAAGAGTACCCTTCATGATTTTTCCTGGGGCGCCCGCCAGACCCGTCAGGCCCTCAAAACCGCATCGGCCTGCGTCATATCGGTCATGCTCGTGTTCCTTCTGGGTTTGAAGGAAGCTTACTGGGCGGGCATCACCACCATGATCATGATGCAGCCCAACGTGGCCGCATCCATCCGGAAGGGCTGGATGCGGGCGGGCGGGGCCTGCTGCGGGTGCTTCCTGGCCGTGGTGATCACGGGCATTTTGCTGCAACAGCACATCCAATACACCCTGTTCTTGTTTTCCCTGTCCGTCCTGGGTTTGTATCTGGGCGCCACGTCCGCCAATGGGTATTTTTGGAGCTATTTTATGATGAATGGCGCCCTGATGTCCATGGTGGCCATGACCCAGCCGGACATCACCGTGTACATCACGGTTCATCGGGGGGCGGCCATTACCATCGGCGTGCTGGTTTCCCTGGTGATCAATGTGGTTTTTTTTCCGGATTATGCTCACGAGGTACTGAAGCGTGATTTTGAACGTCACCGAACGGAAACATTCGCATGGATCAGGGAGATCATCCATCAATACCTGGAATGCGATTACCACCCGGACCCGGTGGAAGACAAGTACCGGGAATTGATTCAGGCATCCGGCAAAATCAGGACCCTGTTGCGGGATGCGGCCATGGAAACCAGGCTGCTGAAAGGAGATCCGGGGGTACTGGATGCACTTTTCAAGCGGCTTTCCCGGTGTATTGAAGATTTTCATGCCTTTTACGAGGGCCTGCCGCGTGACGGTCAGGAATCGGCATACCCGGAAAACCACCGGGCCGTTATGGCGGGACTCCTGGAAAACCTGGCGCGACTGGCCAAAGCCGAAGGGTGGAGCCTGGATGCGAAAGGCCATGTGACCGAGGATATCAAGGGGAACCTGGCCTCATTGGAAACCGCTTATGGAAAGACCCTTGCCGATGGGAAAAAAGAAGCCTATGGGGTATTGGATTTTTTGACCTTTCTGGACTTGATTTATCTGCTTCGCCGAATCGTTGATGATCTGACCTTCAAAACCCGGGAAGATTCCGTGCGCCGGGTGGCCTCTGGTTTGGAAAGCCGCCTTGATGAAGAAAACTCCGATTTGTATCGGTTTGATTTCATGGGTCGAGCCTGCGCTATTCATATCCCGACCCTGAAATACGCCATCAAGGGTGCCTTGGGCATTGTCTGCGTTTTATGGTTCTGGTTCTGGGCGGAAATTCCAGGGGGCGCCCTCAACATGTCCGTGGCGGTGATTACCGTGTTGCAGCTGGACCTTATGAGTACCACACACAAGGGGTTGCTGCGATTTCTGGGTTGTTTGACGGGCGCCGCGGCAGGCTATGCGTTTTTAGGATTTCAGGTGGAGTCCACGCTTGTACTCTGTATTTCCCTGTTTATGGTGATCTTCATTTTTGCCTACATCTGGGGGGGACGTCCCGGTTGCGCCTACATTGGCTGTCAGGCGGGAATCTGCTACATGCTGGCCGGCATTCACGACCTGTCCGCCATGACCAGTCTGGCGCCGCCCACGGAACGGCTGGCGGGTATTTTTCTGGGGGTTTTGTTTACCTGGACCATCAATCTGCTGGTGTGGCCTGAGGATCTTCTGCTAAAATTTTCGCGCAACATTCGCATGGCGGAAACAAAGCTTGTCGCCATCGGGGAAGAGATTTCCGCCAGGTTTCGCGGCAACCCTCGCCTTAAACCGGTGGTCCTGGATGTGACGGCCTTGCAGTCCACGCTTCAATCTCTGTTGACCCAGGTGGAATTGCCGGCCGAGGATGGTATTCCCATCCGAATCTGGCTGAAACAGCTTCGCCTTCTGGCTGAGGAGAGCGCGGGTATGGGTGCTGTGGACGCGGATATCACTGAAGCTCTGGAAACGCTTAATCCGGAGTTTATTCCGTTACTGGTGGAGACCCTCTTTCTGATTTCTCTGGCTCGCTCGGAAGAGGATTTCCGCCGCCTGTATCTGCGTCTGGAGGAACGGGAACGGGAATTTCGGCAGATCATCACTGATTTACATCAAGGCGTTGTCAGATCAAGACCCATTGACTTCAAACAACGGTTCGCCCATGTCATGATTGTCTGCAAGCGTCTTCTATACCGCCTTCGGGCCCTGACCGATGCCGGAAGTCGGTTCCCGGCGTTTCTCCCTTAAGGGCGAATCGCCAATGATTGAAATCTTTTGCGCTGAGAGGTATTATTGCCATGGATTTTCGAGACATCGTTACCCGTCATCGGGACCTTATTTCGACGCTCCGTCGGGATCTGCACCGTATTCCCGAGACCGCATTTTCCGAAGAAAAGACCTCGCACCTTGTTGCCGCTTTCTTGAGGGATGCGGGCTTGGAAGTGGAGACGGGGATCGCCCGTTACGGGGTTGTCGGGCATTTAAGAGGCGCCGGCCCGGGCAAAACCCTCATGATTCGCGCCGACATGGACGCACTTCCCGTTTTTGAAGAAACGGGCCTGGCATTTGCTTCTACCCATGATGGGGTGATGCACGCCTGCGGTCATGACGGGCATATGAGCATGGTCCTGGTGGCGGCTCGAATTCTGAAGGAATTGGAACCCCATTTGAACGGGCATTTAAAATTTTTGTTTCAACCGGCCGAAGAGGGTCCCGGCGGCGCTCTGTCCATGATTGAGGAAGGGGTGATGGAAAACCCGCGGGTGGATTACAGCGTCGGCTGTCATGTGTGGCCCGGGATTCCGGAGGGGACCATCGGCGTGAAGTCGGGAGCTCTGATGGCCGCCATGGATCGTTTTGAACTGACCATTCTGGGCCGAAGCGGGCATGGCGCCATGCCGCATCTGTGTGTGGATGCAATCGATGTGGCGACCCAGGTGATCAACGCCCTTCAGCGGGTGGTGAGCCGGCAAATGGACCCCATCCGCCCGGCGGTCCTGACGGTCGGCACGTTTCACGCCGGGAGCGCCTTCAACGTGATTCCCGAAAAAGCAGTCCTTTCGGGCACCACTCGAACCTTTGACCGGGAGATCTGGCAGCAATTCCCCAGGCAGGTGGAAAAAATAATCCGGGGCGTATGCGATTCCATGGGGGCTTCCTATGACCTGAACTATGTGAAAGGGTTCCCTCCGTTGATCAACGACGATCACATGGCTGCCCTGGTGAGCCGCTCGGCCGAACAGGTGGTGGGGAAAATCGGTGTGGTGGTACCGGAGTCCACCATGGGAGGAGAGGATATGGCCTGTTTCCTGGAACGGTCAAAAGGCTGTTTCTTTTTTTTGGGGGTAGGCCGAAAGGGGGGCGCATCGTTACACAATTCCCGGTTTGATTTCAATGAAGAAGTCCTTTCCCTGGGGGTTGAGACCTACTGTCGGATCGCCTGGGCGCTGCTGGAGAAATCCTGAATCATTTATACCTGCTCGGGAGAATCAAATGAAGCCTGATGAAATTATCCGAAAACGTTATGATCTTGCGGCGCTCATGAGCCATTACCAGTGGGTTACGGTCCTGCAACGGGAAAAGCGGCGCATGGAAGGAATTGTTGAAAAACTGGGACTGACCCTAACGCTTGCAGGTGATCAGAACATTTGAATGCGCCTTCGGTCAAAAACCTTCTCAACCATGTGGGGTTTCATGGCGCAGCGTTTGTTTCAAACTTTCTGAACACCAATGGTCCGCGGCTGGTGTTGAAAATGACCCTGTCGCCCCGGGCCCTCATGAATCGAGGGGTATCCATGGATGCGCTTCGAAAATTCGTGGAAACCCGTGTTGACGGCAACGACTATCGATTGATTCCCTGCGGTTCTTTTGATGACATGGATCGGATGTACCGCGAAACCCGGTTTCGAATTGCGGCCTTTGTTCCCGGTGGCATTCTTGATGCGGCGCCGCTTTTCCTGGCATTGAAAGACGACACTGAAGGGTGACCAATTTGTGCGAAATGCGACTTGAAATAATACCATTGCGATTCACGTCCATCTCAGAAAGAGGATCATCATGGCCAAAGCGATCATGTTTTTGGGTACCGGCAGTGATGTGGGGAAATCCATCGTATCCGCCGCATTCTGCCGGATTTTTAAACGAAGAGGTTACAAGGTTGCGCCTTTCAAAGCCCAGAATATGAGTAACAATTCTTTTGTTACCATGGAAGGGGGAGAGATCGGACGAGCACAGGTCGTTCAGGCTGAAGCTGCGGGCCTTCTCCCTTCGGTACACATGAATCCCATTCTGTTGAAACCGTCATCAAACCAGGGTTCCCAGGTGATTTTGCAGGGAAAGGTTTTTGATACCATGGATGCCTTGAATTACTATGATCTGAAACCAAAGCTGAAAGAAGTGGTCATGGAATCCTATAACAGGCTTAGTCGGGATTATGATTTGATTGTGATGGAAGGGGCGGGAAGTTGCTGTGAGATGAATTTGAAACAGAACGACCTGGTCAATTTCCCAATGGCCGCCGAGGTTGGCGCCCCCTGCATTTTAATAGGGGATATTGACCGGGGAGGGGTTTTTGCTCAGATCATTGGAAGTTTTCACCTCATGACCCCCCAAGAACGGGCGCTTGCCAAGGGGTTCCTCATCAACAAATTCCGTGGAGACCCGCGGCTCTTTGGGTCGGGGATGGACTATATCGAAAAGGAAACAGGAAGTTTGGGGTTCGGCCTGATTCCGTTTTATACCCATATTCGCATTGATTCTGAAGATTCGGTGGCGGTGCAGGAGGATAAACGCATCCTAAAACCCATCGGTCCCGGGACCGTCAATATCGCTGTTCTGAAGCTGCCCGCCATCTCCAATTTTACCGATGTTGAAGGGCTTGAAAGTGAAAAAGACGTGGTCGTAAATTACCTTTTCAGGCCCCGTGACCTCTCTGCCGAATATGACCTTCTGGTTCTTCCCGGGACCAAAAACGCCATGGAAGATGCCCTCTGGCTGGGTCGGTCGGGATGGAAAAAGGAAATTTTGAAATTTGTGGCCGGCGGTGGAAGAGTACTTGGGATTTGTGGAGGATATCAGCTCCTGGGTGATACCGTAAGGGATCCCCTGGGAGTGGAGTCGGATCGGAAAGTGGTCCGGGGGCTTGGCATTCTTCCCGTGGAGACCCTTCTTGAAGCGGAAAAGGTGGTGAGAAGGGTGACCGGAACTTCGTTGGTGAACAACAAGCGGGTCAGCGGGTATGAGATCCACATGGGCAGAACCAGGATTTTAAGGAAAGAGGGTGTCCCCTTTCTGCGGATTCACGAACCGGGAAAACGCCGGGTATGGGAGGACGGATGGTCGCTCAATGAAGGCCACATTGCCGGGACGTATGTCCATGGCATCCTGGATTCGTCCGGGTTCAGGGGAGACTTCCTCAACCGGATCAGGCGGGCAAAGGGGCTGAAAGAAAGACCCCCCAGGTCGGGCAGGCAGGGCCGCTTCCATCAGTACGATCGCCTTGCCGACCATTTCGAGGCCCACTGTAATGTCGATGCAATTATAGCAAGTATTTGAAATAATAGCGTAGTTTAAAGAAAGCGGGGAAAAATTATTAATGAACCCAAAGCCAACACTCAACGTTGTTCTGGTACGCCACGGGGAAACGGAAGGGAATGTGAGGGGGATTGTTCAAGGTCAGTCCGATACCCCTCTTACGGAAAGAGGGGTTGCATCCACTTTGAGAAAGGCGGAAAAAATCAGGCATCTTTCTTTTGATGCGGTTTTTTGCAGCGATCTTCCACGGACGGTCCATACCCTTGATCTTTTGCGTGAAAGGGTCGTGTCATTGCCGGATCCCGTCTATCACCGGGATCTGAGGGAAATTGATTTCGGAGATTTTGCCGGCCGACTGAAAAAGGAGCTGATGCCCACCATTCTGGCACACAAAGCGGATACCAATCTCTGCTATCCCAACGGAGAATCCGGTGGTCAATTTGTTGCGCGTGTTAAAGGCTTCTTCAGTATGCTGATGGATCGTTATGTCAACCGGCAGGTGCTTGTGGTGACCCATTTCGGCGTCATGGAAACCGCGGCTCGCCAGTTTGCCGGTCCGCCGGTTTATGAAAATATCACCATTGGGGCGGACGATGTCTGGCATTTGACCTTCGCGCACGATTTCTCGGTGGAAATGAAAGTTTTTTGAGATGAAATCATTGATGTGAAAACACCCGGTTTAAATCCACACTGAAACCCGGCAGTACACTAACTTCAATCACGTCATCTTCCGAACAGATTTGAAAGAGCGCATAGCCTTCGTCTTTGGCAAGTCTGTAAATGTGAACGATCCGGTAGGTAGGATCCACCAGCCAGTATTCTTTCACGCCGTGCTTTTCATATAGTCTCCGTTTCTGGATATGATCCCGTGAAGCCGTGGAAGGCGAAATGATTTCGATGATCCAGTCGGGGGGGCCTTTGCATCCCCGGTCGTCAATTTTATCTGCATCGCAGATGACTGAGATATCCGGCTGAACAACGGTTTCCCAGTTTTCATGACTGATATCCGGTGTTCCCAGGCGAACGTCAAAGGGTGCGGAAAAAACTCTGCATCCTTTGTCCTTGAGATTGTCATAAATCAGATAGAACAAGCTGCCCGATATGCTCTGGTGAAGAGTTGCAGGGGCAGGCGTCATACAATAGGGGACGCCTTCAATGATTTCCCACCGGTCCTCATCAGTCCAGGTAAGATACTCCCCATAAGTGTGGCGGGCGTCCGTTTTGAGCGAAGGCGAAGGCATGGGTACTTCTCCTGTTTAAAAAAAAATATGCCTACTCGGTCTCTCCCGCGAGTTTGAGACCTGTTTCCATGGCTTTTTGGTTCATGGTCATGAAATCGGGGGGGATTTTTTCTTTCAATACCGTAAGGATCGACTCCGGTTTAACCAGTCCCGTCAATTGAATCAACGCCCCAAGCATACAGATATTGAAAACGATGGGTTTGCCGATTTTTTCCATTACGGCTTCAAACATGTCCAGCTCCACCTGCCTGGCATCCACTTTGTGATCGATTTTCACATATTTTTTGTCGGTGAGCATGAGGCCCCCGGGCCTCACGATGCCGACATTTTTGTTGTAGGCCGTTTGTGTCAGGCAGATCAGAATATGCGGATTGATGACCTTGGGGTGGCGGATGGGCGCATCTGAAATAATGACGTCCGCACGGGTGGCGCCGCCGCGAGCCTCCGGGCCGTAGCTCTGCGTCTGCACCGCATTTAAATTTTCATGTAAGGCGGCTGCCTCGGCGAGGATAATGGCCGCGGTGATGACGCCTTGTCCGCCGGAACCGCTGAATACAATGCGTTTATTCATGATGTTCCTCTTTGTGGCTGCCTTTATCCTGCGCTGCTGCTTCCTGAAGCTGTTTTGTGAGCATCTGGTAGCTTTCCACATATTCGGGTTGATTTTCCTTTACGAAAATGCCCCGTTGGATCAGTTCCGGAGATGTTTCCGCTTTTTTTGATCCCCTCTTGACGGTATCTTCACGAAAAGTTTCCATGATTTCCACGGCGCCGCCGATTTTGTTTTTCCGACCATAGTAGGTGGGACATTGGCTCATGACCTCAACCAGGGAAAACCCCTTGTGCAGAATGGCTTCCTTGAAAATATCAATCATCTCCCGGACATGGTAGGTGGTGGTTCTGGCCGCAAAGGTGGCGCCGGCGCCCTTTGCCAGCGCCACAACGTCAAAGGGTTTGGAATCGGTTCCATAAACGGCGGTGGTGGCTTTTTTCCCGGTGGGCGTCAGGGGGGAGTACTGCCCGCCCGTCATGCCGTAGATGCTGTTGTTCATGATGATGGCGGTGAGATCCACATTCCGCCTGGCCGCATGGATCAGGTGATTTCCGCCGATGGCCAGGGCGTCTCCATCTCCCATGGGAACGATGACATTCAGTTCTGGACGACCCATTTTGACCCCCATGGCGAAGGCCAGCGCCCTTCCATGGAGGGTGTGCATGGTATGAAAATCGAGATATCCCGGCATGCGGGATGAGCATCCAATGCCGGATACCACCACAATGTCATTTTTTTTCAAATGCAACTGGTCAATGGCCCGTATCATATTGCCCATGACGATGCCGTGCCCGCAGCCGGGGCACCAGATATGCGGCAGAAAGCGTTCCCGGATATAGTCTTTGACCGCCATTTTACACTCCTTTTCCCTGGATCATATTGAGAACGCCTAAGATATCAGCCGGTGAAATGGACAACCCGTCAAACCGGTTGGCGAGGTATACCCTTTCAGGTCGGGTGACGGCCTTCCTCACTTCCTGGCAGACCTGCCCCATGTTCATCTCCACCACCAGTACATGGGTCCTTCCCTTGCACATGCGGCGCACCAGTTGCCTCGGGAATGGCCAGAGAGTCTGCAATTCCAGGAGTCCGATTTTCAGACCTCGTTGTCTGCGCGCCTCCACCATGTGCAGGGCGGTTCTGGCCGAACTTCCGAATGAAATCAGCAATATCTCAGCGTCTTCTGTCCAGTATTCCTTATAACAGGCCAGTTCGTCGGCCTTGTTTTCAAGCTTGTCCACCAGATGATGCAGCAGGTCATAGGCCACTTTGGGGTCGTTGGAGGGAAACCCCCACATGTCATGAACCAGACCCGTGACGTTGTATCTGTGGATGCCGCCAAAATCGCTCATGGGAAGCCTGCCGTCTTCACGGGTCAGGTAGGGATGAAAATTGATCCCTTCGGGGACCGACGTGCGCAGTCTCTCAACCACGTTAATTTCTCCCGGTTCGGGAATGTGGACCGTTTCACGCATGTGGGCCACCACTTCATCAAAAAGGAGGATCACCGGTGTCCGGTAGGTTTCCGCCAGGTTAAAAGCCTCCACGGTCATCAGGAAAACGTCTTGCAGGTTGGATGCGGTAAGCGTTATGATGCTGTGGTCTCCGTGGGTTCCCCACCTGGCCTGCATGACGTCCCCCTGGGCAACGCCCGTGGGCAACCCGGTACTGGGTCCCCCTCTTTGTACGTTGACCACTACGGAGGGCACTTCGGCCATGACCGCATAGCCGATGGCTTCCTGTTTGAGGGAAAAACCGGGACCGCTTGTGGCGGTCATGACCTTCAGTCCGGTGAGAGAGGCGCCGATGATGGCGCACATGGAAGATATTTCATCTTCCATCTGAAGGAATTTTTGTCCTAGTTTCGGCAGTTTTTCAGACAGTTTTTCGGCGATTTCAGTGGAAGGGGTGATGGGATACCCCGCAAAAAACTGCAACCCCGCATAAAGGGCGCCCTGTACAATGGCCTCATTGCCTTGAATAAATGTGGTACCGGATTTCACGATGGATTCTCCTCCAGCTCGATGGCCATGTCGGGGCATCTCAATTCACAAAGGCCGCAATTGATGCAGTTTTCGGGATGGGCCCAGCAGGCCTTGTCCTGATCATCCAGAACCAGAACTTCCTTGGGACAGAAGGCCACGCAGATGCCGCATCCTTTGCACCAGTCTCTGTTGATAATGACGTTTTTTTTGGGTTCCATGGTTGTGTCTTTCCGCAGCCTCTATTTTTCCGCGCTTTTTGGGAAATGCTTTTTTGCTGAAAAACCGTTACCGCTTTTCAATATGTGCCCATATTAAGGGATGTGCATGAAAAATGCAAGCCCGGCATCATTGGGCGACGAAGCCTTCAATCACACCTGTCCATACCACACCCCCCGCCCGCTGCCATGTTGGGAAAGATGACCCTCTTTTACCAAATTCCGCAAATGGTGTTTGATGGTATTGCGGTTGGCTTCGGTCAATTGAAGGGCATCGGAGATTGTGAGTCGGCCATGATCCCGGGCTATCTCAAAGAGCTGCTGAGATAGCGGCGGTAAAGAAAGGAGCCATCGCTCTTTTTCTATTTTGGCAGAAAGCACGTCTTTTTGCCGGACCAGGCAGGACAAAAAGAAGTCGATCCAGTGGGGCAGACCTTCCTCGTCCCGGTCCAGCGTTTGCTGCGCTGTTCTGAGTGCGAGATAATAACGGTCTTTGTTGTCTTCAATGACCCGTTCGAGAGAACTGTACGGCACGTAATCGTACCCTGCCCGAAGAAGGAGCAAGGTGGTCAACACGCGGGAGAGTCTGCCGTTGCCGTCCTGAAAGGGATGGATGGCCAGAAAGCGCACCACGAATACAGCGATGACCAGCAGCGAGTGATGTTCACCGCCTTCAAGCATGTTTTTAATTTCCGCTGTCAGCAGTTCCATGCGCCGGGGGGTATCAAAGGGTGACGCGGTTTCGAATATGACGCCCAGGCTTTTGCCGTAAGCGTCAAAAGCCTCCACGTGATTGGGCAGTGTTTTGTAGTGGCCGCGATGTCGCTGGTCCTTGCCCGAGTATTTGAGCAAAACACCGTGAAGCTGTTTGATGTGGTTTTCCGTCAGATGAATTTCCGTCCACGAATGAAACACCATTTCCATGGTTTCAGCGTAGCCCGCCACTTCCTGCTCGTCCCGTGAACGGAAAGAATGAACTTCCAGACCGCGTAAGAGTCGTTCCACTTCCCTGTTGGACAGCTTTGCACCTTCAATGCGCGTGGATGAACCTACGGATTCAATGGTTGCCACATGCCGCAAGGTTGAAAGACGCTCCGGCGCGAGCCTCCCCAAAGCCTTCCACTGCCCCTTGAATTCATCGATTTGGGCAATTTGCCGCAGGATGGTCGGGGTGATTTCGAAGTTCTTCAGGCATTCCATATGGATTGTCCTTTCAATGGATCTTGACCCACAAATTGACCCAATATTACCCAAAAAAACCTTCGTCGTCAAAGGTATCGGGGGTTTTTTTCTTGACAGGATTAACAAGATCGATGGTCCAGTTGAAATCGGCAGATATGTTCGTCATTGTTTCAGCCGGTGACTTGATCCCCATTTCCGAAGGATTTCAAGCAGCCCCTCTTTGTTGATGGGTTTTACAATATAATCATCCATGCCCGATTCAAGACATTTTTCCCGGTCTCCATTCATGGCCTGACCGGTCATGGCCACAATGGGAATCCTGGGAATTGGCGTTTGCCCGCTTTCAAATTTTCGAATGGCTTTGGTTCCGCTAAGGCCATCCATGCCGGGCATTTGAACGTCCATGAAGATCAGATCGAAATTTCCAGGGGCATGCCTGTATTTCAACAAGGCTTCTTCGCCGTCATGGGCCATCTCGACCCGGTGACCGGCTTTGGTGAGTATCTTTTCCGCAAGCTTCCGGTTTACCGGGTTGTCTTCCGCCAAAAGAATATTCAGATGTTGTTCCTGTTTGGCCGGCAGGGGTTTTGAAGATGTGGCAGGTGGAATGTCGACTCCCATAGGGGCTTTTTCGCTTAGGGAAAACCGCAGGCTGAAACAGGTGCCTTTTTCCACCTCGCTTTTGACTTCCACTGCCACCCCGTGTTTTTCAAGGATCTCCTTGACGATGGACATGCCTAAGCCCGTTCCCTGCTCGCCGCGGGTGCCGCTTTGGGATGTTTTGGTGAATTGATCAAACAAATAGGGAATTTTGTCTTCCGGTATGCCGATTCCCGTGTCCGTCACTTTTACCTGTATCAAGTTTTCGGATGCCGATTCAATTTCTATTCGAATGGCGCCGTTTTCCGGGGTAAATTTGATGGCGTTGCTCAACAGATTGTTAAACACCCGGCCCAATCCGCTGGCATTGGCCATGACGACGGCCCCTTCACATCGGTTTTCAAATTGAATTTCCTGACCTTTTGCGGTAGCCATCTGTTTGAGTGAATTGATGCTTGTTTTGATAACCTGGGCGAGGTTGACGGGATCCATTTTCAATTCAGCGGTTTCCGCTTTGGCCTTGCTGAGATCCAGGATATCATTGATGAGACCGAGCAGTATGTTTCCCGAGGTTTTGATGTGGTCGAGTCCTTCCCTGTCCTCCGGTTCCAGGTATTCTTTTTCAAGCAGCAGATCCGCAAAGCCCAGGATTCCGTTTAAGGGAGAGCGCAGATCATGGGAGCAGACCGCCAGAAGGTTGTCTTTCATGTGGTTTAGGTCCGTGAGTTCACGAACCATTGTACGCAGATGTTTGTTGAGCAGATTTCTTTCCAGATGAACCGTGATGCGGGCGAGCAGCTCTTCCTTGGCAAATGGTTTCATCAAATAGTCGGTGGCGCCCACCTTGAATACCTCCAGCAGTTGGGACTGGTCCGCACTGGCGGTCAGGAAGATAACGGGAAGGTCGGACAGGTTCAACTCTTGTCTGATTTTCCGGGTCAGTTCACACCCATCCATGTTGGGCATATTCAGGTCGGTAATGACCATATCGATTTCCATGTGCCGTTGCACCAGAATGTCATACGCCTGAAGGCCGTCTTCCGCCTGGATCACCGTGAGTCCTTCCCGTCTGAGGTATTCCGATACGATGTGCCGCGCCACCCCGCTGTCATCCACCACCAGGGCCGTCAATCCCTGAACCGTTTTTGCGGGTTTCAAAACCTTGTTGACGGCGGAAAGGATGGCGCCCCCGGCAAAGGGTTTGCTGATGAAGTCCGAGGCCCCCAGCTCAAAGCCCGTTTTGCGGTCTTCCATGGTGTCGTTTCCCGTCACGAAGATGACGGGCATCCGGTTGTCCGGGCAGTGGTTGAAGAAACGGGCATACCGCTCCCCGCGGAGTTTTCGGCAGGTGTCGAGCCCGTTGAGTTTGGGCATTTCAATGTCCAGGGTAACGAGGTCGGGCGGTGATGGTATGGCCAGCCGCGTCAGGGCCTCGAGGCCGTTTTGGGCCTCGGAAACCTCATATCCGCCGGTTTCCAATTCCTTTCGAATGGTTTGCCGGATCATGGGGCTGTCGTCCACCACCAGAATTTTCATGGATCGGTCCATGGGTTGTTCTCCGGGTTATTGAGAGGCTGATAAAAAACAGAGCGCAGATACCGTCTGGGGATAAATCCCGGATCCACATTCATGAGGGATTCCGTGCCGCCGATAATCAGGTATCCGTCTTTTTCCAAAACCGCTGCAATCTTTTTAAAAAGCTTTTTCCGGTTTTCCATGCTGAAGTATACGCCTACATTTCGGCAGAAAACGATATCAAAGCGGTCCAGGCCCTGAAAGGGTTCCAGGAGATTGATGGTCTTAAACGTGACCATGGCCTTGATGTCGTCTCTTATCTTCCAGATGCCGCCGGCATGGTCAAAATACTTTTCCAGTTTATCGTTTGAAAGGCCGCGTTTTATCTCGAATTGATTATATTCGCCCCGACGGGCCTGGGCAATGGCCTGGTTGGACAGGTCCGTTCCCAGCAATCGGATTCGGTACCCTGTAAGATCCCCCAAGAGTTCTTTCAATACAATGGCGATACTGTAAACCTCCTGACCGGTTGAACAGGCGGCGCTCCAGATGCGAATGGGCGTCGGGAAAAAGCCGGAAGCGCCCGCACGTCTTGCGTCAATGAGATCGGGAAGAATTTTGTGCTGAAGCAGCTCAAAGGGCCTGGTATCCCTGAAAAAAAGAGTTTCATTGGTTGAAATGCGATCAATGATTTTCTGTTGGATCACATGGCCGTTGATACTTTCGGTTTTATGGTAAAGTGCCAGAAAGGAGGTGCAGCACTCTTCTTCAAGCAGCCCGGCCAGCCGTGTTTCCAGAAGATAGGCTTTTTCCCTGCCCAGATGGATGCCCGATATCTTCTCAATATATTGACAAAACAGATCATTTTCTTCCGGTGTAATTTTTATCATTCATATCTGCCGGTAGTTTTCACCGTCTTACGGTGGTGCTCTGAATCTGTTCCGCCATTTTTTCAAGGGGAACGACCACATCGACAATGCCCGCTTCAATGGATTTTTTGGCCATGCCGAAGACCACGCTGGTGCTTTCGTCCTGTGCAATGATGGTCGCCCCTTTTTCTTTCATCCGTTGCAGCCCCTTTGCTCCGTCGGCGCCCATTCCGGTCATGATGACGCCGGTGGCGCAACCGCCGAAAAGTTCCGCCACCGATCTGAAAAGATAGTCAGCCGAAGGGGCGCACCCATTTTCCGGAGGGTCATCGGTAATCCGAATGATTTTGGCATTTTTGAAGATATCATCAATCACCTTCATCTGCCTGCCCCCCGGCGCGATATAGGCTGTATTGGGCAGAATTTTTTCGCCATCCACGGCTTCCTTGACTGTAATGGCGCACTGGCGGTCGAGATTTTTCGCAAGGGATGCCGTGAATACCGGGGGCATGTGCTGGGCAATCAAGAATGGCACTCCCAGATCGCCCGGTATTTTGGGAAGAAAATGGGCCAGGGCCACAGGCCCCCCCGTGGAGATGCCGATGGCCACAATTTCCGATTTATGGTGAAGGACGGCGGTTCTCACGGGGGTAGCCGGCGGTCTGTGAGAAACGGCGCCGGGCCGTTTACGTGTCGTCATCCCTTTGCCGTTTAAAATTTTTCGGACTTCCCTCAGCCGGGCGAAGGCCTTGAGCATGGGCTTGAAGTTTTTTTTCAGTTCGGCCCGGTTTTCTTTCAGGGTGCCATGTTGCGGTTTGAGAATGAAATCAAAGGCCCCCAGCTGCAGGGCCGTCATGGTCATGTCACTCCCTTTGCCGGTGTAGGCGCTGAGCATGATGGCGCCCACATTCGGGGCGTCTTTTGCCATCCGTCGGAGTACCTCCAGACCGTTCATTTCAGGCATTTCAATGTCAAGGGTGACCAGGTCCGGTTTGAGATCCGCGATTTTGCGCATGGCGATTTTGCCGTTATGGGCGCTGCCCACAACCCTCACGCCGGGCAATTCGCTCAGCACTTCAGAGACCACCATGCGATATACCACCGTATCATCCACCACAAGGACCCTGAGATCAGTTTCGTTTTTCATGTTTTTTTCTCGAATTCGATGATGTCAGTCCAATATCTTTTCAATGTCCAAAATCCCAATGAGTCGATCGATGGTTTTGATAACCCCATGAAAGAATTCCCCGTGAATGCCGTTCATATTGGCGGGAGGAGACTCCATCTCGTCAAGGGGAACCTCCACCACATCGCTGATTTGTTCCACCAGGAGACCGATATATTCTCCCCTGGAACGAATGATGATGTTTCGCCCCTGATCCTCCGGATGGGTGTTGGATAACCCCAGTTTCAA
Organism: Desulfatiglandales bacterium; assembly: GCA_963662465.1. GTDB lineage: Bacteria > Desulfobacterota > DSM-4660 > Desulfatiglandales > Desulfatiglandaceae > NaphS2. Next base: position 6,685,488 of record OY759599.1, read on the forward strand.
CCCGAGATCGATGACCGTAACGATTTGCCCGCGAAGGTTCAATATTCCCTGAACGTATGGGGGGGCGCCCGGCACCGGCGTCAGATCGAGAAGTTTGTTGATTTCCTGAATTTTCAGGATATCGATGCCATATGCGGCGCCGCCAATGGTGAAGGTTGCCAGGTCCACGGTTTTTGCGCCGGCATGGTGTGGTGAAAATCCATTCATGACGGTGTATCCCCTTTTCTTAAACCTTGAAGCGTTCCGCCATTGCTTTCAGCTGTTCCGCCAGTCGGCTCAGGCTTTCGGCGCTCAGGTTGACCTGACTGCTGCCGGCGGACATCTCCCTGGCCGCATCATTGACGCCTGCAATATCCCTGGCAATCTCCGCTGCCACCGCGGAACTCTGGGCCACGTTTTCGGTGACTTCCTGAATGCCCAATGCCGCCTGGGCCACATTGCCGGCGATATCCCGGGTGGTCACGGATTGTTCCTCCACTGCTGTGGCGATAATGGATACGATTTCATTGACTTCGTTGATGACCCTGGAAATCTGGTCGATCTGTTTGACGGTGCCGTCGGTGGAATTCTGAATGCCCTCTATTTTGCGCTTGATTTCGTCCGTTGCTTTTGCCGCCTGCTTGGCCAGTTCCTTGATTTCATTGGCCACCACCGCAAAGCCTCTCCCCGCATCACCGGCACGGGCGGCTTCGATGGTGGCATTCAGGGCCAGAAGGTTGGTCTGTTCTGAAATCTCCGTGATGGATTCCGTGACTTTTCCGATTTCCCTGGCCGCCTTCCCCAGTTCGTCCACGGTCACCGAAGCGCTTTTGGCTTCGGATACGGCTTTTTCAGTGATGCTAAGGGCTTTTTCAGTGTTCTGGGCAATTTCGCTGATGGTGGCGGTCATTTCTTCAGAGGCCGCGGCCACCATGTTGACGTTGGTGGAGGCCTCCTCCGCGGCGGCGGCCACGGACGACATGTTGGCGCTCATCTCTTCCGCCGCGGTGGAAACCGTATTGGCTTTTTCAGAGGTCTGCCGGGCGCCGGAAGACATCTGGTGGCTGATGGTGCTGAGTTCCGTGGAGGAGCTTGAAAGGGTGTCCACGCCGTTTGCAATGTCCCGAATCATTTTCCCCAGGCTCGAAACCATGTTATTGAGGGCCTTGGCCAGGATGCCGATCTCATCTTTCCGGTCAATATCAAGGGTTTCGTTTAAATCACCGTCGGCCATTTTTTTGGCGAAAAGGGTCCCTTTCTGAAGGGGTCGGATGATGGATATGCTCAGTAAAATACCTAAGAACAGCGCTGCGCCAAAGCCGATGATCATGCCCAGGATGGCGGTTATTCTGGCTTTTTTCGAATCCGATCGGGCAGCTTTTTCCTCATTGGCCACAACCGTTTCATTGACCGTAATGATATCATCTAAAAGCCTGTCCGAAATTTCATGTTTTTCAAGGGAGGTCACCATGGCGTAATGGGCCATGCTGTTGAAGATCTCTTCCGCTTTGGCCGTTTCACCCCGCATTGCTTCAAGATAGTTGATTATTTTATGCCCCGTAGGCGCCATTTCACTTTCAAAAAGAACACGGGCGCCATTGGTATCGCCTCGTTCCACCAGTTCCCTGATTTTTCCCACGGCGTCGTGGAATTTTTCGTGATACCCTAAGATGCCTTTTAGGGAGGCCAGTAATTCCGGGTTTGTTGTTTTGAAGGTTGGCGTCCAGTTCGCGAAAGGGCATGATGCCGTATCGTTTCCCCCGGTGAAAATTTTTCCCGTGAAGATCATTAGCAGGGTTTTTTCCATGAGCTTGTAGTGGTCACCCCTGAATGATTCAATTTTGGTCTGCAGCGCCATTGGGTTCAGGATGTCCTTTTTGTCGAGTTCCTCACAGAGGGTAAAAAAGGTTTTGTCCCCCGTCTTGATCTCTTGTCGGGTGGCCATGAATTCTTTCCACAGTCGGGATTCTTCCGGGGTTTGGGGAAGGGGTTCATAGATTTCCACTGCAGCCTTGAACCGCTTTTCGGCTTCGGAAAAGTGCTTGTATTGCTGATGGCGGACTGCCATTTCCAGGTTGGGGTCCAGAAGTGTCCGCTGAACTTTGGTCATGCTCTCCATCTGCTCGCTCATGATGAGCAAAGCCTTAATGCTGGGGAGGCGCACTTCGCTGATTTCAAGCAGATTGCCGTCAAGATTGCTGATGCTGCGCCATCCCACATATCCGACGATAAGGGTGATCAGTGCCACGATGGAAAAACCGCCAACCAATTTGACCATCAGCTTCAAATTTTTCATTGTTTTAAACCTCCCTGTTTCAAATTTCTTTCATGAACCCGTCGATGCTTTCCATGAGCTTCTCTCTATCCAGTTTAAGCTGGTAGTCGTCAATGCCCACTTTTTTCCCCCTAAGCATATCCTCATCTTCCGCCAGAGTGGTGAGTGCAATGACGGGCAGGTGAGCGTAACGGGTATCGGATTTGATCCTTTGTGTCAGCTCGAATCCGTCCATGTTGGGCATTTCAAGGTCCGTTACCACCATCGCGATACGCTCTCCGTGTTCTTGAAGAAGGTCCCATGCCTCTTGGCCATCCGCCGCTGCAAGGACCTTGTACCCCGCTGCTTCCATGAACCCCTTGACCTGATCCCTGAAGAAATTAGAGTCTTCGGCCATCAGAATTTGAGTGGCGGACTCATCGGTGTTATCCGCATGGTTTTTGTCGGCAAACCAGTGAGGGTTGAGGGTCTGAATGATATCAAAGATGTCCACCAGCAGAGTGGTCCGGCCGTTAATGATGATTGAACCCATGATGCCGGGTTGTTTCAGCGCCATTTCATCCGTTTTGCCGATGACCTCAACGGCGTCTACGGGTCCCGTGGCCAGAAGCCCGATTTCTCTGCCTGCCAGCAGGAAAACGAGGACCAGCAGATGTTTTTTTTCGGCCAGGGGGTTAACCTTCGCCACCTGGTCGATGGTAAAGAGCAGAAGGTTGCCGCCCCGGTATTGTACGACTCTTTTGCCGCCCACCTCTTCCATATCCGTGGCGGCAATTTTTTCGATTCTGATACAATGGTTCAGTGGAACGGCAAACTGTTCATCGCAGGCGTTAAAGAAAACCAGGAGAGATTGTTTGTTTTGTCCGGTTCTTAGCGTTGCTTCCGCCTTCCGTTCCAGCTCCGCGGCCCGCGTCATTTCATGTACGGAAGAAAGCTCCGCCAGTTGGGCCAGTTCCATGACATCCAGAATCAATGCCACCCTGCCGTCGCCCATGATGGTGGCCCCGGCATACCCTTTGGTCTGCTTGAGATGTCGGCCCAGGGGATGTACCACGATTTCTTCCGAATCAAAGAGCGCGTCCACCACCAGGCCGTATTTCATGCTTCCGGAGGAGACGACGACGATGTTGATCCCGCTGGCCACCCGATAGCGGCGGTCATCGCAAGACCGTAGTGGGTGGGTTTCGAAGGAGCTGTCTTCGATTTGGGTTTCACGAGCGCCACGGGAACCGAAAAGGGGAATCTTTTTCGATCGTCGATCCGCAATCCGCTTGCGACGGTCCTTTTGGTTTTGACGGGTGTGAGGGTCCGTATAGGTTCTCCGAATTCCCAGTAAATCGGCAAGTCTGACCAGCGGTAACAGGCTGGAACGCAGCCGGACCACTTCCGCATCGCCGATCAGTTCGATCCGTTTTTTGGCCTGATCGGCCGGAATGCGGATCAGTTCTTCCAGATTGACCTGGGGGACCGCATAACGGTTGCCCCCGGTCAGAATAATCTGGCTGGGGATAATGGCCAGGGTCAGGGGAACCTTGATCCTTACGGTGGTTCCTTTTCCCGGCGAGGCGTCAATCTCGATTTGTCCCCCCAACCGGTCCAGGTTGGTTTTGACCACATCCATGCCCACTCCCCGGCCGGATAGATCCGTTACGGCCCGGGCCATGGAAAATGCCGGCAAAAAGATCAGGTCTATTTTTTCATTGTCTTTCAACTCCCGGGCCTGATCTTCCGTGATGAACCCTTTTTCAATGGCTGCCGCGGCCACCAGGTCGCCGTCGAGACCCCGTCCATCGTCGGAAATTTCAATGTTTACCCGGCCTGCTTCATGAAATGCCTTAAGGCTGATCCTGCCTATGGGGTGTTTTCCCGCCTTTTCCCTTTCCAGGGGTGTTTCAATGCCGTGATCGATGGCATTTCTCACCAGATGCGTGAGTGGGTCGCCGATGGTTTCAATGAGGGTTTTATCCAGTTCTACATCCTTTCCGTCAATGTGCAATGCCACTTCTTTGTCCAGGCTTTGGGCTAGATCCCGCGCCAGCCGGGGAAATTTATTAAAAACACTTCCAATGGGCTGCATTCGGGTGCGCATGATCGCTTCCTGAAGTTCGGAGGTAATATGATCGATCCTTTTGGCCACCATTTCCGAGGTGTGATGATCTTTTCCGGCCAGGGCTTGAAGCAGTTGGTTGCGGCCGAGGACCAGTTCGCCCGCAAGGGCCATGAGCGAATCCAGGAGACTGACATGAACCCTCAGGCTGGTGTCGGAAGCCTCCTTATCCTTATGGTGTTCTTCAGGCACGGGTTCCACGGGGGAAGCCTTTTCCGGTTTGGGTGAGGTTGTCCGTCTCTCCTCATCCGTCTCATGCACATGGTCCGGGTTTATATCAAAGAGCGTTGCAATGTCTTCTGGATCCAGTACGCAGGCGAAAACAAGTGTCAGGGTTTGAAGGTCGTGGTTTTTATGAAGCTGGTGAGCCAGCACATTCCCGTAACCATCGGCTTCCTTCAGAATGTCTTCGGGAAAACGAGCGCCCTTTCCGGAATTTCGCGCCATTGGAATTTCGATGCGGTAAACGGATTTCCCTTCTGCTTTCATTTCCGCCAATTGGCCAGGATCAATGGACAAATCAGTCGGGGTGGTGGTCAAGGCATCTGGAAGAGATGCGCCGGTCTGGGGTTTTGAAAGTTCAGGGGGCCTGGGCATGGATTCCGGTGGATGGGTCAGGGAAGAGAGTGCGCGAATGGGATCGGAAATGTCCATTTGATCGCTGGTTTCCACATGGATTAAGAGATTTTTCAGGATATCGGATGCCAGCAGGAGAAAATTGATGTTTTCCGGGTTGGGCACGAGTTTTCCATTTCGCATGAGTCCCAGAACGTTTTCCATGTGGTGCGAAAGGGTTTTGATGTTCTCGAGGCCCATAAATCCTGCCCCGCCCTTGATGGAATGGGCCGCACGAAATACCTTATTGACTTGTTCCACGTCAATATCTGAACCGGCCTTTTCCATTTCCAGAAAATCCGTTTCGATGCCCGTCAGATGTTCCAGTGATTCATCAATATAGGCTTTCAGGGTTTCCTCATCGCCGGTATTCATTATTGTATTCCCCAAGAACGGACATTTTTTTAAAAGTAACATTAAAAATGTCACGTTTCAAGAATAGTTTTAACTGGTTTGCCGAAGAACCCTATCCAGTTGTAAAGATCTTGACAGAAATGGCATGGTTGGCTATTGAATTGGATAAAGAGGGTCATGTCAACCATCAATCCCAAGGGAGCTTATCATGAAAGAGATCAATGAGCTGGATCTGCCGGAAGACCTGCGCTACACGGACGATCATGAGTGGGCAAAACTGGAGGGCGATGCGGCAACCATCGGTGTCACCGACTTCGCACAGGAACAGCTCGGCGATATCGTGTTTGTGGAGCCCCCTCAACCGGGGGATAAATTTAAACAGGGGGATGAGTTCGGCACGGTGGAGTCGGTCAAGGCCGTAGCGGAGTTGTATATGCCGGTTGCGGGAGAGGTTATCGAGGTGAACCATGCCCTTGAAGATGCCCCCGAATTGCTGAATAAGCGCCCTTATACCGACGGATGGATCATTCGAATTAAACCCGATGATGTTTCCAGTCTGGACGGCCTTATGGACAAAGGGGCTTATCTGAAGATGCTGGAGGGATCTGAATAGATGCGTTATTTGCCGCATACCCGCGAGGATATGGCCCAGATGCTTCAGGTTGTGGGTGTCGCCGGCCTGGATGACCTTTTTTCCATGGTGCCTGAGGGGTGTCGTCGTCATGGGGTCCTTGATTTGCCCGAACCGATGACGGAATGGGAGTTGGATGCGCATATGGCCGCCTTTTCAGGAGAAAGTGATAAGGCCCTCGATGGCGGTTCATGCCCTCAAATTTTCCTGGGTGCGGGCTGCTATGACCATTTTATTCCTGAATCCATTCATTACCTTCTGGGCCGTTCGGAGTTTTCGACGGCCTATACCCCCTATCAGCCGGAAATGAGCCAGGGGACCCTCCATGCCATCTACGAGTATCAGACCCTGACTGCACGGTTGCTGGGGATGGAGGCGGCCAATGCCTCCCTTTATGACGGCGCTTCCGCCCTGGCTGAAGGATTGCTCATGGCCACACGCATTACCGCCGGGAAAAAGGTGGCGGTATCAAGGGTGATTCACCCCCATTATCGGCAGGTGGTTCAAACGTATCTGAGGCCTGCGGGCGTGGAAATTCTGGAACTGCCCTGGCTTGAAAACGGGAGGACGGATTTGTCCGGGTTAGGGAATGTGGATGTGGCTGCCGTGGCCGTGCAGTCGCCCAATTTCTTCGGGTGTATTGAAGATCTGGCGGGTATCGGCGACATCTGCCGGGAAAATGGCGCCCTTTTTGTCGCCGCCTTTACTGAACCCCTGGCCTACGGCATTCTCAAGAATCCGGGGAGCCAGGGCGCCCATATTGCCTGTGGAGAGGGTCAGAGCCTGGGCATTCCCCAGTGGTTCGGGGGCCCGGGAGTGGGGATGTTTGCCTGCAAGTCAAAGTATATGCGCAATATGCCCGGACGTCTGGTGGGACAAACCCGGGACAAACAGGGTCGGCGGGGATTTGTGCTGACCCTGGCTACCCGGGAACAGCATATTCGACGTGAAAAGGCAACGAGCAACATTTGCACCAACAGCAGCCTTTGCGCCCTGTCAGCCGCCATGTATATGGCATCCCTGGGGGGGACGGGCATGCGGGAACTGGCTGGGCTCAATTACGACAAGGCCGGTTATCTCAAGGGGGAACTCCGAAAAGCGGGGTTTGAGATTCCATTTGAGAGCCCCACTTTCAATGAATTCGTGGTTGAGTTTCCGTCCGGTTTCGACAAAATCCATCACCGGCTGGCCAAAAAAAATGTGGTGGCGGGATTACCCCTGTCCCCCTATTATCCCGAATTGGCAAACGGGCATCTTCTCTGCGTCACGGAAACCAAGACCAAAGGGGATATGGATGCCTTTGTAAGGGAGGTTGCATCATGAACAAACCCCTTGCGCCCACCGGCCTGAACCTGGATGAACCCCTGCTCTGGGAGATGGGAAAAGCGGGGCGGACGGCATTTTCCATGCCCCGGCGTGACGTGGAAGCGTTGCCTCTGGACAAGGAAGTCGCGGGAGAGGGGCCTGATTTTCCGGATTTGAGCGAAATGGGTGTGGTGCGGCATTACACCCGGCTCAGCCAGTGGAATTTCGGCGTGGATACGGGCATGTATCCTCTGGGCTCCTGCACCATGAAGTACAATCCCAAGATCAATGAAAAATTCGCCCGCTTAAAGGGCTTTGCGGGACTGCACCCGTTGTTGCCGGGGTCCATGACCCAGGGGGCACTGCGGTTGATGGGGACGCTGGAACAATTTCTGGCGGAGATCACGGGGATGGATGCGGTGAGCCTTCAGCCCGCGGCCGGCGCACAGGGGGAACTGACCGGCATGCTGTTGATCCGTGCGTATCTTCAAAGCCGCAACGGGGTGCGACGAAAGATCATTATTCCTGATACGGCCCACGGCACCAATCCCGCCAGCGCGACCCTGTGCGGCTTTCGTCCGGTTCGGGTTGAGTCGGGTCCACGGGGAATCCTGACGCCGGATGCTGTCAGCGCCGTCATGGATGAGGATACGGCCGGCATCATGATCACCAACCCCAATACCCTGGGGCTGTTTGAGGAACACATTCAAGCCATCGCCGATATTGTTCATGCCGGGGGCGGGCAGGTTTACTGCGATGGGGCCAATATGAACGCGGTCATGGGGATGGTTCATATGGGCCGGAGCGGCGTGGATGTGTTGCACCTGAACCTTCATAAAACCTTTTCCACGCCTCACGGCGGGGGCGGTCCGGGGGCCGGCCCCGTGTGCGTGGCCTCGCACCTGATGCCCTTTCTGCCGATTCCCAGGATTCTGGAAAAGGCCGGCGTTTATCGCCTGAGCGAAGAATTCCCCGAATCCGTGGGAAGGCTCCACTCATTTGCGGGTAATTTCGGCGTCATGATCAAGGCCTACGCCTATATTCTTTCCATGGGGGCCGAGAATTTGAAAAACGCCAGCCGACTGGCTGTTTTGAACGCAAACTATATCAAGGAAAGATTGAAGGACGTTTTTCACCTTCCCTATGACAGGCCCTGCATGCATGAGTGCGTTTTCTCCGATAAATTTCAACGGCGCCAAAAGATTACCACCCTGGACATGGCCAAACGCCTCATGGATTTCGGTTTTCATCCGCCCACCATTTATTTTCCCCTGGTGGTGGATGGCGCCATGATGATTGAGCCCACCGAGACCGAGACCCGGGAAGAGATCGATCGGTTTATCGAGGCGTGCCGTATGGTGGCAACGGAAGCCGTGGAATCCCCTGATCTTTTACGCGAGGCGCCAAAACGGTGCAGGGTAGAACGGCTGGATGAAACATCTGCCGCGCGCAGGCCCTGTTTAATGGGTTGAGATTAAAACGGAGCGATATCCCAAATGAAGTATTATGTTTTTTTTGACAGTTATGGAGATGTAAAAGCGGTATCGAATGAAAAGGAGCTGGTTGAAAAATATCAAGGTACTCCGGATGTTTTTTTTCAGACCACCTGTGGATCGCTGCCCGATTCCGACCGGCAGCGATCCACCGGTCATGTGGGGACCTTGACCTTTGATCGGGAATCCGAATTCAGGGATTACCTGGTTTCCCTCACAGATGAAGTCGAGGGTTTTTTTGAATGCGAGGCCGGGAGCCGGCCCTATAATTTCTGATTTTTCTTTTCTGCTACAATCGGGATAAGAAACTTTATCAGAATTTTTTGTTCATCCCACGAATGCCTCGGTTCTTTGAGCTTTTTCCGATAGTTTCTCCTCCGCGACTGAATTGATACCTTTCTGATCCAGCCCTGAAAGGGCGTTCATAAATTATTACTCCCTGTAGATTGTTTGAATAATGTTAAGCTCTTACATGAGAGTGGACTCGTAAATTGATGTAAACGTTGCAACCTATATGGTGGAGTAGCGAAGAAAAAATCGGAAGCGCTTCTCGGTCTAATGAAAAGGTTTTTTTTTAAGGCATGGTCATGAGCTTGAATAATAAAAGGGTGTTAAAACAATCGGTGTATAAAACAATAAAAACAGTTGCTTAAATAAGAAAAAGTCTCTATAAAGTATATGTCAGAATTGAAATAGTTTTACTTTAAGGAGACTTCCTCATGCATCATAAGGACATCAAAGCGATAAGGGAATTCCCAAGAAATAATCTACGCACTTTGCCACCTGGTTCCCATGTTCCAGAGAGGGAACCTATACTGTATCCATTCCCACACTGGAGTGTGCAACGAGAGGGAAGCGTTCAAACACACTGCCCAAATGGATGTGTTTATTGAATCCGGAATTGCGTAGATTATTTCTTGGGAATTCCCTAATCAGAAAACAACTGAAAACCAATTGTCGAGACTGGAAACGACTGAAAAAGCGTGAAAAAAAGGAGATCGCCCAAAAAATATTGGAAGAAGTGTTGACGGACTACGATTTCAAAAAGGAAGTTGAAACGGATAAGCTTGAATTGCTTGGCATTGAAGAGCAGAAGCTTACTTCAGGAATGATGGATTTGGATGAAATGGCTCGATTTATTGAAAGGTGAAGACAAAACCTATCAAGGACACAAGGAGATCAACAGTTATATTGGGCTGGAAAATAAGCAAAATCGCATATTTATTGGCCTACCTCTCAACAAAAAGAAAATGATAAGCCAGTCCAAATGAGCCAATTCAGAGCAAGCTTATCATTTGAGCAACTGGTCAATTTGACCGTATACATCCTTTACCATTTTCAGCAGTACGGCTTTCTGGATGGTCGGATGGTCCATTGCGTTGATTCAACGGAGCTGGCAGTTGATTGTCAAGCGTTGTTAGCGAAGTTCAAAGTTAATGGACGAAATATACGTATTTATTGTGATATTGACTGCGATTGTGGCAAACGTCGAAATAAGCGAGATAAATCAGTTTATGTTGTAGGTTACCGAATGCATACGCTTACGGCCATTAACGCAGAAACGGGCCAAAGTTTTCCTCTTATTTCTCTGCTGGCGCCAGCCAATCATCATGATAGTCATTTTCTTGGGCCGTTGGTTTTTCGGTAAAGAGTTGCATGGAAAAGCACGATTGTATAGAATCGTAAACATAGCGTGAGGTTAAAACCTGCCAATTCTAAGCTGAGAGGAAGAATCGCCCCATGATGAAAATCAACTGGCACCGCCTGTTTGGTCTGATGCTCATGGATTATTTTTCAGACCGGGGCTTTCGAGTTGAGCTGGAAAAGGACCTTTCTCAGAAGCGACAGTATCTGGATGTGGTGATTCTGGAGCAGGAAGAGGCAAAACCCGATCTGTCAGGAATTTGCGACGGTTTTGACAATCTTGCGATCCACAACCTGCTCAGTTACAAGTCGAAGCGGGAGTCACTGAATATATGGGCTTTGGAGGAATTGATCGCGCATTATGTTAACTATCACAAAATTCTTGGAAGAGACCGAAAAAGAGAAACGGTTCACCTGTACGCAGTAAGCACGCGGTATCCTGTGGGTCTTTTTTCTGAAATACCGGCTGAAGAAGTTAACCCCGGCGTATGGGAAATTCGTGTGCTGAGCCGCGATATCCGCATACTGGTTTTGAGTAGACTGCCTCTGGCGCAAAGAAACGCAGTCTTGGCCTTTTTCACTTTTGATCCTGAAAAGGTCCGATTTGCGCTGTATCATTACCGGTGGCGGATTGACGATGGGTCTACAGTCGTTAACCAGTTGTTGCAAAAATATGCACTGGAGGGAATAAACATGCCTTATACCATGGAGCAATTCAGGAAGGAATATGTCGAGGCCTATCTGAACGAGTTGGATCCAGAGGAAGTGCTTTCGAAATTCGACCCGGCGGAACGAGTGAAAGGTTTGGACCCGGTGGAGCGGCTAAAGGGACTCAAGGTGGAGGAAATAGAGGCTTATCTGAAAAAGCTGAAGAAACGGAAAAAGCATTGAGTCGTTCAATTAAACGCTAAGACCTCGCTCAAAAATAGCATTTTCCCATCTCAGCTTCAGGGTATCTTCGGCTGCTGCTCAATCGTGAAGTCCTCGAAATGATTCGCCAGCGGCCGGAGAATTTCATTATTGCACCGGCAGCAACTCAACCCTTCGATTCAAAGCTTTGCCTTCTTCTGTCCGATTGGTAGTTTTGGGTCGTGAAAAACCAAATCCCACTGCAATCAGGCGCTGATCATTAATCCCTTTTTTCGTCAAATAATTCTTTACGGCTTTTGCGCGGTTTTCCGACAACTTTTTATTGTATTGGCTGCTCCCCACATTGTCGGTATGCCCCTGTATTTCGACCGCCATAGAGGGATTTTCTTGCAAAACAGTTATGATTTCGTCCAGATGAGGGTAGGATGCAGTTTTGATCTGATACTTATTAAAATCAAACAGCGCCTCACTGATGACCCAGCAACCCCGCTCATCTACTCTGGCGCCTTTCGGCGTTCCGGGGCACTCATCCCTGTAGTCGAGTACGCCGTCGCCATCGGTATCCAATGGGCATCCGCGTTCATCCACTTTCGCGCCTTTCGGTGTATTTGGGCATTCATCCATATAGTCAGGTACACCGTCCCCGTCTGTATCCAAAGGGCATCCTCGTACATCCACCACAACGCCTTTTGGTGTATTTGGGCATTCGTCGATATAGTCGGGCACGCCGTCGCCATCGGTATCCAATGGGCATCCGCGTTCGTCCACCTTAACGCCTTTTGGTGTATTTGGGCATTCATCTTTGTAATCGGGCACACCGTCTTCGTCAGAATCCTTGATGACTGCTTGATCCACGAACATTTGGGCCACAGCCTTGGAGAGCGCCCAATCACAACTGACATAGAGTTCAGGGGAGATATTGGTGGCCTTAAAATTTCGGACCTGTTCCTGTAATGTTTGAATCTGAAGGTTTAGGGTGCAACCCACGTCATGAAAATTCCAGAAAAGTTCAACATGGTTGATGGCAAGTTGAAGGATTTGAGGGGGACCGTCGACCATTAGCAGGTCCCTGTTCTCAAGTCCTTCCTGAAGTTTCCAGTGGGCCTCCTCCCATTTTGTAGCGGTTGTGGAAAAGGTGAATACATTGGGCCTGATTTCGGAGAGGACAATGTTTTCTTTGTGAAGTTCCGATTTTATAAGCTGTATTACGGCATCCGGGGGGTCCTGACCGGCAATGGAAAAATTCGCTTTACAGTCGCTTTTTTCCACAACCGAATCTGTCTTTTCAGGGGTGCGTTTGAGGTCATCGGGTTGTTGTTTTCTTTCTTTGGGCTCACCTGCACATTGATCTTTATAATCAGGTACGCCGTCGTCATCTGTATCCAGTGGACATCCTCTTTGGTCCACATCAATCCCCTCGGGGGTTCCCGGACACTGATCGTTCCCATCGGGTATGCCATCCTGATCTGTGTCCAGTGGGCATCCAATCTTTTTAAGGTCCGTATGCAGGGTTCCCGTGGCGCTGCCATCGGCATTTGTGCAGATTCCGAGTGAAAAAACCGTGGAAGCATTGATGTTTACGACTTTCCCCCGGTTTTTGAGTTCAGTTTGAAGCATTTCTATGGCGGCATCCGTCCACCTTTGGTAATTTGCCCACCAATCGTGGGTGTAGGCGCCAATGAAGATATCTTCATCATTGGCTTGATTATTTACAAGATTCACGTATCTGTGGACTGTGAAATCCGGGTTTAAGAATTTTTTTGCGGGTATGGGTTGTGCTTTTGGAATATAGAAGCGATCCGGTGTTCCGGCACAGCCTGAAACAGCAATTAGTATGAAGAGAGACAAAAGCTTACGCAGTGTCCGGAATGTGTATTTAGGCATGGTTTAAACCCTTTGTATGGTTTTTATTTATCCTCTAAATCGCGCGTAACATCCTCGTTGGGCGCCCATGTGCTTCCCTTTTCTTCGCAGGCTTTTTTGTCCATGGCTTTTGGCAACCAGATGCCGCCTCTGTCCTCACAAGCTTTTTTGTCAGCAGCCTCGGGCATCCATGTGTTACCCTGCTTTTCGCATGTGGGTTGATCTATGTCGGGAATCCATTTTCCCCCCCTTGCCTTACATTCGTTTCGATTATTGCCCATTGCACCCTTACAGGAAGCTTTTCCGACGGGATTGCCAAACTGGTCTTCACAAAACCCCACGTCCCGTCTGCCATCCGCTCCTACGCAGTACGCTTCGTCAGGCTTTCCTTCGGGCCCCACGCAAAAAGCACAAAAATAGGCTTCACCTATTAAAAAAGGCCCATCTCCCATGTTGACGAAAACGTGACTCGCTCCCAATTCGGCGGCATTGTCCATAAGCTCATTTAGTGCGCCGGCATAGAAAGTATCCCCCAGAAAACCCCAGGAAAAAACGCAGCAATAGGGAAAGAGGGCGGAGCCTCTGACATTTCCCAGGAAATCGCATTGATTGACAACTTTGCGAATCTGCTCGACATTGACCAGATGGACTTGTGAAGCCCGTGTGGATAGGGAGGGGCCGCAGGAAGCGAGAACGACGGAAAGAAGCATCAATGATAGAACCAACAGTGCTGCCTTGGTTTTAGACGCCGAATTTTTATTATTCACCATAAAGCCCTCTATTCGTTTGAGTTCAAGCCGATGACAAATGATCATGATAAATGTTTATTGCTTTTTTCACCCGTAAATCAACACCTGTAACCTATCGATGGTTGCCGATTGCGTTGAAGATTATATGCCTGATGTATTTTCATGTCAACAAGTCCGTTATGCCGTTATGAGGCGCATTCAAAGCCTTGGGATGCTGCCGTAAATGGGAAGACGAACCGCATCCGTGATATCATTTTCGTGTCGAATGGGTCCTTTTAGGAAGTCAAAAATCAGAATCATTCCCACTCCAACCGCAAGGGACATCATAACCCCAACCAGCAGAACCTTTGTTTTGGCGCTTTTTGAGGGACGGAGGGGGATCATCGGTGCGCTCAACACACGGATGTTTACCAGAACACCGGCTTCCCTGACTTTGGCTTCAAGATAGATTCGGTCCAGTTGGTCATAGTGTTCCCGGGCCATTTCAAAGTTGGACAAAAGCGTGACCAGTTGGGCTTGGATTTCCGTATCGGCGGTCGATTTCAAATCCGCGGGGATCTGGTAGTAATCTCGAAATTTGACCAGCGCTTCTTCGGCTTCCTTTAAGGTTTTACGAGCAGCGTCTTTTTGTTCCAGTGAAAATTTTATTTTTCCTTGAACCCCTTCCTTGTTTTCCTCCAGATTAAAGGCCAGTAAAATATCCAGATAGCTTTTCACCAGGATGGGGGCCAGGTTTTTTTCAAGGGTTGCGCCGGTGATCCAGATCATGGCGATATTGGAATTCACCCGGATACCCACTCGTTTTTCCAGTTCTTGCAGGTATTTACTGTCCTCATCCGCTGAGGAAACGGAGGTCCCCTTATTTTCGTCGGCTTTTTTGCTTCTGCCGAGGATTGTCTTGGCCAGGTTTCGAAGCCCTGCCAGGATCTGGCTTCGCAAATCCAATGGAAGTTCCAAGTCCTGTTTTACATCATCGGGCAGAATTTTTAAAACCTCCTTTGCAAAAGATTTGCTTTTGAGCTTTTCTTCCACCGCCAGAACGTAAGAATCCGAGGCTTTTCTGGGGGACATGGTCCCCTGGCGTATGGATGCCGCCTCGTTAAAAGGTTCTTCAATTTGAAGGGCAGCCTCGCTGATAAACTGGGGTTTGACAAAAGAAGCCAGCAGCAAGGTGATCAGGGCGCCAACCACAAAAAAAATAACGATGATCCATTTGTTTTCCAGCAGCGGCACACCGAATTTCGCGATGTAAAACGAAACATCAAGTTTTTTGGTGGTTGATTTCTCTTCCATGCTTTAATCCACCTAAAATTGGCGATTGTAGACAATGCCGTTTATTTTTCCGCCATCGCGGGTGATGGCCTCAACGGATTTTGATATTTGCTCCGATGTGGTTTGTTTGTCCTGAACGACCATGACGACGATGTCACACGTAAATGACAAAAAAACCGGGTCCACATTGTTTCTGTTTTTGTTAAGTACCGGCGATGAGTCGAAGAATATCAGATCGTATGCCCCTTTCATTTCCTGAAACATGTTTTCCATGAAATCCGGCGTCATTTTAAGGTACAGTTCATTGTCCCAGCCGCCTGCCGTGATCATCTTTAATTGAGAAAAACCCGTATCTTTTACGGCCTCTTGCCAGCTTAGAGAACCGGAAACAACGTCTGTAAACCCTTGTTTCTGCTCTAGTCCGAAAGGCAGATGAAGTTGAGGGCGACGCATATTTAAATCAACCAGCAGGGTTTTCATCTTTGTAAAATAGGCGATGTTGAAAGCCAGCAGGCTGATGAGAAAAGTATTGCCTGCGTCGTCATGGGGAGTGACAAAAACTACGGTCTTCTCATTCGCTTTTTCAAGCATATTAACGATATTTTCCCTGACCCGGTTTACTTCTGAATATACGCAGCCGACTTTCAATCTTTCAGCGGATAAACCTTTGGCGGCATCCTGGGGATCCATTTGTGACGGCGCTCCGGTTTTTTCCCCTAATGTCTTAAGTTTACCGACAATTTCTTTAAAAAAAGCGTTTGCTTTGTCATAGAGAATTGAAACTTTTTTCAAGTCCTTAAAAACGGGTAGTTTTAAAGTTGGTTTTTCGGAGGGAGGGGTTGGCGGCGTTTCAGGGGCAAGCGCCTGCTTTTTTTTGATCGGACGATCATCGGAAGATGTCGAATCAGCGGTTTCGCTGGATTGTGGGGGGGGGGCGTTAAAGCGGTGTGCATCATCCGGGGAAGGATAGGCTTTTTTTACGCTGATGTAGTCTGTATCAATACCGCTCAATGAGACGACGTCTTCCTCCGTTGCCTTAACCGAGTCAATCGTACCCCCGGAGATGTCCGCAATGTCGAATCCTCCCAGGCGGTTGAATTCATCGAAGCGTACCCCCAATTCATCTTTGTCGGCAGACTTTCGAAGGATACTGAGAGCTGCCATGTCAATTCCTTCAAAAGGGTCCACATCAATGGGCTTCGGAATGGATCCAAACAAATCTTTGGTGGTCACTTTGCCGTTGCTATTGTTCTCTGTTGGCTTCTCTCCGGACAATTTCCATGACCTCCTCTGCCAGCGCAGTGTGATCTTTTGCCCCATATTTGCTCGGGTCGAACTCAAATATGGTTTTCCGTTTCATATGGGCCCGGTCGATATCAATGTTAATTCGTATGGTTGTGTGGAAAACATTGATGCCTTTGGCGTCAAAAAAATGGATAATCCTGTCGCGGTTTTTCACATAGATACTGGCCCTTGAGTCGTATTTGGTGAGAAGTACACCCATTAATTTTAATTTGCCGTTCTGGCTGCGCATGTTTTGCAATATTCGAAGGAAGGTGGCAAGTCCATCCAGCGCGAATTGATCGGAAGTGGGGATGGGGATAATGGCATAATCAGAGATCATGAGTGCGTTGTTGACCATGCAGCCGATATTGGGCGGCGTGTCGATCAGCACAAAATCATATTTTTGAAATCCCTTGTCGTTTCTGGTGAGCCTCAAAAAGCCCAGGATTGAATCAGGTGTGCTGGCGGCAGTCCTCTCCCAGAGCATGCAACGAATGGTATTGGGGACAATGTCCACGTTTTCATTGGAGGTGCTGCATGCCATTGAAGACATATCCGTTTCCCCGATGGGCGCTTCCAATGCCTTTACCAGTGAAAATTGTTCCCTTAGGGCAATCTCTTTTAGAAGTATGGAGGTGCAATTGCCCTGAGGATCTGCATCTATGACCAGGACCTGCATGCCTTTCCTGCCCAGCGCATCCGCTAGGTTGAGGGTGGTGGTTGTCTTTCCGACACCCCCTTTCTGGTTTCCAATGGTAATAATGTCAGGCACCTGCAACCTCCAGTGAGCCCTGAATTGTTTCCGGCCCTTTTCAGTATAAAATTGCAATCGGCGATGTGTTTTGGGAGTATGCTTTTTTTAAACTTACAATTAAGAACACAGTTTACACATGTTCAATCATTTTTAACACGCGAAAAAATATGGGTCAAGTGAAATTGGTTAAAAAATTTGAATAAATTTCAAACGAGCAAAGGCAATAACAGCCTGGTAGTATTATGTATTCAGTGCAAACCTTAGTAATCGTGGTCGCTAATTATACCTCGCGAGATTTAATTTTAGGGTGAAACGTGGCTTTAATGCGGTATCTTGACGAATATGCATAAGGGGATATTGTTTTTGGGCCGATAAGTGGAAAATTAACATCAGAAATGAATGACCCCTCTGATGATTGGCTCCATAGTCTTGCATTTCTTGTTAAAATCATGATATCCCTAAATACGAGATTGTCACGGATCGCAAGTCTGTCTTTTGAGTAAAGATGAATATCGAAAAAGGAATGTCGAATGTCGAAGGGAAATTCATATGATCATCATGAGTCGCCGATATTTTCAGCATATTTTGCTCTCCCATTGGCGCCCATAATTATTTTGATCGGGTTTCTTTACGCCGATGTGGTTGGCATTTTGGTGCAGATTTGGATTACTGACAGCGATCAGGCCCATGGACTGCTTTTGGTTGCTGTGGCGGGTTATTTGCTTTTTCATCGCAGAAAGAGGATTAACCGGATAATGCCTGAGACCTGGGCGCCGGGGCTGTTTATTATGGTTGCGGCGCTGGCGCTTCTGCTGGTGGGGCAGATGGTCGTCGAATATTTTGTGATGCGGTCTTCTTTAATCATGCTGCTGGTTGGTATCATCGGGTTTTTGTTTGGGAAAAATGCGTTAAAAGTCTTTCTCTTTCCCCTTTTTCTTCTTCTTTTGGCCATACCCCTGCCGGCTATCGTGGTTAACGGCTTGACGTTGCCCCTTAAGGCGCTGGTCAGTTCATTGGCCTCCGAAATGCTGCGCGCCATGGGCGTTTCCATCCTTCAAGAGGGAAACATACTGCAAACGCCCCAAATCACACTCGAAGTGGTGAACGCCTGCAGCGGCATCCGTTCCGTTTTTTCCCTGTTTGTTCTGGCGTTGCTTTTTTCTTCAGACATGGATGGCTATATTCAAAAAGCTTTTCTGTTGATTTTAACCATCCCTCTGGCAATTTTCACCAATGCTTTGAGGATTACCGCAACGGGAATGCTGGCGACCCATTGGGACCCAAAAATGGCCCTTGGGTTTTATCACGGCTTCAGCGGTTGGGTGATTTTTGTTATATCGCTGATGATGCTGTTGCTTTTGAAACGGGTGATTACGTCCGTGGCTTCCCGCGGGAATCGAAAGAATGTTTTATGAAAAAAAAACTACCCTTTATGATCACCGTAATGCTGCTGGGACTGGCCCTGTTTGCCAGGGTGTGGATGGACAATCGGCAGAGTTCGGCGCCAAAAATGGAATTGATGCCCTTTGATCGCAATCTGGGTAATTGGAAAGGGGTTGACTTAAACCTGGATGCTGATGTGGTGGCGATGCTCAATCCGGACCAACTAGTGTTCAGGCGCTATCAAAACCCTTCTGGAAGGTCGGTTGATTTGTACGGCGTTTTTTATGGGTCCCAGGGGACCCACCGAACCATGCACTCGCCACTGAACTGTTATCCGGGAAGCGGTTGGGAAATCGTGGGGAAAAGCAAGATTCGTCTTCATGGCCCGGGAGATACTGGAGAGGGGATTGAGGTCCGGAAAGTGATCATGAGAAAAGGCCTCGCCATGCGACTGCTCTATTATTGGTATTATGCCGGGGGAAATACGGCGTCCAACCAATATATGAATAAAGCGCTGACCCTCTATGGCGCTCTGATGCATGGAAGAACCGATGGCGGTTTGGTCACAGTGTCTACTCTCCGGGACGACTCAGGGATGAACCAGAAATATCTTGAAAAGGATTTTGTGCCGAATTTACTTAAATACTTATCGGACCAACCCATAAGCCGTTAGGGGATGATTCCTTGATGCTTATGAAAAAATGTGGTAACCGTTCACAGGGGGCAGGGGACAGTTGTCAGGGGGCAGGATAAAATTCGAAGACTTAGATATTTCGAAAAGAAGAGCATGCTTAAGCGTCAACATCGAAAAAGGAATTGGCTCAATTATGCTGTTTGGCTTCATTAGATAAAAGCAAATTGTTTGAATAAGAATCGAAGCTGGTTTTTCTGCACCCTGACAACTGCACCCTGTCAGGCTATGGATATCGTATTCCATATTTGTTAAAATGACGTGATTTCGTAGTCATCGTTTTTAAGGAGAGAAAAAAATGAAAGTAAAGAGCGCCTTCAGAACAATTATGACAGTATTGTCCCTCCTGTTTTTTTTCTCGGGTTGTTCTTTGTTTGAAAGCGATAAGGAAAAGGCGGATCGATTTGTTCAACTGGGTATGGCGGCCCAAAAAGAGAAAAAAACAGATGATGCCATTCTTCAATTCAAGAACGCGCTTCAAAAGGATCCCCTTCATCCGATTGCCCATTATGCTTTGGGTGAAATTTATTTCAACGCCGACAAGCCGCAATTGTCGGCCATGGAACTCAGTCTTGCCATTTCCCAGGATTCGGAATTGATGAAGGCCAAACAATTGCTCGCGAAACTCTACTTCCGCTATGGGGCCTATGACAAAGCGATTCCGTTGCTGAAAGAACTGGCGGCCAAAGAGACGCCAAAGCTTGAAACAGTTCTTATGCTGGGAAATGCGCTGGTTAACACAGGGCAGGGCGCCGAGGCCAAGGCTGTTCTGGAAAAGGCGGAAAAATCGAATCTCGATAATGTGGAGGTGAGAATAAGTCTTGCCAGAGCGCTTCTTCTGATGAACCAGGCTGAAGGAGCCCGAAAGATGATGGAAAAAGCCGCCTCTTTAAAGCCAAAAGATCTTTCCATTCAGGTTTTGTTGGCCCGGTTCTATGAAAATACGGAACTTTATGATTTGGCCCAGAACAAATTTCTGGCCATAAAGAAGGCCTTCCCCAAAAATCCCGCGGCATACCTTGCCCTTGCGAGATTTTATCTAAGAAGGAACCGGTTAAGTGATTCTGAAAAAGCACTGGATGAAGCCATTGCCATGGGGCTTAAAGATAAAAACCTGTATCATGCTCTGGGTCTTATTCAACATAAGAAGAAGGAATACCAGGCCGCCCTTAACAGCTTTAACGCAGCTGTTGCGACGTCCCCCGATGACCAGAAAAGTCTCATTCTGTTGGCTGACTACTATGTGTTTTTGAAAGATTATCCCAAGGCCAAGGCAACCTATGAAAAGATTGCTGAAAAATGGCCGCGGCTTCTTCCCGTGAAGTCCAAAATTGCGGAACTCTTTATTGCGGAAAGGGACTACGAGCAGGCGCTGAAACAGGTTGAAAAAATGTTGGACGAAGATCCCGACTATGCCCGCGGGTATGTCCTGAGAGGCCTGTTGTGGCTTAAAAAAGGCGAGACCAACAAGGCAAGAGATGAGTTTCTTAGAGCTCGTGATTTGGATCCGTCATCCGGAGAAGGCGACTATTTTTACGGCCTGACGTTTCTCAACAATCGGGATTACAGAATGAGTTTGTCGGAAATTTTAAAAGCGCTTGAAAAGGATCCCAATTCTCTCAAGATCCGCCTGGCATTGGCGTATATCTATTTTAGGACTGAAAAACCGTCATTGGCGTTGTCGGAACTCAATCGGGTCTTGGACGTTCAACCGGACAACCTTCGCGCCCGCATACTGCGGGGCAGGGTATATGCCGCAACCAAACAATATGAAAAAGCCGAACTTGATTATCAATACCTCATTGAGAAGAGCCCGGATGCTCCGGTTTTTCGACTCAGGCTGGCGCAAGTCTATCGCGCTCAAGGGAAGCTGGATCAAGCGCTCGAGGGGTTTAACGCGCTGCTTGACACTGATGTCGCGGCGTTTGCGGCCCTGAAAGACATCACCGGCATCTACGTCAGCAGAAAAGAATTTGATGCGGCCATTGGTTTACTCGACCGTGAACAAAAAAAGCAACCGCAAAACTTGCAGATCGGTTTGCTGAAAGTAGCGGTCTTGCTGGCACAGAGAGATTACGGTTTAGCGGAAGCAACATTGTCCGATCTCATCAAAAAACACCCTGAAGCCGTTGAGCCATTGGCTCTGTTGGCAAACCTCCATATGAACCGTCAGGATGCCAGGCAGGACTATGGCGTTGCTTTGAAGGTGTTTAATCGGATTATCGGCATTGATCCCAAAAATATACCGGCCCGCATGAGAATGGCCTATCTTTACAAAAAGCTGGGGGATATGGACAATGCCATTTTGTCCTACGAAGCTGTTTTGAAGATCGATGAAAATTATGCTCCCGCTGCCAATGATCTGGCATATTTATACGCTGACCTGGGCCGGAATCTGGATGAGGCCCTGACGCTTGCTAAAAAGGCACAACAACTCATCCCTGATAATCCGGACGTGGAAGATACGCTGGGCTGGGTTTATCTAAAAAGGGGGTCCCTGCTTCTGGCAAACCGGCACCTCGTACATGCCATGGGTCAAAAGCCCGAGGAGCCGTTGTTCCATTTTCATTTGGGATTAGTATTGTATGCGCAAAATGATACCAAAGAAGCGGCCAAACAACTGAAAGATGCCATAAAACTGGGGCTGGGAAAGAATGAGTTGCCTCAGGCCAAGAAACTGCTTCAGGCCATGAAGGATCCAGCCCATCGTTATGTCGATATCCTCGATGAACTGGAACGTGCGTTTCAGGATCAAAATCTTGACCAGGCACTGTCCCTGGCGAAAAAGGCGCAGGAACTCATGCCGGATAGTCCTGAGATCGCGGATAAGATGGGGACTATTTACTCAAAAAAAGGCTCTTTTCTGCTGGCAAAGAAGAAGTTTCGAGAGGCCATTGAAGGTATGCCGAATAATTCCCTTTTCCGCTTTCACATGGGACTTCTGTTATATGAGGAGCAGGATTTTGCTCAAGCCGGGGAAGCATTTGAAAAAGCGATAAAACTGGGTTTGAAGCCGGAAGAAGCGGAAATTGCCGAAAACCTTATCAAAAAAGCCAAAAGCCGAATGGAGTGATGCAGGGTGCAATTCGGCATTCAGGGAATCTCTCACCCGGAGCAATCATGAGAAAGCTGATGACAGCCATCATTTTGATACCGGCTTTTTTGTGGATATTGGATGCCGGTGCTTCGCCCATTGGCGACCGTCCCAGGATATGGCCTGATTTTCAATACAAAGATGATGTGGCCTATTCGCATTTTTTGGGTGCTTTGGATGGGGCAACAGATGAAATTTCGGATATGGATCTACTGTTCGGAGACTTTGATTTCGGAAGAAAAAAAGCGGGCGCTTTCGAGTTGTCGTCCGACGCGGATCGTGTAAAAATACCCGTCACTACCTTCATATTTTCCTATGGCGCCTATTTGCATCAATGGGAGGTGCCTCGATTGGAAGTACCGATAGAGGCCCCTTTTTTTCAGGAAAGACCTTTTGATTACAAGGGGCCTCCGTCCGATCCGAAACCGCCCCCCGTTATTCAGCCGGAAGAAATGGATCGGTACCGATATCCCGAAGAGCTTATGACGCCTGTCCATGTGCCTCCCACGGGGTTGATGGATGCCTTTGAGCTTGAATACGCCATGCAGCTGGAAGAGGATGCGGCGCGTTTCAGATACCCCTTTGCCCCAAAAGACTTGCCTGAGCCCGAAAAACGGTTTTATATGTACGGAGAGGTATCCCCGGGAACGGGGGCAGGGGGTGTTGGGTATGGTCCCGCCCAACAACAATATGGATATCAGTACCCTGCCGGCGGCTCCGGCCGCGGATATGGGCCGGGAATTGACGCTACGGGTGAACTTGAAAAGCGCCCAAAGAAAGGAAAGGGCGGTGTTGGTGATTTTTCTCCAAAAGGGTCGTTGGGCGCTGGAAAGGACCGCCCCTATGCCATGATTCTTGTGGGCGCCGGTTTGGCGGCGGTGGCGTCCTTGTTCAGAATGTTTCGATTGAGTCTTCTTATCATGGTGGGCTGGACCGTGTTTTTCTGGAAAGATCTGTGGCTCATCATTTTAGAGTTGCAGTAGCTTTTATTCTCTCCCATGCCTGCTCAAATTCCGCTTCGCGAGGGCTTGATCCCGGTTTTTTCTTTCAGGTTTTTTAAATGGCTATCGCGTTGTCCGGTTGTTTCGTACGTAAAATAAACATCGTAGGTCTGGTGTTTGCTCGCCTGAATTTCAAGGGGAATTTCCTTAACCGCCCTTTCAAGGTAGGATGCAAAACCCGCGGCCTCATCAAAGGAATCAAACCGCATGATGAGTTCTTTGTGTGCTTTGTCGTAGGGTTTTGCGAGAACGACTTTTAAATGCCTGAAGATATAGGCCGCATACCACTTGGCGCCTGAGGGAACCCGCCTTTTAGGACTGATGGCATTGGGGCCGTAATTGTAAGCCGCAACGGCCAGGAACAAGTCGCCTTCAAATTCATCCAGAAGCCATGACAGGTATCGGGCGCCGGCATCAATATTGACGGCGGGGTTGAAAAGGTCCTCTCTGCGCATGACGCCCAGATCATTTGCCGTTCCGGGCCATTTGATTTGCATGAGGCCGAGACATTCCTTGTGGCTGCGGGCATCGGGATCAAAACCGGACTCGCCGCGCGCCATTGCCACCAGCAAGGGAATCGGCAGATCGTACTTTCGAGCCGCATCCGCAAAGCAGTCCATGTAGGGATAATCGCCTTGAACCCTGGCCGATTTTTTTTTGTCAAAAAATGCTTTCCAACGCAGCCGGATTTCAGCCTCGGTACTGTCTACTGTCTTGTTCAGGTTTGCCCAAGAGGTTCCTTCACCCAGAGAAAACACAAAGCCCATGCCCATAAACAGCGACAGTATGAAAAAAAGTTTTGCTTTTGATTTCAGCATTATTTCAGGTTTTACGTCATTTCTGAGCCGCGGCATAAATTTTTTTAACCAGATCTCCCAGTTCGCAGGGTTTGGTTAGATAGTCGAAAGCCCCATGGGCCAGACCCTCCTTGGCCGCTTTTTCCGAACCATGGCCGGTCAGCATAATGACCGCCATTTCAGGGTAGGCCTTCTTGAAAATTTTAAGGACTTCAATGCCATCCATATCTTCCATTTTCAGATCGAGGATGGCAACATCAAAATCATTTTTCCGAATGGTTTTGATGGCGCCGGCGCCGGTAAACACCGGTGTAACCAACATTCCTCTCTTCCTGAGCCTCTTGGAAATGACCTCGGCAAACCCCACCTCATCATCAACAAGAAGCACTTTGATGGAATCTGAATGAATTTTTTCCATTCTTAAAAAATCCTTTTTCCCTGAAACGAGATCGGTCATCGGTCTTTTCAGGCGCGGTGGGAGGTAATCTCTTTTATTCGCGCCTCAATGATCTTTTCCTCATGCCTTCTTTTTTTGGCGGCGGCCTGTGTTACTTTTTCCAGGAGTACATCCATATCACAGGGCTTCATCAAGTAATCAAAGGCGCCCAGTTTCATCCCTTCTATGCCGGTTTCCACCGTGGCGTGACCGGTTAGCATAATCACTTCCTGCAAGGGAAATTTATTCCGGATTTGCCCAAGGGTCTCGATACCATCCATGCCGGGCATCTTCACGTCGAGAATAACAACCTCAATGCTTCTGTCTTTTTCAATAACCTCCAAGGCTTCGGAACCGCTGAATGCCGTAGTGATATTGATATTTCTTTTGTTTAAACGCCTGGCCATCGCTTCCACGAAAGGAACTTCATCATCAACCAAAAGCACATTTGCTATTGCCATAACCTTTTCTCCTTATAAGCCATTCTCTTCATTCTTATTCTTGGGAAAGGGAATTTTTATTGTAAACGTCGTCCCCTCATCGATGACGCTCTTGACTTCAATGCTCCCTCCCATTTTTTTGATGATGCCGTAACATATGGACAGGCCTAAACCCGTGCCTTTTCCCACCGGCTTGGTGGTAAAAAATGGATCAAATATTCGGGTCAGATTGGCCGACGGGATGCCGGGACCGTTATCTGCAATTTCAATAATGATGTGATCGCCCACGATGATGCCGCTTTCTTCCAAACGGCTGGATAGTTTTAAGACGCCCCCTGTTTTCTCCATGGCATCAAGGGCATTATTGATCAAGTTAAGTAAAACCTGCTGAAGTTCGGTCAGGGAAAGCCGGATGGTGGGCAGGTCTTTCTGAAGGTGGGCATCAATGGTTACGTTGCTGTATCTGGCCCGTTGCTCGGATAAAACCACCATTTCCTCGATCATTTCATTTAACTGCACTTCTTGAATGCGGGAGTCTGTTTTCCGAGCGAAACTGAGTAGTTTATGCGTGATTTCTTTGCATCGACGTCCCTGTGTTCGAATTTGCAGCAATGCGCGCTTAAATTCCTGCAGGTTTTCTCCGTCTTTGAGATCCTCTTCCTCCAGAAGGTCTTCGATCCAACCGGCCTCTTCCACCATAATCGCCACAGGATTGTTGATTTCGTGGGCAATGCCGGCGGCCAATTCCCCAACGGAAGCCAGTTTGCCCGTTTCGACAACCTGCTCATTCATCATTTCCGTTTCTTTATCAGCCTGTTTAATCCGATGAACCATTTTTCTGGACAAAAGCAACGCAATAGACAACACCAAAACGCTTGCTGCGAGCATTATGGCCAGTGCTATTTTGATGGCCCTTCTCAAATCGGAAAAGGCATCCGATGCTTTTTGCTGATAGACCAGAAGCCAGTCGCCATGTTTCAAAAGCGCTGCGACATAAATGGTTTTTTCCCCGAAATCATCGTCCTGTTCGATGATCCGTACGCCATCCTTGAAAGAATCGCTCTCCCCGATAAAACTGGTATAGGGTTCCTTATCGGGGATCAGGTCGAAGAGTGGTTTTGTTTGGAATTCGCCTTTTCTGTTTAAGATAAACGCAAATCCTGTCTCGCCGATGCGGATTTTTTCCACAAGGTTGTTAAAGGCTACAAAATCGACGGTGGCTCTCAAGATCCATTGTTGCCCCTCATGGTTTTCTCTCATGGCAATAATAAAATGCGGGAGTCCACGAAGTCCCAGGAAAACATCACTCTTGAAGTACTCGCTTTTCATGGCTTTTTGAAACCACTCCGCCGAAGAATAGAGGGCTTTTCCCAGGTTAAAGGGGCCTGCATAGGCAATTTGAAGTCCCCGTGAATTGATAACCCCCAGATCAACAAAAACCGGTCCGTAAATCTGCTGTAAAAGCGCAAGCCTGTCCTGTAGAAAATCGGAATCCGCCAATTCTTCATACGAAAAGGTTTTGGCCATTAATTGGATATCGCCCAGCTTTTCTTTGAGAAAACTGTCGATATTCTGAGTATGCTTGAGAACCAGTTCTTTGAGGTGGGCCTGAACTTTTTCGTGGTCGGAAATCTCAAATTGATAAAGGATGATGCTGCTGACCAGAATCATCGGCATGATCGACACGATAAGGATAGTCAACAGCATATTCCGGGTTAGCAGATGGTAATAAGAATCGGTTTTTTGCTTTTCTGACGCCATTTTTAAGGTAGAATCTCTATTGTGGGATAAATCCCTTTCAATCGGCCTTCGGGGTAGGGCTGAATCGTATTGAAGGCAATGTCGCTGTCCTTTTGTGCGTGACCACGATTCTTGTTGCCCTCAAAATACGCCCCGTTGGCCTCAAGGATGTGTTCGATCCGATGTTTGAAATCGGCTACGAAGGTGCGACCGTTCCCGTTAAATTGCATTGCGCCCAGTTTGAATTCACCGTCTATCTTTGAAAAATCGTCAAGGGAAACGCTGTGTTTCGCCAGGTCGTCATGGTTTCTGATATGTCCCCAAACCAGATAACCTTCAGGAATGTCCAAAGGGCTTTCCAGATCAATGATGGTATGAGGCATAATAATGCACCCTTCGCCGACGGTCAGGGGGTTTTCTTTTGTTCCGTGCAAAAAGGAATTAAACCCCACAAAGACTTTTTTTCCCATCAGGGCATGAACGATTTTCCCGCCATGAGCGGTCACATTGTCGCCTTCCAACCGAGAATCGATAATGTAGCAGTTTTCCTGAGCATTTGCGCCATTGCCAAGCCATGCGTCCTCCAGGTAGGCCCTTTGCGCTACCAGAACATTTTCGCCGATACGCGTTTTCCCTTTTACCGCTGCATAGGGGCTGAGGGAAGACCCCAAGGGGGCATGGGTGGGAGGCTTATAATAGGCGGCGTCAAATACGGGTTGAAAACTATCCTTACGGCTTTCCACAAAATCCATAAACAACCCTGCGGGGGGATTGCCCGGGTTAAGGCGGATATATTTTTTCAGGATTGTTTCCTCAAATTGATAATTGAACTGATAACCATTTTCGCTGCGAATCCAGATGCGTCCGGGAGCGATTAATTCGTGGGACAGTTCGCCTGTTTGAAGGTAGGCAAAAGAACCGATGACGCAGTCGTGAAGCGTGGTTAAATCCACGGTGCAGAAAGGTCCCAGGAAACATCCTTCAACCGGGGCGCCGTGGATATTCGCATAATTCAGCGCCGCTGTATTTTGAATAATGAATTCCTCAAGATTTTCGGGGTCGTGGGAAAAATTGTGAACCAGTGTTTTTAAAAGGAAGCTGTCTTTAATGTGAATGGCTTCGTCGTCGTGAACTGGAATGTTGAACTTGTCATATTGATAGATGTCTCCCCTGCTCTTCAATTCGTCGCCGCGGATATCGCTCTTATACAAAACGGAATGATCAACCAGGCACTTGCCCAGGAAAAAGCTGCCGGCCAGACTGGAATGGTTAAACTTGAAATGGAGAGGATGATCCGTTGTGATGCCGTAAAAAGCATAGAATTTTGCCATTTGATCGATCTCAACAGCCGCTCGGATATAGGGCCCCACATCAAACAGCGGTTCTCTGAGGTTGATATTGATTCGCTCTATGATCCGATGTATCAGTAACTGTAAATCTTGCATTGTTCCGTACTCCTTGGGTTTCAACGCTTTCTTGAACGAATTAAGGTGTTGTTACGGGCATTCCCATCATCGGCCACAGTATATATATGGCAAATGCTACTACCCCCATCAACATAATGCTGGCTGGAATTCCATAAAGAAAAAATTCACCGGTGGAGAACTGTTTGGAATCGTAGGCAATGGCATTGGGCGCCGCCCCGACCAGCAACAGGAAAGGCATACCCGCCGTAACGAGGGATGCGAATAGAATAACCTCGGGCGCCACATGCAGGTAGGGTGCGATGACCAGCGCTACGGGCAGTGAAATGGCAATCGCTGCCACATTCATAATAAAGTTGGTCATCATCATCACGAAAAAAGCGATGCTCATAACGAACACGAACCAGGAGGCTTCCTTGAACATGGTAAGCCAGTTTACGGCAAGCCATTTGGCCGCACCCGTGTCCCACAGGCAAAAGCCGATGCTCATGGCCCCACCAAACAGAAGGATAATATTCCATGGAATCGCTTCAAGATCTTCCACATCCAGGATTCCGGTAATAAAGAAAAGGATGGTGGATACCAGGATGATGGCGGTTTTGTTGATCGGCTGAAGGGCCGGTATAAAAGACTGAAGGGACATGACCAGAATGGCGCTGAAAACGATGACCGTAGCCAGAATTTCTTTCCTGGTGATGCCGCCGAGTTCAGCATTCAGTTGTTTCGCTTTTTCTCTCAACCCCGGAATGACTTTTTTCTCGGGTTTCAGAAATATCATAAAGAAACCCCACAGGAGAAATATCATCAGCCACCCGACGGGGAACATATAGTAGCTTAATTCAAAAAAACTGATATTTTTGCCCACCACGTCGTTATAAAAACCGATGGCCACCGCGCCCCTGGCAGCGCCCAGGAGGGTAATAATACTTCCAGCGCCCGCCACATAGGCCATTCCCATAAACAGACCCTTTCCAAATTTCGTTTGTTTGTTTCCCTCACCATAAAGCGCGTAGATAGAAAGAAGCAACGGGTAAATGGTTGCGGCAACCGCGGTATGGGCCATGATAAGGGTCAGTGCCCCTGTTACCACGAAACAGCCCAGATAAATCATACTGGTTCTTTCCCCCACAACCATCAACATCTTATAGGCAAGCCGTTTTGTTAATCCCACTTTGGTAAAGACCAGGCCGATGACAATCGATGCAAAAATAAACATGACGGACGGCACCATAAAATCCGTAAAGGCCACCTTTGCCGGTCGGATCAGAAACATGGCTTGAAGAACGCCGATGGCCAGACTGGTGACCCCGATGGGAACCACTTCAAATACCCACCAGGTGCCCGCCAGGAGGAAAACCGCCAATGCCCCCTTGGCTTCTTTGCTGAGGGCAAAATGCTTTCCCAGGGGATCGATGGCGTCGGGCCAGGATGAGGAAGCATAGACAATAATAAAAAGAAAAATCCCTACGAAAAGAAAAATAATTTTCGTCCAGTTAATTTTTGGTTTTCCATCGGCTGAAGCAATGTCGTTCGACATGTATTAAGCCCTCCGTTTAATTTGCATCATCATCATCGTCAAGGGGAATTAAATGCCCAGTTGTTAGGTTAAAGGGCGCAGGTCGTCTTTATGGCTAAAAAGATGGCGTTAAACACGTCCGTTAACCTCAAAATCCCAATAATATCGTCTCCCCTGGTTACCAGCAGAGATTGATGGTGCCCCATTACCAATTGATGGCAGGCCATTTCCAGGGAAGCCGTCTCGCTGACATACTCCCCTTCGCTGGGCGTATGCATGAAATCCTTGACTTTTACGGCGGTGGCCTTTTTGCAGATATCCGTGAGGGGCTTTTGCCAGAGATAGTTCTGTTCCAGTATGGATGAAATAAATTTACGGCTCAGGCCGAACCGCGACAAAGACTTGATATCACCCATTTCACCATATTTGGGCTCCAATGCTTTTATGATGTCTAACTGGCTCAACTTGCCTACAATCTTATTCTTTTTGTTGTATGCCAGAACGGCCCGGTGTTTATAGGGTAGATGTTCAAATTTACTTTGTGCTTCTTCCAAGGCCAGAACGGCCTCGTAAAGGGTTGCGCTATCTGAGACCGTGGCGTACTCTTCAAGCGGTACCATGAGTTCTTTTATTGATATGGTTTTCATAATATATTTTCCTTAATTTGTATTCTGAACATTTTAACGGCGGATAATAAAAATTCGACTTGTCAAAGTCAAGAGATTTGCTGTTGGGCCGTTATTCTTTTTGCCGACGCCCATTTAAATATTCCCGGATACAATCTTAAAAGCATTGAAAATTGATCCCACAATAATTTATAGTGGGCGCGAACGGTTTCAATTTATAAAAGGTTTTAATTGAAAATAAACTATCCTGATCAGGAGCTGTAATTATGTCGCAGTGTATCGTTGTTATTGGGGCGGTTGCTTTAGGACCCAAGGCCGCCTGCCGTTTTAAAAGACTTGAACCCGATTCGAAGGTTATAATGGTTGATCAGTCGGATCTCATTTCCTACGGGGGCTGTGGAATTCCCTATTTTGTATCTGGAGACGTCAGTGATGCGAATCAGCTTCAGTCAACCAGCTTTCATATGGTTCGCAATGTGGAATTTTTCCATAATGTGAAAGATATTGATGTTTTGATTAACACCAGGGCTTTATCCATCGATCGAAAAGCCAAGACCGTGAGACTGCAAAATGTGCTGGATCAACGAGAGGACAATCTGCATTATGACCAACTGGTGCTGGCTACCGGCAGTCGGCCCAAACGATTGCCCATTCCCGGCGCCGATCTGAAAGGTGTTTTTACGGTATCGAGTCTCAATGAGGCCGTGGCTATCAAGCAGGAGCTTGCCGATGGTGGGGTTGAAAAAGCCGTCGTTATCGGGGCCGGGGCCATCGGACTTGAAATGGCGGAAGCCCTGGCGGATCTATGGGGGATCGACACCACGGTTATCGCAAGGGCCGATCAAATTTTATCCCGCATTGTCAGTCCTAATATGGCCCGCATGGCTCAATGTCATCTGGAAGAAAATGGTGTTTCAGTCCATCTGGGTGAAATGGTTCTGAAGCTTGAAGGGACGGATCGGGTGGAAAAGGTGATTACCGACAAGGGGACCATTGATGCGAATATGGTGATCATGGCCGTCGGCGTTGTTCCAAACAGCGATCTTGCCGGGGAAGCCGGTCTTGAGGTTTCATCCGGCGGGGCCATTGTGGTCAATGAGCGGATGGAAACGTCGGACCCGCATATTTTTGCCGGAGGAGACTGTGTGGAGATTCGTAATTTGCTCACCGGAAAACCCGGGTTCTTCCCCTCCGGTTCTCTGGCAAACCGGCAAGGGCGGGTCATCGGTACAAATCTTGCGGGTGGAAACGCCAGGTTTGAGGGGGCTGTCGGAACCTTCGTTATAAAAATTTTCGAAATATCCCTTGCCAGCGCGGGAATGAGCCTGAAAATTGCGAAAGCTGAGGAATGGGACGCCTTGAGCGTCTTTGTTTCACAGTTTGATTGTGCTCATTTTTTTCCGGAGAAAGATCTCATGTACCTGGAGCTCATCGTGGACCGAAAAACAGCGAGAGTTCTCGGGATTCAGGGGTTTGGCGCCATGACGGACGCGGTTTTCGCCAGAGTCAACGCTGTTGCCGCCATCCTCAAGGATGGTCCCACCACCAATGATATCAGCAACCTTGAACTCCTCTATGCGCCGCCTTTCTCAGCGGCCATGGATATCCTAAATGCTTTGGGTAATACGGCCGAAAACGTTTTAAGAGAAAAAAATGAATTGATTGATGTGGACCAATTTGCAAAATGGTGGCAGGATAGAGCAGATAATGACGCCGTTTTTCTGGATTGTCGGGGCTGGGGGAATGCGAAACCCTTTGTGGAAAAATATTCTGATGACTGGAAAAGCATTCCTCAGGATGAACTTAGAATGCGCATGGATGAGGTTCCCAGGGATAAGCCCCTGGTTCTTATTTGCAATACGGGTGTTCGTTCCTACGAAGCACAGTTGAATTTGCGGCAGGTGGGGATTACCAATACTTACAATCTTCAAGGTGGCATGGCCACTGTTAAACAGTGGGGTCTGGATCTTTAAGCACCGTTTACGGTTGACAATAGAATAATAAAATCAATAAGATGATGGAGGCACAGGCGAATGGATTTTGGCATTATGCAAAAAGCACTGAAGGACTGTTCTCTGTTTCGAGATCTGGATCAGGGCCAATTGGGCCTTTTGGCCATGAACGCTGAGGCAAAACAGTTTTTTGTGGAGGATACCGTCTATCGGCAGGGAGATGATGCTGACGGTTCCTTTGCCCTCATTGTTTCAGGGAAACTGGAGGTGATAACCCAAAAGGGGTATGTTTTGAAAACATTGTGTACTGGTGAAATCATTGGCGAAGTCGGTACCATCAGTCAACAGGGAAAACGTACGGTAACGCTGAAAGCCGTTGAGCCCGCAACCCTGCTGCAATGGAATATTCAGGATATCGGAAATACTTCTCCGTCATTATTAAAAAAACTCAAGAATTTGGCGTGGCGGAGAATAAAAGATTGGAATGAATAGGTAAAAACCGATTGTGAAAATGGTGTCTTGCAATGAATGAAATCCTTTGGTATTCTGTGCTTCAATAGGTATTACGGATCGGCTTTTCAGAGGAGAGGGGGTGAATCTTGAGAACACCCGGGTTGTTGGCCAAAACATTCTAATGGAAAAGGAGGGTTGCAATGGCTGGAAGCACATACAAAATTATTGAATTGGTGGGAACGAGCGACCAATCATGGGAAGAAGCTGCGAAAACAGCAATTGAGACGGCGGGGGAAAGCCTTAAGGATCTGAGAGTAGCGGAAGTTACCAAACTGGATTTAACCATCGAAAATGGAAAGGTGACCTCATTTCGAACCCGACTGAGTGTTTCATTTAAGTACGCCAAATAGGGTAAACATCGAGGCAAAACCTTCCGCGTTTAACCCCCATTTTGGGTTTACCGGGTTGTTGGCCAAAACATTCTAATGGAAGAGGAGGGTTACGATGGCTGGAAGCACATATAAAATTATTGAATTGGTAGGTACGAGCGACCAATCGTGGGAAGACGCAACAAGAACAGCAATTGAGACGGCGGGCGAAAGCCTCAAGGATTTGAGGGTAGCGGAAATTACCAAACTGGATGTCACCATCGAAAATGGAAAGGTGACCTCATTTCGAACCCGACTGAGTGTTTCATTTAAGTACGCCAAATAGGGTAAACATTAAGGCAAGACCTTCTGCGTTTAACCCTCATTTTAGGTTTACCGCAAATTATCCGAGGAGCATCGCTGAATATGCCCAGAAACAGACTAACGGTACTTGATCAAATTGCGGCCTCAGATAAGGTTCGGAAAAAGATCATAGACGTCGCGAGTGCGCTATACGCCAAGAAAGGCTTTGGGGCCACTTCGATTCAGGAAATCTCCGAAGCCGCGAATGTTGCGCTTCCTGTTACCTACCATTATGCCAAGAAGAAATCTGAGATTATGCGACTCATTATGGAAGATGTGTTGAACATTTTCCAGGAGAGCCTGATCAATGAAGTCAAGGACATTGTGGACCCTGTAGAGAAGCTGGCCATTGCGGTTATCCTTTACCTCAGGGTGCTGGATCAGCAACGGGAAAAGGTGCTGCTTATCTATCAGAAATCCAGTTCAATGGACAGGAATTCAAAAACGCGGATCATGGCGCTTGAAGTTGAGGTCAGTGAAATTTTTTCGAATATCATTAATGAGGGGATTGCGCAGGGGGTCTTCAAGACGGTTGATGTTGACCTTATGGCCTACAACATTTTGATGTTATCTCACATGTGGATATTGAAGCACTGGCATTTTAAGAACCGGCTGACATTGGATAAGTACATTGACAGTCAGTTGGTGACGATTCTGGATGCCCTCCGGGTAAAATATTAATGATGCTGTTTACGGTTGCCGGTGTACGGTTAAAAACCGGTAGCCGATAACTGCTACTGTCCCTTTTTTAAAATCAACAGGTTTCTCTTAAATTCCTTGCCTTTCAGGAGATATGGCTTTGAGTCGTAAATGCAAAGACCTTTCTCCTTTAAAAGAGGTTCACATTCCTCAAGAATATCCTTGAATTGATTCCCAAGAAAAGCAACCATCAGGCCCTCCGGCGCCAGATAGGGGGTACACCACTCGATGAGCCGCGGCAAAGGCGCCATGGCCCTTGACGTAATGATGTCGCATTTTGCAAATGGAAGATAGCGGGAGGGCTTTTCAATACGCTCTCTAATAACCTCTATCTCTTTAAGCTTGCAGAGGCGGATGACCTGTTTTAAAAAACTGCCTTTTTTTGAATTGGGTTCCAGGAGAAAAAATTTCATTTCCGGTTTGCAAATCTTCAGTGGAATGGCCGGAAAACCTGCTCCTGAGCCCACATCAAGAAGTAATCCTTTATCAGGAAGATATGTTGCCGGCATGAGAGAATCCGCTACCAGCTCATCGATAATGCGTTGGGTGGATGACAGGCCCGTCAGGTTCATGTGTTGATTCCAGGCTGTCAACTCCTCTATATAAACAACGAGAAGTTCCTTTTGTTTTGACGAAAGGGTGATGTCGAGTCCGTCGAAACGCAATTCAGAGTCCTTCATTTCCTTATCGGCACTTCGTGCCTTATTTCCTAAAAGCCTGTCACAAAAAACAAGAAATTCATTGACGGAACAACTTAAAACTTAAAACCTAAAACTTAAAACTTTTAGAACTGCGGCTTGCCGCGTTAGATGACAACGCGTCTCTTGATGATGGCGACGGCTTCTTCGGGCGAATCCACCAGGCGAAAAATATCAAGATCCGATTCCGAAATGGTTTTTTCCCTGACCAATACCTCTTTAATCCAGTTCAACAGTCCCCCCCAGTAGTCCGACCCCACCAGGATCACGGGAAAATGGCGAATTCTTTTGGTTTGGATGAGGGTCAAGGATTCAAAGAGCTCGTCAAGGGTGCCAAATCCGCCCGGCATGATAATATAAGCAACGGCATATTTTACAAACATGACCTTTCGAATGAAAAAGTACTTGAAGCTCAACCGAACATTGGCGTATTTGTTGGGCTGTTGTTCATTGGGAAGCTCAATGTGAAGACCCACCGACTTTCCGTTTGCCTTGGCCGCTCCTAGGTTGGCGGCTTCCATAACGCCGGGCCCCCCGCCTGAAATCACGTTAAAACCGCTTTCCACCAGGAGGCGAGCCGCTGTGACAGTGTCTTTGTACACGTCGCTGTCAGGTGGTGTTTTTGAAGAGCCGAAAATACTGACGGCGGGATAGGCTTCCGGCATTTCTTCAAATCCCCGTACAAACTCTGCCATGATCTGGAATATCCGCCAGGAATCTTTCAAGTTCAGATCATCAACGATATATTGATTATTCTTCATGGTAAATATCCTTTCACCTTGGTTAAATCTACAAAAAAACCATTGCTTTTTATCATCGCATACTTTAGCTTTTAGCTTTAACCGACATGGAATAATAGGGCGATGGCGGATGGGTGTCAAGGGATAGATGGAATTATAGGCCTGTAGCGTCAATGATGGCGTTAAAGGAATGGGTATCTTTAACCAGAAAACAAACAGTAAGGAGGTCGGCTATTGGATCGAGTTGCGCGTGTCACTGAAATTATCGGCGCCTCTCCCGTGAGTTTTGATGAGGCAATCAAAACCGGTTTTGAAAGGGCCAGAAAAACATTGAGGGGGATCACCGGTCTAAGGGTTCTCGAGCAAAGAGTCGCAGTCGAGGATGATACGATACGCGAATATCGGGTCAGAATGGAAGTTATATTTATTCTCGAAACGTAAATTGAACGACCTAGAGGAAATGATTATGGAAGAAGAGAATCGTCGGGGAAATACCCATGATGCGGACCAGGATTTCTTGACGGACATCAGCAGTCAGTTTAGTGGAAAAGACCAAGAGGAAGATTTTTTGAATAGTATTGGTTCCTCTCCACGGGAAGATGTTCAGGTCAATGTGGGGGAACGAGTCAGACAGGTGAGGGAAGAACGGGAACTGACGCTGACGGATATTTCTCAGAGAACAGACCTGGATGTTGCATTCCTGGAGCAGATCGAAAATGGTAGTGTGGCGCCGCCTCTTGGCACCGTTATTAAGCTGGCCAAGGCCCTGGATCTCAAAATGGGTTATTTTATATCGGGTGAGGAAAATATGCCCTATACCGTTGTGCGGAAAAACGACCGAAAAGTTATCTCACGTTACAGCGGCAAAAAGGGCAAATATTATGGATACGGCTATGAGTCATTGGCCCCCCATAAAAAAGATCGGCATATGGAACCCTTTCTCATTTCCCTTGAACCTTCCAAGACCGATGAAGAACGATCCGCACATGATGGGCAGGAATTTATTTATGTTTTGGAGGGCGCTATGGAAGTTAGACTCGGTGAAGCGGTTTACATTCTTGAAGCGGGTGATTCCATATACTATGACTCCACGGTTCCCCATCTTGTCAAGAATCATGGCGGTGATGTCGCCAGGATTTTGGCGGTTCTCTATTCGGAGGGATGAATCTTAAATGATTGTGTTTGACTTGGAGTGTTCTCAGGGACACCTTTTCGAAGGCTGGTTCGACAGTCTGGAGTCCTTTGAGGAACAGAATTCTGAAGATCTTGTGCGGTGTCCTTATTGTGATGAGGCCAATGTCAGGAAGGTCCTTTCGCCTGTGGCGCTAAGAATGTCATCACCGCAAGAGACCGACCATTCGACGGCCATCAATTATCAGCGTCTGGCAAGAGAGGTCGTTGAGTATATTAATAAAAATTCTGAAGATGTCGGCGCCCGATTCGCTGCCGAGGCTTTAAAAATCCATTACGGCGTTACTGAAAAAAGAAGCATTCGCGGATCGGCAACCGAGGAAGAGGAAAAGACGTTGAAAGAAGAGGGGGTGGCGTTTTTAAAGGTCCCTTTGCCCGTATCCGTCTCCGACAAAAAGAATTGAATGGATAAAGGCACGGACGCAGCGTAGAATTTCCGCCTATTAATGAGGAGTGGTATGTATGAGTAAGATAAAAAGAGCGATCATCAGCGTTACCGACAAAACGGGGATTGTGGATTTTGCATTATCCCTGAGCAAATTCCATGTGGAGATACTGTCAACGGGGGGGACGGCCAAAGCCTTGCGTGAGGGCGGTGTTTCCGTGACGGATATTTCAGCGTATACCGGTTTTCCGGAAATGATGGACGGTCGCGTCAAAACGCTTCATCCGAAGGTGCATGGCGGGCTTCTGGGCTTGCGCGATAACCCCGATCATGTCAAAGTGATGGCGGAGCATGGGATCAAAGGGATCGACCTGCTGGTGGTGAATCTGTACCAGTTTGAAAAGACCGTATCCAAAAAAGGCGTGACGTTGGCGGAGGCCATCGAGAATATCGATATTGGAGGGCCCTCCATGCTTCGATCCGCCGCGAAGAATTTTAAGGATGTTACGGTCGTTGTTGATCCTGACGATTATCCTGGGGTTTTGGCGGAGATGAACGCTACGGCCGGGGAGACACAGCTCTCCACAAGGTTTCGATTGGCCAAAAAGGTGTTCCGTTTGACCCATGAATACGATGGCGCCATAAGCCGGTATCTGGAAATAACGGAATTATAAAGGGGTTTGTCCGGCAAAAAAACTTCTGTTCTGCTCAGGGGTAAACCGCCCTGATATTTCGCTGGATTCTTCGAAGACCGGGGCGGGCAAGGGCCGTTTTGCCAAATTGATTGTCAAATTCTTCATTGTCCATTTGCAGAAACGCCTCGATAGAGGGAAGCGAGGCCGTTTTGGCTTTTTTAACTTGATTGAACGGGCATACTTCCTGGCAAATATCACACCCCAGGAAACATTGACCCATCTTTTTCCCTGTTTCACGACCAAATTCGCCATCATATTCAATGGTGAGGTACGAAAGGCATTTGGACGCATCCAGGTGGTAAGGACCTTCAAGAGCGCCGGTGGGGCAGGCATCCAGGCAGCGTGTGCAGGGACCGCAACGGTTTTTCATGGGTTGGACTTCATGACAAGGCAGGGAAGCCGTGGTTAGAATTTCAGCCAGAAAAACATAGGAACCCTCACCGGGAACAATCAGCATGTTATTTTTCCCCAAAAAACCCATTCCGGATTTATAGGCAAAACTCCGTTCAAGGATTGGCGCCGAATCGACGCAAACCCTGGTTTTGGCATTCGGGTATGATTCCCTGAGCTGCAAAGCGAGGTCCTTGGCTTTTTTTCGAAGCCGACGGTGATAGTCCTCCTTTTGGGGCTCGCTGTATCTGGCCATGGCAAACCCTTCAGGCGTACAGGGTTTTGTGGGAGAATAGGGGTAGGCCAGGCTGATGATGGTTCGGCATTCCGGAAGGAGCATCTCCGGGTTTTCTCTCAAATCCCGATGCCTTTTGAGCCATGCCATCCGCCCCAATTTTCCGGCCTCAACCCATGTGCAAAATTCGTCGAAAAACAGAGGCTTCAGGGGTCGAGAGAACCCTATCGCAACAAAACCCAATGCTTTGGCCTGGTCAACAATATCCATGATTTTCCGTAGGGTTATTCGACGGAAAAGGGGGTGAGGCTTTCAACGCCATCCTCCGTAACAAGCAAGCTTTGTTCAAACTGCGCGGAAAGCGCCCCATCCAGCGTGACCGCTGTCCAGTTGTCGTCCAGCACGCGGAGATCCTTTTTGCCCAGGTTGATCATGGGTTCAATGGTGAAAACCATTCCCGGAATCAGCGCGATGCCTTCCCCGCAACGCCCATGGTGAGGCACCTGGGGCGGTTCGTGAAAATCAAGGCCAACGCCATGACCTACAAATTCCCTTACGACCGAGCAGCCTTGACTTTCCGCATAGGACTGAATCGCAAAGCCGATGTCGCCGATACGATTTCCGGGGCGGACCATCATCATGCCCCGTTTGAGACATTCACGCGCCACGGCCACAATTTTTTGGGCGTTTGAATCCGGGGCGCCCACAAAAAACGTTTTATTGACATCGGCGTAATATCCATCCAGGATGGGTGTAACATCCACATTGACGATATCGCCATCCGCCAGGATTCTGTCGCCGGGGATGCCGTGGCAAATGACCTCGTTTACGGAAACGCAAACGCTTTTTGGAAAGCCCCGGTAACCCAGCGGCGCCGGTATGGCGCCATGTTTAAGGGTGTACTCGTGAACGATGGTGTTGACGTCGTCCGTGGTCATCCCGGATTGAATGGATGATTCCACCAGATCAAGGGTGGCGAGAGCAAGACGTCCTGCTTTTTTTATCCCCTGGATGTCCCTTGAGTCCTTGATCCGAATGCCATGTTTTTGAAGGTATAGATTTTTGTTGCTGTTTTTGGGCTGTAAACTTTCTTTGTGAAGACAGCATTTCTTGTATTTCAGACCGCTTCCACAGGGGCAGGGGTCGTTGCGATGTATCTTCACCCTTTTGTTTTTCATTAAAAATTTTTCAACCTCTGGTTTAGAATTTACAATTCCATAAAATTCAGAGGCCCTTAAACCTTGAATCGGGCATCCCTGGATGTTATAAGAAGCGCCACTATAACAGGGCGTGGTTTTCAGGTCAATGGCTTGAAAGTATGTTCATCAAGCGCCAATGATATCAAAGGTCTAAAAACATGAAAAAAACAGCTTTAATTCTGGGCGTTTCCGGTCAGGACGGGTCGTATCTGGCAAAATTTCTTCTGGCAAAGGGCTACCGGGTTGTGGGTTCTTCACGGGATGCTCAAATGTCTTCTTTTTCCAATTTGAAGCGTTTGCGCGTTTATGACGCGATAGAACTTGAATCCGTATCCTTGAACGATTTTCGAAGCGTGCTGCAGGTTCTCAAAAAAGTGCGACCGAATGAAGTCTATAATCTTGCCGGACAGACTTCCGTGGGGTTATCTTTTGAGCAACCGGTTGAGTCGTTTGAAAGCATTAGCATCGGCACTTTGAACCTGTTGGAATCCATTCGGTTTTTAAATATTCCGACCCGCCTCTATAATGCGGGTTCCAGTGAATGCTTTGGCAATACGGAAGGCGTTTCGGCCAATGAGGATACACCCTTTCGACCCAGGAGTCCATATGCCGTGGCAAAGGCGGCCGCTTTCTGGCATATGGCCAATTACCGGGAAGCCTATGGGCTTTTTGCTTGTTCAGGTCTGCTGTTTAATCATGAGTCCCCACTGAGGCCGGAACGGTTCGTGACCCGCAAAATTGTGAATGCGGTTTGCCGTATCGCGAGGGGAAGCGCCGAGGTTTTGGAGCTTGGAAATATTGCAGTCGAGCGAGATTGGGGATGGGCCCCTGAATACATCGAGGCCATGTGGCTCATGCTTCAGCAGGAAAACCCGGAGGACTACGTCATCGCCACCGGCGAAACCCACAAACTGGAAGATTTTGTTTGTGACGCCTTTAATGCGGTGGGTTTGAATTGGAACGATCATGTGAAGACAAATCGGTCTCTATTTCGGCCGACGGATATTTTAACCGTCAAGGCAAATCCGGACAAAGCCTTTAGAAAATTGGGATGGAAGGCCCGATATAAAATGAAGGATGTGGCCGGGAAGATGGTGGCTGAAGAGCTTAAGCTTTTGGAAAAATAGAGGTCGGACATCAGAAGTCAGGAGACGGAGTTCTTAGCAAAACCAAATGTTTTGCCACAGAGAGCCTTATTCTTTTGACGGAGTTTATGGCATAAGGACCTAAAATATTCGGAGAAAATCTATGAAAAGAGCACTGATAACCGGAATTACCGGGCAGGATGGGGCCTATTTGGCTGAGCTGATGTTAAAGAAGGATTATGAGGTTCACGGTATTAAGCGCAGGGCTTCCCAGTTTAATACGGACCGAATCGATCACCTTTACCAGGATCCCCATGAATCCGACAGACGGTTTGTGCTTCACTACGGAGATATGACCGATTCCACTAATCTTATCCGTATTGTTCAGCAGGTGCAACCTGATGAAATTTACAACCTTGCTGCCCAGAGTCACGTTCAAGTGTCTTTTGAAACCCCTGAGTATACCGCGAATGCGGATGCCCTGGGTACACTTCGGATTCTCGAGGCCGTTCGTATCCTGGGGCTTGAAAAGAAAACAAAATTCTATCAGGCGTCTACCTCCGAACTTTACGGACTGGTTCAGGAGACGCCGCAAACCGAAAAAACCCCTTTCTATCCGCGTTCTCCCTATGCGGCGGCAAAGCTCTATGCCTATTGGATTACCGTCAATTACAGAGAGGCTTACGGTATTTTCGGGTGCAACGGCATCCTGTTTAATCACGAATCACCCATACGGGGTGAAACCTTTGTGACCCGGAAAATTACAAGAGGTTTGGCGCGGATCAAGTTGGGATTTCAGGATTGTATTTATTTGGGGAACCTTGATGGAAAACGAGACTGGGGGCATGCTCGGGACTATGTGGAATTGATGTGGCTGATGCTCCAGCAAAAAGAACCAAAGGATTATGTGATTGCCACGGGGATACAGCACTCGGTTAGGGATTTCGTCAACATCGCGGGTAGGGAGGTCGGTTTTGACATGCGCTGGGAAGGTGAAGGCGTTCTGGAAAAGGGATATGACCGAAATACCGGAAAATGCATTGTGGCCGTCGACCCCAGATACTATCGTCCTACGGAGGTTGATGCCCTTCTGGGGGATGCAAGTCTTGCACGGGAAGCGCTGGGCTGGACGCCCAAGACCTCATTTGAGGAGATGGTGACGGAAATGGTTGCTCAGGATCTTAAGGAAACCAGCCGTGATCTGCTTTGCAGCAACGAAGGGTTCTCCGTCAAAAATTATTTCGAGTGATACCTCTTATGTGAATGGGCAGAAGAAACTTATTGACAGGGAACCACTTCGCTGATATTAATTTATGTTTTCAATTTTAGAACGGCTCCTTGTCCCTCAATGCTTATGGATTTGCCATGCAAGAGCAGGGACCGAAGAAATCCTGGAAAAGGAAATGCCCGAAGGGAGAAAAAGAGTATGCGATATTATGAAACCCTGTATATCATCAACCCTAGTTTGGCGGAAGAAGATTACCGTGCTGTTGTCGCCAAATTTACAGATGCCGTGGGTAAAAACAAAGGCGTTGTAACCAAAGTAGATGAATGGGGCAAGAAAACATTAGCTTATGACATCAAAAAATTTGATAAGGGCTATTATGTGCTTCTGCAGTATTGTGGGGAAGCGGGTTTGACTGCGGAACTGAAAAGAGAAATGAGTCTGGATGACAGAATCCTTAAATATCAGATCATCAAATTGAGTGATAATGCTGATCTTGAAGAACTGATGCCAAAGCCTGTTGCAAGCGAAGTCGAAGCTGAAGCTAAGGTCGCTGAAGCCGAAGTACCCGAAGGCGAAGCAGTCAAAAAAGAGGAAACAATTACGGAAGGCGAGGGTGAAAAAGATGGCTTTTAATAGATCTTTTAACAAAAGTAGTGGCGATAATCGAAACAAGGGCAAGTTCAGGAAAACATTCCACAGACGAAAAGTGTGCAAATTCTGTGCGGACAGCAGCCTTCCCATTGATTATAAAGACGTTAAGGTTCTCAGGTATTTCACGACCGAACGAGGTAAAATTACGCCGCGTAGGATTTCCGGGAACTGTGCCAAGCACCAGCGCATTCTAACCGTGGCCATCAAGCGGGCACGGAACATTGCCCTTTTGCCATATACAACGTCTATCATCCGATAATCCCAAATTCTTTAAAAACACTCTGGAGCCTCTTCAGAGTGTTTGGGGCTTTTTTGCCATTCCTGAAATTCGATGAAAACGACAGATGTGCTAGGGTGTGTGGGTGGGGCCGCGTTTCTTCTTCTGGCTTCCGCTTGGATTCCTTTTATAGGCCCTTTTTTCAGTCTCCTGACACCATTGCCGTTTCTCTGTTACGCAACCCGCCTGGGTCTCCGCCAGGGGATAAAGCTTGGAGCGGTAGCCGTCTTTATCATCGGACTCCTTGCCAACTTTATGGGACAGCCGCAGATTGTACTTTTTGTTCTTGAGTTCAGCATTATTGGCGTGGGTTTATCTGAGCTTTTCAGACGGGAGCTGGCCCTGGGTAAAATGTTGTTTCTGGCAACGGTTTTTATGCTTTTGCTGGGTTTTGTGTTGCTTTTTTTCATCGCTCTTTCAGAAAATATGGGTCCCATTGAGATGATTCTTGCCTATATGGCGGAACACCTGAATGCTACCGTTGCGGCCTATAAGGATGTGAATGTGGAAGGCGCCAATTCTCTGGATTTAGAGACTTACGCAAAGGCATTCATGTTGGTCATTTCGAAAATATACCCTTCCCTTATGATTATCGGTACGGGGTTTGCGCTCTGGCTGAATATTGTAATTGCCAAACCGCTCTTCAGTTTGTGGGGCCTGAAATATCCCCATTTTGAACCGATGGACTGCTGGCAGTCCTCTGAATCGCTGGTGTGGGGGGTCATCATTTCCGGTTTTGCATTATTTTTGTCATCAGGGAGTGTTGAATTTCTGGCCATAAACGCCCTGATTGTTATTGTGGCCATCTATCTTTTTCACGGGCTATCGATCGTGCTGTTCTTCTTGAATAAATATAAGGTTCCCACTTGGATCAGAGTTGGCGTGTATTTTTTGATCATGATTCAGCAGCTCTTTTTTGTTGTGCTGATACTTGCCGGTTTGTTTGATCAGTGGGCTGATTTCAGGAGAATACATCGAAGATCCGATAGCTGATGCAGTATGGAGGACAACCGAATGGAAGTAATTTTGAGACAGGATGTAGATGAGTTAGGCCTCGAAGGAGACGTTGTCAAAGTGGCCAAGGGGTATGCCCGAAACTATCTGATACCGCAGTCTATGGCCCTGGAAGCCTCGGAGCATAATAGAAAGGCCCTTGAACTTCAGCGAAAGAAAATTCAGTTGAAACGCTTGAGGGTTAAAGAAGAGGCGGAAAAAGTTAAAACCGAAATGGAAGCGGTTGTGATTACTTTTTCACAAAAGGCGGGTGAAGAGGGAAAACTTTATGGTTCTGTGACGTCCATGGACATTGCTTTACAGCTGAAAAACCAGGGTATCGACATTGACAGAAGAAAAATTGTGATGGAA
The DNA here is from genome assembly GCA_963662465.1 of Desulfatiglandales bacterium. Classification (GTDB taxonomy): domain Bacteria; phylum Desulfobacterota; class DSM-4660; order Desulfatiglandales; family Desulfatiglandaceae; genus NaphS2. Next base: position 6,729,805 of record OY759599.1, read on the forward strand.
AAGCCCATTAAGACCGTAGGCGAATTTGAGGTAGAGCTTAAGCTTTATCCCGGGGTCAGCGCGACCATGAAAGTTGTGGTAAAAGCGGATGCGGAAGCGGCTCAAGAATAATATGTATGATTTTTTGGGTTTGACCCTGCCTCGTTTATAATGCGTAGATCATACGGTGATTCATTCATGCCTGGAAACAAAGATCGAGCTGCCCGTATTTCTCCGAAAGTTCCGCCTCGCAATATGGAGGCGGAACAGGCTGTGTTGGGAGGGATACTGATTAACAATGATGCCATGAATCAACTCATGGATATCCTTTCTCCTGATGATTTTTATCGGGAGGCCCACGCTGCTATTTTTGAAGGAATGGCTTCTCTGTATAATGATGGAGAACCCATTGACATTATAACGCTTTCAGAAGCTCTTCTTAAAAAAAACCGGCTGGAAAAGGTGGGCGGCGCCGACTATCTGGGCGTTCTGGTTCAGGCGGTTTCCACTTCCGCGGGGATCGTTTATCATGCGGAAATTATCAGGCATGCCTCGGTACGGAGGCGGTTGATTGCTGAGTGTTCCGCTATTTCAGAATTATGCTTTCAGGAACAGGAGGATACCGATGATCTTCTTGAGAAAGCTGAACAGTCGATCTTCAATATCGCTGAATCGCAGGTCAAGGACGGATTCGAGAGCCTGAAACAGGTTATCAGGGGCAGTTTCAAAAAGGTGGAGAAAGCGGGGGAGACCCAGGGGTCCGTGACGGGCGTCACCACCGGGTTTGAACATTTTGACCGCCTTACCGCCGGCCTTCAGCCATCGGACCTGATTATCGTGGCCGGCAGACCCAGCATGGGGAAAACAGCATTGGCCCTTAACATGGGATATAACGCGGCCAAAGCGAGCGGAACGGCCGTGGCTGTGTTTTCCCTTGAAATGTCCAAGCAACAGTTGGGTATCCGGTTGCTTGGCTTTGAATCCAGAATTGATGCGACCCGATTGAGAACCGGAAGGCTTAAAAAACATGAATGGCAGGACCTTATTGATTCGGCCGATCGCCTTTCCGAAATCCCCATCTTCATAGATGACAGTTCTGCCATCAGCGTGTTGGAAATGAAGGCGAAATGCCGAAGATTAAAAAAAAGAGGCGGATTGGGCCTTGTGATTGTGGATTACATGCAGTTAATCTACGGTCGAAAATCCGCGGAATCCCGGCAGTTGGAGATGTCGGAAATATCCAGATCCCTGAAGGGGTTGGCCAAAGATCTCGACATACCTGTGGTGGCGCTATCCCAGCTTAACCGAAAAGTTGAGGATCGGCCGAATAAAAGGCCGCAGCTGGCTGACTTGAGAGAAAGCGGCGCCATAGAACAGGATGCTGATGTGATTGTTTTTATTTACAGAGACGAGGTTTACAATCCTCAGTCGGAAGAGAGCCGGAATATTGCGGAAATTATCATCGGAAAGCAGCGAAACGGTCCAACGGGTTCCGTCAAGCTGACCTTCCTGAAGGAATTGACGCGGTTTGAGAATTTTATTCAGGAAGATGTACCCATGTAAGGATGTTTTTTGAGAGAGTCAGTGTTCAGCGCCTTTGGTTGTCGGAAGGGCTTAAAAGGGGCCTTAAAAAAGCGAATAACGAATATCGAACGCTGAATGTCGAAGGAAAATATTCTACTGAGCGGTACTAATCCTAAAAAAAGCTATAACGCAGCGATTCCATCCTTCGTAATTCTGCGGTTCAATATTCGTAATTCTGCGGTTCTCTTTTCAACCTTAAGATCTTTCTGTGGCAACGCTTCCGACGCTTTTCCATCCTGCCGAATGCAGTTTTCTGTTCCCCTTTTCCACCACCAGGCACTCACATTTCGGTAAGGCATTCACAAATCGAATGCCGCGTTCCGGCTGCATCACAAACACACTGGTGGACAGGGCGTCTGCATCCATGGCTGTTTTCGCTAAAACAGATACACTGGTGCTGGCATTGGGAGAAAATCCGGAGCGTGGATTCACAATGTGGTGGAACATCTTTTCCCGGTCGAAATAGACTTCATAATTTCCGGATGTCGCAATGGCGCCGTCCATCATATGGATTTTATCCGGATACTGTTGATTTTTAAAGGGATCCTGTACCGCAACGGTCCAAGGCTTGCCATTCTGTTTGCGCCCCATGGTCCGGATGTCCCCCCCCGCATTGATCAGGTAGTTTTCGATGTGATGTTTGGAAAGGACATTGGATGCCATATCCACAATATATCCCTTTGCAATGCCGTCCAGTGTAATGCCCATGCCCGGTTTCTTAAAGACAATGGCGTTTCCCGTCAATTGAATATTGGATGCATCCACCAAAAGAAGGGCTTCTCGCATTTCTCTTTGCGTGGGAGGCGTGGGGTTTTTCTCAGAAAATTTATCCTTAAACAGGTCTACCACCGGTTTGACCGAAATGTCAAAGGCGCCGTTGCTGATGTTGTAATACGACAGAGACTGCCTTACAACCCTTAGGGTGTCGGGGGGGACGTCTTTTAATCGTCCTTCTCGGTTGAGTTGGGCAACGGCTGTGGTCCGATTGAAGCGGTTCATGTCCTGGCTTAATCGGTCGATTTCTTCAAAGGCCGCGCCAATGGCTTTCTCTGCTTGATCCCGTGATGTATGCAAAAGCGTCATGGACACAAAAGTCCCCATGGCCATCCTGGTTTCGGAAACCTTATATAATTTGCGATCAAATTTAACGGCTTCAGCCGAAGCGGGAATTGCCGCGGCTGTGGCGAGGCCGACGCCGAGGATTCCGGATAGCTTCAAAAAGTCCCTTCGATCAATGCCGTATGATGTTGGTTGTGCGCCTTTTTCCATTATTGTTTCCTCCATTTTCTTGCCGCCAATGGTATTGTCGATCAAGTGTGATCCCTTTGTAGATTCAGCATTTCTGTAGTCCGGGAAATATCCCGCTTTATTTGCTCAACCAAATCTTCAAGGGATTCAAAGGTTTTTTCATCTCTCAGCCGCTCGATAAACTTAACTCGGATCTGTCTTCCCAACAGGTCTTCCTGGAAATTAAGGATGTGGGTCTCAACTGAAAAAACCCCATCCCCAAAAGTCGGATTGTAACCGATGTTGGTCAGGCCGTCATATGTCCGATCCTCAACAAGGGCCTTTACCATATAAACGCCCCTTTTGGGAACCAATTCGTCAATTAATGCAAGATTTGCCGTGGGAAATCCTAGAAGCCTGCCACCCCTGTTCTTACCTTTCACTACCGTTCCCCCAACCTGATAATCGCGTCCCAGGAGTTGTTTGGCCTCGTGGAGTTTTCCTTCCTGGATCAGGTTGCGGATGGATGTGCTTGAAACAAGGATGTTTTCAACATAGACCGGTGGCACCACATGAACCCGGAAATCGAACTCTTTTCCCATGCTCTGAAGAAGCTCAATGCCCCCTTCACGTCCTGAACCGAAGGTGTAATCGTAGCCGACCACAATTTCTTTAATTCCGATTTTGTTGACCAGTACGTTTTGCACAAAATCACGGGCCGAGATTGAAGCAAACTGCCGGGTGAAGGGAATGCAGAAAATGATATCAATATTGGCGTCCGCGATCAATTCCAGCTTTTGTTGGGTCAGTGTAATGAGAGGAGGACCATTGCCTGGTTTCATGACCTTAATGGGATGGGGGTCAAAGGTTATTAACGCGGACTGGCCGTTAATGGCTGCGGCCCTTTGTTTTACCAGGTCGAAGAGGCTCAAATGCCCTTTGTGGACACCGTCAAAATTCCCAATGGTCAGTACTGGATTGCGAAGCGTTTGGTTAAACTGTTCCAAATTTGAGATAACAGACATTGCTGATTTAATACTCTCCAGAAAATGGCGGGCGCTCATGAAAAAAAGCGCACGCCCCCTGTACTCAGGGAATGATTTTCCAATAAAATAGGTTGACAAATATAACCCAAAAGTATACTTTCTTCATCACGAAATATCAACTTCTTTTCGAGCCGAAGTGGCGGAACTGGTAGACGCGCTAGGTTCAGGGTCTAGTGAGCGAATGCTTGTGCGAGTTCGAGTCTCGCCTTCGGCACCAAACAAAAACAGGGACTTAGGCCAACTGGTTTGAGTCCCTTTTTTTATTAGTTCGTGTTCAGGGTAACATTTCGGAAAAACACCTCAAGGTTTTTAACAGTCTGGTGAGTATCGTCCATATCAACTGTGTTGGTGCCCCTATGAAAATTGTTAGCGTAAACCAGTTTCGCTCAAAGATGAAGAACTTTGTTGAACAGGCGGCCAGTGCGCACGTGCCACTTAAAGTAACTCGCCGTAGTGGGGGCGATTTTATTGTAATGAGTGCGGAAGATTGGGAGCGTGATCAGGAAACCCTTTATATTCTCCAAAATTCCAGCCTGATGAAGCAAATTTCCGAATCTGCTTGCACGCATGTAGAGCGTTCCGGTTACACACCAACGGATGGAGAAATAAATGAGATCCTTGGTGTTTGAAGAGTTGATCCAATGGATGACTTAGGTGCGCCCTCTACGCCGGTGGTACAACAGTTCCGTGCAGGCAGTTGACAGACCTGCAACCTGACCATATCCGCTGACACTGGGCAGCGGCATAAGACCTATTAATCTTCGTAGGTCCTTCGCTTGTGATCGACGCTTAAAGACATTCAGATACCTTCACCATATCATCCGACCCTGGCCCTTAACCGGGGAGGATTCCCGGAGGGGTTTTCCTGTCACCATTCAAACCCAATTCGGTACGTTGTCCGCAGGGCTTCACACCCCGTCATCAGCGCAACGGCAGCATGCCTGCGTAGGGTCCGGTAGGAACATACCGGGTACTACATGTAACTACATGAATACACTCAAACTATGCGACTTCGTGTCGCAATATAACGACAAGCTCACCAGCGCCTCCTCCGGCCCCCGCTGGGACCGCCGAAGTATCAGGCGTCTGGTGGAGCGTTTGGTTCGCAGCAATAATTCTATCTGCTGCTAAATTCCTTACGAAGCGACCGCACAACCTTGTAGTTGGCTGACGCATGGCTATATTGACTCGCTTTGTGTCAGTGGCCTTAAATTTGAACAATTCCTATTTTGAAATTAAAAACGGCGTTATAGGGTCGAAAATGAGCCCTTTTCAAACACAAAAGTTTTTAGTTCTAGCCAGTTAGCGTAGGTGAACCAGATTCAGCCGATTCAAATTGGGAATCTGAAACGAATCTCTATTTTATTTTTCTTTGGTCAAGGTGGTGTCCCACCTTATATTATCGGTAGGCAATTCGGTGCTTATGTTCATTTCCTTCCCACTGTTAAGGTTTTCTCCATCACGCATAAGTCTAAATGTTGTGGGGTTTACTCTAACATATTGAAATTATTTCATCTGTTAAACGGTTCCGAATCAATATCCTAATCAAAGCGCATTTCGTGAGGCCAAACATTTTTTCCTGAATTCGCCTTAGCGGAAAAAAGTTAGGGACTTTTTTTGATAAGTGTGCATAATCATAGTGCAACAGTCTATGTTAAATTAGAGAGGTTGCACATGATTAATAATATTAAGAGAGCTTTGACAATGTTGGACAAAGCTCAAAACAGACTTGCAAGACAATGTTATTACGATCCAAAACAGTATCCTGAGATTTTCTTTGAAATTGAGAAATGCATTAATGCCATCAGATCATGGATCAATGAAAGGGAGATGTTTCAATCATTGCAATATTTTTATGTAACATTGTCTGCTCTTATTGATGAACTTGGTAGGTTAATAAGTCAATTATGGGATATTTGTAAGCCAATAAAAGGGAAAAAAAGCATTCCAAAAACACAACGGGATCGACAGAAAATTAGAATCTTTTATTCAATTCGTTCAATGATAAGTAATATTACTAAAAAATTGAATAATGTAAAAAGTCGTGATAGTACAATCAGTATTGCATTTGAGATAGGGATGTTAAAATCTTTTGATAAATCCATAATCGAAAATGTAAAAAAGAAAATGGAAGACCTTGTTTCTAAACGAGGAAATCAAACATATATCTTTCCTTATAATAACACCGAAAGCTATCATGCTCTCGTAAAAGATAGTAAGAAGTTTCGCATTGAAGTATTAGATAAACTCGATAAATATGATCACCACACAGGCCATAATTCAACATGTTCTGGACCTAAAGAATATGTTTTATCTGGTTTCCACGGGAATCCTCGAAAAACAATAATGAATGGAGGAGAACAACAGACATTCCCAATCCGCATGATACAATGCCGGAAGTGCAAACAAAAGTTCTCTCTTGTTCCCAGCTTTCTCCCAAGGGAAAAGAATTTTGGTATAGAGATTATTGGGCACGTATTTCGGAATATGTACCGTTTTAATGCGAGCATTCAAGGAGCCATCGAAAGCCTTAAAATTATTGGCAAAAAAAGTGTCAAAAGCAAACAAACCATCTTGAACTGGAATCGATGGGCAGGAACACTTCATCCTGCAACAATACTAACAAGAGCAGGAGTGAAAGGCTCAGGATATCTACAGGAAGATGAGGGCTTTGAAAAAGAACCAAATTTAAGAACTTATTCTGTAGTTATGGTCGATCCTGAAAATTTATTAGTATGGCACTCCGATTATGTTGATCATGTTGATGAAGAAAACCTGTGCGGTTCATTTGAGGATTTTTTGCAAAAAATCGACTTCAAAATCCTTGGTGTAACAAAAGATAAGTGGAAAGCCTCAACCAATGCTATCAAGACCGTATTCCATAACATTTGGGTCGGATATTGCCATCGTCATTGTTTGAAAAACTTCTACGATGCACTATCAAAATATCAAAAAGAATCAAAATGTACCGACCAAGAAGTGGACAAGTTTTATAAAAAATTTAAGAAAGTTTTGAAAACATCCACATCTAAAGTTAACTTGGAAGTAAAGATTAAGGCATTAGATGACGATGCATTTTCTCATCCATTACTAAAAAAGAGGGTAGTAGAATTAAAAGAAAATGCCACTCATTATACCTCTCATAAAAATAGAAATGGGATAAAACAAACAACCTCCATTGTTGACAATTATTTAAAAGGAATCAAACGTAAACTAAAACAAATTGAGAGTTTTCGAGATAAGAAATGGGCAAGTCTTTTCTTTCGAGCACATGCGACTATCAGGAATTTTGTCCCATTTTTACCTGGCGCAAAAAATGCTCATAAAAGTCCCTTTGAATTAGCCAACGGCCAAACATTTGACTTACCTTGGATTCAAGTTATGAATGTTCATAATGCATTCTTGTTTACCGAAAACGCCTTTTAATTTTGATGGGTTATACAACCCCACAACATTTAGACTTATGCGCTCCATCACTTCGAATAAAACCAGCACGTGTATTGAACTTAATTTCAGCTATCTCGGCCCCTTTTAAGGTCCCTCGAATCATTTCATAGGTCTCGACCGGGTAATTCCCGTTTTGTAAACTGCCCATAACGAGGTCCCCTTCCTGAGTTATAGCTATGGTTCCATTAAAAGTCTTTCCGCAAGAACTCTTTGTAACAGCGTGCCACATACCGGATAGGTTATAGACTAATGCTCCATTTGGAAGTTTAACCGTATTCGGCATATCAGCATTTAGTCTTACTCCATCCCGCATGGCGGAATTGCAGGCAACACCACATAATAAGATGAAGAAACCCATGACAAACCATTTTTTCATTTTAGACATGCTCCTTTCAGCTAAGACTGGGATCGAAAAACAATTCTACCATTCAAAATATCTCATTAGAATTTTATTGACAAAAATATTGTAAGAGAGAGCGGGGAAAGGTAGATCACCCCCCGCCGCCGCCTCTCTTTTTAAAACCGGAAAACTCTTCAACAAGGTCACTTCAGAACCGCAAATTAAAATCACTTTCCAGGCAGGCTATAGGTTGCCGTAACCTCCACAAGAGCATCACCTTTGCTTTCTCCGGCGAAGGGTTTGAGCATCCTGACCTTAAAGGTATTCTTTCCCTGAATGCCTTTGAACCGGCCCGTTCCGCAAATATATTTCCCCGTCCCATGTCCGGCTGGAAGTTTGCCTTCTTTGAGCTTTGTCATAACCCCTTCTACTTTTACCAGAGCCGTAGATCCATCTTTAAAGATAAGCTGGGAATATCCCTGAAAGGTTCCCAGTCCCCGAACTATATCAAAGGTACATCTCAGAAGTTGCTTGGCTTTCTCGCCGTCTTCATATTCCACATCGCCTTGGCGCTCATAAAAACCGATGACCCGGCCCGGTGAATCCGGTATGGGTATGGCCTGCATCTTGGTAATCCAGTTATTGACCTTGAAATTACGGGTTACTTCGCCAGCCTGCACGACGGATGTCAACACACACAGTGAAATGACGAGGGTCATGAAGCACAGTGCCCATGGATTCAGAATTCCCCTGCCGCTGTTTCTACCTGTAATGTTCATGCTAGTTTCTCCTTTTCCCATTTTTCAATTGTGGTTTAACATTTTCTGAGCCGCATGATCGAATTTCCTTTTTCATCACCTCCCTTTTCCTATGAATTCTCAAAAATCTGCGAAAATATTACCCATGGCGCAGTCTTGTTGACGGGTCTGACCGTCAACATTTTTTGGTTTCGCGAAAATGCTACTATCACCGCGAACGTTTAACGACAAGCTCACCAGCGCCTCCCACCGGCCCCCGCCAGGACCGCCCAAGTATCAGGCGTCTGGTGCAGCGTTTGGTTGTGCTGCGGCCAGTTTCCCTAGATGCACTGTAGATAGTGAGTTCGAAAAAGCTATAAACATTGTATTTTCTTTGGCTTGGCGTATTAAAACAGTTTTCCACGCTACCAATTGGGACAACCCACAAAAATCATTTTTTGGATGGACTTGGCATTTCACCAAGCCCATCCTTGTCAAATTGACGTCTATCTGCCTATTAAAGCGGGAGAAACTGCGTTGCAGCTACTCAACAATTGCCGCATTTACAGCGTTATTTACCTTATAACCCCATGGTAAACCTGCTCGTGGAATCTGCGACATGAACATTACCACTGTCTCATCGACGGGATCATTGAACCAAAGCGTACTCCAAAAACCTCGCCAGCCATAAGCACCTTTACCGCCGTAGCAATCGTTAAGGGCATTCATCTTTTCGTTTTTCTGTATATCCACACAATATCCCCATCGATTGTTTGTAAAATAATTTCGGAATTCATGACCCTCTGGCACTTGAATAGTAGTCATAAGTTTGACTGCTTGTCGGCTCAAAATGCGCACCCCGTCCAGTTCCCCCATATTCAACAACATTTGGGAGAATCTGTAGAAACCATAGGTGGTGCCATGCAAACCGCCTCCTGCTGCAAAGTAGGCCTTGTTTTTACCAAATGTGTAAAGCGATCCCAAAGCTACCGGTCCCATGGACCATTCTTTTGTTGCTTTCACAAGCGTACCAGGTTTGAGAAAAATAGCTGGAATTCTCGGAAAAACATTTTCTGGAGGATAAAACCAGAAATCTTTTATCTTCAATGGGGTAAAAATGTTCATTTCCATGTATTGATCAAGGGGTTTCCCGGAAAGTATTTCAACCAGATAGCCCATAACATCTGCGGCACCCTGGCTATATCCCCATCCTTCTCCCGGCTGAAAGACAAGGGGGCATTTGGCGAGAGCTTTAACATTCTTCTCCAGATTCTTAGTATAGGTCTCGCTTAACATATCCTGAACGCCTTCTTTGACAAAGCATTTTCCTACGTAGGCATGAAGGGGGCTCATGCGCATCAGCATGGTCGCTGAAATACCGCTTGTAAAGCTCAATAAATCCTGAATCCGAATTTCACGCTTTGCGGGCACCAGTTTGATCTCGCCTTCCGCATCCATCTCTGCCACTTTCATACTTTTGAATTCGGGAACATATTTTGAGACCGGATCTTTGAGCTGAAACATTCCCTGATCCCACAATTGCATCAAGGCGACTGCTGTAATGGTTTTGGTCATAGAAGCCAATCGGAATATGGCATCCGTTTCCATGGATTTTCCTTCTTCTGCTTCACCAAAGGGTTTGAAGTAACAAATTTTGCCATGTCGGGCTACCAAAACCACTGCTCCTTTAAAAAACTTCTGCTCAAGTCCTTTTTTGACCACCTTGTCTACATTTTCGAGCATTGCACTTGATATGCCCACAGTTTCAGGGGTTACAACCTTTATCTCCTGAGCGAATGCTATTGTGGTTGAAATCAGCAGACTAAGTAAAAATACAACTATTATTCGGGTCATTTCTTTGAGTCGTTTCATACAAATTCTCCTTAATGATTTCTTTTAGGTTTTCTTAAGGTTGGACCTGTCCCGTTTCATGTATATGGGCACAGTTACCATGATAGTGGAGATGTTTAGAAAATATTTTATTCCATTGTCACCTCCTTTCCATTTCAAATTCGTACAGAAATAGAACAAAGATGCAACCTCATTTTTGTTTACGAAAAAAGCTGTAGAAATTAACAAAAGTAGAGGTGATCCCTATGCCCCCCTAATGAAACAACCCACAATCTTGGGGTTGACATATGCTGAACTGTCGTTCATTACATCTGTTCTCCATACGCCGTTTTGCTGCCTTACTTCTTTTTCGGAGGGGGCACAACGACAAGCTCAGCGGCCCCTCCACCGGCCCCCGCCGGAACCGCCAGACTTCCAGGGGTCCGCTGAAGCGCCTGGTTCGCCAACCCCGGTTTTCTTAAAAGTTCAGCCAGTTGCAGCAATTTTTTCAGACTGTTCATCTAAAGCTCTGAGCGTTTCTTGGATAGCTATTACTTCCGTCTCATCAAAATAGGTCTCACCGCATTGGCTGCATACCCAAGCAGGAATTCTATCCATAGTGAGATGGTATCCCTTCCGATCAACATGAAAAGGAGCAATGCCTTTTTCCATCTTTCCTTGACAGTAAATGCAGTTCATGATCGTTTCCTCTTTTTGAAATCTGATTCCCATTCGCGGGGATTGGGAATATACGCTGTAATGATGGCCAGGTAATCAGTTTTAGGCGAGCAAACGATGTGTATTGAGCGACCGTCTACACCCTGCCCCAAAATCAGGCAGCTATGCCCTCGCGAATCCCCCGGATAATCCTCAACCAATTCACCTTGCTCCACTGCCTTTCTAACATCAAGGGGACTTATCATTCTGTCCGGTCTGGACATCTGCCGCACAGCATGCGGGAGGTAAATGATCCTCTTCCCCGCACTCTCTCGGGCTGACTTTATGGTATCAGAAACTTCATTCATAACAGACTCTCAAGAAATTAGTGGCGCGAGATAAAATCTGGATCCAGTTTTCCAATTTTGATATTAAATTGGGCATCCCAATCCTTCTGAGTATAGACTTAAACGTATGCCATTGGGCGATAATGAAGGATGAAAGGATGCAATAATGTCAGCACGCACCATGCTTCTCATTTCAATCCTGCTTTGTGAAGACCCACTGTTAACTGTTTCCGGATAGCCTCATCTTTATAAGATGCAACAAGATGGCTGATACACGCGAAAGAAAAATCTGGATTTATTTCTATCACTTTCGACACTTCAAAACGAGTGCCGTCTTCGTCTCCCAAAATCGCATAAACAAAAGCAAGAAATATGTGACCATATAAAAATTTTGGTGCAATTTGAATTGCACTTTCAAACGCAGAAATCGCTTCATCATACCTGCCGAGTCTCGTATAAGCCCTTCCAAGAACGGTAAAATACCAGGGAGGAGGTAAAGGATTTAATCGAAGTGCTTTTTTCAGTGATGTTAGTGCTTCATTAAATTGGCCAATTTTGAATAGATAATAGCACCGAATTACGTAAATGTCCGGCCAATTGGGATCCATTTTGATGGCCTTATCGAACTGTTCTAAAGCTTTCTCATCCTTTCCCACAAAAGTATAAACAGCGCCCATTGTTTCGTGAGCAAAAGGACAGGAGTTATTTACGGTTAGAGCTTTTTGGGCGAGTTCAAATGCTTTTCCGATTGATTCCTTCGGAGTTTTACTCACGCACATTCCCACTTCGGCCAAATAGCCCCAAGCGAGATAGGCATATGCTGCCCCATAGTTTGGATCTAGTTCGATGGCTTCCTGGCATTTTTGCATGGATAATTTGTTTCCCTCCACATCCCCCTGCCAACCGTAATACATAGCCTCAATGAACTTTAAATAAGCACCAACATTATTTGTTCCTCTCGCGCAAGGACCTACACCGATGCCACCAATTATCTTGATATGAAGAGATTGCGATATTTTTAATGCAATTTCATCTTGTAGGTCGAATATATCGTTAATATTGCGGTCATAAGTCTCCGCCCAAAGATGATTGCCATTCTTAGTATCAATGAACTGGGCCGTCACACGTATCCGATCCCCAGATTTCTGAATGCTTCCTTCAAGTACATAATGAACATTTAGTTGCTGTCCCAATTCTTTAATATTTACGGGCTTGCCCTTAAAGGTAAAGGTCGTGTTACGGGCGGTAACGGAAAGGTCTGGAATTTTGGCAAGTACAGTAATGATATGCTCTGTGAAACCATCGCAAAGATATTGTTGTTTTGGATCGCCAACCATATTGGTGAAAGGCAGAACAGCGATAGAATTCTTCTCAGACATTGGGTTCAGCGGTTTTTTCGCCGAATCAGACGAAATGCTTTTGAGGGGTGATTTAGCGTCTGTTGGAAGTGAGTTTTGGTTTGGATAAAGACGCCAAAATGCAAGAGCAGCTCCGAGGATTACAAGAACAACCATCACCACGACTTTTTTTCTCCCCAATTTCAATTTTCTTTCCGGTTCTGCAGCATCCTCGTGATCTAAGGATATCTTGTAAACCTTTATCGGTTTAGCGATATTCTTTACTGTGTGCTTACCAATAAAATGAAATCCTAATTCCAACTTGTTTTCGATTTGCTCATAACCGCTTCCAGAAATACAGATTCCACCACCATCAGCCAATGATTCGATCCTAGCAGCAATGTTTACTCCGTCACCGTAAATGCGATCAGCATCTTGAATAACATCGCCAAGGTTTATGCCCATTCTGAAAATCATCCTGCGATTTTCAGGCAGTTCCTCATTCTTGTCCTTCAGAGCTTTCTGGATTTCAACCGCACACTGGACAGCATCCACTACACTGGCGAATTCAGAAAGAATATTGTCACCGGGAGAATCCACCACACGCCCGCTGTGCCTTTGGACGATTGCAGAGAAAATTTCGCGGTATTCAGTAATGGTTTTGACCGTGGCAATCTCATCGTCGCCCATGAGGCGACTATAGCCTTGAACATCTGCGCTAAGTATGGCTCTGAGTTTTCTTACAACTCTATTTGGTTCCATCACCGGCCTCCAAGATAATTGAGACTGAAAAAAAGACTATGAGCAGGGCTGTACATATGGATTGTATCTATAATACGAAACGAATCTATAAATGCCAAATACCAAATTTGGGGGTTCTACGTCTTTGAAGGCTCTCACGGTAGGAACGCCGGTCACCCAGCGCCCCCCGCACAGTCCCGGACGTGCGGTTTTCCCGCATCCGGTTCCTCGGTTGTACTCGCTTTCGCGCAAAGCATCAGCATTAGCAAAACACCTTTCGTGGCCGGGGTGCCGTCGGTAGCTTCGGTTTGGCGATCCCCAGGCGATTTATGGCCCGGTTGAAAGCCTTCCAGGTGAAACTTCTCCGCTTACCCCCTCTTCGGTTCAGCCACTTAAACGCACAATCACTCGCCCATCGGTAAAAACGCCATAACGAATTGGCGTTCCCCACCACGCTGTAATAGTTGTAATGTCCGCGCAGTTTGCGGTTGAGCGTCTTTATGAACGCAATCCCCTTCAAATGTCGGTTTTCCTTCACCCATTCCTTGATGCGCCTGCAGGCACCCTGCAGCTTTTTACGGCCGGTGCGCTGCATGACTCTCACCTTTCCCTGTTTGTCATAGGTCCAGTAGGTCTCAAAACCCAAAAAGACAATCCGCCTGCGCATGCTCGGATCAAAACGACTGAATCGCATCATGGCGGTTTTATCAGGCGCTACACTGAGGCCAAACTTCAAAAGCCTTTCGGGCAGCACGTGGAAAAACCCTTTTGCCTCTTTTTTGTACTGAAAAGCACAGACAAAATCATCTGCGTACCGAATGATCATGGCGGCCCCTTTACAGTGGGGCTTCACCACCTTTTCAAACCATAAGTCAAGGGCAAAATGCAGGTAGACATTGGCCAAAACCGGCGATACAATCCCCCCTTGGGGAGTACCGCTGTCCGGATGGATAATTTTGCCATCCGTATCCAGAATGCCGGCTTTAAGCCATTTTTGGATCAGATTTAAAAACGGCGCATCATCAACTCTTTCCATGAGCATTCGCATCAGCCAATCATGGTCCATATGGTCGAAAAAGCCTTTGATATCGGCCTCGACGACATATCCATATGATCCAAACTGAAGTTCAAAACGCAAATCATTGACAGCGTCTTTTGCGCTTCGGTTGGGCCTGTAACCATAGCTGACATTCAGAAAGTCAGCTTCGAATATGGCTGTCAGGAGTTTGGCACATGCCAATTGCACCAACCGGTCTTCAAGGGCCGGAATGCCCAAGGGGCGTTGTTTGCCGTTTTCTTTGGGGATGTAACTTCTGCGTACCAGTTTGGCACGGTAACGTCTGGTTTTCAATCGCTCCGCCAATGACGCGATATTGGCCTCAAGATTTCCTTCGTAGGCCTCGGCCGTCACTTTGTCCACACCACTGGCTGCATCCTTATTCAGGTCTTTCCAGCAGGCACGGAGAAACGGCGCGTTCAGACACCGGTAAAGGTCTTGAAAGCGGTGTTTTCCATCAACTTTTGCCTTAATGGCTATTCCCTGCAGTGAGGTTGGCTCGTATTGTTCCAGCCCTACATTGTCCGGTGCGAGTTTCCTTTGCAGACTGCGTACTTCCGTCAGGTCCTTCCCCATGTGGTGGGCTTTCCCCACCGCTGAGTAGTATGCCTGATAAGACACCCCATTGGCGTATAGAGGGCCATCGGAGGTCCGATTTTCCTCCCACCCGGTTGTTCCTTTCAGCATTTCGGCTGTGTAGTGAACCACTGTTACTTTACCTCACCGTCAGTGTGAAATAAACTCCCTGGAGCCTTTGGGGCTTCCCGAGTTCTACGGCGCATCTCTTCCTGCATGCCACGGCCTGAGGACTCCGGCGGACCTCCACATCCTCGCCATAAACGGATGCTTCCGTGTTGCCTTCGGTGAACGTTCAAACCCTCGGCGTCCGCAATTGCTATTTCGAAGCTGTACCAGCACTTCAGGGTGCGCGATCACCCCTGCGGCCTACAGGATACTCTGCCTACGCTTAACCCATCTTGTTCGCTGCTTCCACCGTTAGGTGGGGTGAGTCCATCCGCCTATTTGCTCATCCCTGAGCGCGGCTCGTTTCCAACCAGCATATGAATGCCGATGTCCTACACCTGACAGACTGAACAACTCCGCCATGGGTCCAAGGCTCGATACGGGTGGGTGGCTAACCCTTACAGAAAGCCATTACTGATTTTCCTCCCGACAGGGACTTTCACCCTGCAAGATACGCCGAGCTTTCCTCGGCGCGAGAACGTTTTAGTTAACAGGCGAACGGGCAAGAAAGAAATATGCGACCAATCCACCCGGAAGCGTGATACGGAAAAATCAATTTCAATTTGCTCCAATGACCAGTTTGCCTGTTCAACGGCTGGTTGGACAGACCCGCGGGTCACACGCACATAGGTTAATGGGAGCAGGATCGCCGCTATGGAGATTAAACGATCTTTGCAGCTACCGCATGACTTCTTTTTGACCCATCATTCCGGCCTAAGCCAGTTAAAAATGATAAAATTTCTTTTTTTGATCGCATGGTCCCGCTAAAAATGCCAAAATATCGTGTTATTAGGCAGTTTACCAAACACCTCGACATCAAAAACCTTTCACTCGACTAAAGACCTTTCGACTGCGCATGCTTAATCTATGCTGCTTGGGCGTGTATCATGTCCTGGACTTTATTGAACCTCGGAAGCTCTCTTAACTTTTTGACCGGCGTCAATATTTCCAGAGTTATGAGGCGTTTCCCGCAAACAGGGCAACAATCCGGTCGCTCGTCGCTTCGCTGTTGCCAGAGACTCTGCCAATCCAGGAATCCCAGACTTTCAAGAGGCGGTTGACCCAGTATTTCCCGGCAGAGTGCCAGTTCTTCTTTTGAGCTGTGATGATAGAGTTCGTATGAACGCACCATCACGGTATTTGCTAGGGGGACGTGTTGCAGATAGCGGCTGATAAAGGTTTGAATCGGCAGGGAGATGAGTTTTACCTTCTCACGACCGTAATTGAAGGTCACGTTCCCGTTTTCAATGCTGTAGATGCGTTTGTTTGAAATTGCTCCGCCTCTCAAGTAACGCGCCAGGTAAATCAACACGCCTTCACCGTATGAATAGGTCTCTTTGAGCTTGACGTTCCATTTTTTGCGGCGGCCCAGTTTATTGAAGAGGTTCCGGGCCTGCTGAGGCCCCATACCCTCGGGCAGAACCAGTTCGTTCCGATCCAGGGCTTTTCTCAAATAGTAGAGGTACTTGCCTCGAAATACCGCCCGGACGATGCCAAAGGGCAAAAGGAATTTTTTTGATGAAGCGATCCACTCGCCGGCGATCAGCCCACCGGCCGTTACCAGACAATGCAGATGCGGATGAAAGTCCAGTTTTCGGCTCCAGGTATGCAGTGAGGCGATGATGCCGACTTTGCCCCCCAAATGCTTCGGATCTCCAAGGAGTTCGGAAAGGGTTTCAGTGGCGCTTTTGAACAGCAGATTGCCCATAAGCTTGCGGTTCAACCGCCATAAGTCGTGCAATTCATCGGAGATGGTGAAAATAACATGGAAATGTTCGGTGTTTAAGATGCGAGCCTTTTGTTTTGCCAGCCAACGTTCCACCTGGGTAAAAGCGCAGAGGGGGCACATGCGATGTTTACACGAGTTGTACCAGTGCCTTTTGAAGTGACCGTCCGGGCACGCCTGCACGTGACCCCCCAGAGCAGATGTGCGGCAACTCATCAGACGGTGTGCCGCTTCACGAATATGTTCCGGAAGAAGATGGGTCTGATCATAGAGGGCATAGCCTATAAGAAAGATGCTCTGAATCGTCGCTTCCACTGAAACCTCCTTTATTTACTGGGAGTTACGACGTTAGTTCCCCCGCTGTCCAGCGGGTCTGTCCAACGACAAGCTCAGCGGTCCCTCCACCGGCCCCCGCCAGAACCGCAAGACTTCCAGGGGTCCGCTGAAGCGTTTGGTTGGCGCTCATAAACCTATCTAAACGCACGATATTGATAAATAAACAGCCAGCACCTGATTGCATAAATGCCTTCTTACTTTGATGTCACGCAAGTAAAAGGTTGTTGGGTTCCCCAAAGTGTCATTGGGCAACTGGAACTTCGAAACCCCTGCCTAAAAATAATTCATATTCCTTATTCATCAGAATTGCAGTGAATTTATATATTCATGTGCCTCTTTTAAACTCATTCCTGTTGCTATGTGCATAAACTTAATTGCAGCAACCTTTCTATCAGCAGCGAGAAGTTCACGACTTTTTGCATCTAAATCTTCTTTCGAAAGTCTTTCAGAGGAGTCTTCACCTAATATATTATTTATCGAATTTTCTTTATCCTGTTTGTCAATATAATCCTTTGCTTCTTGCAAACTCATTGTCGTGTTTTGATGCATAAACGCAATTGCATCAATTTTTTTTTCTTGTACGCCAAATTGGCGGGCTTTGTTTGAGATGTTTTTTTGTAGCATTCCATGATTTGGTTGGCTTGTAATATCTGCATTCTTTCTGTCTGGTATACTTTCATTCGCAGGTAAGGTAGATTGATGTAATTGTTCTGCGTATTCTTTGGCGCGTTTTAATCCCCAGCCGGTTTCTGATATTATTAACTTGATGGCTTGAATTTTTTTGTCTTCAGACAATAAAGATCTTATTTTCTTATCATCCATTTTAATGTTCCTTCCAAGGGAAAGGGAATATGTAAATGGCCTTTTGGCTCTGAATTTGCCAACCATTTAATATAGAGGTCTTCCTTAGCAAGGTTTCCGGATACTTCCCATTGTCCTAAAATTTCCTTCATTGCCTTTCGTTGGTGATGTGACTGAGGGTCCATGGTTATGCCATTTTGATGGTCCTTAGAACGACATTATCGAATTTCAGCTTTAAAATCCTTCAACAATCTTTCCGCCTTCTCCTTACCGTAATTCCTTACCATTTCATCCCATACAGGTGAATTCCGAATTCGCTTTTGATATTCTTTTGTCATTTGTTTTAATTGTTCTGAAGAAGGAGCAGAGCTCGGTGAAACAAAATGGATTCCATCATCGTCGGCCCAGGAAATCGACTGATTCAAGGACTGTTTGTGAAGACAACATTTTTTGTATTTTTGCCCGCTTCCGCATGGACAGGGGTCATTCCTTCTAATTTTTTTCATTTATCATCACCCTATTCTCCTATGGGTATGGTAGTTGATGTTACCCATCAACTTGGAGCTCTCTTTTTCGTAGATACCACAGATGTCCTCCTGCCGGGTAGCCGGGGGATGTTGCCATCCCCGAGCCCCCTCAGAACCACTATATAATGCCCATCAAAACCAGTTTATAACTTGGGTATATTACCCATTTCACCCAAGAACCGGTGAAGAAATTTATGTGGTAGGTACCAGAAACCATCGTGGAGAAACTTGTTTTGTAACAAAGAAACCTGATGGTCGCCATGAATTGATACCTGCGTGGATGACCAATCCAAAGTATGAAAAGATATCCCTCGGCTCAAAACCCGCTATCGAAATCAGGGCGCTTAAGAATTTATATTGCTTAATAGTGAATAGAAAAATACCGTTTCCTCCTGATGAAGTCAATTCGAAAACAAGGAGGAAAGATGACGAAACAAAAATATCATCAACTTCGGCTTTGGGATTATTTACCATCACCGATCGAAATTCCAATAGAAACACGAAATAGATTGATTGATTTCCTTGCAGAGCTTCTGTCAGGTTTCTGGCAAAATTCTGAGGGTAACAGAAATAGAAAAGAGAAGTAGTTTCACTAACGTAAAATCGCGGTCTGATATTGGAAGCAGTCAAGAGACTGGAGTTGTTGAAGCAAGCAGCTTAATCCGACTCAGAAAAATCGTAACTATAAATCATAAATAGCTTATTTTCCGATAGAAATAGGTGTTTAATTGAAAAACGTACGCGGTATTCAAAAATATTGGACGAATTTGAAGGTGAAAAGGAGCGATGAAAATGAGAGGTGGGAGTCGAAAAGGCGCTGGTCGAAAAAGGAGTCCTGAACATCTGAGGCGTATCCCCGTCACGATTCGGTTACGGAAGTGGATGGTTTCACAGATCAAAATGAAAGGCGAGATAGGGTATTTGATTGAACTCGAATTAGCGACGAAAAAGGGTTTTCTCGACTTACCAGATGATTATCTGGTCGGAAGCTGACTAAGGTGCGGTTATGGTCGCTCTTTTAATGGATATTTCGGCAGGAGCCACCGGAGCCTTCTATGACCTCGTCGCAGCTTACAATTACTCATATGGGGGTCAAAATTCGGTTGTCGCAAGAGGTCAATTTTCGGTTGACATTTCGAGAAAAGAAAGGTGGAAATGAGCATGAGCAATAAAATCAATGCTGAACATATTAGTCGGGAAGCATGTATATATATCCGTCAGTCAACACCGGGCCAAGTTCTACAGCATCGTGAAAGCCAACTTTTACAATATGGCTTGGTAGAAAGGGCAAAAGAATTAGGATGGAACGAGAAAAACATATGGATGATAGATAGTGATTTGGGAATAACTGCATCGGGATGCGTTGACAGAAAAGGATTCCAGAATCTTCTTTCATCTGTGTGTGAAGGAAGAATAGGGGGTATTTTCTCGATTGAATCATCGAGGTTGGCCCGCAACGGTCGAGAGTGGCATACGTTGCTTGAGATCTGTGCACTTAAAAAAACGGTTCTTGTAGATCAAGGAGCTGTTTATGACCTAAACGTGTCAAATGATCGTTTGCTCCTGGGCTTAAAGGGAGAAATGAGTGCAATGGAATTGAGCCTATTAAAGGAGCGTTCTCAGGCGGCAATACAACAAAAAGCGAAGCGGGGAGAATTATATCTTACTGTACCGGCAGCCTATATAAAGACTAGGGATAATAAGCTGAAAAAGAATCCTGACAAACGAATTCAAGAAGTCATTGATTTGGTATTCACGAAATTCAAGGAATATGGTACTCTTCGTCGGGTGTATCATTGGTTTTTAGATGAACAGATTGAGATTGCTGTTGTTTCCAGCGGTAAAGGGGAACGTAGGATAGAGTGGAAACTACCGTCTGCTCATACCTTGTCGCATATAGTGAACAACCCAATTTACGCCGGCGCCTACGTCTATGGCCGGACTAAAACAGAGGTAACTTTTGAAAATGGGCGCAAGCGACTGAGGAAGGGTATTCGTAAGGAACAAAAGGATTGGGACGTTTTAATATTGGATCACCATGAAGGTTACATCACATGGGAAGAGTACCAGTATAACATGGAGATACTAACTCAAAATACAAATAAGAAAAGGCCGGTGGTGAGAGGAGCTGTTCGCGGAGGAAAGGCATTGCTTGGAGGTTTGTTAAGATGCGGTCATTGCGGTAGAAAGTTAATTGTACGATACCAAGGCCGTAATGGAACTCATAAACGTTATGAGTGTAGCCGCAAACGAGGTAACGAGACAGGAAAGGCGTGTATATCATTTGGTGGATTCCGTGTTGACCGGGCTGTTACGGATTTTCTTTTGAAAGTATTATCACCGATAGGATTAGAAGCTTCTTTAGAGGCGATAAAGAAAATCAACCATGAATCGGATTCAGTGAAACGGCAACGGGAACTGGAGTTGGAACAAGCGCGTTATGAAGCTTTACGGGCAAAACGTCAATACAATGCAGTAGACCCTGATAATCGTTTGGTAGCATCTACATTGGAGAAGGATTGGAATGACGCTCTTGTTAAGGTAGCAAGATTGGAGAATGAGGTTGACGCCATGGGATCGAACACCCCTTCGCTTTCCCCTGAGGAGGAGACTGAGATCAGAGATCTATCAAAAGATTTACCTCGTGTATGGAATGATCCGTTTTGCTCTTTGGATTTAAAGAAGCGTATAATCCGGACGGTTATCAAAGAGATCGTTGTTTATTTGGAAGATCAAAAGATCAAATTAATCATTCACTGGGAAGGGGGTGAGCATACGGAATTGGAGGTATTGAAGAATAAGTCTTCCAGTTACCCATTGAAAACCGATGTTGATACAAAAAAGATAATATCCGATTTGGCTAGAATTATGCCTGATAAACACATCGTGGCCTTTCTCAACCGTGTGGGTACAAAGACTACAAAGGGATATACCTGGAATCCGGTAAGGTTGCGTTCATTTCGAAATAGGCATAATATCCCTGTATATCATGAAGGAGAGAGGCAGCGACGAGAAGAATATACGGTAGCTGAAGCAAGCGAAAGGCTGGGTATTGGCAGCACCAAAGTTTGGAGACTTATACAACATGAGATTCTACCCGCCAAGCGAGTATGTTCCGGTGCTCCATGGATCATTTCAAAAAAGGACCTTGAATCTGAAGTGATAAAAAAGGCAGCTCATTCCGGGCTTCCAAAGAGCCCGCTTTCAAGAAACTCAAAACAACAAGTCTTTAATTTTCAATAACGTACGGAGGTGTGTATTATGCCGCTATTACCCTCAGAACCACGCATGAGACTTTCACCTCACGTGGCTCAAGCCCCCGAAAAGGTTTCCCTGGTGGGGATTCCCGCAGATTTGCATCCACTTCACGTTACAGGCCGGCTGTCAGAATAGCCAAAGGCGCACGGGGCGCACCAGCCTCAAGGGCCGTCATTCGCCCGTTTCACTGGCTGCTTTCCCCGCTTTCATCTGATTCCTCCGGTGTTCACGTGATCGGGCACCGCGCTGAACGTCTGCCTCCTTACGGAGCCGGGAATGTTTCACCCGGTATCCGGGCCATTACAGCCCGGCATTCGCTTCTTTCAGCCTCCTATTCCGGCCCGCCAACAGCATGCCTTGCGGTTAGCCTGCCCCCAAAAGGGGCGACGGGACCGGGTTTCCACGTTCCGCATAGTTGATCCAATGGATGACTTAGGTGCGCCCTCTACGCCGGTGGTACAACAGTTCCGTGCAGGCAGTTAGCAGACCTGCAACCTGACCACATCCGCTGACACTGGGCAGCGGCATAAGACCTATTAATCCTCGTAGGCCCTTCGCTTGTAATCGACGCTTAAAGACATTCAGATACCTTCACCATATCATCCGACCCTAGCCCTTAACCGGGGAGGATTCCCGGAGGGGTTCTCCTGTCACCATTTGAACCCAATTCGGTACGTTGTCCGCAGGGCTTCACACCCCGTCATCAGCGCAACGGCAGCATGCCTGCGTAGGGTCCGGTAGGAACATACCGGGTACTATAACTACTTGAATACACTCAAACTATGCGACATCGTGTCGCAAGCCAACGACAAGCTCACCAGCGCCTCCTCCGGCCCCCGCTGGGACCGCTCAAGTATCAGGCGTCTGGTGGAGCGTTTGGTTGGCCGCACTCAGACCGCGCTAATAGCTCAGCACCGCATAGAAACTGGAGTGGCACTTTGCCTCATAGATAACGCCTTATTGCATTTGAAGATTCACCAGCAATTTCGCGTTATTGAATAATTTCATAGGCTCAACTAAACGTCGCATAGCTCACCCTAAAAAGAACTTTTTCCTTATTCGTTCTTCCCATTACTTCCGCTTTGGCGCCACCCCACCCCAGAATCGCAGAAAGGACTTCTCATCCTCCGTGGTTTTCCCCATAACGAGCCACAAACGATTCAGGAGGATAAATATCCAGATCAGATTGTTTAAAGTCGGCTCCATTCCTGGTGACAATGATTGAAATGTTCGCCTGCTTTGCCGCCCCTTCCTGAACAGCATCCTCAAAATCAGGCAAACCAGAATGAAGTGCATGAAGGATGACAGCTTTATCAACCGACACCACCTCGACGCATTGGAGCAAATCTTCGATCAAGGTCAATGTTTGGGCATGCCCTTTTCCTTTTCGAGCAATGTAATACAGATCCGTAATCGTTGTCGCAGACATAAACAGGTCAATGTCCGAATTTTTTGCAACTTCAAAAACCTGTTCTGCAGGCCCAACAAACGGCTCCCGCTCCAGCATCACGTCCAGTAAGACATTGGTATCGATCAAAACGTTCATTGGTATTTTTCCCGCAAATATTCGTATTTTTCGGCATCAGCATCTATACCTTTCAGAGAACCTTTCCACTTCACGAGAAAGGTATCAATCGCTTTTGCTTTCGAAATATTCTGTTGCTTTGAAAGGTTGTTCTCTTGCCGTTGAAAAACTTGTTCTCTAGGGTAGGAATCTTCCAATTCCAGATCGCGCACAAGAACCTGAATCAAGTGATATTTCTCTTGACGAGAAAGTGTATGGATTTGTGTCTTTAATTTTGCCGTGAGCATTTCAGCACCTCTCTTTATGTCTGTTCCTCGGTAAGTTGCCAAGGACATATCCCGTCAGATATTATCATTATCCCGAGAAATGAGGATACATACAGGTGCGTTTTTCGTCAACTCTTTTGGTGATGGCATACCCTTCATTCCAATTCGCCGGGGCGCATGATGGGCTTTGGCCAACACCATTATAAGCGGGCGTTACACCAAACTTGAGTTTACGGTGAATTTGCCAAAATCGACAAATCTGAAATCGGCAACGGCTTATAGCGCTCCGCTTGATAAATTTGTTATGTATCTGAATTTAAATCTAATCTCATCTCTTTTGTAATTTGTAAAAATAAAGTTCGAAAACTCTCATATGCTTTTTCAGATGGTTCTTTATACTTTGCAGTAGGATCCGGGCTCTGTACCGTAGTGAATACTTGATCTCTGATTTTTTCTCGTTTTGGTGATGCTTTATGATGAAGACTTGCCCATTCATCAAGAGCGATGCAAGTTTCTCCATACCATTCTGAGATATTTTGAGATGCAAGTATATGAACTTGTGCATTCATTTTGCTAAATTCATTGCCTAGATTTGCCCCGTCGATTTTGGTAGTCTCACGAACTGCTAACTCCAGCAATTCATATATCGTAGTGTACAGGACTTTCTTTTCATCTCTTCTTTCTTTATCAATCGAGAACCTTTGACCAGCCATGTCTGTTGCTTTTTTTAGCCTCCATGCAACGATTGCTGAAATTAAAGCAAACAATCCTGCAACTATAGCTGATATAATACTAATGTAATCTTTCATATTTTATACATAACGCCGCTAATCAGCCGCGCGGCTTTTTGCGTCGGTTGCATTAGCCTTGTTAGCTATATAAATTAGTAATCGTAACCAAGAGAACGAGGATTCATAATTTTTTAATGATTATTCTTTGCTTATTAGGGCTTCCTATTGATCACGGTTGCACACTGACCCCCTCCCTGAAACCATAAAGGTATTCATTGCTGAAAAACCTGGGAACTGTTCGCAAACAAAATTAATTTCTCAAAATTATGACGTAAATGAACACATGCCTTGCAACATAGCTGCTTCTTAATCCCATAAGCCAGGTTTTGTGAATTCCCCGAAATATCACATGCATTGAATTTCGCCGACCGCCATTTTCAATGCCAGTTTTTTATCATGCAATATTGTTTGATTTTTTCCTATTACATTCTTCACATAAAAGTTCAATATTTCTTGCGGTATTGCTACCACCTTCTGAAAATGGAATGATATGGTCATACTCAAGGTTTCTTCTACTTCCACAATTTACACATCTTCCCTTGTCCCTTCTCCACACTTCTCTTCTGACGCAGGATGGTATGTGTCTTGAACTTTTCTTTCTAGTATTTTCCAGATCAGTTCTTAGATATTCAATACTTTTGTTCTTTTCCCTTTCTTCGATGAATCTTTCAATATTAAGATCCATCTGCCTTTCAAGCTGTTCTTTTGTTGCGCATTTCAATGTTTTTACTGAGACGGTTTTTGAATTATAATCCCTTGAAGCCTTCCTTAGCTTACGCTCAATAACAAGACCGCTTTGCAACCTCTCTCTTATAATACCGTTCGCATTAAATTGTTCTACCTGCTCCCCGCACTCCTTACGTCGCCTTTCCTCCTCTTTTTTCCTATCTATATTCGTTCCTTCTTCAGACTTCTTTCTAGATAGCCTTCCCTTTTCTTTCTCAAATACTTGCTTTTTTAGTTTTTTTAAGTAATTCTCAACATTCATAATAAGGACTCATAAAGGGTGTTAAAACAATCAAAAATATTGGCAATAAAAACAGCATGTTGGGTTGAATTTGGACCAAAATCAATATGCAATGTAACCTGTTGAATTTATAGCGGAAAACGCATATTGTTTTAACACCCTTTCATAGCGACGGATTGGAGTGTCCCGAACACATTGCACTATTTGCTCAGAATTACATCTGATACACATATAGAAAGCAGCGCAGGGCCTGGCATCATATTTGAGAGATTATTTCATTTGGGGCTTCGTCCCCATTTGCAGCTTGCCACAGAATGTTACCCGAGCAAATTGACCTTGCATAGTTCAACTTTAAAATGATCTTCTTGCCTTATTTTGTGGTTCCTGTTACTTCCGTTTACAGGCAAATATACACTAAAACTCTTCATTTCGATCAGCCGGTACTCGTAGTGGCACGGTGAATTTGTTCTAACGCTAATCCATTGATTTGTTTGAATTGATGTGTCCTTCATAAGGTTTTGATATCAAAGGTTTACAAATAGAACAAATTTGCCCTGCTCGTAGTGGGCTTCGTCCAACGATAAGCTCACCAGCCCCTCTGACTCACTCCGCCAGGACCGCCAAAGTATCAGGGGTCTGGTGGAGCGCTGGGTTAGCGACCTGTGTCTCATTTGAAGCTGATTTCCCTCTCCTTGTTTTCAACCATTTTGCCTATACTGGACGACGTCGTATTCTTGTGTTGGCCAATGGTTTTTCAACTCCTTGTTTTGTAGGGAGGGGATGGTTAGTGATGCTACTTCCTTCCTACCCGGATTCCGCATCTACTTGCTCATCTTTACCACCGAACCCTCCCGAGCTTCAACTTTGCTCTTGACCACGATATTGCGCGACTTGAATGTGACTCGCGCACCCTTTTCAATGACCACGGCGGGGCCGATGGTAAGAGACTGGTCGCCGGTACAGGTGCAGTCCGTACCCGCCGTAAAAGTTACATCGTGAACAATCGGGTTCACACCGGAGCAATCCGAGCATCCTGTGGTGGTGAGTGTCTTGAAGGATCGGTTTTCTCCGTAGGCTGTGCCAGCACTGTTTGCAGCCCATGCCCTGGCATAATAGGTGGTGTCCTGGATGAGGCCGGTAATGTGGCAGGTGAAACTACCTACTCCCGCGCCAGATACTGTCGAATGATCAGCAATGGTAGGTTCAGCGGTAGTATTCCAGCAGATTCCCCGGGCCGTGATCTCGGGACCGCCGTCAGAGGTTACACTGCCACCCCCAGTAGCGGAGGTGGAACTGATGTCAGTGGGGACGACAGTGGAGACCGTCAGCTGTAAGGAAGGAATGGAATCTGGGTCCAAAGGATCGGAACCAGCCTGAATTTCAGCGTAGTCGTTGTAGGTATCGCCGTCCGAGTCCTGGACCAGGGGATTCGTGTTGTAGGATGCTTCATCGCCGTCGTTCAGACCGTCCCCGTCCGAATCGGGGTTGTCCGGGTTTGTGCCGCCTGTAGACTCCTCCTCGTCCGTCAGACTGTCATGGTCCCGGTCGTTGTTCTGCACCAGGTTTGAAAAGAAGCTCTCCGTGTCGTCGGTTTTTATGGCTGTTACCGCATATGTCATGGCTGTGGTGGAAGCGTCCGAGTTCCAGATATCGGCAGTATCATAGGATGTAGTTTCGGAAGCCACGGTGGCCACCCTTGAAAAATAAGGTTCCAGATCGCCCACGGAATAGATATTGTAACCCGTGACGTCCGCTTCCCCGGTGGACGACCAGTTGACCCGGGTCTTTTGGGTAGCGCCGGAGGTATAGAGATCGGCTCGCAGGTTGGTTGGCGCCATGGCAGGCAGGGTAACAGTGATCCTGGGTGTTGCCGAGGGATTGACCAATATGGTAAAGGTCTGGGTGGAAGACGGGCGGAAACCCTGAAAATTGTAAGACTCCGTGACGTCATCATCCATGTAGCCGATATCGAGATGAAAATCCCTTTGGGCTCCACCAAAGTATGTGATTTGGTACTTACCACTCTCGGGGTTTTCAACAGCCGTTCCGCCGCCGCCGGCATCAAAGGTGCATTTGGAAGCAGGAATCTGTTTCACGGGGAGGCCCGTATCGGGATCCATACCTGTTTTTCTAGTCTGGGGATCCGTAACGAGGACCCGCATATCCCCCCGGATCGAAACATAGAGTTGGGCAGCAGTCATTGCCTCGGCACTAGCCCTCGTCGGAGTCAATTGGAAGTCAGGATCCAAAAACGCTTTGATCTCATCAACAAAATCGCCGACCAGCTCAATGTGTTTCACCTTTGACATTTCCGTGTCCAGCATCGCCCACTCTTCCCCTGCCTCACTTGGAAATGTTGCGCTGTCATAGGGGACGGTGCCGTCCCCTTTCCCCCATTCCACATTGGAATCCTTCGGCTTTTCATTTTTTGGGATGCCATCCTCATACAATTCATTAGTGGCTCCCGAGACCCCCTTTTCGCGTGCAGTTAGCACCCATCTGATGGTTTCATCCTCCTTGTCGCCCACAAATAATCTGGCCTCAACCTTTGTGCCGTCGGACCCGTCCTTGCTCATTACCGATGCGGGTGCATTGTACTTATCCGACCCCTGATTCAACTCCTTAAGCCAGGCGTTGATATTGCCAGTTGTTTCGACACCCCATGGAGAGCCTTCCTTTTTGAGAAAATTTTCGGTGTACATTAACTCCCGAAGGGATTGGGCCTTATCGCGAATAAACGAACGAATTTTATCATGGTTACCCTTTTTTTTCCAACCCTTCTTATCGTATGTGACCTGCCACAGTCTCTCTATTGTCTCCATATAGGCGTTCAACAATGACTTCACCCCTTCATTTGTAATTTTATCAACGGTATTGGGATCGCCCCCTTCCCACATGTAATAGGGGTTGCATGATCCCAGATGGGGGGTGCCCACAAAGGCTACCTTATCAATATCACCTTTGTACCCGTCGATGGGGTCTTTGCTCTGAATGTAGGCACGCACCAGAAGCCCGCCCATGCTGTGGGCAACGATATGCACTTTGCCTGTTTTGGACTTTTTGAGGGCTTCCTTAATTCCGGCTCTAAGATATTTTTTGAAAGCTTTGTCGCATACCATCCGCCAATCCCAGGGACATTCAACCACTGTAAAACCCAGAGCCTTCAAATCCTCTTCAAGGATTTGAAATCCCGTTGTTTTCTTTAGATGGATTTGGAGGTCTGATGGCTCGGGCACGTCCGCAGGCAATGTTGGAACATAAAACCGCAGATTCCAATCCGAAGATGATCCCATCATTCCCGGAACGAGAACAACCGGGGTGTCCTTTGTGCCGCAGTTGAGTGGGAGCAGGATATCATAAGCTGTAGATGGAAAAACATTGCCGACCACTTTCCAAACATTGACTTTTTCCTCCCCATCTTTCTCTACCCTGATTTCGTATTTTCCACATTGCAGAGACCAGAACTCGAAGAAGCCCTGCGCATCGGATGCTATGTTTTGTTCTGGAACCGGGTTCCCCTCCACATCATAGAGGCTGACCGTCGCTTGAGAAACCGCGTTTCCCTTGCAGTCAACAACTTTTCCCATTATGCCTGAAGTACAAGGGGTTGGGCCTGTCACATTGAAAGCGTTGCTGTTGCCGTCGGCACCGTACCCGTTGCAGGTGAGACGGTTCTTTCCAGAATTTTTAACCCGGACTGGAACTGTGGCCTGACCATTCACCAGAACGACCTCTATTGGATCAACCGCGCCCAGTATGCTCCAAAGGCTGACAGCGCCGTTAAGCAGCAGTCGGTGGTTATTGGCATCAAATGCCGTGATGGTGACATTGAACCGTGTGCCGACGGTCTGAGATGAAATATACGAAAATTCAAAATGAGCCAACCCATCGCCTTCACACACACAGCGGGCGTAATAGCTGGAAGCAACCTTATCGGCATAACCCACCGATCCGCTCTCGAAGTCCACATACCATGCCTGCCCCGAACTGTTTGAATAAGAGGTACTCGACCAGGTGTTCACCGAACCGTAACCAAAGACCCCATCCACGGCGGCGTCATAGCGGTTTTCGTCCACAAGGCTTTCCAGTTCACGGATGCTGGGCAGACGCCAGTTGTTGACGCCCCCTTTTTCCAGTTTCGCGCAATAATCAAGCGCCGCCTGCCAGGGGAGGGGATCGCTGCCATCCACGCCTCTTACCTGCTCCCACACGAGACCGGTCACCGTGTCCGTCACCGTGCCGTCGCTGTTGTCCTGGAATTGTTTGGGGGGGGATATCCCTGTCGGACCACCCCGAACACAACGGGCATAATGGCCGGAACCTTCTTTATCGGCATATGCCACAGATCCGCTCTCGAACCCCACGTACCACGCTTGAGTTCGACTGGTTGAACAAGTGGTGTTCGACCAGGTGTCCAACGAACCGTAACCGAAAACACCATCGACGGCAGGGTCATAGCGGTCTTCGTCCACAAGGCTTTCCAGTTCGCGGATGCCGGGCAGACGCCAGTCGGTCACGCCGCTATGGTCCAGATTTGCGCAATAATCAAGCCCTTCTTCCCAGCTCACCTCGCCGCTGCCATTCTCACCCCTCACCTGCTCCCACATGAGACCCGTCTCAGTGTCCGTGACCGTACCGTCACCGTTGTCCTGGAACTGTTTCGGGGGGAGTGTCCCTGTGGGGCCACCCCGAACACAACGGGCATAATGGCCGGAACCTTCTTTATTTGCATAACCCACAGACCCGCCTTCGAATCCCACGTACCATGCCTGAGTCCGGCTGTTCGAATACGTGGTACTCGACCAGATGTTCAGCGAACCGTAACCAAACGCTCCATCAACAGCGGGGTCATAACGGTCCTCGTCAACAAGGCTTTCCAGTTCACGGATGCTGGGCAGACGCCAGTCGGCCATGCCCCCACGTTCCAGGTCCTCGCAATAAGCAAGGCCATCCTCCCAGGTTACCTCGCCGCTGCCGTTCTCCCCTTCCACCTGTTCCCACACAAGACCTGTATCACTGTCCGTGACCGTACCGTCGCCGTTGTTCTGGAACCAAGCCGCCGCAGGACCCCCGCCTAAAAACAAAATGATCGCGAAAAATATGCAAACACCGACCAGAATTCTTGTTTTTTTCATGATGCCCTCTTTTTCATCCGGGTAAACCCACCCGGTTACGCGCGGTCGTTGCAAATTTGTTCATCCAGTCCCTATCCGGTTACTTTCGACTTTCCGCCATCCCAAATAACCCAAATAACCAGGCGTAAAAAATCTGGCCCCAACCTCAATATCCGGCACGTACACAACGGACGCGGCAGCGTTCGTTAGCGTAGAGGTAGCTGTTCTTATTGGCAGGTCTCACTGTGCCGGTGCTGAAATTGACGCACCACGCGTGACCCGTTTCGTATATGGCGTTACTACTCGACCAGTAATCGTCTAAGTGACAGCCCGGGAAATACGTCTCATCAATGGCAGCAGCATTCGAATGATACCCATAATCCACAATAGAGAAGAGTTCACCTCGGGTAGGTATGCGCCAATCCGACTGGTTTGCCAGACTGAGTTCGTCGCAGTGGACATTGGCATCATTCCAATAGAGGTCAGAACTATTTCCTTGCTCCCACATCAGCCCGGTGTTCAAATCCGTCACAGTGCCGTCGCCGTTGTCCTGGAATGCGGGCTGAGGCCCGGCATGCTGAGCGTCCTGCCCGTAAAACGCCTCCCCGGGATCAGGACACCGTGTTTCCGTTGAATTGTCATAGCACCTGTTCTGCCCCGTATCCGGAAGCTTGTAGTCCCCTGCAACCGCGTTACCCGGCAGTCCCCACAACAACACCAGCCAATATCCCATCGCCACCATAACCCTTTTCATCGCACACCTCCTGTTTCCCGTCCTGTACCACTTCTGTGTGAGTGGCGTCTCTCCACGATGTTCCTTATTCCCGTTACAAGGGCTCCGAACCCCGATGGTCGAGGCTGAAACCCTCTCTCACAAGAAAGACAAAAGACGGTTTCATTGTTCTTATTCTCAACATATTCTGTGTGTTACTCCAAAGGCATGCAACGTGGAATCAGCTTTTGGGGCTCGGAAAAAAATAATTATACATCTGGCTTTTCCTTGGCTGATCTATTGCGTTGCATCCACCTGGGCCGGTACATATCTACCAATATGCACTGGCGTATTCGCCCTGCATACGAAACAAGATATGATAGAATCTTAAAGATTTATTTCTTACTGAAACCATAAGTTCTTGATAGTTCTTGAGTGATGTTTTCTTGAACTTTGAGGATTCCATTTGTCGCATTCCTCCAACTGGAAATAACCACTGAGGTGACCAGCAAAGTTTTTGCAAGCTAACGACAAGCTCACCAGCGCCTCCTCCGGCCCCCGCTGGGACCGCCGAAGTATCAGGCGTCTGGTGGAGCGTTTGGTTCGCAGCAATAATTCTATCTGCTGCTAAATTCCTTACGAAGCGACCGCACAACCTTGTAGTTGGCTGACGCATGGCTATATTGACTCGCTTTGTGTCAGTGGCCTTAAATTTGAACAATTCCTATTTTGAAATTAAAAACGGCGTTATAGGGTCGAAAATGAGCCCTTTTCAAACACAAAAGTTTTTAGTTCTAGCCAGTTAGCGTAGGTGAACCAGATTCAGCCGATTCAAATTGGGAATCTGAAACGAATCTCTATTTTATTTTTCTTTGGTCACGAATCTCTATTTTATTTTTCGTCAAGGTGGTGTCCCACCTTATATTATCGGTAGGCAATTCGGTGCTTATGTTCATTTCCTTCCCACTGTTAAGGTTTTCTCCATCACTTCGAATAAAACCAGCACGTGTATTGAACTTAATTTCAGCTATCTCGGCCCCTTTTAAGGTCCCTCGAATCATTTCATAGGTCTCGACCGGGTAATTCCCGTTTTGTAAACTGCCCATAACGAGGTCCCCTTCCTGAGTTATAGCTATGGTTCC
Organism: Desulfatiglandales bacterium; assembly: GCA_963662465.1. Lineage (GTDB taxonomy): Bacteria > Desulfobacterota > DSM-4660 > Desulfatiglandales > Desulfatiglandaceae > NaphS2. The sequence continues at coordinate 6,762,043 of OY759599.1, forward strand.
ATTAAAAGTCTTTCCGCAAGAACTCTTTGTAACAGCGTGCCACATACCGGATAGGTTATAGACTAATGCTCCATTTGGAAGTTTAACCGTATTCGGCATATCAGCATTTAGTCTTACTCCATCCCGCATGGCGGAATTGCAGGCAACACCACATAATAAGATGAAGAAACCCATGACAAACCATTTTTTCATTTTAGACATGCTCCTTTCAGCTAAGACTGGGATCGAAAAACAATTCTACCATTCAAAATATCTCATTAGAATTTTATTGACAAAAATATTGTAAGAGAGAGCGGGGAAAGGTAGATCACCCCCCGCCGCCGCCTCTCTTTTTAAAACCGGAAAACTCTTCAACAAGGTCACTTCAGAACCGCAAATTAAAATCACTTTCCAGGCAGGCTATAGGTTGCCGTAACCTCCACAAGAGCATCACCTTTGCTTTCTCCGGCGAAGGGTTTGAGCATCCTGACCTTAAAGGTATTCTTTCCCTGAATGCCTTTGAACCGGCCCGTTCCGCAAATATATTTCCCCGTCCCATGTCCGGCTGGAAGTTTGCCTTCTTTGAGCTTTGTCATAACCCCTTCTACTTTTACCAGAGCCGTAGATCCATCTTTAAAGATAAGCTGGGAATATCCCTGAAAGGTTCCCAGTCCCCGAACTATATCAAAGGTACATCTCAGAAGTTGCTTGGCTTTCTCGCCGTCTTCATATTCCACATCGCCTTGGCGCTCATAAAAACCGATGACCCGGCCCGGTGAATCCGGTATGGGTATGGCCTGCATCTTGGTAATCCAGTTATTGACCTTGAAATTACGGGTTACTTCGCCAGCCTGCACGACGGATGTCAACACACACAGTGAAATGACGAGGGTCATGAAGCACAGTGCCCATGGATTCAGAATTCCCCTGCCGCTGTTTCTACCTGTAATGTTCATGCTAGTTTCTCCTTTTCCCATTTTTCAATTGTGGTTTAACATTTTCTGAGCCGCATGATCGAATTTCCTTTTTCATCACCTCCCTTTTCCTATGAATTCTCAAAAATCTGCGAAAATATTACCCATGGCGCAGTCTTGTTGACGGGTCTGACCGTCAACATTTTTTGGTTTCGCGAAAATGCTACTATCACCGCGAACGATAAGCTCACCAGCGCCTCCTCCGGCCCCCGCTGGAACCGCCCAAGTATCAGGCGTCTGGTGCAGCGTTTGGTTAACCGATTGAGATTACGTTCTAAAAGCATTCAACTTCTACACTCATAGTGGCTTATTACGTTTGGAAGTTCGATAGGACTCCAGCGTACATTACACAATGGCATAGGTCTGAATGAATTTCACACAGCTTTGCATAACTGACAGAGTATTGAGCGTAAATTTGGATGCTTATTTCAAATAGCATGTGGTTTTTGCCACATCTTATGCGTTTACCAGTATTCCCTCTCGTCGTGCAGCTTCGATAATTGTACTTTCATCGTCCGTTTCCCACCGCTGAAGACCTACGGGGACCGGTTCTATCCGGTTGTCTGTACGGGCTGCGGTCCGCCAAAGCATATTGACATCTTCCCGATTGTAAGATTCATCATATCGAGGTGACACTACCAGTAAGTCTATGTCACTCCATCTGTTTGTGTCTTTGCGAGCGTGGGAACCAAACAAAATTCCGAATTTGACCGGAACGCCGAGCCGTTGAAGTTCTTTCAGATATTTCCTGATTGAGTTTATAATTGATTCTTCAGCCATTCGAATATCCCTCTCGTTTTTTGCAGCAGCATGTCTGCTTCTTCACGGGACGGAACAGGTCCCCACATTTCGGGATAGCGCCCCTCAATGTTGAATGGATTCATTTCTGAAAGAAAATCAGAATCTTCCTGCCTAAAGGCAATTCCAGACAATTCTGCAAGCCTTGCAAGATTGTGTAGCCTCGGAGCAATATCCCTGCTGTTGCGGCAAACATGGGCTTTGAGAACTTTCTCAAGTGTTAAATGAAGAAAGAAAAGTCCGTGACGGATTCTGTTGGACCTGATGAGTTGATCCGCCACTTCAAAATCTTCTTCCGCCCCGTTTTTCCAATACGAAACATGTTTCTCAATATTTACCATCTATTTTCGGCCTGTAGATATGGATATTTATAACACTCGCGACGTCCCTATTTGGTAGCCACGGCGATCCAGTTGTAGCCAATGTCTTGGTCCGGTGTGTCACTTGTCGGTAACCTGATCGGTCTTCCACTATGTTCATATTCAAGGACCGTTGAAGGCAACGTGTCGACTCCGTTAAGAACATCATCCAGTAACTTTTCTTTGCCTGGAAAATTTGAGTCATCATAGATTGTAATTTTTGAAAAGCCTGCATTACTCAGAATATTGAACATAGTCTCTTTTGTTCTACAGTTCAGGCCCCAGCTTTTCATTGGGCTGGCCTTTGATCCAATGTGCTGAATAAGAAAACTGCCCAAAGGGGCTCTTGATTTCATGTTTTCATTGGAGGATGATAAAACTAAGACACCACCTTCATTCAGCTGCCTGTAGTCACTGCTAATCAAAGTTTGGGCTACAGCATCCTGAAGGCCACATATTACACCAATTTTCACAATAATGTCTGCGCGCTCACTGCTCTTGGTAAAACTATTTTGAACAAACTGAACCTTATCAGTTTCAATTTGTTTCTTCGCTTCCATATGGGAAGCAATTTGCTGACCTAAAGCTAAGGCCTCTGAGTTTGTTTCGTAATTCAGTAAAGCCGAAATCCTGCCATCCACCTTCGATGCAGCATGCAAAGTATCCAATCCAACGCCAGAGCCAAGATTTTTCATGACTATGGGTCGATTCATTCGTGCGGACACGTCATTGACCACCATTGGAAGAATGGCGTGGGACAAGGCAATATGACGCTTCCTTAAGGAATCACCCATTTCCATGGCCACAGCCATTTCCTCTACTTCCAAATTATGAGCAAGAATAGGGGCTCCAAAGTTAAAATCGTGTGTGTAATACAAAAGGGGCATACAATAGCCGGAATGCTCATTCCTCACTTCAGCGAAAATCTTTGTTTGTGACACAATCTTTTCCTGCGCACGAAAAACAACATCAGGATTGTCAGATAACAGATCCCTCAAGTCTACTCTTGCCAATTCCTGAAACAACTTGAAATCTTCTCGTTCCAGATATTCTTCCGGATTTTTGTCAAACCAGGAAGTATCAACCTGTGCAAAAATATCGGGGGGGGGGGGGGGGGGTAGATTTAGCAGCCATTCTAATTCTCCTTTCAACTCTTTTTTGCCTTCATAGACCATACTGACGCTGCGCGGTTAACGACAAGCTCACCGGCCCCCTGCACCGGGCTTTGCGATTACCCCGCCGCGTCCAGGGGTCCGGTGAAGCGTTTTGTTGTGTGCCGGGCACGGCACGTGTTCTTAAGGGTGCGCGTAATGTACCATGCTTCCGATATTTTACGCAAGTCCCAGACCCAGCCAGGTAGTGGCGAAGGGTGTAGCGGTATCACAACTGGGTACCCGGTAACGGGCCTGGAGAGGCAGTGGCCTTGCCGCAGCAGGGCACCGCAAACGCACGGGGCGACGAACAGAAATCGAGTGAGGCGGGTCTGGTGGGACGAGTTCGCAACACAGAACAAAGTCCTCTAACTACTATAGGCCAGGCACGTATACTCGGCGCTCGTGTGCGGAAAGACACGTGTTTACCCCGGGAGGCCCGTTGCGTCTCGTAGGGAACTGCAACTGAAATCCACCGGAATATAAGGGAAAACCGGTAAAACAAAACCCTGGCGTCAGGAACATTTCGAGTCATAGCCCTGACGAGCCCGGCCTATTGGTCGGGAAACACAAACAAATGGACTCGACAGATTGCGGAAACCACGAGTGAGCGAACCGCAAGGGGAGCCCACCGCGTAACGGGAGTCAGCAGAGGGCATATTAAGCCGGAGAAACGAGCCCTGAATAAAGGGAAGCCTCACTCCGGTGAAGGCCCGAACGGTCCCACCTGCCGAATGGCAGGGGTAAATGGTCGTGGTTGTCAAAGAACGTGTACTTGTTGGCTTAATGCAGCAGTAGCTGAAAGGTCGATAACGTCGCATTCTGGAAAACCCGGTAGGGCGGAACCTGTTTTATCCGTGCCTGCTCTGACCAGCCGAATCGCCGTATACGGACCCGTATGTACGGTGGTGTGGGAGGGGGGAGCTGTGAGGCTCCTCCCTATCCCCATAACCGCATTCTGATTTTCCTAATTGCACGGAATTGGTGAGTAAGGACGCGCACTTTGCTTTATACCTGGTGTATTAATCCGTTTCCAGGTTGGAGCCCATACTTAGCGCATCTCTAGATTTCAACTGATGAAATCGACGTCACACATGACCCTTTTTAAAGGGTATTCTTCCTTATATGTTTTTCCAATGACTTTCGGTTAGGTAGTGCTCTCCGCAGCGTCACTCCGTTGCGGCAGAAAGGACTGCTGGTTAATTGCCCGCCAATATTTCATTATTGAGAAACCACTTTGAAATTCGGCTGTAGCTTCAAAGTCCCACCTCCTGATGCAAGTGGATTGTAAATTTCGCTAACTCCGTAATGTTCCGAGAAAGAGTTATTCCAACCACCGCTGATGGTAATAGTTCCCGCCTTTTTCCAGTTCGGTGACTCTAGAAAAGTATCGGCATCGACCTTGATGAGCGAGCCATCTTGCGCCGCTTCCAGGGCAAGCTGAATCGTCTCATAACAAGGTTCTTGGCCACATTGCCCATCTGCATCTACATATAAAGTGGATGAATAAGAGGTAGTAAATGAGATATCATCGCCATAACCTGTTCCTGCTGAATTAGTTGCATAAGCCCTTAAATGATATGCGGTGCCAGGGGCTAAACCAGTAACCGAACTTACAAAACTGTCGGTCCCCGAACCTTCATTCGTTTTTGTAGTTAAAGCAACCGTGGGGTTTGGCGATGTGCTCCAACAAACGCCCTTTTGCGTTACAGATAATCCTCCATTTGATGAAATGTTGCCATCCGATATAGCACTGCTATCCGTTATGGAGGATATTGGAACCGTATTGACTGTAGGCACGTCATAAATAGTTATAAGTCCCTGGGAGGTCTGTTTTGAGGTATCATTAAGAGGTTCAATCTTGATAACAGAATTTACTGAGGCTGGTCCTGTCACTTTCCATTCATAAAAACCATCATTTTCTGTGGATGCAATGACGGTCTCAAAAGAATTGTTTTTTCCACCTTCCCTGGAAATTGATATCTTAACGTTTCCTGAAATGCTTTTAGTATCCCATTCCACGTTCATTTGGTTTCCGACTTTCCACCTAGCCTGAGTTTACGAATTAGCAAAAGTCAATCTTGTAACTTGCTGTTATGTCTAAAAAATTTCACCACCATTTGTACCCCCTAACTTAGCAAATATTGTTCCATTTTGAATAGATCGAAAAGCCGTTTTTGGACTTCATCCATCTTGGAAACAACCGATTGCGCTGGCTGTTTATTTTTTCGTTTCGGAAATACATTGAGAACTTCTCGTATTCCGAAAAGTTTATTATGTAGTCTATTTATGGACATAGGCATTGATGCTTCCTGAGTCCTTTTCATTATCAAGGCTCGAAGAAGCAAGGATAATGAACAATATAGTCCATGAACCTTTATCTTCTGGTCTGTCCAATGAAACATGGGCCACCAGGTTCCAGTTTTTCTGTCTTTCATTTGTTTAAAAACGTTCTCAATAACATACTGGCTTCGATAAGTAACTATAATATCTTCTGTCGACCAGCTATGGTTGTCTGTTATGATGATATTTTTCCCCAAATATGTATCGGAAAGCTCAGCATAAGAGTTGGTGTCTAAATTATAGGCAAGAACCGGAATACCATTATGTTCAGTAACAGTTGTTTTGATTAAAGTCTTCATATGTTGACCGGAAAGAGTTGATGCTACTTGTTTTTTTATGGATTCCTTGGTCGGTGTTTTTCCTTTGGTGATTCTTCCCGCAACACGGTCTTCTAATTTGGTAGAAATAACTAAAAGTTTGCCAAGACATTTATTTATTTCATTATTAATGGATTTTATTTGTGAAGTATAAAGATTGTTGTTGAAGGAAACCACAACAGTCAGGTCTTTTCCATATATTTTTTTCTGTGTGCGAAATGCCTTAACCTGATCCAATTTGGGATGTGAGAGGGGAACAAGACATTTATCGTTATTGGAAATTAAAGCTAAATCCTTATGATCATCCGGCTTGACTGAACCGACAAAATGAAAACCGGAGTCCCCTACGAATTTATTTAGGTTTTCTTGAGAGTTATTGCCTTTATCAAATACGATTGTTAAGCCATCGTTATTTGGTTTCCTATCTTTAAAGGCACGGAAAAAGTTTTCAATTACTATTCCAAACTCTTTCGAATCATGCGTGTTGCCTTCAAACACATCAAAGTATAATGGAAAATGGTCCTTGCGTGTGCAAAACAATGCATAATTGATTTGTCTGAGGTTACCGCGCCCCTGTTTATTTTTTCCTCTTTTTGCAAGAGAGCAACGTGTATTGAAAGATCCAATGAAAGAATAGAAATTAGTTCCATCATAAGATGCGCAAGACAAATCAATATCTTCTCGATCCAAGATTGAATTTACAAGTTTTAACCATGTTATTATTATTTTATCCTCCTTAATGGAAGACATGTTATCCCAAAAACGTTGGGAACTCAGAGACGTTTTATCCGCTTCAGGAAATACTCGAAAAAGAATAGTATCCTGAAACCATTTCCACATAGAACGTTTACTAACAGCCTCTATTCCACGGTTTATCGCAGCCAAAGTCAAATAGAACCCAACAGATAATCCTTGATTTCGTTTAGATAAAACACTATCAAGAATCGAGATCATATTGATTTCTTCAGCAATGTTTAAATAGGCTGCGGGACCACCAAGCTGAAATATCTCTGCATATGTCGGTTTTGGAGGTATTCCCTCTACGGCTGCAATTATTTTCGGTAAAGATCCTAAATATTTTTGCCATTTTCGTCGAGGCTTCCCATCTACCCGCTCACTTTCCTCAGCGTAATAATAGGTGATGCCTTTGATCTGTTTGCGAGTAATATATGCCATAAAACATGTATTCCCCCTCAAAGAATGCATTATTAGGGGGTACAAATATCACAAAAAACACGTTTATGTCAAGCTATACCTGCATTTCATGGTTCATTAAAGTTAGGGGGTACACTTTAAATCTGTAACTATCAAAAAATACACGATTTATTTGATTAAGGTGCGGTTATTTCGTAAACTCACGCTAGAAGCCTGTGTTGGAAAAAGGATTTCAAGGTGCCCGGAAATAGTATTTTGCCCTCCTCTCACACAACGGATACAATATTGATTTGCCTTTGACCTGCTATAGTCTAAGCCATCGCTAAAATAAACAGTGGATTCATTTGTAGGTTCTGATGTTCTTGTGGTTGAAGACCAATAATGTGCTAACTCTGTTTCAGGAAAATAGTCTGTATCGATTGACGGATCGATTGACGTGTAATCTACAAGAGAATGAAATTCCTTAACAGCTGGCAATCGCCAATCATCATAACCTGCAAGATAACTATTTTCACATGTGGATAGAGCATCCTCGCCATTCAGGATACAGCTTTCAGTGCCTTTTTGCCACATCAGCCCGGCAGAAGTATCTGTGATCGTATCGTCCCCATTATCAACAAAATGACCGGATTTTTGAATCTGCTTTCCTCTTACTGCAAGCACGTAGTAGCTATCGGCCATCCTAGCAGTTTCGATGTCCCCATTTTCAAAGTTGACACCCAATGCATATCCGGCATTACCTGCGTCAAGAGTGAAAGACCAATAGAAAGAAGGCTCCATATTGGAAAAGAAAATACTGTTTGCGGCAGGGTTTGTTTGCTCCCAATTGACAATTGAAAGCAATTCTGTGATTTTGGGAAGCCTCCAGTCGGAATATCCTCCAAACTGATTTGAATTGAGATTGGAGATCAAGCCATCTCCATAGTAAGAATCATATCCGGAGTATAGATTGTCCTTGTCGTGGATTGAATCGTCGTTTGTCTTTTTTTCCCAAATAAGCCCTGTGACATTGTCCTTTATCATTGCCCACGAAGCAGCTGAGTCTGGAAGAATAGCCCCATTTTCATCCATTTTGGTGTATGATGGTGAATTAATTATATAACTGGCATCTTGGCCAAAAAACGCAGTGCCTGATTGGGGACATTCAATTTCGGTTGAATTGTCGTAACAGGTTGTCTGACCGGTATCTGGTATTGGAATTGAAAAAACTGGCTCTTCAAGAGTGATTTGATGCAAATATCTGTCATCATGAATATTCGCGAACCTAAATTCGCCGGCGGGGTCTTGAGTCCTCCATACATCAGATTTGAGGGCGCCAGCGGCGGCTTTAAGTGTAAAATTTCCGGTAGACTTTCCTGTTCGGATTTTTACTATGACTTGGACATCTTCATTACCGCAATCGCTTTCAGACCCAATTCCCACCCAGATTTTGCAATTCTCCTCGGGGACATAAAGAGATTCGTATTCGGTATTTCTTTCAAGCGTGTAGGCTCCATAACCAGAAGCGATAGCCTCCAAAACCTCCCATTCGACAGGTATTTGGAGTACAAGACCGTAAACAGTAATATCGCATTCAGTCCCTTCAGAGTAACCAGCGATACGGACGCTGATTTCGTCATTGGTTAAAAAACAAAATGGGCCTGTAAAGCTATCTATAGTTAACTTGCAACTTGTTAAGACAAGCATAATTAAACACAAAATTAGGCAACATAAATTTTTCATATTAGAAAAATCTCCGATTAGAAATGAACAATAGCAGCCATTCTTGTCATCATGGGCCGTCTGATAAGAACCCTGAAAAACTTCGAATAGGATGCTTAACCTGCTTTTTTCTATTCTGTAGTCAAACGATATGCTCTATTTTTTCCTATATTTTCATGACGCCTCCCGCCCGGTTAACGACAAGCTCACCAGCGCCTCCACTGGCCCCCGCCGGGACCGCCCAAGTATCAGGCGTCTGGTGCAGCGTTTGGTTGGCAGCACATAGTTCACTTAATAGCACGAAATTGCGGAGAAAATAAGAATCTCCTGACCGTTTTTCACTCGCCTTTTCACACATTGGGATTCCTAATATATCGGCAAAAGCCATCTCGCTGTTTAGGTAGAACCTTTCGGGTCGCACGGGTGTAGCCCGAGGTTTAATTAATGGGAAATAACTAAATCATCTTTACGCTAAAATATAACCGATTATGGGTATTTAATGCTTTTGAATTTAGAATCTGCCATTGACCATAATAACTGAATGAACCCACCTTTTAATACCTCCAAATCATAAGCTTCATCGTTGTATTTATATTTGAGCGGAATCATTTCTGTTGGCAAATTGTATTTCTTAATAAACGCACGCACAGAATTCGCTGGTATGCAATCCTGAGGAATACCAGAGTTATGATCCGAAATACTTATTTGATATTCATTTCTTGCTTTCCATAAGATACTGCTGCTTTGATAAATATTAACTTATCGTTCGCGTTTTAAAAATAAGTTCTGCAAATTTTGCCGAGGAGGCAGGCAGCACTTACTTGGCGGAACAACATCTCCACGATAAAATACGATATCAGAGGCATTGGTAGTACATCCCCGGTAAGGATACAGGCCCATAAGGGGAACAGGAACGAGCGCCTTGATAGATTGATTCGAAATTGTCGTAATTCATAGCTATTATTATTTTTTAATGGATTCAAAAACAATACGATAACATGCTGGAATAACGATGGACATTCACAGCTGTTTGTATTATATTAGTTTCCCAACATTACAACCACTTGAAATAACAGGGGAACTATATGAACCGACATGTGACGCATGTGTTCATTTTCGCATCAGTGTGTTTTTTGGTTTGGTTTTGCAGTTTTTCAAAGGTGCAGGCATCACCTGTTTCAGCAGGTACTGGAAATAATATAAATGCCGGTGCATCATCAAATCAACAAACTGGTCAATCTGAAAATCAACCCAGACCTTTCGGTCAGAAGAATGATCGGCAGAAAATCCCAAAGCTTGAACGAAACAGGCTGGAAGAAGGTAAAAAATCAGCACCTGTAAGGAAACGAAAAAAAAAGAAAAAATCAAATAAAACGAAAACTGCCAAGAAAAAGCGTGAGGGAACTCTATCATCGGATGATGATGCCTCTCACATTGCAAACAAAAGGAAAAAGGTCAAAAAGATTAACGTTACAGCAGAAAGAGTTGACGATATACCCCTATTGATAAAGGCCATGGTGAAAATGGGTATACAAGAAGCTATAGACCAACACATCCCAGTTCAAAAGAACCAAAGAGATTTGAGCTGGGGATGGACGGCTGTTATATGGTTGGCATATATGTTATCGGAGGGAGACCATCGCAAAGTAGTCGTCCGGGAATATGTATCTGGAATGCGGCATACCTTAATCGAATTAACAGGATTGATAATCTCCGAAAATGATTTCACAGACGATCGTTTAGCGAATCTTGCCAGGTATTTAAGCGATAACGATATTTGGAGCAAAGTTGAAGAGAGAATAAGTGGCAATACGATTGAAGCATATGAGTTGCCGGAAGAAACTGTCAGGGTTGATGCTACGACTGTATCCGGCTACCACAAAACAGTTGAAGGTGGGATATTCCAATTTGGTGTTAGTAAAGACGACCCCAATAGACCGCAAATAAAAATCATGACGGGTTCGCTGGATCCTCTTGGGATGCCGTTAGCCACGGATGTTGTTCCAGGGCAAATGGCCGATGACAAATTGTATGCACCTATCATAAGTCGCATTCACTCTATGCTCCAGAAACAAGGTGTCCTTTATGTGGGCGATTGCAAACTGAGTTCTCTTGAAAATCGTTTACACATTAAGGAAAAAGCGGAAGGACATTACTTATGTCCATTGCCTAATACTGGGAAAACCCCAGAATATATGGAGAAATGGATAGATGAAGGAAATTTGAAAGACAAAAAGAACGAGTTGATAAAGTACATCGTCCAAGACGATAAAGGTCAAGAGGAACTGAAAGCAAAAGGGTATGAGATAGAGCGTAACCAATCTGGTGAAATAAATGGAAAAGTGCTGAAATGGAAGGAACGCGTATTGATTGTAAAATCACCAGCGTATGAAAAGCAAAAAGAACTGGGATTGGAACGACGGCTTAAAAGCGCCGAGGAAAAATTATATGCTCTGACACCACCAAGAGGCCCGGGGAAAAGGCAGATCAAAGAAAGAGAAAAATTAATAGAATCAGCAAAATCGATTTTGAAAAAACATAGGGTGAAAGATTTCCTTAAATATGAATATGTGCGGGAAGTAGAAAGTAAAACGAAATATATTGGTAAAGGTAGAGGGAGTGTCAAAAGAGAGAAAAAGGTTGAAGAAAGAATACGTTATCAAATAACAAAAGTGACACGGATTAAGGAAGCAATAGATGCGGAGAAGAAGAAGTATGGGTGGAAGGCCTATGTTACAGATGTATCAAAGGAGCGACTTGATTTTATTGATGTAGTTAGGTCTTATCGAAAACAATACCGGGTTGAACGAATATTTAACCGACTGAAAAGTAGGCTAAACATCGCTCCATTTTACGTAAAAAGGGAAGATCAAGTTAAAGGAATAACGCATCTTCTGATGATAGGAGTCAGGGTAATTACTCTGGTTGAATTTGTTGTTCGCCGCTCATTAGCAAGAAGCGACGAAAAGCTTGTTGGATTGCACCTGGGAAATCCCAAGAAAGCTACGAACAATCCAATGTGTGAGAAGCTATTAAATGCTTTCAGCAAAATTACATTAACGATAATTGAAACAGGAGATAGTGTGATAAGACATCTAACCCCACTTTCTCAATTGCAACGTGAAATTCTAAAACACTTTGGACTTAGCACTTCTATATACGATAATTTAGAAGTTATGCAATAGTAAAATATTATCGTCATAGTCCTTACAGGTTGTCACAATTGAAATACAGATTTTACGACAATTTATATGATTGTTGGAGATATGGAACGATGGTGTTTTACGCACGATCCATTCCATTTTCTGCCCTATTGTGTTGTTCCAATATTCGACGTGTGTTGTTTTTCAGGCTTTACTAACCCATGGATGCATGTTGCTCAAAAAGACTCCTGGTAGGCTTTCCGGAAATAACTTTTCCCCCTGCCAAGAGAGGTACCCTCTACCAGATTTCGAAATTAATCGAAGTGCAAATTTAAAACGCGAACGATAAGTATTAAATACATCAATATAATCGCTTAATATTTCGCGTTCATTATTTGTAAGCTTCATATCTTTTAAAATCAAAATTTCGGTTTTCAGATTTTTAATAAGTTGTTCAAATCGTCCATAATTAATTCCGAGGCTTGTTTCACTCTGAATGGTTTTTAAAATCTTATATGATTCCTGAAATTTTTTTTTATCCACTCTCAAATATTGATAATAAATAAAAATAGCTACAACTAGAAAAAAAATCCCACCAAAAATTATAAAAAAACGCATCGATAAAAATCTATGCAAAAACAAAGTTTTAGATTTGTGAATGTCATCGGTTTCAAATTCTTGATTTCTATCTTTCCTACCTCTTTTGGCTATTTGATGTGTAAAGGCAGATTTTTTGGGTTTATTATTCGCTTTTTTTATCTCCTTTTCAGTCTTATTCTTTTTAAATCTCTCTTCGCCATCTTTCTTTGTTTTTTTTGAATGGAATTCTTCCCATTTTTTGAATATAATTCCGCATTTGGGACATTCTGTATTTTGTTTATCACTCTCAAAACCACAATTTGGGCAAGTCTTCATGTTGTCTTCCTAAATTGAAAAAATGAGAAAGTTGTTAAATCAATGGTCACAGTACTTTCGAATGAATATTTGGCCTTGATCATCGTTTCGGCCATTAATCAATTTTTTCCTTCCCACAGCCTTCTGCGCCAAAGCCTGTGTGGAGATAACATCTTGATTATTCATACGACTTGTCCCCCTTATTTAAGAGGAGAGGCCAGTTGGGAATAAGCGGTGGCCGAAACGATGATCAAGGCCGAATATTTTAAAAGCGGAAGTGTAAATTGCGCAGATGTAACTCCCACACTTTTATGACTGGGCGGATGCGAGTCGGTGGCCGATGGATTTAAAATATTCATTCGAAATTCCTTGTACTGCGGGATGTTTACAGATGATGTAGCTCGTTTCGCCGGTTTGTGCAATGTTGTATCCGCCGGGATCTGATTTAAAAACAGCTTTTGAAATACTTTTCCAGTAGTGTGAATAAGATGTTCCGTAGAAGACAATACTCGCTGGTTTGTGCGATGCAATGGCTGCTGAAATCCGTGACGTTCGTACTGTCTCGAATTTACTTTGATATTTCTTTCGGGATTTGAAATCTGGACTGTCTGTCCATTTACCATAGTTCCATTGGTCGACTGATTTTGAAGGCAACGGAAAAAGTGGTGTTAGGCGATGACCACAGTCTAGGCGACCGAGTCTGGTGCGCTGAAACTCGCGAACAGACTCCGTATCTATTGGTCGATCTTTAATGGCTAGAAGAATTCTTATTGAGGCAGCCCATGTTTTCTGAATCTTTGGATGGGAATCGAACCAGTGGCCGAGTCCGATTTCACGGCAATACTCCTGTGCATCCTCAAGTTCCTGTCGGCCACGACTAAGCCAAGTAGACACACGTTTGGCAATCTCGTTTTTTGTATCACCGCCTCCCTCTTCCATACTGATGAACCATCTGGATGCCGAGATGTCGCCATATCCATAAAAGTTTTCGCAAAAATCTTTTAACTGTAGAGAATCAAACATATTTAGTCCTTTCAACGCCAAGCCCACTAGTATCCCGTCCCAAAAGTTTTGACCACATATTTGGCAATGCATCTTCCAATAAGATGCCTCAACTTTAAACCCATATTCAATGGCATTCAGCAGGAAAAATTTTAATATTTTAAATGGTTATAAATTTTTTGTTTCACAAAATGGGTTCAAAGCAATGACATGCCCAAGGAGTTTGTGAAGACTTCAAACAACACAAAAATAGAAACAACTTGTTTACTTTCATACCCTGATATCATCAGCAAAAGAATATGTATAGTAAAAATTAACCTCTTGTTGGATACTAAAGTTGCCAAATATTTTGAAATACAGATTGAAAACTTGAATTGCCGGAAAACAGGTCAGAACTTTTGGGACGGAGTACTAGCACTCTCATTGACGTTCCCATTACCTTGTGATCAAATATCTGGTTCCCAGCATCCTACCTAGTAAAACCGAGAGAGATTTTCAAGAAAAAGGAATTGACAAGCTTGGCAAAAAAACAGACAAGCCAACGCTTGCCATAACCGGCAGCTAAAAGCATAGCGACAATAGGAGCGATGCTTTTAGCTGTCCGAGTTGATGGGATTGTTAGGGAATTTTTTATACATATTTCTTTTTAACACACGTTTTAATTCGACTTCTGCCCATCTTTGTATATCAGCAAGCTTATTCAATTTAGATTCAATAATCAAAGCTGTTGAACCTGACTCACTAAGAAACTCTCCTAAACCTTTGGTACCCTTCATAAGGTTACAAGTTCTACAAAGAAGGATCGTGTTATCCAAACTCAAAGCACCTCCTTTGGCAAACGACTTCATATGATCGATATGAAGAGGTTCAGCGTATTTCTCCATACTCTCATCATGTGAAATATTGCAAATAAAGCATTTATCAGAAAATGCTAATCGTGTTACAAGATATTGAAAAAGATCAAATTCATTATCTGCCACATTTCTCTTAATATTACGATCCAAGTTGCAGTCATTGCACCATGAAAAATACACCTTTTCTGGATCTTGTAACTTTGCAAAGCAATTTAAGTCTTTTACTTTCTTACAGTTGGGGCAATATTTTTCTTTAAGCTGTAAATTGAATCCATCTATTGGGGGAATGCCGTGCTCAAGTTTCATGTGGTTTATAACAGCAGACCACTTAAACACCCTATTGCATATTGGGCACTTCCTATTAGCTCCCCCAGGTTTCATGCACTCAATGCACTGAGTTCTGTAACCGTAATTATTGCTTTTATCAGACAAAAAGTTCGTTATCGGTAATGAAAGTTTGCATTTGCTGCAGAACTTTTCAGCAGTAGGGTGGTTAGCAAAATAGGAAATAGGATCTGTAGAATGGGCGGTTTTTAAGTGCTCTAACAAATCCCTGTTAGACTTAAGAATATTTCCACAAACTTCGCATTTCATGATTATTTATGACCCCTAACGACAAGCTCACCAGCGCCGTGCACGGACTACCCTTGGAAATCCGCATGGCATACGGCGTCTGGTGAAGTGTTTGGTTCGCGACTTCACAGCTTAATTTGAATAATGCCGATTTTGGTAGCAAAATGACATTATAGGATTGTAAACAGGTAGAAGTTCCATGTCCTATATGACGGAAAAACGGTAACCATTTAGCGTTATTGTTTTATTTTTAGAAAACAGCCATTTTCAATAATTGCACCACTTTTTACATTAACTTTTGGTGCTTTCAAGATAACTTTGGCCCCGTTTTGGATTCTTGTTCCAGAGTCGATGGTGATGGATTTTTCGGCGGTGACTTCACAATTCGTTTCTGAATTAAATCTAATGTTCTTGTAGACTGGATTATCAGAGAGAGAATAGTAAGGAGATTGGCCTTTTGATAATCGAAACACAGTTGTCGCGCATGGATAAATCTGAACGACTCTTTCTGCAACAAGGGTTTCACCTGAAAAAAACTTGAGTGTTACATCTTCCAAAAAAGCTTTCTCATTTAATCCGTTCAATCTGTAAGCAATCCCCCAATTACAGTTTGGAGAAGAATAGCTAAAATCCCTATCACGAAAAGTAAACACAGCATAATCTGGATGCTTAAAAAGATCGTACCAAAATAACGATTCAGGATTAATACCGAAATTTCCGCAGTACTCCAAACTTGTTTCAATTCTTGTAATATTACCATAGCCAGAATCCCGACAGTCAACAATCAAACCACCACGACTTAGATCAACACCGGATTCCGAATATACAACATGGTAAGTATCGTGGTACGTGTACCCGGTCTCCCTGGGAAATTCATCTTCAATTTCCATTGAAATAAGTGCGTCTTTCCCAACAGGAGTAGGCTCATTGCCAACAAATTTCGATATAAGCTCCGCAACCCTAGAGTCATATCGCATTTCATCATGGTCTATATACATCAGCCACAGGGGAACACGAAGTCCTTCCGTGTTTAATGGTAGCAGGCTTGCGCTACTTATGGATACCACCCCATCGTCATGATTAGGAGCTTCGTTATGCGCTACTCCCGCCCAGATATATGTTTTCGTGCCGGCAACAACACGAGCGGCAATTTCGCTTGGAAATTCTTTGCCAACCATCTCTAGTAAATTTGGGCTGCCTGGGGTGAGTTCTTCGTAAATTGGTGCATGGGGATCCAAGTGGGTCCAGAGTCTCTGCGCCACAGCAAACGTATCATCCTCATAAATCCTTTGTGCACTGTATGACCCATGGTGCGGGGGACCAAACATGATTATCTTTCCAATATTAATGCTTGCCTCATCCGCATGGTCTATGCAATACTTTCTAACAATAACACCTCCATAGCTGTGAGTTGCAACGTTAAATTTCCTGCCGGGATAGAATCTCCCTACGTCCTTTATAGCAGACCTGAAAAGTTCAGAACAGGCTACTATGGTTTCTGTCCCTCGGTAATTGAATACCCAGGTGTTCTCAGTAGACTCTTTCTTCCTCAGATTGGACACGTTGTCTTCCCAATACCCAGACTGACCATTAATACCATGCACGATTAAGGTAGGCTCTTTAATGCCATCATATATCTTGTCCTGATTTCCTGAATTAGCGTTGTAAGGGGCCTCTAAGACGTAATTTCGGAGATCTCTATGGTTGGGGCTATAACATTTCTGCCCATCAAGGGATAGATTTTCGGACCAGTCACTATCTTTCAAAACCCTAACATTTTGAATAATTGGTATTTTTATTTTGGAATTGTAATCGATTGCTCTGTAATGCAAAGTCCACCAGGTAACCGAATTTTCATAGCCTGGATCGGTAGGGTAGAAAAAAAGATATCTTGTTTCATCGAGATTAAGGTGTTCGGTTTTTTCCCAAAAAAATGAATCGTTTCGCTTAAAGTCTTCCAAATCGGTGATATCCAGCGTAAGCCTGCCATTGGAAACATTGAAAGATTTCAAAACATAGCCTATCAATGTGGCTGGTTCAAAAATAAAAGCATAAGATAGGTCGCTGAAATAAGGGTAAAAATAAGTTTTTGGGTCAAGAACGCTTGATAAACTAGGAGGTGGGAGTTTCACATAAAGTTTCCCATTCAGCTTTTCATCATTTTCACCTTTGATATTAATTATGATATCTTTACTTACTTGTGGAGGTTCAACAGATCCGTCCCGGACAGGCCAAACATAGTAATGGGTTGATTTGATATTATCATCAAGTTTTCCAGTGCGAACGTAGAGAATCGTTGCCCAATTGTGGTCTGTGGGGTGTGTACTCGACGACCAATAATATGGGTCTGACCCAAGATTTACAAAAGGATGTTCAAGGGGTAACGAGGGATGGTCTTGGGAAAAATCCGCTAGGGTTTGAAGTTCTTTTCTATTTGGTAGCCGCCAATCACCATAAGTTCCGGTATAGCCACTACAGGTGTAGTTTGAAGGGTTTGAATTTAGACCACTTACCGCATCCAATGCTTCTTGCCAAGTTTTGGTTCCAAAACAGTTGGCGTCTAGGAGCCAAATAAGTCCAGTCAGATTATCTTTAACCGTACCATCTCCGTTGTTTGAAAACCTCGGCTCAGGCCAATGTGCTCCCCGCTCTAAGTCACCATCGTCACCAGCTGCATAGCTTACTTTTTGACCAGTTTGCCACACCTGGGCAGGAGGCGTACTTAATCTTCGAACTGGCCAAGGATAGTAAGTAATAGACTTCTTTTGATAATGAGTGTGGCCATTAGGCATTTCCATCCCCCAAGCTACATCTTCACCGTTGGTTGAAGACCAATAATTGGACGATTTTACATCCTTAAATCCTTGACTATTAAGCCATACGGCTGAATCCGTTTCTCCCGGATTGGCCAAACTTTCCAGCTCATGGATATTGGGGAGGACCCAATCGCCATATGTCGCTGTATATCCACCGCAAGAATACTTTCCGGGATTTGCGTTAAGGTCGGCCACTGAACCCAACGCCTCCACCCAATTTTTGGTTTGGAAGCAATTGCCGCTTTTGAGCCACATAAGGCCTGTCAAGTGGTCCACCACCGTTCCATCACCGTTATCCGAGAATCTTGGGTCTGGCCACACAACTCCTGCCCGGATGTCTCCATCCTGTCCGGTCCCCACGCAAGAAATTACGTTCCCAGTAGAATCATAGCAAATTTTCTGACCAGTTTCAGGAAGATCAACCGTATTTGCATATGACAGCTCTGAATATATTGAAGTCGATAATACCATACCAATTAAGAATACTATCATGGAAATCAAGATTTCATTTCTCATCATGTGAGGTTCTCCTTCCTTAACGGCTGCTATTTCCCGAATACGCTTGAGCACATGAAGGCAACGGGCCAAACCGAGCACCGTCATGTATCGCACGTCGAGTAGCCAGGGGATGTTGCCATCCCCCAGCCCTCTAAGAACCGTGCGTGCGCCGTTAAACGCACACGGCTCAAGCATTCCAAAGGCAAGCCCTTTCGGGGCTACCCGGTTGTGACGTTTTATGCTCTTTACGCCTGTCTGCCTTCTGCTGACTGCGTTGGGCATATCGTTTCCTGAAATAGTGTTCATATTTCGGATCGAAGGGGTTCGCATCCCCTCGAATTTTGACATGGCGTTTTATCTTGACGTCGTAAGCTTTCTCAAGTTCAATTCTAGCGGATTTCGCATAGCCGTCCTTGATCACCGCTGAAAAGGACCACGGACGAGATCCTTTTGACCAGTATTTATCCACCAGCCAACTCTTACTCTTGCCCGAATGTTTCCTCCTCATCCATTGCCAAATATAGCTGTAGATACGGTGATCTACAAGCCCGAAAGTTCTACCGGAAACCACATGCCTGTGGTAATTGGCCCATCCCCTGATTTTGGGATTGAGCACTTTAATCAGGGTGTCGGCTCTTGATGCCGCATGCTTTCGGATCGTTTGCCGGATATTGCCTAAGAAGGCTTTCACGTTTTTACGAGAGGGCTTTATCAAGAGCTTCCCCTGGTATTTGCGTGGATTCTGTCCGAGAAAATCAAATCCTTCTTCTATCCTTGTGATCAACGTCTTTTCCGCTGAAAGCGAAAGTCCTCTTCGCTCCATAAATGCTTCAATTTCCAGCTTGATCTCATTTAGCATCTCTCTGGAATTCCCGGTGATGATGAAATCATCAGCGTAACGGATTACGTTTATCTTGGACCGTATATTGCCCTGGATTCTTATCGGGGCGGTACTTTTGGCTGCCGCTTCCAGACCATCCAGGACCATATTAGCCAATGTTGGAGAGATAATCCCGCCTTGCGGGGTTCCTCTGTAAGTCGGATAGAGCTTGCCTCCTTCCACATAACCGGATTTCAGCCATTTCTGAAGCGTCCGTTTATCCATGGGGATATTTTCGAGCATCCATTGATGGCTGATTTCGTCAAAACAGGCCTTTATGTCTCCCTCCAAAATCCATGCGGGTGAGTAGCTCTTGGCCAGAGAAATAAAACAATGACCGATGGCATCCGCACATCCTCGATAGGCTCTGAACCCATAAGAGTTCGGATCGGCGGTGGTTTCCGCCACCGGATCAAGGGCCAGTTTGTGCAACGCCTGCATGGCTCTGTCTTTCATGGTGGGAATGCCCAATGGGCGTTTCTTGCCGTTTTTCTTGGGTATGTAAATTCGGCGCAGCGGTTTGGGTCGGTAAGTTCTTCGGTGCAGGTCTTTTGCCGCCTGCATTTTGTCAATGTGGGTGGACCATATAACTTTATCCACTCCCGGCGTGCGTTTACCTCGGTTGGAAGTAACGCGCTTGATGGCCAACAACTTGGCATAAAACGAATGGGTCAAAAGCCATTGTATTGCCTTAACCTTTCCCCATCGCTTTTCCTTCACAGCCTTTGCGATACGCACCTGCAGTCTTCTAACGTGCTCGCCGGCGGTTCTCCAGTTTATGGATTTCCACCAGTTTGTTCCGTCCAAAGGTGCACCAGTCGCCAAAATGGCCACCGTCATTTGCTTTCCCCTGTTTGAAGATTCTACAAATTATCTCGCAATGGAACACCGGTCAGAAGTCTGCTCTCTTTCGAGCCGGATCATGTAGGTGATTACACCGTCAATCCGTATCCCCATCATTACAACGGGGCATTTGCTTTTTTCTGACATCCTTTACCCGCAACCCCATGGGCTCACCTTGCGGTTCGCTTTCCCCGTGGGGAGGATTACGGGCTTACCATGTTCCGCGTAAGTACCCGAGCAGGTTAGGTTCCGCCCGTACGCCGGTGGCACGACATCCGCGATGGAGGAGTTCGCAGCCCCCATACCTGGCCACATACCGTTTGGTCCAAGCCTTTCAGCATCTTAGGCTTGTTCTCGTGACGACGCTGCAGCGATTCACATGTGTTAACCATACTGCTCAATTCTAGCTCCCTTACCGCATGATGCTTGCAGAGTTGAGGTCTCCTCACGGTTCCCTCTCCCGGAAGATTCCGCGGGCTTCATTGTCCCGAGAGCTTCACACCCCCGGATTACTCCGGACGCATGTCCCGGTAGAATACCTGTTGCAGAAAACAGGGTTTTGTTATATGGTTTATATCAATATACAAAACAGCTACTTACGCGACATCACGTCGCACGCGAACGACAAGCTCAGCGGCCCCTCCACCGGCCCCCGCCGGAACCGCCAGACTTCCAGGGGTCCGCTGAAGCGCCTGGTTCGCCAACCCCGGTTTTCTTAAAAGTTCAGCCAGTTGCAGCAATTTTTTCAGACTGTTCATCTAAAGCTCTGAGCGTTTCTTGGATAGCTATTACTTCCGTCTCATCAAAATAGGTCTCACCGCATTGGCTGCATACCCAAGCAGGAATTCTATCCATAGTGAGATGGTATCCCTTCCGATCAACATGAAAAGGAGCAATGCCTTTTTCCATCTTTCCTTGACAGTAAATGCAGTTCATGATCGTTTCCTCTTTTTGAAATCTGATTCCCATTCGCGGGGATTGGGAATATACGCTGTAATGATGGCCAGGTAATCAGTTTTAGGCGAGCAAACGATGTGTATTGAGCGACCGTCTACACCCTGCCCCAAAATCAGGCAGCTATGCCCTCGCGAATCCCCCGGATAATCCTCAACCAATTCACCTTGCTCCACTGCCTTTCTAACATCAAGGGGACTTATCATTCTGTCCGGTCTGGACATCTGCCGCACAGCATGCGGGAGGTAAATGATCCTCTTCCCCGCACTCTCTCGGGCTGACTTTATGGTATCAGAAACTTCATTCATAACAGACTCTCAAGAAATTAGTGGCGCGAGATAAAATCTGGATCCAGTTTTCCAATTTTGATATTAAATTGGGCATCCCAATCCTTCTGAGTATAGACTTAAACGTATGCCATTGGGCGATAATGAAGGATGAAAGGATGCAATAATGTCAGCACGCACCATGCTTCTCATTTCAATCCTGCTTTGTGAAGACCCACTGTTAACTGTTTCCGGATAGCCTCATCTTTATAAGATGCAACAAGATGGCTGATACACGCGAAAGAAAAATCTGGATTTATTTCTATCACTTTCGACACTTCAAAACGAGTGCCGTCTTCGTCTCCCAAAATCGCATAAACAAAAGCAAGAAATATGTGACCATATAAAAATTTTGGTGCAATTTGAATTGCACTTTCAAACGCAGAAATCGCTTCATCATACCTGCCGAGTCTCGTATAAGCCCTTCCAAGAACGGTAAAATACCAGGGAGGAGGTAAAGGATTTAATCGAAGTGCTTTTTTCAGTGATGTTAGTGCTTCATTAAATTGGCCAATTTTGAATAGATAATAGCACCGAATTACGTAAATGTCCGGCCAATTGGGATCCATTTTGATGGCCTTATCGAACTGTTCTAAAGCTTTCTCATCCTTTCCCACAAAAGTATAAACAGCGCCCATTGTTTCGTGAGCAAAAGGACAGGAGTTATTTACGGTTAGAGCTTTTTGGGCGAGTTCAAATGCTTTTCCGATTGATTCCTTCGGAGTTTTACTCACGCACATTCCCACTTCGGCCAAATAGCCCCAAGCGAGATAGGCATATGCTGCCCCATAGTTTGGATCTAGTTCGATGGCTTCCTGGCATTTTTGCATGGATAATTTGTTTCCCTCCACATCCCCCTGCCAACCGTAATACATAGCCTCAATGAACTTTAAATAAGCACCAACATTATTTGTTCCTCTCGCGCAAGGACCTACACCGATGCCACCAATTATCTTGATATGAAGAGATTGCGATATTTTTAATGCAATTTCATCTTGTAGGTCGAATATATCGTTAATATTGCGGTCATAAGTCTCCGCCCAAAGATGATTGCCATTCTTAGTATCAATGAACTGGGCCGTCACACGTATCCGATCCCCAGATTTCTGAATGCTTCCTTCAAGTACATAATGAACATTTAGTTGCTGTCCCAATTCTTTAATATTTACGGGCTTGCCCTTAAAGGTAAAGGTCGTGTTACGGGCGGTAACGGAAAGGTCTGGAATTTTGGCAAGTACAGTAATGATATGCTCTGTGAAACCATCGCAAAGATATTGTTGTTTTGGATCGCCAACCATATTGGTGAAAGGCAGAACAGCGATAGAATTCTTCTCAGACATTGGGTTCAGCGGTTTTTTCGCCGAATCAGACGAAATGCTTTTGAGGGGTGATTTAGCGTCTGTTGGAAGTGAGTTTTGGTTTGGATAAAGACGCCAAAATGCAAGAGCAGCTCCGAGGATTACAAGAACAACCATCACCACGACTTTTTTTCTCCCCAATTTCAATTTTCTTTCCGGTTCTGCAGCATCCTCGTGATCTAAGGATATCTTGTAAACCTTTATCGGTTTAGCGATATTCTTTACTGTGTGCTTACCAATAAAATGAAATCCTAATTCCAACTTGTTTTCGATTTGCTCATAACCGCTTCCAGAAATACAGATTCCACCACCATCAGCCAATGATTCGATCCTAGCAGCAATGTTTACTCCGTCACCGTAAATGCGATCAGCATCTTGAATAACATCGCCAAGGTTTATGCCCATTCTGAAAATCATCCTGCGATTTTCAGGCAGTTCCTCATTCTTGTCCTTCAGAGCTTTCTGGATTTCAACCGCACACTGGACAGCATCCACTACACTGGCGAATTCAGAAAGAATATTGTCACCGGGAGAATCCACCACACGCCCGCTGTGCCTTTGGACGATTGCAGAGAAAATTTCGCGGTATTCAGTAATGGTTTTGACCGTGGCAATCTCATCGTCGCCCATGAGGCGACTATAGCCTTGAACATCTGCGCTAAGTATGGCTCTGAGTTTTCTTACAACTCTATTTGGTTCCATCACCGGCCTCCAAGATAATTGAGACTGAAAAAAAGACTATGAGCAGGGCTGTACATATGGATTGTATCTATAATACGAAACGAATCTATAAATGCCAAATACCAAATTTGGGGGTTCTACGTCTTTGAAGGCTCTCACGGTAGGAACGCCGGTCACCCAGCGCCCCCCGCACAGTCCCGGACGTGCGGTTTTCCCGCATCCGGTTCCTCGGTTGTACTCGCTTTCGCGCAAAGCATCAGCATTAGCAAAACACCTTTCGTGGCCGGGGTGCCGTCGGTAGCTTCGGTTTGGCGATCCCCAGGCGATTTATGGCCCGGTTGAAAGCCTTCCAGGTGAAACTTCTCCGCTTACCCCCTCTTCGGTTCAGCCACTTAAACGCACAATCACTCGCCCATCGGTAAAAACGCCATAACGAATTGGCGTTCCCCACCACGCTGTAATAGTTGTAATGTCCGCGCAGTTTGCGGTTGAGCGTCTTTATGAACGCAATCCCCTTCAAATGTCGGTTTTCCTTCACCCATTCCTTGATGCGCCTGCAGGCACCCTGCAGCTTTTTACGGCCGGTGCGCTGCATGACTCTCACCTTTCCCTGTTTGTCATAGGTCCAGTAGGTCTCAAAACCCAAAAAGACAATCCGCCTGCGCATGCTCGGATCAAAACGACTGAATCGCATCATGGCGGTTTTATCAGGCGCTACACTGAGGCCAAACTTCAAAAGCCTTTCGGGCAGCACGTGGAAAAACCCTTTTGCCTCTTTTTTGTACTGAAAAGCACAGACAAAATCATCTGCGTACCGAATGATCATGGCGGCCCCTTTACAGTGGGGCTTCACCACCTTTTCAAACCATAAGTCAAGGGCAAAATGCAGGTAGACATTGGCCAAAACCGGCGATACAATCCCCCCTTGGGGAGTACCGCTGTCCGGATGGATAATTTTGCCATCCGTATCCAGAATGCCGGCTTTAAGCCATTTTTGGATCAGATTTAAAAACGGCGCATCATCAACTCTTTCCATGAGCATTCGCATCAGCCAATCATGGTCCATATGGTCGAAAAAGCCTTTGATATCGGCCTCGACGACATATCCATATGATCCAAACTGAAGTTCAAAACGCAAATCATTGACAGCGTCTTTTGCGCTTCGGTTGGGCCTGTAACCATAGCTGACATTCAGAAAGTCAGCTTCGAATATGGCTGTCAGGAGTTTGGCACATGCCAATTGCACCAACCGGTCTTCAAGGGCCGGAATGCCCAAGGGGCGTTGTTTGCCGTTTTCTTTGGGGATGTAACTTCTGCGTACCAGTTTGGCACGGTAACGTCTGGTTTTCAATCGCTCCGCCAATGACGCGATATTGGCCTCAAGATTTCCTTCGTAGGCCTCGGCCGTCACTTTGTCCACACCACTGGCTGCATCCTTATTCAGGTCTTTCCAGCAGGCACGGAGAAACGGCGCGTTCAGACACCGGTAAAGGTCTTGAAAGCGGTGTTTTCCATCAACTTTTGCCTTAATGGCTATTCCCTGCAGTGAGGTTGGCTCGTATTGTTCCAGCCCTACATTGTCCGGTGCGAGTTTCCTTTGCAGACTGCGTACTTCCGTCAGGTCCTTCCCCATGTGGTGGGCTTTCCCCACCGCTGAGTAGTATGCCTGATAAGACACCCCATTGGCGTATAGAGGGCCATCGGAGGTCCGATTTTCCTCCCACCCGGTTGTTCCTTTCAGCATTTCGGCTGTGTAGTGAACCACTGTTACTTTACCTCACCGTCAGTGTGAAATAAACTCCCTGGAGCCTTTGGGGCTTCCCGAGTTCTACGGCGCATCTCTTCCTGCATGCCACGGCCTGAGGACTCCGGCGGACCTCCACATCCTCGCCATAAACGGATGCTTCCGTGTTGCCTTCGGTGAACGTTCAAACCCTCGGCGTCCGCAATTGCTATTTCGAAGCTGTACCAGCACTTCAGGGTGCGCGATCACCCCTGCGGCCTACAGGATACTCTGCCTACGCTTAACCCATCTTGTTCGCTGCTTCCACCGTTAGGTGGGGTGAGTCCATCCGCCTATTTGCTCATCCCTGAGCGCGGCTCGTTTCCAACCAGCATATGAATGCCGATGTCCTACACCTGACAGACTGAACAACTCCGCCATGGGTCCAAGGCTCGATACGGGTGGGTGGCTAACCCTTACAGAAAGCCATTACTGATTTTCCTCCCGACAGGGACTTTCACCCTGCAAGATACGCCGAGCTTTCCTCGGCGCGAGAACGTTTTAGTTAACAGGCGAACGGGCAAGAAAGAAATATGCGACCAATCCACCCGGAAGCGTGATACGGAAAAATCAATTTCAATTTGCTCCAATGACCAGTTTGCCTGTTCAACGGCTGGTTGGACAGACCCGCGGGTCACACGCACATAGGTTAATGGGAGCAGAATCGCCGCTATGGAGATTAAACGATCTTTGCAGCTACCGCATGACTTCTTTTTGACCCATCATTCCGGTCTAAGCCAGTTAAAAATGATAAAATTTCTTTTTTTGATCGCATGGTCCCGCTAAAAATGCCAAAATATCGTGTTATTAGGCAGTTTACCAAACACCTCGACATCAAAAACCTTTCACTCGACTAAAGACCTTTCGACTGCGCATGCTTAATCTATGCTGCTTGGGCATGTATCATGTCCTGGACTTTATTGAACCTCGGAAGCTCTCTTAACTTTTTGACCGGCGTCAATATTTCCAGAGTTATGAGGCGTTTCCCGCAAACAGGGCAACAATCCGGTCGCTCGTCGCTTCGCTGTTGCCAGAGACTCTGCCAATCCAGGAATTCCAGACTTTCAAGAGGCGGTTGACCCAGTATTTCCCGGCAGAGTGCCAGTTCTTCTTTTGAGCTGTGATGATAGAGTCCGTATGAACGCACCATCACGGTATTCGCTAGGGGGACGTGTTGCAGATAGCGGCTGATAAAGGTTTGAATCGGCAGGGAGATGAGTTCCACCTTCTCACGACCGTAATTGAAGGTCACGTTCCCGTTTTCAATGCTGTAGATGCGTTTGTTTGAAATTGGCCCGCCTCTCAAGTAACGCGCCAGGTAAATCAACACGCCTTCGCCGTATGAATAGGTCTCTTTGAGCTTGACGTTCCATTTTTTGCGGCGGCCCAGTTTATTGAAGAGGTTCCGGGCCTGCTGAGGCCCCATACCCTCGGGCAGAACCAGTTCGTTCCGATCCAGGGCTTTTCTCAAATAGTAGAGGTACTTGCCTCGAAATACCGCCCGGACGATGCCAAAGGGCAAAAGGAATTTTTTTGATGAAGCGATCCACTCGCCGGCGATCAGCCCACCGGCCGTTACCAGACAATGCAGATGCGGATGAAAGTCCAGTTTTCGGCTCCAGGTATGCAGTGAGGCGATGATGCCGACTTTGCCCCCCAAATGCTTCGGATCTCCAAGGAGTTCGGAAAGGGTTTCAGTGGCGCTTTTGAACAGCAGATTGCCCATAAGCTTGCGGTTCAACCGCCATAAGTCGTGCAATTCATCGGAGATGGTGAAAATAACATGGAAATGTTCGGTGTTTAAGATGCGAGCCTTTTGTTTTGCCAGCCAACGTTCCACCTGGGTAAAAGCGCAGAGGGGGCACATGCGATGTTTACACGAGTTGTACCAGTGCATTTTGAAGTGACCGTCCGGGCACGCCTGCACGTGACCCCCCAGAGCAGATGTGCGGCAACTCATCAGACGGTGTGCCGCTTCACGAATATGTTCCGGAAGAAGATGGGTCTGATCATAGAGGGCATAGCCTATAAGAAAGATGCTCTGAATCGTCGCTTCCACTGAAACCTCCTTTATTTACTGGGAGTTACGACGTTAGTTCCCCCGCTGTCCAGCGGGTCTGTCCAACGACAAGCTCAGCGGCCCCTCCACCGCCCCCCGCCAGAACCGACAGATTTTCAGGGGTCCGCTGGAGCGTTTGGTTGTGTCATCAGGAATGTGCTACAAGACGGAGTTCGTAAATTCGCCCGTATTTTGCTGCTAGAGCCAGATTCTTCTGGCGAAGCGCATCCCTAGCATCATCCAGTCTGTACGCATCTTCAAGGTGAATATAGGGCGACCAGCCTGTTTCATCTTCTAGCAAGTTAACTTCAACCTCGGCTACGTATTTGCCCTCATGGATATACTTTAATTTCTTCCGCTGTTTCATTATTTTCGCCTCCGGGTGAATGTGGCGTCCCAACGGTCGGGATCTGGGCGATATGCAGTGACTAGAACCGCAGGTCTGGTTTGACGTTTGGGGACGCCCCATACTGTATGAATAGGCAGGCCTTTTAAATCCTTCTGTAAAAGCAGTGCGCACGGTCCCTTTGGATAGTTTGGGTATTCCTCAACTACCAAAGCATTTCGAACCCCTATGACAACCTCTTTTGCGGTGATGCCATCATCAGCTAGCTCATCATAGCCGTGCTCAGATATTTGCACATCACCGGAAAGTATTAATGTGTTTAATTTGTAAATGAATTTAGACACTTGATAACTCATCAAAACATATCAGTTTTTTGGCTCACAAAAAAATGCCCGCGTACCGACGTTCTTCACTGTATTAAAGAAGTTCTCATGCATTGCGCATGAGAACCTATAACGGAGCTGAATTCGTTTATCTCTTTTTCAATGTGCTAAAGATATCAAAACCTTCTGACGGTGATTCTGTGATTATCTCTAACGTTTTTCCACTATTAGCAATTTCACCTAAGCTATTGACCCATCCATGTATAGTATTAAACTTAATTTCCTTAATGTCATTGCCTTTCAACTGACCCTTGATTTTTTGGGATTCGGTCATCGGGAAATTACCGCTCTCCAAATTTCCCACAAATTGGTTTCCTTCTTGTTTAATATTGACAACGCCGTTTAGCGTAGACACCGTCCCTACTTGAGTAGTGATATCCCATTTTC
The DNA here is from genome assembly GCA_963662465.1 of Desulfatiglandales bacterium. GTDB lineage: Bacteria > Desulfobacterota > DSM-4660 > Desulfatiglandales > Desulfatiglandaceae > NaphS2. The sequence continues at coordinate 6,790,600 of OY759599.1, forward strand.
CATTCAAATCGTAAACAACTTCTCCATTGGAGAGTGTCAAAGTGTTTTGCATTCCGGATTTTAATGCACGTGTTTGCGCGCCATTCCTCATGGCTGAATTGCAGGCTGCAGTACATAAGAGAACAAAAATGCAGATCATAAACAATTGTCTCATCTAAATATTTACCTCCGTTAGAGTTTGTTTTGATTTTGTCAAAATACTCCTGATTAAACCTTTCACTTATCTGCTGATTTCTAACGCTTTAGTCCCTCGTCTTCTAGGCGCATTTTTTTTATTCCTCACCTCCTTCCTTAATGTCATCGAGGACCACCACAACGTTTTAGTTAACAGGCGAACGGGTACGAAAAGACATACGACCAATCCACCCGGAACTGTGATAAGGAAAAATCAATTTCAAATTACTCCGATGACCAGTTTGCCTGTTGAACGGCTGGTTGGACAGAGCCGCGGGTCACCAGCACATATTTTATTGGAACCAGGCGCTCGGCTATGGAGATTAAGCGGCCTCCGCAGGTATCACAGGACGTTTTTTAACTCGTCATGGCCGGTTATGAATGATAAAATTCCTTTTTTTTGTTGCATAATCTTTCAAAATATACTGAAATATCAAGCTATTTACCTTTTTACCAAACACCTCGCCATCATACATCTTTAGGATATGCTCTTGTTTGATTTATGCTGCCTGAGCATATATCGTACCCGGGTCCTTATTGAATCTCGGAAGCATTTTTGACTTTTTTACCGGTACAAGTATTTCCAGCGTGATGAGACGTTTCCCGCAAACAGGGCAACGGTCCGGCTGCTCGTCGCTTCCCTTTTGCCACAGGGTCTGCCAATCCAGGAATTTCTGGTTTTCAAGGGGCGGTTGACCCAGTATTTCCCGGCAGAGGGCAAGTTCTTCTCCCAGGCTATGATGATAGAGCCCGTATGACCGCACCATTACGGAATTCGGCAAGGGAACGTGTTGCAGGTAGCGGCCAATAAAGGTCTGAATGGGCAAGGAGATGAGGTTTACCTGCTCACGACCGTAGTTGAAGGTCACGTTCCCGTTTTCAACGCGGTAGATGCGCTTGTTTGAAATCGGTCCGCCTCTCAGATACCGAGCCAGGTAAATTAAGACCCCTTCTCCGTATGAATAGGTCTCCTTGAGTTTAACGTTCCATTTCTTGCGGCGGCCCAGCTTATTGAACAGGTTCCGTGCCTGTTGGGGCCGCATGCCCTCGGGCAGAACCAGTTCTCCCCGGGAAAGGGCCATCCTCAAATAGTGGAGATATTTGCCTCGAAACACCGCCCGGACGATACCAAAGGGCAAAAGAAACGTTTTTGATGAAGTAATCCACTCACCGGCGGCCAACCCACCGGCCGTTACCAGGCAATGCAGATGCGGGTGAAAGTCCAGTTTTCGGCTCCAGGTATGCAATGAGGCGATGATGCCGACTTTCGCGCCCAAATGCTTTGGGTCTCCAAGAAGTTCGGAAAGGGTTTCTGTGGCGCTTTTGAATAGCAGATTGCTCATTACTTTGCGGTTCAACCGCCATAAGTCATGCAATTCATCGGAGATAGTGAAAATAACGTGGAAATGTTCCGTGTTTAAAATACGGGCCTTTTGTTTCGCAAGCCACCGTTCAACCTGGGTAAAAGCGCACAGTGGGCACATGCGATGTTTGCACGAGTTGTACCAGTGCCTCTTTAAATGGCCGTCCGGGCAGGCCTGCACGTGGCCCCCAAGAACGGAAGTGCGACAAACCATGAGACTGTGAGCAGCATTACGTATATGTTCAGGAAGACAATGTGTCTGATCATAGAGGGCATAGCCGAGAAGAAAGATGCTCTGAATCGTCGCTTCCACTGATATTTCCCTTTATTACTAGTAATTTACGACGTTAGTTCCCCCGCTGTCCAGCGGGTCTGTCCAACCATTGATTATCAGGTCATTTTGCCCTGATAATAGGCCAATCCCTTTATTATCAAGGCATTTCCGCTTTGATATTGAATTATCAGGCAATTTTGCCTTGATATTGATGTTAAATCCTGTTATCAAGGCAAAACTTATTGGGGTCATATGGATCATAGGTTTACAATCCTTCCCTATTTTACAATAACCGCTACAGTATAAAGAGATGAAATTCAATGTCAACAAAAAACCAGAAACTAATGGATGATGTTCATTCGGTTATGCGGCTCGGGCATTATTCGATTCACACGGAAAGATCCTATTGCGATTGGATTAAGCGTTTTATACTTTTCCATGGTATGAAATCTCGTAATGATCTTCAGGGCGCCGAAAGTAAGATCGAGCAATTTTTGACCCATCTCGCTGTCAAAGGCAATGTTTCTCCTTCAACTCAGAATCAAGCCATGAACGCCCTTGTATTTTTGTATAAGAAGGTTCTCAAAGAGTCTCTTGATGGCAGGATTGATGCCGTTCGTGCGAAAAGAAAGCAAAACATTCCCGTGGTTCTCACCAAGGATGAGGTGGTTTCCGTGATCGCGCTCATGCAAGGAACACCGCAAGTCTTTGTGAAACTGCTTTATGGCAGCGGACTGAGGATGATGGAAGGCATACGGCTGCGCGTTCAAGATATTGAATATGACTTAAAGGAAATTACCGTGCGTTCGGGGAAAGGGAACAAGGACCGGATTACTACGTTTTCCGTTTCCCTGGCGCCCCTGTTGAAAAGCCATCTTATAAGGGTCAAGGCGATTCATGAGAAGGATCTTGCTGAGGGAAACGGCGCCGTTTATTTGCCCTACGCTCTGGAACGTAAATATCCCAATGCCGCCAGGGAATGGCAATGGCAATACGTTTTTCCGTCCGGCAATTTGTCGCGTGATCCCAGAAGCGGTCGGATCAGGCGCCATCATATTGATCCTTCCGTCATCAATAAGGCCATAAAGGTGGCAGCCAAAAAGGCGGATATTCATAAACGCGTATCCTCACACACATTCCGCCACAGTTTTGCAACTCACCTCTTGCAGCGCGGAACAGACATCCGTACGATTCAGGCGCTTTTGGGTCATTCTGACGTTTCCACTACCATGATTTATACTCACGTCCTTCGGCAGGGAGGTCATGGTGTTGTAAGCCCCCTTGATGATCTTGATCTATGACCGCAGCATTCGGATTTCTTTCACCGACTCAAGGACCTCCCACCGTTTGTAGGCTTTTTCAAGCTCAATTTCAAGGGATTCAAGTTTCTCCTTTGATCCGGCGATTTCGGCGCTGTCTCTTTTGTAAAACGCAGGATCAGACAGGTGTTTGAAGATCTCCGTATGTTCCTGTTCCAGGGATTCAATGAGGGAAGGAATGCTTTCAAGCTCCAGGTTTTCCCGGTAGGTGAGTTTTTTTGGGGTTTCCGACTTTGGTTTGGGTTTTTTTTCGCCATTTTTTCTGGATCTGGATGGGGTCTGGATACTATCCTTTTTTCCCTGTTTCAGCCAATCGTCGTATCCGCCGATGTATTCCGTGACCCTGCCGTTTCCTTCAAAAACAAGGATGCTCGTGACCACGTTATTCAAGAATGCACGGTCATGACTGACCAGCAGTACGTTCCCTTGATAATTTAACAGCAGTTCTTCCAGCAACTCAAGGGTCTCGGCGTCCAGATCGTTGGTGGGTTCGTCCAGTACCAGAAGATTGGACGGTTTCATGAAGAGACGGGCCAGCAGAAGCCGGTTCTTTTCTCCCCCTGAAAGGGTTTTAACCGGACTTCGCATTTGGTCGGGCGTGAACAGAAATTCCTTGAGATAGCCCACGGCGTGTCGGCTTTTACCGTCGATGATGAGGAAGTCTCCTCCCCCCGTGACGTTTTCAATCACGGATTTTTCCGGATCAAGTTGTTCTCTTGTCTGGTCGAAATAGGCGCAGTTAACCCTGGCGCCCAGCCTGATATGGCCTTCAGAGGGCGCCAGCGTCTTCAGGAGAACGTGAATGAGGGTCGTCTTCCCACAGCCGTTTGGCCCCATCACGCCGACCTTATCGCCTCGCAGGATGGTGGTGGAAAACCCTTTAAGAATGGGGTGGTCATCATATTGGTAGGATACATTTTTCGCTTCCAGGACGAGTTTTCCGGGTCTGTCGGCTTCCTGTGCCGTCATTCGCACCCGTCCGGTTTGTTCGCGGCGTTTCCGTTTCTCCTCGCGCATCTTAATCAGCGCATTCACTCTTCCCTCGTCACGGGTTCGGCGAGCCTTAATCCCCTTTCGGATCCAGATCTCCTCTTTGGAAATTTTCTTGTCAAACTGACGGTCGTGTTCTTCCTCAGACTCGATAAGGGCTCTTTTTCTCTCAAGATAGGTCTTGAAATCACATGCCCAGGACGTGAGGCGCCCCCGGTCAATTTCAATGATCCGGGTGGCCAGTTTTTCCAGGAATACGCGGTCGTGACTGACAAAAAGGAGGGCCTTTCGATACTGAAGCAAAAAATTTTCCATTAATTCAATGGAAGGGATGTCCATGTGATTGGTGGGTTCATCCAGCAATAGCAGGTCAGGGCCTTCCGCAATGGTCTTTGCCAGAAGGACCCTGCGCTTCATGCCGGCTGAAAGCGTGCCGAATTCAGCGTCCGGCGTGAGGTTAAGCTGGGTGATGACTTTTTCGACCTGGGCTTGAATTTCCCAGACGCTCTGTGACTCTTCCGTGAGAACGTTTTTTAGACCGGAAGAAACAACATCAATAATTTTCCCTTCGGTATGCGGCGGCACTTCCTGGGAAAGGGTTCCCATCAGCAGGCCGGGCTTCCGAAATATGTCTCCCGCGTCAGGCTTGATTTCATTGTTGATCAGGTTTATCAGCGTGCTTTTTCCCGCGCCATTTCGACCTACCAGACAGATGCGCTCACCCTGTTCGATTTGAAGATTGACGTTGTCAAGGACCAAAGGCCCGCCAAACGCCACACTGATGTTTTGAAGGCTTAGTATTGCCATACGATCATATCCAACCGAATTTGTTGTATTTGAATTCTTTTCATTCTATTTCACCGGCTAAATGTTAATTCTCCGGCATTCCAAAAATATAGCCCAAATCAATTTGAACTTCTTCGAATGGCGGGATCCTTACAGGCTTAAAATCATTGGGTTCCTTACATTCAACGGAAAATGCCACATGATACTTATCATTTGAAAGACTATAAGCAATTAACGTTTTATCTTCTGGGGAAATGACCCAATAATGCGGCGTCTTATGTCGCTGCAATAACAAAAAATGATGAAACAAATCTTTCCTTTCATGTCCTGGTGAAATAATTTCGCAGACCCAGTCCGGCGCCACTTCCATGATGCCTGTAGGCCGATTCGGCACACGCTCTTTTCGCCAGCCCGCCAAATCATGACTGGGACATTGATGTTCATTATATCGAACACTGATCTCAGTCATTATCCACCAGCCTCCTGAGCCGCTTTTACGTTTGAAGCTTAAAACCTCATCTGATAAACTCGACTGAATCAATGCATGCTCGGAACGTGCCATGGCGCGCTTGACAATCTCGCCATCAATTAATTCAACACGCTCGTTTTCCGACAACATCAGATCATCAACGGTTTTTAATTTTTTTGCTTCCAAAGTGTTGACTCCGGTTCTCACGGCCCGCGAATGTTTATTTAACTAATTGTAATCTTTAGCAATGCCTATCTTATTTCCAGGTCTCTTTCATGAAAAAGGTGCAAACGAGCGCCAAAAGTGATGAGATAAGCAGAATCAGAAGCAGGGCCGAATAGCCCTCAAGGGCGTATCCGGCATTTTCCGTTTTGGGATATGAATCCAGAACTTTACCCAGGAGGGGCATAAAGACGGCCCCTCCCAGAAATGGGAACAGGTTGACCATGCCCACCGAAGTGCCGGCGATTTCCACGGGAAACAATTCCTTGGTGGTGGTGAAACCGATCACCACGATGGCGGAGGCGCAAATGGCAAATATAAAGAAAAATGCGTATAATGCGGGTCTGGGAAGGCTTGCAGGGACCAGATATAGGCATAAAAGCAGGCTTGCAAGGATGGTGGTGCAGATCATAAATGGTTTTTTACGACTTTTGAGTACTTTATCCGACAAAAAACCCAAAAGGGGACTCCCGACAATCATGCCATAGGCGATCATGCTCAAGATGGCGCCCGTTTCCGCCTGGCTCATGCCATAAACATGCATGAGATAGGGGCCGCCCCAGAGAGCGCCAAATCCAAAAAAAACGCCGCAGTCGAAAAAAAACCAAATGGCCACCGGCCAGAAATATTTATGGGAAAGTACTCGCTTGGCGCCCTCAAGAAGCCCGATCTCAACGGGTTTTACATCCGATTGGGTTTCCATATTTTCGATGGTGAGAATGGAGGGCCAGCCGCGATCCTCGGGACGATCTCTCACAACGAACCAAACGATTAACACCAGAAAGAGGGTGCAGCCGCCGATAATGACAAAAGAGCTGCGCCATCCCATGCCTGCACTCATGAAGGCCAGAAGCCATGTGGCGGCCAGCGCGCCCACGCCGCCAACGGCGTTCAGGATGCCGGCCATGGAAGCGAATTCATTCGCGCGAAACCACTGACTCAGGATCTTCATGGTGGGGATGAACACCATGGAAACACCAAATCCCACCAGTATCCGACCGACAAAAGCGGTGTGGATATCCGGCGCCAGGCCAAAAACCACGCTTCCCGCGGAAGCCACCAGAAGGAAAACGGTAACCGTTTTTCGGGGGCCGATGGAGTCGGAGAGAAGGCCCGCCGGGAGCTGCATGGCGGCGTAGCAGTAAAAATAGATAGACCCCAAAAGACCCATGGCGCCGGCGGACATGTTGAAATCTTTTACAATATCGTCGGCCACCACGGAAAGGGAAAGGCGGTGAAAATAGACAAAAAAATATGCCAGGGCCAGAACCCAGAATATCAGCCACCGAAACCTTAACATTTTTTCAACCGAGTCCCTGACCATGTGTATTTTCCTCTTTCCAATAACGTGGAAATTTTTCCGTGAAAGGTTGGTTTAGCGTCATGTGAAACGGGTGTTTTATTTAGACGCCATTTATGGATTGGGTGAGAAAAGCACGCCTTGCCGGTTGTCGTCGGGCATCCTTTTTTCGGCGGTTTCCTGCGTTGCGGGTACGGCGTCCTTGAAGAAGTACTTGCTGAACATTCGGTTGAAATCCGTCCATGAACCTTCCTGTCGGTCCCGCTCCATAAAGCGTTCCAGGCCATTGATTTTGGCGTCCAGATCATCCAGCAGATGAAGTGCAAAGGCTTCCAGGAATTTGGGCTCCTTGGGTGAACCAAAATTGTATTGACCATGGTGACTGAGGATCAAATGTCTCAGTCGCATGGCCAGATCATTGGGGAAATTTTTTAAAGACCTTAATTTTTCGTCCAGCATTGCCACGCCCAGAACAAGATGCCCAATCAGCCTGCCTTCATCCGTATAATCAATTTTCAGCCCCTGGGAAAACTCCCGGGTTTTGCCCACGTCGTGAAGAAAGGCGGCGGTGATTAAGAGATCTTTATTGATGGATGGATAGTGGTCGGCTACCTGTGATGCCAGCCGGCACACTGACAGCGTATGCTCCAGTAGTCCGCCGATATAACCATGGTGAAAGTTTTTGGCCGCAGGCGCTTTTTTAAAAAGATCCATGAAATCTCGGTCTTTCCAAAATCGATCAATCAATGCTTTGAGGTGAATATCCGCAACCTGATTTAGAATCATTCTCAGGGATCGCATCATTTCCGGGATGTCAAAGGGCGAGGTTTCCACGAAAATGTCAGGGTCCGGCATTTCAGCCAAAGGGTGAAGTTCAGAGACCGTCAACTGAACTTGACCCTGATAAGTCACCGCTCGTCCATTGATTTCGACGACATCCCCTTCACGAAAAAGCGCCGATAAGGCGTCGGCCCCGTCCCAGACTTTTGCCGGCATTTCGCCTGTTTTGTCCGTCAACGTCAGACTCAAAAAAGGGTTTCCGTTGCGTGTGGTGGACAACCTTTTCGATTTGACCAGATAGCAGCCGGAAACCCTTGTTTCAGCTTCGATCTTTTCCACCCAGAGATGCCGATCGGGACGGAAATTTGCTGATGGTTCAGTCATCAAATTCTCCTGCGGGGCCCTTATCCGAATCCAGTGTTGCGCTCCGTTTTCGAATTTTGTCTTCGGTCCACTGGGTTGGGTCCTCAATGCGAGCGCCTTTTGGTCCCATGTCATAAGATCCGGCCGCCAAAATCGCTTCCAGGGCCAGAGGGGCGGTATCCTGAGCATTGAACACCCGGGTTAACAGATGATAAACGAAATCCTCCACCCCTTTGGCCATTCGTTTTCGTATTTCAATGGGTTGCGCCAGTAATTTATTTTCAAAGGGCAGATTGAGTTTTTTATAGTTGCCGCCTTTAATTTCCCGTTCCTTGGCATAACCGACCATTTCCCGCCACATGGCATCCGACATGCCCGCATCCGGCATTTTGATAAATTCGCCATTTTCATCCAGCATGGCATTTCCGAAATCATTGACCTTCACGCCCCATGAAATCATCTGCAGTGCTGTTGCCACATTGGCTTTGGTGGTGTGGGTATTTTGGGCAATATCCCTTAAGCGGTCGGAACTGTTGCCGGAAGTTCCGTGCTGAGCGCCGGATATGTTGTATCGGGCCAGTGCCTGGTGGATTTCCAAAGTCAACGGCACCTGTATCCCCTCATCGCTCTGTTCGATGCCATGGGTGGTGCCGTTGTTGAGGGCGATCCAGTCGGGAAAAATATCGTGTGCATTCAACCCTTGAATCAGAAACAGGGCTTCGGCCGGGGTTGAGAGGCCCAGTTTTCCTTTGATCTCACCAATTTCCGTTTCATAACCGGCCCATTTGGGCAGATATGAATTCAGGGCGAGATTGGCCAGAAGGTTATCCTCATCCGGCATATGGGACGCATCAATGGCAATGGAGGTCATGCCCGCTTCAAACATTGTGGGGATTTCGATTCTGGCTGATGCCACGTCCTTGTCGCTTTTGATGCCGTAATGATCCGCATGAATGGCGACGGGAACGGTGATGCTCAGTTCGTTCATGACGGCATCCGCCTGCCGGGCGAGGTTCCAGTAATTGACGGGACAGTAGGCATTGCCTCCGCCCTCGGATTTGGCGATTTCCAGAATAATGGCGGCATTGGCCCGTTGGGCTGCGCTTAATGCGCCGCGAATGACAAAGTGGTTTCGCCCGTTTGCCGCAATGGTCATGGCCTTGCCCTTTTTCATCAAGGCGCGATCAATGACCTTGCCGCTGACAATTAATGCCCTGGAATTGGGAAACAGTTGGACAATGTTGGGGGGACGACCGATTTTAAGTGCGTTTTCAAATTCTTCGGATACAGCTCCTTTTTTGAAAGACATGGGAAACCTCCTTTATATTTTCAGCCGAAAGACAGATAAACCTAAAAGTTGGCAAGCACTAACGTCCATATAAACATCAAAAGATGTTAATTCAGTAATATTCTACAATTTAAAAACCAAATCAACAAAATAACCTGCCGGAAGTCGAAAAATCGATTTGGCTTATTCGCGAATTATGTGTTATTTTGCATTTTTTCAAGGCTTTGGGTTTCTTTAAGGATTTTTTCTTGAAGGGCGTTATTTCCGGAAGCCATGCGTTTGGCTTTTTCGAAGTGGAACATGGCTTTTTGGAATCTACCGGTATTTTTAAAAAAAATGCCAAAGTTGTAATGGGCAAGGGGCAGGTTGTTTTCCCTGCCGTAACAAATGCCCAAATGGTAATAAACCTCATTTTTGACGGGCTTGAGATAAGACAGCTTTTCAAATATGCGAAGGGCTTTTTCGATTTTGTTTTGTTCTTCGTAAAGCGTGCCCATTAAAAAAAGCGCTGCTTTGTCCCCATGATCCAGGTCAAGCGCCGTTTCCAGAATCTGCATGGCTTTTTTGGTTTGCCCGTCCATTAAATAGGCTTCCCCCAGGGTTCTCAGGATGGGGGGGAATTCGGGTTGTTCCGTGCGGGCCTTTTTGAGGGCGCTGATGGCCTCGGGATATTTTGATTCTCTCATGAAAACAATCCCCAGTCCCAGTTGCGGCAACCATGCCTGGGGATTTTTTTCCAAAACATTTTGAAAATGTTTTTGTGCTTCATCGGGATCTTTACAGATGGCCATGACAATGGTCTGGAATGCAGGAAAAAGTGCCGTCAGGTAAACAGCCTCTTTGCTTAAAACCGCCCGTTGGTCATTGCTGGACAGCGATTCAAGATTGCTCATTCGCTCGGGGCCCGTGGGATGGGTCAACAGATATGCCGGCGTTTTTCCACTCCCCTGCCAGCTGCCCTTCTGGATTTTTTGAAGGGCGCTGATCATTGCTTTTGAATCAAAGGTGGACGGTTTGATATATTTATAACTCAACTGGTCCGCCTGACGTTCATCCTCCCGGCTGTAGTGATACTGGGCCTGCAGCCCGGCGGCCATGGCGCCGGTGATCAACGCGGCTGCCGCCGGCCCTCCGACCAATATGCCCGCCAGGATGCCCGCCATGGTGCCGATCCCGATATTTTTGCTTTGATCGATCCGTTTTGACAGGTGTCTGGCGGCAATATGCCCGATTTCATGGCACATGACCGCCGCTAGTTCATCGACCCGGTCCATGGCCTCAATGAGACCCGCATAGAAAAAAATGTGCCCGCCGGGACCGGCAAATGCATTGAGGGTGTTGTCGCTGATGATGTAGAACTGAAAAGGGAATGGCTTCGTTTCAAGGGGTACGAGCAGATAGTGTCCCAGATCATTGATGTATTTTGAGGCGAACGGATCCGAGACCAGTTCATACTGGCCGCTGATCTGAAGAAAAAAGGCCTGGCCCATGTTCCATTCGTCCTCTATTGAGAGGGCATGGGCTTTCGACTTGAAGGGAAGGGGAGTACTGCACAGTAAAACAGCGATCAAGACCGAAATGGTTCGCCTTAAACGTAAATGGGCTTTCATTTTTAACCTCCCCCCTGGTTTTATGTTTCGAAGGTTACCTCCGGGGCCTCGACCCAGAGCCCTTCCAGGTCGTAGAACTCCCTGATAGGTTGATAGAAAATATGGACGACCACTTCTCCATAATCCAAAAGAACCCACTGCCCGTCCTGTTCGCCTTCAATGCCGTAGAGCGGTGCATCTTTTTCCTTTAATGTTCTTCTCAGACGCCGGGCAATGGCCTGTACCTGCCTTGTGGAAGTTCCGCCTGCTATCAAAAAATAGTCCGCAACGGATGTCAAATTTTCTACGTGCAGGAGAACGGGATCAACAGCTTTTCTTTCCAGAATGGTCGCAAGGCATAATTTCGCTTTTTCGATGGAAGTCATCACTTCGATACAATCCTCTTTCAATAATATAGTCCCTGACGGTTTCAGGGACAAGGAAATGGATGGATTTATCCTCTTTTACCATGTTGCGAATATTTGTCGAGGATATTTCCATTCGGGTCGCCGTCATAAGGATAATCTTCCTGCCGGACGGGGCCTCAAAAAGAGTTGTGGTTTCTTTTTTCGACTTTTCGACGCCCAGGTCTTTAAAAATGGTCTGTAGTCCATGGTTTCGGAAACCTGGCCGGGAAAGAACAACAAAATGGGCATAGTCAAAGAGGCGTTTATAATCCCGCCAGGTCCTGATTTCCAGGAAAGCGTCCATGCCTAGAATAAAAAAAAGATCCGGGCTGGGACCGAAAATCCTGTGGAGTTCCAGCAGGGTTTCGATGGAATAGGAAAACCCGGGTCTTTTCCCCTCCAGGTCCATGGTTTCAAGCAGGTTTGAAGCATTCGTTCCCAACCGGGTCATGGCCAGGCGGTGGTGAAAGGGCGTCACCGGCGTTGCGGTTTTATGAGGGGGCAGGGCAGAGGGGATCAAATAGACCTTTAGAAGCCCCAGATGCTGACAGATTTCTTCCGCTGAACGCAGATGCCCCAGATGAATTGGGTCAAAAGTGCCGCCCAGGATGCCCAGTTTCAAAAAAATACTCCTAGTTTCTGATTTGTCCCTGCCCGTAAACCACAAACTTGGTGGTGGTCAGTTCCTCCAGCCCCATGGGGCCGAAAGCATGGAGTTTGGAGGTGTTGATGCCGATCTCCGCCCCAAGACCCAACTGGTTGCCGTCGTTAAACCGCGTGGATGCATTCACCAGTACCACGGAAGAATCTACCTGCGTCAGGAAGCGCTGTGACCGTTCGTAATCATTGGTGACAATGGCTTCCGTATGTTGAGACCCATAGGCATCGATATGGTCCAGGGCCTCATCCATACTGCCGACGATTTTAACCGCCAGTACCAGGTCCAGGAATTCCGCGGGCCAATCCGATTCATCCGCGGGCGTTGCAGTGGGAATCAACGCCAGGGTTCTGGGACACCCCCTGATTTCAACACCGGCTTTCTGAAATTGTTTTGCCATTTCGGGAAGAAAGCCGGCAGCCGCATCCTCATGCACCAACAGGGTTTCCATGGCATTGCAGACGCCGGGTCGCTGGACTTTTGAATTAAAGCAGATATCTTTTGCCATTTCTATGGAAGCGGATTGATCCACGTATACGTGGCAAACGCCCTTGTAGTGTTTCAACACCGGAACCCGTGAGTGTTCCGTCACAAAACGGATCAACCCTTCTCCACCCCTGGGAATGATGACGTCAAGGTAATCATCCAGGCTGATCAGCGCATTGACGGAAGCCCTTTCGGTGCTGGGAACCACCTGAACGGCCTTTTCGGGAATGCCTGCTTCATGAAGGGCCTCCGCCATCAGTTTTCCTAAGATCAGGTTGGAATGGATGGCCTCGGAACCCCCTTTGAGGATGACGGCATTGCCTGCTTTAAGGCATAATGCCCCCGCATCAACGGTCACATTGGGGCGGGATTCAAAGATGAAACCGATAACGCCCAAAGGGATTCGGACGCGCCCTACCAGCAGGCCGTTAGGTCGTTTCCTCATGCCCGTCACTTCTCCCACGGGATCGGGCAGCGCCGCAACTTCCCTGAGTCCGTCCGCCATGGAGGCGATAACCGCTTCATTTAAGGTCAGACGATCCAGCATGGCCGAAGAAAGACCTGCTTCCCTGGCGGCCGATAGATCTTTCCGGTTTTCGGCGATAATGGATTCCTTATGTTCCAAAAGCTTTTCGGCCATTCTCAGAAGGGCATCATCTTTTTGTGCGCTTCCCAGGCTTCGTAAACCCCTTGACGCCGTTTTGGCATCTTTGGCCATGGTCTCGATCAAATTTTCAAGCGACATGCCTCATCTCCTTCATCTAAGTGCGCTGTCAGCACAAGATTATTTCGATGGATGACTTCGTCATCATGTTTAAACCCTAAAATAGATTCGATTTCAGCGCTCTTTGCCCCCATGATTTTTTTGATGTTTCCGGAGTGGTAGCTGACCATGCCCACTGCCACCGGTTGACCATCTTCATTGATCAGCAATACCGAGTTGCCCAGACTGAATTGGCCCCGCACCTCTTTGATGCCCGATGGCAGCAGGCTTTTTCCATTTTCAAGAATGGCTTTCTCGGCCCCCCGATCGATGATGATTTCCCCTTTTGGAGTCTTGGTAAAGGCAATCCAGTGTTTTCGGCTGCACAGGGAAACCGGTTCCGGCAAAAACAGGGTGCCTTCCGGCCGGCCCGCGAAGAGACGTCCAATAATGCCGGGTTTTAAGCCATTGGCAATGATGGTGGGTACGCCGGCAAGGGCTACTTTTTTAGCGGCTCTGATTTTACTTCCCATGCCGCCTCTTCCCAGGAATCCGGGTATGGCGCCGGCAAATTGCGTTATTTTTCGATTGACCTTTTCCACCACCTGTATAAGTGCGGCGTCGTCGTGATCTCTTGGGTCTTTGTCAAACAGGCCGTCGATATTGGTCAGGTTGATCAGGAAATCGGATTCGGACAGGTTTGTCACCATGGCGCTGAGGTTATCATTATCGCCGAATTTGATTTCATCCACAACGACGGTGTCGTTTTCATTGATAATGGGAATAATGTTCCAGGAAAGAAGCGTAAAGATCGTATTTCGTGCATTCAGGTAGCGGCGACGGTGGGTTAAATCATCACGGGTTAACAGGACCTGGCCTATTTGGTAACCGTGTCGCTCAAAGGCATTTTCCCAAGACCTGATCAGTTCCCCCTGGCCTACCGCGGCGGTTGCCTGTTGTTCGGATACCGAGCGGGGTCGATGGGTCAATTTCAATTTTCGGATGCCTGCCGCGATGGCGCCGGAGGAGACCAGAATGATCTCCTTTCCGGATTTTTTAAGTGTGCTCATGTCGGCTGTCAGATGATCCATGACGGGTCTGTTGAGACCATCGGATGCCGTCAAGACCCCGCTTCCGATTTTGATGACAACTCTTTTTACCGATTTCAACAAGTCTTTTCTGGAAATGGTGTTTTCCGTCATTTCGCTAGAATCTCTTTCCAGTTTTCAAAGATGAATTGAACTAAATCTTCGATTCCTTCACCGGTTAAGGCTGAAATACACATGGATTTTATGCCGATCCTGCCAAGGGCCTTGCGCAACGCTCTGATATCCTTGTTTTCAGGGCCGCAAATATCAATTTTGTTGATGACTGCAAAGTAAGGCTTTTTGGCAAGGGAATCGGAATAAGCTGACATCTCCTTCCTGAGCATCAGAAAATCACTCAGGATGTCCTTTCCCGGTTGAGGCGTTGCATCCACCAGGTGCAATAAAAAGCGAGTTCGCTCTATGTGCCTCAAAAAACGGTGTCCCAGGCCGCGACCCAGCTGCGCGCCTTCCACGAGTCCGGGAATATCGGCAACCACCAGCGTCTGTGCGTCGTCAAAGGTCATGACGCCCAGATTGGGAACCAATGTGGTGAATGGATAGCTGCCCACCTTGGGGCGCGCCTGTGTAAGGCGGGAGAGAAGGGTTGACTTTCCGGCGTTGGGAAGACCGACCAACCCCACGTCGGCCAGAAGCTTCAGGGTGAATTTAAGTTTCAGCGTCTCACCGGGGATACCGGGCTGCGCCATCCTTGGGGTCTGATGGGTCGATGTGGCAAAGTGCTGGTTCCCTTTCCCTCCCAAACCACCGGGAATGAGGACGATTTCCTGACCGTCAAGGACCAGGTCGGCAAGAACAAGGCCCGACTCAAACTCCTCCACGATGGTGCCTACGGGCGTTTCCAAAATACAATCCGCGCCGTTTGCGCCGGATCTGTTTTTGCCGCTTCCCGGTGTGCCGTTTCGAGCGCTGAGATACCTTTTCGACCGGTAGTTTTCCAGGGTGAAAAGTTTACGGGTGCTTCTGATGATGACGCTCCCGCCTTTTCCCCCGTCGCCTCCGTCAGGCCCGCCTTTGGGGATAAATTTCTCTCTCCTGAAACTGACGCATCCCCTTCCCCCATTTCCGGATCTGGCCGTGATGACGGCTTCATCTAAAAAAAACATTTATTATCTCTGGCGGGAGGGCAAAAAACGTATGGAAATCTATCCGGCGTAAACACTGACTTTTTTTCGATCTTTTCCTAAGCGCTCATAGGCCACAATACCTTCAATCTTGGCAAAAAGAGTATAATCCCGACCTAATCCCACATTTTCTCCCGGGTGAATATGGGTCCCTCTTTGCCTGACAAGGATGCTTCCGGCAGTGACTTTCTGCCCGGAATAGCGCTTAATGCCCCGTCTCTGACCGTTACTGTCTCTTCCGTTCCTTGAGCTTCCGCCTGCTTTTTTGTGTGACATGGTTTCCCCTTAGTCCTAAATACCTGATTCAATGCCGCTGATTTTGATAAGCGAAAATTGCTGGCGGTGTCCGTTTTTGCGTCGATATCCCTTTCGCCGTTTATACTTAACAACCAACACTTTTCGATGCTTGCCCTGACCGGTAATGCGGCCGGCCACTTTTGAATTTTCAAGAAACGGCTGTCCTACTTCGACGGTTTCGCCATCCGAGGTCAGGAGAACCTGATCAAACATTACCGTATCCCCCACTTCTCCCGGCAGTTTCTCGACCCGAAGTTCGTCGCCCTCGGCGACCCGATATTGCTTTCCGCCAGTCTTTATGACCGCATACATAGTTTAGTCTCCTTACTGATTAAAATGAATTGGTTACTATAAAGGCTCTCTTGATTTGAGTCAAGCATAAAAATAGTTTATGGTGATGCGAATGGTTGTTTATTCTTGAAATCGGGGAGAAAGGAAGGCCGGTGCGTTGAGTAATCCGGGTAAGGTTCGGGAAACTGTACGAACATATGTTGAAATCCCAATTGGTTGGCATGATCGTACACTTCCCCGAATTCCTGATCCGTAATGGTTCGGTTCAGTTCGGCATTTTTGTGGCGGACAACGGGATAATATTGAGACATCAGGCTGATGGGTAAATTCGCGCCGAACTCAATAAACAGGATGGTCAGTGCCTCAATGGAGTTCTCGATAGCGCCCGGAAGGATCAGGTGTCTCACCAGTACTCCCTTGGTTGCAAGGGTCGATCCCGAAACTATGCAGTCCAGAAAGCCCTTTTGCCTGACCATTTCGGAAATGGCGGTGATTGCTTTTTGGGGATAGTCCGCACACCGGGAAAGCCGGCCGGCCAGCGCTGAATCGGAATATTTGAAGTCGGGCAGGTAGATGTCGGCATACTTTTCCAGACTTTTGAGCGTTTTCTCCGACTGGTATCCTGAAAAGTTATACACCGTGGGCAGAATCAGGTTCTCTCTTCGCAGATGGGAGACCGCCTGTATGATGTGGGGTGTGAAATGATCCGGCGTCACAAAATTCAGATTGTGTACCTTTTTTATAAGGATCATCTGTTTTATTTTTTCAATCAACTGATGCAAACCGATAACTTTTCCCATGCCGCCTCGGGAAATCTGGTGATTCTGGCAGAAAGTACACTGAAGGCCGCAACCTGAAAAGAAAACCGCGCCGGAGCCGTGGGTTCCCGTGATGGGGGGTTCCTCCCCGAAATGCGGTCCCACATGGGCCACGCGAAGCCGAGCGGTTTCACCGCAGAAGCCGGAGTTTCCATGGGTCCTGTCCACGCGACAGGTCCGGGGACAGAGGTCGCAGGATCTGTAAATGGTTGCTAGATCCGGCGCCTGGTCGGAAAACCGCATATTCCTGTTCCTTCGTCAATTTCAAAAGAGAGGCAGTATGTTCGAAAGGGAATCCCGTGTCAATTCGAAAAATCAAAATTGCTTTAGCATTGTTTTTTAACA
This sequence comes from Desulfatiglandales bacterium, assembly GCA_963662465.1. GTDB lineage: Bacteria > Desulfobacterota > DSM-4660 > Desulfatiglandales > Desulfatiglandaceae > NaphS2. The sequence continues at coordinate 6,807,752 of OY759599.1, forward strand.
TTCGTTCAAAAAAGGGGCTTGACGAAGTCTGTTGAATGTTTATGGTTGAAGTGCTTTGGTAGCATTAAGGTGCTTGACATCAAAGGGCGTCGTTTTATAGAAGCTACGTGAAATGTTTCCGGTACATTGGAAAATTTCAAATGTTTTGAATTCAGGAGGATTTATAAACCATGAAAGATGGAAGAATTGCTATACCGAGCATGGGGGTTGGTGGTTTGGATGGAGAGAGGTCCGGCCATTTTGGTCATTGTGATGTGTTTACCTTCGTGGATGTGGAAGCGGGCGAGGTGAAGCAGGTTTCCACCATCCCGAATGAGAGCCATGTGCAGGGTGGATGCATGGTGCCCGTTAATTTGCTGGCCGGCCACAATGTGAAGGCCTTAATTGTCGGCGGCATCGGCATGCGGCCTCTGATGGGTTTCAAACAGGTTGGGGTGGATGTGTTTTATGATGCGAGTCGTCCCCAGATCAGACCTGTGGTTGAGGATCTGATTGCGGGTAAGCTCCAGATGATCGATGATAATCAGGTGTGTGGCGGTGGCGGCGGTGGCGTTTGAGCAAGGGTCCCCATATATTAAGAAAAATTTGAGGAAGAAGGTCGTTTTTATGGAGAATGAGAAACCCAAAGACGATGTTTATAAAATGCTTTCCGAGTCTGGATATGCGGATAAGGCCATTGAATACTTTCAAAACCGAAACAATCTGGGCGTCATTGACGGCGCCGATCACTGTACGGATTTGACGGGGCCTTGCGGCGATACCATGAAGATTACCATGAATGTTAAAGGCGATCGAATCGAAGATGTCAAAATACAGGTCATGGGATGTCCGGGAGCAGTGGCTTCAGGCAGCGCCGCGGTTGCGCTTGCTAAAGGGAGGACCCTGGATGAGGCTGAATCCCTGAGTTTGGATGAGCTATATCATGAACTGGAAAAAATGCCTGACCAGAAAGTACATTGCGCCCGTTTGGCCATCAAAACCCTTCAAAAGGCCGTGGCCCAGTATCGGGAACAGCATTTAAGCCGGGCAGTCAACGAAAATTAGGAGGTCCCATGAAAATTGCCGTGACATCCAAAGGCGTCGAACTGGATTCTGAAGTGGATCCCCGGTTTGGGAGGGCAGCTTACATCCTGGTGGTGGATTCGGAGACCCTTTCATTTGAAGTCTTGGACAATAAAGAGAATGTGAACGCATTTACAGGCGCGGGAATCCAGGCGGCCAAAATGGTGAGTGAGAAGGGCGCTGATGTTTTGTTGACCGGTTATTGCGGTCCCAACGCCTTTAAAGCCATGAATGCCGCGAAGGTTGGCGTTGCCAACGACGCGACGGGTTCCGTGCGTGAAGCCGTGGCTGATTACGTAGCGGGGAAACTGCCCCTGGCTGAAGATTCAAATGTTGAAGGTCAGTGGTAAAAAAAGGGAGAGGAAGCGATGCCGATTTTTGAGTTTGAGTGTCTTGATTGTGGTCGGAATACGGAGATATTGATTGCGAGCAACGAAACCGATTTGGTGGCTTGTGGAAATTGCGGCAGCAAAAATCTCAAGAAATTATTGTCGGCACACGCTTCCGTAAGTCCCACCGGGAGGTTCCCTGACAATGCGGCGGATCGCTGCTGTGGATCAGGCGGTCCTCCGTCTACTTGCGCCGGTCCCGGCAGTTGCTGCGGCCGGTCCTGATCCGGGGCCTGTTTTTTCGGCGTTTATTTCAATCGCGTATTTCGCAACTGAGCAATGCCGGTCGTATTTTGATTGAAATTGTTTTCCGCTGTGCTGTACCCTTCACGTTCCCGATTCTTCTTGCTCCTGTTGTGATCCGGGGCTATAATTATCCTTTTTCTAACCCATCTCAACGTTTATGAAAATTCGGGATTCAGTGTTTAATGCACTGAATTCCGAATCCTGGTTTCTGAATGCTTTGTTCAATTCATAAATTGCCGGAAAGGGGGTGACGTGTTTTGATGGCGGCACGATGCTTAGGATAATGTCTTTATCCATCCGTTCACTTAAAAGCAAAGGGGGAACCCATGAAAGATGTAACGCGAAGGGATTTCATGAAAAATGTGGCTATTGGCGGTGCTGTGCTGGGGCTTGGAAGCGCCGTGTTAAGCAAACCCGTAAAGGCGCTTGCCGGTGGGCAACATGATATTGGCCAATGCAAGAGCGTCAAAGTGAAATGTATTTCGGAATTGGGGTGGTTTGACAGCAAAGAGCTGATTGCACAGATGAAGGCAGCGGGAGGTCCCAAAACCAACCAGTGGGAAATCCCCTGGGATCCCAAAAATGCCGCCGGCAGTTGTACGCTCATCGACATGGAAAGCCTGGATGGCAAGCACCACAAAATTCTCTTGGACACGGGGTGGAACCGGGAATATATCGATGAGTGCTTCAAGAGAGAAGGCATCGATACCATGCTTAAGAACGGGGAGATCGAAGCGCTCGTTATCAGTCACGAACACCTGGATCATTACTGGGGCCTGGAGACCACTCTCAAGTACAAGCCCGATATCAAGATCATCATTCCCAGCACATTTTATCCGGAAGGGATGTTTTATCTGCGTGGCACGGAATATTTTACCCCGAATGCTCGGAACCGTGTGACTCACAGTGGAGAATTGGTCAAATGCGAGCCCGGAAAAGTCAACAAATTGTATGATGGTTGTGCATTGGTTGCCTTTGATCTGCCCATTATAATCCGCGTCCGCGGTGAACAGTCCCTTTATTTCAATGTTAAGGATAAGGGGATGGTTTGTGTTACCGGGTGTTGCCATCAGGGCATTCTGACATTTGCTGATTTTGCGGCGGAAAATATTGCTGGCGGCGACAACATGTACGGCCTTTACGGGGGACTCCACATTGCGCCTTTTGGTCCGGTGAATCCCGAACGGGAATACCTGATCAAGGGTATGGGCAATTACAATTTCAAGAAAATTGCTTGCAACCACTGTACCGGTCTTGCCGCCGTCAAAAAAATGGTCGAATTTGGATACCCAATGGTTAAGGGAACGGCCCGTTACGGGTCCAAGAGCGACCTCTACGTTGGGAATGGAGATGAGGTCCTATTCGGTTGATGTTGCATGTTTATCTTTGGTTACCTTTTTCACACAGGTTCAGAGATGAATATATTTCAGCTTTCTGAACCTGTGTTGCATATCCCCGCCTTGATGCATGGCACTTGACTTTTTCGAGAATGATGCATATCTATTGCGTGTCTTAAAGCTTTCCAAGATAGGAATTTCGGGAAACTTTTTTAATATCGCTTATCAATTATTCCGGTTTGTCCGGTTGAGGAGACATCATAACAATGGCGGATAATATGCAGGGTTGCGCCATGGGCAACCAAAATGAACAGCATCAGTTGCAGGATAAAGAGATTGAACAAAGTCTTGCTCGCATCAAACATAAAATCCTGGTGATGAGCGGCAAGGGCGGTGTGGGCAAGAGCAGTGTGGCCGCTTATCTGGCGGGTGCTCTGGCCAAAAGGGGTAAAAAAGTGGGGCTTATGGACGTGGATCTTCATGGTCCCAGTATTCCCCGCATGCTGGGGCTTACGGGCAATATCCAAAGCGGCGTCAACGGTGAAAAGGCCAAACCCATCGAATACCTGCCCAACTTGCAGGTGATTTCCGTGGAGCCCCTCCTGGGAGAAAACAAGGATGCCGCAACTATCTGGCGGGGCCCTCTCAAGATCGGCGTCATTCGGCAGTTCATTTCCGATATTGAGTGGAATGATCTTGACTATCTGATTATCGATTCGCCTCCCGGGACGGGCGATGAGCCCTTGACCGTTGCTCAGACCATCCCTGGGGCGGAAGCGTTGATTGTGACGACCCCTCAGGAAGTTTCCCTGGCGGATGTACGGAAATCCATCAGCTTCTGCCGCCAGGTTAATATGAAGATCCTCGGTCTGGTGGAAAATATGAGTGGCCTGATTTGCCCTCATTGTGGAAAAACCATTGAATTGTTCAAGACTCACGGCGGCATGTTGACCGCTAAAAAAGAAAGCCTGAGATTCCTGGCAAGTCTGCCCCTGGAGCCGGAAGTGGTGATGCAGGGCGATGCCGGCGGTTTGGCGGTCCTTGAAAACGACAGTCTGGTTTTTTCCCGGGAATTCAACAAAATGGTGGATGAAATTGTGAATGTTTATGATCGAGAAGGCGGGCTTCATTGAGATCGGGTGAACTCTTGGATTAATGGTTCATAGTTGTGAAATAGGAACATTGCAATGGCTGATAATCTGACGGATGTGAAAAAATTGCAGCAAGAGATTCTGCTGAAAAATGACGGTTACGGCGTTCCGGCGTTTGAGCGATGGCTCAATCCTCGTTACCGGGGCACCCTGGATGATCCCGATGGATACGCCCGTGTGACCGGCCCCTGTGGGGATACTATGGAGATTTTTCTGCGGTTTGACAAGGACCGGATCAACCAGGCGGCATTTGAAACGGACGGGTGCGGGTCTAGCGCCGTATGCGGGTCTTTTGCAGCGGAAATGGCCTTTGGAAAGACCCCGGATGAGCTTCTGGCGGTAACCGGAGAGGCAATCCTTGAAAAAATGGGGGGCGCGCCCGAAAAAGAGCAGCATTGCGCCTTCCTGGCGGGGGAGACCCTTCAGGAGGCGCTTGGCAACTATATGATGAAAATTACGTCGGCTGGAAAAGACGGGTGATACGCTATTCCCCTTTTTTGGGCTTTTTGAAAACCAGAAAACTGCAGAGTTTGCAGATATCGAAGCCCGGATAGGTCTCGCCCGTGCGTGGAAAAGATACCCCGCCGTCACGAATCGTTCGCTCCAGGGTCCAGTGAAAAGTCGGTTCAAATTGTCCATAGGGCCAGATGTAGTTCATTTCCCCCTGTTCGGTTTTTCCGGCTGTTTTGCTGCTGCTGCACATCTGGGTGACATTCGGCTTTTTCGTGACATAACATTGGGCGCATCCATGACAAATGGATGAGTTCATGGTCATGACCGTTTCAAATGGATGGGTATCATGGGCCGCGCACCAGTCGTTGGCCATATGGTACGATTGCAGTGGGTCGCACATGCCATGAATCAGGTCGGGTTCAAAGGGCGCGGCGTGCAGGGGGGCTGTGGCAAAGGCCAGCAAACCCGGCGGCAGGCGTTTTTTGGTCTTGAGAAATTTCTCGGCCTGTTCCCGGCTTTTGGTGTATTTTAAGTGACTCTTTATTTCCGCTTCATCGATCTCTTTCCAGCCTAACACGTATTTTGCATTGGAACACCCTAGCTTGTCTTTTGTTCCCAGCAGGACATCCCCCCGCTGCCGGGATGCGGCCACATAGTGACAGAACGTATAGGGTCTGAGTCCCACCTGATAATCAATATTGGCTTTGAAATCCGCCAGTTCTGCTTCGTCGAAAAAATATTTTATCGCTACGGGATAGTATTTCATTTTCAAAAGGTTGCGAAGCCCGAATACAATGTCCGACGGGCTCAGTTTACCATCGTTTACCTCTGCATTTTCAAGCAATCCCTTCGCTAAACTTACATCATCCATCAAAAGTCGGGTGTCTAATGTCATCTATGATCTCCTGTCGCTGATTTTTTTTTAACCGCTTGCCCTTTTCATTTACATCTTCTGAGGTTGGCTATTGCAAATCCTATTTTAAGAACCGTTTAAAGTCAAACCACTTTTTCAATTGACTAAGGAACCTCAGTAATTCTATCAATCATTCAGCGCAATGATAATGCAGAGAGAAGTATTGCATTTTCTGGGAGCTATAGCGCTCAGATAAACTGGTACAGGTCTGCTCAGATAAATTGATACACCAATTTTTTTTGGATTTCCCTACCTCTAAAGATAAAAACCCTTTACAGAAAAAGATACCCCTCGTAATACCCTATAATTTTGAGACCAATCAAAAAGAAAGAGGTATCACGAGGGTATGCCCAATTACATCAGTGACATAAGTGAGCAACTGGCTTTTTTATAATAGAAATCCAAGGCCATTTTCAATTTATTTCTGGCTGGTACCGGGATGGAGAGGTCCGTGGTCTTGTTGCTCGCTATTATTTTGTTGTTCGCTCGGTTCTCAAGGAGAAACCCCACCTTAAAAACTGCCTGACTCGTTGCAAGCACTGCGGCATCTTTTTTATCACCCATCCCCGGAATGCCGGCCGAAATAATCTTGGTTGCCCCTTTGGCTGCCGGGAAGCTCACCGCCGAAAAAAATCCACGGAGAGAAGTACGGAGTATTACCGTAATAAAGAAGGCAAGGAAAAGAAAAAGGCCTTAAACGAGAATCGCGGCAAAAAGGACAGCCCCCCGAAAGAAAAACAGGCGGAAACAATAGATGATGAACGTGAAGTGGTTGATGGCATTGTTCATCATGTTCGGATGGTTACGAGCTTGATTGAAGGTCGTAATGTAAGCCTGGATGAAATTTATCGCATGCTGAACAATCCGATGAGACAACACAGCATCGACTCTGCGGAAAAATCGTTTTATGGTGGCCCTGGCTCTCGAAAAACTCCCCCGTGAGGAAGCAAAATGGTCGATCAGATAGAAATTTCCAGTTTTGATTTACGATATGAGGATTGCCGTTTGAAATCAGCAGGGACGGAAAGAGCCCTTTTGACCTCTGTGTCGGAAAACGGTATCCGGGATCCGCTCCAAGGGGTGGACATTGAAGACCACAAAATTTTGCTCGATGGCTTCAAAAGATACCGGTGCGCAAAGAAATTGCATATCGAGATTGTGCCTTATCGGTCGATGGGGCGCGATGAGGCGAGTGGCATCATTGATCTGATCCGGTTATCAAACACAAAATCCCTTAACATTCTGGAGCAGGCCCGTTTAATCGATGAACTGAAGCGAGGTCACCAGATGAGTCATTCAGATATCGCCGGACTGCTTGAAAAAAGCAAATCCTGGGTCAGCATGCGTTGCGGCATTATGGGTGAGATGAGTGAAACCGTGAAGAAAGAAGTTTTTGCCGGAAAATTTCCGGTCTATTCATTTATGTATACTCTGCGGGGGTTCATACGTATGAACACCGTTAAAAAAAGTGAAATTGATGAATTTGTTCGGTCCGTGTCAGGCAAAAAGCTGAGCATACGGGATATTGATCTGTTGGCAAATGGCTATTTCAAGGGTTCGGAGGAATTCCGGGAACAAATCAGAACCGGCAATCTTTCCTGGGGACTTGAGCGATTAAAACATCATAGCGCAATAAGCGATGGTCTGAGTAAGCGGGAAAAAACCCATTTGAAAACCCTCGAAACCATCTTGAGATACATACAGCGATTTATGGCGCAACAAAATGTTTCCTCCATGAGCAACGCATTTGCAGCCCAGGCCAACATGTTGTCGGGCGATATTATACAACTTTTTGATGCTTTTAAAATAGCAATGGAAGCCTTTCATGATACCACCGAACAAACGTAAAGCGATTTTCCTGCTGCATCAGGAGGGCATGGGCGTACGGGAGATCGCTCGCAGCATACACATCAGTCCCACCACCGTAATGGAAATTATCGGCCAAAAGGGCGAGATGCCTGAAATCCTACGTAAAGATAAAATCAAGATTGATTCGGCGCTTTTGGCAAATCTTTATGAAACATGTCAGGGCCGTGCGCAAAGAGTGTATGAAAAACTGACTGAAGAAGAAGGGATTGATGTTGCCTATTCAACCTTGACTCGAATGCTCCGGGAACAGGGTTTGAGCCATAAAAAATCCGACCGGTGTCAACAGGTTCCGGACGTGCCCGGAGCTGAGATGCAGCATGACACGTCGCCTTATCGTATAAAACTGGGCAAAGAAATAGTGTTGGTCCAAGGAAGTCTTTTATATTTTCGGTATTGCAAAATTCGCTATCTGAAATTCTATCGTTCATTCAACCGGTTCCAAATGAAATGCTTTTTTCATGAAGCCCTTATGTACTGGCAATACGCGGCAGCGAACTGCATCATCGATAATACGAATCTGGCCCGTTTACGGGGCACCGGCAAAGATGCCGTCATCGTTCCTGAAATGGAACGGTTCGCCAAACAGTACAGTTTCAAATTTGTATGCCATGAAATAGGGCATGCAAACCGAAAAGCAGGCAATGAGCGGGGTTTTTATACAGTGGAAACCAACTTTTTTCCAGGCCGTTCTTTTGAAAACCTTGAAGACATGAATCACCAGTCTTACATATGGGCGACTGATCGATCGGCCAACAGGCCCACCGGAAAGACGCGGCTGATCCCCTCCGTGGCTTTTGAATCTGAAAAACCATATCTCAGAAAAATGCCGCCATATGTCGAACCGCCCTACCTTGTTCATAAAAGAAAGATCGATCAGTACGGCTACGCCGCGGTTAATGGGAATTACTATTGGATTCCGGGAACGCGACGTCATGACGTCAAGGTCCTGCAATATGCCGATTATTTAGATATTTATCACCAAAGAAAACTCTTGGGACGTTATGTTTTGCCGCCTGACGGCGTCAGGAATGACGTCATCACTCCCGAGGGGGTAACAAAACCTTCTCACAAACCCTCGCAACGAAAAAAGCCAACGGCGCGGGAAGAAAACATTCTGCGATCAGATAAGGCCATTAATGATTATTTGAATTTCGCTTTACCCAAAAGTGGTAAGGCCAGGCATCACTTCATCCGAGCGCTTTTCAGCCTATATCGAAAAACCGCTCCTACGGTTTTTATAAAAACGGTACAACGAGCCTTGAAATATCGCATTAAGGACATCAAAGTCATTGAAAACATAGTTGTTTTGATTTTAAGAGACGCTAGTATCGAATTGGGGACACCTGAAATTGAACCGGATTTCACGAAAAGGGATGCCTATATCGAGGGCTGTTTTACCGATGAGCCGGATCTTTCCATTTATGAGGATGAAAATGAATGATGAGTTGATAAAGATGCTGAAATACCTTCGGCTCAATGTGTTGATTGAAAACTGGGATCGGTATCTCAAAATCGGCGCAAAAGGGGATTATTCCCATGCGCGACTGTTGGAATATGTTGTTTCCGAGCAATATCAAATTAAAAAGGAAAACGCCCGCAAGATGAGAGTCAAACGAGCCGGTATTCCAGAAAAATTTGTTTTGGAGACCTTTCCTTTCAAGCGCCAGCCTAATCTCAATAAAAAGAGAATCGAATCCATATACGACGGTTTTGATTACATGACCAAATCCCGCAATATCATCTTCATTGGGCCGACGGGCACGGGAAAAAGCGGGCTGGCCACGGCGTTTCTGATCCACGCTATCAACCAGGGCTACAACGGGCTGTTTATCACTTTCCCTGAACTGGTGGAACGTCTTTACCAATCGATGGCGGATAATACTCAGGCAAAGACCATCAAGAAGCTGTTATCCTATGATTGTTTGCTGATTGATGAGCTTGGTTATATTCAAATAGAATCGGTTCAAGTGGGTCTATTTTTTAATCTAATGCAAAAAAGACATAAAAACAAAACGACCCTCATTACATCCAACCTCGGATTCGAAAAATGGAATTCCTTTCTTAAGAACAAGCATCTCACAGCCGCCCTGATCGATCGACTGACTGAAAGCAGTCATATCATCAATATGAAAAACTGCATAAGCTTAAGGCAGAGGCTTGATGAGGTTCCGGAGACATGACAAAACTTTTTTCGGCAAAGGAGCTTTACAGCGTGAGAAATGACATCCCGATTTCCGGTCTGATTGAAAACGTGCTGAATATACCGGCTCGCACAACTGAAGGGGTTTTCAGATTTCTTTGTCCTGTATGCGGGGAATTTAACACGGCGGTTAATCCAAAAACCAATCTGGCCAGATGTTTCTACTGTAAAAAAAACTTCAACACCATTGATCTGGTGATGATTGTCAAAAAGGCAAATTTTGTAGAAGCCGTCCGCTTTCTGAAAGCACACAAAAATAGATGTCAAAGTCATTGTGTTTCCAAAAAATCGGAAGATCACACTCAATCTCCCCAGCATATTGCCGACATTGTAAAATCAATCATGCCCGCCAAACCGGATTCTGACCATCCAGAATCCATTGAAAGCATATCGAAGCGGGTTTTATGCATCGAGAAGATGCTTGAGCAAATGACCCATCAAATGGGAATTATAGTAAAAACAATCACATAACTCATTTCCTGGAATTTCATGCGAAAATAGGGTGTTCTGTTTTGATAGTCGTGTAACGCTAATCAAATTTTGGAGGTGGAAATGCGAGGCGGAAAGCGTGCTGGAGCCGGTCGAAAAAAGAAGCCGGATCACTTGAGACGTGAGTTGGTGACAATTCGACTACCGAGGTGGATGATTACACAGCTTAAAAACAATGGTGAAATTGGCTATTTGATTGAGGATCTACTGGCAAAAAAGGGTTCCCTGAATCCACCCCGGGCGGCCACCCAAAATCCCCCACCTGTGGCCACTTGAAAATCCCCCACCTAAAGAGGTTCAAAATGTAGATTTTTGATCTTCGGCTCAATTCACAAAATGGTGACAGGACGTTATACCATCTCCCAATGCAATTTAATTGAATTGGGAGGAAGAAAGGATGAACGTTTTGAAGCCGGACAAGAAATCTACCATCATTACCCTACTTAAAAATGGCGTTGGTCAGCGTGAAGTACATCGTAAGACCAATATTGACAGGAAAACGATCCGAAAATACGCAAAAGAAAGTGGCTTTTTACCCGAAGATTCCGACTTAAATTCAAGATCCCCCACCCTGGCCACCGGGGCTGATTGCATCATCAGTGAAAATCCCCCACCCCGGCCACCGGTAAACAGCACATTCAAGGGAGAAAAACGGGCGATTCCACTCCATGCCAGATCAGCATGTGAGCCTCACCGAGAATGGATTGAAAAGCAGGTGAAGCTCGGGAGGAATGCCGTAGCGATTTACCAAGATTTGGTCGAGCGATTTGCCTTTACCCACAAATACAACAGCGTAAAGCGGTTTGTAAGGGGACTGAGAAAAGAGGACCCCAAGCAATTCGATCGATTGGAGTTTTTACCAGGGGAAGAGGCTCAGGTAGACTATGGCACGGGAGCCAAAACGCTTCATTCGACAGGGAAATACCGTAAAACTCGTCTCTTTATAATGACGTTGAAATACTCCAGGCGCTCATTCCGGAAAGTAGTTTGGCAATCAAGCAAAGAAACATGGGCAAAACTTCATGAGGAGTCATTTCGATATTTCGGAGGTTGCCCCCAATATGTGGTTCTGGACAATTTGAAAGAGGGCGTCATCAAACCGGATCTTTACGAACCTGAATTGAACACCGTCTATGCGGCCATGCTGGAGCATTACGGGGTTGTTGCAGATCCGGCAAGAGTTAGAGACCCAAACCGGAAAGGGACTGTTGAAAATGCCGTACAGCATACCCAAGACACAGCTTTAAAAGGTCGCACATTTGAATCGATTGAACGACAGAATGAATGGCTTATGCACTGGGAGGAACAATGGGCTGCTCAGCGGATACACGGGAGAACCAAGCGACAGGTTGAAGAAATGTTTCAAGAAGAAAAACCGTACCTTAAACAACTTCCCTTAACTGCATTCAGCTATTTCAGCCAAGAAATCCGTACGGTCTGGGATGACGGCGCCATTCAGGTGGGGAAATCCTATTATTCAGCCTTGCCGGCGCCCCTTTATACAAAGGTTATTGTCAGGATTTATGACAGAGAGATTGAGATTATCAATCCTGTAACAATGGAGATTTTCCGCAGGCACGCCAAGAACAGCAGGCCGGGATCTGTCAATATACCGCCGGAAGATAGGATTTTTAATCCTTCACGTCAAACAACGTATCTCTTTGCCAAAGCAGAGAGCATTGGTCCCGCAACTTTAAAATTATGCAAGGTCTTGTTTGAGGAAGAAGGCAGAACCGGTCAAAGACGAATACAGGGGATTGTCAACCTGGTCCGACATTATGAGGCCCGTTACGTGGAACAGGCCTGCATCAAAGCCAATAATGTGGGGCTGCGCAATTACAAATCCATCCGCAACCTTGTCAAAACGTTAGCCGAAAAAAACCAGGAAGAAAAGGATTCTGAGGGGCTGATTCAGGAACATAAATTAATACGCCCTCCGGAAGATTATGCTGCATTCTGGGAGCAGCACGCCGCACAGACACCGGTTTCGGAGGAAGGAGCAAACCGTTTTGTCATGCCCAAAGAGCAACTACCCGCAGTTTGGAAAAATGCAAGCTGGGAGAGAGTGATTGATGTTTTTGGCCTGGAAGTTGATGGAAACCGCCGCTGTAAGGCCAACGAGACATGGATCAAATCGCCTTTTACAGGCGAAAAAACTGCTTCGCTGCATTTGAACCTGACGGAGAATATCTTCAAGGATTTCAGCAGTGGCCTGGGGGCGAAAGTCGGTGTACTCAATTTCTGCCAGGATCTTTTAGCGCTGCGAGGCCAGGCAATGAATTGCTATGAAGTTGCCTCCTGGATGGTGGAAAATGGAATTTCAAATTTGGATATACGTTCACGCGAGGTTAAAAACCATGTTCCTGAACTCAAAAAACCGAAAGAAAACAAACCGATTCAAGTGGATTTAAGGCGTTTTGTACAGCCGCAACATCCAGAATTAAAACATCGACAGGTTTCAGAGGCGACATGTCGCTATCTGGGATGTGGTTTTCTCCCGGAAAGGCCGAATGGAAACAAACAGTCACCTCTCAATGGCCGGTTGGTGTTTCAAGTGCGGGGAATGTCCGGCGCTATACTGACACATGTCGGTCGTGCATTGACACTGCAGCAAGAAAAAACGAATGGGAAATACTGGAGCTTTCCGTTCTTCAAAAAACTGGAAATATACAACCAGGACAAACTGTTATCAGATGCTTCAGCAAAGGATCAAGTTCAGCGGCTTGGCTTGGTGCTGGTAGAAGGTTTTTTTGATGTGGCAGTTTTGGTCGAATCGGGTTGTTTGAACGTCGGAGCACTGATGGGGTCGCACATGACCGAACAACAGGCAGCCCGAATAAAGTTAATCAGCTCACACATTGAGATTCCCAAAATTACCGTTTTTTTGGACAGGGATGAAGCTGGGAGGATTGGCGCACAAAAAGCAGTTACTGTGCTGCGGAAAAATGGGTTTTCAGCCGAGGCCTTTGACTGGAACCAGACCCTTGGGTCGTCATTTGTGAAAATCCCAATGGCCGTTATGGATCCAGGCGATATGTCGTTAAGGCAGCTAAAGTGGTTGAGAAAAAAGGGAAACATTTGATTTCCATCGCCACGTTCTCGGTGGCGCGGAAATTTGTTTAACCTAAACGGCCATCCGAAGGAATCGGGCTTATGTATAAGCGAATATGGTCGGACTTTTTGAATCTCGTTACACGATAATCATAGGGCTTGATTGTTTTGGAGGTGAAAATGGGAGGCGGAAAACGTATGGGAGCCAGTCGAAAAAAGAAATCAGATCATTTGAGACGTGAACTGCTGACAATTCGATTGCCGAAGTGGATGATTTCACAGCTCAAAAACAAATGTGAAATTGGCTATTTGATCGAGGATCAATTAAGGAATCGGGCTTATGTATAGGCGAATATGGTCGGACTTTTTGAATCTCGTTACACGATAATCATAGGGCTTGATTGTTTTGGAGGTGAAAATGCGAGGCGGAAAACGTACGGGAGCCGGTCGAAAAAAGAAATCAGATCATTTGAGACGTGAACTGCTGACAATTCGATTGCCGAAGTGGATGATTTCACAGCTCAAAAACAAATGTGAAATTGGCTATTTGATCGAGGATCAATTGAGGAAGATAGATTTTTTGGATATCCCGGATGACTATGACATTGATAACTGAAATCGAGAAAGGAGAAACTGAATATGCCGATGTCAATGCAGGAAATAGAGAAAAGTCTAGGAACGCTACGTTTAAGCGGTATGCGAGCAACATTAGAAACCCGAGTGATACAGGCAAATCAAGGAGAATCTTCTTTCCTGGAAGTCTTTTCATGCCTGCTTCAGGATGAGTTAGATTACAGGCGGTCGTGCCTGATAGAACGTAGATTTAATGCTTCCGGTCTTCGTGAGAGAAAAACATTGACTGAGTTTGATTGGGGCTTTAATCCAAGACTTCCAAAAAAGGAAATTTTTGAACTGGTGACCATCAAATTTATACACAACGGTGAAGACGCACTCCTGATCGGTTCTCCCGGGACTGGGAAAAGCCATATCGTTAAAACAATTGCTCATGCTGCAACACAGGCATGCCATCAGGTTGTTTATCGTGAGGCCCATACTTTCTTTGAAGATGTCTTCGAAGCAGCCCAAACAGGGAAGACAAAAAAAATAACAAAGCTTTTTTCAGAAGCAGACTTGCTAATAATAGATGATCTTTTCCTGAGAAAAAGGGTCCCTGAACATGCGGCAGATGATCTTCTTGATATCATACTGAATCGTTATTCCAAAAGAAAAAGTACACTCATAACATCAAACCGTCCGGTGGAGGACTGGGGTAAACTGCTCAGAGACAATGCCGCATCCTCTGCGATCCTTGACAGGTTGCTCCACCGAGGCCATTTGCTCAAATTTGAAGGAAAAAGCTACAGGCTAAAGGAGGCTGCAGAAAAACTTGCCATAGGGAAGAAAAAAGAATAAAGTGTAACCGTTCTGTCGCTGAAGATCTTTCCAATGCCACGGTCAAGATCCTACATGGCCACCTTCACAGGTGGGGGATTTTGGGGTGGCCACAAGTGGGGGATTTTGAAGTGGCCATCCGGGTCCACCTGATGATTATGATTTCAATAGCTGAAATCGACGGACCCATTCATCTCTTTTCTACGATTTGATTGAAAACGCCTTCCAACCGACATCTGAAATAGCCCCAGGTTGTATCCAACACTGAAGTCCCCCACAAGTCAGCGTGTTTGTCCATAGCTTAGCACGGCTTTTCGGATCGAACCTGTCGCAAATATCCAGGTCAAATTTCGATACGGCCTGCTGGTTTGTAGTCGTTTGCTCAGCCGTTCCGGCATCAATCTCCTTCTCCAACTTAAGCCATTTTTCCGCTGCGGGGTAGCAGCAAAGGCGGGGTTCTATTCAATTCTTGGGGCGGGGTGAGCATAGCTGCAGGGTAGTCGTGCGAACGAACGTATCAGTTTTCATGAGCAGAAGTGTATCAGTTTATCTGAGCGCCATAGGGGAGGGCATACTCCAAGGCACGAAACAAATCTTGTAACTTAAGTGAGTAGATGTAGGTAATGGCATTTACCCGTTTGACAATATCTGACCTGTACCAAGTGTTAAGGCTTTTTATATCGATCACCCAACCAGGTTTTTTTTCATTTGGTACTACTATCCATGGATATTCATTTGGATAAATCTCAATCGCCGATTCAGCCTTTATCCATAAGATGGAAAGATACTCACGGTCAGGGCAAGTAGAATCTTTGATAAAGTCTGCGAGAAAATCTTGAAAATTTTCTTTCATATCATCACGTCTCATCTTCGCTAAGCATAAATATTTTCGCAGCCTCGCACGGTAGGAACGCCGGTTACCCGGCGCCCCCCGCACAGAACCACTATATAATGCCCATCAAAACCAGTTTATAACTTGGGTATATTACCCATTTCACCCAAGAACCGGTGAAGAAATTTATGTGGTAGGTACCAGAAACCATCGTGGAGAAACTTGTTTTGTAACAAAGAAACCTGATGGTCGCCATGAATTGATACCTGCGTGGATGACCAATCCAAAGTATGAAAAGATATCCCTCGGCTCAAAACCCGCTATCGAAATCAGGGCGCTTAAGAATTTATATTGCTTAATAGTGAATAGAAAAATACCGTTTCCTCCTGATGAAGTCAATTCGAAAACAAGGAGGAAAGATGACGAAACAAAAATATCATCAACTTCGGCTTTGGGATTATTTACCATCACCGATCGAAATTCCAAGAGAAACACGAAATAGATTGATTGATTTCCTTGCAGAGCTTCTGTCAGGTTTCTGGCAAAATTCTGAGGGTAACAGAAATAGAAAAGAGAAGTAGTTTCACTAACGTAAAATCGCGGTCTGATATTGGAAGCAGTCAAGAGACTGGAGTTGTTGAAGCAAGCAGCTTAATCCGACTCAGAAAAATCGTAACGATAAATCATAAATAGCTTATTTTCCGATAGAAATAGGTGTTTAACTGAAAAACGTACACGGTATTCAAAAATATTGGACGAATTTGAAGGTGAAAAGGAGCGATGAAAATGAGAGGTGGGAGTCGAAAAGGCGCTGGTCGAAAAAGGAGTCCTGAACATCTGAGGCGTATCCCCGTCACGATTCGGTTACCGAAGTGGATGGTTTCACAGATCAAAATGAAAGGCGAGATAGGGTATTTGATTGAACTCGAATTAGCGACGAAAAAGGGTTTTCTCGACTTACCAGATGATTATCTGGTCGGAAGCTGACTAAGGTGCGGTTATGGTCGCTCTTTTAATGGATATTTCGGCAGGAGCCACCGGAGCCTTCTATGACCTCGTCGCAGCTTACAATTACTCATATGGGGGTCAAAATTCGGTTGTCGCAAGAGGTCAATTTTCGGTTGACATTTCGAGAAAAGAAAGGTGGAAATGAGCATGAGCAATAAAATCAATGCTGAACATATTAGTCGGGAAGCATGTATATATATCCGTCAGTCAACACCGGGCCAAGTTCTACAGCATCGTGAAAGCCAACTTTTACAATATGGCTTGGTAGAAAGGGCAAAAGAATTAGGATGGAACGAGAAAAACATATGGATGATAGATAGTGATTTGGGAATAACTGCATCGGGATGCGTTGACAGAAAAGGATTCCAGAATCTTCTTTCATCTGTGTGTGAAGGAAGAATAGGGGGTATTTTCTCGATTGAATCATCGAGGTTGGCCCGCAACGGTCGAGAGTGGCATACGTTGCTTGAGATCTGTGCACTTAAAAAAACGGTTCTTGTAGATCAAGGAGCTGTTTATGACCTAAACGTGTCAAATGATCGTTTGCTCCTGGGCTTAAAGGGAGAAATGAGTGCAATGGAATTGAGCCTATTAAAGGAACGTTCTCAGGCGGCAATACAACAAAAAGCGAAGCGGGGAGAATTATATCTTACTGTACCGGCAGCCTATATAAAGACCAGGGATAATAAGCTGAAAAAGAATCCTGACAAACGAATTCAAGAAGTCATTGATTTGGTATTCACGAAATTCAAGGAATATGGCGCCCTTCGTCGGGTGTATCATTGGTTTTTAGATAAACAGATTGAGATTGCTGTTGTTTCCAGCGGTAAAGGGGAACGTAGGATAGAGTGGAAACTACCGTCTGCTCATACCTTCTCGCATATAGTGAACAACCCAATTTACGCCGGCGCCTACGCCTATGGCCGGACTAAAACAGAGGTAACTTTTGAAAATGGGCGCAAGCGACTGAGGAAGGGTATTCGTAAGGAACAAAAGGATTGGGACGTTTTAATATTGGATCACCATGAAGGTTACATCACATGGGAAGAGTACCAGTATAACATGGAGATACTAACTCAAAATACAAATAAGAAAAGGCCGGTGGTGAGAGGAGCTGTTCGCGGAGGAAAGGCATTGCTTGGAGGTTTGTTAAGATGCGGTCATTGCGGTAGAAAGTTAATTGTACGATACCAAGGCCGTAATGGAACTCATAAACGTTATGAGTGTAGCCGCAAACGAGGTAACGAGACAGGAAAGGCGTGTATATCATTTGGTGGATTCCGTGTTGACCGGGCTGTTACGGATTTTCTTTTGAAAGTATTATCACCGATAGGATTAGAAGCTTCTTTAGAGGCGATAAAGAAAATCAACCATGAATCGGATTCAGTGAAACGGCAACGGGAACTGGAGTTGGAACAAGCGCGTTATGAAGCTTTACGGGCAAAACGTCAATACAATGCAGTGGACCCTGATAATCGTTTGGTAGCATCTACATTGGAGAAGGATTGGAATGACGCTCTTGTTAAGGTAGCAAGATTGGAGAATGAGATTACCGCTATGGGGTCGAACACCCCTTCGCTTTCCCCTGAGGAAGAGACCGAGATCAGAGATCTGTCACAAGATTTACCTCGTGTATGGAATGATCCGTGTTGCTCTTTGGATTTAAAGAAGCGTATAATCCGGACGGTTATCAAAGAGATCGTTGTTTATTTGGAAGAGCAAAAGATCAAATTAATCATTCACTGGGAAGGGGGTGAGCATACGGAATTGGAGGTACTGAAGAATAAGTCTTCCAGTTACCCATTGAAAACCGATGTTGATACAAAAAAGATAATATCCGATTTGGCTAGAATTATGCCTGATAAACACATCGTGGCCTTTCTCAACCGTGTGGGTACAAAGACTACAAAGGGATATACCTGGAATCCGGTAAGGTTGCGTTCATTTCGAAATAGGCATAATATCCCTGTATATCATGAAGGAGAGAGGCAGCGACGAGAAGAATATACGGTAGCTGAAGCAAGCGAAAGGCTGGGTATTGGCAGCACCAAAGTTTGGAGACTTATACAACATGAGATTCTACCCGCCAAGCGAGTATGTTCCGGTGCTCCATGGATCATTTCAAAAAAGGACCTTGAATCTGAAGTGATAAAAAAGGCAGCTCATTCCGGGCTTCCAAAGAGCCCGCTTTCAAGAAACTCAAAACAACAAGTCTTTAATTTTCAATAACGTACGGAGGTGTGTATTATGCCGCTATTACCCTGGGGGACGTGTTGCAGATAGCGGCTGATAAAGGTTTGAATCGGCAGGGAGATGAGTTCCACCTTCTCACGACCGTAATTGAAGGTCACGTTCCCGTTTTCAATGCTGTAGATGCGTTTGTTTGAAATTGGCCCGCCTCTCAAGTAACGCGCCAGGTAAATCAACACGCCTTCGCCGTATGAATAGGTCTCTTTGAGCTTGACGTTCCATTTTTTGCGGCGGCCCAGTTTATTGAAGAGGTTCCGGGCCTGCTGAGGCCCCATACCCTCGGGCAGAACCAGTTCGTTCCGATCCAGGGCTTTTCTCAAATAGTAGAGGTTCTTGCCTCGAAATACCGCCCGGACGATGCCAAAGGGCAAAAGGAATTTTTTTGATGAAGCGATCCACTCGCCGGCGATCAGCCCACCGGCCGTTACCAGACAATGCAGATGCGGATGAAAGTCCAGTTTTCGGCTCCAGGTATGCAGTGAGGCGATGATGCCGACTTTGCCCCCCAAATGCTTCGGATCTCCAAGGAGTTCGGAAAGGGTTTCAGTGGCGCTTTTGAACAGCAGATTGCCCATAAGCTTGCGGTTCAACCGCCATAAGTCGTGCAATTCATCGGAGATGGTGAAAATAACATAGAAATGTTCGGTGTTTAAGATGCGAGCCTTTTGTTTTGCCAGCCAACGTTCCACCTGGGTAAAAGCGCAGAGGGGGCACATACGATGTTTACACGAGTTGTACCAGTGCCTTTTGAAGTGACCGTCCGGGCACGCCTGCACGTGACCCCCCAGAGCAGATGTGCGGCAACTCATCAGACGGTGTGCCGCTTCACGAATATGTTCCGGAAGAAGATGGGTCTGATCATAGAGGGCATAGCCTATAAGAAAGATGCTCTGAATCGTCGCTTCCACTGAAACCTCCTTTATTTACTGGGAGTTACGACGTTAGTTCCCCCGCTGTCCAGCGGGTCTGTCCAACGGGCTCTTCAGCGGGCGCGGCTTTTTGCGATCCGCTGAAAGAGCTTGGTTATGCCCGTTTTGCCTCATGCCTTGCTTTGGATGTTTGGTGTTATTATGTCGGTTCAGACTGAACCATCTGCATTTCCTCAGTCAACGTTTCTGGCGATATATCTTGTTCATTGGGCCAAGTCACAGCACCAAATAGAACTCCAACCTGATTAAAATAATTTATATTCTTAAGTTCTCTGAACATTCCTCTTTCCAGATAGGGGCTCATGTCAAAAATTCCTTTTCGCCCATCTTCCGTCTCGACATAAATTTTATAGCCAGGTTTCGGCTTCACGATTTTTACATCCCAGTGCATGGAATCACCTCATAGTGGCTTGATTTTATAAGGATTCTCGCCCAATGTGGCAATCTCCCAGTTGGCCAAAAGCTCATCCCGGTGAAGCTCTATCCAGGCCTGAACCAGTCTCAACTGTTTCCTGGGTAGCCTTCCGGCAAGTATCTCTCCCTCGTCAATGCCGATTGATGCCTCAAATTCGGCATACTTTGCATGGATATGCGGCAAATTATGATGCTTGTTATCAAGCAGATACATACGGATTATTATTCCGTAAAACATCGAAATTATTGGCATATAATGTCCTCATGTTATGTTTTTTCTGGTTATTTTATAATTTCTCCGGCAATTTATAAAGGCATAACTTTTAATTCAGCGACTATGTTCGCTGCAATGGTTGTTGAATTGCCCGGGTAAGTGGGGTGTATAATTCACCTTACTGCCGCTGAAGCGTTGCTTTTTCAATGTCTACATAACGCAGTTATGCAGCTGAAAAAGCAACGCTTCAGCGGTAGCATAAAATCGGATAATTGTACAGCCCGCTCCCGGATGTCACATTCAACGTTTGAACTCAGCGGCTGGCCACCCAAACTTTCCGCGATTAGCGCCGCCGCGCCTCTTCCAGTCCGCTGAAGTGATTTGTTAGCGCCACATTTGCTCTGAGCTCTAAATCTCTATGACTGTTTGGTACGATTGGTAAAATCATCAAATATGAGCTCTGCTCACGTTAGTTTCTTTTCTTACCAACTTGATCCTAAATCACAGCCAACAGACTGGGCTGCTGAACTCATCGGTTCCTCCTCTATGATCATTTTTGGAACCTATAATATCATGCTCAAAAAGCTAAATCACGCAGGCTTGCCGAAGGAACACAAAATAACATAAAAACAAAAGATAAGAATCTGATAGAATTTCCTATATCCGCTTGGAACGATAATGAATCAACCTCCACCCGTAATAACCACCACGAACAAAGACAAAAATACTTTCCCATTTTTGACCGCCAGGTCTTTCAATTACCTTTACTTCACCCACGCAACCATCATCATTTATAGAAATAAAGTCATACTTTATGATCATGCCAGCCCAAGTATTAGCAATCAACTTATGCATACTATCATAATCCCTATATCTTCCTTCATCCATTGCGGTTACATGTTTGTGCAATATTGCATCAGCAAGGCGATCACCATCTTGCTGTGAATACTTGCCACCAAACTTCATGACAATATTGCTCAATTGCGTTGAATCTTGAGCATATGCATCGGATACGCATATCAACAAAATTGCCGCAATGGAGCAGAAAATCACTGGAAAGATAAAAATTACATTGGTCAAAATTCTTTCATTTTTCATATAAAATACCTCCTGATTAAGATTTACCATGCTATGAATCTATCATCGATTCAAAAAAGCTGCATAATAGATATTCACGGAAATAAATTTTTTTCTCTAAAATGCCATTTCCACAGAAGCTGAAACCCAGTGTTTTCATGCATTCCGGACATCAGCTTTCGTGGATATAGTGCAAATTTTTTATTTCCGATAATGTATAATATAGTAATCATTGCCCTCCGTCTTACTAACGTTTGGGTAACGGGCAGCAAGGGTTTCCAAAAAAATTACTCAAAAGCACATCATTTAAAAATTTTTCAAATTCTTTTAAAAAAGCAGACCCTTGCTGTCCGGTTCACCTGCTGGTTATGTTAAATACGAATTGCTTTGAATCCAGATTCTTCGCCTTGATGAAAATAAATATTACCTACTAAATCATCATTTTGTATGGTTGCAGAACCTCTACCAAAAGCTGGGTCCATTTCATCATTACCTTCCCAAGAGAACTCAATTGTATCGTCTTTTTTGAGTTTCGAAGGTCGATAATCTATATAACCATGAACATAGCCAAACTGAAATTCACCTATGCCCTTTTTGCCAAATTTAATGAAACCTTTGACCTCAGCATCTATAAAGTCTTGATCCCATTGATCCATTTCTACAATTCGCCATCTTCCAATAAATTTTTTACTCATAAATATTTCATTTTTTTTTAAATGGTTGATCAAAACATAACGCCTGTAACCAGGCGCTGCACTAAATTTGGATTAAAGGTAATGTTATCAAAACCGCAAATCTTGGGTTCATCAGCGGCCTATTCCGCTCTGGTTGATATAAATATTATGCAATTTGCACTAATGTCCCACTTTCTTCAGCAATTCCCGCTTAGATTCTAAAGGCGCTAGGACAGTACCTTTTGGCATTTCCTTTTCGTAAAGCTTTACGTTGAATGAATAGCCTGAAAAGGCTTTTTTCTCCAATTTTTAAAATAAAACAGGAATTTTTTTGGCAATTCTCAGAAAAAGCTGGACTTTCAGATCAACTTGGCCGATGATTACTGCCTATGGGAATCAGAAGCCAAAAAGGAAGAAAAGAGAGAGGCAAGATTGGAGTTCGCAAGCATCTTAATGCAGATGCAATTTTCAAGCGTCTGCATAAAGATTTTTCTGAAGTCTCTGACTGCCGTGAGGATCCCGATATTACTATTGCGGATGCCTTGATGTCCGGGTTTGCAATGTTTTCGCTCAAGGAGCCATCGTTGCTTGCCTTTGATGAAAGAAGAAAAACCGATAGTAATCTTGGGAACATATACCATATTGGAAAGATCCCATGTGACAGTACGATGCGCACCATTCTTGATGAAGTGCTCGCAGAAGAACTTCGGAAACCGTATAGGAATATCTTCTGGGAACTGCAAAGGGGAAAGGTGCTTGAACGTATGGTATTTTTCGAAGGTTGTTATCTTCTATCTTTGGATGGAACGGGTTTCTTCTCATCGAAGAAACTTTCCTCTGATAGTTGTTTGGTAAAAGTATCGAAAAAAACCGGCGAAAAAACCTATTATCAGCAGATGTTGGGGGCAGCAATTGTCCATCCGGATTTCAAAGAGGTCATTCCGCTTGCTCCGGAATTCATAGTCAAGCAGGATGGCCAAAGCAAGAACGACTGTGAGCGTAATGCCGCGAAACGTTTCTTGCAAAAGCTAAAAGAGGAGCATCCCCATCTGCCTATCATTATAACAGAGGACGCGTTAAGTTCGAATGCACCCCACATTGAAGAAATACAAAAGCAAAATTTTCATTATATTCTGGGAGTTAAAAAAGGAGATCACCATTTCTTGTTTAATCACGTCGAACAAGCGCGGATAAATGGTGACGTCACTGAATTCGAATTGGTCGATAAAGAGGATCCGGAAAAAATACATCGTTTCCGATTTATTAACCAGGTACCTCTCAATGCCTCTAACAAGAATATGCTGGTTAACTTTCTGGAATATTGGGAAATTACACCGAAAAAAACAAAACATTTTAGTTGGGTGACAGATTTTTTAATAGGAAAGGACAATGCATACCAGCTAATGCGAGGCGGCCGTGCGAGATGGAAGATCGAAAATGAAACCTTCAATACTCTTAAGAACCAAGGATATCATTTTGAACACAACTACGGGCTCGGCAAGAAGAATCTGAGTGTTGTTTTTGCGATGCTCATGATGCTGGCATTCTTGGTGGATCAAACTCAACAGCTTTGTTGCCCTCTATTTATAGCCGCATGGCATAAACTCGGCTCAAAAAGGGAATTGTGGGAACGGATGAGAGCTTTGTTTAGAGATTTTGAATTCAAATCGATGAGGATGCTCTATGAAGCCCTCTATTATGGCGTAAAGTTTCAAGCGCCAGTTATTCTATATAACAGTGGTTAAATTTGTCATGCCCAAGTTCGCATACAAAAATGCTCTCATTAATAAAAAACTGGAGATTCCGGAAATGGATATCTCTGCCCTAACTCGTGCTTTTATGCTCTTACTCTTGTCAAAGAAGCTCAACCTGCAAGAAATCGAGGGAGGTAATAGTGGATTTAATACAATTTTTCTGAAAAGGATCTGATCTCAGGGTTTGTTTTTGAAATATGTTTTTCAAACTCTGTGAGTAAATTCTTGACCGGGAATTGCTGCACTTTCTTTATTCATTATACAGGTGAAATTCTGGATCCTCTCCAATTTTTTTTACAATTATAGGGTATTCTACATTTGATTTAGCTTCTATTCGTTTTCTGCTTTTTTTTATTTGAAATATCCATTCATCGCCAAAGTCATATAAGAAATAGAACTTTAAATTACCAAGTGGAAAAATAGAGTTCAATGAAGAATTATATGATCTACATTTATAACCATAAAACTCGTCCTTATTTCCAAATAATATTTTTTTATTTCTTGGCGTTCTTCCCAGGTAGAACATATGTGCGTGATCAAAACCAAAACCATTTGCTTCTCTTATTATATCAAAAAGATCGTGCAATTGAGCGTTTTCGTCTATGTCTATTATACGTACAGTTTCATGATCATAATGCCACCCTTCTAAGCATTCTACCGTCAATCTAAAAATCATTTTTAATCATTCCTATGTCTGAAATGAGGATTAGTTTACGTGCATAACGGGCCGGGCTGTTAAGCCGCGAGACTCGGAGGCCTTGAAAGGAAATGGTTTTTTATTTCTTTTCAAGGCTGAGAATCGCAGTCGGCTTCAACGCCGTGGATGGGTGGAGCGCGCAGCGCGGAACCTGTCCACGGTGTTGATCAGCCCGGCCCGATGGGGTGGAGCGCGGAGCGGTCCACCCCATCGCTAAGCTCACCGGCGCAAGGGCAAAATCAAGGCGTTGGGAGTTTAAAAGACGGAGCCCTTGCGTCCGAGTTCAGCGCCGGGTTATAATGCGTTCTTCCACTATTTAAAATCATAACAAACTGAATTATAATTGAAATAACAATAATATAACAGCATTATAACGACAAGCTCACCAGCGCCTCCACCGGTCCCCGCTGGAACCGCCGGACTATCAGGCGTCTGGCGCAGCGTTTGGTTGGGTGTTGGTGCTCCATACTGAGGTTGATTGTTTCATCATATGGCCCAATAATACAGTTTTAAATAATGCAGCTGTTCTCACACGCTACCATCCGAATGTTTACGAGGCAAGGGCTGGAATATAAGAATCGGTTCCCATAGAAACCTATGGGAACCTAAAAGGAATATCTATTTTATTTTTCTTTGGTCAGCGTAGTGTCCCACCTTATATTATCGGTAGGCAGTCCAGTACTTATGTCTATCACCGTTCCACTGTTAAGAATTTCTGCATCACTTGCAATAAAACCAGCACGCGTATTGAACTTAATTTCTGCTATATCGGCCCCTTTTAAGGTTCCTCGAATCATATCATAGTTATCGACCGGGTAGCTCCCGCTCTGTAGACTGCCCACAATGAGATTCCCTTCTTGAGTTATAGCAATGGTTCCATCAAAAGTTTTTCCACATGAGCTCTTAGTAGCAGCGCGCCAGTTACCGGATAGGTTATAGACCAATTCTCCGTTTGCAAGTTTTACGGTATTTGGCATATCAGCATTTAGTGCTGTGGATTTTGCATCATCCCGCATAGCGGAATTGCAGCCAACAACAAATAATAAAATGAAGAAACCCATGACTATCCATCTTTTCATTTTTAATATTCTCCTTTCACTTGAAACTGGGATTGAAAACTTCAACGCTAATCAAAACTGAACCAAGTTTGCTAATGGAAATTGAACCATTGGCTGTCACCGCCGGTGAGTACGGCCCTCAGGTATAGCGGACGATGAGGGATCCATAAGTGGCGGCAAAGGAGTCGTTGATGTAGATTTACTTTTCAATAAATTTTTATAAAATCTATTTTCTTTGGATTTGGTTTTCTTCTTCCAAGACAGAGGCTTGGTTAAGTGGAAATGCGATTTACTTTGTAGAATGGATGGTGAAGGCCCGAAGTAGCCGCTTCGGGCCTTCTTTTTTGACCACCGGATAGAGCCGGAAGCCACACACACGCCAATTTTATATAAGTGTGTTTCCGGCCAATTGCAAGGCCGGAATGATGGGAGATGTCCTTTTAAGAGTGGTTCAATGCCGATGTTGTGGTTGCTTTTTTCACGTCTGTCGGTCGTGTTGGCGTGGCCAGGCCTATTGTGGGGAACGATGTCGCAGGATACGCCAAAGACAGCTGCACCGGAAAGCTCAGGGGAAATACCGCAATTCGAAAAAAGGGAAAGAGCGCTGTCGTTTGTACGAAAAAACAAAAAAATCCAAAAAAAATGGACTGAACCCTGGTGATGATAGTTCAACACCTCAAAAAGACTGTGATATTGAACCCAAAAAGCGGTCGGGGAACCGACCCAGCTGTCTTTTTTGCGGGTCGATCGGGGTTGTTGTGGACCATTTTCCTCGCCGTGCTTATGCAGGGAGGGTTTTTTCAGATGTAACAGGCTTTGAGAAAACCCCATATCCATGACAGGAGAAAAAAATGATCAAAAAAAGAGTCCTTTTTCCCGAAAGAGTGCGTGTCATCAATGGAAGCTTCGGCTTTCTGGAGCATCGTTTTTTGAGAAACGGCTTTTGGGAGAGCCTGAATCATCATGAGCTGCTGCTCTACATTTTTCTGGTGTTGGTATCTGACAAAAACGGGCTCTCTTATTATGGTTACGACAGAATCTGCCGGATTTTAAAGGTGCATTTGGATCAATATATCGATGCCCGCGATGGCTTGTTGGACAAGGATCTGATTGGGTTTGATGGCCGTCTGTTTCAGGTTCTTTCGCTTCCCAGACGTCCTGTGATTGTGAAACAGGTAAAGGAGATCCGGCAAGGAAATTGGGTCAGTCTTGGAGAAACCATAGAGGAAATCTTTCGGGAGACTGGGTATGGAATCCATCCGAACCGTTGATATTCATTTGCTGGAGTTGCGTTACGCTCATTGCCGGATAATGAATCACCAGGCTTTAAAGCGATTGAGGGATTCCATCGAAACTTACGGGCAGATCGTTCCGGCCCTGGCTATTGAAGAAAAAGACAAACTGATTCTGATTGATGGCTACCTGCGTGTTCGAGCGCTTTGTGCTTGTGGAAAGGACCGGATATGTGTCCAATTCTCCAGCAATTCCCGGTCAAGAATTTACTCACAGAGTTTGAAAAACATATTTCAAAAACAAACCCTGAGATCAGATCCTTTTCAGAAAAATTGTATTAAATCCACTATTACCTCCCTCGATTTCTTGCAGGTTGAGCTTCTTTGACAAGAGTAAGAGCATAAAAGCACGAGTTAGGGCAGAGATATCCATTTCCGGAATCTCCAGTTTTTTATTAATGAGAGCATTTTTGTATGCGAACTTGGGCATGACAAATTTAACCACTGTTATATAGAATAACTGGCGCTTGAAACTTTACGCCATAATAGAGGGCTTCATAGAGCATCCTCATCGATTTGAATTCAAAATCTCTAAACAAAGCTCTCATCCGTTCCCACAATTCCCTTTTTGAGCCGAGTTTATGCCATGCGGCTATAAATAGAGGGCAACAAAGCTGTTGAGTTTGATCCACCAAGAATGCCAGCATCATGAGCATCGCAAAAACAACACTCAGATTCTTCTTGCCGAGCCCGTAGTTGTGTTCAAAATGATATCCTTGGTTCTTAAGAGTATTGAAGGTTTCATTTTCGATCTTCCATCTCGCACGGCCGCCTCGCATTAGCTGGTATGCATTGTCCTTTCCTATTAAAAAATCTGTCACCCAACTAAAATGTTTTGTTTTTTTCGGTGTAATTTCCCAATATTCCAGAAAGTTAACCAGCATATTCTTGTTAGAGGCATTGAGAGGTACCTGGTTAATAAATCGGAAACGATGTATTTTTTCCGGATCCTCTTTATCGACCAATTCGAATTCAGTGACGTCACCATTTATCCGCGCTTGTTCGACGTGATTAAACAAGAAATGGTGATCTCCTTTTTTAACTCCCAGAATATAATGAAAATTTTGCTTTTGTATTTCTTCAATGTGGGGTGCATTCGAACTTAACGCGTCCTCTGTTATAATGATAGGCAGATGGGGATGCTCCTCTTTTAGCTTTTGCAAGAAACGTTTCGCGGCATTACGCTCACAGTCGTTCTTGCTTTGGCCATCCTGCTTGACTATGAATTCCGGAGCAAGCGGAATGACCTCTTTGAAATCCGGATGGACAATTGCTGCCCCCAACATCTGCTGATAATAGGTTTTTTCGCCGGTTTTTTTCGATACTTTTACCAAACAACTATCAGAGGAAAGTTTCTTCGATGAGAAGAAACCCGTTCCATCCAAAGATAGAAGATAACAACCTTCGAAAAATACCATACGTTCAAGCACCTTTCCCCTTTGCAGTTCCCAGAAGATATTCCTATACGGTTTCCGAAGTTCTTCTGCGAGCACTTCATCAAGAATGGTGCGCATCGTACTGTCACATGGGATCTTTCCAATATGGTATATGTTCCCAAGATTACTATCGGTTTTTCTTCTTTCATCAAAGGCAAGCAACGATGGCTCCTTGAGCGAAAACATTGCAAACCCGGACATCAAGGCATCCGCAATAGTAATATCGGGATCCTCACGGCAGTCAGAGACTTCAGAAAAATCTTTATGCAGACGCTTGAAAATTGCATCTGCATTAAGATGCTTGCGAACTCCAATCTTGCCTCTCTCTTTTCTTCCTTTTTGGCTTCTGATTCCCATAGGCAGTAATCATCGGCCAAGTTGATCTGAAAGTCCAGCTTTTTCTGAGAATTGCCAAAAAAATTCCTGTTTTATTTTAAAAATTGGAGAAAAAAGCCTTTTCAGGCTATTCATTCAACGTAAAGCTTTACGAAAAGGAAATGCCAAAAGGTACTGTCCTAGCGCCTTTAGAATCTAAGCGGGAATTGCTGCCAATTCTCAAAAGAAAACGAACAAAATGCCATGTTTTCGCTTTTAACCAAGGCCAATGAACGGCAATGGGAAGTCATTGAGCAGTCTGTTTTACTTCAGGAATTACATCGGCGTTTTGGGTGCAGCCTCTCCCATATTGCAACCCGAATAGGGCGCGACAAGAGTTTTGTAAAACGGCGGCTGGACCTGGTTGAAGCCCTGCCGGAAAATATTTTGAGAACCGTGATTGCAGGCTCACTTTCAACCTGGGCTGCCAGCCGTGTCATGGCGCCGTTGGCGCGCGCCAACGGTGAAGACGCACAAAAACTGTTGGCCCACCTGGAAAAAGAACCTCTATCCACAAGGGAACTGGCCCGTTTCTACGCACATTACCAGAAAAGCAACCGGTCTGTTCGAGACCACATGCTGGAAAATCCATCCCTTTTCATAAAAGTTCTCGAACAAAGAACCCAGTCTAAACAAGCCAAAGAAGTTCATGATGGACCGGAAGGCAAATGGTTCAAGGATATTGAAATGGTATATGCGGTTCTCAAACGTCTGGTGAAAACCGTTTCGCATGTCCATTACCCAAAAAGCGATCAGTTGAAGAAACAAACGCTCAAAACCTGGGTGAAAAAGATAGAAAAACAAGCACTGGAACTCAAGAAAGCGACCCAATTATGATCCGACAATCCAAAAAAGATGCCATTGTGGAATTGAAAAAAACCGGCATGAGTTTGCGCGACATCGCCAAAACCCTGAAGGCCGGTCGCAATACCGTCACGAAGGTTTTAGATGATCATGACGAAGAGGCGGTACCCCAAAGGAACTCCCGGTATGAAGAACATGTCCCGTTGATCCGCGAGCTTTTCAAGGAATGTAAAGGAAATGCCGTGCGAGTAGCCGAGGAACTGGAAAGCCGCCAACAGATCAAAATCCCTTATCAGAGTCTGACCTGGATTATGAGAAAGTACGAGATCCGGGAACGTAAAAAAAGACGGGCGGGCCAATACCATTTTAAACCCGGTCAGGAGATGCAGCATGATACGTCACCCCATCTGGTTGTCATTAATGGGAAAAAAATGTCGACCCAGTGCGCGTCCCTGACCCTGGCCTTTTGCCGAAGGATTTTTATTCAGTATTACCCCTGTTTTACCCGGTTTGAGTGCAAGGTTTTCCTAAAAAAAGCATTCGAGTTTATGGACGGGGTGTGTTCCCGGTGCATGGTTGACAACACCAATGTTATTGTGGCCGGCGGCACCGGGCCTGATGCATTGATTGCGCCTGAAATGAAATACTTCGGCGATATGTATGGAACCCGGTTTGAGGCCCATGCTGTAGGAGACGCCAATCGAAGTGCCCGTGTGGAAAGGCCTTTTCATTTTGTGGAAAACAATTTTCTTCCCGGTAGAACATTTGTTAGCTGGCAGGATTTGAACCGGCAGGCAATCGACTGGTGCCGGAATACAAGCGATAAAAAGTTTAAACGGGCTTTAGGGATGACGCCGGATGAGGCCTATGTCATTGAAAAGCCATATCTCATTGATTTACCGGCATACCAGCCGCCAGTCTATGTGGCAGAACACAGGGTAGCCGATGTTCAGGGATATGTGCACTTGGACACCAACCGCTATTCAGTCCCTGAAGCGCTGATTGGGAACTCCCTGGAAGTACAGAAACATTGGCTCAAGGTCATCGTTTACGACAAAAACACAAAAGTGGCGGAACATGACCGCATACTGGATAAACGCAACACCCGAACAACCCTGCCCGGTCACCATGTTCCCATTCGAAGAAAAAAAGATCCCCGAATCCCTTCAAAAGAAGAACAGCTGTTGACGGGAGAGGATGCCATCCTGGATGAGTATGTGGCTGAACTGAAGAAAAGAAGTCACGGTCGCGGTGTGGTCAAGTTACGTCGGTTGCTTCATCTGAAACGCACTTATCCCGGGGAACCTTTTTTGAAAGCCATAACACAGGCGCTTAAATATGGACTTTTTGATTTGTCGCGTCTGGAAAACATTATTCTCGATTATATCGCGGGAGACTTTTTTGATCTATGAAAAAGAAAATTGAACAGTTACTCATTGATTTGAAGTTTAAAGGCATGCTGAAGGCTCTCGAAGAACAGTTGGCTTCGGCTGAAAAGAACGGTTTTTCCATTCACGAGGTCATCTACAATCTCCTGGCTGAGGAATTACGTTTCCGGCAGGAGCGCAGCATGATCTATCGGGTCCAGATTGCAAAGCTTCCATGGGAATGGACCCTCAACTCCTTTCCGTTTGATCTTCAGCCGGGAATACAGAAGAGCCGGATCATGACGTTGTCCGGCCTTGACTTTATCAGCCGAAGAGAAAACATCGTGTTCCATGGAAAAACCGGCGTCGGCAAAACGGGATTGGCCGTGGGGATCCTTCGTCAAGCCATTATTGCCGGGTACCGGGGGCGTTTTTATAATGTTCAGGATTTGCTGGATCAGCTCTATGCGTCTTTGGCAGATCGGTCCACCCCGAAACTCCTCAATGCCCTTTGCAGATATGACCTGCTTCTGCTCGATGAACTGGGATACCTGACCCTCAAAAAAGAGCAGATGAACGCCTTTTTTAAACTCATGAAAGATCGCTATGAAGCCGGTCGGTCCACAATTATTACGACCAATCTTCAACCTGAACAATGGTATTCGCTGCTTGAACCA
The DNA here is from genome assembly GCA_963662465.1 of Desulfatiglandales bacterium. Classification (GTDB taxonomy): domain Bacteria; phylum Desulfobacterota; class DSM-4660; order Desulfatiglandales; family Desulfatiglandaceae; genus NaphS2. The sequence continues at coordinate 6,839,162 of OY759599.1, forward strand.
AAGGACATGGTCGATGCCTTGCTGGATCGTCTCAACCATCGCTGCATCAACATTCATATTGATGGTCCTTCCCTCAGAAAATGAGATGTTCGCCAAAGGGCCGGTTTTGAGGTCTGAATATCACCGGTCTGTTTGAATCTCGTTACACGAATATCAGAAATTACCTTGTCTTGGAGCTTGAAATGAGAGGTGGAAAACGGGTAGGCGCCGGCCGAAGAAAGAAACCGGAACATTTGAGACGTGAACTGCTCACCATTCGTCTCCCCAAATGGATGATTCTACAGCTGAAAAAAAACGGGGAAATTGGATATTTGATTGAGGATCAATTGGCGAAGGGAGGCCTCCTGAATTTACCGGACGACTATGACATAGACAAATAGTTCCTCAATAAGCATTGCCCTTAACCGAAAAATCTAATCCCCTCTTCTCTGCCATCACCATATTGATGGTATCCTCATCACTGATTCTTCAACCAGAACGCTACGTGTCTCACCAGCATTTTTAAAATACCATCTGATATACTCTTTCATGCAACCTCTAACAAATTTACAAGAAAACCCTTCTAAAAGGAAAAGACCAGTGCGCAATATCTGGTTCCGTTTGGAGTAGCAAAACTGGTTCCATTTTGGTTAGCGCCCAAGATTGAAAACCGATTCTTCTATTAAAAATATCTTGAAGAGTACTTGAAAACAACATTTCTCGTAGTGGTGGCACCTCCTTTCGAATCTTATTGTACGGGGCTAACAAGTTCGTGTAAAAATTGCATTGGCTCGTAGCATTATCGGTTATTTGTCTACGGTTTCCATAACCAGCGCTATTTTTTTTGGAATCTTACCTCCGCACACCCAACGATAAGCTCACCTGCGCCTCCGACCAATGTCGCGAGAACCGCATGACTTCCAGGCGTCAGGTGAAGCGCCAGGTTCGCGCTTCGTTAATTTGGAGGGACCTGAGGTCCTTCTTGCAGGGGCTAGATTCTTTGGCTCCGAAAAATTATTGAGGAAGCACCTTTACATTTGGCTCTAATTTTACGGCCCCACCACCTGTGGCTAAAGCATTGTAAATTTCACTCATTCCGTCGTGCACTGTAAACGACTCTTTCCAACCGCCACTGATGGTAACCATTCCAGTTTTTTTCCAATTCGGCGTTTCTGAATAAGTACCATCGGCAACCTTGATGAGTGAACCATCCTCGGCCGCTTCTAAGGCAAGCTGGATCGTTTGGTAGCAGGGGTCTTGGCCACATTGTCCGTCTGAAATTACATACAAGGTGGATGCGTAAGAGGTCGTAAAAGGTATATTATCACCATACCCTGTTTCAGCTGAATTACTTGCGTATGCCCTTACATGATAGGTAATTCCGGGATTCAGCCCTGTAATTGAACTTGTGAACTCTCCTTTTCCACTACCATCTACGGTATGGCTGTCACTGGTGGTGGGATCACCCGAGGTATTCCAGCAAACCCCTCTGACCGTTACTGTATCGCCGCCTTCTGATACAACCGTACCGCCACTTTGAGCGCTGGTGGATGTGATGGAAGATATGGAGGGATTCGTGGTAACACTAGGAGACGTGCAGCTTTTAAAAGAGAAAAATACGGTATTCGAAATGTAAGCATCTTCCTGCTCCAGATATGCGTCTGCGCGCAAAAGGTGTATCCCCGGTTGATTCCAATTGTACATAAGCATTATGGGAGTATATAGCACCAGATCAAACGTTCCTTGAGGCAAATTGGTGCTCATGTATTCCAAATTTTCATTTACAATATAGGAGTGATAATAATTTTCACCGTCATCAGATGTGAGGGTTGTGCCAAGATACGGAGAATTGCCTATGCACGATTCAAAGGGAGCTGCCGGGCCGATTGAGAGAGACACACTTGTCTTGCAGGATTTGGTTTGGTAAGTGATTTCAGTGCTGGCAAGAAGATTGGACGATGAGTCTAAAACTTCAATTCCCAAAGTACCGCCACCGTTAATCTGATTAAGTGTGCTGGACGACAAGTTTGGAAACGGATTATGAAAGTAAGGAGAAGAATCAACGTTCAAAGAGTAATTAGAGATCGGAGAACCATCCAATTTGATGATTACATATACTCTCTGCAACGTATCCAGCACAATTTTGACCATCTTTATGGGACCGGTTCGAGTGTCGGCCGTTACCACCGGCTCGCAATAAGTTTGTGTTTCCCCCCATTCACCCAACCCTAGACTTAATATTTGCACTTCATTTGCTCGATCTTTTTCCATATCAGAAGGAATTTCAAATGTGGACTGCTCCGCTAATGACGCATCTCCGCTTGAGAAACCGGCTGAAATGATGTCACTATTTGTCCTATCTTCCCCAATAATTTCTGTGTCACAAAATGCTGGCGGATTAAAATCAGGGCTAAAAAAAACAAAACTCATAGTAGATAGCGCTATAAAAAAGATTACACTTTTCATGGTACTTCCTCCTAATTCGAATTGTCGAGTAGCCAGGGGATGTCACCATCCCCCAGCCCTCTAAGAACCGTGCGTGCGCCGTTAAACGCACACGGCTCAAGCATTCCAAAGGCAAGCCCTTTCGGGGCTACCCGGTTGTGACGTTTTATGCTCTTTACGCCTGTCTGCCTTCTGCTGACTGCGTTGGGCATATCGTTTCCTGAAATATTGTTCATATTTCGGATCGAAGGGGTTCGCATCCCCTCGAATTTTGACATGGCGTTTTATCCTGACGTTGTGAGCCTTCTCAAGTTCAATTCTGGCGGATTTCGCATAGCCGTCCTCGATCACCGCTGAAAAGGACCACGGGCCAGATCCTTTTGACCAGTATTTATCCACCAGCCAACTCTTACTCTTGCCCGAATGTTTCCTCCTCATCCATTGCCAAATATAGCTGTAGATACGGTGATCTACAAACCCGAAAGTTCTACCTGAAACCACATGCCTGTGGTAATTGGCCCACCCCCTGATTTTGGGATTGAGTACTTTAATCAGAATGTCGGCTCTTGATGCCGCATGCTTTCGGATTGTTTGCCGGATATTGCCTAAAAAGGCTTTCACGTTTTTGCGAGAGGGCTTTATCAAAAGTTTTCCTCCGTATTTGCGTGAACTTTGTCCGAGAAAATCAAATCCTTCTTCTATCCTTGTGATCAACGTTTTTTCCGCTGAAAGCGAAAGACCTCTTCGCTCCATAAATGCTTCAATTTCCAGCTTGATCTCATTTAGCATCTCTCTGGAATTCCCGGTGATGATAAAATCATCAGCGTAGCGGATTACGTTTATCTTGGACCGTATATTTCCCTGAATTCTTATCGGGGCGGTGCTTTTGGCTGCCGCTTCCAGACCATCCAGGACCATATTAGCCAACGTTGGAGAGATAATCCCGCCTTATGCAAAGAAAGTAATTATGCAAAGTAAGCCATAAAATTCATAGTAATTCAAGGGTTTCTTTTTGATTTACTTAGCATAATCTCCACTTATGATGACTGAGAAAAAGTTCAAATAATCATTAGATGGAACAAAGGAGATATTTTTGTCCAAAACAAACCAAGGATACTGCATTGTTTAATTGGATTTCAAGTCTGCAGTAGCCGTGATATTATGCAAAGTAAATCCACTGAAGGTGCTGTAAATCTAATAACTTAACGATCTACTTCGCATAATCGCGAACTTTGCATAAGGGGGTTTATGCAAAGCTTTGCATAACCCGCCTTGCGGGGTTCCTCTGTATGTTGGATAGAGCTTGCCTCTTTCTACATACCCGGCTTTCAGCCATTTCTGAAGCGTCTGTTTATCCATCGGGATATTTTCCAGCATCCATTGATGGCTGATTTCGTCAAAACAGGCCTTTATATCTCCCTCCAGAATCCATACGGGTGAGTGGCGCTTGGCCAGAGAAATAAAACACTGACCGATGGCATCCGCACATCCCCGATAGGGTCTGAACCCGTAAGAGTTCGGATCGGCGGTGGTTTCCGCCACCGGATCAAGCGCCAATTTGTACAACGCCTGCATGGCTCTGTCCTTCATTGTGGGAATGCCCAATGGGCGTTTCTTGCCGTTTTTCTTGGGTATGTAAATTCGGCGCAGCGGTTTGGGTTGGTAGGCTCTTCGGCGCAGGTCGTTTACCGCCTGCATTTTGTCAATGTGGGTGGACCATATGACTTTATCCACTCCCGGTGTGCGTTTACCCCGGTTGGAAGTAACGCGCTTGATAGCCAACAACTTGGCATAAAACGAATGAGTCAAAAGCCACTGTATCACCTTGACTTTTCCCCATCGCTTTTCCTTCACAGCCTTTGCGATACGCACCTGCAGTCTTCTAACGTGCTCGCCGACGGTTTTCCAGTTTATGGATTTCCACCAGTTTGTTCCGTCCAAAGGTGCACCAGTCGCCAAAACGGCCACCGTCATTCGCCCGTTTCACTGGCTGTTTTCCCCTGTTTGAAGATTCGACAGATTATCTCGCAATGGAACACCGGTCAGAAGTCTGCTCTCTTTCGAGCCGGATCATGTAGGTAGTTACACCCTCAATCCGTATCCCCATCATTACAACGAGGCATTCGCTTTTTCTGACATCCTTTACCCGCAACCCCATGGGCTCACCTTGCGGTTCGCTTTCCCCGTGGGGAGGATTACGGGCTTACCATGTTCCGCGTAAGTACCAGAGCAGGTTAGGTTCCGCCTTTACGCCGGTGGCACAACATCCGCGACGGAGGAGTTCGCAGCCTCCGTTCCTGGCCACGTACCTTTTGGTCCAAGCCTTTCAGCATCTTAGGCTTGTTCTCGTGACGACGCTGCAGCGATTCACATGTGTTAACCGTACTGCTCAATTCTAGCTCCCTTACCGCATGATGCTTGCAGAGTTGAGGTCCCCTCACGGTTTCCTCTCCCGGAAAATTCCGCGGGCTTCATTGTCCCGAGAGCTTCACACCCCCGGATTACTCCGGACGCATGTCCCGGTAGAATACCTGTTGCAGAAAACAGGGTTTTGTTATATGGTTTATATCAATATATAAAACAGCTACTTACGCGACATCACGTCGCACACGAACCAGTTATTATACGGTTTTTTTTGTCATCAAATATCCGTTTCCGCATGTTATCCGACAAAATCGAACCAATCTCCCACTGGAATCTATATTCTGTAAATTATTCGATGGAAAAATGCAAGGGCAATGTTTTTATTCTCTGTAAAATATTTAATTAGCAATTCTTATTAGAGATGTGGCTTTCGCTCTCGTTCATACGTTCTAATGTGGGAATAGTTTTGGGACGCTCCGCGTCCTGCGGCAAACTCGAAAAACACTTGTTTAAATTGGGGATATTCATGATTTAGGACGCAGATCGTCCAGAAGCGGGTTCCAACATAGGGCGTGTAAAGCAGGATGAGGAGATCGTAATTCCAAAATGAGAATTGCTAATTTCCGGTTTTTTCAGAGGCTCATTATGATTTGCCGGTTGAAAGCCGGCATGAAATTATTATTGACAAAGATAAATGGCATGGCGTATGCATTCCGTATATTGTGCGTATTTGTAATATTGAACATCCAATAGGAGGGCATATCATGATTCCAGTTCCGCCAGACATCATAGCGCGTTTTCAGCATTTTCTGGATCGGAAACCCGTTCAAAAGCGATTTCAGGCATATTACAAAAAATGGCTTCGATTTTACTGGGATTTTTGCCAAAAATATCATCATCCGGTCTCAAAATATGAAAGCCTCAGTCATTTTATCGAAAAACTCCATCAGAAAAAACAGAAAGATTATCAAATCAAACAAGCCTCGGATGCCGTTTCTTTGTATTATGAAATCGTCAAAGACAGGCCCTCGGTTGCCGAACATGTGACAATTCGAAAGAATGCTTCCGTCAAAAAGGCCGAGATCTTTCCAGATAACGATACAAGTGTTTTTGTCGCGCCCGCCGAGAAACGTTCAAATGCCGTTCAAGCCGGGCCTGTGGACGTCCCGCTCTCCCGGACGGGTTGTTGGGTTTCGGGGAACAAAAATTCGCCGGAGGCGATATCAAAAACTACCTGTCAAGAGGCGGATCGAAAACCTTCCGGGTTTTTTGACAAAACTGTTTGCAATAAACGGCAAACATCGGATCAACCGGTTGAAATCGGCACAAGCTGGAAATTCGCCTTTGATGGCCTCCGTGATGAGATCATGGTTCGGCAGTATTCTCCCAAGACATTGAAGAGCTATTCAATGTGGGTCCGCAAGTTTCAGGCCTTCACCAAATCCAAAACGTTGGCATCGGTCACCGACGAAGATTACAAAGCCTTTTTGACATTTCTGGCTGTGAAAAGAAAGGTGTCCGCTTCAACTCAGAATCAAGCATTCAATGCCTTGTTGTTCTTTTTCCGTCATGTTATGAAACGGGAACCTGGCGACATAAAGAACGTTGTCAGAGCAAAGCAGAAACCGTATAGGCCGGTGGTGTTGTCGAGGCGGGAAATTGATCTGGTTTTGACGCATCTTTCCCATCCATATGACCTCATCGTGAAATTGCTCTACGGTTGCGGATTACGATTGTTTGAATGTCTCAACCTTCGCCTTAGTGATTTCGACCTCGAGGGTTGTATGTTGACCGTACATGACGGCAAAGGAAAAAAAGACCGCTCCATTCCTTTGCCGGAAACGGTCATACCGGAAATCCGTAACCAATTCGATGTGGTCGCCGATTTGCATGAAAAGGATTTGAATGCCGGGTACGCCGGCGCCTTCTTAAAGGGGCGGTTGGATAAAAAGTATAAAAATGCGGCCAAAGAATTGGCTTGGCAATGGGTTTTCCCCGGCCTTTCTCTTACCACCGTTAATTCTACTTTGTCATTCTCCATTTGAGGGTTATTTTCAATATATGCTATTGATTTAATTTATATTTTTCTCTTGACATGGTCAGAATAACATGTTAGTTTCGACCCATGAAAAAACGAAATCAATGGGGCGTTGGTATGAGTACCAACAGCCCACCAGAACAATCGTAGTCTTGATAAAGGAGCGACCCATGCCAACAGCCCCCTCGGGGGCATAGATGTGTATTTTGGTGAGTTCCACGATAGATATTCTCCGTTATTTCAAACACATAGCAGAGTAGCGGCAAGAAAGTCTCTTCAATATTTTAAAGGCTTGGTCCAAGCAAAGAAAAAGAACATGGAGCGGATGGCCGAGGCTGTTCCTTTTTCAGATGATCAAGCTCTTCAACATTTTTTGACAAATTCTCGGTGGGATGAACAACTGATTGTCGACCAAATTGCGGCAGACGCAAACAATCATATTGGGGGAAAACAAGACAGCTGTTTGATCATTGATGAAACGGGGTTCCCCAAGAAAGGAGATAAGTCGGTTGGGGTTAAAAGGCAGTGGTGTGGGCAACTTGGGAAGGTAGACAATTGTCAGGTAGGCGTTTTTTCAGCGCTTGGGTGCAGGGAACACGCTACTCCTGTTGGCTTCAAATTGTACCTTCCGGAAGACTGGACTGATGATAAGGAAAGATGTAAAGCTGCTGGTATTCCAGATGAATCCATTGTTTTTTACAGCAAGCATGACCTTGCTTTCCAGCTGGTCCTTGAGGCCCGGAAACAGGGCATTCAATTCGGCTGGGTCGGTGCAGATGGTTTCTACGGGGAAAGCCCTGCCTTTTTACGGTCTTTGGATCAAATCAATGAAACCTTCATGATTGACGTTCATAAGAATCAACGTATTTATCTCGAAAACCCGGAGCCGGTAGTTCCACAGAGAAGATCAAATAAAGGTCCAGAGCCGAAAAAGGCAAAAGCCCAAACAGAACCTGTCAGGGTCGATAAGTGGTCAGAACAACAGCCGGAAGATGCTTGGCAGAGAACGAATGTAAGAGACACGACCAAGGGAAAGCTTCAGGTCGACGTTCTGCATAGACGTGTATGGCTTTGGGACGGGGAGGAACTGGAGGCACATTGTTGGCACCTGATTGTTCGGAGGGAGGTTGCTGGAAATAAAGTAAAATTTACTTTGAGCAATGCTCCAGAGAACACTTCGCTGGAACGTTTGATATTTATGCAGGCACAGCGCTACTGGATAGAGCGTTCATTTCAAGACGCAAAGGTTGAATGTGGTTTAGGGGAGTACCAGGTGCGAAAGTGGCGGAGTTGGCATCACCACATGGCAATGGTCATGATGGCAATGCTATTTTTATTAGAGCAACGCCTTTTATATAAAAGGGATATCCCCTTATTGAGTTGTTTTGACATTGTTTGCATTCTTTCATTTCTTTTACCCCAAAGAGCCTTCACAACGGATGAAGTTTTTCGGCAAATGGAAATTCGCCACAAAAAGCGTCAATCTGCAATTGACTCAGCATATCGTAAACAGCTCGCAGAATAAGCGGAAGGTTGGTTGTGGGAAAGCAGCAATTCTAATTACGGCTTTTGAGTTAAGCCGCAGTTTGTTTTTTTTGTTGCCATTCACGGGTAGCGAATTCACCTTATTCCCAGATTCTGTTCAGGAATAAGGGAAAAAACATTAGGCGCTGGATGTTATTGTAGGGGCAAGCCCCTGTGCCTGCCCTGCTGATGCTGTCCAAACGCCTTAATAGAGGACAAGCAGGGTAACCACGGGGGGATTGCCCCTACGGCACGACATAAAACTGGATGTGTAATGAGATGTGTTTGTGGGAGCAACTTTCAGAACTACGAGAAATTGTGGAGGAATGCCGTCTGTACTGCGTTTTGCGATTAAACGACATCATAATGAGAATTGCTGGTGGGAAAGTGACAAAGTAGAATTAAGAACACAGGAGAAAAAAAAAGATATCACATCCATGAAAGTCATGTGCAACGAGCCATCAGGGATACCGTACGAAAGACAAAACTGTACAAACGCGTCACCGCGCATACTTTTCGCCACAGTTTTGCGACCCATCTGTTGCAGGCTAACTACGACATCCGAACGATCCAAGACCTCTTGGGGCATAGCGATGTTCGGACAACGATGATCTATACGCACGTCATCAAAAGCATGCCGGCAAAAGAGATTAGAAGCCCGCTCGATTTTGATCCGGAAAACTCCTGATTCTTGCTATCTCCGGCCACGCAATCGGGTAGAGTCGTTGAATTTCATGGCGCCAAATTCCACCTTGGACGAACTGGCGCCGACACTTTGGACATTGGATCACCTAATTCTTGCACCGATCCAGTGGTCGCACAAATTTTTTGAATTACTGTGCCATTTATGTACCTTCGGTCAGTTTTACAGCTTCCAGGTCCGCATATTACTTGCCATACTCAATGCACAGGTCGAACCGATACTTAGTATCTGCTGAATTTCTCAATTTGCTTTATTTTCAGAGCATTACAAATTAATTAAGGCATTTGAAGTAACCTGAAATTGCAATTTTGCCATGAAAAAGATAAAAATCACGAGGGCAGGAATCCATTTAAACGCTTTAAATATAGGAAAAAATAGAAATCCAGCAGATACTACTTAGTTCACTACCAGAGGTGGTGGTTTATGTCATTTAATCAAAAACTAATGGATGACGTTTATTCGGCCATGCAGCTTGGACAGATAGCCCAGAAGCCACCCTCAGGTGCGGCTTCAATGATCGGCGTGAATTCTGCCTATCTCAAAAGCCATAATTAGAATTGCTGAAGGAACCTTGATGGACTCCGGTCCTTTTATTAGACTGAACTCAATCAGCGAAGATGTCGCTTTGTGATAATTTTATGAGGATATTTTTTTATGCCCTACGAAACCATAGAATATGCGATTGTTGAACCTGGCATCGGGGTGTTATCCCTGAACCGACCGCGCAAGTACAATGCCGTGAGCATTCAGATGATGGAAGAGCTGGAGGCTTTTTGGAAGGAGCATCTTTATGATCTTGAAACCCATGTGATTGTGTTGAAGGGCAACGGCGACCGGGGGTTCTGTGCGGGCTTGGACATGAAAGAAACCATGAAGACGGCGCCAAACATGTCGCCGGACCAGTTTTACCGGTTTCAGGCACGCCTGGCCCGGCTTAACCTGGCCATGCGGCAGGCTCCTCAACCCATTGTGGCGGCGGTTCACGGCGCGGCGGCGGGCCTGGGGTTCAGTTTTGCCCTGGCCTCGGATTTAAGGGTGATTACCCCCGATGCACGGTTTTCTGCCGCCTATATCAACATCGGCCTGGGTGGTGCGGACATGGCCTGCAGCTATTTTCTGCCCCGCTTGATCGGTGCGGGGAGGGCCTATGAGTTCATGCTTACGGGCAATTTCATGTCATCTGATGAGGCCATGGCCCTGGGGCTTTGCAGCCGCTTGGTGGAACCTGATCAGCTCGTGGATGCCGCGATGGCGTTGGCGCGAACCATGAACGGAAAGAATCCCATGGGGTTGCGGCTTACCAAGGAGGCCATCAATGTGAATCTGGATGCGGGGGGCCTGGAGCAGGCGTTGCAGGTGGAGGACCGAAACCAAACACTCCTTTTGCTGCGCGGCATGGTGGGCAAGGGGGATAAATCGAGCCGGTATTTTTGATGGATTATGGAAAAGAAAATCAACGATAATAAAAAAATCGGATGGGTCAGCCGGTTTCTGGCATGGATCGCCAAGGGGCAGAGTAGATCGTCCGGCCAATTGTGCGGTCGGTGAGGCGTTTCATCCACCCCTCGTGCCGGCGGCATGAAAAAAACAGTTCGTAAGTCTTAGCAAAGGGCGCTTAAAAAGTTGAACAAATAGGGGAAAATAACTGCTAAGAACCACATTCACACAGGCACCCGGCAAAAAGCTGCTGGATGCTGGTGATGCGGGGTGTTATGCCAAAAGACACCAGGAGGAAAATGGCATGTCTGCAATCAAAGAGAAAATGATAGAAATGATACAGGGCCAACCTGAAGATTCTTCATATGCTGAAATTCTTAGAGAGTTGGCGTTTGAAAAAATGATTGATCGTGGTCTAAAGGACTCTCGAGAAGGCAGAACCGTATCTAATGAAGAAATGAAGGCAAAGATAGGCCAATGGCAACAATAAGATGGACTGAAGAGGCTGTCAATTGGCTTCAAGATATTTATAATTACATCGCTGAAGATAGTCATGCTGCTGCCCAAAAGGTGGTTGACGGAATATACGATAAAGCGCAGATATTGAAGGTTTTTCCGAACATTGGTTACAAATATAGAGATGAACCGGAAGGTGAAATTCGAATTCTTCTGTATGGCCATTATAGGATAGCCTATATTATCAAGCAAAATATTGTGGAAATACTTGGCGTATTTCATGGTGCAATGAAGCTTGAAAATCACATATAGTGCCTTATTCCATGGTTTTCTGTCACAAAAAACAAGAAAACCTTTGCGTCTTTGCGTCTCTGCGCGAGAAAATTTGGTTGCGGCTTGCCGCGTTAGTTATAATTGCGATAACATTGCCGCTGCAGCAGATTTCAACGGAGTTTCTCAATCTCCCCCTGAACAATATTGATGTGAGACGTCAACTTGGGTGCAAGGGGGGACTCGGGATAATCCTCAAGAAGGGTTTTAAGGATTTTGTAAGAGGTCTCAAGCAGTTCTCTTTTTTTCTTCGGATCATTGGTTTTTTTGGCCTCCAGAAAAAGTTCCGCGGCCCGGTTTCTTTCAAGGTTGATGAGGCTTTCAATAGCTCGGTTCTTGAGGTTGGTTGAGGCGACATCCGAAACTCCGGTTCTTTCCATTTCCCGCAGCCTGTCGACGACCCCTTTGTAGTCTTCCTTCTCGTATAATCTGATGGCGGCCTCATAGGTCTGTTTCAGATAATCCTCTTTGACCTTGACGTTTTCTTCATATGCGGTTTCCATTTCCTCTATATTTTTTAACGCCCTGTCAATGATTTCGGTTTCAGGCCCTTCTTCCTTTTCGGTCTTCTCTTTTAACAGCAGACGTTTCGCTTCGGAAAATTCATGGTTTTGGACCAGCGTATCGACTTTTTCCTGTAGCGGCGCTATTTGGGGGGGTGCATTCTGGTCGGCGGCGGCTTCCGGGGGCTGAAAAACAGAAATAAAGCCTGGTTGATCCGGTTCGGGCACACGGTCGATTCGATTTTTGAGATCAAAGGCCAGGGCCGCTCGGTTATCCTGGGTGTGGGTAATCTTTTCAAGTGTGTTGACGGCCAGGGTCTTTTGCCCCAGCGCCAGCTGCCATCGGGCAATCTCCCCTCGAAGCTGCACTACATCGGGGGTGTGTTCAAGCCCTTCGGCAGCCTTCGATCCGATCTCGATGGCTTCTTCCAACATGCCGTCTTTGGCCAGGGATAGGGCGAACACGATGGCTATTTCAGGGGTGAGTGCTTCCGGAAAGTTTGTTTCCAATGCCAGGCACCGATGAATGACGCCCTTATAATTTCCACTCCGATAGCGATTCAGAATTTCATTTCTTTCCCGTATGAAAACAGCGAGAGGATTTTCATCATCCGTTGCCTTATTTATGGTTTCAAAGTATGTTTTTTCCATGAGCGACATGGCGTTAAAAAGGGAATGGGTCAGGGTTTTACAGGTTTTGTTCGTTATGGGGGCGCCGGCGGTTTTTTTGAGTAAACGGTAAGCGTCCAGAAGGGCTAAAGCCGTTGTTCTGGTACTATCGGACAGGTTGTCGGTTTTTGAAAATTCTTCAAGAAACTGGATCCGTTTTTCCACTTGCGACACAGGGATTGTGAGCCTTGTGCCCTCTTTTTCAGTGGGTGTATGAACAACCGGCGGTTGTTTGGGTGCGACGCCTGCGCATCCGGCGGTGCAGATCAATGTCAACGATAGAAAAATGAGTGTTTTTTTCATTTGGTTAGCCTTTATTGAGGTTCAAATTGTCTTTTGAGTTTCCAGGTGTTTTCACTTTTTGTTGCCTGGGTCAATACTTCCTGGTCCGTGGATGAATGAGGCGGCTTTTCGGCATTGTTCAGCGGAAGGCCGGTTGCCGGTGAAACGGGTATGGGATTCAGCCCCGGCAGGTCCTGGGTTGCGGGTCGCAGCAATGGGTTGAAGGCCAGGTCCGCGGGCTGAAGCAGGCATTTGAAAATTTCTGTTTTGACAATGGCTTCGGCCGTATCCATCCACAGGGGAAGGGCGCCGGAAGACCCGTAGAGGGCCATGTGAGGGCCTTTCATGGGCTGATTGTCGTCGTAGCCCACATAGCTGGCGATGGTGTAGCCGTTAGGAATGTCAAGCAGTCCGGTGACGCTGTCGGGCCCGGGAATGAGGCCCACAAAACTGGAGTTGGTGAATCGATTGGCCGTACCTGTTTTACCGAAAGAGGGTAGGGGAATGTCGAAGATGCGCACTGCTGTTCCGGCTTTTTTCCCGGTTCCCCGTTCCATGACTTTTCTGAGGATTTCGGAGATCAAAAGCGTTACCCTTTTTGAGAGTACCACTTTCGGTTCGGGGACATATTCCCAAAGTGGTTTTCCTTCCCTGTCAACGATCTTGGTGATGATGGGGACCATGGCGGGTCCATTTGCGGAACCCAGCGAATAGGTTTTTCCGGTTAAAAGGGCTTCATAAGCCATTGCCCCCTCCATGATGCTGATGGCATTGGGTCCGAGGGGAAAGGAGAGCACCGGATCCAGCTGGGTGGAGATCCCAATTTTTTTGGATAGGTAGATGACAAAGGATATGTTCACCAGGGTTCGGAAATCTCTGATTTTGGAAAGGACTTCCAGGCTGTATTTTTCCTGGCCCATGAGTTTCCTGAACTGGTTTTGTGTATGGGTATCGAGTAATTCCAGAATGTCGGACGGCATCAGACCATCGATAACGCCTTGGCTGCTCGGTTGAAGGGCGCGGAGTCTTCTAAAATCGTATCGTAAAATGTGCCGGTCCTCATCGGTTACGGCTGAATTGGCCCCTGAAAGATCAAAATGGAGGCGCTTGACATCCTCCAGATTGTTTTCGTGGCCGGCAAAGATGATGTCTGTTTTCGCCTGTGTCTTGGCTTCTTCAAAAGCGGCCTCCATGAGCGCCGTCTCATCAACGATGATGCCCCATTGATCCCTGATGCGCGTTTTATAGGCTTCATAGGTTTCATCCGGGCGTCTGCCAAGTCCCACAATATCCACCACCTGACGGAATTCGTTCATATTGAGCCGATCCGTGAGATGATAGAGCAACCATACGGTTGCCAGGTTTTCCGAATCAGCGCCGGCCCATGTCATCGATACCGTTTCGCTCTTGGGGGTATGGTCGGGCCGGGGGACATATACGGTGCCTTCAAATTGATAGACGTCCTGAATGTTTTTCAGAGGATCCAGGTTGTTCCATTTGAGCTGAAGTGCCGCGGCATAAACAATCGGTTTGAAGATGGAGCCCATTTGCCTTTTTGCATCGACGGCCCGGTTGAAGTGGATATTGGAAAAACCGCCTACCATGGCTTTGATCATGCCGCCATGAAGGGCCACAACGCTTCCTTCCAGCCCCGGAATCGCCGAGAGAACCAGCGTTTCCACTGTCTCTTTCCCCTGTGGCCCCTTGTTCATGGGGATGATTTGAACCGGCGCCAGGTCTCCGGTTTGAAATGTATTGAGAAGGGCCAAAACATGTTCCTTTTTGAAAGTTGCCCACGGGCCGGTTTTGCCTTTCAGCCAGGCTTCTCCAATGGGTTTGAGGCCTTCATATCCGATGAATCCCTCGCCGTTTTCCCATGTCACGCGAAGACCCGCATCTTTAAGCCCTTTCTCCACGGCGGTGACGCGGGCCAGGAACGGCAGGGCGCTGGAATCGTTTTTAATGCTCTCTTTAGGGGCATCTTTCCAGCGGGTTACGGTTTTTGAAGGGGCCAGGCCGCTCAATCCCATATCCATTTGCGGCAGATGCATCCGCAAACTCAAAAGGGCCGCATCCTGAATATCCTTGTCCACGGAAGTATAGATGCCGATGCCGGATGTGGCAATGTTTTCCACCCCCTGCTCTTGAAGGATGTTCTTAAAATAGTCGGATTCCAGCTGATTTCGAATGTAATCCAGAATGACGTTCAACCGATAGGTGATCCGTCCTTCCTTGAATGGGACGGGCTTTTCCTTTGCGGCCGCGCATTCGCCGTCGCTGATGTAATTTTGCGCCAGCATTTTGTCTAGCACATAGTCCTTGCGCGCCTTGGCCGCGCGTTCTGCCGCCTCTTTTTCGGTTTGGCTTTTTCGGATAAACGGATTGTATTTATTGGGTCCCTTGACGGACCCCACGATAAAGGCGGCTTCAACCAGATCAAGATTGCGGGCGTCTTTGTCGAAAAAATATTGGGCCGCGATTTTAAGCCCCTTGCCATAACCGTTTACAAAAAACTGGTTGGCGTACATCTCCAGGATTTCTTCCTTGGAATATTGCCTTTCCAGGAGAAAGGCCTGAAACATTTCCCTGAATTTGGCCTGGTATGACCTTTTTTCCCGTTTGAAAACGTTTTTAGCTGTTTGCTGGGTCAGGGTGCTGCCGCCCTGAACCACCCGACCCGATTTGAAGTTGGCCAGAAACGCTCTGACAATGGCTTTGGGATCAAATCCTGAATGATGAAAAAAATTTTTGTCTTCGGCGGCGATGAGGGCTTTGATAAATATTTTTGGAATGTCGTTATAGTGGATATATTTGCTGTGGGTTTTTTCAAAAAAGACGCCGATGGGTGTTTGACCGTCCGAATAGTACACCGGGCTTTCGGAATTGATCACGCCATCGATGGCGCCCCGCTGGATTCGTTCGGAGGTTTCTTTGCTGATGTCGTAATAAGTGTACCCGAGAAAAGCGATGGGAACTAAAATCAACAGGCACAGCATCAACAATAATATGCGTTTCATTTTAGAAGAGTTCTCCCGCCATCAGTTTTGTCCTCAGAATTTCCTTGAGGTCGAGCCCTTTCATCTGTAACCCCTTACGTCCGTATTTCATGTTGGCTTCAATCACCAGCCATTGATCTTCATGCCGGATGAGGTCAATTCCCACATCGTTGAATCTGCATTTGCGGGCGGCGTCCCGTGCCGCTTCAATGCCCGATATGGGAATGTCGTCAAAGCTGATGCTGCCCCCCTGGCTCAAGTTGGTCCTGAAATTGTCCGGGGACCTGATTCGCCAGTAAGCTACCGCCGGTTGATCATTAATCAAGACGACTCTCAGGTCCCGGTCGTGGTGAATGAATTCCTGGATGTAGGCGATTTTCGTGAGTGCCAGATAGGCCGCCAGTTGTTGTCCGTTTTCGATCCTGTAAACCCCTCTGCCCCGGGCCGAAGACCTGGGCAGTTTCGCGATAAACGGGTACGTAAAATGGTTCAGGATGTTTTTGTGGTGAAGGCGATAAAAAATCCGGGTCCGGGGGTGGGGAATTTCCAGCATGAAAAACAGGGTGGTCTGTTTTATTTTTTCGTCCGCATAAAGGTAGGTTTCCAGGCTCGGGAAGATTTTTTTTCCCATGGTGGTTAGGAACTGAGCATAATTGAGGGTGGGGTAGAGAACGAGGGCGGCGTTCCTGATGAAGTCTCTTTCCTCGGGTGTGTAGTCCTGGAAGTTGGGTTTGACCCCAAGGGTCCATACTTCGGGGACGCCCTGAAGTCGGCTGCCGAGGGCCGGGTAGATGGCTTGCGCTTTTCTCACGGGTTCGATACCCATTTTTTGACGTCCAGGGATTTTTCAACGGCCTTCGCCATCACTTCTTTCAGGTCCAGGGTCAGCAATTGACGATTCTCCATGACCAGTCTGCCGTTAATGATGCTATGGCTCACGTCCTGCCCCCTGGCCGCATAGACCAGATGGGAAAAGGGATTGTACATGGGGGTCAGGTGGGGTTTGTGGGTATCGATGACAATGATGTCAGCCTTTTTTCCCGTTTCAAGAGAACCGGTTTCATGGGAAAGGCCCAAGGCTTTCGCCCCTTCAATGGTGGCCATTTTCAACACGGTCAGGGCATCCATGACCGTCGGGTCCATGGCCTGGACCTTGTGAAGTTTGGCCGCCATGTCCATTTCCGTAAAGAGGTCCATGTTGTTGTTGGAAGCGCTGCCGTCGGTTCCGATGCCGACCTTTATTCCCTGAGCGATCATCCGGGGTATCGGCGCAATGCCGGAACCCAGTTTCATGTTGCTTTCCGGGTTGTGAATCACGCTGATCCCGTGTTCGGCCATTTTGTCGATCTCCGATAGATTCAAATGGACGGCGTGATCCGCGATCAGGTGCGGTCCCAGAATGCCGAGGGCGTCAAGATGTTCCAGGGGCGTTTTGCCGTATCTTTTTTTGATATCCGCCAGTTCCGCCAGGGTTTCGGCAAAATGGATAATCATGGGCCTCTTGTGCGTCAAGGCCATCTGGTTGGCTCTCTGGAGCAGTTCGGGATTGCAGGTAAATAGCGCGTGGGGTTCCACGGCAATGGAAACCAGGGGGTTGTCTTTCCATTTTTCAATGAGCCACTCCGTGTAGGCAAAACCGCTCTCCAGATCCCCATAATTGGGGGAGGGGAAGTCGTAGAGCACTTCGCCCACGAGGCAGCGTAGGCCCGATTGAAAAGCCGCCTGAGCTACCTGGTCCTCAAATAGGTACATGTCGCAGAAAGTGGTGGCGCCCGACAGGATCATCTCCGCACAGGCCAGCTGCGTCCCGGTGTAGATGAAATCGGCATCCATGTTTTTTTCCACCGGGAAGATATAATGGTTCAGCCATTCCATGAGGGGCAGGTCGTCCGCCAGACCTTTGAAAAGACTCATGGCCGCATGGGTATGACCGTTGATCAGCCCCGGAAGTATCAGGCCGCCCTTGGCGTCGATTGTTTTTAAGGCTTTATACGCCTCGGGAATTTGATCCCCCAAATAGCTGATGGCGTCTCCCGACACGCACACCATGCCATTTTCAATGACCCTGTTTTCAGCATCCATGGTCAAAATCGTTCCGTTTTGAATGATGATATCAAATGACTTCATGTGAACCTCTGTTTTTCAAAAAGCGAATGTCAAATTCTAAGCTAAATTATGGACTGTGTTCAGCGCCGACCCGGCCTTAAACCATTTTATTTGTTCCTTTGTCAGGGTGTGGTTCAGGGCCATTTCAAAACTGGGTCTATCCTTCGGTTTAATGATTGCCCGAATTGGTTCATGGGGTTTCAGGGTTTTCAGGTCAACCAGACTTATCCGGTCATGCTCACTGATGGTGTCGTAATCCGAAGGATTTGAGAACGTCAGGGGCAAAATACCCTGTTTTTTGAGGTTGGCTTCATGGATTCTGGCAAAGGATCGGGTGATGACGGCTTTTGCGCCCAGATATCGGGGGGTCATGGCCGCATGTTCCCGGCTGGACCCTTCACCGTAATTTTCATCGCCCACAATGATAAATCCGCCGCGGTTTTTTTGATAGATGCCGGCAAGGTCCGAGAACCTCACCCCTTTTTCTCCGGTGAAAAGGTTTGTGCCGTGGCCGGTTTCACCGGTAAAGGCATTTAAGGCGCCCGCCAGCAGGTTTTGTGAAATGCGGGTCAGATGCCCCCGGTATTTCAGCCAGTCTCCGCCCGGGGAGATGTGATCCGTGGTGGTTTTGCCGCGGGTTTTGGCGAGAACCGGCAGGTTTAAAAAATCTTTTCCGTCCCACGGCGCAAAGGGCTTGAGGAGTTCCAGCCGATCTGAATGAGGATCAATTTTTATGACCACAGTCTCTGCTTCTTCCTCGGAGGCCATGTAGGCTGAGGTGAAGCGCGTAAGACCTTTTTCCGGAAGCGGGGGCGGATTGGGGGGGGCAAGCTGAAAGGGTTTCCCGTCAGCCCCCACCAGGGTATCGGTCTCGGGATTGAATCCGGCATCTCCTGAAAGGGCAAGGCACGCCGCCATCTGGGGGGAGGTCAGAAAGGCCAGGGTTTCCGGATTGGCGTCGTTTCGCGCCTTGAAATTTCGGTTAAAGGTCGTAAAAATGATGTTTTTCAGACCTTTTTGAATGTCTTTCCGGTCCCATTGGCCGATGCAGGGGCCGCAGGAGGCGGCAAGAATGACGGCGCCGGCATCCACCAGTTTTTGAAGAATGCCGTCTCGTTTGATGGTTTCATAAATTTGCTCGGAGCCCGGCGACAGCATGAAAGGGACTTTGGCTTTGCATCCGTGCCGTCCCCCTTGTTCAAGGATCTCAGCTGCGGCATACAGATCCGAATAGGAGGAATTGGTGCAGGACCCGATGAGTACGGCGGATACCTTGTCGGGCCACTTCTCCGATACCGCCAGTTGTTTGAAATCCTCAACCCGTGTGATCCGATCCGGGCTGAAGGGACCCGCATGGGCGGGTTTTACGGCGCCGAGATCCAGTTCCAGGTACTGGTTGTAGACGCGCTCCGGATCGGTGGCGCAGATTTCGTCTTGGCGCAATATCTCCGATAGCGCGGCGGCTGCGTCGGCATCTGCCTTGCGGTCGGTGTTTTTCAGATAGGCATCCATGCTTTCGTCATAAACAAACACGGAACTGGTGGCGCCCAACTCGGCTCCCATATTGGTGATGGTCGCTTTTTGAGCGGCGGAAAGGGCCTTGGCGCCCTCGCCAAAATACTCAAAGATTTTTCCGGTCCCCCCCTTGACGCCGAATCGATTCAGCATTTCCAGGATAACGTCTTTGGCCGATGCCCATCCGGTAAGTTTTCCCTTCAGCCTGACTCCCACAAGATGAGGAAACGTGGTTTCCCAGGGAAGTCCCGCCATGACCTCCGCTGCGTCGGCGCCGCCCACCCCGATGGCGATCATGCCAAGTCCCCCCGCATTGGGGGTGTGGGAATCGGTTCCGATCATGAGACCCCCTGGAAAAGCATAATTTTCCAACAGTACCTGGTGAATAATGCCTGAACCGGGACCCCAGAATCCGATGCCGTATTTCATGGCCGCCGAAGAGAGAAACGCATATACCTCCTCATTGGCGGTCAGGGCTTTTGCTAGATCCACTTCGGCGCCTATCCCGGCCCGGATGAGATGATCGCAGTGGATGGTGGCGGCAACATGGGTTTTTTTCTGCCCGGTCTGCATGAATTGAAGCATGGCCATCTGGGCCGTGGCGTCCTGCATGGCCACACGATCGGGATAGAGGAATATCTGATCGACGCCGGCCTTCGGCTTTTTGGATGAATTTTGGTGTGCCTCATGAAGAAAGAGGATCTTTTCAGTATAGGAAAGGCCCCGTTCCAGTTCACGGCGTTTCCTGGTGATAATATCCCGGATTTTATCCCGGTCAAAGGGATGATGCATGGTTTTGTGTCTCCTGTTTGGATCTTGTCCGATCTATCTGTTTACAATGGAACAGCATAACTGTCAACGGTTACGGAAATCATTTATCCTTGGCATAAACCGGATGGAATTGGTAGGATAAATGCGAGTGAAAAGCAAATGGTTTCGTCACTCGTCACTTGTCACTTTTCTTCAAGGAGAAATTGAAAATGCAAAATCAAAACCACCCGGATGCCGACAATACTGCAAACATCATCCAGTGGGATGCGCGGAAACGGCCTCTCGTACCCGATTTTCCCATCATCCCGTTTATTGAGGGGGATGGCATCGGCCCTGACATCTGGGCTGCGAGCAAATTGGTTCTGGAGGCAGCGATAGAAAAGGCCTATGCCGGAAAGCGGCGGATATTCTGGCGGGAAATTCTGGCCGGGGAAAAAGCGCAAGGGCGGTTTGGGGGGGAGAACCCGCTTCCGAAAGAGACGCTTTCCGACATATTCCGTTACGGCGTGGCCATCAAAGGTCCTCTTACCACGCCCATTGGGGGCGGATTTCGCTCTTTGAACGTCGCCCTTCGTCAGGCTCTCGACTTGTATGCCTGCGTGCGTCCGGTCTGCTATCTTGAAGGCGTTCCCGCGCCCGTGACCCATCCCGAGCGGATGGATGTGGTGATTTTCAGGGAAAACACGGAAGACGTGTATGCGGGGCTGGAGTGGCCTGCCGGATCCCCTGAGGCGCGTGGACTGTTGACCTGGGTTAATGCCAAATCCGAGGCTGCGGGCGGCACGACCGTTTCTCTGGAGAGCGCTGTCGGCATCAAACCCATGAGCCGTAAAAATACGGATCGTCTGGTTTCGATGGCTATTCAATATGCCTTGGACCACCACCGGAAGAGTGTGACCCTGGTGCATAAGGGGAATATCATGAAATACACGGAAGGTGCATTCAGGGACTGGGGGTATGGGGTTGCACGGGATAAATATGGGGATGTCACCCTGACGGAAACGGAATTGAATGAGGAATTCCGGGGCAAACAGCCCGTCGGTCGGATCGTGATCAAGGACCGCATCGCCGACGCCATGTTTCAGCAGCTTCTCCTGCGCCCGGAAGAGTACGACGTGCTGGCCACCCCCAATCTGAACGGCGATTATCTCTCCGATGCGGCCGCGGCCCAGGTGGGCGGCCTGGGCATGGCCCCCGGCGCCAATATGGGGAATTGTTGCGCCTTGTTTGAGGCCACCCATGGCACGGCGCCCAAGTATGCGGGGCAGGATAAGGTCAACCCCGGCTCTCTGATCCTGTCCGGGGTTGAGATGCTTCGGTTTATGCAGTGGCATGAGGCGGCGGAAACGGTGGTTGCGGCCCTTAAAAAGACCATTCAACAGAGAACCGTCACCTATGATCTGGCCCGACAGATGAAGGGCGCAAAAGAAGTCCGGTGTTCGGAATTCGGCCTGGCCATTGTTGAGAATATGGGATGAAAAATCATCCTCTTTCCTGAATGGGCACATAATCCCTTTTGTGAGCCCCGGTGTAGATCTGTCGCGGGCGGTAGACTTTCCATTTGGGATCATCCGCGCTCTCCTTCCACTGGGCAATCCACCCGGGCAGGCGGCCGATGGCAAACATGACCGGGAACATGTTGAGGGGAATGCCGATGGCCCGCAGGAGAATGCCGGCGTAAAAATCCACGTTGGGGTAGAGGTTGTGATCTATGAAGTAGCTGTCCTTCAACGCCACCTCCTCCAGTTTCTTGGCAATGGGCAGGAGGGGATCTTTCCTGTGGAGTTTTTCAAGCACCGTGTTGCACACTTTTTCCATGATGCGGGCCCTGGGATCAAAGGTTTTGTAGACCCGGTGTCCGAATCCCATCAGCCGAAAGGTATCCTTTCGGTCCTTGGCCCGGGCAATGAAGGGGGCTGTATCTCCGCCGTTGTCATATATCTGCTGCAGCATCTCGATCACCGCCTGATTGGCGCCGCCGTGAAGGGGTCCCCATAATGCCGATATGCCGGCGGAAATGGAGGCATAGAGGTTGACTCGGGCGCTCCCGACGGCCCGGACCGAGGAAGTGGAGCAGTTCTGCTCATGGTCCGCGTGCAGTATCCAGAAAACATTCAAGGCATCCACCAGGTCCTCGTCAATGATATAGGGTTTCACCGGCGAGTCAAACATCATGTTTAGAAAATTGGCGCAGTAGGAGAGGTCGTACCTCGGGTACACCACCGTATGGCCCAGGGAAATCCTGTAACTCATGGCCGCCAGGGTTCTGACCTTGGACAGAAGCCTGGAAAAGGTAATATTAATTGCTTCTTCCTGGCTGTGTTCTCGAAGGCTGGGGTAAAATGCTCTCAGAGCGTTGATCATGGAGGAAAGCATGCCCATGGGGTGCGATCCTCTGGGATAATTTCCAAAAAAAGCACGCATGTCTTCGTGAACCAGGCTGTGATCGTTCAATCGCACGGAAAAGTCTTGCAGTTCCTTGTGGGTGGGCAATTCTCCATTGATCAGAAGGTACGCTGTTTCCCTGAAAGAGGAATGCTCCGCCAACTGCTCCACGGGGATGCCCCGGTATCTCAATATGCCTTGCTCGCCGTCCATGAAGGTGATGCTGCTTTGACACAGGCCGGTGTTGCCGCAGCCCGGATCCAGGGTTATGAGCCCGGTTTCAGCGCGTAATTTGGAGATGTCAATCGCCTTTTCGCCTTCACTGCCGGTAACCAGGGGGATTTCATATGTTTTTCCATCAACGATTAATTGCGCGGTATTTTCCATGCTTTTTTCACTCCTCTGCAAAAATCTTTAACATAAGATTGCAATTGTTAAACACAAGCCGTATTCTGTAAGCGCTTAATTTTTTAAGGCGACTGCTTATTTAATGGATAACGCGGGGAGCCTGGTTTTTGCCGTTAATGGGCTGCCAATGCTATCTTTGGATCTGTAACAGTGGAGGTGGAAAATGAGAGATTTGAAAGAAATGAGTGTTAGAGATATTATGGTTGCCGAATATGTCACCGTCGGACCTGACGTCCCTGTCAGTCAGGCGGCCAGATTGATTTTCGGGGGCAAGACAAGGGATACGGGATACAAGGCGTTCGGCATCATGGTGGTGGACGAATTTTCTCGCTTGCTGGGCATGATTTCCATGGTTGATATCCTTTACCATTTGCGACCGCCTTTTATGAATTATGACCTGGGAAATGTGCAGCTTTGGGAAGGGGAGTTGGAAGTCTATCTGGACCATTTCACGGATTTGCGTGTGGAGCAGGTCATGAATGCCCCCGTCATCACCGTCACTCCCCGGGATGACCTCATGGTTGTGATCGACAGGATGGTGAAAAGCGGGGTCAGACGCCTGCCGGTGGTGGAAAACGGTAAGATTATTGGGATTGTTTATCAGTCCGATGTTTTTCACAACCTTTGCAAGACCTGGCTGAATGGCGGAACTGATTAAAAACTATCCCATTTTAAAACAATTAGGGTATTTATTTTGAGCGATAAATTTGTATTAAAGGATGTTTACAAGCGTATCTGGGAACTGGCGCGACCGTACCTGGACACTCGAAAAAATGATATCCATACGGAGGTTTCAACCGGTTTCGCCCAGCGATTGCTGGCGCTGGAAGGCGGTGATGAGGACATTGTGATTCCGGCCATTATCCTCCATGACGTGGGATGGAAGAAAGTTCCCGAGGAGGTTCAGTTAAAGGCCTTCGGTCCCAATACCAGCATGCCGGAATGGAACCATGTCCACGAAGTTGAAGGGGCCAGGATTGCCGGAGAGATCCTTCGAAAAGTCAATTACGACGAGGATAAAAGCCTCGAAATTCAGGAGATCATCCAAGGGCATGATTCAAGGAAAGAACCTATTTCGCGTAATGACGGCATTGTTAAAGATGCCGATAAGTTATGGCGATATTCGAAAATTTCGATCCGCGGCGTACAAATGGGTTTCGGGCTGACGTTTAACGAATGTATCGAAAGGCTCGGTAGAAATCTTGAATCCTGGTTCCTGACGGAATCCGGAAAACGGATGGCAATGGAAGGAATCGAAGAACTCAGGAAGATCCGTGAAAAATAGCCATTAGCGGTTGTCCCTGGTTTCCACGCCGGCGCGTGGGAACCAGATGAACATTGCTTAACGTCTCCAGCCTTTAGGCGGATGGTATGCTTCGCCTTCCGGCGGTTTTCGTTTTCTGGGGAGACATCCAGGCAAACGCTCCTTTTTTCGCTCGTCCTCTTGGTTCATGGGCGGGTTTGCTCCGTTGGGTGCGGTGAGGGCCTTTTCTTTGGAGTGTTAAAGGCGCGGCATTATAATCGAAATCCGCCAAGGTTCGCCGTTCTATGGATGCGCCGATGGTTCTGTTGATGGCGCGCACCATGTTGTTGTCCTCTCCGGTAATTAGGGTGAAGGCTTCGCCGCTGCGCGTTGCCCGCCCGGTCCTTCCGATGCGATGAATGTATGCCTCGGGGGTGGCGGGGATATCGTAGTTGATCACATGGGAAATCTGCGTAACGTCAATGCCCCTGGCGGCGATATCCGTGGCGACCAGGATTTGGAATGTTCCGTCGCGAAAACCTTCCAGCGCGGCCTGGCGTCGTCCCTGGGAAAGATTTCCCTGCAGTGAAGTGGATCGGTATCCTGCCGTGGCCAGTTTTTGCCCCAGGCTTTTGGCGCGGTGTTTGGTGCGGGTGAAGACCAGCACCGATTCGGCGGTAGTATTCCCCAACAGCTTTAACAGCAGCGCCGTTTTTAAATGCTGGGCCACCGGATAGAGTGCATGACTGACCGTTTCAGCGGGTGCTGTGGTCCCTACCTGGACGGTGGTCGGATTTTGCAGGATATCCTTTGCCAGGCGACGTATTTCAGTGGGCATTGTCGCCGAAAAAAGCAGTGTCTGACGCTTTTTGGGAAGATGCGTCAAGATGCGCCGGATATCAGGGAAAAACCCCATGTCGAACATCTGATCGGCCTCATCGATGACCAGCACTTCCAATTGGGAAAGATTGACGGTATGGCGGCCGATGTGATCGAGAAGCCGACCGGGGCAGGCCACAATAATATCCGTGCGCTTCAGCTTCTGAATCTGGGGATTGATGCCGACGCCGCCGTATACAGAGGCGCTTCTCAGGTGGGTCTTGCGACCCAGGGTTTCGATGGCCTGATGAATCTGTTCCGCCAGTTCCCGGGTAGGGGCCACGATCAGGGCACGAACGGAACCGGTTTTTTTCTCCATCAACCGGTTCAGTATCGGCAGGACGAAGGCAGCCGTTTTGCCGGTGCCGGTTTGGGCCAGTCCCATTACATCGTGATTCTTGAGGACCAGGGGAATGGCTTGATCCTGAATCGGGGTGGGGGTTACATATCCCGCCGCTGTGACGCCTGCCGCAACATTGGGATGAAAATTAAAACGCTTAAAATTCAATAAACACCTTCTTTCTATGTTCCAGTAAAAAAAGCCCCGGAATTATTCCGGAGCTTGTATGATTTTTAATAACAACCAGGAACACCAAATAATTCTCTATACTTTACGGATTATCAAAGTTAAAGTCAAGTCTCCAGCAATTCTAATTAACGAGATGTGTTTGTGGGCGCCGCTTTTAGAGCCACTAGAAATCGTGGCGGAATGCAAAACAGTTTTTTTTACCCATCCAGCCAGGATGCCGATTACGCTGTGATGATGCCCATAAATATTAGGGGGCTTTGTCTGAGTCGTCAGATTCTTGATGAAGCCTTTTGACGCCCGGCATTTTCTCCGCCTCCTTGCTGATTTTGATGCCGTCGCCAGCCAATAGAAGACGTCCGTCAACTATTCCAGTAAATGTCAAATTCTGATGAGTCGCCCGGCAAAGCCGGGGGTTTACCTAACTGAAATTAGGTTTGGCTCACCTGTCTGCTACTGGCCATCAAAATCTGTAAGTGAAGTTAAAGGCCATCAGATGCATGCTGCTATCCTCAAACTCGCCGGTTACCTGTCCCACCGGGGCGCCATAGATTGAACTGTAATCACCCACGGCATTGTTGAATGTTGCGTCTGCATGAGACTTATAGCTGTATGAAAAGTCGAGCGACCAATTGTCGGAATTATAGCCTCCGCCCAATGAGTATACCCAGCGATCGGTACAGGGAATGGCGGGAGTTAGGGTGCTGACCGGATTAGGGTTCTGTTCGAATGCAATGCCTGCCCTGATATCGAAGGATTTGTTGATTTTGTATTGTCCACCCAAACGATAGGCCCATGTATCACCCCAGTCTTGTTTCACGCTTTGATCAGGGAGTGTGTTATCATAATCAAGTGTAATATTTTTGAAGGTAGACCAGCCCGTCCATTCGGTATCGAATTCAAAAGTCCATTTCTCCAATGACCAGGCCAGCCCCAGAGACAATATATCCGGAAGATCAAGATCGGCTTTACCCGTGACCGTGGGCATTCCCGTAATTTCATGTTCTATTCCTGATTTGTGCTTGATTTTGCTTCGATATGAGGCGCCGAATTTCAAGGTTTCGATGATTTGATAGAGAAATCCAATGTTATATCCCAATGCCCAGTCATCGCCCGTCAGTTTCGAATGTAAATCCGTGCTGGAAACAAAAGGACTGGATGGATTGGGGAGTTTGTTTTCCATTTTAAAATCAAGGTATTGGCTTACCAGACCCAAAGCCACACTGATTTTTTTATGGGGTTTGTAGGCGATCGTCGGATTAATCGACATGGTTGAAATTTGTGAGTTGGTACCGCCCGCAATATAACGACCTTCCCAATCGCTCGGCCACTCTACACCGAGGCCGAAATCGCTGAATACTCCAAGCCCAGCACTCCATTGGTCATTAATTTTATAAGTAGAGAACAGGCTTGGAATCAGGAATTCTCCCTGTATGGCGTCGGTTTTACCTGGGCCCCCGGCAGCGGACGTACCGTTGCTATCAAAAGACACATTGCAAATAGCGTAGTCCGCGTTGGCCGAAACCTGAAGTCCCTCCAGCTGTACAATGCCAGCCGGATTGTAGTAAACGGCGGACGGCTTATCGGCTTGAGCCGTGAAAGCACCTCCCATGGCGCTCGCTTTTGCGTCGTGATCGGAAAACGCAAAACCGTTTGCCAACACCTCCGAAGGCAAAAGAAAAACACAAAGAAGGCAAAGAAATCCGATTGTTTTAAATTTAGAGAGACTATCTATCCTTTGTTTATCTGTCATTTTTGGTATTTGAAAGCAGGACATGGTTTTCTCCTTTCATTCCTCTATATTCTACTTTTTTCAATTCGTACGATGTCGCACCGGCCATGAACGGCATACCCCATTAAGGGAGGCGCTCTGGCGACTTGCTTTGTATCGGAAAACATCATTTTTTCCCGAAACAGAAAATCCGGAAAGCGCTATGGCATGATGTAATCTGGCACGGCAGGGCACGCAAAATTCGATTCTTGAGCGAAATCGATTCGATGTTAATGGATGGAAACAGGGACTTGTACTTAGACATTTTGCCCTCCTTAATCAACTGATAAATCCGCTAAAATGCGAAATTCGACACAAAGAAATCTCTCAAAAATCCTCCGGCTTGCGAGGGATATTTGCGCATAAACGAAATGGAGGAAAATACAATCGTCCGGCAACTGCTCGGAAAGTGAGCGGCTGCCGGGGAAGTACAGCTAATATTCAATCCCCTTTCTGGCCTTCGCCCCATTGTAGTAAGGATGCTTGACCTGCACCATTTCGGTGGCGTAATCAGCCGTTTCGATTAGGTCGGAAGGCGCGTTTCTGCCGGTCATTACCAGCTCTACATGGCCCCTGCAACATTCAATCAGGTGCAGCAGATCCTGCTTTTTGAGTAGATCGAACAACAATGTATCCAAGATCTCGTCGCAGATCAGCACTTGGCCACTTTTAGCTTCACATAATGCAAATTGATAAGCATCCCTGGCGTGCTGGTAATGAACAGGATGAGCACCCCGAGACGTTATAAATGGATGTTTACCCGGGCACCAGTATCGGATATTCTCGATATTTTCTAAAATGCCGACTTCTGCGGATGTTCCGGATTTGAGAAACTGGACAAAATTGACCAGTAATCCCTCGCCTGCAGCCCTGACGGCAAGTCCAATGGCCCGGGTGGTCTTTCCCACCCCTTGTCCGTAATAGAGATGGACCAAACCGAAACCTTTGTCTTCAATGATACCCGACCTTTCTTGTGTGTAAAAAATGGCGCTAATCCTCCAAAATTAAAATACACTTGTCTTGAGGGTTGCTTCATAACCGGCCACTAAGGCTTTGCACAGGTTTTCAGGTCCACTGCTTGCCGCCTTTTCAAAACCGCTCTCCACCAGACAAAACCGCTGGATCTGATCAATTACGGGTTTGAGTTTCCGAAGATAAATGGGCGTGGCTTCCAGACCGGACGCAGAGGCCTCAAAGATAGCATCGACCGCAATCTGAGCACTTTTCAAAGCCGCGCCTATCCCCTCAAAAGTGATGGGGAAAAGCAGTCCCGCGGCATCTCCGACCAGAAGCGCATTGCCTCGAGCTGGATGGAACCTATTGGAAATCAGCTTGTTGTGAAGTTGTGGCGCCATACAGCCATCTCGCCACAGCGCTTTCCGATCGGGGTCCCAACCGTATGGGGCCAAAACAGCGGATACTTCACGCCGGAGTTCTTTGAGTCCGCTCCCTTCAACCAGAACCGCATCTCCTTTAAAATTGACGTTGAAACGAGGGCGGGGAAGCGATCTGGGAAAAAACCAGTGAAGATATCGATGATCCAAATCCAGCGGGATGTCATAGCATTCCCTAAACGGAATGGAATATTTAACATCAAGCTCAGGGAACAATGATTTCCTGACAACTGATCCAGCGCCATCCGCCCCAACAACATAGTTTGAGGTGATATCCTGCTGTTTGCGTCCTTTTTGCAACCGAAGTGTACACTGACCGTCGCCGGGTGATACCCCCATTACTCTAACGCCGTCCCACAGGACCGCCCTTTTTTCGAGAGCTTTACGGGTCAACCAGAAATCCAGGTCCTTTCTCCAGGATATCAGCGTCCGCCATTCCAAAGTCTGTGCGGGAATTTCCGGAACATGGAACATTTGACCGGATAAATATCGTGGCGGCGCCAGAATTTCCTGTGGAATGTCACCGAATTCCATTTGGATGACGTCCGTGGCCCAAGGCCCGGCAACCATGCCGGAACAGACTTTATCACGCGGCAATTTTTTCTTTTCAATAATCAGGGTTTTAAATCCCTGTTCCACACATTTCTTGGCGGCCAGAGAGCCCCCTGGCCCGGCGCCCACCACCACAACATCCCACATGAATCACCTCCACGGCTATTTATAACGATGGGGCATCCTAGAATATGCGAAGCAGCAACGGCTCGGAGCTGGCGGAAATCTGGTAGGATTTCAGCACGGGCTCCCCGGTAATCATTTCCTTAAATCTCGCCAATTTGATTTCATATTCACCGGTTTTTTCATAGGCGGCAAGGTCCTCCTTCGTATCCCAAGCGGTAATGGCGATTCCCTCTCCCGCATTATCCATGGATTCCAAAAGATGGACAAAACGAAGGCCTTTTCGACCTTTGTGCTCAGGGATAACTTCATCGTTATAGAGCTTTCGTGCGGCCTCTTTTTTTCCCGGTTTAAGATTGACAAATGTCATACGGATGTACATGGGAACACCTCCTGTGAATTTCTTTATGAGCATTCAGCGTTATTGGACCACCGCTTTTACCAAGGGCAATCCATGAATTGCGTTCAGGACTCCGACGAAAATTCAGTCTTTACCACATTCTGGAATTCGTTCCAGAAAGCCCTGTTTTCAGTCTTCCAGTCAGGCCCGAATTTCAGGTCGAAATATTCGGCAAGTTCGTCAAAAAGGATTTTCCAGGGCGCCTTTCCCACTTCGACGGCTTCCAGCAAATTCGCCAGAATACGATACATATCTTCCATCCGTTCTTTGGGCAGAAATCCGATAGCGCCTTTCCGAACCGATTGCATGAAAGCCTCTACATTCAGGGCAAGAGCGGTGAACATTACTGTGGGAATCCCTTTTTTTACCGTTTTTTCTAATAGTTCAAGGCCATTGACGCCCATGATATCCAGGACCGCCAAGTCATAGGTGTTGGTGTGGATCTTTTGTTCCGCCGTTTCGAAACTCGAGGCGCTGTCAACGACCGCTCCCCCCAGTAATTCTTCGACGGCTTCCAGGACGTCGGTTTCATCGTCGACCAGGAGAATTCGCTTGCCCTGAAGGCCTGATTCGAGTTGAGCCATGGCTTGCTCTCCTTATTAGGGTTTTAAATTGGAATATTAAGCCATTTCTTCCAATAAATTATATTAAATTTATGAAACTATTTCAGATTGAAAGTTATCGTGTCATACTAATGACGAACTTCAATTAGTTTCGCCTTCTTCGATGGATCTTTCTCCAGGCTGTTGGGCGGTACGAGCTGAATCTTCGTTCGAACGCGCAATCGGGTCGATATTTCATCCTCCATCTCTTTTTTCAACCGACCCATTTCGCTTTCCGCAAGACCCTGAGCATATTCCACCTTCATTTGCAGAGGAGGGGTCACTTTGGGCGGCGGTCCGTCCAAAACAATGCGCATCTCCCCCGTTACCTTGGGCAAGAATCCGTCCACCACCCCTTTTATCCCTGCCGGAAATACGTTTACCCCCTTGACGATGAGCAGGTCATCCACCCGGCCCTTATATTTCATTCGCATGCCGGGCATACCGCAACTGCAGGGTTCGGTGATCAGTTCGATGATGTCCCCCAATCCGTATCGGAAAGACGGGCCCGCCTGCCATTCCAATGCGGTGTGCACCATTTCACCGATGCCGCCGCCGTTGGACAAATCGATCGGTTCTTTTGTATCCGGGTCCACAATGTCCAGAAAGTGGTAATCTTCACAAACCAGATGCATGCCCTGGTATGTTTCGCTGTCGCAGGAAACGGCGCCGAATCCCCAGATACCGCCGGTACTATCGAAAATTTTCGCGTTGAACCCTTCCGTGAGTTGTTTGCGGGTTTCCGGAATCCCGGCTCCTGGTTCGCCTACTGCCATAATGATGTCAATACCGAGGTCACTGGCGGAAATCCCCGCGACTTCGGGGGCCTTGCGAATGATGTATTCGGCAAAGGACGGAATACAAAACATGCCTTTAGCTTGGATGAGCTTGGCAAAATCCAGCACCCGTGCGACACCGGATTCCGCACCCACTGGTATGCCAGCTATTCCCATGTATTCGTAGGCCCGCATGGGGACTATCCCCGCGAGCCACATGCTCAGCCCGGTTATGTGCAGCATGTAGTCCCCGGGCCGAAGCCCCGCTCGCCAGTAAGTGCGGGAGAGCACTTCACTCTGAATCTGTATGTCCCGGGCGGTAAAGGCTTCAAAAACAGGTACTCCCGTGGTGCCAGAGGTGGAATGAATGGCCCGGACATCTTTGGGAGAAGCGCACAGATATTCGCCAAACGTGTGCCCGTGTTTTTTACGCGAGACTTCCTGACTTTCCCGATCGCTTTTTTTGTCCATGAAGAGCGGCAGTTTTCTGAAATCCTCAATGGATTTGATGTCGCCGGGATGGGCGCCGCAACGGTCGAATCGTTCCTTGAAATAGCTGGAATTGTCGTAAATATAATGCATCTGCTTTGTTAGTTTTTTCCATTGAAGGTCCCGCAGCTGTTCGCGGGACATATGTTCCGCTGCCATATTCCAACAATCTCTCTCCATTACTTTCGACTCCTTATTTTTGCTTATTTGAAACGCACGTCATTCGGTCTTTTCGAAAATGTGGACGGCCATGGAGGCCTCTTCAACCCCGACAAACCCACCGCCGTTTTCAGTCATTCCCATCCTGGCGCCCTCGACCTGCTTTTTCGCGGCTTCGCCCCGCAACTGCATCACGATCTCGGCAATTTGCCCAATGCCGGTGGCCCCGAGGGGGTGGCCTTTAGAGACCAGCCCGCCGCTCGGGTTTACCGGCATGGCGCCGCCGAGTGTGGTAACGCCGGACCTGGCTGCTGCCACAGCATCGCCCCAGGGGCAAAATCCAAGACCTTCATATAGGATGATTTCTCCCATGGAGGTCGCATCATGAAGTTCCAGCACATCAATATCTTTGGGCCCCACACCCGCCATGGCGTAGGCCTTTTTACCCAAACGGGCTGATATGTGGTCCGGCCCGAATCCTTCAGGGCGATCCGTTCCAGAGCCAAGAATCGATGCGAGAATTTTGACCTTCCGGGAATTTGGATGTTTTTTGAGAAAGGCCGAAGAGCAAAGAATCGCGGCGGCGCCGCCGTCGCCGATGGGTGAGCACATGGGCGCGGTCAGAGGAAAGACAACCGGGCGGGCTGCAATAATTTCTTCGACGGTCATGGGTTTACGGTACTGCGCCAGGGGGTTATGCACGCTGTGATTATGATTTTTCGAGGCAACAACAGCCAGATCTTCCTGGGTCGTTCCGAAGGACTCCATGTGCAATCGGCAATGACTGGCGTACATGTCCATGGCGAAACTACGCTGATTGTCCAGGTCGGTGCCTCCCTTCCGCAGTGCTTCTTCCGCCCAGCGGGTTCGAAGTTCTTCCAGGATTTCCATGTCCATGCCCGCATCGTAGTTCCTGAACATCTTTTCCGTGTCTTCCAGGAACAGCTTTTCCGCACCCACCGCCATGGATACATCGGCGTGACCGCCTGCAATGGATTGCCAAGCCAGATGAAAGGCGGTTGAACCGGTGGCACAGGCATTTTCACAGTTGACAATGGGAATCCCATCGATTCCGGCGGCCCGGAGAGCGATCTGCCCCCGCACCATTTCCTGCCCGGTAACCAGACCTTGCATGGAATTGCCGAAAAATGCATTTTCCAGATCGCTTTTGAGGACGCCGGCATCTGAAATTGCGGCGGATATGGCTTCACCGGCCAGGGATTTGACATTCCGTTCCACAAATTTGCCGAACGGGGTATGACCAATACCGATTATGTATACATCTTGCATTAGTGTCTCCAATTCTTCACGGAATAAGGGTCGACCGGCTCGGTTATCATTTCGCCAAGACAGGCGGTCGGCCCAAACGGGTTAAAATTTCCGGCATGGCAGCCGCCAGACGCTCTTTGATCTGATCCATCACCTGATCAGTGACCGACCAGTGATCGCATTCCAGCATGCAGAATTTCGCAGGCGGCATCAGTCCCGGCGGTTCATCGGCCACGATATCCTCGAATTGAAAAGGAAATGAGAGTTCCGCCAGGGTCGAGACTTTGTTTGCGGCACTGGGATAGGCCTCACAAATGGCCTGCTTGTGACTTTCACCCATGGCAACGATGAAATCCGCACCTTTGACAGTTTCCAGATCCAACGGCTGGGAGCGGTGTTCGGTCACATCGATTCCCGCCTTTTTTTGCATGTAAAAAACCACACACGGCATGGGTCGCCACCCGAACATGGGCTCTGGAATGGGAATGCCCTTTTCCCGATGAAGGCTTATTTGCTTCGGGCTGACGATGCCGGTGGACGACACCGTGATACCCGAAGTCACCATCCGATCCAGGGAGGCAAGCATGTGCCGGAAGAGATATTCGGCGATGATGCTACGATGCCGGTTTATGGTGCAGACAAAGACCAGTTGTTTCGCGATCGAGTCACTCATTATTATCTCCGTACCGCTTTATGTGCGCATCAGCGTTGCGTATGCCTAATCCTTTTCCAACGCAGGAAAGACGGTCTGCCAGATGTCCATATCGGCAAGGATTTTATCGCATGCCAGATAGGGGTCCATCCGGTTTTCTTCAACCTGACTTGCATAGGTTTGAAATGTGGCATCATTTTCAAGGGCCTGTTTTACCTTCCGAAGCAGCAACTCTTTCATAATCTGGGCGAAAATTCGTTTGCGATTCTCCCGGTTAAGCCGCTCTCCCGTGCCTGTCCGGGATAGAAATTGACGATGCGCTTCCACGGCCTCCATGCATTCCGCCGTGCCGACCCCTTCAATGGCCTGGGTTTGCACAATAGGCGGACGCCACTGGCCGGGTTTGATTCGAATATCCAGGATGGCGGCCAGATCTTCCTCGGTGACGTTGGGCTCACCCTTGTCGATCTTATTGATCACGAAAATATCGGCAATCTCCATGATTCCCGATTTCATGGCCTGGATATGGTCCCCGGCCGTGGGGGTCAGCACCAGGATGTTGGTTTCGGCGATACAACGGACATCCAATTCCGCCTGTCCCACCCCGACGGTTTCGAGTAAGATAAAGTCTTTGCCGAAAGCGTCCATGAGGCTGACCACCGCATGAACCTTCTGGGGCAAACCGCCCAAATTGCCCCGGGTCGCCATACTCCGGATAAATACGCCTGGATCAAGAAAGGTGGACCCCATTCTTATGCGATCTCCCAGTATGGCGCCGCCGCTGTAGGGGCTGCTGGGATCACAGGCAACCACACCCACCGTGGTTGATGCTTTTCGCATGTTCATGGTCAACTGTGAGGTGAGTGTGCTTTTGCCCGCTCCGGGGGAACCTGTAATGCCGATGCAATAGGCGTGTCCCGGATGATCCTTGATTTCTTTCATCAGGTCCGAGATGATCAACCGTTCGTTTTCAATCATACTGATCAGTCGGCTCATGGCATAGCTATCGCCCTGCAGCATCTTTTCTGTCAAATCCAGTATCATTTTAATTCCCCCTTTGCGGTCTGCGATCAAGCGATTTCCGGTTTAGGCATTGAGGTATTTAATAACATCTTCAGTGGGCGTATCCGGTCCGAAGATGGCATCAACACCCATCTTTTTGAGCGCCTCGATCTCATCACTGGGGATAATCCCTCCAACCAGAAATTTGACTTTTTTTCCTTTTTCTTTCAAGCCGTTGAGCACGGCAGGAATATCATGGGCATATCCGGAACTATAAAAACCCATGCCGATCACGTCCACGTCCTCCTGCAAAGCGATTTCCACGACTTCCTCACAAACGCGGTATCGGATGAAAACGACTTCCTTGCCCAGGTCCCGAAACACTTCCGCAATATACCGGATACCGCGATCATGGGCATCCTGGTCGCACTTGGCCAGAAGCACCCGAACTTTATCATCAACCTTTACCGTAGTATCCATACCCTAAAACCTCCTTTAACAACCCTTGAGTTTCACCCAATGTACAGTCTGCCCGAAAGGCGTCGATCATGGCCGGCATGACCCGGCCGCAGGATTGCGGCCATTCGTTTTTCATCGCCAGAATGGCCGCACGCAAATGTTCCAATGCGGCCTGGGCCTTTTTTTCGTCCCGCTGTTCGCGGAAGGCCTTGACCCGTTCGATGGCGAATTTTTCCGTATCCGGCTTGATTTTGAACAGGGGTGGATGCACTTCGTCATCCACTGCGTATTTGTTCACACCGACAATGGGTCTCTTTCCGTCATCGATGGACTCCTGCCATTTGCGCGCTTCCCTGGCGAGTTGGCTCCGGAACCAGCCGGACTCCCAGCATTTCAGATAGCCGCCTTTTTCTTCAATTTTGTCCAATAACCGGAGCGCTTCTTCCTCGATTTTCCGGGTCAGGGATTCCACATAGTATGATCCGCCCAGAGGATCCATAACATTGGCGATATTGGTCTCGTAGAACAGGATCTGTCCGGTTCTCAGGGCGATTTGCGCCGCTTTCTGGGAGGGAATGTTGGAACATTCGTCATAGGAGGCGGCCCACACGCCGTCGGCGCCGGCGAGAACTTGGGCCAGGGCCATGATAGTCACCCGGATAATGTTGTTCTCCGGCTCCTTGTGGTGCAGTAGAGAACCGGCGGTTTGGGGGAAATTCCGTAAGCGCAGCGATTCCGGGTTGGTGCAATTGAATTTATTTTTGAAGATGTTCGCCCACATTTTCCGCTTGGCCCTGAATTTGGCCACGGTTTCAAAAAGATCCAGGCTGGTGTGGTCGTGTCCGTAGTACCTGGGCACGAATTCGTCGGGATCGAGCCCTACGTTGATGCACTCCTGGGTGATGAACATGGCGGTGGCCAGGGTGAAAGCCACTTCCTGGGCGGGGGTGGCGCCGGCTTCGCCGGGATTGTAACCGGTGACGCTGGCCACCTGGGACATGGGCACATGCTTTGTGAAGAACTTTACGCATTCGGATCCAATCTTGTACGCATGGCGGGGAGGATAGCCCGCGGCATCCCAGTACCAGGAATGGTACCACAGGTTGCTGACCTTCAGGCGCAACTTGTCCCAGGGTATCCCGTTTCTTTCCGCATAAACCAGGTACCCGGCAAGGATAGCGAGCTGCCCGTCCGGGCTGGCATAAAAAACTTCCATTTTGGTGAGGTCGCGGCCGTTGTACAGATCGTCGTAATCCCACATGGTGGAAAGGGACATGCCGTCTTTTCCAACACGGCCCCTGGCCTCGGGAGCGTCTGGATCGTATCCCTGCTGAGAGGGGATATCCAACGCAACGTTTTGAACCAGCAGTTTGTTGACGTCGTCCTGCCCGATAAAAAGACCCCACCCGATCCGTTCCAGGTACTCCATCCGTTCGCGGGTGTCCTTACTCATTCCAAGCGCTACGGGTTGGCGCATCATCCATCCATCGACCGTGTAGGGGACATTGCGAAATCCCCTGGTATAGGGATACTCCCCGGGAATGGCGACATCATCAAAGCTGATCCCTTCCATGTCGGCAGGGGTGTACATGGGTTTTATGGGAATCCCGCCGGACGTTCTGGCCGAAATCTCCTCATCATCCACCGTATCCTTGATACGTTGCCGCCCCTGTTTTTCCATGGCCGCCGCTTTTTCCTTGACTGATTTTTCAAACATATGACCTCCTAAGGTTGATATTTGTTTCTGGTTTTCCAGTGTTGCGCGCCACCTAGGTTGCTTTTCCGGGACCGGCGCGGCGCTTTGACGAATCTATCGCGGTCTTTCTGACCTGTTGAACCATCTGAACCATCAAGTCCACAAGATAATCCGCCTTTTCACCTTCATTTTTTTTTCTTGAAACCACGGTCACCGGTCGTGTTTGAACCAGGAAGATATTGGCGGGAAAGGGGAGATCCGGATCTACTGCCCACTCCATATCCTGGGGGGCGCCATAATGGGTCTCCAATTGGACCGCATACTCCGCCAGTTTGATCGCCTCCATATCCGAAAGACAGGCCGCCTTTCGTTTGTCCGCGGGAACACTTTTTTCCTCTATGCCCGATGGACCGTAGTCGAGCAGTTTTTCCTTGTCGGAAATACTCTTTTTGATCAGGGTCATGGATTCTTTTTCGATGACGAATCGATCCGGCGCGACCAAACCCTGAACGATGCTTTCTCCCAGCCCCCAACTTCCTTCCAATACGACTTTCGACGGATCTCCGGTCAACGGGTGAACTGAAAACCCCACCCCCGCGGAGCGGGCATGAATCATTTGCAATACGGTGACCCCCATAGCGCTGCCTTCGGCGGGAATATTCATTTTACGTCGATAGGTGATTGCCCGGGTGGTGAACTGGGAGGACCAGCATTGCACGATTTTTTCCACCAGATCCTCAGGACCCCGAACATTTAGAAAGCTATCGTATTGGCCGGCAAAGCTGGAGTCTTTCAGGTCTTCCGACAGCCCGCTGGACCTTACCGCCACCGGGACGTTCTCCGCTCCGGCGGCGCGGCATAATTCCTCATAACAGGAGATAATGTACCGACGCATGACATCGGGCAGGGTCTGGCTATCAATGATGTCGCGGATGACCCGACTCTCTTCCTGGAGATCCGAGATATCGTTTCGATCAGGAGGGATACTTTCCATGTAACGATTGACCCGTGCGGCCGTGCCGGTCTCTTTCACAAACCGGTTGTAGGCATCGGTTGTAATGGCAAAACCGTTCGGCACCGGCAGGCCGGCGTGCCGCATTTCCGCCAACTTGGCACTTTTTCCGCCCACCCTGTCAACGGATATTTCGCCGATTTCATGAAACCAGACTACAAAATTATCTTTCACGAATTGCCTCCTCCAGATCTCTGTTGCACCGGGTTTCACCCCTGGCTCTGAAACCACGGCAACTTCCTAATCATCCAGAAAATAAACGACGCCCATGTTGGCATCTACTCGGATACGCTGTCCGGTTTTAATCTTCTTCGTTCCTTCAAATACATTGAGCACCACGGGAATGCCGAATTCACGGCCCACCACGGCCGCATGGGCCAGACTGCCGCCCCGATCGATCACCGCGCCTTTGATCAGATTGAAAACCGGTGTCCAACTGGGCGCGGTATTGACGGCCACCAGAATATCGCCCTCCTCAACAAGGCGCAGATCTTTTTCATCCAAAATCACCCGTGCAGGTCCTTCGCAAATACCGGTTGACCCTACGACTCCATACAGGTCCGCCTTAAGTTCCGGATCCACCTCCGGCATGGCGCCCATGAGGGCTTTGAAAAATATGGGATCAGCGAGACTGGCCAAATGAGGACCGATCTCTTCGTGAGATACCCCTTCCTTGAGCAAGAAAGGCGGGTTCCCTTCCTCGCACCACCGGCCCCAGTCCGCACGACGTTTTTCAATGATCGGGCGCAGGTCGTAGTGTTGGGGGGCGTAAATGATCTTGTGGATTTCGTCGGGAAGGAGAAAAAATATGTCTTCCTTTTTATCAAAGGCGCCGGCGGCCACATACCGCTTACCGATGGCGATAAACGCTCTTCGGGTAATGGCAAAACAGTAGTCTTCACAGTAGTAGGAATGTTCTTCGCCATAGGAACCGGCTTGCTGGGCAACTTTGAGCAATTTGGCGAAATAATCTTTTTGCTGGGCCGGAATCTTGGCCAAAATCTCCTTTTCGGCGGCTTCTCGTTCTTCTATGGCTTTTTTCCGCTGTTTTTCGAGATCGAATTCACTAGACCGTTTCATGTACATTTTGATGATGCCCAGGGGCGGAAATGGTTCCTCGATCCATGAGGGATCGATCATCTCGGCCCGGCGCTGGCTTCGCCATCCGTCTTCCTGGAGAAATGCATAAAACTGATCGAGCCAAAGTTTGCCGCTTTCGTTTTCTTCCAGCAGGGGAATGATGTCTTTCGCGGAGTTTTCGGTCAGAATTTCGGAGATCCCCATCTCTTTGGCAGCTTTGGAAAGATTCCACATTCTGCGGTCCACTTGAAAGATCTTGTTGTCGAAACCGGTTATCAACTTGAGAAAAGTGGGATGGGTGTCATCGATTTGCAGCAGCTGCTTGCATACGTTTTCAAGGAGAACATAGGGGAACCAGGTGATGTACATACCGAGAACGTGAAAATACCACATCTTGCGCGTCACCGAAAAGCAGTCCTCCACATGCTCCCATAGTGCCCTGTTCGAAGCGTTGTCCACATCAAACTGTTTCAACCGCTCATAAAGCGGCATCAACTCCTTGACCAGCATGCCTTTCCAGTTCTTGTCGTAGTCCTCCAGATAGGGCTGAATGAAGCTCCTGAATTTTTTTTCCCTTTCCTTTGCCTCTTCGGGGTCATCGACCCGGGAAAAACCGTAATAAACACCTCCGTTTTTTAGCCGGAAAAACGTCGTTCTGGAAAACGGCAGACTGACCGCTTCCATAGCGCCGGCGCCGCCGTGATAGCAAAACATACCCCAATACCAGCCGAAAAGGGGGGTCCACGGCGGGGTACAATGGCCTTCGTCCAACAGCCAGATGGGTGTTGCCTTAAAATCCAATTCCGGGTCAAAATCGATACACGTGGTCAGATCTTTCATTTTTCTCCTCCTGTAACCGGTATGACTCGAATGGCGCAAATTTTACGAGTGCAAAGGAGCGCTCGTTACTTTTGCCTTAAGAAAATTCGGGTCGGTGAGCAATTAAGTTAGAAGTAATATAAAAAATTTCGACGCGACATTATCACCTTCTTATTCATTCGAAAACATGCCTGTTGCGAGTTCATACGCACATTGTTGAACCTGAAAGCCCGTTTAATAGAAGAAAGCCATGTCTATATTTAATGTAAGTGCTGAATAGTGTCAAGCGGAATCTTTCAATGCACAACATTTTTAATGCCTCAAGCCCAAATTCGGTCGCAAATGAGGTGAACGTTAGCCTATTGTCTCTGTTTTGCTGATGCCGTTTAAGTCAAGATGAAGTATCCATTGCCGAACAATAGGGTATGGGAATGTTAACCGTTGTTCTTTTCCACTGTTGGGAGATCGCTTTCTCGCTGTGCCATGACCGTTTCAAATTCTCCCAACAGGGCCTGGGCAAATACGGTATCCTCCAGGTTGGCGTCGATTTCGATGAGTTCGACGCGGTCGTTGGTCAGCAGGCGTTTCAACTCATTGACGAATATCATGTCTTCTTCAGGTGCGTAGAGTACGCCCCCCGGGGAATCGAATCCGGACCACCCCTGCATCGGAATAAAAAATTTCACCGGGCCTTTGGCCTTATTGAGCTTTTCCGCTACGGTTCCGGCGGTCAGCAACAGCTCTTCTTCATTTAACCGGGTCCCCATACGCAGTTCGTCCAGTTTGAGAATCCTGGAGCGGGAGGCATATTTGGCGGCATTTTTCCGCGTTGGCCCGCAGCCGGTTTGATTCATGCCGCAGGGTGTCATTATGAGGGGAATACCTCTTTTTCCCGCCATCTCCAATCGATGGGGACCGCCTGGGCGATTGCCTTCAAACAGTTCATCGCTCACCCCCATCAAGGCGAGA
The DNA here is from genome assembly GCA_963662465.1 of Desulfatiglandales bacterium. Classification (GTDB taxonomy): domain Bacteria; phylum Desulfobacterota; class DSM-4660; order Desulfatiglandales; family Desulfatiglandaceae; genus NaphS2. The sequence continues at coordinate 6,879,945 of OY759599.1, forward strand.
TCGATGACGGCGTCGAAAAAACCTTCACCCACCAGTTTCTCCATGGCCTGGTCTCCGATGCCCTGGGCATGAAAAATTTCCACATCATATCCCTTTTCAACCAAAGCCCGGCGAAGATAGGCGGCGCATTGTTCCGATGCGCCGTCCTCGGTCATGGCCACAAGCGGCTTGTCGGTCCCCGCCAGTAGATCGGACAGCGAAACACCGGCTTGATCCACCATGCCGCAGATGGCCCCTGCCGCCCGGGTTAGAACGTTTTTTACCAGCTTGCCCATCCCGGCGATATCCACGATGGTATTCATCATCATGATATCTCCGGTCCCGAACCATTTACCGGCGTAGGCGGGCATGCCGGCCGCCGAAGAAAGCATGAGTTTGGGAATGCCGAAGGGCAGTTCCCGCATGATCGCCGTGCCCACCGTGGCGGCTCCTGCGCCGCCCATGGCCATGATCCCGTGAAGGCGATTTTGATTTAAAAGATCCTTGACTTGGTGAATCGCCCCTTGGGTCATTAAATCGGTGATCAGCCCGCGGTCGGACAAGGCGCGGATCTCCGCAGTGGTTTTCCCCGCAGCCAAGGCCACCTGGTCGCAGGTAATATCAGCAGCGGAACAGGAATGGTCTCTCGTACTGGTGTCGATGATCAGCACACGGTTTCCCCTGTTGACGATTTCGTTTTTGACATACAGTATCTGTTCCGCTTTGGTATCCAGTGTCCCTACGATGACAACCGTTTTCATATGCGAATCCTCCTAATTTCCGTCGCTGGTGCAAAACATCTCACTTTTCATCCCGACACGGCATCTTCGGCCGTGAGACGATCACAGATTGCCCCAAAGGCGGTTTCGATGAATCCCTCGATCTCATCGAGAACGGCGGCAACGTAATCCGGGTTGTTATGGGCAAATTCATACATCCGGTCGTCATTGGGTACGGCGGCCGTGTCAGCCCAGAGAAACTCCGTTTTTTCCGATAAAAATTCCTGTGGAAGAATGATTTTATTTGTAGCATGAGGGAAAGCGGTGACCAGATCACTTCCAAGCTCTTCCAGCATGGGGATAACGAGATCCGTTTCATCCACCATCTTTCGGGTTAATCGCTGGGACCGGTGGGTTGAGATATCCAGGCCGCGTTCGGCCATCTTTTCTTGAAGATATCCGGACGGCTTTCGATGGAACAGGGGGTCCGGATAGGGAATCCCATGGAAATTGAACCAATCGTTGACCTGAACGCCGATGAATCCCGCAGAGGAAACCCGGATGATATGGGATTCGGGCCTGTCTTTGCGATCTAGCATCCTCTGGAAAAAGCGGGCTGCGACAACACTCCGCTTGACGTTAAAAATGCACACGAACATGATGTTAAGGCTCATTTGCAGTCCCATTTCGCATCCGTGATCCGGAGCGTGTAAATTGGCCGGCGCCACCTGTTTGCCCGGCCGGATAAAAACAGGGAAGGGCGGTCGGCTACCGGGCGGTAACGCCTCCGTCCACAGCTAAAATCTGTCCGGTCATGTAACTGGATGCCTCAGATGCCAGAAACAGTGTCAGACCCTTGAGCTCAGCTGGGTTTCCCTTACGTCCGAGGGGCACGAAACTGTTGCGTTTCACTTCGAGATTCTTGGTGTTGCCGGGTTTTTGAGTGCGCTCCCGGCTCAAATCCGTCCCCCCGAACCATCCCGGTGCGATGGCGTTCACGCGGATGTGATCGCTGGCATATTCCAGGGCCGCCTGTTTGGTAAGGCCGACCACGGCGTGTTTGGCCGCCACATAGTTGGCCCTGGGCTTATGTTCCGGCGCAACGCCCCGGATCCCGGCAACTGATGCGATATTGATGATGTTCCCCGACTGCTGCTCTACCATCACCCGCAGCTCTTCTCGCATGCAGAAAAAAACGCCGGTAAGATCAATGCCGATCAATCGATTCCAATCCGACGTGGAAATGTCGTGAAACCGGCAAGGCGGGGTGACAATGCCGGCGTTGTTGATGGCGATATCCAGTCTGCCGTAGGTCGAAAGGGCGGCAGAAACCATGGCGGCGACGTCGTTGGCCGAAGATACGTCGCCGACCACGGAGGTTGCTTCATAGCGGAGATCCTTGAATTCCGCCATGGCGCCTTCCAAGGCGGAAACGTCGAAATCGGCGCAAACCACCTTGGCGCCTGCTTCGGCCAAGGTGGTGGAAAAGAGTTTCCCTAATCCTTTTGCCGCGCCTGTTACCAGGGCGACCTTTCCTTTCAGATCCGACGTGGGGCTCATGATGTTTTCCTTTTGTCGATTTTTCAGAGAATTCAGGAGCCGGAATAGAAGGTTGGTGCTTTTTTATATTCTGAATTCCGGCCCCTGACGCCTGAATTTTTGGGTTGCGGGCGCAACCCGCGTTAGTTAGTAAGATCTTCCTTTGAGTTCCCAGTGCTTCTTCAAGCCGTACTTGTCGGCGATGATCTTGTAGCAGTTATAGCCGCAGGATCCCCGGATGCCCCCGCCCACGTGGGTGGTGGCCGAACAGAGGAAGAGGTTGTCCACCGGCGTCTGGTACTGACTCAATTCGGGAATCGGTCGGAACCGACCCATCTGACTCGGGATCATGGCGCCCACGCTCACGGAACTGTTGATAAAGTTGATGTTTTTCCGGCTGGTTTCCATGCAGGTGTCAAAGTAGCTGTCGATAACATTTTTTTCGGTCATGTTATCGGAATAAATCTGGTACTGTTTCAGCAGTTCCTTGGGAAACTCTCTTCTCATCTCGGCCCATCTGGCTTCGGAGAAGTATTTCATCTCTCCGGTATACTGCTCGATTTGAACAAGATGCTTTCCTTCGGGCACCCGTGTTTTATCCCAGATAGAGTCCGGACCGGCGAACCAGCATAACTTTTTGGGAATTCCGTACATGGAGCATTCCAGTTTTTGCCTGTCCGCTATATATTCCACGTCTTTCGGACCGATGAGGGTTCGGGGCATGGCATTGCAGTCGGGGTTGAAGGCCGCCGCCTTGAACTCGGTTGGCTCGTGCATGGCAAAGGTTCCCCAGAATGCCGCACACATCCGGTCGTAGCGGATATTCTTGACCTTTCGAACCAGGTTGTAGTCGAATTGGTCTTCTCCGATAAACCGCAGGAGGGTCTGGTTGAGGTCCACGTCGGAAACCACGCACTGTTTAGCCGTAATTTCATCCCCGTGTACGGTGCGAACACCGGTGGCCTTTCCGTTTTCCACCAGAATTTTTTCGATCTCGTTTTCCACGAAAAATTTTCCGCCCCTGGACACAAAGGCCCGTTGCATGGCATGGGCAACCGAGTGGGAACCACCCATTACCGTTGCCGGGGGGGTGATGTTCAAGCAGGTCATGATCGTATGGATTACGTTAAACAATCCCAAAGGGTCTTCCGGCCAGTTTCCGGTGCTGGTTTGAAGGCCCCGCAAAAAATAACACTGCATCTCAGGACTATCGAAAAGTTCGCGAGCCATCTCGGTACCGCTCATCACCTCCCACCGTGGATCCATACCGGACTCGGGGTCCTGAAGCAGCTGTTCCAGGGCGTCCGGGGTGCCAAATGGCGTGGGCGGGTTGAACATATAATCGCGATAGGCTTTTTTCCATTTCTTCTCTACCCGTTCGAGAAGATCAAAGGCCGTGTCCGCATCCCTTTGTGAAAATCTGGAAATCTCCTTTAAGGTTTTTTCCAGGTTTTCGCTGGATCGGGCGGTTTCACCAGTGTTATGGTCCACCACTTGGTAAACGGGATAGGTGACCAGGCAGGTTTCATCGTCAAAGATCATGCCCTGGCCCGCTTCGGGGAATATTTGTTTGAGTCCGTATTCTCCGAGGTTGAAATCCTCGTAGCAGGGCGTCGTATAAAAACGAACATTGGTTGCGCAGGTGTTGGTGATGAATCCGGGCAACGGCACTTCATCCCCGCACAACCCCCCTCCGATTTCCATGTTTCGTTCAAAAACCGCGGTCTGTACACCGGCATCCTGGAGGTAAAGCGCCACCAGTAGCCCGTTTGCGCCGCCTCCGATTACCAATGCGTCATAGCTTTTGTCCGCCATCGTGATTCCTCCTTAAAATTATGCTGCCTGCTCTTGTAGTTCAGCCTGTTTTTTTTTACCCCTGCGAAACAAAAGACCGAAACCCGAAAATAGAATCCAGGGGCGGCAACAGACCATCCAAAGTATTTGTCGAAGGTCGCTCGGTTCAATAAAGATTCTCACCTGCCAGTTTACGGGCTCAAGCGTCTCCATGGTCATGAGCATGCGGACCGGTTCTTTACCGTCTTCCGACGGGGTCAGGGTTTCCGGTACCATGTCCGTGGTTTCGATTTTGGCCACCTCTGCCAAAAGCAGCGTTCTCCCCAAGCCTGTTGATCGAATAAGCATAATGTCTCTCCCTGTGATTAAAAAAGTCCGGCAGCCTTGCCCGGCGCAAAGATTTCGGGTTCCTTCCACCATTTTTCGATCCCCAGATCTTCCGCAATGGTTTGCGTTGCGCAATAACCGGGACCGTAAGTGATCATTCCGCCGGAATGGGTGCAAGCCCCGCACATGTACAACCCCTTGATGGGCGTGGAATGCTCCGAGAGGATTTCATTGGGCCGGTAAAATCCCATCTGAAGGGGGGTATAGGCCCCCTGCTTGAAACAGCCCTGTTTCATGTTCGGGAATTTGTTTTCAATATCCAGCGGCGTACTTAGGTAATCCCATATGATGGTATCGTCGTTAATGTTGGTCGCATACTGGCTCAATTTATTTTTGCATCGTTCCGCATGTTCCCGGCGCATCTCGTACCATGCTTCAGCCCCGCCGTTTTCCAGTTTGTAGGGGGCTTCCTGGGTGATGAGTCCTACGGCGCCGCCGTTCATCACCCGGATGGGGTCATGGACCGAGGGAAAGCAACAGGAAAAACCGGAATCGATGAGCTGGCCCTTCTTGATGGCCTCAAAATGATCGATGAGGTCCTGATCGCTGTCGTAGCCCAGCACGTAGATCAGCGCATTGTCCAGTTCGGGATTGGATTCCGCGATTTTAAGCCGGGGTCTTTCCTTCAACGCCATGTGGACATTGAAGTAGCTCCAGTCGGTGTATTTCCAGTTTTTTATGCGTTTCAGCAGGTAGTCATCCAGGTGTTCCGGTCCTACCATGTCGATGAGTGTCTGCTGGGGGTTCAGGGAGCTGGCCACAAACTTTCCGGCCGTGATTGTGGCGCCGTCCTTTAATGCCACCCCTTTTACCTCGCCGTTTTCGATGATTAAATTTTGAACGAGCATTCCGGAAAGAATTCTGCCGCCGTTTTCCACAAAGTTCTTGGCCATCAGATGGGTTACGTGATGGGATCCGCCCCGGCAGAGCCTCAGGTGCCATCCCCGGTTGATGAATAGAGGGACAAGGAATCCCACGCCCTCCAGATCGTAGTCCAAGCCCCACATGGTGGCCAGATAGAGAAACAGTCCCCGCACTCGTTCGTTTTCGAACAGGTCGTCAACGATTTGCTTCGGCGTCAACCCGGTCATTTCCTCGTCTCGCCGGATGATGGGATTGGCGTTGAGTTTTGCCACCTGTTCCAGGGGCGGGATGGGATTGACATAGCTGGCCGGCGCCAGAAATAGATCAACGGCTTCCTGGGACCACTGGGCGAACTCCCTGAAGGTCTCCGCGTCTTTCTCGGAGAATTTGCGAATCGATTCGCAGGTCCGTTCAGGGTCTTTGTACATAGCCAGATGGGTGCCGTCCGAGAAGGGCATGACCACCTGCAGGTCGGGGTAGATCCATTTTAGGTCGTACCGGGTATCCAGTTCCAAATCCGCGAGAGGCGGGGCATATTCCACCATCATATGGTAGATGGCATGGGTATCGTGGAGAAACCCCGGAGATGTAACCTGCTCCGTGGCCAACCCCCCGCCGATCTCATAGCGTTTGTCTAGCAAAAGAATTTTCAAACCGGCTTTTGCCAGATAGGTAGCTACCGTCATTCCGTTGGGTCCTGCGCCGATGATAATCCCGTCATAATCTGCCATGTTTTTATCTCCTATTTAAATACTAATCAAAGCGTGATCGGTTGATAAATTGTCGTCATATCCCATCTATCTCTTTCATTGTCGATGTGTCGGACAAGGAGCCGAGATATTCGGAACTTCTTTTTTTACACAACTCCCCGGGAAAAGGCGGATACGGCGGCAATTGCCGCTATTTTCTTTTTTTCGAAATGCTCATCTTGTGCCATAAACTGTTTTATATCATCCATAAGGGTGACTTCATTTTCGATAAAATGGGTCCCCAAATCGCCCGTTATAAAGCGCGGGTTTTCCATGACGGCTTTGTGGAACGCTATATTATTCTTGACTCCGGCGATGACGAATTCGTAAAGGGCCCGACGCATTCTAATGATGGCTTCATCTCGATCCCTTCCCCATACGACGAGCTTCGATATCATGGAGTCGTAAAAAGGGGGTATGGTGTAATGGGTATGGACACCGCTATCCACTCGAATTCCGATCCCTCCGGGGGCCTGATACGCTTTGATCTTGCCCGGTGTGGGAACAAAGTCTTCCAACGGATCCTCTGCGTTGATGCGGCATTCGATGGCCCATCCGTTCATGGGAACCGCTTCCTGCTTGATGCTGAGGGACAATCCGGAAGCGATCCGTATCTGCTCTTTGACGATATCGATTCCGGTAACCATTTCCGTAACCGGATGTTCTACCTGAACCCGGGCATTAACTTCGAGAAAGTAGAAGTTTCCGTCGGAAAATAGGAATTCTACGGTTCCCGCCCCTTCGTAATTTACCCATTTGGCGGCGTTTACGGCAATCTCTCCAATTTCTTTCCGCAGTTCAGAGGTTACCGCCGGTGAGGGCGCTTCCTCTATCAGCTTTTGATGTCTCCGCTGAATTGAACATTCACGTTCGCCTAAATGGATGACATTCCCCTTTGAATCTCCCAATATCTGAATTTCAATGTGACGCGGGTTGTTTAGGTATTTTTCTATATACACATCGCCCAGTCCGAAAGTGGTGGAAGCAATCGCCTGTGAATAACCAAGGGCATCTTGCAATTGATCATCGTCCATCACAATGCTCATTCCGATTCCCCCGCCACCACCGGAAGGCTTGATAATCACCGGGTATCCAATGTCGTTGGCCATGCTTCTTGCCTGCTCATATTCCGCTACACATTCATCCGTTCCCGGAACCACGGGGACACCCGCTTTCTCCAATTCGCGCCTGGCAGCTATTTTATCACCCAAAAGTTCGATTACTTTGCTGGAGGGGCCGATGAATTTTATGCCTTCCCGTTCGCAGGCAGCGGCAAATTGTGAATTCTCCGCAAGAAAGCCGTATCCGGGGTGGATCGCATCTGCGCCGCTTTCCTCGGCGACTTCAAGGATCTTTTGAATGTTGAGGTAGCTGGCCCTTGCCGGTGGCGGACCGATTAAATAGGCTTCATCCGCATATTGGGTAAAGGATGCATTTTTGTCCGCCTCCGAATAAACGGCAACGGAAGGGATTCCGAGTTCCCTGCAAGCCCGCATGATCCGAATCGCTATTTCTCCACGATTTGCGATGAGAATTTTGTTGAGCATTTTACGCCACCACCATCAAAATGTCTTCGATGTCGATTGTTTCCCCTTCACTGGTCATGATCTCTTTTACCTCTCCGCTGTGGGGCGAATTAAAGAGTCTCTTCATTTTCATTGATTCGATCACGACAAGCAAATCGCCTTCCTCTATTTTGTCGCCCACCTTCACTTCGATGGACAGTATCATTCCCGGCATTTCGGAGATCACCGCGCCGGCAGGCAACGCTTTAGATGCATTGGCGTTATTGGGCGCTTCCGCCGCTTCTATTGCTTTGCCTTTTCCATCCCCCTTCATCACAGGTGTAACCTTCACGTTGAACACTTCGCCATCAACATCCACACTGTATTCCGCCGGAAATTCGGATGGTGGATTGTAAGGCGCCGACGTTTTCAGGTCAGGGGGGGAGGCTTTCACGGGCGCTCCCGGCTTAACCGCTTTTCCGGGGATCAGAATCTTTAGCAATAGTTCGTCATCGGAAAGTTCCGGACCATTTTCTGCGCGTAGCGCCTCGATGGATTTATCGTATCCGTCAGACTCCCAATCAAGAAATTCCTTTCTCCTGGGTAAATTCATTATTTTGTCCAAAATATTTTGGTCCATGGGCGCAATCAGTTCACCGTAATACCCAAGAGAGTACTTGATAACCTCATCCGTAATCCTTCCATACCGCTTTCCGGAGATAACATTCTCCATGGCCTGGACGCCTACGATCTGAGAGAAGGGTGTTCCCATCACCGGATATCCAAGCTCCTTGCGGACCCGTACGATTTCCTCCAGAATTTCGTCCAAACGGTCTTCCATTTTTACTTCCCTTAGCTGCCGCGTAAAATTGGTCATCATTCCGCCCGGCACCTGATGTTCAAAATGAAAAAGATCGTATTCCGCCGGTACACCCATGGGCAGCCCCTCATTTTCCGCTATTTTTCTGAAATGCCGCGATACCGTTGCGAGTGCATCCTCATCAAGATCCGATGTGAAGCCCAGACGACGTACATTTTTTAAAACCGTTTCCGCTGAAGGCAAGGAGGTTCCATTGGCGAGAGGCGAGATGGCGGTATGTAATGTTGTGACGCCGAGTTTAACAGCCTCCAGATAACACAGGGGTGCAAGCCCGGAATTACAATGGGCGTGGAATTCAATGGGGATTCCGTCGCAATTCTTTTGAATCGCGGAAATCAATCTACAGGTGGCCTCCGGCGTCAGAAGCCCGCCTCCATCCTCGATCATGATGGCATCCACATAATCTTTAGTTTCTGCAATGAGTCCCGCTTTTCGCCCCCAATATTCATCGGTGTGAGCCGGACTTAAACTATAGCCTACTGTTGTGATAACGCTGGCGCCTTCGGCTTTGGCGATGCGGGCGAAATAGACGAATCGCTCCATATTGTCCTGCCAATCGCAAACCCAGAAAGACTTGATTCCGTTGGCAATGGATCGTTTTATCCAAAGCGTAATGATATCTCGGGGCGTACTGAGGTCAAAAGTTGAGAGACTGCCCGTTTGATAGGATCCTCGAAGAGGTGTTTTTCTAAGCAAACGGGAAAGGACTTTGATTCTTTCCCACGGATCCTCATTGAGATTTCGAACAAGTACGGTAAATGCCTGAGAACCGACCGTGGCAATGGCTTTGTATCCGACCTGGTCCATGACCTCTGCAATAGGGGTCACCATGTCCGTCCTCATCATATAGCCCCAAAGGCTTTGTTGAGCATCGCGCAAAGTTTGATCTACAAAGTTAATCTTGTCCATTTCCGTATGGAACCCCTTTCTCTATATCTCTGCCGCCCGGTTTATATTTGTCGTATTTCTCTTTTTTCATGTTCTTCAGAGATGGTTTTACAAAACTGACAATTCAATCGATTTCTTAATGTGTGTTATTGTTGAACACAACATAATGTAAGCGCGTTATATTGTCAAGCAAAATAATTCGACATGCAACAAATTTTTGAAAAAAATATATAAGTTGCTAATTTGACAAGTTGTTTTATTTAAGCCGATCGCTCAAATGAAATTTAAGAGTAGTAATGACTGGGGAGAAGTGCGTCCGGGTAACCGACGATGCCTTGCAGCTACACGGGGGGACGGGTTTATCAGCGAATGTTATATTGAGCGTTTCTACCGGGACGCAAAAATTGTGGAGATCTATGAGGCCAGAAAGGAAATGGAGAATTGTTTTTATTGTACTATCACCCGATTGTTTTAACACCCTTTAATAGTCTGCCAATCCGGAAACGGACGGCAGGAGCTTCCGGTCTTCTGAGATTGATGGCGCGTCGCCTGTGGTGACTCTGGCACTTCTGCCCCTCTCTCTTCGTGCATCGAAGACCATGGCTGACAGTTCCGAAATGCGTTCCCGCATTCGGTCCGCCTGACCGCAAATCGATTCCGTGGCCGCTGCGGCCTCCTCGGCTGTCGCGGCGTTTTGTTGAACCACCTTGTCCATTTCCGCCATTGCGGTATTGAGCTGGCCAACGCCCTGGGCCTGTTCCGAAGAGGCCGAAGCGATTTCATTGACCAATTCGCCGGCCTTTCCGGAATTGCTGACCACCTGGGCGAAGATCTCTGAGGTCCAATTCACCGTTTTCGTCCCTTTTTCCACCTTGCGAACCGTCCCATCGATCAACTCTGCCGTGTTTCTCGCCGCCTCGGCTGCGCGCATGGCAAGGTTGCGCACTTCGTCAGCCACTACGGCGAAGCCTGCGCCTGCCTCGCCGGCCCGGGCCGCCTCAACGGCGGCATTGAGGGCCAACAGGTTGGTTTGGAAGGCGATCTCATCAATGGTTTTAACGATCTTCTGGGTTTCCTCGCTGGCCCCGGAAATCTCTCCCATGGAAGTATTCAACGCCGCCATGGCACTCTGGGCTTCCTTCACGGCATCATTGGTCTCTTTCATCAGCGAGTCTGCCTGACCGGCATTTTCTGAGTTTTTCTGGGTCATGGCAGCCATCTCTTCCAGAGAAGAGGAGGTTTCTTCAATAGATGCCGCCTGCTCCGCTGCACCCGTGGCCAAGGTGTTACTGGCCGAGGAGATCTGCTCGGAAGCGTCAACCACTTCGTCGGCGCCTTCACTGATCCCTCTTACGGTCCGCTGAATGGGTTGTGCGATTCCTCGGGCCACAATAATGAGATTTACCGTCATGAGTGCCAGACCGCCCAGAGGAAGGATCCCTTTGGTAATCAGGTCGCAGACGCCCCTTTCTTCGAATTTTCCGGCCAGAGCGCCGAGAAAGCAGAAAACCATGATGCCCGGGCCTAAACGCTGCCACAGGCGAACCACCATGGTTTTGCCGTAGATTAGGTACAGCACTCCCCAGAGCAGAAAATAGATGATTGCTAGGACTCCCAGGCCGGAGACAAATATTTCCGTCATTGATGTATTGGACATGGAATACTCCTTAGCATATCAAAATTATTCTGAGCCAACTAAAATATGCGAAGCAGCAACGGCTCGGAGCTGGCGGAAATCTGGTAAGATTTAAGCACGGGCTCACCAATAATCATTTCCTTGAATCTTGCCAATTTGATTTCATATTCACCGGTTTTTTCATAGGCGGCAACATCCTCTTTCGTATCCCAGGCAGTAACTGCAATCCCCTCTCCCTCAGCATCCATGGATTCCAAGAGATGGACAAAGCGAAGGCCTTTTCGATCTTTATGTGCCAGAGTTCCTGGTAAATGACCTTTACGCAACTTAACTGTTTGAAATCGTTATACTGGAGCTTCTCATAATTTCGTGTGCATTTCAGATTTTAGTGCAGCGTAACTAGCTGAAAATATTAGGTGGGGCAAAATATTTTTTTTATTGACAAATGAAAACTGAAAAATTATCTTCAGACCATGATTGTCAAAACAGAAAAAATTAGCGACCTATCCATATGGACCGAGCGGGATTGGAAGGAAAAAATCACTGTTACGGTTTATCATGAGTATCGTCCTGTCGTCAGTTTCGATCCTGGGAAGATAAATGATAGGAGACTCGCTGCCGTACAACTTGTCGAGCTTGGTTATTGTAAAAACCGGGTTGCCGGTAAAATCTGTGGGTTTCACCGCAATACGGTTGGCAAACTGCTTCGCACCAAAAGACTTTTAGGTGTTGAGGCCATATTTGAGGACAACCGTGGTCCCAAGGCTCCCTGGAAATATATTGGCAGCATTCGCAAAACCATCAAAAAACTTATCCGCGAGAATCCTGACTGGACTGACCAGCAGATTGCAAATGCCGCGGAAAAGCAAACTGAAACGACTATTTCGAGAAGTGCTGTAGCTCGTATCAGAACCGCGGACCAAGATGCAGAAACTGAAAAGCCTACAAAGCATGACTTGGAGCAACTGGCTAAAATTGCGGATAGTATTGATTTGAAGCAACACGACGAGCGACAGCTTTCTTTCAACTTTGAGGCTGATTCTGAGTTCAAAAAGAAGGTAGATGAATTTGCTGATGAGGATACACCCAAGCCACAAACCGATACAGATAAAGTATTCCTGGATTATCTTCAACAGGGACAACGCAATGTCTTTGCCGGCATGCTTCTTCACCATCTGTTTTTAGATCATATCAACTTCCCAAATGCCTTTGATTTGCCTTCTTATTCCAATAATATGTATGATAATTATGAAGTGATGGAAACTGTCCTTTTCGGGTTGAACATCGGGTTGCCATCTATCGAATCCCATAAGCTGGTCAACAGTAGGGACATGGGGCTTTTGCTGGGACGAACCAGTTCCCCCGATGAGACCACTATTCGGTTGCGTTTAAAACAGATGGCCGAGTTCAAGCCCTCAGAGAGCCTGATAGATTATTTCGCAAACCTGTTTCTATCGTTGGGGTTCATCAACCCAGAGGTGTTTTTTATCGATGGGCACTTCCTTCCCTATTATGGACTGAAAGTTCTATCCAAAGGCTACCATACCGTGAGACGAATTGTCATGAAAGGAAACGAGATTTATGTTGTCAGCGACCTTGACGGGAAGCCTTTCTTTTCAATTACCGAAGGGTGTGATATCGATTTCAGGCCGATCATCATAAGAGCGGCCGACAAGATAATCAGCCTGGGTGTCGACCGCCCCATTGTGGTTTTTGATCGCGGTGGTTATGGTGTTCACTTTTTCAGTCAATTATCGAAAAGGGCTGACTTTATTACGTGGGCCAGGTATGTGAAAAAAGATGAATTGAAAGACTTGGAATATACGAGCTGCTTGATGTTTAATGGGAAAAGATATCTCATTGCCGAGAAAACAAAACTGATTCGTGAATCGATTTCTACAGCTGCCAAAGAAGGCCGAACAGAGGCAACTTCGACAGAAGTACGTATGGTTGTTTTCAAGGAATTGGACAAGGATAGACCTGTGGCAATATATACCAGCAATCATCAAAAGCCTGCTCCTGATATTGCCGCATATATGCTTTCACGATGGGGAGAGTCTGAAAACTTTTTCAAAGAGATGATGTCCCTGTACAACTTCAATTATCATCCCGGTTATGATCTTAAAGAACTTGAAGAACAGCCTCTTGTAGATAATCCTGAGGTAAAAACAATCAAAAAAACGATCAAGGGAATTAAACAAAAGATGGGGCAATTGGCGCTTGCAAAACAACAAACAGAGTCCAAAATAGAAGCACGAAAAGATCTTCGTCTTAAAAAAAAGCTAAACACGCTCCAGGAAGAGATAGAGAAATACGACAAAGAGCTTGACGGTTTTCAGGCAGCCTTAAAAGAAATGCCTGACAAAGTATCGATAATTGAAGTGCTGAAAGGCAGACCAATGAACAAGGCAGATCTGGAGAAAAAGAAGCTCTACGACCTGATACAAATGATTGCCTTTCACTCACGCGAGCATCTGGTTGGCCTGTTCCGTTCATGTTATGATGATCCGCGGGATGTGAAACAGATCCTGACAAAGGTCACAAAACTCCCTGGTTATGTGAAATTAGTCGGGAAAACACTTGTTGTGCTTTTAGATTGGATAGAGGACAAAAAGCATCGGAAGGCAGCAACAAGATTTTGCCATCTGATAAACACTATGTCGCCCAAATTGAGAGGTCGCATGGAGTTCGACCTTTATTTTCGCATCTCCTCAATCCCTCAAGTGGGTTATTGCTGTTAAAGCCTTGCTCATCGTTTCAGCCATCCTACGCAGGGTATCGTGTTTCGACCACATGTAGGGGCGAAAAATCTTTCGCCCTAATGGCCGAAACAATGATCAAGGCCGCTGTTGAACTAAATGCACAATTTGAATTGAGAAAAAACGTCATTTACTATGATGTCTGATGTGCAGGGATAATTTCATCGTTATAGAGCTTTCGTGCGGCCTCTTTTTTCCCCGGCTTAAGATTGACAAATGTCATACGTATATACATGGGTCACCTCACATTTTTTCAGTGTTCATCCGAAGATATCATACCATTACCCGTGGATAGCGCCTGACCATGTTAAGTGACTGGTGGCGCCTAAACCATTTTGACAGTCCTTTAAAATGACGGCGAATCCTGTGGAGTCAATGTCCCCTGTCGGATTTATATTGTGTCCTGATTACATCCCTGAACTCAATCCAGAATTCCCTGTTTTCTTCCTTCCATTCAGGCCCGAATCTCAGGTCGAAATATCCGGCAAGCTCGTCAAAAAGTATTTTCCACGGCTCCTTTCCTTGTTCATGGGCTTCCAGCAGATTCCCCAGAATGCGTTTCATACGGGCCATGTGCTCTTTGGGCAAGAACCCGATGGCGCCTTTCCGGACGGAATGCATAAACGAGTCCACATTCATGGCAAAAGCCGTAAACATCACCGTTGGGATGCCTTTCTTGACCGTTTTTTCCAAGAGCTCGAGTCCGTTGACACCCATGATATCCAAAACCGCCATGTCATAGGTATTTTCAGCGATCTTTTGCTCCGCCGTTTCGAAACTGATGGCGCCATCCACAAGCGCTTCATCCAGCAACTCTTTGACGGCTTCAAGAACATCCGCTTCATCATCGACCAGGAGAATTCGTTTTTCCTTGAGAATGGATTTGGGTTGTGACACGGCTTGATCTCCTTCTAGAATTTGAAATTTGATTATTTAGTTGTTTTTTCGCTGAATTATTCGGAGGATTGGAATTGATCCGTGCGCCGGATTATCCGCTGTGGCGTTATGCTTGTTGATCTATTTCAATTAGTTTCGCCTTCTTCGATGGATCTTTCTCCAGGCTGTTGGGCGGTACGAGCTGAATCTTCGTTCGAACGCGCAATCGGGTCGATATTTCATCCTCCATCTCTTTTTTCAACCGACCCATTTCGCTTTCCGCAAGACCCTGAGCATATTCCACCTTCATTTGCAGAGGAGGCGTCACTTTGGGCGGCGGTCCGTCCAAAACAATGCGCATTTCCCCCGTTACCTTGGGCAAGAATCCGTCCACCACCCCTTTTATCCCTGCCGGAAATACGTTTACCCCCTTGACGATGAGCAGGTCATCCACCCGGCCCTTATATTTCATTCGCATGCCGGGCATACCGCAACTGCAGGGTTCGGTGATCAGTTCGATGATGTCCCCCAATCCGTATCGGAAAGACGGACCCGCCTGCCATTCCAATGCGGTGTGCACCATTTCACCGATACCGCCGCCGTTGGACAAATCGATGGGTTCTTTTGTATCCGGGTCCACAATGTCCAGAAAGTGGTAATCTTCACAAACCAGATGCATGCCCTGGTATGTTTCGCTGTCGCAGGAAACGGCGCCGAATCCCCAGATACCGCCGGTACTATCGAAAATTTTCGCGTTGAACCCTTCCGTGAGTTGTTTGCGGGTTTCCGGAATTCCGGCTCCCGGTTCGCCTACTGCCATAATGATGTCAATACCGAGGTCACTGGCGGAAATCCCCGCGACTTCAGGGGCCTTGCGAATGATGTATTCGGCAAAGGAAGGGATGCAAAACATGCCCCTGGCCTGGATGAGCTTGGCAAAATCCAGCACCCGCGCGACACCGGATTCCGCACCCACTGGTATGCCAGCTATTCCCATGTATTCGTAGGCCCGCATGGGGACTATCCCCGCGAGCCACATGCTCAGCCCGGTTATGTGAAGCATGTAGTCCCCGGGCCGAAGCCCCGCTCGCCAGTAAGTGCGGGAGAGCACTTCACTCTGAATCTGTATGTCCCGGGCGGTAAAGGCTTCAAAAACAGGTACTCCCGTGGTGCCCGAGGTGGAATGAATGGCCCGGACATCTTTGGGGGAAGCGCACAGATATTCGCCAAACGTGTGCCCGTGTTTTTTACGCGAGATTTCCTGGCTTTCCCGATCACTTTTTTTGTCCATGAAGAGCGGCAGTTTCCTGAAATCCTCAATGGATTTGATGTCGCCGGGATGGGCGCCGCAACGGTCGAATCGTTCCTTGAAATAGCTGGAATTGTCGTAAATATAATGCATCTGCTTTGTTAGTTTTTTCCATTGAAGGTCCCGCAGCTGTTCGCGGGGCATATGTTCCGCTGCCATATTCCAACAATCTCTTTCCATTACTCTCGACTCCTTATTTTTGCTTATTTGAAACGCACTTCATTCGGTCTTTTCGAAAATGTGGACGGCCATGGAGGCCTCTTCAACCCCGACAAACCCACCGCCGTTTTCAGTCATTCCCATCCTGGCGCCCTCGACCTGCTTTTTCCCGGCTTCCCCCCGCAACTGCATCACGATCTCCGCAATTTGCCCAATGCCGGTGGCCCCGAGGGGGTGGCCCTTAGAGACCAGCCCGCCGCTCGGGTTTACCGGCATGGCGCCGCCGAGTGTGGTAACACCGGACCTGGCCGCTGCCACGGCATCGCCCCAGGGGCAAAATCCAAGACCTTCATACAAGATGATTTCTCCCATGGAGGTCGCATCATGAAGTTCCAGCACATCAATATCTTTGGGCCCCACACCCGCCATGGCGTAGGCCTTTTTACCCAAACGGGCTGATATGTGGTCCGGCCCGAATCCTTCAGGGCGATCCGTTCCAGAGCCTAGAATCGATGCGAGAATTTTGACCTTCCGGGAATTTGGATGTTTTTTGAGAAAGGCCGAAGAGCAAAGAATCGCGGCGGCGCCGCCGTCGCCGATGGGTGAGCACATGGGCGCGGTCAGAGGAAAGACAACCGGGCGGGCTGCAATAATTTCTTCGACGGTCATGGGTTTACGGTACTGCGCCAGGGGGTTATGCACGCTGTGATTATGATTTTTCGAGGCAACAACAGCCAGATCTTCCTGGGTCGTTCCGAAGGACTCCATGTGCAATCGGCAATGACTGGCGTACATGTCCATGGCGAAACTACGCTGATTGTCCAGGTCGGTGCCTCCCTTCCGCAGTGCTTCTTCCGCCCAGCGGGTTCGAAGTTCTTCCAGGATTTCCATGTCCATGCCCGCATCGTAGTTCCTGAACATCTTTTCCGTGTCTTCCAGGAACAGCTTTTCCGCACCCACCGCCATGGATACATCGGCGTGACCGCCTGCAATGGATTGCCAAGCCAGATGAAAGGCGGTTGAACCGGTGGCACAGGCATTTTCACAGTTGACAATGGGAATCCCATCGATTCCGGCGGCCCGGAGAGCGATCTGCCCCCGCACCATTTCCTGCCCGGTAACCAGACCTTGCATGGAATTGCCGAAAAATGCATTTTCCAGATCGCTTTTGAGGACGCCGGCATCTGAAATTGCGGCGGATATGGCTTCACCGGCCAGGGATTTGACATTCCGTTCCACAAATTTGCCGAACGGGGTATGACCAATACCGATTATGTATACATCTTGCATTAGTGTCTCCAATTCTTCACGGAATAAGGGTCGACCGGCTCGGTTATCATTTCGCCAAGACAGGCGGTCGGCCCAAACGGGTTAAAATTTCCGGCATGGCAGCCGCCAGACGCTCTTTGATCTGATCCATCACCTGATCAGTGACCGACCAGTGATCGCATTCCAGCATGCAGAATTTCGCAGGCGGCATCAGTCCCGGCGGTTCATCGGCCACGATATCCTCGAATTGAAAAGGAAATGAGAGCTCCGCGTTATCTCCGTACCGCTTTATGTGCGCATCAGCGTTGCGTATGCCTAATCCTTTTCCAACGCAGGAAAGACGGTCTGCCAGATGTCCATATCGGCAAGGATTTTATCGCATGCCAGATAGGGGTCCATCCGGTTTTCTTCAACCTGACTTGCATAGGTTTGAAATGTGGCATCATTTTCAAGGGCCTGTTTTACCTTCCGAAGCAGCAACTCTTTCATAATCTGGGCGAAAATTCGTTTGCGATTCTCCCGGTTAAGCCGCTCTCCCGTGCCTGTCCGGGATAGAAATTGACGATGCGCTTCCACGGCCTCCATGCATTCCGCCGTGCCGACCCCTTCAATGGCCTGGGTTTGCACAATAGGCGGACGCCACTGGCCGGGTTTGATTCGAATATCCAGGATGGCGGCCAGATCTTCCTCGGTGACGTTGGGCTCACCCTTGTCGATCTTATTGATCACGAAAATATCGGCAATCTCCATGATTCCTGATTTCATGGCCTGGATATGGTCCCCGGCCGTGGGGGTCAGCACCAGGATGTTGGTTTCGGCGATACAACGGACATCCAATTCCGCCTGTCCCACCCCGACGGTTTCGAGTAAGATAAAGTCTTTGCCGAAAGCGTCCATGAGGCTGACCACCGCATGAACCTTCTGGGGCAAACCGCCCAAATTGCCCCGGGTCGCCATACTCCGGATAAATACGCCTGGATCAAGAAAGGCAGACCCCATTCTTATGCGATCTCCCAGTATGGCGCCGCCGCTGTAGGGGCTGCTGGGATCACAGGCAACCACACCCACCGTGGTTGATGCTTTTCGCATGTTCATGGTCAACTGTGAGGTGAGTGTGCTTTTGCCCGCTCCGGGGGAACCTGTAATGCCGATGCAATAGGCGTGTCCCAGATGATCCTTGATTTCTTTCATCAGGTCCGAGATGATCAACCGTTCGTTTTCAATCATACTGATCAGTCGGCTCATGGCATAGCTATCGCCCTGCAGCATCTTTTCTGTCAAATCCAGTATCATTTTAATTCCCCCTTTGCGGTCTGCGATCAAGCGATTTCCGGTTTAGGCATTGAGGTATTTAATAACATCTTCAGTGGGCGTATCCGGTCCGAAGATGGCATCAACACCCATCTTTTTGAGCGCCTCGATCTCATCACTGGGGATAATCCCTCCAACCAGAAATTTGACTTTTTTTCCTTTTTCTTTCAAGCCGTTGAGCACGGCAGGAATATCATGGGCATATCCGGAACTATAAAAACCCATGCCGATCACGTCCACGTCCTCCTGCAAAGCGATTTCCACGACTTCCTCACAAACGCGGTATCGGATGAAAACGACTTCCTTGCCCAGGTCCCGAAACACTTCCGCAATATACCGGATACCGCGATCATGGGCATCCTGGTCGCACTTGGCCAGAAGCACCCGAACTTTATCATCAACCTTTACCGTAGTATCCATACCCTAAAACCTCCTTTAACAACCCTTGAGTTTCACCCAATGTACAGTCTGCCCGAAAGGCGTCGATCATGGCCGGCATGACCCGGCCGCAGGATTGCGGCCATTCGTTTTTCATCGCCAGAATGGCCGCACGCAAATGTTCCAATGCGGCCTGGGCCTTTTTTTCGTCCCGCTGTTCGCGGAAGGCCTTGACCCGTTCGATGGCGAATTTTTCCGTATCCGGCTTGATTTTGAACAGGGGTGGATGCACTTCGTCATCCACTGCGTATTTGTTCACACCGACAATGGGTCTCTTTCCGTCATCGATGGACTCCTGCCATTTGCGCGCTTCCCTGGCGAGTTGGCTCCGGAACCAGCCGGACTCCCAGCATTTCAGATAGCCGCCTTTTTCTTCAATTTTGTCCAATAACCGGAGCGCTTCTTCCTCGATTTTCCGGGTCAGGGATTCCACATAGTATGATCCGCCCAGAGGATCCATAACATTGGCGATATTGGTCTCGTAGAACAGGATCTGTCCGGTTCTCAGGGCGATTTGCGCCGCTTTCTGGGAGGGAATGTTGGAACATTCGTCATAGGAGGCGGCCCACACGCCGTCGGCGCCGGCGAGAACTTGGGCCAGGGCCATGATAGTCACCCGGATAATGTTGTTCTCCGGCTCCTTGTGGTGCAGTAGAGAACCGGCGGTTTGGGGGAAATTCCGTAAGCGCAGCGATTCCGGGTTGGTGCAATTGAATTTATTTTTGAAGATGTTCGCCCACATTTTCCGCTTGGCCCTGAATTTGGCCACGGTTTCAAAAAGATCCAGGCTGGTGTGGTCGTGTCCGTAGTACCTGGGCACGAATTCGTCGGGATCGAGCCCTACGTTGATGCACTCCTGGGTGATGAACATGGCGGTGGCCAGGGTGAAAGCCACTTCCTGGGCGGGGGTGGCGCCGGCTTCGCCGGGATTGTAACCGGTGACGCTGGCCACCTGGGACATGGGCACATGCTTTGTGAAGAACTTTACGCATTCGGATCCAATCTTGTACGCATGGCGGGGAGGATAGCCCGCGGCATCCCAGTACCAGGAATGGTACCACAGGTTGCTGACCTTCAGGCGCAACTTGTCCCAGGGTATCCCGTTTCTTTCCGCATAAACCAGGTACCCGGCAAGGATAGCGAGCTGCCCGTCCGGGCTGGCATAAAAAACTTCCATTTTGGTGAGGTCGCGGCCGTTGTACAGATCGTCGTAATCCCACATGGTGGAAAGGGACATGCCGTCTTTTCCAACACGGCCCCTGGCCTCGGGAGCGTCTGGATCGTATCCCTGCTGAGAGGGGATATCCAACGCAACGTTTTGAACCAGCAGTTTGTTGACGTCGTCCTGCCCGATAAAAAGACCCCACCCGATCCGTTCCAGGTACTCCATCCGTTCGCGGGTGTCCTTACTCATTCCAAGCGCTACGGGTTGGCGCATCATCCATCCATCGACCGTGTAGGGGACATTGCGAAATCCCCTGGTATAGGGATACTCCCCGGGAATGGCGACATCATCAAAGCTGATCCCTTCCATGTCGGCAGGGGTGTACATGGGTTTTATGGGAATCCCGCCGGACGTTCTGGCCGAAATCTCCTCATCATCCACCGTATCCTTGATACGTTGCCGCCCCTGTTTTTCCATGGCCGCCGCTTTTTCCTTGACTGATTTTTCAAACATATGACCTCCTAAGGTTGATATTTGTTTCTGGTTTTCCAGTGCTGCGCGCCACAGGCATTGGCCTTACTAGGTTGCTTTTCCGGGACCGGCGCGGCGCTTTGACGAATCTATCGCGGTCTTTCTGACCTGTTGAACCATCTGAACCATCAAGTCCACAAGATAATCCGCTTTTTCACCTTCATTTTTTTTTCTTGAAACCACGGTCACCGGTCGTGTCTGAACCAGGAAGATATTGGCGGGAAAGGGGAGATCCGGATCTACTGCCCACTCCATATCCTGGGGGGCGCCATAATGGGTCTCCAATTGGACCGCATACTCCGCCAGTTTGATCGCCTCCATATCCGAAAGACAGGCCGCCTTTCGTTTGTCCGCGGGAACACTTTTTTCCTCTATGCCCGATGGACCGTAGTCGAGCAGTTTTTCCTTGTCGGAAATACTCTTTTTGATCAGGGTCATGGATTCTTTTTCGATGACGAATCGATCCGGCGCGACCAAACCCTGAACGATGCTTTCTCCCAGCCCCCAACTTCCTTCCAATACGACTTTCGACGGATCTCCGGTCAACGGGTGAACTGAAAACCCCACCCCCGCGGAGCGGGCATGAATCATTTGCAATACGGTGACCCCCATAGCGCTGCCTTCGGCGGGAATATTCATTTTACGTCGATAGGTGATTGCCCGGGTGGTGAACTGGGAGGACCAGCATTGCACGATTTTTTCCACCAGATCCTCAGGACCCCGAACATTTAGAAAGCTATCGTATTGGCCGGCAAAGCTGGAGTCTTTCAGGTCTTCCGACAGCCCGCTGGACCTTACCGCCACCGGGACGTTCTCCGCTCCGGCGGCGCGGCATAATTCCTCATAACAGGAGATAATGTACCGACGCATGACATCGGGCAGGGTCTGGCTATCAATGATGTCGCGGATGACCCGACTCTCTTCCTGGAGATCCGAGATATCGTTTCGATCAGGAGGGATACTTTCCATGTAACGATTGACCCGTGCGGCCGTGCCGGTCTCTTTCACAAACCGGTTGTAGGCATCGGTTGTAATGGCAAAACCGTTCGGCACCGGCAAACCGGCGTGTCGCATTTCCGCCAACTTGGCACTTTTTCCGCCCACCCTGTCAACGGATATTTCGCCGATTTCATGAAACCAGACTACAAAATTATCTTTCACGAATTGCCTCCTCCAGATCTCTGTTGCACCGGGTTTTACCCCTGGTTCTGAAACCACAGCAACTTCTTAATCATCCAGAAAATAAACGACGCCCATGTTGGCATCTACTCGGATACGCTGTCCGGTTTTAATCTTCTTCGTTCCTTCAAATACATTGAGCACCACGGGAATGCCGAATTCACGGCCCACCACGGCCGCATGGGCCAGACTGCCGCCCCGATCGATCACCGCGCCTTTGATCAGATTGAAAACCGGTGTCCAACTGGGCGCGGTATTGACGGCCACCAGAATATCGCCCTCCTCAACAAGGCGCAGATCTTTTTCATCCAAAATCACCCGTGCAGGTCCTTCGCAAATACCGGTTGACCCTACGACTCCATACAGGTCCGCCTTAAGTTCCGGATCCACCTCCGGCATGGCGCCCATGAGGGCTTTGAAAAATATGGGATCAGCGAGACTGGCCAAATGAGGACCGATCTCTTCGTGAGATACCCCTTCCTTGAGCAAGAAAGGCGGGTTCCCTTCCTCGCACCACCGGCCCCAGTCCGCACGACGTTTTTCAATGATCGGGCGCAGGTCGTAGTGTTGGGGGGCGTAAATGATCTTGTGGATTTCGTCGGGAAGGAGAAAAAATATGTCTTCCTTTTTATCAAAGGCGCCGGCGGCCACATACCGCTTACCGATGGCGATAAACGCTCTTCGGGTAATGGCAAAACAGTAGTCTTCACAGTAATAGGAATGTTCTTCGCCATAGGAACCGGCTTGCTGGGCAACTTTGAGCAATTTGGCGAAATAATCTTTTTGCTGGGCCGGAATCTTGGCCAAAATCTCCTTTTCGGCGGCTTCTCGTTCTTCTATGGCTTTTTTCCGCTGTTTTTCGAGATCGAATTCACTAGACCGTTTCATGTACATTTTGATGATGCCCAGGGGCGGAAATGGTTCCTCGATCCATGAGGGATCGATCATCTCGGCCCGGCGCTGGCTTCGCCATCCGTCTTCCTGGAGAAATGCATAAAACTGATCGAGCCAAAGTTTGCCGCTTTCGTTTTCTTCCAGCAGGGGAATGATGTCTTTCGCGGAGTTTTCGGTCAGAATTTCGGAGATCCCCATCTCTTTGGCAGCTTTGGAAAGATTCCACATTCTGCGGTCCACTTGAAAGATCTTGTTGTCGAAACCGGTTATCAACTTGAGAAAGGTGGGATGGGTGTCATCGATTTGCAGCAGCTGCTTGCATACGTTTTCAAGGAGAACATAGGGGAACCAGGTGATGTACATGCCGAGAACATGAAAATACCACATCTTGCGCGTCACCGAAAAGCAGTCCTCCACATGCTCCCATAGCGCCATGTTCGAAGCGTTGTCCACATCAAACTGTTTCAACCGCTCATAAAGCGGCATTAACTCCTTGACCAGCATGCCTTTCCAGTTTTTGTCGTAGTCCTCCAGATAGGGCTGAATGAAGCTCCTGAATTTTTTTTCCCTTTCCTTTGCCTCTTCGGGGTCATCGACCCGGGAAAAACCGTAATAAACGCCTCCGTTTTTTAGCCGGAAAAACGTCGTTCTGGAAAACGGCAGACTGACCGCTTCCATAGCGCCAGCGCCGCCGTGATAGCAAAACATACCCCAATACCACGCGAAAAGGGGCGTCCACGGCGGGGTACAATGGCCTTCGTCCAATAGCCAGATGGGTGTTGCTTTAAAATCCAATTCCGGGTCAAAATCGATACACGTGGTCAGATCTTTCATTTTTCTCCTCCTGTAATCAGAGCGGCTATAGTGGGGATGAACTAAGGAATAGGTTATATGGAATATTCCGACGTTATATTGTCACCTCCTTTTTGTACGAAAATACCGTTGTCATAGAGCAAAACTGACTTGGTCAATTTAATGCAAGCGAAGAATAGTGTCAAGCGGAATAATTCGAAATGCAAACATATGTGATGCCTAAAAATCCAAATCCTGTTTTTTAAGAACTGGTCGTAAATAGATCCCGTGCTTGTCCCTGGTTTGTGCGGTTATGACAACTCGGGCATGGATGCCCACAGCCATTTTCTAAGTTTCTTCGATATCTCTCTGAGGTCGTCAATCTGATTGCCGGTCAGACATGATGTGGCAACTGAACTGGCCTGCTGCATATCGGGCAAACTGTTTTTCACAAGTTCTATCCCTTCTCGCGTAATGGTGATGGTGATAGACCGCCGGTCTCCGTCCGTGGGTCCCCTTTTGACGAGATCTCCCTTTTCCAGGATATCGATGGCTCTTGTGATGGCATGTTTGGAGCGGTAGACCCGTTTGCTGATATTGGTTGGGGTCATCTGGCCCCCGTTTGAAATCAGCAGATACAGAATATTCAACCGGGTCTGGTCCTGGCCGTGTTTTTTAAGCTGTGATTCCAGAAACCGGTTTGCCGCCTCGGCCGCATACATGAGCAGAATCAGACTGTCGAATTTAACGATTTCGGAAATCTGATCGATTTCTTCGGCCAGGTCTTTGATGGCCATCTGATCTTCCCTTTTAACACTCATAGACTTTCACCTCTCAATGGGTCTTTCTGAAGATTATGGTTCCAAAAAATCGGATCAAATTTTGAGTATCAAAGAGTCAGCCGTTCAAGTCAAGATGAAATATCCCTTGTCGAACAATAGGGCATGGGAATGTCAACCGTTTTCCTTTTCCACTGTTGGGAGATCGCTTTCTCGCTGTGCCATGACCGTTTCAAATTCTCCCAACAGGGCCTGTGCAAATACGGTATCCTCCAGGTTGGCGTCGACTTCGATGAGTTCGACGCGGTCGTTGGTTAGCAGGCGTTTTAACTCCTTTTGTCTATTTTTCAGAGAATTCAGGAGCCGGAATAGAAGGTTGGTGCTTTTTTATATTCTGAATTCCGGTCCCTGACTCCTGAATTTTTGGGTTGCGGGCGCAGCCCGCGTTAGTTAGTAAGATCTTCCTTTGAGTTCCCAGTGCTTCTTCAAGCCGTACTTGTCGGCGATGATTTTGTAGCAGTTATAGCCGCAGGATCCCCGGATGCCCCCGCCCACGTGGGTGGTGGCCGAACAGAGGAAGAGGTTGTCTACCGGCGTCTGGTACTGACTCAATTCGGGAATCGGTCGGAACCGACCCATCTGACTCGGGATCATGGCGCCCACGCTCACGGAACTGTTGATAAAGTTGATGTTTTTCCGGCTGGTTTCCATGCAGGTGTCAAAGTAGCTGTCGATAACATTTTTTTCGGTCATGTTATCGGAATAAATCTGGTACTGTTTCAGCAGTTCCTTGGGGAATTCTCTTCTCATCTCGGCCCATCTGGCTTCGGAGAAGTATTTCATCTCTCCGGTATACTGCTCGATCTGAACGAGATGCTTTCCTTCGGGCACCCGTGTTTTATCCCAGATAGAGTCCGGACCGGCGAACCAGCATAACTTTTTGGGAATTCCGTACATGGAGCATTCCAGTTTTTGCCTGTCCGCTATATATTCCACGTCTTTCGGACCGATGAGGGTTCGGGGCATGGCATTGCAGTCGGGGTTGAAGGCCGCCGCCTTGAACTCGGTTGGCTCGTGCATGGCAAAGGTTCCCCAGAATGCCGCACACATCCGGTCGTAGCGGATATTCTTGACCTTTCGAACCAGGTTGTAGTCGAACTGGTCTTCTCCGATAAACCGCAGGAGGGTCTGGTTGAGGTCCACGTCGGAAACCACGCACTGTTTAGCCGTAATTTCATCCCCGTGTACGGTGCGAACACCGGTGGCCTTTCCGTTTTCCACCAGAATTTTTTCGATCTCGTTTTCCACGAAAAATTTTCCGCCCCTGGACACAAAGGCCCGTTGCATGGCATGGGCAACCGAGTGGGAACCACCCATTACCGTTGCCGGGGGGGTGATGTTCAAGCAGGTCATGATCGTATGGATTACGTTAAACAATCCCAAAGGGTCTTCCGGCCAGTTTCCGGTGCTGGTTTGAAGGCCCCGCAAAAAATAACACTGCATCTCAGGACTATCGAAAAGTTCGCGAGCCATCTCGGTACCGCTCATCACCTCCCACCGTGGATCCATACCGGACTCGGGGTCCTGAAGCAGCTGTTCCAGGGCGTCCGGGGTGCCAAATGGCGTGGGCGGGTTGAACATATAATCGCGATAGGCTTTTTTCCATTTCTTCTCTACCCGTTCGAGAAGATCAAAGGCCGTGTCCGCATCCCTTTGTGAAAATCTGGAAATCTCCTTTAAGGTTTTTTCCAGGTTTTCGCTGGATCGGGCGGTTTCACCAGTGTTATGGTCCACCACTTGGTAAACGGGATAGGTGACCAGGCAGGTTTCATCGTCAAAGATCATGCCCTGGCCCGCTTCGGGGAATATTTGTTTGAGTCCGTATTCTCCGAGGTTGAAATCCTCGTAGCAGGGCGTCGTATAAAAACGAACATTGGTTGCGCAGGTGTTGGTGATGAATCCGGGCAACGGCACTTCATCCCCGCACAACCCCCCTCCGATTTCCATGTTTCGTTCAAAAACCGCGGTCTGTACACCGGCATCCTGGAGGTAAAGCGCCACCAGTAGCCCGTTTGCGCCGCCTCCGATTACCAATGCGTCATAGCTTTTGTCCGCCATCGTGATTCCTCCTTAAAATTATGCTGCCTGCTCTTGTAGTTCAGCCTGTTTTTTTTTACCCCTGCGAAACAAAAGACCGAAACCCGAAAATAGAATCCAGGGGCGGCAACAGACCATCCAAAGTATTTGTCGAAGGTCGCTCGGTTCAATAAAGATTCTCACCTGCCAGTTTACGGGCTCAAGCGTCTCCATGGTCATGAGCATGCGGACCGGTTCTTTACCGTCTTCCGACGGGGTCAGGGTTTCCGGTACCATGTCCGTGGTTTCGATTTTGGCCACCTCTGCCAAAAGCAGCGTTCTCCCCAAGCCTGTTGATCGAATAAGCATAATGTATCTCCCTGTGGTTAAAAAAGTCCGGCAGCCTTGCCCGGCGCAAAGATTTCAGGTTCCTTCCACCATTTTTCGATCCCCAGATCTTCCGCAATGGTCTGCGTTGCACAATAGCCGGGACCGTAAGTGATCATTCCGCCGGAATGGGTGCAGGCTCCGCACATGTATAATCCCTTGATGGGGGTGGAATGTTCCGAAAGCACCTCATTGGGTCGGTAAAATCCCATCTGAAGGGGGGTATAGGCCCCCTGCTTGAAACAGCCCTGTTTCATGTTCGGAAATTTGTTTTCAATGTCCAGCGGCGTACTCAGGTAATCCCATATGATGGTATCGTCGTTAATGTTGGTCGCATACTGGCTCAATTTATTTTTGCATCGTTCCGCATGTTCCCGGCGCATCTCGTACCATGCTTCAGCCCCGCCGTTTTCCAGTTTGTAGGGGGCTTCCTGGGTGATGAGTCCTACGGCGCCGCCGTTCATCACCCGGATGGGGTCATGGACCGAGGGAAAGCAACAGGAAAAACCGGAATCGATGAGCTGGCCCTTCTTGATGGCCTCAAAATGATCGATGAGGTCCTGATCGCTGTCGTAGCCCAGCACGTAGATCAGCGCATTGTCCAGTTCGGGATTGGATTCCGCGATTTTAAGCCGGGGTCTTTCCTTCAACGCCATGTGGACATTGAAGTAGCTCCAGTCGGTGTATTTCCAGTTTTTTATGCGTTTCAGCAGGTAGTCATCCAGGTGTTCCGGTCCTACCATGTCGATGAGTGTCTGCTGGGGGTTCAGGGAGCTGGCCACAAACTTTCCGGCCGTGATTGTGGCGCCGTCCTTTAATGCCACCCCTTTTACCTCGCCGTTTTCGATGATTAAATTTTGAACGAGCATTCCGGAAAGAATTCTGCCGCCGTTTTCCACAAAGTTTTTGGCCATCAGATGGGTCACGTGGTGTGATCCGCCCCGGCAGAGCCTGAAATGCCATCCCCGGTTGATCAATAGGGGGACCAGGAATCCCACCCCCTCCAGATCGTAGTCCATTCCCCACATGGTGGCCAGATAGAGAAACAGTCCCCGCACCCGTTCGTTTTCGAACAGGTCGTCAACGATTTGCTTCGGCGTCAACCCGGTCATTTCCTCGTCTCGCCGGATGATGGGATTGGCGTTGAGTTTTGCCACCTGTTCCAGGGGCGGGATGGGATTGACATAGCTGGCCGGCGCCAGAAATAGATCAACGGCTTCCTGGGACCACTGGGCGAACTCCCTGAAGGTCTCTGCGTCTTTCTCGGAGAATTTGCGAATCGATTCGCAGGTCCGTTCAGGGTCTTTGTACATAGCCAGATGGGTGCCGTCCGAGAAGGGCATGACCACCTGCAGGTCGGGGTAGATCCATTTTAGGTCGTACCGGGTATCCAGTTCCAAATCCGCGAGAGGCGGGGCATATTCCACCATCATATGGTAGATGGCATGGGTATCGTGGAGAAACCCCGGAGATGTAACCTGCTCTGTGGCCAACCCCCCGCCGATCTCATAGCGCTTGTCTAGCAAAAGAATTTTCAAACCGGCTTTTGCCAGGTAGGTGGCCACGGTCATTCCGTTGGGTCCCGCACCGATGATAATTCCGTCATAATCAGCCATAATTTTATCTCCTATTTAAATACTCATCAAAGCGTGATCGGTTGATAAATTGTCGTCATATCCCATCTATCTCTTTCATTGCCGCTGTGTCGGACAAGGAGCCGAGATATTCGGAACTTCTTTTTTTACACAACTCCCCGGGAAAAGGCGGATACTGCGGCAATTGCCGCTATTTTCTTTTTTTCGAAATGCTCATCTTGTGCCATAAACTGTTTTATATCATCCATAAGGGTGACTTCATTTTCGATAAAATGGGTCCCCAAATCGCCCGTTATAAATCGCGGGTTTTCCATGACGGCTTTGTGGAACGCTATATTATTCTTGACTCCGGCGATGACGAATTCGTAAAGGGCCCGACGCATTCTGATGATGGCTTCATCTCGATCCCTTCCCCATACGACGAGCTTCGATATCATGGAGTCGTAAAAAGGGGGTATGGTGTAATGGGCATGGACACCGCTATCCACTCGAATTCCGATCCCTCCGGGGGCCTGATACGCTTTGATCTTGCCCGGTGTGGGAACAAAGTCTTCCAACGGATCCTCTGCGTTGATGCGGCATTCGATGGCCCATCCGTTCATGGGAACCGCTTCCTGCTTGATGCTGAGGGACAATCCGGAAGCGATCCGTATTTGCTCTTTGACGATATCGATTCCGGTAACCATTTCCGTAACCGGATGTTCTACCTGAACCCGGGCATTGACTTCGAGAAAATAAAACTTTCCATCGGAGAATAGGAACTCTACCGTTCCCGCCCCTTCGTAATTTACCCATTTGGCGGCGTTTACGGCAATCTCTCCAATTTCTTTCCGCAGTTCAGAGGTTACCGCCGGTGAGGGCGCTTCCTCTATCAGCTTTTGATGCCTCCGCTGAATTGAACATTCACGTTCGCCTAAATGGATGACATTCCCTTTTGAATCTCCCAATATCTGAATTTCAATGTGACGCGGGTTGTTTAGGTATTTTTCTATATACACATCGCCCAGTCCGAAAGTGGTGGAAGCAATCGCCTGTGAATAACCAAGGGCATCTTGCAATTGATCATCGTCCATCACAATGCTCATTCCGATTCCCCCGCCACCACCGGAAGGCTTGATAATCACCGGGTATCCAATGTCGTTGGCCATGCTTCTTGCCTGGTCATATTCCGCTACGCATTCATCCGTTCCCGGAACCACGGGGACACCCGCTTTCTCCAATTCGCGCCTGGCAGCTATTTTATCACCCAAAAGTTCGATTACTTTGCTGGAGGGGCCGATGAATTTTATGCCTTCCCGTTCGCAGGCAGCGGCAAATTGTGAATTCTCCGCAAGAAAGCCGTATCCGGGGTGGATCGCATCTGCGCCGCTTTCCTCGGCGACTTCAAGGATCTTTTGAATGTTGAGGTAGCTGGCCCTTGCCGGTGGCGGACCGATTAAATAGGCTTCATCCGCATATTGGGTAAAGGATGCATTTTTGTCCGCCTCCGAATAAACGGCAACGGAAGGGATTCCGAGTTCCCTGCAAGCCCGCATGATCCGAATCGCTATTTCTCCACGATTTGCGATGAGAATTTTGTTGAGCATTTTACGCCACCACCATCAAAATGTCTTCGATGTCGATTGTTTCCCCTTCACTGGTCATGATCTCTTTTACCTCTCCGCTGTGGGGCGAATTGAAGAGTCTCTTCATTTTCATTGATTCGATCACGACAAGCAAATCGCCTTCCTCTATTTTATCGCCCACCTTCACTTCGATGGACAGTATCATTCCCGGCATTTCGGAGATCACCGCGCCGGCAGGCAACGCTTTAGATGCATTGGCGTTATTGGGCGCTTCCGCCGCTTCTATTGCTTTGCCTTTTCCATCCCCCTTCATCACAGGTGTAACCTTCACGTTGAACACTTCGCCATCAACATCCACACTGTATTCCGCCGGAAATTCGGATGGTGGATTGTAAGGCGCCGACGTTTTCAGGTCAGGGGGGGAGGCTTTCACGGGCGCTCCCGGCTTAACCGCTTTTCCGGGGATCAGAATCTTTAGCAATAGTTCGTCATCGGAAAGTTCCGGACCATTTTCCGCACGTAGCGCCTCGATGGATTTATCGTATCCGTCAGACTCCCAATCAAGAAATTCCTTTCTCCTGGGTAAATTCATTATTTTGTCCAAAATATTCTGGTCCATGGGCGCAATCAGTTCACCGTAATACCCAAGAGAGTACTTGATAACCTCATCCGTAATCCTTCCATACCGCTTTCCGGAGATAACATTCTCCATGGCCTGGACGCCTACGATCTGAGAGAAGGGTGTTCCCATCACCGGATATCCAAGCTCCTTGCGGACCCGTACGATTTCCTCCAGAATTTCGTCCAAACGGTCTTCCATTTTTACTTCCCTTAGCTGCCGCGTAAAATTGGTCATCATTCCGCCCGGCACCTGATGTTCAAAATGAAAAAGATCGTATTCCGCCGGTACACCCATGGGCAGCCCCTCATTTTCCGCTATTTTTCTGAAATGCCGCGATACCGTTGCGAGTGCATCCTCATCAAGATCCGATGTGAAGCCCAGACGACGTACATTTTTTAAAACCGTTTCCGCTGAAGGCAAGGAGGTTCCATTGGCGAGAGGCGAGATGGCGGTATGTAATGTTGTGACGCCGAGTTTAACAGCCTCCAGATAACACAGGGGTGCAAGCCCGGAATTACAATGGGCGTGGAATTCAATGGGGATTCCGTCGCAATTCTTTTGAATCGCGGAAATCAATCTACAGGTGGCCTCCGGCGTCAGAAGCCCGCCTCCATCCTCGATCATGATGGCATCCACATAATCTTTAGTTTCTGAAATGAGTCCCGCTTTTCGCCCCCAATATTCATCGGTGTGAGCCGGACTTAAGCTATAGCCTACTGTTGTGATAACGCCGGCGCCTTCGGCTTTGGCGATGCGGGCGAAATAGACGAATCGCTCCATATTGTCCTGCCAATCGCAAACCCAGAAAGACTTGATTCCGTTGGCAATGGATCGTTTTATCCAAAGCGTAATGATATCTCGGGGCGTACTGAGGTCAAAAGTTGAGAGACTGCCCGTTTGATAGGATCCTCGAAGAGGTGTTTTTCTAAGCAAACGGGAAAGGACTTTGATTCTTTCCCACGGATCCTCATTGAGATTTCGAACAAGCACGGTAAATGCCTGAGAACCGACCGTGGCAATGGCTTTGTATCCGACCTGGTCCATGACCTCTGCAATAGGGGTCACCATGTCCGTCCTCATCATATAGCCCCAAAGGCTTTGTTGAGCATCGCGCAAAGTTTGATCCACAAAGTTAATCTTGTCCATGGTTGATATCGGCCCCCTTTAGCAAATGCGTTTAATCCGGTTTAAAATTTGCTCACTTGTTTTTTCCATCTTTTTGATGCATAATTTTGCGGTTCGTGTTTGTAATTGCCTGAACGTTGTAAAGCAATATAATGTAAAAGAATGACAGTGTCAAGAGAAATAATAACATGTGCAACTATTATTTTTGACGCTTCTAACGGAAAGAAAAAACGAAGATCAAATGGCGCCGCAAAAACGGATGCCTTCGACGGATGTGATTGCAGGTCTGGAGCGTTGTTTTTCAGCGATGGAGAGAATCAACAACATTGTTCAGCTGTTTTTTGCCCTTGATTCGGATCTGGAAGTCCTCTCGATGTCGCAAGAAACAGGCCTCTGATGAGGGTGTCGTTTCGGAGGGTCAAATTGGATGTGAAGATAACCGAGCGAGCGATCTTCCGCGAGATTTTCACGTCTTTACCGCTCTTATAGTTACGCCTTTTGTTTATGTTTCTGAGGGTAAAAACCGCCATGCCGATCGCCCATAGGCAAAATTTCCGTATGCCTGTTTCCTGTCTTGGAATAAGCAATGTGAAGTTCAATCCTTTCGAGAGATGGCCGCGAGCAATGCTGATCAACTGCGCCAGTCCTTCCCCAAAAGGGTCTTCGTATTTCCCGGAAGACAGTGACGCGAGATTGTAGCCCACACCCTCGAAGACGTCCCTGGGCAACCAGCAAACGCCCCGTTGTAGGTCATCCCATAAGTCCTTTAAAATATTGGTCATTTGCAGGCCCTGACCGAATGAAACCGCCAGCTTCATCATCTTTTCCCGACGCTTCGACATTTCCGCCGAATATCCACAAAAAAGCTCGGTTAACATTTCTCCTACAACCCCGGCCACGTGATAACAGTAGCTGTTCAGTTCATGAATGTCCTTCAGCCCGAGGAGAGATTCCCTTTCCTGAAAATGCTGCATTCCTTCCGACATAATTCTGGCGCAGCGTCTCAGAGCGGCCCGTTGTGAAGCATTAAATGCGAAATGGGTTTTTACAACCAGTGGAATGTTTAAAATGAGTTGTTTTTCGGCATCCGATGTCTGGTGGGACAATAGGGGATGAAGACTTTGAGCAAATCGATTCGGCGACGCTTTTCCTTCCAGTACATCATTGAACTCTCGAAAGAAAATACGTTTCTGTTCGAGCGGTATCGTTTCTTCGTCTTCGATGGTGTCTGCGATTCGACATAAAAGATACCCGTTCGTGACCGGCTCCCGAAGACCACCCGGCAACTGAGGAATAGTGAGAGCGAAAGAACGTGAGACACCCTGAAGCAACCGTTCGGTGTGGTCGTGCTGTATCAGTTCGCGGTTTTTTTCCATAATACAGGCTCCTGACAGCTTTCTGCCAAATTTAGCTCAACTATCTGAATTGATAAGCGATTTTAATAGACATTATTGAATAGGTTTGCTAGATTGTGCCTGAACGGTATCCCATTTTCTATCGATTTGTCAACTGCTTACGACACGTATAGCAATCCGAATTTTTCCAAATTATTTGTTAAACAAAAGATGGGCAGTTGGCGCTTGCAAAACAACAAACAGAGTCCAAAATAGAAACACGAAAAGATCTTCGTCTTGAAAAAAAGCTAAACACGCTCCAGAAAGAGTTAGAGGAATACGACAAAGAGCTTGACGGCTTTCAGGCAGCCTTAAAAGAAATGCCCCTGCCGATATCCCAACCAGTGGGTTGCACGCACGGTGAATTTGTTCTAACGCTAATCCATTGATTTGTTTGAATTGATGTGTCCTTCATAAGGTTTTGATATCAAAGGTTTACAAATAGAACAAATTTGCCCTGGGGTTGCACGCTTGACAATTGAGATTTCCATGTGTATTGTTCTACACAGTAGGAGGTGTATCATGAGAACCAATATTGTATTGGATGATAAACTTATGGAAGAGGCGATGATGTTAAGCGGCGCCACGACAAAAAAGGAATTAATTTCAGATGCGTTACGGGAGTTCATCATTACCCGCAAGAGACTTAATCTGTTGGATCTCGACGGCAAGATTGAATTCAGGGAAGCCTATGATTATAAGGGCCTACGGTAAGGGCGATGATTCTGGTTGATACGTCGGTTCTGATCGATCTTTTTAAAGGCGTTTCCAATACGCCGGCCAACAGGATGCGGGAGGTTTTGGCCCATCAGATACCCTTTGGCATTACATCGATTATCTATCAGGAAGTGTTGCAAGGTGCGAAATCGGAGAAAGAATATGCCCTTTTGAGAGATTATCTTTCCTCTCAGCGTTTTTTCCATCCGCGAGACGCGGTGAAATCATATTCAGAGGCGGCGTTTATCTACTTTTCCTGCCGAAAAAGAGGCATTACCGTTCATAGCACTATTGATTGCCTGATTGCCCAAATAGCTCTGGAGCAAAAACTCCTGCTCCTTCACAATGACCGGGATTTTGATGCTATGGCGCCGATTGTCGGCTTGCGTTTTTATTCTTGACTGATTTCAGAAGGGAGGAATCCATGAACTGCGAAAGATGTAATGCAAACATTCCAGCAGGTGATGAAATGGTGTACTTGGGGCAAACCCTGTGTGAAGACTGTTACATGGATGCCCTGTCGCCTGCGCGTACGTGTGATCCTTGGGAGGTATACAGCGCCAAATCCTTTGAAAAACATGCGGGAAGATCTGTTGTTACCGAGATTCAGGAACGGATTCTTGAAATTTTGAAGGAGACGGGGGGGATAGAACGCCCCATGCTCCTGGAGCGGCTTAAGGGTGACATAACGGCCTCGGAATTGGATCGGGAGCTGGCGACCTTAAGGCATATGGAGAAAACCCGTGGCGAAAAAAGGGGCGACCGAGTATTTATGCGCCTTTGGTAAAATGGCGGCATCTAAAAGATGATTAAATCCGTGCTGAGGAAACCGGCCTTCAGCCGTTTTGATTTACATATTCCACCAGGCCCCGAACCACCTTTTCAGCATCTCGTTGGCGCAATTCCTCAAAGCGCAGCGCCCAGGCGTGATCCGTATAGGCCAGGTTTCGCATTTCCAGCATTACCTTGATGTGGGCAGGGTTGTTTCGCAGTACGCACAGGTTCTGCCCCCGGGTAAATGCCCCGGCGCCCATGGATGAAAGCATGGCAGTCGCGAATTTTTTTGAAACCTGGTCGACATACCCGCTGTTACGACTTCGGTAATAAATGATCAGGGGCGCTTCGGGGGAACGGTGATCAATGTCCGCATGAAAGGAAAGGAACATGCGTTGTTTTGGCGGGACGTTTTTAAACGCCTTGCGGGCAATATCCACCCGATGGGAAAGGTTTCCGTTGCGCCCTCCCTTTGGCCAATTGGCCTTTCGGTTGCCTTTGTTCATTGCGGGACTGTTGTAAACTTCATTTTTTTCATTGACAAATGTTTGCACGGGGGGATCTGAATGGCGAATCAAGTGATTGGGGCTTAACAGGGTCAGGGTGACGGTTGCGCCGTGAAGGCGCAGCAGTACGTACACGCGCAAGGCGATATCGTATACATATTCATCCTCGACCACGTAGACTTTGTCGCCGTTTCCATCCATGTTTTCAACCACCGCTCCCGGGTCCATGCCTCCGTGACCGGGGTCCAGCACAATGTGCCAACCTTTCAAAGTATTGCTGAGACGTCCCATTTTTGAAATCCGCCCATCAAAATCCACTTGAAGCCTCCGGGCTTGCCGGTAGGCTTTCGAAAGGGGCATGGTCGCGCCTTCATAATATCGAGGGTGGCTCTGGCGGACGGCCCGAGGCCGTTTTCCAAAATATGGCCCGTTGCCGGCCTGAATTTTTTTGAGATCCTTTGAGCTGGGAATCAAGTCGTCCCAATTGATTTCACCGGTTTTGAGCGATTCTTTTCCCTTGCCCAGGAGTGGACTGACCTTCAACTGATCTCCGGGATGGATCAGGGACGTGCGCATGTTGTTAGCTTTTTTTAATTCCGCCACGCTCATCTGGTGCAGGCGGGCAATGCCGCCTAGATAATCACCCGTTTTGACGGTGTAGGTGTTAAAGGGTTCGGATTGTTTGACGCCCAGCTGCAATTCCTGCCCGGGATAAATTCGGTCGGAGGTGAGTCCGTTCAGTTTTTTGATGTCCGCAACGGTCAATCCATAGGCCTGGGCCACTTCCCACAATGCATCCCCACTTTCAACGATATGGACGTGTTGGGGCGCTGTTTTGAGGCGTAATTTTTGTCCGACCACAATTTTGCTGTCTTCAATCCCGTTGATATCCATTAACGTGGTCAATGCCATTCGGTATTTCAAGGCGATTAAAGACAGGGTTTCGCCCGAACGAACCACATGTACTGCTTCATCCAGCGACGATGGGCGGAGCTGCAATGTTTGCCCCGGATGAATCTGGTCCGTTTTGAGGCCGTTCAACTGTCTGAGAAGGCCGAGCCCTACGTCAAACCGCTGTGCGATGATGGACAAACTGTCTCCCGCTTTGACCGTATACTCAAATTGTTCTTCAACGGTTTCGTCGTCGTCCGCTTCATCTTCAATGGGTTCAATAAGGTTGAGGTCCATGCCGGGTGTGACGGTACTGCTTTTCAATCGGTTGAATTTTTTAAGATCATTGACGTCAAGATCATACCGACGGGCAATGCGCCAGAGGGACTCTCCCTTTTGGACCACATGACGCGTCGCCGGTTTTTGGGCCTCGTGGGATGCACCGATCTTGAGCCTTTGCCCGGTATAGATCCGGTCCCCGGAAATGTTATTGAGGCTTCGAAGCGCCGGCACGGAGATGCCTGATTGGGCGGCGATTTCAGAGAGAGTGTCGCCGCTATTGACCCGGTAATGCTGAAAAAGGGATTTGGATTGAATCAGGAGGCGTTGCCCCTCAAAAATCTTGTCGTTCCGGAGTTTATTCCACTGTTTCAATTGTTTTATTGAGGCTTTATAGTGCAGCGCAATGCTGCCCAGGGTGTCGCCCCGTTTTACAATGTGAACCGACGATGGGTTTGTTTCTTCGGCGCGGGCGCCACGAGTGTTGCCCCAAAACAGAATGGGTGTTACAATAATCTGAAGGCAAAAAATAAAGAGAAGGATTTTGATGATCCTTAAAAGGCGAGGATAATGTAAGCCGTGAGGTGAATTCATATCAAGCATTATGCCACTTTGAGATCCACAAGAGAGGTGCATGTGGCAATTGAAGATTCCTAAAAATGAGGGAAAAAAACGCCATGCAATCTCTTTTAGCACGGTAACGGCGTTCTCGGCAATAAAATACTGGTTTTCATGGTCAATCGGTTACGAATATCTTTTATTAAGGAGTCGCGTTATGCCATTCAACCTGCCGGAATATTGCCGGCCCGATTTTCGTCAGCCGCCCTTTACGTCGGCGCCGACGGTTGTTTTTCAACCGGTGGTACAAGCCGGTGTTGCGCCGGAGAACTATCATGGTACATCGATCTATCCTGAATATTTCCAGATCAGGAAAGGAAAGTGGGTTCTTCTGCAAGAATCGAGGATGGATTGTGTGGTGGTGCTGGTGAAGGATGAGGTCCTTGCCGTGCGTGAATTTCGGCATCTCAATCCGGGCGACTTAGTTGCCCGCGGCAGACGGGAAAACGGAGAAGAAGGAATTTTCGTGCATGCGGGCGCCTTTGATTTGACCGAAGACCCTTCGCGGAAATTTGCCTTTAGAACGCGGATCACCCGGGAAACGTCTTTTTCCATCGACTACGATCAACTCTACGACCTTCTGGCCTACGAACGAAAGAACGGCTTTATTGTGTGGGTGTTGGGGCCTGCGGTGGTCTTTGACAGGGATGCCCGTGATGCCTTTGCGGCTCTGGTGGAGAAGGGCTATGTGCATGCGGTGCTGGCCGGAAATGCTCTGGCGACTCACGATCTGGAGGCAGCCTTTTTTTCTACCGCCCTGGGGCAGGATATCTATTCCAAGAAGGGGTTGCCCCTGGGACACTACAACCATCTGGATGCCATCAACCGCATCAGGGGCCTTGGATCCATTGAAGCGGCCGTCGGGAAAGGGGTCGTCAAGGATGGCATCATGCGGGCCCTCATCCGAAAAGGGATTCCCTATGTATTGGCCGGTTCCATCCGCGACGACGGTCCCCTTCCCGAAGTGGCGGGGGATGTCTACGGAGCCCAGGATCGGATGAGGGCCTACTCCCGGAAGGCCACCACGGTCATTGCCCTTGCAACACAGCTTCATGCCATCGCCGTGGGCAATATGACGCCTGCCTACAAGGTGATGAAGGGTGATGGGGTACGGCCCGTTTATTTTTTTATCGTGGATATGTCCGAGTTTGCCGCAAGCAAACTGGCCAACCGGGGGTCCCTGTCGGCCCGTTCCATTCTCACCAATGTTCAGGATTTTATTGTAACGGTGGAAAGGGGACTGAGGCGGCACAAATAACCGCCACGTTCATGATTGGCATTTTACGGCCAGGTTGCCTTGATTTCCTGAATGATGCCTTCTATTTCCTCAAGTGCGTTTTTTGCTTCATCCTGGGAAACAGGGAGAAAACTCACCCTGTTCCCGGGTTTTAGCTGTCCCAGCCGGTGAAGATCAGCGGAAATGACGACGGCAATTTTTCGGTATCCCCCCGTGACGGTTTCGCCCAGAATGATAATGGGCTGACCATCACCGGGCGTTTGTATGGCGCCCGGGACAACCCCTTCTGAAATGATTGATTTTTTAAACCCTTCCTTTGTCCTGAGGGGAGGGCCTGCCAATCTGATGCCCGCACGGTTCGATTGTTCCGTTACCCTGAAAGCGCTTTCCTGAAATAGCGTCAACGTTTCAAGGGAAAAATGATCGTGGTGGGATCCCATAATGACCTTCACCGAACAATCCGTGGGATATTGGGGGATTGCGTTGGCGGGGAGACTTCGTTTTTCCGTATCCAAATGCAAATGGGGGGCGTTGGAACCGAGAATATCCCCTTTTTGTAAGGGCCTTCCCGCAATGCCGCCAAATCGACCGCCCAGATTGGTGGATTTGCTTCCGAGTACTGCCTCTGCATTAAAACCGCCGCCAACCGCCAGGTAAGCCCTGCACCCGCTCTTGGGCCCTTTAAACGATAGGATATCCCCTTTTTTCATGACAATGGACCTCCACATGGGGACCGGCCGGTCATTAATCCGAGGTTGCAGATCCGCCCCCGTAATGGCAATCGCCACATGGGCATGCGCCTTCATAACAGGTCCCATGATCGTCATTTCGAGGCATGCCTCGTTTTCCGAATTGCCCACCATCAGGTTCCCCACCCGCAATGAGAATGAATCCACCGCGCCGCTTTGCGCAACCCCGTATTGACCGTAACCGACCCGACCTTGATCCTGCAAGGTGGTCAAGGGACCGGGTATCATAACCTCCAGGATTTTTACCCCTGCCAATGGTCTATTTCCTCCTCGGTTGCCCGGTAGAAATGCACCCGGTCTCCCATTTTGAGGAGCGCCGGGGGATTGTTTGAAGGATCAAAAAGTGAGAGCGGCGTGCGCCCGATGATTTGCCACCCTCCGGGACTGCTGGTGGAATAGATTCCGGTTTGCTCCTGTGCCAGTCCCACCGAACCCTTCGGCACCAGGGTCCGGGGTGTTTCCTTGCGAGGCGTAACAAGGCCTTTAGGAAGTTCTCCCATATAGGGGAATCCCGGCATGAAGCCGATCATGTAAACATGGTAGATCGTTTCCGTATGCAGGCGGATGACTTCATCAGAAGAAATGCCGTGATGCTCTGCCACCCATTCCAGGTCCGGTCCGAATTTTCCCCCGTAAACAACTGGAATTTGAATTTCCGTTGTTTCAGGGATTTCGAACGAATCCATTTTATCCAGGAGGGCATCAACTTTTTTTCGCACCAATGACGCGTTGGTTTTGAGAGGGTCAAAAACCAACATGAGCGAGCAATACCCGGGTATGATGTCCACAACCTCTTTAAGCGAGGTTTTTTCAATGGTTAAAAAAAGTTTCCTGACCCTTTGATTGACGTCAATGCGGATAACACCCCCCCATTCCACAAGGAGGGCGCGATCTCCCATTTCCCGATATATGGGATGGTCGTAGGCCATCTCTTCCTTAGCTTTCAACTTTCAAGCTCCCAGTCCCGATTATCAGAGTTCCGGCAGCTTCCTTAGCCCCGCGCTCGCCAGGAGTTCGTCCAGATCTCCCCGGTTGGAATAGAAGATCCCCTCGGCCTGCATCAACCTGGTGGCCTTATCCGTAAAGCCTGAATGGGAAAAGAACCAGCATCGCAGCCGCTGGAGGCCTTTTCCTTCAAACTCCCGTGTCAGGGTGGCTTTTTCAAGGAAAATTCGGATATCACTGGGGCCGGTCTTCCGATCCAGCTGCCATTTGCTCTCACATATCCACACCTCGGCCCCGGCTGCCGCATATATGTCGATCTCCCGGCCTTCGCCGGCGCCGAGCCGCACCCGGTGGTGGATGTAGCTGAAAAGCCAGGGTACCGGTACGTCTTCCCGGCAATGAACTAAGCGGCCCGGCAATGTCTTGTTCTGGAAATTCCACAGAACCTGTGCCAGATAGACTTCGCCGAGATACCCTTTCTGGTCGCGGATCCGTTTTTCCATGAGTTGATACCGTATTCTCAGATCATTTTGAACCCGAGCCTGGTCCTGACCTTCCACCTGAATTTTACCCCAGACTTTAAGAAACGCCAGGAGGATCGGATCCTGAACTTTCCGGAACCATCCCCCCAGCTCCATGTATTCGAGAAGGTCCCCTCGGGAGAGCTTGATGAGTACATCCCGGATCTCTTCGATGGGAACCTCCTGACCCTCGCGTTTTCGGACCTCTTCCTGTATCCGCACCAGGTCCAGCCTGTCCCCTTCTTCCATCGCCGACAGATACAGAATGGTCTTGGTGATCCCCGACTGGTTGATCCGCTCGATCCACCGGTTTACCTGGTCGCTCAATTCCCCCCATATAAAGCCGGAAGATAGGTCCACGGCCAGGATTTCGTTCAGGGCCTCTTCCGATTCGATCTTTTTTCCCTGTTCCGCGGCCTGTTGAATCACCGCACTGATATAAAAGGGATTTCCCCCAGATCTTTGGGCAAGCACGGGGGCAATTTTTTCCGAAACGGCGGTATGGTAATATGCGGCTGACTTCAGGGCCAGTTCCGCGCCCCAGTATTCTGTCATGGCTGAAATGGGCTTGCTCCGGAATCGACCGAACAAGGCTCCCCGGCCCAGGACCTCCCTTGACAAAATGCTCATGGCCGATCCGGTGACAAAATGGGGGCAGGTGGGGGATTCTACGGCCTCTTGCATCCAGCCCACAATGTCAAAGTCATACTGGGGCAGGCGGGTATTCTGGAATTCATCCAGGAACATGACGATGGTCGATTCGTCTCTGTCGGAAACCTGACGGGGAAGATGCAGTGCAATCTTTTCGGGAATGGTAACATCTTTTCCCTGCAATGTTTCTAAAAACTTGACGGCGCTGGAGAAGCCGGGCGTCAGCTCGAGATTGGATCGAATATATTCAGGAAGGCGGTTTCGGGGGATGTCTTTGGGGTCCAGCACGCTGGTTTCCCGCAATCTGAAGGCCGTGTACCAGCGCAAAAAATTCTCCGTGTATTCAAGAGCAAATCCCCACCTGTCAATCCCGGTTTCATCAAAGCTATAGTAGACTGGGACCACGCTCTTATCGAGGTCCCCGGGATTTTCCTGTTCAAAGAACAGCCGGTTTACCACCCGCTTGAAGATCTCGGTCTTGCCCATGCGCCGCTGCCCCAGAAGGACGGTGGACATGGTCCGCCGCTCGATGGCAAAAAGGGATGCCCTGTGCAGGAAGTCCAGGTATTCCTGCCGGTTCGTGTACACCGGCTCCGGGACCAGGGGCCGGATGGCCCAGGGCGGTACGTTCCGTTTGTCGGTCATGATAGTTCTCCGATCATGTCAACCATGAGAATTTTTTTGCCGGGATTTACATGATTTTACAGAAACGCGCCCATGGGGCAGACCCGGATATCGGAATTCAGAAGGGACGTTCTGATCTTTTTCACCAGGGCCAGGGCCTCGGGGTTATCCCCATGAACGCAGATGGTGTCCGCCGACAATTTTATTTCGGTTCCATCAATGGCAGTGACGCTGCCATGGGTGACCAGCCTTATGATCCTTTCGGCCACTGCCGCATCATCATGGAGTATGGCCCCCGGCAGTTTGCGACTGACCAGGGACCCATCGGGATTGTAGGCCCTGTCGGCAAAAAACTCAAAGGCGATACGAATGGAATGGTGCATGGCAATGGCTTCCAGGTCATCCCGGTTGGGCCCGGCCAGAGCCACCAGTATCAGATTTTCGTCCAGCGCCGACAACACCTCGGCGATGATGTTCCAGATTTCCGTGTCTCGTACGGCCATATTGTAAAGGGCGCCATGGGGTTTTACGTGCTGAAGGGGCAGTCCCCGTTGAGCGGCAAAGGCCTGAAGGGCGCCCACCTGGTAGGTTACATAGTGTTTGATCTCTTCCAGGGCGATATCCATGGACCTTCGACCAAATCCCATCAGGTCGGGCAATCCGGGGTGAGCCCCAAGGGCCACGGAATTTTCCGAGGCAAGGGAGACTGTTCGATTTATCACCGATGGGTCTCCCGCATGGAAGCCACAGGCAATATTGGCCGAGTTGATGAGGGGAATTACCGCTTCATCAAGTCCGATTTTATAGGCCCCGAAACTTTCCCCAACATCTGAATTGAGGTCAATTTTTTTTTGCATTCTGATCTTCCCCCGTTATGAAAAAAATCGTCGTCAAAGCAAATGACTCATTTCGGGAACCGGCAAGCTTTGGATTACAATAGGGGAATTCCATTGGTTCATCAACTGAAAATTTTATAACTTCAATCAGGCGAGCCTTTTTCCGGAGAGAGGTGCCCCCATTAGTGAAACAACCGGCGCTTTCAATTATTTTTGTGTTGGTTTTTGTGTTTTGCTATCATATCCTGCTTGGCGAAGCTGCTTTTCCAAATACATTAAAGTTAGCGCTTATTTAGCTATGAAGGTAACCCAATGAAAGAATATCATAAAATTCAAACGGTATTTCTCAGGGACCCGGCAACGAAGTATAGAACGTTGCTTGAAGGACGGTTTGCAAAACCTGAGTTTGAATATCTTAAAGACAACACATGGGTCTTTACGGAAAAGGTTGATGGGACAAATATCCGCGTGCAATGGAATGGTGTGCAAGTTACATTTGCGGGGAAGACGGATCGTGCGGATACCCCGCCGTTTTTGCTCAAAAAGTTGAATGAATTATTCCAACCTGAAGCATTCCAATTAAGTGCGCTACCCCCTTTGTGTTTATACGGTGAAGGCTACGGGGCGAGAATCCAAAAGGGTGGTGGAACTTATATTTCTGATGGCGTGAGTTTTATCCTGTTTGATGTCACTATTGATGATATTTGGCTTGAACGGCATAACGTAGAAGATATTGCTGACAAATTGGGCATCAAGACAGTCCCGATTATTGGAAAAGGGACTCTGCTTGATGGGGTTGAAATGGTAAGAGACGGCTATAAATCACGACTGCGCGAAACCGATCCGGAAGGCATTGTCATGCGTCCGGAGATAGAATTATTTAATCGAAGATGTGAACGGGTAATCTCGAAAATCAAAATGAAAGATTTTCGATGAGGAGCCCTAACAAAAAATTGCGCCAGCGCTCAAACCGCGTGCTTTAGTTGAGTTTTGGTGTCTGTTAAAAATACATGTCGTTGAGCTGGATGCCGGCGTCAGGGCGGTTTGAGCCTGGTGATTTTAGGGCGTCCGATTTGAGAGATGATGAAAATAAAGAAGCGGTTCCGTAAGAAGAAGCATTGTGGCGAATTTACCGAGTGGGGTCGACAGCTCGTCATTATGCGAAATGAGGAAGAGGGATTCGATGAATTTCTTGATGCCTTCATCGAGGAGGCCATTGAATTAAATGGATGCTACTGCGGCGGAGGCGGGTATGGAGAGAAACTGGACGTGGTAGTGGCGCTTGGCCGCCGCTCGGATGATCCTGATGCCAGACTGAAGAGAATCATAGCATGGATCGTGGCTCGACCTGATGTGCGGACCTGGAAGGTGAGCGAGGAGTTTGACGTCCGGCATGGGGACTTCAAAGATATTGATGACGAAATTGAACAGCAGGATTCAGTTTGACACAAAAAGCCGGGGCAGTTTTGTGTTATAAGTCGAAAGACCCAGCGCTGCTTATTGTTTCAAATGACACCATGACCATTGTCGACGTCAATGTGGGAGGGAAAATCTGATGGCACAGGCGGATTTATTGGTGGATTTAATCAAAAATGCCAGTAGCGGCGATCAGTTGGCGTTTCGCAAGAACGCCGAGACACTGATTCAGGAAGAGAAAGCCAAGGGGCATCGAGTGCTGGCGGATCGGCTGGTCAAATCCTTGCAGCCAGGCCCAATCGGGATGGGGCGCAGCCCCGCGCCAACGCAGAATGTCGGCAACGGCCGGCATAGGGATTTGATCTACGAAATAACGCCGGAACGTTCGCTCGATAGTCTTGTATTGCCCGACAAAATTCGGATACAAATCAAGGAGATCGTGGAGGAGCAGCATCGCGCCGAATTGCTGCATGCGCATAATCTGCGCGCACGTAACCGGGTTTTGCTTGCCGGGCCGCCGGGTAATGGGAAAACGACTCTGGCAGAGGTGTTGGCCTGTGAATTGATGTACCCCTTGTTCGTCGTTCGTTACGAAACCTTGGTGGGAAGCTACTTGGGAGAAACCTCCAGCCGCCTGAAACATTTGATGGACTACGCCAGGACCCAGCGTTGCGTTCTGTTTTTTGACGAGTTCGAAACTCTCGGCAAGGAGCGTGGCGAGACACACGAAACAGGAGAAATCAAACGGGTGGTGAGTTCGCTGCTTTTGCAAATTGATGATTTGCCGGATTATGTTGTGATAGTTGCGGCCAGTAATCATCCGGAGCTGCTCGATAGAGCGGTATGGCGGCGCTTCCAGTTACGCATCGAATTGCCTATGCCGACGCGCCTGCAATTAACCCAACATATCGAATCCATCGGCCGGCGGTGCCAAACCGATTTCGGATATAAGCCCGAGACATTGGCGAAACACATGCTGGGCTTGAATTTTGCTGAGGTGGAAGAGTTCTGTTTGAGTGTGGTGCGG
Organism: Desulfatiglandales bacterium; assembly: GCA_963662465.1. Taxonomy (GTDB): domain Bacteria; phylum Desulfobacterota; class DSM-4660; order Desulfatiglandales; family Desulfatiglandaceae; genus NaphS2. The sequence continues at coordinate 6,924,901 of OY759599.1, forward strand.
CGGGCGGTACTCGATAAGAAAAGCGAAAACGCGCAATCCATTACGCGGCTCAAATTGGAGCAATGGCGGGATAGATTGAAACCGGTCTTAAATAGCCATTATCCTGGTGTTGTCTCAATCGATTCGGAGGAAGATACTTGAGCGCATTATTCCGCGCATTGATCGCTGAAGACGCCACTTTCACAGGAGCGTCCGCACTGAACCTCGCCGTCCCAGAGGAGGCCGAAGCATGAAAGCCACTGAAGCCAGGTTTTTGGACTTTATCAAAAAGTCACCGCAGTTTGTCATCCCCATCTACCAACGCACCTATTCGTGGACAGAGAGGGAGTGCCGGCAACTCTGGGACGATATTCTGCGTACCGGTGGTAACGATGCTGTGTCTGCCCATTTTGTCGGCTCCATCGTGTATATTGAGAAGGGTTTGTATCATGTGACGAGCCAGTCGCCTCTTTTGGTCATCGACGGCCAGCAACGCCTGACTACGATGGAGTTGCTGATTGCCGCAGTGGCCAAGGCGCTGGAGGATCTGCCCGAGGAAAACCGGGAGCCGGTGGAGGGCTTTTCACCCCGCAAACTGCGCAATTACTACCTCATCAACCCGGAAGAAGAGGGTGAGCGGCATTACAAACTCATTCTTTCCCAGATCGACAGGGACTCGCTCATTGCCGTTGTCGCCAGAAACGAGCGGCCCAAAGAATATTCCCGGCGCATCGCGGAGAGCTATAAACTCTTCGAGACCTGGATTGCCGGCTGTAAAGGCGACCTGACCGCACTGTGCAAAGGTATCGCCAACTGGTGGTGGTGGACATCGCGCTGAGCCGGGATCAGGACAATCCGCAGCTGATCTTTGAGAGCATGAACTCCACCGGCCGGGAACTGACCCAGGCCGATTTAATCCGCAATTTTATTCTGATGGGGCTGGAACCGGCCCTGCAAACCCGTCTCTATGAACACTACTGGCGGCTGATGGAACTGGATTTTGGGCAGGAGGCCTACTGCACACACTTCGACGGTTTCATGCGCCATTATTTGACGGTTAAGACCGGCGTGATTCCAAAATTGGACGCAGTGTACGACGCTTTCAAGGATCACGCCAGGTCCCCCAAAGTAGCGGGGGCAGGAGTGGAATCATTGGTGGCTGACATTCTCGATCCAAGATCATCCGCATCTGCTCAGTGGCGTGGGACAAGAACTGTTTGAAGCGTTTCGCAAGGAAGTGTTGGCGCTTAATCCCGTAGTCAGGGAGTGGTTTCTCAAGCTCTATGTAGCCTACAAGGCCGAGACAAACTTTGTCGATGTGGTTCCGCAGGCCAAGCGACTGCTCCTTTCGCTGAAGACGCCGTTTGGTGATATTGCCGACCCGCGCGGCCTGTGCAAGGACGTTACCGGCATGGGGCGCTGGGGCAACGGTGATGTGGAGGTGGGATTCACCTCGTTGGAAGAACTGCCGTATATTATGGGTCTGGTCCGCCAGTCCTTCGAGCGGCAAATGGGCAATGGGGGTGAGGAATGACCCCTGCAGGCTACAGTGAAGACGCGCTGGTTGAAAAACCGGCCATCGACATGCTCAAAGACCTGGGCTTGGAACACGTTGACGCCTTTCATGAATTTGAGCAGACGGGTGGCAGCCCCTTGGGACGCGAGACCAAATCTGAAGTGGTGCGGGTATCCCGCCTCAGGCCGGCATTGAACAAACTCAACCTGGAGCTTCCCCCGCAGGCCATTGACCTGGCCATAGAGGAAATCCTCCGGGACCGCTCCCGCATGAGCCTTGCGGCGGCCAACCGGGAGGTGTACGACCTCATCAAGAATGGCGTCAGGGTCGAGATTCCGGACCCGGAAGGCTATGTGATTGAGGACCCGCCTGGGCCGTATGGCCGGGATCATCTGGTGGATCTGAGCCGAATTGATTTTGAGGCTTTGAAGAAGGGGTTTAAGAAGGGGCGGAAAAGCACCGAGGCTGAAAAAGTTAAGGGCTCGGTGGTGAGAAAACTGCGTCAGATGGTGCGGCTGAACCGCTCCCGGATGGATTATTTAGAGCGCTTCCAGACGATGATCGACGCGTACAATGCCGGAAGCGTAAACATCGAGGAGTTTTTCAGCCGCCTGATGGACTTTGCTCAGGAATTGAATGATGAGGAAAAACGTGGCATTTCGGAGCAGCTCTCCGAGGAGGAATTGGCCCTCTTTGACCTTTTGACCAAACCTGATCCGGAACTGACAAAAAAGGAGAGGAAACAGGTCAAGAAGACGGCCCGGGACCTGCTCAACACGCTGAAAGGCGAAAAACTGGTCCTTGACTGGCGAAAAAGGCAACGCTCAAGGGCACAGGTACGGGTGACCATCGAAAAGATGCTGGACCGGGGGCTGCCCGAAACCTACACCCGAGAGCTTTTTCAGCAGAAGACTGACGCTATCTTTCAATACATATACGAATCTTACTATGGGGGTGGGAGGGGGATATATGTCGCTGTGACGCAAGATAGAGCCATATCGTAAGCCATCCCCAAGGAGATTGCCGTGTTTGAAAATACAGAAAGTCTTTTGAAACAAATTGCTCTGGGAGAGGATTCTGTCCTGGAATTAAAAACCATCGAGGATGAACAGACCATTCCAAAAGCCGATTGCCATGTGCTTGAGGAAGGCTTGTGGAAGCGTTTCAAGACGGTTTTATCTTCGGTGGACAACCAGGAATTTTTGCAAAAAATGAAGCTGATTTCAATGGATCAAGACGGAATGCTGCGTCCCACCGTAAGCGGCGTGCTGATGGCGAGCAAGTCGCCCGAGTCTTTGATTCCAAATGCCTATATTCAGGCCGTCTGCTATCGGGGCGTTGAAAGAAATGCGGATTATCAATTGGATGCCAAAGACATTGCCGGTCCTCTGGATGTTCAGGTTCGGGAAGGATGTAATTTCGTTGCGCGCAACATGCGGGTTTACGCCGTAAAATCGCCGTATCGCATCGAAACCCCTCAATTTTCCATGAATGCCGTCTTTGAAGCCATCGTCAATGCGGTTGCTCACCGCGATTACTCCATTTATGGTTCAAAAATTCGTTTACATCTTTTTTCCGATCGGCTGGAGCTATTTTCGCCCGGGGCTATCCCCAACACATTAACCGTTGACAGTTTGACGGAAAGGCAATCGGCTCGAAATGAACTATTGACCTCCTTGCTGGCCCGTTGTCCAATGAATGTGGACGTTATGGGCAGTCAACGGAGCTATCTCATGGACAAACGCGGCGAGGGCGTTCCGATTATCATTGTGGAAAGTGAAAGGCTGTCGGGCCGAAAGCCGGAATATCGGTTGTTGGACGAAGCGGAATTGAAACTCACGATCTATGCCGCCAAGTGTCCCCATGACAGCACTGTCGCGTGAGGAGACAGGTTAGCGCCCCCAGGGTGTTGATGTTTTTCTACCTGTGCACGGGTCTCCATATTTTTTCAAAAAACCACTTGACAGCTTTTGCTGTATACAGTACACATCTTTCCAGAATATGACCCTAGAACTTCCGGCTTGTTGCAGCCGCTTTCTCGCGGTTTGAATTCGGTCCATAAGCCCACTGTAAACCTTATCGTTAAAAATATGGAGCGCCCCCCTATGAATATCATCGTCATGGTCAAACAGGTTCCCGATACCACGGAGATTAAACTGGATCCCAAAACCGGGAACCTGATCAGGGAAGGCATTGAAAGCATCATGAATCCGGACGACCGGCATGCCCTGGAAGCGGCGGTCCACTTGAAAGAGTCCTTGGGTGGAAAAGTGACGGCGGTTTCCATGGGCCCCCCCCAGGCCATCGATGTCATCACCGAAGCCATGGGCATGGGGGCGGATAAAGGAGTTCTCCTGTCGGATCGGGCTTTTTCCGGCGCGGATACCTGGGCTACGTCCTTCACCCTTGGCAAAGCCATGGAAAAGATCGGCGAATATGATCTCATCATTTGCGGAAGACAGGCCATTGATGGGGATACGGCCCAGATTGGTCCCCAGGTCGCCGATTATCTGGGTATCCCCCACGTCAGCTATGTGTTTGAGATTGAGGATGCCGGGGAAGCGACCCTGGTGGTCAAAAGACGCCTGGAGGATGGTTTTGAACGCATAGAAACCCGATTGCCCGCGCTTTTGACGGTCATCGGAGAGCTGAACACGCCGCGCTACCCGGTGGTTGGGCGATTGATTGACGCCTGCCGGGAAAAGGCGCCCATTGCCATTTGGAATGCCGCGGATATCAATGTCGGAACTCATGAAATTGGATTGGAAGGGTCATTGACCCATGTGATCAAGACCTTCGCGCCCAAATTTAAACGGCAGGGAGAAATACTGGAAGGGGCCACCGGCGAAAGCATCAGCGCCCTGGTTGGAAAACTTCGAGAAAACCGAATTCTATAGTCGGTGGTGAAAAGGGAGATAACGTATGACGGTATGGATTGAAACCGATCTCTGTAACGGGTGCAAACGCTGTGTTAAGGCATGTCCCTACGAGGGTGTTGAAATCAGGGATGGAAAGGCCCATATTCTGGAACGGTGCACTTCCTGCGGGGCTTGCATCGAAACCTGCAAGCAGAAGGCCATTTTAACGGATGCAAAGCCGCGGGAAATTCCGGATTTCAGCGACAGAAAAGGGGTTTGGGTTTTTGCCGAGCAGCGGGGAGGCGTGTTGCAGCAGATTTCCCTGGAACTCCTGGGAAAGGCCGGTGAATTGGGAGAAGCGCTCAACCAGGAAGTGTCGGCCGTTCTTTTGGGCAATGGGGTGGAAAACCTCGCGGATGTCCTCATCCGGCATGGCGCGGATCATGTGTATCTGGTGGAGGATGCCTGTCTGGAACACTATCGGCCCATTAGCTATACCAGAGCCATTGAACAATTGATTCGTCAGTACAAGCCTAACATCCTTCTGATGGGGGCGACCCATATTGGCCGGGATCTGGCCCCCAGGGTTTCCAGAAGGGTGGGGGTGGGATTGACGGCCGACTGCACGGAACTGACCATTGATCCGGAGGAGAAGATTCTCCTGCAAACGCGGCCGGCCTTTGGCGGCAATATCATGGCCACCATTGCCAACCGCTATTCGCGTCCCCAGATGGCCACGGTTCGACCCGGGGTGATGGAGGCGGTTCTGCAACCGGAAAACAGCGGGGATGTGATCAGAGACAGTATTTCCCTCTCCGAAGATGAAATCGGCACCCGGGTCCTGGAGATCGTGCGGGAGGCGAAAAAGACGGGGGATTTGAGCAAAGCAGAAATTATCGTCGCTGGTGGAAGGGGCGTCGGCGATGGTGCGGGATTCAAGATCCTGGAAAAACTGGCGGAGGTCCTTGGCGGCGAAGTGGCCGGTACCCGTGTGGCGGTGGAAGAAGGCTGGATTCCCGCAGACCGACAGGTGGGGCAAACGGGCCAGTCGGTCAGACCGGAACTTTACATTGCCTGCGGTATTTCCGGCGCTATTCAACACCGGGCCGGCATTATGAACGCCCGGTATATTGTGGCCTTGAACAGAGATCCGAGGGCGCCTATTTTTCAGGTGGCTGACTGGGGAATTGTGGGAGATCTCCATGACCTGGTTCCTGAGATGATTCGACAGTTGGAAAGCGATCAGGGAAAAATGAAGGGGGAATTGAATGCTTAGGTCGAATGCCGAAACAACCATCAGAAAAAGCATGGCCATGTTCGTGGACAACGAAGTGATTCCTCGGGCCAAGGAGATTGATGAAAAAGGTGAATTTCCCAGAGAAATGTTCCAGGAGATGGCCAAGATGGGCGTTTTCGGCCTGAGGTATCCCAGGGAAAAGGGAGGTTCCGGCGGAAATACCACCCTGTTCTGCATCAGTTGCGAGGAAGTGGCCCGCGGCCTCATGAGTCTTGCGGCCATTACGGCCATGCAGTGCTTGATGGGCACCAATTTTCTGTTTCATTACGGGACAAAAGAAATGCATGAGCAGTATTTTCTTCCTGCCATGAGGGGTGAAAAGGTTGCCTCCTTCTGCCTCACGGAGCCGGAGGCCGGTTCCGATCTGGGAAATGTCAGCACCCTGGCCCGGAAAACCGATGAAGGATACTGTATAAACGGGATGAAAACATGGGTGACCAATGGTCCCGTGGCCGATTTTTATACGGTATTGATGCAAACAAATCCGGAAAAGAAATTCAGGGGCCTGAATTTTTTCTTCGTGCCCAGGGATACGCCCGGTTTTTCTCGCAGCAAACCCTTTGAACTGCTGGGGACCCGTTCCACTCCTATCTCCGAAATCGCTTTTAAGGATTGCATAGTGCCGCACCATTACATGCTTTGCCCGGAAGGCAAGGGGTTGAGCAATTTGCTGTCCATTCTGGCCGAGATCAGGACCATGACCGCCGCTTTGGCGGTGGGGCTGCAGCGGGCCGCCATGGATGATGCCATTCAGTACGCCCATGAAAGGGCTCAGTTCGGTCGGACCATCAGCAATTATCAGCTTATTCAGGCCAAGGTGGCGAATATGGCCGTCGATCTGGAAGCCTCCAGGTTGATGACCTATAAGGCTACCCATATGATCGATGACAAAAAAGAAGCCTTGAAAGAATCTTCCATGGCGAAATATTTCGCTACGGAGGCCGCATGCCGGGCCGGCGATCTGGTCACGCGAATCTTCGGCGCCTATGGCTATTCCATGGAATATTCAGCCCAGCGATACTATCGGGACAACCGCTTTTTGTTGTATGGGGGGGGGACCCACGAAATCCTTCAGCCCAATATCGCCAAGTGGGTGGGACTGTAGGATTGTTGATTGTTGATTGTTGATTGTTGATTGCGGATTTCGGATTGCAAGGGAGGGACCGGGGTGTGAGTGGCGCTGCTGATCGGGAAGACGCAAATTTTAAGGCATTAATGTCTCTTCCGGAAAGAAGGTCCCTGGGGCAGTCTGTCTATGCAAAACTCAAAAAGGCCATTGTCAAGGGAACCCTTGCCCCTGAAAGCCGCGTGGTGGAGACACGCTTTGCCGATGCTTTAGGTATCAGCCGGACCCCTGTTCGAGAAGCCATGCATAAACTGGAGCGGGAAGGGTTGCTCCGGCAGGATCCGAAGGGCGGGTTTTACGTCGTCGGCCTGACCCGGGCGGATATCGAGGAAGCCTTCGGCATTCGAAGCGTACTGGAAAGCTACGCGGCCCGATTGGCCACTATCCGTCATCGGGAAGGAGAACTCCTGCCCCTGGAGGCAAAGCTGGCGGAGTATCAGGCGTGCCTGGACCGGGGTGACATGGGCGAACTTCCGCGCATCAATACCGAGTTCCACGATCTTCTCTATGGTCTCGGTCGAAGCCCGAAACTGGTCAAGATGATCAATGATATCCGGGTCCAGATTTTCCGTTTCAGGCAGGTCATTTTGAAAATTGAAGAGATGGCCCGGGCTAGTAATGATGATCACCGGTTGATGATGGATGCTATTTACGCCAGGGAGGCGGATCGGGTGGAGAGGCTGGTAAGGGAACACATCCTGCGGGGACAGGATATTGTTCTGCGGGAATTCGATATGGAACAGCTGTAAAAAAGTCATTTAAGGAGTGTAAGCGCTATGGGAGAAAGAAAAATACGGGTGCTGCTGGCGAAACCGGGTCTGGACGGCCACGACCGGGGGGCCAAGGTTGTGGCCCTTGCTATGAAGGAAGCCGGCATGGAGGTCATCTATACGGGGCTGCACCAGACCGTACAGAGCATCGTGAACCAGGCTCTGCAGGAAGATGTGGATGTGATCGGACTTTCCATTATGTCGGGCGCCCACATTCCCATTTGCACCAAATTGATGGGGCTGGCCAAGGCACAGGGCATTGACGACAAGCTGGTGGTGGTGGGTGGCGTAATTCCCAACAGAGATATTTCGGTATTGAAGGAGATTGGTATTGACGGCGTATTTCCCGGGGGAGCGCTTTTTGAAGAAATCGTTTCATTCATCGGCCAAAACGCCCACAATTAAAACAGCCGGCGGGAAAGGAAGGGGTTAACAATGGGAGTAGCAACCTATACGAGAGACGAAAAAGACGCCATCAAAAAGGTCGTTTTACAGTCAGGCATTGAGGTCAAGCCCGTCTATACGCCCGAAGATCTTGAAAGGGTTGGGTTTAATTACGAAACGGATCTGGGAAATACCGGCGAGTTTCCCTTTACCCGGAGCATCCATCCTGAAGGCTATCGGAGCCGGAATTGGACGACCCGGCAATACACGGGTTTCGGCACCCCCGAGGAGACCAATGAACGCTTCAAGTTGATGATTGCCCACGGACAGACCGGACTGAACGTTGCTTTTGACCTTCCCACCCAGATGGGGTACGATTCCGACAATGAGATGGCGGAAGGGGAGGTGGGCCGGGTGGGGATGGCCATCGATTCCCTGCGGGATTTTGAGATTGCGTTCAAGGATATCAAGCTCGATCGCATCGGCAGCGGGTTGACTATTAATGCTGTGGCATCCATCATGCTGGCCATGTATCAGGCCGTGGCTGAGAAATTCGGATACAAAAAAACAGAGATTTCCGCAACGCCCCAGAACGATATTTTAAAGGAGATCGTGGGTCGCGGGGCGTGGATTTATCCTGTGGAACCGGGGGTTCGGCTTATCGGGGATACCATCGAATACGCCATGAAGGAGCTTCCCCGATGCAATCCCGTTTCCGTCTGCGGTTACCACATCCGGGAATCGGGCTGTACGCCGGTCCAGGAGATTTCATATGCCTTCATGATCGCCTTTGCCTACATCGACAATGTGATTGCCCGGGGGTACAAGGCGGAAGATTTTGTGGCGAGATTTTCCTTTAACCTGAATATCTACGGGAACTTGTGGGAGACCGTGGCCAAGTTCAGGGCCGCCAGAAAATTATGGGCTAAATTGCTGCGGGAAAAGTACGATGTGCAGAATAAAAAGGCACTTTTCCTGAGGGGAATTTTCGGCGGCGGCGGCTCCGGCATGACCAAACAGCAACCTGAAAACAATATCATGCGCGGCGCTTATTATGCCCTTGCCGCAGCCCTTTCAGGGGCACAGACAACAGCCCTCTGCTCTTTTGACGAAGCCTATACGATTCCCACGGAGCGGGCGGCTCTGCTGAGTTTGAGAACCTTTCAGATTCTGATGGATGAGATCGGGTTGCGGGATACGGTGGATCCCCTGGCCGGCAGCTATTTCATGGAAACCCTCACCAAGGAGATGGAAGCCAAAATCCTTGAGGAAATGGCAAAAGTGGAAAAAGTGGGCGGCATGGTGGAAGCGGTTTCCAGCGGGTACGTGCAGAGCGAAGTGGCACGCCAGGCCTATGAATATGAAAAGAAATTGCAGCACGGCGACATCACCAAGGTGGGGGTCAACAAGTACACCGAAGGCGTCGATATGGAAGTGGAACTCCATGAATATAATGATGAATGGGCCCAGTTGCAGATCAAGAGGCTTAAAGATTTGAAAAGAGAACGGGATGGCGGCGCTGTCAGGAGTTCTTTGAAGGCACTTGAAAAAGCGGCTCGGGAGAAGAAAAATGTGATGCCTTATCTGGTGGAGTGTTGTAAAAAATACGCTACTGTAGGCGAGATGGCGGATACGTTCAGGGATGTGTTTGGCGAATATGTGGAACCGAATATTTTTTAGTAGGGGCGCCCGGTTTAAAAAAGGGTCTTTCGCCCCTACAGTTTGACGGGAAAGGAGGTGAAACCATCAGATCTACTGCGTACGCTGCTTCATCGCTATGAAACCATCATTAGAGGAGGTCTGAATCATGAAACGAAGAATTGGATTTGTATTGGCCGGAATCTTTTTAGCCGCAACGTTGACCATTTCGTGGGCGCCCACCCAAGTCCGGGCGGAACCCATCAAACTGACCTACGCCAACTTCCCCCCCGCGCCCACGTTTCCCTGCGTACAGATGGAACGGTGGAAAAAAGAAGTGGAAAAACGGACCGATGGAAAGGTCGTCGTTCAGACTTTCCCCGGTGGAACGCTCCTGAAAGCCAAAGCCATGATAGATGGTGTTATTTCAGGGGTTGCGGATATTGGTTGTCTGTGCATGGCCTATCAGCCGGGTCGTTTCAGTATTACCAATGCCACGGCGCTCCCCTTGGGCCTGCCCAACTCGGAAGTGGCCAGTCTGACCCTGTGGGACCTTTATAAGAAATACCAACCCAAAGGGTTTGCCAAGGTGAAAGTGCTGACCATGTTTACCACTGCGCCCTCCAACATCATGAGTAAAATCCCCATCAAAGATCTTGAAGAACTGAAAGGTGTGCCGCTCCGTGCTTCCGGCGGCGCCGCCCAGATTCTTAAGGCCTGGGGCGCCACCCGCGTGGGAATGCCCATGCCGGAAACGCCCGAAGCTTTGCAGAAAGGCGTGGTTAAGGGCCTGTTTTCTTCCCTGGAAGTCATGAAGGATTTCAAATTCGCTGAACTGTGTAAATATGTGACCATGACCCAGACGCCCGTGTATCCCTTTGCCGTGGTGATGAATATGGACAAATGGAATGCATTGCCCAAGGATGTGCAGAAAATTTTTGATGAATTGGGTCCAGAGCAGTCCAAATGGACCGGCGTCTACATGGATAATCATGTGAAAGACGCCATGGACTGGTCGGTTAAAACCCAGGGCGTCACGGTGTATGACCTGTCGGGTGGGCAGAAAGCCAAATGGGACGCCCTCCTCGAACCCATTACCGCCAAGTGGATCAAGGACAATGCCGCCAAGGGGCTCCCGGCCCAGGCCATTGTGGATGACATTCGATCCATTGCTAAGAAATACGAAGGAAAATAGGACTATAGGGGCGATTCATGAATCGCCCCTACTGAAGGCATCCATGAAAATAACCTATGACACTGAGGTTGATGTTTTGCGCATCTTTTTCAGCAATGCCGCGATTGAGGAAAGCGATGAAGAGAGGCCCGGCATTATCCTTGATTTCGACAAGAGCGGAAATATGGTGGGAATGGAAATACTCGACGCATCCAAGCGGATGGAAAATCCGAGGGCCGTGGAGTATGCAGTTGCTGGATGATGTCCATTCTAGGTAGGGGCGAATAGTGGTTCGCCCTACGGAGAAATCGGTATGTTGATTTTGGATCGGATCAGTCATTACCTAAATCTGGTTCTTATGGGGATTGCCGGATTGTTTCTGGTGGCCATGATTGCTTTGACCTGTGCAAATGTTTTTTTGCGCCTCGTATGGATTCCCATCAGTGGGACTTTTGAATTGATGGGGTATTTCGGTGCGGTGATTACCGCATTTGCCATGGGTTATACCCAAATTAGAAAGGGTTACATCTCCGTGGACATTGTGGTGTTGGGGTTTTCCAAAAGGACTCAGAATGTTTTAAACGCCATTAACGCCATCATCTGTTCCGGATTTTTTGTACTGGCCACCTGGCAAATTGCCAAATATGCAGGCAATTTGCGGGAAATGGAAGAAGTTACGGAAACGTTGCAGATCATCTATTATCCCTTTGCTTACGCGGTGGCCTTCGGGTGCGGCGCATTGGCGCTGGTGTTTTTCATCGAATTTCTCAAGATCCTGGCCGCAAAAAAGGAGGAGGACTTATGAGTCCCACAATGATTGGGATTGTCGGTATTCTCATCCTCATTGCCGTTCTGTTTTTTCTGGGGATACCCGTGGGTTTTGCCATGGCCATTGTGGGTTTTGCGGGTTTCTGGTATGTGGTATCCTTCAACGCCGCCATCAATATGGTGGGGGCCGACATCTGGAGTACTTTCTCCAAGTACGGTCTGACGGTGATCCCGCTATTCATTTTTCTGGGATACCTGGCCTTTAACTGCGGTATTGCCGAACGGTTATACAATGCCGCCTACAAGTGGGTGGGACACTGGCGGGGAGGGTTGGCCATCGCCACCATCGGGGCGGACGAACTGTTTGCGGCCATCTGCGGTTCCAATACGGCCACGGCCGCCACCATGGGCACGGTGGCGCTGCCACAGATGCAGAAATTCAAGTATGATCCCCGGTTGAGTACGGGGACCGTCATCACCGGCGGAACCCTGGGCACCATTATGCCGCCCAGCGTGGTACTCATTGTCATCGGTCTTCAGACGGAACAATCCATTATCAGATTGTTCCTGGCGGGTATTCTGCCCGCCATATTGCTGGGGATACTCTTTATCCTCACCATTTTTGTTCTTTGTCGCATCAACCCGGAATTCGGTCCCGCGGGACCCAAGACAAGCTTCAAGGAAAAATGCATTTCCCTTCTGGGGGTAATTGAGGCGGTCATTATTTTTACGCTCGTTATCGGCGGTCTCTATGCCGGTCTGTTTACGCCCACGGAAGCCGGCGCCGTGGGTGTATTCTTCACCCTGGTGGTGACCCTCGCCACCGGCCGGCTCACCTGGAAGGGGTTTGTCAGCTCCATCACCGATTCACTGAAGATTTCGAGCATGGTTTTTTTTCTGGTAACCGGCGCTATTATTTTCGGTCGCTTTCTGGCCGTCACCCGGCTCCCCTTTGCCATTGCGGAGTTTGCCTCCGGCCTGCCGGTGTCGCCCTATGTGATCCTCACGTTTATTCTGCTGATCTATCTGGTTGGTGGCTGTTTTGTGGATTCTCTGGGGTTTCTGGTTTTGACCATTCCTATTTTCTTCCCCCTGGGGATGGCACTCGGTTTTGATCCCATCTGGTATTCCATCATCCTCACCATGGTGACCACCATGGGGGCTATTACGCCGCCGGTAGGCGTGAACATCTATGTGGTCAAGGCCCTGGCCCCCGACATTGAACTCGGCACCATGTTTAAAAGCGTCAGCTTTTTCCTGATTGCCTGTGTTGTATGTATTATCCTTTTGATCATTTTTCCGCAGATCGTTCTTTTTGTGCCGGGAATGGCCCAGTAAGTTTAACTGTCTAACCTAATTTATCGAGGTAAGGTTGAAAATGACACAAACATTCATGCCCAACATCAAGACGGCAGAAGAACTGCGTGCTCACCAGTTGAAGGGGCTCCAATGGACCGTCAATCACGCGTATGAAGGCTCTTCCGTATATAGGGCTCGACTGGATGAAGCGGGAATTCATCCCCGCGACATTCGTTCCCTGGAAGACCTCAGTCGTCTCCCCTTTACCATGGCCAACGATTTAAAGGAAGGCTATCCCTTTCCGTTGCTCTCCGTTCCGTTTGATAAGGTTGTGCGGATGCATGCTTCTTCGGGCACGACCGGGAAACGAAAAGTTCTCTGCTACACCCAAAAAGATATTGACGACTGGACCCACTTTTTTGCCCGGTGTTATGAAATGGCAGGGCTTACCCGGGAAGACCGGGTTCAGATTGCCGTGGGATACGGCATATGGACGGCAGGAATCAGTTTTCAACTGGGGTGTGAAGCCTTTGGGGCCATGGCCATTCCCGTGGGACCCGGAAATCTGGACATGCAGTGTCAGTTTCTGGTGGACTTTCAAACCACCGTCATGTGCTGTACGGCGTCAATGGGATTGTTGATGGCTGAAGAGATCAATCGAAGGGGGCTGCAAGATCAAATTAATCTGAAAAAGATGATTTTCGGTTCGGAACGGGCCAGTGATGCCATGCGAGACCGAATTCGAACGCTGTTGGGTGTGGAACATATGTTCGATATCCCCGGCATGACGGAACTCTATGGACCGGGAACCGGTCTGGACTGTTCTTACCATACGGGGATCCATTATTGGGCGGATTACTATATTCTGGAGATCCTGAATCCTGATACCCTGGAACCGGCGCCCGAGGGGGAGATCGGCGAAATGGTGGTGACGACTCTCAGCAAGGAAGCCGTGCCGCTCATCCGTTACCGTACCCGGGATCTCACCCGGATGATTCCGGGGCACTGTCCCTGCGGATCCATCCTGCCCCGGCATGACCGGTTGCTGGGACGTTCCGACGACATGATTATCTTTCGGGCCGTGAATATTTATCCCGGCCAGGTAGACCATGTCTTATCGGGCATGAAAGGACTTGGCAGTGAATACCAGCTCATCGTCGACCGAAAGGAAGACGGTCGGGACTATATGCTCATCAAGGTTGAGGCCGCCCAGGGCATCGATGAAAATCAGTCCCTCGAACTCGAAAAACAGATTTCCCGGGAAATTAAAAAACAGATCATGGTGAGCGCCCAGGTGGAGATGGTGGCTTACGGTGTACTGCCGAGATCGGAAAGAAAAAGTAAGCGGGTGTTTGATAATCGGGAGTAGTTTTTTAAGTGAAAAGTGAAGAGTTAAGAGTTAAGAGTGACCCGTGACGAGTACGCCACTTTTCACTAGAAGGAACTGGAGGAAATGGATGAAGCGTTTTGCATATTACCAACCTCTGAGCCTTGATGAGGCTTTCGGGTTGATGGAAAAATACGAAGGCCGGGCACGATATGTGGCGGGCGGCACTGATGCCATGATACGGATCAAACAAGAGGTCTGGCAGCCGGAGGCCCTGATTTCACTCCGGTGGATCGAAGAATTAAGGGGCATCAGAAAAACCGGCACTTCCCTGATGTTGGGCAGCATGACCCTCTGGCGGGATATTGAAACCGATCCACTGGTTCTGGAATTCTGCCCTGCTCTGGCCGAAGCCGCATCCCAGGTCGCTAATCCTCAGATTCGCAACGTGGCCACCGTGGGCGGAAACCTGTGCAACGCCGCTCCATCGGCCGATGGGGCGCCGCCATTGATGGTGATGGAGGCGGTGTTGACCATTGCGGGTCCCCATGGTGAAAGGGAAGTTCCCATATCGGAATTTTTCCAGGGGCCGGGTCGCCACGGCATGAGACCGGAGGAAGTCCTGACATCCATTGCTGTTCCCAGGATACCGGAGAATGCAGGCGCTGTTTTTTTTAAAACCGGTCGGGTGACGCAGGACATTGCCGTTGCCAATGTGGCGGTATGTTTGGAGATGCAGGGTGGGGTCTGCGGAAAATGCCGCGTTTCAGCCGGGGCGGTGGGGCCTGTCCCCTTGAGACTTCAAGGTGTGGAAGCCTTTGTGGAAGGAAAAGAGATTACCCCAGATCTGCTTCGGGCGGTTCAGGAAAAAGCCGCCGCCGAAGTGACCCCCATCACCGATGTGCGATCCACTGAAATCTATCGCAGGACCGTCACCGGCGTGATGGTGAAACGGGCCATGGAACAGGCCCTCCGGAACTCGCAGCTGAAATCGCGGGAATCGGGTGACGTGCTTCAAAAGGATGACACTACCTTCTCGGCGACCGTGAAACCTACGGTGGGATCTTATGATTCTCCCCTTCGAAAACAGGTTTGCTTTAACCTGAACGGGCAGGCGGTGGAGGCGGAAGTCGCATCCCATAAGATGCTTTCAAATGTCTTGAGAGAGACCTTTGAATTCACGGGGGTCAAGGAAGGGTGTGGCCAGGGGGAATGCGGCGCCTGCACGGTTCTGGTGGATGGACAGAGCGTTAATTCGTGCCTTTTCCCCGCATTTGAGGTGGATGGAAAAACCGTGATCACCATTGAGGGCCTGGTGGGTGAAGGCAATCGCTTAGACCCTATTCAGACTGCGTTTGTTGAAAACGGCGGTATTCAGTGCGGTTTTTGCACCCCCGGTATGATCATGAGCGCCAAGGCCATGCTGAACCGGAATCCCAATCCAACGGAAGAAGAGATTCGACGGGGGATTTCCGGAAATCTCTGCCGTTGCACCGGGTATGTGCAGATTGTTGAATCCATCAAACAGGCGGCACTGAAAGAGAAAAGAGGGTGAGAGGTAAAAACATGACTCAGTTTAATTATATCGGCGCCGAAGTTCCCAGACCCGATGCCCCTGACAAAGCGGCCGGCAAGGCCATTTATATTCACGATCTTGAGCGGCCCGGCATGCTCTACGGCAAGATCAAATTCAGCGATTATGCCCACGCCAGGATTAAACATATCGATACCTCCAGGGCCGAAAAACTTCCCGGGGTTCGTGCGGTCATTACCGGCTACAATACGCCGGAGATCCGCATTGGGTTTATCAAGGACAATTTTACTCTGAAACGGGACAAGGTCAGGCAGTTCCGGGATGAAGTGGCGGCCGTTGCGGCCACCGATCCGGATATCGCCGCCGAGGCCGTCAGTTTGATCCGGGTGGAATACGAGGAACTCCCCGGGATTTTTTCGCCCACCGAGGCCCTCGGGGAAGACTCGCCCATTGTCCATGAAATCGATTTGAAGGGGAGGCCCAAGACGGACAACAGGGTTCCCGTGCCGTGGAAATTTGTCGCCGGGGATGTGGAAAAGGCCAAGGAAACCGCCGCCTACCTGGTGGAGGAAGATTACACAACCCCTTTGATACAGCAGTCCTGTATGGGAACAGCGGGGTGCATTGCCGAGTTTGACCTGTCCAGTAATCTGATCATCCATACCAAAACCCAGATTCCCTTCCTGGCCCAGAACGATTTCAATCAGGCCCTTCGAGATATGGGTCTCAAAGGCAAAAGAAGCCGGGTGATTATTCCGACCCTGGGGGGATCATTCGGCAGCGGTCTTGACACCCACGCGTATGAATTCATCTCCATTCTTCTGGCCTACAGGACCGGGAGACCGGTCAAGATCGTCTTGAACCGTGAAGAAGAATTCACGGCCCTCTCACCCCGTCAGCCCACGGAAACCCACATCATCCAGGGATGCGACAAAAATGGAAAAATGGTGGTGCGGGAGATTCGGATGGTGCTGGACAACGGCGCCTATACCTCCTGGGGGGCCACCACGCCCAGCGTTATGATGATTCCCGCATCTTCCATTTACCGGGTGCCCAATGTATTGTTCAAGACCGACATCGTTTACACCAACAACACCTATTGTCAGGCTATGAGAGGATACGGCAATCCTCAGGTGGCCTGGGCCATGGAAAGCAATATGGACCAACTGGCCGAGGCTGCGGGCATTGATCCCTTTGAATTTCGGATGATCAACCGCAACATCCCCAACGAGACCACCCCCATGGGTCTCAAGGTGTCCACCTGCGGCATGAAGGAATGTCTGGAATCGGTGGCGGAAAAGCTGGATTGGAAGTCCATCTGTGGAAAGAGTGATTTGAAGCGCGGGTCCATCGATACCTGCACCACCCTTATGGGCAGCACGCCGGCAAAGGCGAAAGGCGTGGGTATGGCGGCCCTGTTTCATGTGGGCGGTTCGGGCCGGGTTTACCGGTCGGACGGTTCCGGCATCATTCTGAAAATTGATGATTTCGGCGATGTTTCAGTGGTGTCCGGCGGTGTTGAGATGGGGCAGGGCTTTGATTCGGCTCTGGCCCTGGCCACGGCGGAGGCCCTGGGGGTCAGTGTGGATCATGTAAAGGTGGTAACGGGGGATACGGCTACCTGCCCCTGGGATGTGGGGACCCATGCCAGTCGCGGGGCCTTTACCTCCTGCAACGCCGCCATCATGGCCGCGGACAAGGCCCGGAAAAAGATTTTCAACCTGGCCAGCGAGCATTTTATGCTCCGCATCAAGGGCCGCATGAAAAAAATGAAACGGAAGGACCCGGATTTCGAGATTCCCGATTTGCGTTATGAAGCGATATTTGATCCTTCTGATTTTGATATGAAGGAAAATCGTATTTTTCTGAAATCAAAACCCGATGATCCCATCCTTCATGTGACCCTGGAAGAAATCCTGCGGGCCGCCCACTACAAGGAGCAGGGCGCCATGGTCATCGAGGAAGCCTTTTATGACCCCCCGAACCAGATGCTGGATGCCCGAACCGGTCGCGGCAACATGAGTTCCACCTATATCGTCGGTGCTCAAGGGGCCTGTGTGGAGGTGGATCTGGAAACGGGTAAGGTGGAGATCTTGAAAATCGCGGCGGCCCATGACGTGGGGCAGGTGTTGAACCGGCAGACCATCAAGGGTCAGATTTACGGCGCTCTGGCCCAGGGCATCGGGTATGCCCTTTCCGAGGAGTACAAAACCCGGGAGGGTCGGAATTTGAATCCCAATTTTCTGGATTATAAGATCCTGTCGGCGCCCGATCTGAATTTTCCCATCGAGATAGACTGTATTGAAACCCACGACAAGACAGGTCCTTTCGGCGCCAAGGGGGTGGGGGAACCGGGGCTGGTGCCCACGGCGCCCGCCATTGCCAATGCCGTTTACGATGCCATCGGCGTCCGTATTCGGGATCTGCCCATTACGCCGGAGAAGATCCTGGCGGCCCTGGATGAGAAGAGAAGAAAGAGATAAGGGGGCAGGGGGCAGGGGGCAGGAACAACTTTCCATTGAGAACCTTGCACCCTGCACCCTGAACCTTACACCCTTCACAGGAGGCATGCATGTCTGATAAAATATACCGGTTGGGGTGTGATATCGGCGGAACCTTTACCGATTTTGTGTTGCTCAATGACCGGACCGGGGAACTCACCATCAATAAGTGTCTGACCACGCCGAAGGACCCTTCGGATGCGGTGGAATACGGCATAAGGCAACTGGATAAGATGGTCCCCGGTTTTGTTAAGTGTCTGGATGAGGTGATCCATGGCACTACCCTGGTGATCAATTCCATCATCGAACGAAAGGGCGCCAGAACGGGCCTCATTACCACCCGGGGGTTCCGGGATGTG
The DNA here is from genome assembly GCA_963662465.1 of Desulfatiglandales bacterium. Classification (GTDB taxonomy): domain Bacteria; phylum Desulfobacterota; class DSM-4660; order Desulfatiglandales; family Desulfatiglandaceae; genus NaphS2. The sequence goes on from OY759599.1 coordinate 6,943,431, forward strand.
CTGGAATTGGGCCGGGAGATCCGGTATGCGCCCTACGATGTGTTCGCCGAATTTCCAAAACCCCTCATTCCCCGCAGCCTTCGGTTTGAGCTGGATGAACGGCTGAGAAGCGACGGCACGGTGTTGAAACCCCTGGACCCTGATGAAGCGCGAAAAGTGGTGCGGCAAATGCTTCAAATGGGTGTGGAATCCATTGCGGTGTGTCTCCTCAATTCCTTTGAAAATCCGGCTCACGAACAGATGGTTAAGGACATTGTTCTGGAAGAAGCCCCGGATATTTCCGTGTGTATTTCCTATGAAGTACTGCCCCAGATCCGGGAGTATGAGCGGACCAGCACCACGGCCACCAATGCCTATGTGAAGCCGCTCACCGGGAAATATCTGTACAAACTGGCGGGGCGCCTGGAAAGTCTGGGGTCTACGGGCAAGCTGTTTATCATGCTGAGTAGCGGCGGCATTACCTCCATCAAGACCGCGGCTGAATTTCCCGTGCGGATCATCGAGTCAGGTCCCACGGCGGCGGTCATCTCCGGCCAGTATTACGGCAAGCTGTTCGATATCCGTGAAATCTTCTGTTTCGATATGGGGGGCACCACCGCTAAATCGTGTCTCATTCAGGGAGGCGTTGCCAGCGTGGTGCCCACCTTTGAAGTGGGGCGGGTGCAGCGGTTCATGAAGGGGAGCGGCCTGACTATTCAGGTGCCGGTGGTGGATCTTATGGAAATCGGGGCCGGCGGGGGCAGCATAGCGCAAGCGAGCAAGCTGGGCACTCTTCAGGTGGGGCCTGAAAGTTCCAGCGCTGAACCGGGTCCCATTTGCTATGGCAGGGGAGGGTCGGCGCCCTGCGTTACCGATGCGGACCTGGCCCTGGGATATTTGGATGCGGATTATTTCCTGGGCGGCGAGATGAAACTGGATAAAGAGGCCGCCATGAAAGGGATCGAAACAGCCATTGCCCTGCCCTTGCAGGTCACCCCCGTGCAGGCCATGTGGGGCATTCATGATCTCATCAATGAAACCATGGCGGGTGCTGCCAAGACCCACATTGCCGAAAAGGGGGGCAACCCCAGCCAGGTAACGGTCATTGCCTTCGGGGGGGCCGGACCCGTGCATGCTTACGGGCTCACCAAGAAACTGGGCGCCAAACGATTGATTGTGCCGCCCAATGCGGGCGTGGGGTCGGCCCTCGGGTTTTTTACGGCCCCCAGGGCCTTTGATCTGGTGCGAAGTCACAAAAGCGCTCTAATGGATGCGGATTTCGGTGAAATCGAAAAGATTTTTGTGAATATGGAAACCGAAGGGGCCAGAACCCTGGAAGCGGGCGGGGAAACCGAAGGAATCCGGTTTGACCGGTCCGTGGATGTTCGGTTTGTGGGCCAGGGATCGGAAACCAATGTCCGGGTTCCCGAAGGGGATTTTGCCGGCATCGATCCCGCGGATATTCGCCAACGGTTTGACCGGGTCTATGAAAAGCTCTATGGACGGACCTATCCCGATTCCGCGGTGGAGTTTATCAACTTCAAGGTGCGGGCCAGCCTGCCCGAGCGCCTGTTGAAACTGCCCGAACTCAAAAAAAGCGATCATACCCTGTCCGATGCGGTCAAAGGGGAACGTCCGGCATTTTCAGGTATTAAAAAGGACTTCATTCCCCATACGGTCTATGACCGTTACAAGTTGAATGCGGGTGCGGTCTTTCGAGGTCCGGCCATTATTGAAGAACGGGAATCAACGGTCATCGTGGGTGAGGATGCAGCTGTTTCCGTGGATCAATACGGGTTTTTGTGGATTGAACTGGATGGTCAGAATTAAGGAGGAAACCATGGGGCAACACTTTGATCCCATTACCATCGAAATACTCTGGCGACGTCTTATCTCCATTGTGGATGAAGCCGACAGCGCCGTTTCGCGTACGGCTTTCTCAAGCCTCTTAAGGGACGCCCACGACTACACCTGCATGTTTACGGACCGCAAGGGGCGGGAACTGGCTCAGGGGTCCTTTGCCACGCCGGGTCAGTCGGGGGCCATGGCCCTCGGCATCAAGAAACTGGTGACCCAGATCCCCGTGGACAGTTACCATGAAGGTGACGTCTACATCACCAACGACCCGTGGGCACTGGCCGGCCATTTGAATGATGTGTGCGTCTTCAGCCCCATCTTTCACGAGGGAAAGTTGACGGCTTTTACGGCGTGCGTGTTTCACCATTCCGATATCGGCGGACGGGTGGCATCCGACAATCACGATGTGTTTGAAGACGGCCTTTTTATTCCTCTGGTGAAGCTCTATGACCGGGATATCCTCAACGATTCGGTGGTGGAGATGATCAAGTGGAATGTGCGGACCCCGGACGAGGTGATAGGCGATATCCGAAGTCAGATCGCGGCCAACCATGTGTGTGCGGAAAAGATCAATCAGATGTTGGATGAATATCAGCTGGAGGGGCTGGACGACCTGGCAGATGAAATCATCAGCCGCACGGAAAAAAGCATGCGGGAAGCCATATTGAAGGTCCCGGACGGCGTATATAAGGCGGAAGGAACCATTGAGCAGATGGCGGGCAAGGACGACATCATCATCAAGGCCGCCGTTCATGTGAAGGACAGCGATATCCTGGTGGATCTGGCGGGGTCTTCCTCCCAGGTGGACTGGGGGGGGAACGTGGTGTTCAATTTTACCTACGCCTATGTTTTCATGGCCATGAAGAGCATGTTTGATCCCTATATTCCCAACAACGACGGCTGTACCGTCCCCATTGCCATGCAGGCCCCTTTGGGAAGTGTTGTCAACTGTAAATTCCCGGCGGCGGTTGCCGCCCGCATGCAGATCGGGCATTTCGTGACTGAGGTCATTTACCGGGCCATGGCGGATGTGCTGCCGGATCGGGTGATTGCCGGAAGCGGGGGAACCCCCGCCAACATGAATGTGCTCTATGGTCGGCACGGCGATGGCCGGCCCTGGCATTCGGTGCGAATCCGCGGCGGCGGCATGGGCGCCAGTTCCCGGGCTGACGGCAATTACGTCTTCATATTTCCCGCCAACGGAGCCAACACCCCGGTGGAAATCTTTGAGAGCGATACCCCTCTCATCGTGGAAAAACGGGAACTGATGACGGATTCAGGGGGTATCGGCCGCATGAAGGGCGGCCTGGGACGGCGGATGGTGTTGAGAATCCCCGACGATGCATACGCCCCCCTTCCGCCGGTGAACTTAGGGATTCAGTCCGGGCGACATCAATATGCGGCGGAAGGTCTCTTTGGCGGCGGCAAAGGCGCCAAAGCCGCGTTTCTGGTGAACGGCAAACCCGGTAACCCTTACGGCCTCAGCCAGTTGAAGCCGGGGGATGTGGTGACCATCGACGCAGCCGGCGGCGGCGGATACGGGGATCCGCTTACGCGGGAAGTGGCGCGGGTGGAAGCGGATGTTCGGGACGGGTATGTGAGTCTGGAAGTGGCTGAAAAGAGTTACGGCGTGATTATTGATCCCGCCACCGGCCTTGCCGATGGTGCGGCTACAGAGACAAAGCGGGCGGCCATGAGATTGCGGTAAAGACCGGTTTAACGGAAGAAGAAATGTTTGTATTGCGGCGGGATGTTGTGGAAATCAATTCGCGGTTCAATTCATGAGGTTCCTTACAAATTCGGCGATCTGTTCCGCGCCGTTCGGTCCTTCCCGCTGAATGCGGGGAATTGCCGGCAGACGGGGAATAGCGGTCGCCCATTCCCCTGTCCGGAAGTGCTCTTCCTTGATGGCAAAACCGCTCATGTGTTTTTCGATGTAGTCCGCCAGAATATCGGATTCCCGAAAATTCGACCGTTTGATGAATCCAAAGGGGATACCTTCATGATAGATCTCGGCAAGCGTACTGTACCCGACTTTTCCGATGACCCCGTCGGCTGCGGCAATGAGATCCGGATGAAAGAACGCGGATTGATGCGGCAGGCTGATCCGGCGATCATGGATCTTAAATGAACGGTCTGCTCCGGGAATCACCAGGTAGAGATCTTCCGGCAGGGTCAGCGTTTCCATGAAACCATAGTTTTCGGGAACGCCGCCCATGGTCATGAGCAGGAGCCTGGCGCCGTTCGGTATACCCAGCCGCCACCGGATTTCGTGCCTGTCGCTCCTTGGACTCCGGCTCACGGGGGCGACCGTGAGATCAACCGCACCGGACGCACATGCGGGCTGCGTCTGCACATGGTAACTTGCCTGACGGAAAAGGGACTTCAGGTAGTCCGCGTGTCGCCTCAAGCCATTCTGAACAGCGAAGTATTCTTCATAAACCCAGTCCCAGGTAAAATTTTCCACCAGAACGGAAGGTACGCCAGCTTCATGGGCAACGGCAATACCCATGGGTGCAATGTCACAGATCACCAGTAAGCAGTCCATCCGCCTAATCTGTTTAGACTGCTCCCGGATCATCTCCGTCTCAAAAGGGATGAAGCGGTCGAGTTGCTCGACGGTTCCCGGAAGATCCGCGTGCAGGGATGTCTTCTGAACCAGCCCGATATCCGTCAATAGGGGGTGATGGGAGAAGCCGTACCCGATGGAGTCTTCAAAAAACCAAGGGGGAACCGTTGTAAAGATCTCGAAATGAATCCGGGGATCTGTTTTGTGGAGAGCGGCCATGACGGCTGAGGCTCTGGCGGCGTGTCCGAACCCGTGGGGGGAGATGAAGTAGGCGATCCGTTTATCCATTTTATCCGACCTGTGGCGTTTGTCTGAATTGGTTCCCAGCAATATTTAGCGCGGAAAATATTCATTGCCGGGGAAATACTTGGCTCAAGTCCACGCTGAAATCCGGCAGAACATTTACGTCAATCACTTCCTCTTCCGAACAAACTTGAAATAGCGAATACCCACCGTCTTTGCCGATTCTGTAAATATGGACCAGCCTGTAGGTGGGATCCACCAGCCAGTATTCTTTTACCCCGTGTTTTTCATAAAGTCTTCGTTTCTGGATATGATCCCGGGAAGCCGTGGAAGGTGAAATGATTTCGATGATCCAGTCCGGCGTTCCCCGACACCCCCGATCGTCAACTTTTTTTTCGTCGCAGATGACTGAAATATCCGGTTGTACGACGGTTTTCCAGTTTTTATCACTAATATCCGGCGTTCCCAGTCGAACGTCAAAGGGAGCGGCAAAAACTTCACACCCTTTATCCTCTACATGGTTGTAAATCATGCTGAAAAGGGCGCCGGATATACGTTGGTGTGCGGTTGTGGGGGCAGGCGACATGCCGTAGGCCACGCCTTCAATGATTTCCCACCGGGCCTCATTTGTCCAGGTGAGATAATCCTCATAGGTATAGCGGGCATCGGTTTTTAGCGACGGCGACGGCATGGGATTTCCTCCTGCCGGAAAAACATTTTTTTAAACGATTCAGCGAAATTTCTTAAAAATACTAACGTAGATTCTGTTCCTTGTAAAGGGCTTTGGGTGGGCCTTTCCGAGCATCCTTCATTTCTCGGTTTACAGTTCCGGTTTTCCAATCATTTAAACAGCGTAAACTACTTTTTGCGCCTCATGAAGGATGCCGTAAAATTCTTGACAAATCGGGAACTTTTAGCGAATAATTTTGTAAATGCATTAAATGAAAGATGACAGGAGGGTGGCGAAGCCTCCCTTATCAACAGGTTCCAGCAATACCGGATCACAGGGAGGGTAAATATGCCAAAAAGAAGATTAATCAGCTTTGACTGGGCTATGAAGAAGCTCCTGCGGAGCAAGGCCAATTTCGAAATTTTGGAAGGTTTTCTCAGTGAACTCCTGAAAGAGGATATTCATATCCTTGAAATTCTTGAAAGCGAGAGCAACAAGGAAACCCCCATCGACAAATTCAACCGCGTCGATCTTAAAGTTAAAAATCAAAAAAATGAAATCATTATCATTGAAGTTCAATATGAATGCGAGTTTGACTACCTGCAACGAATTCTATTCGGCACATCCAAAGTCGTCACTGAGCATATCAACAAAAAAGAAACCTATGCAAATGTCGTCAAAGTGATATCCGTCAACATCCTTTACTTTGATTTAGGACATGGAGAAGACTATGTATATCATGGTGTTACGTTCTTTAAAGGCTTGCACAAACAGGATATCCTGCAACTTTCCGCTGATCAGCAAAAACTTTATAAAAGGGATAAAATCCATGAGATATTCCCGGAATACTATTTAATCAAGGTGAATAATTTCAACGACGTGGCCAAAGACAGCCTTGATGAATGGATATATTTTCTTAAAAATGAAGAGATAAAAGAAGATTTTAAAGGCAAGGGGCTTAAAAAAGCCAAAGCGGAACTCGATATTTTGAAACTTCCGGAAAATGAACGTATTGATTACGAAAGATATCAGGAGGATCTTCGTTACCAGGCGAGCATGGTTGAATCGTCCTACACCATCGGCATGATGAAAGGCGAAGAAAAAGGGATCGAAAAAGGGATTGAGCAAGGTGGTAAAAAGAAAGCCATGGAAATCGCAAAAAATCTGATGGGCTTGCTGGATACGGCAACAATTGCCGCGAATACCGGTTTGACGGAAGAGGAAATTATGGTATTGCGGCGGGAATAGATGAGGTTTGGGATGATGTCTAAACCGGGTGATTTCGTGGGGGTACTTTTTCCCTATTCCGACTTGACAACCAAGAAAAGACGTCCGGTTTTGGTTTTGACGGCGCCTGACGGGATGGGGTATATGTCATTATTGGCCTCCTCTCCATTTTGAACACGATTCACAGGATTTAACACGATGAACAGGATTGGAATACAACGTTCTGACTCCTTCTAAGTGATTTTTATGATTGGCCATATTGATGGACGCAGAGCGTCCGAAGTGCGTTCCCACGCGGAGCATGGGAACGGTGCGCCTGTGAAGGCGCTTTATCAGTGCGGTGAAAGTCCGTACCGGAGTATGCCATAGCTCCGTAGCCGAAGGTAACTGCGTCGCCGCGAGGCGGGGTGGAGAGCAACCGGAGGCGAAAAGTCAGTCCGTAGGATGACGAACCCGATTCGGTGTCATGTGGTGGCGAGCCTACCGTTCCATGGTGAAGCCTGAAACTCACAGACCACGCTGTAATGGCGGTTAAAGCGATGGTTTGACGGCATGGTATGTTTGGGGTCGGAATGACTGGAAGGTAAAGCGAGATAAGCAGGGAGACCTGTCTCTTGGGGTGACAGGAGGCAGGAGTCAGAGTCCTCATAGTACCGTAGCGACAGAACGGTCCTGCTAACAAGGCTTACGGCGTGAGACCAGTACCCGCCGCCTGCGTCGGATACCGGGTTGTGAAAAGCGCGGATAGCAAAACCGTGCCGAGGGAAGGAGGATAGGAAGATAGATACGGAAAGGTCATATAGATGCAGCTAAATCAAGCAGTCTCGGCAGTGTTGGAAACAACTAAACGCGAGGCAGAAACCCGATGGGATTGGGTGGAAGCATCGGTGTGGACGGAACGTATGTTGGCAGCCCTGGGTAACGGGGTGAAAGGTGGTAAATGGTACAGTTTGATGGATAAGGTGTTCGCCTTGTCGACGCTGGAAGCGGCTTGGGGACGTGTCAAAGCCAATAAAGGAGCGGCAGGGATAGACCGTATCAGCATAAAGCGCTTTAAGGAGCAGGCGGAGAAATACCTTGCCGAACTGCATGAAACCTTGAAAGCGGGAACGTACCGACCGGAAGCGGTAAAACGGGTATACATTCCGAAAAGCGACGGCAAACAACGCCCGCTGGGGATACCCACGGTCAAAGACCGGGTAGTGCAGGCAGCGGTTAAAATGGTTATGGAGCCCATATTCGAGCATGAATTTCTGCCGATGAGTTACGGCTTCAGGCCGCAAAGAGGTTGCAAGGACGCGTTGCGAGAAGTAGACGCGCTTATTAAGGAAGGCTACACCTTCATACTGGACGCCGACCTGAAAAGTTACTTTGATACGATTCCGCACGATAAGCTGATGCAACAAGTCGAAATGCGCATCAGCGACGGCAAATTGCTCAATCTGATTCAAATGTTCCTGAAACAGGACGTGATGGACGGCTTGGAAAGATGGACACCGACGGGTGGTTCGCCACAAGGGGCGGTAGTCAGCCCCTTGCTTGCGAATATTTACCTGCATCCTCTTGACAGCCTGATCGCGGAATCAGGTATGCGGATGGTGCGTTACGCGGACGACTTTGTTATCCTCAGCCGCAGTCAAACGGAAGCGGAGAATGCTTTGCAAAAGGTACGGGAGTGGGTACAGGCTAATGACCTGAGCTTACACCCGGACAAGACGCATCTTGGCGACTGTCGACAAAAGGGTCAGGGATTTGAATTCCTGGGATACCGGTTTGAGGCAGGAAAGCGCTGGATACGCAGTAAAAGCCGTAAAGCCCTTCGTGATAAAATCCGGGAAGAGACCCGGCGCAAACGTAGCGGAAGTATGGAAAGCATCATTGATGATCTGAACCCCATGCTTGAAGGCTGGTTTGGTTACTTCAAACACGCCTACCGCACTGAGTTTGCGGCGGTGGATAAGTTTGTCCGCCGACGCTTACGCGCCGTATTATTGCGTCGTAACAAACGCAAGGGCTGGGGCAAAAGCCTTGAAGCCCACCGCCGCTGGCCGAATGCCTACTTCGCGAAAATCGGGCTTTTCACTATGCATGAGGCCCGGTTAGCAGCGTGCCGATCCCGATGAGGAAACTATCGACCGGAGAGCCGTGTGCGGGAGAACCGCATGCACGGTTCGGAGGGAGGGGAGAGCCAAGAGGCTCTTTCCTACCCCTATAGCCCTCAAACAATCAAAGTGTAACCCACAAAATGAAGGATGCTGTTAGCAATTTGTTGGCCATTGGCAATCCTGTCCATCCTTTAATCTTTTAAATCGTGTTCAAAAACATGTGCCTTGATTGCAATCCTTTTTGTCAGTATATTGGGAACAAAATAGACTGAAAAATCCCATCTATCGATGCAAAAAAGTCAAAACGAGGACATGAATATAATGCAAAAACACTTGTTGCTGCGTGCTTTCATCGTTCGCCTTTTACTGTTTTTCCTGTTGGCATGCCTCGCGACCCCCGCCTTCGCCAGCGACAAAATCGGCTTGGACCTGGAATGGCGGCCCATTACGGGGATTCCGAAAGCGCCGCCTGTGGCTACCGAGAGCAGCAGCCGTCCCGGAAAAACCTGGACCGACCCGGTCACCGGCATGGAATTCGTGTGGACGCCGGGCGGGTGCTACCAGATGGGGTGCGGGAGTTGGGCCGGGAATTGCGATAACGATGAAAAACCGGTCCATGAGGTGTGCCTGGACGGATTCTGGATAGGGAAGCATGAGTTGACCCAGGGCCAGTGGGAAAAAATGATGGGAGGTAATCCGTCTCGTTTCAAGGGAACAAACCGTCCGGTGGAAAAGGTATCCTGGAATGACTGCCAAAAATTCATTGATCGGTTAAACGGAAAGCGCTAGGGGCGTTACAAATTTCGCTTGCCCACGGAAACGGAATGGGAATATGTTTGCCGAAGCGGCGGAAAAGCGGAGAAGTATGCGGGCGGAAATGATGTGGACCGGGTGGCGTGGTACACGAAAAACAGCGGCAATAAGACCCATGATGTGGGCGCCAGGGCGCCCAACGGCCTTGGGGTTTACGACATGAGCGGGAATGTGTGGGAATGTGTGAGGACAGATGGGCGGACAAATACCCGTCCGGTTCTCAGCGAAATCCCACGGGTCCTGCCGGCGGCGCCGGCGGCGATTTGGGCTTTCGCCTCGTGAGGACAAATTAGCTTTTGGTTTTTTACCTTTTTACCTTTTGCCGAAATGCAGCGGAAGCGGACCGACCAAGGGGGGGAGAGATCCTCTCACATTCAAAATTTCGGCTACGACCACAAGCTGGAACCGTTGTTTGAACACGATTTAAAAGATTAAATGATGGGCAGGATTGCCAATGATCGATAAACCGCAAACAAATTGTTTTCTCATAACGAGCGGCGGGATTAACGAATTGACGCATGTGATCATCGGTTGCGCGATGAAGGTTCACAGTTCGCTCGGCAATGGATTCGAAGAGGTGATCTATCAACGCGCCCTGGTGATTGAAATGACTTTTCAGGGGTTATCGTTTGACAAAGGGCAAGAAAGAATTGTCGGAGACGATGGAAATGCAGATTGAAGAAAAAGACGTGGTCGATAGACTCCAAGCATATCTGGATCACCATATTTCTCTGTCACAACTGGTTAACTGGGCGGAGCGGGCGATGATGGATGGGGCTTTTGTTGGAGAAAACCGGGAAAAGGTCAGGGATATTGTGGCTCGTCTTGGAGTGGCCGATGTTTTTGCCTTTGGTCTATCCTGGGAGGATTTTGAACAGGCATTGACCGCATTGAGATACGGTACGGAAGTGCGGATTTTTTGTGTTTCGGGATTGAATTGATGTTGTGTTTTTTTGAAGCACGGGATGAAAGTCTTGAGGGTTTGGACGCAGATCGTGCGGGAACACCCTAGAATCTTTCTGATACCCGTACACCCAGGAAAAGGGGGTTTCCATGAAAAGCTTCATTTATTTTCAAGAACCTTTTGTCGGCAAAAGCAATACGGGATGTACCACCAACCACCCGTGATTTTTCAGGGAGCTATTTGAATATGGACATTGCCCAAAAAATATATAACGAAGCGCAACGACTTCCAGAGGTTTTGGCCAGAGAAGTTCTTGATTTTATCGGGTATATCGAAGCAAAACACCGGCTGAATGCCATGGGAACTGATGAACTGAAAAAAGCTCAGGAAAAAGTTATGGAGCATATCTGGGATAATACGGAAGATGAGGTTTGGAATGATCTGTAAACCGGGTGATCTCGTGGGGATACTTTTCCCCTATTCCGACTTGGCAACCAAGAAAAGACGTCCGGTTTTGGTTTTGACGGCGCCTGACCGCCACGGCGATTTTATGGGTTTAGCTGTTACATCAGTGGAAACGGAAGTGTCAGCGGTCGAAATAGTGAAAGAAGATATGGAAACCGGGACTCTGCCAAGAAAAAGCTGGATAAGATATGACAAACTTTTTACGCTGAGTTCTGATATTATTTCAAAAACTTATGGTTCTATAAAGAACCAATCGCGCGAGGCCGTCACGGAAAATTTGTGTCGATATATTGGTTGTGATACACTACCCAAGCCGAAAACGTGAACTCTTTCCCGCCCCAGCTTGTCAGTATATTTCGGTCAGTGTGCGGTCCGAGCCCCCTCGCACTGCCCAATCCGACCGCCCCGGCCAAACCTGGACCGACCCGGTCACCGGCATGGAGTTCGTGTGGGCGCCGGGCGGGTGCTACCAGATGGGGTGTGGGAGCTGGGCCGGGAATTGCGATAACGATGAAAAACCGATCCATGAGGTGTGCCTGGACGGATTCTGGATAGGGAAGTATGAGGTAACCCAGGGCCAGTGGGAAAAAATGATGGGAGGCAATCCGTCCTATTTCAAGGGAACAAACCGTCCGGTGGAACAGGTATTCTGGAACGATTGCCAAAAATTCATCGAGCGCTTAAACGGAAAGCGCCAAGGGGGAAGAGACCCACTCACATTCAAAATTTCGGCTACGGCCACAAGGCGGGACCGTTTTTTGAACACGATTTAAAAGATTAAAGGATGGACAGGATTGCCAATGACCGATAAACCGCAAACAAATCGTTTTCCCATAACGAGCGGCGGGATTAACGAATTGACGCATGTGATCATTGGTTGCGCGATGAAGGTTCACAGTTTGCTCGGCAATGGATTTCAAGAGGTGATCTATCAACGCGCCCTGGTGATTGAAATGACTTTTCAGGGGTTATCATTTGCGCGTGAAAAGGAAATGTCGATATTTTATCGCAATAAACAAATTGGAACGAGAAGGGTCGATTTTTTTGTTGGCCATCGTGTGATGGTTGAATTGAAAGCTGTGGAAAAAATACAGGATGTTCACAAGGCACAGGCTATCAATTATCTGGAAGCCTATGGTATTGCCGATGGATTGTTGATGAATTTCGGAGGACGGCGTCTTGAATTTAAACGGCTTTACAATAAGGGCGAATGATTATTCGTTCCTACGCCATCTTCTAATCCTGTTCATCGTGTTAAATCCTGTGAATCGTGTTCAAAACGGATAGCAGGCTGCGTATCCACTGTCGATTGGACTTTAAAAAAGGCCGGTCTTATCTTTTCCCCGCATGTGTGGACCCGCAAAACGTCAGCTATCCCGTGGACCCGCCCCTGGGCCGGATGGTCTTTAAGGTGATCGGGGTGTCCGCGGATGACCCCCATGCGGATCTGGCGGAGGGTCTGGATGCATCTTTGGGTTATTATCAGCTGCATCAAAAGGATCTTAAGACCCTCATCGGCAGACTTCTGGTTCTGCCGCCGTCTGCCTGGTGGGAAGAGAGCGTCGATTTCTGGGTGATGGACTGATGGAAGGGGTGTCATGTTTACCTTTCCGTTACAACATGTTGTCAGTTGAGAGGCCCTAAGGGCCTAATGCGGCTTTGTCTTTTTGAAAGTGAGCAAAATAGATCGGGCGTGTTTTAAAGACCGGCGTTATTTCACCCTGGGACAGGATCTCAATGGCCTTTTGAAAGCGCAATATCAGGTCTTTAAGGGGTTTGGCGGGGTTCAAAGAACAGGAAGCAGGCGGCGTGCGTCCTTCAACAATAGTAAAAGCTGTTGCTCTCGAAGTGGTGACGGAACAAAGCCGAAACGCAAATAGAACCGGGCTGCATTGTCATCAAGAGGGTGCGCCGGCAAGGCGCGTATGCCGGCTTGTTCAGCTACCGTGAGAGTACGGCGAATAGCGTCTTGAAGGAGGCCTCTGCCAATACCGTGGCCTTGATAATGGATGGAAACGGCAAGTCGGGCGAGGATAACCACGGGAATAGGATAATGCCCCATGCCCTTCCGGATTCGCTCAGGCGCTTCCATCGTGTCTACCTGTCCGACGGTCAGGCTGTAGTATCCAACAACTCGGTCATCAGCGACCACCACAAAAGTCTTGGCAGAACCACTGGCCTGTGCTTGAAGGGCATAACGAATCAACCACTCATTCATGGGCGGCCTGCCGCAGTCGAAGGACTTGAGGCGATGATCCCTGTTTATAGCCCCGGGGGCACTCAGGTACATGGATCATTCCATGGTGCAGGTTTGGCGTAAAGTTCCCGCAATCCGGCGTTGTCCTCAGCGGTACGGTCCAATAACCCCAGGAATTCCTCATATCGTTCACTTGAAACCATGAACATACGGCGATTTAGCAGGGTCTGTTCGGCGGCTTGGCACGCACTGTCCATGATGAACTCGGTCAGTGATTTGTGGCAAGTCTCTGCCGCGCGGCGAAGGACCGCCTCCTGTTCCGGCGTTGCCCGAAGTCCAAGACGGGAGGATTTTGCGGTTCGTTTTCTAACAGGTTCCGTGGCAGCCATGGCAAATCTCCTTCATATGGGATGTACTTCTGAAATGTTAGTACGTCCAACGTACAATATCAAGCCAAATCTATGGGAACGAGTCCTTAAAACAATCAAAGTGTAAACCACAAAATGAAGGATGCTATAAAATCTAAATCTTTACTTCATTTTCCATTGAGGCTTTTGACGTGAAACAACGTCAAGGCCTTTAATCGGGCAAGAGATTGTAATAGTATCTCATGGTGTCGCTTCGGGTAATGATGCCGATCAGGTTTCCTTCTTCAATGACGGGGAGCCGCCCGATATCCTCCCGGACCATAAGTTTAACGGCGTTGATGATGCCGCTCTGGAGATCCACCTGCCGGACTTTGGTGGACATGAACGCTTTTACGGGGGCGCTCATCTGGGAATTTTTTCGGACTTTCCGGAAGTCTCTCCTGGAAATAATGCCCACGACTTTAGGGCCTTCTGTAACGGGAAACCCCGTGCAGCCTTTTTCGCGCAAAAGATGCGCGACTTCTTTCATGGTTTTATCAGGCGATACGGAAAAGACGGGATAGCTCATGAGATCGCTTATTTTTACAGTGGCGCTGTGATTTCCTTTCAGTAATTCAAAGACCCATGCCGCTGCATCTTCAAGGCTCATGGATCGGACCAGGGCTGATCCGGCGTTGGGATGCCCACCGCCGCCCAGGATTTGCATGATGGCCCCGATATCCACCGTATTGGGAGAGCTTCTGCCGATCACGAGACATAGATCTCTGGCTTCCTCAAGAAAGATGCCGACGGCGACGTCAACATTGACGATATCCTGATACATATTAACCACCAGGGAAAGTCCCGGAACGTGACCTTTGATTTTTGTCATGCCGATGCTGACGGTATGGCCGCCTAATTTCTTTCTTCCGGCGGTTTTAAGCATTTCAAAGAGGACATCTTTTTGTTTGGGGCCATAAGCCGGACGAAGGAAATTTTTGATCATGGTGAGGTCGCCTCCCTGCTCCAAAAGAAAAGCGACGGCTTTTGCGTCCTTGGGGGTGGTGGAAGGAAAGCTCATGCTTCCCGTGTCTTCATAGATGCCTGCAAGAAACAGGGTTGCTTGAATGGGAGTGATGCGCTTTCGATTTTTTTTAAGTTGAAGGGCAAGAAGCGTGACGGCGGCGCCGACTTCCTCGATATGGGTTTTTGAAGCGCCAAAATTACCTGAGGGTTTATGATGATCCCATATGTGAATATCCAGATCCGGTTTATCCTTGAGGTCTATTAAGTCATCCAACCGCGACCAACACGGCGCATCCACCACCACGAGCCCGGACACTTCACGCATGTTAATGTCGCCCGGCGTCTTAAAGGAAAAGAGGTCTTTATGAAGCGACAGAAAGGCTTTTACATTGGGATTGATGCTCTTGGGAAGAACGGCCAGTGCGTCTCTGTAAATTAGAGTTGCGGCAAAAACAGATGCAATTGCGTCAAAGTCGGCGTTTTTATGCGTCGTTATGATTTCCATGGATAACGTCCTTTGCAAGACCAAGCGCGTTCTTTAGTATAACGTGTGAATATCCGAAAGGCAAGCTTGGGCTGATGAGACGCCAGGGTGAATTTATTCTTCCGAATTATCCAAATAAAATATAAAAGTTGCGCTACATTATGGACAGAAACCCTCGGATGGTGTATATACTGTGACAGGCACCAAACCAATTCGGGGTTTAAATTCTTGAACGTTAAGCAAGTCCGCATTCAAATAGTCCGCCCGCTTGAAGAACAACGCTTTCAGCATCTGATGCAGTCGCATCATTATTTGGGCGCTCTTCCCAAGATCAGCGAAACCCTCTGGTATACAGCTAGACTAAATAGTGAGTGGATTGCGCTTGTCAGTTTTTCTGCTCCCGCTTTGAAATGTACACCAAGGGACAGCTGGATCGGATGGAATTTTCGCCATCAATACGATCGACTGAAACTGGTAACCAATAACAGTCGTTTTCTAATTTTGCCCGAATGGCATATTCCGAATCTCGCATCCCGTATCCTTTCATTATGTCGGAAGCGAATGCAGGCTGATTGGCAGGAGCGTTTCGGGCATCCGGTTGTACTCCTGGAAACCTTTGTGGACCCAAAGCAATTCCACGGAACCGTATATCGAGCGTCCAATTGGATATATGTTGGTAAAACAAAGGGTTTTCATCGAACTCGCCAAGGCTACAGCGATAAAGCGGATTCACCGAAAATGGTTTTTCTTAAACCATTGGTTTCCAATGTTCAAGCACTGTTATCCCGACCTGTTCTCAAAAAACCATATCTTACAGGAGGTTACAAAATCATGCTCAGTGCGGAACATATGAAATCTCTACCCGACTTTTTTGCTCAAATTCCCGACCCGCGTCGATCCCAGGGACGACGTCACAGGCTCTCCACTGTTCTGGCCATTGCCACCGCCGCAACACTGTGCGGAATGCGCGGTTATCTGGCGATATCCGATTGGGTAAATGGTCTTGGACAAAAAGCCCTTGAGCGTTTCCGTTGCCGATATGAAAATAAGCGCTATGTAGCTCCCAGTCAGTCTACTATCCGTGATGTTCTGGTTCGCGTTGACCCCACAGAACTCGACAAAGCTCTCCAGCGTTGGAATCTGCTTTACGGTGAACAGGACGAAAGCTTGGCCATCGATGGAAAAACCATGTGTAATGCCATCGATGAACAAGGTTATCAGACTCACATCATGAGTGCTGTCGGCCATCAAACTAAGACCTGTTACACCCAAAAAAAGTCGGTTCTCTCCCTGTAGAAGGCAAAGACGAACTCAAGCGAACCAATGAAATCAAAACGGCTGCCCCTTTACTGGACGCGATCGATATCGAAGGCAAAGTCATTTCAGCTGACGCACTGCTAACCCAAAGGACTTTTGCTAAATATTTGGTCGAGCAACGCAACGCCCATTACCATTTCATCGCCAAAAACTTCAACGCTAATCAAAACTGAACCAAGTTTGCTAATGGAAATTGAACCATTGGCTGTCACCGCCAGTGAGTACGGCCCTCAGGTATAGCGGACGATGAGGGATCCATAAGTGGCGGCAAAGGAGTCGTTGATGTAGATTTACTTTTCAATAAATTTTTATAAAATCTATTTTCTTTGGATTTGGTTTTCTTCTTCCAAGACAGAGGCTTGGTTAAGTGGAAATGCGATTTACTTTGTAGAATGGATGGTGAAGGCCCGAAGTAGCCGCTTCGGGCCTTCTTTTTTGACCACCGGATAGAGCCGGAAGCCACACACACGCCAATTTTATATAAGTGTGTTTCCGGCCAATTGCAAGGCTGGAATGATGGGAGATGTCCTTTTAAGAGTGGTTCAATGCCGATGTTGTGGTTGCTTTTTTCACGTCTGTCGGTCGTGTTGGCGTGGCCAGGCCTATTGTGGGGAACGATGTCGCAGGATACGCCAAAGACAGCTGCACCGGAAAGCTCAGGGGAAATACCGCAATTCGAAAAAAGGGAAAGAGCGCCGTCGTTTGTACGAAAAAACAAAAAAATCCAAAAAAAATGGACTGAACCCTGGTGATGATAGTTCAACACCTCAAAAAGACTGTGATATTGAACCCAAAAAGCGGTCGGGGAACCGACCCAGCTGTCTTTTTTGCGGGTCGATCGGGGTTGTTGTGGACCATTTTCCTCGCCGTGCTTATGCAGGGAGGGTTTTTTCAGATGTAACAGGCTTTGAGAAAACCCCATATCCATGACAGGAGAAAAAAATGATCAAAAAAAGAGTCCTTTTTCCCGAAAGAGTGCGTGTCATCAATGGAAGCTTCGGCTTTCTGGAGCATCGTTTTTTGAGAAACGGCTTTTGGGAGAGCCTGAATCATCATGAGCTGCTGCTCTACATTTTTCTGGTGTTGGTATCTGACAAAAACGGGCTCTCTTATTATGGTTACGACAGAATCTGCCGGATTTTAAAGGTGCATTTGGATCAATATATCGATGCCCGCGATGGCTTGTTGGACAAGGATCTGATTGGGTTTGATGGCCGTCTGTTTCAGGTTCTTTCGCTTCCCAGACGTCCTGTGATTGTGAAACAGGTAAAGGAGATCCGGCAAGGAAATTGGGTCAGTCTTGGAGAAACCATAGAGGAAATCTTTCGGGAGACTGGGTATGGAATCCATCCGAACCGTTGATATTCATTTGCTGGAGTTGCGTTACGCTCATTGCCGGATAATGAATCACCAGGCTTTAAAGCGATTGAGGGATTCCATCGAAACTTACGGGCAGATCGTTCCGGCCCTGGCTATTGAAGAAAAAGACA
Organism: Desulfatiglandales bacterium; assembly: GCA_963662465.1. GTDB lineage: Bacteria > Desulfobacterota > DSM-4660 > Desulfatiglandales > Desulfatiglandaceae > NaphS2. Next base: position 6,961,124 of record OY759599.1, read on the forward strand.
AACTGATTCTGATTGATGGCTACCTGCGTGTTCGAGCGCTTTGTGCTTGTGGAAAGGACCGGATATGTGTCCAATTCTCAAAAGAAAACGAACAAAATGCCATGTTTTCGCTTTTAACCAAGGCCAATGAACGGCAATGGGAAGTCATTGAGCAGTCTGTTTTACTTCAGGAATTACATCGGCGTTTTGGGTGCAGCCTCTCCCATATTGCAACCCGAATAGGGCGCGACAAGAGTTTTGTAAAACGGCGGCTGGACCTGGTTGAAGCCCTGCCGGAAAATATTTTGAGAACCGTGATTGCAGGCTCACTTTCAACCTGGGCTGCCAGCCGTGTCATGGCGCCGTTGGCGCGCGCCAACGGTGAAGACGCACAAAAACTGTTGGCCCACCTGGAAAAAGAACCTCTATCCACAAGGGAACTGGCCCGTTTCTACGCACATTACCAGAAAAGCAACCGGTCTGTTCGAGACCACATGCTGGAAAATCCATCCCTTTTCATAAAAGTTCTCGAACAAAGAACCCAGTCTAAACAAGCCAAAGAAGTTCATGATGGACCGGAAGGCAAATGGTTCAAGGATATTGAAATGGCATATGCGGTTCTCAAACGTCTGGTGAAAACCGTTTCGCATGTCCATTACCCAAAAAGCGATCAGTTGAAGAAACAAACGCTCAAAACCTGGGTGAAAAAGATAGAAAAACAAGCACTGGAACTCAAGAAAGCGACCCAATTATGATCCGACAATCCAAAAAAGATGCCATTGTGGAATTGAAAAAAACCGGCATGAGTTTGCGCGACATCGCCAAAACCCTGAAGGCCGGTCGCAATACCGTCACGAAGGTTTTAGATGATCATGACGAAGAGGCGGTACCCCAAAGGAACTCCCGGTATGAAGAACATGTCCCGTTGATCCGCGAGCTTTTCAAGGAATGTAAAGGAAATGCCGTGCGAGTAGCCGAGGAACTGGAAAGCCGCCAACAGATCAAAATCCCTTATCAGAGTCTGACCTGGATTATGAGAAAGTACGAGATCCGGGAACGTAAAAAAAGACGGGCGGGCCAATACCATTTTAAACCCGGTCAGGAGATGCAGCATGATACGTCACCCCATCTGGTTGTCATTAATGGGAAAAAAATGTCGACCCAGTGCGCGTCCCTGACCCTGGCCTTTTGCCGAAGGATTTTTATTCAGTATTACCCCTGTTTTACCCGGTTTGAGTGCAAGGTTTTCCTAAAAAAAGCATTCGAGTTTATGGACGGGGTGTGTTCCCGGTGCATGGTTGACAACACCAATGTTATTGTGGCCGGCGGCACCGGGCCTGATGCATTGATTGCGCCTGAAATGAAATACTTCGGCGATATGTATGGAACCCGGTTTGAGGCCCATGCTGTAGGAGACGCCAATCGAAGTGCCCGTGTGGAAAGGCCTTTTCATTTTGTGGAAAACAATTTTCTTCCCGGTAGAACATTTGTTAGCTGGCAGGATTTGAACCGGCAGGCAATCGACTGGTGCCGGAATACAAGCGATAAAAAGTTTAAACGGGCTTTAGGGATGACGCCGGATGAGGCCTATGTCATTGAAAAGCCATATCTCATTGATTTACCGGCATACCAGCCGCCAGTCTATGTGGCAGAACACAGGGTAGCCGATGTTCAGGGATATGTGCACTTGGACACCAACCGCTATTCAGTCCCTGAAGCGCTGATTGGGAACTCCCTGGAAGTACAGAAACATTGGCTCAAGGTCATCGTTTACGACAAAAACACAAAAGTGGCGGAACATGACCGCATACTGGATAAACGCAACACCCGAACAACCCTGCCCGGTCACCATGTTCCCATTCGAAGAAAAAAAGATCCCCGAATCCCTTCAAAAGAAGAACAGCTGTTGACGGGAGAGGATGCCATCCTGGATGAGTATGTGGCTGAACTGAAGAAAAGAAGTCACGGTCGCGGTGTGGTCAAGTTACGTCGGTTGCTTCATCTGAAACGCACTTATCCCGGGGAACCTTTTTTGAAAGCCATAACACAGGCGCTTAAATATGGACTTTTTGATTTGTCGCGTCTGGAAAACATTATTCTCGATTATATCGCGGGAGACTTTTTTGATCTATGAAAAAGAAAATTGAACAGTTACTCATTGATTTGAAGTTTAAAGGCATGCTGAAGGCTCTCGAAGAACAGTTGGCTTCGGCTGAAAAGAACGGTTTTTCCATTCACGAGGTCATCTACAATCTCCTGGCTGAGGAATTACGTTTCCGGCAGGAGCGCAGCATGATCTATCGGGTCCAGATTGCAAAGCTTCCATGGGAATGGACCCTCAACTCCTTTCCGTTTGATCTTCAGCCGGGAATACAGAAGAGCCGGATCATGACGTTGTCCGGCCTTGACTTTATCAGCCGAAGAGAAAACATCGTGTTCCATGGAAAAACCGGCGTCGGCAAAACGGGATTGGCCGTGGGGATCCTTCGTCAAGCCATTATTGCCGGGTACCGGGGGCGTTTTTATAATGTTCAGGATTTGCTGGATCAGCTCTATGCGTCTTTGGCAGATCGGTCCACCCCGAAACTCCTCAATGCCCTTTGCAGATATGACCTGCTTCTGCTCGATGAACTGGGATACCTGACCCTCAAAAAAGAGCAGATGAACGCCTTTTTTAAACTCATGAAAGATCGCTATGAAGCCGGTCGGTCCACAATTATTACGACCAATCTTCAACCTGAACAATGGTATTCGCTGCTTGAACCAAAGGACATGGTCGATGCCTTGCTGGATCGTCTCAACCATCGCTGCATCAACATTCATATTGATGGTCCTTCCCTCAGAAAATGAGATGTTCGCCAAAGGGCCGGTTTTGAGGTCTGAATATCACCGGTCTGTTTGAATCTCGTTACACGAATATCAGAAATTACCTTGTCTTGGAGCTTGAAATGAGAGGTGGAAAACGGGTAGGCGCCGGCCGAAGAAAGAAACCGGAACATTTGAGACGTGAACTGCTCACCATTCGTCTCCCCAAATGGATGATTCTACAGCTGAAAAAAAACGGGGAAATTGGATATTTGATTGAGGATCAATTGGCGAAGGGAGGCCTCCTGAATTTACCGGACGACTATGACATAGACAAATAGTTCCTCAATAAGCATTGCCCTTAACCGAAAAATCTAATCCCCTCTTCTCTGCCATCACCATATTGATGGTATCCTCATCACTGATTCTTCAACCAGAACGCTACGTGTCTCACCAGCATTTTTAAAATACCATCTGATATACTCTTTCATGCAACCTCTAACAAATTTACAAGAAAACCCTTCTAAAAGGAAAAGACCAGTGCGCAATATCTGGTTCCGTTTGGAGTAGCAAAACTGGTTCCATTTTGGTTAGCGCCCAAGCCAAAAACAACCAGCCCACATTACTTCAAGACATTTCCCTGTATTTTGAGGGCTGCAACGATCCTGATTTCATACAACACGATGCTCCCGATCATGGTCGCATCGAAGTGCGCAAAATATGGACGACTACCGAACTTAACCTATACCTGGATTTCCCGTATGTCGGCCAGGCTTTTATGATCCAGAGAGAAGTTACAAACAAGAAAACCGGTAAATGCACAGTTGAGGTTGCTTACGGCATAACGAGTCAATCACCTGATCAGGCGAATCCCGAACGTGTACTTTCTATCAATCGCGGTCACTGGACCATTGAAAACGAGTGCCATTACATCATCGACTGGAACTACGACGAAGATCGAAGCCGAATAAGAACCGGCAATGGTCCTGAAAACATGACCAGGCTGCGTAGATTCGCGGTGGGCGTCATTAAGGCGAAAGGCGTTCGCAGTGTAGCCCAGAAAATGCGCCAGCTCACGCAGAACGTAAGGGGTGTCTTCGACTATCTCAAGATGACCAAAAATTCAGTGCCCCAAGCGTGATACCTGTTAGAACAAATTTACCGTGTGATGAGACGTGAAAGGAATCGTGAAGCGGGGAATCTTGGTTTTTAAGCCCATAAGGGTTGCAATGATTTGCCGATTTATGAGATACTGCCCAATTATGGCATTGAAGATGACTTCGTGCTCCTTCAAAAATATCACTCAGCAAGGACTATGGAATGACACAGCTAAAGGATGCAAGGTCCGGCATTATAACGCCGGAAATGGAAAAGGTCGCTGAATATGAACAGGTGAATGTGGATTGGCTTCAGGAGAAGATGGCTTTGGGAAGGGTCGTCATTCCCGCCAACAGACGGCATCAACGTCTGGTTCCCTGCGGTATCGGCGAGGGATTGTTTGTGAAAGTCAATTCCAATATTGGAACTTCCTCGGACAGGTCCATTCTTGAAGAGGAACTGGAAAAACTTCGGGTGTCCATTGAAGCCGGCGCCGATACGGTGATGGATCTTTCCACGGGCAAGGACATTAATGAGTCCAGGAACCGTATTTTAGCGCAATCCACAGTCGCTATCGGTACGGTTCCCATCTATCAGGCTATTGTTGAGACGGTGGAGGAAAAAGGCGCTCTCGTTAAGCTCGATCGCGACAAACTTTTTGAAGTCATTGAAAAACAGGCGCAAGACGGCGTGGATTTCATCACGGTTCATTGCGGATTGACCCTGGCAGCCCTTGATATGTTGAAAAAGCAGGGACGCATCACCAATATTGTCAGTCGGGGCGGGGCTTTTCTGACCACATGGATGTTGCACCATGGAAAGGAAAACCCCCTTTACGAGGCGTACGACCGGCTCCTGGAAATCGCGAAAAAGTATGATGTGACCCTGAGCCTTGGGGACGGGCTGCGGCCGGGGTGTTTGGCTGATGCAACGGACAGAGCCCAGATCCATGAACTGATGACCCTTGGGGATTTGACCCGGCGGGCCTGGGAACAGGATGTTCAGGTGATGATCGAAGGTCCGGGTCACGTGCCCCTGGATCAGATTGAAACCAATATTATCCTTCAAAAGAAGATGTGCAATCATGCGCCCTTTTATGTTCTGGGACCCCTGGTGACGGATATCGCGGCGGGTTACGATCATGTGGCCTGCGCCATTGGCGGCGCCTTGGCCGGTGCGGCGGGGGCCGATTATCTCTGTTATGTGACGCCCGCGGAACATCTCTGCCTGCCGAGCGTTTCGGATGTGCGTGAAGGCGTGGTTGTGACCAAAATTGCCGCCCATGCGGCGGACATTGCAAAAGGGAACAAACAGGCCATCGAACGGGACCGGCAAATGGCCGTGGCCAGGAGAAACCTGGATTGGGAAACCCAGATGAAACTGGCTATTGACCCGCAAAAAGCCAGGCGCTATCGCGAAAAAAATCCGCCTGAGGAGGATGATGTGTGTACCATGTGCGGAAAATTTTGCGCCATCAAGCAGGTGAGAGACTATTTTAAAGATTAACCCTCACCCTGTTATTTTCCAAGACAGAATTGGTTGAAAATACTGTCCAGCACCGCATCATCGGTGGTTTGGCCCGTGATTTCTCCTAAACGCTCAAGTCCGCTTCTGAGTTCAAAGGCCACGATCTCCATGGGCGCCCTTGTTTGAGCGTTGACGGCCGCGCTCTTGAAGCATTCTCTTGCCGCCTCCAAGGCTTCCCGATGTCTCAAGTTCGGGATCGCATGAGAGGTTGCGTCAAGAGCGCTGTCCTCAAGGATGCAATCCCTTATGGCTTTTTTCAGGGGTTCAATGCCCTCACCCGTAAGGGCCGAGATTGGGACGGTCTGGAAGCGGTTCAGTAAATCAGTGTTTTCTGAGCCTTCTGAGGCCCGCGGTAAATCAATTTTATTGATCGCCACCAGGGATTTCTTGTTTCCGCTTTGCGTCAGAAGGCTCAGGTCGTCCGAGTTCAGGGGGCGACTCCGGTCGATGACGATCAACAGAAGATCGGCTTCGGCGGCTTTTTGCCGGGTGAGATGAACACCCAGTTTTTCCACCTCGTCTTTGGCTTCCCTGAGGCCGGCGGTATCCATAATCCGGAGGGGAATGCCGGAAATGTTGAGGGTGGATTCAATGACGTCCCGCGTCGTTCCCGGTATGTCCGTTACAATGGCCCTCGGTTCATCCAGAAGGCGGTTTAATAGACTTGATTTCCCTGCGTTGACACGGCCCACGATGACGGTGTTGATGCCGTCAACCCATATGCGGCCCGCGTGGGATTTGATCAGGACCGTGATGGGTTGAAGCAGATCCTCCTTTATGGCCTTTGCCCCTTCGTTCCTGAAAATGTGTTCGATGTCGTCTTCGGGAAAATCGATGGCGGCTTCCGCGTGGGCAAGAATGTGAATGGCTTTTTCCCGCAAGGCCTCGGTATCTCTTTTGATGGACCCCTGGATTTGTTGTGCGGCCAGAACCAACCCCCGTTCGGATCGTGCATTCATAAGATCCACGACGGCCTCTGCCTGTGTTAAGTCAATCCTGCCGTTTAGAAACGCACGTTGGGTGAATTCTCCCGGCCTGGCCATTCGGGCGCCCAGGCGCATGAGAATTTCCAGTATTTTGGCCAGCAAAGCATATCCGCTGTGTGAGTTGATTTCGACAACGTCTTCGCGGGTATAGCTGTTGGGCGCCGCCATAAAGGACAGCAGCACTTCGTCGATAATGTTTCCCGAGGCGGGATCGCAAATATATCCCATGTACAGGCGATGACTTTTGAAAAGAGGCTGGGTCGTTTTAGGTTTGAAAAGGATTTTGGCGATTTCAAGGGCGCCGGGACCGCTGATCCGGATGATCCCGATCCCTGCCTGGCCAATGGGGGTTGCGATGGCCGCGATGGTATCTTCTGATGATGGCATGAGCCTAACCAAAGTTCGTTTCCGTCCCGTTCCCAGGCAACGCCTGGGAACGGGACGGAAACGAAAACCCTAGAATCTACTGGGCCCGAGAGGCCCTTGAAGCGCCGTATCTTTTTGGAATAATCACCACTTTTTTCAGAATGCCTTCTCCCTTTCCTTTGGTGCCGAGATCTTCGTCGTTTCTGAGTGCCAGATGAACGATCCTTCTATCGTGGGGATTGAGGAGGTTCGTGGTGACCGGCCTTTTGATTTTTTTTGCCTTATCCCCCATCTTCAATGCCATCTGGACCAGAAACTCCTGCCGTCTCAGCCGGTAGTTCTCGGAGTCTATGATAACACGGGTCCTCTTTTCCAAAGACTTGTTGACGATTTTATTGACGATAAACTGAAGCGCATCCAGGGTTTTACCTTTGCGTCCGATCAAAAGCCCCGTTTTATCCCCTTCTATATTGAGATTTACGGAGCCGTCTTTCAGGCTGGCCGCGACGGCGATCCCCTCCATGGGGATTAAGGCCAGAATGTTTTCCAGTGCTTCTTTCGCAATGGCAATTTCACCTTCCCGAGCATCTTCAGGGGGTGTTTCCTGGTCAGTTGTTGACGGCTTGTTTTCCGGAGGGGCGGGTATTTCGGCGGCCTCTTCTTCCGGGGCCGCGGCTGCTTCAATAACCTCTTCTTCCGGGGCGGCAGGCACTTCTGCCGCTTCATCCTCCCGCATTTCAATCGGGTCGGGTTCTTTCCGCTTTATCGTGACTTTGATTTTAGCTTTTCGGCCTCCGACCAGGCCGAAAATGCCGGATGAGCCTGGTTCAATGATGACGATGTCCATCTGATTTCTGGTTAGACCCAGTTTGCGGCACGCTTTTTCAATGGCATCTTGATCGTTTTTTCCTTCAAATTCGTAGGTTTCCATGAGTGTCCTCCATATATTACGCCGGTTTTTTGTAAATTCGGTACTGCTGTCCTATGGAAAGGAGGTTGTTGACCAACCAGTAAAGAACGAGGCCGGAAGGGAAATTTATAAACATAAAAGTGAAAATGACGGGTAAAAACATCATGATTTTCGCTTGCGCGGGATCTCCCGGGGCAGGGGTCATTTTCTGCTGGATGAACATGGAACCGCCCATCAAAAGGGTTAGTACCGGTATCCCGTAAGGCGGGGTCATAAACGGAATATCAAATGAGAAATGAAATAATCGATCGGGCGCCGAGAGGTCGTTAATCCATAGCATGAAGGGCGCATGCCGCAGTTCGATGCAGGCCCCCAGAACCCTGAACAAGGCAAAAAACACCGGAATTTGAACCACCATGGGCAAACACCCTCCCATGGGATTCACCTTGTAGGTTTTATACAGACCCATCATTTCCTGGTTTAATTTTTGCTTGTCGCCTTTATATTTTTCCCTGAGCTTGGCCATCCGGGGCTGAAGTTTTTGCATCTCCTTCATGGACTTATAGCTTTTGTGGGTGAGGGGCCAGAAAAGAATCTTGACGAGGATGGTCAAAAGGATAATGGATACGCCATAGTTATGAAGGTATTGATCGAAAAAACGCAGAATATAGAGCAGGGGCTTGGCGATAATGTCCGTCCATCCAAAATTAATGGCGCGATCAAGGTTTTTCCCGAATTTTTGGAGGGTTCCCAGCTCGCGGGGACCCAGGTAAAGTTGATACTGGTTTGTGGCCTGGCCTGATGGTTGTAAAGAAACGGGGGTCGGTAAAAATACCCCTTCCAACACCCCTGATGAGAGACGTTTTCCCGTAAAGGCGCCCTTGGCGGGAATGTCGGGAACAACGGCTGAAATGAAGTAGTTGTCTTCATAGGCGACCCAACCGATATTTCCTCTGGCCGATTCTTCTTCACCCGGATCTTCCACTTTTATTTCGTCCAGTTTGTCATCCAGGAGCAGGGCAAACCCCACATAGGCATAATAACTTCCCTTTTCGTTGGGGGGAATGGTTCTCAATGTCGTCCTGAAAACGCCGTTTACCGGCGCTGTGGTTGGATTGATTGCCGTTATCGCAAGATCAATGCCATACCGATCGGGAAAAAAGCGGTAGGTCTGGGTAATGTCAATCCCGTTTTGACCGATCCCGTGAAAAGCAATTGTTGCGGGCTCTGATCCCGGCTGGAGCGTCAGGGAATCTTTGTCCACTTCAAAAACCATGTTGCTTCCACCGGCATTATCGTCAAATTGGACGGTCAGGTAGTCGCCCATTCCTTCTTCCAGGGTGACCAGTTCAACAAAAGGCGAGTCGGGATTGGTCGTTTGACGATATTTTTTCAGTTTGAAGCTCTTTATGGTGGGGCCGACATTGCTGAAGACGGCTTTATAGAACGGTGTGTTGATTTCAATCTGTTTTTCTTCCATGTGAACGCCGGGCAGTTGTGTTGTGCTTCCGGGCGATGGTGGAACAATGATGCTTGCTGGGCTATTTTCACCGTTGGGCATTGACTGTGTGTTTACAGGGGCAATATCCTTTTGTAGCGGTGTCTGTTTCGGATTGGGTGAGAAAAAAAGAGACCATCCCACAAGAACGACAAACGATAAGGCAAAGGCCAGTATTGTTTTTTTATCCATAATTTGGGCTACTCAGTCCTATTGATTTTATTTGGAAAACCATCACATCGCCACGTTTCAATGCCAGGCGAAGACGCGAAGGTTGTCACGTGTCTTTCGAGTGAGGTCGGATTCCTCATGTCAGAGGGTCATATCCGCCGGGGTGAAACGGATGACATTTTAAAATCCTCATAAGGGCCAGCCAGGCGCCTTTTAGGATTCCATACTTTTGAAAGGCATGGCGAGCATAGGTAGAGCATGTAGGGTAAAAACGACAGGAAGGCAACCAAAAAGGCGAAATACACTGCTGATACACAACTATCAAGGAGATAGGGATATATCTACATTTATACATGAAACTTTTTTTAGACAACGATCTGTTCAAGTTCTTTTTCGGCTTTTCGGAGGTTTAGATAGTCGGCGCCCTTTTTTGCAATGACGACGATGTCGTATCCCTGGGGAAGGCGTGCTTTATTGAGCCTGAAAAATTCCCTGATCAATCTCTTGGCTCTATTCCTTTTGACGGCATTGCCCACCTTTTTGCTGGCTGTTACCCCAAGTCTGGTTGTTCCTAGCTCGTTCTTTCCGGAAATGGCAATAAAATGCCTCATGTGGCAACGCTTTCCCGAACGATTTGCATTGACAAAATCCGCACGGCGCAATAGCCTCTCACTTTTTGGGAAAGAAAATGCCCCCTGCAAGCTTGGGGAAAACCGTTTCGGTTTGAAGGGCATTTATACGGTCAGTCTTTTTCGTCCTTTGGCTCTTCGCCTTTTCAGAACGTTTATTCCGGCCCGTGTTTGCATCCTTGCCCTGAAACCGTGGGTTCGTGCTCTCTTTATCCTGCTGGGTTGATAAGTCATTTTCATAATTCAATAGAACCCCTTCGCTGAAATTTTGTTTAAACAATAATATAAACACATGCATTTATGCTTGTCAAGCTACAATTCCCACCCGTAATTAAAATTCTGAAAATCATCCGAGTTTATTCGAACGTTCAACTAGGGGAGTGAGCGTATGATATCGTTTTTAACGCATTCTGGCGATTACGGTTTTTTCACATTTTTAATTGATAATTTTCGCTGCATCCTATATCTACTTGGGTGAGCGTGAATCGCTCATTGCCCATGACGCTTTGGATTGTCCCATGTCCGGGGGAAACTTCCCGAATCGGCAAAAAAAGAAGATCCATACAAAATATTCGAATTGAGCAGAGAGGAAAAGGTGATGATTTTTGACTCCATTTTGGGTTTGTTCTCAAATGATCTGGCCATTGATCTCGGGACGGCAAATACCCTCGTATATATGAAGGGCAAGGGGATTGTTCTGCGCGAGCCTTCCGTAGTGGCGGTTAGAAAAGACGGTCGGGGCAGCAATAAAGTTCTGGCTGTGGGCAGAGAGGCAAAGATGATGCTGGGCAGAACCCCTGGGAACATCGTGGCCATTCGGCCCATGAAGGATGGGGTTATCGCGGACTTTGAAATTACGGAGGCCATGCTTCGGCATTTCATTCGAAAAGTCCATAATCGAAGAACCCTTGTCAGGCCTCGCATCATCATATGTGTTCCGAGCGGCATTACTCAGGTGGAGAAACGGGCGGTTCGCGAATCCGCGGAATCCGCCGGCGCCAGAGAGGTCTTTCTCATTGAAGAACCCATGGCGGCGGCAATCGGCGCCGGGTTGCCTATTACCGAACCCATCTGCAATATGGTCGTCGATATTGGCGGGGGGACGACCGAGGTGGCGGTGATCTCCCTTGCGGGGATTGTTTACAGCAAGTCCGTCAGGGTTGGCGGAGACAAGATGGATGAGGCCATATTGCAGCATATCAAGAGAAAATATAATTTACTGATTGGCATTACCACCGCTGAAATCATCAAAACGGGCATTGGAAACGCTTATGCGGGGGAGCAGGTTGAAACCATCGAAGTCAAGGGGCGCGATCTGGTGACGGGAATTCCCAAAATCCTCACCATAGACTCTGATGAGGTCAGGCAGGCGATTTCAGAACAAGTTGAAACCATCGTGGAAACCGTTCGGATTGCGCTGGAACAAACGCCCCCGGAGCTTGCGGCAGATATTGTGGATACAGGGATTGTGTTGGCCGGAGGCGGTGCATTGCTTAAAAACCTGGATATTTTGCTGAGAGAAGAAACGAAGCTGCCGGTGACCATTACGGATGATCCGTTGTCTACGGTGGTGCTGGGATCTGGAAGGGCGCTTGACAATATTAACATCCTGAGAGAGGTTACCATCCGATAAAATCTTTTTCATGATTCCCTTTGCCCTTCGATTGCCGTATGCCGAGTCATGGTGTTTGGCTTCCGTATCGATAAATAAAACATTCGTATATCTGAAATCGTCCTTTGACGGGTGTGGGTCATGGAGGGGGTAGTCATTGCAGCGTGAAAGACGTTTCCCAAAAATATGGATCTGGTTGGCCTTTATTTGTTTTGCGCTGATTTTGCTGTCCTCGAATTCCAATCCGAGGAGCAGCTGGAATAGCGCTGAACAATTGGTGGTAGAAGGCGCAACGCCCCTTCAGAATGTTTTCAAGCAAACCGTGAACCTGGTGGTAAACCTTTGGGAGGATTATTTTTATCTGGTCGATGTTCACCAGGAAAACAGGCGTTTGAAGTTGGAATTGGACTCCCTCAGACGGGAAAATGGGTTGTACAGGGAACTGGTTGCCACCCATGAGCGCCTTCGCAATCTTCTGCGGTTTAAGGAAGCCGTCAGCCGGCCGGCGGTTGCCGCCCAGGTTGTGGCTTTGGATCCCACGGGCTGGTTTCAGTCTGTTGTGATCGACAAGGGAACGAACGCCGGCATAGAACCGGATATGCCCGTGGTCAATGCTTCCGGCGTTGTGGGTCGAATCGTTTCCGTTTCTCCGAACTATGCTAAAGTGCTGCTGGTGATTGATCAGAACAGCGCCGTCGACTGCCTTGTGCAACGATCTCGCGATCGGGGAATGGTCAGGGGGCAGTCAGCCCAGATTTGCAGCTTGGACTATATGGTTAAGTCCGGCAGTGTGAAGGAAGGGGATATGGTGATCACGTCCGGACTGGGGGGGGCTTTTCCAAAAGGCCTTCCCGTGGGAACGATTTTGAATGTAAAAGAAGGGGATGGGGCCCTTTTCAAGGAGATAGCGGTGACGCCCGCCGTGGATTTTTCCAAGCTGGAAGAGGTCCTGGTTATTCCGCGGGCGAATAGCGGAGAACCCGAAATAGACGCGTTTGAACCGGACGGGGCGAGGGAGCATTTTTAAAACCGAATATCGAATATCGAACAAGGAATGTCCGATTATGAAGTTTTCATTCGACATTCATCATTCCTTGTCTGACATTCTGCGGTTCAAAAAACAGTCCATAAATACAAAGTGTTACATTTGAGGAAAGCGCCGTCAAAGCTTCAGGAACCAGGCCGATAGGCTTTTACATATGTGCATGGCTGGGCGGGGGCGTCGTAACGCTCTTGACGGGCATATGGGGCGATCCCTGGGGTTTAGATTTACTAGACCTGGATTTTCTGACGATTTTGACCGGCTATCTTTTTTTAACATTCGGTCAGATTCCCGCGGGTATTTTTGTTCTGGGTCAGGGGTTTCTGATTGATGTTTTTTCAGGAGGACTGCACGGCCTGTTTACCGCTTCCTATCTGAGTGTATTTTTTGTGTTTCTTTTGGGATCTCGGTTCTTTAATCTTTTAAACCCGAAGGGGCAGATCATTATTGTTTCGCTGTCGGTTTTAATTAAAAATGCCATGCTGTTAATTCTGCTTCGCATTTTTTCCCAAGATGTCGTTTATTCAAAAACACTTCTGTTGGTTTCCCTTGTCTCCATATGCGGCACCGGGTTGGTTGCACCACTTTTTTTTCAATTGTTCAACCATTTGCGAGGAATTCCTCCCAGAATTGTTGGCGGCCCTTCTCCGGAAAAGCCTTAGGAAAATGACGTCTCCGATAAAAAATAAGTCCACCATTTGCCGACCATTTTGAAACAACGGATAGAAACGCAAGGGTGAAAAAGAGCTTTGAAAACATCAAATTTTGATCCTGTTTCTCAGGATGTCTTTGCAAAACAGTTGAAAATAGCCGTGTTGTTTGTTTTGGTAATATTCGGCATCCTCATTCTCAGGCTGTGGTTTTTGCAAATCGTAAACGGCTCAGCCTATCGCGCCAAGAGCGAACTGAACCGGATACGTCTTCAGAGCATGGCGCCTTTCAGAGGGGTGATTCGGGATGGCAGTGGTGAAATCCTGGTGGATAACCGACCGTCCTATGACCTTTATGTTATCCCGGAAGAGATTCAGGACCGTGAGGCTTTGCTGAACCGGCTGAGTTGCCTGGGGAATCTGGAGATGGGGCCGGTGATGGAAAAACTGGGTCGGGCCGCTCGTGGATACCCCTTTAAGCCGGTTTGTTTGAAGAAGGATCTTTCCCGCCGGGAGCTGGCCATGATTGAGACGCGCCGGTTTGATCTGCCGGGGGTTATCATCAAGGTACGACCTCAAAGACACTATTTTTACGGCGCCTTGGCCGCGCATGTGGTAGGGTATCTGGGGGAGATCAGCGAGAGGCAGTTGAGAAGCGGCAAATTCCCCGATAATAGGTCGGGGGATTTGATTGGTAAGACCGGGATAGAAGGAAAATGGCAGGCGTCGCTGAATGGGGGGCGTGGCGGAGAGCAGGTGGAAGTTGATGCGGCGGGCCGAAGAATTAAGGTGATTTCTAGAAGGTCCCCAGTCTCCGGAGCGGATGTCTGCTTGACCATCAATCGGGAATTGCAGGCCCTGGCGGAGAACGCCCTTGATGGAAAGCACGGGGCTATTGTGGCCATGGATCCCAGAAATGGGCAGATTTTGGCTTTGGCAAGCAGCCCTTCGTATGATCCCAATCTGTTTATTACGGGTTTTGATGACGATACGTGGCAAAATATGGTGTCGTCAAAGGATTATCCCCTGCATAACCGTGCGCTTACCGGCCAGTATCCTCCCGGAAGCGTGTTCAAGATTGTTGTGGCGCTGGCGGGTCTTCAGGAGGGAGTTATCAGTCCCCAGGAAGCGCTTTACTGCAATGGTCGGTATTCTCTGGGGCGAGGGAAATATCAATGCTGGAAGCGTTCCGGGCATGGAAAAGTAGACCTGCATCGAGCGCTTGTGGAATCCTGCGATGTCTATTTTTATCATTTGGGAATGAGGCTCGGGGTGGACAGGATTGCGGATTATGCCCATCAACTGGGGTTGGGACAAAAAACCGGTTTTAATCTGGGACATGAAGAAAGCGGACTTATTCCTACTGCCGAATGGAAACGCAAACGGTGGGGGACGCCATGGCAGGGAGGGGAAACCGTATCCACTTCCATTGGTCAGAGTTTTGTACTGGTCACGCCATTGCAGGTGGCCACGTTTGTTTCGGCGGTTTTTAACGGCGGCCACGTTTACAGGCCCCAGGCGACCAAGTGGGTTCGGAAAACGGGCGGTGAAAGCATCTTTGAGTTTACGCCCCAATTGATCAGAAATGTAGCGATTAAACCGGAATATCTGGAGTTTGTGAAGAACGCCCTTACAGGCGCGGTCAACGATCCCAGGGGCACCGGATCTCAAGCCCGTTTGGCGGATATTATGGTCGCCGGGAAGACCGGTACGGCCCAGGTGGTGAATCTCAAGAAGGAGAAAGACGCCAAAGTGGGGGGAGAAATTCCCTGGAAGTACCGGGATCATGCCTGGTTCGTTGCGGTTGCGCCGGCAGAAGCCCCAAGGATTACCGTGGCCGTTCTCATTGAGCATGGCGGGCACGGCGGCAGTGCCGCTGCCCCCATTGCCAGGACGCTTATTGATGCGTATCTCAGGGTCCCGGTCGATTAATAAAATTATGCTTATCCTCTCGTTCCCACGCGCCGGCGCGGGAACCCGGTGAATCATGCTTGATCGAAGACTGATCCAGAATTTTGATTGGGTTTTGCTGTTGCTGCTTCTCATGTTGGCGGGAACCAGTATCCTCAATCTCTACAGTGCTACCTATGCCATTCGGGATGTGGGGGGGGCGCGGATCTTTTTAAAACAGGTTTATTGGTTTTTAATCGGGTTCAGCGTTTTTTTGATGATGATCACTTTCAATTATTATTCCCTGGAGCGGCTGGCTTACCCGTTTTATTTTTTTACGGTGACGCTTTTAATCATGGTCCTGGTGGCGGGCAAGGTGATATCCGGGTCCCAGCGCTGGTTGAGTTTGGGCCCCGTTATTTTTCAACCTTCGGAACTGGCAAAGATTTCAATGGTGCTGGTTCTGGCAAAATTTTTTAATGATAGAGGCGAGATCGAAGAATACCGATTAAGAGACCTGTGGCAGCCTTTTATCCTTATCCTGATACCGTGCGGTCTTATTTTAAAAGAACCTGATTTGGGTACGTCCCTGTTTTTGGGGGCCATATCCCTGTCGATGATTTTGATTGTCAAGGTCAACTGGAAATCGTTATTGATCTTTATGGGCGGTTGTTTTCTGGTTGCGCCGGTGATCTGGTTTGGTTTGAAGGATTACCAGCAGAAACGCATCTTTACCTTTCTGAGGCCTGATATTGACCCCCTGGGCGCCGGATATCATATCAATCAATCCAAAATTGCCATTGGTTCCGGTCAATTCTGGGGCAAAGGATATTTGCGGGGAACACAAACACGGCTGCATTTTCTGCCTGAACAACATACCGACTTCGCTTTTTCCGTCCTGGCCGAAGAGTGGGGGCTGGCAGGCGTCACGGCGCTGTTGCTGCTGTACCTTTTTCTGATTTTGTGGGGATTGAATATTGCCAAAGGTTCCAAGGACAGGTTTGGGGCAATTCTTGCCGTGGGCATTGTTGCCATTGTGTTCTGGCAGGTCGTCATTAATGTGGGGATGGTCACGGGCCTTTTGCCGGTAGTGGGTATTCCGCTGCTGCTTTTCAGCTACGGCGGTTCATCCCTGATTTCAACCATGGCGGCCATGGGTCTTTTGATGAACATCAGTATGAGGCGTTTTATGTTCCAATAGTTGTTACTGCAGGGTGCAGGGTGCAAAAAAATCAGCTTTATCCTGCCCCCTGACAACTGCTTCTGTTTTTGTTGCATGAAAACGGAATCTTATGCTATAGGTCCTTGCATTTTGCTTATTGAGCGATAGATTTGACCGAGGTTTACATTGACGAAATCATCTTCCAAGAAAAAGAGTTCCTTGATCAGCAAAAAGATCAGTTTTCCGGATAATGAATTGATGCGGGCTCTCTGTGGAGAGCAAAATGCTCATTTGCACCTGATTGAAAAGAAGATCGGCGTTTCCCTGAATTTGAGGGGGAATGTGTTGTTGCTTCAGGGCGGGGATTGGGAAGTGGAACTGGCTGAAAGGGTTTTGTCTCAGCTTTATCACTTGTTGGAGTCTCAGTATCCCTTATATATCAATGACGTGGATCATGCTGTAAGGATTTTGAGCGGTGACCGTTCCGTGGATTTGAAGAAGATATTCAAAGATGAGGTTTACATTACCTCCCAGAAGAAAATTATTACCCCCAAAACCATCAACCAGAAAAAATACATCGACAGCATTAAAAAATATGATATCGTGTTTGGAATCGGGCCGGCGGGAACGGGAAAGACCTACCTTGCCATGGCCATGGCCGTGGCCTCATTGATCAAAAAAGAGTGCAGCCGGATTATTCTGGCTCGACCGGCGGTGGAGGCGGGGGAGCGCCTGGGCTTTCTGCCGGGAGATCTGTATGAAAAAATAAACCCCTATCTTCGGCCTTTGTACGATGCGCTTCACGATATGATGCCCTTTGAAAACGCATCCGACCTGTTGGAGAAGGGGGTGATCGAGGTGGCGCCCCTGGCGTTTATGAGGGGCCGGACGT
Organism: Desulfatiglandales bacterium; assembly: GCA_963662465.1. GTDB lineage: Bacteria > Desulfobacterota > DSM-4660 > Desulfatiglandales > Desulfatiglandaceae > NaphS2. The sequence continues at coordinate 6,978,341 of OY759599.1, forward strand.
TGAACGATTCCTTTGTGATCCTGGATGAGGCGCAAAATGCCACGCCTGAGCAGATGAAAATGTTTCTGACTCGCCTGGGTTTTAGTTCCAAGGCGGTGATTACCGGTGATATCACTCAAACGGATTTGCCCAAAGGGCAGATATCGGGTTTGATTGAAGCGCAGCAGACCTTGACGGGAATTGAAGGCATTCAGATTGTTTTGTTTTCCAGGGAAGACGTGATCAGACACCCGTTGGTTCAGAAGATTATCGATGCTTACGAAGAACTGGAAAACCGGAAAAAGGCTTGAGGCGGCACTGCGCTGTTATGTCAAGGCATACCTCATATGGCTCTAAATTGAAGATATTTCACCCAAAAAAAATATCCGGCCGAAGGGAAAAGGATGTGTCTTCCAGAGTTAAAACAGCTCGGTCGGTACGTGCGTTCTGGCTTCGGGATGATACCCGGAAATGGTGTATTCTGATGGGCCTCAGCCTGATCATTTCCGTTTTGCTTTTTCCCAGCATTTTGACGCCTCCCAAAACATACAATCTGGGCGATGTGGCCGACCGCGATATCAAGGCCTCCAGGGAATTCCTGGTTGAAAACAGCGAACTCACGGAAAAAAACAGACAGGAGGCGGTCCGGGCGGTTATGCCCGTTTATGATTTTGATCCCACTGCAAGCGATGTGGTTCCCCGAATACGAGAGGCCTTTGCGATCGGTCGGAAGTATTCGGCCGATTCTCTGAAATCGGCATGGATGTCGACGTCCCCTGAAAATGCTCAAAACGAACATCTTTCGATCACAAATGCCTTTCGAAAGCGATTTTTTGAAATCCTGGACATCCCCGAAAACGATGCCTTGGTCCATATCCTGGTCATGAACGATTTTTCTCCGAAGGCGGAATCGGCTGTTGTCAAACTGGTCGGCGATGTTTTTAGAAAGGGTGTGGTGGGCAATCAGGTGATGCTGATGACCTACCGCGGCAAGGGGATCATCCTTCAAAATATTCAGGACGGAAAGGAGGAGACTATTTCCGATCTTGAGCGTTTTTATGACCTTAAAACCGCGCAAGGGTTTGTTCGAAACCAGGGGAAGTCGCTTGCGCTGAACATATGGCCTGAAAAATTGGCGGAAGCCTCTTTAGAACTGGCCGTATCGCTTATTAAGCCCAATCTTACATTTAACAAGCGCGAAACCGCGCTATTGAAGGAAACCGCCGGAAGGTCCGTTAAACCCTTTTTCTTCAAGGTCAAAAAAGGAGAAATCTTTATTCGGGAAGGAGAGCGGGTTACACCGGAACAACTCCTCAAATTAAGCGCTCAGTATAAGAGTTTAAAACAAAAAAAGATGCTGGGAAGGGTTCCCGCTATGGTGGTTCTCATGACCTTTCTGCTGATTTCCATGTATCATATGGGCTTGGGAAAGAGCCGGGCGACCGGTTCCGAGATCAGAGATCTGGCGCTGAACGCCGTGATGCTGCTGGTCATATTCTTTGTGGTGATTGCGTTTAATTTCGTAGCTTTTGAAACCGCCAGGGGGTTCCATTTTTTCTCTCCAAGAGCCCTGCTGTATGCCGTTCCGGTCGCCGGCGGCGCCATGCTCATTTGCATCTTTCATGGCATGGTAACGGCCGCCGGTTTTTCTCTTATTGCGTCTGTTCTGGCCTGTATGGTTGTGGACGGTCGCGTGGAGTTTTTTGTCTATTTTTTCGTCAGTTCTTTTTTGGCGGCGACCTGGGTGCGTCGGTACAGGGCAAGGGGCGTTTTCATTGAGGCCGGTCTTAAGGTCGGCTTGTGCAATATGATCCTTGCCCTTGCCATGGAAGGATTGTATGGGCCCTTTTTTAACGTGGAGACCCTTATCGCCTGTTGTTCGGCATTTATCGGCGGCGTGTTGGTGGGCGTAATCGCCACGGGACTGATGCCGCTCATTGAAATGACCTTCGGCTATACCACGGATATCAAGCTCATGGAATTGGCCAATCTCGACCAGCCGCTTCTGCGGGAGTTGATGGTTCAGGCGCCGGGAACTTATCACCACAGTGTTATCGTCAGCAATATGGTGGAGGCGTCTGCCCGGGCTATCGGTGCAAATCCGTTGCTGGCCAAGGTGGCCGCCTATTATCATGATATCGGCAAGATCAAAAAGCCGCTTTATTTCATCGAGAATCAAGGGGGAAGGGCCAACCGGCATGAAAAACTGGCGCCCTCCATGAGTAGCCTCATCCTGATCGCCCATGTGAAGGACGGGGTGGAACTGGCTAAACAGGCCAAGCTGGGACGGGAGATCATCGCGATTATCAAGCAGCATCATGGGACGTCCCTGATTATGTTTTTCTATGGGAAGGCCAAGGAACGGGCCGAGAAAAAAGGGGATAAATCAATTCAGGTCAAAGAGGAAGATTTTCGTTATCCGGGGCCTAAGCCTCAGACCAAGGAAGCGGGCCTCGTGATGCTGGCGGATGTTATCGAGGCGGCTTCCAAGACGCTGGTAGACCCGACGCCGGCGCGAATACAGGGAATGGTGCAGAAAATTATGAACAAGATTTTTTCAGACGGGCAGCTGGATGAGTGTGAGTTGACCCTGAAAGACCTGCATGCCATTGCTAAAAGCTTTAACCAGACGTTGAGCGGCATTTTTCATCATCGGATTGAATATCCGGACCCTGTGGCGAAGATTGCATCCGTGCGGAATCGAGACGGTGTGGGAAGCGGTAAAAACGGGATGAACAGGAAGGGAGAAAATGGAGATACAGATCAAAACGGAGCGTCCGGCCCCCGGGTTGGACGAGCAGAAAATAAAAGTGAAAGTGAAGAGAGTCTTAGAAGACTTGGACTGTCTTGAAAAAGAGTTGAGCATTCTATTTACGGGCGATGAATACATGGCGGAATTGAACCGTCAATATCGGGACAAGGAAGGCCCTACTGATGTGTTGTCCTTTCCCATGCAGGACCCCACGAGGGATGTCGGCAATCGCTTTCCTGAAACAGGCATGCTGGGGGATGTGGCCATTTCCGTGGACACGGCGTTGCGGGATGCGGAGGAACTCGGCGAACCCCTGGAAAGGACCATCGATCGACTCTTGATTCATGGTATTTTACATCTACTGGGGTATGATCATGAGAGATCTTCAGTGGATTCCATGTTGATGTCAAAAGAGGAAGAGCGTTTGATGAATTTTTTCTGGATGTAAAGTGACGAGTGAAGAGTCATCCGAGGGTTTGTTTTTCAACTCTTCACTTTTAACTTTTAACTCCTTTGGAGGTTGAATGAATGGCAAAGTTGACCGTAAATGTGGATCATGTGGCAACGGTTCGTCAGGCCAGAGGCGTTGATGCTCCCGACCCGGTCCTGGCAGCAGGTCTTGCCGAGCTGGCGGGCGCCGATGGCATTATCTGTCACCTCAGGGAGGACAGGCGTCACATCAACGACAGAGATCTCCGATTGTTGCGGGAGACCGTCAAGACCAGGCTCAACATGGAAATGGCCCCCGTTGATGAAATGGTGAAAATCGCACTGGATGTCAAACCCCATATGGTCACTCTGGTGCCGGAAAAAAGAGAGGAACTGACAACGGAAGGCGGCCTGGATGTTGTGGCGCGATCGGACCATTACCGCCATGTTGTTGAGCAATTCCATGAGGCGGGGATCAAGGTCAGTTTTTTTATAGACCCCGATCCGGAACAGGTGAAGGCCGCACATTTGTGTCGGGGCGATATTGTTGAACTCCATACGGGTCATTATTCCGAGGCAAGATCTGAAGATGAGGCCAAGAGGCGCTTTGCGCGGCTGGTCCTTGCGGCACAATCCGCTTCGGCGCTGGATCTGAGCATTAGTGCCGGTCACGGGCTTGACTATATGAATGTTAAAAGGTTCGAAGCGCTGCCGCTGGTGGAGGAGTACAGCATCGGGCACAGCATCGTTGCCATGGCGGTGATGGTGGGGTTTGAACAGGCGGTTCGGAAAATGATTGAACTGGTGAAATTCTTTGGAAACCGCGGGGGCATGCCGTCATGTTAAATGCAAGCGATATTATGACTGCGGCGGTGATTACCGTTAAGAAGGAGACTTCCCTTACGGCGCTTGCCGGGATTCTCGCCAAAAACCATATCAACGGGGTTCCCGTGGTGGATGAGGAAGGATTGCTGATCGGCATTATTTGTGAAAGCGATCTGATTCGGAAGGACAAGAAACTGCATATTCCCACTGTGGTTGCGCTTTTCGATGCCGTGTTTTATCTTGAAAGTTCGAAAAAACTGGAAAAGGAAATTCAACTGATCAACGCTACCACCGTTGAAGAGCTGTTTACCCGGAAGGTGATTACCGTGGATGCCAAAACGCCCGTCGATGAAATTGCCACCATCATGACCCGGAAAAAGATTTATACGATTCCCGTGATGGATGGCAACCGCATGGTAGGCATTGTCGGCAAGGCCGATGTGATAAGGTCTTTTGTCTCTTGAAAACAAAAAACGTGTGTTATCGGACTCGCTCCCCTGAAGAAACCGTGGCGCTGGGCCAAAAACTGGGGAGGCTTCTTCAAAAGGGAGATCTGGTTGCTCTGGCGGGAGAACTGGGTTGCGGGAAGACGTGGTTCACCAAAGGCATTGCGCTGGGTGTGGGGGTTTCCCCCCGTACGGTGGTGACCAGTCCCTCTTTTGCGCTGATGAATGAATACCAGGGGGAAACCACGCTTTTCCATATGGATGTTTACCGTTTGGAAACGGATGAGGATTTCCTGGCGACGGGTCTCGATGAATGTTTTGACGGCGGCGGCGTCGTGGTGATGGAATGGGGCGATAAATGGCCGGATATTCTGCCGGATTGTCGGTTGAATGTGGCATTTTCAATTCTGGGTGAGCAATCGCGGGAATTGCGGATGACGGGAAATCATTTTCGGGTGATTGAAATATTGGCAGGGCTTGAAAAATCAGGCGTTTGAATGAGGAAAGGGTATGGCACGCATTGTACAAAAGTATGGCGGTACTTCGGTGGGCAGCATTGAAAAGATAAAGGCGGTGGCTGAGCGCGTTATTGAGGCCCATAAGCATGGCAACCAGATGGTCGTGGTGTTGTCCGCCATGGCCGGTCAAACCGATGGACTGATCAATATGGCAAAAGAGATCAATCCCGACCCGGATTCACGGGAACTGGATGTGCTGATGTCCACGGGGGAGCAGGTCAGCGTGGCCCTGTTTGCCATGGCGGTGAAATCCTTTGGGTATGACGCCCTGTCCCTGCTGGGGTTTCAGGCCGCCATCCATACGGACGATCTATACGGCAGGGCCAGGATTCAGGATATTGAAATCGATCGGATTGTTCAAAATCTGGATGCCGGTCGGATTGTTACGGTGGCCGGGTTTCAGGGTCTTAACGCCTGCGGCGACATCACCACCCTGGGTCGCGGCGGGTCCGACACCACGGCGGTGGCCCTTGCGGCGGCGTTGGATGCTGATGTTTGCGAGATCTTGACGGATGTGGATGGGGTTTATACCACGGATCCCAATGTGTGTCGCAAAGCCAGGAAGATGGATTTCATTTCATACGATGAAATGCTGGAGATGGCCAGCATGGGCGCCAAAGTCCTTGAAATCCGCTCGGTGGAGTTTGCCAAGAAATTCAATGTGCCGATTCACGTAAGGTCCACTTTTACCAATGAAAGGGGTACGATGGTGGTTGCTGAAACAAAAGACATGGAAAAAGTCGCGGTATCGGGTGTGGCTTATAATAAAAATGAGGCCAGGATCACCATTCGAAAAATTCCGGATCAACCGGGTGTGGCGTCCAGGATATTCGATCCGGTCTTTAGAGCCGGCATTGTGGTGGACATGATTGTGCAGAATACCAGTCAGGATGGATTTACCGACCTGACGTTTACGGTGCCCAAGGCGGACTTTTATAAAACCATGAAGCTCGTTAGCGACGTGGGGGAGGATGTGGGCGCTGAAACGGTCCTGGGGGACGAGGATATTGCAAAAGTGTCCATCATCGGCGTCGGCATGCGGGTTCATGCGGGCATTGCCAAAAAAATGTTCGCGGCCCTGGCCAATAAAAACATCAATATCATGATGATCAGTACATCCGAAATTAAAATCTCCTGCATCATAGAGGAAACATATACCGAACTGGCGGTACGTGTTCTTCACGACGTTTTTGGCCTGGATCATGAAAAAGAGGAATTCCAATAGCGGCGCCGGCGCGTTTTGCCTGCTTTTTTTGCTGTTGCTCATTCATTCTTTGGGACAGCCTTTAAACCCGGGCAGCCGAGTGCTTGTAGCGCGTCCCGCGGAAAAGGTGGATATTCGGTCCGGTGAATTGTCGCCTTTTTACCGGTTGACCCTGGGGATGCCCATTTCCGTTAATGGAAGCACGGCCGTGGGGTTAACCGCCGTGCCTGGCATCGGACCCAAAACGGCCGCGGCTATTGTTCGCGCCCGTGAGCAGGCCGGTGGGTTTTCAGCGTTGAAGGATCTGATGTCCATCCGGGGGATCGGCCCTTCCCTTTATCAAAAAATAAGCCCTTATCTGACATTATAGGGGAATTGAGGATAGGATGATTATCCTGGGAATAGATACCTCCTGCGACGATACCTCGGCCGGAATTGTGGTGGATGGAACAGAGATCCCGGCCAATGTGATTCACTCCCAGGTGGCCGTACACCATCCCCACGGCGGTGTCGTTCCCGAGCTGGCTTCCAGGGAGCATGTGCGAAATATCGTGCCTGTAGTGGAAGAGGCCCTGAAGCATGCGGGGCTTAAAATGGCGGAGTTGGACGGCATTGCCGTCACCGTGGGCCCCGGATTGGTGGGGGCCCTTCTGGTGGGACTCTATTATGCCAAAGGGCTGGCCTATGTTCTGGATAAACCGTTAATGGCGGTGAACCACCTGGAAGGCCATATCCTTTCCATTTTTCTGGAAGGGGAACATCCGGCCTTTCCCTTTGTGGCCCTGACCGTCTCCGGTGGGCACACAAGCCTCTATCATGTGGAAGATTTCGGTCGCTATGCCCTTCTGGGGCAAACCCTTGATGATGCGGCCGGCGAGGCATTTGACAAAATCGCCAAGATTTCCGGAATGGGATACCCGGGAGGCGTTGCCATTGAAAAAGCAGCTGTAAAAGGACGGCATGACGCGGTGGCGTTTCCACGGGCCTATATGTCCAAATCGTCTTTAGACTTCAGTTTCAGCGGGCTTAAGACTGCGGTTTCCCTGTTCCTGAAAAAATGGCGCGAGGACCCCTCTTTAAGCGCCGAGATCAGTCTGTTCGATATCGTTGCGTCTTTTCAGGAGGCCGTCGTGGATGTCCTCGTGGACAAAGCCATGGTTGCCGGAAAACGGATGGGGGCGGCTTCGGTGGTGTTGGCAGGCGGTGTGGCGTGCAACAATCGCTTGAGAAGCCGCTTGGTGGAAGCTGCGGGCCTGGACGGCATGCGGGTTTATTTTCCGCGCCCCGCCTATTGCACGGACAATGGGGCCATGATCGCTTTGGCGGGCTACCACAGGCTTTTGAAAAACAAAATCGCCCATATGGCGGTGGACGCACGGGCCAAGTATCCGATTCAGGACCTCATGTCCGAGTGATGGATGGTGTCCGTAAAACAATATTTTTCTAAATCTCTATTCGGCGGAAACATGGAGACGAAATCACTTCGGTAAATTTCCATGTCTGAGAAATCTTGAAAGTACGCAGGCTGGTTCGATATTATTATCTCCGATTCATTCGATTGAGGGGCGATCCCCACGAGTTGGCGCTCGGCATGACGTTTGGGATTTTTACGGGTATGATGCCCGTGATGCCTTTTCAAATGGCCCTTTCCGTTGCGTTGGCACTCGCTTTCAAGGGAAGTAAAATTACGGCGGCTCTGGGAACCTGGGTTAGTAATCCGCTGAACTGGTATTTTCTTTACTACTTCAGTTATAAGCTGGGGGCCTGGAGCCTTGGCATGGAAGGCCACAACGCCATGTTTGGAACCATTATGACCATGGTTCGCTCGGGTGAGGAATCAATGGTCATTGTGGAAAAAATTCTGGCTGCCGGCGGGCTCATGGGCGCCTGTTTTTTAGTGGGCGGTTTGATCATGGGGACGTGTGTGGCAATTCCCTCTTATTTTATTTTCCTCTATATTTTTAAACGGATACGGAACTGGCGCGAATCGCGAAAGGGGCGGGGGCATTGGCATTTGTCGGATCACTGAAAGCAGGTGTGTCCCTTCGACCCAAAAAGCGGCTGGGCCAGAATTTTCTGGTGGATCCGGCCCTCAGCGACAAAATCGTGTCCCTTTCGGGATTTGCCGCTGAAGATACGGTTTTGGAAATCGGACCGGGAAAGGGCGCCTTGACCCTGCCTCTGGCAGGACGGGTGAGACATGTGGTGGCCGTTGAAAAAGATGTCGATATGGTGGACTGGCTCAAACACAGACTTTTTGAGGCCGGCGTCAGCAATGTGACATTGCTGCATGAGGACATTCTTAAAGTGGATTGGGGTGCTCTCAGAAGTCATTTTCCCGGAAAAATCCGAGCCATCGGCAATCTGCCCTACAATATTTCATCTCCTGTTCTGGAGAGGATGTGCCGGCGCCACCAATGGATGGGGCGGACGATTCTCATGTTTCAACTGGAAGTGGCGGAGCGTTTGGCCGCTGTTCCGGGAACGAAAGCCTACGGGGCACTGACCCTCCTGGTGCAATACCATGCCCGGGTCGTGCGATTGCTTAAGGTCTTTAAGGGGTCTTTTTTTCCCGTGCCCAAGGTGGATTCCATGGTGGTTTCCCTCGATTTTGAAAAACCCTATCCCGAGCGGGCGGTTCATGAGGCATTTTTCAGGAAAGTGGTCAAGGGGGCCTTTGCTCACCGAAGAAAGACCCTCATCAATTCATTGAAGGGGGCGTTGCCGGATCAAACCCGTGAATCTTTGATAACGGCCATGGCGGCAAGCGGCATAGATCCGGGGAAACGGGGGGAAGTTCTTGAAATGGCCGATTTTCTGAGGTTATCGTCCGCCCTCTCCATTGACAAGGAAATGACCAAATGATATTAATTTATGTTACGCAAAAAACAACCTACATGAAAATGGGTTCGCTGGAAGGATTTCTCCATGAAAGTCATTGAAACCGTTGAACACATGCAACAGGCCTCCGATGCCATGCGGTTGGCGGGAGAGAGCCTGGCGCTGGCGCCCACCATGGGCTTTCTTCACGAGGGTCATCTCGCCTTGATGCGAGCGGGAAAAGACCATTGCGACCGGCTGATTGTGAGCCTTTTTGTCAATCCCACGCAGTTTGGTCCCAATGAAGATTTTGAGGCTTATCCCAGGGATACCGAGGGCGATCTCAAAAAAGCCGAGAGTGTTGGGGTCGACATCATGTTTATGCCGTCCGCCGGGGCAATGTATCCCCGGGGCGCACAAACCAGCGTGGTGGTGAAGGACCTGCCGCGTCATTTATGCGGTCTCTCCCGGGCCGGACATTTTGACGGCGTTACCACCGTTGTGGCCAAGCTCTTTCATATCGTGAAGCCCCATGTGGCGGTTTTTGGACAGAAGGATTACCAGCAGTTGGCCGTTATCAGCCGGATGGTCATGGACCTCAATATGGATGTTCAGATCATGGGCGTTCCCACGGTACGGGAACCGGATGGATTGGCCATGAGTTCCCGGAACAGCTATCTGAACCCGGAAGAACGAAAATCGGCCCTTTCCCTTAAAAAATCCCTGGATCTGGCCGGAAAACTTTTTAGCGAAGGAGAAAGGGGCGCTGAAGCCGTGAAGGCGGCGGTTCGATCCCTTATCCTGGGGCATTTGTTTACCGAAATCGATTATGTCTCCCTGTGCGACCCCGTGACCCTGGAGGATGTGGATACCCTTTCAGAAGGCACATTGCTGGCGCTGGCGGTGCGGGTGGGAAAAACCCGGTTGATTGATAACGGCCGGTTGAAAAAAATATAGCGTTAACGGGCCATGACGCGCCCATTTTACGTAAAGGAGAACTTTTATGAAGAGCGCAAACTTTTTGTTTACTTCGGAGTCCGTGACCGAAGGGCACCCGGACAAGGTGGCTGACCAGATATCTGATCATGTTTTGGACGAGATTTTCAAACAGGACCCCAAATCCCGGGTGGCCTGCGAGACTTTGGTGACCACCGGAATGGCCATGATTTCCGGAGAAATTACCACCACCGCCTATGTGCATATGCCGGAAATTGTCAGGGAAACCATCAGGGATATCGGATACAAAAATTCCTCCATGGGGTTTGACTGGGAAACCTGCGCTGTGCTGTCCACCATTGACAAGCAATCTCCGGATATTGCCATGGGGGTTGACGGAACGGGCCTCTTTAAGGAGCAGGGGGCCGGGGATCAGGGGCTCATGTTCGGGTATGCCTGCAAGGATACCGATGTTCTGATGCCCATGCCTATTTATCTGGCCCACGGTCTCACCAAGCGTTTGGCCCATGTGAGAAAATCCGGCCAATTGCCATGGCTCAGGCCCGACGGGAAGAGCCAGGTGACCGTCGAGTATGAGGATGGAAAGCCCATCAGAATTCACACGGTGGTCATCGCGGCCCAGCATAGCCCGGACGTGGATTACGACACCCTCAGGGAAGCGATTATCGAAAAGGTCGTCAGGAAAGTGATTCCGGAGCATATGCTGGATGAATCCACCCAGTATTTTATCAACACCACCGGCCGTTTTGTGGTGGGGGGGCCCCAGGGGGACTGCGGTCTGACCGGTCGCAAAATCATCATGGATACCTACGGCGGGTTCGGCTACCACGGCGGCGGCGCCTTTTCCGGAAAAGATCCGTCAAAGGTGGATCGAAGCGCCTCTTATATGTGCCGCTATGTGGCCAAAAACATCGTGGCGGCGGGGCTGGCTGAAAAGTGTGAAATCCAGGTGGCCTATACCATCGGTCGTGCTGATCCGGTGTCCGTGATGGTGGGCGCTTATAGCACCGGAGTGCTGTCTAGTCCGGAACTTACACAGATTGTCAAAAAGGTATTTGATTTCAGGCCGGCGGCTATTATTGAACGTCTGGATCTGCTTCGGCCCATTTACCGCAAGACGTCCAATTACGGCCATTTCGGGCGTGAGCTGCCCGAATTTTCCTGGGAAAAAACCGATATGGTGGATACCCTTAAAAGTGCCGTTAAATAGGACAACGCGATGTTAATGCATAAAAAAACCATAAGAGGATTGTTTAATGGATTATGATATCAAAGATATTCAACTGGCGGAAAAAGGACGTTTGAGAATTGAATGGGCCGAGAAGAACATGAAAGTTCTTCGAATCATTAAGGAACGTTTTACCGCTGAAAAACCCCTTCAAGGGCTCAGGCTTTCCGCCTGCCTTCATGTGACCACAGAGACGGCCTCTCTGGTGAAGACCCTTAAGGCCGGCGGCGCGGAAGTGGTACTCTGTGCCTCCAATCCCCTTTCCACCCAGGACGACGTGGCTGCTTCCCTGGTGGCCGATGATGAAATTCCCGTCTTTGCCATTAAAGGCGAGGACCATGCTACCTATTACAGCCATATCCTGTCGGCTTTAAAACATGAACCCCACATTACCATGGATGACGGCGCGGACTTGGTGAGTTCTCTGCACTTCATTGCCCTGGGGAAATGGGATGACCTGGAATCGTCCGTCAGCGCCTGGGGCCGAGGGTTGTCCGAGGAAGACCGGACCCGCTTCCTGACCAATGTGATCGGCGGCACCGAAGAAACCACCACCGGCGTCATACGGCTTCGCAGCATGGAAAAAGACGGGGTGCTGCAATTTCCCGTGGTCTCGGTGAACGACGCTGATACCAAGCATTTGTTCGATAACCGGTACGGTACGGGGCAAAGTACGCTGGACGGCATGATTCGGGCCACGAACCGGTTGGTGGCGGGCAGTATCTTTGTGGTGAGCGGTTACGGCTGGTGCGGCAGGGGCGTGGCCACCCGGGCCAAGGGGCATGGCGCCCATGTGATCATCTGCGAGGTGAACCCGCTTCGGGCACTGGAAGCGGTCATGGATGGCTTTCAGGTGATGCCCATCGCCAAGGCGGCGCCCCTGGGTGATTTTTTCTGCACCCTCACGGGGGATATCAATGTGATCCGGGTGAAACATTTCCTGGATATGAAAGAAGGGGCCATTGTGGCGAACTCCGGTCATTTTGATGTGGAGCTGGATCTTAAGGGTTTGGCGGAAGTGTCTGTGGCCAGGCGGGAAATGAGGGATTTTGTAGAAGAATTTTCCCTTAAGAACGGGCGAAAAATTTACGTCTTGGGCGAGGGGAGACTTGTGAACCTGGCGGCGGCTGAGGGACATCCCTCCAGCGTCATGGACATGAGTTTTGCCAACCAGGCCCTCAGCGCTGAGTACATGGCCAAAGAACATGCCGCTTTGACAAAACAGGTCTATCCCGTTCCCCACATCATTGACCAGGAAATCGCCCGGTTGAAACTCAAGTCCCTGGGTGTGGACATCGACACCCTGACCGAAGAGCAGGAACGTTATCTTTCATCCTGGGAAATCGGCACCTGATACGATTGCGGATTTCGGATTGCGGATTTTAACATGCGATAATTAGGAGTGCTCCATGTCGGAAGATGTTTTTCGTCGTTTGCAGGAACAGTTGGATCAGTATTCCGTGGGGTTTCCCGCCACTGAATCCGGTGTGGAAATTGAAATTCTAAAAACGCTTTTCACCGAAGACGAAGCTGAATTGTACCTGAAAATGAGCCTGATGCTGGAAACGCCTGAAAGTGTGGCCGGTCGCTTGAAACAGGATGTTGCACCGGTGGCGTTACTGCTTGACGGTATGGCTGAAAAAGGGCTGTTGTTTCGGGTGCGAAAAGGCAGTGAACCCAAATATGGGGCCGCGCCTTTTGTGGTGGGCATCTACGAATTTCAGTTGAAGACCATGGATGTCCATCTGGCCCGGCTTTTCGAGGTGTACTTTGAGGAGGCTTTTTCCGAACAGGGTTCGCGGCAGACCGTACCCATGCGGACCATTCCCGTGAACAAGTCCATCGGCGTTTCATGGAATGTGGCCCCTTACGAGGATGCTCGGGAGATTATCAAATCCAAAGACCGTCTCGCGGTGGCCAACTGCATTTGCCGGACGCAGCAGGGGCTTTTGGGCCAGGCCTGCGACAAACCGGTGGAGGTCTGTTTTCTGGCCGGGTCTCATGGGGCCTACTATGTGGATCGCGGCATGGGCCGGTGGGTGACCCATGCGGAGGCCCTGGAAATTCTGGATCAGTGTGAGGCGGCAGGGCTGGTGCCCCAACCCTTTAATGCCGTCAACCCGGGGGGATTATGCAACTGCTGCGGCGACTGCTGCGGTATGCTTCGGGCTTTGAAAAAGCACCCCCGGCCCGCGGAAATGGTGGTGGCCAACCATTTTGCCCGGGTGGATGAGGACCTGTGTGTGGGGTGTGAAATCTGTCTGGATCGTTGTCAGATGGATGCCATTGCCATGGGGGACGGGGGGACGGCACAGGTGAACCTGGATCGGTGCATCGGCTGTGGGTTATGTGTGACCACCTGCGAGGTTGAAGCGATGACGCTTGTCCCCAAATCTAAGGCAGATCGCCGTGAACCGCCCGCCAAGGCCCAGCTTACCCTCATGGAGTTGGCCCAAAAGCGGGGAAAATCGCTGGTGCCTCTTGCGGTCATGAGGGGGGCATAAGGAAAAAGACCCATGTTTAAAACAAAAATCACCGAAATGCTCGGCATCCGGTATCCCCTCGTGGGTGGAACCATGATGCATCTTTCCACTGCTGAGTTCACCGCTGCCATCTCCAATGCCGGCGGTCTGGGGGTGCTGGCGTCTGCTATCTATCAGAACCGGGAGGCGTTCGCAGGGGCCCTGGACCGGCTCTTTGCACTGACGGACCAGCCCTTTGCCGTGAACCTCAACCTGTTTCCCATGATGCGTCCCATCGACAACAACGACTATCTGGATGTGCTGCTGGAAAAAGGCGTTAAAATTGTGGAAACATCGGGGCATTCGGCGCCGGAGGCGCTTTGCGCCCGCTTTAAAGCGGCGGGTCTTACATGGATTCACAAATGCGTGGGGGTTCGCTATGCCCTGAAGGTGCAGGACATGGGCGCCGATGCGGTAACGATGGTGGGGTATGAAAACGGCGGCGCAACGGGGAAATTGGACGTGGGAACCTTTGTGTTGGTTCCTCGTGCCGTGGAAAGTCTGCACGTTCCGGTCATCGGTGGGGGCGGTGTTTCAGATGGCAGGGGATTGACGGCGTTGCTGGCCCTGGGCGCGGAGGGAGTGATTCTGGGAACCCGGCTTCTGGCCACAACGGAGGCCCCCATTCACGACAACCTGAAACAGGCGTTGATCAATGCCGGTGAACTGGATACCATGCTGGTCATGCGCTCCATCGGCGCCACCCACCGGGTATGGAAAAACGCCGCGGCTCGCCGCTGCGTGGAACTGGAGGTGGACCAGGCGTCATTGCCGGAAATCCTGAATGTGACTACGGGAGAAAAAGCCAAACGCATGTACCGTGAAGGGGATATTAATCTGGGGATTATTTCCTGCGGCCAGGGGATCGGCATGGTTCATGATATTCCTAACGTGAAGGACCTGTTTGACCGAATGATGCGGGAAGCCGGGCTTGTGGTCAGTCGGTTGGCCGCGGATTAAATCCCATCATATTTACTCTCTTTCCCAATTCGTTCTGTCTGCTCGGCTAAAGAATAGCCACGGAGGCACGGATGCCCATGAATGCTGTTCCCGAAATTCTCATAAAAACCGGATATATTCCCGGCGTAATCGGTCGGATTTCCGAACTTCATGGGACTTATTACCACCAACATTGGGGGTTTGGGCTATATTTTGAGGCAAAGGTCGCCACCGAACTTTCGGTGTTTTTGCGGCGATTCGATCCGAACTGTGATGGAATTTGGCTTGCAACTCAAGATGGTCAGGTCGAAGGTTCAATTATCATAGACGGTATTCATGCTGAAAATGAAGGCGCTCATCTACGGTGGTTCATCGTATCCGATGCTCTGAGGGGAAAAGAGGTGGGCAGGAAGCTCATCAACAGCGCAATGGATTTTTGTGGGCGTAAGGGCTACCAAAGGACATATCTTTGGACTTTCGAAGGACTTGCTGCGGCGAGGCGCCTGTATGAAGCGGCAGGCTTTGAACTCATCAAGCAACAAAGCGGCAATCAATGGGGCGTTCTTGTTAACGAGCAATATTTTGAATTCAATTTAAAAACCTGCGGTTAGCTGTTAGCTTTTAGCAATTAGCCGTTAGCCAAAAGATTACAATGAGTTGCATAAGAACATCTCATTTTTTAAGCTAACAGCTAACAGCTAACAGCTAACAGCTTCATTTTCATGGTAAAAATGAAAAAAAGATGCGAATGGTGCGGAGACGATCCCCTCTACGTGGCGTACCACGATGACGAATGGGGTGTTCCGGTTCATGATGATCGGCGGCTGTTTGAAATGCTGGCGCTGGAGGGCGCACAGGCCGGTTTGAGTTGGTTGACGATCTTGCGGAAACGAGAGGGGTACCGCAAGGCATTTCATGGCTTTGACGTCGAGAAAATCGTTGAATATTCACAACACGATATCAAACGCCTGCTTGCGGATTCCGGTATTGTACGCAATCGTCTCAAGATCGAATCCGTCATCCGGAACGCACGGGCTGTCTTGGCTGTTAAGAAGGAATTCGGGTCTCTGGACGCTTTTCTCTGGCGATATGTCGATGGCGTTCCCCGGCAAAATGCCTGGCGGTCAATGACGGAATTGCCCGCACATACGGTTCAATCCGATGCCATGAGCAAAGATCTTAAAGGCCGTGGATTCAACTTCGTAGGCCCGACAATCTGCTATGCCTTTATGCAGGCCGTGGGCATGGTCAATGACCATACGACGGATTGTTTCCGATATCGAGAAATTGAGGCTGCCCGGCAAGACCGTTGAAGACGGCACGGCCATGATGTGCGGTTTTTGTTAACCCGTTGCAATGTAATGGATAGGCAGTTCTATCCAGGGAGAAAAAAATATGTCAACCGAAAACGTGCCTCAGGGGCCGGATACGATCGTAGGTTCCATCGAAAACCAGGCCGATCCTTCACAGCGCGTCGATATCAAATATTTGCAAGAGGATAATGCCTTCGTGACCTCGGGGATTCAAACCCATTTCGCGGAGAAAGAAATTTTTATTCCGGCTTATCTGGTGGTCACGGATTTTCAACTCATAGGCGCCATTGTATCTGAAATACTGGAAAAACTCTCCCTGGCCCGGGAGGGGGAAACCACCTTCGATTATGTTCCCCGGTTTCAGGTGTTGGACAAAGTCTACACCCTTGTGGATGCGGGAGAATACATGAAGCTGTCGGTGGCGGAACCGGCGTAAACCTTTTCATCGTAAAAAGAGGAATGTTGGTGGCTGAAGAAAGCGTTGTTTTCGAATCCGGGGGTTTGAAACTGGAAGGGCTTATGGACCGGGTTCAGTATGGTGCGGGGGTGGTGGTAACGCATCCACACCCCCAATACGGCGGAAGCATGCACAACAATGTGGTGGAATCGTTGGTAAAGGCCTATGGAAAGGCAGGCTATGCGACCCTTCGCTTTAATTTCAGGGGGGTTGGGAGAAGTGAAGGCCGATATGATGAAGGCGTTGGGGAACAGGCGGATGTCCGTGCGGCGGTCAAATACCTGAGGGATCTGGGCATGTCTTCCATCGACCTGGCTGGGTACTCCTTTGGGGCATGGGTCAATGCGCGTGGCATAAAGGATGTAAATGATGTTGCCCGAATGATCATGGTTTCTCCGCCCGTGAATTTCATGGATTTTTCGTTTTTGGAATACAGCGCCAAAATTAAGCTCATCATTGCCGGCGAAAAGGACGACATTGCGTCACCGGATATGATCCGAAAAATGCTTCCAAAGTGGAACAAAGAGGCGGTTTTTCACATCATTCGTGGGGCGGATCATTTTTATGGGGATAAAACCGATGAAATAGAGGCGATTATCGGGAGCTTTTTGAGGCAGGAAGCGCCGGTCGCTGTTTTGTCGACGGAAAACCCTGGATGGCTTTGAGTCTTTAGGCATTGTGAGGCAGTTATCAGTTGTCAGTTATCAGCGCTGGAGGTTGTTTTAAAATTTGAGGACTTGGGAGTATGGAAGAGCGCTTCACCACGCAATGCTCGTGGGACTCAGCAAATCCCTTCTGAAAATAAATCGATATCAATACGCCGTTACTGACAACTGATAACTTTCTTGTTCTTTATGACAGAAAACCAGGAAATAATGCACTAATACCAGGGACCCCACGGTCCCCATGGTCCCCACATGCCAAAATTCATTTGGGCATCCATATTGGACTGTGCGGCCCAGCGGTAGTCCTGGGCAATTTTTCTCTGGGCGGCCAGCTTTTGAAACTGCTGGTAAGATTTTTCGCTGCCCACATACATGCACTCGCATGAAGTGGCATCCGCATAATAGAAATAAAGTTTTCCATCGTGCTGTTGCGGTACCAGTTTGCGTTGGGGAAGTCCTTTCAATGCGGCTAGTTTTTCAGGCGTTTCGGCGAGCTTCATTTTGAAACCCGAGGCGGCGAGCAGTCGTTCCATATCCATGGCATTTTGATTTTGAATGCCGGCGCATGACGCCAAAAGGGTTGATAAGGCAATTAGAACAGTGACGAAAAAGAGTCTTTTAATCTTGATCATTCTTCATTTCTCCTTATGCAGGCAGGTTTAAGAACAATGGCTCAGCGGTCTCAGGATCAGGCGGTTGGCGGTTTCTGAAGCTTTGTTAAAACGATGTATTTATCCTTGAAGTCAACCCTGAACCTGTCGCCAACCGCAAACCCGGTTTCAATCAAGTGGCCTCTTGAAATATCAATGCCTTCATCCGTGAATTTCACGGGGCTTGTTTCTCGATAGAGACCCTCTACTTCAATGTAGCGCTTGAGTTTATAGGCCAGATAGCCGATTTTTTGTTGAAGGGTTCGAAGCGAAATCCCCGCTTCCTGGCAGATTTTTTCCGCTTTTTTGTATTTTTGTATGAAAAAAAGCAACTGTTTGTCAGAGGTGAGGATTTCCTGTTTTCTGGGAAGCTCCGTGACTTTTTCTTCCCTGGCAACCGTTTCAGGCTTGGGCTCAGCATCCTTTACAGCGGCGATTGGTCCTGCTATCTCGGGTTGTATGGCTTTGACCGGTTTTTCCCCGTCAGGAAGAAGCTGCTTAAGGTCGTTATTCCATCGATCCCAATTTGGGAGGGCTTTTTCCAGATCTTCGTTCCAATGATCCCAAGTTTCCCAGTCAGTTTCTAAAGCGGCGTTCCCGGTACTCTCCTTTAGCTTTTCCTCTTCCATTTTAAATCTCCTTTATCTTTGAAATGTTATGGTGGAAGTGTATGGGGAATCAAACCTAGATCAATTAATATTAAAAATCCTTGCTGTGTAAAACTATGAATCAACAATATGCGCTAAATATGGACATTAACATGCAATATGGTATAATATCAAGGTGTTTTTAGCCAAATGTTAGCTTTTTGTTAAAATGAAAACAAAAAACCGCTTGCTCTGTTAAATTCACGAGAGCGATGTGCGAAGCGTATTTATCTGGGGCGGAATCAGCGTAACCTGCCCGCAATCCTTAGCAATGTAAGGCAGGTGGGTTCGCCAAATTCGTGCCAAAAAAGCCTTGACAACCCCACTCCCTTTCCATAACACTCTTTTTATAAACAATCTCTATGAACAGGAAATACACTATCATCTCCTAATGTTCCTGACCTCGGAAACGAACCTCTCCCAACGGAAAATGGCCAAACGGGTGGAGGTCAGTTTGGGTAAAATTGACTCTGTCAGTTCACGGAACTGACAGAGAAATGCATCTTTTTAGGCCCCAAAATAGGCTGAAATAACGAGGTCTGTAATCCAAAGGGCGGAGCTGTATCCCCCCAAAGCTAAAAAACCCATGAAATCCGTGCCAAAACAATAACGCCAATAAGGAAATCCTGACCCCATGATTCTCATGGGTGTTCCTCCGGTTATCATGATATTTGAGTGGGATGATGAAAAAAGCCGCAGCAACCAAATCAAACACGGCATTGATTTTGATACGGCGAGGGTATTATGGGATGACGGCAGTCGCGTTGAAATCCAAAGTCCGTATCCGCTTGAAAGTAGAAGTATTCTGATAGGTAAAATAGACAGGAAACTATGGACTGCGATTTTCACGAGACGCGAAGGTGCCGTGCGAATTATATCAGTCAGACGGGCCAGAAAGCGGGAGGCAGAACTCTATGACCAAAATAAAATTGGCTAAAACTATTGAGGAATTTGACCAGAGATTCGACGACGGTGAAGATATCCATGAATTGATCGATATGTCCGAGGCCAAGGTTCTTCGGCACGGTCGGAAGATTCGTATCACACTCGACGTGGCGGAAGACCTGGTTAGAGAAATCGATAGCATCAGAGATATGATAGGCGTGGATCGAGGGGCCTTGATCAAGGTGTGGCTATACGAAAGGGTAAAACGAGAAAGAGACTTGAATGCCAAGGGTTGAAGGCTGCTTTATAAAAATACTTTTTCATAACATGCACTTTACTCAATTCAGCAGGCAACGCCAACAAAATCCAAATGTGGCACAAACCCCAAAAGGTCAAACATCCTCGGACACCAAGGCGTTGCCTTTTCCTGATCGGTTTTACCCCGATCCGGAAAAAACAAAAACCCTTTGCGCTCTTCGCGCCTTCGCGGTTCAATATTTTTTTGTCTTTCAATCGTCAATCAGCAATCATCAATCCCAATGCGTCCCCCATTACACGTTTGATGTAGTCATGGCGACAAGGCGCCAGCGTCCCCCATTACACGCGAGTTCTGAAAAAACCAGCTTGCTGGAAAAGCCGGCAAAAATTTAACCATCCGGATCTGAGAAAGCCCCCGGAACCGAACAACCAACCCTGAGTGATATTGTAACCCAAGGGGCGGAGCTATGCTGGTCCCCAACCCCGGGCGCCCAAAATCTGAAAGCTATTTGAACAATAAGCAAAGCCTGATTCATGAAAATCAACCATCTCGGAGCAAAAAATTGCGTCACCGGCTCATGTCACCTGCTGCAGACCCGTCCGGCTTCAGCCGGTGGGCTGAGCAATGCCGGCCACATTCTGGGATCATGTTTTATCCGTTTTGAAATCCCCACGGAAACCCCCTCTTCAGTGATTTTCTCAGGAGACCTCGGATGCACGGACACACCCATTTTACCCGACCCTGACACACCCGACGCCTGTGATCTTCTGATATTGGAATCCACCTATGGAGACAGAAACCATACCAACAGAAAAGACAGACTCAACGCTTTGGAACAATTACTCCATAAAGCCCATGCTGACAAAGGCATTGTTTATATCCCCGCATTTTCCCTTGGAAGAACCCAGGAGCTGATTTATGAACTGGACCGGATAGGAACAAAGGTTCCCGTGTTTGTGGATTCTCCCCTCGGCCTTAAAATTACAAAAATTTATTCAGACCTTGAAAAATTCTGGGATAAAGAGGCAAAGGCTCTCAAGGCAAAGGGCGACCACCCCATTGATTTTAAGAATCTCTACGCAGTGGAAAAATACCGGGATCATAAAAAACTCCTGAATATCTCCGGCCCTGCCATCATCATAGCCGGCAGCGGCATGTGTACAGGCGGCCGCATTGTGGATCACCTGGAACACGGACTTGAAGATCCGGCAAATGATATCTTTTTTGTGGGATACCAGGCAAAGGGAACACCCGGAAGGCGAATGATTGAGAAACAAACTCCGGTTAAAGCAGGCATCCATACCCTTACAGGTTATTCAGCCCATGCCGATCAGAACATGCTTGTCAACTGGGTGAAATCCATGCCCACTCCGCCAGGGGAAATCCGGCTGGTTCATGGGGAAAGCCACGCCCGCCATGCCCTTGCCCGAGCATTGGAATTATAATCAATAACCACAATTCGGATACATTTAGTAAAGCAGGAAAATCAGCTTGTCATACACCGTGGGCAATTTGCCTTTCTGACCTCCTCCTGCTTTACGCTGACGTTTACCCTGAGCAAGCTGTTCCTGATACACCCGCTCTTTCTCTTGTGTCAATGCTATACCAAAAGCATTTTCAAGAGTTCCCCGTTTTTCTGTTGGCACTCCTGTTAAAGTTCGGAGTTGACGATCATCTTTGATTTCTGGTCTCATTCTGGTATATCCTCCTCAATAAGATTTTGAAGAAGTATACCACCATTTTTTATTGAGGAAGGCCTCTAATCAATCGGCTATTAGAAATCCCAGACACGATATATAAAAACCTCCAGGATGGTTGGTGGCAGTTTCAACATGATTGATCAGAATTTTTTTCGGAGATATTCAAGAAATATTTTCTGAGCGTGCGAAATGTAAGGTATAGTTGTTCGGAACAGTCTTTTAAGAGGTGAAACAAACCTTGACATGTGTAATCAGATATGGGCTAAAATAGGATAAGTTACGTTTGTTTCCAACATTTCCAGCGCAGCACTGGAGAAAATAACTATGGAATTCAACATGTTTTATAAAAAAAAGAATGACTGGTTTATCGGCCATATCCAAGAATACCCCGATTATGAAAGCCAGGGTAGAACCTTGGATGAATTGAGAGAAAATCTAATAGAGATCTATAGTGATATCAATGAAGGCCTGGTACCTGACGCTGAACCATTTCAGTTAATGGAAGTTGCAATTTGAAAAGAAAAGAATTGCTTAGGATTATCAAAGCAAACGGTTGTGTGTTTGTGCGTCATGGCGGCAATCACGATTGGTATAAGAATCCTACATCCGGCATAAGCCAACCTATAGCGAGACATACTGAAATAGAAGCCGGCCTTGCAAAGAGAATCGTTAAAAGGCTTTCTTAGGCTTTTCAAAAAAGCCCTAAAGTGGGGTGAAAATAACCTTGAAATGGGGAAGTAGCGGTGGGACAGGTAAGTTACTTTTGTTACCAACGTTCCCCATTCATGTGCCCATTGCAACGCGTCCAATCCTTAATATCGGAGTTTTAGAATATTATGATCTCAGCATTACACGCAAAAGCATACCCCTATGTTGATTGTGATCCGGAAATCGCTGACGGAAAGCCAATAATTTCCGGAACGCGGATTACAGTCAGATGCATTGCCGGCTATTACCAAATGGGAATGAGCGCTGACGAAATTTTGACGACATTGGCGCATCTAACGCCCTCACAGCTACATTCTGCTTTGGCATACTATTTTGACCATCAAGTTGAAGTTGATTCTGATTTGGCTGAATCTTCAGACGTAGAGTTCTGGAAATCGCAAGTTACACACCGCTCCAATCTGAAAAGCTTGAACTCATGAAAATCGAATTATTTCTTGATGAAGATGTGCATTCGGGATTAGCACATGCCTTGCGAAAGAGAGGGTATGATGTCATTCACGCTCAGGAATTGGATAGGAAGGGACTGTCCGATTTAGATCAACTGTTTTTTGCAATAGAGCAAGAACGCTGCCTTTTTACTTTCAATGTGAAAGATTTTGTGATTATCCACAACGAGCAGGCAAAAGCCCAACAAGAACATTGGGGGGGATCATAGTCTCAAAACAACTCCCATTCAGAGAAACCATGTATAAATTTTTAAACCTGCTTCAACGATATCGTAAAGAAGAAATGAAAGACCGATTAGAATTTCTATAGATCTTAACACTTTGCGGCTTTGTGCCTTTGCCGCTTTGGACCTTTTCTTCCACATATTGACAAGCGAAAAGACATATGGGATTTTTCCAGAATAGTGGAATAGTGACAACGTTCCGCATTACATGCCAACGTCCCCCATTACTATTAACATAAGGTGAAAATATGATCCCGAAACCACTGTTTATTCGTGCCGAATGGGACGAAGAGGCCCGTGTCTGGGTTGCAACAAGTGACGATGTTGCTGGACTGGCCACTGAGGGACCGACTTTAGAGGAATTGATCGAAAAGCTGAAAATAATTATTCCAGAACTTCTTGATGCTAATCAAAACGAGACTGTCGGTAGAGGTGAAGTGCCTTTCGAGCTTCTGATCCGTCGCTTTGAGATTGCCCAACGCCTGGGCCACTGATGGCCGATCCAAAAGATTAAAGCAACAAAAGTGCCAACGTCTCCCATTCCCGTCCCCCATTCCAGGAGCATTATAGGATGTCCCCCATTACACATTTCAACAACCCATTGCGATATTTGGGAGGAGCCAATGAAAAAATATGAGAGTATCGAGAGCAATCCCAATGTCATGTTCGGGAAACCGGTAATCAAGAATACCCGAATTACGGTTGAACAGGTCTTACGGAAACTATCCGGAGGGATGACAACTCAGGAGATCATTAGGGATCATCCACACTTAAGACCTGAGGATATCTTTGCCGCTCAAGAATTCGCGGCTGATTACTTGGCTGCTGAAGAAATTGCTTTCGGATAAGAGCCGACAAATTGAGATTCCTGACCGATGGGTGTTGTGATGCTGGACTGGTGATGTCCTTAAGAGGTGATGGGCATGATGTCTCATGCGTATCGGAGAGGCACGCCGGCGGTTCTGATGACGAAGTCTTGACTGAAGCCTACATCGAAAAACGATTCTCATAACAGAGGATAAAGATTTTGGAGATCTTGTATATCGACTTAAAAAGCCTGTAAGGGGAGTAATCCTGATTCGAATGGATGTAAACTCTCATGGCAAGGGGCTTTGCCACCCCCTCGCATGAAAATGACATTAAGCTAACAGGTAACAGTTAACAGGTAACAGCTAACGGCTAACAGCTAACAGCTGCATTTTCATGGTAAAGAAAGACACATGAAGTGGCGCCGATTGAAGAATCTGCTAATAAATCACGAGATACGGTTGTCGGGTCATTTTGTTGTCGTTGATGTTAACAAATTTCGGTTTCGGCCCTTGCTTTTTTCAGTATAGCACCACAAAATTCCTTAAAAGCCCCTTTTTAGCCCCGAAAAAAACTGTTTAAGGACCAAAATCAGTCCAATTTGAAAGCTTTTCAATAATATATCAGTAGGTTGTTGCGGTCCGACCCCAAGAGGCCCACATATCAATCAAAAAGAGCAGTATGTAACTGACGTTCCTCTTTTCACCTTGCTCTTGATGCCCCGCGCCAACCGACATTTTATCCCCGGCTATATTTGGCATATCACCCATCGATGCCATAAGAAAGAGTTTCTTCTAAAATTTGACAAGGACAAAAGTCGCTGGTTATGGTGGCTATTTGAGGCGAAGAAGCGCTATGGAACGTGTATCTTGGATTACATGGTTACGCGATCTCAATAGGGTCCGAGCTGGAGTGGTGAGCCACCCATTGGAGTGGGGGCGTTTTAGCGGTTACAACGAAATTCAGAACCCTAAAGAGAGATACTCGCTCATTGATCACGCACAATTGGTGACTCTTCTCGGCAAGGAGGGCATAGATGACCTCATTGGTTCGCACGCCACTTGGGTGGATGAAGCCGTGAATCAGGGAAACAAGCCACGTGAGGTCAAGTGGACGGAAAGCATCGCGGTTGGAAGCAAAGAGTTCGTGGAAAAGATCAAAGAAAAGCTAGGGGCCTTATTTCTGAGTCGTAAGGTGGAAGGGGAAGAGGCGTTATGAACTCCACGATCCACAACGCCCCTACAGGCTTACAGAGAATTCCTTTCCATGGCGGGATCTTTAGCGAAAACTTTCAGAGCTCTTTCTTAAAACCCGTTTTTTAGGGTCAAAAGGGGGGGGGTAAGGGTCTAAAACAGGCCTCTTTTTGTGGTTATCGTAGTTATTACAAGTTGTTGCTGAGGACCGACCCCAAGAGAAGGAAAAAGAATGGGATAAATCAAATTGTCACATTCAACATAAAGGATTTCCAGAAATATCCCTGGCTGACCGTTGTGGATCCGCGTGGCAGACGCAGTTCATTTCGAACTTCCGCGATATGCCCTCTGCCTTCAGACTCCCACAGTCGTCGAGAATAGTGGAATAGTGGCAACGTCCCCCATTACACAAAGAGCGCTGCTTGTGGAGCGCGGGAGAGGGCAGGCTGGTGAAATGGCGGGTGCCTCGGCTGGATGGTAAAACGGTTTAAAATAAATGGGTTACTTCAATTTGGAGCGTGTAACCCAAGGGACGGAGCTGTATCAGCGCATCGATATTTTCAAAGGAAGAAGGGGAGTCAGGGGAGTAACCTTACACATTAGACGCTCAAGCCCTTAATTATGTGACGAGAAACTAAATAATTAAAGAGCGTTCCCCTGCCCACGTCCCCCCATTCACCTTTAGAAAAATGGGAGGTAAGTAATGGAATCGGTTTTAATTGAGAAAGAAGCCATGAAACTGCCGCTAGTTGAAAGAGCTTTGCTTGTTGATCGTCTTTTGCAGACGTTGGATGCTGAAAAGGATTTATCAATAAAGGCTTGGACAGAAGTGACAGAGAAACGATTGGAGAAATTCCGTGCAGGAGAAATGGAAGCGTATGATGGTCAAGCCGTTATCGAATCTCTTAGGAAAGAATTACGATGACCAAATTTCGTATTCTTTCAATAGCTGCCCGTGATTTGGCAAATGCAATTGAGTATTATGAGACCAAGAGTGTGGGATTGGGCGGTGACTTTCTTGATGAATACGAAAGGACCATTTCAAGGATTTGCAGGTTTCCAGAGGCTTGGGCGCTTGTCAGCCCAAACCAGCGAAGATGTCTCATGCGTCGTTTTCCTTATGCTGTATTTTATTCCAGGATGGGTGAAGAAATCATTGTAACAGGTGTCGCCGATCTTCGTATGGATCCTGAAAAGATTCGAAAAGTGCTCCTGAGATAGGGGATTCGTTATGCCTCGTTTGTCAAGTTGGCGCTGAATGGCATTGTGGCCATTGAACGCCTTATAGCACGCGCTGCCGATTTTGAGGGGAAGACCATCAGTCATTTTATAATGACCAGTGCCTTGGAGCGTGCGGAAGAAACCGTTCAGAGACATCAGATGAAAATTCTGCACGATATGCGTATATTATTTTCTTCCAGTTCCCTAACGACAACGCCAAAGGCTTTTATGAGCAATTCGGGTTTATCCGCTTGTGAGGTAGAGATGAAATTTAGAGCGGTCATAAAGAAATCAGAGGGCTGGTGGATTGGCTGGCTGGTCGATTTGCCAGGTGTAAATGCTCAGGAAAAGACACAAAAGGAACTGCTTGACTCTTTAAGAATCGGCGCTGAAGATATGCTTTCGATGGAAGTCCCTTTTGAGCCCGAAGCGCAAATGACGACCGTTATGGTCAAAGACCCGGCATGGGCGGAAAACCAGACTGCCTAAAATTGCAACAGCTATCGTCCCAACCTGTAGCCCATGGCCCATCGCCTAATGCCTTTTCATTCTTCGTTTCCTTCGTTACCTTCTGTAAATAGCCCTTAAAAAAAATCCTGTAAAATCCTGTAAATCCTGTCTAAAAAAAAATAACCGGAGACCCTTTAATGCAACAACACCAACCCAATACAACCATTCAAAAAGCCCACCCTCCCGACACATCCACCTCTCCCAGGGGAGAGGCTTTCCCCTTGCCGCGGCCCGAGGACTATAACCAGGAATTCAAGAGACTCAAGAAACTGGTGAATGAACAGCGCCTCAAGGGTCGGGAAATCGTCGTTGTCATGGGTGTGGGGTTTGTAGGCGCTGTTATGGCGGATGGGTGGTAGTGGATGTTCAGTGCGATTACCACAAGGAGAGTCTGGGGAATGTTCGTCAGGGACATGCCGACATAGAGGCGCTGGAAGAGAGTCTCAAGATTATCGGGGAGAAGATTGAACCGCATCTACCAACGTCCCCCCCATTCCATATAAGTATTGGAGGAATTATGGAAGCTTTTGAGTTTGAAACTGTTCATGAAAATGGAATGATCACAATACCCGATGAAATTAGACATAACTTAACGAAGAAACTTAAGATAATTATTCTGACCCAAGAGGAAAAAGAAACTGCTTTAAGTAAACTGTTGCTTGATGCTCCTACATGGAATGAATCTTATATAACGGAGTTTTATAAAGAAATTCGAGAAGGATATGCAGATTGGAAGATAGACGAATTCTAGTTGACACTTCTGTTGTTATTGATCACTTCAGAAAGAAAAATAACCAAAAGTCATTACTTTATGAACTGTCAAAAGATAACAAATTGTTTTTGTCTGCGATAAGCAAATTTGAGTTTTTGGTAGGTACAAAACCTTCCCAAATTAGTCAAACAGAAAAACTAATTGAAGGGTTTTTTATTTTATCTTTCAATTCTAATGTTGCTGCTGTTGCAAGTGATATTGCCAAAAAATTAAAAACAAAAAATAAAATTATCGAATTTAGAGATATGCTTAAGAATTTATCAAGCCGGGATGTCGCATGGGTGTTGAGTCAACTTGGCATTACCTTTAAGAGGCATGGGAAAGAAGACGTTTTTGATGGGTTGTACTGGCAGACTTACAGAGAATTCCTTTCCATGGCGGGATCTTTCGCGAAAACTTTCAGCCGCTCTTTCTTAAAACCCGCTTTTTAGGGTCAAAAAGGGGGTTTTAAGGATCTAAAACAGGCCTCTTTTTGTGGTTATCGTAGTTATTACAAGTTGTTGCTGAGGTCCGACCCCAAGAAAAAAACAAAGGCGAGGTGAACTTATGATTGATATGTCTGTTGTAAAGACGCTCTCTATAGAAGAAAAGCTGCGGGTCATGGAAGCCATATGGCAGGATCTAACTGAAGAAGAACATAATGTTCAATCTCCTGCATGGCATCTGGAGGCATTGAAAGAGACTGAGCAGAGACGCAAAGAAGGAAAAGAGGCGGTTCTTGATTGGGGAGATGCAAAGAGAGAACTGAGGAAACGCTTCGAATGAAGCTGAAGATCCTTTCTTCTGCAGTTGAAGATCTTTATGAAGCCCGGTTATTTTATGAAAGACAAGGTGAGGGGTTGGGCGATTACTTTTTTGACTCGCTATTTTCGGACATTGATTCTCTGACGCTCTATGGTGGCATACATGCGAAATTCCATGGCTATCACCGTATGCTATCTAAGCGGTTCCCTTACGCCGTGTACTATACCGTACAAAGAAAAGAGCTTGTCCTTGTTCGGCGTGTTTTGGATTTACGTCAAAATCCAAAAAAGATTCGAAAAGCTTTACAGTCGTGAAAAGGTTACGCGAAAAACTCCCTTCACGCCTTTCTGTTCGCATGGGTGTTCAAAAGGCAGTCATGAGAGGTTCGGAATTAAGAACGAATCACCCAGTGTTGGAAAAATTAAGTTGACAAAGTTGCCAACGTTTCCCCATGCGGGCATCGAATCCCTGGGGGGCAAGATCGCCATAAGAAACTATTAAGTTCATATCAAGCAAAAAGCCGTATGTAACTGACGTTCCTCTTTTCACCTTGCTCTTGATGCCCCGCGCCAACCGACATTTTATCCCCGGCTATATTTGGCATATCACCCATCGATGCCATAAGAAAGAGTTTCTTCTAAAATTTGACAAGGACAAAAGTCGCTGGTTATGGTGGCTATTTGAGGCGAAGAAGCGCTATGGAACGTGTATCTTGGATTACATGGTTACGCGATCTCAATAGGGTCCGAGCTGGGGGCCTTATTTCTGAGTCGTAAGGTGGAAGGAGGAGAAGGCCGATATGAACTCCACGATCCGCAACGCCCCTACAGGCTTACAGAGAACACCTTTCTATGGCGGGATCTTTAGCGAAAACTTTCAGTAGCTCTTTCTTAAAGCCCTCTTTTTGGGGTCAAAAAGGGAGTTTTAACTTACATTAGGATGAAGGAGGTTGCAGATGGAAACACAAACATCAAAAACAAAAACCTCTTCTTTGAAAGCCATTGTTCGCGAAACCATACAGAGCAATTTGTTGGAAGGGATTATCGAAATTCCTAACGAACTTAGGGATCGTTTGGTGGAGGTGATTCTTTTGCCTGTTGTTAGTGAAAAACACAACGGTCAAAGTAATATGAAGTCAGGTTCCTCTCTGAAGCGCTTCGCAGGTGCATGGTCCGGGGGACAACTCGTCAGGGAAGATCAGGGAAGCTATGAGGTCCGTGAGGAGCTGTTATGATTGCCGGATACCAATGTCTGGATTCGCTTCTTAAATCCTGGAGAGAACCATGTCAAAAATCACTTTCTTTCAGCTGATCCAGCAACAATTTGGCTTTGTTCGGTTGTAAAAGCCGAATTGTTCTTCGGTGCCCTGAAAAGTGCTCGAATCAAAGAAAATCTTCGGCTTTTGGATGAATTGTTTGCAAATTTCGATTCTGTTTTTTTTGACGACGATGCTGCTCGAAAATACGGCGAGATCCGTTCGGATCTTGCTCGGAAGGGTACTCCAATTGGTCCGAACGATTTGATGATTGCGGCTATTGATGGTGGTTTCAGTGCGAATGTAATACCCGGTTTTGTTGTACTGCTTGATGGCGTTACCTCGAAACCAGTGTTTGATGCACGCATTATTGTCATACAGCCGCCGGAATGTCTTGGATGTTGATCGGCGATGAGGCCGACGATTAAAAATCTGTGAAATCGTATCGGGCAATCCGAGACGGTGGAACTTATCCAAGAGTCGTTCAAAGAGGCTGGTACAAAAACGCGCTGATCGAAACACAATATTAGAAGAAACTTCGACCTGGCTTGAATACCAGTCGTGATAAAGGAATTTGGATCGGGTTGACATTTCCTTTGTCGAATTTGAAGAAAATATTCATCCAGTAGTTGATCCTGTTAAGTACAGCTCTGCCAGTGAGAGACGCAGCGGCTTTTTGAAAGGCCTCTGGATTTTCAACGTCAACAAATGCGTTTTCGCTGAGCCTGTATTTGATGCCTTGTTTGTCGAGCTGGAGTTGAATGGCATTGTGGCCGTTGAAATAGAATTCTGCACGAATTTGAATATGACCATTGAGTTGGTCGGTTAGAATCCTCATTACACCGTTTGACAACCCTTTGAATCCGAGAGCCCTGAGGAGCCTGACAATGCCTGCTGGAGAAAAGAGGGAGAGAATGTAGCCTCGAATAATAACCCGATCGAAGCAGAAATATTTGAACTTGATATTTTTTGAGAATTGATTCAAAAATGAGTTCTTCATGGGTGTTCCTCCGGTAAGTGAGTGTTGGCTAAACAATCCATACCGGATCGCCCATGAAATTCCAAATCAAAGAAGGGGATTTTAGGCAGGGGGTAAGAGACTTCAGGATGGTCAGATGGGGTCAAGCGCTTCATCAACTTTAATATCCGGGATTTGCCCCGGCCGAAAATATTTAACCATCATGTCATTAGCCCCCTGCCTACAGCCCTTTTCGGAACTTTAGTTTGGTAAACTATCACGGTAATCGGAAAATCGAAAGAAACGCATGAATGCATGGGCGTCCCCCTGCCCCCGGAGCGAGCAAAAATGGAAAGAGTTGCAGCTGACACTATTGAAAGCAGGTTTTCTTGTATGCCGAATGCAGAGAAAATGTCCGTAATTACCCACGGAGCGGCGTTACTTCTTTCGGAATGGAAAAAGCGCCTTTTCCTTGCGGAAAGCAAAATTCGGCATTTTGAGGACAAATACCATTCCAGTTTGGCCGATATTGAAGAGAAAGGACTGCCTGACGATGCTGACTTCGAGATGCACGAAGAGTACATTATGTGGCGCCACTGGACGGACGCGGCTTCGAAAGCCAGGAAAAGGGTTTCCGATTTAGAGTTCATCGCAGGACAGGGCCTGCACTGGTAAACCGAGCTATGTTGGCTACTGAACGACTGTTGGAGATTATCTTAGACGAAATTGAATGGTCACATATCAAGGAAACGCTTCGTCTTTTAGGCGACAAAAAATCATTGGCCGCTTTGGTAGAGTCTCATGCCATTCGTGACAGAGGTGGAAGACCTGAAGGGATCGACCCGGAAGACGCCTTCAAAGATGTATAAGATAATCATTGCCAAAAATGCTCAGAAAGATTTATCCTGGTTTAGAAAGAACGATAGAAGCAGTTATATAAAATGCTTCTATTTGGTGAGAGAGGTCATGCAAAATCCAAGGGGTGGCACAGGAAAACCTGAACGTCTGAAGTACTTCGAAAAAGAAGTCTGCTGAAAGCTGAAAAGATAGGGATGAGGAAAAGCTGTAGACTTGCGAGACAATGTCCCTCATTGGGCACAAGGAGATGACGATATATGCCGAGAATAACTCTTAAAGAAACCATAATCAAAGAAATAGATATTCCAATGGAAGCGTTATATGACCTGATAGACAATCTGTCTCGGGAAGAACGGGAGAGCGTTTTGAATAGACTGCGAAAAGAACCTGTAAAGCTCAAAGTCTTCCAGAAGGATAAAATTGAATCAATTTTAGGCGATTTTACATCTACAAATATTTATGAGGATGATTTTCTAACAGATTTAGAAGAAGGTTTAAAAAAATCATCTGTTTATAGCAGATAACCTCATGCCTTTCATAACCGAACTTAGAGACGACATTGAGAAATTCATCCAGAAGCACGGCCTTTCAAAGAAATGGGAAAAAGCCAGGAGGCTTTTTGAAAATGATCCCTCGCATCCTTCTCTAAATATCGAGCTATTGGAACCAAAACATCGGCTGATCTATTCGTTTCGTGTAGACAAAAAATTCAGAGCAATCTTCATCTGTTTGCCCGGCGAGAAAGTGGAAATAGTCGCAGTAACGAAACATTACCATAAGTGAAAAATGCCGTCGCCATGTCCAAAAACGTGAAGAAAAGGGTCGAAAAGATAGGGATGAGGGATGACAGAAGGGCTGAGGGATGACAAAAGGGATGAGGGATGAAAGGTGAAAGCTGAAAAAAACAGGAGTGAAAGCTGAAATTAGAGAGGGAGGATGGGGTTTCCGCATAAGATCTGAAGAAGCGGGAGTTTAGGGATTGAACGAAAAGGGCCAAACGATGAAAGCCAACCCCTCAACCCTGTTATCACTCTCCCCCTTCAGCTTTCATCCCTCACCCCTGTCTTTTCAAAGGAAGAAGGGGAGTTAGGTGAATAACCTTGCAAACCTTTCAACATTATGGTGAGGCCCAAAGCGCTGAACCAAGAGCTGATTTTGTCCATAAAATGCGATTGGCGCTGAAAGAATTAAGAGAAACCAGGATATGGTTACTTATAATCGTGAGGTCTGACTTAATAAAACCTGCATCAAAACTTGATGACTTGTTAGATGAAAGTAACCAATTGATCTCGATTTTTGTTAAAAGTATAGGCACTGCCAAAAAGAACAAGGAGAAGACTTCATAATTCGACATTCCCTGTTCAACATTCGACATTAAATCAACCTGTTAGATTAAATACAGCCATTGTCTAAAAAATGTTGCTTTTTTGTATTGCACCCTAAGAGGAAGGGTCGAAAAGGCGCCTACTGGGAAGATCGCTATCATGCGACGGCGATAGAAACAAACAGACATTTGTCTCAGTGTCTTGTTTACATTGACCTCAATATGGTTCGTGCAGGAGTCGTAGATCATCCGCCGGACCAAAACCAAGTATTGCAGTAGGCAGTGAATCCTTTGTCGCCGCTACGAAAGAAGCCTTTGGAAACAAAGGGGAGGGGCGGGAAATTATTGGGGGTGATGGGAGCTATGAACTCCGAGAGACAGCAGCGGCTTACAAGGGCGTTTTTGGGGATGAAAATGCTGCTCTAAGGGTTCAAAATGAGTATTTCTGGAAAGATTCTCATTGAAAATCAATAAGATGGTGCTTAAATTCTTGGTCCGACCCCAAAGCCCGCCCAGCAGGGCGAGCATGCCGGATAAACGTAACGATAAGGTGTAGAGTTCATAAAAGGTGAGAAACTCACTGAAAACTGCAAAAAGTCCGCAACGGACTTGATGCTGAATTGCGCAAAAAATTTTGGACATAGGGTAACTACCTGTTATTACAGGGTTTGCAGTTTTTTGAAGTTTTTTCTTGACAGGAGCATTATAGGATGTCCCCCATTACGCATGTAATCCAAGGGGCGGAGCTGTATCAAAAGAAGCTATGGCAATGTGAAACAAACCCCATTAGACACACTGAGGTTCGACCCCAAGAGCATTACATTCCCATGCATCGTAGGAGGTAAAAATGTTACTGAATTATACTGCAAAATATTCCAAAATCGCTTCTGGCTATATGGGTCAGTTAGTTGAATGGCCTGAAGTTGTGACTGAAGGCAAGGACATAGAAGACTGCCGCATGATGTTGAGAGATGCCCTTAATGAAATGCTTCTAGCTTATAAGCAACAGAGAAAGGAAATACCCATAGGTGGGGCTCTGATTGAGCAAGTTCCAATAGAGGTTCAGGATGTCTATCAAACGGCGTGATCTGGTACGATACTTTGAAAAAAATGGATTTTGGCTTTTGCGGGAGGGTTCAAATCATTCGATATACACAAATGATGTAAAAACCATTCCTGTCAAGAGGCATCGAGCCCTCGACAGAATTACGGCCAATGAACTTTGCAAACAAGCTGGACTTAAACCAAAATTCTAAAACCGCTGTTATTTGGAAAAACAAGCAAAACGCATAAGAGCATAGGACGTCCCCCATGATAAAAGTGCATCGCAAATACAGAAAACCTCTCATATTCGTGAAAAGTGACAAGTAACCCCCGAACGCCCCCCCTGGCGCACCCGTAAAAATCCTGTAAAATCATGTAAATCCTGTCTAAAAAAAACCACTAATAAATCTTGACAACCCCATCGACTTAAATTATACGTTCCCCATATGAACACGGCATACGAACAGGAAATTCGGTACAAACTCCTGAAACTCCTGTCCGCCGAGTCACATGTATCCCAGCGGGCCATGGCGAAGGAGATGGGCATCAGCCTGGGTAAAACCAACTACGTCCTCTCGGAACTGGCGGAAAAAGGCATCATCAAGATGAAACGTCTCAAAAACGCTCCGCAGAAAATACCCTACGTCTACATCCTCACCCCCTGGGGCCTGGAACAGAAAGCCAGAATCACCGCCCGCTTCCTGAAGCACAAAATGGCCGAATACGAAGCCATCAAAGACCAGATCAAAGACATCACCAAAGAACTCAAAACATTGGAAAACCTGCGTAATTCAGACATGCATTTACTGAAAGAAACAGCCAAAATTAACCCCTAAAACGTAAAACTTAAAACTTAAAACTGCTTTCTGTAACCCAAAGGGCGGAGCTGTATCCACCTCCCCGCAACAACGACAACAACAAAAGCTTGAGCCCCTTGCTTTATAAATATTTTTTGAGGGAAGACCAGGAACGGATTGCTTCAATCATGGAAAAGACTGTAAGCCTGTGTTAACAAATTAGACTGGTTTCTACCTTTTTATGCTGAATATTGCGCAACGAAAGACGCTGGTAACGATCTTAATCGAAGTAGGCAAGTTTATTATTGTTGGTATGGTTATTGGCTATTTTGTTTCTCCTCGCCCAATTGCCGCAGGAGCGGCTATTGCCGGTGCACTTTTCGCACTTTGTTGTTTTGTAGTTGCTGTACTCATCAGCAAGGAGGTGTAGTATGGATATTATGACATGGATCTTTTTATTTGGCGCCGCCATAGTGCTTGGTGCCCCTTTACTGGACGCGATCGATATCGAAGGCAAAGTCATTTCAGCTGACGTTGGACTTTTGCTAAATATTTGGTTTCTGGATCATCCGGCAAGACCGGCGTAGGAATAATGCGGATAATACCAAATAGTACATTGCTTAACATCCAAAGACTTCCAAGGCAAGAAACCTATCCGCGTGTATCTGCGAAAATCTGCATCCCAATAGAGAAAATGACAGAGCAATGGAACACGATGTTCAGCGGTATTTAACAAAGAAAGTTTGTCACGCTAGTCAACAACGTCCCCTAAGTCCCCTAAAAACACCTATTCTTGGAACATAAACACTTCATAATCAATAACTTGGGCGACCCCACGACAAGCTGATACAATCAAAGCTCCCGAAATCGAAACCCAAAAAAAACAATCCTGAGCATCCTGAAAATCCTGTCTAAACAAACTAAATGCCTCGCCAACCAAGACTTGACGCTCCCGGCCTTCTTCAACACGTAATGGCGCGGGGAATAGAACGGCGAAAGATTTTCTTCGACGACAAAGATCGGGAGGCTTTCCTGGAAAGGTTCGCCGGCATCCTCGAAGAAACACAAACCCAGTGCTACGCCTGGGCCTTGATTCCGAATCATTTTCATCTCCTCTTACGAACAGGTCCTACTCCGCTCAGCAAGGTGATGCGCCGTCTTATGACTGGGTACGCCGTCACCTTCAACAAAAGACATAAGCGCGCAGGCCATCTCTTTCAGAACCGATATAAATCCGTTGTGTGCGAAGAAGACGCCTATCTTCTGGAACTCATTCGTTACATCCATTTGAATCCATTAAGAGCCGGTTTGGTAAAGGATCTTCAAGAACTGGACAAATACCCCTGGGCCGGCCACAGCGCCATCCTTGGCAACCGCAAAAATCCGCTTGTTCCACCCGAGGAACCCAACGAACCCAATAAACTCAAAGAACCCAACGAGCCGATGAAGTCTCTTGCTGAGAAGACCATCGAAGACGTCCTCCTGCATTTCAGTGAAACCGCAAAAGTCGCTCGCCGAAAATACCACGAATTTGTCGAAAAAGGCATCGATCAAGGCAGACGCTCCGAATTCCAAGGGGGCGGGCTTGTTCGAAGCGCCGGCGGGAAGAAAGCAGGGCTCCTGGGTAGATCGAAAGAAGAAAGAGAGAAGGGGGATACGAGGGTATTGGGGAGCGGCGATTTTGTGACTGAGGCGTTGAGGCAAGCGGGTGAAGAATGGGAGAAGAGTTACAGGGAGAAAATGCCATTAGAAGAACTGATGAAAACGGTCGCGACCCACTTCGAAGTAGAGGAAAGTGATTTGAAGTCTTCCAGTAAGAAAAAGCAAGTGGTTGAGGCAAAATCCGCATTCGGGTATCTTGCAATTAAGAAACTGGGGTATTCAGGACGGGAAGTTGGGAGTTTTTTGAATATGAGAAGTTACAGTGCAATCAGAAGGGCTCAGGAAGGGCAAAAAGTGGTTGACAACCGAGGAGATATGTGTAAAGTATTGAAAATCATGGAATAGTGGCAACGTCCCCCATACGCAGTGGCAACGTCCCCCATACGCATACGCCCATACGGAGGTTTTCACGCATGGAAATGGAATATGTTGGCGAAATCCTGCAGGATGGGCGCCTATCCCTACCGCCGGAGGTAGGAAAAGAGTTTTCAATTGGAGAAAAGGTCTCTGTTCGTTTGCGGAAAAGGTCTCGGAAAAAAACAAAGGGGCTGTCTCCTCAGGCCAGGGAGTTGATTGAACTGTTTGAACAAGCCCCTGGCAGAGGTGGCTACTGCGGAAAAGAGATAAACAGGGAATTTATCCATGAAAGAGACAATGTTTTTTGATTCCAACATCTTTATCTATGCTGCTGATAAAGAATCACGATTTTATGCCGAGTCCGTTGGAATCCTCAAAGATGGTCTTCAAACAGGCCTGGCTACATGCGATCTGTGCTTTCTTGAATTCTATCAGGTCATCACGGACGGGCGAAAAACACCCAATCTTCTACCACCTCAAGACGCCCTGACATATATTAAAAAACTGTGGAATACCCCCGAAATAGACGTTTTTGAGGTCGATATCCCTACCACCTTCTTGGAGGAAAAAAACCAGGAAGAACTTGTACGATACAACGTAATAAAATACGACATCTACGATTATCTTATTGCTTTGTGCCTTAAAATGAATGGGATAAACCAAATTGTCACATTCAACGTAAAGGATTTCCAGAAATATCCCTGGCTGACTGTAGTGGACCCGCGTCGCAGGCCCAGTTCATTTCAAACTTCCGTGATATGCCCTCTGCCCCCAGATCCCCAAAGCAGTGGAAAATAGTGGAATAGTGGCAACGTCCCCCATTACTTAGAAAATGGGATCAACCCGGAATTGATCGAAATGCTCTTGGACAGTCTGGTAAAAAGTCCTCACCAGGTGTTGGTTACGACTCACAGTCCCTTGATTCTGAACTACCTGAGTTGCCAACCAATACGGAGCCAAGAATATTGGACAGGATCAACAAGATTAACCGGATATACGCCCTTCGCGTAGCGAATGTAGTATTTTCAATTTCTTCTCTCCGAGGCGTGGGCAAGAAATTGGAAATGTAAACAAAAAAATCCTGAAAATCCTGTGAATCCTGTCTAAAAAAGTAACAAAAGCACCAACGTCCCCCATTACATGCCCTTGACGGTTAGAGAGGTAACAACCTTACAAACCTGCCAACGTCCCTTATTATTTTTTTCTGCTCTGTGCCGTAATGTTCGATGCGTATATTTCGGACTATCTTCTTGCATTTCTCGGGTTAACTGGTAGTATGTCTCGGGTTTATTAACGTTAACCGAGGTGAAAACTTATGTATAAAAGGGATGCAGAACAGCTTCTTGTTGAATTGCTTGCCGACTTCCGTATTGTGTACCTTACCGGACCACGGCAATCCGGAAAGACCACACTTGCAAAAAGGCTTGCGGAGAAACTGGGGATGAAATATGTAACCCTGGATGATCAGGCGGTTCTGGCAACAATAAATAATGACCCACATGGCTATATCCGCTCGCTGGCAGGACAGCAGATCGTTCTCGATGAATTTCAGTATGCGGAGGGACTGATTCCGGCAATCAAGGAGGCTTCTGATGCATTGGTTGAGGGGGAGAGAGGTAAATTTCTGCTTACCGGATCAGCTGATATCTTTCGATCCGCAAAAACACAGGAGGCATTACCGGGTCACCTGGCAAGAGTTGAACTGTATCCGCTCTCTTTGGCGGAAATCAAGGCGAATTCATTCAACCTGATTGACTATCTTGCTGAGGGGGGATTCAAGTCTATATCAAGACCATCACCGCCTCGTGATGAAATTGCCCAACTGTTGATTTGTGGAGGTTATCCGGAGGTACAAGATAAAAAAAACAGGCGGTCGCGTCAAACATGGTTCAAATCGTACATTGAAGGACGCCTTTTGAAGGATTTTGAAAGCTTGTACGCTGCTCGTGGGGATTATCGTTCCAAACTTTCGTCCCTGGTGACGCGTTTAGCCGGGTTAAGTGGTAATCTGTTGAAGAATGCGAGTATTGCAAATGACCTGGGACTCGATGATAAGCTGGTGAAATCCTATGTGGAAATCCTGGAATTAATGTTTATCGTCAAACGTCTTCCCGCTTATGTCAAAAATGCGGCAAAACGAACTGTTATTGGTATGCCTAAAGTACAGTTCGTCGATACCGGTCTCGCCTGTTACCTCCTGGGTCTGCGCCGGATCGAAGCGTTACGCCATTCACAATTTTATGGCGGGTTATTCGAAACTTATGTGTTTATGGAGTGTTGCAAACATAAGACCTGGGCCGAAGAAGATGTCAGGCTGTATCATTTTCGGGATAAACGGAAAAATGAAGTGGACCTGGTACTCGAGAAAAGTGATTCAAGGGTTATCGGAGTGGAGGTTAAAGCATCGGCAACAGTCAGAGAGAGTGATTTTAAGGGACTGATAAAACTATCTGATTATGCGGGGCAACATTTTCAGCATGGGGTTTTGTTGTATACCGGCAATGAAATCTTACCATTCAAGCAGAAGGACAGAGAGTTTCATGCCATTCCGTTTTCCATATTAGAGGGCTGAGCAAAAAACCTCTGTGGCCTCAGCGCTCTTGGGGCTCACAAAATGTCTCATGTCAAGGGCTGACCCCGTTCCTAGGTGGTCTTGGTAGAATGTCCTCGTGTGTCGGCTTGGTGACAATGATTATACGACCATCGTTTGTGGTGCATGGCAGGCGGGTGTTCGATGTTCATCCCTATAGTTGCGTCCCCTAAACACATAACCGAGAATTGGAACTT
The DNA here is from genome assembly GCA_963662465.1 of Desulfatiglandales bacterium. Taxonomy (GTDB): domain Bacteria; phylum Desulfobacterota; class DSM-4660; order Desulfatiglandales; family Desulfatiglandaceae; genus NaphS2. The sequence continues at coordinate 7,017,224 of OY759599.1, forward strand.
TTTGAGAACTTCAAACCCTGCGATGGGGAACGCCATCGCCCCTACCTCATCGCCGAGGCCGGGGTCAATCATGAAGGGAGCATGGACATAGCCAGGCGCCTGATCGAGGAGGCCAAGGAAGGCGGGGCCGATGCCATCAAGTTTCAGATAAATCCTTGGTCTGACCCCAAAACCCTTTGAACATCGCTTGTTGTGATAATTAAGAGCTCAATCAATAATTCAGGCGCCCGTCTTCATTATCTGTCAAATGCATCGTTGGGGTTACCAGCAATCATCAAAAGCCTGCTCCTGATATTGCCGCATATATGCTTTCACGATATTTACGTCCCCCATTACAATATTTAGTTACAAAGTGCCAACGTTACCCCTTACACTTAACATTACGTGAGGTATCCAATGGAACCGAACAAAATCGCATCTGAAATAATGAAATTAAGTGTTCCTCAAAAGCTGATTCTGGCTCAGGACATCTGGGATTCAATTGCCCTTGAAGGAGGTAATTTGCCTTTGCCGCAGTGGCAGAAACGCGAGCTTGAATGGAGATATGCCCAGTATAATCAAGGTGAAATGGGACTTCATGACTGGCGTGAAGTGCATGAGGAACTTCGAAAAACAGATCTATGAGACTCAGGTATTCTGATAGGGCCAAGGATGACTTGCGGATTGCCTTCAATTGGTACGAAGCCCAACGGCGCGGATTAGGACTTGACTTTTTGGACTGCGTTGAAGCGGCAATTGAGACAATCCAAGAGACGCCGAGGCTGTATGCGGAACACCATCTTAACTTCAGGCGCGCGTTAGTGCGACGATTTCCTTTTTCGATTTTTTACACGATCGAAGAAACGGAGATAGTTTTACATGCTGTTTTTGACAATAGACAAGATCCAGCTCGTTTGCCATAAAGATAGCATTCCCAAAGAAACGCATAAGGGCATAGACGTTCCCATCATTCCACTATGTAACTGACGTTCCTCTTTACACGTTGTTCTTGATGCCCCGCGCCAACCGACATTTTATCCCCGGCTATATTTGGCATATCACCCATCGATGCCATAAGAAAGAGTTTCTTCTAAAATTTGACAAGGACAAAAGTCGCTGGTTATGGTGGCTATTTGAGGCGAAGAAGCGCTATGGAACGTGTATCTTGGATTACATGGTTACATCGAATCACATCCATCTCTTGCTGTACGATATAGCTGATAGGGAATGCATTCCGAGAACAATTCAGCTGATTGCGGGCAGAACAGGGCAGGAATTCAACCAAAGAAAACGCCGTAAGGGCGCCTTTTGGGAAGACCGTTACCATGCGACTGCAGTTGAATCCCGTGAGCATTTAACCCAATGCATTTTATACATCGATCTCAATATGGTCCGAGCTGGAGTGGTGAGCCACCCATTGGAGTGGGGGCGTTTTAGCGGTTACAACGAAATTCAGAACCCTAAAGAGAGATACTCGCTCATTGATCACGCACAATTGGTGACTCTTCTCGGCAAGGAGGGCATAGATGAACTCATTGATTCGCACGCCACTTGGGTGGATGAAGCCGTGAATCAGGGAAACAAGCCACGTGAGGTCAAGTGGATGGAAAGCATCGCGGTTGGAAGCAAAGAGTTCGTGGAAAAGATCAAAGAAAAGCTGGGGGCCTTATTTCTGAGTCGTAAGGTGGAAGGGGAAGAAGGCCGGTATGAACTCCACGATCCACAACGCCCCTACAGGCTTACAGAGAATTCCTTTCCATGGCGGGATCTTTAGCGAAAACTTTCAGCAGCTCTTTCTTAAAACCCGCTTTTTAGGGGCAAAAAGGGGGTTTTAAGGCTCTAAAACAAGCTTCTTTTTGTGGTTATCGTAGTTATTACAAGTTGTTGCTGAGGTCCGACCCCAAGAAAAATTTGCAAACCCCAAGAAAACAATAAAATTGAAATTCTCATCCGTCCCCCATTGCGCCAAAATTATTACAGAAAACATCCTAACCCCTGCGGCTTTCCGCTTCGGGTGCCTTTGTAATCCGGCTTGTCGAAGATGCCGAAATGCGGTGTCCCGTGAAATTGACGAAGTCAAGAGCGGAGCTCATTAGGATAGCTTGCCCGATCCCAGCCCCCCAATGGATGCCCCCCTTATGATGTGTAAGCCCTAATGCTTGACAGCTTCCAAAACGATGTGTATACATGATGCATATCCATTGCGCTGCAGGAGGTGCTATGAATACAGCCAAAATCTTTAGGAGCGGAAATTCTCAGGCAGTACGCTTGCCAAAAGATTTCCAGTTTAATGTATCTGAAGTCGAGATTTATCGCAGGGGGGATGAGGTGGTCCTGCGAAAGAAGCTTCAGAATCTATCCAGGGTTTTTGACCTGCTAACCGACATGTCCGATGATTTCATGGAAGACGGTCGTAATCAGCCTCCCATGCAGGAGAGAGAACCGTTTTGATATATATGTTGGACACGGACATTTGCATTTACACGATCAAACGCAAACCAAGCAGTGTTGTGAATCGACTTGAACAGCTTAAGCCTGGCGAACTTGCAATGTCTGCCATCACTTTTGCGGAGTTGGTGAATGGGGCAAAGAAAAGCAAGTATGTTGAAGCAAATATGGAGCGGCTCAATGCCTTGGGTGAATTGATCGACGTCCGACCGTTTGATAAACAGGCTGCCCTTTTTTACGGAAGTGTTCGCTCCAGCCTTGAGAAGAGAGGAGAAGTGATCGGCGGAAACGATCTCTTGATAGCGGCTCATGCACTAAGTCTCAACTGGACCCTGGTTACGAATAACGAAAAGGAATTCAGACGGGTTGAAGGATTGAGAGTTGAAAATTGGGTCGATGCATAATCGTGTTGATTTACAAAAGAAAATCCAGTGAGTTAAGTCCAGAATCGTCTCTTGCTCCTTCGGTTTTGTGCGGTTTCTGTCATCTGTCAGCTGAACGCTGCGATCTGTTTTTCCGGCCCTTCGACCTCTGACTTCTGGTTCTTAAAGGCCTCTTTTTGACCCCCAAAAGGGGTGTTTAAGGTCCAGAAACCCCCTGTATTGTGGGGTAACATGCCGATATTAAGGGATTCAGCTTGGTCCGATCCCCAATCCAACCCCTGCCTTCCCCGTGAAACCTCTTTTGTATTTGTTTCACCGGAGCTTCATCGGGCTGCTAAAAAAGAGCAGTGGAATAGTAGCAGCGTTCCCCACGTCCCCCGTTGAACTAAATACCTGCCTATGGGAGGCAAACGCTCCGGATTCCTTTTCTCCGTTTTCTTAAAGGCGCCTTTTTGGGGTCAAAAAGCGTGTTTTAAGGTTGATTTTTGGGTTTTTTTTAGGCTTAACCTATTGAATAAATGGGAATGTTCCTGGTCCGACCCCGACCCTGCATCAGAGATTGCAAAAGCTCTTAAAAAGGCAGGCTTTCGGCTTGAGCGACAAAAGGGAAGCCACGCAAGATTTGAACATGAAGACGGACGAACAACAACTGTACCTATTCACGCGGGCCAAGATATCGGCAGAGGCCTTTTTAGAAAAATTCTTCGCGATATTGAAATGAGCTTCGACGAGTTTAGAGAATTTCTATAATATCCAAGTGTCTATGGGAACATCGGAATTGGAAGAGTATGTTCACAACGTTCTCCATTGGCTATCCCCTCCGAAGGACTGTGTGCAGTAAAAATTCAGTTGCCTGAATTCTTACTGCGACAACAAGAAAAAAACAGTGGAATCCGTGTCATCCGCCGTGCCCCGTTGAACCAGGTCCCCTTTCAGGGTGTTCAACTGGGGTGCCAAAAAAAGACTAACGACCTCCCTTATTAAGAGTCAAGCAAAGACTTGACCCTTATGTTGCGTGCCAAAATCTTGAGTTACTGAATTACAAATGGACGTCCCCCAGATTCCCTCAAGTTCAAGTATGATGAGTGCTTGGAAAAACGATGATATCACGGCAGAGGAGATTTTTGATGCCTGATATCGGCGCCCTTGCTTTGGTGAAACATGAATACAGCGATAAAATAGTGGAATAGTGGCAACGTCCCCCATTACACGGATGAACTGATATGAGCGAAATGGTAAAATTTGAAGAACTGCAAAACCTTATCATCGAAATCAGGGAACAAAAGGTTTTGCTCGACGCTGATGTTGCTCAAATTTACGGTGTAGAAACAAGAGACATTAATAAAGCGGTTGCCAACAACCCTGAAAAATTTCCATCGGGTTATGTTTTTGAAGTCTCTAAAGAGGAAAAAGATGAACTGGTGGAAAATTTCCACCGGTTCAACCGACTGAAGCATTCCACCGTGAAACCGAAAGCCTTCCCGGAAAAAGGTTTGTACATGCTCGCAACGATCCTCAAGAGTCCGCAAGCGGTACGGGCGACGCTGGCAATTATTGAAACTTTTTCGAAGATGAGAAAGCTGTCAAGTAATATCAAAGCGCTTTCAAAAATCAGTGAAAAGGATGAGCAGCAGAGCCTTATGAAAAAGAGTGGTGAAATTATCGCTGAGCTCCTGGACGAAGATCTTGAAACATCGGAAACGGAAACATCCATAGAATTGAATTTTGCAGTCTTGAAGTTCAAGCACCTGGTGAAAAAGAAGAACAAATGACAAAGGTCTGCCTAGATTCAATAGCCCTTTGTTTCGAAAATTTTGTCATTATGCTTTTGTAAAAAGCCCTTAAAAAAAATCCTGTAAAATCCTGTAAATCCTGTCTAAAAAAAATGGAACAAGAAGACCTGACCCACAAAATTATCGGCTGTGCCTACAAAGTATACAACAGACTGGGCTTCGGCTTCCTGGAAAGCATCTACCACAAAGCCATGCTGATCGAACTCGCAAGGGCCGGACTAAAAGCAGAATCTGAAAAAGGCTTAACCGTTCATTATGATGAGATGGTTATTGGAGAGTTCTCAGCCGACATATTTGTGGAAAATGAAATCATCGTAGAACTCAAAGCGGTTGAGCGGCTGATGAAAGTGCATGAAGTGCAAGTGGTGAACTACCTAACAGCATCGAAAAATGAAATTGGCCTCCTAATAAACTTCGGCCCAACAGGCGTCAAAGTCACCCGCAAATACCGAAAATCCCTCAAACAGGCACAAAGAATCAACCCAAAAAAAATCCTGTAAAATCCTGTAAATCCTGTCTAAAAAAAAAGCCCAAAAGCAACCCGCAAATACCCAAAAAACCCTCAGACAGGATCAAAGAATCAACCAGAAAAAGAAACCCAAAAAAAATCCTGTAAAATCCTGTAAATCCTGTCTAAAAAAAATACAAAAAATTGTATCCAGTCAGAAACTGGGCACCTAAATTCTCACTGCAAAAAAAACCGTTGACATCTTCCCCGTCTTCGCCTAGTGTTCGCCCCATGAACCATCTTTACGAACAAGAAATACGCTACAAAGTCCTGAAACTCCTGGCATCCAAGGCCAATCTCTCCCAGCGGGAAATGGCCAAACGAATGGGTATCAGCCTGGGGAAAACCAACTATGTCCTCACGGAACTGGCCAACAAAGGCATCATCAAAATAAAACGTTTCAAAAGCGCCCCCAGCAAAATCCTTACACCTACACGCTGACGCCCCAAGGCCTTGAAGAGAAGGCCAAAATAACCCTAAAATTCCTGAAACGGAAACTCTCTGAATACGAAGAGATCAAGCGACAGATAAAAGAGATTGCAAAAGAAGCCGAAAAAGACAAAGTTCTCGATTACACAGGCGCCGACACAAACGAAGTATTGGTTCAAATCATTTAACGAAAGAAAACACTTATTCCAACCATATAAATGATTTTCCGTTATGGAAATCAAGGAGCGGAGCCGTCTCCGAAGGCTGAGTCCCCCGAGAATTCGGGTGCCTGAATTTTAATGCAACACCCCTTTGCTCCAACAATCATCAATAGTCAATATTCAATCTCAATGGGTGCCCCATTGCGCAACATTATTGCCACGACCCTAAGAGAGGAGGTTTAAAATGTTAACGATAAATGGAGTATATGACAAGGGGAAGATTGAGTTGTTAAAGGGAGTTCCGATTAAAGGAAAAAGAAGCGTGATTGTCGTTTTCCTTGATGAACCTGTTCCGGACACTTATCGTGGATTGGAGATAGACCCAATCAGAGCTTTAAGAGGTTGTGCAAAAGGTATAAACTTGACCCAGAAATTGTTGGAATCCCGGAGAGAGGATTTAAACCTTGAAGAATCAAAATGGGGATGATAAGGGTTACGTTCTTGACAGTTCCGCCTTCTTAACCTTTTTTGAAGATGAAAAAGGAGCAGATACTGTCCAAGAACTACTTGAAATGGCAAAGAAAGATGAGCTTGTTATTTTTGTCTGTTTTGCCACTTTTACTGAAGTTTTCTATATCACATTTCGAGAGCAGGGACGAGAAGAAGCTCAGAAGCGAGTTGAATTGATGGCCAAACTTGCGATAACAAGAATTGAATCTTCAGAAGAGATTGGCTTAATAGCCGGAAGATTAAAGGCGACCCATAAACTCTCCTTTGCCGACGCATGGATAGCAGCAACAGCAATTTTGTATGCTTCAACCCTCGTGCATAAAGACCCTGAATTCGAGCAGTTGGAAGATGAGATAGAAATCTTAAAGTTGCCTTATAAATGAATAAAGCAGCAAAAGCACCAACGTCCCCCATTACATTACATAATCTGTATGCTTTTCTGTGAACTTCGTGCCTTTGTGGTTTGTTTTCAGTGGTAACGCAGTTAAGTAGCAACGTCCTTCATTCCCGACCTACGTTTTTTCTACATAGACTTTTTTCTTGACAGGGGTATTATAGGATCTTATCGTTCGCGTTTTAAAAATAAGTTCTGCAAATTTTGCCGAGGAGGCAGGCAGCACTTACTTGGCGGAACAACATCTCCACGATAAAATACGATATCAGAGGCATTGGTAGTACATCCCCGGTAAGGATACAGGCCCATAAGGGGAACAGGAACGAGCGCCTTGATAGATTGATTCGAAATTGTCGTAATTCATAGCTATTATTATTTTTTAATGGATTCAAAAACAATACGATAACATGCTGGAATAACGATGGACATTCACAGCTGTTTGTATTATGTTAGTTTCCCAACATTACAACCACTTGAAATAACAGGGGAACTATATGAACCGACATGTGACGCATGTGTTCATTTTCGCATCAGTGTGTTTTTTGGTTTGGTTTTGCAGTTTTTCAAAGGTGCAGGCATCACCTGTTTCAGCAGGTACTGGAAATAATATAAATGCCAGCAATTCCCGCTTAGATTCTAAAGGCGCTAGGACAGTACCTTTTGGCATTTCCTTTTCGTAAAGCTTTACGTTGAATGAATAGCCTGAAAAGGCTTTTTTCTCCAATTTTTAAAATAAAACAGGAATTTTTTTGGCAATTCTCAGAAAAAGCTGGACTTTCAGATCAACTTGGCCGATGATTACTGCCTATGGGAATCAGAAGCCAAAAAGGAAGAAAAGAGAGAGGCAAGATTGGAGTTCGCAAGCATCTTAATGCAGATGCAATTTTCAAGCGTCTGCATAAAGATTTTTCTGAAGTCTCTGACTGCCGTGAGGATCCCGATATTACTATTGCGGATGCCTTGATGTCCGGGTTTGCAATGTTTTCGCTCAAGGAGCCATCGTTGCTTGCCTTTGATGAAAGAAGAAAAACCGATAGTAATCTTGGGAACATATACCATATTGGAAAGATCCCATGTGACAGTACGATGCGCACCATTCTTGATGAAGTGCTCGCAGAAGAACTTCGGAAACCGTATAGGAATATCTTCTGGGAACTGCAAAGGGGAAAGGTGCTTGAACGTATGGTATTTTTCGAAGGTTGTTATCTTCTATCTTTGGATGGAACGGGTTTCTTCTCATCGAAGAAACTTTCCTCTGATAGTTGTTTGGTAAAAGTATCGAAAAAAACCGGCGAAAAAACCTATTATCAGCAGATGTTGGGGGCAGCAATTGTCCATCCGGATTTCAAAGAGGTCATTCCGCTTGCTCCGGAATTCATAGTCAAGCAGGATGGCCAAAGCAAGAACGACTGTGAGCGTAATGCCGCGAAACGTTTCTTGCAAAAGCTAAAAGAGGAGCATCCCCATCTGCCTATCATTATAACAGAGGACGCGTTAAGTTCGAATGCACCCCACATTGAAGAAATACAAAAGCAAAATTTTCATTATATTCTGGGAGTTAAAAAAGGAGATCACCATTTCTTGTTTAATCACGTCGAACAAGCGCGGATAAATGGTGACGTCACTGAATTCGAATTGGTCGATAAAGAGGATCCGGAAAAAATACATCGTTTCCGATTTATTAACCAGGTACCTCTCAATGCCTCTAACAAGAATATGCTGGTTAACTTTCTGGAATATTGGGAAATTACACCGAAAAAAACAAAACATTTTAGTTGGGTGACAGATTTTTTAATAGGAAAGGACAATGCATACCAGCTAATGCGAGGCGGCCGTGCGAGATGGAAGATCGAAAATGAAACCTTCAATACTCTTAAGAACCAAGGATATCATTTTGAACACAACTACGGGCTCGGCAAGAAGAATCTGAGTGTTGTTTTTGCGATGCTCATGATGCTGGCATTCTTGGTGGATCAAACTCAACAGCTTTGTTGCCCTCTATTTATAGCCGCATGGCATAAACTCGGCTCAAAAAGGGAATTGTGGGAACGGATGAGAGCTTTGTTTAGAGATTTTGAATTCAAATCGATGAGGATGCTCTATGAAGCCCTCTATTATGGCGTAAAGTTTCAAGCGCCAGTTATTCTATATAACAGTGGTTAAATTTGTCATGCCCAAGTTCGCATACAAAAATGCTCTCATTAATAAAAAACTGGAGATTCCGGAAATGGATATCTCTGCCCTAACTCGTGCTTTTATGCTCTTACTCTTGTCAAAGAAGCTCAACCTGCAAGAAATCGAGGGAGGTAATAGTGGATTTAATACAATTTTTCTGAAAAGGATCTGATCTCAGGGTTTGTTTTTGAAATATGTTTTTCAAACTCTGTGAGTAAATTCTTGACCGGGAATTGCTGTATAAATGCCGGTGCATCATCAAATCAACAAACTGGTCAATCTGAAAATCAACCCAGACCTTTCGGTCAGAAGAATGATCGGCAGAAAATCCCAAAGCTTGAACGAAACAGGCTGGAAGAAGGTAAAAAATCAGCACCTGTAAGGAAACGAAAAAAAAAGAAAAAATCAAATAAAACGAAAACTGCCAAGAAAAAGCGTGAGGGAACTCTATCATCGGATGATGATGCCTCTCACATTGCAAACAAAAGGAAAAAGGTCAAAAAGATTAACGTTACAGCAGAAAGAGTTGACGATATACCCCTATTGATAAAGGCCATGGTGAAAATGGGTATACAAGAAGCTATAGACCAACACATCCCAGTTCAAAAGAACCAAAGAGATTTGAGCTGGGGATGGACGGCTGTTATATGGTTGGCATATATGTTATCGGAGGGAGACCATCGCAAAGTAGTCGTCCGGGAATATGTATCTGGAATGCGGCATACCTTAATCGAATTAACAGGATTGATAATCTCCGAAAATGATTTCACAGACGATCGTTTAGCGAATCTTGCCAGGTATTTAAGCGATAACGATATTTGGAGCAAAGTTGAAGAGAGAATAAGTGGCAATACGATTGAAGCATATGAGTTGCCGGAAGAAACTGTCAGGGTTGATGCTACGACTGTATCCGGCTACCACAAAACAGTTGAAGGTGGGATATTCCAATTTGGTGTTAGTAAAGACGACCCCAATAGACCGCAAATAAAAATCATGACGGGTTCGCTGGATCCTCTTGGGATGCCGTTAGCCACGGATGTTGTTCCAGGGCAAATGGCCGATGACAAATTGTATGCACCTATCATAAGTCGCATTCACTCTATGCTCCAGAAACAAGGTGTCCTTTATGTGGGCGATTGCAAACTGAGTTCTCTTGAAAATCGTTTACACATTAAGGAAAAAGCGGAAGGACATTACTTATGTCCATTGCCTAATACTGGGAAAACCCCAGAATATATGGAGAAATGGATAGATGAAGGAAATTTGAAAGACAAAAAGAACGAGTTGATAAAGTACATCGTCCAAGACGATAAAGGTCAAGAGGAACTGAAAGCAAAAGGGTATGAGATAGAGCGTAACCAATCTGGTGAAATAAATGGAAAAGTGCTGAAATGGAAGGAACGCGTATTGATTGTAAAATCACCAGCGTATGAAAAGCAAAAAGAACTGGGATTGGAACGACGGCTTAAAAGCGCCGAGGAAAAATTATATGCTCTGACACCACCAAGAGGCCCGGGGAAAAGGCAGATCAAAGAAAGAGAAAAATTAATAGAATCAGCAAAATCGATTTTGAAAAAACATAGGGTGAAAGATTTCCTTAAATATGAATATGTGCGGGAAGTAGAAAGTAAAACGAAATATATTGGTAAAGGTAGAGGGAGTGTCAAAAGAGAGAAAAAGGTTGAAGAAAGAATACGTTATCAAATAACAAAAGTGACACGGATTAAGGAAGCAATAGATGCGGAGAAGAAGAAGTATGGGTGGAAGGCCTATGTTACAGATGTATCAAAGGAGCGACTTGATTTTATTGATGTAGTTAGGTCTTATCGAAAACAATACCGGGTTGAACGAATATTTAACCGACTGAAAAGTAGGCTAAACATCGCTCCATTTTACGTAAAAAGGGAAGATCAAGTTAAAGGAATAACGCATCTTCTGATGATAGGAGTCAGGGTAATTACTCTGGTTGAATTTGTTGTTCGCCGCTCATTAGCAAGAAGCGACGAAAAGCTTGTTGGATTGCACCTGGGAAATCCCAAGAAAGCTACGAACAATCCAACGTGTGAGAAGCTATTAAATGCTTTCAGCAAAATTACATTAACGATAATTGAAACAGGAGATAGTGTGATAAGACATCTAACCCCACTTTCTCAATTGCAACGTGAAATTCTAAAACACTTTGGACTTAGCACTTCTATATACGATAATTTAGAAGTTATGCAATAGTAAAATATTATCGTCATAGTCCTTACAGGTTGTCACAATTGAAATACAGATTTTACGACAATTTATATGATTGTTGGAGATATGGAACGATGGTGTTTTACGCACGATCCATTCCATTTTCTGCCCTATTGTGTTGTTCCAATATTCGACGTGTGTTGTTTTTCAGGCTTTACTAACCCATGGATGCATGTTGCTCAAAAAGACTCCTGGTAGGCTTTCCGGAAATAACTTTTCCCCCTGCCAAGAGAGGTACCCTCTACCAGATTTCGAAATTAATCGAAGTGCAAATTTAAAACGCGAACGATAAGTAGGATGTCCCCTATTACGGGGTTTTCCATGGTCCGACCCCAATCCACCATTGTCTGAACCGGCAAGGAGTTTGAAATGCAAACCATTACATATGATAAAGCGTCGCAAAATTTGAAGAGCGTTATCCTTAGAGCCGTGAGGGATAAAGAGGAAACGGTTATTGCAAGTGATGAAGGGTCCGTTATTATCTTAGACGAAATTGAATGGTCACATATCAAGGAAACGCTTCGTCTTTTAGGCGACAAAAAATCATTGGCCGCTTTGGTAGAGTCTCATGCCATTCGTGACAGAGGTGGAAGACCTGAAGGGGTCGACCCGGAAGACGCCTTCAAAGATGTATAAGATAATCATTTCCAAAAATGCTCAGAAAGATTTATCCTGGTTTAGAAAGAACGATAGAAGCAGTTATATAAAATGCTTCGATTTGGTGAGAGAGGTCATGCAAAATCCAAGGGGTGGCACAGGAAAACCTGAACGTCTGAAGTACTTCGAAAAAGAAGTCTATAGTCGCCGTATCAATCATAAAGACCGTATGATTTATACCATTTATGAAGGTTTAAATGAAATAGACATCACTTCTTTCCGCGGTCATTATGAATAGCCCCAGCGCAACTCTGCTTTTTTGTGAACTTCGTGCCTTTGTGGTTTGTTTTCAGCGGTAACGCAGTTAAGTAGCAACGTCCCCCATTTCTCTATCTTATTTATCACTCAATAACATCATTTTCAATCAATTTTGCAAGCCTCATGTGTTATATACATAACACATGAATTTGACCTTGTCCGGGACAATCTTTTCCTCCTATTATTTGTGAAGTTGCCCCTCTGGCCGCTTCACACATTAAACCCTGAAAACTTGGTTTTTTAGTGCGAAATGTAAGGTTTAAGGGCAAAAATGAGGCTTCTTTTGGGAAGTTCAGTAAGTAATTCGACGAGTTGCTGAGGTTCGACCCCAATACCTTCCAAAAGTCCCCCATAACATTGTCCCTTTACAATTAAATTACCTCAGTATTCACATTAAAAGCGGGGTACGCGAAATGATGAGAGCGAATTTTACAATAAGGCTGAACGAACTTGACGCTGACCTCATTAAGAAGCTTAAGGGCTTTTTTCGGGATGATAATATCGTTGAGATTAATGTCTTCGATGAAGTGGATGAAACTCAGTATCTGTTTTCTACAGCGGCTAACCGGGAGTCATTGTACCGGTCCCTTGAGGAATTCAAGAAGGGGGAGTTTGTCCATAAGCAACCCCACGAGCTTTCGGCGTGATTCACTTCACCAAAGAGGCATGGGAACATTACCTGTATTGGCAGGCGACTGATAAATCCACCCTTAAAAAGATCAATATTCTGATCCGCGACACAGTCAGGAGTCCCTTCAGGGGGCTGGGCAAACCTGAACCTTTGAAGCGAAATCTGGCCGCGGTTCAATAAAAAAAACTAACAAAACTACCAACATCCCCCATTAACTCACAAAAAAACACGACCTGTTCTGAGTCCTTAATCTTTTAACCTAATCCGTGAAAATCCGTGTAAATCCGTGGCAAAAAACACAAATAAACCAGTGCAATAACGCAGTTAGATAGCAACGTCCCTCATTATGCATGCCTGAACCTCCGGGAGAGATAAGGCTGGTGCATGGGGAAGATCGTGCCCGGCATGCCCTTTCGGAAGCGCTCTATCCCCTAAAAACAACAATAAACCAACCATGACCCCTATGAAAAAAATCCTAAAAATCCTGTCTAAAAATAAAGCAACAAAAGTGCCAACGTCCCCCATTACCCTCAATTGAGGAGATATGTGGGAGATATCGAGAATAGTGGAATAGTGGCAACGTCCCCCATTACACAGGTTTAAGGTGTAAGGTGTAAGGTGTAAGGTGTAGGGTGTAGAGGGGGTAGGAAAAAAGGTATAAGGCATAGGGTTTAAGGTATAAGGTATAAGGCGAACCCCGCACCTTGTTCCCTACACCTTAAACCTTAAACCTTAAGCTTACAGGCTATTCAGCCCATGCAGATCAAAGCATGCTGGTCAATTGGGTAAAAGCCATGCCTGAACCTCCGGGTGAAATCCGGCTTGTGCATGGGGAGAGCAGCGCCCGCCATGCCCTTGCCCGGGCATTGGGACTGTAACCCTGCCACCAGACAACGACAATAAGCGAAGCCCCGTGCCTTGTTAATTGAGAATTTAAAGGACATGCTCGTTGAGCTGCGTGGCCAAAGTGTTTTGCTCGATAGCGATGTTGCCGAAATATACGGTATTGAGACAAAACGAGTCAATGAGGCAGCAAAAAATAATCCTGATAAATTTCCGCGTGATTACATGTTTGAGGTCAGCGAAGGGGAGTTTTCGGATTTGCGGTCGAAATTTTCGACCACAAAATTTGCAAAGACAAGAGCCTTACCGAAAGCCTTCACTGAAAAAGGTTTGTACATGATTGCTACGATATTGAAAAGTAAACAGGCTACAGAAGCGACGTTTGCAATCATTGAAACTTTTTCAAAAATCAGACAGCTATCAAGAAACATTCAGGAGCTATCGATTGTTCAAGATAAAGCGGATCAGAAAGCACTCATGCAGAAAAGTGGCGAGATTATCACTGAACTCCTGGATGACGACCTGCAAACAACCGACACAGAAACATCGATAGAACTGAACTTCGCCGTTTTGAAGTTCAAGCACGCGATAAAGAAGAAGAAAAAATGAGAAATATCGAATATGGGATTGCCTGTGCACGCTCTGCACGAACATCCCCAAGTCTATATTTTCTTAAAAGCCCCTTTTTGCCCCAAAAAGGGAGTTTTAAGGCCTAAAATGGGGCCTTTTTTTCCATCTATTGTAGTTATTACAATGGGTTGCTGAGGTCCGACCCCAAGAGCTAGCGAAAAAAGTAATTAATCCAGTCATATAAATGATTTTCCTTTATGGAAGTCAAGGGGCTGAGCTGTATCAGCGCATCGGTATTTTCAAAGGAAGAAGGGGAGTTAGGGGAATAACCTTACAAACCTTCCAACGTTAAGTATTTATGGGATATTGGACGATCGGGCCGTCCAGCACTACTTTGAACTGGGCTGTGAGGTCGAAGGCCTGGGCCGCGGGCATGTTAAGCGAATCAAGGATCAGGTGCGAAACGCTTCTCAAAACCGGCAAGAAGAAACGGGGGTAAGTCAAAATGGAAACCATAATTGAGCTAAATGACAAAAAGATGCAGTTGAAGGAGTGTATTGCCCAAATAGAGAAAACGGGCAAAACTCTAATTATTTCCCGCGGCAAAAAGCCGGTGGCCAAGTTGATACCACACAAAAGCAAGGACCCGCTCAGTATGGACCCGACGTTGAGGGGTGCTTTTTTTGTCGATGACCCGATGGCTCCCCTGTCGGAAGCTGATTGGCCCGAGGCGCTTCGATGATTCTACTCGATACGCACGCCATTGTTTGGCTTGCTTCAGACAGGATCGGTTTACGGAGAAGGGGCGAGCATTGATCAGGGATAATGCGGGCCAGTTGTATGTCTCTGTTGTGTCTGCGTGGGAGATATCCATGTTGCACAAACGAAATCGCCTGCAACTGCCCATGGAGCCGGAACAGTATGTTGATCGCCTCATCAAACAGCATGATTTGAACGAAGTGCCTTTGGAGCGAAAAGTTGTTCAGCTTTCTGTTCGTTTGCCTGATATCCACAATGATCCCTTCGATCGGGTGCTCATTGCTCTGTGCCGGGAAGAGGGATGGCTTCTTCTGTCAAAGGACAAAATTATTCGGAAGTACCCGAGCGTACAGATTGCATGGTGAACAATTAATCCCGAGGTAACAAATCTTGAACAAGGACCGGATAAACGGACACCTTCACCTTTAAGCTTTTATAAAAACAGCGTAATCTGTGAAATCCGCCTGCCCCGTTCAATTTTTACCCCGTTAAACCTTCTTTTTCCTTTGTTTAACTGGGGCACGCCAGTGACGAGTGGAACGTATTTAACCGGGGTGCCAAAAAAACTAAAGGTTCACCAGTAAAGTAACAAAAGCACCAACGTTATATAATAAAAAAACCAACAGGTTACACTCCCCATTACACATCTGTGTCCTATTTTAAAAAAAATGCAACTGACTCGAATCAAGATTGACAACTTCAAGTCCCTGGTAGACTTTGACTTGAACTTGCCTAAATTTACCTGTCTCATTGGCCTCAATGGCGCGGGTAAATCCACAGTTCTGCAATGCTTTGATTTTTTAGCCCAGCAGTGCCAAGGGGATATTGAGGGGTGGCTTGATCGCAGGCATTGGTCCACGGCAGAGTTGAGTTCTCGGCTGACATACAAAAGCAACATTGATTTTACGGTCGAACTTGAAAAAGATGGTGGAGCGTTATTGGAGTGGGATTGCAGTTTCAATCGAAAAGAACTGCGTTGTACGCGGGAAAGCATCACCGTCAATGGCCATCAGATTCTAAAGGTCGAGGATGGATATTTTTCCGTATCCGGGGGGACGTCTGCATCCAGTCAAAAACAGATCGATTTTTTCTACCAGGGTTCCATTCTGTCGCAGTTGAGGGAAACACATCTGCCTGATGACCTTCTGGAATTCAAACATTTTTTTCACCATCTTCATGCCCTGGACATGCTTTCCCCGGAACTACTCCGTCAACGGACCAGGGAGTCTCAGGGCGGCCTGGGGATCGGCGGAGAAAGTCTTTCTGCCTTTCTGCATGAGGTCGGGGCGAAGCGACGCTCTGAAATCATCGACAAGCTGAAACAGGCCTATCCGCAACTGCTGAGACTCGACGTGACCTCACTCCGTTCGGGTTGGAAGCAACTGGATATTACTGGAAATATGTTAAAAAGGTTATTTCCACTGAAGCCCGTCACGTCAGTGATGGCTTATTGCGCATGCTGGCGATATTTACCCAGTTGGGCAACGAACAAAGCTTCATCCTCCTTGATGAGATAGAAAATGGGATCAACCCGGAATTGATCGAAATGCTCTTGGACAGTCTGGTAAAAAGTCCTCACCAGGTGTTGGTTACGACTCACAGTCCCTTGATTCTGAACTACCTGGAGGATGATATTGCGCAGGAGGGCGTCGTATACCTCTACAAAACCCCAGAGGGCCATACCCTGGCCATACGGTTCTTCAGCATTACCTCAATGGCCGAAAAGCTGTCTGTTATGGGACCCGGCGAGGCCTATGAAGACACCCTGCTGGTTGAATTGCAGGATGAGATCAACAACATCGTCATGGGAGAGGCTTGGGGTGCTGGTTTTGACAAGAAAAGGTTGACGTTATGGCGGTCCTGTTCAAGGATTCGGACGATTCATCCAGCAGTGGCCGCGGCCTTTGGCAGGATAAACGAGAATCGATGCTCAAGGGATTCACGAGAGAGAACTTTCATTACGGCGTGCCCATGGCGCCCAGGCCGATTTCCGAGGCATGGCTTCTCTGCGCATTACGGGAACGCTACCAGCACTGCGACAGGCTGGAAGAGGAGTCTGGCCGGAGGCATTCGACTAACCCATTGAAGAAACAACTTGAAGAACACCTGTGCAAGCTGATGACACGGGAGCTTACTGGTGACAAAGATTCAACAGGGAGAATTGGACGTGTACCGCATCACCATGCCGAGTATGACGGCCTTTAAAGAACGATGCGATCAGGTTCTGGATTTGTTGAGTTTCCCTTCAGCCCCTAGGCAATAATATATTCGGTTACTCTGAATAGGACACGGATTTACACAGATGCACACAGATAAAAGCAAAAAATATCTACGTTTATCTGTGTCCCATTTAAAAAGGAGGATAATTGGCTCGTACATTAACCCTTCATTCTCTTCATGTCCTTCATGGTAAAATACGCTGTAACCTCCCCATCTATGACCCCGGCCCACAAGTCCTTTTGGAATCTACGTTTACGTTTCTTGGCGAAGGACGCAATTTACTGTTTTAGCAGCAATACCCGTGAATGAATAACGTTCATCCTTATGGCTGATCTGTATTTCACCATGAAGGGCATGAAGACCATGAAGAAGTTCACTTTTGGAACTTAATAAGGGGAAGATAAAATCTGATTAAATGATGTTAATTCAGACCTCGTTATTTCGCTCCGTTTTAAGACACGAAAAATGGACGTTTTGTGGCCCATCATGGCCTGTCATACGCTCATTATAAACATAAGTATTTGATGTTTCGAGAAGCTGAAAGCCAATGAACGTCCAATTTTAGTGTAAGGAACCATTTTTTTCAGGTTTTTTGACAGGATTTACATGATTTTATGGATACTTACATCCATTTTCTTTTATCCTGTCAATCCTGTTAATCCTGTCAGAATATTGAGGTCTGTAATTTGAATATCTTTATGAGTTTTGAAAATCCGGTTCACTTTTTTCACACAGCCTCTTCATGCCCTTCATGTTCTTCATGGTAAACCAAGCAATGTATGAATCAAATTCATTCACGGGTATTGGTTTTAGCAGCGTCCAGCTTCCCACAAGTGGAATTTATTGTTGCAATTTTGTGTAATATCTGTAAACCTAAACCATGGAATTTGAGTGGGATGATAAAAAAAGCCGGAGTAACCGGGCCAAACATGGCATTGATTTTCATACTGCCAAGGCTTTGTGGGACGATGACAACCGGGTTGAAATTCAGAGCCCTTACCCACTTGAAAGCAGGAATATTTTAATTTGGTGCGCTTGATAACAAACTATGGACGGCAATTTTCATAAGGCGCGGGAGTGCGCTGCGAATTATATCCGTCAGACGCGCCGGAAAGCGGGAGGCAAATCTCTATGGTCAAAAAGAAAACGGCTAAGAGCACAGAGGAATTTGATCGGAGATTCGATGATGGTGAAGACATCCATGAGTTGATTGACATTTCCAAAGCCAAAATTGTGCGGCATGGTCGAAAAGTACGTATCACACTTGATGTAGCAGAAGAGCTGGTTAAAGAAATTGACGGCATCAGGGATACGATCGGCGTGGACCGTGGGGCCTTGATCAAGGTTTGGCTGTATGAAAGGGTTAAACAAGAAAAGGCTTCGATTGCCAAGCGTTGAGTATGGATAACGACCCACCTGGGGTTTGGTTGATTGCTTTTCGTTTGTGGTTATGAAAGAAAAACGGATAAAACAAGCATTAACCTTTGATGATCACTTCCGACAAGCAGGCTTTCAAACGCCGTTGCTTGGGTAAAGCACCGACTCCTCGCCCGGCTGCCCTTTTCAATACTGAAAGACGGGGTCGTGGGCTATTTTGAGGGAAGACCAGGAACGGATTGCTTCAATCATGGAAAAGACTGTAAGCCTGTGTTAACAAATTAGACTGGTTTCTACCTTTTTATGCTGAATATTGCGCAACGAAAGACGCTGGTAACGATCTTAATCGAAGTAGGCAAGTTTACTACTGTTGGTATGGTTATTGGCTATTTTGTTTCTCCTCGCCCAATTGCCGCAGGAGCGGCTATTGCCGGTGTACTTTTCGCACTTTGTTGTTTTGTAGTTGCTGTACTCATCAGCAAGGAGGTGTAGTATGGATATTATGACATGGATCTTTTTATTTGGCGCCGCCATAGTGCTTGGTGTTGGTTTCTGGATCATTTCTGGATCATCCGGCAAGACCGGCGTAGGAATAATGCGGATAATACCAAATAGTACATTGCTTAACATCCAAAGACTTCCAAGGCAAGAAACCTATCCGCGTGTATCTGCGAAAATCTGCATCCCAATAGAGAAAATGACAGAGCAATGGAACACGATGTTCAGCGGTATTTAACAAAGAAAGTTTGTCACGCTAGTCAACAACGTCCCCCTGCCTTATGAGATGGTTATTGGAGAGTTCTCAGCGGACATATTTGTGGAAAATGAAATCATCGTAGAACTCAAAGCGGTTGAGCGGCTGATGAAAGTGCATGAAGTGCAAGTGGTGAACTACCTAACAGCATCGAAAAATGAAATTGGCCTCCTAATCAACTTCGGCCCAACAGGCGTGAAAGCAACCCGCAAATACCGAAAACCCCTCAACCAGGCACAAAGAATCAACCCAAAAAAAATCCTGTAAAATCCTGTTAATCCTGTCTAAAAAAAATACAAAAAATTGTATCCAGTCAGAAAATGGATGCGCAAATTCTCACTGCAAAAAAAACCATTGACATCTTCACCGTCTTCGCCTAGTGTTCGCCCCATGAACCATCTTTACGAACAAGAAATACGCTACAAAGTCCTGAAACTCCTGGCATCCAAGGCCAATCTCTCCCAGCGGGAAATGGCCAAACGAATGGGCATCAGCCTGGGTAAAACCAACTATGTCCTCACAGAACTGGCCAACAAAGGCATCATCAAAATAAAACGGTTCAAAAGCGCCCCCAGCAAAGTCCCTTACACCTACACGCTGACACCCCAAGGCCTTGAAGAGAAGGCCAAAATAACCCTCAAATTCCTGAAACGGAAACTCTCTGAATACGAAGAGATCAAGCGACAGATAAAAGAGATTGCAAAAGAAGCCGAAAAAGACAAAGTTCTCGATTACACAGGCGCCGACACAAACGAAGTATTGGCTCAAATCATTTGACGAAAGAAAACAGCAATTATTCCAGTCATATAAATGATTTTCCGTTATGGAAATCAAAGAGCGGAGCCGTCTCCGAAGGCTGAGTGAGTGTTCCGAGAAGAGGTGAGATATGCTCAATCAAATCAATATTGAATATCCCCAAAATTTACCCGATATTCTTCAAACAACAAAGAAAGATTTTGAGAAAGAAGCCAGGATGGCAATGGCGGTAAAGTTGTTTGAAATGAAAAGATTGTCATCCGGGATCGCAGCAACATTGGCAGGACTTGACAGAGTCAACTTTTTGCTCAACCTTCATCGGTTCAATGTCCCAATGATAGACCTTGATGAAGATGAACTTCTATCGGATATCCAAAGTGCCTGAAACAAGAGAGCTTGTCATTAATACAGGACCTTTACTGGCCCTCATAGCCGGCATTGGCGACTTGTCATTGCTGGAGCCGCTCTACAAACATGTACTTGTTCCTTTTGAAGTCTGTCAAGAAATTGAAGCGGGAGGAACTTCCGGTTTTGGGGTAAGTGAATTTCGAAGAACCATGTTTATTGAAAAAAGAACGCATTTTTTGAATATTACTCCATTTCTTGGCAATGTACTCGATTTAGGCGAGGCTTCCGTTATTCAACTCGCTTTGGATGAAAATATTTGTACAGTTTGTATTGACGAGGCCATGGGCCGGAGAATTGCACGATTAAATGGGCTCCAAGTAACAGGTTCGATTGGGGTGTTAATCCGTGCAAAAAGAGCCGGATTTGATTTTTCGATGCGAGAAGCCACAAATCGAATGCGATCTAAAGGGATATATTTGAGTAAAAAAGTCATCGATTTTGCAATTAAGCAGAGCGGTGAAATCTGAAAATGGTTATGAAGGTTACCAGGCCGAGAATATCTTCTTTATTGAAACAAAGTCACAGGGCACCAACGTTCTGTTATCCCCTATCGTACCTTATTATAAAAGGGAAAGTGATGACATGTGAATGGAAACCTGGCAACTTAGCTGTTTCCCGAGCCTAAGCGGATACAGTGTTTATTCCGGATTCCGGCCGGGACAAACAATCCTTAAAATCCTGTGAATCCTGCCTGCCCCGTGAAACCCGTTTTGTTGTTTCACTGGGGTCTAAGAAAAACAAGATGCCCCGCCAACCAAGACTTGACGCTCCAGGCCTCCTCCAACACGTCATGCCGGCTCCGTTCAATTCCGCAGGACAGCGTAGCGTATTTAACGGGGGCCCGGGGAATAGAACGACGAAAGATCTTCCTCGATGACAAGGATCGCGAGTCTTTCCTGGAAAGGTTCGCCAATATCCTTGAAGAAACCCAAACGCAATGCTACGCTTGGGCCTTGATTCCAAATCACTTCCATCTTCTTTTACGAACAGGCCCTACCCCACTCAGCAAGGTCATGCGCCGCTTAATGACCGGATACGCCGTGACCTTCAACAAAAGACATAAACGTTCCGGCCATCTCTTCCAAAACCGACCTGCCCGACATCGGCTTCGCCTTCAGGCGAGGCGGGCGGGTACAAATCCGTTGTGTGCGAGGAAGACACCTATCTCCTGGAACTGGTCCGCTACATTCACTTGAATCCGCTACGGGCGAGCCTGGTTCAGAATCTCCAAGAGCTCGACAAATACCCCTGGACCGGCCACAGCGCCATCATAGGCCGACGAAAAAACCCCCTAATACCAGAGGTCAGCGATCAGAAGTCGGAAGTCAGCAGCCAAAAAACACCCAGAGCCCCCTCCGTCGCAGACGGATTGCCTTTTTCCCTTTCGTCCGGAAAGGGAAAAAAACAACAAAATAATCCTGATAATCCTGTAAATCCTGTCAAAGAAAAAAAGCTGTTAGCCGAAAAGACCATCGAAGATACCCTCCTCCATTTCGCCGAAACCAAAAGAGCCGCTATAAAAAAGTATCGAGAATTCGTGGAAAAAGGGATCAAACAGGGTACCCGCGAAGATCTTCAAGGAGGCGGCCTTGTCAGGAGCGCCGGTGGAGATGCGGCAGGCCTTCTCGGGCGTAAAGCAGAAGAACGGGAGAAGGGAGACGCGAGGATTTTGGGGAGTGGTGATTTTGTTGAGACAACCCTTCACCAGTCTGAAAAATTGCTTGAAAGGAAATATGGACCCAAGAAAGCGATTGAAGATTTGATAAAGGATGTTTCAGAGGTTTTCGGAGTATCTCCTGAGCTGATTTGTTCAGGGAGCAGAAAGCCTAAAATCTCTGATGCCCGAGCTATTGTAGCACATATGGCGGTTGAGGAAACGGACCACAAGGCAACGGATGTAGCGAAACATCTTGGAATTAAGCAAACAAGCGTTCTACAATCGGTGAAGAAGGGGAAGGTTCTGTGTAATAGAGTAGGGCTATAAGCGTAAACTAGTGAAACAAGCAACGTCCCCCACCCCATTACGTTCGGTGCCACCCATCATGGCCAAAAATCCTGCGGCCTTTCCACCATCGGCTGCACCTCCTTCTTCCCGTCCAAACCCCTGGGCTGCTACGGCGACGGCGGCGCCGTCTTCACACACGACGACACCCTGGCCGACAAAATGCGCCAGATCCGCGTTCACGGCCAAAAAGCCAAACACCAGCACCCCCTGGTGGGTATTAACGGCCGCCTCGACACAATTCAGGCAGCCATCCTTCTCGAAAAAATCGACCTCTTCCCCGAAGAATGCCGTCTCCGCTGGGAAGCGGGTCAACGGTATAATGAGCTCCTGACGGGTATCCCTGGAATTCAGGTTCCAGCGGTTGCTGAAGGAAATGATTCGGTTTATGCCCAATACACCATGCTGACAAAAGACCGTGAAATGCTATCGAATGCTCTGAAGGCCGAAAGCATCCCGTCTGTTGCCTACTATGCCGTGCCTCTTCATCTCCAAGGCGTATTTTCAGATTTGGGTCATAAAGCGGGAGACTTCCCTGTGAGTGAAAAGGTTGCTTCACAGTGCTTGAGTTTACCGATGCATCCATATGCTTTTGCAGAGAAAGAATAAAACGTTATGATTCGGATACAAAATAGTGGGAGACGTTGATGGATAATAAGAAGAAAAAAGCATTAGAATCCAAGGGGTATAGGGTCGGTTCTGCAGAAGATTTCCTGGGCCTGAGCAGGGAAGAATCCCAATACATCGAACTCAAGTTGGGACTTAGCAAGGCGCTCGCCGAGTTGCGCAGACAGAGCAATTTAACCCAACTTCAGGTGGCCAAAATTTTGAAATCAAGCCAATCAAGGATCGCCAAACTGGAAAGTGGGGACCCAAGCGTATCTCTGGACCTTCTTATCAAATCCCTACTTGCCATGGGTGCTACAAAAAATGGTATTGCAAAAGCAATCAATGTATAGAACCCAAGGTACGGTGGTGATCCTCTGGGCAACAAAGCGGGTATTAAAATAACGGTGAAGAATGTTCGTGCCAGTAGAGAGGTTGCTATTGCCGTTTGAGATATCCCCATCCTATCACCCTTTGAAGAATCAACAGAAACTCGCTTTGCGTCTTTAGTGCCTGTGACTCAGCCATAAGATCAGAAGGTGACAACGTTATAAAAGAAACGCATGAATGCATGGGCGTCCCCCTACCCCTGAAAAGACAGGGATGAGGGATGAAAGCTGAAAGCTGAAATTAGGGATGAAGGATGAAAAGATAGGAATAAAAAATGACGCCTGAAATCCACCACCTAGGAGCAAAAGACTGCGTAACCGGTTCATGCCACCTGATGCAGACAGCATCCGGCGTGAACATCCTCGTGGACTGCGGCAAGGCATATGGTCGTGACCCAGAACTCCCCTTCAACCAGTTTCCTGTTCAACCCGGCGAGATCGACTACCTGTTTCTGACCCACGCCCACATCGATCACATCGGCAGGACGCCAGACCTGATCGATGCCGGATTCCAGGGCGAGATCATCTGCACTCACGCCACCAAAGCCCTGTTGATTCCCATGCTCCATGATGCCATGTCGTTTTCAGATAGAACCGGCAAAGAAATCCACCGCATGGAAGGTCTTATTGATGAACTGTCATGGGGATTTGAACTTCATGAAACGTTTTCCCTTAAACAGGGGATCACATTCAAGCTGGGCAATGCCGGCCACATCCTGGGATCATGTTTTATCCGCTTTGAAGTCCCCAATGACACTTCCATAACCCAAAACCCAAAACTCAAAACCAAAAACCGCTGTTCCATCGTTTTCTCAGGAGACCTTGGATGCACAAACACCCCCATCCTGCCGGACCCTGACCCGCCCGATGCCTGTGATCTTCTGGTGATGGAATCCACTTATGGAGATAGAAACCATACCGGCCGAGAAGACCGGGTTCACGCTTTGGAAAGATTGCTTCATAAAGCCCTTGAGGACAAAGGGATTGTTTATATTCCCGCGTTTTCCCTTGGGAGAACCCAGGAGCTGCTTTATGAGCTGGACCGGATCGGAACAAAGGTTCCGGTGTTTGTGGATTCTCCCCTTGGCCTTAAAATTACAAAAATTTATTCAAATCTTGAAGCGTTTTGGGATAAAGAAGCAAAGGCTCTCAAGGCAAAGGGCGACCATCCCATTGATTTTAAAAATCTTTATGCCGTGGAGAGATACCGGGATCATCAAAAGCTGCTGGATATCAAAGGCCCTGCCATCATCATAGCGGGTAGCGGCATGTGTACGGGCGGGCGTATTGTGGATCATCTGGAACGCATAAGTCTAAATGTTGTGGGGTTTACTCTAACATATTGAAATTATTTCATCTGTTAAACGGTTCAGAATCAATATCCTAATCAAAGCGCATTTCGTGAGGCCAAACATTTTTTCCTGAATTCGCCTTAGCGGAAAAAAGTTAGGGACTTTTTTTGATAAGTGTGCATAATCATAGTGCAACAGTCTATGTTAAATTAGAGAGGTTGCACATGATTAATAATATTAAGAGAGCTTTGACAATGTTGGACAAAGCTCAAAACAGACTTGCAAGACAATGTTATTACGATCCAAAACAGTATCCTGAGATTTTCTTTGAAATTGAGAAATGCATTAATGCCATCAGATCATGGATCAATGAAAGGGAGATGTTTCAATCATTGCAATATTTTTATGTAACATTGTCTGCTCTTATTGATGAATTTGGTAGGTTAATAAGTCAATTATGGGATATTTGTAAGCCAATAAAAGGGAAAAAAAGCATTCCAAAAACACAACGGGATCGACAGAAAATTAGAATCTTTTATTCAATTCGTTCAATGATAAGTAATATTACTAAAAAATTGAATAATGTAAAAAGTCGTGATAGTACAATCAGTATTGCATTTGAGATAGGGATGTTAAAATCTTTTGATAAATCCATAATCGAAAATGTAAAAAAGAAAATGGAAGACCTTGTTTCTAAACGAGGAAATCAAACATATATCTTTCCTTATAATAACACCGAAAGCTATCATGCTCTCGTAAAAGATAGTAAGAAGTTTCGCATTGAAGTATTAGATAAACTCGATAAATATGATCACCACAC
The DNA here is from genome assembly GCA_963662465.1 of Desulfatiglandales bacterium. Lineage (GTDB taxonomy): Bacteria > Desulfobacterota > DSM-4660 > Desulfatiglandales > Desulfatiglandaceae > NaphS2. Next base: position 7,042,587 of record OY759599.1, read on the forward strand.
AGGCCATAATTCAACATGTTCTGGACCTAAAGAATATATTTTATCTGGTTTCCGCGGGAATCCTCGAAAAACAATAATGAATGGAGGAGAACAACAGACATTCCCAATCCGCATGATACAATGCCGGAAGTGCAAACAAAAGTTCTCTCTTGTTCCCAGCTTTCTCCCAAGGGAAAAGAATTTTGGTATAGAGATTATTGGGCACGTATTTCGGAATATGTACCGTTTTAATGCGAGCATTCAAGGAGCCATCGAAAGCCTTAAAATTATTGGCAAAAAAAGTGTCAAAAGCAAACAGACCATCTTGAACTGGAATCGATGGGCAGGAACACTTCATCCTGCAACAATACTAACAAGAGCAGGAGTGAAAGGCTCAGGATATCTACAGGAAGATGAGGGCTTTGAAAAAGAACCAAATTTAAGAACTTATTCTGTAGTTATGGTCGATCCTGAAAATTTATTAGTATGGCACTCCGATTATGTTGATCATGTTGATGAAGAAAACCTGTGCGGTTCATTTGAGGATTTTTTGCAAAAAATCGACTTCAAAATCCTTGGTGTAACAAAAGATAAGTGGAAAGCCTCAACCAATGCTATCAAGACCGTATTCCATAACATTTGGGTCGGATATTGCCATCGTCATTGTTTGAAAAACTTCTACGATGCACTATCAAAATATCAAAAAGAATCAAAATGTACCGACCAAGAAGTGGACAAGCTTTATAAAAAATTTAAGAAAGTTTTGAAAACATCCACATCTAAAGTTAACTTGGAAGTAAAGATTAAGGCATTAGATGACGATGCATTTTCTCATCCATTACTAAAAAAGAGGGTAGTAGAATTAAAAGAAAATGCCACTCATTATACCTCTCATAAAAATAGAAATGGGATAAAACAAACAACCTCCATTGTTGACAATTATTTAAAAGGAATCAAACGTAAACTAAAACAAATTGAGAGTTTTCGAGATAAGAAATGGGCAAGTCTTTTCTTTCGAGCACATGCGACTATCAGGAATTTTGTCCCATTTTTACCTGGCGCAAAAAATGCTCATAAAAGTCCCTTTGAATTAGCCAACGGCCAAACATTTGACTTACCTTGGATTCAAGTTATGAATGTTCATAATGCATTCTTGTTTACCGAAAACGCCTTTTAATTTTGATGGGTTATACAACCCCACAACATTTAGACTTATGCGATCTGGAACATGGTCTTCAAGATTCAGCAAATGACATCTTTTTCGTGGGATACCAGGCAAAGGGAACACCCGGCAGGCGGATCATTGAAAAGAAAGTCCCCGTTAAAGCAGGCATCCATACCCTCACGGGCTATTCAGCCCATGCGGATCAGAGCATGCTGGTTAGCTGGGTAAAATCCATGCCTGAACCTCCGGGAGAGATAAGGCTGGTGCATGGGGAAGATCGTGCCCGGCATGCCCTTTCGGAAGCGCTCTATCCCCTAAAAACGACAATAAACCAAGCCTGACCTTATGTTGCGAGTTTCCCTAACTGCCTAAAGATATTGACATTTCGATATCTTGTTCAGGAACTGATGAAGTCCTTGCAATATTAGCATGTTAACCCATTTAATAGCTTTTCCGAAAAGTATTTCGCAACATAATAATAGACGAAAAACGTTGATGTTCATATCGGGAGATTCGTTTTTGGATCATCAAACAGCGATCCATATTCGATCTGTCCGCAGCGAGCATTACTGCGCATTCATTCTCAATAGATCGACTGTAGTGCCTACAGGGTGTCCAGCCAAGCCAGAGTTTTTCCCTTGGCTTCCCAGTCGATCAGGGTTTCTACCTTATTATCAAAAGCGATCCTTGAAGCCGTAAATTCCATGAAGGTTTTCTGCAGATCTGCTTTAGCATTCAGGTCCAACCTTAAATAGCCCATGGTTGTTTGAAGATTTTCATGTCCAAGTCGGTTTTTAATCTCAGTGATGTCTTTTCCCTGCAATAGCATGTTTACTGCACAGGAATGCCGGAAGCTGTGGGCGGGGCTCAGTGTTTTGAGCCGTTTTTCCGACAATGCCATAGTGAGATACTTTTTGCATATTCGGTGAATGCCGTTGCGTGTCAATGCTTGTGCACGCTGATTGATGAATAGGCAGTTCCGGTAAATGGGTCTGGGTGTCAGACGATACCGCTCAATGTAAAGGGTTATCAACTCCACGGTCTTTGGAAGAAGTCTGATTTGGCGATAGCGGTTTCCTTTGCCGAGAATAGCAAGGGTGCTGTTTTGCGAATCAAAATAGTCGAGCTTCAACCCCGCGATTTCACCTGCCCTGGACCCTGAGTCATAGAGAAGATGAAGAATGGCGTAATCTCTCACGCCCCCCGGTTTTTCCAGGTCAACCCCTTGAAAGACTTTGAGGATTTCATCCGGGGTAAGATATCCAATGAGCTTTTTTTGAGCGCGTTTCTGTGGAATGTTGCGTATGACCTGTGCGATACCTTTATGTTCAGGGTATATGAGCATGATCATTTTGGCAAAGGACTTAATGGCGGCCAGGCGCTGATTACGCGTTCTGGGGCAGTTGAGCCTTCGATCCTCGATGTGGTTCAGAAATGAAACAATCGTGTCAAATGAAAAATGTTCCATCTCAAGATGCCGGACTGAGACATGATGGTATCCGGCCGCGAAAGGAAGAAGCAAGGTAAACGCATCCCGATAGGAAGAGATGGTCTGCTGACTGACCCCTTTGAGACGGGGTAGATAATGATCAAAAAACTGGTGTATGGCGTCTGAGATCTTCATATGTCCTGAAGCTCCTTCATGTTGAAGTCGAGGAGTTGCCGGCGCTGATCGGCATCGGTGAACTTGAGATAGACGGCTGTGTAGCGATATTTTCGGTGACCCATATAAGCGGAAAGGATGGGCAAAGCAGACTGGGGATCCTCACCCCGGTCACAAATACTCTGGAGCGTGTTGACCGCGAAGGAATGCCGTAAGAAATCCAAACGTTTGGATTTGCTGCGTTATCCAAACCTAAATAAAATCCAAACCTTTTCTTAAATAACCTGATATTTAAGTATTTTTATCGGAAAAGGTTTGGATTTTATTGCATAACGTATGACCTTTTTATCAAACAAATGAACAGGAGGTCATACGAATGAATGTACAAAATCTGCGGGATAATTATCCCAAACTCATTTCCTACATGGAAACCAACGGTTACTCAAAAACTTACGTTGACAGTTTTAAAAGGGAGATTAAAAAAACTCTGGCGTCTGAGGATTCAGAGGAATGGTCATGTTATAAAGATGTATATTTGGGATACACCAAAAAATCATATTCTCCTAACACTCTTCGCGATAAACGGACTGTCATTGGAGCCATTGAGCAGTTTGATGTTCATGACAGATACCCGAATGGAAGGTGCAGGCATCAACTCTTCGAAAGGGGTTCTTATCCCTTGTTGTCACCGGAATTCAAATCCGTCATCGATCTTTACCATGAAGTTGAAAAGAAACGTGGCAAGAAAAAATCTGCTACCGTTTATACCGAATCCCATAATGCATCCACATTTTTCTTATCCCTTCAGCAAAAAGGAATTAACGGCCTGGGAAAGACTACAGAAGAAGCCGTGCTTTCAATATTTATGTCCCCGGATGAAACCCTGCTCAAGAGCTGTTCTTACAAAAAAAACATTGCTGCGGTATTGAAGGCGTGTATCCCTTATCATCCAGAAACATGTCCTCAAATTTTAGCCTTCCTTCCCGCTTTAAGGGAAACTCGAAAAAATATTCAGTACCTTACATCGAAGGAAATCCAGAAAGTTAAGGGCGTACTGGCTGATGGTGAAAATCTTCTTACGCTCCGTGACAAAGCAATTGGAATGCTTGCACTTTACACAGGCGTGCGTGGCTGTGATATTGCAGGATTGAAACTTGACGATATTGACTGGAACAGGGATTTTATTGATATCAAACAGCAGAAAACAGCAATCCCTCTTGAACTTCCTTTAACAGCAGTTGTCGGAAATGCCATTTATGACTATCTGACGTCAGAGCGCCCACGCACAGAAAGCAGATATATTTTTGTTTCCCAGCTTAAACCATATGAACAACTGAAAAACAAAAGCATTGGCAACGTGGCAGCTCTGATCATGAAAGCAGCAGGTATCCGGCAGTTAAAAGGCGATCGGAAAGGATTTCATATCTTCCGCCATCACTTTGCCACAGAACTTTTGGGGAACGGAGTTCCTCAGCCTGTTATCAGCAGGACACTTGGTCACACTTCACCAGATTCTCTTGAATCATACCTAAGAGCAGATTTCCCGCATTTGAAGGAATGTGCCATCAGCATAGAAGGTGTTCCTGTACCAAAGGAGGTGTTTTACCATGAATAAATTCACTTCTTTTCTTGCGCCGCTCATGCAGGCATATGTTTTCTATCAAAAAGCATCCGGACGTTGGAGTGAAGCTTCTTCTTATGGACCAAACCTCATCCTGTTTGACCGATACTGCAAGAAGCAACATCCGGAAGCTGCACTTCTATCTCAGGAAATGGTGAATGGATGGTGCCATCAGCGCGACACAGAATCCAACAATTCGTGCAGATCAAGAATCAATGTTGTTGTAAGTTTTATACGATACTTGAGAAAGCGCGGAAAAACAGATGTCATGGAGCCTGAAATTCCAAGGAAAGAGCGATGCCAGACCTCGTTAAGCCCCGGGCGGTTTTGCGGTGGTCCAATCGTGTTTTCAAGCAGTTAGAGTGTCTCTAATTGAGAATTGGACAGTCGAAGTTGCAAGATATTAATATAATTTTTGAAATTTTTTAATTTGTAAAAATTAATTGACACTTCCGGAAGGATGGAATACTCTCGTTTCTGCAAACAATGAAGCGAGGCAATCATGACCCAGGGATTATTGTTCGATGATGTATCGAACGAAGATAAAGCGCTTAAATTCATCGGCCAGCGGCTCTATCTGAAATTTAAAGACGACATCGAAACGCACGTCAGCCTTTACCATAATGACGTCTTGGTAAAGACTGCTGACCTTTCTGACAAGGTGGCCAAAAGATTTTTTGTCGTCGAAGCCGCCGAGCTTGGCGCTACCAAAACCCATCTTGCAGAAGCGCTTAACATCAGCCGCCAGACCATCCATAACTACCAGGAAATAAAGAAACATTTCGGTCTTGAAGGCCTTATCCGCAACTATACGCCTTCAAAAGGTGCGACCTTGCGCCAGAACCGTGAAGCCCATGCCGATGAAGCTCTTAAAGGGAACAAGGCCAGGCAACTGGAGCAGATACGAAAAGGGGAGAGAGAGCGGCTGGATACACAAGTTGAACTCCCTTTCGGCGACCGCACTCTTGACCCGGAAGATCAACCCTTCAGCGAGAAACATGGCTGGGAAGCAACGCGCTATGCGGGCGTTTTTACTTACCTGATTACTTTGATCCACCTCAATAACTGGGCGCGGATGACATCCTCCTTCTTGGGAAATAAATATAAGTTATTGTTTACTTTTGTCTTGATGATTGCAAAGAATACCCGCTCCATCGAGCAACTGAAAAATCTTCACGGACGCGAAGCAGGTCTCATCCTTGGCATCCGGAATTTGCCAAGCAAAACAAAGGCGCGCGTATGGCTTTATGCTGCCTGCAAGTTGGATACAGCACGCCAGATGCTGTCTCATTTTACCCTCCAGCAAATTCGTTCCGGACTCGTCGGCACATGGCTGTGGTTTGTAGACGGTCATTTGTTGCCTTATACCGGGAAAAACAAAGTACATAAAGCCTTCAATACGCAGCGGAGGATGATGGTTCCGGGTCGCAACAACATCGTTGCTTGCGATTCAAGCGGCAGGGTCATTGATTTTGAGATTCAGGAGGGAAAAGGCGATATCCGTAATTATCTTATTAAGTTAGGGATTAAATGGAAGGCAGAAGTCACTCCAGGACCGGTGATGGTATTTGACCGGGAAGGGCAAGGGGGCAATTTTTTTTATGAAATGAATCTGGCAGGAGTCGGTTTTGTAACTTGGGAAAAGAATGTTGACATCAATAAGCTCAAGGCGTTGGACGAAGAGTTGTTCACAGAAGAATTCAGTTTAAATGGCAAGTCATATCGGATATTTGAAGGGGAAAAGGTATTCACCTGCGACGTAGATGAAAAGAAAACTGAAACTCTAACGATTAGGCGCATTTATCTATGGAATGTTTCCAGTAACCGCCGGACCTGCGCTCTGTCGAATGTTCCATCGGACAGAATGGGCACAGAGCAATGCGCAATGGCGATCCTCAACCGTTGGGGAGCCTCTGAAAACACCTTTAAGCATATAGGAGACAAACATCCCCTTAACTACCAACCGGGATATTCGTTTACTGAAAGTCAGAATCAGGAAATCGCCAATCCTGAACTCAAAGAGATCAAGACGAAGGCTTCCGGAATTAAGGCAAAGCTTGTAGGACTGTATAAAAAGCTGTCAAAAAGCAACGAAGTCCTCAATAAAGATGGCAGTACTCGGAAAAACAGTGTCCGCCAAAATGTCCTTTCGCAGATCAAAGAAAAGGAGTCTGAGGTTGAAATCTTGAAGGGGAAAGTAAAACAACTCCCTGAAAGAGTGGATGTTTCATGGCTGGAGGATTACACTTGTTTTCAGCGTATTTGTGATGAAAGCAAGTATTTATTTGACCTTGTGACCGCAAGCGTGTGGAATGCTCGCAAGCAAATGGTAGAGTGGCTTCTGCCGCTTTACGAAAACAAGAATGAGTATGTTGATCTATTCTATGCCATTACCAATTGCCATGGCTGGATAAGGAGCGACAATAAGAAAGTGACAGTACGTCTTGAGCCCCTCCAACAGCCCAGTCGTCTTGCCGCCCAAAAACAGTTTTGCCGGAAACTAAGTCAGTTGAGGGTAATCACCCCCCGCTGGAAAATTACTCCAGCTTGAAGTCGGAAATTCGCCCCTCAAATAGGCAAGTGTCCAAAAATCGGGGGGTAAAACCACCTCTCGTAACGAGGTCTGGATGCACATATATTCCCCATTCTTTTACAGGTGTTGAGCTGGAAAATTTTTTCCATGCTTGTGATAGCCTGCCTTCAGTATCCCACACTCCCGAACAGCGATCACGGAAAATAACTATTCCTGTGTTCTTCCGTTTTCTTTACAGTAGTGGAATACGAACTTATGAGGCAAGAATGCTGAGGGTTAAGGACGTCGACTTGTGCAATGGGATTATGAATATCCGTTATTCCAAGGGGAGTGCTCAGCACTACGTAGTGCTACATGACTCCATGAATAAACTTTTAAAAATATATGACGAAGCTATACGGAAGCAGTACCCTCACAGAACTTATTTTTTCCCTGCAAAAGGTAACACTTTCCATAAAAGGAAATGGGTACAGACAAATTTTCGGGAATTGTGGGATAAATATAATAGCTCTCATGCTACTGCATATGAGCTCAGGCACCATTATGCCATAAAAAACATCAACCGCTGGACAGATGAAGGCTTTGGGTTTGATGCGAAACTGCTCTATCTCAGCAAAAGCATGGGACACAGCACACTGGAAAGCACAAAATATTATTATTCCCTTGTTCCCGGAATGGCTGACATCTTGGAAGAAAAAACAGGAATGGATTTCGAAAGCATTGTGCCGGAGGTGGATTATGAAGAAAGCGACGAATGAGTCTGTTGTAATCGCACGCCATATCAATGCTTTTTTGAATGAATATGTTCCTTCCCAGAAAAGTCACAGCAGCCACACATTGAAATCCTATCAGTATGCTCTGGCTTTATATATCGGTTTTTTGGAGGCCAAAAAAGGAATAAGTACAGAAAGCTTGTGTGGTGGATGTTTCAGAAGAATAATAATCGAGGAATGGCTGCAATGGCTGATAGAAGTGCGTTGTTGCAGGCCGGAAACCTGTAACAACCGGTTAGCATCCTTAAGAGCATTCCTAAAATACATGGCCAGTAGGGAAGTCCGCCTGCTGTACCTTTCCGAGGAGGCAACAAGAATTCCACGGAAAAAGGAAATACGCAAAAGAGTAAAAGGGATGAGCAAAAAAGCAGTACGGGTATTGTTATCGGTTCCGGATTTATCCAGAAAAACAGGGCGAAGGGATCTATCACTTATGATTGTCATATACAGCACTGCCGCCAGAATAGATGAAATACTGTCTTTAAAAACAGAACAACTTCATTTGGACGTGGAAAAGCCGAATATCACCATCATTGGAAAGGGAAGCAAAATAAGAACCCTGTATCTTCTACCTAAGGCTGTTGCACATTTAAAAAAATATCTGGGAGAATTTCATGGTGATACTCCAGATCCAGAAGCTTATGTTTTTTATTCAAGGAACACCGGATCACATGGGAAAATGAGTCAGACTGCAGTAAACAAGCAACTGAAAAAACATGCCAGAGCCGCCCATGAAATATGTGATGAGGTACCACGAGATCTTCATGCGCATCAACTGAGACATGCAAAGGCCTCCCACTGGCTGGAAGATGGCATGAATATCGTACAAATTTCATTTCTTTTAGGGCATGAGCAGTTACAGACAACGATGATATATATGGACATTACCCTAGAGCAGGAATTGAAAGCCCTTGCAACACTTGAAGATGAAAACGACAAGAAGGTATCAAAGAAATGGAAAAATCAAAAAGATGGTCTGGCGGATTTCTGTGGCGTTAAGTCAATGAAGAAGTAAAAAATAAAATCCAAACTTTTTTGTATCGAATTCCTTAAATATCAGACATCTTTAAAAAAGGTTTGGATTTTATTTAGGTTTGGATAACGTAGACTATGGGGTGTGGGTGCGCTGAATACCGTATTTCCAATGATGCGTCTTTTGTGTTTGAGGCAGATATCGTCCAGAGCCCCATGGAATGCAGCATATATGCGATTCGAATGCAAGATACCGCCCTTTGGGGCGGGCAAAAGCCACGGGCTTTCATTTTGAAGCTCCTGTTTTACAGACAGGTAATTGTTCATATGCTGAATTACGGTGGAAGAAAGGGCGATGAGCCGGTCTTTCCTGAACTTTGTTTTTTCTACATATAGGGTGCCGTCGTCTTTTCGGTAGTGCTGTTTTTTCAGCCGGAGAGGCTCGGAGATTCTCATGCCGCATTGAGCGAGAAGAAAGACAACCGTGTAAACCGTGAGATCGTTAAAGAAATATTTGGGGTTTTGTCTGATTTTTCGGTGTATGGCCCTCAGCATGCGCTGGATTTGGGAGGGAGAAAAAATGAAAGGTACGAATGCGTTTTCTCTTTGCAGGGGGAAATTCTCGAGCGGATTGTCCTCCAGTACCTGAACTCGAATGAGATAGTCGAAAAACCCCCGTGCGGTCATGATGATGCTATTGACGGATCGAGGTTCCAGTTTGAGAGATCTTTTGAATGCGAGAAAATCGAGAGGGCTGATCCGTTGTATGCTGAGGCCCGTTTCTTCCATGAAAAGATCGAAAGGCCGCAGATTGCTTCGAAGATTTTTGTCTGTAAAACCCAGATCCCCGCGATAAGCCACATATGCTTCCAGTTGTTCTGAGATACCGCTTTTAAAGTGTTTCATGGAAAAGTCTCTTTCGCATCAATTGGGTGTGGATATGGATATAGTGCTGCGTTGTCTGAATGCGGTCATGGCCCAGCATCTCTTTGACCTGGAAAATGGAAGCCCCCGCTTCCAAAAGGTTCTGAGCGTAAGTGTGTCTGAGGCAGTAAGCGGATTCCGATATGCCTGCATTGTGTAGACATGCGGAGATATCACGACTGACGATGGCCGGGTGAATAGGCCGATAGGGCGCCCTCAGGGTTATAAATAGAGCCCTGTGTTTAGTTTGCGGGCGTGCATGTTTTACACAAGCAACAACGGCTTTGAGGGCTTCATCGGGAAAAGGGAGATGCAACGGGACGGTATTCTTTCGATTGGTAATCCTGATTTCCTTTTTGGCAAATGAGATGTCATCCAATGTTAACAGACTGATCTCCTTGGGCCTGAGTCCAAGTGTATATGCCAGATAGAGCATGGCATTGCACCGGATATCCCTGGGTCGTTCCCAGGATAGACTGGAAAAAAGATGATCAAGCTCCTTCGGCCGTAGAAATCTTGGCGGTTTAGCCTGAGCATAGAGAGGCGGGCCCGACAACAAGGTCGACAGATCTTTTTGAAGGATATTTCTCTAAAAGTAAAGATATTGCAGAAAACCGCGCAGACAACTCCTGTGAGTGCAATGGGTTTTGGGGTTGTATCCAGCGTTGTAATGCTTCAGAAATGAATCAATTTCCTGTATGGTAAGCGTGTTAAGATGATCATTATGCAGGTATCGGTGAAGTCCTGAAAAAACACGCCGGCAGGTACGGACCCTTTCCTCGGCCACATTGCGAGTGTTTTTGTAATGGGCCAGATATCCTTCATAGATCTCGGGTAATGCTTCAGTGGGTTTACGCACGGGCTCTATGAGCTGATGATTTTCATACAGGTACTGAGAAAGCCCCGTGATCGGCGCCAGGGGAACGTGTTTAAGTTGGGATTCACACTGAAAGGCCTTGAGATTTTCGTATTTAAACACATCGTTGAAACCCATGCCCGCGGCATTGGCAAACGCAACCCAGTGTTTCAAAATCAACTGATAGAATCTGATTGTGTGGGGACTGTACTGCCGGGAAGACATCCACTGTAGATATGCATCGATTTGCGGATTCAAATCATCTAAGTGCCGGCATTTCATTTGGACTCCTCCCGGAAAATATAAAAGCTTAATGCGCAACCAGTTTAAACTGCTTCCGGTATGCTTTAAGGGCATTGACGGTTTCCACAAAAGAGCTGTTTTCGCATGTCATGACCATGTCGATGGTGTTGAAGTTTTTTCCGCAAAGAAAACATCTGGCCAGGTTGGTTTTCGGATTTGTGGCGGTTTGGAATTCACCGCAAATGGGACATAGGAATCGGAATTGACCTTCAGTCATCTTGCACGGAATTTTAAGAAGGTCCTCAATCAAAACAGAGATGGGGATGTGATTTCGCAACGCGAACAGTTCACTTCGGGTAAATTGTTTCATGGTGTCTCCTTTCAAAAACATGGTTTTCCGGGTTAAATACCCGCTTTATGCACGGAAAACGCGCACAAGGTGTTTATAAATCCCACATTTCCAGAAGAAAGCCTATAAAGTCCTATTTTGCAATCACCACGATAAATCAGATAACTATCTGAAATAACATTTTAAAATGAATTTGATGCGTCCATCTTTGCAATCACCATAAAAATGGACAGAACCTACCGATATAATTTTAGAAACATGATTTAACAGGTCCATCTTTGCAATTACCACTTTCAGCACCGGAAAACCCGCCGAAATGGCCTGGTAAAAGGATCGAAGGAAAGACGGCATACAACTCCATAAGAAAAGCCATTTTGCTTTTCCGAAATTCTTGGTCTAGAAGCAATACCCGTGAATGAATTGGCTTCACTTTTTCTGAGGCCAATCCTCAGTAAAGATAATCGTCAAAATAAAAAGAAATTCTATATAAAAGCGAGAAAAAACGATCTAATAAGGCCATACGGCTGATTTTAGCGAATAATGCCGCAATACGGAGCGGGACATTCGCTTCATACTCGTTTAAACTCTGATGGGTTCATGTAAAGACCAACTAATCAGAAAACTTAGACGAGGATAGAGTCATGATCAAAAGGGTTTCAGAAATTTTTTCCAAAATTGAAAGTGATTTTGAGTTTGCTCCTTTTGAAAAAATTATTCAACCGATCATTGAGGATGCTCTCAAAGAACATCAGAAAGACAAAGGGTGCGGCTCTTTTGAATCACGCATAAAAGCGATAAATAATGGCATGTTAGGTGATCTGCAGACCAAGTTGCTGAGGTTTTTTTCGAGAATAACATCTCAGTAAAAAGCTATGTCCGGGTTTTCGCGTCCGTGGACAGTGGATGGTGGAAAAGTGAAAAAAGTTTTTTTTGTTGGCTGTCATTTTTTTCTGGCGCTTCTTTCAGTTTCTTGCTATATGAGAATGGTGAGGGAGGAACACCATGAACAGAGCAAGAGACAATCACCGATTTTGTGGGCGTGAGTTTGCCCCCCAAGACGTTTCCTTGATTCAGGAAGTGGTCAAGAGCTGTCCAGGAATCAGCCGAACAGAATTGTCGTATACGGTGAGCGAACTGCTGGAGTGGAGACGGCCTAATGGGGGTCTCAAAGGTCGGGAGTGCCTGAACTTTTTGGAGCGATTGGAAAGCGAGGGGTATTTCAGGCTTCCGGAGAGCCATGGGAACGGACCGAGGAAAGGTACGAGACGGCACATTGCTCCGGCAAAAGATTCTCCGGCTTGGGCCGGACTGTCTGGGAGTGTAGAGGCGTTTTCGCCCCTGGATATGGAACTGGTCAAAAGCGCGGAACAGCGCCGACTTTTCAAAGATCTTGTAAGCCGTTACCACTATCTTGGATATGCCATGCCCTTTGGAGCGAAGCTTCAATATCTGGTATACGTAACCCGTCCCATTCGACAAGTTGTCGGCTGTGTTCAATTCTCCAGTCCAGCTTGGCGGATGAAGGCCAGGGATCAATGGATTGGCTGGGATGACGCGACACGCGGGCGAGATCTTCAGCAGATCGTAAACAACAGTCGATTGTTGGTCCTGCCAAGGATACGCAATCTGGCCAGTTCGCTGCTTTCGTGTGTTTTGAGTCGGCTTCGAGAGGACTGGCGGGTCCATTATGCAGTGGATCCCTTGTTGGTGGAGACGCTGGTAGACCAAAAGCGTTATCATGGTGAGTGTTACCGGGCAGCCAACTGGATTGAACTGGGAAAGACCAGCGGTCGCGGACGAATGGACAGAGCTGGTAAACGGTACGGAGCAGATGTGAAAACCATCCTGGTTTACCCACTGGTAAAAAATGCCGTCCGCCGGCTTAAAGGGGGGAGATAGCACTTATGGGAGCAACTCCAGCACTTTCTTCCCTGGAATATCCTTATGGTCAGAGTCATGATTATTTTGAGCGCATCATAAGTATCCTTGATTCCGGTGAGGGAAATTCGATGGATATGAGCAAATTAGAACAGGAGCTTGAGAAGCGGGGGCGTGAGTTGATGCGCATTTTGCTTCAGGAACATCTTAATAACCGCAGCCCCGGCAAAAGCCGTGAACCTGTGAAGGATGTAGATGGAATCAAACGAATTGAAACACCTGCCCATGAACGAAAGATTGAAACAGTGTTCGGCAGGGTTGAGCTCAATCGTGCCGGATACGGCAATCAAGGATGTAAAAGTCTTCACCCGCTGGATGCCGAACTGAACCTTCCCCCAGAGATTTATTCATTGGAGCTACAGCGAAGAGTAGCAGAAGACGCGGCAAAGAACTCTTTTGATGAGGTTGTGGAAACCATCGCTAAAACCACCGGCGGGAATGTGCCCAAACGCCAGGCCGAAGAAGTGGTTCAACGTGCAGCCCGGGACTTCGATGCATTTTATGAGACGCACAAATGCCGATGTTCAGAAGAAAAAGCTACAGGATCCGTGTTGGCAATTACCGCTGATGGGAAGGGCGTGGTACTCCACGAAAGAGACCTCAGAGAAAAAACACGCAAAGCAGCTGAAAAACGCAGACAAAAGATGGAAAAGCGGCTCTCGCAAGGGGAAAAAAAGAATGCCAAACGTATGGCCACTGTAGCCGCTGTATACACTACCGATTCATTTGAGCGCAGTCCTGATGACCTGCTTTCCGAAAGCGGTCCTCGCATCAAAAAAATGAAACGGCCACCTATAGAAAATAAACGAGTTTGGGCCAGTCTTGAAAAAGAACCTGAAGAGGTTATTAAAGAGGCTTTTACCGAGGCTCAAAACCGGGACCCAAACCATAAGAAAAACTGGGTGGCATTGGTTGATGGAAACAATACTCAGATCAACATTCTGCGCAACATTGCCAAAACCCAAGGCATTGACCTGACCATCATTGTAGATGTTATTCATGTTATAGAATACCTTTGGAATGCCGGCAGAGTCTTTCATCCTGAATCCGGTCCAGAGCTCGAACAATGGGTCGAACATCGTCTGAGGAAAATTCTTGAGGGAAAGGCAGGACACATGGCTGGCGGGATGCGCCGAAGTGCCACAAGAAAAAAAATCAGCGAAAAAAAACGAGAACCTGTAGACAAATGCGCCACCTACCTGCTCAATAAATCTCCTTATCTCAAATATAACCGCTATCTTTCCAAGGGTTTTCCTATTGGAACCGGCGTTATTGAGGGAGCATGCCGGCATCTTGTAAAAGACCGGATGGAAATTACAGGGGCTAAATGGACCCTTCAGGGAGCCGAAGCAGTATTACGGTTACGAGCCTTACGTTCAAGCAAGGACTTCGATGAGTACTGGACTTTTCATGAGGATTATGAGTACAAACGAAATCATCAAGCACTCTATGCTGATGGCTCGGTTCCTGCCACAACAAACTCAAAGTCATCTACTAAAAACACCGGCCATCTTAAAATAATCAAGTAAACTCTCAACAGACGAATCAATAGAATAGCAACCACGGGATCGTCATATCGAAAAATGCAAAAGAGCCACACCCAAAGACAAATACAGGAAAGGCACGATTCTGACGCCGGTTGTTTTGGTTTGGCTATGCTTTGCATTAGCTTTGCGTCGAAACTTGAATTACGACAAAACTTTGAACTGGCTGGTCGCCGGTATGCGCTGGAAGGATTTGGATTTCCATGGAAAATTTGTAAAAGCAGGCACGATTAGCCATGCTCGATCCAAAATGGGAATTGACGTCTTTCGTACCATTTTTTACAGATTTGCTTCGACTTTCAAAGACATTGAACCTCCTGATTTTCATGGAATGAGAACCGCTATGTTTGATGGTACCTCCTTGACAATGCCGGACACTGAAAGCAATTGGCAAAAGTTTGGAAAACACAACTCGGGAAGAGGCTACGGCGCATTCCCGCAAATGAGATTGGTTGCATTAATGGGTCTGACTGCCCGTCGAATTATAGATATTGCTTATGCTCCCTACAAAGGAAAAAAGACCGGCGAAAGAACCTTGATGTTTCAAATCCTGAAAAGATGTTCAATAGAAAGCGCATTATTGCTTTTTGATGCTGGATTTTACTCATTTGATTTGGCCAATTATATGTTCGAGAATGGGATTCAACACATTATGAAAATAGCAAAATCGGGAAAATTAAAACCAATTCCTGGTTCCCAAATGCTTGACGGCAGTTATCTGAGCAAAATTGACGGGAAAATCGTTGAATCGGAAGACCCGAAAACCGGCCGGAAAAAATGGAAAAAGCGCATAAGTCTAAATGTTGTGGGGTTTACTCTAACATATTGAAATTATTTCATCTGTTAAACGGTTCCGAATCAATATCCTAATCAAAGCGCATTTCGTGAGGCCAAACATTTTTTCCTGAATTCGCCTTAGCGGAAAAAAGTTAGGGACTTTTTTTGATAAGTGTGCATAATCATAGTGCAACAGTCTATGTTAAATTAGAGAGGTTGCACATGATTAATAATATTAAGAGAGCTTTGACAATGTTGGACAAAGCTCAAAACAGACTTGCAAGACAATGTTATTACGATCCAAAACAGTATCCTGAGATTTTCTTTGAAATTGAGAAATGCATTAATGCCATCAGATCATGGATCAATGAAAGGGAGATGTTTCAATCATTGCAATATTTTTATGTAACATTGTCTGCTCTTATTGATGAACTTGGTAGGTTAATAAGTCAATTATGGGATATTTGTAAGCCAATAAAAGGGAAAAAAAGCATTCCAAAAACACAACGGGATCGACAGAAAATTAGAATCTTTTATTCAATTCGTTCAATGATAAGTAATATTACTAAAAAATTGAATAATGTAAAAAGTCGTGATAGTACAATCAGTATTGCATTTGAGATAGGGATGTTAAAATCTTTTGATAAATCCATAATCGAAAATGTAAAAAAGAAAATGGAAGACCTTGTTTCTAAACGAGGAAATCAAACATATATCTTTCCTTATAATAACACCGAAAGCTATCATGCTCTCGTAAAAGATAGTAAGAAGTTTCGCATTGAAGTATTAGATAAACTCGATAAATATGATCACCACACAGGCCATAATTCAACATGTTCTGGACCTAAAGAATATATTTTATCTGGTTTCCGCGGGAATCCTCGAAAAACAATAATGAATGGAGGAGAACAACAGACATTCCCAATCCGCATGATACAATGCCGGAAGTGCAAACAAAAGTTCTCTCTTGTTCCCAGCTTTCTCCCAAGGGAAAAGAATTTTGGTATAGAGATTATTGGGCACGTATTTCGGAATATGTACCGTTTTAATGCGAGCATTCAAGGAGCCATCGAAAGCCTTAAAATTATTGGCAAAAAAAGTGTCAAAAGCAAACAAACCATCTTGAACTGGAATCGATGGGCAGGAACACTTCATCCTGCAACAATACTAACAAGAGCAGGAGTGAAAGGCTCAGGATATCTACAGGAAGATGAGGGCTTTGAAAAAGAACCAAATTTAAGAACTTATTCTGTAGTTATGGTCGATCCTGAAAATTTATTAGTATGGCACTCCGATTATGTTGATCATGTTGATGAAGAAAACCTGTGCGGTTCATTTGAGGATTTTTTGCAAAAAATCGACTTCAAAATCCTTGGTGTAACAAAAGATAAGTGGAAAGCCTCAACCAATGCTATCAAGACCGTATTCCATAACATTTGGGTCGGATATTGCCATCGTCATTGTTTGAAAAACTTCTACGATGCACTATCAAAATATCAAAAAGAATCAAAATGTACCGACCAAGAAGTGGACAAGTTTTATAAAAAATTTAAGAAAGTTTTGAAAACATCCACATCTAAAGTTAACTTGGAAGTAAAGATTAAGGCATTAGATGACGATGCATTTTCTCATCCATTACTAAAAAAGAGGGTAGTAGAATTAAAAGAAAATGCCACTCATTATACCTCTCATAAAAATAGAAATGGGATAAAACAAACAACCTCCATTGTTGACAATTATTTAAAAGGAATCAAACGTAAACTAAAACAAATTGAGAGTTTTCGAGATAAGAAATGGGCAAGTCTTTTCTTTCGAGCACATGCGACTATCAGGAATTTTGTCCCATTTTTACCTGGCGCAAAAAATGCTCATAAAAGTCCCTTTGAATTAGCCAACGGCCAAACATTTGACTTACCTTGGATTCAAGTTATGAATGTTCATAATGCATTCTTGTTTACCGAAAACGCCTTTTAATTTTGATGGGTTATACAACCCCACAACATTTAGACTTATGCGGGAAAAAGGTTGAAATAATCGTTCGTGTAATTCATTTCCAAATTCCAGGTTTTTGACCTGTACGTTTAATTACAAGCCTCTTGGATTCAGATATCAGCGCAAAAGAGATTGTCACCCATTATCATAAGCGCTGGGATATAGAAATTGCTTTTGATGAAATTAAAACTCATCAGTGCGCTACTCTTAAAGGGCAAATGCCGACCATAATTCGTAGTAAACGCAGTGATTTGGTTGAACAGGAATTGTATTCAATAATGATCGTATACAATCTGATTCGCTCTTTGATCCAAGAAGCAACAAACATGGAAGGCGGTGATCCTTTGTTGATCAGTTTCGTAGATACTGTCGATCTTATCATACAAAGTGCCCCACTCATGAGTATGATAACGGGAAAGAGAAAAGAAAAGCGGTCTTTTCTGCTTAAAATGATCGCAGAATCAAAAATTGATAGACCACGCAGACCCAGACGTAATCCACGGGTCATAAAAGTAAAAATGTCTAATTTCAAACGAAAGCGTAGCAAGGATAAATCGCAAACCGTCCATTTCAATCAAGATGTGGAAGTCCTGTACAAAAAGGCAGCATGAACATCATTCATTCACGGGTATTGGGTCTAGAAGCAGGATGAAAAATTGACTGGATAGCCGTCTTATGAAAGGGCTGGAGGGGAAGTCTTATGGGAAGGTCTGTTCAGGGTCAATGTTAATCTAAAAGGAGTTTTCAGGATAAACCGTTTCATGTATCCTGACGATAATCGGTTCCATGTTTGCAACGGGTATGTCAGTCACGGGAATCAGTTTGTAATACCCTGATATCAAAGTTCTTTGCTGATTTTTCGCGTCCATTTTTGCAACGCTTGATGCGATTGGCCCGTCAGAGCGCTGTCTCCTGTTGATATTGCGTTCCCGCTGTTTTTCTCTGTTTCGCTGGGCGTATTCTGGATTCTTTTTCCTGTACTGCTTCCAATATCCCGTGTTATGCTTTAACCATTCCGTCTTACAAGCGGCCTGGTCGTTGCGGTAGTCTTCATCACTGGCTAATTTACGGCGCTGCCAGTCGTTTTTTCGTGCTCTCTGGCATTCTTTTTGAGTGCAGTGTTTTTGATTAGGATGCCTCGCGCTAATGACAAACGAGCGCCCACAATGTTTGCATTTTCTCCGTTTCATAAAGACCACCTCCTGAACAGAAGCTACAGGTCTTTGCCTAAAACGGTCAATTTATTCAAATTGTTAAAACGGTAATGATCGCTCGCATGAAATGGTGGCAGCCGGTCATAAAAAAGCCACCATCTTTTACGGCAGGTAAAGCGGAAGGGCTACCATTCAAATCCTCTTGTCTCATACGC
The DNA here is from genome assembly GCA_963662465.1 of Desulfatiglandales bacterium. Taxonomy (GTDB): domain Bacteria; phylum Desulfobacterota; class DSM-4660; order Desulfatiglandales; family Desulfatiglandaceae; genus NaphS2. The sequence continues at coordinate 7,061,225 of OY759599.1, forward strand.
AATAAAAAACCGCCGGTCCATGGGCGGGGTAAGCGGGGTACGGATTTATCAATCCTTAGGGCGGGATCAGCGGGGTACTGGCAACATAATCAGACTCGCAACATAATGACCCCACTCCTACAAAACCCAAAACCATCTTTGCTCTCTTCGTTACCTTCTGTAAAAAGCCCTTAAAAAAAATCCTGTAAAATCCTGTAAATCCTGTAAATCCTGTCAAAAAAGATCGGAAAATCGAAAGAAACGCATGAATGCATGGGCGTCCCCCTACCCTTTGCAACGTCCCCCATTACATGCCCTTGACGGTTAGAGAGGTAACAACCTTACAAACCTGCCAACGTCCCCATTAAGTATTTATGGGATATTGGACGATCGGGCCGTCCAGCACTACTTTGAACTGGGCTGTGAGGTCGAAGGCCTGGGCCGCGGGCATGTTAAGCGAATCAAGGATCAGGTGCGAAACGCTTCTCAAAACCGGCAAGAAGAAACGGGGGTAAGTCAAAATGGAAACCATAATTGAGCTAAATGACAAAAAGATGCAGTTGAAGGAGTGTATTGCCCAAATAGAGAAAACGGGCAAAACTCTAATTATTTCCCGCGGCAAAAAGCCGGTGGCCAAGTTGATACCACACAAAAGCAAGGACCCGCTCAGTATGGACCCGACGTTGAGGGGTGCTTTTTTTGTCGATGACCCGATGGCTCCCCTGTCGGAAGCTGATTGGCCCGAGGCGTTTCGATGATTCTACTCGATACGCACGCCATTGTTTGGCTTGCTTCAGACCAGGATCGGTTTACGGAGAAGGGGCGAGCATTGATCAGGGATAATGCGGGCCAGCTGTATGTCTCTGTTGTGTCTGCGTGGGAGATATCCATGTTGCACAAACGAAATCGCCTGCAACTGCCCATGGAGCCGGAACAGTATGTTGATCGCCTCATCAAACAGCATGATTTGAACGAAGTGCCTTTGGAGCGAAAAGTTGTTCAGCTTTCTGTTCGTTTGCCTGATATCCACAATGATCCCTTCGATCGGGTGCTCATTGCTCTGTGCCGGGAAGAGGGATGGCTTCTTCTGTCAAAGGACAAAATTATTCGGAAGTACCCGAGCGTACAGATTGCATGGTGAACAATTAATCCCGAGGTAACAAGTCTTGAACAAGGACCGGATAAACGGACACCTTCACCTTTAAGCTTTTATAAAAACAGCGTAATCTGTGAAATCCGCCTGCCCCGTTCAATTTTTACCCCGTTGAACCTTCTTTTTCCTTTGTTTAACTGGAGCACGCCAGTGACGAGTGGAACGTATTTAACCGGGGTGCCAAAAAAACTAAAGGTTCACCAGTAAAGTAACAAAAGCACCAACGTTATGTAAGAGTTGGCAACTCAAAACCCAAAACTCAAAACCCAACACCATCTTTGCTCTCTTCGTTACCTTTTGTAAAAAGCCCTTAAAAAAAATCCTGTAAAATCCTGTAAATCCTGTCTAAAAAAAATGGAACAAGAAGACCTGACCCACAAAATTATCGGCTGTGCCTACAAAGTATACACAGCAATTCCCGCTTAGATTCTAAAGGCGCTAGGACAGTACCTTTTGGCATTTCCTTTTCGTAAAGCTTTACGTTGAATGAATAGCCTGAAAAGGCTTTTTTCTCCAATTTTTAAAATAAAACAGGAATTTTTTTGGCAATTCTCAGAAAAAGCTGGACTTTCAGATCAACTTGGCCGATGATTACTGCCTATGGGAATCAGAAGCCAAAAAGGAAGAAAAGAGAGAGGCAAGATTGGAGTTCGCAAGCATCTTAATGCAGATGCAATTTTCAAGCGTCTGCATAAAGATTTTTCTGAAGTCTCTGACTGCCGTGAGGATCCCGATATTACTATTGCGGATGCCTTGATGTCCGGGTTTGCAATGTTTTCGCTCAAGGAGCCATCGTTGCTTGCCTTTGATGAAAGAAGAAAAACCGATAGTAATCTTGGGAACATATACCATATTGGAAAGATCCCATGTGACAGTACGATGCGCACCATTCTTGATGAAGTGCTCGCAGAAGAACTTCGGAAACCGTATAGGAATATCTTCTGGGAACTGCAAAGGGGAAAGGTGCTTGAACGTATGGTATTTTTCGAAGGTTGTTATCTTCTATCTTTGGATGGAACGGGTTTCTTCTCATCGAAGAAACTTTCCTCTGATAGTTGTTTGGTAAAAGTATCGAAAAAAACCGGCGAAAAAACCTATTATCAGCAGATGTTGGGGGCAGCAATTGTCCATCCGGATTTCAAAGAGGTCATTCCGCTTGCTCCGGAATTCATAGTCAAGCAGGATGGCCAAAGCAAGAACGACTGTGAGCGTAATGCCGCGAAACGTTTCTTGCAAAAGCTAAAAGAGGAGCATCCCCATCTGCCTATCATTATAACAGAGGACGCGTTAAGTTCGAATGCACCCCACATTGAAGAAATACAAAAGCAAAATTTTCATTATATTCTGGGAGTTAAAAAAGGAGATCACCATTTCTTGTTTAATCACGTCGAACAAGCGCGGATAAATGGTGACGTCACTGAATTCGAATTGGTCGATAAAGAGGATCCGGAAAAAATACATCGTTTCCGATTTATTAACCAGGTACCTCTCAATGCCTCTAACAAGAATATGCTGGTTAACTTTCTGGAATATTGGGAAATTACACCGAAAAAAACAAAACATTTTAGTTGGGTGACAGATTTTTTAATAGGAAAGGACAATGCATACCAGCTAATGCGAGGCGGCCGTGCGAGATGGAAGATCGAAAATGAAACCTTCAATACTCTTAAGAACCAAGGATATCATTTTGAACACAACTACGGGCTCGGCAAGAAGAATCTGAGTGTTGTTTTTGCGATGCTCATGATGCTGGCATTCTTGGTGGATCAAACTCAACAGCTTTGTTGCCCTCTATTTATAGCCGCATGGCATAAACTCGGCTCAAAAAGGGAATTGTGGGAACGGATGAGAGCTTTGTTTAGAGATTTTGAATTCAAATCGATGAGGATGCTCTATGAAGCCCTCTATTATGGCGTAAAGTTTCAAGCGCCAGTTATTCTATATAACAGTGGTTAAATTTGTCATGCCCAAGTTCGCATACAAAAATGCTCTCATTAATAAAAAACTGGAGATTCCGGAAATGGATATCTCTGCCCTAACTCGTGCTTTTATGCTCTTACTCTTGTCAAAGAAGCTCAACCTGCAAGAAATCGAGGGAGGTAATAGTGGATTTAATACAATTTTTCTGAAAAGGATCTGATCTCAGGGTTTGTTTTTGAAATATGTTTTTCAAACTCTGTGAGTAAATTCTTGACCGGGAATTGCTGAAGTATACAACAGACTGGGCTTCGGCTTCCTGGAAAGCATTTACCACAAAGCCATGCTCATCGAACTCGCAAGGGCCGGACTAAAAGCAGAATCTGAAAAAGGCTTAACCGTTCATTATGATGAGATGGTTATTGGAGAGTTCTCAGCGGACATATTTGTGGAAAATGAAATCATCGTAGAACTCAAAGCGGTTGAGCGGCTGATGAAAGTGCATGAAGTGCAAGTGGTGAACTACCTAACAGCATCGAAAAATGAAATTGGCCTGCTAATCAACTTCGGCCCAACAGGCGTCAAAGCTACCCGCAAATACCGAAAACCCCTCAAACAGGCACAAAGAATCAACCAGAAAAAGAAACCCAAAAAAAATCCTGTTAATCCTGTCTAAAAAAAATACAAAAAATTGTATCCAGTCAGAAACTGGGCACCTAAATTCTCACTGCAAAAAAAACCGTTGACATCTTCCCCGTCTTCGCCTAGTGTTCGCCCCATGAACCATCTTTACGAACAAGAAATACGCTACAAAGTCCTGAAACTCCTGGCATCCAAGGCCAATCTCTCCCAGCGGGAAATGGCCAAACAAATGGGCATCAGCCTGGGGAAAACCAACTATGTCCTCACAGAACTGGCCAACAAGGGCATCATCAAAATAAAACGATTCAAAAGCGCCCCCAGCAAAGTCCCTTACACCTACACGCTGACACCCCAAGGCCTTGAAGAGAAGGCCAAAATAACCCTCAAATTCCTGAAACGGAAACTCTCTGAATACGAAGAGATCAAGCGACAGATAAAAGAGATTGCAAAAGAAGCCGAAAAAGACAAAGTTCTCGATGCCACAGGCGCCGACACAAACGAAGTATTGGCTCAAATCATTTAACGAAAGAAAACAGCAATTATTCCAGTCATATAAATGATTTTCCGTTATGGAAATCAAAGAGCGGAGCCGTCTCCGAAGGCTGAGCCCCCCGAGAATTCGGGTGCCTGAATTTTAATGCAACACCCCTTTGCTCCAACAATAAATCCCCTTCGTTTTCTTCGTTACCTTCTGTAAAAAACAAATCCTTGAAATCCTGTTAATCCTGTCAAAAAAAAAGGCCTAAAAATGAAAATTACCCAACCCAACATCGCCGTCATCGGCTCCGGCTACTGGGGCAAGAACCTTGTTCGCAACTACCACCAGCTCGGCGCCCTCAAGCTCATCTGCGACAAAAACGAAACCGTCCTTTCCAGTTTTTTGGAACAATACCCCGGTATCGACACCTGCTTTGCCCTAAATGATGTCCTGTCCCGTGAAGACATTCAAGGCATCGTCATTGCTACCCCGGCGGAGACCCACTACACCCTGGCACGGGAAGCGCTACTCGCCGGCAAGCATGTTTATATCGAAAAGCCCCTGGTACTCAAAGAGGAAGATGGGCAGGATCTGATCCGACTGGCCAAAGAGAGCGATCTGGTTCTGATGGTCGGCCACCTGCTTCAGTACCATCCGGTCTTCCTCAAACTGAAGGACATGGCCGTCTCCGGTGAACTGGGCAGGATCAACTACATCTATTCCCATCGGCTCAATTTAGGCAAAATCCGCCGGGAAGAAAATATCCTCTGGTCCTTTGCCCCCCACGATATCTCCATGATCCTCTCCCTGGCCGGCGAAGAACCGGATGCGGTCATGGCCACGGGCGGCAACTACCTTCACAAAAAAATCGCTGATGTCACCACCACGCACATGGAGTTCCCCTCCGGCCTCCGTGCCCACATCTTCGTCTCCTGGCTGCATCCCTTCAAGGTTCAGCAACTGGTGGTGGTCGGGGACAAAAAGATGGCGGTATTTGACGACACCCTGCCCTGGGAAGACAAACTGCTGCTCTACCCCCACGAAATCAACTGGCGGAACAACATCCCCGTCCCGTCCAAAGCGGAAGCCGAAAGGGTCGATATCCCCCAGGCGGAACCCCTCCGTATGGAATGCGAACATTTTCTCCAGTGCATTGCCGACGGACGGAACCCACAAACGGACGGGGCTGAAGGGCTGCGGGTTTTGCGGATCCTGAATGCCGCCCAGCGGTCGCTGGATGTTGAGGGGGAAAAGATTGATCTCGCGCAAAGACGCAAAGGCGCAAAGAAGTTAGAGGACGGAAGACGTGGGGTGGAACCGGCAACCGACAACCGGCAACCGACAACTGATTTCTTTGTTCACGAAACCGCGATCATCGACGACGGCTGCGAAATCGGCAAAGGATGCAAAATCTGGCATTTTTCCCATATCCTGTCCAACACAACCCTGGGCGAAAACTGCAATATCGGGCAAAACGTGGTGATCGGTCCCGATGTCGCCATCGGCAAAGGGTGTAAAATTCAGAACAATGTTTCCGTTTACAAAGGCGTTACCCTGGAAGACGGTGTTTTCTGCGGACCGTCCATGGTCTTTACCAACATCTACAACCCAAGGGCCGAAATCCGGAAGATGGACTAGGTCCGCCCGACCCTGGTGAAACACGGCGCGACCCTGGGGGCCAACTGCACCATCGTATGTGGAACCACCATCGGGGAATACGGCTTTGTGGGCGCCGGCGCCGTGATCACCCACAATGTTCCGGACCATGCCCTTATGCTAGGCAACCCCGCTCGCCGCGTCGGATGGATGTGCCAATGCGGAGAACGCCTGACTGACGATCTGGATTGCCTGGCCTGCGGCAAAACCTATGAAAAAAACGAAGACGGCTTAAAAGAAATTAGACAGGATTAACAGGATCAACAAGATTAAAAACAAGAAAACAATCCTGCAAAATTCTGTTAATCCTGTCAGAAAACAGTCTTTTGTTGAAAAAACCTTTCAGATGTGTATAAGAACTTGCCTTCTTTGTAAAGCATCCGGTAATATTTGATAATCTTCTTGAGATGATGGGGTCGAATGCTGAAATTGTCTATGTTGATAAAATCGTTCCCGATGCTTACCATGGAACTGAGCTTAAAACAGCTCTAAAAATACTCAGAGGAAAGAACTTTATTCCGAGCAGAGGGAAAGAAACATATTTAGGGGATGGCGTATATTTTTACGAAAGCTCATTATGGCACGCCAGACAATGGTGTCAAAGGCGTTTTCCTGGTTTAAGACATGGTGTAATTTGTGCTGCAATCAATTTAAGGAGGTGTTTGGACCTCCATAATTACGAACACCGCAAGCTTCTTCAGCAAGTAAGATTAAACTTGGAAATGAAAGGTTACAAAAAATTAACCGACACTTTTTTGATAAACTTCTGCGCTACCAACATAAAAGAATTTGACACCGTTAGATGGACATACACCGCAACTGGCGGCAAATATGGCAAAATATATCCAGGATCAAGAATAGATGATTTTTCACAGCTCATAATTTGCGTAAGAAACCAGGAATCAATTCTCAGCATTGAACTGGCTGATGAGGGGGGCTGAAAATGGAAAATGAGTTAAGAGATTTCAGGCAAAAAATAGTTCAGTATTTTTCCGAAATAAGCGATGACCAACTCCGTAAAGATATGGAAAAGGCCGGATATGAGGTTTATAAAAATGTAGACGTCCATATTTTGAGCGATGCTGTTTCTGAAGAAGAATTTACATTTTCGGTAAAGAGCAGAACAGCCAGGACTGCCTTCAACAAAGTAGACCTTAGGTTTCATAACGTTTTTACGCCAGACAACTATCCATATAATTTCAAGATTGCTGCTTAAAGGCGCCTTCATAAAATGATGACAAGTCAGGCACAATTCAAACACCATCCCATCTGTTTGAGGGATGTGCGGGTTATAGAACTATACATCAGAGGAAATATCCATCCTGATGAAATCAACGAAGAGCAAGCAGCGAGGAACTCATCAATTAACGTTGGTCATTCTGAATACGACACGGCAAACCATCGTATAGTTGTGGGTCTCACTTTAGAACTCAAAGAGGGTGAGGAAAAGGAAAGTGAATTGCCCTATTTCCTCAAGGTTGAATTAGCAGCCTTGTTCGAAGTTGATGAGTCTAAGTTCGACAAAGAACACATTTATGATTGGGCTAGAAGGAACGCGCCATTTATTCTTTTTCCATACCTAAGAGAAGAAGCTTATGCTCTCACAATAAGGGCTGGTTATAAGCCGTTAATTCTTCCTCTTCTTGAAGTTCCTACATTTCAATCCGAAAGAATGGCTCCAACAGCTGAACTGTGAGCAATTCTTTTCGCAAAAGAAATCCTGTAAAATCCTGTTAATCCTGTCAAAAAAACCGGAGAACCGTTGATGCAACAGAAACAACCCAATGCAACCATCAACAACGCCTCCTCTCCTCTCGGCGTGTCCACCTCCCCCAGCGGAGAGGCGTTCCCTTTGATCTTTTTGGAAAATTCCGTACCTGAACCGGGGCATTTCCCCCGTGGAGGCTGAAGATCCGGATGTGGCGCCCTTGATTCAACGGTGTGTACAGGACAAAAAGACCCTCACCGCCACCTTTACCTACGACGCCCTGTCCCTTGCGGACGTGGTGGTAGTGGATGTTCAGTGCGATTACCACAAGGAGAGCCTGGGGAATGTTCGTCAGGGACATGCCGACATAGAGGCGCTGGAAGAGAGTCTCAAGATTATCGGAGAGAAGATTGAACCGCACTGTCTGGTCTTGATCGAAACGACCGTTCCTCCCGGCACCACGGAGTATGTGGCATACCCCATCATAAAAAAGGCCTTTGAAGCGCGCGGCCTTTTTCAGAGATCAGATGTCGAAGATCAGCGATCAGAGCAGGCAAATCCCGAATCAGAGCCCCAATCTCAGTCCTCCTTGCCCCGTGAAATTCACGTCAGTGACGAGCGCAGCGAATTTCACCGGGGTGACCTCCGACCTCTGACCTCTGTCCTCTGACGTCTGTCCTCTGTCCTCTGACGTTTGTCCTCCGTCCTATGGGTCGGATAGTGGCCGCCTCCAAAATTATTCAAGCGCTTGAATCGGAGAAGCCGGCGACAGATAGATGTAAGAGTTGGAAACTCAAAACCCAACACCATCTTTGCTCTCTTCGTTACCTTCTGTAAAAAGCCCTTAACAAATATCCTGTAAAATCCTGCCTGCCCCGTAGCTCCGGCAGATGGTACTGGGGTTAATCCTGTCTAAAAAAAGGTCCCGGTTTTTCAGGAACCAGGACAAACTGAAGGAAACCGCCGTTCAGGATGACCTGGATCAGACCCTGTCCGGAGCTGATGCCATTATCCTGGCCGTACGACACCAGGCCTATCTTGATCTGGAGCCGGATAAGGTGGTGAAAATGATCGGTGGTCCGGCGGCCGTGGTGGACTGCTTCGGGGTGTCGGACGACGACGCCATCAAGCGGTATTTCGAGTTGGGCTGCGAAGTGAAAGGTCTCGGCCGAGGGCACATCAAACGCATTAAAGATGAGGTTCGAAACGCTTTTCAAAACCAGCAATAAAGAAAATGGCTACAGGCAGTAGGAAATGGGGGCCTTTTCGAACCTATAACCCATGGCCTATCGCCTATCAGCCATTACCAAAATCCTGAAAATCCTGTAAATCCTGTCTAAAGAAGAAGAGCTATGTTCAACAAAATATTAAGGAAAGGGTTTACATGGATATTAAAAACGCAAAAATCCTGGTTATCGGTGGCGCAGGCTTTATCGGCAGTCATGTTGTGGCGGAATTGCTCAAAACAGATGTTGCTGAAATCCTCATCTAAGACAATTTTACAAGAGGAAAACACGACAACATATCCCCGTACCTCGGCGATCCACGCTGTACGGTCTACCCCAATGGCGGTGATATTCGGGATACCGATGTGCTGGCCGATGCCATGACGGGGTTGATGACGTTGTACACCTCGCCGCCATGTGGCTGCTCCACTGCAAGGATTACCCCCGGACGGCCTTTCATGTAAACATTGAGGGCACATTTAATGTCTTGGAGGCCTGCGTTAAAAGCAATGTGAAACGGCTGGTTTATTCTTCTTCCGCCTCTTTGTATGGCGATGCTGTTGAAGTCCCTATGACCGAGGAGCATCCGTTCAATAAATGTGCTTGCCCTTCAATCCGATATCAACGACGAATTTTACAATGTTGGTACTGGCGTACAAACCAGTATACAGACCTCGTTACGAGAGGTGGTTTTACCCCCCGATTTTTGGACACTTGCCTATTTGAGGGGCGAATTTCCGACTTCAAGCTGGAGTAATTTTCCAGCGGGGGGTGATTACCCTCAACTGACTTAGTTTCCGGCAAAACTGTTTTTGGGCGGCAAGACGACTGGGCTGTTGGAGGGGCTCAAGACGTACTGTCACTTTCTTATTGTCGCTCCTTATCCAGCCATGGCAATTGGTAATGGCATAGAATAGATCAACATACTCATTCTTGTTTTCGTAAAGCGGCAGAAGCCACTCTACCATTTGCTTGCGAGCATTCCACACGCTTGCGGTCACAAGGTCAAATAAATACTTGCTTTCATCACAAATACGCTGAAAACAAGTGTAATCCTCCAGCCATGAAACATCCACTCTTTCAGGGAGTTGTTTTACTTTCCCCTTCAAGATTTCAACCTCAGACTCCTTTTCTTTGATCTGCGAAAGGACATTTTGGCGGACACTGTTTTTCCGAGTACTGCCATCTTTATTGAGGACTTCGTTGCTTTTTGACAGCTTTTTATACAGTCCTACAAGCTTTGCCTTAATTCCGGAAGCCTTCGTCTTGATCTCTTTGAGTTCAGGATTGGCGATTTCCTGATTCTGACTTTCAGTAAACGAATATCCCGGTTGGTAGTTAAGGGGATGTTTGTCTCCTATATGCTTAAAGGTGTTTTCAGAGGCTCCCCAACGGTTGAGGATCGCCATTGCGCATTGCTCTGTGCCCATTCTGTCCGATGGAACATTCGACAGAGCGCAGGTCCGGCGGTTACTGGAAACATTCCATAGATAAATGCGCCTAATCGTTAGAGTTTCAGTTTTCTTTTCATCTACGTCGCAGGTGAATACCTTTTCCCCTTCAAATATCCGATATGACTTGCCATTTAAACTGAATTCTTCTGTGAACAACTCTTCGTCCAACGCCTTGAGCTTATTGATGTCAACATTCTTTTCCCAAGTTACAAAACCGACTCCTGCCAGATTCATTTCATAAAAAAAATTGCCCCCTTGCCCTTCCCGGTCAAATACCATCACCGGTCCTGGAGTGACTTCTGCCTTCCATTTAATCCCTAACTTAATAAGATAATTACGGATATCGCCTTTTCCCTCCTGAATCTCAAAATCAATGACCCTGCCGCTTGAATCGCAAGCAACGATGTTGTTGCGACCCGGAACCATCATCCTCCGCTGCGTATTGAAGGCTTTATGTACTTTGTTTTTCCCGGTATAAGGCAACAAATGACCGTCTACAAACCACAGCCATGTGCCGACGAGTCCGGAACGAATTTGCTGGAGGGTAAAATGAGACAGCATCTGGCGTGCTGTATCCAACTTGCAGGCAGCATAAAGCCATACGCGCGCCTTTGTTTTGCTTGGCAAATTCCGGATGCCAAGGATGAGACCTGCTTCGCGTCCGTGAAGATTTTTCAGTTGCTCGATGGAGCGGGTATTCTTTGCAATCATCAAGACAAAAGTAAACAATAACTTATATTTATTTCCCAAGAAGGAGGATGTCATCCGCGCCCAGTTATTGAGGTGGATCAAAGTAATCAGGTAAGTAAAAACGCCCGCATAGCGCGTTGCTTCCCAGCCATGTTTCTCGCTGAAGGGTTGATCTTCCGGGTCAAGAGTGCGGTCGCCGAAAGGGAGTTCAACTTGTGTATCCAGCCGCTCTCTCTCCCCTTTTCGTATCTGCTCCAGTTGCCTGGCCTTGTTCCCTTTAAGAGCTTCATCGGCATGGGCTTCACGGTTCTGGCGCAAGGTCGCACCTTTTGAAGGCGTATAGTTGCGGATAAGGCCTTCAAGACCGAAATGTTTCTTTATTTCCTGGTAGTTATGGATGGTCTGGCGGCTGATGTTAAGCGCTTCTGCAAGATGGGTTTTGGTAGCGCCAAGCTCGGCGGCTTCGACGACAAAAAATCTTTTGGCCACCTTGTCAGAAAGGTCAGCAGTCTTTACCAAGACGTCATTATGGTAAAGGCTGACGTGCGTTTCGATGTCGTCTTTAAATTTCAGATAGAGCCGCTGGCCGATGAATTTAAGCGCTTTATCTTCGTTCGATACATCATCGAACAATAATCCCTGGGTCATGATTGCCTCGCTTCATTGTTTGCAGAAACGAGAGTATTCCATCCTTCCGGAAGTGTCAATTAATTTTTACAAATTAAAAAATTTCAAAAATTATATTAATATCTTGCAACTTCGACTGTCCAATTCTCAATTAGAGACACTCTAACTGCTTGAAAACACGATTGGACCACCGCAAAACCGCCCGGGGCTTAACGAGGTCTGGTATAAAAGAATTGTGTGACCTGATCCTGAAACTGAAGGAATCAGACTTGAAGGTCACCTACAGACCCTACAGCGCTGAAGATGCCCGCCGGCTCGTCCAGAACCGGATCGGTAGTCCCGACAAAGCTGAACGGGATCTGGGATTTCGTTACAAGGATTCCCTTCGGGAGGGGCTTTTGAAGTTGATTGAGTGGAGAGAGGAAAATGGGAAACTGAAAGCTCAAAACTGATCCGCGGATTACGCAGATTGCGCAGATTATTTGTATCGGACCTGATTGCGGAGCTGCACAATAGGTCTAATTCGCATGTACTCGGAAATTTTAAATGATAAAACAGAAATCCAAAAAATCCTGTTAATCCTGTCTGAAAATTGGAGAACATATGAAAATTCCCCTCATTAAACCCTACATCACCCAGGAAGTGAAAGACAAAGTCTGCGAAGTCCTGGACAGCGGTTACCTCACCGAAGGGCCGGTGACCCGTGAATTCGAGGAAGCCTTTCGATCGTATATCGGCTGCAACCATGCCATACCGTCACTTCCTGTACGACCGGCCTGGAGATGGCGTTGCGCGTCCTGAATATCGGCCCTGGAGACGAAGTCATCGTACCGGATTACACCTACCCGGCCACCGCTGATGTGGTGGCCATTGTGGGTGCTAAGATCGTGATTGTGGATGTGTCCAAAGAAACCATGCTGATCGACTAAGATAAGATCGAATCTGCGATCACCGAAAAAACCAAAGCAATTATTCCGGTTTCAGGTTTTGGAAATCCGCTCGACTATGAATGTCTTGCTCAAATCAACGAAAAATTCGGGGTCTATATTGTTGAAGACGCGGCCTGCTCCATAACCCCGAATGGGCCGACTGGATGTTTTCATACGCATAAGTCTAAATGTTGTGGGGTTGTATAACCCATCAAAATTAAAAGGCGTTTTCGGTAAACAAGAATGCATTATGAACATTCATAACTTGAATCCAAGGTAAGTCAAATGTTTGGCCGTTGGCTAATTCAAAGGGACTTTTATGAGCATTTTTTGCGCCAGGTAAAAATGGGACAAAATTCCTGATAGTCGCATGTGCTCGAAAGAAAAGACTTGCCCATTTCTTATCTCGAAAACTCTCAATTTGTTTTAGTTTACGTTTGATTCCTTTTAAATAATTGTCAACAATGGAGGTTGTTTGTTTTATCCCATTTCTATTTTTATGAGAGGTATAATGAGTGGCATTTTCTTTTAATTCTACTACCCTCTTTTTTAGTAATGGATGAGAAAATGCATCGTCATCTAATGCCTTAATCTTTACTTCCAAGTTAACTTTAGATGTGGATGTTTTCAAAACTTTCTTAAATTTTTTATAAAGCTTGTCCACTTCTTGGTCGGTACATTTTGATTCTTTTTGATATTTTGATAGTGCATCGTAGAAGTTTTTCAAACAATGACGATGGCAATATCCGACCCAAATGTTATGGAATACGGTCTTGATAGCATTGGTTGAGGCTTTCCACTTATCTTTTGTTACACCAAGGATTTTGAAGTCGATTTTTTGCAAAAAATCCTCAAATGAACCGCACAGGTTTTCTTCATCAACATGATCAACATAATCGGAGTGCCATACTAATAAATTTTCAGGATCGACCATAACTACAGAATAAGTTCTTAAATTTGGTTCTTTTTCAAAGCCCTCATCTTCCTGTAGATATCCTGAGCCTTTCACTCCTGCTCTTGTTAGTATTGTTGCAGGATGAAGTGTTCCTGCCCATCGATTCCAGTTCAAGATGGTCTGTTTGCTTTTGACACTTTTTTTGCCAATAATTTTAAGGCTTTCGATGGCTCCTTGAATGCTCGCATTAAAACGGTACATATTCCGAAATACGTGCCCAATAATCTCTATACCAAAATTCTTTTCCCTTGGGAGAAAGCTGGGAACAAGAGAGAACTTTTGTTTGCACTTCCGGCATTGTATCATGCGGATTGGGAATGTCTGTTGTTCTCCTCCATTCATTATTGTTTTTCGAGGATTCCCGCGGAAACCAGATAAAATATATTCTTTAGGTCCAGAACATGTTGAATTATGGCCTGTGTGGTGATCATATTTATCGAGTTTATCTAATACTTCAATGCGAAACTTCTTACTATCTTTTACGAGAGCATGATAGCTTTCGGTGTTATTATAAGGAAAGATATATGTTTGATTTCCTCGTTTAGAAACAAGGTCTTCCATTTTCTTTTTTACATTTTCGATTATGGATTTATCAAAAGATTTTAACATCCCTATCTCAAATGCAATACTGATTGTACTATCACGACTTTTTACATTATTCAATTTTTTAGTAATATTACTTATCATTGAACGAATTGAATAAAAGATTCTAATTTTCTGTCGATCCCGTTGTGTTTTTGGAATGCTTTTTTTCCCTTTTATTGGCTTACAAATATCCCATAATTGACTTATTAACCTACCAAATTCATCAATAAGAGCAGACAATGTTACATAAAAATATTGCAATGATTGAAACATCTCCCTTTCATTGATCCATGATCTGATGGCATTAATGCATTTCTCAATTTCAAAGAAAATCTCAGGATACTGTTTTGGATCGTAATAACATTGTCTTGCAAGTCTGTTTTGAGCTTTGTCCAACATTGTCAAAGCTCTCTTAATATTATTAATCATGTGCAACCTCTCTAATTTAACATAGACTGTTGCACTATGATTATGCACACTTATCAAAAAAAGTCCCTAACTTTTTTGAGAGGTTTGCGCTGTACCGTTTTTGTGCCGTACCGGGGGTGTTCTGGGCCCCAAAAAAACGCGGGCGCGAGGTCTGAGAGGGCGACATGGCAGCAGAATATTATGGTTTCCAAAGACATACCCCAAAAACCCGATAATTGGACATGCTAATCCCTTTAACTTTAAATTAAATCATTTATTTATAACTATTTTAAATAAATTGGATTAGGCGGCTCTGGCTATTGGCCGTACAAGGGAGCGCATTTGCTCAATACGGCCAGCCCTTACATGACCAAGGGCCATTGCCATCATTACGGCGGTGGCCAAGCAAACTCTTGTTTGCATTTTGGCTTGGCCGCGTATGTAATGTTTCTCAAAACCAAAATCATTATCGATCCGACTGTTGATTCTCTCCAAAGAAGAACGCCGATTATACGCTCGGTCCCAACCCTGCGTACCATAGGGAATGGGTGTGAAGATTCGCCGATCTTCCTCAGTGATATTTATTCTGACAATTCGCCCATAATCTCCGGGATTAACTTGCCCCGCAGATGAACACTCTCCACATCCTTCACAGGAAAAGCCGTTTGCAGCTGCGGGACAACGATATTTCAGGGTATTGCGATTTTTTTCAAAGCCACAAAAAGCCATGTCCCGCTGTTCTCCAGTAGCCGGACAAATACAATGGACTGTCCCTTTCTCAGTATACACAATGGTATCTGCCCGGTCAGGATAAAGAGGTCGTGTGATCGGTTTTGCAGGATCGTATCCCGGCTCATTCTTTTCATCTCTCCACAGTTCACGGGTATCAATGCCGGGCCGAATCCCATATTCATCCAACAGCTGAGCCTTAGTTTTGCCGGAATCCAAACCACGGTCCGCCACAAAATCATCACAGCGCTCGCCAAGCTGCGGTGTTTCCTCAAAAATTTCTTTGATCATGCTTCGCAGTTCCTTGTGTTCCGAATGCGAGGCAGGTGTTACATGAACTGCCACCGGAATTTCATATAGGGTATCAGCGATCAAATGAAGGCCATATCCAAACCAGCTTTTTACTTTTGTCCACTGCTTTCCGGTTTTACTGTCTGTCCCTTTCGTTTCATGCTTGCCCCAATCTGCATCCGTATCGGAGGTTTCACCGGTTTTCCGGCTTTCTTGTCCCGTACTATAACTGTTGATAGCCTTGCCGTCATACCCTAAATGACAACCAAAATCAGGGAGTTCTGTCATTAAGGATTCTCGAAGCCCACGCACCATGCCGCTGACCATATTACCATATTCTTCCAGTTCTATGACGCTCCTTAAAAATCTTGAGAAATTCCAACTACCTGGAACCAAAAAATATGCATTTCCGCTCTCAGACCGTATGATTTCCATTCGGCCCGTTTCCTCATTGCGTCTCAGTTCAGCTACCGGTTTTTTTTGCCTCGGCAGAATATCAAATCCGCATGCCTCTAATAACGCCGGATTCCTGGACAATTCGCGAATCAAAGATTCAATGGATGCATGCTGGAACACGACTCCCGCAATAAGCGCGTTCCACATTGCGCGTATCGGAAAATCATCTCTCCCATTGCCGCGACGCTTTTCAAGTGCCGCTACAATATTCTCATCAGGCAGATTATCGCGCACCAGATAGAAACGGTCCAAATCCGAGCGTGCTTCGACATCATTCCACGAAAAAAGAAACGGACTCACTGCTGCCAAGTTTCGGCCTCCATCAAATATTTAAAGAAACACTCTATCCTGTTATCTGATGAAGGCATTGTACAATATTTTGTATTAAAATCAAGGTATTCCGACAAGTTCTTTCGCTTGGGGTGAAAAAATGGAAAATTCCGACTCGATCTAGCTAAGTGCTTGATTTCAGGATGCCCACCCATCTTTTTTTTGGGGTAATGTTTTTTTGACACTGCCAAATCCCTCCAGGATACCAGAGACTTAAGCACAGCGCAAACCCCTCTTTTTTCCGCTAAGGCGAATTCAGGAAAAAATGTTTGGCCTCACGAAATGCGCTTTGATTAGGATATTGATTCGGAACCGTTTAACAGATGAAATAATTTCAATATGTTAGAGTAAACCCCACAACATTTAGACTTATGCGTTTTCATATAAACATTTCGGCATGGGGGTCAACGATTCGAGGCTCTCCACGGACTTCGCCCGGATCGGCACCAACTACAAACTCAGCAACATCCTGGCGGCGGTCGGTTTGGTTCAGATGAATCATGTTGACGAACTGCTCAACCAACGACTTGAATTGTCTCAAAATTACATCGAACTCCTTCAAGGTCAGAAACAGGTTGTCATTCCCAAAACCACGGCCCAGGGAAAACACTCCCGGCAATCCTTCTGCATCTACGTAAACAATCGCGACCAAATCATGAAGCAGATGCGGGACCAGAGCATCGAGGTGCAGATCGGCACCTACGCCCTTCATCTCCACCCGGCATTCGTCCCCAGCGATTTCTGCCACATCCAAGGCGACATGGCCGGGAGCAAATATGCTTTTGATCATTGTCTTACCCTGCCACTCTATCATGAGTTAACGAAAACAGACCAGGAAACTGTCGTCGATATTCTGAAGCATTTTCTGTAAAATATACACCTTATGTTCATATGAAAAGCCCCATTCAGTTCCCGTCTATGGCTCTTTACGAAAGCAACCGCAAGCATAAAGAACCCTGGCAACCCGGTGCGCGCGGGTCACTCTGCCCTCCTAACCTTCATCCTCTGGCGCAGAAACTGCTTGACGAAAGCGATCTTTTGGGGAATAAGAGATACGCGGTTTACGAGGGGAAAGCCTTTTGTGCTCAACAACATACGGAAGGCAGGTGGCATGGGTATCCGGTACTGTGGAGGGAAGTCCCGGAAGCCGTCAGGAGAAAATGGCTGAACGAGGGTAAAATCGTGCGCCGGGATCTCAAGACGTGAAGATATCTGAGCATGGGATAAAGAAATGAATACCTGGAAAGCCTGTTTTGGGAAAAAAGAAGAATTCGCCATTGCCGTTGATTTTGTGCCGGACCCGGATCAGGGACAAGGGGCTACGGCAGAGGATACCGCCTCCTGGGGATCGTTGGAGATTTGGGTCAAGGGGCAAAACCTTTGCGAGCACATCGAGGATGGCCGGATCATGCCGTCTGTGAACTGGTACCTGCTTCCTTTTCTGGAATGGCTTTCCCAATGCTGGGATCCCCTGTTGCATGAACAGAAGCTTCCCATAAAGCAGAGTGATGCCAAAAATACCGCATGGGCTTCTTTTCAGAGCCTTTTCCAGCCTCCCATCGGTTACGATGACAACCAGGCCTCGGAATGGGATAAAAAATGGCATGAGTGGATGACTCGGCACAGTCTTCTAATGGCCAGGGACGGAGGTCTTTTTCCGGATCTTTTCATTCGGCGGTATCGCGATCAGATAGAACTATCATGGGGAGAGATTCTGCACCCCGGCGCCCCCCAGGGTTTCCGCTTTTGCGTTCCTGGTGGGTTTGTGCGGTTGTCGCCTGCCTCGGTTTCAGAACCCCTTTTCGAGCTATTGAAAGGTTCAGCCCAATTCCTAATGGACCGATGCGCCGGTTCAGAGAGGATAGAAATCCTAAGCCAGGCTATTCAGCGTATTCCGCAGGCTGATCAAACAGCGCGTTTGGCGTGGCTGGCGGGTTTGGACCTGGAAATCGGGAAAGCCATAGGCCGATGGAATCGATTTGTGGAAAGGGTTACCGATACACTCAGCGAGGCAGGCAAACGCCTTTTTTCAGAAAGCCAATCTCTCGCAAATATCGTTATAACAGGATCTTGTGATGCAGCCATGATGTTCGGTTCTCTTGCGCCGACCATAGAGGAAGAGGATGTGGTGGTGATCGCCCGCAAGATGATCGAAGCCGCGGAGCAGAAACAGCATGCCGAAGTATTGGAGCGATTGACAAGACCCGTTCAGTTGGATGACGATCCATCGCCCCCGTGGGAACAGGGCTACAATTTGGCAATGGCTTTGTACGAGGAAATGCCCGTCAGCCAGAGCGGCGGGTCTGTTGATGTGGCAGGCGTGCTAAGGGGATTGGGTATTCATTTTGGGGAGATCTCCTTGACAGACGGCGAGATCCGCGCAATCAGCCTGGCTGGCCCTCGTCATCAGCCGACCATTCTGCTCAATACCAATAACCCTACAAATCAGTACGATTCAGGCCGGCGATTCACCTTTGCTCATGAACTGTGTCATCTTCTTTATGACCGGACATATGGCATGAAACTGGCAATGGCGTCAGGCCCGTGGGCGCCCAGGGATATCGAAAGACGCGCCAATGCCTTTGCAGCTATGTTTATCATGCCCACCCACTTGGTAAGGGAACTGTTCGGACGGCTGACGAGTTCCAGGATAACCATCCAGGAGATTCTGGAAATGGCCGCGACACTGAAGGCGAGTGTGGTCGGCGTGATCGATCATTTGAAGAACCTCGGGTTTATTGATGAAGACGCACAGGAAAGGTTGAAGGAAGAGGCCGCCAAAGCCCATTCGTAAACACAAGATAAATATTGCCTGTACTGGCAGAGACTGATAGACAACCTCTATATCAAAGAAATCTTTGCACCCGTATGGGATGGTGTTAAGGGTGTTTGGATGCGTGATATATTCTGGAATGTCTTTTTGAAACATGGCCACAATCTTCAAAAACCCGAAGATTATATTAATCATTCCATGACTTTTGAGGCAAAGACTTTCCTTCATGGTCTCTTATTGGTAGAAGACAAGATTAGCATGGCTCATGGTCTTGAAGTGAGGGTCCTTTTTTTGGACAACGATCCGGTTGATTTTGCTATGCGTGTTCCTGTTCGTTTGAAATTGAAGCATCTGGCAAATATAGAACGAATTAATGAAAATGAGCCCGGATCGAAACAGGAGTTGTATTGGCTCTCGGCGCATGGCGGTGTTGGAAGGAACCCAGCGCAGGATACAAGGCCTGGATAAGCTGAAAAATCACAACTCCAATGCGAGCCAAGCAGTAAACCAATGCGGTGAGGGGTGTATGTGAGCCTTCACTTAAGCTTCCGCTGTATTGGGAAGGCTGTTTGAGGAAAGCCACGAGAAACTAAATTAATTAAAGAGCGTCCCCCTGCCCATGTATGCCATGCGCCATGCTCCCTGCGCTATGCGATATCGCGTCCCCCTGCCCTAATGGGGTGGAACAAAATCACACTGCCATTCCCTGGCATTGGTCAATTATTTTGCATTGACAAAGGCACCATTATGACGTACATTTATGCAGCGTGTTGATAAAAAACTCAGGGAAACTTTACCATGGATGCAGCAACTCAAAATAGAAACGAGCGGATCAACCTCCGTGTGAAAAGCAGCGCAAAGCGCCTCTTAACGCGTGCAGCCGATTTTGAGGGCAAGACCGTCAGTCATTTTATATTGACCAGTGCCTTGAAGCGTGCAGAGGAAACCGTCCAGGAGCATCAGATGATGGCGTTGAATACGAAAAATTCAAGGGCCTTTTTTGATGCGCTGGCCGCTCCGGTGCGTTTTAACCGCAAATTGACCGCAGCTCTTGAAGAATATGATAAGCGCGTCATCAGCAAATGACGAATTTCCGGAATCTGGTCATAGCGCCGCTGAACGCCGCTCATGACAGAGTCGGTTTCCGCTGTAACGTAGAAGCATTGGATCAGTATATTCATAAGCAGGCAGGGCAGGATATCAGACGCCGCATCAGTCGTATTTTTGTTGCAGCGCTGCCGGACAACCCCAAAGAGGTAATGGGTTATTACAGCCTGAGCACATTATCCATTGAACTGAGGCAATTGCCTGAAAAGCTGGCCAGGAAGCTGCCGAAGCATCCAGTCCCCGCTGCTCTGATTGGCAGACTGGCAGTCAGTAAAAATGCCCAGGGATTTGGCATCGGCAAAATGCTGCTGGTAGATGCTATTAAGCGAACCCTGTCGGTCAGTGACCAGATCGCAATCTATGCCATTGTTGTTGATGCCATTAACGACAACGCCAAAGGCTTTTATGAGCAATTCGGGTTTGCCCGCTTAAGCGATGACAGTCCAAGACTGTTTCTGCCTTTAAAATCTTTTGAAGACAACCCAGTACCCATTAACCCAATACCCAGTGCCTATTAACACGTCCTTCAGACCGCATCGACTGCCCAGAATTCAGCATTCAGCATTCAGCATTCAGAAAAAGCTATTTATTTTCTTATGGATGTCCCCCATTGCTACAAAGCCCTAAGCAAATATCCTGTAAAATCCTGCCTGCCCCGTAGCTCCGGCAGATGGTACTGGGGTTAATCCTGTCAAAAAAAAAGGTCCCGGTTTTTCAGGAATCAGGACAAACTGAAGGAAACCGCTGTTCAGGATGACCTGAATAAGACCCTGTTCGGAGCCGATGCCGTTATTTTGGCGGTGCGACACCGGGCCTATCTTGATTTGGATCCGGATGGGGTGGTGGAAATGATCGGTGGTCCGGCGGCCGTGGTGGATTGTTTCGGGGTGTTGGAGGATGTAGCCATCAAGCGCTATTTTGAACTGTGCTGTGAGGTCAAAGGTCTCGGCCGGGGGCATGTGAAACGAATCAAGGATGCGGTCAGAGATGCTGCGTAAGACAGCTTATCAACAAAAAATCCTAAAAATCCCGTAAATCCTGTCAAAAATGAAAAGGCCTTAGCCGAAAAGACCATCGAAGATATCCATCTCCATTTTGGAGAACCCAAAAGAGCCCCTATAAAGAGGTATCGAGAATTCGTCGAGAGAGGGATCAAACAGGCCTGGCCGACTCGCCTGAGGCTCTCGAAGGCGGGCGTGGGAAGGAGGACGCGAGGATCTTTGGGAGTGGTGATTTGATTGATGAGGTTCTCGATAACTCGAATGAATCCTATGAATTGAAGAAGAGGAACAAGAGTTTGTTGGATGATTTGATTCAGCGTGTAATGTCCGATATGCCTTTGGAAATGGCCCAATTAAAGTCACCGAAGAGAGACTCAAGAACAAGCAAAATAAAGTTGATCATAAGTTTTTTGGCGGTGAACCAACTCGGAATGAGCGCTACAACTGTAGCCGAAAAACTGGATATTACCGGTATGGCGGTCGGAAAGTGCGCGGATAGAGCAGAAAAAAGGTTTGACACACAACGAATAATAGCGGAATATCTCCAATAAGTTTACAAGTTGACAGCGTCCCCCTTTCAGGAGTCTAAGCGATGAGCTGGAAAAACCGAATTGTTGCCAATCCGGATGTCCTTGTTGGAAAGCCTGTTATAAAAGGTACCCGCTTAGCCGTAGAATTCATTATAGATCTCTTGGCTCAAGGCTGGACTGAAAACGATATTATGGAAAATTATCCGGGTGTGATGCGTGAAGATATTGCGTCTTGCCTGAGTTATGCTGGAGAAGTGCTGAAAGCAGAAAAAGTCTTCGCAATGAGTGCGTGAGGATGCGCATCCTTGCTGACGAAAATTTTCCTGGCATAGCCGTTGACGAATTAAGAAAGCGCGGTCACAATGTGGTCTGGGTGCGCACTGAAAAGCCCGGGATCGGGGATCGTGTCATCCTGGAGTGGGCACAGACTGAGGAGAGGCTCCTTGTCACATTGGATAAAGACTTTGGCGAATTAGCCTTCGGTAGAGATCTTGCTGCACGGTGCGGCGTTGTGCTTTTCAGGATGAAGATTTCCAATGCAAGGACAGGTTCGATGAGGATTGTTGATATCTTGGAGAGTCGCTCTGACTGGCCTGCGCATTTTTCTGTTGTTGAGGACGACCGTATCCGTATGCGGCCGCTTTCACCGACCTATCGCACCCGACTCATACCAACCAGCTAATTCCATAAGTTACAAGTTGATAACGTCCCCCATCCACATCTTCAGCTGTCTGAACGTCCAAAACAGACAACTGTCGCTGAGAACAAGACAACTTACGGAAATAATTAAGCTCATGCCCTTTTCTGTTGTTGAGGACGACCGTATCCGTATGCGGCCGCTTTCACCGACCTATCGCACCCGACTCATACCAACCAGCTAATTCCATAAGTTACAAGTTGATAACGTCCCCCATCCACATCTTCAGCTGTCTGAACGTCCAAAACAGACAACTGTCGCTGAGAACAAGACAACTTACGGAAATAATTAAGCTCATGCCCTTCATGGTAAAACCCGTATTCCGATCGTCCATCCCCCATGAGCCATCATCCCCATCTCGAGTTACTGAATTACAAATGGACGTCCCCCATTGTGCACTAAACAAAAATCCTGTAAAATCCTGTTAATCCTGCCTGCCCCGTGAAACCCGTTTTTTTGTTTCATTGGGGTCTAAAAAACCGGAGAACCGTTGATGCAACAAAAACAACCCAATGCAACCATTAACAACGCCTCCTCTCCTCTCGGCGTGTCCACCTCCCCCAGCGGAGAGGCGTTCCCCTTGCCGCAGACCGAGGACTATAACCAGGAATTCAAGAGACTCAAGAAACTGGTGAATGAACAACGGCTCAAGGGCCGGGAAATTGTCGTTGTCATGGGTGTGGGGTTTGTAGGCGCTGTTATGGCGGGTGTGGTTGCCGACTCGGTGAATCGGGAAACGGGGGAATCCAGGTATTTCGTTATCGGCATGCAGCGGCCTTCTCCCCGATCTTTCTGGAAAATTCCGTACCTCAACCGGGGCATTTCCCCCGTGGAGGCTGAAGATCCGGATGTGGCGCCCTTGATTCAACGGTGTGTACAGGACAAGCAGACCCTCACCGCCACCTTTACCTACGACGCCCTGTCGCTTGCGGATGTGGTGGTAGTGGATGTTCAGTGCGATTACCACAAGGAGAGCCTGGGGAATGTTCGTCAGGGACATGCCGACATAGAGGCGCTGGAAGAGAGTCTCAAGATTATCGGAGAGAAGATTGAACCGCACTGTCTGGTCTTGATCGAAACGACCGTTCCTCCCGGCACCACGGAGTATGTGGCTTTCCCCACTATCAAAAAGGCCTTTGAGAAAAGGGGTCTAAGAGATGCGGAACCGCTCCTGGCCCATTCCTTTGAGCGGGTCATGCCGGGTCGGGAATACGTTGCCTCCATCCGCGACTTCTGGCGGGTCTGCTCCGGTATCAACCAAGAATCCAGGGAGCGGGTGGAACTGTTTTTGTCCAACATCCTGAATGTGGATAAGTTCCCCCTGACCGTGCTGGACCGGCCTATCGAAAGCGAGACCTGCAAGATCGTAGAGAATTCTTACCGGGCCACCATTCTGGCATTCATGGACGAATGGAGCCGGTTTTCCGAGAAAAACGGGGTTGACCTCATCAAGGTCGTGAAGGCCATCAAGGTGCGACCCACGCACGCCAACATGATCTTCCCAGGCCCGGGTATTGGGGGATACTGCCTTCCGAAAGACGGCGGTCTTGGCGTCTGGGCCTATCATACGCTTATGGGGTTTGAAGATGATATCTTCAAGATCACCCCCATGGCCATCGACATCAACGATACCCGTGCCCTGCATGTGGCCCAGTTGGTGCGTGATGCGCTGCGGAATATGGGACGGATCGTGGCCGCCTCCAAAATTGCGGTATTGGGCGTCTCCTACCGGGAAGATGTGGGCGACACGCGTTACAGCGGTTCAGAGATGGTCGTCCGGAAACTCACGGAGATGGGCGCGGATGTGGTGGTTCATGACCCGTATGTCAGCCACTGGTGGGAGCTGGAAAAGCAGGATACCTATCCCTCTCCCGGCCATTCGTGGTCCCGGTTTTTCAGGAATCAGGACAAACTGAGGGAAACCGCCGTCCAGGATGACCTGAATAAGACCCTGCCCGGAGCCGATGCCGTTATTTTGGCGGTGAGACATCAGGCTTATCTCAATCTGGACCCGGATGGGGTGGTGGAAATGATCGGGGGACCCGCAGCCGTGCTGGATTGCTTCGGGGTGTTGGACGATGCGGCCATCAAGCGGTATTTTGAGTTGGGTTGCGAGGTCAAGGGACTTGGTCGGGGGCATATTAAGCGGATTAAGGATGCGGTCAGAGCTTCTGCGTAGGGAACTATAAATGTAAGAGTTGGCAACTCAAAACCCAAAACCCAAAACTCAAAACCCAAAACCATCTTTGCTCTCTTCGTTACCTTCTGTAAAAAGCCCTTAAAAAAAATCCTGTAAAATCCTGTTAATCCTGTCTAAAAAAGAGTTATAGAATTATGAGCAATGTCCCCCATTCCCCTCTATCTCACAGAGGATGACCAAAAGAAAATTGCGGCTGCTATCGGGGATAGACCATAGCCTAATACCTATCGCCCATAGGGGGAGGAATATGAGGGAAACCAGTGGCATTATGAACTGGGAGAGAAAGGGGCTGCTTACAGTGCCAATTTTGCCCCCAAAAATGTACTTCTAAGCCCAGAAAACGCATATATTTTTGACTTAAACATTGAATAATCAATAGGATAGTTTGGTC
This sequence comes from Desulfatiglandales bacterium, assembly GCA_963662465.1. Taxonomy (GTDB): domain Bacteria; phylum Desulfobacterota; class DSM-4660; order Desulfatiglandales; family Desulfatiglandaceae; genus NaphS2. The sequence goes on from OY759599.1 coordinate 7,086,137, forward strand.
AGACCTCAGACTGCAGCATGACATGAGCGCAGAAAATAAAATTCAGTTATTTCAAAACCAAAGCGTAAGAACACATTGGGATGAAGAACAAGAAAAATGGTTTTTTTCTATTGTGGATGTTATTGCAATTTTAACGGAGCAAAAAGATTATCAAGGAGCAAGAAATTACTGGAAAGTATTAAAACATAGACTTGTAAAAGAAGGAAACGAAACGGTTACAAATTGTAACCGTTTGAAAATGATTGCCAAAGATGGCAAAATGCGAATGACTGATGTAGCTGATACTCAACAGCTATTACGTCTTATCCAATCTGTTCCATCGCCGAAAGCAGAGCCTTTTAAAATCTGGTTGGCAAAAGTAGGTGCACAGCGGATAGACGAAATAGAGGATCCCGAACTATCTTTTGAACGTGCTATGGAAACCTACCTTGCAAAAGGATACTCCAGGGAGTGGATAAACCAACGCCTGAAAAGTATTGAAGTTAGAAAAGAACTAACAGACGAATGGCAAGAAAGAGGAATGAAACAAGGCTTGGAATACGCCATTTTAACCAATGAACTCACTCAAGCCTGGGCCGGAAAAAATGTAAAAGAATACAAGAAATACAAAGGGTTGAAAAAGGAAAACTTGCGAGATAATATGAGCAACCTTGAACTGGTTTTGAATATGCTTGCAGAAGCTTCTACAGCAGAAATATCGAAAGAAAAGATACCAAAAGGATTAGAAGAAAATAAGGATATTGCTCGTAAAGGTGGTAATGCTGCTAAAAAAGCAAGATTGGAGATTGAAAAACAAACAGGGAAACCAGTCGTAACAACTAAAAATGCAAACAACCTTTTAGACAAACCTAATCATGAAAATATTGAAAATGAGTAAATCATTAGGCTTTTACACCTTCGTTTCCTTCGTTACCTTCTGTAAAAAGCCCTTAAAAAAAATCCTGTAAAATCCTGTAAATCCTGTCTAAAAAAAGGAAACCGCCGTTCAGGATGACCTGAATAAGCCCCTGTCCGGAGCCAATGCCGTTATTTTGGCGGTGCGACACCGTGCCTATCTTGATCTGGACCCGGATGGGGTGGTGAAAATGACCGGTGGTCCAGCGGCCGTGGTGGACTGCTTCGGTTTCTTGGACGATGCGGCCATCAAGCGGTATTTTGAGTTGGGTTGCGAGGTCAAGGGACTTGGGCGGGGGCATATTAAGCGGATTAAGGATGCGGTCAGAGCTTCTGCGTAGGGAACTATAAATGTAAGAGTTGGCAACTCAAAACCCAAAACCCAAAACCCAAAACTCAAAACCCAAAACCCAAAACCATCTTTGCTCTCTTCGTTACCTTCTGTAAAAAGCCCTTAAAAAAAATCCTGTAAAATCCTGTAAATCCTGTCTAAAAAAAGGTCCCGGTTTTTCAGGAACCAGGAGAAACTGAAGGAAACCGCCGTCCAGGATGACCTGAATAAGCCCCTGTTCGGAGCTGATGCCGTTTTACACTATCACGGTAATAGGAAAATCGAAAGAAACGCATGAATGCATGGGCGTCCCCCTGCCCACAGAAAACATCCTAACCCCTGCGGCTTTCCGCTTCGGGTGCCTTTGTAATCCGGCTTGTCGAAGATGCCGAAATGCGGTGTCCCGTGAAATTGACGAAGTCAAGAGCGGAGCTCATTAGGATAGCTTGCCCGATCCCAGCCCCCCAATGGATGCCCCCCTTATGATGTGTAAGCCCTAATGCTTGACAGCTTCCAAAACGATGTGTATACATGATGTATATCCATTGCGCTGCAGGAGGTGCTATGAATACAGCCAAAATCTTTAGGAGCGGAAATTCTCAGGCAGTACGCTTGCCAAAAGATTTCCAGTTTAATGTATCTGAAGTCGAGATTTATCGCAGGGGGGATGAGGTGGTCCTGCGAAAGAAGCTTCAGAATCTATCCAGGGTTTTTGACCTGCTAACCGACATGTCCGATGATTTCATGGAAGACGGTCGTAATCAGCCTCCCATGCAGGAGAGAGAACCGTTTTGATATATATGTTGGACACGGACATTTGCATTTACACGATCAAACGCAAACCAAGCAGTGTTGTGAATCGACTTGAACAGCTTAAGCCTGGCGAACTTGCAATGTCTGCCATCACTTTTGCGGAGTTGGTGAATGGGGCAAAGAAAAGCAAGTATGTTGAAGCAAATATGGAGCGGCTCAATGCCTTGGGTGAATTGATCGACGTCCGACCGTTTGATAAACAGGCTGCCCTTTTTTACGGAAGTGTTCGCTCCAGCCTTGAGAAGAGAGGAGAAGTGATCGGCGGAAACGATCTCTTGATAGCGGCTCATGCACTAAGTCTCAACTGGACCCTGGTTACGAATAACGAAAAGGAATTCAGACGGGTTGAAGGATTGAGAGTTGAAAATTGGGTCGATGCATAATCGTGTTGATTTACAAAAGAAAATCCAGTGAGTTAAGTCCAGAATCGTCTCTTGCTCCTTCGGTTTTGTGCGGTTTCTGTCATCTGTCAGCTGAACGCTGCGATCTGTTTTTCCGGCCCTTCGACCTCTGACTTCTGGTTCTTAAAGGCCTCTTTTTGACCCCCAAAAGGGGTGTTTAAGGTCCAGAAACCCCCTGTATTGTGGGGTAACATGCCGATATTAAGGGATTCAGCTTGGTCAGATCCCCAATCCGACCCCTGCCTTCCCCGTGAAACCTCTTTTGTATTTGTTTCACCGGAGCTTCATCGGGCTGCTAAAAAAGAGCAGTGGAATAGTAGCAGCGTTCCCCACGTCCCCCGTTGAACTAAATACCTGCCTATGGGAGGCAAACGCTCCGGATTCCTTTTCTCCGTTTTCTTAAAGGCGCCTTTTTGGGGTCAAAAAGCGTGTTTTAAGGTTGATTTTTGGGTTTTTTTTAGGCTTAACCTATTGAATAAATGGGAATGTTCCTGGTCCGACCCCGACCCTATAAATGCAAGAGTTGGCAACTCAAAACCCAAAACCATCTTTGCTCTTTTCGTTATCTTCTGTAAAAAGCCCTTAAAAAAAATCCTGTAAAATCCTGTCTAAAAAAAGGTCCCTGTTTTTCAGGAACCAGGAGAAACTGAAGGAAACCGCCGTTCAGGATGACCTGAATAAGCCCCTGTCCGGAGCCGATGCCGTTATTTTGGCGGTGCGACACCGGGCCTATCTTGATCTGGACCCGGATGGGGTGGTGGAAATGATCGGTGGTCCGGCGACTGTGGTGGACTGCTTCGGGGTGTTGGACGATGCGGCCATCAAGCGGTATTTCGAGTTGGGTTGTGAGGTCAAGGGACTTGGGCGGGGGCATATTAAGCGGATTAAGGACCGGGTGCGGGCTTCAATAAAAGCTGAAGAACCAAAAACTCCAAAATAAGGCAGTAATTTATAAACTTACTGATTGAGAAAAACCATTTTCAGGTGTTGGGTGATTGTGTTGCGTGAAAACCCGCGTCTCCCGCGTGGCCCCGTGCTCAGGGACGAGCCAAGCAGGCTGGGGCTTGGGTACAGGACGAAAATCCTTTACACAAAATCGATTAATTGTTTATGATCATGATTTGCAGAGAATTACAGTGTTAATGTCCTCTTCGGCAAACGCGGTTTTTGGAGGAGCGCGTCGTGAACAATCCTGATATTCAGACCTCAATATTCTGACAGGATTAACAGGATTGACAGGATAAAAGAAAATGGATGTAAGTATCCATAAAATCATGTAAATCCTGTCAAAAAACCTGAAAAAAATGGTTCCTTACACTAAAATTGGACGTTCATTGGCTTTCAGCTTCTCGAAACATCAAATACTTATGTTTATAATGAGCGTATGACAGGCCATGATGGGCCACAAAACGTCCATTTTTCGTGTCTTAAAACGAATATGGAATGGGGGACGTGGGCAACTTTGTAAACTTATTAGACAGGATTTACGGGATTCTCAGGATAATTTCTTGGTTTGCATTTTCAATTCCCGCCTGCCCGCAATGCTTCGCAACCTGCCCGCCAGTGCCAGGGGATGGCAGGCGGGCGCGAGGCGGACGGAGACGAAATTGAAAATACCAAATCGCTTCGCGAAAGGGGAAGGGACAGAGGACGGACGACGGAAGACAGGGGACAGGGGACAGAGGGCGGATGACAGAGGACAGAGCGCCGGGGGCATGATTTGTCATGCCCTTTTCTTTCTTGACTTTTGAGAAGAAAGCGTTCTCATTTCATACAAAAGAAGGGGCTACATGATTCCGTCCAGATATCTCAACTATATTTTCAGGGGGATGAAAAATGGAAATTGAAGAAATAAATGTCACAAAGGTGAAACAAAATCTATTTAAAATTCCAAAAGCCAGGCTCCCTGAGATTAACGATTTTATAGAGTTCATATTGTCGAAAACTGAATCAAACGGATTAAAACAAGTAGAGAAACTCGAGGGCATATGGAAAGGTCTGGGTTTTGAACGGATCTCTGATCTGGATAACAGTATTCGTGGAATTCGTGATGAGTCAGAAAAAGCAATGCTGGACAGGATGGCAAAGTGCAATACTTAGCAGATACTGTCGCGATTATCAGGCATTTTGCAAGTGTAGGCAGAATTGGAAAAGCAGCAAAGTCAATCCTTCGGGATGCCGATAATGGAAAAAACAAAATACTGATGTCAATTATTTCCATGGTTGAAATTCTTTATTTGTCAGAGCGCAACAGAATTCCATTGAATCTGGAAGAAGCGAGACGTAAACTCCTACGCTTGGACAACTATGAAATTGTCGATTTAGATCTTGGTATTGTCGAAACGGCAAGAACTGTTCAAGGATTGGAACTTCACGACCGACTCATTGTTGCAACCGCCTTATCTTTGAATGTACCGATATTGACCAGTGATCAAATCATCCGTGATTCCGGGCAAATTGATGTAATCTGGAGCTAACGCCGCATAGCCGCACAAAATGCCTTTTGGCGCAAAGGCGCGAAGGTTTTGCTGTTTTTTTTGTGATAGACTTTCAGAAAATAAGCCACAGAATAATCCCTACTTATAAAGGTCTCTTTCCGTTGAGTATTTCAGAAACGGTCGATTTGGCGCCTAAAATTCCGACCAAGTCTTTCTGTTTCAAAGCATTTTGATCCATGAGGAATTTCAACAGGTCAACACCGCCGCGACGTTCCACTGGAAAGTTTTCCGACTCATAATATTCAATCAAAACCGATAGGGAACTGCGGAACGTCCTTTATATATTTACATTCTGCTGTTCGCCTTTTTACCGATAATGCCTCAAATTGAACCTGACTCACTTGGGAGGAGCGAATACGGTGACGGGCTCTTGTCATCTTCTTCAGGTGAATGGGTTGAATATTCTGGTGGATTGCGGATTGGCGCAAGGGGCTGACTACGTTGCGCCCATGGATTCGTGGCCGGTCTCTCCGGGGGAGGTTGATTTTGTATTTTTGACCCACGCGCATATCGACCATATCGGGCGGGTGCCGGGTCCGCAGATTACGCAGATTGGCGCAGATTAGATACGGATGAAAGACCAAAGGACATATAGGATTATTGGGTGTGCGATGGAGGTGCAGTCCGCAGATTACGCAGATTACACGGATTGTTGAACAACGTGAAGGACGAACGAACATATAAAATAATTGGTGCAGCCATGGAAGTGCATAAGGAGTTGGGGTGTGGTTTCCTTGAGGCGGTGTATCAGGAGGCGTTGAGGAGGGAGTTTGATCTGCAGGGGATTCCGAATGTGGCTCAGCCTTTGATTGGGATTTGCTACAAAGGGAAACCTCTGGATAAGAAATATCAGCCCGATTATGTTTGCTATGAAGAGATTGTAGTAGAGATTAAAGCCCTTGCTACTTTGACGAGCCTGGATGAGGCCCAGCTTATTAACTATCTGAAGGCCACAGGCCTTGCCGTCGGCCTTTTGATTAATTTTGGTGCGAAATCTCTCCAATACAAGAGACGTGTCTATAATCTGCGTGAATCTGCGTAATCTGCGGACCCGGCATGTGCACGGGCGGCAGGATTGTGGACCATTTGCGGTCAGGCATCGAGGATGCGCGCAATGATGTCTTGTTTGTGGGATACCAGGCCAGGGGTACGCTTGGCAGGGACCTCATTCGGTATGGCCGGCGGCCCGGCGGATATGTGGTTATTGACGGGGAGCGGCATGAGATTCATGCCCGAATTCATGAGTTGACCGGCTATTCGGCCCATGCCGATCAGCTGGGGCTGGTTGCGTGGGTGGGGGGTATGGGGGAGATGCCCAGAGAGATACGGTTTGTGCATGGGGAGGAAGGGGCCAGGAGGGCTTTGGAAGGTGTGCTGGGGGCCGGAGGTCGGAGGTCGGAGGTCGGGAGATAGAGATGGAGAAAAAAGACAGGAGTGGGGGGGGCTGGGATCGGAAGGACGGGCTTTTCTCTCTGACAAGAGGGTCGCTCGCGATTTTTCCATGACTTGACGATGAACAGCCTGCTGTTCAGCCATGGCGATGATTCTTTCTGCCGAGCCCGGGGCGACCTTTTCATATTGAGCCGGCGATTCCGCCGGAGGCAATGGTCCCTGGTGATGATAAAAAGTTTGCTAAGTTGCGGTAACGCTTGTTCGGTTGCTTTTGTGTGTATTAGCGGGGATATTTTTGTTTTTCGATCCGGGTGATTTAGCCCTGAGAAGTTAAACGTCGCTCGTGTTCGGCCATGGCTGCCTTCAAATCTGATGCGACGGCTTTCCAGTCTGAAGACATTGCTTCATGATCAGCTTGTTCAGGGGTAAGGGAAGTGTTGTATTCACTTAAGGTAGTTCCCAAATCCAATATACGCGCCATGCCTTCTATGAAGCTGGGATTTGCAAACAGAAAATATTTTTGCATAAAAAACCTCCTTTGCATGCAATATAACAACTCCATTTCTAAGAAATCAAGAAAAAACCGGGTGAAAGGCTGCGGGACATCCTATAAGAAAATAAGAAACTCTCGCGCAGAGACGCAGAGACGCAGAGAAGGGACAGATGTCAGAGGTCCGAGGTCAGATGTCAGAGTGTGGGGAATGGGGGACGTAGCTACTTTTGTAACTTTATTTTAGGTTTTCACGCACAGTGAAATAAAGGAAAGAACGTGAACAGGGAAAGTCCAGCGAAAGCAACTACCTTTGGGCACGCGGCCGTGAAGAATATCATTAAGGGAATACGCAATGGAAGAAGTCTGGAATCCACACGATTTAGAGTTCAGAAAACTCTTGAAGTCACAATTTGTTTGGTTCTATTATAGGGGAAATTTGAGTCACATCTTTTATGGAGGGGTAAGATGGGAACCGAACAGATTACCATGCAGATCGATGATGAGGCTGCACGCGCCTTCAGGTCCGCATCTTCTATAGATCGGCGAAAACTGGAGGCCCTTGTCAGCATCCAGCTCCTTGAAGCAACGAGATCAAAGGATTCCTTGAAAGAGCTGATGAGCGGAATCAGTCGAAAGGCGAGGGAAAGGGGGCTTACACCGGAAATCTTGCAGGAAATACTCAATGCCCGGTAAGCCGCGGTATGTGTTTGACACGAATGTAATGGTCAGTGCCCTTCTGTTTGATCAATCAAAGCCGGCCCAGGCCTTTAACGCCGCCCTTGACCGAGGCAGCATTCTTCTTTCCCATTCTGTTCTGAAGGAACTAACGGAGGTCCTTGGGAGGGAAAAGCTGCGCCCATTTGGTTCCTGAAGAACGAGAGCAATTTATTATTGCTCTTCTCAAAGAGTCCCCAACGGGGCGTGACATACCAGCCCGGGGCAACGCCCTGGGAACAGGTTGTAAAGATCGTCGAGCCCTGAAAGGGCTTGACATTATACACATAATTTACAGGCAGCCTAATTTATGTAACGCCCTTTCAGGGCTGATGTTGTTGTTAAACCCTCACCCAGGGCGTTGCCCCGGGCTGATATGTAATGCCCTTTCAGGGCTAGAGCAGAAAGGTATCAATTCAGTTGCGAAGCACCATAACGCAGTAGATTCGGTAAAAGAGGCGCTCCCGAAGGGTTCAACTTTTTCCCTGAAAGTCCCTGAATTATTGACAGCATTTCGGTGTTTGCAGGGGGTGTGCATTTATTGCATAACATTTTAATATTTCATTATTTTTATTCAATTTCAAGAAAGTTGAATGCAGCTTTTAGGTGCAATACGAAGGTAATCATCCTGATTGCGAATCACATGGTCATGGAACGATTTCCGCCACGGCGAGAACCCCAAACGTTTTGTAATGGATCCTTTCCATTGCTTGATGATCCGGGATACCGTAGGGGCGACCTGTGGTCGCCCGTTAACCTGTGGTCGCCCGTCATTTGTAAACGGGCGAACATAAGGCGGGCGAACACAGTTCGCCCCTACATCGTACCCCTGCAACCGGTTACGTTTTCGTGTTGGGTATTTGGAGGCATTTACCTGGGAACATTGAGCAAAGATCGTCGAGCCCTGTAAGGGCTTGATATACATGGGAGATCGCATGGCCCAATCACTCGCGAAGATAGCATTACACCTCGTGTACAGTACGAAAAATCGGGAACCCTGGATTAAAGACTTGAGTTTGCGGTCTCGCTTGCACGCCTATCTTGCCGGGGCGTGTAGAGCGGTAGGCAGCGAAGCATACCGCGTGGGGGGCACCGATGATCACGTTCATATCGCATGTACATTGCCGCGAACGTTAACCGTAAGCAAATTGCTGGAGGAGATCAAGAAATCGTCATCGATATGGGTGAAGAAGCAGGATGACCAACTTCGATTGTTTGCTTGGCAGGCCGGATACGGTGCTTTTTCCGTTGGAACGTCGCAGGTACCCGTGCTGATGAACTACATTGACAATCAACTGGAACACCACCATTCAAGCACCTTTAAAGAGGAATTTCTGAACTTCCTCAACCGCTATGGAATTGAATACGATGAACGATATCTCTGGGACTGAAAGGGGTGTCACGCCCTTTCAGGGCTTCGGTTTTTGTGGATTTAAACCCAGGGCGTTGCCCTGGGCTGGTATGTATTGCCCTTTCAGGGCAAAAAATTGAAATGGTCAAAAATTGATTAATAAACCAATATTTGAAGGGTTATGCAGGTGGGGTGGGGCCAAGCTAACCGATTAGAATGATTAGTGATACTATGAAAACAAGACCCTGTGGAGCCATCGGGACGTCCATAAGTTTATAAGAAACTCGCGCAAAGGCGCCAAGCCGCAAAGAAGAGACGAAAGATGACGGAAGACGAAGGACAGCGGTGAGACGACAGATGGCCTCTCCCTACTGGGCATGGAGATAATTGCTGGGAAATTGTTCATGGAAGAATCCAGAGGACGGGGAGGGACTGAGGGACAAAGAGACTAAGGGCCGCAGGGATTTGATTTGAAAATAATCGGTGATTTTTATTCCACCCAAATAAGCCGACGGGCTATGGCGCAGGCCTTTGCAAGGGTTTGCCTGTCAAGTGTGCCGATTTTTTTCACCAGTCGTTTTTTGTCCAGGCTTCTCAGTTGATCGAGCATGATCTTGGAATCCCTGTCGAGCCCACCTGTACCACGGAGAATGAACATTTCAAAGGGATATACCTTGCCGGTTGAAGAGGTTATGGGAGCAACAATCAATCTGGGCGAACTGTGATTCATGGCATTTACCGAAATGATGAGTCCTGGCCTGGTCTTGCCGATTTCGGTTTGTACCGTGGGGTCCAGATTCACAAGATAGATGTCTCCCTGATTCATTTCAACGCCATCCCTCTGTGTCCAATGGTTTCCAGTCGTTGATGGCGGCTTCACGTGCTTTGTCGGTTGCAGCCTCGGCAAATTCCAGACGCAACGCCTTTTCTTCACTTTCCCGTATCTTTCTTAGAACTTCGCGCTTCAATAATTCATTGACAGCTCGGCTTTTTTGACGGTTGGGTACCAGTTGGCCAAAACTTTCCCATGTCTCCCGTTCAAGGGTTAAATTTACTCTGATCTGTTCCATCTGTCCCCCCTTTGTTCATTTATATCCATAGGGCCTGTATTGTAATACAGTGAAGTCAGGATTTCAATCAGAAACAGGCTTGAGGTCGTGGGGCTGCGGGATGTCCATGTGGGCCGGGGTCAGGCTTTCCTTATTGTCGTTATTGGGTATTGGAAATCAAATGGGCGAATTGTACTTGACTGTCAATATTGCATATTATAATGTGAGATAAAATCAAATTGTGCATAATATAATATGGAAAAAATATTAATATCCCATAACCGCCATTGGGAAACCCCCTATCAGGGGCTGTACCCGAGACAGATGTTCCAGAAGCTGGTCAGGCAGCTATCAGCAAGGCATATCCAGGTATTGCAGGGGATCCGGAGAAGCGGTAAATCCACGGTGTTCAAGCTGATGATCAATCATCTTTCAGCATTGCACGACCCCATGGAAATCTTGTACCTGAACCTTGAGGACCCGTTTTTCATCCAGTTCAGCCAGTCGCCTGAAAAACTCTACGACGTCATCGATACGGCCCGAAAATTGACGGGGCAGGAAGGCCGGAAGTAGGCGGTTCGAAGCGTTAGGCGTGCCCTTTTCCCCTAGAGCTTTTCTGTTGTTTATGGATAAAATATAGAAAAGCCAAACCAAATATGATCATTATCAACCCACCTAAGATGACAGAATACATCTATGCCTCCTTTTCGATAAATATGGCTAATAAGTATACGAAAACAGAAATAATTACGCCCAAAAAAACCAATATCGGGTTTATTTTAAGTTGATGAAACAAAGGTGCAATGACTGAAGCGGCGAAAATGATCTTGCCAGTATCAGTTAGAATGTCTGCAATCCTTTTCTTTTGTTTTTCGTTCAGAATCATAGCCATTCGCTTCCCATTTCTTTAACTTTATACTCAGATTGGAGTTGTGTCAATTTAAAAAGAAGCTTCTGGACGGAGAGCGAACAGAACCTGTCAAGAGAAATTTGGGACAGACCCCATTTACTCTTTTTCACCATGAAGGACATGAAGGGCGTGAAGATTGACGCGGGCTTGTAATGACGGAACCAAAAATCATCCATCTGGGCGGTGAACATGCGGATGGGGTCGGGCCGGGGTAAGTACTCAATATGTAAGGAAGAATATCTAATTTTCCCCTTTAAAACGGGCCTATATTGATCTTTTCGGGGCCAAAAAGTTTGTTTTTCTTTGAGATTATGGCGAGAGCAAAGCGACATTTTATTCCGGGGTACATCTGGCATATCCCTATAAGGCGATGATAACGGTGCACCCGCAGCGTTGGACGGATGATCCATTTCAATGGACTAAGGAGCTGGTTTGGCAGAATTTGAAGAATTTGGTGAAGCGCTTTTTGATCCACAGATCACGCAGATGAAACGACCGCAACAACGGTTTCACGGCGCAGGCAGAGACGCGGAGAGAACAGACCTCAATATTCTGACAGGATTAACGGGATAAAAGAAAAGGGTCATCAGTATCTTGAAAATCGTGTAAATCCTGTCAAAATAACAGCGTTGGCTCGGCAGCTTAAACGGCAAAAGCCCGCTCTGGGAAAAAAATTGGACACGGATGAACACAGATGAACGCGGATAGTTTATTGCAGAATAAAAGGGTGGAGGACGGAAGGCTGAGGACGGAAGGCAGAGGACGGAGAGCCGGAGATTAGAAAGCCGAAGGGAAACGAATCAATCCCATTTGGTCGAAATGATGATCGAAAGCGAAGACCTCCGTGATGTTTAAGCGCTTCATCAGCGCATACGAGGTGCAATCTGTAAATGACCCCATTTTATCGACGTTGTACTTCTCGAACGTATCCCAAGCTTCCTTTGGGCTACGGCCACAAGCCGGGACAAAATGTTTGAATACGATTCAAAAGATTGAATGATTGATCGGAAATTGAGGAAACAACAAGAGTGAAACCGAAAAAAAACAACCATGGGAGGCGAATTTATAAAATGGCAATTTCAGCGACCAGGGCAACCACAGGGGGTTGCCCCTACGGGAGACCGCGATAACCGGTAAAACCAGATTGGCATTGACCTCGATGTCCCGTAGGGGCAGGCCCCTGTGCCTGCCCTGTCCCCATGCCTACCGAGTCCCGTATCCACCCCCAAAACAACCCATAATACGCAACCCAGGCGTGGGCAACCGGAAATCGAGGAAGCGACAAGGTAACTTTTTTGTATTGCACCCTTCCAAACTCTGGTGGGGATGGATGGATGGATGAAAGTCAGGCATTGGTCAGGCTGTCCCGCTTTGTGTCCGTAGCCTTCCTTTGCGATGGTATCATCGATCCAAATCATGTCAAGAACATGTTCCGCTATGAGAATATCAATCATTGCTTTGTACTGAATGGTTGGAGCATATCCGATATTCATGAGAAGGAGGGTAAACAGCTCATCCAAAATATAATTGGATGTGACAAGCTTACGCCTGCTGGTAATCTCGTTTCTGAACCTTATTGCGCTGAGATGCTCCTTATCGGCTTTATCAGCCAGGGCATCCCAGGCACTGGTATCGACAAAGAGCTGATTCACGACTGCTTTCCGTAAAGATAGAGGTCGTGGTCTCGGGCTGCGTCTCTTAAACAACCGGGCACGGCATCATCCCCAAGAGACTCGAACGTTTGCCATCCCTTTTCGGAGGGACTTGTATCTTCAATCATGTCGGACGCCGCTTGGATGCGAATTTCTCCGGGTTTCATTTCGACCTGTAATCGTGCCCCCAAACCTGCCTTATGCAGCCAACGCTTATCTATCCAAACGCCTTGACTGACATTTAGAATTTGTCTTTCCTGCATGGCGCAACTCCTTTGTAAAAAATACTTAGATTGCCCAGATTCTAATCCCCTGATCCTATTTTGTCAACAATATGGGCGCGTAGAGGCAGGGTGAATTTATTCTTCCGAATTATCCAAATAAAATATAAAAGTTGCGCTACATTATGGACAGAAACCCTCGGATGGTGTATATACTGTGACAGGCACCAAACCAATTCGGGGTTTAAATTCTTGAACGTTAAGCAAGTCCGCATTCAAATAGTCCGCCCGCTTGAAGAACAACGCTTTCAGCATCTGATGTAGTCGCATCATTATTTGGGCGCTCTTCCCAAGATCAGCGAAACCCTCTGGTATACAGCTAGACTAAATAGTGAGTGGATTGCGCTTGTCAGTTTTTCTGCTCCCGCTTTGAAATGTACACCAAGGGACAGCTGGATCGGATGGAATTTTCGCCATCAATACGATCGACTGAAACTGGTAACCAATAACAGTCGTTTTCTAATTTTGCCCGAATGGCATATTCCGAATCTCGCATCCCGTATCCTTTCATTATGTCGGAAGCGAATGCAGGCTGATTGGCAGGAGCGTTTCGGGCATCCGGTTGTACTCCTGGAAACCTTTGTGGACCCAAAGCAATTCCACGGAACCGTATATCGAGCGTCCAATTGGATATATGTTGGTAAAACAAAGGGTTTTCATCGAACTCGCCAAGGCTACAGCGATAAAGCGGATTCACCGAAAATGGTTTTTCTTAAACCATTGGTTTCCAATGTTCAAGCACTGTTATCCCGACCTGTTCTCAAAAAACCATATCTTACAGGAGGTTACAAAATCATGCTCAGTGCGGAACATATGAAATCTCTACCCGACTTTTTTGCTCAAATTCCCGACCCGCGTCGATCCCAGGGACGACGTCACAGGCTCTCCACTGTTCTGGCCATTGCCACCGCCGCAACACTGTGCGGAATGCGCGGTTATCTGGCGATATCCGATTGGGTAAATGGTCTTGGACAAAAAGCCCTTGAGCGTTTCCGTTGCCGATATGAAAATAAGCGCTATGTAGCTCCCAGTCAGTCTACTATCCGTGATGTTCTGGTTCGCGTTGACCCCACAGAACTCGACAAAGCTCTCCAGCGTTGGAATCTGCTTTACGGTGAACAGGACGAAAGCTTGGCCATCGATGGAAAAACCATGTGTAATGCCATCGATGAACAAGGTTATCAGACTCACATCATGAGTGCTGTCGGCCATCAAACTAAGACCTGTTACACCCAAAAAAAGTCGGTTCTCTCCCTGTAGAAGGCAAAGACGAACTCAAGCGAACCAATGAAATCAAAACGGCTGCCCCTTTACTGGACGCGATTGATATCGAAGGCAAAGTCATTTCAGCTGATGCACTGCTAACCCAAAGGGCTTTTGCTAAATATTTGGTTTAGCAACGCAACGCCCATTACCATTTCATCGCCAAAAACAACCAGCCCACATTACTTCAAGACATTTCCCTGTATTTTGAGGACTGCAACGATCCTGATTTCATACAACACGATGCTCCCGATCATGGTCGCATCGAAGTGCGCAAAATATGGACGACTACCGAACTTAACCTATACCTGGATTTCCCGTATGTCGGCCAGGCTTTTATGATCCAGAGAGAAGTTATAAACAAGAAAACCGGTAAATGCACAGTTGAGGTTGCTTACGGCATAACGAGTCAAGCACCTGATCAGGCGAATCCCGAACGTGTACTTTCTATCAATCGCGGTCACTGGACCATTGAAAACGAGTGCCATTACATCATCGACTGGAACTACGACGAAGATCGAAGCCGAATAAGAACCGGCAATGGTCCTGAAAACATGACCAGGCTGCGTAGATTCGCAGTTGGCATCATTAAGGCGAAAGGCGTTCGCAGTGTAGCTCAGAAAATGCGCCAGCTCACGCAGAACGTAAGGGGTGTCTTCGACTATCTCAAGATGACCAAAAATTCAGTGCCCCAAGCGTGATACCTGTTAGAACAAATTTACCGTGCGCGTAGAGGGCGGAGGGCAGAAGACAGTTTTGAGTTTTGGGTTTTGGGTTTTGAGTTGAAGGGAAAGGGCGGAGGTCGGAGGGCAGTTTTGGGTTTTGGGTTTTGGGTTTTGAGTTTTGGGTTGAAGGGAAAGGGCGGAGGTGAGCCTTATCCTTTGCTGGATGCTGAAATGAGGTGCTCATTTTTGAATTTCTTGAGATCCAACACATCAAAGGCATACGCACGGCCGGCCTTGCAGGCCGTCAAACGCCCCTTTTTAATCCACCTTCTCAGCGTTACCTCTGAGATCCCGAGATATTCTGAAGCCTCCTTCAGATTCAATGGCTTTAACGCGATTTCAGTTTGCCACTGCTTCAGATCCAGCACCTCAGGGGAGTCTTGATGTGTCCCCATTATCCCATATTTTAAAATGTACACGCCCAGCTTTTCCTTTTCTTTTTCAGGAAGCTGGTAGATTGAATCAATGACGTTTTCTGCAGTTTGCATGGTTACCTCCATGTTTCTTTAAGATATTTCTTGAGATCTCTGTAGAAGTTCTCGTGAGGGCCTGTCTATAGAACAAGTGAATCGTCTTCAAGTTTATAAGCCATTAGCGTCAAATGGCGACCCATGCTGAACTTGTATACTCGAAAACCGTCCAAATCTCCTTTTTTCGATTCACCGATGGTCGGATTCGTGACGATATCCTCAACGGCATCCAACACAACCTGTTGAAAATGCCTTGGAAGCTTTTTTATATACTTTTTGAATGGCGGCATCTGAAGAATCTTCATGTCTGTAAGTTATCATAGGTTATCATATCTTGTCAATGTAAACGAGATCAGAAGTTGGAATAATCTGAAACCCCCGGACAAAACCTCCTTAGCCTGGTGGATCGAAAAGGCATTGACGCAGTTGCCTGATCTAAAAAAGAAGTAACTCGCGCAGAGACGCGGAGGGAAGAAGGGTTTTTTTGTTTTTTTCGTAATTCCAGGGACATCTACTTCGGTAGTATCAGGTAAAGCTTTCCTCTTTAATTCCGAATGCTTTGGCCAGTTTCTCCCTGGTTGCTTTGCGATAGACAGCGCCCTGTCGTTCCCATTTTGCCACCGTAGCCTGTTTCACCCCAATTCGGTTGGCCAGGTCCTCCTGAGTCCACCCTTTGTCGAGCCGCTCTCGTTTTACTGGATTCATGAATATATACGCTTCCGCTTCATCTTGCTCATAAAGCGGTTGTGATGGGGCTTCATGGATGTCCCGCAAATCGGATTCATCCTGCAGTCGTTCCATGATTTTGCCAAACTCCTCCACGGGCAGCACCACAAATTTAACTTTCCCATTTTCGCTTATGGTCTGATATTCCATCATTACCTCTTGTAAACATCGCCTCTCGGGCGGATTTTGACGACTTCTATGATCAATTGGTTATCTTCCCGCATATAAAGCACGCGATACTGTCCTACTCTCAGGCGGTATCCCTTCTTTCCCTGCAAGACGTCGACATCAAGGGTGAGATCATCCGGATCTGCGGCAAGCTGATGCAACTGGTCCACTATGGCCGATTTGGCTTTGCGCGGCAACCGCGCGAGGTAGTTTCGTGCCTGACGTCTGTATTTCAATGTGTGCATCTTTTATTATAGCCTTAAAAGATATATTGTCAATAGAGGGGATCAGGCGGAGAGGTTTGCGCTGTACCGTTTTTGTGCCGTACCGGGGGTGTTCTGGGCCCCAAAAAAACGCGGGCGCGAGGTCTGAGAGGGCGACATGGCAGCAGAATATTATGGTTTCCAAAGACATACCCCAAAAACCCGATAATTGGACATGCTAATCCCTTTAAATTTAAATTAAATCATTTATTTATAACTATTTTAAATAAATTGGATTAGGCGGCTCTGGCTATTGGCCGTACAAGGGAGCGCATTTGCTCAATACGGCCAGCCCTTACATGACCAAGGGCCATTGCCATCATTACGGCGGTGGCCAAGCAAACTCTTGTTTGCATTTTGGCTTGGCCGCGTATGTAATGTTTCTCAAAACCAAAATCATTATCGATCCGACTGTTGATTCTCTCCAAAGAAGAACGCCGATTATACGCTCGGTCCCAACCCTGCGTACCATAGGGAATGGGTGTGAAGATTCGCCGATCTTCCTCAGTGATATTTATTCTGACAATTCGCCCATAATCTCCGGGATTAACTTGCCCCGCAGATGAACACTCTCCACATCCTTCACAGGAAAAGCCGTTTGCAGCTGCGGGACAACGATATTTCAGGGTATTGCGATTTTTTTCAAAGCCACAAAAAGCCATGTCCCGCTGTTCTCCAGTAGCCGGACAAATACAATGGACTGTCCCTTTCTCAGTATACACAATGGTATCTGCCCGGTCAGGATAAAGAGGTCGTGTGATCGGTTTTGCAGGATCGTATCCCGGCTCATTCTTTTCATCTCTCCACAGTTCACGGGTATCAATGCCGGGCCGAATCCCATATTCATCCAACAGCTGAGCCTTAGTTTTGCCGGAATCCAAACCACGGTCCGCCACAAAATCATCACAGCGCTCGCCAAGCTGCGGTGTTTCCTCAAAAATTTCTTTGATCATGCTTCGCAGTTCCTTGTGTTCCGAATGCGAGGCAGGTGTTACATGAACTGCCACCGGAATTTCATATAGGGTATCAGCGATCAAATGAAGGCCATATCCAAACCAGCTTTTTACTTTTGTCCACTGCTTTCCGGTTTTACTGTCTGTCCCTTTCGTTTCATGCTTGCCCCAATCTGCATCCGTATCGGAGGTTTCACCGGTTTTCCGGCTTTCTTGTCCCGTACTATAACTGTTGATAGCCTTGCCGTCATACCCTAAATGACAACCAAAATCAGGGAGTTCTGTCATTAAGGATTCTCGAAGCCCACGCACCATGCCGCTGACCATATTACCATATTCTTCCAGTTCTATGACGCTCCTTAAAAATCTTGAGAAATTCCAACTACCTGGAACCAAAAAATATGCATTTCCGCTCTCAGACCGTATGATTTCCATTCGGCCCGTTTCCTCATTGCGTCTCAGTTCAGCTACCGGTTTTTTTTGCCTCGGCAGAATATCAAATCCGCATGCCTCTAATAACGCCGGATTCCTGGACAATTCGCGAATCAAAGATTCAATGGATGCATGCTGGAACACGACTCCCGCAATAAGCGCGTTCCACATTGCGCGTATCGGAAAATCATCTCTCCCATTGCCGCGACGCTTTTCAAGTGCCGCTACAATATTCTCATCAGGCAGATTATCGCGCACCAGATAGAAACGGTCCAAATCCGAGCGTGCTTCGACATCATTCCACGAAAAAAGAAACGGACTCACTGCTGCCAAGTTTCGGCCTCCATCAAATATTTAAAGAAACACTCTATCCTGTTATCTGATGAAGGCATTGTACAATATTTTGTATTAAAATCAAGGTATTCCGACAAGTTCTTTCGCTTGGGGTGAAAAAATGGAAAATTCCGACTCGATCTAGCTAAGTGCTTGATTTCAGGATGCCCACCCATCTTTTTTTTGGGGTAATGTTTTTTTGACACTGCCAAATCCCTCCAGGATACCAGAGACTTAAGCACAGCGCAAACCCCTCAGGCGTTCCTTAATGCAACTTTGAAGGACCATCAATGCCTGTTCATAAAACAATTCCTGAAAATATAAGTCAGCTGAAACCAGAGGAGAGGCATCCCACCAGCACTTTTACAGGGTTCCTGATGGGAGGGGTGTGAGAAGCGCGTCCATAAGTTTATAAGAAACTCGCGCAAGATGCAAAGAAGGAAGGGCTCTGAGCGTAGCTACAAATAACTGGTAATCTATCCGCACGCAACCAGATAAAAACATAGATGCTTTGCTATTTGATTTGAATCCTTTTCACTCAGATGTCCTATCTTTTTCTGCAATAGTCGGTTATCGAGCGTGAAAAACTTAAACCGGACCAGACATGGGAGGCGTAATCCAGCATCGGCATAATCGCTGATTTGGGAGTCGCCTGGCCATGCAGGCTCTTTTTTCGTGATTATCATGGCAAGGATTGTGTGGTTACTTCTGTTAAATTCCATGTTACTGAGCACGACCGCAGGGCGGTTTTTCGTTTAGGTCTATCAACAAATGGGAAAGGGACGGTGACCACATCATATTGGCTACAGATCATTGAAGGCCTCTTCATCCTCAAGGCTGTTCCACTCTTCAAGTGTTTCTGCCACTGCTGCGTGGTAAGCTGCGTCAAACGGCTCGACCCTTTTAAGTTTTACACTTTTTCCCTGCAGTTCATAGGCTACTATATCGCCAGGTTCTATGCCTATAGCCCTCCTTAGGTCCGCTGGTATGGTTACCTGCCCTTTTGTAGATAGTCTGCTCACACGTTGCATTCGATTCACCTCTTTACTCCCCGGTCTTTACTCTTTACAGTAAAGATGTTCTCCGCATTTTGTTTTGTCAACAAAAAAGTGCAGGTGGGGACATCCATAAGTTTATAAGAAACTCGCGCAAAGACGCTAAGGCGCAAAGATAGAAGCTGAAACCCAAAGGAGAAAGATAGAGGGCTGAAGGCAGAGGACAGAAGGCGGAGGGCAGTGTTGGGTTTTGGGTTTTGGGTTTTGAGTTTTGAGTTGAAGGGAAAGGACGGAGGGCAGTGTTGGGTTTTGGGTTTTGGGTTTTGGGTTTTGAGTTGAAGGGAAAGGGCGGAGGGCAGTTTTGAGTTTTGGGTTTTGAGTTTTGGGTTGAAGGGAAAGGGCGGAGGTCGGAGGGGAGTGTTGAGTTTTGAGTTTTGGGTTTTGGGTTTTGAGTTGAAGGGAAAGGGCGGAGGGCGGAGGTCGGATGTCGGAGGAGTGAAAGAGCAAGAAGAAGGAAAGCTGGACGGATTGAAGATTTTTCCAGACGAGAGCCCGCTTTAGGAGGGGGATGGTTATTCAAATAACTCAGCATGGGACCCCACGCGTGCAGGTCTGAGTTCGAATTCAGTGATCGAATAGATCAACAGCCAGTCCGGCTCCACATGGCATTCTCGAAAATCCCGCCACTCCCCCTTGAGTTTATGATCCCTGAATTCCGGCGGCAGCGCTTTTGGAATAGCGAGCGTTTCAAGGACATCCCGTAATTTGGTAAGATTCCGTCCTTGGCGACCGGCTCTTTTCAAGTCCTTTTTGAACCGCGCGGTGGGTCGAAGGGCAACATCAGAGCCCGCAATCCTTGAACAGCTCTGTTACGCTCTGATACCTTTTGCCTTTGCCCACGCGGGCATCATGCATGGCTTCGATCGTTTCCCGATTTGGGATGCGTGCGTCAAAAGGAAGCCCGCGGCTGGCAATGATCTGCCTATAAAACAGCTCATGAGCGGAAGAAATGGGGATCCCCAACTCCTTTAGAATGGATTTCGCCCTTTCCTTAATTTCCGGGGCAGGTCGGGCGGTTGCCCTTGATGTCTTGGCCATGTTGTATTCCTCCACTGTCAGTTTTCCACTAAAAGACATGGTACACCTTGCCGGTCGCGGGGTCAAGTTCATACCTGTATATATGGATGCCAGTACATCCGCAGCGGTGGACGGTGGACGGTGGACGGAGGACAGAGGACAGAGGACAGAGGACAGAAGACAGAAGACGGAAGGGCGGAAAGGTGAGAAGTGGCAGAGGCGCAGAGAAGAGAGGACAGACGACGGAGGACAGAGGTCGGAGGTCGGATGTCGGAGGACAGGGGACGGAGGTCGGAGGTCGGAGGTCGGAGGACAGAGGACGGAAGACGGAGGACAGATGGTTGAGAAGGTGTTAGCGTCAGCGATCAGTGAATGAACTGATGAAGTTCTTTGTAAAAGTTCTCGCGAGAACCTAAAAAGACAACCAAAACCTCCTTTTTCAATTCATCTGTGTCATAGACTGCCCGATATTGGACACCACCGTGAGCCATTTTCAAGTAGCGAAGTTCGGTCTTATAACCCTTAAGAGGATGCCCCTTTTTATCAGGATCGGCAGCCAGTTCCCAAAGTTGTGAAGTGATCTCGCTCCGAACATGCCTGTCAAGCTTGTCATATTGTTTCCTGGCTTTCGGTGCCAGAAATATCTCGTATTTCATGCCAGATTTTTGAGTTGGACACTCTCCCCCCGCTGATGGCTTTTCCAGGCGTCATTACGCATGGCATCTAAAGCCTTGGCATAATCTTTATTAAGAGAGAACAAGAGGCGTTCTCTGTCTTCCTCAGTCAGCCTTGAAGCCGCTTCGTAAATTTTTTCGTATGTAAGTTCAATGGCTATTTCCAGCATTTTTCGATGATCTCCTGCTTTTATGATTTGCCCAAAAAATAGGATTAATGTTGCACTAAAAACTCACCTGGAAAGTCTTTTATTGAAATTGATATTGGCCTATTGTTTTCAGGGTGTCAAGTGTATAAACCTGAGACATAGAATTATAAAATGGTCTCGCGCCCCGGTTAAATAAGTGCAAAAGAAATTTCACTGGGCAGGCAAAGACGCCAAGGCGCAAAGATAGAAGCCTGACGTCAGAGGACAGAGGACGGAGGACGGAGGACAGAGGGCGGAGGTTGGATGGCCTTTCCCTACTGGGCATGGAGATATGGAGGCAGTGTCTCAGGGGTTAGTCGATCTCGAGTGCCAGCTTAAAGGCTTCGACAACCTCTTCCATTCGGCGTGGCGGCATTGTGCCAACCAACTGGGGTTTTTTTGTCTTAGGATCGTAAACTCTTTTAGGATCCAGGGAGCGCATCTGGAAACAGAGAAATACTGTATCTTTGGGAAGGCCCGTCTCAGCTGATGGCACACGTACATTTGTGGGGTAGTCTCTTGGCACATTCCGCGCATCTGCGCCCACTACAACTGACACAACGAGCGGTTGTTTATTTATGGCGTCGCTTGATATCACGAGGACTGGTCTGCGGCCCGCCTGCTCCCGACCTTTAATCGGGTTCAAATTTACCAGATAAATTCCGCCGCGCTTGATCATAATTCACAAACCATCGTTTTCCGCTTCCGTAAACTCCTCGGACAAAACAGAACACACATCCCGGATTGCAGGGTCATCGGCCATTTCAGCCATAGCTGTTTCAAATTGATATTTTTTTTGACGTTTTGTGAAATAAGGGAATGGGGGACGTAGCTACCTTTGTAACCTTATTTTAGATCTCGCGCAGAGGTGAAGGGACGGTGCGACAGAGAGGAATTATGCCGCAGGGCCTTGGTCTCTCTGCCGGAACCGGCTGAGACGAACATCTCCTCTGGGCAGATGAGCGATCAATTCAAGCTCGCCGCCAAGCGCTTCTATGATGCGGCTTAGAGTGCCAATTTGCATATCCTGCTGGGATTCTATCTTTGACAGGGTTGGCTGCTTGATATTCAATGCTGCCGCCAGA
This sequence comes from Desulfatiglandales bacterium, assembly GCA_963662465.1. Classification (GTDB taxonomy): domain Bacteria; phylum Desulfobacterota; class DSM-4660; order Desulfatiglandales; family Desulfatiglandaceae; genus NaphS2. The sequence goes on from OY759599.1 coordinate 7,108,268, forward strand.
TCCTTTTGCGTCAATCCCATCTGTTTGCGAATCTCGGCCAGGAGCATATCCGCCATGATTTCTTTTGCCTTCATCTCGGCCCTGGCCACGCGTTCCGGGGGCATTTTCGCTTCCAGTTCTTTAAAGTTATGCGCCATTAGCTTTTACCGTCCTTTTTGATTTCTCGTAAATGCACATCCATGATCTTATCCGCCAGTGGAATCATCCGGTCATAAAACCGCTTATCATCGCTCTTGGATCCCCCGATCAGGAGGATCGCTTTTCGACGGGGGTCGAAGGCGTAGAATGTCCGCACCGGGTCGCCATGTATTTGGGTTCTAAGCTCCTTCATGTTCTTGTGTCTGGATTTCTTGACAGTGTCGGCATGGGGCCGCCCAAGAGCGGGACCCAGAACCTGTAGCAACTTTACACTGACAGTGAGGGATTCCTGTTCGTTTTCCGTCAGGGTTCCCCACCATTCACCGAACTCATCTGTAAATTCAACATCCCACATCCATTCGATATAGCCTTCAGGCTATGCTTGTCAAGCTGTATGTGGGTCGTGCAGCAATTGTGAGGGACTCGGGGACATCCATAAGAAAATAAGAAACTCTCGCCCAGAGACGCAGAGAAGGGACAGATGTCCGATGTCAGATGTCCGATGTCTGATGTCAGGGGGTGCAGGTCAGAGGCCGGACGAGAAAAGACTGTATGAGTTGGCGTATGAAGACTTCAAACGGAATTTGGAGCGGTTGAGAGCAATTGTGGCGGTGTCGACTGTGTGTATGCATGGGAGTCCGCTGTCAGGGATAGATAATTTGGATTTGTTGAGGAAGTATGATTACAAACGCCTGGGGCTTGTGGCAGAACCTTATCTGGATTTCGACTTTAATCAGATGTTCTACCTTGTACCTCTGTAACCGATTACGTTTTCGTGTTGGGTATTTGGAGGCATTTCCCTTCGTATTATTTTGTCCTGTTTGCATGTCGCCGTCGGTCGATGTCAAGGAAGTTCCTCTCGGTATTGCGAGCTGATATTCGAATTTTTATTTACAACATGTTGTCGTTCGAGAGGCCCTAAGGGCCTAAAATCATATTTGGGAAGGCAGTTTTTGCACAACAGGCTCAAATCTTATTTAACTGGGTAAACATGGTGAGGACCGGGGTTATCGCTCACCCAACTCAATGGTCTTTCTCCGGCTACAACGAAATTCAGAATCCCAAAAGGAAAAACATTCTGATACATTCAATAGGATAGCGTGGCCCGACCCCACTATCCGCATCGGTTTGATGCGGTGCGGGTGATTTTGCCTCGGTATGGGATTTGTGTGGCTTAGGGGTTCTTGCGCCCAGTAAAACAAAAACAAAAGAGGTTTCACCCCGGTTGAACACCCTAGAAGGGAACCCGGTTCAACGGGGCAGGGAGGGCGAAGGTCGGAGCGCGGGAAGTGCAGAGGTTGAAACTGTGGAGTGGGACGTTCTAATCTTTTGGATTTGTTTATTTTGTTGAAGATGGTACAGTCAGTGGTGCGGATGAGGGAGGATAAACAGTAGGGAGTCGAAAACCCGGGGTGTTTGATGGCTGGTGAGTGATAGACCATGAACCAGGTGGCTGACGAATGGAGGAAGAAAATGGACCGTGAAAAGAGCCTCGACGTTGAAAAAGTAAAGCGCTTTTGGTTAGAGGAGGCGGTAGAGTCCCTTCGTGTAGCTGAGCATCTTGTAGAAAAAGAAGATTTTTCATATGCGCTATTTTTTGGTCATTTGGCTCTGGAAAATGTGATGAAAGGTGTTTGTGTGAAGAGGCGCAAAGAGCACGCTCCGCCTGTGCATAACCTGGTGAGGCTTGCTGGGGTTGCAGGAATTGCGCTCGATGAGGAAACGGAGAAAGCTCTCCTTATGATAACCGGTTTTAACATCAATACCCGTGAATGAATAGTATTCATGCCGATTTTCAACCATGAAGAACATGAAGGTCATGAAGAAAAAGGGTTTCAAGGACTGCCTGACCGACGGTTGTCGCCTTTTTAGCCATTGCAGTCCGGATGTTTTCTTTTTTTAAAGGCCTTCATGTTCTTCATGTTCTTCATGGTGACTATTAAGAGTGTTGCATTCTAAGATCTTATGTCTTTCAACTATGTGAACAGGATTCATTCACGGGTATTGGGTTTAGGTACACTGCAATGTCACGCCCTTACAGGGCTCTGCATCAGAGGCTTGCCCATTCAGTCGCGAGGTGCGAACCGTAGAATGTTGAACAAGGAATTCGGTTTCTCCTTACATTTCATCGTTATCAGTGATTTGCTGATTAATTTCATATTGTCCGGCCATTCGGTAATCCCAGTCTGCTTAAGTCAGTTTCAATACGGCAATGATAACCCCGGACATGGTCACGGTCAGTCCAAAAGACCAGACCATGAAACGATCTATCCTTTTGGTGAGGCTTTCAAAGCGAGCATCCATCTGCTCAAAGCGTTTATCTACTTGTTCAAAGCGCTTATCTACCTGCTGAAACCGCCTGTCCACCTGCTCGAAGCGCTTATCCATATCCTCGTGCATCTGCTCGAAGCGCTTGTCCACTTGCTCGAAGCGCTTGTCCACTTGCTCGAAGCGCTTATTCATATCCTCACGCATTTCTTCAAAGCGCTTGTCCATCAGGTCGAAGCCCTGCTTCATCAAATCACGCTGGTTTTTTAATTCTTCTTCCACCCGAACCATGCGTTCACGAAGCTCTATCTCATAGACGTGAGGTGGTTTGGAAAAACTCTGCATCTGCAGCCAACCACTCAGGTTACTGCGCACATACTCACCGATGGCTTCATAATCTTCCTGTGCAATAGGCATTTTGATTGCTCCTCATTGTTGTTGGGGCCATGTTGATGTTACGACCCTTATAATCTAAGGCGGCAAACCGCAGTTTTAAGTTTTAAGTTCTTCTAGCAATGAATTTCTGTTGTTATATTGATCATCTTGTTTTTTTCGAAGCATTTAATCTGTAAGTCACTAAAGCATGTTTTCCTGAACATTTGAAAAGCGTTAGGTTTCCTGAACTCTTTCATTACATTAACGAGCATAACCTTTCCCAAAACTGAAGTCAATCCTATGAAATTCCAGCCGCATTTTCTATCCTTTCCAAGGATCAGTTTACAAAAAATCCCCAAAGAACCCTGAAGTCAGATTCACGCTTTTTTTGCTTTATATCAATGGCTTGGCTTGGTCCGCCCCACAATTAGGGAACTGGAAGAAAATACGACGCATATCATGCAGAATTTTTGTTCGTCTTCAAGGCGTGATGGCAGGTGCATAGTGGGCTATGTGCCTGTTATCACAACGTAGAAGACGAGCAAAAAGGCAAACAGGATGCGTAGATTATTTTTTGGAAGGTCCCTTACATCAATTGTCCCAATCACCCAATCATCTGGTTTGCAAAATTTATAAAAATATCGGCATCCTTCATTTTCCAGTTTACACTTTTATCCCCATGCATTTCGTTTCCAAACATGAAACTCCCCCCAGAGACAAGGCATGCCTTGTCTCTACAGCAGCCGCGTGCCTTTGTACAACCTGCTTTTGTGTTCCATGAGAATGTACCCGCCAAAATCCCAGTACAAACACCCCGCCGTCAAGCAAAAACCCATTTTGCTCTTCGCTGTCGTATATTCCTTTTACGATCTCTTTTTATTTCTCGCGCAAAGACGCCAAGACGCAAAGTTTGGGCTTGGTCCTAACTTCAATACCCGTGAATGAATAGTATTCATGCCGATTTTCAACCATGAAGAACATGAAGGTCATGAAGAAAAAGGGTTTCAAGGACTGCCTGACCGACGGTTGTCGCCTTTTTAGCCATTGCAGTCCGGATGTTTTCTTTTTTTAAAGGCCTTCATGTTCTTCATGTTCTTCATGGTGACTATTAAGAGTGTTGCATTCTAAGATCTTATGTCTTTCAACTATGTGAACAGGATTCATTCACGGGTATTGGGTTTAACATTGAATCTCGGTATCCCGATTTCAAAAGATCTTTTCGAACAAAATGCACTCAAGCATTCACAACAGAGCAGATGAGTGAAATAAAGAGGATTTTCGAATGGCTGCGATCTCATCTGAAATAGAAGCGATTATCCGAAGATTCATAACCCTGCTTCAAAAGGAAAGACGTATATCGAGAGTTTTTCTTTACGGTTCCCATGCAAAAGGAATTGCAGGAGAATGGAGCGATATCGATCTTGCGGTTGTGAGCCCTGACTTTTCAGAAGATTTGTTCGAAGAGCGCGTTGGACTGATGAGACTGAGCCTACACATAGACGAACGTATTGAACCAAGTCCCTTCAGACCGGAAGACTTCAATGAGAATGACCCACTGGTAAGCGAAATTAACGAATCGGGAATTGAGATTGCGTGGATTGGGGAAAAGCGGGACATCCATTAGTTTATAAGAAACTCGCGCAAAGACGCCAAGGCGAAAAGATAGAAGCCTGACGTCAGAGGACGGAGGGCAGAGGGCAGAGGACAGAGGACGGAGGACTGAAGACAGAGGACGGAGGGCAGAGGACGGAGGACAGAGGACAGAGGACTGAAGACAGAGGACGGAAGACGGAGGGCAGAGGACGGATATTGGAGAAGAGGCAAAACATAAAGGGAAAAGGACCATGAGTGATGCGATCCGTAGTTTTAGAGATTTGAAAGTTTACCAGAAATCATTTTCACTCCAGCAGAAGATTTTTGAATTAACCAAACGTTTTCCAAAAGAAGAACTTTACTCTCTTACCAATCAGATTCGGAGGTCTTCTCGTTCTATAGGTGCGAATTTGGCAGAAGCCTGGCATAAGAGGCGATATGTCGCCCATTTTGTCAGTAAACTATCGGATTCTGATGGAGAACAAGCTGAGACGCAGCACTGGCTTGAAACCGCCTTGGCGTGTCAATACATCGCTGAGGATCTTCACACTGAACTGATGAATCAGTGTAAGGAAATAGGTCGAATGTTGGGGAAAATGATGGCCAATCCTGAATCCTTCTGCAAGCGCAATAGTGGCTCTACCAAAAGCTCTTGATCCTTCAGTCATCCGCCATCCTTAAGCTGTCTTTCGTCCTCCGTCTTCTGTCCTCTGTCCTCAGTCTTCCGTCCTCCGTCTTCTGTCTTCCGTCCTCCGTCTTCTGTCTTCCGTCCTCCGTCCTCCGTCCTCCGTCCTCCGTCCTCTAGGGGCCAGAGGGGCAGAGGAAAGAAGATAAAAAGGTTTGAAGGTGTGTAATCTTGAGATTCGGTTTACCTGGAGATATTAGATGAGCAAAGAAGTTGAAATAAGGCACCACCGGACTTTTGAGAGCCTGAAACAGACCCACAATCATGGGGTGGAGTTTTGGTTCGCCCGGGATTTGCAGCCGGTTTTAGACTACAGTAGCTGGGAGAAGTTTAGGCGCGTCATCCACAAGGCGATGAAGGCTTGCGGGAATTCAGGACAAGCTGAGGCCGACCATTTTTCCCATGTGGTGAAAATGGTCCGAATCGGATCCGGTGCAGAGCGGCAGATAGAGGATTATGCGCTTTCTCGCTATGCGTGTTATTTGATTGTTCAGAACGCAGATCCCTCCAAACCTGTCATTGCCAACGGGCAAACGTATTTCGCCATGCAGACAAGGCGACAGGAGCTGGCGGATGACCAGGTATTCCAGCAGCTTAAAGAAGACGAAAAGCGTCTTTTTCTCCGCAATGAGCTGAAAGAGCATAATAAGCAACTTGTGGCTGCTGCCCGGCAGGCCGGGGTGGAGACGACGCTTGATTTCGCTATCTTCCAGAATCATGGTTACAAGGGGCTTTATGGGGGCCTGGACGCGAAAGGCATTCATCGGCAAAAGGGTTTGAAAAAGAGCCAGAAAATTTTGGATCATATGGGAAGTACCGAGCTGGCTGCAAATCTCTTCCGCGCAACGCAGACTGATGAGAAACTACGCCGGGAAAATGTTCAGGGTAAATCAAGAGCCAACCAAACCCATTACGAGGTCGGCGCCAAGGTCCGTCAAACCATCAAAGAGCTGGGGGGCGCCATGCCAGAGGAGCTTCCCAGTCCGAATAGAAGCCTCAAGCAGATCGAAAAAAAGCAAAAGAGTGTCGAAAAAGACTGATGAACGGGTGTTACAACACCGGCTCCTGTTTCCATCCCCGTTGCATTGCCGGCATTGAATTCACGGCCGGAAAAGACCAACGCCGTGACATCAAACTCATCACTTCTATTTTCGGAAATTCCGCCGATACACGATAGATAAAAACGTCCTTCATGCGCTGGTCCAATGCGTGGATGTTTGTGGTGGCCAGCGGGACGCTTTTTAACAATTGAATAACTAGTTGAGGTTATTACAAAACAGGGGTTGGAGGACAGAGGACGGAGGACGGAGGGCAGAGGACGGAGGACAGAGGACGGAGGACTGAGGGCGGAGGAGGCCGGACAGCGGAGGACAGAGGTCCCTAAACACAAGATGCCAAAAAATATGGGGAAGGTGAGAGGGAAAAGTTGGGAAGAGAACGTGATACGGAGATAGCCTATTCGGTTAAAGGAGAATGGTTTTGTCATAACTGCCTATTTCTTAGATGAGAAACCAAAGGGGAGCCTAATGTGGAAACGGTAACAGTGAATAAGGAAATGATTGATTCTTATTTGGATCTTTCATCAAGACTGGCGAAGCTTCATGTGAGACAAATTTGGACCGACTATGATAAGGAAGCTGATGTCCTTTATCTGAGTTTTCGAAAGCCGCAGCGGGCTAAGAAGACCGTTGAAATGGATGATAATGTGTTGATTCGTACAGATGATGACGAAGTTGTAGGGATTACAATTTGAATGCAAGCAGTAGAAGTTGAGGCCAACTTTAGCGCAGAGGACGCAGGACGGAGGACGGAAGACAGAAGGGTGAGAAGGTTAGAGGATTAGAGGGCATAAGACAAAGATAGTCTCGCGCAGAGACGCAGAGACGCAGAGAAGAGAGGAAAAGACGGTGAGAAGTGGCAGAGGTTCCATACAGCTAATACCAATAATGAATAAGCAGCCCAGCGACCCCAGCACCTGTACCATTTTTGAGTTTTCTGCAATCCTTCCTTTCGATTGCCCACCAGAGTAACAACCACCTCCTCATCACACGAGATACCAAAACAAATGAACCCATTAAATCCTGAAGAGACGAAACATGTTGGCGGAATTTCCCCCTTTCTGGGTGTTGTGGATTTCTGTTTGCTGAATCTGGCATTTTTTCTGCTGAATTACTGGAAACGGGGATCTTTTGAGTTGGCCCCAAAATATGGGAAGCTGCTGCTGGCCTTTTATGGTGTCTGGTTCCTGGTTTCCCTGGCCAATAAGAAATTTCAGTGGTGGGAATACGCGGGGTTGGGTAGAGGGCTGTGGAGGCCCTGAACTGCAGTTTTGGGTTTTGAGTTTTGGGTTTTGGGTTAGGGAACTAGGGAACTGCAGTTTTGGGTTTTGAGTTTTGGGTTTTGGGTTAGGGAACTAGGGAACTGCAGTTTTGAGTTTTGAGTTTTGGGTTTTGGGTTATGAGTGAAAGGAAGATAGACGAGCGGACTTTTGAGTTTGCTTTACTGGTTGTGGATGGTTATAAATTTCTTCTGGGGAAAAAGGAGTTTGTGCTTTCGAAGCAGTTTTTAAGGGCTGGTACTTCGATCGGTGCGAATGTGACGGAGGCCCAAGCTGCCCAAAGCAGGAAAGATTTCATTTCTAAAATGGCCATCGCTTCCAAGGAAGCCAGAGAAACGCTATATTGGATCAGACTGTTAAAAAGGTCCGGTTTTTTCAAGGGATATGCAAAAGTAAATATCCTGGAAAGCGAGATTTCCTCAATCATAAATATTCTCACGAAAATCGTGAAAACCACAAAGGAACAGGAACCGAAAGAGAAACCTTAAAACTGTAGTTTCTTCCACAACCCAAAACCGTTTTTGGGAACGATACGAACGGACGCTGAGCGTCCACAGTGCATTCCCACGCTGGAGCGTGGGAACGGTGCGCCTGTGAAGGCGCTTTATCAGTGCGGTGAAAGTCCGTACCGGAGTATGCCATAGCTCCGTAGCCGAAGGTAACTGCGTCGCCGCGAGGCGGGGTGGAGAGCAACCGGAGGCGAAAAGTCAGTCCGTAGGATGACGAACCCGATTCGGTGTCATGTGGTGGCGAGCCTACCGTTCCATGGTGAAGCCTGAAACTCACAGACCACGCTGTAATGGCGGTTAAAGCGATGGTTTGACGGCATGGTATGTTTGGGGTCGGAATGACTGGAAGGTAAAGCGAGATAAGCAGGGAGACCTGTCTCTTGGGGTGACAGGAGGCAGGAGTCAGAGTCCTCATAGTACCGTAGCGACAGAACGGTCCTGCTAACAAGGCTTACGGCGTGAGACCAGTACCCGCCGCCTGCGTCGGATACCGGGTTGTGAAAAGCGCGGATAGCAAAACCGTGCCGAGGGAAGGAGGATAGGAAGATAGATACGGAAAGGTCATATAGATGCAGCTAAATCAAGCAGTCTCGGCAGTGTTGGAAACAACTAAACGCGAGGCAGAAACCCGATGGGATTGGGTGGAAGCATCGGTGTGGACGGAACGTATGTTGGCAGCCCTGGGTAACGGGGTGAAAGGTGGTAAATGGTACAGTTTGATGGATAAGGTGTTCGCCTTGTCGACGCTGGAAGCGGCTTGGGGACGTGTCAAAGCCAATAAAGGAGCGGCAGGGATAGACCGTATCAGCATAAAGCGCTTTAAGGAGCAGGCGGAGAAATACCTTGCCGAACTGCATGAAACCTTGAAAGCGGGAACGTACCGACTGGAAGCGGTAAAACGGGTATACATTCCGAAAAGCGACGGCAAACAACGCCCGCTGGGGATACCCACGGTCAAAGACCGGGTAGTGCAGGCAGCGGTTAAAATGGTTATGGAGCCCATATTCGAGCATGAATTTCTGCCGATGAGTTACGGCTTCAGGCCGCAAAGAGGTTGCAAGGACGCGTTGCGAGAAGTAGACGCGCTTATTAAGGAAGGCTACACCTTCATACTGGACGCCGACCTGAAAAGTTACTTTGATACGATTCCGCACGATAAGCTGATGCAACAAGTCGAAATGCGCATCAGCGACGGCAAATTGCTCAATCTGATTCAAATGTTCCTGAAACAGGACGTGATGGACGGCTTGGAAAGATGGACACCGACGGGTGGTTCGCCACAAGGGGCGGTAGTCAGCCCCTTGCTTGCGAATATTTACCTGCATCCTCTTGACAGCCTGATCGCGGAATCAGGTATGCGGATGGTGCGTTACGCGGACGACTTTGTTATCCTCAGCCGCAGTCAAACGGAAGCGGAGAATGCTTTGCAAAAGGTACGGGAGTGGGTACAGGCTAATGACCTGAGCTTACACCCGGACAAGACGCATCTTGGCGACTGTCGACAAAAGGGTCAGGGATTTGAATTCCTGGGATACCGGTTTGAGGCAGGAAAGCGCTGGATACGCAGTAAAAGCCGTAAAGCCCTTCGTGATAAAATCCGGGAAGAGACCCGGCGCAAACGTAGCGGAAGTATGGAAAGCATCATTGATGATCTGAACCCCATGCTTGAAGGCTGGTTTGGTTACTTCAAACACGCCTACCGCACTGAGTTTGCGGCGGTGGATAAGTTTGTCCGCCGACGCTTACGCGCCGTATTATTGCGTCGTAACAAACGCAAGGGCTGGGGCAAAAGCCTTGAAGCCCACCGCCGCTGGCCGAATGCCTACTTCGCGAAAATCGGGCTTTTCACTATGCATGAGGCCCGGTTAGCAGCGTGCCGATCCCGATGAGGAAACTATCGACCGGAGAGCCGTGTGCGGGAGAACCGCATGCACGGTTCGGAGGGAGGGGAGAGCCAAGAGGCTCTTTCCTACCCCTATAGAGGAACTCAAAACTGTTTTTTTCCACAACCCAAAACCCAAAACCTAAAACCCAAAACTGTTTTCTTCCACAACCCAAAACCCAAAACCTAAAACCCAAAACTGTTTTCTTCCACAACCCAAAACCCAAAACCTAAAACCCAAAACTGTTTTTTTCCACAACCCAAAACTCAAAACCCAAAACTCAAAACCGTTTTTTTCCACAACCCAAAACCGCCTTTTTAATACCCAAAACTCAAAACTGCTCTAATTACGTTCGAATATCTGCTGAATTTTGGGGAAGCGTTGATGAAACAGGGGATTACTCGGGTGGTAAATAACCTGGAGGAATGATCTCGCGCAGAGGCGCAGAGGCGCAGAGAAAAGAAGGGCGAAATAATGTTGGCAACCTTGTAAACTTACTCAGGGCGGTGGTCCACATACCGGAAGAATCCCTACACCGAAACGCAAAAGGGTTTTTTGCTTGACGGCGGGGTGTTGGTACCTGGTTGCCATTTGATAAGATTTGGGTTACTATCGAATCATGAGTAATGAAATCGGATCAGCGCACAATAATCTGTTCCAGAACATCCTTGGCCGTGAAGATATGGCCAGGGATTTTGTCCGGTATTATATGCTGGCGGAAATCGTCGGCGATCTGGACCTGGATACTTTGGAAGTGGCTTCTGAATCGTATATCAGTGATGATCTCAAAGAGAGCCTTTCCGATATCGTACTTAGCCTCCAGCTCAAGGATGGGGATCTGGCTGAAATATACATTCTTATGGAACACAAAAGCGGGTTGCACAGCGGCACGCGGCTGCAACTTTTGAAATATATGAACGCCAAATGGCATGAGCTGGACAAGGCCGGAGAGTTTCGGGGATCACTGGCTGTTATCATTCCCGTGGTTTTCTACCATGGCAAGAAAAAATGGAGATACAGCCTGGAATTCTCGGACCAGTTCAATCTGCCTGGAGAACATTACAGGAGATATGTGCCCAAATTCGAGCATATTTTGCATGAAGTTCCGGAGATCAACAAGCGCAAGATCAAATCCACCATCGCTCTTGAAGTATTTCATGTGGTGCTGGAGTGTATTTTTTACCCGGAGAAACGGGAGCGAATTTATGAATCCCTTGAGTTGTTGTTTCAGGGGTTAAACACGGATAAGGCCGGCGAGCTGTTTTATGTGTTTGTCAAATACCTGCTTTCCGCCACCGATGTAAACCCCAGAGAGGTGGAAAAGAGGGTAAAACATCTTCCAAAAGGAGAAGAGACCGTGCGTACCACAGCAGAAGTTTTGAGGAAAGAAGGGTATGACAGGGGAGTGGTTTTCGGCGAACAACATGGCAAGCTTGAGGCCACTCAGGAAACACTCATAGACGTTGCCGGTGAACGATATGGCCTTTTACCTTCAGTATTGGAAGCGAAAATCAAATCCATTAAGTCCATCACGACTTTGAAAAATTTGGCAAGACAAGTCGTTAAACTGGACAGGATGGAGGGTTTTGAAAGGCTGGTCAACAAGGCTGTGGATCATTGATGCCAACTGAAATTCCAAACCCCACCCAAAACATAGTACCCCTTCCTTTCCCTTTACCTATTTTAGCCCAAAGCTATTTTGGGTAATCTGTTCCAATTATCTACTCACCTTGGCCTTGAGCTTACTCGTAATGGAATGGGACGTTGTTCCGTAATTCCGTTTTTTGACCACGAATCACACAGAGGACGGGGGACAGAGGACGGAGGACGGAGGGCAGAAGTCAGAGGGCAGAGGACGGATCGCAGGTCTCAGGAATTGGGCATAAAAACAGCCATTTCAGAATCTTCGGTTCCATTCCACATTCGATATTATTGAGGCGGCGAAAAAGGGGTTGTTGCCGGATAAGATGATGATTAATACTCATTCGCAGAGGTGGACGGATAATCCGATTGAGTGCACGAAGGAGTTGGTTTGGCAGAATGTGAAGAATGTTGTGAAACGTATTGTTGTTCGCAGATTACTATCCGCAGATTACGCAGATTGACGCAGATTAGGGTTCTCACGCAAAGACGCCACGACGCAAAGAAGGGAGTCGGAATAATCTGAAACCCCCGGACAACACCTCCTCATCACACGAGATACCCAAACAAATGAACCCATTAAATCCTGAAGAGCCGAAAAATGTCAGCGGAGTCCGCCCGTTGTTCTGGGTGTTGTGGATTTCTGTTTGCTGAACCTGGCGTTTTTTCTGCTCAATTACTGGAAACGGGGATCTTTTGAGCTGAACCCCATCTATGGGAAGCTGCTGCTGGCCTTTTATGGGGTCTGGCTGGTGATTTCCCTGGCCAATAAGAAATTTCAGTGGCGGGAATACGCAGGGTTGGGTAAAGGGCTGTGGAGGCCCTGAACTGCAGTTGTGGGTTTTGGGTTAGGGAACTGCAGTTTTGAGTTTTGAGTTTTGAGTTTTGGGTTTTGAGTTAAAGGAAACGTCCTGATTATGGGTGATGGGAAGATCTTTAAAGACAGTTTTGGGTTATGGGTTTTGGGTTATGAGTGAAAGGAAGATAGACGAGCGGACTTTTGAGTTTGCTTTACTGGTTGTGGATGGTTATAAATTTCTTCTGGGGAAAAAGGAGTTTGTGCTTTCGAAGCAGTTTTTAAGGGCTGGTACTTCGATCGGTGCGAATGTGACGAGGCCCAAGCTGCCCAAAGCAGGAAAGATTTCATTAAAACTGTAGTTTCTTCCAAAACCCAAAACCCAAAACCGCCTTTTCACAACCCAAAACTCAAAACCCAAAACTCAAAACCCAAAACTCAAAACCGTTTTTTTCAATGCCCAAAACTCAAAACTCAAAACCGCTCTAACTATTGCTACAATGTGGGTCTGGCAAGTTTCTGGGAAACAACGGCATTTAACGAGATCCCGGCTTTGGCAGCCTCGATAGCAAGGGCTCGGTGTACCCGACGATCAATTCGTACATTGAATTGTCCGCTGTATTGCTTTCTTGCCGGTGCAACGGGAACCGCTTCCCCGTGTTTTTGGTAGCTTTCCTTCACACCTTCCCAAGCGGTCTGTAGTTCGTGCAGAGCGTCTTCCGGCGACTCCCCAAATGCGGATACGTTCGGCAGTTCAACAAAATGCGCGAGATATTCGCCATCGTCGTCCAAAAACACATTGATGGTGTATCCATCGAATGGATCAAACCTTTTCATTTTTAGTCTCCTCATATTGCACCACCTGCTCTACCTGGTAGCCCTTTGCCTTTCCACTCCTGCCTTCCTGGATGGGAAGCCGGCGCCGTTTTGGGGAATACCAAATTTGGTGATTGCCCTTCTGATGATCGAATATCCACCCAGCTTGACGTAAAAGTGTCTGAAATTCACCGAAGGAGAGGTCCTTCGGGTTGTTAATGGCACGGGCTAAAAGTTTTTCACGTTTAGTCATGGTGTAACTATATGCAGTTACCAACCAAAAGTCAAGAGAAGGGATGGGGGTCGGGTCATGAGCCGATCGGAGTTGCTGGGCCGGCTTTGTTTCTGCGGGTTTGAGATTGTGTAACTCGCGCAGAGACGCCAAGGCGCAGAGAAAAGAAGGGTTTTTTGGTTTTTCTTTGCGTCTCTGCGTCTCTGCGCGAGAATAAAATAAGTTGATAAGGGACATAAAAAGACTGGGGAGGGGGGTAGTTATGAGGATTGAAGGTAAAGATGTGGTGAACAAATTAAGGGATTATTTTAATCATAGTGTCTCTCTCCCTGAGTTGGTTGATTGGGCTGAGCAAGCGATGATGGACGCAGATTTTATTGGAAAAGACTGGAAAACAGTACGGGATATTGTGGCTCGCATCGGGGTGGCTGACGTTCGTGCGTTTGGGCTGACCTGGGAGGACTGTGAGCAATCGTTAATGGCGCTCGGATATCGAACAGAAGTCCGGATTTCCCAAGCTTCTGCCCTAAACTGACACCTCCTCATCACACGAGATACCAAAACAAATGAACCCATTAAATCCTGAAGAGACGAAATATGTCGGCGGAATTTCGCCCGCTGTTCTGGGTGTTGTGGATTTCTGTTTACTGAACCTGGCGTTTTTTCTGCTCAATTACTGTAAAAGGGGATCTTTTGAGTTGGCCCCAAAATATGGGAAGCTGCTGCTGGCCTTTTATGGGGTCTGGCTGGTGATTTCCCTGGCCAATAAGAAATTTCAGTGGCGGGAATACGCAGGGTTGGAAAAGGGGCTGTGGACCCTGGTCCGATGCGGGCTGTATCTGGCCTACTGTGTGGCCGTCATGGTGGTGATCATGGGCCTTTATGCCTATTCCAGGGGGCAGGTGTTTGGGACCTGCCTGGTGTTTGTGGGACTGGAAGGGGTCGTGTTCGGGGGGGCGTATTTCCTGCTTCGGCGGTCCAATGGGGGGGACGTAAGGCGGGAACCATTGATGGTGGCGCGCCCTGCCCGAATTTCCTGGCGGCTGGCGGTGGTGGATTTTGTGCTGGTGGGGGTTTCCTTTTTAGTGGTCAATTATCTGAAACGGGACAGCTTTCATATCCTTCCGGATTATGAGAAACTGCTGCTGTTGATCTATGGGTTGTGGTTTGTCTGTTCGCTGGTCACCCGGAAGTTTGAACATCTGAATTACATGAATTACTACCATGGCCTCTGGCCGTGGATCAAGGCGATGATTCTGTTGGCCTTTTCCCTGGGGGTGATGGTTTTTCTGTTTCGGTTTCAGTATTTTTCAAGAACCCAGGTGTTTGGGCCCATGGTCTTGCTGATGGTGTTGGAGACGGTTTTCTACCGGTTTTATTTTGAGCGCAAAAAACGGGTCGGCGCCGAGGGAGATATTGAATCTGCTGATACAGTGTCCCGCATCCTGAAGCAGGAACCGTTGACGGTGGAAACGGATCTGGAGGCCCTGAAGCAGGCGTTTTTGTCGCCCATTCGGGAGCGGTTGCGGGATCGGTACCTGAAAAATCATTCGGGGCTGTTTTCGCTCATGGACCGGTCCATGGATCTGGAGGGCATTTTAAGGGCGGAAACGGCCATTCGAAACAGCAGTGAAATGCTCTATTCCGATACCGCGGGCGAGCGATACATGCGGTTGTTCGTTAATCTGCGGAAGATCAATGATATTCGGTATATCAACCAGTATTTTCTGGCGGTGCATAATTTGTTGATTCCCGGGGGGTACCTGGTGGGGCGCGCCCATACCCTTGCCACCCATCGGGAATGGATGATCCGGAAGTTTCCGCGGCAGTTGGCCAATGCCCTGTACGCAGTGGATTTTCTGTTTAACCGGGTGATGCCCAAACTTCCATGGGTCAAGCAGGTCTATTTTTCCGTGACCAGGGGGAAGAATCGGGTCATGAGCCGATCGGAGTTGCTGGGCAGGCTTTGTTTCTGCGGGTTTGAGATTGTGGGGGAAGAAGATATTGACGAACGGTTCTGCTTTGTGGCGCGAAAGGCCAAAACCATCTCCAGGGTGGAAAACCCGTCTTATGGTCCCCTGGTGGGGTTTAACCGGATCGGGGCCGGCAATAAACCCATTCGAACCTATAAATTCCGGACCATGCACCCCTATTCCGAATTTCTGCAGGATTATGTGTATGAGAAAAGCGGCCTTCAAAAGGGGGGAAAGCTGGAGAATGATTTTCGCATTACGGCCTGGGGAAAGGTGATGCGGAAACTCTGGCTGGATGAGCTGCCCATGCTGTACAACTGGGTGCGGGGGGAGCTGCAGCTCTTTGGGGTGCGGCCGTTGAGTGCGCACTATTTCAGTTTGTATCCACAGGATTTGCAGGAACTGAGGGGGCGGGTGAAGCCGGGGCTGGTGCCGCCGTTTTATGCGGATATGCCGGTGACGTTTGAGGAGATCTGTGAGTCGGAGCGGCGGTATATTTTGGCTTATTTGGAACGGCCGGTTTGGACTCAGGTGGTTTACTTTTGGAAGGCTTTTTGTAATATTGTGTTTCGGGGTGCGAGGAGCGGGTGATGTTTAACTTGCGCAGAGACGGAAAAGCAGTTTTGGGTTTTGAGTTTTGGGTTTTGGGTTTTGGGTTAGGGAACTGCAGTTTTGGGTTTTGGGTTTTGAGTTTTGGGTTAGGGAACTAGGGAAAAGCAGTTTTGGGTTTTGGGTTTTGAGTTTTGGGTTAGGGAACTAGGGAACAGCAGTTTTGGGTTTTGGGTTTTGGGTGAAAGGAAGATAGATGCGCGGACTTTTGAGTTTGCTTTACTGGTTGTGGATGGTTATAAATTTCTTCTGGGGAAAAAGGAGTTTGTGCTTTCGAAGCAGTTTTTAAGGTCTGGTACTTCGATCGGTGCGAATGTGACGGAGGCCCAAGCTGCCCAAAGCAGGAAAGATTTCATTAAAACTGTAGTTTCTTCCAAAACCCAAAACCCAAAACCCAAAACTCAAAACCGCCTTTTCAATGCCCAAAACCCAAAACCAAAAACCGCCTTTTCAACCGTTGTGGCCGAGGGTTCTCTCGCCCCGGTTAAATAAGGGCCAAAGAGATTTAACTGGGTAAACAAAAAGGCGCAAAAGACGCAAAGACGAATTGAAGATGAAATCTGAGAGTGTAAAAGCTGGGAGGCAATTGGATCCAGGGTCTGAAGGAGGTGATTGATCGATGCCCCAAATAACGGTTGAAGTACCCAAGAATATAAATGATCTCGTGGGTGAAGTTGGTAAGGCAATTTACATTGAGACACTGAAAGAGGTTGCGTTTAAGCGGAAGGCCTACAGCAAAAGGGAATTAGAGGATTTAAAAAAGAAGATATGCTTTTTTGAGCGAAAGTACAATGCCTCATGCGAAGAATTTCTCTCGGATGTGCCGGATACTGTTCAGGGACATGATGATTGGATTGAATGGACCTATTTGATCAACGCAGCAGAGGATTTATCAAATAAAATTAAAACATTATCCTTTTTGATTGGTAAATGATGCAGGATAGCCTGAGAAACACGATAGATGCATATGCGGATATTATCGAAGGTGTGGAAGACCTGAAGATCGCTCAGAAAAATGTGGTCTCCAGCGCATAAGTCTAAATGTTGTGGGGTTTACTCTAACATATTGAAATTATTTCATCTGTTAAACGGTTCAGAATCAATATCCTAATCAAAGCGCATTTCGTGAGGCCAAACATTTTTTCCTGAATTCGCCTTAGCGGAAAAAAGTTAGGGACTTTTTTTGATAAGTGTGCATAATCATAGTGCAACAGTCTATGTTAAATTAGAGAGGTTGCACATGATTAATAATATTAAGAGAGCTTTGACAATGTTGGACAAAGCTCAAAACAGACTTGCAAGACAATGTTATTACGATCCAAAACAGTATCCTGAGATTTTCTTTGAAATTGAGAAATGCATTAATGCCATCAGATCATGGATCAATGAAAGGGAGATGTTTCAATCATTGCAATATTTTTATGTAACATTGTCTGCTCTTATTGATGAACTTGGTAGGTTAATAAGTCAATTATGGGATATTTGTAAGCCAATAAAAGGGAAAAAAAGCATTCCAAAAACACAACGGGATCGACAGAAAATTAGAATCTTTTATTCAATTCGTTCAATGATAAGTAATATTACTAAAAAATTGAATAATGTAAAAAGTCGTGATAGTACAATCAGTATTGCATTTGAGATAGGGATGTTAAAATCTTTTGATAAATCCATAATCGAAAATGTAAAAAAGAAAATGGAAGACCTTGTTTCTAAACGAGGAAATCAAACATATATCTTTCCTTATAATAACACCGAAAGCTATCATGCTCTCGTAAAAGACAGTAAGAAGTTTCGCATTGAAGTATTAGATAAACTCGATAAATATGATCACCACACAGGCCATAATTCAACATGTTCTGGACCTAAAGAATATATTTTATCTGGTTTCCGCGGGAATCCTCGAAAAACAATAATGAATGGAGGAGAACAACAGACATTCCCAATCCGCATGATACAATGCCGGAAGTGCAAACAAAAGTTCTCTCTTGTTCCCAGCTTTCTCCCAAGGGAAAAGAATTTTGGTATAGAGATTATTGGGCACGTATTTCGGAATATGTACCGTTTTAATGCGAGCATTCAAGGAGCCATCGAAAGCCTTAAAATTATTGGCAAAAAAAGTGTCAAAAGCAAACAAACCATCTTGAACTGGAATCGATGGGCAGGAACACTTCATCCTGCAACAATACTAACAAGAGCAGGAGTGAAAGGCTCAGGATATCTACAGGAAGATGAGGGCTTTGAAAAAGAACCAAATTTAAGAACTTATTCTGTAGTTATGGTCGATCCTGAAAATTTATTAGTATGGCACTCCGATTATGTTGATCATGTTGATGAAGAAAACCTGTGCGGTTCATTTGAGGATTTTTTGCAAAAAATCGACTTCAAAATCCTTGGTGTAACAAAAGATAAGTGGAAAGCCTCAACCAATGCTATCAAGACCGTATTCCATAACATTTGGGTCGGATATTGCCATCGTCATTGTTTGAAAAACTTCTACGATGCACTATCAAAATATCAAAAAGAATCAAAATGTACCGACCAAGAAGTGGACAAGTTTTATAAAAAATTTAAGAAAGTTTTGAAAACATCCACATCTAAAGTTAACTTGGAAGTAAAGATTAAGGCATTAGATGACGATGCATTTTCTCATCCATTACTAAAAAAGAGGGTAGTAGAATTAAAAGAAAATGCCACTCATTATACCTCTCATAAAAATAGAAATGGGATAAAACAAACAACCTCCATTGTTGACAATTATTTAAAAGGAATCAAACGTAAACTAAAACAAATTGAGAGTTTTCGAGATAAGAAATGGGCAAGTCTTTTCTTTCGAGCACATGCGACTATCAGGAATTTTGTCCCATTTTTACCTGGCGCAAAAAATGCTCATAAAAGTCCCTTTGAATTAGCCAACGGCCAAACATTTGACTTACCTTGGATTCAAGTTATGAATGTTCATAATGCATTCTTGTTTACCGAAAACGCCTTTTAATTTTGATGGGTTATACAACCCCACAACATTTAGACTTATGCGCACCCATACTTCTTCTTCTCCGCATCTATTGCTTCTTTAATCCGTGTCACTTTTGTTATTTGATAACGTATTTTTTCTTCAATCTTTTTCTCTCTTTTGACACTCCCTCTACCTTTACCAATATATTTCGTTTTACTTTCTACTTCCCGCACATATTCATATTTGAGGAAATCTTTCACCCTATGTTTTTTCAAAATCGATTTTGCTGATTCTATTAATTTTTCTCTTTCTTTGATCTGCCTTTTCCCCGGGCCTCTTGGTGGTGTCAGAGCATATAATTTTTCCTCGGCGCTTTTAAGCCGTCGTTCCAATCCCAGTTCTTTTTGCTTTTCATACGCTGGTGATTTTACAATCAATACGCGTTCCTTCCATTTCAGCACTTTTCCATTTATTTCACCAGATTGGTTACGCTCTATCTCATACCCTTTTGCTTTCAGTTCCTCTTGACCTTTATCGTCTTGGACGATGTACTTTATCAACTCGTTCTTTTTGTCTTTCAAATTTCCTTCATCTATCCATTTCTCCATATATTCTGGGGTTTTCCCAGTATTAGGCAATGGACATAAATAATGTCCTTCCGCTTTTTCCTTAATGTGTAAACGATTTTCAAGAGAACTCAGTTTGCAATCGCCCACATAAAGGACACCTTGTTTCTGGAGCATAGAGTGAATGCGACTTATGATAGGTGCATACAATTTGTCATCGGCCATTTGCCCTGGAACAACATCCGTGGCTAACGGCATCCCAAGAGGATCCAGCGAACCCGTCATGATTTTTATTTGCGGTCTATTGGGGTCGTCTTTACTAACACCAAATTGGAATATCCCACCTTCAACTGTTTTGTGGTAGCCGGATACAGTCGTAGCATCAACCCTGACAGTTTCTTCCGGCAACTCATATGCTTCAATCGTATTGCCACTTATTCTCTCTTCAACTTTTCTCCAAATATCATTATCGCTTAAATACCTGGCAAGATTAGCTAAACGATCGTCTGTAAAATCATTTTCGGAGATTATCAATCCTGTTAATTCGATTAAGGTATGCCGCATTCCAGATACATATTCCCGAACAACTACTTTGCGATGGTCTCCCTCCGATAACATATATGCCAACCATATAACAGCCGTCCATCCCCAGCTCAAATCTCTTTGGTTCTTTTGAATTGGGATTTGTTGGTCTATAGCTTCTTGTATACCCATTTTCACCATGGCCTTTATCAATAGGGGTATATCGTCAACTCTTTCTGCTGTAACGTTAATCTTTTTGACCTTTTTCCTTTTGTTTGCAATGTGAGAGGCGCCATTATCCGATGATAGATTTACCTCACGCTTTTTCTTAGCAGTTTTCGTTTTATTTGATTTTTGCTTTTTTTTCGCTTCCTTACAGGTGCTGATTTTTTACCTTCTTCCAACCTGTTTCGTTGAAGCTTTGGGATTTTCTGCCGATCATTCTTCTGACCGAAAGGTCTGGGTTGATTTTCAGATTGACCGGTTTGTTGATTTGATGATGCACCGGCATTTATATTATTTCCAGTACCTGCTGAAATAGGTGATGCCTGCACCTTTGAAAAACTGCAAAACCAAACCAAAAAACCGCATAAGTCTAAATGTTGTGGGGTTTACTCTAACATATTGAAATTATTTCATCTGTTAAACGGTTCCGAATCAATATCCTAATCAAAGCGCACGCATAAGTCTAAATGTTGTGGGGTTTACTCTAACATATTGAAATTATTTCATCTGTTAAACGGTTCCGAATCAATATCCTAATCAAAGCGCATTTCGTGAGGCCAAACATTTTTTCCTGAATTCGCCTTAGCGGAAAAAAGTTAGGGACTTTTTTTGATAAGTGTGCATAATCATAGTGCAACAGTCTATGTTAAATTAGAGAGGTTGCACATGATTAATAATATTAAGAGAGCTTTGACAATGTTGGACAAAGCTCAAAACAGACTTGCAAGACAATGTTATTACGATCCAAAACAGTATCCTGAGATTTTCTTTGAAATTGAGAAATGCATTAATGCCATCAGATCATGGATCAATGAAAGGGAGATGTTTCAATCATTGCAATATTTTTATGTAACATTGTCTGCTCTTATTGATGAACTTGGTAGGTTAATAAGTCAATTATGGGATATTTGTAAGCCAATAAAAGGGAAAAAAAGCATTCCAAAAACACAACGGGATCGACAGAAAATTAGAATCTTTTATTCAATTCGTTCAATGATAAGTAATATTACTAAAAAATTGAATAATGTAAAAAGTCGTGATAGTACAATCAGTATTGCATTTGAGATAGGGATGTTAAAATCTTTTGATAAATCCATAATCGAAAATGTAAAAAAGAAAATGGAAGACCTTGTTTCTAAACGAGGAAATCAAACATATATCTTTCCTTATAATAACACCGAAAGCTATCATGCTCTCGTAAAAGATAGTAAGAAGTTTCGCATTGAAGTATTAGATAAACTCGATAAATATGATCACCACACAGGCCATAATTCAACATGTTCTGGACCTAAAGAATATATTTTATCTGGTTTCCGCGGGAATCCTCGAAAAACAATAATGAATGGAGGAGAACAACAGACATTCCCAATCCGCATGATACAATGCCGGAAGTGCAAACAAAAGTTCTCTCTTGTTCCCAGCTTTCTCCCAAGGGAAAAGAATTTTGGTATAGAGATTATTGGGCACGTATTTCGGAATATGTACCGTTTTAATGCGAGCATTCAAGGAGCCACCGAAAGCCTTAAAATTATTGGCAAAAAAAGTGTCAAAAGCAAACAAACCATCTTGAACTGGAATCGATGGGCAGGAACACTTCATCCTGCAACAATACTAACAAGAGCAGGAGTGAAAGGCTCAGGATATCTACAGGAAGATGAGGGCTTTGAAAAAGAACCAAATTTAAGAACTTATTCTGTAGTTATGGTCGATCCTGAAAATTTATTAGTATGGCACTCCGATTATGTTGATCATGTTGATGAAGAAAACCTGTGCGGTTCATTTGAGGATTTTTTGCAAAAAATCGACTTCAAAATCCTTGGTGTAACAAAAGATAAGTGGAAAGCCTCAACCAATGCTATCAAGACCGTATTCCATAACATTTGGGTCGGATATTGCCATCGTCATTGTTTGAAAAACTTCTACGATGCACTATCAAAATATCAAAAAGAATCAAAATGTACCGACCAAGAAGTGGACAAGTTTTATAAAAAATTTAAGAAAGTTTTGAAAACATCCACATCTAAAGTTAACTTGGAAGTAAAGATTAAGGCATTAGATGACGATGCATTTTCTCATCCATTACTAAAAAAGAGGGTAGTAGAATTAAAAGAAAATGCCACTCATTATACCTCTCATAAAAATAGAAATGGGATAAAACAAACAACCTCCATTGTTGACAATTATTTAAAAGGAATCAAACGTAAACTAAAACAAATTGAGAGTTTTCGAGATAAGAAATGGGCAAGTCTTTTCTTTCGAGCACATGCGACTATCAGGAATTTTGTCCCATTTTTACCTGGCGCAAAAAATGCTCATAAAAGTCCCTTTGAATTAGCCAACGGCCAAACATTTGACTTACCTTGGATTCAAGTTATGAATGTTCATAATGCATTCTTGTTTACCGAAAACGCCTTTTAATTTTGATGGGTTATACAACCCCACAACATTTAGACTTATGCGCAAAAAACGCATAAGTCTAAATGTTGTGGGGTTTACTCTAACATATTGAAATTATTTCATCTGTTAAACGGTTCCGAATCAATATCCTAATCAAAGCGCATTTCGTGAGGCCAAACATTTTTTCCTGAATTCGCCTTAGCGGAAAAAAGTTAGGGACTTTTTTTGATAAGTGTGCATAATCATAGTGCAACAGTCTATGTTAAATTAGAGAGGTTGCACATGATTAATAATATTAAGAGAGCTTTGACAATGTTGGACAAAGCTCAAAACAGACTTGCAAGACAATGTTATTACGATCCAAAACAGTATCCTGAGATTTTCTTTGAAATTGAGAAATGCATTAATGCCATCAGATCATGGATCAATGAAAGGGAGATGTTTCAATCATTGCAATATTTTTATGTAACATTGTCTGCTCTTATTGATGAACTTGGTAGGTTAATAAGTCAATTATGGGATATTTGTAAGCCAATAAAAGGGAAAAAAAGCATTCCAAAAACACAACGGGATCGACAGAAAATTAGAATCTTTTATTCAATTCGTTCAATGATAAGTAATATTACTAAAAAATTGAATAATGTAAAAAGTCGTGATAGTACAATCAGTATTGCATTTGAGATAGGGATGTTAAAATCTTTTGATAAATCCATAATCGAAAATGTAAAAAAGAAAATGGAAGACCTTGTTTCTAAACGAGGAAATCAAACATATATCTTTCCTTATAATAACACCGAAAGCTATCATGCTCTCGTAAAAGATAGTAAGAAGTTTCGCATTGAAGTATTAGATAAACTCGATAAATATGATCACCACACAGGCCATAATTCAACATGTTCTGGACCTAAAGAATATATTTTATCTGGTTTCCGCGGGAATCCTCGAAAAACAATAATGAATGGAGGAGAACAACAGACATTCCCAATCCGCATGATACAATGCCGGAAGTGCAAACAAAAGTTCTCTCTTGTTCCCAGCTTTCTCCCAAGGGAAAAGAATTTTGGTATAGAGATTATTGGGCACGTATTTCGGAATATGTACCGTTTTAATGCGAGCATTCAAGGAGCCATCGAAAGCCTTAAAATTATTGGCAAAAAAAGTGTCAAAAGCAAACAAACCATCTTGAACTGGAATCGATGGGCAGGAACACTTCATCCTGCAACAATACTAACAAGAGCAGGAGTGAAAGGCTCAGGATATCTACAGGAAGATGAGGGCTTTGAAAAAGAACCAAATTTAAGAACTTATTCTGTAGTTATGGTCGATCCTGAAAATTTATTAGTATGGCACTCCGATTATGTTGATCATGTTGATGAAGAAAACCTGTGCGGTTCATTTGAGGATTTTTTGCAAAAAATCGACTTCAAAATCCTTGGTGTAACAAAAGATAAGTGGAAAGCCTCAACCAATGCTATCAAGACCGTATTCCATAACATTTGGGTCGGATATTGCCATCGTCATTGTTTGAAAAACTTCTACGATGCACTATCAAAATATCAAAAAGAATCAAAATGTACCGACCAAGAAGTGGACAAGCTTTATAAAAAATTTAAGAAAGTTTTGAAAACATCCACATCTAAAGTTAACTTGGAAGTAAAGATTAAGGCATTAGATGACGATGCATTTTCTCATCCATTACTAAAAAAGAGGGTAGTAGAATTAAAAGAAAATGCCACTCATTATACCTCTCATAAAAATAGAAATGGGATAAAACAAACAACCTCCATTGTTGACAATTATTTAAAAGGAATCAAACGTAAACTAAAACAAATTGAGAGTTTTCGAGATAAGAAATGGGCAAGTCTTTTCTTTCGAGCACATGCGACTATCAGGAATTTTGTCCCATTTTTACCTGGCGCAAAAAATGCTCATAAAAGTCCCTTTGAATTAGCCAACGGCCAAACATTTGACTTACCTTGGATTCAAGTTATGAATGTTCATAATGCATTCTTGTTTACCGAAAACGCCTTTTAATTTTGATGGGTTATACAACCCCACAACATTTAGACTTATGCGTATGGGTGGAAGGCCTATGTTACAGATGTATCAAGGGAGCGACTTGATTTTATCGATGTAGTTAGGTCTTATCGAAAACAATACCGGGTTGAACGAATATTTAACCGGCTGAAAAGTAGGCTAAACATCGCCCCGTTTTACGTCAAAAGGGAAGATCAAGTTAAAGGAATAACGCATCTTCTGATGATAGGAGTCAGGGTAATTACTCTGGTTGAATTTGTTGTTCGCCGCTCATTAGCAAGAAGCGACGAAAAGCTTGTTGGATTGCACCTGGGAAATCCCAAGAAAGCTACGAGCAATCCAACGTGTGAGAAACTATTAAATGCTTTCAGCAAAATTACATTAACGATAATTGGTGTCCTTTCTGCAAGCCTGCATAGGGCAAATTTTTTCATTTTTTTTTGGGTGGCCGGAAGACGCTAGGTGGCGAGCTCCGTTATCCGGCGTCTTCTGTCGATCTGATTATCTGTGAGTTACTAAGGCTGGGAATTTAGATTTTGCCTGTAATTCCAGGGAAGCCAGTTTTCGGGGTTTACTTTTACCAGCTCGGGATTTTTGTGAATGGCCAGGAGATATTCGTACGGATTTTCTCCGTTCATGGCACAGGTCTGAATAAGGCTCATAAAGATGTCTCCAATGAGGGCGCCATGCTCTGTTTTGTAAAACAGGGAGTTTTTTCTGTGAAGAATGGCCTTTTTCAAAGCCCTTTCGCAGATGTTGTTGTCAAGGGGCGCTCCAGGAACTTCCAGGAACCGGGTTAACGCCTTCCAGTGATTCAGCATATACTGAATTGCCTTTCCCAAACCGGAATTCGGTTCCACGAGTTTTTCGTCCAATTGCTTGTTGAGCCAGCAATACAATTTATCCATCAAGGGTTTGCTTTCAGCCTGATGGAAGGCCAGACGCTCTTCGGGTGACATGTTTTCGTCCCTGGCAATCTGATCATTGTGATACACTTTGGCAAGGGTATCGATCACAAACCGGCACTC
Source organism: Desulfatiglandales bacterium (assembly GCA_963662465.1). Lineage (GTDB taxonomy): Bacteria > Desulfobacterota > DSM-4660 > Desulfatiglandales > Desulfatiglandaceae > NaphS2. The sequence goes on from OY759599.1 coordinate 7,133,852, forward strand.
TTCTGGAAAGCTCGGGGCGACATCCACGAAGTATCGGCGGGCATGGGTCAGGCAGTTTGCCATAATGACATCCAGATCCTCCGATGAATTTCGAGACAAGGCATCGCACATAAGCTGAGGTGGACTGAGACCGGTCAGGCGATTTTCAAGAAGCGCCTTCAGATTTTCACCCGCGTGATTTCTGCCGGTAAAATAAAGAACCGCCTGGCGGTCATCCATTTTGGATATAACGCCGGTGGTAAAAATCCCTTTTCGACCGTTTTTGGTTTCACCTTCCTTCATGAGGCTCAGAACTTTTCCCGTCGTATCGTCAATGTGGAACAACTCCCCCTGTGCGGATTGTTTCAGTAGTTCGATATACGGCCCTTTGGCCTCCAAACCCAATGGCTCAACGATACCCCACTGGGTTGATGCGGGAACCGGAACACCCATCATGGCTTGAAACTGCTGCAACCGATAGAAAGGAACGCCGTTGGCGTATTTTAGAAGGGCAATGGAAACCGCAACCGTTTCATCATGTTTCTGAGTTCCCATATCTTCAGGAGGCGTTGCGGTAAAAATTTGGCCGCACAGGTTGCAGCGAAGCTTTTCCAGTTCATAAATCGTTCCCGTTAAAGGCGGCGAACCCTTAATCCGGATTAACTTTTCGGGAACTTTTAACCGATATACTTTTCCCCTGGGACATTCCGGACAGGGGTCACCATGTTTGAGACTCTCGTGGCTTATGAACTTTCTTTCGGCGCCGGTAAAAGCCGAAGCACCGTTTCGACCATGGCCTTTCGGTGGGGGGTTGCCGCCTTTTGGACCGGGATCATCTTCCGGATTATCGCCGTCTTCGGAATCGGCGTCATCTTCCGGATCATTAAACACTTTATCTTTCTTTTCGGATTTTTGCCCGAACAAGAGGTTTAGCAGCCGCTTGATGGATGCGGCCTTCTGGTCCAGTACCTGACTCAGGGCTTCAATGGTATCCGCCATGACCTTGATAATCTCGTAGTCGGATTCGGAAACCGCCGGTTTTATCCTTTCAAGAAGGGACTTGACGTCTTCGGGGGTTAATTCGAGTTTTTGGGGTTTATCCGGCATGACATAAATACTCCCGAAAGTCTTTACCCATGGGATACCCCCAGACGGCCTTTATGGAACGATTGGGTTTACCGGTTTGATCGTTTTTGCCTCTTCCGGTGGTATCTCCCAGATAGACCCAGTTGGCGGCTTTATAACAGGTGCCGGAAAACAAGGTTTTATCAACGAATGTCTCAAGATAACAAATAGGATGGCGGTATTGCTTTTGCCAATCCTTTGAAATACGCCGGGCCATTTGGCTCAATATATGAGACGCCAGATATTTGACCCGAATCCAGGGCAATATGAGAAGCCGGGTATTATAGGCCATCAGCGACAGGTTCTTCATGCGAACATCAGGAGACCATCCGATAAACTGATCCCGGCTTTTGATATGGCGTGGCGGTGAACTCCAGGCCATGCATGCAATGGGATTTTCCCCTGCGAAAACAATGTATTTCAGATGTTCTCCGACAGGTCTGCAATAACCCAGGTAATGGTACTGGTCCACCAAGCTGTTGAACAGTTTCTCCAAAGGGGTGCGGCGTACCTGAATAAACCGCAGTGGGCGAATCGAAATCACCGATGTTGTCAGAGGCTTTTCGGGAACGGGGATCACTTCAGGTTTTTTCTGTTTTCCCGATGGATTGACCGGAGGCCGTTTCCTTTTGGGCAGCTGAATATGCCCCGACCGGTGAAGCTGCAACATCAACCCCCGGCATACCATATCCCTTGTAACACCATTGGGCTGCACCCAGTTCCATGCCTTACACAGTTTCACCGATAATGCATACCGGCTGTCTTGCGGGTTAGACGCGATCAACTCCTTTATAAAGGAGATGTCTTCTCGGTTGTAGTTCTTGCCTCTGTATTTGATGATCGTTTCCATGGCAAAAACATAAGCATGTATGTTTTGAACGTAAGGGGGGGGACCTGGTTTTTTCAGGGTAAGCTAATTTTTTTCCATAAAGGCGCGGCTCCTTTGGGGTTGGTGTTCCATAAAATCATCTGCAGTTCATGGGCGGCCAGCTGCTCCAAACGGCCATTTTCCGGCCACCAGTGAAAACGACCACTCGACAGCCGTTTTTGGCAAAGCCAGAATCCCTGGCCATCATACCCGAGAATTTTGATGGTGGTCCCTCGTCTATTACGAAAAACAAAAATATACCCGGAGAAGGGATCTGATTTTAAAACACTGCGGCAAATGCCGGCCAGGCCATCAATGCCTTTTCGAAAATCCACCGGCTTCACCGCCACAAGTATCCGCATTTGGGGGCTGATCTGCATCATGACTGTTGCCTCCAAAATGTTTGGATCAGGGATGCAACATCAATAGGCCCCTTCACATGGACTTTCATTCTGGCGCCTGCTTGTTCAAGCTCCAGATTCACTTCAACCGAATCAGCTGGTGGGTTGAGTGGTGGCAATTCTATGAATGTGGGTGGAAGAAGTTCTTCGGTCGGGCTGTTCGGAATACTTTCAATGCGATCCTTCAGGTCACTGTAATTCAGGTGCAATGCTTTGGAAAGTTTATTAATGCTGAAATTATCCACCAGGGAAACAGCAGCATCCCATAAGGACTCAGGAATACGGTCCCGTTTCTTGCGGTTTTTGCGCCAGTCGGAAAACTGGGCTTGTACTGCTTCGAGACGTTGAGGGGTTTGCGCTGTGCTTAAGTCTCTGGTATCCTGGAGGGATTTGGCAGTGTCAAAAAAAACATTACCCCAAAAAAAAGATGGGTGGGCATCCTGAAATCAAGCACTTAGCTAGATCGAGTCGGAATTTTCCATTTTTTCACCCCAAGCGAAAGAACTTGTCGGAATACCTTGATTTTAATACAAAATATTGTACAATGCCTTCATCAGATAACAGGATAGAGTGTTTCTTTAAATATTTGATGGAGGCCGAAACTTGGCAGCAGTGAGTCCGTTTCTTTTTTCGTGGAATGATGTCGAAGCACGCTCGGATTTGGACCGTTTCTATCTGGTGCGCGATAATCTGCCTGATGAGAATATTGTAGCGGCACTTGAAAAGCGTCGCGGCAATGGGAGAGATGATTTTCCGATACGCGCAATGTGGAACGCGCTTATTGCGGGAGTCGTGTTCCAGCATGCATCCATTGAATCTTTGATTCGCGAATTGTCCAGGAATCCGGCGTTATTAGAGGCATGCGGATTTGATATTCTGCCGAGGCAAAAAAAACCGGTAGCTGAACTGAGACGCAATGAGGAAACGGGCCGAATGGAAATCATACGGTCTGAGAGCGGAAATGCATATTTTTTGGTTCCAGGTAGTTGGAATTTCTCAAGATTTTTAAGGAGCGTCATAGAACTGGAAGAATATGGTAATATGGTCAGCGGCATGGTGCGTGGGCTTCGAGAATCCTTAATGACAGAACTCCCTGATTTTGGTTGTCATTTAGGGTATGACGGCAAGGCTATCAACAGTTATAGTACGGGACAAGAAAGCCGGAAAACCGGTGAAACCTCCGATACGGATGCAGATTGGGGCAAGCATGAAACGAAAGGGACAGACAGTAAAACCGGAAAGCAGTGGACAAAAGTAAAAAGCTGGTTTGGATATGGCCTTCATTTGATCGCTGATACCCTATATGAAATTCCGGTGGCAGTTCATGTAACACCTGCCTCGCATTCGGAACACAAGGAACTGCGAAGCATGATCAAAGAAATTTTTGAGGAAACACCGCAGCTTGGCGAGCGCTGTGATGATTTTGTGGCGGACCGTGGTTTGGATTCCGGCAAAACTAAGGCTCAGCTGTTGGATGAATATGGGATTCGGCCCGGCATTGATACCCGTGAACTGTGGAGAGATGAAAAGAATGAGCCGGGATACGATCCTGCAAAACCGATCACACGACCTCTTTATCCTGACCGGGCAGATACCATTGTGTATACTGAGAAAGGGACAGTCCATTGTATTTGTCCGGCTACTGGAGAACAGCGGGACATGGCTTTTTGTGGCTTTGAAAAAAATCGCAATACCCTGAAATATCGTTGTCCCGCAGCTGCAAACGGCTTTTCCTGTGAAGGATGTGGAGAGTGTTCATCTGCGGGGCAAGTTAATCCCGGAGATTATGGGCGAATTGTCAGAATAAATATCACTGAGGAAGATCGGCGAATCTTCACACCCATTCCCTATGGTACGCAGGGTTGGGACCGAGCGTATAATCGGCGTTCTTCTTTGGAGAGAATCAACAGTCGGATCGATAATGATTTTGGTTTTGAGAAACATTACATACGCGGCCAAGCCAAAATGCAAACAAGAGTTTGCTTGGCCACCGCCGTAATGATGGCAATGGCCCTTGGTCATGTAAGGGCTGGCCGTATTGAGCAAATGCGCTCCCTTGTACGGCCAATAGCCAGAGCCGCCTAATCCAATTTATTTAAAATAGTTATAAATAAATGATTTAATTTAAATTTAAAGGGATTAGCATGTCCAATTATCGGGTTTTTGGGGTATGTCTTTGGAAACCATAATATTCTGCTGCCATGTCGCCCTCTCAGACCTCGCGCCCGCGTTTTTTTGGGGCCCAGAACACCCCCGGTACGGCACAAAAACGGTACAGCGCAAACCTCTCACGTTGCTTCTCCTTTGATTTTTTCTTCGCCATGGGCTATCCTCCTGAAAGGTTTTAGCCCAAGTTAAGTCCCCCGCCAGCATTTCATGCGGGCTTGCCGAAAGGACACGATAATTGAAACAGGAGATAGTGTGATAAGACATCTAACCCCGCTTTCTCAATTGCAACGTGAAATTCTAAAACACTTTGGACTTAGCGCTTCTATATACGATAATTTAGAAGTTATGCAATAGTAGAATGTTATCGTCATAGCCCTTATAGGTTGTCACAATTGAAATACAGATTTTACGACAATTCATATCATTGTTGGAGATATGGAACGATGGTGTTTTACGCACAATCCATTCCATTTTCTGCCCTATTGTGTTGTTCCAATATTCGACGTGTGTTATTTTTCAGGCTTTACTAACCCATGGATGCATGTTGCTCAAAAAGACTCCTGGTAGGCTTTCCGGAAATAGCTTTTCCCCCTGCCAAGAGAGGTACCCGCTACCAGATTTCGAAATTAATCGAAGTGCAAATTTAAAACGCGAACGATAAGTAAAGTGTTTAATGATCCGGAAGATGACGCCGATTCCGAAGACGGCGATAATCCGGAAGATGATCCCGGTCCAAAAGGCGGCAACCCCCCACCGAAAGGCCATGGTCGAAACGGTGCTTCGGCTTTTACCGGCGCCGAAAGAAAGTTCATAAGCCACGAGAGTCTCAAACATGGTGACCCCTGTCCGGAATGTCCCAGGGGAAAAGTGTATCGGTTAAAAGTTCCCGAAAAGTTAATCCGGATTAAGGGTTCGCCGCCTTTAACGGGAACGATTTATGAACTGGAAAAGCTTCGCTGCAACCTGTGCGGCCAAATTTTTACCGCAACGCCTCCTGAAGATATGGGAACTCAGAAACATGATGAAACGGTTGCGGTTTCCATTGCCCTTCTAAAATACGCCAACGGCGTTCCTTTCTATCGGTTGCAGCAGTTTCAAGCCATGATGGGTGTTCCGGTTCCCGCATCAACCCAGTGGGGTATCGTTGAGCCATTGGGTTTGGAGGCCAAAGGGCCGTATATCGAACTACTGAAACAATCCGCACAGGGGGAGTTGTTCCACATTGACGATACGACGGGAAAAGTTCTGAGCCTCATGAAGGAAGGTGAAACCAAAAACGGTCGAAAAGGGATTTTTACCACCGGCGTTATATCCAAAATGGATGACCGCCAGGCGGTTCTTTATTTTACCGGCAGAAATCACGCGGGTGAAAATCTGAAGGCGCTTCTTGAAAATCGCCTGACCGGTCTCAGTCCACCTCAGCTTATGTGCGATGCCTTGTCTCGAAATTCATCGGAGGATCTGGATGTCATTATGGCAAACTGCCTGACCCATGCCCGCCGATACTTCGTGGATGTCGCCCCGAGCTTTCCAGAAGAGTGCCGGTTTGTGATCGATACCCTTGCCAAAGTGTATCACAATGATCAGATTGCCAGGGACGAAAACATGTCACCCGAAGAGCGTCTGGCCTTCCATCAGGCTGAAAGCAAACCCTTGATGGATAAATTGTATTGCTGGCTCAACAAGCAATTGGACGAAAAACTCGTGGAACCGAATTCCGGTTTGGGAAAGGCAATTCAGTATATGCTGAATCACTGGAAGGCGTTAACCCGGTTCCTGGAAGTTCCTGGAGCGCCCCTTGACAACAACATCTGTTATGCCGCGAGCGGCATAACCATTATAATGCCGACTCCCGGATTATGCCGCATTACAAGAATTTTGTGGGATTATTCGTGCCTTGAAGTAGTTGCTGACGCGGCATAATTTTTGTGGGATCTTCGGTTTGGCAATCCCGCCAAACGAAAGGAGAGACCACATGAAAACATTCAGTAATTTCGTATCGAAAAACAACCCGCATTCGAACCTATGTCAAACCCATGTCAACTCCTTCCTATCACACCTTCGCACTCTGGGGTATGCAGAACGGACGCTACGGAAAAAGCGTCCAGTTGCTGCCTCTTTTGCCCGATGGACAGTGGGGAAGCGGCTTACTGTAAACGATCTAAACGAATCCCATCTGACCGAATTCGTGGAGCGTTTGCACAAAAGGCAAAAAGCCCGGATAAAATTCGAAATGGCTGCCCTGCGGCTTTTTCTCAGCTATCTGCGCCAAGAAGGTGTGGTTCCAAATCCTCCAATACTTGATGCTTCACCCGTGGATGATTTTAAGCGGACCTACATAGAATACCTGCGAAAGGAGCGAGGACTCGCCGAAAACTCAATTCTTGTTTATTCGCCTTTCATCAGTGATTTTCTCAATGATCGGTTAGCCCAAACCGGTTGCATCTCTTTCCATGCATTGGATGCCCTGACAATCCAAAATTTCCTCCTCGATCGCATTCAAAACCGGTCGAGAGAATACTCGAGGCTTCTGGCCGCCGCCCTCCGATCATTCTTGCGGTTTCTTTACCTTCGCAAAGAAATAACAATTGATTTTTCCCTATCGATTCCCAGAGTCCGTAAATGGCATCAGTCCGAGGTAATTGGCTTTCTAACCCCCGACCAGGTAGAAAGGATCCTTTCGTCAACCGATCTGTCGACGCCACGTGGAAGACGCGATTATGCCATTTTGCTTCTTCTTGCACGACTCGGTCTGCGTGCGGGAGAGATAATCACGATAGAACTCGGTGACATCCTCTGGCGGATCGGGGAGATCGTTATTCGCGGCAAGGGCCAAGTACAGGACCGACTACCATTGGTCTCAGATGTCGGAGATGCTTTAGCGGTTTATCTACGTCAAGACAGAGGAGATAGCGTATCGCGACGGGTTTTTCTGCGAATGATTGCTCCACGCGTTGGCTTGGCCGGCCCAGGGGCGATTGGCCATATTGTACGCCTTGCATTTGCCCGAGCCGGCATATGTGCTCCGAGCCGTGGCGCAGCCCATCTCTTCCGCCACGGTCTGGCCACCAGAATGATCCGCCAGGGTGCCTCCATCGCTGAGATCTCTGAGGTTCTCCGTCATCAATCCCAGAGTTCCACAGCCATTTACGCGAAGGTCGATTTCGAGACACTCCGTGAGATTGCTCCGCCTTGGCCGGGTCAAGGAGGTGTGCGATGACTGCAATCCGTGACGCACTTGCACGGTATTTAACAGTCCGCCGTGCCCTCGGTACTCGTCTACAAGAGCCAGCCACGACACTTGGCTATTTTGTAGATTTCCTTGACCTTCAGGGAGCAAAATTCATCACCACTGATCTCGCCCTTCGTTGGGCGTGCCAGCCAAAGCATGTGCAAAGAGCGACATGGGCACGCCGGCTTACTATGGTCAGGCAGTTTGGTGCTTGGCTGAGTGCATTCGACCCGCGAACGGAAGTACCGCCAAAACGGCTCCTCAATGCCCGTCATCGGCGCAGTAAGCCCTACATCTATACCGAACAGGAAATAGAACATCTCATGATCGAGGCCGCTTTGCTCCCGTCACCGATGGGATTGCGCGCATTAACCTATGTGACGCTCATAGGTCTTCTTGCCGTTACGGGTATTCGGCCAGGTGAAGTGGTAGCTTTGAATCTGTCTGATGTGGATCTAAAGAACGGTATTCTTGTAATTCGGCAGACGAAATTTGGAAAGTCCCGTTTTGTTCCGATTGACGATTCGACATGTTCCGCCCTTTTGGATTATGCAAATCGACGCAATAACTTTTACACACGTTTTCAGACCAACAGTTTTTTTGTCTCCGAACGAGGCACAAGACTAAGTCTTGGATCCGCCCGACGTACATTCGCCAAAGTATCATGTGCTGTCGGTCTTCGAACTGCAAAAGATGGCTGCCGAATCGGTCGCGGACCAAGGCTTCAGGATTTTAGGCATACGTTTGCAACAAGAAGAATTATCAAATGGTATCAGGCCGGATTGGACGTGAACAGAGAGTTGCCAAAGCTCACTTCCTATCTCGGCCACTCAAACGTCAGTCATACTTATTGGTATATTGAGGCGGTCCCGGAGCTCCTCCAGCTCGCTTCCGAGCACATGGGCCGGCAAGGAGGTGCACAATGAAAGCCTCCAGCTTTTCATCACTTCTCCAGCGTTTCTTTACGGACAGATTGCTCGCACAGCTTGGCGCCAGTCCGCACACTGTTGCCGCATACCGGGATACCTTCCGTCTGTTGCTTCGCTTCGCCGCGAAACACTTCGGGCGTTCGCCTTCTGAACTGCGCATAGAAGAGCTCGATGTTTCTTTCCTGTGCAAGTTTATTCAACACCTTGAACTTGATCGCTGTAATTGCATCCGGACACGGAATAACCGCCTTTCCGCCCTGCAAGGTTTCTTTCGGTATGTGTCCTTCAGTGAACCCGCACTGTCATTGCACTGTCAGAGGGTTCTGGCGATCCCTGCCAAACGGTACGAGCGCCGTCCGGTTGAGTTCCTGTCGGATGAAGAAACTGCCGCTCTTGTTGCAGTTCCCGATTCAAAAAAATGGATCGGCAGGCGTGACCGAGCGCTCCTGTTGCTCGCCTTACAGACAGGATTGCGAAATAGCGAAATCACATCGCTTCAGTGCAAGGATGTGGAACTCGGCACCGGTGCTCACGTCCGTTGCCTCGGAAAGGGTCGAAAGATGCGATGTACCCCTTTGCGCCCTGATGTCGTCGCAGTGCTGAAGAAATGGTTAAAGGAGCAAGATGGCCATCCACAAGATCCTCTCTTCCCAAGCTCACGCGGTTTACGTCTCAGTGCAGATGCTCTCCAGCGACTCGTTGCCAAACATGCAGCCATGGCGAGTCATACATGTCCATCCCTAAAAGGGAAAACAGTTACACCCCACACCTTGCGGCATTCGGCGGCCATGAGCCTGCTCCGACGTGGTGTTGATCTGACCGTGATTGCTCTCTGGCTCGGGCACGAATCAAATGAGACAACACAAATCTACTTGCATGCTGATATGGGAATTAAGGAGCAAGCCCTTGCCCATACCACTGCAAGTGGTTCCATACCTGATCGGTATCTTCCTGAAGACCCTTTGCTAACATTCCTTGAGAGCCTTTGATTATGCCGATTGAAAGAGCCATGAGAATAAGGGGTCCAACGCAGTTTCGACCAGTTAAAACGGATAAAATTGGCAATACGGCATAATCCGGGAGTCGGCATTACATCTGCGAAAGGGCTTTGAAAAAGGCCATTCTTCACAGAAAAAACTCCCTGTTTTACAAAACAGAGCATGGCGCCCTCATTGGAGACATCTTTATGAGCCTTATTCAGACCTGTGCCATGAACGGAGAAAATCCGTACGAATATCTCCTGGCCATTCACAAAAATCCCGAGCTGGTAAAGGTAAACCCCGAAAACTGGCTTCCCTGGAATTACAGGCAAAATCTAAATTCCCAGCCTTAGTAACTCACAGATAATCAGATCGACAGAAGACGCCGGATAACGGAGCTCGCCACCTAGCGTCTTCCGGCCACCCAAAAAAAAATGAAAAAATTTGCCCTATGCAGGCTTGCAGAAAGGACACGTTTTAAGTGCAAATCCCAAAACATGTTTTTGGTACACTTCGTTCAGGTGTTCTTAGCATACTGGTATTCGAATTTCACTTTCAGTCCAAGACCTCCCCGCTAGGGAACCCTGTTGGCGACCGTTGAAGGGAACTCGGCCATACAGATCATTTGTTTCTGGGTGAAGATCGTAGTCGGAATTGCAAATACCTAAACCGAATAAATCAAGCATTTTTGTATGCCCCTATACCAAACACGCAGAATTCGCCTCAATTTCATATAAACATTTGCAATAATAAAGTATTTTACTGATAGCTATGATCAGACAAGACCGGAGTTCAGATCAATCGCTGATAGGATTTCCACCACAGGGATAAAATCTCCTTATTTATAAAGGGATTGGAGTACAATCCCCCGTTTCGCGACCATTCGGTTTGGGGGTTTACTTTTTGTTTGGGATAGCTATTTACATCACAGCGAATTGTTCTACTTTTTCAGCTATTTGCCTAGGCAACCCATCCTAGGACACGACGAAAACTGTATCGAGAAAGGGTCCGGAATGGTCTGTAATATAGATTGGAATCGGGAGGTGATTTTCCTGGATAAAGAGTTTCAGCAAATTGCGCGCAATGCTGAAATCGGTAGAAGAACTGCGGATAAGCTGGTTCAGGTTTATACCCTGGATGGTAAAGAAACCTGGGTTCTGAATCGAGCAGCTCCAGAGCATCGAGAACGGCTGTAGCCTGTTTAGTACGGCTTTGACCGGCAATGGCTCGCATGACGTCCTGCGCCGCCTGTGCCCGATTGTCGCCGGTGATGAGAACTGAGAAAAAGGGATACTCCGGCGCTTGTTCCTGAAAATTCGTATTCAGTCAAATGCCTGCTACCGTGTTGACCAGGTCACGGAAATTGATCCGTTCGTGGGAGGCAATGCCGGATAGATCGCGTATGGATTTGCCTTTGGCCCACTCGGTGATGGTTTTGCTACGTCCCTGGTAGGTAAGTTCGAATGAATCCGCCATGTGCTTCTGCAGCCACTTAACCAGATCCTGCAGAAACTTCGACGATTTAGATTCGTAGGTGGATTTGGCCTGTCCGGAAGAGGTGGATGCCAGATCGAGTGCCGCGGCGTAATTGCTGAGGGTGGAACGGAATTCGTCATCGGGGTTCGTCAGGCGCAGGAAGACTTCGTCAGCCTTCTTCTCGTCCTTGAAATGCGGCGCTTCAAATGGCTGGATGAAGTAGAGATAGAAATCCCGCGGCGGAACGGCCGTAGATCGCTCGTTGGGTGCGCCGAAGAAAAGATACCCCAGACGGGCTGCCTTACGTTCCAGCCATTCCAGCTCATGCTGCCAGATCTTATAGGCGGTGGCATAGGTTTAATCGGTACACTCCATGACCCTTCTCAAGGCTTCGTAGTAGTAGCGGTTGAGCTGGGATGTATTGAGACTTTCAGCTCGCTTTTCGATCAGTGCGTCGAAGTCATCGGTCTTTTTGAGGTCGAGATAGTATTGTCGGTTCTCCGGGTTGGCGGAGATGAACTGCCCACTGACGGTCTTATGGATTTCCCGCAGAACGGTTTCCACCTGAGATAGCAGGTCATCGGCTGGATCTCCTCCCAGTTCCTCGATGCCTGGTTGATAAAGACAGAGGGTATCCCGCAGCTCCTTCATTTCATCAGAAATGACGTAAGTCTCCACAAGCTGACGGGCGGCAGCGACATCATCAGCGTCCCGCAGCTGAACCACGGATTCGATGGGTTCGAACTGAATCAGATCACCATATCTCATCCTACATGACGCCCTGTAATTTTTTTTGCCATCTTATATCGTTACCTCCGGACTTGCCACCAGGAAATCGCGGACCCTGTAGCGGCGGTACTCCGGATGGTCCGGTACGGCATAGATCATGTAGTCGCCATCAATGGAGCCATTCCATGCCGCAACCACGGTCTTGTATGTTCTTGAACCTCTTTGAGCGCAGCGGTTTTCCCTGCGCCCGCCTATTTGATTTCTCGCACAATCTGATCCGCGAGTGGCTCTGGCATTACTGTTCTTTCCTTGTTGCCGGTTCTTTATTTAGACGGCTAACGGTGGCGTCAAATTTCTCGGCGATGAGAAGTTCATACTCCGTTCCAAAAAACTTGCGGTTTCCCTGCAAACTCCATTTGATGCTTTCCCAGTAGTTTTTCAACTCCTGGGCGTCGAGGATGTTTTCAAGGATAGCTTCGATCTCTGAAAGTTTTTCCCGTTTCAGGGCATTTTTTCGCATTTCATAAAGGTCGTTTAAGCGGTGTTCCTGTTCACGGGAAAAACCGATGTCCCTGGATCTTTCAAGCAGGTCGTTCAACAGATTGTAAAGGTCTTCAAAATCTTTGACCAGGTCCATTTGGCTTTGGGTTCGGTCGAGCATCATATCGGTGATTTCCGTCATTCTTCTTTCAAAGGCCTTTTCAAGCAGAATCTCGTAATCCTCGGTAAAAAAGGGGTATTTTCTCAGGGACCCCAGGCTGTAGTGAAAGTATATTTTGAGCTGTTCCAAGTCGTTGATGGATGACATGTGGTCAATTTTCCGAGTGATGGAAACGCGGTTTTGGAAAATGACGGACAGAACATTGGGATAGTGTTCTTTTTTGAGAAGAATGCCGGTTTGAGCGCCGAAAAGATGGCTTAGTTGTGAATCGTCTTCCCAGAGTTCCAGCGATGGAATGCCATCAAGGCAATCGTTGATGGCTTCGTAGCGTTGTTCGACGGTTTCACTCATGGGCATGAAGTTGAGCGAGATGGGGGCATCGTTTTTTCTGATTTTTCGAGTGCCTGATAGACCCACCAGCAGTAGTTTGATTTGGTTCTTGTAACTCAAATAGCTGCTGACTTTCTCGTACCCGTAGATACGGACTTTGTCCCCGATCAACTCCTCCAGCATGAAATGTCGGATGTCTTCCCGCATGGATTGCAGTGTTTTGTAAATGCGAAAGGCCTCATAAACCTCTTTTTCAAAGGTGGCAAGCCCCACATTATGAAATTTTCTCTTTTTGTGAATGTATTTCAAGGGGATTTTTATGATGAGTCCGGCCAGATCCCGAAACTCGGCATGTCGGATGCCCCGCATCCTGAAAATTCTTTCCATGGCCAGTATCATCCTGCCGGCCTGAAGCCGTTTGGACCTGTCAATGTTTCTCCATTCCTTTGAAGCCAGGTATTCGGAGGGTGTAACGCCTTTGGGCAGGCCGTTCTCCAGGTATTGCTGAATGGCGTAAAAGAGCCGTCCCCGCTTTAAGACAACCCGGTCCATTTGTTCCTGAAGGGTTGTTTTGCCATTGATGATGCCATGACATACGGCTCTTGTTTTGAAAATCCACAGGGCCAGGTCTTCCAGCATGAGGTCTTCCCTGATGGCGCTTAGCATGATAAACGTCGTGATGAGGAATGCATCGAAGAGGTCCTTGTCCCGCCTGGCCAGAATGGACGACATGGCGGAAAAGGAGATTTCTCCTTTAATGGTATGGTGAAGGGCGTCATGGTTTTTGACCAGAAAAATGAGATAGTCCGTGCTTTTTTTATTGAGTCCGTATCGGGGACCGATGTTTTCTTTTGAGAGAAAATGCGCTCCCGCGTCGGCAAGCTCGGCCGGATTGATTTCCCCTTGATATTTTTTTCGTAAGCGCGGTATTCTTCCTAGATCCTGGAATACGAATGATCGGGTTAAAGCCTCAAAGAGATCCCTGTTGATTTTGAGTCGGTCTACAATGTTTTCGAGATCTTCCAGCTGGCGCTGGCTGACGCCCATGATGCCGGTTGCCATGGGGCCGAATTCTTTTTGGGCAAGTCGGTGTAAAAACCGCTGGTTTTGAAAATTTGCCTTGTCATGGGATACCAGGGCTTGGAATTTTCTGGTGGTAGCCATGATGTAATCTGTTACCGGGGATGTCAAATAAAGGTTTCCGGAAAGATCAAGGTTCCGAAGGGCCGTGAATTCAGGGAGTAGGAAGTCCAATAGCGCGGGTGCGTGGTGGTAAAGAAGATGGATATCGGTGTGAAGATATTCAGGCCTGAACATCACCTTGCTGAAGTTATTTCGAAGGATTTTTCTCATTTTCCGGGTTGACTCAAACCAGCGTCTTTGTCTTGCGGGGATTTTCAGTTTATTGCTGGGATACTTCAATACCCTGAGCTGGCTCTGGAAAAAGGTTTCCAGGTCGGCGAATATGGCCTCCAGATTTCGAAGGTCCTCCAGTGGGATTTTGGAAACAGGTTGGCCCGCAATTCTTTCGGATAGGGCATTGGCCTCTTTGATATTTTTTGAGATGTCTTTATAGGCGATTTCCAGCGCTTTCGTCTTTTCGGATATCTTGAGTTGAAAGCCGGTTCCCATGATAAATGCGGATCTGTTCTGGTTCAGCTGGTTGCTGAATCGGTTGAGGCGTTCCAGATTTAGTTGCTGTACGTTGACGGCTACGGCTTCATGTTCTACCTTCCGGACCCTGTTTTCTATTTCATCGGGCTTTAGGTCGGCCAGAATAGGATTGAAATTGATTGATTCCCCCTTGGCTAGATTGACCGTGATCCATAGCAGTACGAATACATTCAGGCTGTCCATCCTTTCAAACAGGTGGCCGGTGCCATGAAACTCCATGCCCAGGAATTTCCGGTAGAAGGCAGGGAGGTGAAGGGGGTCCACTTTGAGATAAATCTCTTCGAATGTTTCTATGGTCTTAACGAGTTTTATGACCCTTTCGATTCGAGCCAGCTTTCCCTTGTTATAGTCTGCCAGGGCTTCTTTTTCCCTTGAGCCCTTTTTTTTGAGTTCAGGCCAGTTTTCCAGGAATTCAAAATACCCCATCATCATGAGTATTTTTCTGACAATCCTGTTCCGTATGCCCCCCATGGCGGTTGTTTTTTCTTCCAGAAGCTGGTCCCAACCCAGCTCCTGGTTTATGACAACGCGAACGGCAGATTCATAAAGTTCAAAGAGCAGGGCAAGCTGTTCACGGGGGGGTTCGGAACCCCTGGCGGCCTTTGTTTCCGCCATGGTCATCAAACGGCAGTAGCGGAGCATGTTGAGTGCCTGCCGCGGTTCATAGGCGCCGGCCATATCAGAGACGGGTTCAAGTGCCTTTTCGGACATTTTTCCGGAGATGATGCGTCCCAGTGGTGTATGCCCCAGTGTAATGAGAACCATTTCTTTCAGTTCATTGTGTGTAAATCCGAAACAGGAAAGGGCTTCCAGGTTGGATAACAATCGGGTGTGGGTTCCCTCAATTTTGTCCGGATTCAGGTAGTTCCTTATTTTTTCAAGGCGTTTGATCTTGCCGGTGAGCTTGATGCAATGGTTGAGTGCGTTGAACCGTCTGTTTTTATTTTCCAGCGGTTGCCGGAGTCGATCGATGAAGACTCGGGGAAGGGAATCATAATTCCCCTGTTTGAGAGCGTGAAGGACCCCAAGGGTCCGAATCAGAAATTCCAGGGAATCCCTGTAATCCGCCACAAGTTCCATGGCGCAGCCGGCCAGGTTGGAATCGGCTACATCCCGTTTAACGTCTTTTACAGTGGTTTCCACCTTTTTCTGCCCCAGGTAGATCAACATGTTGCTAGGTTCGTAGCCTTTGCAGAAAAACTTTTTTTCCCAGTCTTTTTTGACGCGGTCGGGGACCAGCGGTCTGAGGAATATTTTGTCGAAAAAAATGGAAAGAAGTTCGGACCAGGTTTTTTCCTGGTCCACAAGGAAAGGGGAAGCCGTTCTCTTTTTTTCCTGTTCCGTCTTGAATGTCAGTTCGGCGGTATGGTTGCTTTCGCCGGTGAAATGGTTGGCGATAATAAAGATTTCACCTTCCTTTTTGAGCAGGTTGCAGATTTTCCACAGCATGTAAACGCTGTATTGTTCCAGTCGTTTCTTTGAAATCGTCCGTTGGCCCAAATGGCTGAATTGCTCCATGATGACGGTTTCAAAGAGATCATTGGTTAATATTACGATATCCAGGTCCGGATCTGTACTCAGGAGCTTTTCGGGAGAATCAATGACAAAAAGATGATGGTCCTGGAAGAGGAAAGAGAGTTCGTGAAGGATCAGGTCGTCCTGGCGCGCCAGGACGCCGATTCTGTAATATTCTTTCAAATACTTTTTTCTGTGATAATCAACAATCCTTCCAATTTCGGAAACTTTGGCCTGAATATGGGCCATGGAAATGGAAATGAGGTGAACCGGGATGAGGTAGTAAGGATGTCCCAGACTGGAAAACCGGATCAGTAAGCCCATCTTCCGGTGTATTTCATTTAAATCCTTGTAATGAATACGAATGTCTTCAGGGTTGTCGAGGGTAATGCGGTTGAGCTTTTTGATTTCATCAGGATTTAGCCGATCGTAATCCTCAAAAAAACCGAAACCGTAAGCGTTTCCACCAAACCTGCTCCTCAATTGCGAGGGATGCTTGAAAGAAATATAGGTTCCCAGGGGCACCGATGCGGGATCGATCCCCAGCGTCTCAAATTGATCCGGGTCGATGAATTGAAAAGCGTCTTTTTGCCAAAGAACGCTTTTAGGAAAAGGATTGGGGGAATCCATGATGTTGCTTCTGTTCTACGATTTTACCATTTTCCATGATATATCCGTGATGGGCGATTTGAAGCGCTATGTTGGCGTTTTGTTCGGCTAACAACATGGCGGTTTTTTTTTCAACATTGATATCTTTAATAATTTTAAAAATTTCTTTGATTAAAAGCGGTGCAAGTCCCAGGGAAGGTTCATCCAGAAGCAACAGCTTCGGGTGGGCCATGAGGGCTCGCCCAATGGCAAGCATTTGAAGTTCGCCGCTGCTGCAATGTTCCGCGGGGGATTTTTTTTTGGAAAACAAGGTAGGAAAATAGCGGCAAATCATCTTCAGATCTTTTTTATAGGATTTGCCCGGGCGGGTGGTTGCCCCGACCCTGAGGTTTTCCTCAACGGTCAGGGATTTAAATTCCTGTCTTCCTTCAAGGACTTGAATGATTCCTTCACGGGTAAGTGCTTCAGGGGGCGCCTCCCGTATGGATTTCCCATAATAGGAAATGCTTCCTTCCGTGACACGGGCCTTTTCGGGTTCAAGTAATCCGGAAACGGCTTTGAGCAGCGTGGTTTTTCCGGCGCCGTTGTTGCCCAGAAGCGCCGCGATTTCCCCCTTTGGGATGGTCAGTGATACGCCCTTAAGCACCCGTATGCCGCCGGAATAGACCACGCTGATATTGTCAACCTGCAAACATTCGTTATTTTCCATGGCCTTGAACCATCCTCGGTTGGGTTTTTAGCTAACAGCTAACGGCTAACAGCTTAAGAAAAGGGCCATTTCCTGAAGCCCGATTTGATTGCGCACCATGTGTTTATCAGACCTTTCGGTTTAAAGATGATTACCAGAACAATGGCAAGACCCAATACAAATTCATGCAGCGGCGTGGTAGCGATGCCGGTAACGGCGTGAGCGCCGGCATTCATGAAATATTCGGTGATGAAGGTCAAAATTTCGTTCAGGGAAACAATGGCCAGAGCCCCCAGGATTGAACCGGATATGCTGCCGATGCCGCCGATAAGGATGACGGCCAGCAGTTCGATGGACAACTTCAGATTGAACATTGCCGGGGTAATGACCGTTGCATTGTAGGCAAAAAGAGCGCCGGCAACGCCCGCGAAAAAAGAGCTGATGGCAAAGGCCAGGAGTTTATGGGGGAAAACGGCAATTCCCATGGCCTCTGCTGCCCGATTATTTTGCCGAATGGCAAGAAAAGCACGGCCGGTTTTACTTCGAATGAGGTTGGCTGCCAGCCAGGTCATGAACGTGAGGCAAATGTAGATGATGTAAAAAACGGTGAGATTCGTCCCCGGATTTAAGCCTGCAAGGGTGGGCGCCGGCACAACAAAACCTTTTGTGCCGCCAGTCAAAGACGCCCATTGCACCAGACCATATTCGATAATAAACTGCCCGGCCAGGGTGGCTGCGGCCATATAAATAAATTTGAGGCGAATTGCGGGGAGCGCGAAAATTGTTCCCACCATGGATGCGACAATTCCCGCAATTGGTATGACAAGGAAAAAAGGAAAACCCGCCTTTGCGGCCAGAAAGGCGCTCGCATAGGCGCCAATCCCAAAAAAAGCGCCATGGCCCAATGAGAGCTGGCCGGTATATCCGGTAAGAATATTGAGGCCCACCCCGGCAATGGCATAAATTCCGATCATGCTAAGGATGTGAAGAACATAATTGCTGTTGAAAAATGGCGCCAGGGCGAAGAGACACAAAATGCCGAAAATCATAAATCGCCGGCTAAAATCTGTTTGAAAGAGTTTCAGGTCTTTCTGGTAGCTGACCTTGAAATTCCCGCATGAATGAAACGGAGGTGGGAATGGTTTCGATCCTTCTGTTCGTTTGATGTGTCGCATGCGATCATACCCTTTCGATTTTTGCCTGACCAAAGAGTCCCGAGGGTTTTAGCATAAGGATGAGGAGAAGTGCAATATAAGGTATGATATCCTGTAAAGATTGGGACAATCCACCCGAAAAGGTTTCAAGGAGACCGATAATAATGCCGCCCAGGATGGCGCCCCCAATGCTGTTGAGCCCCCCCAGAATGACAACGGGAAAAACCTTGAGTCCCAGGGTGCTGAGCGTGTGGATATGGACGCCGTTCATCATGCTCAGCATGATGCCGCTTACGGCGCATAAAAGGGCGGCAATGGCCCATGAGAGCGCAAAGACGCGTTTTACGCGAACCCCCAGTGACTGGGCAGCTATCCGGTTTTCCGCTACGGATCTCATGGAGAGGCCCTGTGATGAGAAGGTAAAGAAAAGCCGGCAAAGAATCCAGAAGAGGAATCCCACAATGAAAACTGAAATGTGAATGGGTGTGAGGTGAAGATTGCCCCATGTAAGGGAAAGGGTTTCGGGGAGAAAAACAGGATAATGATAGGTTTCGGTCCCAAAAAGGAAGGACAGCAAACCCTTTAGCATCAGTGCCAGGCCCAGGGTTATCAGGAGGGTCTGAATCAAATTGTGTCTTTTGAGAAGAGGCCGCACGAAGCATCGCTCAAGGATCAGTCCCAGGACGAAGCTCCCGGCCAGGGTAATCGCAAAAGACAGGATAATGGGCCAACCCGCCCAGGTGGAAAGCATAAGGAATGCCGCCGCGCTGAAGGCAATCATCCCGCCATGTGCAAAGTTCAGCAAACAGCTGGATCTGTAGATCAAAACAAACCCGATAGCCGATATCCCGTAGAGAAATCCCAGGGAAAGGCCATTCAGCAGAAGTTGAAGAAAAAATGGCATGTTTGAAAAAGCTCCCTCGCCCATACGATAATGTCCTATTTTCGACCGATTATCGTCAGTTGTCCATCTTTATCAATGTGACCCAGGTCTCCGGTGTGGAGCCAGCCGTCAATCAAAACCCGGCTGGTGGCGTCGGGGTCCTGGTAATAGCCCACGAAGTTGGATTGGCTTCGAATCAGGATTTCCCGGTTTTCGTTGATTTTGATTTCAGTTCCGGGCAGCGGCTTGCCGACGGTCCCGGGTTCGACCTCTCCGTCCCGATGGAGATGAATCATGCCGCATGTCTCCGTTAGACCGTAGTAGTGTTTGAGGTTTAGCCCAAGGTTCCTGAAAAACTGAATAATATCCGAGCGGATGGGTTGTCCGCCCATGTAGGCGGCGCGAAGCCTGTGGCAGCCGATCCGATGAAGAAGGGGTCGGGATATGATTCTTTCGAGCAGTTGGGTTTTGAGCTTCAGGCCGATGGAGACGGGTTTTTTTTTAGATTTAAGGGTGGCGATATGATTTCCCGTTTCCAAGGTCGCATCAAAAAGGAAGCGATTGAAACGCCCTGAATCCGACATGTTGGTGATGATTTGTGATGCAAGACTTTCCCAGAATCCGGCGGATGCCGTGATGATGGTTGGACCGATATCCACAAAATCCTCCAGCAGGGTTTCAGGTCTTTCGGGAAAGTTCGTGGTTAAACCGCCGCAAAGGGCGATACCCACTGCCCAAATATGTTCAACCATCCAGGCCATTGGGGATATGGACACCCAGTCAGCCTGGATGCCGATGGGTTCGGTTTCGACCCACTTGGAAGCCGTGTTCGTCACATTGGCATGGCTCAGCATGACCAGTTTCGGCGGTCCCGCGGCGCCCGAGGTCCTCAGCATGATGGCGATATCTTCCGGCCTGCCGTCCCAGAGTTCTTTGATAAACAGGTCTGGTTGTTCGTTGTCCAGCTCTTCTCCCAATTCCAGGAGCTGCCTGAAACTGATTAACCAGGGGTTGTCTCGATAAAACTTCATACCGGTGGGATCTACATATATAATTTGCTTCACATGGGAGAGATTTTCGCGATGTGTCAGAAGCTTTTCCACCTGCATTTGATTTTGGGCAAAAACGTAGGTCGCTTGTACATGGTCCAGTTCAAGCGTCAGCACCTCGGCTTTGGCTGAAGCAAAAAGCGGAAGCGCTACGGCGCCGGCCGCGTGTATGCCCAGTTCTCCAAAAAGCCATTCCGGTCCGTTATCAAGGATGAGACCGACCGTTTCTCCCCGCTCTATCCCCAATGCCATCAACCCCAGCGCCGCATGTTTGGTATGATGAAAGTATGCCGTCCAGTGTACCGTTTGCCATATGCCATAGGCTTTTTCCCGGATGGCGGTTTTCTGAGACCCGAACCGTTCAGCCTGTTTATACAGGATCTGGGGAAGGGTATATTGTCCCATGGAGGATAGAATTTCCGGGTCCATGCGCTCAATTTTAGAACTGAAATCATTCATGTCAGGCTCAATGAAAAAGGGTGTGAATCGACGGGTTGTCGGTTCTATGTATCCCCGAGATAGGCTTTGACGACCTGCGGATGTTTTTGAACAAAATCGGGAGAGCCTTCCGCGATTTTGATCCCAAAATCAAAAACGATCACTCTTTTCGAGATACTCATCACAACGGACATGTCATGTTCCACCAGTATGATCGTTTGATGCCATGTTTCATTCAGTTCCAGGAGGAACCGGAGCATGTCGTCTTTTTCTTCAAGCGTCATTCCCATAAAGGGTTCATCCAAAATGAGGAGCTTCGGGTTTACGGCAAGGGCTCGGCCCAGATCAACCCGTTTTCGCATGCCGATGGGGAGGTTCCCCACATGCTCTTTCCGGATGGCTTGCATGCTCAGGAAATCAATGAGTTCCTCTACGATCTCTCTCTGTCGAACTTCTTCCGCTTGCATATTTTTGGAGAATAGGCAGGCCGTCCCCACATGGTATTTAAAGTGAACATGGCGTGCCAGCATCATGTTGGTCAGTACCGTCATTTCCGGAAAAAGTTCAAGGGTTTGATATGTTCTGCCAATCCCTATTTTCGTCCGCCGATGCGGCGATAGATGCGTTATTTCCTCTCCATTCAAGGCAATACTTCCTTTCTGGGGCTTGTAGTTGCCTGAAATGCAGTTTAACAGGCTCGTTTTGCCGGCGCCGTTAGGACCGATAAGGGAAACCAGTTCTCCGTTTTGAACTGAAATATCTATTCTGCTGAGCGCCGTAATGCCGCCGAATTTGAGGGTGAGGTCATTTATTTCCAGGTCCGCCCGTCGTGTTTCGGGGTCGGTGGAGGCGAAGAGGCTTGGGGCGCCGCGAAAGGCTTTCATTGTATGATGGCTACCTTCTCTGTTAACAGATAACCGCTAACGGTCAATTCGGCGCTAGCGACGATGTGTTGAAATCTAATGCAACAGGCAAATTTTTGTCAAGAACATTTGAATCGGCAATATCGCCATTCTGTGTAATGCCTGGAAACCCGGATAAAAATGCTTGACACGAAAACCAAGCGATGGTATCAGTTTATGAATGAATAGTCATTCATTAAAGGTGGAGAATGTGAGCAAAAGAAAAGACAATGAGAAGTACCATAGAATTATTGAGGCGGCCACAAGAGTTTTTGCAAAAAATGGCTTTTACCAGTCAAAAATTTCCGAAATTGCAAAAGAAGCCAAAGTGGCGGATGGGACAATTTACATCTATTTTGAAAACAAGGATGATATTCTGATCTCTCTTTTTGAAGAACAGATGAAGGCTGTTTTGGACAACATGATGCTTCAGGTTTCGGAAATGGAAGATCCGGCCGCAAAACTTGAAAAGTTTGCATCAACCCATCTGGGTCTCATCGAAATGAACCAGGATATGGCGGAAATTATTCAGGTGGAGCTCCGGCAGAGCGGCAAATTCATGAAGGAATATAAGAATGAAAGATTTATAGAATATCTTGATATTATAGAAGATATTGTTAGAGATGGGCAGAAGCGGGGGCTTTTCAGAAAAGACGTGATCCCGGGTGTTGCCAAAAGAGCATTTTTTGGCGCTTTGGACGAAGTGTCCCGGTTTTGGGTATTGTCAAGTCGTAAACAGTATGATATTAGAACCGTTGCTAAGCAGATCAGTGGTTTTTTTTTAAATGGCATAAGGGAATAATAAGTTCATGCATGGCGTTAACTTGAAACAGTTGTAAGGAAGGAGGACAAAGTGAACATTATAGTCTGTCTGAAACAGGTACCGGATACCGAAAGCCAGATCAAGATTGGACCGGACGGGGCGTCAATTATGACGGATGACGTCAAATGGGTGATGAATCCCTATGATGAGTACGGCGTTGAAGAGGCTTTGCGTCTGAAAGAAAAACACGGCGGCGAGGTGACCGTGGTGGGTCTTGGGCCCAAAAGAGTAACGGAATCTATCCGCACGGCGTTGGCCATGGGTGCGGACAAGGGAATCCTGGTCAGTGACGAGGCCCTGGACGGCAGTGATGCGCTTGGGACGGCCAAGGCCATTGCCGCCGCCATCAAAGATCTTGAGGCTGATATTATTTTTACAGGTCAGCGGGGCGTGGATGATGATCAGGGATTGGTCGGCGCGGCCATCGCGGAGCTGCTGAACATTCCGCAGCTTTCCCTGATTGTCAAGGTTGAAGTGGCCGAGGATGGAAAGACTGTGAAGGTGGACCGACCCATTGAAGGGGAGACCCTTGTCATTGAGTCTTCGTTGCCCGCTCTTATTACGGCTCAAAAAGGGTTGAATGAGCCCCGATATGCGTCTCTTCCCGGAATCATGAAGGCCAAGAAAAAGCCCCTTGCGGAAAAAAGCCTTGGGGACCTGGGCCTGGATGCCGCGGAATTCGGTGTGGGCGCAAGGAAATTGAAAATTTTGGAACTGATTCCGCCTCCCTCGCGAAAGGCCGGCATCATCGTTCCGGGCGATACGCCTCAGGACAAGGCCGCCGCGCTGGCAAAGCTGCTTCACGACGAGGCCAAGGTTTTATAATCCCTTCCCTTTTCTGATCTTTTCAAATGGGATGGGTGTGCGAATATTAATGTTTTGGATGATTGTGTAAGGAGAAAAAAATGGCACAGGGAGTTTGGACGATTGCCGAGCAGAGGGATGGCGCAATTCGGAAAATCACTTACGAAATTGTGAGTGAAGGAAGACGTCTGGCGGATGCCCTTGGTCAGGAACTGACCGTGATACTGCTGGGTTCTAATATCAAGGACAAGGCCGCTGAACTGGGCCAATATGGCGCGGACAAGGTTTTGGTTTGTGATGACCCGAAACTGGAACCCTATACCACCGATGCTTATGTGTCTGTCATTTCGGGTCTGGTTAAGGCCGGAGATCCGGCTATACTGCTCGTGGGCGCCTCTGTGGAAGGAAAGGATCTCTCTTCGAGACTGGCGGCGCGTCTTGATGTGGGAATGGCTCAGGACTGCACCGCTTTTGCCGTTGAAGATGGAAACCTTGTGGCAACCCGGCCCATATATGCCGGTAAGGCCTATGCAAGGGTAAGCTTTGAAAACAGCTTCCCACAGATGGCCGCGGCCAGGCCGAAGGTCATGGAAATGAATGAACCTGATGCATCCAAATCCGCCGAGGTGATAGACGCTGATTTCAGCTTGGATGACGGGGATTTGAAAACCAAGGTTTTGGAAGTGCTTAAGGATGAAAGCGGCAAGGTAGACCTGACGGAAGCGGACAAAATCGTTTCAGGCGGGCGGGGCATGAAAGGCCCTGAAAATTATAAGATTCTGGAAGATCTGGCGGACTTGATCGGCGCCAGCATCGGCGCCTCCCGTTCGGCTGTTGACGCGGGATGGCGGCCTCATACGGATCAAGTGGGACAAACGGGAAAAGTGGTTTCCCCCAACCTGTATGTGGCTTGTGGTATATCCGGCGCCATTCAGCATTTGGCGGGCATGAGTACTTCGAAAGTGATTGTCGCCATCAATAAGGACGAGGATGCTCCCATTTTCCAGAAGGCCGATTATGGTGTTGTGGGAGACCTTTTTGATGTGGTTCCGGCATTGACCGAAGAGGTGAAGAAATACCTGTAAGAGAATCAGAACGTCATTTAATGGGCGTCCCGGGCGTGTTTTACTCGGGGCGCTCTTTTAGCTTTTAGCCATTAGCTCAAGAGCTAACAGCTAACGGCTAATAGCTTTTAAAGTAACTCCAGGAAGTCCTCCAGGTCCAGATTCTTGAGTTCCTCCAAGGCAATCTCTTCGCTGACAGGCTGTTGATCCACTTCCATGGCGCCGGGTTGAACCAGCAATTCCAAGGCTTTTTCGTTCGGCTCCCTAAGCCATTGTTTTATCCGTTCCGCGGGTTGACGAATTTCTTCCAGTTCTTCCCACATGTTGCTGGTGATGTCGCGGGCTTCGCCGGAAGCCAGATGAGGGGCCCCGAAAAAGCGATCGAGAATGACGGCGATGGGAATGTACACCTCTTTTTCCAGTAAATAACTTAGCTTTTGCATATAAGCAGACGCATAGATGTGTTCATTCACGGGAACTGATCCCACTTCTTTTTGAATGACCACGCCGTATTTGAGTCGCATGCGTCTGTCCCCTTTAAGTGGTTCAGGAATCCAGTAAATGCCTTCCAAAGGGTTTGAAGTCTCTTCCTGAATTTGCCTTGCTGAGGTAAATTCAGTGCTTTGTGGCTGTATTCGTTCCGGTTCCGTTTCATCCATTATGACAACCCGGGTTCCGGGTTTGAGAGGGTGAAAAATGCCATTTTCAGAGATTAGACCTATTTCGTGGTGCCCACAAGTAGGGCAGTTTCTGGCAGTGACGGTGCCTGAAAATGGACCCCCTTTACTATTTGCCATTTTTGTCTCCTTGATAATTTTGTCGGGCTTGCGTGCCGACGCCATGGATTTACAAATTTATCCTAACAAAATATCGTATCCGATTATTAAGGGGCAAGTAAAGAAGGTGGTCTGAAAATTAACAGGGAGATGGTAAATATCAATTTTTGCCGGAACATTTAGTCAGGCGCCGTTGCAATATTATTTCCTTATATTTCAATAACTTTGGAAATGTTTTTTTCATTGGAGTATTATTTGGTTGACAAAAAGATAAAATTGCATACATTTAGGCCCCAGATCGCTAACGGCGGTGTAGCTCAGTTGGTCAGAGCATGCGGCTCATATCCGCAGGGTCACTGGTTCAAATCCAGTCACCGCCACCAGCAAAAACCCAGCCCGGCGTTGACATTTTCCTGTCCGACCTTATTTTTTTCGTATTGTTACGCCAATACGGACCTTTGATGTCACTATGGCCTCTTTCAAAGAAAATGATCTTACGATTGTCAGCGACGCTCTGGAAATTGCGGAAGACGCCACGGGCGATTTTTATAAGTTTTCGCTGAGGCAATGGAAAAGGCATCGTTATGATGTCAAGACCCGGTTTTCTCTAAAATCCGAAGGTTTGAACGCTTCCGCATTGGCGGTCCTGTTCAAAGGCATCCGGATGATGGACGATTTTGAACCGAAAACAAAATGCAGAGATTTTTACCTCATCTGTTTGCAGGACCACTTTATCCTGGAGGTTTTAAAAAGGGATCGTTATCTTACGCTTTTGCCGCTTCTCATTTATGTTTTTACCCATGAATTGGTTCATATCGTGAGGTTTTGTAACTTTTTTCAACGGTTCGATGTGTCCGAAAAAAACAGAGACAAAGAAGAAGAAATTGTTCACAAGACTACTTTTGAAATTCTAAAGAAGTTTTCTTTGCCGAATTTGAATTACGTCCTTGATTCTTATCAGGGGCACAGGATGTGCGAGATTGTTTTTTGAATGTGAAGAAGGAGGTATTTAGGAATGCCGATTTATGAATATGAATGCGATAAATGCGGGCACCATGTGGAGGCCTTGCAGAAAATCACGGACCCCCCGCTTATGGAGTGTGAACAGTGCCATTCAAAGATGAAAAAGCTCATAAGTCAGAGTACTTTTCACCTGAAAGGGACAGGGTGGTATGTGACCGACTACGCCTCTAAGGATAAAAACAGCCAGGTGGAGACCAAGGAAAAGGCGTCTTCCGGCACTGGTGATGCGCCGGCAACAAAAGTCGAAGCAAAAACCGCGACGGAAACGGCGACCCAAAAGGAAGTATCAACTACTTCCAAAGCTAAAGATTAACCTCAATGTGAATGGTGAAGGTTTCCTATGCATACCAGGGATAGCGGCAGGGTTCACGAAAAATTGGTCAACCGGCTGGAGCGCCAGGAAAAGAAGCGTGCTTTTCAGCAGGGAAGGTTCTTCAAGTTTAAACTGGATGAAATCCACGGCAAACTGATGCAGACACTGCTGCAAGAAAAGATCATCGAAACAGACAATTCAGCGGCTGTTTCCGGTGCTCTCATGAAGGGCATGAAAAAAGCGGCAAACAGTACGGAATTTGATTTCACATATTTTATTTCACCGATCCGTACGCTGGTTTCCCGTCCAAACCCTTATTCTCTCTACATGACGCAGTATCTCATGGAAGTCCTCATTAATGATCCTGGTGTTATTGAAATCTATGGTACGGACGAGGAAATATACCATGTGATCAACAGGGTTATCAGCCGGAGCAGCATAAAATTCGATGAGATGGAGCGGGAGATCGAGGCACAGCTGGCACGCAACCAAAATCTGGCGCCGGGATCGCCGGCTTATCAGGTGGCAAAGGATCAGTTGTTTCAGCAAAAAGTGGGTGGTCCCAAAGACGGCCCCCGTTCCTAGAGACATGCCGATGGAATAAACACTTTTCCTATAGTGTTCTATTCGGTTGCCACTGATGTCGGTTTTTTTCCGCCAATTGTTTTTGGATGATGTTGTTTGTTGTTTTGACGGGAGTTTTTCATGGGAGAGACGGTAGCGTTTTTATTTCCGGGACAAGGCTCGCAGGTTGTGGGTATGGGGCGGGGCCTGCTGGATCGGTTCCCAGGCCTTGAACACATCTTTAAGGAAGCGGACCTGATTTGCGGAAAGCCCATCTCCAAACTCTGCTTTGAGGGGCCTATGTCTGAGTTGACCCTCACGGAAAATTGTCAGCCGGCTATTACCGCCGTCAGTTTGGCTTGTCTTTCCGTCCTGAATGAATCGGGCATCAGTGCAGCGGTTTCAGCCGGCCACAGTGTGGGTGAATACGCGGCTATGGTTTCAGCGGGTATCGTCAGCGAAAGCGACGCCCTCCGCTTGGTTCAAAAAAGGGGTGCGTTGATGCATCGGGAGGCCTTGGCGAACCCCGGCCTCATGGCAGCGGTGGTTGGCTTGGATATGGATGTGGTGCTTGCGATTGTGGCGGAAGCAAAAAAAGGCGATATCCTCGATGTTGCCAACCACAATGCAGCCCGGCAGATCGTCATTACCGGACAAAAGGACCCTTTGGACCGGGCTGTTCAACTGGCTAAAAAGAAAAAGGCCAAGGCCATCCCCCTGAAGGTCAGCGGCGCCTGGCATTCCAGGCTGATGCGGGGCGGTGTGGATGAGTTCAGGGCGTTCATGGAAGATATCCCTTTTTCATCCCCCCAATCGGAAATGCTCTTTAATGCGACAGCCCGGTGTGAAACCGATCCAGAGCGCATCAAGGATATTATGGCCAACCAGCTGGTGAGCCCGGTGAGGTGGTACGATATCATGCGGAAAATGCTGGATGATGGGGTGGACACCTTTGTGGAGGTGGGACCCAAGAATGTATTGGCCGGCTTGCTTAAAAAAATTGTCTCCCCCGATGATGTCATCAGCGTGTTCAGCGTCCAGGACCCCAAGGGTCTGGAAAGCGTTCTGGAAAAGATTTCCTGAAGCCCCTCTTTAGTCTGTTCCGCTTCTCGCCTGATAACGGCGCCATTATCCCCTTATCCCGGGACATTCCGCGATGGCTTGCGCCTTGTGCTTCCTGAAATAATCCCAGAAGGGGAATTGTCGGCATTGAAGGGGTCTAACCTCGTAGATTGAACATCTGTTTCGCGACCCTTCCAGGAAGATACATTCAAAATCGTGTCCGTTAAATCGTTCTTTGATGGATAGCCTGTTGTTGATCCGGTTGAGATACATTTGGATGAAGTCGATGGCATTCATCTTCAAAAAGCCGCGGATTTGATGAATTTCCCGTTGGTTTAACCAAACACGGCCCGATTTCCCACGGCAACAGTGGCTTGGACAGGTGGTACATGCGTCGGGGTCGAAGCCGAAATCAAATCCATCCTTTCGTATGATGCTCACTGCCCTGTCTCTTTCCGTATTTTAGCTTCATGTGCCAGCAGATATTGTTTTACGTCCAGTCCGCTGCTGAATCCCCCGAGTCCCCCGGCGGCAAGAATCCGGTGTCACGGAAAAATGAGGGGCAGGGGATTTCGGCCCATGGCTTGTCCCACGGCCCTGGCCCCCTTGGGTTTCCCGACCATGGTTGCTACCTCTTTGTAGGTCCTGGTTTCTCCGAAAGGGATTTTCGCGATCGTTTCCATGACTGACCATTGAAAGGGGGTGCAGGCAATATCCAGGGCCGGCTTTTCGGGAGGCGTCCTATTGGAAAAGGCCGCTTCAACCGCCTGCTGAAGGGGTCGGTCGGCATCATGGTTTTCCAGTAATTCCGAATTTGAGTAAAAGACCTTGAAAAAAGTTTTTGCATCGAGTTTTGCATCCCAGCCAAGACCAATGCGAAGCGCCCCCTTTTCCGTGGAAGCCAAATAGACATAAAGGCGATCCATCTTCATGCGCCGGCAGTAGATGGGTCGTATAGACGTCCCTGCCATGTTTGTTTCCTTTCCAGCGTATCCTGAATGGTTTTCAGGTTTTCCATTTTGTGAATTGCCCAGTCCGGCGCAACCAGGTCGGATTTTCCGGGATCCCCGGTCAGCCGTTGAATGACCACTTCAGGGGGCAGAAGTTCCAGAAAATCCACCACCCGGTTCGCATATTCATCCCTTTCCAAACAACGAAAATCCCCTTTTGCATAAAGTTGCGCCAGGGGGGTTCCGCGAATCACGTAAAGGAGATGGATCTTGACCCCTTGAACGGGCAGCTCGGCGAGGAATCGGGCCGTTTCCAGCATCATCCGGCGGTTTTCACCGGGAAGCCCCAGAATCACGTGGGCACATACGTTCAGGCTGAAGTCATGGGCCAGGCGAACCCCCTGTTCGAAACAGGCCACGGAGTGTCCCCGGTTGATGGTTTGAAGGGTTTTGTCGTGGGCCGACTGAAGACCGTATTCCATCCAGACCAGATGATCCTTTCGGTAGGCGCTGATCATTTCAAGGATTTCTTCATTGACGCAATCGGGCCGGGTGGCCACCGAGAGACCCACCATTTCCGAATGGCTTAATGCCTCATCGTAGAGCTTTTGTAAATGGGAAACCGGCGCGTAGGTGTTGGTGAAAGATTGAAAATAGGCGATGAACTTGTGCGCCTTATACCGTTTTCGGATGAATCCTTTGGCCCTTTCGATTTGTCGGGAGATGGATTCTCGGTCTTCCGTAAAAGCCCCCGTGCCGGACCCCCGGCCATCACAGAAGATGCATCCGCCCTCGGAAACGGTTCCATCGCGATTGGGGCACCCGAGTCCGGCGTCCAATGAGATGCGTTGTACTCGTTCCCCGAATTGTTCCCTGAGGTAGGTGTTGAAATCCCGGTATCGTTTCATGAAGAATCCGCTCAATTGGATTGACTTAAAATGATTGGGGGTTATGATACGAGATGAATGTGTTTTTGAGCAAGCGCTTTTCTGTTTTGCCATGATTTTTGTTGGTTTACTTCAGAATTTATGTCGCCGCTTATTGGGTGAGAGTTTTAAATCTGTTTATGAGCTGTTAATGGCTAGAGGCTAAGCGTTAATCACAATTAACATTTCTGTGATTTTACTTGAATTTTGGAGAATAGTCATATATAGGTCCTGTTTAGATTCCTTTCATGATACATCTTCTGGAGGATTACTTGTTTAGATGAAGCAGCGCATCCGTACGGCCTTGAAATCTCTTGCTGATCCGAAAAAGTGGACCGGTTTTCCCGGAAAAACCCATCGCACCAGTCCTGAAAAAACAGAAGCGGCCTTACCGGCAACCCCTCTGTTTACCGTGGAACGTCTAAATGAATCAATCCGAAGAGCCCGAGATCGTTTTTTGAATATTCAGAGCGACAAAGGATATTGGGTGTTTGATCTGGAGGCGGACACGACCATTCCGTCGGAGTATATCCTGCTCCAGAGATTTCTGGGGCGTGAGATTTCCATGGAACTCAAAGCCCGGTTCGCCAATTATTTGCGCAACCGGCAGCTTGATAGCGGCGGCTGGCCGTTGTATTATGAGGGTGAAGGCAATGTCAGCGCTTCGGTTAAAGCTTATTTTGCCTTAAAACACCTGGGAGACTCTCCCGATGCATCCCATATGGCCAGAGCCAGGGCTTTTGTTCTGAGTCGGGGGGGGGCTTCGGAAGCCAACGTTTTTACTCGATTCATGTTGGCGCTTTTTGGTCAGATTCCCTGGGAAACCACCCCGGCCATGCCCATTGAGATTATGCTTTTGCCGAGATGGTTTTTTTTCCATCTTCATAAGATATCTTACTGGTCTCGCACCGTTATTGTTCCCCTTTTGCTCCTCAGTGCAAAGCGACCCGTTTGTCGTCTGAAGCCGGAGGAAGGGGTTTTCGAGCTTTTTGTGTCGCCGCCACACGCGCTTCGACATCTGGATCATTTTGTTCCGGGCAGTTTTTTTAAAAACTGTTTTTTGATTCTGGATCGTATTTTGAAAAAAGTTGACCCCATGATGCCTCGTGTCCTGAGAAAAAAAGGGCTTAAACTGGCTGAGGCATGGACCCTTGAACGGATGAAGGGCGAGGGCGGTATCGGGGCCATTTTTCCGGCCATGGCCAATGCGGTGATGGCCCTGAGGGTTCTGGGATATCCGGACGATCATCCGGAATTTGTTCGAGGGATTCAGGCCATAGAAGATTTGTTGGTGACCCACGGCGAGGAATCTTACTGCCAACCCTGTTTGAGTCCCATCTGGGATACCTGCTTAAGTCTTTCCGCCGTGCTTGAGGGGGGGCTGCCCTCAAACCATGAAGCCGTTCAGGCGGCTATCGACTGGCTTTTTAAACAACTGATCCTTGTTCCCGGGGACTGGGCTTATCGTGCGCCGGATCTGACGCCTGCCGGCTGGGCCTTCCAGTTTGAAAACACGCTTTACCCGGATGTAGATGATACACCGATGGTTCTCATGGCGCTCCTGCGGGGCGGCGCCTTGAATGAAGACAAATACAGGGATAGAATTGCCAAAGCTGTGAACTGGGTGATCGGTCTGCAGAGTTCTGATGGGGGATGGGGCGCTTTTGATATCGACAACAATTACCTCTATCTCAATGAGATCCCCTTTGCCGATCACGGGGCGCTCCTGGATCCCGGCACATCCGATTTAACGGGCAGGTGTATTGAGTTATTGGCCATGTTAGGATATGGGGTTGATTTTCCACCCATTTCCAGAGGTCTTGATTTTCTGAAAAGAGAACAGGAAGATTGCGGGGCCTGGTTTGGACGCTGGGGCGTCAATTATATTTACGGCACATGGTCTGTTTTGAAAGGCCTGGGTTGCTTGGGTGAAGATCCGTCGCAGCCCTATATCCGGCGGGCGGTTCAGTGGTTGAAAACATGTCAGAACTCGGATAATGGCTGGGGTGAAACATGTTACTCTTATACGGATCCCCGTCTTGCGGGGAAGGGGAAAAGCACCGCTTCCCAAACCGCATGGGCGCTCCTTGGGCTCATGGCCGCCGGTGAAGTGGGGAGTTCCGCGGTACAGCGGGGGGTTCACTACCTTCTCAAGCAACAGACTAAACAGGGAAAATGGGACGAAATGCTCTATACCGGAACGGGCTTTCCCAGTGTGTTTTACCTGCGTTATCATGGGTATGCTCAGTTTTTTCCCTTATGGGCACTGGGTGAATACCGTCGATTACGTTCGGACAAAATGACCCTTCAAGATAAAGTTAGCCTGAAATGCTCTGTGGATTTATCCCTGCCGGCTTTATAAACCGGATAAGCGGTGCTTCCGCCCTCATTCTGAAATCCTTATTTGCCTGATATTAATCTCGGTTCCTACCTATCTGCCGGTAAGATTTTA
Organism: Desulfatiglandales bacterium; assembly: GCA_963662465.1. GTDB lineage: Bacteria > Desulfobacterota > DSM-4660 > Desulfatiglandales > Desulfatiglandaceae > NaphS2. Next base: position 7,166,400 of record OY759599.1, read on the forward strand.
AACTTCTCTTTTTGGTGGGATTTAAATTTTTTCCCCAGTCTGTTCCAGAGCGTCAATGAGTTTCACCTTTTTTCTATAAACATCATTCATAATGATAGCTTAAATAATGGTGCGGTCTAAAAACGATTTATCCGGTTTTATAAACCGGAACATGAATTCAACCATAGGCGTTGTGGCGGCGCTTCCTGGTGAGGCAAAGGCGTTGGTTGGGCGACGGGACTGGCAAGAAGCGGAAGGACTTTTGTATTGCCGATCGTTTTTAAAAGACGGAACCGAGTTGCTGGTGGTCCAGTCCGGTATGGGAATGGATAATGCCTTTTCCGCCGCCATGTGGCTGGTCGGTAAAAACCTGAGAGCGTTGGGGGGGGTCGGTGTTTCAGGTGGGTTGGATCCGGGGTTGGGGCCAGGCGACATGGTGTTTGCCGATGCGGTTTTCATGGAGCGGGAAGATGGGGTTTATCGGGTCTGGAAAAGGGATGAGAGTGGTTCTAAAGGGGCATTGGATGGTTTAGCCGCGAAAGGCGTAACTGCCCGTTGGGGACCGATCGTTACGGTTCGCCGGGCGGTTTTGAATGCCGCGAGTAAAAAGGCGCTTTTTGACCGAACAGGAGCGATGGCTGTTGATATGGAGACCGCGGGTGTGGCGCAGGTTGCGAACCAATCAGACCTTCCCTTTTTTGCCGTCCGGGCCGTCTGTGATTCAGCGGATGTTTCCATCCCTGAAGTCCTCTATCAATGTGTTGATCAGAAAGGCTCTCCCCGGATTTTTTATCTTTTTCGGCTGCTTCTTCGAAGGCCTTTACTGCTATCTCATTTATTGCGCATGAAAAGAGATTTTGCCGCGGCCCTTGGTGGTGTGGCGTACGTGCGGCGTTATTTATCAAGTTATGGGGGTGAGGTCAATGAATGATGAAAAATACGAGAGGGCAAGAAAAAGAGTTGAGGAACTGAAAAAATTTTATGGGAACCTGATTTCCTATGCTGTTATCAATGTCATGCTGATTGTTATCAATCTCCTGACAAGTCCTGATCATTTGTGGTTTTATTGGGTGACCATTTTTTGGGGTCTATCCATTCTGCTTCATGCTTCACGGGTTTTTCTGGTCAAAGGAAAGCCGCTCGGTAAAGGGTGGGAAGAAAAGAAAATAAAAGAGATCCTGGAAAAGGAAGAAAACCTTTGAAAATGACGGTGTCCTTCATTCCCTGCTTCTCATCCACCAGCGTCGGAATTTTTGTTTCCCTGAACAGCAAAAAGGAGGATAGCAATGAACAAGTATGTGCCAATAATTTTTTCGGTTATTCTTTTTCTCATGGTTGTTTTTCCCTGGCAGGCATTGGCGGTCAACATTACGCAAACAAAAGCCGCAATAGGCGAAAGTTGTCAAGCGACGGGGGATAATTCGACCGCCATGGGCTTGTCTACCAAAGCGATCGGGTTAGTTTCCACAGCCATGGGTAATGGAAGTTTCGCGCAAGGGAACTACTCCACCTCAATGGGCTTTGGCACTTTTGCAAGCGGGGTAGCTTCTACCGCCATGGGCAATTATGCTATAGCAAGTGGGGGGAGCTCCACAGCTACGGGTTATGACACAGAAGCTGGTGGTGCAGTTTCCACAGCCATGGGCGCTTCCACCAAGGCCGGTGGTGATTATTCCTTTGCGGCCGGCAAACACATGCAGCTAACCGCCGATGCTCACCACACCTTTGTCTGGGGTTATTCCGAATATGACGAACAAGAGCTTAGCGAGCCCAACGCATTCCTTATTTTTCCAGCAGGCACGGCGGGCCATGTGGGAATCGGCACACCCAGTCCCGTGGAAAGGCTGCATATCCGCGAAAGGTCCGCTACCCTCGGGGCAGCAATACTATTAGACAGTACCGGAGGAACAGGCGGGCGGCAGTATTATGTTGGGAGTACACTGTCATCGAACATCGGCGGAGCAGGACTGTTTCAAATCTATGATGACACGGCTAACCAGGCCAGGTTCAATATTAACTCAGTAGGCAATGTCGGCATCGGCACGGCGAGTCCCGATTATACGTTAGAGGTTGCCGGCAATGCCGCCAAGAGTTCGGGAGGCACTACATGGATCAATAGTTCTGATGAGCGGTTGAAAGATATTACGGGTGAATACAACCGGGGTTTGGATGCCATTATGAACCTGCGACCGGTTACGTTCTTTTATAAGGACAGCAACCCAAGAGGGCTTCCAACCGAGGAAGAGAATATTGGTTTTATCGCCCAGGAAGTGAGAAAAGTATTTCCGGAGGCAGTAAGTGAGGGAGCCGATGGATACCTCGATTTCAACATGCACCCTGTTAATGTAGCGCTTGTAAACGCCGTAAAAGAACTCAAAGCCGAAAACGATGCGCTACGGCAGGAAATCAAGCAAATCAAAGCGGCACTGGGACTATAGTGGCTGTTTGGGTGGCAAAAAACCTTGCTTGTGCTTTCCAGAAAGGTTGATTTCAAACTCCACAACCTCAGGGTTTTATGAAAGCGAATTGTGTAAGATTGATCCGGCAATCTTACACGATTTTGGTACTCCCAGGGTGCGGATTAAAACAAGTTGTTTTTTTGGTATAGTCAATGTATCACAGGTTGAACGTTGAAAGCCTGAATACAATATATGGTGTCCGCCGCATTTTTTTCGAATCGGGACTTTCGTTTGCAATCTGACGGGACCTTTATATAATATTGAGGGCTAAATATTATTTCTATTCTTATCTATTCTTAAATCTCACATTTGATGTTCCATCAGCGTTCTATTGATGCATCAGGAGGCTCTATGGAAGGGCATCAAAACCCATAGGGCGTTGAATGTCCTTTGGGTATTTTTCGTTGTCGTTGACGACCTAAGGAGCCCTCTTCTTGTGCAGGGGTGGCTTCTTTTCCGATGCTTTGCCACCCGTCTTGGGTAGCGGGTTCGGATTTCGGCGCTGGCTCTGCGGGTGGCTGTGTGGCGATGGTCATGGCCTGTTTCATAGCCCCATCCAATTCCGTCTGATCCTGACCTGACATGATAACCTCGCCGACCGCACCGGCGTCGCGGGCGGCCTGTGCCATTTCCTGCAGCATTTGTTTTGCTTTGGCATTTTGTTCAATGTCGTACCCTACTGCCACCACATTGATCAGGTTCCGTTTTACGGGTTGTTCGGCCAGGGCGTTGACGGCACAGATACCGGTTATCGCAATCGAAAATAGCCATGCATGTATGGTTTTCATGTTTCCTCCTTACCAGTTTACGGTCATGTCGTTCAGTCGGCGGACCTCTTCCGGTGGGTTGCCGCCCCCCGTTTCTTCACCGTCCGAAAGCACAATCAAAGTGAGTTTTTGGCCGCGGGCGTTTCGTCGCATATAAGCACCGGCCTCCCGTATGCCGGCCGCCAGCGGCGTGCCGCCATCGGCATTGATGCCGTCAACGGCAGCCTGAGCGCGCTCACGGCCAGCGGAATTCATCGGCGCAAAAGCTGATTTTACGGCATTGCCGCTGAACGCAATCACCGCCAATTCGGTATCGGATCCCAGACCGGCGATTTGCCGATTGGCAGTCGCCTTGGCATTCGCAATCTTGGTCCCTTTCATACTGCCGGAGGCATCGATGAGTATCACAACCGAGTTCGCGATGGGCCCGCCGGAAACGTCAGTTGCGGATGCATTGTCGCCATCCGGGGCGGCATAGCGGAACCCCTTCGCTTCGAAAATATATTTATTGTAATAGAACTTCGTGCTTTGGAATTGAATCTGATCACCAACCTTTCGGATATTAAAGCGCCCCTTTCTGGCTTCCGGGTTTGAGCCGGGCCACAATATATGGCCAGCGCAGTCGCCCTGGATCTGGCCACCGTCTTCCCAGCCCCCCATGAGTTTTCCCGTCAATTGCATCCGCGCACCCGGTAATCGTACATTGGATTGCATAACATACGGGGCATAAAGCTCGCCGGTCACCTGTGCGCCCTTGAATGTGAGCGACAAGGTCGCCTTCAGGTTGAAATCCACCTCAACGTATCCCTTGTATGAGACTTGAGATACTTGAGCGGCGCCGCCGGACTCGGCGGATACCTTTACCGCACGGGCATCGACTAAAATTATCCGTGTTTTATCAGCGCCCATCACCCAAGGCGGCGGTGCGCCGGACGAAGGCTGTCCCAGGGGTGTCGACACCGGGTCGCCACTACCCGGCACCGGGGTGCTGGCCCCAGCGGATGCCGGACTTGGTGAAATATGATAATCCAACCGATCCATCTGCCCGGACGCAGCTTGGTTTTCCACGGATGCCATTTGGATATTCCCGACATTCAAGTTGAGGCAGTTATCATGATTTAGATCAACCAAATATCTGTGAATCGGCCATAAATCCTCCATCACTGAATCTACCCGGCCAACATTGTCGGAAGGCTTTCGCACAAAAACCTCATAACGATCCACGGAGAGCATATTGTCAGCTGTGATCACAAACCGGCCGTCGCTCTTGGTGCGCCAGTTGCGGCGTTTCAAGCCGCTCCTTTCGCCGTGCAACTCGACCATCGCTCCCGCCACGCCTTCCCCGGTTCCGCGCATCACCGCGCGTCCGGTGATCACCGCTCGAGGGAGGTCAGGCAACGTCGGAGAGGCACCCGCTGAATCTTCATTGACGATGAGCGACCACGTACAGATGACGCAAAACCTTCCTGTTTTTCCATTTTCCATCATGGTCCCGCAGCGTCGGCCCATAACATATCCGACCCCGGGTCCTGCGGCCCGAATCGTGACCGATGTGGCGCCCTTTGTAGTCAACTCGCCGGGATAGCTGACATAAAACTGTGCCTCCGGGTCCCAGCTCAAGATTTTGCCTTGCATCTGTTTTTGCGTACCCTGAAAATAAAATGGGCCTGTTGTCGAAAAGTAAAAGGTCTTGGTTTCATCGGGTTTGAGCGCAATCCGCCCCACAACCGTCCCCGCTTGACCCGCTGGCACGCGCTCCCCACGCGGCGTTTCTCCCTGAGCTTGGAGCGGCACCCAAACCAGCCACAGAAGACATATCCATAATAAAGCCCGCAACGTTGTTTTCATGGGTTTCTCCTTATGCCAAGAGGTGAGATGATAAGAACTAACTTTTTGGTGAGAGAGTAACGAAAATGGATTTGGGCGTCAAGGAAAAACGGTCCACAAAATCTATTGTTAAGGCAACCGTAATGCAAATAAATAATTAGAATTGTTTGGCTTTATTTCAAATAGCTTTTTGCCATGTTGAAATTATCCTTTCATCTTTTCCAAAAAATCTTTGAATCAAGGATTCAACGGATCAGCAATTCCATGCAATACTTTGTATTTTTTGGGCTGAAAATCGTTGTTTCATGAACAAAATACCTTTTTTTAAGACCGAGGCAGCGTGTGCACTGCCCCGGCTTGTTTTTTGAATCAGCCTGCGCTTGCCTGATTGCAGGATGCCGCTTCCGATTCCACATCCATACTGTAACAGGTAATGCCGCAAGAGAGGCATCTTCTGCTTTCTTCTAACGCCTGTTCCTCTGTAAGGACTTGATCCACTTCCACAAAGGAGTGGATTCTTTCATCGGGAGGCAACTCCTCCATGGGGGATCTGGGTTTCTTGACAATGCCAATCACATGGTCCATGTCCGACTCAGGGATAAGGCCTTTGCCCAGTTCCCTGGGTGAAGCCTTCACTTCCTCATTCATGACATACTGGTGGATCGACCTGGCTGCCCGTCTGCCGCCGCCGATGGCGGTTACCACCAGGGCAGGACCCGTGGCCGAATCGCCGCCCGCAAAGAGGTAGGGGATATTGGTTTGCAGCGTCTTGGGATCGGCATCTATCGTATTCCGGCGGGTGGTTTTCAACTCGGCCAGGCGTTTCTGATCCCGTTCTACAAACGATACGTCCGGGGCCTGTCCGATGGCGGTAATGATCATATCCGTCTGCAGCCGTGTTTCCGACCCTTCGATGGGAACGGGGCGCCGTCTGCCGCTGGCATCCGGTTCACCCAATTCCATTTTCAGGTATTCCAGATGGGTACAGTGCCCTTTATCATCGCTCACCACTTCCTTGGGCGCCGTCAGGAAAATGAATTCCACGCCTTCCTCATCCGCCGCTTCGACCTCAACCGGGTTGGCGGGCATCTCTTTTCGGGTTCTTCGATACGCCAGGTAGACCTTTTTGACGCCATAGCGAAGGAGGTTTCGGGTACAGTCGATGGCGGTGTTTCCTCCACCGACGACCACCGCTGTTTCTCCCATGGGAAGCTTTTCGCCGCCTGCCAGACGGGAAAGAAAATCAATGCCCGTGTAGCACCCTTCCAGGTTCTCGCCTTCTACGCGCAACAGGGAGTCTTTCCAGGCTCCGATCCCCATGAAAATGGCATCATAACCGGCTGCCACAAGAGATGTCAGGTCAAAATCCACACCGAATTTCACCCGGGTATGACATTCAATCCCCAGATTGAGGATGCCTTCAATTTCCCAGTCCACGATCTTTTTGGGAAGGCGGTATTCGGGGATGCCGTAACGGATCATGCCGCCCAGTTTGGGCATGGCTTCGTATATGGTGACCTCGTGGCCCATTCGGCGAAGGAAAAAGGCGCAGCTCAATCCCGCGGGACCTCCGCCGACGACAGCGATCTTTTTGTTGGTGAGCGGCGCCACGGAAATGGGAAACCGTTTGCCCGAATTCATCTCATAGTCGGCTGCAAAGCGTTTCAACTGGTTGATGGAAACCGGCTCGTCTTCTATGCCTCTGCGGCAGTTTGTTTCACAGGGATGGGGACATACCCTGCCGCAGGAGAGGAGCAGGGGGTTGCGTTCTCGGATTGTATGGACGGCGCCCTCGTAATCCCCTTTTCGAATCTGAGCAATGTAGAGTGGGATGTTGATCTGTGCCGGGCAGGTTTGTCGGCATGGCGCCAGGCAGTCTCCTTCCTCGTTAAAGTGAAGCAGCCGTTCCGAGGGGGTTTTAACCTTTAAGATGTTTTTCGGGCAGGTCCGTTCGCAGGCGCCGCAGCCCACACATTTTTCCTCGTCCACAACGGGGAACCCCTCAGGTCCTATTTTCAGGGCGCCAAACAGACAGGCCCTTACGCAGTCGCCGTAACCGAGACACCCGATATCGCATTGGCGTTTGCCGTCGTCCAACATCATCTGTGCCCGGCATGAGGGGATGCCCTCGTAAAGATACCTTAGCGGCGCCCGATTTCCCCCGGTACAGGGGTTCGAGCAAGTGGCTGCTTCCGCAACACCGCCTGCCATTCCCATGATCGCCGCAACGGCTTTGGTAGATTCTTCCCCCCCGACGATGCAAACATTGGCGGGCGCATCTCCCTGGACCACGGCAACCGCCGCGGCTGAACATCCCGCAAACCCGCATCCGCCGCAATTGGCGCCGGCCAGACAATCTTCCACCTGCCCGATTCTCGGGTCTTCATAAACGTAAAAAATTTTGGATGCGAGGCTCAGAACAATACCTAATACCGCTCCCAGACCACACATAACAAGCAAGGCTGGAACCATTATGAACTCCTCCAATAGGCTGGGCGGAAAAATTTGTAATTTATTCATTGCCGGCGGGGGCCGCCCACAAATACCCCTCAAGGCGATTTTGGAATTTGAAACCTTAAAGCATAAAATTGAAGAAAACGCAGGGGAAAACCTATCTATCCCACTTTCAACACATATAGGAAAACAGGGTTCATATGTCAACCACAAAGCGGTTTTGAAATTTAAAGGTAGAGACAAGGCATGCCTTGTCTCCGCAAGAGGCATGCTTTGTATCAACAATAAGGAATTTGAGAACACGGAAAGCAGGGGGGGGGTAACACGGGCCTATTCATATTTTCGATCGGTTTTGAAAACGGAAGGAACATCGAAGCAGTCCTGGATGGTTTTAATGGCGCTTTCCAGGTGCGATGATAAAACAACCCCTGTAATGGAAGCAATGGTGCAGCTCAATCCCATAAGATTAACCCCGTTTGTTTCCAGGGCCGTCAAAAGGTCCCTGACGATGCCGTAACGATCTCCGAAATGGGGGCCATTCATGGAGAATGTGCCGACGGATTTGCGCGTTTCGATTTTTGATTGGGGAACTGAACGAGCAATGGTTTCTTTGTTGGAGTTCCTTTCGGTCATGGGCAAACAAAACGTTATGGCGCCGAGTTGCCCTTGTGAGCGGCTTGCGGCCAGGAAGGTAAGATCAAGTCCTTGCCGGGAAAAGGCTTCAAAGGCAATGTTCAGTACTCCCATGTTTGAATGCGCCAGGGCGATCCGCAACAACTCTTGCCGGTCCTGGTATTCAAGTCCGTATACTTTTGGGCGTTTTTCCTGGTAGGACGCGACGACTTCCTTGTAAAGTTTTTCTTTGCCCTTCTGAGCCAGTTTCCAGTCTTCAGGCGTTCGATAAGCGCTGAAAGCAAAGGGACCAAAAAGGGAACGGCCGGCGCGGGCCAGTACCTGCTCGTCAAGTATCACCGAAATAGCCGATGGTGAATGGGCCATGACGTCCGGGTGGATGCCTTCGCGGTCAAAGGCTTCAAAAAGGGCGCCGGCGATGGCTGGCTTTTTTCGGTGGGGAAATATGGAAAGGATGGCTGTGTTTGACCGCTGAATGAGATTTTGCTCAAGGGCTTTCTGAATGAGACCGCTTGCCGTGCGGGCGTCTCCGGTTTCCACCACCAAATCGATGATCCACCCATCCGAATTGTTCCGGACGCAGGTGACGTAGGGTAGGTTGATGTGATGTTCCGCAAGGATGCGAAATAACGCCGCGGGCGACAGCCTGTCCGGCATAAAGGGCGCTGGCGAGATGAGCGACACCTCCTTTAAAATTTTGAATCCTCCCAGCTTTTCCTGAGTGACCATGAAAATCCCATTTAAGGGGGGGGGTAGAGACAAGGCATGCCTTGTCTCTACGGCATTTTTTTAAAATAGATTGGTGACCACTTCCCACAACCCTTCCGTATCAATGGGTTTGGCAATATAGTCATCCGCTTCGGTGGACATGCCGTCGGCATGGGTGTAGGTGGTGGTGGGTACGGCTTCCCCCACGGCGGTCAAAAGAACCACCGGGATGGTCGCCGTCTCAGCGTTCGCTTTCAGTTCGGCGCAGAGTACATACCCATCCTTTCGGGGCATCATGACATCGAGAACAACCAGGTCGGGACGTCGTTCTTTTATGGACGCTTCTCCTTCCACGCCGTCATAGGCTCTGCCCACCTCACATCCTTTGCTTTCCAGCATCATGGCCACGGTTTCCACCAGATCAGGATCATCATCAACCACCAGTACATATTTCTTATCCATAACGAAACCTCCTTCCACTGATTATTGTTAAATGCGCGCATTTACATCGATGCCGCATATTTTTGGCTGTTGCCGATTCTTTTGTTAAAGAGGCGGCATCAGCTTGTTTATTCTCATTCTACATCTTCAGGCCTGGGATAAAGTCCGCTTCGCTCCACGATTTCCGGGACTTTTTCTTCCCATTCAATGGCCATGATGTGAAATCCCCTGACCCCTTCACATTCCTTTAACCGCTCGATGGTTTCAACGCAGATGTTGATTCCCTCTTCCGCCTGTTTCTCCTTGGGGACGCCGGCCATCCGTTTGACCACCTCGTCGGGTACATCCATTCCCGGAACGCGGTTTTTCATGTATTTGGCCATGCCCGCGGATTTAAAAGGCGTTACCCCAGCCAGAATATGGACTTTCTCGTGGAGGCCGCGATCACGGGCCTGTTGCATCCAGAGTTCGAACTTTTCCAGGTTGTAGATGCACTGGGTCTGAATGAACTCAACGCCGGCGGCTATTTTTTTGGCCAGGCGGGGCGTACGGATTTCAAAGGGATCCGCAAAGGGGTTGGCCGCTGCGCCCACAAACATCCGGGGGGGGCGCTTGATATCATCGCCGCCCAGGAATTTGCCTTCGTCCCGCATGTGTCTCACCGTTTGGATCAGCTGCATGGAATCGATATCAAAGACATTTTGTCCCTGGGCCGAGTCACCGAATTGCTGATGGTCCCCTGATAAGCACAGCATATTGTGGATATCAAAGGATGCGGCGCCCAGAATATCGCTTTGAAGGGCGATTCTGTTTCGATCTCTGGTCACCATCTGCAGGATCGGTTCCAGCCCCATCAGTTTCAAGTGAATGCAGGCGGCCAGACTGCACAGACGGGTGACGCTGGTCTGGTTGTCGGTGATGTTGATGGCATCCACGTGATGCTTGATCATCTCCGCCTTTTGGGTGATGGCCTCCGGGTCGCTGCCTCTTGGGGGCCCGCATTCCGATGTGACGGCCGGAAGTCTTTCGCTCAGAATCTTTTCCAGTTTACTGGGGGTTTTTGTCTTCATTGCATTAAGTCCTCCCTCACCACTTTTCTGGGGCCGCCGGCCCGCTCCGTGGACCAGTCCTTGATGGGTATGAGGATTTCATAGTCGTTCAGCCTGCCCAGTTTTGTTAACCGTTCCACGATGAGCTGCCAGCCGCAAACAAGATTTTTATCGATTTCGCAATGGCCTTTGGTGGAACCGCCGCAGGGCCCGTTGAAAAGCCGTTTGGCGCAGCGGGAAACCGGGCAGATGCCCCCGGTCTTGGCCAGCATGCAGTGACCGCAACCCTGGCAGCGCTCGGACCAAACGCCCCTTTCTTCCGTGACGCCCATGAAACAGGTGTCGACGCCCGGAAGGATCGGGGTACTCATGTATTTTTCCGCCATGAACTGAACCCCAACCCCGCAGGCAAGGGATACCACCGCATCGTAACGGTCGATGCTGTTTCGCAATTCTTCCAGGTATTCATGGTCGCACTGTCGTTCCAGGGTGGTCTCGTCGATTTTTACGTCCTTTCTCTCGTTCATGAAGTGCATCCGCAGGGCTGAGGCCAGAACCGCCACTTCCTTTTTACCGCCCGCTTCACATACTGTGACGCATTCGTTGCATCCGACTATGAGTATCTTTCCATACCCCTGCGTTTCCTCAATGATTTCCTCTATGGGCTTTCTTTTGGCCACAATCATAATGACATTTCCTCCTGTGGGTTATGAAATCACTTCGCTCATGCCGCCATGCGTTTAATGGCTGTTTTTATGGGGTTGGGACCCATTTTCTTAATCTTTTCCGTCATTTCAGTGATGACCTTGACGAACTGAGGCGCTTCACTGGAACTCAGGTTGAACATTTGCACCCGTCCTCCGTCCATTTGGATGCTGTCAAGAATTCGCTGTGCTTCCGTCACCCGTTTTCGAGCGCGGATGTTGCCGTTGGTAAACTGGCAGGCCCCTTCCAGGCAGCCCACCACGCAAACCCCATCCGCCCCTTTTTCAATGGAACGCAGCAGATGGATCAGATCCACTCTTCCGGTGCAGGGCAGTTTGATGATCCTGACGTTACTGGGATATTGAAGTCGCATGGAACCTGCCAGGTCCGCGGCGGTATAGCCTCAAAACTGGCAGCAAAAGGCAATGATAGTCGGTTCGAATCTGTCCATTACAGTGCTCCTTCCAGTAAAGCTTCCACTTTGCTCATGACTTGATCATCTTCATACCAGTTTAATTGAATGACTTTGGCTGGGCACTCGGAGGCGCAGACCCCGCAGCCCCGGCACAGGGCCGGATCAATTTCGCTGACCCCGTCCTGGTTGATTCTGGGCACCCCATAGGGGCAGGACCGAACGCAAACCAGACAAGCAGCGCATTTTTCTTGATCCACCGTGGCTGTAACCACGGAAAGGGTGATGTTATCCTGGGCCAGGAAGGTGACGGCCCTTGCCGCCGCCGCCATGGCCTGGCTGATGGATTCGGATATCAGTTTCGGGCTGTGGGCCGTGCCGCATACAAAAAAGGCGTCGTTTTGCATATCCACCGGACGCAGTTTCACATGGGCTTCCATGAAATAACCGTACTGGTCCTGCGTCACCCTGAGGATGGATGACAGTTCTTCGTTTTCTTCAGCGCGCATGCCCGTACTGAGTGCGACGATGTCTGCTTTAGCCTGGATTTCCCGTTGCAGCACATGGTCTTTAAAGCGCACCATCAGACCGCTTTCGGTGTTTTTCACCTCAGGCGGATGATCCCGGTCAAAGCTGAAAAAGAGGACTCCCAAACGCCTGGCTTCACGGTAGTATTTTTCCATAAGTCCGTAGGTTCGGATATCCCGGTAGAGAATATACACGTCCGTTTCCGGGTTTTGCCGTTTGATCTGAAGGGCGTTTTTAATGGCGCTCTGGCAGCAGATACGGGAACAATTCGGGTTCTCCTCGTTTCTGGAACCCACGCATTGAATCATGATCACCCGTTCCAGATTTTCGGCGCCTCTCTCATACAGCCGCCGGTCCAGTTCGATCTGGGTGATGACTCGGTCGTTTTGGCCGTATAGAAACTCGGTGGGTTTGTATTCCCGAGCGCCCGTGGCCAGAATGACCGCCCCATGGTCGATTTTCCGTTCATACATTCCCGGGCCTACCATCACTTCCGTGGTGAAATTCCCTTTGAAACCGTTGAAATCAACAATGAGAGTCTCGGTTAACACCTGAATCTTTTCGTGTCGTTCCACCATGGAAATGACGTCGGACAGGTGGGCCTGAATGTTGCCCCCTTCGATGGTGTCCGTGAGTTCTTTGGCAAGTCCTCCCAGTTGAGGGCTTTTCTCGATGAGTACCACTTCAAACCCCTGGTTCGCCACTCCCAGGGCTGCGGTCATACCGGCGATGCCGCCGCCGATCACCAGTGCCCGTTTGTTAACGGTGATGGTTTTGGCCCTGAGGGGTTCCAGCAGGGAAGCCCTGGCTACGGCCATGCGAACCAAATCCTTGGCTTTGTTGGTGGCGGCCTCGGGGTCGTCCCGGTGAACCCAGGAATCGTGATTGCGGATATTGGCCATCTCAAAGAGATATTTGTTGAGGCCGCTTTCCTGAAGGCTGTCTTGAAAGAGCGCTTCATGGGTGGTCGGCGAGCAGGCGGCCACCACCACGCGGTTGATGTTGTTTTCCTGGATGACCCGCTTGATCTTTTCCTGGGTGTCCTGGGAGCAGGTGAACAGGTTCTGGTCCGTCAGGACCACATTGGGTAGCGATGCTGCATATTCGGCTACCGCCGGGACGTCCACAACTCCCCCGATGTTGATGCCGCAGTTGCAGACAAATACGCCGATCCTGGGCGTCAGGTCCTCCACGTCCATTTCATCGGGAATGATTTTGGTGCGAACTTCGGTTCCCCGGGTTTCGCTCAAGATCATGCTTGAGGCGCAAGCCGCGGCACTCGCTTCAACCACCGATTGGGGGATATCCTTGGGCCCTTGAAAAGCGCCGCATACATATACCCCTTCAATGGACCCGTTGACCGGATGAAACGGTTCCGTGGCGCAGAAATTATCTTCGTTGATATCCAGTCCGATGTCTTCGGCGAGCTGTACCACCTTTGGGCTTATTTCCATACCCACGGAGAGCACCACCAGGTCAAAGGTTTCCTCAATTAATTCACCGTTTTCCGTAACGTATTTCAGGGTCAGCGAATCATTATCAACTTGCGGGTCGATGGTGTGTATCCGACTCCTGATGAAGCGAACCCCGTGTTTGTCGCGGGCATTGTTGTAATAGACCTCAAAATCCTTTCCATGGGTGCGCATGTCCATGAAGAAGATGGCGCAGTCCAGGTCGTTTCCCGCATGTTCCTTGGCAATGACCGCTTCCTTGATGGCGTACATGCAGCACACGTTGGAACAGTACGAGTGGTCGCATTGATTGATGTCCCGAGACCCCACGCATTGAATCCATGCGATTTTCTTGGGTTCCTTGTGGTCCGAAATTCTTACCAAATGGCCCATGGTGGGGCCGGAAGCAGAGAGAATGCGCTCAAATTCCATGGCGGTGATCACATTGGGATGATCCGTATAATGATAGGTGTCAAACCGTGATGGATCAAAGGGTTGAAACCCCGGCGCCAGAATAATGGACCCGGTGTGGAGTTCCAGGGTTTCGGGTTTTTCCCCATGGGTGATTAGCGTTACGGCCTCTGCTTTGCAGGCTTCCACGCACTGGTAGCATTCGCAACAGTAGCCGCAGTTTAAACATCGCTTTGCTTCCTGCTGACCTTGCTGTTCCCCATAGCCCAGCTCCACCTCCCTGAAGTTTCCGGCTCGGTCCGGCACGGGGAGTTCAGGCATGGTTTCCCTCCGTGCTGCAGGCATAAGCGCGGGGATCGGACGATATTCGGGCATTTCCGGCAGCAGGGGTTCCCGACCTTCGGCCATGTCCGCACCGTTCAGAAAACGTTCGATGGAGCAGGCCGCTTCCCGTCCCGCCGCAATGGCCATAATGGCCTGGGCCGGTCCGGTCTGAAGGTCCCCTCCCGCAAAGACGCCTTCCCGTTCGGTGGCAAAGGTCAAGGGATCTGTTTCAGCGGTTCCCCGGGATGAAAAGCCTAAATCTCTCACATGTTCCAGGGCGGAAAGATCCGGTCTCTGGCCGATCGCGGAGATGAGCTGATCAATTTCCAGGTCATATTCGCTGCCCTGGATGGGTACGGGTCTTCTTCTCCCGGATTTATCGGGTTCTCCCAATTCCATCCGCAGACACCGCAGTCCCGCCACTTTGCCTTCCTGTACCAGGACTTCTTGAGGCGCCGCCAGATAGGCGATCTGAACGCCTTCCGCTTCCGCCGCCTCTATCTCCTCTTCCCAGGCGGGCATTTCGGCGCGTGTTCTTCGATATATGATATGGACCGCTTCGGCGCCCAGGCGGATGGCAGCGCGAGAAACGTCGATGGCCACGTTGCCGCCGCCGATGATGGCGACCCGTTTACCAACGCTGGTTTTTCCATCCAGGTTCAGTTCGCGCAGAAAATCCACGCCCTGCCGAGCGCCTTTGGCATCCTCTCCGGGAATGCCCAATTCAATTCCTTTGTGGGCGCCGATGGCCAGATAGACGGCCTTATAGCCCTGGTTGAACAGGTCATCCACGGAATAATCCACGCCCAGGCGCATGTTGGTTTTGATTTTTTGACCCAGGTTGGTAATGATTTCAATCTCCCTGTCCAGGATATCCTGGGGCAGTCGGTGATCGGGAATGCCCACTCGCAGCATGCCGCCGGGTTTGGAGAGCGCCTCAAAAATGGTACACGAAATTCCTTTTCGCGCCAGATGATAGGCCGCGGAAAGTCCCGCCGGTCCGGAACCGATGATGGCCACCTTTTCTTCCCTTAAAGGCAGGCAATCGATCTTGATATTTCTGGGATCAAACTGATCGGCTGCCAGGCGTTTCAGGTTCCGAATGGCCACGGGGTCATCGGCTTCACATCTCCGGCAGGCTTCTTCGCAAGCATGGGGACAGATGCGGCCCAACACGCCGGGAAGGGGCAGATCATCCATGATGATGTTCAGGGCCGCCTCATATTTTCCCATGCCTACCATCTGGACGTAGCCTTGAACGTTTAATCCCGCTGGACAGGCCAGGCGGCATGGGGCTTTGTCCGCTTTATGAACGGCAAAGGCGCTGGGGATGGCCTGTGCGTATTTCTTGAAAATGGCATGTTTCTGGCTTAATCCCTGATCATATTCATTGGGTAGCGCTACGGGGCACACTTCGGCGCAATCACCGCAGGCTGTGCATTTGGATGCGTCAATAAATCGCGGTGTTTTTTGAACTGTGACCCTGAAATTTCCCGCAGCGCCTTCTACTTTTTTCACCTCGGCGGAGGTGATCAAATCGATGTTGAGATGCCGGCCGACCTCGACCAGTTTTGGTGAGATAATTCACATGGCGCAGTCATTGGTGGGGAATGTTTTGTCCAGCTCGGACATGACCCCGCCAATGGCTGAAGACGCTTCAATGAGCTGAACATGATAGCCCGAATTGGCCAGGTCCAGAGCCGACTGCATGCCGGCGATGCCGCCGCCGACGACCATGATCGATCCTGATTTTTGTTGAGACTCGGTTTTCGACATGATTTAGGGTTCCTTTCCGCTCTTAAAGCTGTGCCTCGTCCAAGATTAGGGGGAGCTTGCTTTCCCAACCCACGGTGGAAATCAAAACGCCGGCCATTCCCATTGCTTTGACCCGTTTCAGGGTGTCGCCGGCGATGCGGATGCACTCTTTGATTTTATCCGGGGCTTTCTGTATCCCTCGGGTGATGTCGGGAGGGATGGAAATCCCCCTGACATTGCGGTCAATGTAGCGCGCCATGCCGGCCGATTTGAGCAGCAGGATGGTGGGCAGTACGGCAATTTTTGAGGTGTCCACCCGCTTGATAAACTGCTCAAAACGCCGCAGGTCAAAAACAGGATTGGTAATGACGTAATTCACGCCCATTGCGATCATTTTTTCAAGATTTTCCATTTCCACGTCCAGCAGATTCCCCGCGGCGCCGGCATTAACGGTGGAACCGATGCAGAAAGAAGGGGCGCCCTTAAGTTCAACCCCTGCCAGATCTTTTCCCTTTTGGAGGGTTTGTACCATCTGAATCAATTCCATCAGATCCAGATCATTGACGATTCTTGCCTGGGGGTGGTCGCCGAACCGGGTTTCCACGCCGCTTACCGCCATGATGTTTCCGACCCCCAAGGCTGCCGCGGATAGGATATCCGCCTGAAGCGCAAGACGATTACGGTCCCGGCAGCAGACTTGAAGCACCGACTCAATTCCCTCCCTTTCCAGACAGGCGCAACCCCCAAGGGAACTGGCTTTTAATACTGCATTGGCCATTTCCGGCGCCACAATGGCATCCACCCTGCCCCTTACAAGGTTGGCGTCCTTGATGAAGGGATCGAAATCAGCGCCTTTGGGGGGTTCGAATTCTCCCAGAACAATAAATTTTCCAGTTTCAAATTTTTCCTTTAACGGCATGGTTCGGACCTCCAAGTTAATGTGATAACCCGTTGACGGCGTTGGAAATGGCCATTACGAGATCTTCGATTCCAAAGGATTTGATATGGTAATAGAAAATCTGATGTTTACGGATTTTACTTTCCAGTTGAGGGGTGTTTTTTTCCGCGCAAACGATGATGGGAAGCTCTTTCTCCATCCCCTTAATTACAGAGATGAAACCGCAGTCTTCCGCCAGCAGGGAAGCATCCAGCACCAGCGCATCAATTCTGTTTTCCTGCAGGGTTAAAAGCACATCCTTGAGATTGCCGGCTTTCAACAGTTCATAACCCCGATCCGTTGCAAAAATTTCCAGTGCTTTGGGGGTGCTTCCCGTCTGTTCCGCTATGAGGATGGTTTTGTTTGCGCCCATTGTGTGTTGGTTGTGCTCCTGTTGGAAGCGGCTGATTGAACCCGATATTCGTATTCCTGGAAGCGGTTGCGTTTTTCCATTTGCCATTGATAAAGCAAATACCATGCCTGTGTTGAATGTGTGGGTATTGTCCAATATAAATCAATGAGTTGAAGATAATGAGCGGGTTCAAAGCAATGCAGATCGATTTGGGATGTTTTGTAGCGAAAACTGTGGATATGCTAATGTAAGCATTTGATATATATTATAAATAAGCGATTTGGGTAAAAATACCCCAAATGTTGCAAAATTACCCATTTGTCTCTGACCGACAGTAAATGATGTCGCTCAAGGGGCGATTTTTGCTGACACAGGCTTAAACCGTCTGTAATTCCGGCCAAAAGGGATGTTGAGCTTCTTCATACGATACTGCAGGGTTCTCGGATGAACCCCCAAAAGCCGTGCGGCCCCGCGTTTTCCCTCCACTCGACCGCCGGTCATATCCAGCACCTTTCTGATATGCAATGTAATGGCCCGGTCCAGGTCCAGGGAGCGCTCAGCCATTCGCTCAACGGGTATGTCGATGTTTTCCGGCATGGTTGAAAACAGAGATGAAAAGGTCAGCGGTTTGCC
Source organism: Desulfatiglandales bacterium (assembly GCA_963662465.1). Classification (GTDB taxonomy): domain Bacteria; phylum Desulfobacterota; class DSM-4660; order Desulfatiglandales; family Desulfatiglandaceae; genus NaphS2. The sequence goes on from OY759599.1 coordinate 7,184,225, forward strand.
GCGGTTTATGATGAGTTCCCGTTCCACCGCGTTTTTCAATTCTCGGATATTTCCAGGCCACTGATAACCCATAAGGCTGTCAATAACACCCGGCGCCAGGGTGGCGATGGATGACAATTTCATCTTTCGGCTCATGACATTGATAAAGTGATCCACGAACCGGGGAATATCTTCCTTGCGATCCCGCAAGGGCGGAATGGAAATGGGAAACACATTCAGCCGAAAAAAGAGATCTTTTCGAAATTTCCCGTTTGGCAACATGGACTCCAGGGACCTGTGGGTGGCGGCAATGACCCGAATGTCTATGTTGATCACTTCAGATCCCCCGATCCGTTCAATCACACTGTCCTGAAGGACCCTGAGAAGCTTTTTCTGAGCTTCCGGAGAGAGTTCTCCAATTTCATCCAAAAACAGGGTGCCGCCGTTGGCTCGCTCAAAACGACCGTACACCTGGGAGAACGCCCCGGTAAACGATCCTTTTTCATGGCCGAAAAGTTCGCTTTCCACCAGATTGTCCGGAATGGCCGCACAATCCACCTTGATGAGTGGATTGTTTTTTCGTAAAGAGAGCCGGTGTATGGTATTGGCAATGACCTCTTTGCCCACGCCCGTCTCTCCCAGAAGGAGCACCGGGGTATCGGTGGGCGCCACGTGATGGATCAACTCCAGAACCCCCTTGAGGCCGAAACCGGCGCCGATCACCTCATTGCCTGTGAGATTGATAAAATCCTCCTGCAGCAGTCGGTAATTTTCGGCCAAACGCTCGCTGAGTTCTTTCAGCTCCCTTTGCCTCAAAAAGTTGGCACAGGCCATGGCCAGGGGATTGTGGAGCAAAAGCAGCAATCGGGCGTGTTCGTCGCTGAATTTTTCGCCCCGACTGCTGGTGGCGGCTACAACCCCCAGGTATTCACCCTCCAGAATGATATCCAGTAAAAGGCCTGACTCTTCCATCGCATTCAAATCCCGGGCCACGAGGCGCGCCATATCATCATCTTTCAGTCGATCAATGATTTGACAGGCGGGCTTTCCCTCAAGATCTTCTATGAATATGCGGAACTGCTCTCGAATTGGGGCGGGTAACCGGGTTTTAACGGCAGTGGGTTTACCTCCTCTAAAGGTGGCTATGGCCACGGTTTCAATAAATCCGAGTCCGGGATCAAATAAAAGCAACGTCATGGCGTCGGCGGGAATATCCGATTGAATGTACCGCAGGCACCTCCAGATGGCTGTTTCAATGTTGGGACTGCTGCAGATTTTAAACCGGTCCTCATAACAGGGACTGTCTGTTTCCAAGAGGCCTCCTTGTTTTGTCGGAAAAAGTATCTCTCATATCTCGGTGTATATCTGTAAACCGATAAATGCGAGAGTGAATTCCGCTAAATATGAGAGAAATACCGCTTTATTTCAAGTAAAAAATTGGATTTTTTTATAAACAATTGAAAATACAGCATAAAAAATCTAATCAAAATCCGGCACGGTGTTTGCCGAGAAGCAAACCAAAGTCCGTTTCAAAACAGATGACGGGTCAAATTTATAGCCCCTAAATCAGGAGAGGGAAATGAGATTCGACATGTAGGCCGCTTTGTTTTACGGGAAAAAAACCTCTCATATTTTAGAGTATATTCGCAAACCACTAAATATGAGAGCGAATTCCGATAAATACGAGAGAAATATCGATTTATTTCAATTAAGTAATGGAATGATTGTTGTAACTATCTGAAAAAATACACAAAAAATTTGATCAGAATGTGGCATATTTTTTGCTTGGAATAATGAGTATTTCAGCAGTCTTTAGAGTGATGGGGGGTGATAAAATACTGATTTTGTAGCTGAGGGAAAAGATAAAAACGCCTTGTTAACCAGGCAAAACGGTACCAACTGTGATTTTTTTTCACAAAAAAATCTAAAACGGAAAGGAGTTCATTGATGTATAGAAAAATCTCAATCCTGATTTTATCCCTGTTGTTTACTATCGCATTTTCAACATTTACGCTTGCGGCCAAGGTTCCTGCCCCTTTAAAGGGGGGGGATGGTTTTAAAGCAGTGAGTCTGAAAGAAGCAAAGCAACTTCACCAAGATGGCGCAACTATGATTGCATGTCACAGTCACACGACTGATTTCATGAAAGGTCATCCTTCCGGCACCATACACATAACCTGTTTGGTTCCAAAAGACCACAAACGCATGGATTTGCCCTTATGTGATGTTGACTTTGACGTATTACAGCTTCCGAAAGATAAAAACACACCCATTGTTACCTATTGCGCGTCGAGTACATGATGGAAATCCTATCACGCCGCCAGGTTGGCGGTTGAAAATGGCTACAAAAATGTCTACTGGATGAGAGACGGCATTCAAGGTTGGAAAAAAGCGGATTACAAAACGGTAGGGGATCAAGAACTTCTGAATGCACTCATTGCGGTAAACAAGAATAATTTTGCTGAAATTATTATTACTGAAACGGATGCACGGAAGTTAAAAAATTGCACGTTCGTTGATTTTCGGGATGAAGAAAAATATAAAAAAGGTCATGTTGCATCAGCGAATCGTGTTGATTACGCCAACATGTTCTCAAAACCAATGATGGAGGAGTTAAATAAGAGCAACAACCTCATCATTGTTCACGATGTTCCGGCGGTGGCGGGTGTCATTGCGGCCACGTTGAAGCTTATGGACTATCCGAATGTTTATATCCTGAAATAGATATGTTTCGATGAAATGGGGTCAGTTCTACCATTGCCTTTTGACCCCATTTCACAATACTCAACAGGTTTTTTTAACTGAGCGCTCCGATGAACCTTGTCATAATCAAGTAATCCTATCATCCTTTTTAATCATGGTTCAAGACGATGCCGGCAACGCCGAATTGCAAGGGAACGAGCGCTTCCTAATAGGTTACCGGTACTGCAAAGACAATGGCTTCTATCCTCCAACTCGCCAGGGAACATTCTTACGAATACGGAACTTAAGCATTGAAGTAAACAGCTGCGGCTTCCATGATCAACCGGAAAGCCTTTCCACCAACCGAACAACCATTTTGATATCGGTTGATTTGAGTTGATACCTTCGCAAAACATTGACCAAGTTGTCCTTCTTGGGTGGGATAAACCATTCAGCATCGTGCCAATAACCCTCGGTCGTTTCTGGAACATCAGAAAAATCGATATCTTCATCCGAGAGCCGATGGACTCTTTCCCAATCTGTCTGAGAGATATTTTTCATAGGTTTTCCTCTCCCGCCTTGTCGCCTTTCGAATCGATATGATGCGGATTGTTTCTTCATCATGTTCGGTAAACACAACTAAAACAACGCATCGATGTGTCATGCCCAGTGCAATCCAGCGCTCTTCATTATAATACCGTTTGTCGATTTTGGATAGTAGGGGATTTCCGAAAATCTCATGGGCCTCTCTGAAATCAATCCCATGTTTTCGCAAATTGATTTGGCGTTTTTTCTCATCCCATTCTAATTTCACGTTTATCTTTTTTCGACTTCCTTTTGTTCACAAACTTCCCTCCACCGGGTATCCTACTTCCACGCCATTCCACGTTCGCTTGTCCCTCGCTCACGTTCCATGGTGTTTCAGTACGGATGCCCTCCCTGCTCATCAACTCGCCGCGTTTTACGGCAACGGTGGAATGGAGGACACCCTCAGGAGCCTGCAAAAACTCAAAGACGCCGGTTTATCCTATCAGCCCCTCCTGGTCGTGCCTTTCAAGGACGTGGTGGCGTGCAAGGACGATGAAAGCCTGCGGGTACTCCAGAGCATATACGCCATCGACATGTATTATGCGGCGGTGTTCGGCAAAAAGCGGCAATACCTGGATACCCGAAGGTTCATCGACACGGAAATCGAACTGCGGCTCCCGGTCAATGACGATGCGCTGGAACCCGTGGACCCGGCCGTGGTGCGTGCCTTTGTTCAAGACCTTGAAAACCTGAACAAACGTGATGCCCTGTTGGCGGCCATGGGCAAACGCGCTGAACAACTGTTCAAAATGGCTGAGACCGATCCGGCCTCTCTAGACCACATTGTTGATGCCTTTTACGGGTTTCTGCTGGAGGGTACATATCTGGCCTTTTCCCTGGCCAGGGACGAGAAGATATCCCCGGAACTGACCGCTCTGTTCAAATCCGGAATCAACCGGATTTCTAGAAGGCCGTTTCATAGTTTTGAATGCTGAAGATTATAAACCAGTCCTCATAATAGTGGCTGTCTATTTGCAAGAGGCCGCCTTGTTCTGCCGGAAATCAACTCTCATATGTAAGAGCATATCCGCAAGCCGATAAATATGAGAGCGAATTCGAATAAATATGAGAGAAATAGCGCTTTATTTAAACCCAAAAATTAAAGATCTTTGTAAACACTTGAAAATGCATAATAAAATGTTCAAGTAAAATGTGGCGCAGTGTTTGCCGAGAAAGAAGCGAAAGTCTTTAAAGCAAACAGCGAGGAGAATATTATGAAAAGAAGAATACTGAATTGTTCTGCCGTTTTCGTATTGTTTACCGCTTTAATACTCTTGCTGCTGCCGCCCAGCGCTATGGCCGATGGCGCCGGCGCCTGGACCACGACGGCTTCCCCGGGATACATATTCCTGACGGAAGAAGGCATGGTTGATGGTGTGAGCCACCTTGCGCTTACGGTGATCGAGCCAGGGTATAAAAATGTCGAAATCTACTGAGGATCGGAACTGGAGAAAGGGACGTACAAGTACGAGCTGAAGCCTCTGAATGATAAAACAAGCGACATGACGGTAACATTGGAATTTACGAGTGTTACCCGGGCGACAGTGACGGTGAATCCATGGATGAGCAACAGTGCTATCCAGGCGAAAGAGACCGTGAATCCATGGACGAGTACCAGTTCATGGACCGGGGAACCGATAATTTTAAACAAGTTTTTTGGGAATACCGGCGCTGCAAGCCTGCCCAGGACCGGGCAGACTGAAAGCTATGCCGACTATGATGATGGATACTATCAAAAGGGCGTTGCCGCGGCGGGTCCACGGTTTACGGACAATGACAATGGGACGGTAACCGATAACCAGACTGGATTGATCTGGCTGAAGGAAGGCAACTGTTTCGGAGCAAGGAATTGGAATGATGCCTTGTCGGCCTGTCACAATCTGGCCAGTGGTTCCTACGGGCTTACCGACGGTTCGAAAGCCGGCGACTGGAACGGTGAGTCCTACGGCAGTTACGTTCGGGCGGTTCGCGGTGGACAGTGATCGATTATTGGGCCATTTGATCCTTTGGTTATTCGGGATAATAAAACATTTTGAGCCAAGGTAAAAATTCTTTGACCTTTTGATGAAAAGCCTTAATGGCATTCGATGCATGAATGAGGAGCATGCGGATTTAATATGATTTTTAAAGGAGTTTGACCGGCTCTTGGAAGCAGGCCGCTCAAAAGGGATTGGCGCTTCAAAACTACCTGAATGCTGCGACCCCGGCTGAGATGCGTGATGTTCCATTTGAGACGATCATTGAAGCAAGCGCAAAACTCGGTGGTTTTTTCGGGCCGGTCATGGATGGCGTGATACTGAGCCAAGACCCGCGACAAACGCCGTTTACGATTCAACATGCGCCCATGATTCTTGGAACGGTCAAGGATGAGGGTTCTTTGTTTGTTTATGAATATAATATCAAAACGATATCCGACTACGAACAGGCACTGCGCCATTTACAGGAATACGGCGGAGACCGAAGCCGGCCGTGCGCTGGGCAATGTATTCCAGTATATGTTCGAAGGGGGGCCGGACCCGATGATGCAGGCAATCATTACAAACCTGATCGCCATTCGGAAGGGGATTATCAAAATCGATCAGGATCTGAACAATTTCTGAGCGCACATGGAAAGAGAATTGAAAGACCTCAAGCGCATCACCCTAAACAAGAAGGATCCAAAACGTCTTCAAAATCCCGCTTTCTTGAATTCATGAGGCTGCACACAAGGCGATAGTTCTTCCACTCGTAAGCATAGTCGGGGTGTTTCATTTTTGGCGCAAAATGCTCCACGGACCGCCCTCCCGTAACAGGAGGAATCAGCACGCAGGCATAGGCGCAGATGCCGTTATAAAGGCTGTAGAGTTCGTTCAGACAACGCCAGCCGTTCATGAAGCGTTCTGAGTGTCTGTGAATCCATGTCAAACCGGTTGATTGCCGCCAGTGTCTCCTGAATGGCTTTTTCCGCTTCCAGGGAACGGGCAGCCCCCAACCCGAAAATTTCGGAAGTAAGCCATGAAGAAACATCCTCGTCAAAAAGAACAACCATCTGGTTCGAAGGCGCTTTACGGGTAACGGCCATGTCTGCTTTTCAAAAGAGAACCGGGACTCCAGGGGACTCGTATGCGCGGCATCATATTGCAGAAAGGAGATGGTGGGTTGCGCCGAATTGTCGGGGTCGGGCAGCGCCTGCAGGTCGGCCCACTTACGGGCCAGCGCCCACCAGGCAATGTCCGGGATGAATGTTTTCCCCAAACCGTTGTCCCCGGTCAGCAGGTTGAGCCGGGGCATAAAATCCACCTTCATATGCTGCGAAGGTCCCAGGTTGTGTAATTCAATCGATTTCAGCATGACAACGCTCCGTTCTTGGAAAATTTCCGGGTTTGTGTTGTTGATACGGTTTTTTCTTCCCTGCAATGAATTGCCGGATTATTTTCTTCGAATCAGACTCCGGCCCAAGGTCTGGTCAAAAGGCCTCAGGCAAAGAGGGGGTGTTCCTGAAAGCAGTTTCATCTTCCTTGTTTTTCTTCCCCAAAAACCGATGCGATCCCGGCTTTGTTCGGGTTCCAATTATAATTGTTAATGCCTCCACAAACTTTTTCATCTGTGTCCCCTGAGCGCTCATTTCCTCAGAGGTTGCAGCGCTCTCTTCCGCATTGGCTGCATTTTGTTGCGTCACGCCGTCTATTTCGGTAATGGCGATGTTGACTTGCTCAATACCTTTCTTTTGTTCATTGGAAGCGGAGGCGATTTCAGCTACAAGAACACCAATCTTTTCACTACTGTCGGTTACTTCATGGAAATCGTGGGATGTTAGATCTATTAACGTCGTACTTTCTTGGATTTTCTTTACCACGGAATCAATGAGTCTGGAAGTGTCCTTTGCGGCTTCAGCTGCCCGCATTGCGAGGTTTCGAACTTCATTTGCTACCACCGCAAAACCGGCGCCGGCTTCACCGGCCCTGGCGGCTTCAACGGCTGCATTCAAGGCCAGCAGATTGGTTTGAAAGGCGATTTCATCAACCGTTTTAATGATTTTGGAGGTCTCATGGCTGGCTTCTGATACCTCGGCGATGGCGCTTGCCAAGCGGCTCATTGACTCATTTGCCTTAATAACCACCTGCTTGCTTTCCCGCATGTGCAGGTCTGCCTGGCCGGCATTCTCCGCGGTTTGTTTGGTCATGGAAGACACCTCTTCCAGAGATGAGGAGATTTCTTCGATCCCGGCAGCTTGCTGGGATGCCCCGGCGGCAAGTGCCTGGCTGGTGGATGCAACTTCATGGGATCCGGTGTCCACTTGATCAGCTGCCTCGGTAAGTCCTTCGATGACGGGGGCAATCCCTCTCTGAATGCTTCGTGTAATGAAAAAACAAAGCAAAAGGCCAAAGAACATGCTGACCGCTGCTCCACCAATCATAAACCTGTTGGCGCTTATAATCTGGGAAAGCATTCTTTGTTGCTGATTACTTTGGATTTCTTTGCAGGCTTTCTCTGCTGCCCGTGCGGCTGCCAGCATGTTTTTGTTGGCAGCCATTTGCTGATCCATCAGACCGGCGAACAGGTCAAAGGCTTCTTTGTAAGCCATAACCGATGCGAGAGCTTCATCGATTTGAAGAATGCCGACGTCCGATTTAAATTGAGTTTTCAAGTCTTGTCCAAGTTTGACAATTCGGGAAATCTGCTCATTCACCATTGTCTGATATGTATCGTCTTTGCTAATAATCATTTCCTTTTCGTTTTTCCGGGTATCCAAAAACCATTTTAACATCCGGTTTGCGTCATCCGCTGTTTTCAATCGAATGGCATTTTGCTTGGAAGACTCAACTCGGACCGCGGCCAGTTTTTCTCTTTGGTTTTTGCGGATGGTCAGTGCTGCTACTTGCATATCTTTGGCGTATTGCAGCATACTTTTTAAATTGAAATCATTTTTTTCGTGCAGATAATTTGAAAAAGCCACCACGTAACCCGTTGTCTGGTCCCCCATTTTTTGGACTATTTTTTTATCCCCACCTTCGGTTAGTCGAGGGAGCATTCGGTCATTAATGTCAAAAACAACATTAATGGTTCCAATGGATCGTTCAAAAGCCTCATTGTTCCCGGTCAACAGGTAGTCCTTCTCTGCGATGCGTGCTTCCAGGACATGTTTGACAATCAGGTTGGCGTCATCGACAATGGCCAGGCTTTCGTTCAGAAACCGCTCCAGATTTTTGCGGCTCTCGGCCAACTGTTTTCCCTGGTCTGATTCGATATCTTCAAGCTTTTCCATTGCCGTACGCGTTTTATCCTGCATCTTGGCCATTGTTTTGTCCTTGAGCGTCTCCAGATGATCATAAGCGTCAAATGCGACCCCATATGCCGACAATTGATTGGAAACCATCGCTATCTTTTCTTTATCCTTTTTTTGGTCAAATTTGTTTTTAATCGCGATGGTTTCTTTTTTTAGTTGCTCAAGACTCTTATGCACTTTATCCCCATGCAAACGATCACCCAGGATAATAAAATCCTTCTCCTGCTGACGAATGGCTGACAGGTCCTGGACCAAGTCATTGACGTCGTTCACTTTTGAAACGCTGTTCACCACGCTGGAAAGGCTTCGGCGCCCTATAGCTGCCACGAATCCTGTTAGTAAAATCAGGATAACGGCGAGACTGACAATTTTTGAACTCAATTTCATTTTTTTGAACATAGAATCGTTCTCCCTGAAAAAAAACGTTTAGGCGAGATCGATCGGATGCTTACGACGGATTGATTGAATTATTTCGTCGAGCTGTTGAAGAAAACGTGATCTGTCGCGTTTTTTTAGCGGCGGCGGCCCACCTGTTATCTCACCCGCGTCTCGAAGTTCCGACAACAGGTCCCGCGTTGCGATGGAGTGACCGATGTTGTCTTCCGTGAATGGTTTTCCGGTTGGGCCGATTACTCGGGCGCCTCTATTAAGACAGCGGCTCGCAAGGGGAATGTCGGCGGTAATCACGATGTCATGCGGTTGCACGTGTTCGACAATCCAATCGTCGGCCGCGTCCAATCCGTTCTCCACAACTTCGAGAGCAATCCATGGCTCATTCGGAGTTCGCATCCGGGAGTTGGCCACCAATGTGACATCAAGGCCGCATCGGCTTGCGACGCGGTACACTTCCTGTTTGACCGGGCACGCATCAGCATCGATAAATATATGGAGCAAGTGAAGATCCTTTCCATTTTTCTTTACGGGTTTCCCTCTGTTTCAAGTGGTTAATTGATTGAAATGTGACAGGTGTTTACCTCCCAAAGACCCGTTCAGCCAAGATCCCTCGTGGTGACCAAATTACGGCCCGCATTTTTGGATGCATATAAAGCATCATCCGCTGCTTTGACAAGATCTTCAGCATTACCGCCTTCCATGGGAGGAACCATCGTGGCAACCCCGAAGCTTAATGTGATAAAATCGTTCACATCCGAACGGATATGCTCCCGTTTCATGGAAACAATTGCCGTCCGAATTGTTTCAGCGAGATGATGCGCTCCTTTGGAAGTGGTATTCGGCAATATTAAAATAAACTCCTCTCCGCCATATCGGGCTGCAAGGTCAGCAGGTCTAAGCATACAACTTTTCATGCATTTAGCCACAGCTTTAAGGCATTCATCGCCTTCCTGGTGTCCATAGTAATCGTTGTAGCGTTTAAAAAAATCAACATCACAAAGAATCAGCGAAAATGGTTGCTGTTCCCGTTTCATCCTCAGCCATTCCGTTCGTAATGTTTCATCAAAAAGACGTCGGTTTGCAAGCTGTGTCAGACCGTCAACGGTTGCCAGTCGCTTTAATTCCAAATTGGCTTTCTCCAAAGCTTCTTCGTGGCGTTTACGATCGGTAATGTCCTTGTATTGTTCGACAATTCCAATGATTTCAGCTGTTAAACCAAACAGTGGCGTGGTGGTAAGCCAAAAAGGAACCCTTTTGCCCTTCGTAATTTCCAGCTCAATGTCAAGTTCAATCCGCGGATTCCGCTTCCGGATATGTTTTAACGGACATCTTTCCGTATGGCATAAATCAGAAGTTATTATTTCATAACACTTTTTACCAATGGCATCTGTTTTACTCTTTAATTTGAGGAGTTCTACAAAGGCATTATTAATACGCAAAACTGTTTTATGGTTATCAATGACCCAAATAGCGTCATCTATTGCGTTAAATACCTGATTGAATTCCAGATGAGAAACTTCTACCGCTACTTGAAGTGAGTTGGAACGTGCAATAATCTCCTCAAACTGATCCAATAGTTCCTGATTTTCTTCTTTAAGAGCGATCAGCTCCTCTTCAACCGTATCTCTAATTTCTGATTCATGTTGTACGTGAACCTGGCCATCATTGCATGTTTGTTCACTCATGATTTATCGAACCCCAGGATTATGGAAAATTATTTTTTTCGATTGGTTTTCCCCTGTATCAGAATTATTGTAACCCGTATTTATTGATCTTGGCTGAAAGAGTTTTTCGGTTAATGCCCAAAATCCTGGCGGCTTCGATCTTTTTGCCTTTGGCTTTTTTCATTACAAAGGTGATGTATTTTTTTTCCAGCTCTTCAAGGGTAGTGGGGTTGTCGGGGAAAAGCTGTAGCTCTCCCTGTTGCTGGATGATATAAGCAGGAAGGTTTCTTTCCTGGATAATATCCGTATCTTCAAGAATCAGAATCCTTTCGATGGCGTGTTCAAGTTCCCTGACATTGCCGGGCCACGGGTATTCTTTTAGAACTTCAATGGCCTCGGGTGATATCGCCGTCGGCGGTTTTTTCATTTTGCGGCTTAGTTTTTCCAGGAAATACTCAATCAAAAGGGGAATGTCCTCTTTTCTTTCCCTGAGTGAAGGGAGATCGAGGGGGACCACGCTCAGGCGATAGAAGAGGTCTTCTCGAAATGTTCCCTTCTGAATGGCTTCGGGAAGGGGTGTGTTGGAAGCGGCGATGATGCGAACGTCGAGCTTTATGCGGTGCTGATCGCCCACCTTCATGAATTCCCGTTCCTGAAGGACCCTTAGAAGTTTGGCTTGAATTTTCAGGCTCAGGTTCGTAATTTCATCAAAGAAAAAGGTTCCATGGTTGGCCAGCTCAAAGAGACCATGTTTGGTTTGATGAGCGCCGGTAAAGGACCCCTTTATATGGCCGAAAAGCTCACTTTCAAGGAGCGTTTCAACCAGCGCGGAACAGTCAACCGCCACAAATTCCTTGTCTTTCCGATTGCTGTTGGCATGAATGGCGCGGGCCACCAGTTCTTTCCCCGTGCCGCTTTCTCCGGATATCAACACAGAGCTTTCGGTGGGGGCAACCCGCTTTATTTTTTCAAAAATTTTTTTCATGGGCGCGCTTTGACCGACAATGAGGTGTTTGGGGGAATCCTGTTTTAACCCACTGCATCCGGTGGATAGCTCTCGGTTTAAGGTTTTGCCACTGTAGACCTTGCTGATGGCCGCATCCAGGTCATCGAGGCTGAAAGGTTTGGTCAGGTAGTCCAGGGCGCCCAATTTTGTACAATGGACCGCCGTGGCAATGGTGGGATATCCTGTAATCATGACGACGTTTGTTTCAGGGTATTTTCGACGTATCTGTTTGAGGATTTCAATGCCGTCCATATCCTCCATTTTGATATCCAGGAGGACCATATCAAAGACCTGTGCATCGAGGCACGCCAAGGCCTCTTTTCCATTGGCCGCTTCCGTGGCGTGCATCTTGCGGTTGACAAGGGCCCGGCTAATCCCTTTCCTGACCACCGACTCGTCATCGACGATCAGCACATGTTTTATTTTTTTTCCGTGGGCCATTCAGCGCAATTTCATCCCTTGACGACGATAACCGGAAGCAATACCTTGAAAGTGGTTCCCGCATCCGGAATGCTCTCCACCTGAATCGAACCTTGATGGGCGTCCACCACCCCTTTGACGATGGCCAGTCCCAGTCCCGTCCCGATGACCTGGCGGGTTTTGGGATGTTTGACCCGGTAGAATTTGTCAAATATCTTGGGTAATTCCTCGGTAGGTATGCCCACCCCCGTATCTTCAACCCGGATTTCCATATATTCACCCAACCCTTTGGCGGAGACGGTGACGCGGCCCCCCTCGGGAGAATAATTGATGGCATTGCTGATGAGGTTGTTGAAAATTTCTTCGATTCTCTTGGGGTCCGCCTGGACCGGTTTCATATCTTCGCATAAATGGGTTAGAACAATTCCCTGTTCTTGAGCCCTCGGTTCCATGAGGACAATGATATCTTCAATAATCTTACCGATATCCGTGGGCGCCTGGTGTTGGACAAATTTTCCCGCTTCAATTTTAGCAATGTCTAAAAGGTCGTTGATAAGGCTTAGGAGGGAATCGATTTTGTTCATGCCCCGTTTGACAAAATCCTGCTGCTTCTCTTGAAGGGGGCCAGCCAGTCCTTCCAGCAAGACACTGTTGATCTGCCGAATGGCCACGAGCGGGCTGCGCAGCTCATGGGCGACCATATTGACAAAATCCGACTTCATTTGATCGAGCTGTTTAAATGCGGTAATGTCTTCCAGGACGGTTACCGTGCCCACAACGGCCCTGTCCGGATCAATGGCCGGCGCCGACAGGGCGCGGAGGGTGCTTTTTTCCAATTGGATTTCCTGGGAAACCGATTCGTCTTTCATGGTTTCGCCGCCGAGAAGTTGTTTAAGGGTGTCGATCAGGAACTCATCCTTAATGATTTCAGAAAGGGGCGTGGGACTTTCCCGCCTGTCGGCAATTTCCATCAGGCGCATGAGGGCCGGGTTGTGAAGCACCACTTCCAGGTTGCGGTTGGTGACCATGATGCCGTTGGCCATGTGATTGATGATGGTTTTCAGCCGGCTTTTTTCCAGATTAAGATCGTAGAGGTTTCGAATGTTTTCCGCCTCAAACTGCTTGGCTTTTAATTCCAGGCGCCTTTTTTCCGCAGCCCTCGCGATGGTGATCAGAAATTGGTCGATTTGGAACGGCTTGGTGATGAAGTCATAAGCCCCTTTTTTCATGCATTCCACAGCTGTATCCACTGTGCCATGGCCGGTAATCACGATGACGGGAATATCGGGATAGGCATCGCGGGTTTTTTCCAGGACCTCTTCGCCGCCCATAACCGGCATTTTGAGATCCAGCAGCATGATATCGATGCTTGCTTCGGCCAGCACGTCTAAAGCCCGGTTTCCGTCTTCAGCGGTGAAAATCTCATACCCTTTGCCGTTAAGTACGCGGCGGCATCCTTCCCTGACCACTTTTTCATCATCTACAACCAGAACACATGTTTTTTCAGCCATTATTCATCCAATCCAATAAAGAGGGGTTCTTGAACGGAAATTTCGGTGGATTCGAGCGGCAATTCAATGGTGAAAGTGGTCCCGCCTTCCGGAGGGCATTCAAATCGAATGTTGCCGCCATGCAGGTTAATAATGTTCCGTGAAATACTAAGACCCAAACCGGTGCCTTTACCCACGGGTTTGGACGTGTAAAAAATATCAAATATTTTGTCCCGCATTTCCACGGGTATGCCGGGACCTTCGTCGGAAACCTGGACAACGAATTTTGATTCGTCAGCTTGGTATCCGGCCTTGATATGCAGCTTTCCAACCCCTTCCATGGCATCTGAAGCATTGGTGAAAAGGTTGGTAAAGACCTGCTGCAACTGTCCCATATCTCCCAGCATGGTGGGCATGTTCCGTTCGATCTCCTTGTGAACGCGAATATCCTGAAAAGCGGCCTGTTTGATGAGCAGGTTTAAACAGGTGTCGATAAGCTTTTCCAGTTCGAAGGCGGATTGTTTGCCGGTGGATTGCCGGCTGAACTCCAGTAATTCGGAAACGATTTTTTTGCATCTGAGGGTTTGCTTGATTATTTCGTTAATGTCTTCAAGGTGTTGCGGATTGTCCGCGAAGCTTTCTTTGAGGAGTTCCGCATAGATCAGCACGCCGGCCAGGGGATTATTGATTTCGTGCGCAACGCCGGCCGCCATCCGTCCCACTGAAGCGATCTTGTCCGACTGCACCAGTTGAAGATGGGCATCTTCCAATTCCCGGCGCATCTGGAGAATCTCTCGCATATCGGTGAATGCGCCGACGCTTCCTATTTCCTTGCCTTCGCTTCTGATGATGGATGCGGACAGGGTGACCGGAATTTCTTCCCCTGATTTATGGATGATGTTCATACTGGTAGGATTCAGTTTGCCTACGGGACCGTGTTCGTTGCTGCGCATCTTCTGCATGTTTTCCTTGGCGATGTCAATGTCGTAAAAACGGCTGAGATGACCGTACTTCATGATTTCCTCGGCGGAATATCCGGTTAGCCGCTCCATTCCGCCATTGAAAATCAAGACATGGCCTTTGGTGTCCACCACAACGATGCCGTCCACCGAACTTTGAATGACGTTTTGGAAGAAGGCATTGGATTTCTGGGCCTCCCGCTGCAGCTTGATCCTTTCCGTGATATCCCTGGCCGCTTCGATAACCTGCACGATTCGTCCCTGGTCGTCGAAGATGGGGGAGACCGTGACCACGTCGAAATGCGATTCCCCGTCGTCGCATTTCTTTTCAAGGATGGTGCTTATGGTTTTACCATGCTTTTTGACTTCGTTGAGATAACAGCGTTTTCCCATCTCATAGCAGGGCCAATGGTGGTGGTAGCGTACTTTGTAGCAGTGTCTTTGGAGCGCTTCCTCGTAGGTGATGTTGTTTTTTTTGAGAAATGTCTTGTTGACCATGCTGATGGTCATGTCCTCATTGACCACCATGAGCCGGTAAGGAAGAGAATCGAGAATCGTCTGGGTATGCTGTCTTGCTTTTTCTTCATCCCGCAAATGGGCTTCGGCAATCCATAGCATTCGGGTGGTTTTGTGATCCAGGAGGGCAGCGCCTCTGGGTTTGGTCCGCAGCAATTCTTTTACTATGTTCTCGGACCCGGTCAGTTCAATGATGAGGTTCAGACCATTGATGGTATAGAGGTCATGGTAGTCGGAGGTGGTAAAAATGCCCATTTCCGCGGCATAGATAAATCCTTTGGCATGGGGGTCCGGGCTCGAAACACCCATGACTTTCATGTTCATCTGATCCAGTTGTCCTTCCCGATATTGTTTCAGGATTTCATAGCAGGAGATTCCGCCACCGACAATGGCTGTGATGAGAGCAGGGGCATCGTGCTGGTCAGTTTCGAAATCCGGCACGACTGCCGTCGGTTTGGGAAGATCAGGGGATTTGGATTTCATGGGGCCTCGATGAGCAAGGTCTGCTGTTTTACGGGTGGTGAGTACGAATAATGATTCGCCCCTACCGCTATGTTTTTTGCAATCGGGTGGCTACTTTTTTTTCCATATCCTTGCAAATGGCTTTCAGGGCCGGCCCCGGAGCGACGGGGCCTGAACCGTTCCAGCCATCGTTCAGGGCTTTTTTTTTCTTTTCTCGAAACTGCAAAACGGATTCAGACATGGTTTCCCACGCAAAAAGCTTCTGCAGAATATGCCTTTCGGGTCCTGTCAGATCCCGGTCGGTATCAAAATGCTTGCCGTTTTTTGTTTTGATGATCACGGATGCCCTTTTTTCGTGGAGAGTTTAGTCTTTCGGCATTATAGGCGATAATGAATGGAATTCAAGAAAAAAACCAAGTAACGGTTTGCGGTTGAAAACCGGTCACCGGATTTGGATCTTGGCCAATTTTTTCCTAATATCGTTTACATTTTGGTTGACCATTTACAGTCGCTCAGTTCAATTTGTAGGGGTTAGGCTGTTTGTGAAAACTTATAACGACTTCTGCATGATTTCAAATTCGAGTTTTGAACGATAAAAGCAGACATCGAATTCCATGAAAAAATTCGTTTGACCGAGGATTAATGGCGCGTCGGTCTTTACCCATGCAAAAACTAGACGCACGGGTCTGAAATCTCCTATTTTTGCTGTTGTCGCCAGCGGGATTGCCGGAGAATTGCCCAGATTGCCTGCCAGCCGAATATGCGGTCTGTTGTTATCCCATATTTCCCCAAGACGAATGCCAAATTCGTATGGCAGGACATTCACCGTCGCACCGCTGTCAACCAGGCCGGTAACTTCGACTTCCCGGTTGCTGAGGCTGAGAAGAAATGTGAGACGGGGCAGACTGTCAAATTCGTTTTGTGACGGATCGCTTACAGAGTAACTGAATTTCATGATGTTTATTTGTCCGTGTCCGATGTTTTCAGGGCTTTCATAAGTATCTCCCCTGCTCCGAATGTGTTGTACGGAGTCGACAGACAGTATGTTCTGCCCTGTTCAAACGGGAAAATATGTTCATTGCTCTCAAGTTCCTCAGCCAGAATCCGAATCAGTCTGAGTTTGTCAGATGAAGGCAATTGTCTGATGACAGGAAGAATCCCGTTGAGCGTTATGATTTCCTGCTTATTATCTGATAACAATGCTGTTTCCATTACAATACCTTCTATTTTTAGTAGTAAACGATAATCATCAGCGGCTCGCTTTTGGCACGTCGTTGAATGAGTTTGCTAGGCATTTTCAGTAATACGGGCGATTATTTCTTCTTGAGCCGCCGGATGAAATTCTTCGTAAACTGTATTGGACCAAACATTATATTGTATGAAATAGGAATTTAGGAAACATAATGTTATCGGATTTTACAGAAGGATGCCAAGGAAATTCTTGGCATCTTTCAAAAACATGAATGGAATCCAAGAAAAAACCCGAAAGAAGTCGTTTGTGACTTCTTCCGGGTTCATGATCTAAGCTTAAAATAGAAATTTGATTTATACGACGGGTCTGGGCATCATGCCTGCTCGTTCCGAAATCTCGGGTACTTTGTGTTCCCACTCAATGGCCATGAGGTGTACGCCTGCCACCCCTTCCATCTCTTTAAATTCTTCGATCTGTTCCAGTGCGAATTTGATGCCTTCTTCGGCCACCTTTCCCTTGCCCGCTCCCCGCAATCGTTTGACCAGGGATTGGGGTACATCCATGCCGGGCACCTGTTTTGACATATAGAGCGCCATACCGACGCTCTTCATGGGGGTGACGCCTGCCAGGATGTAGCATTTCTCATGCAGGCCCATGTCCACGGCCCGTTTCATGAACTCCCTGAATTTATCCATGTTGTAGATGCACTGAGTCTGAACAAAATCCGCTCCCGCGGAGATTTTTTTGGCCAGGCGGTACACGCGAAAATCAAAGGGTTCCGCAAAAGGGTTGCTGGCGGCGCCGATGAACAGCTTGGGTGGTACGTCCACATCGGAACCGTTTAAGAATTTTCCCTCATCCCGCATGGTTTTGACCGTATGAATCAGTTGCATGGAGTCAATGTCAAAAACATTTTTACTTTCCGGATGATTGCCGAATGACTGGTGGTCCCCTGAAAGGCAGAGCATGTTGCGAATGCCCATGGCATAAACGCCCAGGATGTCGCTCTGTATGGCCAGACGGTTTCGGTCCCGGCACACCATCTGAAAATTGGGCTCCAGGCCCTGTTGCATCAGAATAAGAGACGCTGCCCAGCTGGACATGCGCACCACGGCGGTCTGGTTGTCCGTAACATTAACGGCGTCCACACATCCTTTCAAATGATTCGCCTTTTCAATCAGGTGCGCCACGTTTGCACCCTGCGGAGGCCCGCACTCACCGGTAAAAGCGAAATGACCCGCGCTCAAAACTTTCTCCAAATTACTTCCTGCTTTGTGCTCGCTCATTTTACCAGTTCCTCCCTGATCATTTTCCGCGGTCCGCCATCGCGCGCGGTAGTCCAGTTTTTGGGCGGCCTGAATAGCATGAGTTCATCCAGACGACCCTGTTCCATCATTTTGGTCACAATTAAATCCCAAACACAGTCCACATCTTTGCTGATTTCACATTTTCCCTTGGAAGATCCCCCACAAGGCCCGTTCAGCAGGCTTTTTGAACATCGGGCAATGGGGCAGAGTCCGCCGAAAAGGTGTACGATGCAAGTACCGCAGCCGGCACATCGCTCAGACCACACACCATGTTCCACGGCACCCCCCATGAATTTTGTATTGACGCCTGGGAAAACCTTTTTATCAGGGTATTTCTCAGAAAGAAACTGTGGCCCGACACCACATGCGATGCTGATTACCGCATCGTAATCACGGATGACGTCTTTCAGTTCATCAATATATTCCGGGTCGCACTGTCTCTCCAGTGTATGTTCGCCCACGACCACATCCAGGCCGTCTTTTTTTCTGGAGATTCGGATGGCGGAAGCCAGAATTGCCACTTCCTTGGCGCCCCCCACATTACACACCGTTACGCAACCTTTACATCCAACCACAAGGATTTTATTAAAATCCTTGACCATTTCAAGTATTTCCTTGATCGGTTTTGATTCTGCAACAATCATTGTTATCCCTCGCAGCGTCTTATAAGTTCTATGCCGGCAGGACTGGGCCTAATGCCTTGACGGTGTTGACCATTTGGTCTGCCACTTCCACGATGTCGCCTTTTCCGGCACTCAGATGAAACACGGCAATCCTTTCCGGTTCTATGCTGATCCCTTCCAGAATCTTCTTGACTTGTTCAACCCGTTTAGCGGCCTTGGCAATCCCGCTGATATATTGGCAGCTGTCCTCCTGGCATCCCGCCACGTAAACGCCGTCCGCCCCTTCTTCAAAAGGTTTCAGAAGGTGCAGGGTTTCAATTCTTCCCGTACAGGGAACCTGAATAATTTTAATATTGTCCGGCAACGCCTTTTTCATGCCATGGGCCACCTTGGCAGCGGATGATGCGCAATTTGAACAGCAAAAGGCGACAATTTGAGGTTTGAAGTCATCCATATAACCATCTCCTTGAATGATTGACAGTTGTACTGTTTTTTACTGACGGCTGCATGATGCGCCTGGCAGCCGTCAACAAATGATCTATCGTGCGGCCAGAAGCACCGTGGGTGTTTCGGTCAGCATCTGATCGCTGCAGCTGGACATGAAAATAGCTTTCCCCGGACACTCGGCGACGCACATGCCGCAACCCCGACAGAGGGCAGGATCAATGTAGGCCGCGCCGATTTCGCGGTTAATGACCGGAACATGAAAGGGGCATGTCCTGACGCAGGTACAGCAGACGGCGCATTTTTCAACGTTGACCGCCGCCACCATGCCGCCCACTTGAACCGTATCTTGACAAAGCAACTCCAGGGCACGGGCCGAAGCGGCCTTGCCTTGAGCAATGCTTTCCGTCACGTCTTTGGGATAGGCCGCCATTCCGGCAATGAAAATCCCCGTCTTTGTGGCGTCCATGGGCCGCAGCTTTTCGGGTGATTCAGCAAAAAAGCCGTTTTCATCCAGGTCAACGCCGAAAATATCGGCCAGTTCCGCGTTGCTTGTTCCCACGATAGCTGTTTGCAGTGAAACAAAATCGGCCTCCAGCAGAATTGAATTTTGAAGGACCTGATCATATACCACTACCTTCAGCTTATCGCCCGCCGCCTGAACGTCAGGTTTGTTATCGAGTTCGTAACGGATAAAAAGTACATCCTTTTCACGGGCTTCCCGGTAGATGAGTTCACGTTCGCCAAAGGTTCGCATATCTCGGTACAGGATATAAACGTTCATGTCCGGATTCTTGGTTTTTAAGTCGATGGCTGCCCGAACCGAAAAAGAACAGCAGATATTGCTGCAATGGGCGCAGTCCCCATCTCCCCGGGAGCCGACACACTGAATGAACACCGCTGTATTGGCGTTTTCAACGGAAGCGGGATCGGTTATCAATTTCTGATCCAGTTCCGACCAGAGAAGAACCTGCTTGTGTTCTCCATAAAGATATTGCGCGGGTTTGGCGGCGGTTCCGCCGGGGGTCAGAATAGCGGCGCCGTATGAAACTTCCTGCTCGGCGCCCTTCTGATCCACCGTTGCGACAAAATTTCCGCCGAATCCCCGGTTGCTTTTGACGGTGGCTTCGGTTAGCACCGTGATGTTTTTGTCCCCATTGACTGTGCTGACAAGGCCTTTCAGATATCCCTGAACGTCATGGTTTTGCCAGGTTTTTTTGACGTGCCTGCCGTTGCCGCCCAATTCCCGTTCTTTTTCCACAACCGTGACGGGGTATCCTTCACGGGACAGCGCCAGAGCGCTTTCAAGACCGGAAATGCCGCCGCCCACCACCAGGGCGCTTTTGACGACCGGTACATCCTGTAAGGCGGGCGCCGAGAGAAAACCGGCACGTGCAACGCCCATGCGAACCCTGTCCTGAATCTGAGAGGTCGGGGCGTTTTCATCCATGGCGCGAAGATCCACCATTTCATAAAGATAGGGGTTTAATCCCGCCAGCTTCAACGCTTCCCGGAGCAGGTTTTCGTGAATGATCGGCGTACAGGAGGCGAAGACCAGTCGATTGGCGCCGGTTTCCTTGATTTTGGCGCTGAGGGTCATCAGGATATCGCCGTCCACGTGAAATGTGGTTGCGACGCCCGGCGTTTTTGACGCATACGCTTCGATTTCCTCGCCAATGCCCGACGCCATGCCGGGGCACAGTTGATAGGCAAACAGAATGTTAGGCGCCTGTCCGTCATCGGCAATGGGTTCCGGGTATTTTCTGGTCTCTGCGAAAGGTGCGGGGCTCACAACACAAGCCACTTCCGATACGGAAGCCGAGGCTTGAATAACGGACTGGCCGATATCGTTGGGTCCGGTTGCCCCACCGCAAACGAAGATGCCGGGGACGTTGGTTGAAATGGGCTTGAAGGGCTCTGTCCCGACGAACTGATCCGGGGTCAGATTGAGTTTCATCATTTTGGCCAGGCTTTCGGTTTGACTGCTGGGTTTGAGACCCACCGAGAGGACCACCATATTAAAGGTTTCGCTATGGCCTTCGCCCTTTTCGTCCGCGAAGTTGATGATGAGATTGTCGCCCTCCGGATCCATGTCCACGGTATGGACCCGACTTCGAATGAGACGAACATCTCTTTGGACGGCATTGTTCAAGTAGTCTTCAAACCCTTTGCCGTGGGTTCGCATATCCATATAAAAGATGGTTGTTTCAATGTCTTCGTCAAATTCCTTGGTGTTTACCGCTTCCTTAAGTGCGTACATACAGCAGACGGAAGAGCAGTAGGGGGCGTCGCATTGGTTGATGTCCCTTGAACCCACACACTGAAGCCAGGCGATTTTCTCCGGTTTTTTGCCGTCGGAGGGCCTTTTTAAAATGCCGCCGTTGGGACCAAGGGGTTTTTGAAGCTGTTCGTATTCGACGCTGGTTACCACGTTCGGATTTAAACCGTAGGGATAGGTTACTTGCCCCGTGGGGTCAAATGCTTCGATGCCGGTCGCCAGGATAATGGCGCCCACGTCCAACTGCTTTTTTTTGCCCCCCGTTTCCAGGGTCGTTTTGAAATTCCCAAGCTTTCCGGATAACTCAACAAGTTGGGTATCCATCATGATATCAATGTTGGGATCTTGACTACAGGCGGCAATCCGGGGATCCAGTTTGCAGCACGTACAAAGGGGATAGATTCGATGAAGATTGGGCAGCATACCGCCCAATGATGCCGCACGCTCCACCAGGTGAACACCATAGCCTGCGCCGGAAAGGGAAAGGGCCGCCTGGATTCCGGCAATGCCCCCACCAATGATCATCACAGGGCCTCTCGGTTTTTTTTCACTCATAACAATTGTCTCCTGCCTTTTGAGCTTATGGTTTCCAGAAAAATAATCGACGGAGCACCAGGAAAAAAATCATGCACCGACCGTTTATCCGTTATTCCTTTCGATTCTATGAAGTATTTTGTGAAATTTATTACTTGCCATATCAGGCGCTCGGCTGTCAAGAAAAATGTCAGAAATCCAAAGTCTGGTGGGGGGATGCGTATTCGTCCTGGAAATCCAGGGAACAGCAGGTGCGCTGAACTCGGATGGTTAGTCCGAGCCGGCGGGCCTCGTGAACGGCCTGCTCCGACCATACGGCCATTCGGTTCACGCCGGCTTGGATGGCAAGCCGTTCCATCTCCCACCCGATTCTGTTTCTGGGCCTTTCGCATCCCAGGGATATGGGGATACGCGGCATCAACAGCCTGGCTTGCGCAATCAGGCGAGCAATTTCCACGGGGGATGGGATGGGGGCATCGGCCATGGGCGTTCCTTTGAGGGGTGTCAACACCACAATGACCAATACATGGGGTGTGTAGGAACGGATGATTTCAAGCGCTTTTTGTTCGGCTTTTATCCTCCCATGGAAAAGTCCCGCGACAATATGGGGGGCCAGTTGGAGCCCGCTTTCCTTGATGCCCGAAAGGGCCTTCAAAACCGGTTCCAGTCCCTTCAGGTGATAGATGGAGCGGGCGGTTTCATCATCTCCCATCACGTCAATGAGCCCTTGTTTGATCCCCGCCGCTTTGAGTTGCCGGCACATCCGATCGTCTGGAAAGCCCGTGTGGGCGGACAGAAACAGATTCGTTTCCGTACTGATCTGCTCAATCACCGGCAAATAGCGTTTCCAGGGGAGTTGTCCGTGAGGATCGGAGCCCCCGGTCAGAAGCACGCCGTGGGCGCCGTTTTTTGCAAATGCTCTGCATCGCCTGAGCAGGTCCTCCGGACTTTCCGCCTTTAACATAGGCCCAAGGAGAAGCCCCTTGCAGTGATCACACAGCAGTTGACATTGATTTCCGGTGATGGATACGGCCGGGTAACGGCCTCGCACCTTTCCATAACGGATCATGCCGGGAAGGTACAGGTCCAGGGTATTCCCATGATATTTGCGGGAAAGGGCGCCGGCTTCGTCGAAAAGCGCCCTGTCGTTGGCGGTTAGGATCGTCCGGGCTTCCAGGGGGTCGAGATGACGGCTTTTACTTGACATAAATTTTAATTTGAGGGAGTTTCAGTTGCAACCTGCCTGATCTGTTTTACAAATAGACGAAAATCGGGGAGTCCGGCGCGCAGGTTTTCCACGAACAATCCGTTTTCAACGCGCCAGTACTGATGTACAAGCATATTTCGAAATCTTGCGAACGGTAAGAGACGGTTTAACAAATCTTCTGAGATTATTTCATATTCTCCGGCTTTGACAAAGGCCTCTGTAAAGCCCCGAACAGCCACGTGTTCTTTTTTTGCCAGTAAATGCTGCAATATATTACCGATAGATTCTGCTATTACGATGGTTGAAAACTTCAGACTTTTGATGATGTGATGATCTTGCACAATTTTATCATCCTGTCTTGCGAGAACAGATTGAATGTCTTCCACCTCGGCAAGCATATCCGACAGATATCCGTTGATCCGGCGACTATTGATCAGCACAAAAAGCCTCCAGCCGTTCCTGTTCAAGTAACTCCGCCTGGCTTATCATGAACTCATTGGCTATAAAATACCTGGTAAGGTCTTCGATCTTTTCGACCAAAAGGGCGGGAGATTCATTCTTTATCAGTATCCCTTTATTCACGGCGTCATAAAGAACTTCAGGGTCTGCCTCCTCAAGATCGAAAAACAGAATATCTATTTGATTTTCACTCGCATTCTGTGATTTAGCAATCCGGTTATGCAACTCAAAATACGCCGTATTTAGATCTATATGGGGGTAGAGCAGCACAAGTATATCAAGGTCATTGACAACCGGCGCCTCTGCAACGGCGGAACCAAATACATAGGCTGCGGCCACCTCCGGCGAGTTCAGCAAAACTCGCCCTAATCTATCAAAATCATATTTTTTCACGGTTGAATTCCTATAGGCCACGTCCACTTTTGAGTCAAGGCTTTTCCCCATTACGGCTTTTGCTTGACATAAATCCATAGTGGGATAGATTGACAACAAATACCATCCGGGGGCGAAGCATTATTCGCTCCCGGACGCAAAATGCGATGAAAAAGATCCATTCATATCCTGAAACGGAGCCGGCGTCAACCGATACGCCCTGAAATGATGACATGACCCATACCAAGTCCCTTTTTATGATCAGCCTCGGCTGCGCCAAAAACCTGGTGGATACGGAACATATGCTGGGCATCCTCGACCGCGATGGTTATGAGGTGGTTTCCGACATCGAAAAGGCCGGGGTGGTGGTGATCAACACCTGCGGTTTTCTTCAGGAAGCCGTACAGGAAGCCATTGATACGATTCTGGATGCGGCCCGCTTTAAGGAGTCGGGAACGCTCAAAAAACTGGTGGTGGCCGGTTGCTTTGTGCAACGCTACGGGTACAAACTGAGAAACGAAATGCCCGAGGTGGATGCCTGGCTCGGCACTGGTGAAATCCATCGGATTGCGGAAGTTATCGAGGGATTTAATGAATCTGTCGCCCCCATGTTGATCAGTCGTCCGGTTTTTCCGGCGGATCATCATCTCCCCAGAATTCAATCCACGCCCTTTTACACGGCGTACTTGAGAATTGCCGAAGGCTGTGCCAACAGGTGTAGTTATTGTTTGATTCCCAAGCTTAGAGGTCCCTTTCGAAGTCGCACTATAGATGCCCTGCTCGCGGAGGCATCGGAGATGGCCGCTTCCGGCGTAAAGGAAATCAACCTGATTGCTCAGGATACCAGCCGGTACGGGGAAGACATCTATGGCAAAAGTCGTATTATGGATTTGCTGGCGGGTCTTTCTCGCATTGAGGGGATTTTCTGGATTCGTCTGCTTTATTTTCATCCCGGTCGTTTGACGGAGGTGTTTCTGGATTTCATGGATGCAACCGAACGGATCGTTCCCTATCTGGACCTCCCTTTTCAGCATTCCGATCCAATACTTCTCAAGGCCATGAGACGGGATCCGGGAAAAAGGCCCTGGGATCTGGTAACCATGATCCGGAACCGCAAGCGAAAGATCCATGTTCGTACATCGCTCATGGTGGGATTTCCCGGAGAGACTGATGAGATGTTTGAAGAACTCTGTGATTTCGTTAAAATGGCGCAATTCGAACACCTGGGGGTGTTTGTTTTCAGCCCGGAAAAGGGGACGCCCGCTGCCCGCTTTCCTGACCAGGTGGATGGCGAAGTTGCTTTTAAACGACGGGAGCAACTCATGCAGCTTCAGGCCGATATTTCAAAAAAACATCACCGGCAACTGGTGGGCCGGGTATTGCCCGTCCTGGTGGAAGGCGAAAGTCCTGAAACCGATCTGTTGCTGGCGGGAAGAACGGCATCAATGGCTCCTGATGTGGACGGCCAAGTTTTGATCAATGACGGTGAAGGGGTCGTTGGCGACATATTGCCGGTGCTGATTACCGAAGCGCATGCGTATGATCTGGTGGGTAAGATTTTGACGGAATGAAGAAATTCCATTTGTGGATGCTGGAAAATGGGTTGTAAATTTTCAGAAGGTGAATTATCATAAAAAGTTAACCGGCTGAGACGGCGCCAAATAGAGGGTCCGTTCCAGAGGGAATGGAAGATCAACAGAGGAAAGGAAATCTGAAACATTAATGATGAATGCGGAAATTCCAAATCTTGCATTGTTTGAAGAGCATTTTGAGAAGATTAACCGGGAGTTGGACAAGGTATTTAAGTCCCGTGTCCCCCTGGTTGAAGAAATCGGGAAATATGCCCTCCTGGGCCAGGGAAAACGGCTCAGGCCGCTCATTTTTATCCTTTCCAGCCAATTATGCGGTTATCAGGGTAAGAATTTGTATCCTCTTTCGACGGTCTTTGAGTATATTCACACCTCTTCTCTTCTTCATGACGATGTCCTGGACAATGCTGAAATCCGGAGGAGGAAGCCCTCCTCTAATCAAATATGGGGGAATCAGGCGGCAGTGCTGGAGGGGGATTTTCTGTTTTCCAAAGCCTTGTCCATTGCGGTTTCAGCCAATAGTATCCCCTTCATAGCAGCGCTTACCAATGCCACCATGCACATGTCGGAAGGGCAAATACTGGAATTGATTCACACCGACGATCTGGAAACCGGGCGGGACAGTTATCTGAAGATCATCGCTGCCAAAACCGCCATTCTGATTTCAGCGGCGTGCGGTTGCGGGGCCATTGTTTCGGGAAGTGATGCCGATACGGAAGCGGCTTTGACCCGGTTTGGTCGGTCCGTGGGCATTGCCTTTCAGTTGGTGGATGACCTTCTGGACTATACCTCTTCAGAAGAAATATTCGGAAAGCCGGTGGGAAAAGATTTGCTGGAAGGAAAAATTACGCTTCCCCTTATTTACACCCTAGCTGAACTTGAACCCGATGAAAAAACGAAATTTGCGGCGTTGTTCAAAAACCGCAAAGCAGATCAGGATGCCTATCAAACGTTGCTGGATTGGGTGAGGCGTGGCGAGGTTCTGGGAAAAGTCAGGGAAGAAGCACAGGGGTATGTAGATGATGCAGCCATGTGCCTGAAAAGGTTCCCCGATTCTTCGGTCAAGGCAAGCCTGTTGACGCTTATCCAATACATTATTGATCGGACCTACTGAGAAACCGGTTTGACCTCACCATCAGATTTGGAGTTGCAGTAGATCTTCTCCCAGGGTGAGTTCTCCATTCCAGGTCCTTCGGCATTGGGTTGCAATGTCCGTTTTTAAACATTCTGGATAAAAGTGCGTCAAAACCAGACGTTTGACTCCGGCAAGGCGGGCCATGCAACCGGCCAGGGAAGGGGTGAGATGCCCCTCCATGGGATGATCGTCGGGAAAGGCCGCTTCAAGAATTAGAAGGTCCACGTCCTTTGCCAGGTCAATGATACTTTCGCAGAAACCCGTATCACCGGAGAAAACCACCCGTTTTCCCACCCTGTTCTCGATTCGGTAGGCAAGGCTGTTGGGCGTATGGTTGCTGGGAGCGGTCTTCAAAGTGAAATTGCCATAATCCCGTTCATTGCTGCCGTCAGTCTCCAGTTCTTCAATCTGCATGATTTCCGAGGGGATATCCAGCCATTGAGGATAAGCGCATTGAAGGGTGTGGATGAATGTCCGAAGCCCGGTAGGGCCGTATAGGGTAAAGGGAGACCTTGTTTTCAAGACGTTCGGATTTTTGGTCGCAAATAAAAAATGGATCAGATCCGCTGTATGGTCCGGATGAAAATGGGTGATAAATACGCTCCCTATTTTTTCGTGCGAAATGCCCAACCGCACCAACTGACGCAGGGTTCCCGGACCCATATCCAACAGGATGGGGCGATCGTCAACAAACACGGCGACGGAAGGGGAAGCCCGATCTTTTATGGGGATGGCGGTGCCCGAACCTAAAATGACGACTTGCATGTTTTAACTCCCTGGCAGCTTTGAATTTTTATTGTGAATTTTGAGGAGAAAAGTAAAGCCCATGTTTTCCATGTCATCTTTCCATCAGAAATATAAAACCGATATCTCGCCCCTTGTCATTGGGGATCGCCGGTTTCAATTTTTTGTTCCCAAATCCCTCGATCCTTTTTTGGATCCCGATGATGTCTTCAAGGAGTTTCCCCTGTGGAGTAAAATATGGGAAGCATCCATTGTTCTGGCCAATCACATGGCGGCCATGCCCGTTGACCCCCCAAAGCATCTGTTGGAAATCGGCTGCGGCATCGGTCTGGTGGGGGTTGTCGCCGCCGGTTGCGGGCATCGGATCACCATGACCGAGTATAATCAGGATGCCCTCAATTTCGCACGGGCCAACGCTCGTGTCAACCATACTTCCGAATCCTCGGAACTTAATATTACCGAGCTGGACTGGACAAAACCGGGCCTTGTGGGGAAATTTGACATGATATTGGGCTCGGAAGTGATCTATAAAGAAGAATATTTTGAGCCCCTTCTTGGGTTGTTCAAACGCTATTTAAAACCCGGGGGGGAAATCATCCTGGCTGAGGGTCTCCGGAAAACGAGCTTGGAATTCTTTAAAAGGATGTCGGATATTTGCGATATTACGGCCCGGAAAAGGATACTGCGCTCAGAAGGTAAGGAAAAGCGGATTATTCTGGCCGGCATGCGGTTTAAAAATGCTTAAAAAGGACAAAACCCGAACCAGTTGTTTTGTTATGGCACGCGGTTCAGGACCTTTTCAAAGAGTATGTTCAGATAGTCTTTGTCGTCATCCACAAAAAGAACATGATTTTGGGTGAAGTCTTCCTTTTCAGCGCGCGCGTCGCTCCACGATTTTTTGATGTCGTCAAATTTTGAAACAGACAAAATGAATGCATTCAGATTCACCTTGTAACTTATCGTTCGCGTTTTAAAT
This sequence comes from Desulfatiglandales bacterium, assembly GCA_963662465.1. GTDB lineage: Bacteria > Desulfobacterota > DSM-4660 > Desulfatiglandales > Desulfatiglandaceae > NaphS2. The sequence goes on from OY759599.1 coordinate 7,212,510, forward strand.
TTGCACTTCGATTAATTTCGAAATCTGGTAGAGGGTACCTCTCTTGGCAGGGGGAAAAGTTATTTCCGGAAAGCCTACCAGGAGTCTTTTTGAGCAACATGCATCCATGGGTTAGTAAAGCCTGAAAAACAACACACGTCGAATATTGGAACAACACAATAGGGCAGAAAATGGAATGGATCGTGCGTAAAACACCATCGTTCCATATCTCCAACAATCATATAAATTGTCGTAAAATCTGTATTTCAATTGTGACAACCTGTAAGGACTATGACGATAATATTTTACTATTGCATAACTTCTAAATTATCGTATATAGAAGTGCTAAGTCCAAAGTGTTTTAGAATTTCACGTTGCAATTGAGAAAGTGGGGTTAGATGTCTTATCACACTATCTCCTGTTTCAATTATCGTTAATGTAATTTTGCTGAAAGCATTTAATAGCTTCTCACACGTTGGATTGTTCGTAGCTTTCTTGGGATTTCCCAGGTGCAATCCAACAAGCTTTTCGTCGCTTCTTGCTAATGAGCGGCGAACAACAAATTCAACCAGAGTAATTACCCTGACTCCTATCATCAGAAGATGCGTTATTCCTTTAACTTGAAAGCATAGGAATTTCCATTTTTGATTTGGCATATCAAATAGTTGTTGCAGTGATGGCATCAAATGTGTCAAAAAAAGCACATTATGCATATGCCATCAAACCAAAAAATTGATAAGGAGACTTTCCGGACGATTTTTATTGATCATTGGGAATCATTCAAAGAGCATCATCCAGGGTATGATAATTCGCAATATGAAGATCCGGTTCAGAAAATGCTTGGTTGCGGCAAGGAAAGCGCCGGATATAGCGAGCACCGGTGTGTTTATTGCGGTGGTGATGTTCGCCGGATAGGTTTTAGTTGCAAGAGCTGTTTTTGTTTATCCTGCGCCAAGAAATATGTTGACGATTTTGTCAGTCAAGTGAGTAGGGTGCTTCATGGGGGCATGAATTACCGTCACATTGTTTTGACAATTCCCGAGCAACTGAGAATCGTTTTTTATAAGGCTCGAAATGATGGACGTTTGTTATCGGCTTTTATGAGATGCGGGTACGAATGTTTGGAGGATGTTGTCGGAACGGTTCTTCGGCGGAAACTGAAAATAGGAACGATCGTCGTTGTTCAAACGCATGGTCGATCCGGTCATTATAATCCGCATTTGCATATCATCATGACAAGCGGTGGGATAAATGAAGATCTGTGCGGTTGGTTTGATTTAAGGTTCTTCAAGTATGAGATTATACATAAGAAATGGCAGTATCATCTATTCAGAATGCTCAAGTCCCATTTTAACAGCAGTGCGGTCGATAAACTTATTGATGAGCTGTGGAAAAAATACCCTAAAGGTTTGGTAGCCAATGTGAGCAAGGGTAATGTTCCTGAGACATGTGGGGGTCTGGCGCGATATTTGGCGAAATATGTTGCATCTCCTCCGATAGCTCTGAGACGGATAATCAGTTATGATGGCCAATATGTTACCTATTGGTACAATGATCACATGACAAAATCCAGGAAGGTTGAAACCGTGGAAGTGGATGTTTTTATCGGTCGAATGGTTCAACACATAATGCCCAAAGGGTTCCAGCGGGTTCGTTATTATGGGCTACAGGCTACGAAAACTTTTAAGAAATGGTCGGAAGTAATACGGAAAGGGATGAAGGCTTTGGGGCGTGGGATTAAAGGAACGTATCAAGTCGTAAAAGCGAAAAGATATCGAGAACGTTATAAGGAGATCAGCTCTCAAGATCCTTTTTTGTGTCGTTATTGTGGCCATGAAATGGTGCTATGGAAGATATGGCATCCAAAATATGGAGTTTTATATGACGAATATGAAAACATCAAAAACGACAGGTACGGCACGGTTACAGGACAAAATGACAGCGGGGGTGGAAGGCGAGGACTTCCCGTTCGGCCCTCCTCCGGAGGAATATCCTTACCGTTGTTCCCATTGCCGGCATGAAATGAAGGTAAATGAAGCGATAATAGACGTCGAGATTGCAAAAGCAGAATATGAAGGAAGGAATGTGGAAGGCTTTATGCCCATTCTCGGTTGCCCTCAGTGCAATCGAGAAACAATGAAATATGCGCAAGGTAGAAAGCCCGCGCGTTAGCGCGCTAAGTTCATCTTCCCTTTTTACGTAAAATGGAGCGATGTTTAGCCTACTTTTCAGTCGGTTAAATATTCGTTCAACCCGGTATTGTTTTCGATAAGACCTAACTACATCAATAAAATCAAGTCGCTCCTTTGATACATCTGTAACATAGGCCTTCCACCCATACTTCTTCTTCTCCGCATCTATTGCTTCCTTAATCCGTGTCACTTTTGTTATTTGATAACGTATTCTTTCTTCAACCTTTTTCTCTCTTTTGACACTCCCTCTACCTTTACCAATATATTTCGTTTTACTTTCTACTTCCCGCACATATTCATATTTAAGGAAATCTTTCACCCTATGTTTTTTCAAAATCGATTTTGCTGATTCTATTAATTTTTCTCTTTCTTTGATCTGCCTTTTCCCCGGGCCTCTTGGTGGTGTCAGAGCATATAATTTTTCCTCGGCGCTTTTAAGCCGTCGTTCCAATCCCAGTTCTTTTTGCTTTTCATACGCTGGTGATTTTACAATCAATACGCGTTCCTTCCATTTCAGCACTTTTCCATTTATTTCACCAGATTGGTTACGCTCTATCTCATACCCTTTTGCTTTCAGTTCCTCTTGACCTTTATCGTCTTGGACGATGTACTTTATCAACTCGTTCTTTTTGTCTTTCAAATTTCCTTCATCTATCCATTTCTCCATATATTCTGGGGTTTTCCCAGTATTAGGCAATGGACATAAGTAATGTCCTTCCGCTTTTTCCTTAATGTGTAAACGATTTTCAAGAGAACTCAGTTTGCAATCGCCCACATAAAGGACACCTTGTTTCTGGAGCATAGAGTGAATGCGACTTATGATAGGTGCATACAATTTGTCATCGGCCATTTGCCCTGGAACAACATCCGTGGCTAACGGCATCCCAAGAGGATCCAGCGAACCCGTCATGATTTTTATTTGCGGTCTATTGGGGTCGTCTTTACTAACACCAAATTGGAATATCCCACCTTCAACTGTTTTGTGGTAGCCGGATACAGTCGTAGCATCAACCCTGACAGTTTCTTCCGGCAACTCATATGCTTCAATCGTATTGCCACTTATTCTCTCTTCAACTTTGCTCCAAATATCGTTATCGCTTAAATACCTGGCAAGATTCGCTAAACGATCGTCTGTGAAATCATTTTCGGAGATTATCAATCCTGTTAATTCGATTAAGGTATGCCGCATTCCAGATACATATTCCCGGACGACTACTTTGCGATGGTCTCCCTCCGATAACATATATGCCAACCATATAACAGCCGTCCATCCCCAGCTCAAATCTCTTTGGTTCTTTTGAACTGGGATGTGTTGGTCTATAGCTTCTTGTATACCCATTTTCACCATGGCCTTTATCAATAGGGGTATATCGTCAACTCTTTCTGCTGTAACGTTAATCTTTTTGACCTTTTTCCTTTTGTTTGCAATGTGAGAGGCATCATCATCCGATGATAGAGTTCCCTCACGCTTTTTCTTGGCAGTTTTCGTTTTATTTGATTTTTTCTTTTTTTTTCGTTTCCTTACAGGTGCTGATTTTTTACCTTCTTCCAGCCTGTTTCGTTCAAGCTTTGGGATTTTCTGCCGATCATTCTTCTGACCGAAAGGTCTGGGTTGATTTTCAGATTGACCAGTTTGTTGATTTGATGATGCACCGGCATTTATATTATTTCCAGTACCTGCTGAAACAGGTGATGCCTGCACCTTTGAAAAACTGCAAAACCAAACCAAAAAACACACTGATGCGAAAATGAACACATGCGTCACATGTCGGTTCATATAGTTCCCCTGTTATTTCAAGTGGTTGTAATGTTGGGAAACTAATATAATACAAACAGCTGTGAATGTCCATCGTTATTCCAGCATGTTATCGTATTGTTTTTGAATCCATTAAAAAATAATAATAGCTATGAATTACGACAATTTCGAATCAATCTATCAAGGCGCTCGTTCCTGTTCCCCTTATGGGCCTGTATCCTTACCGGGGATGTACTACCAATGCCTCTGATATCGTATTTTATCGTGGAGATGTTGTTCCGCCAAGTAAGTGCTGCCTGCCTCCTCGGCAAAATTTGCAGAACTTATTTTTAAAACGCGAACGATAAGTTGTAATCTGACTTTTCTCTGCTGAGTTGTTTATTGACGGCTTCATTAATTTCCTGAATGGTTTGAGCGCAGAAATGAATTTTGTTATCCTGAAAGTTGCCGAGCATCCGTATCCCTTTGGGATCGAGAAAATAAATGTTCTGTTCTTTTTCTTCGATCACCCAGAGGATAAAATCGGGATAAAAAGAAGCGCTTTCGACGAAAAAGCCGATGCCTCGCTGTGAAAGGTTTCGTAAAATAAATATTTCTTTGCCTTTCAACCGGTCAGCTATGGATATCAGATAGGCTTTCAGGTGTTTCAAAAATCTTGTTTCTCCTTCGTTCAGCTTTACGGGAATGGTTTTAATGGATTGATATTTCTTTCCTTTTCTCCAAACATTTCTTTCCAAACAGGATGATAGGCTTTCAGGTGTTTCAAAAATCTTGTTTCTCCTTCGTTCAGCTTTACGGGAATGGTTTTAATGGATTGATATTTCTTTCCTTTTCTCCAAACAGCGATGGGGGAATACAGGTGATGGTCAAAATGAAGGGTCGGAATGGCATCCACATCCTGTTGGTAGAATTTTTCAATATCTTTCAGCATTAATGCCATTTCGGCGGCATATTCCACAGGCGCTTTTACAACCATCCTTTGATTTTCAGGGAAAAGTTCTGGATAATTGGCGGCCGTGAGCAGGTGAGGGGAAATATGTCGTGTCAGGAAGTCTTTTTCTTGATCCGCATAATATTTGTTCACGTAATCTTTAAGCACATTCCCGGCAATGTCACTCACTTTTCCAGCGACTGCCTCCAGCATACCGAATTGACCTTCATGGCTTAATATCCTGTAGCCGGGACTTCTTAAAATTTCTTTCAGCCTTTCTTTGCGTATCATCAGGTTTGAATATCCGCGCAACAACTTATACCGGTTGGTTTCGAGAAACAGGGCATTGAAATCGATGAATTCAAAGAATTTGTAGAGTAGATTATCAGTATAGGGTTCCCCTTCTTCCGCTGCCTGGTTATTGAAACCATAGGCTGCAACGTTTATTTTTGTGCGGAGGTCCACTGTGATTCGTTTCAGGATATTGACGTTCACTTTTAAATCCAAAGTAGTGTCTTTGAATCTGTGCTTTTCGGCTGTTTTAAAAGTCAGCACTTTGCCATTCCAGTCGTCTTCTTTATTAAAGTGTATCTTGATATCAAAATCCCGATAGTCCGGCGTCTCCTTTTCGATGCTTTTCAGAAAATGATTCATATAGGAGGCATTCAGCCCGAAAATTGAAATGCTTTGGAGGGTCCGCAGGTAATAAGGGGCGGAAGCGTTTTCCCGCTTTAGAGACAGGTCTTTTCCTTTTAATCGAACCCCTCTGCCGAAGAGTTGAATGATTTGAGGACCTTCCTTTAAACCCATGTTCAACAACCCCATGCTGGACACTCGCCATGAGTTCCAGCCTTCAATGAATTTCTTGGAGCCGATGAGAATATTGACCGTCGAAGCGGAGCTCGATATATCGTGGAAAAGGGGTTCGCTGAAATTATCGTCCTTTACCTGTAAGCCGTTGCCTCCGCCTTCCTGCAATTTTTTTATGAATTTGGAAACATCGCCGATATTGATAACGGCAAAATACGTCTCTCCCATATGGGTTTTCAAGCCGATTTCACCATCCGCACGTTTGATTTGAAAGGCTTCCAAACCGCCGGCGCCATGAAAAACCCTGGTTAAAATTTCCGAAACTTCGGGTTTAATTTGCTTCAGAGACAGAAAGCGGTTTTTGAAGATATCTTCCCCATCCGCATTGACAAGGTTTGCCCTACCTTCAAGGATACTGTCAATATCGGTTTGTAGATCTCCGGGCGATGATAGGGCATATTGAAAATAGCGAATAATGCGTGTGACATCTGAGATGTTCTGTTGGTCCGTTTGGGTAAGACTTGAGGATCGGTTGCCGATGACCTTGCTGCCTACGAAAACCCACAAGGGTCTTTCAATGTTGTATGCCAGAAGTTCGTTTCGGTGTTTTTCAAACAACGACAATTGTTCGTAGAATCCCAGTAAACCGGCTGTCAACAGGAGCCTGGTTTGCGCTTCGCTGTAGTCGTTTTTAGCTTCGATGTTGTAAACCGCAAAATCTTTGCCATAGCCGTCCGAATAGAAATAGCGGTATGAATAGTCGAAAATAATGGTTTTGCCGTATTCGTTCAACAAATCTGCTGTGCGGTTGGTAATGATTTGACCAAAGGTCGCTGAATATTCAAACGTAAAGGATCCGTTCCCTCTGGTAAGATGTTCTCTGAGTGATTTCCATGTTTTTTCTTCCGACCGTTGCCCTTTGTGTCCCTCATCGATGAAAACAAGATTCTTTGATTCGGAAAAATAATCCACGTCGATACTGACGCCTTCTCCCTCCTTGTCCTTGACCAGCTTGGTGATTTCAAGAATCAGCACCTGACCGTTTTCGGTTTTGAGACTTTCTTCGCTGCCGGAATAAAGTTTTGCATTGATTCCGCTCTTTTTGAAACTGTCATAATGCTGTCGGCTCAAACCCTCGTTGGGCGTTATGAGAAGGATATTTTCCGCTTCCTTGAAGTATTTCCGGGTCTGCCGGTAATTACAGTGCATGATCAGGGTTTTGCCGCTGCCTGTCGCCATCCAGTAGGCCAGTTTTTTCAGGTCATCTTCAGCAAAATCCGTGATTCGGCTGAAATCCTCATCTGAATTCTTGAATGCATTCAACGAAAGGATAAAAGAATCTTTATTTGACGTTATTTGCTCAAAGTAGAATTCAGTAAAAAGTAGGGCAAAATATTGGAAATATTTAAACGTAAAGAAAGGTTCGCTTCTGTTTTGACGCAATCGATCTTCATAGCTTTTGATGGCTTCATCATAGTGGAGCAGCGTCCGATCGTCGACGACCTTTGGTTTTCCGAGAATTGATCCGATATAATAGCTGCGTCCGGTGGCATCATAGCCGGATTTCATAGTATTGAAACCGTCGTGCAGGTCTTCCAAATCATCAAAACCGAATTGATTCAGGATGTATCGAAAGAGTACGAGTTGTTTGCTGAGCCGCATTGTCAGGAGACCATCCTGTTTTTAAAGACTTCTTCCGTGGGGAGGTAACCTTCAAAATGGGCCTGCCCGTTTATGTATAGGAGATCATAACTGAAGGATGCCAGTTCCTTCTTGAGGACCTGAGCGTCGCTTTTATAATCTTCAAGATGCCAGTCTTTGATGTTTCGCCAGACTGCCAGAATATGTTTGTTGCCGTTGTCGTTGCCGTAAACAAACTGATACCGTTTGTCGTTGATTTCTTTGGTAATGCATTTTTGCATATGAAGGCCGATCAGATAGTTGAAAGTTTCCAGGATATCAATTGCCTGTTCAGTATCGTAGGTGAAACCGTCCCAGACTCTCAACTTATAGTTCCAGGGGTCGAACATGGCTTCAATGTTAACAAAGGTCTGACTGTCGCGGGTTTCAAACTCCAGGAAATATTTGGGTATGTAGTCTTCAAGTGCGAGGGTTTTTTGAAGGGTTGCGTCATCCTTATCAAAAGCAATGTTTTCCAGGGCTTCTTCATATTGTTCCAAGCGTTGGTATTTGAAAAAGATGCCGAGCCCATTCATGCTTTGGTTTTTAGGTTTGCCTTCTTTCCAGTCGAAAGTGTAGGCGATTTTTTTGATGCGGGGGATGATTACTGTGTACACATAGTTGTCTTGTTCAATAAGGATGCATATTCTTTTCTGTTGATCGTCCTGGTTAAGTTTAAGTACCGCATCAAATGTAGTTCCGGAACCAGGAAAAAAATCAAGGATTATTGCTGGTGTTTCAATTGCGCCGGAGGCCCTTATACAGTCAAGAACCAGTTTCCTCGCTTTTGGAAAGTCGAATGCTTTGTTCCCAAAAAGCTCTTTCAATTCGGCAGCGCCATAATTGGAGGGGTTTGCGCTGTGCTTAAGTCTCTGGTATCCTGGAGGGATTTGGCAGTGTCAAAAAAACATTACCCCAAAAAAAAGATGGGTGGGCATCCTGAAATCAAGCACTTAGCTAGATCGAGTCGGAATTTTCCATTTTTTCACCCCAAGCGAAAGAACTTGTCGGAATACCTTGATTTTAATACAAAATATTGTACAATGCCTTCATCAGATAACAGGATAGAGTGTTTCTTTAAATATTTGATGGAGGCCGAAACTTGGCAGCAGTGAGTCCGTTTCTTTTTTCGTGGAATGATGTCGAAGCACGCTCGGATTTGGACCGTTTCTATCTGGTGCGCGATAATCTGCCTGATGAGAATATTGTAGCGGCACTTGAAAAGCGTCGCGGCAATGGGAGAGATGATTTTCCGATACGCGCAATGTGGAACGCGCTTATTGCGGGAGTCGTGTTCCAGCATGCATCCATTGAATCTTTGATTCGCGAATTGTCCAGGAATCCGGCGTTATTAGAGGCATGCGGATTTGATATTCTGCCGAGGCAAAAAAAACCGGTAGCTGAACTGAGACGCAATGAGGAAACGGGCCGAATGGAAATCATACGGTCTGAGAGCGGAAATGCATATTTTTTGGTTCCAGGTAGTTGGAATTTCTCAAGATTTTTAAGGAGCGTCATAGAACTGGAAGAATATGGTAATATGGTCAGCGGCATGGTGCGTGGGCTTCGAGAATCCTTAATGACAGAACTCCCTGATTTTGGTTGTCATTTAGGGTATGACGGCAAGGCTATCAACAGTTATAGTACGGGACAAGAAAGCCGGAAAACCGGTGAAACCTCCGATACGGATGCAGATTGGGGCAAGCATGAAACGAAAGGGACAGACAGTAAAACCGGAAAGCAGTGGACAAAAGTAAAAAGCTGGTTTGGATATGGCCTTCATTTGATCGCTGATACCCTATATGAAATTCCGGTGGCAGTTCATGTAACACCTGCCTCGCATTCGGAACACAAGGAACTGCGAAGCATGATCAAAGAAATTTTTGAGGAAACACCGCAGCTTGGCGAGCGCTGTGATGATTTTGTGGCGGACCGTGGTTTGGATTCCGGCAAAACTAAGGCTCAGCTGTTGGATGAATATGGGATTCGGCCCGGCATTGATACCCGTGAACTGTGGAGAGATGAAAAGAATGAGCCGGGATACGATCCTGCAAAACCGATCACACGACCTCTTTATCCTGACCGGGCAGATACCATTGTGTATACTGAGAAAGGGACAGTCCATTGTATTTGTCCGGCTACTGGAGAACAGCGGGACATGGCTTTTTGTGGCTTTGAAAAAAATCGCAATACCCTGAAATATCGTTGTCCCGCAGCTGCAAACGGCTTTTCCTGTGAAGGATGTGGAGAGTGTTCATCTGCGGGGCAAGTTAATCCCGGAGATTATGGGCGAATTGTCAGAATAAATATCACTGAGGAAGATCGGCGAATCTTCACACCCATTCCCTATGGTACGCAGGGTTGGGACCGAGCGTATAATCGGCGTTCTTCTTTGGAGAGAATCAACAGTCGGATCGATAATGATTTTGGTTTTGAGAAACATTACATACGCGGCCAAGCCAAAATGCAAACAAGAGTTTGCTTGGCCACCGCCGTAATGATGGCAATGGCCCTTGGTCATGTAAGGGCTGGCCGTATTGAGCAAATGCGCTCCCTTGTACGGCCAATAGCCAGAGCCGCCTAATCCAATTTATTTAAAATAGTTATAAATAAATGATTTAATTTAAAGTTAAAGGGATTAGCATGTCCAATTATCGGGTTTTTGGGGTATGTCTTTGGAAACCATAATATTCTGCTGCCATGTCGCCCTCTCAGACCTCGCGCCCGCGTTTTTTTGGGGCCCAGAACACCCCCGGTACGGCACAAAAACGGTACAGCGCAAACCTCTCTAATTGGCTGACGCGTATCCTTTTTTATCCCACCATGTTATAGGGAGCGAATTTTCATCCATGCGTGTTTTGAAGTCTATATTTATTTCGCCGTTCACTGAACGTCTTACGCGAAAATCGTCTAATTCATGTGGTACCCGTTTATGTCCTCTTTGCCAATTTTTCTCAATTGCGGTACTTCCATTTTTGACCATTGGAAGCACAATTAGCTCATTATGTGAGGGAGATTCCAGTAGTTTGTATTCGCCATCTTTATCGTCCCACTCCATGCGTGGAATTCTAATGGAATTCTTCTCATCAACGAATATTGGGTAAAACAGTTTCGGGCGATCCTCCCTTTTGTCGTTACTTCCAGATCGAATAAAATTAGCCCATGCATAATGTCCTTTGTCATCCTTTTTTGGATAACGCCCTAATCTCTTTTCTGTTATTTCCAGTGACGAAGGGACTGAGTGGTTTGATTTTCCGAAAAATAAGGCATATTCATGTGCTGGTGCAAATTTTCCTTTTGTTTTCCTGCCCGCGGGATTTGAGCGAACAACTGCAATCCCCACTTGTTTATTGAATAATCCAGATAGAATTGACCTGAGGCCTGAAACTTCTTCATCATCAATTGCGACACAAATAATCCCGCTTTCTTTCATTAGTGAATGTGCGATTTTGGTACGCTCGGCCATAAGGCAAAAAAAACAGGAATCTTTATAATCATTTTTATACAGTATCGAGGATGCATCAGTATTATAAGGTGGGTCGACATAAACAGTTTGAGCTGAAGCATTAAATTTTTCTTGAAGTATCATCAGACCATGAAAATTATCCGAGTGAATGACCAGGCCATCTGTGTTTTCTTCCAGATCGATTTCTTCGGATAGCGCGTTTAGGAGTCGCCATTTAAAATCCTCATCGAAATGAACCGTATCAATAGGCAATTTCTTCCAGGCATAGAGATCCTGTTTTAAGCTTGAAACCTTTTCATCGGAGGGGATGTTTTCTTCTCCGAAAAGGTCTGCCCATTCTTGTTGCTGCTTTTCGTTTTTCAGCGTTTCTTCCAGAAAAGGTTGGGCTGAGGTTTCTCCCAGCCATCCCACCAGTTTGTCGATGGTAATGACCCATTCCGTATTCAGCACAAATTTTTTCTTCTCCCACAGTTTTTTCTGAAATTCTTCAATCTGGGATAGGAAATCGATGATGGTATCGGCAATGTTTTTGAATACCTTGATGGTTTTGAAATTGCGGCGAACATTTTCAAAATGCTCTTCCGTTTCCAGAACATAGAGATCATTTACATTGACCAGTTCGCTTTTGATGTAATAGTCAAGTTCACGTTGTAGAAAGCCCTTGAGATTTTTATGGATAAAAAAATCGTAGTTGTTTTTTCGAGTGTAGTGATGGAGTTTTTTTAAGAGTAGCGTTTGTTCATTTTCCGCGACCCAAAGGGCGGCTGTTGCAGGCTCTTTTCTTAGTTTTGATTCAAGAACTCCCGCAGCCTTCTCATTGAGTTTGTCCTGTTTCTTTTGTGGGCCGATTTCTTTTTTTTCTTTTTCATTGAGTGGGCGGTATTCAAAAAATACATTCAGTTCGCTGTCGTTCAGTTCAGGCGCCTTTTCCGACAAAACAAAATATCTGTTGTTAGCGCCTTTGACGTTTCCTTGTTCCGTGGATGCATCTGTAAGCTTGAATGAAACGACAAAATTGTTTATGAGCCCTGGTGCTTTAAAGGCATATTTTCGAAATGTTTCGGATGATTTGATGTAATACTGGTCATGATTAGCCCAATAAAAATGAACTTCTTCCCCATTGTAGGGCACCATGTATTTTTCATTTTTACCGAACCGGCGTTTGCTGATAAAATCGCCTTTGTCGTAATAGCGGGAAAAGAAAAGCGTTAAGTGGTTGTAGATGATTTCTTCCGTGTTTCTCTCGGCCCGGGCCGAATCAATTTGAAATTTCAGCTTTTTGTATTTCAGGATGTCCTCTTTGAAATCCTCTTCATACATCTCTAATCGGTTTGTTTGATGACTTGCCTTAGCTTCAAGCCATTTTTTGATATGCTGAATTTCTTCCAACTCGGCCAGCTCATTTTCAAGATCAAGAACCGTCGAATTTTCCAGGGAGATAAGCTGTCCGGCCACCCTGTCAACCAGTAATTCGTCGATAAAACGTTTGATTTCCCTGCGTTTGTAGTGAAGAATTTTATAAATACCAAAATCAAGGTCCTGGCTTTCAAACTGAAACAGACGGTTTAGAAAGGCTTTAAGTTGTTCCAGTGCATTGCTGTTTTCCGGCATGTTCTTTTTCTCTCAAAGAGTTGATAAGGTTTTTCAGTATAGCTTTCGTACTTTCTCCATAAACAGCCGTTCTATCTTTTTCAAGCGTTTTTCACTTTCGGCTTCAAAACGGAGAACCAGTGCCGGCTGGGTATTGGAAGCCCTGATGAGTCCCCAGCCGCCGTCCAGGAGGACCCTGGCGCCGTCCAGGTCGATGACCTTATGGTCTCTTCTGAATTGGTCGGCAACGGCGGTTACGATGCCGAATTTTTTGTGGTCAGGGCATTCCATGCGGATTTCAGGGGTGTTTACCAAACTCGGAAGACCCTTCAGAAGCGCCCCCAATCCCTCATTCGTCTTTGAAAGGATTTCCAGCAGTCTTGCTCCGGCGTAGATGGCGTCATCATAGCCGAAATATCGTTCTCCAAAGAAAATATGCCCGCTCAATTCGCCCGCCAGGAGGGCTTTTTCTTCCTGCATCTTGCTCTTGGTGAGGGAGTGCCCGGATTTCCACATGATGGGATTTCCCCCGTGGGTCTTGATGTCGTCAAATAACGCCTGGGAGCATTTCACGTCTCCGATGATCTTGGCGCCGGCATGCCGCGTCAACAGGTCCCGGGAGAAGATCATCATCAAATGGTCCGCGGCAATAATGTGTCCCTCCCGGTCCACCACTCCGATTCTGTCTCCGTCTCCATCAAAGGCGATGCCGAGATCTGCTGTTTTTTTGCGAACCCTTTTGATGAGCCATTGCAGATTTTCCGGTAGGGTGGGATCGGGATGGTGGTTTGGAAATCGGCCGTCCGGTTCACAGAAAAGGGGATGGACCTCAAAGCCCAGACGGCGGTAGATTTCAACTGCCGAGGGTCCGGCAACGCCGTTTCCGCCGTCCACCACGACACTTCGTATTACGGGTCCCGGTTGAATGTTTCCGGCCATATATTGGATATAGGATGCGTCCACCGAGGTTTTAAGAAGCTTGCCCTTTGCGGTTATAAAGTCGTCTAATTCAGCGATTTTTCTGATTTTCTGGATTTCTTCCCCATAAACGGATTGATGTCCCAGACAGATTTTAAAGCCATTGAATTCCGGCGGGTTGTGGCTGCCGGTGATCTGTATGCCGCCATCCACATGGAGATGATGCAGGGAAAAATAGAGCATTGGGGTGGGGACCATGCCCACGTCTACAATGGCCATGCCCGATTCCAGAAGACCTCGTGAAAGCCATGTGATCAGATCCGGAGAGCTGAGCCTGCAATCCCGACCCAGCGATATCCGCCGGGCGTTCTTTTCCTGAAAATAAGTTCCGAGGGCCAGTCCCAGACGATAAATATCCTTTTCGTTCAATTCTTCGGGAAAAACGCCCCGGATATCGTATTCCCTGAAAATGTGCGGAATCACAACAGTGTATCCTTTCCCATTTCTTTCAGCTTGTCCACGATTTTCCGAATATCCTGGGATTGATTGAGGTTGGCTACCAGCACTGTGTCCCCGGTATCTACCACCAGGCAGTCCGTGAGTCCCAGGCATGTCACCAACCGGTTTCCGGCGCTTCTGACGAAACTTTTTTCGCAGTCAATGAGGAGGGTTTCTCCTTCGGCCAGATTCCGGTTGCCGTCGCACTCGTCCGCTCTCAATTCATAAAGGGATTCCCATGACCCCACATCGCTCCAGCCGCATTCCGAGGGAATGACGAACACCGGTTGTCGGGTGTTTTCCATGATTCCGTAATCAAAGGAGATGCTTTTCAGGTTTTCATAGGCTGCCTTGAATTCCCCCTCAAAGCGATCCGTACCCAGGGCTGCCCCAATCCGCTCAAGGCCTTTGTGCAGGTCCGGCAATTGTTTTTCAATTTCTTTCAGGATGGTCTCGGGTGTGGCCACGAAAATGCCGGCGTTCCAGTAATAGTCGCCGCTTTTAAGATAAGCGTGGGCTTTTTCAAGGTCGGGCTTTTCAACGAAAGCTGAAACTCGGTAGGTATTTATGATTCCTGAACCGGTTGTGTCCGGGGTCTTCCGGATGTATCCGTAACCGGTTTCAGGCCGCGTGGGTACGATTCCCAGCGTCACGATACCCCCTGCCGTTGCAAGTTCTCCAGCTGTCTTGAGATCCGCCAGAAAGGCTTTGGGGTTGCTGATGAAGTGATCCGCCGGCAGGAATGCCACCGGTTCCTCGTTTCTCAGATGTCGGGCGTAGAGAGCGCCCAGACCCATGCAGGGGGCCGTGTTTCGGCCCACGGGTTCCGCCAGCATATGAACGCCTCGGCCCTCAAAAAGCGCTGCGGCTTCTTCCTTGTGTTCTTTTCCCATGACCAGAATGACCTTGTCGTCATCAATTAAAGAGGAGAGCCGGTTGCAGGTATCCACCACCATGGGGCCCTTGCCCGTAATGTTTAAAAATTGCTTTGGCTGTTGCCTTCGACTTGCCGGCCAGAAACGTGTTCCGGAACCCCCGCACATGATCACTGCATGCATGACATCCTCCTTATCTTTAAATCACGTTCGATAATTCGCATTGATGCTGATGTATTCGTGGGTGAGGTCGCTGGTGACCACATGTTCAAAGTGGGCGCCCTGATGAAGGTCAATGCTGAGGGTGAATTCCTTTCGGGTCATTATCTCAGCTGCCTGTTTTTCAACCTCTACGCCGTTTCCGAGCCCGCTTGAGACAATCAGGATATCGTTGATCCGGATATCAACGCACGTTTCATCCATTTCGATATCCGCCCGTCCAAGGGCTGCCATAATCCTTCCCCAATTGGGGTCCTGGCCGTAAAAGGCGGTTTTAACAAGGCTGGAGTTGGCCACGGTCCGGGCCGCTTTCAGGGCGTCCTTGGCGGAAAAGGCGTTCCTTATTTCAATGTCCACCAGTTTAGTGGCGCCCTCTCCGTCTTTCACGATCATTCGCGCCAATTTTTCCATGACGCCGGTCAAGCCCTCCTTGAATTGCGCGTGATCCTTTTCGGACAGGGTTGTGTTACCGGCCATTCCGTTGGCCAATATCAAAACCATATCGTTGGTGCTGGTATCTCCGTCCACCGTAATCCGATTAAAGGTCTTTTCCACGGAAGCTTGAAGGGCTTTTTGCAGATCGTCGGGCGCTGTTTGAATATCGGTTAGAATAAAACACAACATGGTGGCCATGTTCGGCATGATCATGCCGGCGCCTTTGGCAAATCCCACAATGCGGTAGGGGTGGTTGCCGGCCCGACCGTCAAAGCGGCTGGTTTTGGGGAAGGAGTCCGTGGTCATGATGGCCCGGGCCGCCATGGGAATGCCTTCAGGCGTCAAGGCTTCCTTCAATTTGGGAATCGCGTTTGAAATTTTGTCCATGTTTAGCTTTTGACCGATCACCCCCGTGGAAGCCACCAGGACGTTGTCCGGTGGAATACCCAAGTATTGTCCCACAAGATCCGCTGTTCGCTCGGCATCCGCAAGTCCATGCGCGCCTGTGCAGGCATTGGCGTTTCCCGCATTGGCGATAATGGCCATCGCCGTTCCATTTTCAATGTTTTTCCGGCTGAGCATAATGGGAGCTGCTTTGACCTTGTTGGCGGTAAAGACCCCGGCTGCCGTTGCGGCCCTCTCCGACACAATCAATGCCAGATCGAGTCCATGGCCTTTTTTCAGCCCCGATGCTACCGCTGCCGCGGTGAACCCCTGTACCATCGGTATCTCTTTTTGTTCCATCAGTTCGCTCATTTTATTCCTCGGGCCTATTTGCCGGCCCCACAGCACTTTTTGTATTTTTTCCCGCTGCCGCAAGGGCATGGTGCATTCCTGCCAACTTTTTCTTCCTTTCGCCGGACCGTAACGCCGCCCTCATCGCCATCCCCACGGTTTAGGTTCAAAGTCCTTTTCTTCTTGGGCATGATCTCCGGTTCCCGGCGCACGATCTGTATGCGGAAAAGGGTTCGAAGGATTTCTTCCCGGATTTGGTCCATGAGTTCGCCAAACATGGCAAACCCTTCTTTCTGATACTCTTTCAGTGGGTCAAGCTGTCCATACCCGCGCAGTCCGACCCCTTCCTTCATGTGGTCCATGGCTTGCAGATGGCTTACCCATTTATCGTCAATGATCTGAAGAATGAAATAACGCGCCAAACGTTCCAGGTCTTCTTTTCCAAACAGCTTTTCCCGTTCCCCGTATTCCGCGAGTGCGCGTTCTTTGATCAGGTCCGGAAGGGTTTCCCTTTTCAGGGTATCAAAGGCCTCTTCTCCCATTGTTTCAGGCCCGATATTGGCGGGAAAACCGAACAGCCAGGAAATGCCGGCGTTTAATTCTTTCAGGTTCCAGTCTTCGGGGTGCGCCTTCGGGTCGATCCACTGTTCAACCAGGGTTTCTGTTTTCTGATCGATCATTTCCTCGATCATTTCCCGGAGGTTTTGCCCTTGAAGGATATCTTTTCTCAGGGAATAGATGATTTCCCGGTGTTTGTTCATTACGTCATCATAGTCCAGGAGATGCTTTCGCATGTCGAAGTTGCGGGCTTCAACCTTTTTCTGCGCATTTTCAATGCCTCGGGAAATCAGGCTGTGTTCAATGGGTTCCCCTTCTTCCATCCCCAATCGTTCCATGATGGAGGAGATGCGGTCTGAACCGAAGATCCGCAACAGGTCATCTTCCAGGGAGAGGTAGAAGCGGGAGGTGCCGGGGTCGCCCTGCCGACCGGAGCGGCCGCGCAACTGGTTGTCCACCCGCCGGCTTTCGTGTCGTTCGGTGCCTAGGATGTGCAGCCCGTCCAATTCCCTGACCCCTTCTCCCAACACAATATCCGTGCCCCTGCCAGCCATATTGGTCGAAATGGTTACGGTTTTTGCCTGCCCGGCATTGGCAATGATCTCCGCCTCTTTCTGGTGATGTTTGGCATTGAGAACGGAGTGGGGAACGCCGGCTCGCTTGAGCATTTTGCTCAACATCTCGGATTTTTCGATGGAGATGGTGCCCACGAGAACCGGCTGGCCCTTTTCGTAAAGTGCCTTGATTTCATCCACGGCGGCTATGAATTTTTCCCGTTCGGTCTTGTAGATGACATCCGGGTAATTGATACGCGCCATTTTCTTGTTGGTGGGAATGACGACAACGTCCAGCTTATAGATATTATTGAATTCGGCCGCTTCCGTGTCGGCTGTACCGGTCATGCCGGCGAGCTTGTCGTACATGCGGAAGTAATTTTGAAAGGTCACCGTGGCCAGGGTCTGGTTTTCTCCCGCAACCTTTACCCCTTCCTTGGCTTCCACCGCCTGATGCAGACCATCGCTCCACCGACGTCCCGGCATCATTCGGCCCGTGAATTCATCCACGATCATGATTTCGTTGTCTTTGATGACGTAGTGGACATCTTTTTCAAAGAGCCAGAAGGCTTTCACCAGTTGCTGGATGGCATGGATGAGTTCGGACGTCCGCATGTATCGCTCTTCAATTTCCCTGAGTCGGACGTCTTTTTCCGCATCGGTGAGGTTTTCGTTCTGGCGAATGGTGTGGCTTTCGTCGTCCAGGTCGGGAAGGGTGAAATCATCCGAGCCGTTTTTCGAAAGGAGATCGATCCCCTTTTCAGTGAGTTCCACGGCGTTGCTCATTTCGTCAATGGTGCAGTAAAGATCCTGGTCCAGATCGGGTAAAATTTTCTGACTGCGCAACATGCTTTCCGTTTTGTCGATCTGCTTTTTTAACGCCTGGTTTTGAGCTACCATATCCAGGTAAACCGGGTTCTTGGGGTCTGCTCTCTTGATTTTGAGCAGGGTTTCAATGGTGTTGTCATCCACCTGATGGCTATCCAGGAGCCCGCGCACGTCTTTTAGCAGAGATTGGACAATGGCCCCCTGTTTCTGTCTAAGACGCATGACAAGGGGTTTGACCTCTTCAAATATCTTGTTTTCACTATGTTCTATGGGACCGCTGATGATCAGCGGCGTTCTCGCTTCATCGATGAGGATGCTGTCCACTTCATCCACGATGGCATAACGGAATTCTCTCTGAACAAAGTCCTTCACCTCAAATTTCATGTTGTCGCGAAGGTAATCAAAACCGAACTCATTATTGGTGCCATAGGTGATGTCGCAGGCATAAGCCGCCTTCCGTTCGGCGTCGTCAATGCCGTGTACGATCACCCCCACACTCAGTCCCAGGGCATGATATATGGCGCTCATCCACTCGGAGTCCCTTTTGGCCAGGTAGTCATTGACCGTTATCAGGTGGACTCCCCGACCTTCCAGCGCATTGAGGTAGAGTGGTAGCGTGGCGGCTAAAGTTTTTCCCTCGCCGGTTTTCATCTCGGCGATCTTTCCCTGGTGGAGTACGATCCCGCCGATGAGCTGTACGTCAAAATGTCGCATGCCCAGGGTTCGCACCGAGGTCTCCCTCACGGCGGCAAAGGCTTCCGGGAGGATGTCGTCCAGGGTTTCTCCCTTTAAAAGTCGCTCTCTGAATTCAGCTGTTTTAGAAAGCAGGGCATCATCCGAGAGGCCTTTGAAATCGGGTTCTAGCTGATTAATGCGCTCCACCAAGGGGGCCATCTGTTTGAGGGTGCGTTCGTTCTTGCTGCCGAAAATTCCTTTTAATACTTTTCCAAACATGATTTTATTTACCAATACGAGAGTTGTCAGGCAATACTGTTGTCAGGGCGCATTAAAAAACTTTGCGGTCTAAAAATCAAGGGCTTATGTACCGATCTTCGATTTCTGACATGGGAAGGCGGAAAAAGAGGTGAAATTTTTGAAATCAATTAAAAATATAGCGAAGCGGATTTACGGGGACGTTGTTCAGGTGAACTTCATAGTGAAGGTGGGAACCGGTGGTTCTGCCGGAATTGCCGACCAGACCGATGGTTTCGCCTTTTTTGACATATTGACTCTTTTTGACCAGGAACTTACTAAGATGCGCATATTTTGTTTTGAGACCGTTACCATGTTTCATGACGATGACCCTGCCGTATCCGTTTTTCCAGCCGGCGAAAATGACCAGTCCGTTTGCCGGTGAAAGAATTGGGGCGCCCTTCCTCGTGGAGATATCAATTCCCTTGTGAAACTCTTTCTTTTGGGTGAAAGGGGAGGAGCGGTAACCAAAACGCGAACTCAACCATCCCTTGGTGGGCCAGATGGAAGGCGTTGAGGCCAGAAGCATTTTCTGATCGTCCAGAAATTTTGCTAAGCTTTCATTGTTTTGCCGGCTTAAGTCTATTTCACTTTCAAGATTATCCAAGGATTGGTGCATGTTGCGAACCAGCTTGCGGTCGGCTTTACGAAGGTTTTCCTTGGGATTGAGCAGAATGGCGTCCGAACCGCCCATGCCCCTGAATTTTCCCGCATCTTCCGCGCCCACCTGGTCTGCAAGCGCTTTTAGATTTTTTTCCTGCTTTTTCAGTTCGCCTATGTCTCGGGTGACGGCATCAATACGATTCGCCATCAGGATGAGCTGTTTTTGCTGAAGCGCGTTTTTCGCTTCCAGCATGGCCATATGAGGCACTTTTGCTTTAAGGGACAGGTAGTCCTTCATGATCCCGAGACCGAAAAAGAATACGCCAGCCAAGAGAAGAATGGCAAAAATAGGGAGTATTTTCGGGAGCTTGAATTGTTTAACCCTGCTGGAACCTTCCGGAACCAGCAATACCGTGAACTTTTTAGAGAACAAAAAAACACTCCAGGTAGAGGGTAAAGTGTTAAGGAAACAAGCGATATCGACCACTCAATCTCGCTTGATAGCATACTCGTTTTTGACTGTCAACAGGGATTATTGCTAATTGGACCCCATAAACCTTTCTAATCCTGAAGTTCGGCCTTCATTTCCACTACCACATGCCCCCATCCGCCGCAGGCCGGGCCCACGTCGAAACAGCCGGTGCGGTTGAACATGATTTCGTTGGGGTCTCTGCCGTTCATGAGATTTTCGAAAAAGGCATTGATCAACACCACCAGATTGGGCAGAAGAAATGCGCATATCCGTTTTGGGGCGTACTCGGTCAGAAGATTGCCCGAGGAATCAAATATCAGACGTTGTCCCACCACATGCCGGGAGTGACACCCCTTGGATTCCACGACGGTGGCGACCAGTCGATAGCGGGACGCTTTCAGGGCGTTGGCAAAAAGGCGCTGGTACTTTTCATTGTCGCTAATGCGCTTAAACTCATGATCTGGGAGTGCGAGTCGTTTCTGAATGATTTTTTCAAGTTGGGCCTTATCCATTTTTTTCTCCTTCATGGTTGTCATATTCGTACGCTTCATGGCTCGTCAAAGCGATCAGGTCCCTTTGGTCCTCGAAAATGTCTTCTCTGCCACAGGAAGCGTAAAAGCTCATTAACGTCAGGAATAAAAGGCGTCGTTTTATTAAACTGAATTTCATAGTAAAAAATTCCCGTAAAATCCATTAATCATAAATCCGGCAACTTCCTCAACCCCACGTGCGCCAGCAACTCATTGAAATCATGAACGTTCGACCAGAGAACACCTTCATCCTCAGCCAGTTTCTCCGCTTCGGGCGTCAATCCTTCACAGGCGAACAGCCAGGCGGTCATGGTGATGGCATCCAGATCTTTGCGTACCACTTCCCTTTGCGCCATCAATTCTTTTACGGCCGAAGGCCCCACTTTCTTTCCCTTGACCCATTTGCTTTGACAAACCCAGTTGTACCCGCCGCCGGCCCCCACCACATCGATCTCCCGACCTTTTCCGGAACCGAGTGTCATGCGGTGGCGTACAAAGATGAACCGGGGAAAAGACACATTCTCGGGTGAATGAAAAAAATGCCCCGGAAGGGTCTTGTCCTGGGCTGCCCACAGGACCTGGGCCATGAAGACTTCCGCCAGATATCCCTTGTATTCGCTGAACCGGCGCTTCTGCTTCCGGTAGCGGGTAATCAGTTCATTTTGAACAGTAGCCGCGTCCTTTGCATCTACCTCGATTCGGCCCCATACTTTCAAGAATTCCAACAGAATAGGGTCGCGAACTTTGCGGAACCAACCTCCAAACTCCATGTATTCCAGCAGGTCCCCACGGGAAAGCTTGATCAGGACATCCCGAATTTCTTCCATGGGGACATCCACACCCTCCCGCTTTTGTACCTCCTGCTGAATGCGTGTCAGATCCAGACGGTTTCCTTCTTCCAAAGCGGAAAGGTAGAGAACGGCCTTGGTAATGCCGGAACTGTTGATCCGCTCTATCCACCGATTTACCTGATCGCTCAATTCCCCCCAGATAAACCCGGAGGAGAGGTCCACTGCCAGAAAATTATTCAGATCCTTTTCGGAATGGATCGGTTTTTGCTGTTTGGCCGCTTGATTCAGTATAGCGCTTATATAGAAAGGGTTTCCACCACAGCGTTCCGCGACCACCGAAGCCATCTCTTCCGGGATAATGGCTCCCCGATATGCTGCCGATTTTAAGGCCAGTTCAGTGCCCCAGTAAGCCGTCATGGCCTCGATGGGATGGCTTTCGAAGCGCCCGAACAAGGCGCCCCTGCCCAGAATCTCCCGGGCCAGGATGCTCATTGCCGATCCGGTCACAAAATGCGGGCAGGTGGGGGATTCCACAGCCTGCTGCATCCAGCCGACGATATCAAAGCTGTATTGGGGCAAACGTGTATTTTGAAATTCGTCCAGGAACATGACAATGCTGGTTTCGTCCCAGTCGGAAACGCCTCTGGGCAACATTACTGCCTGTTCTTCCGGAATGACCACAACTTTTCTTCGGATACCATCATGAAGGTTGAATGCGCCTTTAAGACCGTCTGTCATCTCTATCCGGTTTAATGCGATTTCCTTCAGGTCTTCAAACAGGGTCTTCCGTTCCGAAATGAGGCCAGGCTCACCCACCCGAAAGGCCACATACCATCGAATAAAGTTCTCCACATATCGAAGACTGAAATCCCACCGATCCACCACTGTATCCGGAAAGCTGAAATAGACCGGTACTACGCTGTGATCCAAATCCGCGGGATTTTCCTGCTCAAAAAACAACCGGTTGACCACCCGTTTGAAGATCTCGGTCTTGCCCATGCGACGCTGTCCTAACAAAACCGTGGACATGCTTCGTCGGGTGATGGTTTCCAGGGCGGCCCGGTAGAGATAATCCAGGTATTCCTCCCGGTCTGTGTATACCGCTTCCGGCACCAGGGGCCGGATGGCCCATTGGGAATCTCTCTGCCTTTTTGTCACGGCTTTTCCTCAGATGCTGAATAATCTTTTAAATTCAGACCTCGTTAGGATGAATAAATATTCGTTAGTCCGCATCTATTACGGCTTTGATGGCTGTTTTTATCTCACCTAATACGCTTGACGACACAGATCCGGTCTTCCTCAAAAAGCGTTTTGTAGATACGGACCTGATTTGAAAGGCGTCAATGGCAGATGACTTCATAAGTTTATTTTCGTTGTCCGGTTCTATTCGTACCAGCCATATGGCCCCCTGAAATCGATCCTTCCATTCCGTTATGGGGACAATGACTTTGAGCGGTAGGATTCCGATAACATCGTCGTTTACAATTACTGCGGGCTGTTTCTTCTTGATTTCGGCCCCGACGGTCGGGCTTAGGTTGATTTCCCATATTTCGCCCTGTCTCACAGGAAACCCTCGCTATCTAAATCAGGAAATCCCGCTAATGCTTTATCTGTTGCATAATCAGAAGCGAGTTCTTTCGCTTTTTTTGCCATTTGTGTTTTTCGCTGAATTGTTTTCAGTTCCCTGATATAGCGGGCGAGGGCCTCACGTACGATACTGCTCTGATCCGCAAAGCCCCACTGTCTGTAATTCTCAAGGAATTGCTTCTGTTCCAAGCTGATGGAAATTTTTTTTTGTGTCAAAGTTGTCATATTGCCCCCCCCAGGATCGCATATTGGAGCCAACACGGTACCCTAATGCAAGATCCAAAGTCAAGAAAATGCCTGCCGTTCCAGGTTTGGGAATCACATCCTCAAAAGAGACGACATTCTCATGGCTGAATTGTTTAGATTGTGGCCGCATTCCATTTGATTTTCTTGACTCTTTCATCTCATACCGGTAGCATTTTCATGCTTTGTTATTTCCGAAAATAACACGGGTTAAGGTAATTGCGAAAATGTTAAAAAGAGGGCCCATTTGTTGATGGAACATCGACATATCAATGTAAAGGATAACGAATGGGGTGTGGCGGTGATCCATTCCATATGGGAAAGGGGTTCCGAAGCGGATATTTGCGAGCTCATCCGGGAAGTGAAAAAGAACCCAAAGGCCGCCGATGCCGTGAGAAGGGCCATTCCCCACTCACAGACCTATGCTTGGCCAAAGTTTTTCAGGATGTTTCTGGAGAAAATCGATGAAAAATAAAGATGATGGCTACTGGCAGCAGTGGCAAAAACTGTTGGAGGCAGCTGCCAATATTCAAGGGCTTCTTCCGGGCGCTGTCTTAATTGGTGGGAGCGCTGCCGCCATTCATCTCAAACATCGGTACTCATTCGATGCGGATCATATCCTTGAAGATCTCAGGGAAAAGTATGAGGCGGTTCTTGATTTTCTGGAAGGCAGAGACGATTGGGAAACAGCCCGTATTTATCCACCGAAGCTGATTCTGGGGAATTTCCAGGGGGTTGAAACCGGAATTCGCCAGTTGATGCGGCGCCGTCCGCTGGAAACAGCGCAGGTTGCCATTGGGGGGGGCAAATTCATTAAGTTGCCTACCCTTTCCGAAATGCTGAGGACCAAGGCTTGGATGATCATTTCTCGTAATGCAACGCGAGACTATATTGATTTCGCGGCCCTGGCCGAGCATATGGGAGTGGAAACCGCCATCCATGCGCTCAGTGATTTTAATGCCTATTATTCAGATCTCATAAGGGGTGAAAAGGCATCACCTATTGTTCAGCTGGTTCGTCAACTGGCGGAACCGGCGCCGGGCGACCTCGATCAAATTGCGTTGAGGCAATACAAAGGGATACACCCCCCCTTTGATTCCTGGGCGCACATCGTTGGAATTTGCGAAACGATATCAGTGGGTTTGGGTGACAGTCTGGCTGAAGCTTAGAGATTCCATGGAATAAAGAAACCGGAGGTAATATGATCGACGTTTTTCCAGGCATTGAAGGCCTGATTTTTGATTGTGACGGAACCCTGGCGGATACCATGCGCATCCATACGGAGGCATGGCAGGAGACCCTCAAAAGCTACGGCGGCCATTGCCCGGTTGAATTCCTGGAGCCGCTCAGGGGAATGCCGGCGGAAGAAATCGTGATCCGGTTTAACCTGACCTACGGTACGGCGCTTGACCCGAAAGAAGTGGCGGAAGCCAAGAATAAAATCAGCCATGAAAGGTTGAAATTTTCAAAGCCCATTGTGCCGGTGGCCAGGATAGCCATTGACTATCAAAACAAATTGCCCATGGCCGTGGTTTCGGGGGGGACGCGAAAGAATGTGCTTCGGACCCTGAAAGCCATTGGTATGGCGGATTTCTTCAAGGCGGTGATTACCGCGGACGATGGGTTAAAGCCCAAACCCGAACCCCACATGTTTGTTGAGGCCGCCAAACGCATGGATGTGGCGCCAAGGCTTTGCGAAGTGTTTGAGGATGGCGATCTGGGGTTGCGGGCGGCCCGAAGCGCGGGCATGCGGGCCGTGGATGTGAGGCCTCATTTGAATCTCTGATTTATTTTGCCTGAGATGGCGTTGTTCAGGTGGGGGCAATCCCAGCTTTTGGACATCCTTTGGCGATATTTTTCTCACTACCTTCGTTCCATCATTTCCTTGACATGCCGGACGAAAAGTCACTATACTTTTCTCCGGGTTGCAAACCGAAGCCCTGAATCAAGCGGCACTCTTCCAATAATCTCAAACCCGATCAACCCAAAAGAAAGGGCAAACATGGACCATTCAAACCTTTTTAGAAAAGTGCAATTGGCCGTGGGTTGGTGTCTTATGGCTTCTTTGTGGATGATTTTGCTTCCGCGGACTTCCTTTGCGGTCGAGGAAAGGCGGACCGCCCTGATCATCGGAAACAGCGGTTACGAATCTTCCTATCTGGCCAACCCCGTGAATGACGCCGAAGACATCGCCAAAAAGCTTCAAGGATGCGGGTTTACGGTGTTCAAGGAAACCGACGCGGACCGCTCCCACATGCGGCGGGCCATTCGGAAATTCGGCGATGCCATCAACCGGGAGGGTGGGGTAGGGCTGTTCTATTATGCCGGGCACGGCGTTCAGGTGAACGGAGAGAACTATCTGGTGCCCATCGGCTCCCATGTGGACAGCGAAGACGAGGTGGAAGATCAGTGCCTCAAGGTGTCGTCGGTTCTGCGAAAAATGGAAACCGCCGGGAATCGTCTTAACATCATTGTTCTGGATGCCTGCCGCAATAACCCTTTTGCCCGGAGTTACCGGTCCACGCAAAAGGGACTGGCGCGAATGGATGCGCCCACGGGATCCATCCTGGCCTATTCAACGGCGCCGGGGTCCGTTGCCGCGGACGGCGCCGGTAAAAACGGTCTTTATACGGCCATGCTTTTAAAATTCCTGGATCAGCCGGGCATTGAAATCGGAAAGCTGTTCAGGTTGGTGCGTATTGAGGTATTACATGAATCCGCCAAAAAACAGGTGCCCTGGGAGTCGTCCTCTTTGACCGGGGAGTTTTATTTTGTTCCGGGGAAAGGATTGAGCGTGGTTTCCTTGCCGTCTGAATTTCGTCCTCCCGAGAAACCTGGACTGGTGATCCCTACATCCAATCGGCATCCGGGAACCTCATCCGGCAAACCCATTGAACAGCCCAAATTGATCGTTCTGATTGAAGAAAACTACAGCGGTTTCGAGTTGAAAGACATGCGCCTGGCGGAAACCGAGATGATAAGCCTGCTGCGTGAAAAGGGATTTGAAATTGTCGATCAAAATCAGTTGGCGGCGGCCAACCAGCAGGATCAGGCCAAACAGGTTCTGGCGGGCAATCTCAATGCGGCCAAGGCCATGGGGTTGCTGTTTGGGGCTCCGTATATCATTCTTGGGAAAGCGGCGGTTCAAAACAGCGGCGAAGCCATCCCCGACAGTGGTTTCAATTCGCTTCATGCCAGCCTTCAGGTGAAGATCCTTCAGTGCCAGTCGGGGCGCATTCTGGGTTCCGTGGTCAAGCAGGGGGTTGCGGCCCATATCAGCCCCCTGGCCGGGGCCACAGCCGC
Organism: Desulfatiglandales bacterium; assembly: GCA_963662465.1. Classification (GTDB taxonomy): domain Bacteria; phylum Desulfobacterota; class DSM-4660; order Desulfatiglandales; family Desulfatiglandaceae; genus NaphS2. The sequence goes on from OY759599.1 coordinate 7,239,035, forward strand.
TTTGCAGAAGGTTTCCAAAAAAGCCGTGAATGGTTATCTGGAGGACAAAATAAAGGCGTCATTTCAGGATTTCGAGGAAAAGGGTTTGCCGCTGAAGGTTCATGTGGCAGGCATTACATCCTACAGCCAGTACAAGGAGATTGTGGATTTCCTGGAATCCCTTCGAAACGTGGAATCCTGCCGAAAAGAGGGCTGGAACCGCGCCGGGGGCTTGCTGGTGCTGGACTTGCGGTACAGGGGAAACAGCGAGTCCCTGGCGGATGCGGTGGATCGGCAAAAGATCGAAAAAGGAAACTTGATGGTGGATGATATTGCACCTGAAAAGCTGGATTTGTCGCTTAAGATGTGACGAAAAGATGTTGGGCGGTGTATGGGTTGATTAGGGGGGGGGGGGGAGAATGTAACCAAAAATCAGTATAAACGTTTGAAAGGCCGCCAATATGAAAAACAATTGCAAGCCATCCCCGTGGGCCATCCGGCCCCTGGTTCCGGAAGAGATTTATACAGACCGTCGGGAATATCTGGATTATCTGCATGAAGCCGCACTGAAAGCCATCCGCCGAAGAACCATGTCAACCGTCCTTTTAGGCCAAAGACGCATGGGCAAGACCGAGATCTTTAAACGGGTGGTGAACCGGCTCTTTTTTGAACAGGATCATCCTGAGGATCCAGACCAAAGCGTGGTGCCGGTCTATTTCAGTTTCCCGGACACGGTTCTTGATCGATGGGATTTCTGCATGCAGTATGCAGAGAATTTTGTGCGCTGGTACGCAGCATTCCGGTTGCGGGACACAAACCTTCTAAACGCAAAGGAAGTAAAGCGGGAAGACTTAAGAGATGTTATTGAATCCAGGCTGCAGGTCACCCGGGGGTTTGCTCTGGGACTCAATTTGCTGGATTTTCTGGATGAAAAGGCGGTCACCATACCGGAGCGGGAAACCCTCATCCTTCCTCGTGACGCCTCCGACCGGGACGAATCCACCATCGTCATGTTCCTGGACGAATTCCAGAACACCCGCCTGCCCCAGTACGATTTTGACATTGTGGGCTGGATGCAGGAGGCTGTGGAATCTCCCACCTGTCCTCATTTTGTGACAGGCTCCGCCATGAGTATTCTGGGAAGGGAAATTCTGGGTCGGGGGGCGCTGTTCGGTCGGTTCAGGAGCAAGCCCATTTCCGCCATGACGGAATACTGGGGTGCGGAACTGGCCAACAAGGCCGCGGCCTATTGCGGGGCAGCGCTTTCAGCGAAAATGGCGCCCATTGTGGCCGAACGGTGCGGCGGAAATCCCTTTTACATCAATGCTCTCGTGGAACAGGCGGCTGAACAGGGAACGGTTCTTGATTCGGAAGACCAACTGAACAGAACCCTGGCTGTGGATCTTTCCTCCGGTTTTATTTGGGGGGAACTGAGTACCCAGGTAAATCGCTGGATCGAGCGGATTAACAAATCCGGTATTACCAAGAATATCCTCTATCTGTCAGCCCTTGAGGAAGGAGACAGTCTGGACCTGGCCCGGATTCAGGAAGCGGTGCAGCAGCGGGAAGGGCGGGATGTTTCCATTGAGGAAATCCGGGAGGTTTTGATTCGGCTGTCCCGTGGGGACCTGCTGGAATATATGGAACTGGGGGGCTGGTTTCGAAAGGTGAGCGACCCCGTCCTTCTCGCGTTCTTAAAGGTGTGGGGCCGGATTGAGGTGGACGGGCAGGACCCGCAAAAGGTGGAAGATGAGCTGATCAGCACCTATCGGAAACAGAAGCGGCGGTTTAGCGAATACAAGGGGTTCCTGGCAGAGGTGTTTATGGCCCAGGTGCTTTGGGCGGCTCAGAAGAAAACTTTGCCGGGGCGCTTTTTTCATTCCCAAAGCGATATTTTATTCCCCAGGTTTGTTTATGTTCGACATCGGGTTCGGATGAGTTCGGGTCAAGGCCGGGAGGTGGATGTGTTGGGGGCAGGCGGCGGTGATCAATGGGTTTGCCAGAGCAAATGGACGAAGACGAAAAAGGTCGGCAAAGAAACCGTGAATGCCCTCTTGCGGCAAGTCGAGTGGGTTCGGGAGGATACGAATGCCATTACCGTGACCCCTTGGATTTTTGCCTATGCCGGCTTGACTGCTGAAGCGGAAGATTCCGCGGCATCCGAAGGGGTACTCTGGTCTGATTTGGCGGATTTTAACGGGTTGCTTGTGCATGTGGGGCTCAGATGTTTGCCGGAATTGTAAAGGTTAGGGGTGGTGGGGTCGGACCAGGATAAGCATTTGTTAAACCGTCTGAAAAGTTAAAAAATGCACCCATTTTTTTGCTTAAGGGTTTGGGCATTGCTTATTCAGCTTATGGTTTTAATTGATTTGGCAGAAAAAGACTGAGACCGGGCCAATAGGTAATCAACAGCAGGGTCAGCAGAAGGAGGAGGAGAAAGGGGAGGGTGGCCTTGTAAAGCCTGACCACCGGCTGATTGAATCGTGAGCTTGCGATAAAAAGATTGAGCCCCACGGGGGGGGTGTTATAGCCGATGGCCAGGTTTGCCAGAAAGATGATGCCCAAATGTACCGGATCAACCCCGAATCGGTCGGCCAGGGGAACAATCAGGGGAACCACCACGAGAATGGCGCTGAAAATGTCCATCATGCAGCCCACCAGGATGAGAAAAATATTAAGCACCATCAAAAAACCGATTTTCGTTTCTACCAGGCCCTCCATGAATGCCAGTATTTTCATGGGAATAAAGGCGTCCACCAGATAATTGGTGAAGGCGAGGGCCGCCCCCAGAATGATCATGATGCCCCCCACCATCTGCATACTCTCCTTCATGATATCGGGTAAATCCCGGGTAAGGCTGAGTTCCCGGAACACCAGGGTTTTAATCAGCAGCACATAAACCACCGTAAGGGCCGCCGCTTCCGTGGCGGTGCAGAAGCCGGAATAGATGCCCCCCAGGATGAGGATGGGAATGGGCAACTCCCAGACTGCCCCTTTAAACGCCGTCCAAAACTCTCTTCCCGAAAAAGCCGGTCGTGCAAGGCGCCATTTTCGTCCCATGTAAACGGAAAAGAGGCAGAGAATCCCCACCATCAGGGTTCCCGGCAGCAGTCCTGCCATAAAAAGCTGTTCGATGCTTGTGCCTGAAACAAAGCCATAGAGGATAATGGGCAGGCTCGGGGGGAAATGGAGCCCCAGGCTTCCGGACGTGGTCATGAGCCCCAGAGAGAAGTCTTCGCTGTAATTCTCCGAGATGAGCGCTGGAAAGAGAAGTCCCCCCAGGGCAATGATGGTGATGCCGGTGGCGCCGGTGATGGCGGTGAAAAAGGCGCATGACACCAGGGCCACGACGCCCAGGCCCCCGGGCAGCCACCCCAGAAGGCTTCTGGAAAACCGGACCAGGCGGGCGGATGTCCCCCCTTGGGCCAACAGGTATCCGGCAAAGGTAAACAGGGGGATCGCCAGTAGAATTGGCGTGTTGGCCAGCCTGAAGATTTCGATGGGGATGGCGCCGAAAGGGACGTCGCTGGTCAAAAACCCCAGCATGGCGGCCGCCAGGATACCTACAAACAGCGGCAGACCTAAGATGATGCAGAGAATCAGGACGACCGCCATGGTGAGGATCATTTCAAAAAGCCTCGAAGCATCCGGGTCCCTTCATGGATGGCCTGGATCAGGAACCGGAAAAAGAGCAGAGAGAACCCCGCCGGCAGGATCAGTTGACCCACCCAGTTGGGCAGATAAAAGAGGCTTTTGCCGCCAAACTCCATCTCCATGGCCACATGATCAACGCATACCTTGATCATGATGCCGGTGATGAAAACAGAGACCACCGCCAGAACGAACCCTCTCACCGGAAGCCATTGGGGCGGCAGGAGTGTTCCGAAGAGATCGATTTTGATGTGTTTATTTTCTCTGGTGAGGAGCGATGCCCCCAGAAACGTGAGCCACAGGACCAGCAGCTGGACCAGTGGACCGGACCAATCCAAGCGTCCCAGTACTTCATTGGCCCAGTGAAAATGCCCGTGGGTATAAAGGCTTCTAAAGCCCACTTGAACAAATGTCAGCACCACCATAGCCCAGAGCAAGCCAATGATCAACCACCCTTCAATCCTGGCCAGGATCCGGTCGATGAGCTGGAGTGTTTTCATGGGGATTTCCTAATTCAACATTCCTGCTGCCTCGGGTCTCTTAAGGATTTCATAAACCCGCAAAAGCAGTTCTTTGGGGTAGATGTCGCCGCAAAGCTTTCGGGCAACCGCCGTGTGAACGTGGTAAAAGGGTTTGCGCGCTTCCTCGTCAGGCGCTGGAATGACGGTAATGCCGCTGTCTTGTATGATCCGGATGGCTTCTTCACTTTGTTGGCGCAAGGTTTCGGTGAGATCCGCCATGTCGCTTACAAGGGTTTCTTGAAGCAGGGCGGCCAAATCCGGGGGCAATTTTTTGAAATACTTGGAGGAGATGAGGATGGCGCCCGTGGAGTGGACCAGGGGCAATGCCATCATGAAGGATAGTTTCGATTGCCATTGAAGGGCCAGGGCGCCCAGCGGCGGCGCATAGACCGTATCGATCATCCCCGTGTTCAGCGCCGTGGCGACATCCGTTATGGCGAGGGGAATAGGGTTGACCCCCATGGCGACAAAGGTTTCCTTTGAAATGGGATCCCCTGCCCAGGTCCAGATTTTAAGGCCCGTGAGGTCATCCAGGGTATGGATGGCTTTCTGTGAGAAAATATTGACATTTCCCACTTCGGCCCAGGCCAGAAGCGTGAACCCTTTTTTCTGGAATTGTTCGGCGAAAAAGGTGAAAAGCGCCTGATGAACCTGGTCTACTTCCCGGTCGTTTCTGAAAAGGTAGGGGAGATCCAGCACCCGAACCATTGGGAGGATTTTTCCAAACCCAACCCCTGAAAAAGCGGCACACTGAATCTGACCGATCCGCATTTTCTTAAGCACGTCCAGCTCATCTCCGGCAACGCCGCCCGCATAGATGCGAAGTCCCAGCCGACCCCCGCTTTTTTCCCTGAGTTCTTTATCGACACGCCTGATCTGTTTGACCCAGGTGCTGCCTTCCGGGGCTACCGTGGCGAACTTGATCAGATACTGGGGCTTTTTTGCGGCGAACGCAGGTGATTGGAGGCCGAAAAGGCATCCCAAACCCATGAGAAGCGACATGTAAAGTGTTGTCTTTTTCATAAAATCTCCCATAAGTGACGAGTGACAAGTGACCGTCAAAAAAACAGTTCATCCGCCATTTCGGCGAGGGCTTTCATTTTCCCTTTGACTGCCTGGTTGATGAGGCAGGCGCCCTTCAGGTCATTGGGTGGTGTGTCGGCCACCTCTTTTACCAGGGTGAGAAACAAATCCTTGTCCTGCACCCGGACCGCATAGTAGCGGGCATCGTAATATTGGGCCAGTAGAAATTTGCCATGACTCACGGCAATGGCTTTTTCAAAAAATACTTTGGCTTCGGGTGCGTTTCCGCCCAGCATTTTGGGGCGCGCCGCCAATATGGAGCCCATGAGAACATAGGGAGCGCCATGGTAAAATTCCGGTTCAATTTCCAGTACCCGTTCCAGACAGGCCTGGGCCGGGGTGCTCTCTCCCAGGGCCGCGGGATTGTCCAGGTTCAGATTGACCCATGCATTCCAGGCCATGGTGGTCCAGAAAAGCATTTCAACTTCCGACGGCGTCACTTTTTTGAGTCGTTCCGAAATGCGTCGGGAATCCACCTTTTCCATGCCCATGGCCTTCAGTCCATAGGTTTTGGCGCGTAGATAGAGGTTGGATGCTCTTTCAGGTTCCTTGTCTTCTACAAAGAGCATGGCATAACCTGTAAACCCCATGCAGAGTGCCGTCAGGATTTCTTGATTGCGAGGGTCGTTTTTAAGAAGGCCTTCCATCAGCTTAAGCTCCGCGGGAAGGGACGCTTCGGCCAGTTTCAGGTCGCATTCCTCAAAGAAAGCACTGGTAAAACCGGGAACCATGGCGGTGGCGACAGGCATGACCAACCGGGTACAACCCCCTGCTAAAAGCCCCGGCAACACCATTAAAACCAATGACAAGCAGAATCTTTTCATAATTTATGCCTGAATGGAAACTCCAAAATATAGCTTTTCAATAAACCTAAAACCTAAAACTTAAAACTTAAAACTTAAAACTTAAAACCGTGCCTGATTAATACCCGATGAATGGATCTTTTGGGCCAATGGGCTCTTTCAACAGCTTGTCCGCTACAAACTGGGCGCCTGCGCCGTTTTCCATGTTGAACACCTGGTTGTAATAGCCAAGTGCCCGATCCCTGTTTCCGCTAAGGTCATAGCTCATCCCCAGCTTGATGAGGGGCCAGGCGATCATGGCCGGGTCATGCACAGGATCGGGATTTTTCAGGATTTCTTCCAGACTGGATCTTGCTTTGGTGTAGCGCCCTTGATAGAGATCGTTTATGGATTCAAGATAAAGTGCCCGTTTTTTCCAAATGGCGGCGGTTTCAGGCGATGGCGCTTTACGGCTTCTGGTTAACAGGTTTTGCAACACTTCCCGGTATTGGCGATCTTTGCCCATGCGAATAAAACAGACCCCTTCAAGGGTTTTGAGTCTGGGATTGTTCGGATAACGGTTTGATAATTCGGCGGCAAACGCCAGGGCCTCCGGAAAGTTCTGTTCGGAAAAGAGTTCGATATAAAGGAGGACGCTTTTGGCTTCCGTTGATGAATAGGTGGCGTGTAATGCCGCCTCGTTCAACTTTTTGAGCCCCTCTTTTCGGTCGCCCCGGTGCAGGAGAAAATAGGTCAAAAATTTCAGAACCCCTGACAGTCGGGCCGTATAATAATCGAAGGTGCCGATTCCCAGCAGCACATCCTTGTTGTCCGGCGCCATTTCCCGGCAGGTCTTGAGGGCGCTGATGGCATCCGAGGCCAGAAGAAATGACGAAAACATATTGCCTTTCATGAGTTCAAAGCGGCCCTTGAATCCCAGCGCCCCGCCAAGATAGAAAAAATCGTAACTGTTTGCGCCCTTGCCGTCAACACGGGTCTGTGCAACTTCGATAGCCCGATCGATCCGCCTTTTGAACTCCGTTACCATCTCGGGGGTCCAAAAACCCGCGGCCAGTCTGGACCATGTGATCATGGCCAGGTAAAAATAGCCGCCGGGGTCTTGGGGGTTGTCCGTGGTCATTTCCTTAAACAGTGCTTCGGCATCCGTGAACCGGCGATCGTAAATCATGTTGATGCCGGCCAATATCCGCTGGTTTCCCTGAAACGTCGGGATGGGCGGATTATCCTTTGTTTCAAAGCCATGGAGGTGATGAAGTGAAACGCCTGGAGAAAATAGGAAGAGAAAGATAACGGCGATGAAGAAGATGCATTGGCGTCTGATTCTCGGGGTTATATTTTTCATGAAGGGTTTGGGCCTCTACCCGGGCGCATTCTTTCGTACGGTCACGTACTGCCGTTCATTCAAAGTAGGTTACATGAGCCCATGCTTTTGTGCAAGCTTTGAATGGGATAGACCCTATTTTCCCCAAGTGAACCCCATGTTCCGGAGAGAATCTGTTTTGTGAATGAATCCTGAAAGAATTTATGGTTTTTTTTTATTTGTGTATTAACTTCTACCGTTAATTGTTTGAATTGGTGAAAGAAATCTCAAGGGAAGGATTGCCTGACGGGAAAAATATTACGGCGAGGATCAAGATGAAGATACTCATTTTTGGCGCTTCGGGTGGGCTGGGAAGCGATTGCAGAAAGGTTCTGGGGCTGGAGCATGAGGTGATTTGCCCCAGCAAGGAGGATGTCAATATTGTCAGTTGGGATGTGGTTATCGAAGCTTTTGATTCCTTGGACCCGGATATTGTCCTCAATTGTGTTGGGTTAACGGATCTTGAGGCCTGTGAAACCGATGCCTTTACCGTTAAAAAGGTCAACGTTGAGGGTCCCAGGAATCTGGCCCAGTCCTCCGCCAGGTTTGGCTGCAAAATTGTGCATGTGTCCTGCGGGGACGTGTTTGACGGGCGGAAAGGGATGCCGCAGCCGTATTTTGAAGATGATGCGCCAAACCCGTTTTCCGCCTACGGAAAAAGTAAGCTGGAGAGTGAAACAGCCGTTCGCGGCAACTCTCCGAACTATATTATTGTTCGCTCCAATTGGCTATACGGCATTCATGGCAACAATTTCGTTAAATCCGTTGTGCAACAGGCAGTTTGCGGGGGGGAGGCGCCCATTCGGGCGGCCGACGACCAGTTTGGCGCGCCTACCTGGAACCATAGATTGGCGTTGCAGATCAGGGAGTTGCTGAACAAAGACGGCCGGGGATCATACCATGCCACGGCTTACGGTTACTGCAGTCGTTTTGAATTGGCTCAGTATGTTGTAAACAAGTTGCATCTAAAGGCGTCTATTGAGCCTTGCAGTCTGAAGACATTAAATGGGGGGCATTTGTTGCCGGTCAATGGCCTCCTTGAAAACAGGCTTTCAAAGAAACAGGGAGTCAATGTGATGGCGCCCTGGAAAAAGGACCTGGATATATTTCTTGAGGAGTACGGAGATCAGCTTATCGAAGAAGCCAAAGCATGATGAAAGTATTGCTGTCGATTCTGGGGCTTGCCTATCTGGTCAGCCCCTACGATCTTTTTCCGGATTTTTTTGTCGGTGTGGGGTGGCTGGATGACCTGGTGGTACTGGGAGCGCTCTGGTGGTATTTGTATGTTTATAAGCGCAAGCAAAACGGTTACGAAAATGTGGGCGCCGGTGAGGATCAACAGCAGGCTCGGACATCCCGGAGCGATAATGGGGGTTCGGACCCGTCGCAAAAAGAAAAGGCCTCTTCCACCCGAGCGAAGGACCCCTATACCATACTCAATGTGAACCGGAACGCTTCCCAGAAAGAAATCAGGGCGGCATACCGGACGCTTGCCGGTCAGTATCATCCGGACAAGGTGTCGCACCTGGGAGAGGAATTCAGGGAACTGGCTGAAAATCGGTTCAAGGAGATCCAGGCCGCTTATGAGGCATTAAGGGTCAAATAGCGCGCCCCAGCACCCCGCCCTCATAGATGGCCGCCTTGGCGCTTCTCGGTTCAAGGCAGTCGCCGATGCGGTGGACTTCATAACCCATTGATTTTATATCGTTGAAAAGGCTTTCATCCGGTTTGTTTCCGATTGAGAAGACCACATGATCTGCGGGAAGGGTGGTCTGTCCACCGTCCTTTTCGGAAATGACCACCCCATTGCTGAGAACACGGATCAGTCTGCAATGGGTCTTGAAGGATACATGGTTTTCCTTGAGTTTTCTTATCAGGATCTTTTTGGTCATGCTTTCCAGTTTCGTCCCCAGCTTGGGAAGCATTTCCACAATGGTCACTTGATAACCGGTTTCTGAAAGATGAAGGGCGATTTCACAACCGGTGGGACCTCCCCCCACCACAACGATTTTTTTTCCTGCTCTCCTTTGCCCGTTCAGGGCGTCATGGATTGAGATCACAAGGGGGTTGTCAATCCCTTCTACGGGGGGATAGATCGGCACGGACCCGGTGGCCAGGACGACCACGTCAGGTGCGTGGGTTTTCAGGGTGTCGGGGGTTACCTCCTCGTTTAGATGGCATGCTACTCCGAACCGCTCCATCTGTTTTATCTGGAACCGGATCAGCTTGCGAAGTTCTTTTTTGTAGTGGGTGACGCTTCCCAGTATCAACTGCCCGCCCAGTTGGGACCCTCTTTCAAACAGATGTACATCGTGTCCCCGTCTGGCCGCCACCCATGCCACATTCAAACCACCGGGGCCGGCGCCGACAACCATCACTTTTTTGATGGTTTTGGCAGGATGAAAGGCCATTTCCTTCTCGCGCCCCAGGGTTGGGTTGACCAGGCACTCCACCCGGCCTTTTCTGAAAATGGATTCCATACAGGTGTTGCAGGCAATGCAGGTCCTGATATCGTCCAGGCGGCCTTCCCTGGCTTTATTGGGCATTTCGGGATCCGCCAGCAGTCCCCGACCCATGCAGACAAGATCAGCCTTTCCGGTTTTGATGATCTCTTCCGCGAGCAGGGGATCGTTTATTCTTCCCACCGCCATGATGGGGACATCCAATTCCTTTTTGATGGCCCAGGCGAAGTCCGTGAGACATGCCTTTTCCATGAACATGGGTTGGCAGATCCATTCCGGGGTCGCATCATTGCCGGCGGATACCTGTATGACGTCAACCCCCTCTTTTACGAGAATCTTCAGAATTTCAAGGCTTTCCTCAACCGTAAGGCCGTCTTTTACAAATTCAACGGCGCTGATTTTAAAAGAGATGGGGAATGCTTTACCCACCCGTTTTCGAACTTCTTGAACGATTTCTTGAGCAAACCGTGTCCGGCCCACGATATCCCCCCCGTATGCGTCCTGCCGGATATTGGAAAACCGGGATAGAAACTGGTTGATCAGATATCCGTGGGCCCCATGAATCTCGATAAGTTCAAACCCTGCTTGCAGGGCGCGGTTCGCCGCATCGCCGAATTTTTGCACCAGTTCCTGAATGCCGTTCACCGTGAGGGGCGTCACTTCTCCCCGAATGGAGGGGCAGGGAAGGGGCGAGGGGGCGACGGGTTGTCCGTTAATGACCTTGGCGGAGGTCTGCCGGCCGCCATGGTGAATCTGGACCGCGGGAACAGCGCCTTCCGACTTCATGGCCTGAGCAATTTTTGAAAGTCCCTCTACAAACCGATCGTCAAAGATCCTGGCCTGATGGGGGGAAACGATGCCTTCCGGTGAGACGGCGCAGGCCTCCATAATGACCATGCAGGACCCCCGGCGGCTCTGCGTCGATAATGTTCAATGGCTTCCTGAGGAATGGACCCGTCATTTTCGATCAAAAATGAGGCCAGACCGGGCATGACGATCCTGTTTTTGAGTTGGCGTCCTTTGATTGAAAACGTGGAAAATAGATGTTCCATGATGATGGCGTTTTGCCTCCTTGAGTGACACGGTTCAGGAAGGGGGAAGTATAGGAAAACCGTACGGAAGTTGTCAAATAAAAACCCGAAATGTCGGCAACTCCGTTTTTTGAAGGGGAATCCCTTGGGGCGGGTTTTTTCTTTCTAATGGGCTATTTATTCCACAGCGGCGGCGCCCCGGGTCTTTGGATGATCAGGGCTTCCGCATTCCAGGGTGTGGGATGAGATTTTTTCCTCCCCCTCAGTTCACAGGCATAGCGGCGGCACACCGGGCAGTCGGGATCTGCACATGGGTCCAGGTGGACCAGGGCTTTGGCCCTGCCTTCAAAATAGCCCTCAATGACCGCTTCCGCTTCTTCGGCTTCTATGTGCGCTTCCGCCAGGGTGAAATCTCTGGGTAGAATCATGTGAAGGCTTACGTTTATGAAACTGCCCGAACGAAAGGCCCTGAGTTCATGTATCCCTACCCAATTGTCTTTGCGGTGTTTCTCTAGAAGTGAAGAAATTTCTTCCAGAAGCTCCGGCTCGGCTTTGTCCATGAGCCCCGCGGAAGATTTTTTTATCAGCATGATGCCGGTATAAAGAATACTGAAACCCACCATGCAGGCTGTGGCGCCATCCAGCCAGTAGATTCCTGTCAGGTGTACCAGTAAAAGGCCAATCAGAACGCCGGCAGAAGTATATACATCGGTCAGGATATGTTTTCCATCGGCGGTGAGGGCCATGGAATGGGCTGTGTTTCCTACCCGAACAAGAGTGAGCCCCAGGATGAGGTTTACCAGCCCTGCTCCCAGAAGTATGAATAGACCGTCCGTAAGGTTCGGGAGTTGTTGTGGATGAAAAAGGTGGTCCCATCCGGTTTTGAAAATGCCGATGGCGGCAATGATGATCAGTGCGCCTTCGAATCCGGCGGAGAAATATTCTACTTTCCCGTGTCCGTAGGGGTGGTTTTTATCCGGAGGTCTGGCGGCCATAACAATGCTGCCCAGAGCAAATGCGCTTGCGACCACATTGATGATGGATTCAAGTGCGTCCGAGAAAACGGCGGAAGAACGGGTGAGATGAAAGGCGTAGAATTTGGCGGCCATCAGGACTGCACCAACGGTGAATGACAGGCTGATGGCCATCAGGCGAGCTTTGAAATGCTTTTCCGTGGCTGTTTTCTCTTTCAATTCCAGACCCGGGTCAACCGGCAGTGTTCAAGGATTAAAATGGGAAAAATCAATGGCCCGAAAAGTAAAGCGGATGAAACTGCTTTACCAGATTCCTCAGCTTTTCAACGTTTTGGAGGTCCGTTGTTTGTTTGCATTTCATGCTGTAAACGAGGATTTGTTGGAGTATGGAGAGCATTTGATGATAATCTTTAACCTCCGGTTTGATTCTCTGTGTCATGAAATATTGCGCCACCATGGCCTGAATTTCGGTTGCATGATGTTCTTTATTCATGATCCATCGCACCAGCTGGTTGAAATCGGGAACTTTCTCTTTTTCAATGATGGTAATTTGCTTCATTGACTTTTCAATAGTGGTAATATGCTCAAGAATCATGTTGATTCTGGCCTGGTCATCGTAAATCCCACAGGGAATCTCGCAGTGCGCGAACGCAGTGCCGACCAAAATAATAAAACAACACACGCCGACCCAGGACTGGAACAGATGCTTTTTCATCATGACCTCCTTTTTCTCAATTGATTTTGCGGCTGAGTTTTCATCTTCGCATTGTTTATGCATCTCATATCATCTGAGTCTTGTCAAGCCTGCTAAACCCACCCCTTTGACAAGAACGGCCATATCGGAGTGTTCAGGCCCGGCAAAAAACGGTACAGCGCAAATCTTCCCCTAATTTCCCATATTGACAGGTCAAAACGATTTCGTTTACTATATTTTCCATGAAACTCAGCAATAAACAGAAAGAATACATCGGCAAGTTCCTCTTAGACATTTCGAAGATAATACTGGCCGTCTTTGTTATTGGAGGCTTACTTCCAGAATCGAGAATCACTGGTCTACAAATATTCGTTGCTATTATGGAAGCCGTAGTCATTTTTGTAGGAGGTCTTTTTTTTCTTCAAGGAGGAAACAATGGTTAACACAATCCTCATTATTTTAGGGGTCATTGCTTTATTAAGTATTCTTTTTGGGGTGTGGGCAAGTCAGAGTGAAAAGCGGAAAGACAAACCATGACCCTCCACGCTGGTGCAATGTGACCTGTGGCTTGTCCTTTCTTTCGGTGCTTGGACAGCATCAGCAGGGCAGGCACAGGGGCGTGCCCCTACAATAACATCCAGCGCCTAGTGTTTTCCCCTTATTCCCGGGCAGAATCTGGGAATACGGGGAATGTGCTGCCCGTGAATGGCAACGAAAAAAACAAACTGCAGCTTATCCCAAAAGCCATAATTAGAATTGCTGAGGAACCATCCTGGCCGTTTACATTGCACATCCCATGTGTTAGAATTCCAGGCAACAAAAATGTAGATCGGGCAGGAACCCTAAATTATGCTTCAAATCACGGATCATATTGCCATTCCCCTCAGCGAGATCGAACTCCATGCCATTCGGGCCCAGGGCGCGGGGGGGCAGAACGTCAATAAGGTTTCCTCCGCCGTTCACCTGCGGTTCGACATCAACGCCTCGTCCCTTCCCGATTTCCTCAAAGAACGTCTTCTGCAACTGAAAGATCATCGCATCACGGGGGAAGGCGTCATTGTCATCAAGGCACAGCAACACCGCACCCAGGGGAAAAACAGGGGCGATGCACTGATCCGGCTTCGGGATCTCATTGAAAGCGTCCTCGCCACACCCAAAAAACGAAAACCCACCCGCCCTTCCCGCAACGCTAAGGAAAAACGTCTGCAACACAAAACCAAAAGGGGACGAATCAAAACCCTGAGGAAAAAAATCGGCCGATCCCGAGGGGATTGGGATTAGGGCTTTTCCGGACTCTTAACCCGGAAGATCAACCCTTCAGGGAAAAACATGGATGGGAAGCAGCGCGTTATGCGGCCGTTTTCACTTATCTGATTACTTAGATCCACGTAGTTCAGGATCGCTAATCCATACACCCCCCCCCAAAAAATAGGTTCCATCCCTTACGGCGTGGGCGGCAGTATTGCCTTGATGATTCCCGATTCCTCCCGAATGCCCAAATCCCCCAGAAAACCGTTCCCCTTGACTTTGACGGTAAGGGTATAGGTTCGGAGTCTTCTGGGAACAAAGACAACCTCCTGTACCCAGTACTTTTCGAGGTTATTATAGTAAGGGGGGTAAACCGTCATATCATTCTGATATTCGGGCGGCGCCACACTCCAGGAAAAATCGCAGTCCGTGCCGTCGCAAATGAGGTTGTTGATGCCGTCCATCAGATAGGGGGAAAATTTGCATTCGTGGGATACAATGACGTCTTCGTCACCGAAGGCGTATATTTCGGGAAGCGAAAAAATCCGTTCACCTGGAAAAGGCCTTTCGTAATGGAAACCGCTGGTTCCGGAATTGTTCGTGAAAGGTTGAAACCATGATTTTGAGCGCATTGAATGGGCATGGTAAACGTCAAAGCGTTCAAATTCCTTAAGGGACCCCTGCTCCGGTTCCATTTGAACGGAAAACTGTATGATCGAGTTTTTCAGAAGGAACTGTTTTGTGAACATGCCCGCCGTGAATTCGGGGTTCAGGTAAAAGTCCCATGTGGCGTCATCGATGTTGTCTATGCGGCAGGTGAGCGTATGCATTGGAGAGGTCGAGTCGCCTGAAAATTGCCACCCATTGTTCCTGGACCAGCTGGTGGTGGAGGACATTTCGGTTTCAAGGTCAATGGGGGCTGTCATGTGGAGTGGTTCTTTGGCTGAAAAGGTAATCCCTCCGTACAATGTGAATCCGTTGGTTTCATGGATCGGCAACGTCCCCGACAAAAGATCAAAGGCGCTGTAACGGGTGGTAAGGGGCATCAGGTAGTTGCCCGAGTTTTCAAGGGGTTGATCTAGGGCAAATTCGAGTTCACCTTTGATATTCAAGGGTCCCGTCAAACGGGTTTTGAGGGCCAGCAAGCCTTCGGCGTCGTATTGCCCACTGATCATCAGCCTGGGCTCAAAACGGATGCCGTATCGGAAGTCTATGCCGGGATAGAGGGCGCCGTGAAATGGAAGGTTTTCATCCGACAGGTCATCCAGGACGGGCCATGAAACCGTTAAATTCAATTCTCCATCGCTGATAACCTGGTCAAGAGAAGCTTCCTCCACTACCAGAATGGTCAGGCTGCCGTCGGTATAGACAACGGTAATTTTCCCCAGGCGAAGCTTTGCCGTATCCATGTCCCCATAGATCAGGAAATCATCCGTTTCAAACCGGTCGGAATAGTCGCCGTCAAAGGTCATTTTGCTGTAGGAATATTCGATGGGGGTTGAAACAATGTCCGTCAGGATTTTCGGGGTCCGGCGAAGGGTCAACTGTGATTGTTTTGCCGGAAGGGGGGGCAGGGGCGTGCTTACGGCGCCGTTTTGCGCTTCCGCCTGAACCAGGAAATAGTGGATACCGGTTTCTTCGGGTATGGGGATGAGCGCGGATGTGGCGCCCACGACGCTCATAATCAGATTTTCCGGACGGCACAGATCGTTGGTATCTTCGCTGGGCCCCATGTAAATATGGTAGGTCATTTGGTCCGGCGGGGTACCCATACACGATGCCTCCTCCCAGGACAGCCAGGCCGTGGACAGCGTTTCGCCTGATGTCTCGTCCGTGACGGTGCAGGCCGCGACCGTTTGCAACCCTTTGAAGAATACTTCTTCGGTATTGGGAACAAAATGGGCTGTGACAACGGCATTGCGGGGATTCGTCAGCCAAAAACGCGTGTCAGCCTCAGAAGAGTTGTTTATGCGGATGTGGGCATCCGTTTCCCAGTGACTGAACCGGAATCCTTCCGCGGGGGCGGCACTGATTCCAAAGGCTTTATTCAATGTGGGGGCAGTGTTGCCCGTGAGTTCGCTTTGGACGGTTCCACCGTCAAGGGGGTCGGCTTGAAGGGTGATTTCGGGCTGCAATGAAAAAGCGGCCGTCACGGTTGCGTCCCCCTCTAATGTTACAAAGGCGGCGCCATCGGGAACTTCCAGGACGGAACCATTCCCCTCAAGTCGCCAACCGTTGAAATAGCCCTTTTGTTGGTCGTTGTGGATTGGCAGTGCGGATATTTCAAAGGGTTGTCCCAGCGCGATCAGATATTCGCCCGGTTCGGGAGAACTGCTCCCCAGGTCGGACGGTTCCACCTGTAACTCCAGCATAACATCACTTCTCAATTTCCGTTTTAATTGAATCGAGGTTTTTCCAGTGCCGCTTTTCAGTGCTATCCATAAATCCACATCAACGGGAAGCGCTTCATCCGGCATCACTTTCACTTGGCTGTTGCCGGCAAACGGGTCCATGCAAGCGGCATCCGGCCTTCCGAGCGCGTCGGGATAGGGCAATGGGCGTACATAGGCGCACTGAATGGATCGAGTGATGCCGTCCTGGTCAAAAAAAGCTGAAATCACGGGATTGACGCCGAAGAAACGCCCTTTCAGGAAATAGATATCCTTATCTTCCGGTCCGGGACATCGAAGCACGTCCGTTATTTCGGGCGCTTTCACCATAACGTCGTCATAAATGGACATCGGTTTTAAAAACCCCCGTCCACTCAATGGTATCAACCATATTTCACAGGCCCCGACCGGCGTTTTGTCCGGGAATTGACACAATATTTCCGGGGTTCCTCCCCCTTGGAACATGGACGTGGGCGTTATAACGGTGAGACGGTTATAACCGGAAAAGACTTCCCCTTCCTTATAGACCATAAAAACCAGGGGTTTGTTTTTAAAGGATTTAAGTCCCGCGTCGGATGCGGTGATCTTTATGGCGGATCCGGAGGTGATTTCAATGGTATCCCCGGCGAATCCTGAGAGGCTGTATCCACACACTGACAATATCACGAAAGACAAAAAGCACAATCCGGCAATAATTTTCATTGGTTTGCTCCTAAGAAAACCCTCTCCCTGATGGTTAAAATCTAATAATTCTCGCCCACGGTCACTTTCCACCATTTTTCCGGAGTAAGATAATCGAGGGGATTGTAACCAACGGGACGTGCCCGAAGATAGTATGTGTAAAAGTGGGCCTGTTGATTCGGGTCATATTTCGGTACGTTAATCCCCCAATATTGGGCCAGAATCCACAGTTTGTATGGATTCGGCTCAACTCCGGGGTACCGCCTGATCATGCTGAAATGAAGGGTGGGGCGGGGGATGGTGTCTGTTTCCACCATTTTCCCTTCTGTTTCCTTGTACCAATTCCATTTTGGCCTCCTGATGGGGTTGCCTACGCCGTCTTCCCATATCTGGGTATTTTGAGGAAGAAATTCCCATTCGCTATTCGTTGGTTCGGCAGGTGACCCGGCAGGAGCTGTAATGGGGACGGTCCAACCAAGGTGCGGCAACGAAAGAACTTTTTCAAGGTTACTCCATGGGCCGTTATACGCATAGCTTGGAATGAAATCACAGGCGGCATCGATCCTTGCTCCCAGGATAAGCTTTGATTGTTGCCATGCGGTGAACTGGTTGAAGATAAGTTCGTGAAGGATGTTTGAGTTTGCTTCAACCAACATCGTAGTTGCTTCTTGTCGTGCTGCCGTGCCCCATAGGTCATGTGCCAGCGTGAGTTCACCCTGTTCTAATAAGTTTATCCTAAAGCTGCCAACAAAATTGCCGTTGGCATCAAATTTGTGCTTTATTACTTCCTGATTTTCCAGGCCCTCAAATTCGTATTGCCATCCGTTAAATGCATCCGCTTTAACAACAACTTTGATGTCAAGGTTCAGATTGAAAGTATCAACGACTTTAAGGTCTGACTTACCGGAATAATGGATGTTCATATATGATTTGAAGCGTAAGTGTCTTAGGAGTCGAGTCACCGGGTCGTTTGACTGGCATGTCGACGGGACGATTTCCCGGTTTTCTATTTGAAGATTCGCGCCGTTGAAATTGTACCCTCCCGTCATATCAATTGTTAATCTGCCTCGAAGGTTGCCCTTAAATCTAAAGTAAAGACGGGCATGGGTCAGGGTTTTATTTTTAATGGGGAGGGAGTAATGGCATCTTTCGGATGCATTTACGGTGTATTCAAGTTTGACCTGCGGGGTAATATGGATGACCTTTTCATAAGAACCCCCTTTTTCATGGGGATTCTCGGATTGATGGGGAGAACTGTCAATGAAAAGTATCCGGTTTTCAGGATCCCTGTAAACCCGATTCCCCGCCATCCGTTCTTTCTGAATGCGTTGTCCCCAGAGGGCATCATCCGAATCCTCTTCATCTTCCACCAGGCTCAGGCTCTCCTTTAATGAGGGGTCCATGGATATTTCGCCGTTGATATTTCCGGATTCGATGACGTCGGACAAGGTGCCGTCCTCCAGCCAGATAACGGTATCGTCATTGTCATCCAGATACAGGAGCCGGACTTTTCGGACTCTCATGATGCGATCGGGAGGGGTCACCAGCACGATGTCTCCCTCTTTGACTTTCCCCCAATAATCACCTTTCAGCGTGACGATTTCCTCGTCCTCGTCATAGTCATGATTCCCTGCCAATTGCATCAGATCTACCAGATTTCCATAATAGATCGTCGGTTCGCCCACCGATATCTCCATCGGGTCTCTGGGAATACCGGCGTTGCCCTGACGGTCCACGGCAACGGCCTGAACGTAAAGAACGGCCGGAACGGCCGGAACCGGTATCCTGGCATTCAGGACTCCCGTGATGGATGCCGCCAGGTTTTGTTCCTGGAAAAGATCCTGGGCCACATTGGATGGGCCCACATAAATCAGGTATTGAATGTCTTCAAGCGGTGTATCCACGCATATGGCGGGGGCCCAGCTCAACTCGATGAAGGATCGGAGTTCTCCGTCCTCCTCACCGCTGTCGGCGTTGGCTGAAACAAGCCCCGCAAATTGAACCCCGGATACGCCGTTCTTGACGAAATTTGCCGTGATCTCTGCGTCCCCGGTGAGCGTAACATTCGTTGTTAAAGCCATATTATTGCTTAATGAAGCGTTTTCGGAAGTTGTCCATCCCGCGAAATGCCAGCCGGAAAAAGAAATGGCGGAAATCTCCACGGGTTTGCCCGGTGTTATTACAGCGGTTTGATCGGGCAGGGGCGCGGTGGTTCCGCCCTCCGGCAGAGAGACTCTCATGGTCAATGTGGGGTTGCCAATGAAGTCAGCGGTGATGAGCGCGTCGTCATAGACGGTCGCGTTGGTCTGGAGCGCCGTTGCATCTTCAAAAGTCGCATTCCCCTGGGCCGTCCAGCCACCGAAGGTATAATGAGGGGAAGGTGTGGCTGTGATCCGGATGGATTCGCCGGAGGTGATTTTGAATTCCGTGCCGGATTCAGGTGTTGTGGCGCCCGCCGCCGGATCCGGGCCGACGTTCAGGATGACATTCACTTCTTCTCTGGATTGTCTTATCCGCAGGGTGGTGAATGCTGTCATTCCGGCCGGATTGCGCAACCTGACGGTGTATTCCCCCGGTTCCACAGGCGCATGGGGAAAGAAAAACGAAAGCTCGCTTAATCCAGTTCGCGGATCCATGCAGCTGGTTCCCGGTTGGGATGCGGCATCGGGAAACCGGTAGGGCTGCTCGATTTTACAGGGACGAAACCGTCTTCCGGAAAAAACCGAGCGCCTCATGGGGCCGAAATTCTTCGATCCAATCCATATACTGATCGCTTCGGCGCCGAAAAAGCGACCCACCAGGGTCGCTTTGGGAACGCCGCCGTCTTCTTTCAGCAGGACCGATTCAATGATCGGTTTTTCCACCATGAATCGGTCCGTAACCTGAATGGGACCGTCGGCCGTTTGACCCGGTTCGTCTCCGGTGGGCTGAACCCAGAGGCTGTAAGCGCCTGCCGCCAAAGGGGTATTTACGTGACAAGCGATGCTGTTTACCAAATTATTCTCGAAATACTCTGGGCCGGCCAGAACTTCAATGGGGTATTCTCCGCCCGCGGAGGAATCGTTTCGGGTTGCAAAAACGTCCGGTTTAGCTGTGAATCCGTTCTGCAGACCTATGGATTCGGCTGTGATGTAAAACAGAGAACCTTGCGTTGCCTGATACGATAAGGGTTCGGTATTTCCAAAGGCGGCTGCAACATGGGTGATGAATATCAACAGAAAAAGAAAGAAAATACGACTGCTTTTCGGCATGCTTATCTCCTTGCGGCCGATTCCGGCGTTCCAGCCGCCTGTGGTTCAAGATGAGGACACATACTCTTTGAGCCGTGCCGGTTACAAGAAAAAAGAGTGCTTTCTGGTACTCTTTGGCGGATCTTTTGTAAACAGCCATGCGATAAAGTGGAAATTAATGGGATTGAAGTGTAACCGGTATCCCGATAATCCTTGACTTCCCACCGCCTGTTTTGTAATGACTGTTGCCATAATTTCACTCAGAAACTCTTCCAGCGTCCCAGTCTGGAAACGATTTCTTATCACTTTGTGCATGGATAACCAGACACTTGATCCCCAAATATTTGCTTCTCCCGGCAGATTCTTAAAAGCACTGATCATTACCGTTTTTGTGAGTCTTTTTATTGGTTTTTTTCTGCACACATTTATCTTAAACGGATCATTATATGATCATCTTGTCCTCAGTCTCGCAATGGGCCTGTCAATCTGTACCTGTATTAATCTGGCTCTTTTTGTTGTGCGGCCACGCCGTTATGGGTATGCCATTGAAGCCTTTGAAAAACAGGCTGTGGATTATTTGCTCAAACCGATCACGGCTGAAAGGCTGGCGCAGACTGTGGCTCGTCTAAAAAAAAGACCTTCACAAAAACAATATCCTGCCCACAACCGTTCTGGAAGCGTTACTTCACAACCGTAACGGGGTAATACCATCTCCGTCATACCTGCAATGGGTCAAGGCCGGAAGTGGCGATCGAGTGCGGTTAATTAACGTTGATGATGTCTGCTATTTTCAGTCTGAGGATAAATATACCAGAGTCGTCACATCTTCCGGTGAAGCGCTGATCAGAACCAGTATCAAACAATTGGCGGAATCTCTCAATCCGGAACAATTCTGGCGTATTCATCGTGCCACAATTGTTAAGGTTACCAACATCAAACACGCTACCCGTTCATATACCGGACGTTATCGTATTGAACTGAACAGTCATGACACAATTCTTATATCCAGCCGCACTTATGGCCACCTCTTCAAACAGATGTGAAAAAACCCTGAGGAAAAAATCGGCCGATCCAGAGGGGATTGGGATTAGGGTTTTCCCGGTTCAAAATTTCGCTTGGCGCTCAGGAAGCTGGGCAAATGCCGCAGAAAATAGGCCAGGCTTCGTCGGTGTTCCCACAGACGGCGCCGAAACCGCTTTCGCCATGCGGGGTCCGTATAAAAACCCTTGACGTGTCGGTTGTAGAGCTGTTCAAGCGTTTCCCTGGAATCGATGCTTTTAGGGACGAAAACAAAATTCAGGCAATTCATTTTACGCCAGTCCTCGTCCAATACGCCCGTCTCTCCAATGGAATGCCAAAGGGGCGCACCATGAAAAGGGGTGAATTTACTCATGTTCATATCGTCAAGTCCCAGGGAAAGGGCGAACTCGGTTGTTTTTTGAATCGATGCGATGGTTTCACCGGGCAGCCCCATCATAAACAATCCTTTTGCTCTGAGCCCTTTGGCCTGGATGCGCCGCACCGTATCACGAATTTCATCCAGGTGTACGCCCGGCTTGTGAACCGCCAACTGATTTTCATCCCCGGTCTCAATTCCCAGGGAAAGTTGAAGAAAACCGGCCGCTTTCAGCATCATCAGGAGTTCATCATCGCAGTAGCCGACCCGCACGGCGCAATTGAACTGTATTCCCAGGGGTTTTGAAATCAGAAGGCTGCAAAATTCGGCAATCCGCTTGCGTTGCGCCGTAAACAGGTCATCATAAATATTCAAATGGCGAACGCCGAAACGACGTTTCAAATAGGCGGCATGGGCATAGACGTAAGCCGCCGAATTATAGCGGTAACCCCGACTGAAAACGGAACGATCGCAAAAGGAACACTGGTAGAGACAGCCCCGGCTGGTGACCATGGTGGCGCCGGGGGTATGGATATAGCTGAACAGGGGCAGGTTGTACCCTTTGGGGAACCTTTTGAGCTTTTCATAGGCTGGAAAGGGAAGATCGTCTAAATCAGGAATCTGGGGTCGTGGGGGATTCTGCACAGCCTGGTCCCCGTCTCTCCAGGCCAGTCCGTTGATACGGGCCGGCGTCTGACCGGAGGCCAGTTCAGCCAGGGTTGCTTCCCCTTCGCCCATACAGAGATAATCAATGGCCTCATACCCATCCAGCAGGACTGATCCCAAAGCCGAAATGTGGACGCCGCCAAAAACCGTTTTGATGTGGGGCCGAAGGGCTTTGAGCCGAACCGCCAGGTCATAACCGTCCAGGAATCCGGAAGTGGTGGCTGAAAACCCCACCATATGGGGATCTTTCCGAAGGATGCTTGAAACATGGGCGGCGTTGTTTTTTTGGGCCTCGGGTCCTAGGCAGTCGACGACAAAGACCTCATGGCCTTCCCGTTCCAGGTACGCCGCAATGGAAAGCAGGCCCAAAGGGGCCATACGGTTGGCAACGGCCGTAATATCTTTTTTCCCGGGAACCCAATTGGATCCCGTCGGGTGAACCAGCACTATTCTCATATCACATCCACTTTTAATTGAGCCGATTCCTGCCCCCTGTCCCCTGTCCCCTGTGAACGGTTACGTTATATTAACGGCGGTTTGCGATGCGGCCAGGGAATCATGGCTCTCAGCGCCAATCGTGCGTTCAGCATGCTGAGCCTCACATTATCTTTGAACAGGTGAAAATGGGAAACACGGACGTCATCCGCGGGATAGAAGGTCGAAACATCCACCTCCAGAAGCTCAACCCCCGCCCAGATCCCTTTCGCCAAGACTTCATTTTCAAAGGCGTAACGACGTTCACGCAGTTTCAGGGCATTGAGTACCCTGACGGGGTAGCCGCGATAACCACTCTGGGTATCTCCCAGTAATCGACCGGTTTCCACCCATAACCAGAAGTTTGAAATGCGGCGCCCGATGCGGTTTCCGGAGGGTACGTAACCGGTTTCAAAATTGCGTTTGCCCACCACAATGGCATGGGGATGCCGGTTCATGGCGGAAACAAACAAGTGCAAATCATTGGGATCATGCTGTCCATCGGCATCCAGGGTTACCATATGGGTGACTCCCAGCTTTTCGGCTTCCCTTGCAGCCGTCAAAATGGCGGCGCCTTTTCCGAAATTCCGGGAATGCCGAACCCTGTGAACATTGAGGTCTAAAATCGTTTCACCGCCCCCATCGGTGCTGCCGTCGTCCACTACCATGACCGTATCATGCACCTGCAAGGCTTTTTCAACTACCCCCCGTAAAGTTGCGCCATGATTATAAACGGGGACAACGATTATTACCCTTAAACAATTGCGGATTGCGGATTGCGGATTGCGGATTGTGGTGCTTTCCATCAGACCATTCCGGTATCTATTTTCACGGTTTCTCATTTTGGTTGCGGTGGTGTATCGCAGCGGTGCAAAAGTGTAGCAATTCCCAGAAACTAGATACTTTTCTTTCGTTAAAAACGATTTGTTGCGCTCTGTTAAGATTAAGAGACCCATAGGGTTTAAGGGCAACGCCCGGTTCATTTTGAACCACTACAAACGCTGCACCCGGAATGATGTTTGCGTTAATGGGAAATTCCGGAGGGCATCCCAGATCACAGACCCCGGCCAACGCGCTTTCAAGTTCGTTGTAATCTATATCTTCCAAAGCGGCATGCACGCTTGAAAGGCCGGAATCATCCGGTTCATTGATCACATAACCGGGTCCGGTCAGTCCGAAACGGGCGGCCGCTTCCCCAAGAAAACAGTTGGGCAAGGTATATGAAAACAGCGCTGGGCCGGCAAACGCCCCGTTTTCCAACTGGGTTGTCTCAAAGTAGGCCATGTCCGTATGAAGACACCCATACACAGTAGAGACGACAATTCCCACCTCTCTTTTGGCCGTCCATTCATCCATGCCCGCGTCTTTCAGGGCCAACCCGATGGCTGAAACGCCCACCCTGGAAAATTCATCCATCCTGCCGAAACGGGGATAGGGGGATTTAAAAACGGCTTTGCGAGACATGGACGGCAATTGACCCGGGGTCATATGGCAGTGGGCCTCTTTCCGACCCCGCCCCACGCTTTCAACTGAAATCCAGCCGACCCCGGTAATGAACGGCATTTTTTACTCCCGGCTTTTTTCCAGAATCAGGGCGGCATTGATTCCCCCAAAACCGGAATTGGTAGACAACAGATAATTTCCGGGCATGACCGCAGGCCTGGAAGAGACCCTTCCCAGCGTATTTTCCGCCCCTTTGGAAAAACCGACTGTGGGGGGGACAATGCCTTCGGACAAAACTTTCGTGCCCAATGCCGCCTCGATGCCGCCCGCGGCCCCCATGGTATGCCCGATGGCGCCCTTAATGGCATAAATCGGCAATCTTCGGTTTCCAAAAATCCGGTCAAACGCCGTCAATTCCATTTGATCGTTGTAAACGGTCCCCGTCCCGTGAGCGCAGACAGCGGAAATAGCTGCCTGTTTCAACCCGGCCCGCTTAAGCGCTCGTTCCACCGCCGCTGTCAATCCGCACCCATCCGGTGCAGGCGCGGTTACATGGAAGGCGTCAGCGGCCACCCCCCATCCCAGGATTGTTCCCAGATGGCGCCGCCCTTCTTTTTTCGCTCGATCTGCCCCCATGAGCAGCACGGACGCAGCGCCTTCACCCAGGGTCAGTCCACTTCGATCGCTGTCAAAGGGCATGCAGGGGACAGGCGACAGGGCGCCAAGCGCTGAAAACCCGGAAAAAACAAATTCCGTGACCAGGTCCACGCAACATATCAGCACGCATTCCACCCGACCGGCGGCAATCAACGCGGCTCCTTTCGCCACGGCAATGGCGGAGGAGGCGCAAGCCGCTGAAATGTTGGCGCCCCCGTGGGTTAACCCCAGATGACGGGCTATCCGTTTGGTAATGGAAACCGCAAGAATATCCGAAGGATCGGCCGTCTCTCCCCGTTGTGTACGCTCCAGGTTGTCAATACCGGCCTTGGTTGTAGCGGTGTAAAGATGGGCATCGGGTGGGACCGGCGTCATTTTCTTGAACAAACGGTCCAGAAGATCATGAATCATGGATGGCGCGTTGGACCCATCGAGGTCTTTAATGCAGGCGGCGAAACGGCTTCGGTATCTTTCCACCGAAAATCGTTCAACCGGCGTGATGGCCGAGCGCCCGGACAAAAGCTGCTGCCATAATTCATCGAGGTTTCGACCGAGCGCCGTCACCGCTGTTGCATCAGTTACCCAAACCGCTACCGTCATTCAAACACCCCGTCCGCTATTCGGTTTGAGTCTTGTCCAATGATTTACAGTCCCCCTTCCAATAGGCCTTCTCCACTTTGTTTTCCCGATCCACATCAAAATACGTGATGCAATAATCCATGGCGGGAACCGACTGGCCCAGAACGGTTGCCGTTACTTCACCGGGGCCTGATTTTCGGCTGTCAATATTGGGTGGATATTCAATCAATGCAGAATGGGCCAGAGGGTTCATGGCATATTCATTTTTGGTTTCCACATACACAAAAACCTTTTTGTCGCCGGGCGCATTAAATGTCCTTCCGGGAGGTCCCCAGGATTCCACGAGCCTGCTGCTTTCCGCCCCCACATAGGTCCGGCAAAGTTCGGTATACCCCTTGCCCGTGGGAAAATGCAGTGTTTTACAGCCCGAAAACAATAAACATGCAGACATCGAAATAAACGCCAATCGCAGAATAAAAAATTTCATGGGACCTCCTCAAGGAAGAATATGGGAAATGAACCTTTTCAGGCGGGCAATATAGCGCCTATGAAGCATGGCCGCAACCAAAAAGGGCACAGATGAATCGGATACCGGTTTACTCTTTCAGAAAATTATGGTAGCCGTTGCCTCAGGTGCAGTAGGCATCAATACCACGAAAGGTTCTGGAAACAGGGATCAATGGGAATGAAATGTGAAAGCAACGAGGCCATTCGAACCCTCCTGAAAAATGGGGTTGAAGAAGGGGTCTATCCCGGCGCCGTTCTGCTGGCGGCCCAAAAAGGTCACAGGGTATTTTTTGAATGCGCCGGAAATCGGACACTGTTTCCAGAGCCACTTCCCATGGAAAAGGACACCCCCTTTGACTTGGCCTCCCTGACTAAACCCCTGGCCACCACCCTGGCTATCATGAAACTGGTGGACCAGGGAAAGGTTCATCCGGATCAACCCCTTGGCGACCTGTTGCGAAAACCCGTCCCCCCGGACAAGGCGGCCATTACCCTTCGATTCCTTCTGGCCCATTGCGCGGGTCTTTCAAGCTGGGAACCTTTTTATCTTGAGCTTGCAGGCCAAAAGCGCCGGATGAGAAAAGTCCTGCTCAGAGAACAATTATTAAAAATGTCCCTCAAGTCCGCACCCGGAGAAAAAACTGATTACAGTGATCTTGGGTTCATGATTCTTGAATGGGTGGTAGAGGAATTCACGGGAAATACCCTTCCCCAATTCCTTGATCATCATTTTTTGAGGCCTCTTTCCCTGGAAAAAGCGCTTTTTTTTGGCGGTATTCCCCCTCAGCGCATTGAAACCCGATTTGCCGCTACGGAAAACTGCCCCTGGCGCAAGCGAATGCTTCAAGGGGAGGTGCATGACGAAAACGCCTGGGCACTGGGCGGATATTCAGGACACGCAGGCCTTTTTGGTACGGCGGAAGGCGTTTATGGCCTGGCCAATCTCCTCAGGGAACATTTTCACGGATTGCGCAAGGATTACCTTCAACCGAAAACGGTTAGGGCCTTTTTTGAAAGGCAACAGCTTGTGACGGGCAGCACCTGGGCACTGGGGTGGGACACCCCTTCCCCCCTCAATTCAAGTGCGGGAAACCATTTTTCACCTGGTTCCGTAGGACATCTGGGATTCACGGGGACTTCCCTGTGGATGGACCTTCATCATGATGTGATGGTCATTTTTTTGACCAATCGCATCCATCCGTCCAGGCAAAATACAGCCATCAGGGCCTTCAGACCCAGACTGCACAATCTGGTGATGGAACAACTCGATATGGACTAAGGCGGCAAGCCGTAGTTAGGGAGATAGACCACAATGGCGGAAATCAGAAGCACCCTCGACATCATCATGGAAAAAGCCAAAACCCTCACCGTGACCGATGAGGACAAAAAGGGATTTTTAGAAAAAGAAGTTCAAGGCCAGGTCAAAGGATTTTTTCAGAAGTACCTGGACGGAATTTTATCGATCGATCAACTCAAAACCGAAATGGCATCCTTTGATCAGGATCGAAGGCCTGTTGCGGAAAAGGCACTGCTGGCGGAGTGTTTAGGCGCCATAATCACGGAAGGAAACAATGGTCCGCTTTTTGAGGTGCTGGGCAAACTTCTGGGATGCAATGTCAAACCGATTCTGAGTGTGATTCTTGAATTTCAGGAACAGCAAAAACAAGAGCGCGATAAAAGGACAATCGCCCAAATTCAAGTATTAAAGGAGTGGGGTGTATCCGGGTCCGCGGTCGTCCCCAACCTCGGGGCAAGCACTGCCTGGCGCGAATATCTGACGGATATGGAAAATCGATTTCAAGAAAGGCTCAAGGCTTTGCATATGGCCGCTTCGTAAGGGCTATGCTTGAGAGGGAATACACGAAGGCATCCCCTTTCCATTGCTCTCTATGGGAACGAAGGAAAAATGTGCGAATGAATTCGCACCTACATCCTGAGACCAGTGATGCACCGTAAAGAATGAATTGACATTATTTTGGCCATTGTCTATATTTTTACCATTATTTGTGTTTTAGTACCTTATCTTCAGGTTTTCTGTAACAAAAAACAATAAAGTTTGTAACCGCTTGAACTTAAAACTTAAAACTTAAAACTTAGAACTTAAAACTTAAAACTGCGGCTCTGCTGTTTTCAATGGGAGGATCGTTTTATGGAAAAACAGAGATTGTTTTATTTGTTTCTTTTTGGGTTGTTGATGACACCATGCCTTCTTTTTTCGGCTGGCACAGGGGTGGCTCAGGATTTGTCTGAAAGCCATGACCCGCTTGGAGACTGTAATGCCATTTCTTCTCCGTCCGAAAATGAATCACAAGCATCCAACAACAACATCACAAAACTGAATGATTGCTCCAAAGCGAATTTTTTATTGAACTGGGCAGAGTACAAGTTTCCGGGACTGTTTCCTTCGGGCCCCGTAACGCAATATATGACACAACCTGAGGCCTTTTACAGAGCGTATTCAACCAACGTACTTCTGGGTACGCATCGAGATCATATCTATCTGCTTGATCAGCAATCTCAGTTAACAGACTATGGTGTCGTGGATGACTGGGTTGCCATAGCCCAGGATCCGAATGCTGGTGAGGTAATGTTCGGATACGTTTTTTCATCCATTTCCCTGGATCGTGATCCGGGACAAGGCGATTGCGGTATCGGTCCGTGGGCTGATCCTTACTGTACCAGCTTGAAAATATGGTGGAAAATGCAGTTGAAGGCTTTTGCCATGTCTCCCGTACTGATCATTCCGGATGGTGAGAATCGCTGGGTTATTACCAACTTAGGCGCTGTGGCCGAAAAATATAGTGTGTCATTGCCCGATTCATCGGACCTGGGAACCTATCAGTACATGTTCCTGGATCCTTCAGTGACCAATCCAGAGTGCACCGTCGCCCAGTTCGAAGGAGCGGATTTTTCTTTTCAGGTCATGGGAACGCGGGAAAATGGGTTGACAGAACTGATTATTTCTTCAAACGCTATTGAATCCACGGCGGGAAACTGCATGCAGGCGGCTTTCGCGTATGAGACTACTTATTTGCTCAATGGATGGGCCGCGGGACTCAGCGGCGATCCCATGGATTTGCGAGTGGAATTAAATGACACCTTCATGAATGCTCCCGGACAGTACACATTTATCAATACGATCGATACCAATCCCAGCCCTGAAAACCGTGACCATGTCCGCGTGGAACTGGGCTTTTATTGTACGGATTCGATCAGTGGACCAGGAGTGCATGAAAGTATCCCATGCCCATGGGAATGATCTGAAGTCCGCCGAATTGAGCATAAGAGGTTGGGCACTTGTCTGTTTCTTTTGCGGAAAAAAGGAAATGCTTGAAAGAAGAGAATTCATTCGGAAAAGTGTTTTATGGGGATCATATGCTCTGGGCGCCGTTGCCATCGGTTATCCGGTTTTTTCTTTTATAAGCTTCGGGAAAATGACCGAGCAAAAGGTCATTTTTCCGCCCGATGCCCAGCATGCCGGCGCCAATTTTAAAGAAGGCGTCTACCTTATCCCCGAAACGGACGGGTTTCGAGCCCTCTCCGCCAAATGCCCTCACCTGGGATGCACCGTCAATTTTGACCCGGTTTCCGGAAAATTCAAATGCCCCTGCCATGGCAGCACCTTTGGCCCTTCAGGAGAATGGCTCTCGGGACCTGCCGGGCGGAATCTTCGTTCGCTTCCGGTTAAAAGTAAACCGAATGGCGACATTGAAATCGTTGTGAAGATTTGATTGAGAATTGGATTCGTTGCTTACGAATAAAACCGGCCACGGCATTTCGACCGGAATTTCCTCATATCTTCCCCGTCTGGGACTCTCCGCGCTGGTTTTATGCCTCCTCTCAGGTATTATTCTGTCGTTTTACTATCGCCCCATGGGAAATGTTTTTCAAAACGTCGAAGAAATCACAACCCTTGTGCCCTATGGCTGGTTTTTTAGACAGCTTCATTTTGCTTCAGGCCAGCTTTTTGTGATTCTGATGCTCATCCATACGATGGACCACTTTCACCAGAAACGATATCGCCTTTACCCTGAGGGACGGTGGCAACGACTCGTATTTTCTCTATGCCTTTGCTTTTACGCCCTTTTCACGGGGTTCATCCTGAAAGGCGATAAGGAAGGACTTTTTGCGGCCCGGATTTTCATGAATATTGCAAGTGGCCTGCCTCTGGTAGGCAACCCCCTTTCCAGGCTGTTCATTCTGCCCGGAAAAGACATCTTCTTTCTTCCCTATCTGTACCACTGTTTCTTTCTTCCCCTTTTTATCCTGTATTTGATCAGAAATCATATCCGTAACTGGTTTCCTAAACAGAAGTTCCTTTATGTGGGCGCCCTGGGTCTGTGCCTGTATGCGCTCTTTGTAAAACCGTTTATGGATATTCCACCCGAGGCGTTTGCGGCATCCGTCAAAGGCCCCTGGTTTTTCCTGGGTCTTCAGACTTTACTGAAAACCGTTCCCGCAACGCTGGCGGGTATTGTTTTTCCTGCCTTTTTCCTGGTTTGTGTGATAATCCTTCCGAGCATTGAAAAGGATTCGGGAAAATTGGGTTTAGAAAAATCAACACTGAGGGTCATTTCCCTGGGGCTTCACGGGCTGACTGTGCTGGTATTTTTTCTTTATGCCCTTTTGACGCTTAAGGCGGCACTGTGGGAGCCTTGATCGGAGGTCAGAGGTCAGAGGTCGGAGGATCAATATCAAGGAGGACAAGATGAGAGAAAAGATAAGGATTGTAAGGGAAGACATCACTAAATTGAAGGTTGACGCCATTGTCAACGCCGCCAACAATTCCCTTCTGGGGGGTGGGGGCGTTGATGGAGCTATTCACCGTGCGGCGGGACCGGCCTTGCTGGAGGAGACACGAAAGATAGGCGGGTGCCCCACCGGGGAAGCGCGGGTGAGCAAGGGATACCATCTCCCCGCAAAATGGGTGATTCATACGGTGGGACCGATCTGGAAAGGGGGCGGCCGGAACGAAGAAACACTCCTGGCTAACTGTTACCGAAACAGCCTTCGGGCGGCTGTGGAAAAAGGGGCCCGAACCGTGGCGTTTCCGGCCATCAGTACCGGCGTTTACGGGTTTCCTCTTGAAAGAGCCACTGAAATCGCCATAACGGAAACCATGAGGTTTCTTGAAAAGGATGACCTGCTGGATCAGATTATATTTGTCTGTTTTGGAAAAACGGCGATGGATGTCTATCAGACGGCTTCTTCCCGCTTGATCACGGCATAATCCCAAGCCCGTTGGCAAGTCCGGTTTCAATAGATGCTCAGTCCGTTTCGCCGAGCTGATCAGTTATTGCCGTGTAATTGCCGATAAATTGTCTGTGCGTTTTTAAAGATTTGAAATATCTTTGGCGGGTCTTCGAAAGTTTCCATTTGAAACGTTTTTGCCTTGTGGTATGATCCATTCTCACTACCTACAAAGGGGTTTGTACTATGAAGCCGTTTATTCGTTTTGACATGAAAGTTCCCATCCGTATTTTCCGAGAAGGTGATGGATTTGTTTCCCACTGCCCTGTTTTTGATGTGTCTTCTCAAGGCGATACGGAAGAAGAAGCTAGAGCAAACCTGGGCGAGGCCCTTACCGGTTTTATCATGGTGTGTCATGAGATGGGTACTATTTTTGAAGTTATGGAAGAAGCTGGGTTCGTCCCCGGTATAGCGGAGCAACCGGGATCTCCCACCGACAACGAAATTGATCTTATTGACATCCCTCTGCCTTTTATGCTCGCGGATGATGGATCTTCCGAATGCCGCACATAACCCCGGTACACTGGAAAAAACTCGAGTGTGTTTTCTTTCGATACGGGTTTGAATTTGCCCGGCAGGTTGGTTCTCACAGGCATTACGTCAAAAAGGGTATCAATAGGCCCGTGGTTATTCCTGCGCACCCCAAGCCTGTAAAGGTCTTCGTCATCCAAAGCAACCTGAGAACGGCTAAAATGAATCGAGACGAATATTTTAGGTATCTGGCTGATTGTTGATCTGTGTAAACAACTTTAGCAGTTCTGTGCGTCACGTCCGGGAAGATAGGCAAATTGCTCCGAACGGTTTTGCTTGCCTCACGGATCACAGGAGTATCCGCATCCCTGTCCTATCCATGCTCATCCTTCAGGAAATGCTGATGGTACTCCTCTTCACTGAGATAGCGTTTCAACAGGTACGTCAGAAGGTTAAACAACTTTTCCAGGTCTTCTTCGCTCATGCGCTCCCGCATCAAGGCCATGTGCGCATCATCTGAGAATTTCTGGAGATAATAGATAATGGTGTGTTCATCCCCCTCCCTGTCAAGTCCGAAGCCTACGAGGCCCTCATATTCTTCTACAAATTTGTGGGTATGCTTTTCCATTAGTCCCTTATTCCCTAAAAACCTGTCACAAAAAACAAGAAATTCATTGACAGAACAACTTAAAACTTAAAACTTAAAACCTAAAACCTAAAACTTAAAACCGCGGCTTGCCGCCTTAGAACCCCATTGCCTGGTTCACCAGAACCACCGACATGTCGGTCATCATGGGTTTTCGGTGAAAAATGGTGGTAATTCGGCAGATTCGCTGAGGAGAATTGCAGTCGTTGCAAACACCCGTCTCCGCGCAGGGGGTGTCCATGTTGAGGCTTTTGGCCCGCATGGGACCCGCCATTTCCCTGACCCGGTTAAGGGCCGACTCCAGATCATGGGTTACCTTGTTCATGCCCGCCGCCACCACCACTTTTCGGGGGCCGAAACTCATGGCATTGGTGCGGTTGCCCACGCCATCCACATTGACAATCTCACCGGTGGCGGAGATGGCATTGGCGCTGCAGAAAAAGCAATCGCATCGCCCCTGCAAAAGCCGAAGCGCCAGATCTTCCTCTTTGGGAAGATCGGTTTGCCAGTGATCATATATGGTTTTCCCCTGCCCTTTGAGCGCTTCGGTGAATCCCAGTGCCCGGGTGGTATCCGACCCGCCGAAACCAAAGGTGTCAAAATCTGAAACCATATTCAGAATCAGGGTTTTCGCGTCCTCCGGCGTGGAAACGAAGTGGGCGTCAAAGCCATGCTTTTTGAGATTTTTAACGCATTTTTCGCCCAGCTTTTCCCAAAGCCATGTCTGGTAGTTGTTTGCCATTGATTATCTCCTTGCGGAATTTAGGATTCATCATCAATTCTTTTCCGGGCGAATTGTAATGAATTCCTTTTTTAGAATGGAAGCCATGACGACCCGGTCTATGGATGGATGCATCGCCATCAGGCGTTGCGCCAGATCACGCGCCGCCCCATCATCAGAAAGCACATCCAATTGGTTCAAAACAACCATCCGCCGCGCTGAAACTGGCGTATTCTTAAACAGGCCGGCTTGTCCGCCAAAGGCCCTGGCCAACTCCTTGGGACCCAGAATATCTCCCTCTTCAAGTCCGGTCAGTTCCTTGAACAATGCCGGTCTGAAAACAATGTCAGGCCCGAGGGGCTTGTCCAGGGCGCCCAAGCCCATCACCGCAATGACGCCCGTTACGGATTTGGGGATCACCGGTTCACGGGCCGCGGGCGCCTTCACGGGGCGACCCGCGGCGCCATCCGCCTCGATAATTACATGTTCCACCCAGGGTTTCCCGAACAGATCATCGGCCATGGTGGAAGGGATGCCTTCTATCTTTCCGTTCTCAAGGAACTCCCGGCCCACAAATATACTGCCCGCTTCATCGAGTCCTTTCTTTACGGCTTCCAGTCCCAAACTGTCGGGGGGGCAAAGCACCAGGCGGGGAAAGGCATGGGCTTCCTCGCGCCAGACCTTGGTGGTGGTGGTTGAGACCACCCTTGCCCCTGCTTCTCTCAATGCCGTCGCCAGTGCAAAACAAAGGGTCGTCTTTCCACCTCCGCCCACAACGGCTAGATGCTCTTTAGGGCCGAGACCTAGAGCGGCAATCAAATCTTCCTTCAATCGTTCCAAAAAAATGCCCCCCGACTACCTTTTTCTCAAAACCCGGCTGTCGCCGACCCGAACCGTTACCTGGGAGCCATCAAAATATTCGATCAGGGGGATGGTATATTTCCTGGAGGCGCCGGTCATCTCCTTGAACTGTGGTGTTGTGATTTCACCATGGGACTTCAAAAAGTCGACCAGTTTTTCTTCAAGGGCCTCTACGGCGCTTTTGTGAAAATAGAGGTCTTCCTTGACCTTCAACAAAATGCCGTCTTTAACCATAACCCCCAGGACCTCCAATGCCGTATTTCCCTGAAAATTCGATTTGAGTTCCTTGAAATAGGGAGGCTGAAGCCCCCCTTTGGCATAGATGTCTTCCAGTTCCCGTCGGGCATCCTTCTGGTCCTGGGCCAGGGTGACCTGGTGATCTTTCAACCGAACCACTTCTTTTTCCTGAACCAACACTTCTTCCCGCGCCAACTGATGAATGAGGTGGTTGAAAAGTTTGGGGTTATTGGCGCCGACCATCCTGGAACGAAGTTCCTCCTTGACCAGGCCCTGCTTCAATGGAAAGGATTTGTGATAGGCTGCCAGGGTTTCCAAAAGTTCGATTCTCGCTTTTTCCATGAAATCCGCATGAATCATGGTTCCCCGTTCCTTATCAAACCGAATGATTCTTTTTTTCGCCTTCAGGGCGTTCAGCTGGTCCGTCAGCTTTTTCCGACTCATGTTCACCAGAAAAGAAAGTTCTTCCTCCCCGACGCCCTTAAAGCGTCCCAGGGCCACAAACAGTTCAATGGTTTCGTTCTCCTCCCCCTTATGAAGCTGCTTTAACTCAGTGAGTACCCTTTCTTGAAACCTCTTTTTCTTTCCGGGCAGGGGGTTCAGGATCTGACCGCCGCCGATGGTGCGGACCGGCGAGTAACTCCTGAGGACATAACGGTCGCCCCTCAGCACTGCCGTGGGAGCATCCAGGCGGAGCTGGGCAAAACAGGTGTCGCCGGGATTGAGTTCATCCCGATCCAGCAGCACCAATGTGGAGATGATCTCGGCCGTGCCTGCATGGAACCGTACTTTTGCCCTGTTTTTGAATTTTCGGGGGGCGCTGGGAAGAAGATCCAATACCACATCCAGCATATAGGTGGACCGAAGGCCGTCTTTTGTGGCCAGGACATTCCCTCGCTGCAACGCCATTTTTTCAATGCCCTGCAGATTGATGGCCGTTCTCAGGCCGGCGTGAACCTCTTCCATTGCCTGATTGTGAACATGAATCCCCCTGATTTTCGATGAAATCCCCTGGGGATAAATGGTCGCTTCATCGCCCGTCCTGATCTTTCCTGATGCGCTGGTCCCCGTAATGACGGTGCCGAACCCCTTCATGGTAAACACACGATCGATGGGGAGACGAAAAAGATGCCCCGTATCACGTTCCGGGATTTGCTCGGTCATCCGGCTGATGAGGTCAATGAGTTCCGGAATGCCATCCCTCGTCACGGAGGAAACTTCCGCCATGGGCGCTTCCGCCAGAAAAGTGTGCGATAGATATTCGGAAACATCCTCCCGCACCAGTTCCAGCCAATCCTGGTCCACCATATCCACCTTGGTCAAAACCACCAGACCATGTTGAATATTTAAAAGCGAGCAAATCTCCAGATGCTCTCGGGTCTGCGGCATGACGCCTTCATCCGCTGCAATGACCAGCGCCACCAGGTCAATCCCCGTTGCCCCGGCCACCATATTTTTGACAAATTTTTCATGCCCCGGCACATCCACAATCCCCAGCAGCCTTCCGTCCGGCAGCGCCAGATGGGCAAACCCCAGTTCAATGGTAATGCCGCGTTCCTTTTCTTCTTTCAAACGGTCGGTATCAATGCCCGTCAGCGCTCTGATCAGTGATGTTTTTCCGTGGTCAATATGGCCGGCTGTACCTAAGATAATCTGTTTCATAAAACAATCCTTAAAACTCCTGAACCTAAGTAGGTTGGTGAACCGAAAAATTCCACGGACGACGTCCTCAACGGAAGTCGGGAAGTTGCCGACGTTCGATGAAAATGGGTGGGCATTTCAAGAGGCTCACTGGAAAATCTCATACGTGACAAAATAAAAGGTATGGGCATGGGTGTCAAGCCGAATAGACGGGTGAAAAAATCTTTGAAAAATTTGTTGACCCCCGAAAGAATTTCTGGTAAAAGGTCTTTTCTGTTCATGCGGTTGCAATACGCCCGCCCATGAGTGGATATTATTCCCCGGTAGCTCAGCTGGTAGAGCAGGTGGCTGTTAACCACCTTGTCGGCGGTTCGAGTCCGTCCCGGGGAGCCAACAATTTTAAGGGGTTAGCTAAAATCAGCTAATCCCTTTTTCTTTTGTGTGAGACTCTGTGTGAGATCTTTCACTGGAAACGTCCTCACCACCAAATAATCCCTGTTTAAGAATTGCCTAGACAAGACGCTCGGTCTGATATGCCTTCTCCCATTTACGTACGGCGTTGTCACTGACACCGTATTTTCGGCCTGTGCCTGAATAGCCCAACTGGCCAATGTCGCATTTTAAAACATCGTATACAGTGTGGACATCAGCCGCTTTCTTTCACCGTAAGGCCCCCTGACCCAATCGTTAAGTTTACGGCTCCAGTAAGTGTGCCAAAAAACCCAAGGCAGATCTTTGTGGCGTGATTCCCAACGGAGGCAGAGCACATCGTAGAGCTTTTGAATCATTTTTACCGAATATACGCTTATAGAGATCCTCCTTTTTTGGAAAAAAAAGCGAACCCCCGAGCTTCCCGCCGCCCAACTCCCGCCAGTTCTTGTAAACCCAACTGGGGCTTTTGCGCAGGTACTGTGCGGTCTCCTCGACCGTCAGTATATCTGGCATTTGATTGGTGTCAACGGCTATTTCAGTTACCGGGTTCTCCCGCCTTCGGAATCCTCAAAAGGTGTTCACGATGAGCCTAAATTTTGAACACGGATAAGAGTCTGGTCAGGCGCGGGCTTCCGACGCTAATCTGGTGGCAATCCGCCGTTCCATTTTTTCCGGTGAAACTTCTTTTATCTGATTATCCTCCCAGATGACCAAAGGCGTACGGGTCTGTTTGGCCCTTTCGAGGATCTTCTCTGCCGCCTGCCGAATGGCCCCATCCACCTTATCAACAATGTTGGTATTTCTCTCTGATTCATTGTCCATCGGTTCTCTCCTTGCTACTTCTTTGAATCCTCTCGAACAGCGGTAAATTAAGGACTTCCAGCTTACCTTCGTTTTCATGAGCGACTCTTTTTGGCGGAAACTCCGACCCGTCCAATAGCCAGATCTTATGGGCAATTGGCCAGTAGCGCTGAAACAAGTTGCATAAGCCGCTTCCATATCGCCTTCGGACAACCGGATCGGATACGTTATGTCCTCCCTGGCGGACTCTCGCCCTCACACGGGCAACGGCCATATCTGGGCTCGGAAGCCAGAGGAAAAACAGCACAATCTGATAACCGTTCATCCTCAGTTTTTCGAAATGCCGGACATAGCCCCGACCGGACAGAGTGGTTTCAAACCCAAAATTTTCTCTAGCAGCGGCAAGTTCCTTGATCCGGGTCAAAAGCAAACGTCCTGCCCTCATATTTTGGGTCTCCGGAGCAAATGGCGAGAGCCCTGCGGCGATCAGGTCAGCGTTCAAGAATTGACGGCAGTTTACAAAATCCGGCAGAAATTCGTTGGCAAATGTGGTTTTCCCGGCCCCATTCGGGCCAGTGATCACATAAACCGTCGGACCTTCACCCTGAGTCTTGCTTTCTTCCGGTTTGGCGTCTATTTTTTCCATTCGTGTTATTCGTGGTCACTTTTTCCCGTGTCATCCGTGGTCACTTTTTCCCGTGTCATCCGAGCGTTGCGCATTAATGACGGCTTTGCCCGTCACGGTCAGGCGGTATTTCTGTAAACGGCTGTTGGGTTTGTCGGGGATGGTGTATTCCAGCAACCCGGCTTCTTTGAGGCGGGGTAAGGCTTTCCGCAGATTGCCACTCAATTTTTTGTGCCCCAGTGCTGCTGCGATTTCTGAAGAGGAAAGTGGATGTTCAGCGCAGACTGAAAGGATGTCCAGATCGACTTGTGCCTCGACTTGTGCCTCGACTTGGCCGGTTTTGGTTTGAACCGTGATATTGCCCGTTAATGGCACAATAAAACGCATCCTCATACCGATTTCCACGATTTGCAGTTCGGGCAGACCGAGTTCTTCGGCCTCTTTGAAAACACGACGGACACCGCTGCCCCACTGTTCTATGAGATCCAATTCACGGAACACCCGCGCAATAACCGAATTACGGATTCTGGAGACCCCCTGTTTCATGTCCTCGATGGTCATGCCGGGAAGGAGAATGCCGGGATTCTCAACCTCGATGCGGTCATCAAAGAACGCGATGCGGGTGGGGGCGCCGCGTTGGGAGTAGTCGGCATGTACCAGGGCGTTGATCACGACCTCGCGCAGAATGCCAAGGGGAATACTCCAGACATCTTTACGCCGGATTTCTGAAAAATCGGCACCGCGCATGGCATGTTTCTTGAGAAACAACATGATACTTTCCACGGCCTGGGGCAGATGGTCGTGCAGTTCAATATGGTCAAAAATCTCTGCCTTATCGTGCCCCACAAACCGACCGCACTGGATCCAGGCATCGGGAAAATAACGGATTCGATCTTTTCCGAACAACAATACAGCGCCTTTGGTGGGCACAAGCCGTCCCTGTTCATGGGTCAGCAGTTTCAAGGTGATCAGTTCCTCTTCACCCAGTTTGCGGTCCCCATTAAACAGTAACTTCATTGACACCAGATCCAGATCATCGGTGGATAACTCCGCCATGGGAAGCTCGTCAAAAGCGATTCCTTCAGCCGTGCGGCGTAATTCGGCAATCAACTCCCGGTCTGCCTGACGATTGGTTGAGCCCAACCTCACATAAACCCCGTTTTCAGGTCCTTCCGCCTTCAGGTAATGGGGGCGCAAGCCGCTGAGAAAGACCTCAACAATCAGCACGGTCTTGCCTTCAACCGTCATCAATTCCACATTCGGCACCAGACGCGGGGCAATGGAATCGGCAATCAGGCTGCATCTCCGCTCTTCTTCATCCAGCGGATCATCAACACCCACAACCCGCAGGTCATCCTCCACCCCGATAATCAAACGGCCGCCCGCCGTATTAGCAAAGGCCAAAAGTGTTTTGAGCATGGGCCGGGGAGATGACAGATCCCGCTTGAACTCAAGTGTCTTGCCTTCGGGGCTGTTGAGAATTTGTTTAATTTTGTCTGTCATTTGCCTATACTCATCCGTGTTTCATTCTGGGATCGACAATATCAAGCGGCGGACATGCTCCAAAAATTCAGCACACCGGGCCAACTGGGTCTCAACATAATTCGACTCGAAAGAGATAAAAACCACATAGTCCCCTTCCTGACGATCCCCGAAAAGCTGATCATAAAGCCGACCCCATTTCTGCTCAAGAAGGCCGGTCTTGATGAATTTCTTATGAAAAGCCGCACGGACCCCGGAATGTTTTTTGAAGGAAAGCTCCCGGTCCATCAGTAAAGCCGATACCGCATAAAAAGCCGAATAGTAGAGCCGGTTCATGGCAAAGGATAGAGATCCTGCTTCGAATTCACGCTGGGCGGAAGCCATGCTCTCTTCTGCCTTTTCAAACCAGTAACGAACGACCGCTGAGCGTTTTTCCTGGGTTATCATAAGCGTATACCATCTCTCAAAATTTCATCTCTCAGAGGTAGCACGGATATCATTCCTGTGTCCCAGGATTCTTTATCTACCACTAACGTACTGAAATTTGTCCCGAATTGCAGGTTAACGTCAAAAACAATATCCGTGATTTCATGACGCCTAAATCTGGTAATCGGCTCTGAGATTACGATCATAAGATCCACGTCTGATTCGTCATCCCCCTCTCCCCTTGCAACGGAACCATATAACACGACATCCACTACTGGAAACTCAGCCATCACCTTTGTCTTGATCTGGCGTAAGGCTTCAGATTGAGTAGAAGAAAGCGGTATTTCACCCATGTCAGCGCTCCTTATTTCTCTTTAATGTTTCTATTCGTGTAATTTGTGGTTGCTGTTTTTCTTTCCTTACAATCTGTGTAATCTGTGGATCATTTATTTTTTTTCCCGGTGACCGCCTTGACCTCCGCCAGCAGATCCCCGAACTTCCCGTAGTTTACCTTCACCCCTTCATCGAGATCAAGGCTGATCCTCTGATCGGCGTAGTGGCGCAGTTTTTCATCAAAGTTATGAAGTTCCGCCTGTTGTTTGACGAGCTTGTCTTTTTCTCTTTCCAGTTTCTTGCTGTGGGCCGTGGAGGTGGCGGCATTGATGTCTCCTGATAACTGCTCAATTCGAGCAGCCATCTTACCCTGAATAGGAAGGTGAGGTTGGCTTCGAGGTGAGCCACGTCCCAGGCCACCGAGATGAACTCGATGAATCGGTGAGCGGCATCATCGTTGAACCACTCAGTGTCGGTTATCGGGACGACACCGTCGTCGTCTGCCGGGAAGGTAGTGTAGCGGTTGGGGTCGAAGACCTCGTTTCCGCTATGGGCGTAGATGAGGCCCGGGGCATCCAGGCTGTAGCGGCCCATCATGCAGCCGATGGCGTAGGAGACCAGCTCCTTCATGGTGTCCTGGCGGAAGCGGGTCCACTGCTCCTCCTCGGTGAGCTTACCGCCGTATCGGTAGGCAGGGTTCACCGTGAGGGTGATCTGCGGCAAGGGGACGTCGGGGGTGAGCTCGTCCGCCAGGCCGTAGGCATCGATGAAGAGACTGTTGTTCTCCTCTTCGAGGCGCTTCATCTCGGCGATGGTTTCGCGGTTTTGTGTGATCCAGGCGTTGTAGCTGGATTCGAGGGTGGGGGTGGGATCGGAGGAGGCCTTCAGGAGGGGGAGAGATTGGAAGTCCCAGGAGCGTTCATAAGCGTTCCAGTCGGCTCTTCCAGTTTCAATGAGCGCTCTGATTTTGTTCTCGATTTCTGACTTTCGATTTAGGATTTCTTGTCGGAGGACAGGCAGAGCCGCCACATTACCAACCTGGAAATTCAAGGTTGGATTCATAACTTTCATAAACCCGAACACCTGTTTCGAACATAAAAATCCAGTAACCCAAAGCTGATCGCTTTCAGATGGAAAGCCAGATGAGCCACCAATATCAAAAATAGCACCGGCATCGGAATATCGAACCCCGAAATATGACGAGCTAATGAAAGACCACGTCACAGAAGGAAAAAAATAGGACTCGGTATTTTGTGCACGCGAACGAGCCCGTCCGCCTGCCTCGGTTCCAAAGTCGCGAATCTCTCGTCCATCAGCTTCCCAATTAACTAGAAATTCGTTATTGCCAAAACACTTCCGGAACCCTCCCCCTTTGTTGTACGGAAACCACTTTCTGCTTGAACGAACAGCTTCACCTCGACTAGGTAATCCATACCCGCATTTATCTAGTGATACTTCGGCCCAGAATCGCATGAAACGGTCATTATCTGCCGTCGCCAATCCTTGGCGTATAGGAATCTGTTCACCAAGTTTTTCGCCTTTCTTAAAAGCCTTTCGCACATTGTTGCTTACCCAAAAGGCAACCGGACTGCCGGGGATCATCTTGAAATCGTCAGGTTTTGCTCGGTGGGACCATCCACACTCGGAATTCTTGATGGCCTCGAGTGTCTTCTGCGATTGAAGTTCGGCACCGTAAAACTCCGACAGCTTGATGAATGACGCTTCGTAACCAGACGTATGACAATTCTGGATAACAAAGGTGCAGACAGGGACGTAGGCGGAGTCAAAGAACGCGTGATATTCGGGTTGGATCAATGAGTGGAGCGTCTTGGTTTCAAAAAGGAGTACGCGGAGCGTCTCATACGACGTTAGGGACATCCAGGTGAAAGGGGTCATCAAGCCGACGAAACCGGTGGAAGTCGCGAATTTTATAAACCGTTCTGTTGATACAGCGAACAGATCAGACTTCGAGTTCGGGAAGTAGTTCTTGGCGAATTTCTTCAATAAGGCATTCATGGCCTTCTTTCCCATATACGGGGGATTTGCCACTACCGCGTCGTATTGCGCTGTCAGCATCTCGGCTTGCTGGATCAACGGCACCAATCGCTCTTGAGCATCCGATACAAAAAGATCCTGGCTAATCGTCTCGCTCAGCTGTTTCAGCGCCGGTAGCTTCACCGCCAATCCCTTCGGCACCTGAATTAGCGATCCAAAAGTCGTGGCATGCTCGAACAGCCGCTTCAGCTCCGTGGGGTCCCCCGGCTTCAGCCCGTAGTCCGCTAACTCCACCCTCTTCACCAGTCCCTCCGCATCAAACCCCGCACTGTCCACCAGCGCCATCACATTGAGATTCACGCCCCGCTCAAATAGTCGCCGGTCATCCGTCCGCCCTTTCATCATCAGTGCAAAGCCCGTCAACTGCGCCGCTCGCCCGTCGATGTCGAGGCCGAATAGGTTCTTCTCAAGGATCATCCGCGCCACATCCCGCTGCCGGTACCCGCGCTCCAGGTAGATGGCCTTGAAAAGGTTATATGCCTCCACCAGGATGTGCCCGGAGCCGCAGGCCGGATCGATGAGGGTCAGCTCCTCGGGATTGAGTTGGCTGGGCGTGATGGCCGCGAGCTGGGCCTTCACCTCGTCGGTCTGCTCGGCGGGCTCGATGTAGTACTCCATCTGCCCTTTGAGCGAGGAATGAGGATAGGTCGCCAGCCACTGCGCCCCTAGCGAATTCTGGACCATATATTTCACGATCCAGTTGGGAGTGAAAAGCTGGGTCGCCGCCGGAATATCCTCCGACTTCACCACCTTGCCGATAACCTGAACCTTCTTCTCGGAGATGTAGAACTGGTAGAGCCAGCCTATGATCTCGATCTCTTGCCAGTCCTCTTCCGGGATTTCGTTTACCAGGTTCCGGACCGGAGAATTGGAATGCAGCAGGTTGTCCGGCATAAGAAGCTCGGTATAACCACCGATCTTTTCAAACAAAAACGGCATGGCTTTGTGGAGAGCGTTGCACTGGGCCATCAGTAGCATCCGGTAGAGCTCAACTTCTTTCGTCCCTTCGAGCTTCAATTCAATCACTTTCTCCGGGTCGAGACCGGGCAAGGCCACGTGTTCGGCGTGTTCCACAATCTCTGGGACGGACTTTCCTTCCGGGTGGCTCAGTACTCGATACCCATGCTCCAGATACCCATGAAGCTCCATAAACCGGATCGCCACAAACCGGTTGAACCACGTATAGGCCATGGCCTCCATGACCTGCTCAAAGCCCTTCCGATTGATCCGCTCTTCCAACCACTTTCGTTTCTCCGCCACCTCCTTCGGAAAAGGCTTCCCACCGATAATGGCTACATCCCCCTGCACCGTAACAGGCTCGATTTTCTTTTTCGTCAGCCCGTAAAAGGCCGCCCGGTCCGTCACCGCCTTGATGAAATCACGGCGGGCTTTGGGAGCGTAGGTTTTGAGTTTATTTCGGTTCATCTTTCCTCATCAGAAATGGCACTGTGTTCATTTACTGGAATTGAGATTTCGAATATTTTGCCAATTTGCGCCAAGTGGTCTTATATGATTCCACCATATACTTTGAATCCCACACCTTCCTTCTGAAAGCATTGACGTATTCAGGCTCACCGGTCAGAATCTCCGGTCTAAATTCATCATAATACTCATAATCCGCGATAAATTTGCCGATGAGTTGACAATTACTTTCGTGCTTGCGTCTTGTTGACTCCGACAATTTTTGACGCCTGAGATATTCAAAGAATCCGAACATGAAAAGTGCCATATTCCTGGCGAATTTATGTGATTTTTTATCCCAGTGCCAGTCTTCAATATAATCCTCAAGATCTTCTTCAAATTTCGCTTTTGCTGTCAAAACTTGCGTTTTCAATCTATTAGCTTAATTTGGCGCTGACAATTCGATTGAGACTGACCCCGGATTCGGCTGATTGGATTGCAAGGTTCCTGTGAACTTCA
This sequence comes from Desulfatiglandales bacterium, assembly GCA_963662465.1. Taxonomy (GTDB): domain Bacteria; phylum Desulfobacterota; class DSM-4660; order Desulfatiglandales; family Desulfatiglandaceae; genus NaphS2. The sequence continues at coordinate 7,282,765 of OY759599.1, forward strand.
GGCGGCACTCTGACCATAAATTTCCCACTATACCGCCTGCACGCAATCGGCTCGGGGACAGGCTCTTTGCTGGTTTCCATATCCAGAACAACGTCAGCGACCAATTCCCGGATGCCCTTTAAAGCCTCTTCCGGAGTTGCAGCCAGCCAGCTGAGACTTGGAAATTCCGCACATAAAGCCACGTACTCGGCATCATCTTCAGACCAGGTTACCCTGTATGTATATCGATCATTTCTTAATGCCATGATTCACCTCCAATTTATCGAGAGTCAGCAGCACCTGTTTAACCTGGTATGCTTTTGCGTTTCCCCTATAATTCTGAATATTTATTCTTGGGTCTCCACGCCAAGGCGTTTTGTAAACTCGATGGCTGCCGGATTTTTGACGGGGTTCTCCGAAAAAGTGATCACAAATCCCGCACAAATCCTTAAACCGAACCTGTTTCGGATTTTGTCTCATTTTTGCGATTGTTTCATCGAGCTTTGTCATAAGATAATAGTATCGTTATTGATATCAATGTCAACTGACAAGATGATTTTTTGATAGAAAGCCTTCCCACTTTTTAAAGATTCATATTCTTGTGATACGAAAACCCATTGCCGCTGAAGGTTTATCGCGTCGAATGTACGCCAATGCAGTCAGAAACTGTGCCCTGGCGGAAGGGGTAAAACGAACTTTCATGATGGCTCGCCGGCTAAGAGCGAATCGGCCTCGGCAAGAACGGATTCCAAATCATATCCATCGCCCGTTCCTATTTCTTTTTCTCCTTTTGCCAAAAGGCTCAGGAGTTCTTTCTCATGCTCAGATCTTTCAAAGGTCTCGACCATCAATTGGACCAGACCGTAGTTTGCAGAATCTCCTCCAACCTCTCAAAAACGTCAATGGGGATCTGGACGGCCACCCTTCTGTTCTTTTCGTCAACGATGTATTGTTTTCGAATCATTTCCATTTTTCCGCTCCTCGTTACTGAGCACGAATAGAAAAAACCCTTTTTTCCGTGCCATTTGTGTAAGCCATGGTTCCTGTCTTCCAGTTGATAATCCGCCCCCCGAGAAAGGAAGATCTACATCCAACCTCCGCTAGACATCTAATTCTATCTCGTTTTCTTTACACCATTCACGGAGTGCCTGCTCTTCCCGGCCGTTCTCGAAGCCGTACCATTTTTCCAGCAGACCTCTCCGTTCCAGTAGCGCTTTGTAGTTGGCATACGCCCCGCTGCGACGGAACATTTTTCGGACACGCTCATAATCGTCCGGAAGGTATTCATCGACGAACTCAAAAACCAGATTCCGCCCGAGATCCAGATCGTTTTTGTGGGGAATTTCAACGCACTGATCCCATATAAGATCATCTTCGTCTTCTATTTCGTTGATCCCGGCCATGTCCGAACGGTACAGAATCTTCCCGGTATCTTTGCACAGTACAGCGGCATTCATCCCATACATTGCCGAAGCGACATACATGAAAGCATCTTCTACTTCTGAAAACAAAAACTTGGCCATATTTGTCTCCGGATAAGGTCAGTCCTCTATTCCCATAAAATCCCTTCGAAAGGACTCTTTCAACTCTCCAACAATAGGCTCCAGTTCGGAAAGCGGAATGTTTTCAACGATAAGCCCTTGTTTTTTTGCCTCTTTTATGAATACCTTTTCCGCGGGGGAATCCTCTGTAACAATCAGCCTTTTGGCCCACTCCTTCTTTGCCGCCCATGCACTCTTAAAAAGGGCTTCAACATCTTCCCTTGAAGGTTTTTCATCAATGACACGGGAAACGGCATGCCCAAAAATGTACGTACTGGCAGCATCCACGAGCACGTAAAAATCATAGGGCTCATCCTTTACAAAAAGAAATTCCTCATTGGCCCTAAAAGCGATCCACGCCTCGTTCACACGAAAATCATCTGGTGAAAACATAACGTTACATTCCTCTTTTAACGAATTTTTATCCACTGGCCATCCTGAATGGCCCTGGCCAGCCTCTCCCTAAGTTTACTTAGAAATTTTGGCTCATCGTGGATTTGCGTGAGATTTGGCTTCTGAGCCGATTGTAGGTGCGACTTTAGTCGCACATTAAGCCTACCCTGTGCGACTAAAGTCGCACCTACAGCCCGAACCGAAACAACCCAAAGCGCGATTTCACGTTAATCCGCAATGAACCGAAATTTTTCAATATCATCTTCGGTTTCAAGGTATTTGGCGGCAACCAATTCAGCCGGCTTTACAATACACCGGGGCTTAACAGTACCTTTCGGCTTTTCAACCGGCGGTTCCGCGGCTGTCAGTTTCTTTACAGGAGGTTTATTGACAAACGCTTCGATTTTTTCAATCGCAGCATCAAGCGCCCTCACAGCTTCCTGTTCAGACTGGTTTAAGTGGGCAATGCTTTCCTGTCTTTGAGCCTGTTCCAACAGTTGCTCCAAGGGGTTGAGGCATTGCGCCCGGAAATTACCATCCGCGGAAACCGCATCCAGTTCATTTCTGGCCTCATCGAGCAATGCCGAAATCCTGACAGTGACTTTTTCCTGGCATTTCTGAATCAACCCCTCATTCACTTCACCTTTAAACAGATTCTTGATTTGCATAAGTGCCTCGCCTATGGAATCAGTTTGAAGGCTCTGTAATAGTTGTTGCTTTTGACTTTACCGAACAACCGAAGACTCTGACCATCGTATCGGCCCGGATAGAACATCACCAGAGGAGTCCGCCCCATGACCGTTTGAAGGTTGTTGAGGAGGTTATGGGAACGAACCAGGGGCCAGACATTTCCAACCCCGGAAACCAATACCAAATCCTGTTCTTCCGGCTGTGCGACTTCCCCAAATATTTGTACCAGCTTTTCGGTTTTGAGAACTCCGGCAAGTGCTTTTTGAAGAGCGGTGTCCCCTTTAGTTTTTTGCATTTGAATGGACTTTTCCAAGAGATCGCGATTTTCCAGATGGTCCAATACCAGATCGAAAAGGTTGATGTGCTTTACCTTCAATCCGAGCCGCCTTTTTGGAATATGGGCCATGAGAAATTGAATGTGGTCGCGGATGCGGATTTCCGCTTCGGGCGGGTAGTCAAAAATGTAAAATGCGATTTCATTCCCGAGGCCTTTTCCACCTAAGAATTCGGTAGAGGTGACTTTCGGGAGAATTTCATTTAAGCGTTGTGTCAATGAGTCGGTCATGGTGAAACCTGAATGCAACGGAGAGCATAATGCTCTTTGTGCGTCTCCAGATATTGAAGCACTTGGGTAGCGATCCGGACTGTCTGCAATTTCCTGTTACGAGTGTTTTCCAAAAAGCCCGCTTGGGCCAGGATCTGGAAGACGGATGATCGGAGGCGTTTTCTGGTGGATTCATTCCAGATGGGCATATGGGGATCACTTCCCCGGCAATCATCCAGGTATTCATTCCAAAGCCTGATGGCCAAAGTCGTTTTAAAAATGCGGTACTGCTCCCTGACCACTAAATCGAGAAAGTCCCCCAAAAGTGGGCTGTGCTTAGCGGCGGCAGCCAGTATGGCATGGGTAGCCACTTCTCCGGTTCCATCTCGGACCAGTTTCCAGAGATCGGTTTCCATGGTTTGAAGGCGTTTACGGATAAGCCGGGCAAGACGTCTTGCGGTTTCGGGACCCCGGGCCTGAAGTACATTTTGATCAAGGATCGCATTATTCCAAGCCTCTTTGTCAACATCTTGAAGAAGCAGATCAGCGATTAAACGACTCTCCGCCACTTTTAATGATCCTGCGGTGATATCTGCCTTGTATTTCATCCCCATGGTCATCTGCTTGGTTTCGTCTCTACTGAAGCCATTTATCGGACAAAAACGCCTGATGTGGTATCACGAACGAGGGGTTTGCGCTGTGCTTAAGTCTCTGGTATCCTGGAGGGATTTGGCAGTGTCAAAAAAACATTACCCCAAAAAAAAGATGGGTGGGCATCCTGAAATCAAGCACTTAGCTAGATCGAGTCGGAATTTTCCATTTTTTCACCCCAAGCGAAAGAACTTGTCGGAATACCTTGATTTTAATACAAAATATTGTACAATGCCTTCATCAGATAACAGGATAGAGTGTTTCTTTAAATATTTGATGGAGGCCGAAACTTGGCAGCAGTGAGTCCGTTTCTTTTTTCGTGGAATGATGTCGAAGCACGCTCGGATTTGGACCGTTTCTATCTGGTGCGCGATAATCTGCCTGATGAGAATATTGTAGCGGCACTTGAAAAGCGTCGCGGCAATGGGAGAGATGATTTTCCGATACGCGCAATGTGGAACGCGCTTATTGCGGGAGTCGTGTTCCAGCATGCATCCATTGAATCTTTGATTCGCGAATTGTCCAGGAATCCGGCGTTATTAGAGGCATGCGGATTTGATATTCTGCCGAGGCAAAAAAAACCGGTAGCTGAACTGAGACGCAATGAGGAAACGGGCCGAATGGAAATCATACGGTCTGAGAGCGGAAATGCATATTTTTTGGTTCCAGGTAGTTGGAATTTCTCAAGATTTTTAAGGAGCGTCATAGAACTGGAAGAATATGGTAATATGGTCAGCGGCATGGTGCGTGGGCTTCGAGAATCCTTAATGACAGAACTCCCTGATTTTGGTTGTCATTTAGGGTATGACGGCAAGGCTATCAACAGTTATAGTACGGGACAAGAAAGCCGGAAAACCGGTGAAACCTCCGATACGGATGCAGATTGGGGCAAGCATGAAACGAAAGGGACAGACAGTAAAACCGGAAAGCAGTGGACAAAAGTAAAAAGCTGGTTTGGATATGGCCTTCATTTGATCGCTGATACCCTATATGAAATTCCGGTGGCAGTTCATGTAACACCTGCCTCGCATTCGGAACACAAGGAACTGCGAAGCATGATCAAAGAAATTTTTGAGGAAACACCGCAGCTTGGCGAGCGCTGTGATGATTTTGTGGCGGACCGTGGTTTGGATTCCGGCAAAACTAAGGCTCAGCTGTTGGATGAATATGGGATTCGGCCCGGCATTGATACCCGTGAACTGTGGAGAGATGAAAAGAATGAGCCGGGATACGATCCTGCAAAACCGATCACACGACCTCTTTATCCTGACCGGGCAGATACCATTGTGTATACTGAGAAAGGGACAGTCCATTGTATTTGTCCGGCTACTGGAGAACAGCGGGACATGGCTTTTTGTGGCTTTGAAAAAAATCGCAATACCCTGAAATATCGTTGTCCCGCAGCTGCAAACGGCTTTTCCTGTGAAGGATGTGGAGAGTGTTCATCTGCGGGGCAAGTTAATCCCGGAGATTATGGGCGAATTGTCAGAATAAATATCACTGAGGAAGATCGGCGAATCTTCACACCCATTCCCTATGGTACGCAGGGTTGGGACCGAGCGTATAATCGGCGTTCTTCTTTGGAGAGAATCAACAGTCGGATCGATAATGATTTTGGTTTTGAGAAACATTACATACGCGGCCAAGCCAAAATGCAAACAAGAGTTTGCTTGGCCACCGCCGTAATGATGGCAATGGCCCTTGGTCATGTAAGGGCTGGCCGTATTGAGCAAATGCGCTCCCTTGTACGGCCAATAGCCAGAGCCGCCTAATCCAATTTATTTAAAATAGTTATAAATAAATGATTTAATTTAAATTTAAAGGGATTAGCATGTCCAATTATCGGGTTTTTGGGGTATGTCTTTGGAAACCATAATATTCTGCTGCCATGTCGCCCTCTCAGACCTCGCGCCCGCGTTTTTTTGGGGCCCAGAACACCCCCGGTACGGCACAAAAACGGTACAGCGCAAACCTCTCACGAACCCTATGCTTGATGATATAGGTAATGCTTTTGGTATCGGTCGAAGTTCCGGTGGACGACTCGGACAAGGTCAATGATTCATAGCCTGCTTCCGCCAGAAAGGCGGGTCGTCTTGGTCTGTTTTGCGCATGGGTCCACCTCACCTGTTGGGTTCCGGTTTGATCCGTATCCTCATTCAATGAAAGGAGGGCCGTGGGGTTGGGTAAATCCGTGAAATACCACCCGGCTTCCGCCAGGTCGGTCACCAGGTTATCAAAATCCAAATCGATTTCCCCCAGAATTTCTAGAAAGTCACACAATGTCATGCCGTATTTGGACAGATAAACGTAGAGATTCTGAACGTCGTCCCCCTCTTCAGAATTCTCGATTAATGCATCCGCCTTTTCCAGGGTATCCAGGAAAGCCGTCAAATCGCCACATGCGGCATATCCTTCAAAGAATGCGATCAGGTTCTGCAACGGAAGCTCGATGTGGTGAAGATACTGAACCAGTTCATAGGCATTCCTGGAGGGGTCATCGCTTTCTCCAACCGCCTCATCCCACGCCCACAAAAACCGATCAATCGCTTCTTCTTCCAAAATGTCAAACTCCGGATCAGGAATGCCCGTTTCCTGACCCGGAGAAAACACAAGTCTTTCTTTGGGCAGAAGCAGCACGGCGACCGGTTTTCCATCAACCGCATCTTCCAATGTTTTCGATTCGAAAATGATCCGGGATGTCACCATGCCCATGGTTTCCATTGAAAGCACGTAGGTTTCTACGCTATCGTCCGTGGTGGGGCTGTCGGAGCAACCGGCCAATATGCCGGCAAAAAGGACAGCCCCCATCACAAAACGTTTGTCCGGCACGGCAAGGATCGCCATATGCGCTTCAAAACCCCGTTAATCACTTACAGTGGGTTTCGCCGTATAGGTGATGCCGGTATCGCTTCGTGCCAGCCAGCCCGACGAGACCACGTGGGAACTCCCCCCCATTTGCGGACACGACACTGGCCTGAATGGTCACCTCCACTTTACCCACAGAGGCATCCTTTTCCGAAAGGCCGCTTCCTTCAGGTTCGATTTGGGTCATGGCGATACTGATGTCCAGGGTCTGCTTGAGGGTCGCCCAGGCATCATCGTTCATGACGTTCAGAGCCGGCATGGTCCGCCCATACCATTTGGTACCTTTGTAGGTGGTAGAGGCCTGCCCGCCGTATTCACCGTACAGATGCCCGGTATAGTAGGCATACTTTCCCGTATACCAATGGTGGAAGGAAAGGGTGATGGGCAGCGGTTTGACCGTACAATCGGTGGGATAGTCCTTTGAGTCGGATTCATAGGAGCAATCCGGAAAATCGATGGGATTTTCGATGCAGGCGCCCGTACCCTCCCAGGGGAAGGGGGAATCGCAGGGAAACTTCATGTTGATGGCCGAAAAATCCCAATCCGATGATATGTTCACAGATCCATCCCAATCCTTGACCAGGTCTTCCGCCAGTGTGGGCAACTCCAGCCCGACCACGCCCAGACTCTTGACGGCGTCACTGATCAATTGATCGCTGCTGTTGACAACCTTGCCGCCGGCCTTGATAACCTTGTTCACGTAAGTGAGCGCTTCGTCAACGGTCCACGCCGCCACAGTGGTGCCGGTACTTGCGGTTTCTACGCTGGAAAGGCCGAGCTTCCCTGAAAGGGCGGTCGCGGACAAGTCGTTTGTTGAATATGCCAATCCCAGGGTCAAATTGGTCATGTCCGTAAAATCGAGGTCATAATTCTCCATGAATTGGAGAAGACCTTCCATGCCTCCCTGTTCCTCGACCGCTTCCACAAAATCGCACATGCCGGCGCCGAAGAAGTTAAGATGCCGGAAAAACCTTAAAATTTCATGGCCCGATGCGCTATCCAGCGTGTCAATCCGCGCGAGAACTTCCATCATTTCAGTTAACGACATATGGCATTGCGCGTTCTTTTCGTGCATGACGACCAGGTCCCCCAGCCCCAGTCCCGTGGAAAGGATATATTCTTTCAGCTCCTTTCCGTTTTGACCTTCGTCATCGGGACCGTCAATGGCGACATCCCAATCCGATAGAAACGCCGAGATGTCCGTGTCCGTGACCGGCCTGAATTTTTTTTCATCAACGGGTGTCTGGGTTCCCTCGCTGTCTTCGTAATACGAATTTCTGGGAACCAACACAACGTGGCCGTTTTCCAGATCCACGGCTTCAAAAACGCCCACCTAGCGAAAAGTCCCGTTATCCGCTTCCATGTTGTATATTGTTCACCGGCTTGAAGGTTGTTCAGATCCAGTGTCCCCGATGTGCTGCTGCTCGATGTACCGTCGCTACTGCTTGAACAGCCCAGGCACCCCAATGTTAAGAAAAACAGTCCGGTTAAAATCATTTTTCCCTTCATCTCTCTCCTTTTTTTCGTCAAGTCATATGGCGTTGAGTTTCCTGAGAGTATAGCATTTTTATTTGTAATTTCAAGTATTAATGTGGATTATCCTTGATTGTTATGAATCAACGAAATGATGTGACCAATCGACAAAAACAGGTGGCGAATCAACAAAAACCGGTGATGAAATATGCACGAAAAGGAAGGTAGGAAGAGATTTTGAGGTAGCAGAGATCACCGAGAAGGGCATCGTGCAAGTAGATGTAATACTGCTTCACCGGCTTTCTGCAGTCATAGATTCGTTCATAGGGCTTTCCGGCTTTTGAAGTGAGTTGCCTGCAGGCAAATGTTCTAACTGGTTCTTTGTCCGTAAGGATGCAAAACACATGGTTCCCTTTTCCTGTAAAGGCCTTGGCGTATTTTTGTTCCACGAATTTTGACTTTGCGCCGTCAGTGCCACCCCCTTCAGAGGGCCACCAGTGAATGGGGATATTGTTGTTCCGGGCTACCTTTTGAATATGACCATTGAGTTGGTCGGTTAGAATCCTCATTACACCGTTTGACAACCCTTTGAATCCGAGAGCCCTGAGGAGCCTGACAATGCCTGCTGGAGAAAAGAGGGAGAGAATGTAGCCTCGAATAATAACCCGATCGAAGCAGAAATATTTGAACTTGATATTTTCTGAGAATTGATTCAAAAATGAATTCTTCATGGGTGTATCCTCCGGTGAGGGAATGTTAGCTAAACAATCCATACCGGATCACCCATGAAATTTCAAATCAAAGAATGGGATTTTAGGCAGGGGGTTAAGAGACTTCAGGATGGTCAGATGACGCCAAAAGCTTCATCAACTTTAATATCCGGGATTTGCCCCGGCCAAAAATATAACCATCATGTCATTAGCCCCCTGCCTACAGCCCTTTTCGGAACTTTAGTTTGGTAACCATTAGGGCCTGATAGCATGAAAATGAAATGCGATTCAAAACCTCAGAAAAATACTCTGAAGCAAAAGGGAGGATGAAAAATAGCAGTATGGAAATCAATATCACTATTCTTTGTGACAACAATATCAGTAAATCAGGATTTGTGGGCGAACACGGCTTCGCATGCCTTGTTGAAAGAGGAGAAGAAAAATACCTCTTTGATACAGGCCCAGGAATGTCCCTGCCCATAAATCTTAAAAAGCTGAACAAGGATTTGAAAGGTTTGAACAGGGTATTTCTTAGTCACGGTCACTATGATCATACGGGTGGGCTTCTGTGGGTAACAGAGCAGCTCACCCAAACGGAAGTTGTCGCGCATCCTGAGGTGTTTTCCAGACATATGGTTATGGATTCATCGGCACCGGAGCATCCGCCGCGTTACATCGGGTGCCCGGTTTCGCAGGAAGAATTGGAGCGCCATGGTGCAGTCTTTAAGTTTGTTGACCAAACACGGGAGGTGGCCCCCGGCATTTGGTTCGTGACCAGTATTGACCGAAACCCGGAAAAAACTCCCAAGGATAAGCGGTTGGTAGTACCCGAGGGAGAAGGCTTCGTGATGGACCCCATTAATGACGATGTATCGCTTCTCATAGAGACTGACGGGTCCCCGATCCTACTTTTGGGATGTGCCCATTCAGGGGTCCTGAATATCCTGGATTATGTCAGAAAAGAAATGGAAATCAAAAAGTTTCGTGCCATTTTGGGAGGGACTCACCTGATGTTTTATGGCCCTGACGATCTCTCCCGTGCGATGGATGAGTTCGAGCGCTTTTCCGTCGAACTGGTTGGGGTATCCCACTGCACGGGATTCGAAGCGGCCGTGGAACTCTCGAAGCGTTTTGAAAACCGTTTTGCAGCTGCGTCGGCAGGAAAGGTTTTTAACTTTTAGTAAGCCAGGTTTGGAGGATTAGACGCAGAAAAAAAGCCTCCCCATCACCAGTAAAGTGATAGGGAGGCATTACATTTTTTAAAATGGGATTTTTTTTGATTACGAGAAAGGAAGTGTGAAGGGATTTCTGTGGTGGGAGTTAGTTTTTATGTTCAATCTCAATTTTTCTGGTAAAACGAAGCCCATAATCATATGGACAACCGTCAAGTCTGACGTCCGAAATTTCTTCTCCAATATCGATCAATCCATAATCTTCATCTGGAAGTTCTTCCAAGAATTCTTCCAATTCCCTGATTTGATCATCGCTGGAGCCATACCATTTGATCGACTCGAAATAGATTCCCTTAAGGGTTGGATATGTAATCGGGTCTACCTTCGCGGCTATTCCCATGTAGTTTTGAATCGTCCGGAGAGTTATGTAGGGGACTTCGCGTTCGACATAATCTTCAAAATTTTCCCCTCTCATTTTGACAATGGGTTTCAGGACCGAAAACAGCCCGCCCAATTCAAGCGAAATTTCCAACGCAGTTGCCCTACCTTTCAGCAGGGTTTGATGAGCAATCTCGATTTTCTCAAGGATTGCTTGTGCTGTTTCTTCTTGTAATTTCTCAATGGTCATCTTAAATCTCCTGTTATGTTTGATTTACGATTTACAAAAACATTGCTTGGCGGAAAGCTTGCATACCATGGTCATTTGTAACGGCATCACCCCCTTCATGTTGAAAATTGAGTACAACCAAAATGCAGCCAGCGGGCATGAAGGCCTCTCTTCTTCTGTTTGGCCTGGAAAGGTCAAAAATGAACGAGAACGGTCTGTCCATAAATTGTGGAATGTTGGTGCTCACGAAAAAAGGGATAATTTCTTGTGGATTGAATCTTGACCACGATGGCCGAACCTGTGGACGTGGGAAGGGTTAATGATCAGCTTTTCTCGTGTGAGAATCTGTGTGAGAAAACTCTTCCAAAATCAGCAAAGACATGGGAAATCAGAGAAAATTGGAAAGATGTAAAGCCCCTAATTCCAACAACTTATGTTATTTGAGGAGGTTAGGAAACTCGGGGTTGCTGTCTGTTAACCACCTTGTCGGCGGTTCGAGTCCGTCCCGGGGAGCCAGAATGTACCAAGGCCGTCTTTTTCATTAAAGACGGCCTTTTCTTTTTGGTGGGCAGTGTTCGTTTCAGCAAGCATATCAAATGGTTGTCGGTAGTTAGGGTGCAGGCGACCATCCTTTCATGTGGTTTTTGAACACGCAAAATTTAGGATTCGTCGTTTTTCCTGACCAGTCACCACTTCCTTCGCTTCAAAATACCGGGCAAGGAGGTCGTTGGGGGCCTGTCGGAAAAATCTCTGTGGGTTGCTGTGTGATCCGATCCTTGTTGACCAGAGGCCCGACGATGACCTTGCCGGGATAGTTTTCGTAGCGTGCTTTTAAGGCTCCGACTTTTTGATCCATTTTTCGCCTGGGCCGCGGCAGTTATTAAGGAATCCTGAATAACTGAATCCGGCACCAGTTCCCCCTGGAAGGTGTGCTGGGTGAGGAAATATAGTAGGCTACTTCCCTTTCATGAGCTCTTTTCCTTGACAAACGGCATACAATTCCTATGCTGATCGAAATAAAATACTACCCCCACGGTTTCGACCTGGGGCGCGGGGTCGCTTTGGCGGCCCCTGCTTTTTTTGGACCTCGCATATTACCCTCTTTATTACCTCTATTTGAGGGGTATTACCCCTTCTTGATCCACTTTGCGCCGGGTCCGCGGCCGATGCACTCAATGCTCTTTCCTTTTTGTTGCCGCAGAACGTACCGCAGCATTTCCCGACTGACGCCCGGAGTTATCTGTTCGAGCTGGGACACTGTGAACTTGCGGGGCAGGCGGGCGAGGGCCGACAGGATCATTTCAGTCTTTGCGCCCCGGGGGGCCTGGATATGGCCGACCCTTTCCGTGAATTCCTGATAGGCCATCTTCAAAATGGATAGGGTGAAATTGATGTACGGCCAGGGATCGTGCGTGCTTTCATGCCAGTTTTGGGAACTCTGCTCCAGGGTCTGGTAATAGCGCTCCTTTTCCTGCTCGATTAACCGTTCCAGGCTGATGTAACGGCCCGCTTCAAAGCCCTGGCGCCCGCATTGAAGCAGCAGAAGCAAGCGGGAAACCCGTCCGTTTCCGTCCCGGAAGGGATGGATGCAGAGAAAATCCAGGTTGAAGGCGGCCATGGCGATGAGGGGGTGCACCCAGCGTTCTTCGAGAGAGCGGCGCCATTCATCCAGCAGATTGGTCATGGCCTTCGGCGTTGCCGATGCCGGTCGGCTGGTGGGGGACCGCTTCCTCCAGGGTGACCTCGGAGGTGTTGCCGTCATTGGGGTCAACATGCCAGCCGGCTGAAACCAGTTGCTTGTCGATGAGACGCTTTCGGGTGGTGGCCTCATCGAATTTGAGGGCATCGGCGGGAACCTGACCGGCTGCCTTGAGGGCCTGGAGTTTCGCCTCGGTTTTCTCGGCTGCTTTGGCCTGAATGCGGAGTGTTTCCACCTGCTGGAGCAGTTCCTGCAACTGGGATTCCTGGAAAGCTAATTTTTCAAGGGCGGCCTTCTTTTCCCGCTTGATTTTTGCTTTGGTATCTTCAAGGGGCGGTTCCTGATATTCGGGATTTTCATCGGCGTTGCCGCCGCCATAGGTGATGTAATACCAGCAACCCAGATCCCAGGCTTCACGTAGGCAGGAAAAGGCGGTTTCACTTTGGATGGCTTGGCCATAATTGATCGCGACAAAAGGTTTGTGGTTTCTGGGACTGGCGTCATGGATGGCGCGGGCAAACAATTCTTTTCCGGTCCCGGATTCTCCTTCAATCAAAACGGGGATGGAACGTGGTGCAATACGTCGGGCCATTAGGACCACCCGCTGCATCAACTCGCTTCGGTGTATAATGTCATCGAACTCAGGAGCTTCCGCCGGCAGTCCGGCTGCGAGATGTTCTAACGTCTTGTCCGATTTCTTCAGCAAGCAGGTCAGGGATGAAGTCCGCTGAAATATCAAAAGGTACAGAGGCTTTCTGAACGCCGTGACCCTTGGATGATTCGATTAGCTCGGCGGGAAAACGAGTCTTGGACAGAAGAATCCAGACCGCCGCCATGGCGGGTGTGCCGGGACTGAGATGGAAAACAAGGTTTATTTTAGGGCCATGCTTTTTGAATGTTTCTGAGATGGCTTTTGAAGCGGCTTTATAGATCTCACCGAAGTTGGTGGGACCGGAAAGCTTAATGTGTCGGAGGGTTATTTCTGAAGAGGTTTTTTTCTGTAGCCAGGATATGTAGTCCTCAGCAGTCTCTTTCTCCCAGTCATTGAGCAGCACCACCTCCAGATAAGCATAAACCTCAGACGCCTGCGCCACAGGCCCCAAACCTACATCTTCCAAACCGGAAACCGCATCCAGATCCGTTTTTCCCAGCCAGCAAAGTAGTATTTTTTTCACCATAATGAGCGCAAAATACAAAATTCCTTGCGAATAATCAAATTATTTTCTATACAAACCCATTCAATAAATTCAAATCTATGAATTTGTTTAGAAAAATTCATAGAATTTTTTTAAAGTATAGGGATTTCCATTTTTGGATTGGCATATCAGATAGTTATTGCAATGATGGCATAGAATGTGTCAAAAAAAACACATTATGCAGGCGCCATCAATCCAGAAAATTGATAAGGAAATTTTCCGGACGATTTTTATTGATTATTGGGAATCATTCAAAGATCATCATTCGGGATATGATACTTCGCAATATGAAGATCCGGTTCAGAAGATGCTCGGTTGCGGCAAGGAAAGCGAAGGCTATAGTGAACACCGGTGCAGGTTCATTTCTCACAACCTTTCAATCTCCTCAATTTTTGTCAACAACAACCCGGCTGAAAAATGGAATTAATCTCAACGTTCGCCTAAACCCTCTAAGTGAATTGGGTGATTTGGAGAGGCGAATAGCAAATGAACCCATTTATCAATGATGCGTTTACGTCAGCAAATCCTCATCTTCCGGGTGATGTTCCGCTTTTAGTTTTTCCGGTTTCCATGGAAAATGACTCAGAATGAAGGCGAGCAGGTGGGTTGCGAATAGAATGCCGCCGCCGAACAAGAGCAGGGCTTTAACGGGATACCCTCCGTACGTTTCAGAGAATTCGCCGAGCAGGGCGCCGACGAGCATAATCAGTAGAAACGCCGGTGTGATGAAGCGGATGCAGATGTCCCACAGCGGCAGTAGATGTACGCCGCCTGACGCGTTGATGTACCGTCGCATGACTTGTGATTTAAGTAGCCAGCCGATCAGAATACATTCAAGCAAGCCGCCGATGATGAGCGCGTAGTTGTTGATAAAGTGGTCGAAGATATCGAGGATAAACAGGCCGCCGCGACAGGTGAAGGGGATGGATCCAACAAGACCGATCGAACAGATGATCGTGACGGCTTTTTTGCGTTGTATGTTGAATTTATCGCAAATTGAGCAACTGAAGGCTTCTGTGAGAGAAATCATTGACGAGATGCCGGCAACGATCAGGACGAGGAAGAAGAGGGCGCCGAAAAGTTGGTTGAGCATTGGGAGCTGGTTAATGGCCTTCGGGTACACCACGAAAGCGAGGCCGGGGCCACTGGTGATCGCTTCATCAAATGGGACGCCTTTGGCGTTGGCCATAAAGCCGATGGTGCCGAAGACGGCGAAACCGGCAATGATGGAATAAAGGCAGTTGAGGATGCAGATGGTTAGTGCGTTGCCAACAATGTCGGTTTTTTTCGGCAGATAACTGGCGTAGGTGATCATGATGCCGAAGCCGAGAGAGAGTGTGAAGAAGATCTGTCCGAAAGCCGCCACCCACACTTTACGACCCGCGGCGGTGTTGATGGCGATTTTGGAGAGGTCCGCGGAGAGGTAGAATTCTTTTATGGCATCCCATGCACCGGGAAGCGTGATGGACCAACCGACAAGTACCAGAGTCAAAATCACCAGTAGCGGCATAAAGATCATACTGGCTTTTTCGATGCCGCGGCTGACTTCGCGGAAGCAGATAGCCCAGCAGGTGATCCATGCGCCGGCTGTGGCAGCCAGAATCGGCCAGCGAATGCCGCCGAGGTTGAACGGGCTGTTGCTGACATGCAGAAAGGTTTCTTTGAAGAATGTATCAGTGTCCGCGCCCCAGCCCAAATTGAAGGAGAGGCCGAAATAGTTGATGCACCAGCCGATGACAGCGGCGTAGAAGAGGTTGATGCCGAAAAAGGCGACGACGGGCATCCACCAACCGAGCGGTTCCCACAGCGGGTTGATGCGGGCAAAGGCCAGCGGCGGTGAGGCTTTCTCGCGGTGCCCGAGCGAATATTCGAGAATCATCAGCGGGATACCGGCGCAGAGCAGGGCGACCAGGTAGGGAATCAGAAAGGCGCCGCCACCGTTTTCATACGCCATGTAGCTGAAGCGCCAGATATTGCCCAGTCCGACCGCCGAGCCGATTGCCGCCAGCAAAAAGCCGACTTTGCTCCCCCAGAGGCTTCTCTTTTCAGTCATTGATTCACTCTGGACTTGGAGATTAGGTGACAAGAACTTGTTTTTCGAGGAAGAAATATATTGGAAACTGTCTTGGGGGTCAAGGAAAAACCCGACTGCGATGCTTGATGATCAGTTCTTTCATGATCCCTGTTTGGGTTTTGACATTATTAACACGTTCGGCATTGCCTATCATTACACCGTTCCACTCAAAATCCTGTTCTGGAATCTGGGGTTTTTCGGGGCTAATTGTACCATTCGCTGCATCGCTGGACGAGCAGGAAACACAAAATACCAATAAAATAAGCAAAGACAGTGCATGGCTGGATAACCTATTTGCTGATCTGATTATTTTCAAGAGATGGTGCGCCACATATTTTCGCATCCTACAAAGGTCGTTTCTATTCTTCTCGACACCAAGGCCCCGTTACGCTATATTCCACCCTTAAGAAAGCAAGTCCTTATTACCCTATTACCTATTGCATTTTCTTACTTCTTGCACCAGTTAACCTGGAGGAAAGTCCGAAATTTTTGGTGTTCACAGGGGCGTGACGCTATGAAAAGAGATCAAAGGCAAATCAAATTTGCGGTTGGCGTATCCGGCAAGTGCATCATTGTTTCGGGAATGCTGATGCTTGTTTTACTCCTTGTTCTGGCGCTTGCCGGGTGCAAGCCTTCGTCTGGGGAAAGGCTTGTAAAGTGTGCCAAGCTCTTTGAAACTTATCGAATGCCTCATACCAAAAAAGAAGAAAACAAAATTTTCAATTTCTTTTACTGCACCGACCGCGGGATAACAGCGTCTGAGGACCCGCTTCTTTCCTATGGCGCCGAGTTCGCTGATGAACTGCGACTGGGAACCTTTAAGGTTCATCTGGCGCCTGAACGTGATTTAAGCGGTTATAATCCAGATAAATGGTCCGGAATTGAAGTGAGGAATGTAAAAGAGTTACCGGAAGAAACCTTTTTTAATCAATTACGATATGCGGTGGAATCCTCACCTCACCACTCGCTTGCCGTTTTGGTCTTCGGATACAGAAACTCTTTTAGGGATGCCTTGCTCAAGGGAGGCAAGCTGGCGGTCAGCGTTGATATCCATACCCCTTTTCTGATCTTTGATTGGCCGGCGGACCAGGGTTTGGGAATCGGCGGATACAAAAAGGCCTTCTCTTTTGCCAAGAGATCGGGTGTTCTTTTGGGAGAGCTCATGGCTGCCGTCATTCGGAAAGTAAAGCCGCAAAGATTGTGGCTTGGGGGTGGGAGCCTGGGGACCCAGGTCATATGCAATGCTTTTGGGCAGATGATGACTCACCCCGATCTTGCCGATCGTGAAAAAGAAATCGATCATGTCTTCCTGGCGGCGCCGGATGTGGGTGATGATGAGTTCAATACACAATTCAAAGATGAGATAGCAGCACTTGCCCATGCCGTCACCGTGTATGTTTCATCTGATGACAAGGCACTGCTCTTAAGCGAATGGATCCATGGTGAAAAAAGACTGGGTCGAACCCGGGCGGAAAAGCAGGAGCAGTTTGAAGAAATGATTGATTTGCTGGAACTGGAGGCCAAGGGCGCCGAAGGAATTACCGTGATCGATGTGACTCCGGTCAACCGGTCAACTTTGGGACACACTTTCTATATTGAATCATCAGAATTTTATGACGATCTTTACCAGCGCTTACTGAATGCTCACCCTGTAAGAGCCAGGCGTCTTTATCGCACCGATTACAGGGACGGCGCAGCCTACTGGATCATGCGGGATGATGAAGAGTAGCCCCTTGTTTTAGAGTCTGTTGGAGAACTTGCATGGGTAAAAAAAGGTTTGGTGAGACCAAAGATGAGAGAACTCCAGGCACAACGGGGTCTCACACGCGGATTTTGTCCATCGATGTCTATCGCGGATTTGCCCTTGTTTTTATGGTGCTGGTTCATTTCGGCATTTTCTATGGAAACGAGGATGCGGCTCACAGTTTTGCCATTTTCTTCTTTGATCATATTCTGGCCGACTGGGGAGCGGCGGCTTTCCTGATGATGATGGGCATGAGTCAGGTCCTGTCTGCAAAGAGAATCTGCAAGCCGGACAATCGGCTTCTGTTCAAGAGGGCTCTGGTGCGTGGCGCCTATATTTTTGTGGTGGGGCTTTTGATGCTGGTTCTGGCGTGGGGGCTGGATCAGATATGGTGGTGGGATATCCTCACGCTGATGGGGTTTGGAACCGTTGTTTTGTTCTTCTGTCGCTTTCTGCCGTCCTGGTCTCTGATCGGTCTCATTGGGGCCATCATGGTGCTGACCCCATGGCTTCGCGGCGCCTTCAATGTCGCGGCCGACTGGGGGTTTGCTGAACACCCAATCATCTCTCAATATTTGCCGGGAATGTATATCGAGCCGGAAGTTGCCTATCACCCGGCGATCGTCAAAGGCCTTTTTCTGTCCGGTTATTTTCCTGTTTTCCCATGGATCGCATTCATCATTATCGGGTTTGTTATGGGTCGACGCATTGTGGCGCAAAAGATGCGGCACGACCTGCCCATTTTGCTGGTGACAGGCGTTGTGCTTTCGTGCCTGGGATTTATTCTGGGTTACGCCGGTCGTACGCAACCTCCCATCTCGGCATCCATCGCATGGATATCCCCTTTATGCTTCTATCCGGACTCCTTTAGCCTGATCAACATACAGGCGGGCATTTCCATTATCGTTTTCAGCATGGTGTATTTCTTCTTCGATATCCGAAAGAAAGACAAAACAAAACTCGGCATTTTCAGCCGACTTTTTATCCAGACCAGTAATTTCTCGTTAACCTTTTATTTTCTCCATTACATGTTGGTGGCATGGCCCCTCGCCATATTGTACCTGATCACCGGAAAGTACATGCTGAGCGATCTTATGGGTCCAGTGCTGGCTTTGCTCTGCGGTGTGGGAGCGGTCGCTTTTCTGGAAATCCTGATATTTTTCTGGGGGAAGGCCGGTTCCAGGTACAGCCTGGAATGGTTTCTTGTGAGGCTCACAAAACGGGTGGTCCCGGGCTATAAACGAAGCATATCAATGCCTGGGCGATTCTCCGAAAAATCGAACCCTTGAAATCATGTTCTGGGAAGGGGGGCAGGAACCAATTTGACGGGAGGCGCCATCCCCGTAAAGGGTGGAATTGTCGTGCATTTCTCCTGAATGAACCGGATACTGGATTTGGATTCCGCGTTTCTGTCCATTATGAATGAAACCCAGGACCTGCTACGATTTCGTGGCGGAGGCCTTCTTGCTTTCGATGGTCGCCTGCTTGTCCCGGCGATCATCAATCTTCAAATCCACCACCACCCGTTTGGCCCCTTCTTCCACATGGGCCGCATGGACGGCCTTGACCAGCTCAAACAACGCATCCAGGTCCGGCACTTCAATGGATGTGCTCATGCCGCCCACTTCATATTTATAGCCGGACTGTTTGATTATGGCTACGCCTTTTCTGACAAACCGACCCAGGCTGGTCCCTTCCCCGATGGGATGAACCGATAATTGTGCAATCATATTTTTCTCCTTTACTGCTTGGCGGTACGGGTTCATTTGCATTCAGGGACATTTTTTTCAAATGATTTACCTTCAGCCGCCGATCTCAGGGTTTTGGCGACAGTTTCCGCTGTTCGATCCCAACTGAATCGCGCCTGATAGACTTTCCGCTGACCCGAAATATATTGACGAAGCTCAGTCTGGTGTCTGAGGGCGCGATCCAAAACAGTCATAAGTCCATAGACATCACCCGGAGGAAACAGATATCCATTCAAACCGTCCTCAACCAGCTCAGGTACGCCACCCATGCGGGGGCCGACCACCGGACACCCGGCCATGAGCGCTTCAGCCAGCACCATGCCGAAAGACTCTCCCGGCACAGTGCTGGACAGGACCATTACAGCAGCGGATGCATACCAATCGGCCAGTTCTTTTCGAGACGCAACATAACCCATATATCTTATCCCCGTTTCTTCTGATTTACCGGAACCCCTCCGGGTGTGGCCGATCACAACCAGCTCCAGTTCGGGCCATTGGTTTCGCAACTTGCGCCAGGCCCGCATTAGAATATCAAAGCCTTTGCTTTTTAAATCCGGTTTTCCAATAAACAGAAGGTATGGCTTCCGCTTAACACGGCGGCCCTCAGCCATGACGGGCTCCACACCCGGCGGCGCCGCAATGACTTTCAGATTCAAGGTGCGAAGGTAAGCCGACTGAGCTGGAAAGGCCTGTGAAGACGCTAGAAAAGCATCACAGAGGGTGAAAGAGCGCTTGGCAAAGAACCGGTGATAAAAAATTCCGGCGGTTTTCTTGAACCACCCCGGCCCCGTAACATCACTGTGGTACATTATGACGGCGGGGATATTCAAATCTGCGGCAGCGCGAAGCAGGAAATCACTAATCCACGGAACCGTGTGATGAACGTAGACCACGTGCGGCATGGTTTTTCGAAGGATGTTTCGGATCTCTTTCCGCCAGGCGGGGTGAAGCCCTGCCGACATGCACCTGAAAGACGCCGTCGACAGTTCGGGGGCGCCCAAACCATCGCCGGACAGATAGGAAAGCGCCATATGGTATTGGCCTTCCAGGCGTGAGCACACTTCGTAAATGTATTTTTCCGCCCCGCCCATTTTAATATCCAGAAATTGAGAACCAACCATCACCTTAAGCGGGCGTGTGGATTGGGGAGCGTCATTCGTGACCATAAAGAAGGACCGGTTCGTAAAAATCGATCTTTTTTCTGTTTTGCGAAGCGTCTGCTCAAAGGCACTGAAAGTTGTTTCAGCCGTTTTTTGCCACGAAAATCGACGAGATTGCACCAGTCCCTTTTCCACCCATTGGCGGCGGTGCAGGGGATTTCCGGCCAGGTCTTCCATTATCGCCGCAAGACCTTCCGCATCGCTCGGATCTTTCATGTAGAGAGCGGCGTCTCCCGCCACTTCGGGCATGCTGGCCTCCCGGGTGGTCACCACCGGGCATCCACAGGCCATGGCCTCCAGAATGGGAAGCCCGAATCCCTCGTAGTAACTGGGAAAAATTAATGCCAGGGCGCCGGAATACAGCAGTGCAAGATCCCCATCTCCCACATAACCGAGAAACCGGACCTTCTCCCATGAGGTTTTTTGGAGCCATCCCGACCATCCCACCACCACCAAGGGCGTTGTAAGATCTGCCCGATCAAGGGCATCGGGGATAATGGTCATGTTTTTCCGCGGGTCCCCGCTCCCTACAAAGAGAAAATATCTTTCGGGGAGTCCGTAGCGAATCAGACAATCTTTAATTTCCATGGTCGGTCTGGGGTATAAAACCGCCGGATTATACCCCAAATAAGTAACGGTTGTATTTTGATGACTGATGTTCAGATGGACTTTCATCTCCTCTTTAATAAAGGATGAGATGGTCAGAAACTGTCTTACCCGTTTGCATCTGCGGTGAAAAAACAACCTTGAATAGAGTACCCGCTCCCGGGGGTGATGTTCTGGAAACCGAATGAGGGAAAGATCCGTCAAAGTAAACACGGTTTTCACATGGTTCGGCGCCACAAAAGGGAAAAAGGCGGCTTCATGGTAAATATCAAAATTCCCCGCAAATCTACGAAAGCGTCGCTCTTGGTCAAAATGAAACAGCAATCGAACCAATAAGCCGGGATAAGCCGGGAGTCGCCAGAAAAAGGAAATCAGATTGGACCAGCGGGTCAGATTTTCGGGCCCGGAAGGCATGATTGGGGAAACCCTCTTTCCATCGAAATATCCGATTTCCAACCTGTCGCCATAATCTTTTTCCAGGGTCTGGTACAAACAACGCAAATACCGTCCGATGCCGGTGTTGACATTGGCCATGGGAAAGGCATTGACCACAATTTTCATTTTAGGATTCATGGGTTGCGATTATGCCCCATATGCCGCTTAAGTCCAAAAAACAGGACAACGGTCATGAAGATTTCGGTAACAATCGTGGCCCATGCCGCTCCTTTACCGCCATATTCGGGGATTAGCAATAGATTGAGGGCAATGTTTAAAAGTGCCGAAAAACCGGCAAGCATTGCATAGGGCCGTTCAAGGTTCTGAGCGATTGCTCCCTGCGCCAGAACCCCCTTGGGAAGAATAAAGATCAGCGCAAAGAGGAGCCATGGCAGTAATTGGGCTGATGCTCCGTAGGCTTTTCCAAAGGAGAAGTCCACAATTTTTTCGCAGAATGGCGTTGCCATTGCGGATACCAGACACCCCAACATTAGCATTAGTACGCACATTTTTCCAATCTGACGTTCAAACAGACGTTTATCCATCCAGACCAACCGCAACTTTCTGAACCACACCTCACGCAATGGGGCTGTCATTAACACAATGCCGTCCATAAACCGGTAAGCCGCAGCATAATACCCCACCTCGTCATTATTTCCAGCCATAGCCAACAATATAATATCACAGCGATAATACACTGTTGTGGCCGCATCAATGGCCATAAATCCCAGGCAGGCGCGACGAATACCCTGAATGCTGAAACCCTTAAAGGCCGGCCTTTGAAGGGGAACCGGGGACCATAACAGGCACAACAAAAGACCGGTTGCCCAGCCGGCAAAGATGATCCAGATATCCGTACCCACCAGGAAAAGGGCCGCTAAAATACCCAAAGCGCCAAAGGTCCGCACAAGAATCTGCCAAAACGCCTCCCGGGGAAACCGACCTTCGCTTTTCAGCGATGAAGAAATAAAGTCGGCCACTGCCTGAAGCCCAAAGTATAAAAAGGCCGCCAGAATGCCCATGCGATACTGAAATGGCAGTACTAGAACGCAAAAAGCCCCTGCCCCGGTTGCAATCAGCGTATGACCAAGCGCCCATGGAAACAGGTGATCCTGATGCCGCGCCATGGCCAGGGTGGGGAGGGTCCTCTCGCGGAAAATAAGCATTTTGAAACCGCCATCCTGAACGATCAGGAAAAGGGCGGCCAGGGTCAATACATAACTGTAACGGCCAAATGCTTCGGGCCCGAGTACACGTCCCAGCAGAAACGTAAGGAACACGGATACGCCGGCCGTGTAGGTGGTGGCCATCCATTGGCTTATCAGGTTTTGTTTCATTGCAAAACAGGATACGATATTGCATCTCTTTCCCGTTAGATCATAACGCACTGACTTGTTTATATGTTTCCACTGTTTTATTGACGTGGTTATTCCACCTGAATTTTTTATACTCATCCGGATGCTGTGGTGATATGCGGAGAGCTGATATTTTTTGAAAGAAAGCGATGGGACCTGGCGATTGTGGGAATATTTCAGCACGGAAGAAGTTATAGCAATTAAGTCAACCCAGGTTGAGGCAGCTATAAAAGAAATATATGTGAGAATTACCGCAACGCTAACCTGAGTTTACGAATTAGCAAAAGTCAATCTTGTAACTTGCTGTTATGTCTAAAAAATTTCACCACCATTTGTACCCCCTAACTTAGCAAATATTGTTCCATTTTGAATAGATCGAAAAGCCGTTTTTGGACTTCATCCATCTTGGAAACAACCGATTGCGCTGGCTGTTTATTTTTTCGTTTCGGAAATACATTGAGAACTTCTCGTATTCCGAAAAGTTTATCATGTAGTCTATTTATGGACATAGGCATTGATGCTTCCTGAGTCCTTTTCATTATCAAGGCTCGAAGAAGCAAGGATAATGAACAATATAGTCCATGAACCTTTATCTTCTGGTCTGTCCAATGAAACATGGGCCACCAGGTTCCAGTTTTTCTGTCTTTCATTTGTTTAAAAACGTTCTCAATAACATACTGGCTTCGATAAGTAACTATAATATCTTCTGTCGACCAGCTATGGTTGTCTGTTATGATGATATTTTTCCCCAAATATGTATCGGAAAGCTCAGCATAAGAGTTGGTGTCTAAATTATAGGCAAGAACCGGAATACCATTATGTTCAGTAACAGTTGCTTTGATTAAAGTCTTCATATGTTGACCGGAAAGAGTTGATGCTACTTGTTTTTTTATGGATTCCTTGGTCGGTGTTTTTCCTTTGGTGATTCTTCCCGCAACACGGTCTTCTAATTTGGTAGAAATAACTAAAAGTTTGCCAAGACATTTATTTATTTCATTATTAATGGATTTTATTTGTGAAGTATAAAGATTGTTGTTGAAGGAAACCACAACAGTCAGGTCTTTTCCATATATTTTTTTCTGTGTGCGAAATGCCTTAACCTGATCCAATTTGGGATGTGAGAGGGGAACAAGACATTTATCGTTATTGGAAATTAAAGCTAAATCCTTATGATCATCCGGCTTGACTGAACCGACAAAATGAAAACCGGAGTCCCCTACGAATTTATTTAGGTTTTCTTGAGAGTTATTGCCTTTATCAAATACGATTGTTAAGCCATCGTTATTTGGTTTCCTATCTTTAAAGGCACGGAAAAAGTTTTCAATTACTATTCCAAACTCTTTCGAATCATGCGTGTTGCCTTCAAACACATCAAAGTATAATGGAAAATGGTCCTTGCGTGTGCAAAACAATGCATAATTGATTTGTCTGAGGTTACCGCGCCCCTGTTTATTTTTTCCTCTTTTTGCAAGAGAGCAACGTGTATTGAAAGATCCAATGAAAGAATAGAAATTAGTTCCATCATAAGATGCGCAAGACAAATCAATATCTTCTCGATCCAAGATTGAATTTACAAGTTTTAACCATGTTATTATTATTTTATCCTCCTTAATGGAAGACATGTTATCCCAAAAACGTTGGGAACTCAGAGACGTTTTATCCGCTTCAGGAAATACTCGAAAAAGAATAGTATCCTGAAACCATTTCCACATAGAACGTTTACTAACAGCCTCTATTCCACGGTTTATCGCAGCCAAAGTCAAATAGAACCCAACAGATAATCCTTGATTTCGTTTAGGTAAAACACTATCAAGAATCGAGATCATATTGATTTCTTCAGCAATGTTTAAATAGGCTGCGGGACCACCAAGCTGAAATATCTCTGCATATGTCGGTTTTGGAGGTATCCCCTCTACGGCTGCAATTATTTTCGGTAAAGATCCTAAATATTTCTGCCATTTTCGTCGAGGCTTCCCATCTACCCGCTCACTTTCCTCAGCGTAATAATAGGTGATGCCTTTGATCTGTTTGCGAGTAATATATGCCATAAAACATGTATTCCCTCTCAAAGAATGCATTATTAGGGGGTACAAATATCACAAAAAACACGTTTATGTCAAGCTATACCTGCATTTCATGGTTCATTAAAGTTAGGGGGTACACTTTAAATCTGTAACTATCAAAAAATACACGATTTATTTGATTAAGGTGCGGTTATTTCGTAAACTCACGCTAAAAGGGAAACTTAAACCATAATTTCAAGTCAAACCCGGAAATCTATCTCGTGCAAAGGCGCAAGAAAACGGTGCTTAAACCTTTGCGTCTTTGCGCGAGACTTTTTTGGGTTACGGCTACGTCGTCTTAGCCTAATACTCCCCCGGCATGGTTTTGAGCTTTGCCAAGGGAAAAACCGGACCATCTTTGCATACATACTGGTCGCCGATGTTGCAGCGTCCGCAGATGCCGATGCCGCATTTCATGCGCATTTCAAGACTAAGAATAATCCGGTCCGGCGAAAATCCCAGCTTTTCCAGGACCGGCTGGGTGAATTTGATCATGATGGGCGGCCCGCAAACGATGGCAATGGCGTTTTCCGCGCTGGTGATTTTCTGCTCGGTAATGGTGGGAACGAACCCAACATTGTATTTCCAGTCCGGATCATCTGTGCCGTCCACGGTGATGTGCATGTTGATGTCATCCCGCTGTTCCCATGCGGCCAGCTCGTCCTTGTAGAGGAGCATACCGGGACTTCTGGCGCCGTACACGACCGAGATGTCCGCAAATTTGGGCCTGTTTTCAGGGTCCAGCATATAGATGATGCTGGAACGCAGGGTGGTGAAAGCGAACCCGCCCCCCACGATGACCACATGCTTGCCTTCCATCTCGTCCCAGGGATACCAGTTGCCCAAAGGGCCCCGAATCCCCATGATATCCCCTTCTTTCATGTTGTGCAGATGGGTGGTGACCAGTCCCACTTTGTTCACCGTAAAGGCCACAAACCCCTTTTCCGTGGGCGAAGATGCGATGCCGATGGGAATCTCTCCCTTTCCGGCAATAGACAATTCGCCGAATTGCCCCGGTGTATAGGCGAATTTTTTTTCGTCTTCCGGGTTGATAAACACAAACCGGAAAGTTTTGAGGTTTTTATCCTCTGTTTCCGTGACAATCCTGTCAATGCGAACAGGATAGGGTAAATAAGGATTTCCCAATTGAATCCCCCCTCTATTATATGCGCCGAACACCTATCCGCTCGGCGTTTAATTTTTCAACAGGTACGCGGTTGCCCTATGCAAAGTCATTCATCAACTTGCAGACTTCCCGGATATCGATGTTTACCGGACAATACCGGACGCAACGACCACACCCGGAGCATTGAACCCCGTTTTCGTATTTATCCACATAATACTTGAGTTTATGCATGAAACGCTGTCGCACCCGCTGGAATTTGTTGGCTCTTGGGTTATGGCCCGACCCATGCAGGGAAAAGAGGGGGAACATGCACGAATCCCAGTTGCGAATCCGATCGCCCTGTTTCCCCAAAACTTCATCCTGGATGTCGAAACACCAGCAGGTGGGACAGAGATAGGTGCAGGTGCCGCAGTTAAGGCAGGCAAAAGCGACATCCTGCCAGAAAGGAGCGTCAAAAAGTTCGGTGGTCACTTTTTCTTTCAATTGGTCCGTGGGAACGACGGCCGTGATCTTTTCCCGGGCCGGCCCTTTCAGGGCTTCGGCCGCCGCAAGCGTCCCATCGTCTGCGGCATTCCCGCCAGGCGCTTTTTCCAGGAATGCTTCTCCTTTATCGGTAATAGCTTTTGCCAGGAACCTTTCCCCCAGATCAAAGAGCAGTACATCCAGCCCATTTTCATTGAAGGGGTCGCCTCCCACCTGGGTGCAGAAACATGTGGTGCAGGGGTCGTTGCAACCGAGACCCACCAGGGTGGTGGATTCAAAATGTCCTGTCCACCAGGGATCCTGGTATTCGGGACTGTCGAAGTTGCGTTTTACGATCTGAAAGGCATGGGCATCGCAGGGTCTGATGCCCACAATTGCACAGGGTGAATAGTCCTTGGGTGATTCCTTCAGAATATGGGCATCGTCGTCTGTTTCATCCAGGGAGTATTCAAACATTCGCTCCGATTCCGGATAAATTACGGATTTGGGAGGGAGTCTGCTGTTTTCATAATCAAAGTCCGGCTTTTTGTCTCCGTTAAGGAGCATAAAGGTGTGAAAATCTCCATCCTTCACCGGGCCAAAGATTCTATAGAACTCCTCTAAGCCCTTCATGGCCCCCAGCCATTCTTCCTTGGTGAATATTTTTTCCGTCATGGTAGATCCTTTGATGATATGCGTTAGTTGCCGGTTCCCGCCTATTTGATGAAGTCGTTGTAGTCATCGGGCCGGTAAACATCCAGGGGCGGGCGTTTTTCCGGGTCAAGCCCCGCCTCCCACGAGAAAAGCGCCTGGGTATCCTTATTGAGTTTTTTGGTAAACTGTCTCATGGAGATGCCCATGGGGCAGACTCGCTCACAGGCGCCGCAATCGGTACATCGTCCGGCACAATGATAAGCCCTTAAAAAATGAAAGGTCATGGTATCCGTGGGATCGATGCTTTTCCCCACCCACTGGGGCGCGGATTCATCCACGAAACAGGTGGGGCAGTAACACAAGGGACAGGCATTCCGGCAGGCGTAGCACCTGATGCATCGGCTGATGAGCCGTGTAAAAAATCCCTGCTTCTTTTCGGGATCCATGGCTTCGATTTTTTCCACATCCGTATAGGGGTTGACGCCTGTTTGTTCCACGACCGGGTCGCCCAGTATTTCATCGTACATAACGGGGTTGCGGTGGGTGCAGACCGCACAGTTGCTTTGAAGGAACTTTTGTTTCTCAAAGGTTTCCTCAAAATCTTTACCCTTGACCACAAATTTAGCCCCGTTCTGTTGGATATCAAGGATTTCCTTATTCTTGACCGCACGGGCCACGGCCCGATGGTCGATCATCCCTTCGCAGGGGATGCCCACAATGTAGAGCTGATCTCGCTTGATCTGATTTTCGATAATATGGGTGACAATGTTTCTCGAATTGCATCCATTGGCGATGATGCCGATTTTGTCGGTTCGCTTGGTCAGATAATTGCAGAGGTTCAGACCGCAAAAGTTGTCCCAGTAAAGCTGGTCCACTTTATCAGGATGGTTCACCAGCAGCGGCTCGTTCATCATGGGCACCGTTCCTTTTTGGTAGCCGATGAAAACCTCCACCTTTTCCTCTGTCAGCAACCTTTTGGCGGTTTCCCTGATTTTTTCAGTGTATTTGAGCATTATGCCACCTCGGCTCTCGATTTAATGAAATAACGGGTCGGGCCCAGGGCCTTTACTTCTTTCGCCACAGTGTTTGCTACGTCAACAAACTTGGTTGCTTCAGCTGACGATATCCAGGAAAAATGGAGTCTGCCCGGTTCAAGGCCGATATGTTCCAAAAGACCCTTTAAAAGTGCGAATTTCCGTCTTGCGTAGTAATTACCTTCCAGGTAATGGCAGTCGCCGGGGTGTCAGCCGGACACCCATACGCCGTCAGAACCGTGACGGAAGGCCGCCAGTACGAACTTCGGGGTTACCCGGGCTGAACAGGGCACCCGGATGATCCTGAAATTCGGCGGATATTGAAAGCGGCTCACACCCGCCAGGTCCGCTGCACCGTAACTGCACCAGTTACAGAGAAAGGTTGTGATTTTTGGTTCCCAATCGCTCATTCCCTCATCTCCTATTGTAGTTAAACATCGTTTCCAATGAAATTAGGTTTGGGGTGTAAGGCGTCAGGTTAATGATCAAGGTATTTTTCGCTCCTAACACCTAAAACTTAAAACTTAAAAAACCCCTATACCACATCCCGAATTCAAATATTAGAAAAAAATGCAATTTTTAAAACGCACCATCCAAACCTCTAAATCTGGTTGATCATGGCCATAATCTGTGCTTCCCCAAATCCCTTCAGGTTTAATGCGCCGGACCTGCAGGATGCTACGCAGAGGCCGCATCCCTTGCATAGGATAGGGTTGATCTCGGCTTTGCCCGCAAATCGTCCTTCTTCGAGGAAAGACGGGGCTGAATAGGGGCAAATGTCCGCACAGACCCCACAACCACTGCAAAACAGAGGATTGACCTGGGCAATGGCGCCGCTGACCTGGATTTTTTGCCGGGCCAACAGGGTGATGGCCCGGGAGGCTGCGGACTGGGCTTGCGCTACGGACTCATCAATGGGTTTGGGATAGTGGGCCATGCCGCATAGGAAAACACCATCCGTGGCAAATTCAGAGGGCCCCAGTTTGGCATGAGCCTCCACAAAAAAACCGTCTTCATTCATGGGCACCTTAAAAAACTGGGCCAGTTGTTCATCCCTGTAGGGCACAATGGCCGTGGCCAGGGAAACCAGGTCAGGCTTGATCAAGACAGGCCGATTCAGGATGAAATCCATCGTCCTGACTTCAAGCCCATCGGGTCCGACGGCGATTTGGGGTTTTCGGTCCAGGGAGTATCGGATGAAAATGACCCCGGCGCGGCGGGCGTCCCGGTACAGGTATTCCCGTTCCCCATAGGTCCGAATATCCCGGTAGAGGACATAGATATTCATGGCGGGGTTGATCTTTTTCAGATGAAGTGCACTTTCAATGGTATGGGTGCAACAGACCCGGGAACAATAGGGCCGCCCTGGTTCGCGGCTTCCCACGCACTGAATGAACAGGGCGGTATTGATTTTCTCAAGATCAGGATCCTGGTTGATGAGTTTTTGATCCAAGTCCAGGTGGGTCAATACTCTGGGGTCCTGACCGTACAGATATTCATCGGGCTTGTATTCTTCCGCGCCGGTGGCAAGTACCGCCACGCCGTGGTCAAAAACCGTTTCTTTGCCGTCGGCTTGAAGGGTGGTTGTGAAATTGCCCACAAACCCTTCCACGTTTTTAAGGGTGGTTCCCAGGTGCAGGTGAATATGGTTGTCTGAACGTACCGATTCAATGAGGGTCGCCAGGTTTTGTTGAATCGACTCATTCTGCCAGGTTTGGTAAAGGCCGCGGGCCTGTCCCCCCAGTCGGTCCGAACGTTCCACCAGAAAGACTTCGTAACCCTGTGCGGAAAGGCTGCGGGCGCAAGCCATCCCCGAAATTCCGCCGCCCACCACCATCGCTTTCTGGTCCACATCCACTTCAATTTCCTGAAGGGGTTCCAGGAGTGCCACCTTGGCCACTGCCATGCGCACCAGATCCTTGGCCTTTTCCGTGGCCATGGCCGGATTGTTTTTGTGTACCCACGAGTCCTGATTGCGGATGTTGGTCATTTCAAACAGGTATTTGTTCAAGCCCGCATTCACCAGTGTTTCCTGAAAAAGGGGCTCATGGGTCTTGGGGGTACAGGCCGCCACCACGATACGGTTGAGACGGTTTTCCTTGATGACCTGGGTGATGGCATCCTGGGTGTCCTGGGAGCAGGTGTAGAGGTTGTCGGCTACATATTCTACAAAGGGCAGGGAGGCGGCGTAATCCCTTACGCCGGGAACATCCACCACGCCGCCGATGTTGATGCCGCACTGGCAAACGAAAACCCCGACGCGGGGGCGTTGACCCGTGATGTTCTGTTCTTCGGGTGTTTGCCGGGTTCTGGTCAGGGTGTTCCTTGCCGTGCTCATGACGGCGCCGGCTTCCGCAGCTGCCGCGCCGGCTTCGATGACGGACTGGGGAATGTCTTTGGGACCGGTAAAAACACCGCAACTGAAAATTCCTTTTCTGCTGGCGGCCACCGGGTGAAAAGAACTGGTTTGGCAGAAATGACCCAGGGTCATGTCGATGCCTATCCGCTCAGCCAGATTGATGGCGTCCGGGTCGGTTTCAAATCCCACGGACAGCACCACCAGATCAAAGTTTTCGGTAGTTGCATTTCCCTCTTCATCAGCGTATTGAATCGACACCTGGTTGTTTTCGTTAACGGAATCCAGTGTATGTACTCGCGATCGGATGAAGCGGACGCCGTGCTTTTCCTCGGCATCTTCATAGTATCGCTCAAAGTCTTTGCCGTGTGTGCGCATGTCCATGAAGAAAATGGCGCAATCCAGTGCCTGGGTTGCATGCTCCTTGGCAATAACGGCTTCCTTAATGGCGTACATGCAGCAGGCCGCGGAGCAGTATCCGTTGCCGCATTGATTGACGTCCCGGCTTCCGATACACTGAAGCCATGCAATTTTTTGGGGCGCCTGATGGTCGGAGAGTCGGACCAGATGTCCCAGGGTGGGCCCCGAGGCGGATAGAATTCTCTCAAATTCCATTGATGTAATGACGTTGGGGTGCGTCGAATAGTTGTAGCTTTTGAGCCGACTGGGATCAAAGGGGCGATATCCCGGGGATAGAATAATGGCGCCCACTTCCAGCTCAAGCTTCTCGGGCATCTGGGAATGGGTAGCCAAGGTGACGGCGTCAGCGCCGCATGCTTCAACGCATTGAAAACACTCACAGCAATAGCCGCAATTAAGACAGCGATCGGCTTCTTCCTTCCCCGCTTTTTCCCCAAGGCCCAGTTCTACTTCCTCGAAGTTGCTTTTTCTCCGGTTCAAATCGAGTTCGGGCATCCTGGCCCGGGCCATGGCAATGGTATTTTCGGGAATGGGACGATGGACCGGGTGTTCGTTGACCATGGGGGTTCGGTTTTCAGCCATGTCTTCTTTGTTGAGGTAGCGAACCATGGATTCGGCCGCTTCACGACCCGCCGCAATGGCGCCGATGGCGATCCAGGGACCGGTCTGGAGATCGCCGCCGGCAAAAACGCCTTTTCTTCCGGTTTCGTAGGTCACCGGGTCCACTTCAACGGTGCCCCATCGGGTGAATTTAAGACCTTCGACGTCTTTCAGGGTGGAAAGGTCGGGGCGTTGTCCGATGGCCGGGATGAGTTGATCGATATCCATATCAAAATCACTGCCCGGAATGGGGACGGGCCGTCGCCTGCCCGATGCATCGGGTTCGCCCAGTTCCATGCGGATGCAGCGCAGCCCGGCCAGTCGGCCATTCTCCACCAAGGCAGCCTGTGGTGCGCAAAGGTAGGTCAGCGATACCCCTTCGGCCTCCGCCGCCTGGATTTCTTCTTCCCAGGCCGGCATTTCAGCCCGGGTTCGGCGATATAGAATCGTGACGGACTCGGCCCCCAGCCTGATGGCTGCGCGGGATACGTCAATGGCCACATTGCCGCCCCCCACAATGGCCACTCGTTTGCCCACCGGTGCTGTCCCTTCAAGGTTTACTTCTCTAAGAAAATCAACGCCCTGTCGAATGCCATCCGTCTCTTCTCCGGTAATGCCGAGGCCAATGCCCTTGTGGGCGCCGAGGGCCAGGTAAACCGCTTTGTAGCCTTTATTGAGAAGGTCGTCCACGCACAGGTCCGGCCCCAGGGGCGTATGGGTTTTGATTTCCACTCCCAGGCGGGTAATGATTTCGATCTCTCGATCCAGGATGTTTGGAGGCAGGCGATGGTCGGGAATGCCCACCCGCAGCATGCCGCCGGGTTTGGGCAGGGCTTCAAAAATAGTGGATAAAACGCCGTTTCGGGCCAGGTGATAGGCAGCGGAGAGCCCGGCGGGACCGGCGCCGATAATGGCTACTTTTTCTTCCCTCGGGGGGAGGCAGGGGATCTCTATGGTTCTGGGATCCACCTGGTCGGCGGCGAGTCTTTTGAGGTCCCGAATGGCGACGGGTTCATCCACCTGTGCTCTTCTGCAGGCATCTTCGCAACCATGGGGACAGATGCGGCCCAGGACGCCGGGCAGGGGTAGATCCGCCATAATAATCTTGAGGGCTTCCTCATATTTGCCCTGACCCACCATCTGCACATAACCCTGCACATTCAATCCGGCCGGGCAGGCCAACCGGCAGGGCGCCTTATCCGTCTTCTGGATGGAAAAGCTGCCCGGAATGGCCTGTGCGTATTTTTTAAAGGTGGCTTTTCGTGCAACCAGACCCTGATCATATTCGCTGGGCAGGGAAACGGGGCAGGCCTCGGCGCAATCACCGCAGGCCGTACATTTATTGGGGTCAATATAGCGCGGGGTTTTTTGAATGGTAACCTTGAAATTTCCCGTGGAACCCGTAACCTCTTCCACCGTCGCGCAGGTGATCAGGTTGATGTTCAGATGCCGGCCGACCTCGACCAGTTTAGGGGAAATGATTCACATGGCGCAGTCATTGGTGGGAAAGGTCTTATCCAGTTCACTCATGACCCCGCCGATGGCCGAGGATTTTTCCACTAAATGAACAAGGTATCCCGAATCGGCCAGGTCAAGAGCCGACTGCATTCCCGCAATGCCGCCTCCGACGACCAATGCGGAACCGATGGTTTTATTGGGCATGAAAGGTTCCTCCGATGCGCTTTTAACAGGGTTGTTAGACCGCAAATTCATACCTTCGAGAACCGTTACGCGCAAAAATCCTGCGTACGCCGTTAAAACGACGGTTTATGACGTGCTACCTGTTTAACGTCTTTATTTTTATATTCTTTTAGTGCCGAAACAGTTTCGAAAAATATGCCGAACAAATCAAATTCGATATTCTATCATGCGCTTGACGAAAGTATCTTTCCCACTATTTCCAGGATCTGTCAATAAAAAATTTTCTGGTTTTTTGCCGTTTCGGGTTGTGTAATCGTTAATGGCCGCCGGTTTTTCCCTGGGATCTTGAACCTGATATGAAGGGATGCTACACTCGTACAATTTTTATTTGTTTTCGTCGGTTTTTAACGAAAGGAACCTATAATATGGTATCAACCATTCGGGAGAAGGCTCTGGCGGAGCGTACCCGAGAGTTGGCAACGGTATTGAACGGGATTCAGGATTTTATTCTGGTGATGACCCCGGATCGAAAAATCGTGGACGTTAATGAGGCGTTTCTGGAAAAGATGGGGTATACCCGGGACGAGATCCTGGGAAGAACTTGCCATGAGGTGTTTTTGGATATGGCATCCCCCTGTGAACCCGGGGACAGCGTCTGCCCCCTGAATGAGGCGATTCAACATCGGAAAAGTACGCAACAGGTCATGATCCGGCTGGATCACCAGGGCAATCGGCGTTATATTGAAGTCTCCATTTACCCCATATGGGAAACCAACGGCGAAATTGTGAGATTTATTGAAATCAGCCGGGATATTACCAAGCGAAAAATGCAGGAAGAAGAAATGACCCAACGCCTGGAGCAGATGGTGGCGGAACGTACCCGGGAGTTGGAAGAGACCCATGTGAAACTGCTCCATCAGGATAAAATGGCGTCGCTCGGGAAACTTTCCGCATCGGTGGTTCATGAAATCAACAACCCCATTGCCGGGATTTTGAACCTCCTCATGCTCATGAAAAGAATTATCCGCGAAGATGGGGTGGATGACCGGAGCGTTTTGAAATTCCGGAGGTATGTGGAACTGATGGAGACCGAGACCCGCCGTGTGGGTCGAATCGTTTCCAACCTCCTGCTTTTTTCGAGGCAATCCAGGGCTGCCAAGACCCCGGTGAATTTGAATCCCATTATTGAGCGGGCCCTTGCGTTGAATGCCAATCTTCTGGAAGTCCGCCATATTCGGGTGAAATCCGATCTGGATGCGCATTTGCCCCGGGTGTATGGATCCGAAGATCAGCTTCAACAGGTGTTCATGAACCTGATTTCCAATGCGGTTGAGGCTATGGAGGGACTTCAGAAGGGAATCCTGAGTTTGAAGACCGAATATTTGTCTGAAGCGGATGTTGTTCAAGCGAGTGTTGAGGATAGCGGGACCGGTATTTCAAGTGAAAACCTGGACCGGATCTTTGATCCCTTTTTTACGACGAAAAAGCGGGGCAAGGGTGTCGGTCTGGGACTGTCCATTGTATATGGGATTATTGAAGAGCAGGGCGGCGACATCCAGGCGACATCGCAGGAGGGCAGGGGCGCTGTTTTTAAGGTGCGGTTCCCCGTATATGGGGAAAGCGAAAAAGATAACGTTTAAGCCCGGGGTTTAATATGTCAAAGGCGAAGATTCTGATTGTTGATGATGAACTGATCATGCGGGAGTCTCTGGGCGAGTGGCTGGAAAGGGATGGCTACTGGGTGATGAAGGCCGACAGCGGTGAAAGGGCCGTTGAAATGGTGCAAAAAACCATGTTTGATGTTCTTCTGGTGGACATGAAAATGGAGAAAATGAGCGGCCTTGAGGTGTTGCAGCATGTTAAACGTCATGATCCTGAAGTGGCTGTGGTGATTATTACGGCATACGGCTCCATTTCCGGCGCCGTCGACGCCATGAAACATGGTGCATGGGATTATCTTTTGAAGCCTTTTGATCCCGCTGAGTTGGGAATGCTCATTCAAAAAATCCTGCGACACCAGGCCCAGAACCGGGAAAATCAGTTTTTGAAGGCCCAGGACCGGGACAGAACACGGTTTGAAAGCCTTATCGGCCAAACTTCCGCCATGCAGGCGGTTTTCAATTTGATAGAGGACGTGGCCCGGGCCCAGTCCACGGTTTTGATTAACGGGGAGACCGGTACGGGAAAGGGACTGGCCGCCAAGGCGATCCATGCCAAAAGTTCCCGCGCCAAAGGCCCTTTTGCCGTGGTCAATTGCGGCGCATTTCCCGAACGTCTTCTGGAAAGTGAACTCTTCGGGTTTCAAAAAGGGGCTTTTACCGATGCCAAAACCACCAAGAAGGGACGACTGGAACTGGCCCACGGGGGAACCCTGTTTCTGGATGAAATCGGTGAAATCAGTCCGAGAATGCAGGTGGACTTGTTGCGTGTTCTGGAAGACCGGGTGTTCTACCGCCTTGGCGGTACTCAGCCCATTGAGGCGGATTTTAGAATCATTGCCGCCACCAATCGGGATCTGGAAAAGGCCATCCGTGAAAAGGCTTTCCGGGAAGATTTCTATTATCGCCTCAATGTGATCTCTTTTTCCATGCCCCCCCTGCGGGACCGAAAGGCGGATCTTCCACTCCTTTCCCTGCATTTTCTGAAGCGATTCGCACGGGAAACCAACGGGGTCATGGCGCACATCAGCCGAAGGGCCATGGCGGTGATGATGCGTTACGACTGGCCCGGAAATGTTCGGGAACTGGAAAATGCCATTGAGCGGGCGGTGGTGGTGGGTAAAGGCAAGCGCATGATGCCTGAAGATCTTCCCATGTTCCGCTCCGAACATATGTTGTCCGCTGAAAATCTTTCCCTTAAGGAAGTGGAAAGAGAACACATCAAACGGATTTTAGCGGTTCACGACTGGAATATTTCTAAAACCGCAGCAACACTCTGTATTGATCGTTCAACCCTTTATACCAAGATTCGTCGCTATCGGCTGGAGAGGTCGGGTGATGTGTAGTCGGGCGGACACGCAGGTCCGCCCGATTCGTCAACAGAGTTTTTGCGTCTCCGCCGGTTTGTCCGGTTTGACCATCCAGATTTGTCCTCTCAATACCGTTCCGATGGCGGTGTTTTTTATCAAATCGGCACATTTTCCTCTCCGGTATATGGATCCGTAACCGATGTTGGTTCTTTTGGTTTCATGGGTGATTATCGGCATATTCAAATAACTCCTTTTTGATTGTTTTGGGTTAATGGCGTATTTTTTATTGTAAATCCTGAATTTTACAACTACTCAGCAAAAACGGCGCCAAATTTCCATGATGCTCAGCCAAAACAAGACAATTGGCTGAAAATTAAAAATAAAAAAAATCTTTATCCCTGTTTGTTATTGGGTAGTCGGGATTTTCATGTTGTATTTTTCAACAGTGCCGTCTTGTCTCACAAGCGACACTTCGTAATCCGAGGCGCGGCACCCTGATGATAAGCGAAAATTTATTCGTTGTAGGAAAATGCAACGCTTCGTCTGATTTTCCTACACTTTCGGGTTGCGTTTATTGAGGAGCGAATCGACACGAACAGGGTTGACACTTGAATCTCATTTCTTTATCCTCCC
The DNA here is from genome assembly GCA_963662465.1 of Desulfatiglandales bacterium. Classification (GTDB taxonomy): domain Bacteria; phylum Desulfobacterota; class DSM-4660; order Desulfatiglandales; family Desulfatiglandaceae; genus NaphS2. The sequence goes on from OY759599.1 coordinate 7,319,364, forward strand.
ACTGGTTCGATTGCGATATACGCCATATATTTTTTTCCACTTTGCGCTTTAGTTTTTCGGTTTAGCGCTTGTATCGAGGTCCACCCATGGAAATTGACGATCTGAGTTTGGAAATAGAGAAATTGGGCGAATGCCGCGTGCCATCGCCTTTAGGTGTGGGGCAGTTCGTGGACGATGAGGATCGCGTGTTGTATAGCGGTACCCGGAAAGAGGCAGAGGCGTATATTCGAGCCGGAAAGGCCTTGCCGAGTTTCGAGATGGCCGGGCCGAGGGAAAAAATTTACTTTGACCCGTCAAAACTCAAGTGCGGGATTGTGACCTGCGGCGGCATCTGTCCCGGTCTGAACGATGTGATTCGGGCCATCGTGCTGAGTCTTCACTACCATTATAAGGTCAACACGGTTTTCGGATTTCGCTACGGGTACGAGGGTATTTCGCCCAAATATCGGCATGCCCCCATTGAATTAGATCCGAGTGTTGTAGCGGATATCCATCAAAAAGGGGGGACGATTCTCGGTTCATCCCGAGGTCCTCAGGATGTGGCTGAAATGGTGGATACACTGGAGCGTATGAACGTAAGGCTCCTTTTTACCATTGGCGGCGACGGCACCCTGCGGGGGGCCCAGGCCATTTCCGAGGAGATCGGCCGGCGTAACCTCAAGATCGCTGTGGTGGGCATTCCCAAAACCATTGATAACGATATCTCCCATATGGACGAGTCTTTTGGGTTTCAGACAGCGGTTTCCATGGCCAGGCCCTCCATTTATGCGGCCCACGTGGAGGCGAAGGGGGCGAGAAACGGCGTGGGTCTGGTAAAATTGATGGGCCGGGAATCCGGGTTTATCGCGGCTTACGCGGCGCTTGCCACCAGTGATGTCAATTTTTGCCTGGTGCCGGAGGTGCCGTTCAGCCTTGAGCGTTTTCTCCCCGTCCTGAAAGCGAAACTGGAAAAGACCAGCCATGCGGTGATTGTGGCGGCTGAAGGCGCGGGTCAGGATTTGCTGGGAAAGGGGCGGGAATGCGATGCTTCCGGGAACCCCCGGTTCGGCGATATCGGCATTTTCCTGCGCGACGAAATCAAGGCCTATTTCAAGCGGGAAGGGGTCGAAATTCAGCTGAAATATATCGATCCCAGCTATATTATCCGCAGCGTTCCCGCAAACCCCAAGGATTCCGTTTTCTGTTTGCTGCTGGGGCATAATGCCGTGCATGCGGGCATGGCGGGCCGAACCAATATGGTGGTGGGTTACTGGGACTCTGAATACACACACGTGCCGATTCCCCTGGCAGTTTCAAGGCGTAAGAGAATCGAGCCCGGCGGCAGGCTTTGGAGCAGCGTGCTGGAATCTACCGGGCAGCCCAAGGATTTGGCGGAGCCCGGCGGAAAGGGTGAAAATGTGTGTTCAACCCCCTCGGAAAACCCATGAGGGGCGCTGCTTCTGGGAAATATAAATTATTCCGTATTAACAGTTACTTGGTCCTTTTGATCCTCTGACCATTAAGCGGATGGAAGCCGTTCCCGCAATTTTTTTGATAATCTTGAAACAATTGATCATTTTTTCTTGACACCTCAATGAAATTGGATATAAATGTGCTTGTTCCAAAATGCACAAAGTATTTTCAAGAACGAAGTTTAAGTGCGCGGCGCCGATTTTGCGAAATGACAACGCCATCGGGAAGCGCCGGGCAAGGGGTGAATTTGAGAGGCATGGACAACGATTTTTGGTTGGAGATGATAGGAATTGTCTCAGCCGACGTCTGTTTGAACCTTATTACAGAGAAAGGAGGTGTAAGCGTAACGCTTTTTCGGATCAATCGTTTTTTTTGATCGTATCATCGTTTACCGTTTTTAAATTGTTGAATCAGGAGGTATACTAATGCCAAGTTTCGTAATTGCAGAAAAATGCGATGGTTGTAAAGGGCAGGACAAGACCGCGTGTATGTATATTTGCCCCAACGACCTCATGGTGCTGGATAAAGAAAAGATGAAGGCATATAACCGTGATCCTTCCATGTGCTGGGAATGCCAGTGCTGCGTCAAGATTTGCCCGCAGCAGGCCATGGATGTTCGTGGTTACGCCGATTTTATTCCCTTGGGCGCAAGCTGTACGCCGCTTCGCGGTTCCGAGGATATTATGTGGACCGTCAAGTTTCGCGACGGCAGCTTGAAGAGATTTAAATTCCCCATCCGGACAACTGAAGAAGGTTCCGCGGATCCATTGGGCGGTTTTGCAACCAATGACGATCTGAACAACGAAGCCTTGGCAACCGAGCCTGCATCCCTGGGTCTCGATGCAGTTCCCACATTCTAGAGAGAGGAGGTAACTTAGATATGGCAAATTTTGAAACAGTAGAAGTAAGCACGGACCTCCTGATTCTTGGTGGGGGTTTTTCAGCCTGTGGCGTGGCCACGGAAGCCGCCTATTGGGCAAAGAAAAATGGTCTTAAGGTCACCTTGGTGGACAAAGCCGCATTGGATCGAAGCGGCGCCGTAGCCATGGGTCTTTCCGCCATCAATCAGTACGTGGGCGTAAAAGACGGCGACAATACCCTCGAAGACTACGTTCGTTATGTGCGTCAGGACCTCATGGGTGTTTCCAGGGAAGATCTGGTTTACAACATCGCCCGTCACGTGGACTCCTCGGTTCATCTGTTTGAAAAATGGGGTCTTAAAATCTGGTTGGATGAAAACGGCAAGTACGTGCATGAAGGTCGTTGGCAGCTCATGATTAACGGCGAGTCCTACAAGATTCTCGTCGCGGAAGCCGCCAAAAACGCCATTGCCGAAGCGGGTGGTGAAATCTTTGAAAGGATTTTCATTGTCGAACCGCTGTTGGACGGCAACAAGTGCGTGGGCGCCGTCGGTTTCAGCACCCGTGAAGAAAAATTCTACGTGTTCAAGGCCAAGGCAACGGTCGCAACCATGGGCGGCGCGGTACACGTATTCCGTCCCAGGTCCGTTGGCGAAGGTTTTGGACGTTCCTGGTATCCTCCGTTTAACACCGGTTCCAGCGCCTACTTTACCATTAAGGCCGGCGCCGAAATGACCTGCCAGGAAGTGCGTTTTATTCCCGTCCGATTCAAGGATGCGTACGGTCCCGTGGGCGCATGGTTCCTGCTGTTTAAATCCCGCGCCATCAGCGCGGTGGGCGGCGAGTATATGTCGGTGAGGAAAGAGGAGCTGCAGAACTGGGCCCCCTATGGCCTCGCCAAACCCATTCCGGCCAACCTCAGGAATTACCTGGGTATGCTGGATATTGATGAAGGCTTAGGTCCCTTGTACATGGAGACCGCTGAGGCCATGGGCAAGATCGCCGATGCTTTTAAGGATGACCCCAAGGGTTACAAGAAGAAAGTGAAGGAACTGGAGTCCGAAGCATGGGAAGATTTTCTGGATATGACCATTTCCCAGGCGCACCTCTGGGCTGCCATGAACGTCAAACCCGAAGAGAAACATTCCGAAATTGCCGCTTGTGAGCCTTACTTCATTGGTTCCCACTCCGGCGCTTCCGGTGCATGGGTGAGTGGTCCTGAAGATCTGGATACCCCCTACAAATGGGGTTACGCCAACATGACAACGGTGGATGGTTTGTTTGCGGCCGGCGACGCTTCCGGCGCTTCCAGCCATAAGTTTTCCTCCGGTTCCCACGCGGAAGGTCGTTATACCGGTAAAGCCGCCATTAAGTACATCGTGGAAAAGGGTGCAGAGCCCAACGTCGATGCGGCCGTGGTGGAAGACCTGAGAGCAAAGATCCTGGCGCCTCTGGATCGCTACCAGGAATTCTGCAACATTACCACCGAGCCCTCCGTCAACCCCAACTACATTCTGTGGCGTCCCTTTATGGATCGTATGCAGAAGATCATGGATGAGTATGCAGGCGGTGTGACCGCGGGCTTCAAGACCAGCAAACCGAATCTTGAGAGAGCCATGGAGCTGTTCGTGTTTCTGCAGGAAGATGCCGAGAAACTGGCTGCTCAGGGTATTTACGAACTGGAAAGGTGCTGGGAGAATATGCACCGCATGGCGCAGGCGGAAGCCCATGTGCGCACCATGCTGTTCCGTGATGAGACCCGTTGGCCTGGATACTACTTCAGGGCCGATACGCCGACCATGGACGAAGAAAACTGGCACTGCTTTGCCAACTGCAGGCGTGATGCTGCAACCGGCGAGTGGGAAATGTCCAAGAAAGATATTTGGAACATCCCCGGTGTATAATCATTAACCGTTGTTAACCATTGCTCCAGGCGTCTTTATGATGCCTGGAGCATTTTGTTATCAGTTTTACGTTTTATGTTTTAAGTTTTAAGCATTTATGGGACCTTTGAGAATCTTAAAACTTAAAACTTAAAACTTGGTGAATTGGCGTTTTTGAAGCATTCATCAAAGATATTAGGGCACTAACAGCTAACAGCTAACAGCTAATAGCTAACAGCTAAAAACAATAATGCTGGAGGAGACAATGGCAGATGTACAAACGACAAACCAGAGTATACTGGTGGTTGGCGGAGGCATGAGTGGGATTACGGCTGCCCTGGAAGCGGCCGAAGCCGGTTATGACGTAGTGCTGGTTGAAAAGAATCCCTACCTGGGTGGGCGTGTGACCCAGTTTTATCAGTATTTTCCAAAGCTGTGTCCGCCCAATTGCGGTCTTGAGATTAATTTCCGGCGCATGAGGCAAAATCCGAAGGTGCGCTTTTTTACCATGGCGGAAGTGGCGAACATTTCGGGGACGGAAGGTAATTATGACGTCGCTATTAAACTGTCTCCCCGTTATGTAACTGATAAGTGTACTTGTTGCGGCAAATGCAGTGAAGTTTGTGAAACGGAAATCGACAATCCATTCAATTACGGTATTGACAAGATCAAGGCTGCCTATCTTCCCCAGGAATTTGCATTTCCCATGCGGTATGTGATCGATCCTTCCATCGTGGGAACCGAAGACGGTAAGAAGTGTCAGGAAGCCTGTGAATATGGCGCGGTGGATCTGGAAATGAAGGAAACTACCTTTGATCTTAAGGTGGGGGCCATTATTTGGGCCGCGGGTTGGACACCCTATGATGCCGCAAAAATTGACTACTACGGCTTTGGCGAATATAAGAATGTGGTCACCAACGTGATGATGGAGCGCATGGCGTCCCCGAACGGACCCACCGGGGGAAAGATTCTCCGGCCCTCGGACGGCAAGGAAGTCAAGAATATCGCCTTTGTCCAGTGTGCGGGATCGAGGGACGAAAATCACCTGCCTTACTGCTCCGGCATCTGCTGCCTGGCGTCCATGAAACAGGCCACCTATGTGCGGGAACGACACCCCGATTGCGACATCAGCATATTTTTTATTGACATCCGCGCTCTGGATCGACTGGAAGACTTTTACACCAAGGTTCAGGAAGATGAAAAAATTGAATTCATCAAAAGCAAGATTGCAAATATCTCGGAGGATGAGGCGACGGGCGACCTGTTGCTGGAAGGTGAGAATACACGGACGGGTGAGCAGCTTCGCATGACCTTTGACATGGCGGTTCTGGCCACCGGCATGGTTCCCAACAAGATCGACATCGCCGGCGCACCCGACGTGGCGGCCGACGAATACGGTTTCGTGGTCAATGATCCGCAAAAACCCGGCATATACGGCGCCGGTTGCGTCAGAAGACCCACGGATGTCGCTTCATCCGTGCAGGACGCCACATCATCCGCCTTGAAGGCTATCCAATCAATCGCGAGGAGGTAACTCGATGGACAAGAAGACAGCAGTTTATTTATGCACCGGGTGCGGCATTGGAGATGCCCTGGACATTGAACAGCTCAAGGAGGAGGGGACCGAAGACTTCAAAATTGATGTCTCTAAGGATCATCCCTGCCTGTGCGGCGCCGAAGGGCTCGAGCTGATTAAAAAAGATATTGCCGACGGTGTCAATACGGTGATCCTCGGCGCCTGTTCCTACCGGGTTAATTACGACGTATTTAATTTTGGTCCTGGTGTGATCGTTGAGCGGGTGAACCTGCGTGAGCAGGTGGCCTGGGTTATGCCCCCCAAGGAGGAAAATACCCAGGAACTGGCCCAGGACAACCTGCGCATGGGGTGTTCCAAGGCCAAAGATACGCAATTGCCGGAACCCTTTAAGGCGGAAGAAGAATATTCCAAGGATGTGCTGGTGGTGGGCGGGGGTCTTGCCGGTATGACGGCGGCCCTGGAAACGGCGAAAGCCGGTTACCAGGCGATTCTGGTGGAAAAGGAAGAAAACCTGGGCGGTTTCCTGGGCAGGATGAAAAAGACCATCACCCTTCCCTATAAAGAGTTGTCGGAAACCGGTGCTCAGGACCTGATCAAGGCTGTTTCGGAAGAGCCCAGGATTAAAGTATTTACCGGTTCAACCGTTGAAAAGATCAGCGGTGCTCCAGGTTTGTTCTCCGTGGATATCAAGCAAAACGGCAATGTGGTCACTGAAAGGGCAGGCGCCGTGGTGCAGGCCACCGGATGGGTTCCCTATGATGCCAACAAGCTGGGGCATCTGGGGTATGGACAGTTCAAGGACGTCATCACCAATGTGGAAATGGAAGAGATGGCCGCAGCCGGTAAGATTACCCGGCCCTCCGACGGCAGCCCGGTCAAAAATGTGCTGTTCATTCAGTGTGCCGGTTCCAGGGATCCGGAACACCTGCCCTATTGTTCCGGCGCTTGTTGCCTGGTTTCCATGAAACAGGCCGCCTATGTGAAAGAGCAGGATGCGGAAGCGGTGAACTATGTCCTGTATAAGGATGTGCGCACGGTGGGTCAGGCGGAAGATTTTTACCGAAAGTCCCAGGAAGCTGGTAGTGTATTTATCCGCGGCGCCGCCACGGAAGTGGGCGAGTCTGGTGGAAAACTCTTCGTGGAAGCGGATGATGAACTTCTGGGAGAGAAAGTCAAGATTGAAGAATTGGATCTGGTCGTTTTGGCGGTCGGTATGGTGCCCGCTTCGAAACCGGAAGTGGCGCCTAGAATCAAGGCGCCGGCTGATACGGCAGGCGCCGATGAAGAAGGGATGATCGAAGTGGTTCCGGATTCCGGCTTTTTTGCCAATTCCGCCTTGAACCTGGCATATCGACAGGGACCGGAGCTGCCCACCCTGAAATACGGCTTTCCCGATTCCCATTTCATCTGTTTTCCCTATGAAACCAGACGAACCGGCATTTACAGCGCGGGATGCGTTAAGCGGCCCATGGAAACGGCAAAGGTTTTGGATGATGCGACGGGCGCCGCCATGAAAGCCATTCAGTGTACCGAATTGACCGCTGAAGGAAAGGCCGTTCATCCCAGGGCAGGGGACATGACCTTCCCTGAATTCAACATGAACCGATGCACCCAGTGTAAGCGGTGTACGGAAGAATGTCCCTTTGGCGCCATCAATGAGGATGAAAAAGGCAATCCCCTTCCCAATCCGACCCGGTGCCGTCGATGCGGCGTGTGCATGGGCGCTTGCCCGGAGCGGATTATCTCCTTCAAGAATTACTCCGTGGGCATGATCGGAAACATGGTTAAGTCGATAAATGTTCCCGAAGAGGATGAGGAGAAACCGAGAGTGCTCTGCCTCATCTGCGAGAACGATGCGCTGCCGGCCCTGGATATGGCGGGCATCAAGCGCATGAAGTGGAGTCCCTATGTGCGGTTTGTTCCCCTCAGGTGTTTGGGTTCCATGAACCTGGTGTGGATTGCGGACTCCCTGTCGCGCGGCATTGACGGCATTCTGCTCATGGGATGCCGCCACGGCGATGATTACCAGTGCCATTTCGTCAAAGGGAGTGAACTGGCCAATACGCGACTCGGCAAGGTATCCGAAACCCTGGACCGCCTGGCCCTGGAGTCTGATCGTGTGAAGTTTGTGGAAGTGGGCATTACGGATTACGACAAGATCCCCAAGATTATCGATGATTTTATGGAAACCATTGAGGAAGTGGGTCCCAACCCGTATAAAGGCTGGTAAGGGAGAGGATTTTTATGGAAAAGTTGGTGGGCTATGATCCCTCCTTTGCCGAGGAGGTTTTCCAGAATGTGGATTCTGGGGATGAAATCAAAATGTGCATGAATTGCGGCGTTTGCGCGGCATCCTGCCCATTGCGGGAGCATATGGATTACCCGCCGAGGCAGATATTCTCTCTGATTCGGGCCGGCAAACGAGAACTGGTCCTTGGCAGCAAGGCTATCATGCTATGTACCTCCTGTTACACGTGCGCGGTGAAGTGCCCCAGGTCTATCCCGGTGATAGATGTGATGCATGGGTTGGCCCACTATGCCCTCAAGAAGGGGTATATGCCGCGGGTGGAAACGGCCCGGTTCGGAAAAGAATTCTGGAATCAGGTGTACCGACTGGGTCGTGTGGACGAAAAAGATCTTCCCAGGCGGGTGTTTTTTGCCGGTGGATTTGCGGAAGGAATTAAAAAGATGCTCAACTTCATGGATATCGGCATCAAATTGATGCTTCACCGGCGTATGAAGTTGCTGCCCGAACGAAAAATAAAGGGGATAAACTCCTTGCAGAAGATGCTGGATAAGGCGGAACGGATGGGTAAAGGGGGGGCCGTGCGATGAAATATTTTTTGTATTGGGGATGCAGCCTGGAAGGTAGCGGCGCCAATTTTCTGGTTTCCCTGAAACCCCCCTGTGAAGCCCTGGGCATGGAGTTCCTGGAGATAGAAGACTGGAACTGCTGCGGGGCCAGCGTATCTTATGCGGGGGCCGGTGATCTGGCCATCAAAGTGTTGAATGCGCGGAACCTGGCCCTTGCTGAAGCCGAGGGCGGTTACGATGTGGTGGCGCCTTGCAGCTCGTGCTATATTCAAATGATCAAGGTGAACCACGAGATCAAGGAAAACCCCAAACTGTTGGACGAGGTGAATGCCTGCCTCTCGGAAGGGGGGCTCCGGTACAACGGAAACCTGAATGTACGTCATATTCAAGATGTGCTGTTTAATGACATCGGCGTCGACAAGATTAAGGAAAGGGTGGTTAAACCTTTGAACGGACTCAAAGTGGCCGGATATGTGGGTTGCCAGTCCGTCCGTCCCTATGGGGAATACGACAGCATGAATAAACCGGTGGTCCAGGATCGTCTTCTCGAGGCCCTGGGCGCGGAAGCGGTGCCGTTTCCCAGCAAAATAAAGTGCTGCGGATCAGGAATTTTCCTGCCTGAAATGGATTACTGCATGGAACTGGTGAAGAATATCCTGGAAGACGCGCTTAATCACGGCGCCGATCTCATTTCCACGGTCTGTCCCATGTGCGCCATGAACCTGGAGCTTTATCAGGGTCGCATCAACGACAAATATGGAACGAATTTTGATGTTCCCATCGTCTATTTAACCCAGCTGATGGCCGTTGCCTTCGGTATGGATATGAAAAAGGACGCTGCCCTGAATTATAATGTGATTCCACCGGAAGGCGTGATACGGGCGGCCATCGGTTGACTGCCGGAAACACCTTAATATCATACGAAACCAAATCCTCGGCGGGATGTTGCATTCGAGGGTTTGGTTTTTCTTTTATATAATGGAGACAAAACATGACAGATCAGGAAACGCCTAAATGCCATTATTGTGGCAGCGAAATGAAAAAATGGGGTGTGCCCCCCGATTCCACATGGGGATGCGAGTTCCTGTGGGTATGCTTTAATGATGACTGCGCTTACTTTCAACGGGGCTGGGATCACATGATGAAAACCCAGGAGGTCAAAGCCTCTTACCGAAACTGCGTGAGCCCTGAAACCGGAAACCGAAGTCCGCTTCCCTGCTGGTCGTACGATGCGTTGAAAGATAGAATTATTGAGGATTAGGCAACACCATGAAAAAAATTGGACGAAACGACCCCTGTCCCTGCGGCAGCGGTAAAAAATTTAAAAATTGCCATCTGGGCAAGGAAGATCAATTGACCCATGAAAGCGCCGCCGGTGAGTTTTCTCCCGAGGATAGCGCACGCATAACGGGTTTGCCGCGGGTCTCATACGGTCGATCCCGGGAGCTGCTTGACGGGTTGGACATTCAGAAACTCACGGGTTCTTCGGCGGGCGTAAAATTTATTGATTTGGCCGCCTATAAGGAACTCGACCTGGCGGATGCGCGGCGCTCTGAAAAGGATGGGACAGGCGAGGGCGGGGTTCTGATAAACGTATTGAAAACCAAAATTACCGACCCGACCCATCTCTATCTGGCCATTTCTCCTGAAATCGGCGACAGCGCCCTCATCCACCAATTGGCCCATGTGCTGGACTATCTGGGCGGGTCAAAGCTTATGCCAGGCCTGGCAAAACCCCTCAGCTTTGATGTGGGCATTCCCGGGGAACACCTGGAGCATCCCTATGAGTATGGTTACTGGCTGACCTACCTGCAAAAAGAATTTGATGTGCAACTGGACGCCGATGACGCCATTGTCGCCTTTTTATTCGAAAACGACATGCTGATTAAGGGCCGGGACATTGAACAACAGGATCAGGTTCTCTTGAGAGCCAAATCAGAGCGCATGATGCGGTTTATGAGCCAGAAAAGTGGGGAAATTGATGCGCTGATTTGCGAACGTCCGGGATATATTGGGAGCCGGGTACATAAGGACTGAATCAGGTGGCAAGTATTTTTGCGTATAGCTCGGTAACATTTATCCAACAGAAGACAACGAAATTTGTGTCGGCGAGAAATATATGGACAAAAACCAATCAGAGATTCAGCACGAGCAACGGGATACATACGATGATGAAATTGAGCTTATGGATCTCCTTCAGGTTCTATGGAAGTGGAAGTATCTTATTGTGCTGGGAACATTTGCCTGTGTATTGATTGCTGGGATTGTTAGCTTTAGCATGACGAAGGTCTACAGCATCAATACGGTTTTGATCCCCGGTATTGCCAGAGTCGATGCCAGTGGAAAAATCACCTATATCGGTTCTCCTCAGGAAATTAAGACATTGATCGAAACCGGAGCTTTTGAAAGCACTATTTTCAGTCGTCTGGGTGATTTTAAGAAAGAGGATTTGCCTGAGGATTTTCAATTTAAAGTGAAAGTCCCCAAGGGTTCAAATGTGTTGGAGGTTGCCTACGAAACGTCTCAAGTGGAGCTCGGTGTCCAGGTTTTGATCTACCTTAATCAGGCCCTACTGGAAAAATTTGATGGTATTGTGAAATATTTCAAAGAAGAATACGCCGTGCAGATCGGCTTAAAGACCAGTGAGGCGTCCAAGACGATTGAGAAGATCGATACGGCAAGAAATGAGATTTTAACCTCCGATGCGAAAACAAGGGCCGAGATAGAGGAAAAAAGGAATGGAATGCTTACCATCAAGTCTCAAATTGCGGCTAAACAGGCCCAGATAGGGAATTTGAAAAAAAGAATTGAGGAACTCCAATTAGAAATCAGCCGCATCAGCAGAAATACCGATTTGTTGATTGAGGAGAGAACCAAATTTCTGGGCAGGAAGACGACGGACGACAATGTTTTGTCAGCTGTCGTGTACAGCAATACGATTCAACAGAGCATCAGCTACTTGAATGAACTGCGTGGGGAAACCAGCCTCATACAGGATGAAATCTATAATTCCGAGGCCGATGTAGATGCCATGGGAAATAAAGTCAAAGATCTCCAAGCCCAAGTTGTTACTCTGAAAGAACTTACAACATATAAAAAGGAAACGTTAAAAGCAGAGATTGCGGCTTTGGAAAGCGGAAAAACATTTATTATTGAAGAAATGAAAAATCTGGAATTCAAAAAGAACCATGTGCAGAATATCCAGGTCCTTCAGCCTCCCAAAAGCAGCTTTTATCCCGTTAAGCCCAAAAAGTTGCTTAATGTATTGCTGGCTGGCGTGGTGGGTCTGTTTTTGACTGTTTTCCTCGCTTTTTTCATTGAATATATTTCCAGGCACAAAAGTGATGAGTTCAATGGTTGAATTTTGAAAAACGGTTTTCGCTTAGAAAGGACGGCTCATCGTGGATTCGCGTGAGATTTGGCTTCTGAGCCGATTGTAGGTGCGACTTCAGTCGCACATTAAGCCGACCCTGTGCGACTGAAGTCGCACCTACAGCCCGAACCGAAACAATCTCAAAGCGCGATTTCACGTTAATCCGCGATGAACCGAAAGGACAATAGAATGAAAGTTCCACTGCTTGATCTAAAGGCGCAATTGAATTCAATTGAAAATGAAGTAAAGGATGCCGTTAATGAAGTCATCGATTCCACCCGTTATATTATGGGACCCAAGGTGGAAGCCTTGGAGAGTCAAATTGCCGCCTATACGGGTGTGAAATATGGCATAGGCGTTTCATCCGGTACAGATGCGCTGCTGGTTTCCCTCATGGCTTTGGATGTTAAACCTGGCGATCTGGTGGTTACCACTCCCTTTTCGTTTTTCGCTACGGCAGGCGTTATCGCCAGGTTGAACGCCGTGCCGGTGTTTGTGGACATTGACCCAGACACCTACAATATGAGTCCCCTTGCATTGCGACGATGGTTTGAAAAGCACCCGGAAGAAGCCCACCGTGTCAAAGCCATTATTCCCGTTCATCTTTACGGCCAGTGCGCCCAAATGGATCCCATCTGTGAACTGGCGAATACCCATGGCATCCCCATTGTTGAAGACGCAGCGCAAGCCATTGGAGCAGAATACCCCTCTAAATCGGGACCCAAAAAAGCGGGTAGCATGGGGACTCTCGGTTGTTTTTCCTTTTTCCCCAGTAAGAACCTGGGTGGCATGGGAGACGGAGGTATGGTGGTCACTGATGACCCCGGGTTGCATGAAAAATTGAAAATGCTGCGAAACCATGGCGCCAATCCAAAATATTATCATGCCATGATCGGCGGCAATTTTCGTCTGGACCCCATACAGGCGGCGGTTCTTTTAGTGAAACTGCCCTACCTGGACCAATGGCACGCCATGAGACAGCAGAATGCCGCCTATTATGATGAAAAACAAAAGGATCTTGTCGTCAAGACGCCGGTCATCGCCTATCAGCGGCAGAGCCACATCTACAACCAGTATGTGATTTCAGTTCCCGAAAAGCGGGATGAGCTGAGACAATTCCTGGCCGACAACGATGTCAACACCGAAATTTACTACCCGGTCTCCTTTCACATGCAGGCCTGTTTCAGTGAATTGGGTTACCGGGAAGGTGATTTTCCCGAAAGTGAATATGCAGCCCAGCATACCATCGCCCTGCCGGTTTACCCTGAATTGACGGATGAGATGCAGGATTACGTGGTGGACAGAATAGAAGCTGGCTTTGACTACCGCCCTTAGCCCATTTTGATGCCTCGGAAGTGTCTATCGGCAAATGCTTTGATGTTGTTTCACCGGAAGTATTGCCTGCTTTAAACATAAAATAAATGAGGTAGACCATGGAAGAGTTGTTTGAACTGAAATCTTATATACAACAGGGAAATTATGCTGCGGCTTTGAATTTGCTGGGAGAGATGGAAGAGATGAGCCGTGACGACAAGATCAATAAAATATTCAGTTATGCCGAGGTCCTGCTTATCCACCTGATCAAACAAAATGCCGAAAAAAGATCAACCCGGTCCTGGGAGGCTTCCATAAGAAATTCGGTTTATCGTATCGGTTACACAAATAAACGCAGAAAATCCGGAGGATGCTACCTCAGCCGGGAAGATCTGGAAGAAGTCATCCAGGATGCCTGGCCCACTGCCTTGATTTCCGCATCTCTGGAAACCTTGGAAGGGCGATATGATGATGAATCGCTTGCCCTTGTGATAGATGAAAAAGAAATTAAAAAAAATGCGTTAAAATTCGTATTGGATACAACCGGCAGATGATTGGGTTTAGATCTTATCGTTCGCGTTTTAAATTTGCACTTCGATGAATTTCAAAATTTGGTAGAATGTACACTCGACACAGGGGATGATGTTCCGAAAACTGTGGATATGGAACCCCGTGTCGTCGTACTTGTCGAATAGTAATTCATGAATCTATCCCAAAAATCCATTTTGCAATATTATTAGGCTTTACCATCAAAAACGTTAGAAAAATTTACGTTTTTTAACTTTCATGAAATCATTGCAAGCTCCTGAGTTAACAGCCCTAATCCTTTATTGAGGAGTGAGTAAGCAGCTTCAATTTGAGATGGTTGCTCGGCGCCCTTGATAGGTTGCTTTTTGATAACCCCTGAAATCATTGGGTTTTTGAAATGGAGTTCAGAGCAAATTGAGAGCCATAGCCATTTCCAGCCTGTGTCCGTAACCCTATAGAATGACATGTTATTCTTCTTTTCGACAATTCCCCGGACCCTCAATTTGTTCATTTCATACCGGATTTGTGCAGGATTTCGAAAAGATTGGGGGAGGCTGTTGAGAAGATCCACTGTCCTGAAGCCATATGCATGGTATTTTGGCTTTAGAAGCTCTTGGGCCAGGGCGGTCTGACGATCTTTTCTGAAGTCCGGTGGGGTCACGTTGCGGCCAAGATGATCTGAGACAGGCTTTTTGTAACGCTCCTCTTCTCCTTCTGAAATAGAGGCGATATCCACATCGGCACAGCATTCTAAAAATCGATCATTACATTCCACGCCTTCCCAAAGATAGGCCTGTAGATAGAGGACAGGTTTTTTAAGCCCCAGCGATTTGGGGTTATTGATGGTGGTCTCGGTGCGGATGTAATACCCGGTTTTGTTGTATTGCTTGATGGAGTTGCCTCGGAACCAGTGTTTGATGCACGCATTATTGTCATATAGCCGCCAGAAGGTCTTGGATGTTGATCGGCGATGGAGCCGACGATTGAAAATCTGAGCAATGGTCTCGGGCAATCCGAGACTGTGGAACTTATCCAAGAGCCTTTCAAAGAGGCTGGTGCAAAAACGCGCGGAACGAAACACAATATTAGAAGAAACTTCGACCTGGCTTGAATACCAGTCGTGATAAAGGAATTTGGATCGCCCAAGTCGGGTTGACATTTCCTTTGTCGAATTTGAAGAAAATATTCATCCAGTAGTTGATCCTGTTAAGTACAGCTCTGCCAGTGAGAGACGCAGCGGCTTTTTGAAGGGCCTCTGGATTTTCAACGTCAACAAATGCGTTTTCGCTGAGCCTATATTTGATGCCAGCAATTCCCGCTCACCCTTGAAAGGCCTGAAAACAGTACATTTTGGTATTTCCTTTTCGTAAAGGTTTACATTGAATGAATAACCCAGAAAGGCTTTTTTCTCAAATTTTCAAAAGAAATAAAAAAAAATTGGCATCTTTCAGGAAAAACTGGACTTTGGGAGCAACTTGAACGATGATTACTCCCTATGGGAATCACACGCCAAGAAAGAAAAAAACAAAAGGGCAAGATTGGAATTCGCAAGCATCTAAATGCAGACGCAATGCTCAAACGTTTGCATAAAGATTTTTCGGAGGTGTCTGACTATCGTGAGGATCCCGAAATCCCAATGGCGGATGCACTGATGTCCGGGTTTTCAATGTTTTCGCTCAAGGATCCCTCATTGCTTGCTTTTGATGGAAGAAGAAAAACCGATAGTAATCTGGCTGGAATATACCATATAGGAAAAGTTCCTTGCGACAGTCAGATGCGCACTATTCTTGATGAAGTACTCGCAGAAGAACTTCGGAAACCGTTTAGGAATATCTTCTGGGAACTGCAAAGAGGAAAAGTGCTTGAACGTATGACTTTTTTCGAAGGATGTTATCTTCTATCTTTGGATGGAACGGGCTTTTTCTCTTCGAAAAAGCTCTACTCTGATAATTGTTTGGTAAAAGTATCGAAAAAAACCCTTCAACGCTAATCAAAACTGAACCAAGTTTGCTAATGGAAATTGAACCATTGGCTGTCACCGCCAGTGAGTACGGCCCTCAGGTATAGCGGACGATGAGGGATCCATAAGTGGCGGCAAAGGAGTCGTTGATGTAGATTTACTTTTCAATAAATTTTTATAAAATCTATTTTCTTTGGATTTGGTTTTCTTCTTCCAAGACAGAGGCTTGGTTAAGTGGAAATGCGATTTACTTTGTAGAATGGATGGTGAAGGCCCGAAGTAGCCGCTTCGGGCCTTCTTTTTTGACCACCGGATAGAGCCGGAAGCCACACACACGCCAATTTTATATAAGTGTGTTTCCGGCCAATTGCAAGGCCGGAATGATGGGAGATGTCCTTTTAAGAGTGGTTCAATGCCGATGTTGTGGTTGCTTTTTTCACGTCTGTCGGTCGTGTTGGCGTGGCCAGGCCTATTGTGGGGAACGATGTCGCAGGATACGCCAAAGACAGCTGCACCGGAAAGCTCAGGGGAAATACCGCAATTCGAAAAAAGGGAAAGAGCGCCGTCGTTTGTACGAAAAAACAAAAAAATCCAAAAAAAATGGACTGAACCCTGGTGATGATAGTTCAACACCTCAAAAAGACTGTGATATTGAACCCAAAAAGCGGTCGGGGAACCGACCCAGCTGTCTTTTTTGCGGGTCGATCGGGGTTGTTGTGGACCATTTTCCTCGCCGTGCTTATGCAGGGAGGGTTTTTTCAGATGTAACAGGCTTTGAGAAAACCCCATATCCATGACAGGAGAAAAAAATGATCAAAAAAAGAGTCCTTTTTCCCGAAAGAGTGCGTGTCATCAATGGAAGCTTCGGCTTTCTGGAGCATCGTTTTTTGAGAAACGGCTTTTGGGAGAGCCTGAATCATCATGAGCTGCTGCTCTACATTTTTCTGGTGTTGGTATCTGACAAAAACGGGCTCTCTTATTATGGTTACGACAGAATCTGCCGGATTTTAAAGGTGCATTTGGATCAATATATCGATGCCCGCGATGGCTTGTTGGACAAGGATCTGATTGGGTTTGATGGCCGTCTGTTTCAGGTTCTTTCGCTTCCCAGACGTCCTGTGATTGTGAAACAGGTAAAGGAGATCCGGCAAGGAAATTGGGTCAGTCTTGGAGAAACCATAGAGGAAATCTTTCGGGAGACTGGGTATGGAATCCATCCGAACCGTTGATATTCATTTGCTGGAGTTGCGTTACGCTCATTGCCGGATAATGAATCACCAGGCTTTAAAGCGATTGAGGGATTCCATCGAAACTTACGGGCAGATCGTTCCGGCCCTGGCTATTGAAGAAAAAGACAAACTGATTCTGATTGATGGCTACCTGCGTGTTCGAGCGCTTTGTGCTTGTGGAAAGGACCGGATATGTGTCCAATTCTCAAAAGAAAACGAACAAAATGCCATGTTTTCGCTTTTAACCAAGGCCAATGAACGGCAATGGGAAGTCATTGAGCAGTCTGTTTTACTTCAGGAATTACATCGGCGTTTTGGGTGCAGCCTCTCCCATATTGCAACCCGAATAGGGCGCGACAAGAGTTTTGTAAAACGGCGGCTGGACCTGGTTGAAGCCCTGCCGGAAAATATTTTGAGAACCGTGATTGCAGGCTCACTTTCAACCTGGGCTGCCAGCCGTGTCATGGCGCCGTTGGCGCGCGCCAACGGTGAAGACGCACAAAAACTGTTGGCCCACCTGGAAAAAGAACCTCTATCCACAAGGGAACTGGCCCGTTTCTACGCACATTACCAGAAAAGCAACCGGTCTGTTCGAGACCACATGCTGGAAAATCCATCCCTTTTCATAAAAGTTCTCGAACAAAGAACCCAGTCTAAACAAGCCAAAGAAGTTCATGATGGACCGGAAGGCAAATGGTTCAAGGATATTGAAATGGTATATGCGGTTCTCAAACGTCTGGTGAAAACCGTTTCGCATGTCCATTACCCAAAAAGCGATCAGTTGAAGAAACAAACGCTCAAAACCTGGGTGAAAAAGATAGAAAAACAAGCACTGGAACTCAAGAAAGCGACCCAATTATGATCCGACAATCCAAAAAAGATGCCATTGTGGAATTGAAAAAAACCGGCATGAGTTTGCGCGACATCGCCAAAACCCTGAAGGCCGGTCGCAATACCGTCACGAAGGTTTTAGATGATCATGACGAAGAGGCGGTACCCCAAAGGAACTCCCGGTATGAAGAACATGTCCCGTTGATCCGCGAGCTTTTCAAGGAATGTAAAGGAAATGCCGTGCGAGTAGCCGAGGAACTGGAAAGCCGCCAACAGATCAAAATCCCTTATCAGAGTCTGACCTGGATTATGAGAAAGTACGAGATCCGGGAACGTAAAAAAAGACGGGCGGGCCAATACCATTTTAAACCCGGTCAGGAGATGCAGCATGATACGTCACCCCATCTGGTTGTCATTAATGGGAAAAAAATGTCGACCCAGTGCGCGTCCCTGACCCTGGCCTTTTGCCGAAGGATTTTTATTCAGTATTACCCCTGTTTTACCCGGTTTGAGTGCAAGGTTTTCCTAAAAAAAGCATTCGAGTTTATGGACGGGGTGTGTTCCCGGTGCATGGTTGACAACACCAATGTTATTGTGGCCGGCGGCACCGGGCCTGATGCATTGATTGCGCCTGAAATGAAATACTTCGGCGATATGTATGGAACCCGGTTTGAGGCCCATGCTGTAGGAGACGCCAATCGAAGTGCCCGTGTGGAAAGGCCTTTTCATTTTGTGGAAAACAATTTTCTTCCCGGTAGAACATTTGTTAGCTGGCAGGATTTGAACCGGCAGGCAATCGACTGGTGCCGGAATACAAGCGATAAAAAGTTTAAACGGGCTTTAGGGATGACGCCGGATGAGGCCTATGTCATTGAAAAGCCATATCTCATTGATTTACCGGCATACCAGCCGCCAGTCTATGTGGCAGAACACAGGGTAGCCGATGTTCAGGGATATGTGCACTTGGACACCAACCGCTATTCAGTCCCTGAAGCGCTGATTGGGAACTCCCTGGAAGTACAGAAACATTGGCTCAAGGTCATCGTTTACGACAAAAACACAAAAGTGGCGGAACATGACCGCATACTGGATAAACGCAACACCCGAACAACCCTGCCCGGTCACCATGTTCCCATTCGAAGAAAAAAAGATCCCCGAATCCCTTCAAAAGAAGAACAGCTGTTGACGGGAGAGGATGCCATCCTGGATGAGTATGTGGCTGAACTGAAGAAAAGAAGTCACGGTCGCGGTGTGGTCAAGTTACGTCGGTTGCTTCATCTGAAACGCACTTATCCCGGGGAACCTTTTTTGAAAGCCATAACACAGGCGCTTAAATATGGACTTTTTGATTTGTCGCGTCTGGAAAACATTATTCTCGATTATATCGCGGGAGACTTTTTTGATCTATGAAAAAGAAAATTGAACAGTTACTCATTGATTTGAAGTTTAAAGGCATGCTGAAGGCTCTCGAAGAACAGTTGGCTTCGGCTGAAAAGAACGGTTTTTCCATTCACGAGGTCATCTACAATCTCCTGGCTGAGGAATTACGTTTCCGGCAGGAGCGCAGCATGATCTATCGGGTCCAGATTGCAAAGCTTCCATGGGAATGGACCCTCAACTCCTTTCCGTTTGATCTTCAGCCGGGAATACAGAAGAGCCGGATCATGACGTTGTCCGGCCTTGACTTTATCAGCCGAAGAGAAAACATCGTGTTCCATGGAAAAACCGGCGTCGGCAAAACGGGATTGGCCGTGGGGATCCTTCGTCAAGCCATTATTGCCGGGTACCGGGGGCGTTTTTATAATGTTCAGGATTTGCTGGATCAGCTCTATGCGTCTTTGGCAGATCGGTCCACCCCGAAACTCCTCAATGCCCTTTGCAGATATGACCTGCTTCTGCTCGATGAACTGGGATACCTGACCCTCAAAAAAGAGCAGATGAACGCCTTTTTTAAACTCATGAAAGATCGCTATGAAGCCGGTCGGTCCACAATTATTACGACCAATCTTCAACCTGAACAATGGTATTCGCTGCTTGAACCAAAGGACATGGTCGATGCCTTGCTGGATCGTCTCAACCATCGCTGCATCAACATTCATATTGATGGTCCTTCCCTCAGAAAATGAGATGTTCGCCAAAGGGCCGGTTTTGAGGTCTGAATATCACCGGTCTGTTTGAATCTCGTTACACGAATATCAGAAATTACCTTGTCTTGGAGCTTGAAATGAGAGGTGGAAAACGGGTAGGCGCCGGCCGAAGAAAGAAACCGGAACATTTGAGACGTGAACTGCTCACCATTCGTCTCCCCAAATGGATGATTCTACAGCTGAAAAAAAACGGGGAAATTGGATATTTGATTGAGGATCAATTGGCGAAGGGAGGCCTCCTGAATTTACCGGACGACTATGACATAGACAAATAGTTCCTCAATAAGCATTGCCCTTAACCGAAAAATCTAATCCCCTCTTCTCTGCCATCACCATATTGATGGTATCCTCATCACTGATTCTTCAACCAGAACGCTACGTGTCTCACCAGCATTTTTAAAATACCATCTGATATACTCTTTCATGCAACCTCTAACAAATTTACAAGAAAACCCTTCTAAAAGGAAAAGACCAGTGCGCAATATCTGGTTCCGTTTGGAGTAGCAAAACTGGTTCCATTTTGGTTAGCGCCCAAGAAAAAACCGGCGAAAAGACCTATTACCAGCAGATGCTGGGGGCAGCGATTGTGCATCCCGATTTCAAAGAGGTCATTCCGCTTGCTCCGGAATTCATAGTAAAGCAGGACGGCCAAAGCAAAAACGACTGTGAGCGTAATGCAGCGAAACGTTTCTTGAGTAAGCTGAAAAGGGATCATCCGCATCTGTCTCTCATCATTACAGAAGACGCGTTAAGTTCGAATGCACCCCATATAGAGGAAATACAAAAGCAAAACTTTCATTATATTCTGGGAGTTAAACGAGGCGATCATCCTTTCTTATTTAATCATGTCGAACAAGCGCGGGTAAATGGTGGCGTTACTGAATTCGAATTGGTCGACAAAGAGGATCCGGAAAAAACGCATCGCTTCCGATTCCTTAACCATGTACCTCTCAACGCCTCTAACAAGGATGTACTGGTTAACTTTCTGGAATATTGGGAAATTACACCGGAAAAAACACAGCATTTCAGTTGGGTGACTGATTTTATCATAGAAAAGGACAATGCATACGAGCTGATGCGAGGCGGTCGTGCGAGATGGAAGATCGAAAATGAAACCTT
The DNA here is from genome assembly GCA_963662465.1 of Desulfatiglandales bacterium. Taxonomy (GTDB): domain Bacteria; phylum Desulfobacterota; class DSM-4660; order Desulfatiglandales; family Desulfatiglandaceae; genus NaphS2. Next base: position 7,340,411 of record OY759599.1, read on the forward strand.
CAATACTCTTAAAAACCAAGGTTATCATTTTGAACATAACTTCGGCCTTGGCAAGAAGAATCTGAGTGTTGTTTTCGCGATGCTCATGATGATTGCATTTCTGGTTGATCAAACGCAGCAGCTTTGTTGTCCCTTATTTCGAGCTGCATGGCAGAAACTCGGTTCCAAAAGAGAATTATGGGAACGTATGAGAGCTCTGTTTAAAGATTTTGAATTCAAATCCATGAGGATGCTCTATGAAGCTCTCTATTATGGTGTGAAATTCCAAGCGCCAGTCATTTTGTATGACACTGGGTGAATTTGCGATGTCCAATTTGCATACAAGAGTGCTCTCAATAAAAAATCTGGAGTTTCCGGAAATGGATATCTCTGTCCTGACTCAGATCTTTTTACGTTCTTTCTCTTCTGGAAAGCCTCAATCTGTGAAAAATCGAAGGAGCCAACAGTGAATTTGGAGTAATCTTCTGAAAAGTTTTTGATCTCACCGTTTATTTTTCAAATTTGTGTTACAAACTCGGTGAGTAAATTCCTGAGCGGGAATTGCTGATTTGATGCCTTGTTTGTCGAGCTGGAGTTGAATGGCATTGTGGCCGTTGAAATAGAATTCTGCACGAAAAGGAAGGTAGGAAGAGATTTTGAGGTAGCAGAGGCCACCGAGAAGGGCATCGTGCAAGTAGATGTAATACTGCTTCACCGGCTTTCTGCAGTCATAGATTCGTTCATAGGGCTTTCCGGCTTTTGAAGTGAGTTGCCTGCAGGCAAATGTTCTAACCGGTTCTTTGTCCGTAAGGATGCAAAACACATGGTTTCCTTTTCCTGTAAAGGCCTTGGCGTATTTTTGTTCCACGAATTTTGATTTTGCGCCGTCAGTGCCACCCCCTTCAGAGGGCCACCAGTGAATGGGGATATTGTTGTTCCGGGCTACCTTTTGAATATGACCATTGAGTTGGTCGGTTAGAATCCTCATTACACCGTTTGACAATCCTTTGAATCCGAGAGTCCTGAGGAGCCTGACAATGCCTGCTGGAGAAAAGAGGGAGAGAATGTAGCCTCGAATAATAACCCGATCGAAGCAGAAATATTTGAACTTGATATTTTCTGAGAATTGATTCAAAAATGAATTCTTCATGGGTGTATCCTCCGGTGAGGGAATGTTAGCTAAACAATCCATACCGGATCACCCATGAAATTTCAAATCAAAGAATGGGATTTTAGGCAGGGGGTTAAGAGACTTCAGGATGGTCAGATGACGCCAAAAGCTTCATCAACTTTAATATCCGGGATTTGCCCCGGCCAAAAATATAACCATCATGTCATTAGCCCCCTGCCTACAGCCCTTTTCGGAACTTTAGTTTGGTAAATATATGAGGCTTTTCCAGAATTGTCCGATTCCTGATGGAGCTTTTTGACCCCCGGCATTTTCTCGGCTTCCTTGCTGATTTTGATGCCATCGCCAGCCAATAGCAATCGGCCATCAATCTTAACCAGTGGGCAACTGGAGAGAACAATTTTCCACCAGCGGTGCATGATGGTTTTCAATTCCCAGGACGATGCTCTGAAAAACCCGAGAAGAGACGTGTAAAACCGAGGTTCAATGCCCAACCATCGGATAAAAGAGCTGACGCCATATTGGTCCAGCCTGACGGTAAAGCCAAAAATTACAATCACGAACCAGTCAAAAGTTGCCCTGCGGCTGAAACAGGATCTGAATTGTTCGAGTATCCAACTGATCTCGCTTATCATAACGCCCTCCTTTGTCGCTCAGTGTATGACCGTAAAGCGAATGTATTCGGGGCTGTCCTGGTAAACGTCTGGCTGGCTTTAGCCTTTTTTAAAATGGCCGAAACAATAGAGTCACGGTCCAGATCTACATCGTAAACCTCTTTGGCCAATCGGACGATGTCGGTCACATGCAAGGGCTTTCCGGCATCATAAAGTACGTTGTGGGCGATCTCAATCTTTGACGTACGTTTTTTTAGGCCTTGTCCTATCTCCTTTTTGGAATTGTTCGATAACTTTGAGCTCTGATTCTACAACTTCTTTTTTAAACTGAAGATATTGCTTAAATTGATCCATAGTGATACCCTCCTTTTATCGTGAACTAGAAGAAGGATACAGGGAAACATAATGTATGTCAATAATTTTTTAATGTACGTTGATATATTTTTTAGAAACATAAAATTTAAAGGTTATTATACGGTTTTCATGTTCGCAGTCAACGTACATAATAGAGAAAGTTACGTAGTGCTATTGGGATCAGCAGCCTGCGAAGAACACTAGACTCTCAAGATATAATACATCGATTTTGAAAAGGAAGTTAACCGAAAATTATTTTTCGGATAAATTCAGGAAAGTATTTTTAAGGACCTGAGTGATCTGGCATCGGCTACTAACTAAAAAAGGGAAACCCTTCATTATTTTCTTGCAATTCTTGAGAGAAGTTGATAATCAAAAATTCAATAATGAAGAAAATAAACCAGAAACTCATCTTAAAAACCCAGATTGATGGAGCCGAAAAACAAAGGTCGGAATGGAGTTCGGGTAACGAGAACCAGGAACGCCTGAAGGTTTTCGAGTGGGAGGCTTTTCAGGGAAACCGTAAATTCTTAAACTGTTAGGAATTAAGAGGTTCTGGTAGGTATTTTTGGCATTATTTAAACCCCATTAATTTTTATTTTTATAAGGAGGAATTGACCATGTATAAGAAGCTATTTCCTGTCATCGTGATTGGCCTTTTGATGTTTCTTGTTCCACTCTCAGCCCAATCGGAGGGGATTCCTCTCCAGAAAGATGTGTTCCTCGGTTCTCCAATTCTGGCGCCTGAGGACCTCCCAGGGGAGATTACATTTACTCTCTATGATTCAAAAACGGGGATTGAGTCTCTCGGATCTCAATCTTTTGTTCGCGGTCAGTACACCGTCGAGTTTGAATTCAGTAAATCAGATGGGATCTCAAGCGGCAACATTGCAAGGATAAACGCCAATTTTACCAATACACTGAATCTTAAGGATGCTGAAGGAAATGTTCTTCGGCCCAAAGAAATCTGGGCGGCGCTCGAAGTGGCCGGTGCTGAAGTTGGCGAGCGAAGCAAAGTTTCAGATGATACTTTGGTGCAGCTTCTTTTGGCCAGCGATGCCTCAATTGCGACGTATCTGACTTTGGCCTATGAGGGGGATGATAACCCAATCACGACGATTTATAAAAGTTTGCCTATTTCTTCTGTGGCCGGTGATAATGCTACTTCGCTGAGTGATTATTTTAGTGTTATTGCGGCTGGTGGTCAGGTGATTGCTAGCGCGGATGCGAGGGAAAATGCTTATTGGACGCTTGGCGCCAGTAGTTCTGCATACTACAATAGCGGCAATGTTGGCATTGGGACATCAAGCCCCAGTGCCAAGCTTGATGTAGATCGTGGGAATATCGAATTGACTCCAGGCCAGGGACTTGTCTCTACCAGCAGCTCTACCGCTTATTTGTTCCGATATGGATTAGATTACTTCACGTTGTATACTGTTCCAGGGGATGGGAGCGGTGGGTTTAAAATTTTTGACAGGTTTCGCTCTACGGATATGGCTGTCTTCAAAGAAGGCGGTTTCGTCGGGATTGGTACCACTAATCCGGAGTATATGCTTACGGTAAACGGTTCTATCGGATGTAAGGAGTTGACGGTTAGTTCAGATTTGACTAGATGGGCTGATTTTGTTTTCCAGGAAAGCTATCGATTACTTCCTTTGGAGGAGGTTGAAACCTTTATCGGTGAGAATAAGCATCTACCGGGGATTCCATCAGAAGTCGAAGTGAAAAAAATGGGAATCAATCTCGGGGAGATAAGCTCGAAATTGTTGCAGAAAATTGAAGAACTGACATTGTATATGATTGAATTGAAAAAGGAGAACGAGGCACTGAAAAGTCAAATGGGGAGAATTGAGGGACAGTTGTTGGATAGTAAGTAGTAAGGAGGTGTTGCTTTCCATCGGGAAAGTGGGAGTCTCTGTTTGAAGAGGGATCGGCAAGCGCCCATGAGTTTGGATGAGTTGGGTGCTTGCCTTTTTTTTTTGTTGGCTTAGTTTGATGAGTTTGAAAGAGCTTCGGGATAAGATTTTCACCTTCTTGTGTTTTAAGAACTCCAGAATATTCGGTATCCTTCAAAGAGGTGTAAAAGTATTTTACACTTTCTGTAGGTGCAGCTAAAGCTCCCCCAGCAGATAGTACAAATGTTTGGAAATCCCCCAAGTGAAGGCGTTTCATTGGAATAATATACGGAGCCATGATTATGAGGGAAATTTTAGTGTTTAGCCCCAACGTTTTTCAGAGTTACGGCCATAATTCTGATTATGTGAGTGGATTGGTTGGCGGCTTTGAAAAAATGGGATTTTCGATTCGGATCGTTGCGTACGAAGGTGATCATTGTTTATCGACAAAAAATAGTGCAAAAATTCAAACTTTAAAGCGAGACCATTTTCAGAATTCAAGAACCCATCTAGGGATGCTAGGAAATGTTATTTGGGGGCTAAACAGGTTTAAACATGAGAAAAAACTTTATGAAATGCTTCATGGTATTTTAGCTGATAACGATGATATTGTCATAATTTTCGAAAGTTTTGAGTATATTTGTTTGTATGCATTTTTAAAAAAAAATAGATTTAATAATCAATATTGCTGTATATTTCATGATACGAATTTCAGCTTTTCCCAAACATCATTGATTGCTTCAGTGTATAAAACTTTCGTAAAACATATGGTAAGAGCAATCATCAGAAATTCCAGATGTGTTTTTGTCCATGGTTCATATATGCAAAAGAATTTGGTGGCTTTGCTAAAACTCAAAGAATTTAATTGCGAGAAAAAGGTTTCTGTAATTCCCTACGGCAGCCAGCTTCCTGATTACCGGAAAATTGCAGATTATAATGATTCAAAAGCAAAGTTGGGTTTACCTGCAGATAAGAGAATCTTGTTGGCTTTTGGAACAATTAGAAGCGATAAGCAGTATGATTTGCTTCTTGACCAATTTTCTCAAACGGAAGGATGGGTTTTGCACATCGCCGGGCCTGAAGGAGATTTGACATATGGTTACCTGCAAAATATTATTCGCGGACGCAGTTTGGATGGTAAGGTTTTTCTCTCCAATAAATTTGTTGATGCACTGGAACAGCAAACGTATTTCGGCGCTTCGGATCTTGTCGTTAATATTTATGCGGATGAGATCAGGCATGAAAGCGGTACCGCACAGCTAGCAAGAGCCTTTCTAAAGCCGATTATTGTGGCAGGTCCACCCGATCTGGTAGAATATGTTCATCGGAATAGGATCGGTTGGTCCCTTGATGGTTCGGTAGGAAATTCTCTTAAAAGCATATTGAATGAATTTTCGTGTATGGATGAAAAGAAACGAAGGCGTTTGTATAAAAGCATTGAAACGTGTTCGATTGAAAGATCCTGGAACAAGGTGACAGAGAAAATTTTGAGTGAAATTTCGGGTCGCTAAATTGTTGAGGGTCAAGGATGTGGTTCCAAAATTTCGTATAGAAATACTTATTTCAAACTGATGATTAATCTTCGCCATAAAAACCATCACCCGTCTTTTGCCAAAGACCTTATTTACTATTTGCCATCGAAAATTATTCCCGCACTTTTTGGTTTTTTACTGATCATTGTATTGACCCATAGTTTAGCGCCAAGCGGATATGGGCGATATGCATTTTTTTTGGCGTTGGTTAGACTGATGGATACATTGCTATTTTCATGGCTTCGACAGTCCATTCTTCGATATTTGCAAGAATACAATGCCAAAGGTCTGGGTGCTGAGTTCGAAAGGGATGTTTCCAGCCTTTTTTTGGTGGTCCTAGGAATTGAGGCCGTTGTTAGTTTAGCGATGATACCCGTGATGCGTATTTCTTTTGATGACGCTTTATTGATTATTGGGCTGTTTTTTCCTATTACAACTTTTGGATATTTATCGACTTTTTGCCAGGCGAAGCGGTTATCCGCTTTTTACTCCGTGTCGAGTGTGATTCAGAGTGGGGTCCAAATGCTGTGGGTAATATGTTTTGTTTATATTGCTCGCAAAGGATACCAGTTTGCCCTTTTGGCCATCGGGGTAGGATATCTTTCGGGGGTAATTTATTTGATTGTAAAGGGAGTTCGCCCGGGGAAATTTGCATTGCATTTTTTTTTCTCCAAGGTGAAAAGAGGCCTATACAAAGCACTTTTTGCCTATGGTCTTCCCATGGCGGGATGGCTTTTAGCATTTCAGCTCATTTTTCAGAGCAATCGAATCTTTTTAGAAAAATTTCGCTCTGCAACCGAGGTCGGTCTTTTTGCTTCTGCCTACGATCTGATAAATGGGTCGCTCAGCTTATTGATGACGCCATTTTTGTTGGCTACCCACCCAGTAGTGATGCAGCTATGGGCAAAAGACCGAGATAAAATTGGCATAGAGAGACTGCTTGAAAGAGTGTCGAGGTATCTTCTGCTTTTCTTTGTACCGGTTTTTTTCTTTATTTTGGTTTTCCAGGAGAAGACATTCGCAGTATTGGGCAAAGGGTATGGGGTTGTGGGGTGGGTTGTTCCCATTATGGTCTTAAGTTCCTTTATTGCTCAGTTCTCAATGTATACTCACAAAGGTCTTGAAGTCATGGGGAGAACCAAAACGATGTTAACCGTAGGGGTTATGACCGTATTTTTTCATATTGTTTTGAGCTTTATTTTTGTGAAGGATTATGGCTATCCGGCGTGTGCAGTTATTTCCCTTGCTTCTTATTTATTCTATATTGTGATTATTTACGGGTTTTCAAAACGCTACATAAGGCTTCGAATTTCCTGCTCGTCATTATGTAAAATGTGTTTTACAGCGGGTATTTTATCGATTATGATGAAATATGGCGGCATATCCGGTTGGGCTTGCAAAGGAATATTGGAAACCTGCCTTGTGAGTGTGGTGTATGTGCTGATTTACGGGATGATTTTGCTTGTCATTGGCGAACTCTATGAAGAGAAGCGGAGTGTTGTAGCTTATTTTAAACGTTCGATTGTCAGAAAGGTTTAAAAAGTTTGCTATTATGGATGTGGAATGGTTATTGAGCTTTGCGTCCTCGCTTTCTTTATTTTTTTTGGCGTGGTTTTTTCAGCGAATCTTTGGGAGTTGGCTTTCACCAAGTGCCTTTTTTGCAGGGTATTGGGCTGTTTGCTTGAGCGGCGCGTTGATTGTTGCACCTGAATTCGGTTTTTGGGTGCCGGCCGGTTGGGTTATTTTATGTTTCTGTACCGTTTTCGGCTTTGGCGAGGCATTGGTTTGTATGGTACTCAACCAAAAAAATGGGAAGTATTCAAAAATATCTACCGATGTTTATTGGATATTGCAGTGGGGAATGCCCATGTTGGTTATTTTGACGCTGGCAAGTTTTGCTTCATGTGTCATACTGATTATGGGGTCTTCCTATGCTTCAGAGGTATTTTCGCATCCCGGTAAACTCCTTGAGATCGGTCTTGAAAACGCGAACAAACGGTATTTGTATCAGGAAACCAATCGGTTAGTTATTTTTGTTAATATGTTTATGTACTTGGGAGCGTTTACCGGGGGAGCCTGGGCTGCAATGAAAAAGACATGGTGGGGCTTTTTTTTTGGCGGCGCTGTGTTGTTGCCCGGTTTGTTGCAGTCGCTACTGGTCAACGCGCGTACCGGAATGATGTGGCTTTTTATATTTTTTCTGGCTAGTTATTTGGCGGTCGCTGTTTTTAAAAATGAACATCGTATTTTTTTTACCCTGAAAAAGGGTTTTTTCAGTATTAGCATTGTCGTATTTTTTATCGCTTTGTTTTTTTCCCTCCAGTTAATTAGAGAAGGTGAGAACGCCTTTGAATCTGATGTTTCTCTAATAAAAACCAAAGTGTCCGTATGTTGTCCTCCGTACCTGTTTTCAAAGTGGTTACGCCAAAATTGGCATTCTGTTGAAGCTAGTTATGGGCTAAAAACATTTAATGGTTTTTTTTCACTGCTTGGCTTTCCTGATCCTCAAGCATTGGGATGGGAGGGGATAGAGATAGAAACGGCAGAAGGTGATTTTTCACCCAATGTGTATACGGCGTTTCGACAGCTCATTGAAGATTTTACGCTGCTCGGTTCATTTTTTTTCCTTTTTGCTTTGGGGGTTGCAACTGGAATTGCCTACCGAAGGGTGCTGATGGGCAAGTATTTCTGGTTTCCAATTCTTGCTTTATTTTACGCTGTAACTCTTGGAAGCTATTTATCAAACTGGCTTAATTATACATCCCTGTTGCTGGCCTGGGTGATGTTTTTTTGTGTAAATTGCTTTTTCTCCTTTTTGCCCTATTGTGTTACGCATGCCGAGGTTGAACCGAGGGTTGGTAAGGACCATAGTGTACTATGTACGAATTGTAGTTGTGGGGGGGATTAAAATGAGACGGTTACTTTTTTCAACAGGGTTCCCTCCTTTAGTGGGGGGGGTGCCGAGTTTTATGTATGCAAGATGCTTGGCGCATCCCGAGGGCCTGGATGTTATGGCAGCGGCATGCGAAGGCAGTGCTGCTTTTGACCAACGGCAGCCGTTTAATACCTTCCGGTTTCGCTATTTTTTTCACCCTGTTTATTCTTTCCTGGGACCGCTCAAGCGTATCTCACAACTTCTTCGTGCAATGAAGGCTTTGACTGTTCGTTTTCGGGCGCAGCAATATGATGTTGTCGAGGTCGTGACGTTTTTTCCTGGAGTGTTAGCAGCGCTTTTATTTCGAAAAAGACGGAAATTTTCATTGGTTTGTTTTGCTCATGGTGACGATGTGCTGAGGCCGCAACGGTTTTGGTATTCAAAAAAAGTTTTTGCATGGGGTCTCAGGACGGTTGATTTGTTTGTTGCAAATAGCAGATACACAAGGAATTTATTGATCCATGCCGGTGTTTCATCCAATAGGATTGTTATCATCCACCCGCCTTTGGATTTTGCGCGTTTCAGAAGACGCGGCAATCCTCTATCCATCAAAGCTGCCTTGCCACCGCATGATTTGATGCTTTTAACCATATGCAGGTTAACGCCGAAGAAGGGGATAGACCGGATTATTCAACTTATGCCCAGCCTCAAAAAGCGTTTTCCAAATTTGTTGTACGTAGTTGGAGGAGAGGGAGAGGATCTGCCCCGCCTGAAGATGCTGGCGGATGATTATGATGTAAAGGAAAGCGTCGTTTTTGTGGGTAAGATTTCGGAAGATAAAATTGTTGATACTTATGTTTGTGCAGATGTTTTTGTTATGCTGACGCGTCCGATTCCTCGTGGGGACGCCGTAGAGGGTTTCGGTATCGTTTTTCTTGAGGCGGGTTCTCAGCGTGTTTCGGTCGTTGGCCCCAATATAGGGGGTAGTGGTGATGCAATTATCGATGGTGAGACTGGTTACCTGGTTAATCCAAATGATTTGAATGAAATCAAAAGCCGTCTTGTGGCTTTGTTGGGTAACCCTGCGCTTCGAAAAAGTATGGGTGAGGCTGGAAGGAAACGTGCTTTTGTTGAATCCAATTGGCAACCTTTATTAAGCAACTCTTTTTTGAAAAATCGGCGTCGATGATTTTTCATGATTGATTTTGACGACAAAGGTTCCGAAACCCAACATTCACAACGATAAAAACGGGGTTATTGTACGCTATGGTTCACTTATGAATATTCTATATATCCATCAGTATTTCTGTACGCCGGCAGCGGGGGGCGGCGTTAGAAGTTATGAATTTGCTAAGCGATGGGTTAAATTAGGCCATCATGTTAGCGTCATAACGAGTATTGGTTACGATGAATCTTTGAAACCGCATAAAACAGTAACCATTGATGGGATTCGTGTAACGACCATTGGGGGTAAGTATTCTCCGTACATGGGTTTTGTAAGGAGAATCGTGTCGTTTTGTTTCTTTGCCCTTCATTCTTGTGGAATTGCGGCAAAAGCAAGACATTATGATGTCGTTTTGGCGACGAGTACTCCCCTGACGGTAGCATTTCCGGCGATTATCGCAAGAATTTTTGCAAAAAGAACCACAGTGTTTGAGGTTCGTGATGTTTGGCCTGATGCAGCTATCGAGGCAGGCGTGTTGAAAAATCATCTGATCATTTTATTAGCGAGGTTACTTGAAAAATTGGCTTATCGCTACTGCGATCATATTGTGCCGCTCTCAACGGGAATGTTGAATAGGATTAAGAATAAAGGGATTCCCGCAAACAAAATGACGGTTCTCTCGAATTGTTCTGATATGGATAGATTTGATCCGGAAAAATATGACAGATGTACTTTAAGAAGAAATTTTGGCGTCGCCGATCACTTTGTATTACTGTATTTGGGCGCTATTGGTCTTACAAACGATATGCCGTTTCTTGCAAAGGCAATGGAGGCTTTGAAAGGCGACGATCGTATTGTTTGGTGGTTTGTGGGTGATGGCAATCGTCTTGATTATTTAATTGAAAAGGTGCGGTGTTTAGCGGTTCCCAATGTTCATTTTTTTGGAAAAGTAGCTAAATCAGAGGTGACAAAATATGTGAGTGCGTCAGATATTGGAATTGTTTCTTTTATAAATAAGCCGGTTTACTACGAAAATTCTCCGAACAAATTTTTTGACTATTGTGCCGGAGGTTTGCCGTCCATTTTTACACGAACTACTTGGCTATCCCCCTATCTTTCCCATTATGGTGCTGGTTTTGTTTGTGAAAATAATGATATCGAAGAACTGTGTAAATTTATCCGCATGTTGCGGAACGACCCAGGCTTGTGTAAAAAAATGGGGAGCAATGCAAGAAAACTGGCACACAAGGAGTTTTCCCGAGATGTCATTTCAAATCGGTATCTTTCTTTGCTCAAAGGATTGAGTTCAGAAAAAAAAAGATCATCCGATTAACCGGCGTTTTACCTGCTGAAGGGGCTTTATATTGTGTTTGAAATTTCCTAGTGGTACATGAATGCCAAAAAGAATCAAAAAGCTGATCTTTTATAGAATCTCAAAAATTTCTACGGACGGCCTTAAATTTTTCCTATGAAACGTTTCTTTGATATTCTTTTAGCATTTGCGGCTTCCGTTGTATTATTGCCTCTCATTGTTTGTACGTATCTGACCATACTTCTTACCATGGGCCAGCCTGTTTTTTTCCGTCAGACCAGACCTGGATTGCAAGGCAAGCTCTTTTCTTTAATCAAGTTTCGAACGATGTCCAACGCACGTGATCAGAACGGTGAAGTTCTTCTTGATGAGCAGCGCTTAAATGGATTGGGACGTGTACTCAGAGCCATATCTATAGATGAATTGCCCGAGCTTATAAATGTGTTTAAAGGTGACATGAGCATTGTAGGCCCAAGGCCGTTGTTGACGCAATACCTGGACCGGTATACACAGGAGCAGGCCCGCCGGCATGAAGTAAAGCCTGGACTGACGGGGTGGGCGCAGGTGAACGGTAGGAACTCTCTTAGCTGGGACGATAAATTTAAGCTAGATGTTTGGTATGTGGATAACTGGTCGTTCCGATTGGATTTGAGGATTATCGGGATGACCCTTCGGATCGCACTGAGGCGGGAAGGGATCAGCGCTGAAGGGGAAGCGACGATGTCCGAGTTTATGGGCTCTCAAGGATAGGCACTCCTGAGTTGTGAACAGACTGTTATCTCGGCGTTTTTGTGTGAGGTTGAACAATGGTTGAGAGATTTGACGGCTGGAAATTTCCTGAGATTGAAGAGGGGAAGCCAACAAAATACAATTGGGTCGTCCAACATAAAAGCAATTTGAGGCTTGGATGCAAAACAGATATCGGGGCGTTTACGTACATCAACGCAAAGTTTGGGGTGACCATCGAAGATGAGGTGCAGATCGGTTCGCACTGCTCAATCTATTCGGTCTCAACGATTGATGATAAGGTTGGGGAAGTGGTGCTGAAAAAAAAATGCAGGGTTGGAACCCATAGCACGGTTATGCCGGGTGTGACGGTGGGAGAGAATGCTGTGGTTGGGGCGCATAGTTTTGTGAATAGAGATGTACCGGATGGGGCGACGGTGGTGGGGGTACCGGCGAAACGAATTAGATGACACCTGAATACATATTTTATGATATGTACCGTTCGTAAATCTTTAAGATTTTTAGGACGTTGAAGGTTTTCTAATACCGGAAAACTTTTGTTCAGGTACTTATGCCTCCCTTTGCCCAGGTTGTCTGCGAAAATGGCGCCCACTTTGTGGTCGAGATCAATAAATTTCAAGTTCAGGTCTCTAAACCGGCGGCGCTGGAGTAGAAAAGGGATTTGCCGGATATGACCACTGTCTACTTGCAATTGCTCCCCCATGTGACGAATCTATCCGAAAAATAATTTTCGGTTCATTTCCTTTTCAAAATCGATGTATTATATTGATCCAAAGGAGGAATTTAACCATGTGGAAAAGATTCGAAGGACTCATTCAGGCTGAGTATAAATTTTTTGAAACTTTTTTTCCGTCTCAGCAAACCGGACGGGGCAGACTGTACGCTGAATTTATCAAAGTACTGAATACGATCATCTGGATTTTACTTAACGGAGCCAAATGGATTAATGTTCCAAAAGGCGGCGAGGAGTGGGCTCCCAAATCCACAGCTTATGACTGGCTCGGTAAATGGCAGGCTGACGGAACTTGGGAAAAGATACTATTCCACATAGTCGCTATTGCCGAATCAGCCGGGTTGATCAACTGGGAACGTGCTTCCGTAGACGGTGCTTTTGTGGCGGGTAAGGGAGGGGAGGCGGTGAAGATGTGCAACACGGTTTCAAAGGCAAGGGACTTACCCTCCACTGTCTTATTGACGGAAATGGTATGCCGTTTGGTCTGAAATCAACCGGTGCTGCGGCAGGTGAACGGAAACAGGTCGGAATACTGCTGGATTACGCAAATGTCCGGACAGGTAAGGTCGGAAGACCCAGAAAACGGCCCGGTGAATTGCAAGCAGATAAGGGATATGATTCCCGTACTCTGAGAAACGCCATCCGCAAGCGGGGAATCAGACCGATGATATCCCGCCGATCGTGGCTGGACAGGAAAGCTCCCAAAGGGAGACCGCCTAACGAACCGATTGACAGATGGAAAGTGGAGCGTACCTTTGCATGGTTGCAGAAGAAGTGTCGTCGCCTGGTTGTGCGTTGGGAGCGAAAAAATCAGTATTGGCTCGGCTTTGTTCTCGTCGCTTTATGTATGATGTGGATAGAAAAAATTTTGTAATAAATTCAGTCATGCCTATCCGGTTGACTTAGGGAACCACTATAGGTAGTAGTCCGTCCTTGTCGCGTTTTCCTGTTTTTGAGCGCGTATCTGCGGATGATTTCCGGTGTGGACCCATGCACCTGCTTCAAATTACTGACTATGAAGTGGACCATCGGAAGATACGCGGCGGTTTTTTCTCTTCGATGTGTGGAAAACTCGGGTATCACTCTACACTACCCACAGTGCCTTCTTGAGTCAACCGGATAGGCATGAAATTCAGAATGTACGATTTTTCGGATAGATTCATGAAAAACAAAAGACTGTTTCTTTCGCCGCCTCACATGGGTGGGGAGGAACTTATATTCATCAAAGAAGCGTTTGAAAGCAATTACATTGCGCCTCTGGGGCCCATGGTCAATGCTTTTGAAAAAGAGTTTTCAGAATTTGTCGGCATCAAGCATTGTGCGGCGGTCTCCAGTGGGACCGCCGCAATGCATTTGGGGCTCAGGCATTTGGGGGTGGGGCCAGGGGATGAGGTGCTGGCTTCAACCCTGACCTTTATCGGGAGTGTGACGCCGGTGGTGTTTGAGGGGGCGACTCCGGTGTTTATTGATTGCGACCGGGAAAGCTGGAATATGAATGTGGGGTTGCTGGAGGCGGAACTGGAAAGGTGTGCGGCAAATGGGAAACTGCCTAAAGCGGTTATTCCGACGGATCTGTATGGGCAGTGTTGTGAGCTGGGGAGGATAGTGGAAATTTGCGATCGGTATGGGGTGCCGGTGGTTTGTGATTCCGCAGAGTCTCTAGGAGGACGATATCTCGCGCAAAGACGCAAAGACGCAAAGAACAGAAGACGGAAGACAGAGGACGGAGAACAGAGGACTGAAGACAGAGGACGGAGGTCCGGGGAGGTCTGGGGCCATGCTGGCGCGGGCGCACGTGCTGCGGTGTTTTCGTTTAACGGGAATAAGATTATGACCACGTCGGGTGGGGGGATGCTGGCTTCGGATGATGAGGATTTGATTTTACATGCTAAGAAGCTTGCCCAGCAGGCGAGAGAGGATTTTCCGCATTATGAGCATGTGGAGATTGGGTTTAATTACCGGATGAGCAATGTGCTGGCGGCGATCGGGCGGGGGCAGCTTAGGGTGATTGAGGAGCGGGTTCGGAGGAAAAGGGAGATATTTGATTATTATAAGGCGGCTTTGGGGGATTTGCCGGGGATTGAATTCATGTCGGAACCGGAGTGGTCGCGAGCCAATCGGTGGTTGACGGTGGTGCTGATTACGCCGGAAGCGTTTGGGGTGGATCGGGAACAGGTGCGGTTGGCGCTGGAGGGGGAGAATATTGAGGCGAGGCCGGTGTGGAAGCCGATGCATATGCAGCCGGTGTTCGACTGCGGAGGCCAGAGATCAGAGGTCAGAGGTCAGCAGGGAAAACAGCGATATCACTCTAGGGTAGTGGGTGGGCAGGTGGCGGAGGATTTGTTTGACAGGGGATTGTGTTTGACTTCAGGGACGTCTATGGGGAATGAGGACTTGGATAAAGTGATTGAAACGATTTTGAATTCTCGCGCAAAGGTCTAGGAGTGAATAAAAATGAGACAGGGAAGATTTCGAAATTGAATATGCAACCAGGGTTTGAACAGGGAAGATGCTAAACATCATAACAAGACGAACTTTCTGGATCATGTTTATCGCGGATGCGCTTCTTGTGGGCTTGTCGTTTTATTTGGCTTATTTGTTGCGTTTTGATGGCGCTATTCCATCTCTTTATTTTGATGATTTTGTGAAGACTGTTTGCTGGGTTGTCCCTGTTAAACTGGCGGGTCTGGTTTTTTTTGGATCATATAAGGGCATGTGTCGATACACAGGACTCTATGACCTCGAAAACCTGGTCAAAGCGTGTGTTGTCAGCTCGGCGATTATTGTTTCCATCTTGGTGATCAAGGTTCGCTTCGTGGGTTTTCCTCGCAGCGTTTTTGCCATTGATCTGTTGCTGACCTTTCTCTTTTTGTCAGGAGTTCGAGTTTGTATTCGCCTTTTTTTGACCCCTGGGCATGGTCAAATCAAGATCCCTTTTCTTGGCAGGGTTGATAGGGATGGGGTAAGGGTTTTGGTTGTGGGCGCCGGGTCTGCCGGTGAGAAACTCCTCCGGGAAATCAAGGAAAACCCTGAAATTGATTATCAGGTTGCAGGGTGTATTGACGATGACGCTAAAAAGCTCAAGCAGACCATCCATGGGGTCCCTGTCCTGGGGTCTGTGGATGACATTAAGGAGATTTCAAAAAGAGAAGCGGTTGACGAAATTATCATTGCTATTTCTGCCGCCTCTGCCATGGAAATGAGGCGGGTTGTGGGTGCCTGTGAGGCAACAGGGCTTCCCTGTAAGACGGTCCCCGGTGTTGGAGAATTGATAGAGGGGAAGGTGTCGGTGCGATCCATCCGAAGGGTTCGGTATGAAGATCTCCTTGGGAGGAGGCAGGTTCAATTGAATCTGAAGCAGATAGGGGGCTATCTGACCGATAAACGGGTTATGGTGACCGGAGGGGTAGGCTCCATTGGGTCTGAGTTGTGTCGGCAGATTATTCGATTTACACCTAAAAAACTGATTATTGTGGATATCAATGAGTCGGGCCTATATGATATGGAGATGGATTTCAAGTCTAAGTTGGCTGACACGGAGATCGTCCCTGTTTTATGTCCCATTCAGGACCGACATGTGATGAGCCGTATTTTTGAGCGGGAAAATCCTGATGTGGTCTTTCATGCTGCGGCGTACAAGCATGTGCCCATGATGGAACTTCATCCCTGGGAGGCGGTGCTGAATAATATTGTGGGGACGCAGTGTATTTTGGATCTATGCGCCAGGATGGATGTGTGGAGATGCGTGGTGGTTTCCACGGATAAAGCGGTACGCCCCACCAATGTGATGGGTACTTCCAAACGGATTGGCGAATTGTTGGCACAGGCCTATGCAAGGGAATTGGGCGCACGAAACATGTGTGTTCGTTTTGGAAATGTGATTTACAGTGTGGGAAGCGTGGTGCCGTTATTTAGGAAGCAGATCGAACGAGGGGGTCCCGTCACCCTGACCCATAGAGATGTGATGCGATATTTCATGACTATTCCCGAAGCTTCCAGGTTAATTTTACAGGCAGGTGCCATTGGAAACGGGGGGGAGATTTTTATTTTGAAGATGGGAACGCCTATCCGGATTGCGGATATGGCACGGGACCTGATCCGTTTATCGGGTTTTGAGCCCGATACGGAGATTGAGATTAAAGAGATTGGACTGAGGCCCGGGGAAAAGTTGATCGAGGAGTTGATTACGGAAGGGGAGGGGATTCAGGAGACTGAGCATGAGGAGATTATGGTGCTTAGGGCGGATGACAGCGGGCGGATGACAGAGGATGGAGGTCAGAGGACTGAAGAGAGCGTCAGGCGTAATGACGCTACGGGGCAGGGTGGGAGTGTGTTGACCTTGAAGGTGTTGCGGAAGCATATTAAGCGACTGGTGAATTTTGCGGAAGCGGGGGATGGGGATAAGATTCGAGAGGAGTTGAAACGGATTGTGCCGGAGTATGATCCGAAGGGATAGATCACCACCGAGACACAGAGGACACGGAGAAAAATTTTTTTGACTGAAACAGAGATCACAGGTTTGCACTGCAGACCCACACGGATTGACACAGACTAACGGCCACCCCGGTTGAACATATTCACAGGAAACCGAACATGAAGAAATTATGGTTTTGCGTGGTGAGGATAGCCTTTCCATGAAAGGGAATCCGAAAAGAATTATAAAGGATTGTACTAGCGTATAATCTGGAAGGCGGGAAAAACACTTTGGTTGCCTATTATGAGCATTGGACTTAGAATCAATACCCGTGAATGAATTGGCTTCACTTTTTCTGAGGCCAATCCTCAGTAAAGATAATCGTCAAAATAAAAAGAAATTCTATATAAAAGCGAGAAAAAACGATCTAATAAGGCCATACGGCTGATTTTAGCGAATAATGCCGCAATACGGAGCGGGACATTCGCTTCATACTCGTTTAAACTCTGATGGGTTCATGTAAAGACCAACTAATCAGAAAACTTAGACGAGGATAGAGTCATGATCAAAAGGGTTTCAGAAATTTTTTCCAAAATTGAAAGTGATTTTGAGTTTGCTCCTTTTGAAAAAATTATTCAACCGATCATTGAGGATGCTCTCAAAGAACATCAGAAAGACAAATACAGGAAAGGCACGATTCTGACGCCGGTTGTTTTGGTTTGGCTATGCTTTGCATTAGCTTTGCGTCGAAACTTGAATTACGACAAAACTTTGAACTGGCTGGTCGCCGGTATGCGCTGGAAGGATTTGGATTTCCATGGAAAATTTGTAAAAGCAGGCACGATTAGCCATGCTCGATCCAAAATGGGAATTGACGTCTTTCGTACCATTTTTTACAGATTTGCTTCGACTTTCAAAGACATTGAACCTCCTGATTTTCATGGAATGAGAACCGCTATGTTTGATGGTACCTCCTTGACAATGCCGGACACTGAAAGCAATTGGCAAAAGTTTGGAAAACACAACTCGGGAAGAGGCTACGGCGCATTCCCGCAAATGAGATTGGTTGCATTAATGGGTCTGACTGCCCGTCGAATTATAGATATTGCTTATGCTCCCTACAAAGGAAAAAAGACCGGCGAAAGAACCTTGATGTTTCAAATCCTGAAAAGATGTTCAATAGAAAGCGCATTATTGCTTTTTGATGCTGGATTTTACTCATTTGATTTGGCCAATTATATGTTCGAGAATGGGATTCAACACATTATGAAAATAGCAAAATCGGGAAAATTAAAACCAATTCCTGGTTCCCAAATGCTTGACGGCAGTTATCTGAGCAAAATTGACGGGAAAATCGTTGAATCGGAAGACCCGAAAACCGGCCGGAAAAAATGGAAAAAGGTTGAAATAATCGTTCGTGTAATTCATTTCCAAATTCCAGGTTTTCGACCTGTACGTTTAATTACAAGCCTCTTGGATTCAGATATCAGCGCAAAAGAGATTGTCACCCATTATCATAAGCGCTGGGATATAGAAATTGCTTTTGATGAAATTAAAACTCATCAGTGCGCTACTCTTAAAGGGCAAATGCCGACCATAATTCGTAGTAAACGCAGTGATTTGGTTGAACAGGAATTGTATTCAATAATGATCGTATACAATCTGATTCGCTCTTTGATCCAAGAAGCAACAAACATGGAAGGCGGTGATCCTTTGTTGATCAGTTTCGTAGATACTGTCGATCTTATCATACAAAGTGCCCCACTCATGAGTATGATAACGGGAAAGAGAAAAGAAAAGCGGTCTTTTCTGCTTAAAATGATCGCAGAATCAAAAATTGATAGACCACGCAGACCCAGACGTAATCCACGGGTCATAAAAGTAAAAATGTCTAATTTCAAACGAAAGCGTAGCAAGGATAAATCGCAAACCGTCCATTTCAATCAAGATGTGGAAGTCCTGTACAAAAAGGCAGCATGAACATCATTCATTCACGGGTATTGGACTTAGAATGGTTTTGGAGTTTGATTGAAAGGGCTTTGCAGCCATCAGTAGGTGCAGATGAAATGACGGATTCGTACAGAACAGCAATGAAAGCTTTAGAGAATTTTATCGAAGCGGCATATGAAGCCATATGTCGCTTTTTGGGTTTGTAGATATGTCCAAGCAGGCGAAAGCGCTCAACAGGAATCCTGCGCAATTTATAAATTTTGGTTCATCGCGGATTAACGTGAAATCGTGCTTTGAGATTGTTTCGGCTCAGAAGCCAAATCTCACATGAACCCACGATGAGCCTAAATTCTAAAGGGATTCGAATTGTGTTTACCGGGATGGTGTGTTTTTTTTTGGGGGCCAATCTGCTATACCGTTTTTGTACAATATTTGGTTATAGTCATTTTGTGGGCGGCCTTTTCATATTCTTGGGAATGTGTTCTTTGTTTGTTATTTTGTTCCCAAAGTATTTGAGAACGTTTCTATTCTTTTTCGGAGGTTCTTTTTTTCTTTTTGGTTTTCGGTCGTACGATATACAGAGCCAGGTATTTGAAACGAGTGTCGTGTTTGTGGCCATAGCCGCATTCATTGTCGGCCTGCGAAGTAGATCGAAAAGATCTGTAATTTCACCTCTGTTTGCATTCATTATCTGCTATGCTGCCCTTTCCATGCTTTCAGTGCTGTTATTGCCCTTAGGGCATGTTATTCGAGATTTTTGGCTGTTTGGGTGGAAGACTTCACTTTTTCAAGTGGCGAACGCCTTTCCCGAAGTGCCGTGCTATTCTTTGGGTGGGATCAATCGCTTAATCCTTTTTTGCGTGCTGGCCCGGACGCTTTCAAGAATACCGAAAACAGAGCAGATCTATAAAACCCTTTTTGCGGGAGTTTTTGTGGGGGCGGTTTTCTCCTCATTTATCGGGATACTAGATTTTTACGGCGTGTTTTCCCTGGCTTGGTACCGAAAATCAGGATCACTCTACGTGCTAAATTCTACTTTCATGAATAGGGGATGGTTTGCGGAATTTGTGTTGGTGGCGACCCCATTTATTCTGATCGGTTCTATGAGCAAGATAAGTGAGTTGTGGTGTAAAATCCTTTTGTTGATATGTTTGGTGGTGTGTGAACTCGCCCTGATTTTAGCGGGCGCCAGGGCCGGATGGGTTACGTATCCTCTTATCCTGTTTTTTTGCTGGCTCTTTTTCTATTTTTCGAAAGAAGGAAAGTTTGAATCTCTCAATTTGGGATGGAAAGATTTGGCTAAGATCGCGATTTCCGTCCCCGTTACAATCGTTATAAGTCTTTTTTTGACGTTTCAAGTCTTGATGCCGCTTTCGGATTGTCTAAGAGATGACTCTGACAAAAAAAAGATTGCCGGGTACTCGAAATCTTCGGCTGAACTTTTAAAAGGCAGAGCTTTTCGGTTGATTCAGGCAGACCCAAGGGGCCGGCCCTACACATGGCGAGAAGGATTCCATGTGGGACGGGAGAGTCCTGTTTTTGGGATGGGGTATGAGTCTTTCAGTTGGCATGCGAATATGTTGTCTGGTATCCCAAGCTCTCATTTTGCTAAGTTCCATGCCGGATCTGCATTCAAGAAAATACATGATACGCCTCACAGCATTTATTTTCAGTTGTTCGTCAGCGGGGGAATCGTCGGACTCTGCTTATGGTTTCTGATAATCGGATACGCCGTAACAATTTTAATCGTGGACCTGATCCGGAATAAACGATTGCTTAATATTCCCGTGATTATCTCCATCATCAGCTTCCATATTTACGGCATATTCCAGAGCATGCAGTACATCCCTATGATATGGCTTTTGATTTTTTTGAATCTCAGCTATACCATGACCATCGATGCAACGGTGTTCAAGGAAAAAACAAGGCGGGCTTTTAGCGTTCTTGTCAAGATTTGCGCTGTTGTTGTGATGATCTGCGCTTTTGTTTATTTGTTTGATTCAGGCTCCAGAAGCCTGGCTGCCAAGTACGGTTTGAAGGTCTATGCAAGAGATCAGGGTGCTGCAGATTATTTCGGTTTTTATTCCCCTGAAAAATGGAAAAAGGGGACCTATCGATGGATCGGGAGGAGAGCCCTGGTGGAGTTTCGCAAAGGTGGCCTGGTTAAATTTGACTTGGACTGTAGAACGCCCGATGTAGAAACATGTCCTGTTCTGCTGACAATAACTGAAGACGGGAAATTGGTGGATAGGATTATCTTTACGAAGAAAAAAGCTGTTATAAAGTACTATTATCTAGTAGACAAAAACGGGGGGGGAGCGCATAAATTTTTTTTCCAGGTTTCAAGGACTTGGAATCCCCAAAGGATGGGTGTCAGTGAAGACGTGCGCCATTTGGGGCTGGCTGTGGGTGGACCTGAATTCCCTACTCATTTTCCTGTGGAGGGTATCGGCTTTTATGAC
Source organism: Desulfatiglandales bacterium (assembly GCA_963662465.1). Taxonomy (GTDB): domain Bacteria; phylum Desulfobacterota; class DSM-4660; order Desulfatiglandales; family Desulfatiglandaceae; genus NaphS2. The sequence goes on from OY759599.1 coordinate 7,361,572, forward strand.
TGGGAAAAATGGCAAGGAGGTCTTATTCCCGGGTGGACAGGGGATGAGATAAAGTATAGGTGGATGGGCGCACAGGCCTTTATACCAATTGATCTTTCATCGAAAATAGCATACATCCGGAAGTATCAGTTTTCAGATGAAGAAGCTCATGAAAAAGATGGATTGGAGGTCTTTTTAAGAAGTCTTCATCCCGATGTTGGCGTCGATCCGGTTGTTGTAGAAATTTACAGGGACAAAATGTTATGGAAAAAGATTGTGTTTAAGAGTAAGCAATGGGAGAAAATATTCTTTGACCAAAATGAAATAAAGGATGCAAAAGTGTTGGGATTTAAAGTGAGCAGGACTTGGAACCCCAGTCTTTCAGGGATTTCCGAAGACGGGAGGGATCTGGGATTGATGGTTGTATATAGGTATGGGGTGGTGGATAAAAACTAATGGCTGATCTCAATATTCCGCTTATCTGGGAACTGACAAAAAGGGATTTTTCCGAACGCTTTGCCGGATCTGTCCTGGGATCTGTCTGGGCCTTTATCTGGCCGCTGGTAAATCTGTTTATCTATATCGTTATTTTCGGTAAATTTATGGGGGGGAGGTTGCCCGGTAGTTCCGATGTTTATGCTTACAGCATCTACCTATCCGTGGGTTTGATTCCCTGGACGTGCTTCGCCAATTCTCTTACGCGGTCTTGTTCCGTCTTTCTGGATCGGAAAAATGTTATCTCCAAAATAAACATTTCCCTTCCTTCCCTGCTGGTTTTCATAAATTTGTCGGAAACCATTACCTTTATCATCACAAGCGCTTTTCTTTGTGTTTTTCTGATTGCATCCGGGTATGAATTTAATGGCCATTTTTTGTTGCTGCCGTTTATTTTCTACCTTCAGCAGCTTCTCGCTTTTAGTTTGGGGATGTTGTCGGCTACACTAACCGTGTTTATTCGTGATCTTAAGGAAGTGGTTGGGATTATAGTGCAATTGTGGTTTTGGTTTACGCCGATTGTTTATGTCAGTAGTATCCTGCCGGATTTTGTGAAAAAGATATTGGTATTTAACCCCGCTTTTATCATTATTGAATCTTACCATCGAATGTTCATCTTCAATGATTACCCCGCCATGCGTTCGCTGGTCATCCTGTGTTTGATCACTCATTTTTTCCTTTTCCTTTCTTATGTTATTTTTCGTGCTTTAGAAAAGGACGTGAGGGATTTCTTATGATGCAACTGCTTTTTATTTTGATTTGGACAGCCCTGTTTGGGGTTGTAACGTATGTTTCATGGGTAAAGATTCAACACCATTTCAAAGTCTATTTGATTATGGTTTATAACTGCGTGTTTTTGACGGTTATTTTTGCTTTGTATACCAAGGGTTAAAATCCAAAAAGGACTTGGGAATGAATATTTTGCTTGATGCAATTCCACTTGATAATCTGGGGACGGGGATTTCCAGATACGTACGCAATCTTTACCTGCAACTGGAAAAAATCCCCGATGTAACCGTTTATTATTATAACGGCAAGCGTTGCACAAAAAAGATGCCCGATCGGGCCGATGTCGAGCCCTGGATAAAAAAGACCTCCTTAATCTGGAAGTTCCCGGATCCTCTGGTTGTAGGGTTTCGAGCGGCTACTTGGCTGGCATATGAGTATCGAGTCAGACGGCTTCTAACCCATGGTGCGTTCCATGTGTATCACGAAACGGCTTTTACACCATCTGCAATCAGAGGTACACCACAGGTATTTACGATTCATGATCTCTCCCTGATGAAATTTCGGGATATGCACCCTCGGGAGCGAGTATGGTTTTCAGACCTGTTCTTTGATCGCAGAATGCCCTATGCGACGCATATTATTACGGTATCTGATTTTATTCGTTCCGAAATATGTAGCGAATTTCCCATTGATCCCGATCGAGTTACCGCCATAAGAGAGGCACCTGATCCCTCATTTTTTCCAAGAAAAAAAGAAAAAGTAGAGGAAGTGATTAGAGCCTTGAAACTTCCCAGCGAATATTTGCTATTTGTTGGAACGCTTGAACCCCGGAAGAATCTCTCGCTCGTAATCAGGGCATTGGCCAAAGTGAAAGACCGTATCCCCATCGTTCTCGTTGGCTGGAAAGGATGGGGGGATGACCTGTGGTGGCGGAAAGCGAAACAAGAGGGTATCGGAGATAGAATCTTGACGACGGGGTATGTGGATGAGGAGTCACTTGCCTGCCTTTATTCTGGTGCATTAGCTTTTATTTTTCCAAGCCTCTATGAAGGATTCGGTTTACCCTTGCTTGAGGCCATGGCCTGTGGATGTCCGGTTATCTGCTCCAATGTGGCCAGTTTGCCGGAAGTCGCGGGGGATGCTGCCATGTTTATTGATCCCCATGATGACGAAGATTTGGCGGATGCCATCCATAAGATGGTTTTTGACACTCAAGTACGTAATGAATTCATCCGGAAAGGACTTCAAAGGGCAAGGCAATTTAGCTGGCAACGTGCGGCGGAACAGACCTTGGAGGTATTTAGAAAGGTAGCTGTCAGCTTTTGAGTACCCGTCCTGAAGATTTTAAGCATGATTACGGTCAGAAACATTAGTAAGACTTTCAAACTTTATAAAAGACCGGTTGATCGGCTCAAGGAGATTGTTTTGAGACGCCAATTGCACCGGCGGTTGGAGGCGCTGAAAAATATCAGCTTCCAGGTGGCGCGGGGTGAAACCTTAGGCATTGTTGGACAGAATGGGGCCGGAAAGTCAACGTTATTGAAAATATTGACCGGTGTTTTTCTGCCGGACTCAGGCGTTGTTTGCATTGACGGGAAGATTACCGGATTGTTGGAATTGGGGACGGGATTCAATTCTGAATTTACAGGCCTTCAGAATATTTATTTGAACAGTTCCTTGCTGGGCATTTCCAAGGAAGAAGTCGATGATATCATTGAAGCTATCGTTGCTTTCAGTGAATTGGGAGACTTTATTCATGAACCTCTTAAAACATATTCCAGTGGGATGGTTATGCGATTGGCTTTTTCAACGGCCATACATGCCGACCCCGGTGCTTTCGTGGTAGACGAGGCATTATCCGTGGGTGATGCCTATTTTCAGCAGAAATGCATGCGAAAGATTAAAGAGTTTAAGGAAAATGGTGGCTCCATCGTTTTTGTTTCCCATGAGATGAATGCCGTGAAGGTCCTTTGCGATAGAGCGCTGCTTCTGGAACATGGTGTTGTAATTAAAGAGGGAAAACCTGATCATGTTATCAACGCTTATAATTTTCTTTTGGCAAAAAAATCAAAAGGTGAAGAGATTTGTTTCGCTGATTCGGAAAGCTCAGGGAAAGCTTACGGGAATTTTAAAGTGGAGATTGTCCATGTGAAGATGTTGAATGATCATGGGGAGTCGTCGGAATTTTTTGTGGCTGGAGATCGGTGTACGGTGGAGATCGGCCTTAAATGCAATGAAGATGCAGAAGCTGTAACTGTAGGTATTTTGATAAGGGATCGGTTCGGCCAAGATATTTTTGGGACGAATACCTGCCATATGAACGTACCCATTGCGCTCAAGGCAGGTGAAGAATGTACTGTTAGATATTGTATGGAAGAATTGAATATCGGACCTGGGAAATATACCCTCAGTCCCGCGGTTCATCGGGGTGAGACTCACGTTGATGAGTGTTATCAATGGGTTGATTCGTTCCTCTCATTCGAAGTGGTTGCCGGTAAAGACTTTCTTTTTATTGGTTTTTCTAAACTTAAACCTAATGTTCAGGTAGATAGGATATGATTGAGACAGGCATAGAAGAGATTAATGTTGACGATTTGATGAAAAAAATTAAAACTGAGGTAAGGAAAAGGAAATTACGGACCGAAATGCCTGAACAAACTCATCCCGGTCCTTTTCCGAGGATGGAATTGGGAAATCAGATTAAGCCCGGGCATTCTAATGTAGGCCTTTCAGATCACTCAGAACCATTTCAGGATAAACCGGATGGTTATCAAATGGATGACTTTCTGAAATATCATCATAGGGATTTTGTTATTAACGCCTATCGTGGTATCCTCAAAAGGTCCCCTGACTCAGAAGGATTCGATCATTTTTTAAGGGATTTCCAATCTGCAAAAATGACGAAAGCCGAGCTTTTGGGCCGGCTGCGTTTTTCCCCGGAAGGACGTTCAAAGAAGGTGAAGGTGAAGGGGCTGGCGGTTCAGTTTGGCATTCAGCTGTTGTTCCGAATTCCGGTCTTAGGGTATCTCTTTCGATTGGTAGTGGGGATACTTAATCTCCCTACGTTTTTCTGCAACTTTCAGAAACTGGAAGCGAGTATGGCTGTCCAACTAAACGATCAGCGGAATCAAGGCAATGATATCCTCAATAGGATGCAGGATATGACACATGCGCAACGGGAGTTTGGGCAAGAGTTGGCAGAAAAGGCAGGTATTGGAGATTTGGAAGACCTGGTGGAACTTAAGGTCGATATGGCGCATGCACAACAGCAGTTTGGGCAAGAGTTGGCAGAAAAGGCAGGTATTAAAGACTTGGCAGAAAAGGCAGGTATTAAAGACTTGGAAGACCTGGCGGAGTTGAAGGCAGACCGAACAGAAATTGCCGAATTGCTTGACAGTCAGGTCCTTTGTCAACTGAGAGACCTTAAATTAATGATTATTGATCAGGAAAGGCGGTTGAAACTCCTTTTGGAAGAAGCGCGTAAAAGATTTCCTGCGCCGATTGAGGGGGATCAGGTTGGGATCATGCTGAATGAAGAAGACCATATTTATGATGCCATGTACGTATCCTTTGAAGATCAAATGCGAGGGACCCGGAAAGACATAAAGGATCGGCAGAAGGTCTATTTGCCTTTTGTCGAAGCCGCAAATGCGGGAACTGAGTTATATCCCGTAATTGATCTGGGTTGTGGTCGTGGTGAGTGGCTGGAGCTTCTCGGCGAAAACGGTTTTTTTGCCAAGGGTGTGGAAATGAATCATGTGATGGGGCAAACGTGCCGTGATTTAGGTCTTGATATTGTAAATGAAGATGCCATCAGGTTTCTGAAAAGACAGAAGAGCAATGCTTTCGGCGCTATTACGGGATTTCATATTGTAGAACATCTGGGTCTAAACAGGATGATTGCGCTTTTTGATGAGACGTTTCGAGTGTTGAAGTCGGGGGGAGTGGCTATTTTTGAAACACCCAATCCGGAAAATATAATTGTAGGAAGTTGTGATTTCTATGTCGACCCAACCCACAAGAACCCCATTCCACCAAAGACTTTACAATATGTCCTTGAGTATAGAGGATTTGTTGATCCTCAGATCTTACGCTCCACCCCTATGAATTTTATCAAAGGGAAAACGGATGGTGCTATCGAAGATTTGATCTATCGGTTTAATATGGGGCAGGATTATGCCGTTATTGCTAGAAAGGTCTGATATTTCATTAAAACACTGATTTTTCTTATGCTAGCATATCTATTTGTTAAAAATTAGGTTTGTTTGTATTCCTATTCTGGAGAGAATTTGCGAAGCATACATCAACTATTACCCGATCTTGTTTATGGTGATGCCATTTCGCACTATGCCATCACCATAAAAAAATATCTAAGAGGGCTGGGCTACAAATCCGAAATCCTGGCTAGTCGATGTTACGATGAAGGCGTTATTAAGGAAGGGAAACTGTTCCGGAAAAATCTTCTAAAAAAAGACGACGGCATTCTTTATCATCATTCCATCGGTTCAGAACTCACGCCTATTGCAGCCAAACATTCCGGTCCAAAATGTTTGCTTTATCATAATATAACGCCAGCTGAATTCTTTGAGCCTTTCAGACCTGATTTTGCCAACGTCCTGAGACAGGGTCGATCCCAATTAAGAGAGATTGCGCCGAATTTTCTTTTGTCTTCGGGTGATTCAGTATATAATGCTTCCGAACTCAGGACGATGGGCTTCAGGGATCCCTTTGTTTTATCAATTCCGGTTTTTACGGATAAATGGACCCGTCCACCCGATTCATACATGATGCATCTCCTGCAAGATGGGAGAGCTAACCTGATTTTTGTTGGAAGGATAGTGCCCAATAAATGTCAGCATGATCTTGTTCACGCCTTTGCAGAATATCTATCAATGGACCCAAACGCACGTTTGATTATGGTAGGGGACAATTTGCCTGATGATCCTTACTATGGATATTTGATGGATACCATTCAAAGATATGGTTTATCGCAATACATTGCTTTAACGGGGAAAATAACCGATGCGGAACTTCACGCTTGCTATAAAACGGCCAGTCTCTTTTGGTCAATGAGCGAACACGAAGGGTTCTGTGTTCCCTTAGTCGAAGCCATGTATTTTGATGTCCCTGTTTTGGCTTATAAGAGTTCCGCTATACCGGAGACGCTTGAGAAAGCGGGAGTCATGTTTACGAGTAAGAAAGACCTCGTTTCTGTTGCCGCGCTTGCAAAACTTTTGGTGAGAGATGAAGACCTTAGAAAACGTGTATTGCGGGCACAGCGAAAAAGAAGAGGGGTTTTTTCCCCTGAGGAAGTTTTGCCCAAGTTGAATTGGCTTGTTCAAAGAATGGAAAATGAATTTACATAGGAACCGACTATTGCGGTTGGGCCATTATTGCTAAATCTGAAATTTTTATGAAAAGAGTTGCTTTTATAGTCCAGAGGTGTGGTCGTGAAGTGAACGGAGGATCCGAGGCCCTTTGCCTTCAGATTGCCCAACATATGGCAAAGTATTGGGATACGGAGGTTCTAACTACTTGCGCTTTAGACAATTACATGACATGGGAGAATCAATACCCACCTGGAATTGAGCGCGTTGGTGGAATTGGGATTAATCGGTTTTCCGTGGATCAGCCAAGGGATGTGGATGAATTTAACCGGATATCGGATAAGATCCGCAGTCGCTTACCACATGTCAGTTTAACTGATCAGGAAAATTGGATGCGTGCACAAGGACCTGTCTCCTCGGATTTGATCCATTTCATCAAAGATCATACGAATGATTATGATGCTCTTGTTTTTTTCACCTATCTCTATGCCACAACCTATTTTGGGCTGCCCCTTGTCCGGGAAAAAGCGTTTCTGGTGCCTGCCGGCCATGACGAATGGCCCATTTATCTGAGCATGTGGGATGACTTTTTTTTAAAGCCAAAGGGCTTTATGTTCCTTACGCTTGAAGAAAAATCATTCCTCCAGTCACGCTTCCCGAACGCTGCTCTGGAGGGCCCCATAAGCGGTATCGGCGTGGATGTGCCCATGTTTTGTGATCCGGATCGTTTTATTAGGAATTATAGCATTGGTGAGCCGTTCTTGCTCTATATGGGAAGGATTGATCCTTCAAAAGGATGCGAGGAGCTGTTTGGCTTTTTTAAAAACCTAAAGAAAAGATTTGATTCCAATATCAAACTCGTGCTGCTTGGAAAACCGGCCATGGCTATTCCAGAACACCCGGATATCATATCTTTGGGGTATGTGGATGAACAAACCAAGTTCGATGCTTTGGCTGCCTGCGATTGGCTTGTGAATCCTTCACACTATGAAAGCCTTTCCATCGTTTTGTTGGAAGCGTGGAGTGTTGGAACCCCTGTTCTGGTGACAGACAAGGCCAAGGTTCTTGTGGGGCAATGCAAACGGTCAAATGGGGGATTATGGTATCATGGGTTGGAAGATTTCACTTACATTATTTTAAACACGGGAAAGGAAACAAGGAATATCCTTGGGAAACAGGGAAGAACTTTTGTGGCGAATAATTATAGTTGGCATAGCATAGAACAGAAGTATCTTATGCTGTTAGAGGACACACTGAGCGATGCTCAGTCATAATTTTCAGTTGACAAGTACGTTCGGTGGGATAATATCCTTCCGTTTAACCTTGAACGAAGGTCCTTAAAATCAGTTCCCATTGGGAACAGGGGGGTACAGATGGTGCATATTCAATCCATGTTTTTTTTGTTTGTTGCAATGGTTACATTTTTATTCGGTGGGGCGGCCGCGCAAGCCGACGATTTCTATTTTATGGAATCCGATGGTATTGTTTCTATGGAGGCGGAAAACTATTCAAGAAATCAAGGCTATGTTTTTAGTGACAGCAGCACCATCAATACAGGCGTCCGTGTTATGCCTGCCGAAGGGTTTTCCGGTCAAGGGTATATGGCATCAAACAATGCCGGAGTGAAAATATCTTACGACATCGAATTTACAAAAACCGGTGCTTATTATGTGAATTTGCGATCGTGGTCGGATCTTGAGGATTACAGTGGGAGTCATCAAAACGGTTACTGTGCGCAGTTTGATGGCTCGGCTTTAGTTGGCGCTTGTCCGGATTATGGATTATATGTGCTGAAAAGAGCCAGATGGGAATGGGTTACAAAGGAACAATATGTGTGGTCCCCACCGGTGGGGGGAGCGGTCACGCTGAATGTCAATGCTCCGGGGAAACATACGTTTTCCCTCTCGCCCAAAAAGGAAAAGACGGTTTGGTTTGATAAGATTGTTTTAATCCACACAAGCCTTTGCAATAATGTCAATTTTGATGGATGTTCCACCGGCACGGGACCAGCGGAAAGTGAGCGGACAGACGGCCCAAAGGGGGCGGCGCCGACGGCAACGACCGGGCCTGCAAGCCTTATAGCTTCAACCCGTGCCACTTTGAACGGTACTGTGAACGCCAATGACGCGTTATCAACGGTAGATTTTGAATATGGAACTACCACGAATTATGGCAATACGGTTTCTGCGGCTCAGAGTCCGGTATCCGGAACAAGTGATGTGGATGTAAGCGGCGAAATTACCGGTGTCAGTCCCGCGACAACCTACCACTATCGGGTTAAAGCCGTAAATGATTATGGTACGGGTATTGGAGATGATCAGACTTTTTTGACCACATGTTCGGGGGATGCTGTTGTTATTCAGAATGTTACATTCGTAGCGGGAACCACAACCGAATGTGTGGGCTCCGCCTCCATTACCATTGGTCCGGGAGTGACCATTGAAGACAATGCCAATGTCACTTTTAAGGCACCCATTGTAACCGGTACGGATACTGTGAATATTGTGGAAGGTGCCGAGGTCAGGATAATCCAATAAACCAGCGTTGCTGGAGATTTTACACGCTTTTTTTAGAAGCTTTTTAACGAAAGAGGCGCATTCCTTGATCTGAAAATGCGCTTTTTTTGCTCAATGTGCTTTTGGCAAGTAATGGAAGTATTCGATGAACACAATGGACAAAATGTCAGGCTCTGAAAAAGGAATTGAGAATCTTGGCGTCGAGATTACAAACCCTTGTACATTTTTTTCATTGGATCGGAAGATAAGAATCATTGTTCTTAAGTTGGATCAACTGGGGGATTTTATCCTTGCCATTCCCGCGCTTGCCCGATTGAGTGAAAAATTTAAAGGCGCGGCAATCGACATTATCGTTGGAGACTGGAACATTCAACTGGCGGAAGAGCTGAAAATATTCAGAAATATATATGCTTATGATCTGCCGGAAAAAGAGTGGACTGGAACTCCAGATGAACAAAAATCCCTTGAAGATGATCTTTTAAAACATTTGGATCAATATGATATTGCAATAGATTTAAGGCGGCACGGAAATACTCGATTCATTCTTTCAAAGATTTCCTCCCGGCTCAAGGTGGGATACCGAAGTTTTAAAGAATTTGATGGAGATTTGGATATTTGCCTTCACGCTGAATTGGACGAGATGGATATCATTAAGCGTCCGGATAGAGGCTCGATGGCCGTTCAGTTGCTTGATCTTGTTGAGGCCATACCGGGGCAATCGATTCTGTTGCCTGAGTTGGGAGCTTTGGCTGTATCCGGGAACAAGATCGCTTTTTTTCCAAAGGCCGGAAATGAGGTCAAAGAATGGCCACTGAAATATTATCTGACGTTGGCAAAAAGGATTAATGAAGAGAATATTGCAGAGGGCATAAATTTTTATTTGGGATCCTCCGATGGTGAGATCGCCGACCTCTTGGAAGGTGTAGGGAATTCAAGTATTCACGTTGGCCTTGGCATTAAGGAATTGGTGAAATCGTTGTCTGAAAATTCGCTCACCGTTACCAATGATTCTTTCGGCGCCCATTTGTCCTCTTATTTAGGTCTCCCCACGGTGGTTGTGTTTAGCGGACGCGATGATGTCAGGGAATGGCATCCCCCTTTTGGAAATACCACCATGATTTATTCCCGTGTAAGCTGTTCCCCGTGCCATTTAACGGAAATTTCACAGTGCCCGAATCATTTGGTTTGTTTAAATCAGATTTCTGTAAAATCCGTATTTGGCACGATTTTAAAAATTCGCGGAAAGGGTTTTCAACCCAGAAGGATATCTTTCCTTCCCCGATGAATTGTGTTCATGATGGCGTAAATGTTGGAAAATACCAAACCAAAAATTGCCTTTATCGTCCAACGCTATGGGTCCGATGTTGTTGGTGGTGCTGAAACTCTGTGCCGAATTTTAGCTGAACAAATGGTTCAATATTGGGATATTGAAGTTCTGACGACTTGTGCCAGAGATTATGTAAGACGTTTTGAGAATGATTACGAATCGGGGAAGACAGCGATTAATGGTGTTTCTGTGAGGCGGTTTGCGATAGACCACTACCGGAGCGATGATCACACTTTTTCAAGCTTGGATCGTAAAGTCCTTAGACGGGAATCATCCGCCGATGAAGAACTGCTATGGTTAAAGGAAATAGGCCCATATTCTTCTACCTTGATTTCTTATGTTTCGCGCCATGATTGCGAGTATGATCTTTTCTTTTTTTTCACTTATCTATATGCCACGACAACTTTGATCCTTCCACTGGTTTCCAGTAAATCGTTTTTGATACCGACTGTTCATGATGAGCCTCCCCTCCATGCTCGTTTTTTCGATGATTTTTTTAACTTACCCCGTGCTGTTTTTTTCTTGACTGAGGAAGAGCGACAGGTTCTTCAAAAACGGGCTGGAATTGATGGCCTTAAATGTGTGGTGACAGGTGTCGGGATTCATCCTCCCCAAGGTTTGTCTCCTCATGTATTCCGTAGAGAATTTAAAATGGAATCCTCATTTTTTTTGTATGTCGGAAGGATCCAAAAACAAAAAGGTTGTGATGAGCTTTTTGAATTTTATCTGTCTCTTCCGGAGTCAATAAAAAAGGTCTATCCGCTGATCCTTGTAGGAAAAAGTGCAATGGAGATCCCGAAGAGCCGATATATTCGGCATATCGGCTTCGTGAGTGAAGGGATGAAATGTAATGCACTGGCTGCGGCGAGTTTGCTCATCATGCCTTCCAGAATGGAGAGCCTTAACATGGTTGTGCTTGAATCATGGCTTTGTGGAACAGCTGTGCTTGTAAACGGTTCTTGTGATGTGCTTCGCGAGCATTGCAGACGAAGCAACGGCGGACTCTGGTATACGGATTTTCATGAATTTGAGCAGTGTATAAGGTTGATGGCTGGAAACCGGGTTTTGTCATCCGCTTTGGCGAATAATGGTAAAAAATATGTACTGAATAATTACAATTGGGGAGTGGTAACGGATCAATATCTAGAAGTTATCAGGGGATTTTTAAATGGCTCCCGGCAATAAGCCCATGATTTTTAGAAGCACATGGTTTGAATCCTGGCGTCGTTCACGCGGTGGGAGAACTTTGCATGTTGAACGTCCTGCTAGCCCATTTGATCTGTTTATAATGGGCATCGTGGTTTTTAGCTTCACTTCATTGCTTTTCCTTTCTTTTAACGCTTTCAGCTCTTATTACGTTCTGGGTGCAACAGGTTTTATTTTCGGTATTTTATCCTGGCGCTTGCGTTTCAAAATCCAATGGAATATTAAAGAATTTCCATTTGTATTGTTTTTTATTCTTCTTGGAAGCCTCATTTTTCGCTTTCAGCCCTATCTTTATATTATCGGTGGTCAGGATCAGGGGGTATATGTAAACATGGGGGCGACGTATGAAAAAAAAGGTAGCACGTTTATTGTTGATAATGTAAGAAAAAAGGCCATCAAAGCAGGTTTGGGAAAGTATTACGATTCTGCAAATCAGATGAACATGGATGAGGTGAAATCAGGGGCGTATGAAGGGACGTATCTGCCGGGAATTTATATCAAGGATTCCAGAAAATCGGAATACGTTTACCAGTTTTATCCGTTACATCCTCTCTGGATGGCGGTGACTGGGAAGCTTTTGGGTGAAGACAATTGTGTTTATTCTCTGGTCTTTTTTTCTTTTTTGTCAATAACGGGACTTTACTTCCTTGGCTTGGAGTTTCCAGGGGGAACTCGTTTTTCTTCGGCGGTTGTTGGAATTCTGATTGCCTTGAACCCTCTGCATGCTTTTTTTTCAAAATTTCCTGTAAGCGAAATCGTGGCTTTGGGCTATTCTTCTTTAGGATTTCTTTATCTGTTTCGGTACTACAATAAGACCTCGGGGGCTGTTTCTAAAACCTTGTATCTGTACTTGTCCGCGGGATTGTTTGGCTGTATGTTTTTCACTCGGATTACCGGTTTTATGTATATGCCGGTTTTTTACTTTCTGTTTCTTGTCACCCTCATATGGGAGAAGAGGGCAATCGTGAGGAAACAGCTCTCTTTTTTTTTCCTGACTGTTTTTGGCTTGTACGTATTGTCTGTTGCCTACGGTCTGATTTATTCCTATCCATATTGTCATGATATATACCAAGCATCTTTCAGTAGGATATCCCACGCATCGTGGGAAACGGGCATATATTATACGGTTGGGGCAGCGGCCTGTTTATTATTGATTGTGTGGGCTTTTAGAAAATCGATAGCTGAAATATTTGAAAAAAATCAGGTCCTAAAGAAAGCAAGAGAAAATATAAATGTAATTTTTTGTTTGGCCCTGACAGCGATTCTGTTCCTTTCGTTTTATAAGACATACCAATTTGGTTTTACGGATCACTACTCAAAGATCCGTTGGGGCTTTGGTGGACTTGGTTGGTCATCAATGAAATACTCTAATATCGTTGTTGCCATAGAGTATCTGTCGCCAATGGCGTTTGCTGTTTTTCTTTGGGGCGTGTTGGCCGTGTTCCCGGGCAAAAGAGATATTTCATGGATCTCTTTAATGTTTTTTTTATGTATGTTTTGGTATTTGGCTACAGTGATCCGATTTTTTACGCCCTATCAATACTATTATGCGCGTTACTTGCTTACAGAGGTGATTCCCTATACGCTGCTTGCTGTTTCATTGGCGCTAGGAATTTTTTTTCAAAAAGGTAGGCTGGGTAAGACCATTGCGTTGTCTTTGGCTATAACAATTGCCGGTTATTTTCTATATTTTACAGCTTTTCAATTCATGGGTGAAAGTGCGGATGGCGCCTATGCAGGCATTAAAAAAATCGACGAGCTAGTGGATGAGGATGACGTAATATTTTTGTATAGAGTTGATTCTCAGTTACCGTGGGATTTGAGAACGCCTCTTTCCTTTTTCTTTGACATGAATACATGTGTTTTGACCAAAATAGCTGATATGGAATCCATAAAAGGGAAATTTTTTTTGATGAAATTTAAAAATGCGTTTATTCTATCTCGAGATCTGCTAACATTCCCTTTTCTGGAGTTTGTTGATGAAATTAATTTAAAGATTGGAGATTTTGTTGAATCCACTGGTATCCCTAGAAAATATAAATATTCACATAAAATTCTTTTCCTTTATAAATTATCTAAAGAGGATCTGACATCAAAGGTGATTTATCCCCTGGAAAAGGTCGATGACCTTGTCAATTTCTACAACGGGGTGTGGACCAATGGCAATGGGATTATTCGAAACATCGACTATCGATTGGAGCCGAAAGATCGATTTGTTCGAATTGAAACCAACGGGAATGTGCCTGGCATGCATGAAAGTACATGGCCAAAACCCGAACTGTATCTTAACGGAATACAACAGGCATATTATTCTAAATCAAAAAATTCCTTTGTCTTTCAGATCATGGGAGGGATAGCCGTCATTCGAGATCTTCGGATTGTTTCCGAGACCTTTGTTCCCAAGGAGAAAGGGATCGGCAATGATATCAGAGTGCTGGGTATGGATGTGAGTTATGTTGTCATTGATGATAAATGCCTTACCAATGTGATTAATCCCATGAGCTTCAAGGGTGACCTTGCTCATTTTTATGATGGTGTTTGGACCGATGGTAATGGCATGATTCGCAATATACAATATGAACTGAAACCGTCGGATCGGTTTGTCTGTATTCATACAAATGGGTGGAATCCTCTTATTTATGATAACAAATGGTCAGAACCTGAACTGTATATAAACGGGATACAACAGGCATATTATTCTAAATCAAAAAAAACTTTTGTTTTTAAGATCGTGGGGGATATTCGCGTTGTTCATCAGATTCGTATCGTTTCGGATACATTTATACCAAATGAGAATGGAATGGGAAATGATAATAGGAGGTTGGGGCTAGACGTTTCGTCTATTGAAATTATAGGAGAGCTCCCGTCCGCAATTCCTTGATGGCGGTTGTTAATAAATTTTTGGCGCTATGTTAACTCTATTTTTTTCTTGGGACGGCCTTTCAAAATAAGGGATAAATTAAATCATTGCATCGGCTCAACTACGTTGGTGGAGGAGTTAAGCCAGATACTGGGTAACTAGAATGAAAAAGCTCATTATTCAGATTCCGTGCTACAATGAGGAAGAGACATTGCCTATTACGCTTGCCGCACTTCCTAAAAAAGTGCCCGGTGTGGATGTAGTTGAATGGCTGATTATTGATGATGGCAGTACGGATCAGACTTTGAAGGTGGCCAGGGAACATGGTGTGGTTCACACCGTTTCCCATCCCAAAAATTTGGGTTTGGCAAAGGCGTTTATGACCGGGATCAGTGAGAGCCTTAAGCGTGGAGCGGACATTATCGTCAACACTGATGCGGATAATCAGTACTGTGCGGACGATATCCCCAAGCTTATAAAACCCATTCTGTTGGGTGAAGCGGAAATTGTGGTGGGTGCGCGTCCCATCTCGGAAATCAAACATTTTTCGTCGGTGAAGAAAATGCTTCAGAAACTGGGAAGTTGGACTGTTCGTATTGCAAGCAAAACAGATATCCCTGATGCCACCAGTGGTTTTAGAGCTATTTCAAAAAACGCAGCTGGGCAGCTGAATGTATTTAATAACTATACCTACACACTTGAAACAATAATACAGGCAGGACAGAAAGACATCCCCATTACATGGATTCCCATACGTGTCAATAAGGACCTTCGCCCATCGAGGTTGATAAAGAGCATCCCAACGTATATTAGAAGATCCATAATGACCATTTTGAGGATATTCGTGGTTTATAAACCCTTCAGGTTTTTTATGACCATTGGGGCCGGTCTTTTAGCGGTGGGCACGTTAATCGGGGCCCGCTTTTTATATTATTATTTTATCGAGAATGGTGATGGTCATATTCAGTCTCTCATTCTTGCCAGTATCCTGATCGGGGTAGGTTTTCAAACTATCATGGTCGCATTTGTGGCCGATCTCCTGAGCGTCAACAGGAGGTTGCTGGAGGCGTTGCAGACTGGGAAGAGAAAGGATGGTCATGAGGAATCATCCTGATTGAGGTGTAAGATTCCAGGTTTCAGGTTTAATGCGGTACAGGAGAACTGTAGCGCCAGGGGCTGAAAAGGAGTCCAAAAGACGTCCGAAGTTGTTGAGATGCTTTTTGATTGGGCAATGGACCATATCTCATAGAATGAAAATTCATGATATAGACGAGGAACGGAATCTAGATTTTTTCTAGAAAGGCGATTGTCAAATGAAAGTTGTGATCTTATGTGGAGGAGAGGGAACGCGAATTCGATCGGTATCAAATGAGGTTCCCAAGCCAATGGTCGAAATCGGGAATTTTCCGATCCTTTGGCATATCATGAAATACTACTCATGCTGGAATTATAAAAATTTTGTTTTATGCTTGGGATATAAAGGTAAGGTTATTAAGGATTTTTTTTTGAATTATAAGGCACATGTAAGTGATTTTACAATTGATTTAGAAAAAAGTAACGATATCGACTATCATAATGAAACCCTCGGTTTGGATTGGAAAGTTACCCTTGCGGAAACGGGACTAAAGACCATGACAGGCGGGAGGATTGGTCGGATCAAAAAATACCTTCATGATGATCATGCTTTTATGCTTACATATGGTGATGGTCTTGGTAATATAAATCTCGATGATCTGATTCGTTTTCATAAACATCATGGAAAGATCTTGACAGTGACCGGTGTAAGGCCTCCAGGGCGGTTCGGAGAACTGGTGGGGGATTCCCAAGGAACGGTTATCGAGTTTAATGAGAAACCGCAGGCCACGGGAGGAAGGATTTCGGGTGGTTTTTTTGTCTGTAGACGAGAGATTTTTGACTATTTAGATGAGAGTAAAGGTCTGGTTTTTGAAAAAGAGCCCATGAGGAATCTCGTCAGAGACAATCAGTTAATGGTTTATGATCACGATGGCTTCTGGCAGTGTATGGATACCTATCGTGACTATCAGCTCTTGAACAATCTTTTTGACGCTGGGGAAGCCCCTTGGATGATTTGGGGGCGAAGCACCAACTAAAGGTGATATCCTGTTGACGGTCGATATTCTGGAGGTACATGAGATTATGGTGGAAGGTGTTAAGATAAATCAACTCAGACAAATATTAGATGAACGTGGGAAAGTGATGCATATGTTGCGGAATGATGATGTGTGCTTTGATCGGTTTGGCGAGATCTATTTTTCCTGCATATATCCGGGAACAATCAAAGCCTGGCATTTACACAAAGAGATGACCCTCAACTATGCGGTCCCTTTTGGTAATATCAAGTTCGTGCTTTACGATGATCGGCCGGGGAGTCAAACCAGGGGTGAAAGGCAGGAAATTTTCCTGGGGCCGGATAACTATTGTCTGGTTACAGTTCCTCCCCTTGTTTGGAATGGTTTTAAAGGGCTCGGTAATGCAATGACCATCGTGGCCAATTGCGCGACACTTCCCCATGACCCTTCGGAAATTGAGCGTCGTGATCCTTTTGACCCCTACTTCTCTTATGATTGGGAAATAAAACACGGGTAAACGGAAAGACTATACCTCTGATCTTGGATCCATTTTTCATGTATGTATTTATTTTAACCCGGTTAAAAATGATATGGAAAATCTCTTTTTAGGCAGTTACAAAAATAGACGGGTTCTTATTACTGGGCACACGGGATTTAAGGGTAGCTGGTTAGCTCTTTTTACCCTTCATCTGGGTGCCGAAGTAGCAGGATATTCAATGGATGTTCCTACAGAACCCAGCAACTTCGAAATATGTGCTCTTTCCCATTATTTGGACCATTTTATTGGGGATGTAAGGGATTACGATCGGCTTCAAAGCGTGTTTTCGCGGTTTGAGCCCGAAATTGTTTTTCACCTTGCGGCGCAACCCATTGTCAGGGAATCTTACCGAAATCCAAAATTGACCTTTGATACAAATATCGGAGGTACGGTCAATTTGCTGGAGTGTGTTCGAAGGACGGATTCCGTCAAAGCGGTGGTGGTGATTACAAGTGATAAATGCTATAAAAATTTTGAGTGGGAGTGGGGATATCGAGAATGTGATATTCTGGGTGGAAAGGACCCGTATAGTTCCTCAAAGGCATGCTCTGAATTAATTTGTCGATCCTATTATGACTCCTTTTTTTCTGGAAAAGTTTTTCCTCGTGTCGCTACAGCTAGGGCCGGAAATGTGATCGGGGGAGGCGACTGGGCATATGATCGAATTATTCCGGATTGTGTGAAAGCGTTTATCAAAAGGGAAGCAGTTGTTATGAGGAATCCGATGTCTGTGCGACCCTGGCAACATGTTCTC
This sequence comes from Desulfatiglandales bacterium, assembly GCA_963662465.1. Lineage (GTDB taxonomy): Bacteria > Desulfobacterota > DSM-4660 > Desulfatiglandales > Desulfatiglandaceae > NaphS2. Next base: position 7,379,393 of record OY759599.1, read on the forward strand.
GAGCCTTTGAGTGGTTATTTGTGGCTCGGAGCATTACTCTTGGAAAAGGGGAGTGCTAAGTCGGGTGATGCCTATAATTTTGGGCCCTTGTATGACTTCAATCAAACTGTTCAAGAGGTAGTCCGCCAATTTTCTGAACATTGGGAAGGGAGTCGATGGTTGATTTCTGGAAATAAATCCGAAAAGAGGCAAGAATCGGGCGTTTTGAATTTAAACTGCGATAAGGCTCGGCATTTCTTGAAATGGCATGCTTTGTTAACTTTAGAAGAAACCATAAGGATGACAGCGGATTGGTATAAGTCCCACTATTTGGAAAATTGCAACATGTATCAATTTTCGATAAAACAGATTAATGATTATATCGAAAAGGCTGCACGTCTGAAGTTGAAATGGACTGAGGTCGTTTAGTATGGTACCCAAAACAGTTCTTATTACCGGTGGTTTAGGATATCTCGGTGGGCGAATGGCCGCCTATCTAAAAAGGAAGCATCCTCATGTCAATATTGTTTTGAGTACAAGAAAGCAGAGAATTCCAAAATGGGCTCATGGGTTCAAAATTGTACAAATGGACTTGGCGCAACTGGATGGCGAAATGGATTGGTTGAGCAACGTGGATGTAATCATTCATTTGGCAGCGATGCATCAAACGGATTGTGAGAAAAACCCTAGAAAAGCCTTTGAGGTCAACACATTAGGGACATACGATCTTTTAAGGGCTGCTTTTGAAAAAAATGTAAGGTATGTGGTTTATTTTTCAACATTTCATGTTTATGGTCCCCCTGGGAAAGATGTTTTAATTGAAGATTCTCCAACCCGCTGTGTTCACCCATATGCATATACGCATCGGGCCGCTGAAGATGTGGTCAATTATTTTAGCCACTACAAACAGGTTTGTTCCATAATCTTCCGAGGTTCAAATGGTTATGGTTATCCAATGAATATCGACGTGGACCAATGGATGTTGGTTTTCAATGACTTCTGTAAACAGGCTGTAACGACCAGGAGGATCGTCATTAATTCTTCCGGTAAGCAGCATAGGAATTTTATTTGTTTGGAAGATATGGCCCGAGCTGTTGAACACTTTCTTTTTGATCCGGGGTGTGTCTGGGGGAATGAAGTTTATAATTTGGCTGGAGATCGTTCCATATCCATATATAAGGTTGCTGAAAGAGTTGCAGAGATATATGAGTGGAAATATAAGAAAAGCGTAAAGGAAATTGCGGTCAAGACGGAACGGGGTTCAGATGGGGAAGGATTGCCGGTTCATATTAGTATGGAGAAATTAAAAAGGACCGGTTTCAGGCTGAAAGGAGATATGGACCTTGAAATCGATAAAACCCTGGGGATATGTGAGGGATTTGTGAACGCGGGTCGGTTTTGATGGGATTTTAAGGTTAGTGTAACCTCATTTTTTAACCCTAAATAATAGTGAAGATTGGCCATGGAAAAATTGTTAAAATTAGGGTGTTTAATAAGGCTAACATGTGGAGTTTTATGGGTCGTCATTGGTGTATTGCCTGCAGAGGGGAGTTCTTTGGTAAATCGTGTCATGCCAATTGAGAAGATCATCTGGCATCCTCTGGTCATCGATTTCTTGGGGCCAGAGCTTGATGCGTCCGATTTCGACCCAAACCCATTTCTTGATTTTAAGCTGGACGTTTTTTTTAGAGGTCCAAACGGCGCCGGATATCTAGTCCCCGGGTTTTTTGATGGGGACGGGCGCGGCGGGAGCTTCGGGAATATATGGCGGGTTAAATTTACGCCGGATCGGCCCGGATATTGGACGTATGAAGTTTTTTTTCGGCAAGGTCAAAACATTGCTGTTCAACCAAATTATAGTGAAAGCCATCCAACAGCATTTAATGGAGCGGAAGGATTCTTTTTTGTTAAGGAACAAAAAAAACCGGCAGAAGGATTTCTGAGCAAAGGAAGGGCAGTCTATCATAAAGATACCTATTATCTTAAAACATTGGGAGATGGAAAGTTTTGGATAAAGGGGGGGACGAATAGCCCGGAGAACTTTTTGGGGTATGCAGGTTTTGATAACACAAGTCCGGATCCAAATCATCCGGAGCGGTTTCATCGTTTTGAGAGTCATGCCCGACATTGGACGATTGAAGATGCGAACTGGGTTGGTGAAATGGCTGATGGCAAAAATATTATTGGGGCGCTGAATTATCTATCTTCAAAGCATGTTAACTCAATTTATGTAAATCTCAATAACATTGGGGGTGATGGACGGGACACTTGGCCTTACAGGGGTGAAATAGACCGCGAAGGTAGTGAGGATAATGATAATAAACATTTGGACATCGGAAAATTGATGCAGTGGGAAATAGTATTTTCACACGCTCAAAAAAAAGGGATCTTTCTGCATTTTGTTCTAAATGAAGGAGAACTCAAGAATAAGATGGAGCTGGATGATGCGACCCTTGGTGTTGAAAGAAAACTGTATTATCGGGAAATGATCGCAAGGTTCGCTCATCACAACGGGATTCAATGGAATTTGTGTGAAGAATATGATGGGACGGGACTTCCATTGAGTCCTGATAACATAAAAATTTGGGCTGGCTTTATCAAAGGTATGGACCCGTATGGTCACCCAGTGACGGTTCACAATTGGGATCCGTCCGCATGGTATCCGTTTTACGGTGATGAGCGATTTGGCCTTATATCGTATCAGTATCGGGGAGATATGAGTTATGGCGTGAAGGTTGAGCATATGCGGAAACAAGCCTTTGAAGCGGGGAAAGTTATCCCTGTCTGTATCGATGAGAGCCACCATACTTCCCGGGAAAACAGCTACGGGTGTTCTGTTTTGGGCTGGCTTTATAAATGCGGTCAGCAGAGCATTCGGAAAAGGATCATCTATCCTGTCTATTTTTCCGGTGGTTCTGTTGAACTCATTCTTGAAGATCTTCTCGAAACGGAAGATTTTGAGATATATGAAAGGGTATGGGATTATATGTTTTATGCACGGTCATTTCTTCAGGCTCTTCCGTTTTGGGATATGTCGCCCAATGACCATCTTTTGATCGGGGAAGAAGGTGATGGGGAAGTTTTTTCAAGCAAAACAGTCTTTGCTATTTTTCTCCCTGAGGGGGGGGGAAGTTTTTTTGATTTGCGTGAAACTCCCGGGTTTTTCATAAAACGATGGTATAATCCTCGCAAAGGGGTTTTTGAAGGCGATTGTTCTATACTAAGGGGGGGCCGTATTGTTTCTCTCGGGTTGCCGCCAAGTGTCATATCCGATGATTGGGTGCTGATGGTTGAACCCCTGGCTTTTTTTAGAAGTTTATAAAGATGAAAAGAAATATCAGAGTTTGCTATGTGGCTGGAAGAGAGGCTGGTTATTCGCGGAGCCGTACCGTGATTGCGGCACTCAGGCTTGCAGGCTTTGAGGTGGCGACGTGTCTACCCAAGAATAAGCGATTTTCAAATTACCCACAAATCATCCTGGATTTTCTGAGAAAAAAAAAGGGTTGTGATCTTGTGATGGTGGGTTTTTATGGGCAGCTGCTTCTACCTCCTGTTTGGATTTTTTCAAGAAAGCCCATCCTTTTTGATCTTTATATTACCACGTTCGGTACGATGATAGATGATCGCCAAAAAGCAAGGGCGGGGAGCTTGCTGGGAAAGCTTTTTTGGCTGCTGGATAAAATATCAATGACCTTTGCCAAAACCATTTTGATTGAGACGCGAGATCATATAAAGGTATATGCCAAAGGTTTTCGCATACCGGAAAATAAATTCAGACAAGTTTTTTTGGCGTTGGATCCGGTGATTGTAAGGCCTAAACCGCCTGACCGCGACTCTGGAAAATTCCTGGTTCATTTCCACGGCGAATATGCTCCTTTTCACGGTGTGAAATTTATTTTAAAGGCCGCGGATCTTCTTCGAGATGAAAATGTGGAATTTCAGATTATTGGAAAGGGAATCACCTGGGACCAGGATATGCGACTGGCTCGAGAGCTCAATTTAAAAAATTGTAGATTTATCGATTGGGTGCCTTATGAAGAACTCGCTGATTATATGTCAAAGGCCCAAGTCTGTCTGGGTATCTTCGGGGAGAACCCCAGAACATCGCGGGTTTTGACCAATAAGGTAATTGAATGTCTTGCCGTGGCAAAGCCCCTCATTACGGCAAAGAACAATAGTGTTCAGGAACTGGTGAAAAATGGTGAAAGTGCAATCCTTATCGATCGGGCTGACCCCGAAGCTATTGCCGCGGCTGTTCGCCGATTAATGAGGAATTCAATGTTGAGGAAGAGGATAGGGCGAGCCGGATATGAGATTTTCCTGCAAAATTGTACGCTATCTGTTTTTTCAAATCGTTTAAAACGTATTGTACAGGAGATGATACCGCATTGAATCGATCCGACTTCAATTACAACGCCCTTGGCGGGAAAAATGTACTTATCACAGGTGGGCTTGGATTTATCGGAAGCAGTATTGCACGTCGTTGTGTTCAATTGGGTGCAAGGGTTACGTTATTGGATGCCTGCCTTGAACCTTATGGGTGGAATTATGCCAATGTCGAGGGAATTAGGGAAAGCGTTGAAATCGTGGAAGGCGATGTGAGAGATTTTCATCTGATGGAAGATCTGGTATCCGGTAAAGAGATCGTGTTTCACATGGCTGGTCAGGTCGGCAGAGAGATTTCTATGGAAAAACCTGTTTTGGATATGGAGATAAATTGTGCTGGGACAATCAATTTGCTCGAGGCGTGTCGCAAGGGAGTTCATCACCCGAAAGTTGTTTTTGCCGGATCCCGTGGCCAAATTGGGGAACCGCTCTATATGCCTGTAGATGAAAAACATCCTGAAAACCCAACCGATGTTTATGGTATCAACAAAATGGCGGCTGAGAGGTATCTGTTTTTGTACGGGTCGTTATATGGATTTCCCGTGGCATCGTTGCGCCTAAATAATATTTATGGGCCCCGCTGTCAGATGCATGCCGGTTTTTATGGTATTCTAAATTGGTTCATGTCCAATGCTATGACGGGGAAACCGATAACGATATATGGAGAAGGTCGCCAGACCAGGGATTACCTTTACATATCCGACGTGGTGGATGCTTTTATCCGCGCAGCGGTTCTGGAGGAGGCCGATCAAGAGGTCTTCATGGTGGGGTCAGGTGTAGAGACGGTGTTTGTTGAAATGGTGAATGAGGTGGTGCAAGCCACAGGGGAGGGGAGGGTGATTCATGTCAAGTTCCCTGAAAATCGGCAAAAGATTGATATTCAGAGATTTGTTGCGGATGTGGGTAAAGCTGAAATTATACTTGGCTGGAAACCTCTGGTGGATTTGAAGACCGGCATTCGGGAAACCTATGCTTTTTATAAAAAAAATGGGGTTCTGGAAAAATATCTTCACCACCGTTCAGAATGAATCAGGGAAAAGATTATAATCGTTTCTTTATAATGACGATTAAAAACCTAAACAGGGGGGGAGGGGTTCATTTGACCATAGCGGGTGCTCATGCAAAAGAACTGGCAGGCAGCCCATATGCAAGCGTTGTCATGCCTTGTTATAATGCGCGAAAAACAATTGCTGCTTCGCTGGATGCCATATTCAATCAGCAAGTTGATTTTAAATATGAGGTCGTTATTGTTGACAGCAGCGATGACGGAACCGACGATATTATTCGCAGCCGTTTTCCGCAAGTTCGCCTTATTCACCTCAATCGATTAGAAATGCCGGGTTCCAAGAGAAATCTCGGCGTGCGTTATGCGAGAGGGGAGATTGTTGTTTTTACTGATTCGGATTGCATTCCGGTCCCTGACTGGTTAACTCAAATAGCCGCGTATCACCAAAAAATCGATACGGAGGGCATTGGGGGATGCGTGATTAATGGATACCCCGCCAGCCTGGCTACATGGGTCAGTCATTTGATAGAATTCAGTGAATGGACGGAAAAAACACCCAAAGGATATGTTAGAAATAATCCGTCATGCAATATTTCCTTCAAAAGGGAAATGTTCCGGAAACTCGGTGTTTTTTTTACGGATACTTTTCCTACGGAGGACACGCTTTTCAATTGGACCGTGCATGAAAAAGGGGGAAGAATATATTTTACACCGAGGATCCGCGTGGTTCATATGAAGCAAGTGAAAATGCGTGATCTGCTTTCTTATCAGGTTGAAATGGGCAAGGGTGCCGCTGAGGCCAGGCGAATTTCTACTCTTCCAGGTAAAATATTTACAAAATACAGTATCTTGTGCTTAGGACTTCCGTTTATTAGGTGGGCAAGAGCAACTGTGAGGTTTGCCAAAAATGATTTGAAAACTTTGTTGTTGTTTTGGCTTTTGACTCCTTTCTATTTGGCGGCTACCGAGGCCTGGAGTGTGGGTTTTATGACCCCTAAGCGGTTTAGAAAGACAACCTATGAGGTAGAGGGTCCTCTGTTGGATTCGACTAGCCTATCAAAATAGATATGAAATCAAAATATCCTTCCGAGATGCATATCGGAAGCAGCCCTTATAGAAGGGGCTGATCAATTAATTTGGCAGCCCATAAGATCAGCTGCTCTTTTCATGCTTTTTAAATGAATAAAGCCGTTTCCGGTTCATTCTATCTTTCATTGGCCCAATGCATATTTGCCATTTCTGGATATTTGGTTAATATTGGCTTGGCGCGTGTTCTAGGGCCTGAAGTATACGGGCAATATGGTGTTACGATTTCGGTTCTCGTGTGGTTGGAGATTCTTCTTTCTACGGGTCTCTCAACGGCTACCACTAAAATGGTTGCTGAGAAATCCGAGTCGGCTGGAAGCATCGCCTGGTTGTTTTTGCGGTATATGGGCATATGTTCTCTGATATTATTTATCGTGGTCATGGGACTGGGGGGATTTATGGCAAAATGGCTTTCCGATGAGCAATTAGAGATTTATATTCGGATAGCCGCAATCGACCTGCTTTTTTACGGTTATCTCAAGATTTTAATGGCGGTACATAACGGGGTCAGAAAATATGCCGGAACCTCGGTTATCATCATTGTATATGCCATATCGAAGGCGGTATTTATCTTGGGGTTAGCGGGTTTCGGATTTTCTATTGAGGGGGCGCTTGTCGGCAATTTCATTGCGACCCTTATGGGGTTAATTGCTGGCTTTTTTTTAGTAATTCGACTGGATGATGCTCCCTTGGAAACAAAGGAGGTTATGCCCGCATTAAAACTCACTTTCCCTTCAACCATTTGGGCAGTGTGCATTATTTTGTTGATGTCAACGGATCTTTGGGTGGCCAAAGCGATCATTGGGGGGCAGCAGATTGGATATTATGTGGCTGCTGCTGCTCTCGCAAGGATCGTATACCTTCTTTCAACCGGTATCAGAATTATCGTACTCCCGGAAATTTCAAAATTGATTGCCTGTGGTAATTATGGAAAGGCCAAAGAGTCTTTGATAAGAATGACAATAGGTTTTTTGCCGGTGCTTCTGGGCTTGACGGTTTTTTTGAATGTTTTTTCAGAAAGGATAATTTCAATTGTATATTCAGTTTCTTATAAACCGGCTGCCCCCTTATTGAGTATTATGGTTGTGGGATACTTTGCCCTGACTTATTGTGAGTTTTTTTCACGTGCTCTTACGGCTATAGGAAAGGTTTGGCATAGTGCGGGTATCTTTTTATTTATCAGCCTTTGCTCAATACCTATAAATATTTTTCTTATTAAAAAATTTGGTATTTTGGGGGCCGCTTATGGCCTGGTTATACTTAGCTGTATCGGCGCTTTGACAAGCGGTATCTTTGTTTTTCATGCTTTAAGATCACGATAACTGACTTTGAGGCATGCGTAGGTTGAGGTCGTTCGTCTTGTGCAAAAATGAACCCAAAATTTTCCAGAAAAGATGATGAGGACCCCATTTGTGAAGCAAAATTCAAATTATGCTATTGACTTTATTGGCGTAGGAGCGCGAAAGGCCGGTACGACATGGATTGCCGATTGTCTTTGGGGACACCCTGAAATTTGTATAAGTCAACCAAAAGAAATAAACTATTTCAATGAAATTCTGACTACCCTTCTCAATACTCGCAATAGGAACTTTAATAAATCCATGAAATGGTATATGCAGCATTATGCCCATTGCAGGGAAGGGCGGAAAAAAGGTGAATTTTGCGTCAATTACTTGAAGGACCCAAAGGCCGCTTATCGTATAAAGGACCTGTTTCCCGATGTGAAGATTATTATATGTTTAAGAGACCCAGTTGACAGAGCCTATTCTGATTATAACATGTTTCATCATTATGTATCCCGAGAAAAAACTGCAACATTTGAAGCGGCTATAGCAAAAAACCCAAATTATTTAAAATCAAGCTTGTATTTTGACGATGTGAAGAAGTTTATTCAACTATTTGGCAGGGAAAAAGTTCACTGTATCTTGATGGATGATATTAAAGTTGATCCAAAATCCGTTATATTTAATCTTTATGGTTTTTTGGGTGTGGCTCAGGATTTTAGTCCATACGCAATTAAAGGAGCTTCAAATGAGTCCAAATATGTAAAATTTAAATATTTTGGAAGATTTGTTTTTCATGTCAAAAGAATTATGGTCAGGCTTAAACTCAATTCATTGCTAGAACTGATGAAGATAACAGGGATGGATCAGAAGTTGATGCAAATTGGTTCAAAAGAATATAAATTTGGAAAGGTCAATCTCTCTACGAGATCGGCCCAGATTGGATACTTTCTAAAGGATATCGAAAAGCTTGAGTCATTGATGGATAGGGATCTTTCGGTATGGAAAAAGTAGGATGAGGGTGGATCGATAAAAGGGTGACTGAGCATTTGTGAAAGGTGACGCGTGAATCTATTATCGTTTTTTCAGTGAAGGTTGAGGGTTTATTGGTGGCCAACTATTCTCTTAGAGATATTAAAGTCCTATATGCAGTGTATTTAGGGTATACTCCCCCATCTTTTTGGGCGTATGTCAAAGAATCTGTTGTTAAAGGGGCTCTTGGGTGGATACCGGGAATTGTGGGGGTTTTCGCAAGGAACTTTGGATATCGTTTTCTCTTCAAAAAAATCGAGGGATTGGCGGTGATTCTTCAAGGCGTTGATTTCAGGGGGTGTCCTTCCATTTTTCTCGAGGATAGGGTCAAGCTCCGAAAGGGCGTCAGCATAAGGTCTTTTTACTGTCATAACACCATCCATTTAGGGCGAAACAGTTCAGTTCATGAATACACCATCATTAAGTCAAAGGGGGGCGATATTTTTATTGGGGAAAACACCTTTATTTCCTCGTTCGTGAATATCTCTGCGGTTGGGAATGTCTATATCGGGAAAAATGTAATGTTGGCTAACGGCTGTCGAATCGAAACAGGAACACATGGTTTTGGGAATTTGAATCATCCCATAAAGGAACAGAAGGTCGAGTCGCACGGCATCAATATTGGAGACGATTGCTGGTTGGGAGCAGGGGTAAAGGTTATGGATAATGTAACAGTGGGCCAGGGATCGGTTCTTGGCGCTGGTTCTGTTGTCACAAGAGATGTCCCTCCCTATTCGATTGCAGTTGGGGTGCCTGCTCGGCTGATAAAAAAAAGGGACGGGGAATTTTTGGAGAAATAAAGTCGTTTATGGCTTTATTTTTTTTGGTTTCTGTTAGGAGGAACAATGGAAAAGGCTCAATTAAGAACCCTTGTTAAAACGGGGCTGAGGCTCGCTAGATCTTTTATGTATTATTCAAATTTTTCACCCTTGCCGTTCAGGATTCAAGTGGATCTTACGGATCGGTGTAATTTTCTATGCCCTACCTGTTCAAAATGGAAAGTCAAGCCTGGGATAGAGATGAGTTCTTCGGAATGGCGAGAAATATTCATGAAGTTGAGAAACAAAACGTTGACGGGGCGTATTTCCTTTGGGGGTGGAGAGGTTACGCTTAGAGAGGATCTTTGCGATTTAATCCGATATGCAAAAGATGCCAAGTTAAGTGTCTCAATGGTTACAAATGGGTTCCTATTGACTGATGAGATGCTTCATGAATTTGAAAAGGCCGGACTTGATAGCCTGGTCATATCCCTCAATGGCGTTAATAGAGATACTCATGACCCAAGCCGGGGAATCGACGGTAGTTTTGACAGAATTATGTCCATATTATCCAGAGTCGACCGTTTTAATCTGAAAATCAATATCGAAACCATCATTCTGGGAACAAATATTGAAGAAATTATACCCCTTGCCAGGATGGTAAAAGAGAAAAAATTGTATGGTATCCATTATCAGTGCTTTGTAGATGTTGGCGCCCATTATGCCCTGATCAAAGATAAAATGTCGGATGTGCCCGATGATTGGTATGAGAAAAATGAATTTTGGATAAAGGATCCAGCAAGGACTGCCGCAGTGATTCGGCAATTGATAGATATGCAGAGTAATGGCTATCCGATATTGAACCCAACGGATCAGCTTAAAAAGATGATACAATATTATACGTCTCCACAAAGTGTAAAGGAGTTGAAGTGCCTAGGGGGAATTTCGACATTTTATGTAGATCCTTATGGAGAAGTGAGACTGTGTTACGGTTTTGAGTCCATTGGGAATATAAAAGACAGCAAGCCGTTGACATTGTGGAATTCATCTAAAGCGAGGGAGATCAGGAGAAAGACCAAAAAATGTGACAAAATGTGTCGATTATTGAACAATAATTACTGAAAGTTCGCAGAACGAGAAAAACTATTCCGGGTTCTTTTGTATCGAAGAACAGGAACGGTGTAAGGAGATGGATATGATAAGCGTAATTGTTACAACTCAAAACCAGGTCCATCAGGTGGAATCATCGATCCGCTCAATTGTTAATCAGGCTTTTGAGGAGGACTACGAAATTATCGTCGTTGACGATGGATCAACCGATAGCACCGCTGGTGAAATAAGAGATGTATTCGGACAAGATATCAGGATCATTGAAAAAGAGATAGCCGATGGCTGGCTGAAATCTCTTTCAATTGGTTGCAGGGAAGCTTCCGGAGAATTGCTGGTTGTATGTGATCCCCATTGTATTGTAACACCGAATTGGCTTGAAATTATCTCTCGGAGTTTTCGCTTGGATCCAGCGCTTTCAATTATGACGGGGCCTGCGATTCACGGGGATCGGTTCATGCAAAAATTGTCGGCATTGACCTTCCATTCCCAATTTACATCACAAAAAAAGGAAAATGTACCTTATATTTTTGATGATAATTTTGCCATAAGAAAAAATGTGCTGGCGCGATTGCTGTCGAATCTGTCTACGATACAGACTGTGAATGATGGAGTCGGTTGCGCACTTTTATCCTCTCAGGCAAAACAACAGGGAATCCCTGTTCTCTATGAACCTCGAATGGCCGCGTTTCACGTATCTCCCGACTTTAAGGGGTATCTATATGAATGGAAGGCCGTTACCGCTGAGAATACCATTGATATCCGATTGCTCGATCCGACGGTTCGAGGTGCAGGCTTATTGAAGCATCTGTCTCTGGCCCCTGTTATATACCCAACGGTTCGGGTCCTCTTGGACGTCAGGAACGCCGTGCGGTATAAAAAGGTATTGGGGTTGCGTTACAGGGAATTACCATTTCTTTTTATGGCCGATATCATCGGGAAGATCTGGTATTGTCGAGGCCTGATCAGTGTCATTCAAATGCGAAGGAAATGATGTTCAAAATGTCTATGATCCAATTAATTGAAATCCATTAAATTTAATCTGACTATTAAAAAGAAGATATTGGATAATTTTTTACAAAAAAGGAAATCGTTCACAGTAAGTCATCATGGGAAAAACATTCATCATTAATCGTCTTGTTTCAGTTAAGAAAAAAATCTGTTTGGCGGCCTTTTTGCTTATTGTGCTTGGTCCTCATGTAAACTTGGCGGCAAAAGCTGAATCTGATATCTTGAGTAAGCAGGCGGAGATCGTATGGTCGCAGTTTGATGGGCAGAACCGTGAGATTTATTACAGCTGGTTAACTGATTCCGGTTGGTCAGATGGCTTAAAGTTGTCCGACTCTTCGGAGACCAACATGATGCCCTGTGTATGTTCAGGAAATGATGGGCTTAGCTGGGCCGTTTGGACTACCGATCGTGGGTTGGAAAGTGATCTTTTTTATGCTTATTCAAACGCAGGAAAATGGGTTGAACCCATTAAAATCTCAACTGGTTTAAGGAATAATGTGGCGCCCTCAATGGTTTTAGATCAAGAGAACAGGCCTTGGATTGCCTGGTCCGGCAGTAAGGCAGACGGCAAGGGCAGTGATATCTTTTGCTCTTGGTGGAATGGGAGCGCTTGGGAGGAACCGTTGAGGGTGAACAAGCCGGACGCTACACCCGATATTATGCCGCTTATGGGTATAGAGGGAAATGTTCCCTGGGTTTGTTGGTTTGGTTTTGATGGGTCTAGGTATCGGGTTTATTGCAGTCGTTGGTCTTCCAAAGGGTGGAGCGAGGAAATTCAGTCGGAAAATGGTGCTCTTTATGATCTTTTGATGAAGATGGGGGAACAGCGCATGATCCCACCGCTTCCAGGAGGCATAACAGATCCGGAAAAGGCTTGTGTCTATGTTCGGAATGAGGGCGCTTTAAAATCCATTCCAATGCGGTATTTTACGCTCAAGGATCTGCTCGGCATGGCAGCGCAAAACAGTACTGAAACGATCAGAAGCGGGGAATCCGCTTCAGGGGATCTGGTTATTCTTAGTTTTGGCGACAGTATTACACAAGGATATCCCGATATCACAACGGTTGGCGGCGGAAGACGCGTTGGAGGATATGAACCGACACTGGAAACCCTTCTGGTTGATGATTCCCGGCCTTCCCAGGTTTTAAACTGGGGAGTTGGGGGTGAAAGGACGTTTACCGGTGTTGGGAGGATTGACTCCGTGCTTTCGGATCCTACAGCGGATTATATCCTTATACTTGAAGGAACCAATGATTATGATGAGATTTCCTGGGAGGATACCATTATCAATTTGGGCCTCATGGTAGATAAGAGTGTGGCGCAAAATATAGTCCCGATCCTTTCCACGTTGACCCCTGATACTGTTATTGATCAATTTGATAAGGATATTATCATCAAAACATCCTATAACCCGGGTATAAAAGATTTGGCTGTCCAAAAAGCCGTAATACTGGCGGATCAATATGATGGGCTTATTGCCAATTGGAAATCTCAGCCTTTGACTGGTGACGGCCTTCATCCCAATACTGAAGGATATGAGGCCATGGCGCATATATGGTTCGGTGTTATTCCCGGACCTCCGTTGGCAACAACCACGGCAGCAGGCCCCATTGGCTTCACAACGGCTGTTTTGAATGGAACGGTCAATCCCAACGGAAGTGGCACCCAATATTACTTTGAGTATGGTCAAACCACGACCTACGGGAATTCCACGGTAAGCACCAGTGCCGGATCAGGTGAAGGTGTTGCGATGGTAAATGCTTCGGTAATCGGATTAACCGGCGAAATTCTATACCATTTTAGGATTGTGGCAACGAATAATGCTGGAATTGCATACGGTGAGGACCTTACATTCATGACCCATATTCCACCATGTGATGGTTGCGAGGAAGACATTGTAATTCTCAAAAATGTCATTTTCCCATCGGGAACCTTTTGCGAGTGCGTTGCCGGAATATCCATTGCGGTGGAAAATGTCACTATTGAGAGCGGCGCTAATGTTAGCTTTAAAGCGCCTGAGATAAATATTTCAAAACAATTTAATGCTGAAAGCGGCAGTTCAGTGAGCATTAAACAAAACTAGCCTTTTGGATCAGGCTTGGGATATTCAATACCATCAGAAAAGTCTTTTTATATGATATACAACCATTTGAGTGCCAGCATAAACATGACCCCATGGAGACAGAGGGGTAGAAGGTAGGCCTTGTCCCCCGATTTTACAAAAGTGAGTACAAGAAATACCGCGCTGGGAAGAAATACCCTGCTATATGCCCATGGTTCCACCCACATGATTTCCGTCATTAAAAACGGCATGAGGGAGAAAAGCAAAAAACAGATGGTCGTTTCATTTAGGGATAAAAATATTTCCTGAATTGCCAGGACCAGGGAAATGATGCATACCATGACGAAAATCAACAAGTATGATACCTTATAGCTGATCCAGTGGGGAGTGCCAATGGCTTTTTCAAGGTTGGTGATAATTCCCATGAAAGGGATGCCGAGTCTTCCCGGTTGCCATGTCAGGGTCTGTATTTTGTAATATACGTAAAACTGCCATAGCAGAAATGGAACCAGGGGTATCAGGGAAAACAACCCTGCTTTTAAGTTGCGTTTAAGGAAAATTTCGTCAAAGGCCAGTATTGGGACTACGGCCAGAAAAATTTCTCTTGTCAAAACTGAAGCTGAAATGAATAAAGCGCTGATGATAAAATTTTGACGGTAATAGAAGAATAGACCTCCCACCACAAATCCAGCTGCGAGCGGTCCGGAGAGATCCCTGAGTATGGTGAATAGAAAACCGCTCAAAAAGGTATAGAAAAGGGCATACCAGGGGTTCATTTTTCGGTCTTTCAACATCAAGGCCACGAAATAAGTGCCCATGATAATGGCGGCTAAATTTACCAGGATAAGCATGAAAGGGATTAAATCGGGGATTCCGCAGGAAAGCCCATAGACCAGCAGAGGATACAACATTCGCTGATATCGGTAGGCGGGTGCATCCAGATACTGGTACATTTTTGTCAGAATCAGGGGATCATGGGCCATGATATAGTAGAACTGACCATCATAACCTATTGAAGATTTAAAAACGATTGTTTTTTTCGGGATTATTTTAGCGGGGAAAAGCTTATCTCCGATTGTAATGAGTCCTGTCATGTTCCAGTCAAATCGTTCTCCATATTGATAGAGGATTGCCAAATAGAAAAAAATCGATAGCAGGAGAACATACAAGATCGTTCTGTGGTGAAAAATAGCGGTTTGGGATGGTAATGCCGTGGATTTTTCCTTACGAGGGAGTTCTTTTAAAGAAGTTTTTTCAGCTTGAACAGGCCTATTCATGTGCAAAAGATTCTATTTCTCGAGTTTCTGATCTTCCGTAAAGAGGGGTCAATGATATTCAGGGGATGATATGTATATGGGAATGCAAACACAAGGAGTTTTTTACATAAATGGAAATAAAGTTACACCTTTGGTAGCTGGTGCTTGAAAAGCCGTTCTTTCAAGGAAGGATGCGCACATTGAGAAGGTTCATACAACCGTTGTTGACTTTTGGGGCCTTGATGATGCTTTCAGAAGATACCTGTTTTGTAAAGGATGTATCCCAGCCACCCTCCAGGGTAATTGTTCTGGCGTCATTTAATAAGAACGGTTCAGCATAAGTGCCTTGGGCGATTTTTATGGCGTTTGCTGAGTAAGGCGCATCTATGGCCGTTTGAATGGAAGTGTAGCAGGGACAACCGCCACAGGTTTCAAGGCTTGAATTCACATAGACTGACCCTTTAAACGCCGCTGTCGTAAATTGCACGTTGTCTCCATAATTTGTACCGGCGCTGTTGGTTGCATAGGCTCTTGCAAAATAGGACTTTCCCAAATCCAGGCCGGTGATAATGCTCTGAAAATCGCCGGTTCCCTCTCCGTCGTTTGTGTGGCTGTCCCCGGTGGAGGGATTTTGAGTCGGGCTCCAGCAGACTCCCCTTGCCGTCACGGCGGATCCCCCGTTGGATGTCACGTTTCCTCCCCCCGACGCTCGGTCGCAGGTTAAATCGATTGCAGAGGTGATGACCGTTGGAACTGTAATGGTCTGGGTATAGGTATGGAGCGGCAATTGGTCTACGTTTCCGCCGGGGAGGTTGTAGGCGGTATCACAGATGCCATCTTCGTTGCTGTCTCCTGTCACCTGAGAAAACCCTGTTCCATCCGGTTTCGCCCAGAAATTGCCGCCAAGGAAAGGGCCCCCCACGATATTTACGCCGGCGGTTTGTGATGTGTTAAACTGGTTCCCCGTGTTGCTTCCGTCAAATCCCACGCTTATTTCGATATCATAGATGTTAACGTTACTGAAATAGTTGTTATAGATGGTGTTATAGTTGCTTGAATGGAACCAGATCCCCTTGTCCTGGTTTCCCGTGATGGTATTTCCTTTTATCGTATTGTTGCCGGCTTTTTCTCCGAGATAAAGGCCCACCCGATTGTTTTTAACACTGTTTTCACTTACCATATTATGTTCAGGGGCTTTCATTTCAGGATAGTTGTCGTTTCCTTTAAGGACGATGCCCCGATCTCCGTTTTCGTTCGCTGTATTTCCGGTCAGGGTGTTGTAAATGCTTTCGAGATTCAATTCGATGCCAGCCATACCGTTATTGTTTGCGGTATTGTTGACTAGTGTGTTGTCGCGATTGATGCAGTCAATCACAGGATATTCCGAATCATCACCGTCCAGAACGATGCCGTAAAGTGTATTGTTGTTAGCTGTATTGCCTGTGACTGTGGTGGATTTTGCGTTCCAAAGGTAAATGCCGTATGCATTTCCACTTGCATTGCAGTTTTCAACCCTGCCATTTCGGATCCATTCAAATAGGATTCCGTAATGTTTTTTCTCTATTCTCACATTTTTGATTGTAATGTTCTGCATCTCGGGCCCGCCATTGACAAGGATGCCTAACCTCTCTTCGCCCGAACCGCTGATGGTTTTGCCCCGTCCATCCAGCACAACGTTGTTGGCCCGAATGCGGATGGCGCAGTCGTCCGCAGTGGTAAAAACCTCTCCTTCAAAATTTAGATAGTAGTTTCCTGATTCAGAAATAATCCACGAATCTCCATCAAATTCCGGACTGTTTCTATCCAGCGGTATGTCTGCGTATGCCGGTGCGAGGTTCAGCCCGATAAAAATTATCAAGAAGATTTGAAAGATGGTTCGGCTAATGAAATCTTTTCTCATTTTGTTTACTCCTTGATTCAGAAATGATATGTTTACGAAAGTTACGGTAAATAGCTGATTCTCTTACTTAGAATTATGCACAGTCGATTTTAGGGTTGTATTGGCCATGGCGATTGAGTTTGGTCAGGTGGAAAGAGAGCTTGAGACGGCCAACCAGCGTAATACCAGTTTGATTGAGCAGTCTGCAGAACTTGTCTGCGGCCACGCGATGCTTTTGATTGTCAATTCTATCCAATATCATTACGAGGGTTTCCTCAATCAGTTGGAGATATCCGGATTTGCGGGTAATCATGCCTAAAATTTGCTTGATGTCCCGGAGGTTATCATAGCATCGTCTGAAAATTTCCACTAAACGCTCGCGGGAGTGGAAAGTCAAACACGACACTAAATCATAGGGAATTCCCAAGAAATAATCTACTCATTTTTTCAAGCATAATGTTACCCCGAAAAGATAAATGCAATTAGAATCTTTCATGCCCATCCGGATGTTGCATACCTCTTCCAGAAGATGCTCGGGATCAAGCGGTACGAAACGTCTTTCAATATGCTTTACAAGCTTCATACCGCAATGGTGCGGCCAGGACGAGATGCAATCGGTGGAGAGAGTGGCCAGTTGAAGTAGATGAAACGTATGTAGGCGGTGCGACACAAGGAGAAGGAAGTGGGAGGCGCCATAAAACTCTTGTTGGCGGCATTGTTGAAGTATGTCCGAGGAAAAAGGCACCCGGCCCTGATCCTAATTTGCCAACTGGCCAGCGTCCACAGCATCGTGGAGGACATGGACGAGGTGTTATTGCAGGCAGGTTGCGGCTCCAGATTCTCCCAAATCGCAAGCAGGAGACCCTGGAACCTTTTGTTCGGAAAAATGTAAAGCTGGGAACTGAAGTACGAACTGACGGATTTTCTTTGTGTAGGCGAAAGATATGCGAAGCGATTACAGTTCATTGGTCTGTTGTAGAGTAGAACTTGACCCTAACCTATTAACCCATGAAAGGTTGTGATTTTGTTATGTCCCATAATGCGATTGATCTGGTGGCGGGCGCCCGCCCCAATTTTATGAAACTGGCGCCGGTGGTAAGGGCACTCAAACAGCATGGTGCGGCGTTGGCCGCTCGGAATCTCTCCTGGCGGATTATCCATACGGGCCAGCACTATGATCAGGGGATGAACGATGTTTTCTTCAGCGAGCTTGGCATTCCCATTCCTAATGTGAACCTGAATGTGGGGTCCGGGTCCCATGGCGCCCAGACGGCAAGGATTCTGGAACGATATGAGGCTCACCTGTTGAAAGACCCATCCGCGGCCACCGTGGTGTTTGGGGACGTCAATTCCACTGTGGCATGCGCGCTTGCGGCGGTGAAATTGGGCATTCCCGTGGTCCACGTTGAGGCGGGACTTCGAAGCTTTGATCGCACCATGCCCGAAGAGATCAACCGGATTGTGACCGATGCACTGTCTCAGGTGCTGTTGGTGTCCGAGCCCAGCGGCGTGGAGAACCTGAAACGTGAAGGGGTGGCTGGAAAGAAGATTCATCTGGTGGGCAATGTTATGATCGATACCCTGGCCCATGAGCTTCCCAAGGCCATGGAAAGCGATATCCTGAGTCGCATTGGGTTGACCCGACCCTATGGGTTGATTACCCTGCATCGGCCTGCCAATGTGGATAACCCTGCCGTGCTGAAGCCTCTCCTTGAATGCCTGGCCGACTTTTCAAAAATGCTGCCCATGGTTTTTCCGGTTCACCCCCGAACTCAAAAGGCCATCAATGAGAACGGGCTCCAATGCCTGTTTGATGCAAATCCTGCGTTTAAGCGTGTCTCTCCCTTGCCATACCGGGAAAATCTGTGTCTCATGAGTCGGGCTAAAGTGGTGCTGACCGACTCCGGCGGCATGCAGGAAGAAACCACGTTTCTGAAGGTGCCCTGTCTCACGTTGCGGGATAATACGGAACGGCCCATTACCATTGAAAAAGGGACCAGTCGTCTGGTGGGAAACGATCCTCATAAAGTCCGTCTGGGGTTGGAGGATGTTTTGCGGGACAGGTGGCCGGAAGGGGAAGATATTCCCCTGTGGGACGGCAGGACGGGGGATCGAATTGCGGAGATTCTGCTTTCGGGAGATATGGGCTTTTAGGCTTAAGGACTGACTACCGGTTTACAGTTGAAAAAAAGGGGAGGTGTAGCTTTCAACCCTCCAACAGGAACTTCCAGGCAGGGAGGACCTCTATTTTTTTATTTCCCTCCTGTAAAATCTCATTTTCATCATGGGTAACGATTACGGCTGATTCCGCCTGCTGTTCTTCCATTGCAATCAAAAGAGATGATATTTCCCGCTGCCTTGTTTTCTCATCTTTCATTGACCAGCATACCTGAGCAAAATGCTTTTTTCTCTGCCTGTCCAGCCAGATAAAATCAACTTCTCGGCCATTGTTTGTTCGGTAGTAATACACTTCGCACCCCTGCCGCCTGAGGTGGAGAAAAACAATGTTTTCAAGAAGACGTCCTCGATCTTCTGTAATCATAGGGGTTACAGCTTGTACCATTCCGTGATCAATGCAATACACCTTTCTTGGATTGGTATTCTGTTTGTTAATAGAAGCGCTGTAGCGTTTAATTGAAAAAAGAAAATATGCATCCTCAAACCAATCAAGGCACTGCCCTACAAAACTTTTACTGACTTTGTGTCCGAGAGATTTTAAATAATCAGTTATTTTATTTATGGAGTAGAGGGAAGAAATTGATGAAATGAGACGGTAACCGGCATCAATTACAGCTTTTGGGTGCAGCGTATCAAAGCGCTCTATGATATCCCGATGCAAAATTGCTTTATAATATTCCTGCAGCAGCATAATTTGGATCTGATTCGTAGCGGAAACTGTCTCTGGGAACCCCCCCCTCCTGAAGAAGTCGCCATAGGCATTCTGAATGATCAACTTGTTTTTGGTTGTGATTTTATGATACTCGACCTGTTTGGCATCTAAAAATTCTTTAAAAGAAAAAGGAAACAGCTCCCAAGTCAGGGAACGGCCTCTCATTTGGGTCGATATTTCTTTTGACAGCATTTTGGATGAAGAACCGGAGAGATACACCTCGCAGTTTTCAGTACGAAGCAGTCGATCAATAAAGGGCTCCCAGTTTTGCGCTTCCTGTATTTCATCAAAAAAACAGTAGATTTTTTCCGCGCCCTTTTTTTGGGGGTAAAGCGCATAGTAAGCATCAATAACAGCGCCGATATTACCTTTTTTTAATGCCCACAGACGATCATCAAAAAAATTAAGATACAGAATGTTTTCAATATTTTTGTGTTTTTGGAGTAAATTGGCAATGATCTGGTAAAGCAGTGTCGATTTTCCACAACGTCTGACGCCTATACAGATAAATGCCTTGTTCGGAAAAACTTCATATTGCATGTGTCTTGCGATACCAGGTTCAAGCCTTTGATCCTGAAAATCCAGAATAATTTGCTGTAGAATCTCTTTATCCATTGCATCCTTCTCAAGCTGGAAGAATAAATGACCGATTTGTTGTTCTATTGGAAACTAATCTTACCAGTTGGTAAGAATAAAAGCCAAATCCATTTGGGTATCCTTAGGCCTTGATCATCGTTTCGGCCACCCGGCAATAAATTGCCGGGCTATTGTCTGTCGCCCCGATGGGGCTTTTACCGTCCTGTAGGGTTGATAATAGCCAGGGGTTTCAACCCCTGGTGGCAAATGGCCGAAACGATGATCAAGGCCTATCCTTATTCCAGCCGTAGTTTCTTCCGGTCCACCTGATAGCCATACCCCACCCGTCGCAGCTCCCGGTTGAAATCCATTCCCTGGTCGGAAAACTTATCGACGCCCTCAATCACGTAAAACTGCAGATACTCGGGTTCACAGGGCGCCTCATGGAGTTTGATGTTGGTATATTTCTTTCCCTCAAGCGCCTTTCGATTGTTGAATTTGTAATCGTAGACCTCCTTGAAAGAGGCTTCCCCCGGGGGTGCGAAATTCAGGTTGTCGCCATAGAGCCAGGCATAAAAATCCTTGCGGTTGTTCTGGGCCCAAATCTCCTCGGCCACCCGGCTCTTGGTGTGGCGAAAGGCAATATAATACTGAATCCCCATCACCTCATCATTGCCGTCGCCTTTCAGATCAAACACATCATAACAGTGGGACAGACTTCGATAATGCTTGATTCCTTCCATGCCTTCGGAAGTCGACGGCAGCATCTCCCGAAACTCCGTCAGATGCCCGGCATTGAGGCGGGTACAGCCATGGGAGACGGGTCCCCGACTGGTGATGGATACCCGGTTGAAGGGTTTGCCGTTTCGACTGCCCGTCGTCACTTTCCGCCAGCTTTCCGGAAGCAGGTGATGGCCTGCGATCCAGCAGCTGATGCCGGGGTTGTGAATGGCGTTATAGGCAATGCCGCCGCCATACTCGTAAGGCAGCATGGGCATCATGCCGTAATAACCGGCTGATGAGATGTAGTCCACCATCCCCAGAATGCCTTTTCCGTGCTTTCGAGGAATCAGTTGCCAGATCCCGTTAGTGGTGTACATGGGCATGACCTGGCCGTCATGGGTGGTTGTTTTGTCATAGGTGCCGGCAGGATAAATGCTGGTAAACTCGTAATAATCCAGCATGCCGTTCTTGACGGTATAAATGCCGTCAGTGACGGCATCGAAAAAATCTTCTGCTTTAAGCCGAAAGGCCTTCATATCACCCGATTTGGCCAGGGTCACCAACTCACCGAATGCGGCATCCTGGGATGCGGTCAATTCGTGAAGGAAAATGCGATGGGGAAAAAAGTCGTTGATCAGGTCCAGTTTGGCTTGAAGGTCGGCAAGTTTTGGAGAATCCTTGAGCAGTTTTGCAAAAGCATCCGCCATTTTGTTGAAATCCTTTTGGATATGGAACAACCTCCCCGGAGCGAGCTTGTCCAGATAGGTCAGGTTGAGTTCCCGCCAGGCTTTTTCATCCAGTTCCCCCTTCTTTTTGACCAGCTCATGGAGCTTTTCATCTGTCACCTTTTGATGATAGGCTTCCCACGCCAGATTGGATGTGAGTTTAATAATCTTTTTATCAATGACCTCTTTGTAAAGATCATGGCGGGCCACCTGGTCCGTCAGGTAATTGTCGATGGTCTTGTCGGAAAGGACCATTCGCACCCGAACCTGGTTGCCGCGCCCCAAATGAATTTTAATTCGCTTCCGTTCTTGCACCCGAGGCGCAAATCCCGTATAGAAATTGGGATCGTAATTATTGAAGAACACGCCGTAGGGTTTCTCGTTGGTCCACCGGTCTCTGCTGAGCCCAAAAGCCGCACCGGAAAACATCCATACCGCTGAGAGAAAAAAACAAGCCGCCCACACCCATCGTTTAGACATCTGTTGCCTCCTTCACTGAGGTTTTAAATTTCAAATGGTATTTGTCGATTTTGGAGTGCAGGGTGGGTCTTGAAAGCCCCAGTAGTTTGGCTGCCTGAGAACGATTGCCCCCTGTTATATTGAGTGCTTCGCTGATCATCAGGCCGGCAAATCGATCCATGCAGGCATCGAAAATGTGGTTTTCATCCCTGACGCTCAAGGCCTCGCGCACCCATTTCCGGATAGCCTCATCATCGGCCATGCCGTCAGTGGGACTCCCCCCATGCCCCTTTTCACTGATGGCCTGCACAATGTCTTTGGCAGCCACGGGCGCGCCCCTGTTGAAAATAAGGGTCTTCTGGATGGCATTCTGCATTTCCCTCACATTGCCGGGCCATGGATAGTGTTTGAGCGCAACCATGGCCTCATCCAATATCCCGGGGTTGGCCATGGCCGCATTCGCAGCGCATCTGGCAAGGAAATACCGGGCCAGCAACGGAACGTCGTCGCACCTGTCTCGAAGCGGCGGCAACCAGATGGTTACCACTTTCAGCCGGTAATACAGATCTTCCCGAAATCGTCCCAGGGAGAGGGCTTTCTCCAAATCCCGGTTGGTGGCGGCAATGATTCGCACGTCCACTGAAATGGTCTCCCTGCCGCCTAATCGCTCAATGCTTCGCTCCTGAAGAAGCCGAAGTATCTTGGCCTGAATGCCCTCCGGCATATCACCGATTTCATCCAGGAACACGGTCCCGCCGCCGGCTTGTTCGATCTTCCCCACACGGCGATGGGACGCTCCCGTAAAGGCGCCTTTTTCATATCCGAAAAGCTCGCTCTCCAAAAGATTCTCCGGAATAGCCACACAGTTAATCACCAAAAAAGGTTTATCCGCTCGATGGCTGTGTTGATAGATGGCCCTGGCCACCAATTCCTTGCCGGTTCCGGACTCGCCCCGTATCAGCGCTGTGGCATCGGTGGGCGAGACCCTTCCGATGGCCTTATAAACATCCTGCATGGGTTTGCTTCTGCCGATAATGGCCTCCCCCGATACATTTTCGGGGGCGCCGTCCATATTTACGGGGGACCGCATAAATCGGCCGGCCTCAAGGGCCTGTTTGATCACCCCCAGCATATCCGGGATATCAAAGGGTTTGAGGATATAATCAAAGGCGCCCATCTTGGTGGCTTCTATGGCGGTTTCCGTTGTGCCGAAAGCCGTCATCATGATCACCGGAAGCTTCGGCTCAATCCCATGGATTTCGGTGAATGTCTCAAGCCCGTTTATCCCGGGCAACCGCATATCCAGAATCACCAGATCCGGCAATCCACCCTTGATATGCTTGATGCCGGCTTCTCCGGAAGGGGCAACTGCCACAATATATCCCTCTTCCTTCAGCAGCTTTTCAAAACTGATGCGCAACTGGTCGTCGTCATCGACAATCAGGATCTTGCTCAATATTCAACTCCTCAACATTCGGATTTACGGGAATCAGGATTTCAAAGGTTGTGCCTTCTCCCGGGTTTGACATGCACCTGAGTTCTCCGCGATGCTCTTCCACAATACGGCTTGCAATGCTCAATCCCAATCCCGTGCCTTCTTCTTTGGTGGTGAAAAAGGGCTGAAATATCTTTTCTCGGATGGACGGCTCCATTCCGGGCCCATTATCCTCAAGTTTTATCCGAACTGCAAGTCCGTAGGGGGCGAGATGCGTTTTTTCTTCCGTAATCACGATGGCCCCTCCCTTTCCATTCATGGCCTGGCATGCATTTTCCACCAGGTTCACAAGGACTTCTTTCAATTGCTCCGGGTCTCCTTCGATGGTCGGCAAGGATTCTCTTTCCCCGTGAACTTCAATGGAAACATTATAGGATTCAAGCCGATGCCGAAGCAATTGCAACACCATCTCCACCACATCCGAAGGGTTGATGCGCTGCATGATGAGTTTGGGAGGCCGAGAAAACTCCAGAA
Organism: Desulfatiglandales bacterium; assembly: GCA_963662465.1. Taxonomy (GTDB): domain Bacteria; phylum Desulfobacterota; class DSM-4660; order Desulfatiglandales; family Desulfatiglandaceae; genus NaphS2. Next base: position 7,403,581 of record OY759599.1, read on the forward strand.
AATTCTGAACAATCGTATCGATATGACGAATCTCCTCTGAAATTACCTGGAAATCGTCTTTCTGAGCGCTTGACATTTGAAGGGATCTGCCCAGGGAAAACATCCGCATCTTCACCGAGGTGAGGGGGTTTCGAATACTGTGCGCCATCCCCGCGGCCAATTTTCCCACCGATGCCATTTTTTCAGCCTGGAGCAGGGTCTCCCGACTTTTGAGGAGTTCACTTTGGGTATCGTTCACATCGGCAAGAAGGTCATGGACGCTTAGACTCAGAGAGTTCATTTCGTTGCCGCCGTGGTCCGCGCCGCCCTTTCGGTCCGCTTCTTGCGTTATTTTGCGCAGCGGGGTCAGGATATAATGCATCAGCAAAAACGTCAGCAGCAAACCGATCACCAGGGACAGCAAGATGGCGGTAACGGTAATAATCCTTAATTTTTCAGCCTGTTCGCAACTTATGCCCCTCAACTCTTCGATCCTCTCCCGGTGAAGTTTTTTGTATGCTTCACAAAAATCGAGGATCTTGAAAAACCGGTTGCGCACCCGTTTGTGGATTTCCGCGCCCTTTTTACGATTCCCTTCGATATAACAGGAAATCACCTGGTCTTTTACCGTAATGTAGTGGAGGTATTCCGATCCGATTTGATCGAGTGCCCGCTTTTGATACGCCGTTTCAATCAGTTTATAGGCTTTGCCGAGCTTTTCCTTGAAAACCTGGCGATGTTCCCCCAGCTGCCTCAGCCAATCGGGATCACCATCCAGAATATAGTAAGACAGGAAGCCTTTCTGGTTGACCAGCGCGATTTCCAGAGATTCAGCGGTTTGAAATGCTTCAAGATTTCGATCAATGATATCGGTCAAAAGCGCCTGCATGCGGTAGGTGTACCATACCATGACAAGCCCTCCAACCAGGGTTACCGATAACAGGGACACTAAAAGGATGTAAAAACGGACCCTCAGGCTCGCTTTTTGCCACATTTTTTAATCCTCTCATCAATTATGGAAACAGACCGGCATACCCAACAAACGGGTTTTGCTCTTGCCTAGCCTAATATCATGTATTATATTCATCAATTGTTTTTTTGGCTATGGTTAAAGTGTTCAGGTTCTTCGGCATATTCTCCCTGGCGCAAAAAAAGCGTCCGCCCCCCCAATTTTTACAAAAGAGAAAACCATCATGAAAGATCAGCTCTTGTGCCCACACTGCGGAAAACCGGTTTTCCGATATCGCAATCCTTTTCCAACTGTGGACATCATTATTGAAACCGAATGTTACGCCCCAAACGGCATCGTTGAAACAGGGGAACAGGAGTCCCGCGAAAGCGGCATTGTTTTGATAAAGCGGAAGAATCCGCCCCACGGCTGGGCCCTGCCCGGCGGTTTTGTGGACTACGGAGAAACCCTTGAGTCGGCTGCCGTTAGGGAAGCACGCGAAGAAACATGCCTGAATGTGGTTCTTTCATATCAACTGGGTGCTTATTCCGATCCATCAAGGGATCCCAGGCATCATTCCATTTCCGTGGTTTTTGTTGCAAAGGCCGCGGGAAAGCCGACAGCAGCCGACGATGCGGCGGAAGTCGGTATTTTCAAGGCGGACGCCCTTCCGGAACCGCTGGTTTTCGATCATGAAAAAATCCTGAGAGACTATTTCAAAAAATGCGGCAAAAAAGGCTGAAAACCATTCTTTTGCCGGTTCTTCTCTTTTTGTCGTTATTCGTTTTTCTGGCACTCTTCGATTTTCTCATCCACACCGATCCGGTGCAACGCTATCTTTTGGGGCAACTGTCGCGGGCCATAGGCTATGAACTCCATGCTGAAACGGTAACCTTCAGCTTTTCCCACGGAATCGGCATCAGAGCCCGTAATTTCAGTGTGTCCACGCCTGGGGGAAATGAGAAAGCGGGGGCTTCCAGGATCAGGATGGATTTTGATTTGGGGGAACTTTTGAAGGGACGGGTCGTCCCTACGGAACTGGTAATCCTTGACCCCAAAATCCACTTGGCGGCTCAAAAGAACCGGGGATTTTCCTTTCAGGGAAAAAAACCGGTTTTAGAAAAATCCCATATGGAAATATTGGCGGCATTCCCACTGGTTTCCCTGGAAAATGCCCATGTTGTTCTGGAAAAAGCAGGCTTGACATTAAAAAAACTGAACATTCGCCTGACCCGGAAATCAAAGCATCCAATTCTTCTGGATGTTTCCATGGCGGGAACAGCCTTTTACAATGGGGCAATGGCGCCCTTTTCCGGAAAAGGGGTGATTTCAGAAGATGCTGAAACCGGCCTTTTTGTTGACGGGCGGTTCCATATGAAAGAAATTCCCCTGGCGCGCCTTCCCCTGCCGGACGATTTGCAGGTGAAAAGGGGGTCTGCGGAAATAAACGTCGCGGTGAAAGGCTTTTCGGATGGAACGCTGACACTTGATGGAAAACTGGTCTTCAGAGAACCGGCGTTTCTTCTGGTTGATGGCGGGGATAAAAAGGCTTTTGATTTTGATTGCCTCACGATTCCTTTTAATGCCGCCTATGTGGATTCTGTGTTGAAAATACCCTTTTTTCAGATTCAAAACACCGCTTTTACGTTGAAGGGCGCCTCAACCTTCGATTTTACCACCCCTGGGGAGTCTCACCTGGATCTGATGGTAGAAAGCCCTTTTATGACACTGGCCGCATTCAAACGGATCTTCCCTTCATCACTCCTGCCAAGCTGGCTGGAAACCCGCATTTTCCCTATTTTTTCCGGCGGCAATGTCCGTGTGGACCTTTTTTCTCTCAATGGTCCGTGGCGCAGGCTCGAAAATCTTGATCTTCAGGAAAATGCTGATTTATTGCGGTTGCAACTTACCTGCAATGGGTTCACGGCTTTTAACGATGAGCCGGGTTTGCAAGTGGATCGCGTTTCGGGCAACCTGGAAATCAGAAAGGGGGAAATTCATGTTTCCCAGGTCAATGGCCGTTTCGGACAATCGCGAATAGACTCCGGAAGCCTTTTTCTCAAGGATCTCTATGTGGATGACCCTTATGTCCGCGTGATGGTCGGGGGATCATTTCGGGTGGAAGACCTTCTGGCCCGAGCCCGCCTGAAACTGATTCCACCTGAGGTCCGCGCAAAAATCCTGGAAATTGAAGGCGCCGCCGGAAAACTGGACGGCAAGGTAAACATTGTGTACGAGCCGGAATGGCATTTTCCAAAAATGGAAACGGGCGTCATCATGTTTTCGGATGGCGCCCTCAATGACCCGAACATTCCTTTTCCGGTTCTGATCAAGGAAGGGACGCTCAAAATTACCCCTGAAGGGGGGACATTTGTTGCGGAAGGACAGTGGGGCAAATCAAGGTTGAGCGCTTCCGGAAACCTGGGGGCCGACTGGCAAACCGGGGAAGCGCATTTGGTCGCCATGGCGGATATGGAGGAACTGCTGGGTCATTTTTATCCGGATCTACAGACATCCATGGCCTTCAAAAACCGGATCCCCTGCCAGGTGAGCCTCTCCAAAAAGAAAAACTGGACCTTCCATGGGGCACTTGACCTGAAACAGGCCCTCCTTGAAACGGAATCCATGACCATTGATCCCTTCGGCAATGAGGGCGGCATTCTTTTCAGCGGCATCGTTGTACCGGAGAAACAGTTCACCCTGAGGAATCTGCAATGCAACCTGGGGCAATCATCCTTTGCACTGAGCGGCGCCTATGACCTGGCGAACAGAGATGCCTTTAACTTTAATGTATCCAGCAAGAAACTTCGGCTTGAAGATCTGGGAATTCGATTTAAAAAAGGGAACTTCAGCGCTAAAGGGGACCTCAAATGTAAGATTTCGGCCACCGCCTCTCGCCAAAACCCATCAAACACCCGGTTGACCGGACGAATGGAGGGACAAGCGCTCTCTTTTGCCACAAGGGCTTTTCCCCACCCCATAACGGACTGCAATTTTCAGTTGAACTTTGCGGGAAAGGACGTTTTTATTGAGTCTCTCGCACTCAAACTGGGAAAGAGTCCCATTCATTTGAAAGGGGAGTTTCAGGGATGGGATGGCATGACGGGGGAAATGATTGTTCGCTCCGAGTTCCTGGACCTTAACGATCTGATTCCGGAGGAAATGGCGGAAAAATTCGAGAAAGGGAATTTTGAACGGGTACTCAAAAATATAGGCAAGGGCGTCAATGTCGGAAGCGTCAAAATGGAACCCGGTTGGAAAAAAGGCGCCCATCATTTTGTGGAAACATCGGATGTTCATTTCAATATAACGGCTCCCAGGGTTCGCTGGGAAGAGGCCGAATTCGGTCCTCTCAAAATTGAATGCGCCCTACGTTCCAAGGACCTTTATATAAACCGGTCTAGTCTGCGGTTTGAACGGGGAAAACTCCTGTTGCGGGGACATGTGAAGCGGGGAGAAAAGCCCGAAACGCTTTTCACCAGCTACCTGGAAATGGTCCAACAACCCCTGGAAGACTTACCATCGCCCCTTGCATTCGTTAAAAGCCGTCTGGAGGGCAAACTAACCATGGAATCTTTGCTTTTTGCGCGGGGAAACACAACGGAAGACCTGCTTTCGAGTTTCACGGGGAGTGCGAATGTTCTTCTGGAACAAGGGGTCGTGAGGAAAAGCAACGTCTTCATCAAAATCCTGGATGACATGAGTTTGACCCGGGTTTTTGAAACGAGACCTGAAAACCTGTCAAAGGACGGCCTCTATTTCCATCGCATCGAAGGTCGCATGGACATCGAAAAAGGGATCGTCAAAGCCGACAATCTGGCCATGGAAAGCCCTGTATTTAACGCTTTGGCAGAGGGGTGGGCCGACCTCCGCACCGGGATGATCAACGCCGAAATCGGCGTTCATCCGCTGGTCACGGCAGATCTCCTGGTGAGTAAAATTCCCATACTGGGGTACCTGTTGAGAGGAGACGACAATACCGTGGCGGCTGAATATTTCCAGGTGGATGGAAAGATGTCGGATCCGGATGTCCGATACATGACCTTTAAGAGCATGAGCAATGGAACCTACAGCTTTTTTAAGCGATTGTTTCTTTCCCCTCAAAGACTTTTCCAAAATATCAGCGAAGCCGCCGGCGATTTTGAACAAAAGGGATTGTTGTTGCCGGATGAAAGTCTTCAACCGGAATACGACATGGCAAAATGACCCCAAAGAAAGCGCCTTGACATGTAACCCTATGGTGGATACAATCGATAATATCAATAATATGACATTGGAGGTCCTGTTCATGGCCACACAAAGAATAGCCATTACGATCCCCCCACCTTTCCTTAAAAGGCTGGATGAATGGGCTAATAAAATGGGTCAATCAAGGAGTCGTTTCATTGTAGAGGAACTGGACAACAGGTTGAAAGTGCTTGAAGACGAGGAAATTACGAAAATGTATAATGAAGTTTGCACTGACCTGGACGCCTCAGCATACGACCATGAGATTGCGGAGGAAATGCTTGGCGCAAGTTCAATTCAGGAAGAGGCGGAAAAATGGTAGTCTGTCAGGGTGATGTTTTTTGGGCCAGTCTCTCTCCAAAAACCGGATCTGAGCCGGCTTACAAAAGACCCGTAGTGGTCGTCCAAAGGGATTCCATCAATCGCAGTAAATTTCGCACTGTCGTGATTATACCGCTTACAAAGCAAATCAAGCACGTTGCCCTGCCGGGAAATGTTCTTATTTCAAAAGGTGAAGCGAATCTCCCAAGACCAAGCTTGGCGAGGGGAACTCATATGATGGTACTTGATAAAAGCCGGTTGATTGAAAAAATTGGAACACTCTCCCAAAAAAGAATCAACGAAATCATCGACAGTATCATCTGGATCCTTGGCGTAACCTGTCATTAAACGATTCTTAAATTCTACATCCTACTTGAATTTTGTGAAACATGATTAAAGACAACCGTTCAAATAGAAACACTCAGAGGATTGCCTCATGGCCAAATTAGGACTTGTTGACATTTTTAAAAAGAGGACCCGACATCCTTTCAGACCCAGATCATCGGATGTGATCAACCGGTTATTCTCCGACTTCATGCCTTTTGGTTCGTATCGAAGCGATTCTCTGATTGCGGGTTCCTGCCAGTATGCCGACAAACTGCTCTATGTGGTGGCCCAACAGAAGCCCAAACCCGAAAATCTCAGAAGTGATGAGGACCTCAAAAAACTGAATTACGGCATGCTCACTTCCGATGATCACTCCGTTATTCTTTCCGTGCTGAGGGACGCCTGCAACCAGGATCTGAACAACACGTTTCTTTTTTCGATTATTGATACCTATGGCGCCGATATCTCCATGTATTCGGCCCAGCGATTCCAGGCTTTTTTTATTGCCCACCTGATTCGGGAATTTTTGACCATTCCCATCAGGACCATCTCTCTGATTCTTGGGGAAGGGGGCAGCGGCGGCGCCCTGGCAATCCAGGTAACCGACATTCGGGGTCAGATGGAGGATGCCTTGTATGCCACGGCCCCCCCCGAAAGTATGGCGTCTATTGTATTTAGAGACCCGGAACGAATTGAAGATGCCCTGGCCATATTGAAACCGGGCGCTAAAGACCTCAAAAACCTGGGCGTCATCGATCGCATCGTACCCATATCCGAGGATGTCGCAGATGCCGCCGCCATGTCCGCCAATATCGATCAATTTCTGACCAAGGCCATCAAGGATCTGTCGCGAAGTAAAGTTGAAAAGCTGATCAAAAGGCGGGAAATCAGGGCCAAGCAGTATGGCGTGTCCAAAGGAAGCGGAACGCTTTACGACATTAAACGTTATATTGAAACCCCCATCAAAAAAGCCTTTCGAAAACCTCCGCCAAACATTGAAATTGTCAATTATACCAGCCTTACGGAAGTGGGCGATGATTACGGCAATATTCAGCATGTGGCAACCAACAAAGCGTTGATCGAATGCGGCGCGGGCATGCAGGGGGATAAACGGCGAAAAGGCTGCGGCAAGCTGATTCCCCTTAAGGCGCTCCTGGACAACTTCAATGTGTGTCCGGAATGCGGTTTTTCCTACACCCTGGGGGCAAGCGGCTGGATAGATTGCCTGGCCGATACGGGCAGCTTTCATGAACTCTACCGCAATTTAACCGTGGACCAACTCCTGGAAGATGCCGCTATCACGGATTATTACCGAGACTTCCTGGCTAAACAGGAAGGGCATTCTCACTTCAACGAATCCCTGGTGGTGGGCAGCGCGCGGGTCAACCAGATGCGGACCGTCATGGCATTGAGTACCTTCTACTACTGCGGCGGTTCCATGGGGGTGGTATTCGGCGAGAAATTCAGAAGGGGTGTGGATTACGCCATCCAGAAAAGTCTTCCGTTTATCAGCCTGTGCTGCTCGGGCGGCGCAAGGCTTTATGAAGGGATATCGGCACTGATGCAGATGGTCAAAACCATTGAATCCATTAACCGCCTCAGGAAAAGCGGCCTGCCCTATATATCGATTCTTGCAGACCCTGCCACGGGGGGGGCCATTGCCAGCTATGCGGCCCTGGGAGACATCGTGATTGCCGAACCCGGCGCGTTGGTGATTTTTGCGGGACCCAGAGTGATGAAATCAAGCGGATTCGAGGTGGACGAAAGGCTGGTGAGAAGCCAGTCCCTGCATGAGATCTCGGGTGAAATTTATAAAAACCTTGATTACTACCACAATATCAGGGGTATCCAGGAGATTTGCGAAAGGAAAAAGATGAAATTGTGCGTTTCCAAATACCTGGAATACTACTATCGAAGCGAATTCAGGGGAAAAAAGAAAGGGCGCAAGAATTAGAGAATCTCCCGCACCCTTTGAACCCTGGTTTTGTTAACCGAGCCGCTTCATATCTTCAACCAGACTCCGCACGGCATCGGCGGACCGATTAAGGGCTGCTGCTTCATCATCGGTCAGCTCGATTTCAATAATTTCTTCAGCGCCATTTGCCCCCAGCTTCACGGGAACGCCGATAAACAGATCCTTAATGCCGTACTCTCCGGTTAAATAGGCCGCACAGGGCAGAATTTTTTTCTTATCCTTGAGAATCGCCTCGGCCATTTCCACGACGGCGGAAGCCGGTGCATAGTAGGCGCTGCCGGTTTTGAGCAATCCCACGATTTCAGCGCCGCCGTTCCGTGTTCTCTCCACCAGCGCATCAATCCTTTCGGCCGACATCAACTGGGTGATGGGGATGCCGGCAACGCTTGAAAAACGGGGTAAGGGAACCATGCTATCGCCATGTCCCCCCATCACGAAAGCATGGGTATTCTCAACGGAAACGTTTAACTCCATGGCGATGAACGCCCGAAAACGGGCGGAATCCAGAACCCCCGCCATGCCCAGAACCCTGTTCTTGGGAAATCCGCTGGCATTGTAGGCCGCGTGGCACATGGCATCCAGGGGATTGCTCACGATGATCAACACCGCATTGGGGGCAACGGCCGCAATACCTCGGGTAACCGTGTTCATGATGCCCATATTCGTGGCTAGGAGGTCATCCCGGCTCATGCCCGGCTTTCTCGGAATCCCTGCTGTAATAATGACGATATCGGAATCTTTTGCCTGTGTATAGTCGTTTGTTGCACCGATGATGTTTGCGTCATGCTTTTCAATGGGCGCGGCCTCCATCAAGTCCAGGGCCTTTCCAGCCGACATCCCATCGAGGACGTCGATTAGCACCACATTTGCCAATTCCTTTTCAGCAAGACGCATTGCTACTGTAGCGCCGACATGTCCCGCCCCGATGACCGTTGCTTTCTTCGTCATTTTGTTGCTCCTTTCCTTAATGGATTCATGAGCTTTCCCATTGTGCTGCCTGAGCGCTCTACATGACGAATTATAGGGAAGATGAAATGGGGGGTCAAGGAAGAAAGCATTGACATGACGTCCGCCTTTATGTACCGACAAATACACATTAACTGAACATAGGGTGAGTGGTCCGGAATCACTTTGTGATCTCGGACCACGGCGCTCGGGTAAAAGCCTTATTTGGTCAGTGTAACGGCGATGAAACCTTTGTTGCTTCTCAGGATATAAAGGGAAATGGTTTCTCCTTCCTTGAATTTATCCAACCTTTTCAAATACTGGTCCACGTTTTCCACTTCATGGTGATTGATTTCTTTAATGAGGTCGCCCGGCAGAACGCCTGCTTCCTCTCCTTTGCTGTCCGGTTCCACGCCCACCACCATGACGCCTTTTTCATCCTGGAGCCTGAACTGGGAAATGATTTCCGGGGTCAGGTTGGATACGCCAATGCCCAGCGGGTTCGTTTTTTGAATTTCGGAACTTTGGGCGGTCGTCATGTTGTCCGGCCTTTTTCCCAGCCCGATGGTGAACTTCTTTTTAGCGCCGTTTCGCAGCACCAGAAGTTGTGTTTCCTGGCCCACCGGGGATTCTGCGATGGTGCGGCTCAGTTCCCGACTGCTGTCAACTTCCTTGCCGTTGACTTCCAATATGATGTCTTTGGCGTGAATGCCGGCTTTTTCCGCCGGATCGCCTGGGAAAACCTTGGTCACCAGGACGCCCTCATCCCCCTTGACGCCATAATAGGTCTTCAGCTCCTCCGTGAGGTCCTGAATGCCGATGCCCAGCCAGCCCCGGGTGACTTCACCTTTGCTCTGCAATTGCTCGATGATCCCCTTGGCCATGTTGACGGGAATGGCAAAGCCGATGCCCTGGCCCCCGGCGATAATGGCGGTATTAATGCCCACAACCTTTCCCGACATGTCAATGAGGGGACCGCCGCTGTTGCCCGGGTTGATGGAGGCATCGGTTTGGATGAAGTCATCATAGGGCCCCGAACCGATCACCCGGCCTTTGGCGCTGATGATGCCCACGGTGACCGTATGTTCCAGGCCAAAGGGGTTCCCGATGGCCATGACCCATTCCCCCACCTTGACATGGTCCGAATCACCGAACTGGATGGTGGGCAATTTGCCGTCGGATTTGATTTTGATGAGGGCCAAATCCGTGTTGGGATCCCGCCCCTTGACTTCCGCATCGAACTCCCGATTGTCTTTTAGGATCACCTTGATTTTGTCCGCATCCTCCACCACGTGGTTGTTGGTGACGATGAAGCCGGACTGGTCAATAATAAAACCTGAGCCGAGGCTTCGCTGTTTGAATCCCTGGTTGGGGCGTCCTCCAAAAAATTTCTCAAAAAAATCGCGAAAGGGATCATCTTTGTCAAATGGCCCGCCCTTGAAATGGGGCGCCATTTCCGTGTGCCGTTTGCCGTTTTTTTCCGAACGAATATTGACTACGGCCGGGCTGTATTTTTCGGCCAGTTCCGTAAAGCTTTGAGGCGCCCACTGTACATGCCCCTCCTTCTGGGACGAGGCATGGGCGGCTGGAATTGATCCGACCGACAAGATGACAAAGGCGGCCATCAGAAAGATCGGAGCCAATGCCGCTGTTTCGAATGAAAGCGTTTTTTTTCCTGTACAAATTTTCATGGTTTTCTCCTGTTTAGGTTTTGTTCATTTTAGATTCTCCGCCATCCTCATGAACCTTTCGAATGGTGGCTTGCGTTAAAGATGTTTGGTTTTGATGATTGCCGTTGAAGGGCAGGATCGCTTTTACCTCGCTTTCAGCGATCCATCCGGATTTTCCGTTCGCTTCTTTGACAAAGACATATCCTGCGTAGGTGTTGGCCAGTTGAACCACTTTTCCGTTTTTGATGAGGCCTGAATCATTGGCCGAATCAAATGGGGAGACCCGGAGTCGCGCATTTTTACCGGTAATGACCCCCCTGTCCAGGGTCTGGTATTGTACCGCAATGCCGGCGCCGGCCGTTAGAAAAGAGAGGAAACAGATGGAAACCATCATTTTTGATGCAGCCCCTCGAAAAATGCCCGGGCGCATTCCATGAAGGAGGCACATCAGTGAAAAAGCGCAGAGGGCGATAAAGGCCATCCATGCCCATCCATTCAGGGTCATGCGATTGAAAAAAACTTTCCAGGACGTTTGGGAGGGCATTATCAGACCGGCGTTTTTTTCGGCCAGTGCCAGATTGGCGCTGATATCGGCATTTCCCGGGTCCAGATAAAGCGCTCGTTCGTAGTTTAAAATAGATTGGCCAAACTCTTTTTTCATATAATAGGCGTTGCCCAGGTTGTACAAGAGGGACGGCGCGTATCCGTCCCGATCCATGATGGCGTTATAGTGTAAAATGGCCTGATCGTAGTCTCCCTTTGCATAGGCCTGATTGCCAAGAATAAAAAGATCCCGGCCCGTATCCGTCTCATCTCCGGCAGGAGCATTCCGTGCTTGTGCAAACAACACCATCATGCCCAAAGCCAGGGAAAAAATCAAGATGCTACATCGTTTCCTGTTATGAAATGTTCTCATTTTTTATCTCCCTGAACATGGATTGCCTAAACCCTGGTTGCGAGATGATGGTCTGCTGTTATCCAGATCCTTCAGGGCGCGTATGACCAGGTCTCGAAATTTTTGAAGTTCTTCCGGTCTGAAGGACTGGCCTGAGTAAGCTGCGGCGTCGGCCTTTTCAAAAACGCTTGCCATGTCTTCCCCGTTTCCGCCCAGTCGCTCTTTGATCTCCGCCAGGGTAATGCTTTCGGGGGTCTGTCCCCAAATATCCCCCAGCCGCTCCTGAGAGGCCGCTCGGCAGGCATTGAAAAATTCGGGTACGTCGTGGGCTGTGATGGCCCGGTCCATTTTTTTGATGGATTGACTGACTTTCTGTTTGACCTGTTTTTTGCGTATAAGACCCGGGTCGTTTAATCGTTTTTTCTGTCGTCGGCTGAAAAAGAACCCCAGGAACATGGCCCCCAGGGGAAACCCCTGAGCCCCTAAAAACCAGGGGTTTTCAATCAGCGGTCGCAGACTTTTCACCGTAGGGCCCATGGCCACATGAATGGGCGCTAGATGGCTGCCGGCGGGATTGTTCCCTCCGGTCACGACGGATTTTCCGGACTCGGGCGGTTTTGTTTCAGTTTTGGCCGAAGTTGGCGTTTCATCCGCTCTTTGCCCCGGGATCAGGGTCAGGGGAATCGGTTCGGTTTGCAGGGTAACGTATTTTTCCTGATCCGTATCAAAATAGGAGAAAGTGGCGCCTGGAATGGATTTAATGGCTTCATTCATGGGGATGATGGCCTGTTCAAAAGACTTCTCCCCACTGTAGCCTGCGCTGTTTTGGGGTTTGAAGGATGTCGCGGGCCTGTAGGTTTTCCATTTGCTGGAAACATTCAGCACAGGCGTTGAGACACGGTCGAAATTTCCGGAACCCTTGATGGTCATTTTGACGGTAATGGGGTCTCCCACCATGGCCCTGTCAGGGGTTGCCGAGGCGGAGAGTTTAAATTGGCCCACGGCGCCGGCAAAGTCTTTCGGTCGATCCATTTTCGGCAGGGGCAGAACGCGGATTTTGAGCCTCGGATTGTTCAGTTTAACCGCTTCTTCCCGAATATTTTTAAAAAACCCATTAAAGAAATCATCATCGAACAGTCCTCGGCCAAAGGGAAACCCGCGGCGGGATTGTTCAGGGATGCCCAATACGGCATCCAGTGTGGCCGAAACTTCGTGTTCGCCCTCTTTGACGGCGCTCATGGCCGTATACCAGGTCAGCACATTGTAAGGAATGCCGTTTAAGATTTCTTCCGTTTGTTGGGGTTTTTCCTTCAATTCCCGGCAGGCGAAAGCACCCCCCGCAAAGGTCGGAAGTGACCGGAGTGTGGCCTGGATGCCCTGGTGAAAATAGGCTTTGATTTCCATTGGGAGCAGTTCTCCTACATATGCCTTGCTATCCCTGGGAAGAACCCTCAAAAACGCGGGTTTCCCTTCCTCCCATGACATGAGTTGTCCGGTTTGGGTTTTGGCTTGATTTAAAACCCGTGGTTGTGAGTTTGGCGGGGATGAGGGCAGGGCGCCGCCTCTTGAATGACGGGTTACCCTCAGGGTGACCGCTTCGGATTTCAGGATGCGGCCATCAATGTCCGCTTGGATCGGAGGGATTACAAACTCTCCCGTGTGTTCCGCCTGGACCTGAAACAGGTAGCTCGTGGTGGCGGAAACACGACCGTTAATGGATTGGTATTGACTGCTGCGGCCCATGGAATAGAATCTGAGCCCGTCCACGGCGCTAAGAGCTGGAGGGGCGGCCTGCTCCCCTGAAACCTGAACCACCAGGACGGCGGCCTCGCCCAATTGAATGTCTCCGGGTTGAATGGCGGCTGAGACCGAGCCGCGATCAACGTCCCCGGCGTTGTTGTTTGTGCCGCGGCTGCCCCAACCCGCCTGGCTGCCGGTGGAAAAGAAAACCAGTGCCCCGACCGCCAGGAGGAGAATGGCCCCGGCCATGGCCATTCTCCGCGGGGTGATGGCGCGTGTTCCGACGGTTCCCTTGAGGTGTTTCATCACCAGTCCCTCCTTTTCCGATCCTGGGGCTTGCCGCCTATTCCCATGTTCTGAGCCGTCATGGGCATGGCTTTTTCATCGCCCTTGAGAGAATCCAGCAGGTTTTGAGCCTGTTCTTCGGTCATCCGGCCCGGCCTTCGACGTTCAGGGGCCCGGGCGGTCCGGGTTTGACCCGGATCTTGTGAAGGCTTCACCTCATCCTTTTTGGCCGAGCTATTTCCTGCCTTTTCACGATCCGCTGTATCTTTTTCACTCTTTTCGGGGTCCGTCTTTGCCTGAGCGTTCTGACTGTCTTTGGCTTGCTCATCTTTCTTTTTATCCCCTCTTGGTTCGGCTTCTTTCTGATTCCGGGCTGATTTTTGGTCTTGATCACCGTTGTTCGTATCCTGGTTTTTGGCCTGTGGGTTGCCGTTATTGTTCTTGTCCTGATTATCCTTTTTTGGATCCTTTTTATCTTTATTGTTGCATTTGTTGCAGTCCTTCTGTTGTTGGTCTTTTTTCAGGGCTTCCAGGCGTTTCTTCACAAATTCCCGGTTAAATGCTGCGTCCGGGTCATCGGGCTTCAGTTTCAGGGCGTTGTCGTAGGCTTGAATGGAAGCTTGCCAATTTTTTATGGTTTCCTGGGGATTCTGTTTTTCGCATCCCTCTCCCTGCCGGTAGAGGGTGTTTCCCATGTTGTAGTAGGATTGGTTCTGCATCGCGATATCCTGAATGCTCAGGGCCTTCTCAAATGCAGCCAACGCTTCCGGATATTGCTTGCCCTTGTAGGCGGCGGCGCCCAGGTTAAATTGCAGTTGGGGATCTTTCGGGGCTTTTTGGGCTTCGGATCGATATCCTTCAACCGCCAGATCGTAATTTCCCGTCTTATAGGCCGCTTCGGCATTTCCCGGTGAGGCATGGGCGCTCCGGTATCCCAGAAGGACGATGCTCAGCAGGACCAGCACGGTAGAGACAAGGCATGCCTTGTCTCTACGAATGCGCCGGTAGGCGGTTTTGATCATCGGAATTTTTTTGCGGCTGCTTTTGCGGTCTGAAATAGCAAACTCCAATAGCAACATGATCAGCGCAAACATGATGGGCCACTGGAATCTTTCAATGGGGACCCGCTGCATTCTTTCGGCCAGTTCCTGTTTGGGCACCAGACTAAGTTTTTCCCGGTAGATGGCTTCCAGTCCTTCGGCCTGTTGTCCCAGGGGTTCGTACCTGCCTCCGGTGGCCTCGGCGATTTTTTGAAGCATGGTTTCATCCAGGCGGGATTTCACGACCTGGCCCTTTTCATCCTTTACAAAGGCGCCGCCATTTTTACCGGATGCAAGCGGAATCAACTCGCCTGAGGGGGTTCCCACGCCCACGGTGTAAATGGTCAATCCCCTTTCAGCCGCTTTTGCGGCAGCCGCAAGGGCTTGCCCTTCCAGATCCTCACCGTCGGTAACCAGGACCAGGATCTTATGGTTGGCGTTGTTGGAAAACGCAAATTCCGCTTCCCGAATGGCACCGGCCAGATCCGTTCCCCCCTGGGGAATAATTTCCGTATCCAGGGCGTCCAGGGAGTTTCGGAAAGCGTCATAGTCGAGGGTCAACGGGCACATGAGAAAAGCGGCGCCGGCAAATGGCAGGAGCCCCACCCGGTCTCCTTCCAGTTTGGAAACAAAATCCATGATCCCGAATTTACTCCGTTCCAGGCGATTGGGTTTTACGTCCTGTGCCAGCATGCTTTTGGAGGTGTCCACTGCCATCAGGATATCGATCCCCTTTCGCTTGACCTCTTTCCACTGAAAGCCCATTTGCGGGCGGGCCAGGGCCACAAAAACAGCGGCCACAGCCAACACCAGGATCACCCGTTTGAGCATCCGTTTCCGGGGGGAAATCCCCTGAGTGAGTTTTTCCAAAAGGCGACCGGAAGCGAATTCCTGTAACGCCGCGCGGCTTTTTTTCTGAAAATGGTAAAAACTCAAAGTCAGGATTCCGCAGGCCGCTACTCCTGCCAACAACCAGATGGAATGTGCAAATTGCATGGTGTTATTTCCTTTCTTTAGTGAAGAGTGAAGAGACTTTTCACTATTCACTTTTCACTATTCACTTTTCAAGTGAGATCTCAGGGTAATCGCCGAAAACGGGTCTGGTTTAGCGTCAACTCGATGCCCATGAGCAAAAGCGCCCCCAGAGCGGCCCATAGAAACATCTCGTTCGAGTGCTCAAATTTCTTGATTTTGCGGGTGGTGGTTTCCAGTTTGTTGATTTCACTGTATATATTTTCCAGTGAGTCGGTGTCTGTGGCGCGGTAATACTGAGCGCCCGTCATTTGCGCCATCTGTTTGAGGGTGTCCTCATCAATATCCACTTTTGCGCGCACGATTTTTTTATTGCCGAATTGGTCGGTAATGGGAACAGGCACTTCCCCGCGGGAACCGGCGCCGATGGTGTAGATCTTGATGCCCAGGGTTTCCGCTGCCTCTGCCGCGGTAACGGGGAGTATTTTTCCCGCATTGTTCATGCCGTCGGTGAGCAGAATGACAATTCTCGATTTGGCTTTCTGGTCCCTCAGCCGATTGATGCCGGCGCCAAGGGCCGAACCGATGGCTGTGCCGTCTTCCACCATGCCGGGGTGAATGGTGTTGAGGCGCTTTTGAAGCCATTGGTGATCCAGGGTGAGAGGACTGACCATGTAGGGCCGTCCGGCGAATGCCACCAGACCGATGCGATCGTTGGGCCGTTCGTCTATGAATCTGGATACCACTTTCTTGACCACCTCCACACGGTTGGCCGGTTCGTTGTTAATGGTAAAATCCAGGGCTTCCATTGATCCTGAGACGTCCACGGCCAGGATGATGTCAATGCCGTCGGCATCTACTTCCGACGTGCCATGCACCATCTGTGGGCGGGCCAGTGCCACCACCAACGCTCCCAGGGCTAAAATGCGCAAGGTAGACAGCCACCTTCCGGCTCGGGATTTCCTGGGGCCTGCGATTTCCCTGGCCGTTTGGGCCGATGAGTACCGTATGGCCCCCGTTGCTCCCCGTCGGCCCCTTAAAAAGGCCAGGAGTGGCAGCAGGGCCAGTAACCACAAAACTTCCGGATGGTTGAAGTGAAACATTATTTACCTCCCGCGGCAATGGGTTGAGGTTGCGTCTTCTCCACGAACTGCCAGGCGCTGTTGAACATCCGTTTCATTTGTTCATGGTTAAACGTCTGTCGGGCAAATTTCGCCAGATCACAGTGATCCAGAAATTCCCGCAGCGGTTGGTTGTGAAGATTCAATTCACCGGCGGGTTCCGCCGCCACCTGGGTGATGAATTCATGGGTCGTTTTTCGTGTGACCTTCATCCCGAACCGGTTTTCAATATAGGTTCGGATGGTTCTTGACACGACCACTGAAAACTTTTCCGCCATTTCCGGCTGCATCAGGGCTTTGGCCTTTTCCAGTTCTTCGAAGGCGATTTCAAAGGCCTGTTTTGTGCGCAATGATTGTCGTTTGTGGAACCATTTCCAGATGGCCCACGCCAGGAGGATCAATAGGATTCCCCCCAGGGCGTAAAAGAACCAGAGATGCGGGTCCGGAATATGGATGGGACCGCGAATGTCCCGGATATCTCCTTTAGGCCCCGTTTCAAGGGAAAGGGGACAGGATGACGGCGGCATGGGGGCTGAAACGGCGTTCCCTATTGTCGGTTGGGGGGTTGGCTGAGGCGTCGGATTCTGGGTTGCGGCCAAGCTTTCGGTCAAGAGAAACAATGCCGCCAGGAGCGGGATCAGCCATAGTAATTTTTGGGTGAGGGTCGTGGGTCTCATCAATGACTTCTCCTTTCTCGGGAACTGAAAAACCGGAGCAAATCCGCTATATAGGATCGTTCCGTGGAAAGTTCCAGCATATCCACCCCTACTGAACGGATGGCATGTCGCAATTTGTTCTGACGACTTTCAGCCAGATCTTTGAATCGGGTTCTGATTTCAGGCCGGGACGTGTCCAGTTCCACCTGTTCTCCGGTTTCCGAATCCTCGATGGTCAAAAGGCCGATATTCGGGAGTTCCCGTTCCCGTTGGTCTGTGACTGAAACGGCCACAAGGTCATGGCGGCGTGCGGTAATCCGGAGTTTGGGGCGAAGATCGTTTAAGGAGCCGTCAAAATCTCTGGGCAGGCAAAAGTCCGAGATGAGGAAGGCCACGGCCCGGCGTTTGATCACCTGGTTGGTGAAATCCATGGCCGCCGCCAGATTGGTGCCGGTTCCCTCTGGCTGAAAGAACAGAATTTCCCGAATGACCCTCAGAATATGGGAACGGCTTTTGCCCGGGGGAATATAGAGCTCGGCATTGTCCGTAAAGAGTACCAGCCCTACCTTGTCGTTGTTGCGCATGGCTGAAAAGGCCAGAACGCTCCCGATCTCGGCCATCATTTCCCGTTTGCTCTGGGAGGCGGAGCCGAATTCACCGGAAGCGCTCACATCGATCATGAGCATGATGGTCAACTCCCGCTCCTCGGTGAATTTCTTGATGTAGGTCCGACCGGTACGGGCCGTTACGTTCCAGTCAATGCTCCTCACGTCGTCCCCCGGGACATACTCCCGCACCTCATCGAAGTCCATGCCCCGCCCCTTGAAAACCGAGTGGTAGTGACCTGCCAGGGTGTCGTCCACCAGACGGTTGGTTTTGATCTCCACCTGCCTGACTTTTTGAAGAATTTCCTTGCTGATGTGGGTATCCATGGTATTTTCCTTTGTCACTCTTCACTCTTCACGCTTCACGCTTCACTTTATTAAGGCACCGGAATGGTTTCCAGAATTTTGGTGACCATGTCCTCGCTGGTGAGGGATTCCGCCTCCGCCTCGTAGGTGATATTGACCCGGTGTCTCAGCACATCCATGGCAATGGATTTTACGTCTTCCGGGGTCACGTATCCGCGTCCTTGAAGGAACGCCAGGGATTTGGCGGCGGTCTTCAGGTTGATGGTGGCGCGGGGAGACGCCCCGTATTGAATGTAGGGTTTCAGGTCGAGACCGTAGCTTTCGGGTTCCCTTGTGGCGTAGACCAGGCTTACGATATAGTCTTTGACTTTGTCATCCATGTAGATGGTGTTGACCACCTGTCTCGATTTTATGATATCTTCCTCCCGAACCACGGGATTGACCTTGAGAGAGGGCTCTGTGGCATCAACCGCGTCTAAAATGATCCGTTCCTCGGAAACCGAGGGGTAGGAGATCACGACCTTGAGCATGAACCGGTCCACCTGGGCTTCCGGCAGGGGATAGGTGCCTTCCTGTTCGATGGGGTTCTGGGTGGCCATCACCATAAAGGGATCGGGCAGGCTGTAGGTCTGTTCACCGATGGTGACCTGGCGTTCCTGCATGGCTTGCAGCAAGGCGCTTTGGACCTTTGCCGGGGCCCGGTTGATTTCGTCGGCCAGGATCAGGTTGGAAAAAACAGGGCCCTGCTTTACCACGAAAGAGACATCCCTGGGATTATAGATCTCCGTGCCGATGATATCCGCCGGCAACATGTCCGGGGTAAACTGGATGCGTCTGAAACCTGTTTGGATGGCCGATGCCAGGGTGTTGAGGGTGAGGGTTTTGGCCAGGCCCGGAACCCCTTCCAGAAGGATGTGGCTGTTTGAAAGAATGCCCACCAGCAGCCGCTCGATCAGAACCTTTTGTCCAACGATCACCCGACTGATTTCATTTTCCAGGGGTCGTACCCAGGCGGATGCCCGTTGCACCGACTCGTTAATGGTCTGGATGCTGGTAAACTGGGGTCCCGTGGGCCTGGGGTTGGCATTTGCGGCGTTTGAGGGGAAATGAAAATCCTCCGTGGGTCTCTGCCTTCTTTGTTCTCCTGCTTGAATGTTCATGATCCCTCCATTTTTTTCATTTACAAATAAATGGTCGGCCATTTAGTTTTGCCGGCCGAAGTTCGATGTCAAGATAAACCCCCAGCCTTACCGTATTCTTTCCTGAAGATTACAGGTTGGTAATGATTGGGTTTATTTCGTACACAAACCTCCTTGACACCTTTTCCGGATCAGGGAGATAATAAGCGAAGGTGGTTCATATCAACTTGCAGTGCCTGGGTTATGCCTTTTGCGGGGGATAATCCGTAAGGATCAGGTTATGGATGCAATCGTTGTTGTTTTGATCGTGAGTGTGGCGGCCGGCTATCTGGTGTGGCGGTACGTCAAAAAAGCCAGGACCGGTGGCGGGTGCGCGTGTGAAAACATGGAATGCCCGCTGAACGGAGGTCAGGGGTCGGAGGTCGGAGGAGGTCGGAGGTCCGCGTTTTGTCCTCCCTCCGGAGGTTCAGGACAGATCGAGAAGTGTGATGGTGTGGTTTGCGAGGGCAAAAAGTGTAACGGCAATCCTTTTCAGGAGGAGCATGGATGAAGTAATCCATGAATACTCTGATTCTCTTGTTTGAAATAAAGATCATATAGATATGATTTGTAAGAGCGGCATCAATGTAGTATGAAATGGTCAATGTTCAATTCCAGAGGAGAATCATAGAGACCATCAATTATGGGTTGAAAAATTTGCCGGAAACGTGGTATTCGGAACTTTGGTCTGGAAATTTCTTGAACGGTAAACGCCTCAGTCATATATTTTAGGGGATTTTTTTTCAAAGATGAGATTTTTGAGGCATCAACCATGAAAAAACGGTTAGAGTTTACAGAGCTTTCAATTGTAATCGTTGCGGAAAACCACAATCCGACGATTCTGAATCCGGATTTCCTGAAGTTTAATGGCATAGTTCCGAAAGAATGGGTTGTTAGCAAGCCGCCGTTGTGCGCCTATCCCGTTTCCCAGGTGGAATATCAGAATGGTATGCGAATTACAGCGGAGCTTAACAAACTGATATTTTTTACACCGGAATTCGTCAATAATCATTTTGACATGAATATATCCGATGTCGCCAAAAGGTATGTCGAACGCTCCACGCTCATGTGAATTACAAAGCCGTTGGCATAAATCCAAGAGGGCATCTCAAATTTGATGACAGGGAAGCACTAACCCGTTATTTTGTGAGCAATCTGTTAAATAAGGGGGCCTGGGCCGACTTCTGCGGCGGAGTACGTTCAGTATCCATAAAGCTCAGGTACGAATTGGACTCCGCAATCTATAACATAGGTTTAGATCAGGCTTCTTTGAGATCGGACAAATCGCGAGAGGATGATGTTCTGAGTATTTCAGGGAATTTCCATCATGGTATCGCCTCAACCCATGTTGTGAAATCATATCAAAAAGTATCTGAAATCATAGATAATATAGGCTATGACTTGGATCAATGCCTGAGCTTTTGCAAGCTTTTGCCGGAGGCTTAGGAGGAAACCATGGCACGATTGTCGGAAAACACGGAAAGTTATGAGGATAGATTCGCCGAATTCGCCCGTCTTCGCACCATAGAAGACTGGAAACAGAATTTGTGGCCCTTGACCACTCAGGGGGGGAGCTACGCTTACGGCATCGGTTACATTAGCAACCAAACCTCAGAATTTGATACAGCATATGATGATATCACCCGGGCGAGCGCTTCGGATGCTTTACTTGACACGGATCGTGCCGACGATGACTGCTTTTTTCCAAACAAGCAAATTTCAGCCAAGAGCGAATCCAGGCCTTCAATTGTTGAGGAGTTCGCGCCCTATTTCAGAAAAAAAACCGTAGAG
Organism: Desulfatiglandales bacterium; assembly: GCA_963662465.1. Classification (GTDB taxonomy): domain Bacteria; phylum Desulfobacterota; class DSM-4660; order Desulfatiglandales; family Desulfatiglandaceae; genus NaphS2. The sequence goes on from OY759599.1 coordinate 7,424,563, forward strand.
AACGAACTGCGAGGATATCTGCACCTGGAAGAAGGTTGGAACGGTGCAAACAGTGTCGCGCCACCCGAGCTTGCCGTTGAAAACGCCGTTTTATTTCTTTCCCGTTTTCCTTATGACCTAACGCAACCCACCCCAATGGTTGCGGCGGATGGTGAGGTTGGCCTCTACTGGCGATATCAAGGTGCATATGTTGAATTGGAGTTTACAGGTGATGGCATCATGTTCGGTTATGGTTGCGACCTCCAAGGCAACGAAGCATTCATTGATGATGTGTCGGTGGATTCACACGAAGAAATGGAAGAGGCAATCGGCATTGTATCTAAGATAGTGGCTGAATTTCCCTTGGACGATGACTAAGTCTGTTGATGATGAACAGGTATCTCAAAGTGAGTTTTCGTGCGGTTTTGTCGAAGATGGTGAGGACATTATCCGAATCATTGTTCATCCCCATCACATCGAGACAGGGGATATTCAACTAAAAACAGCCGCCTTTCAGCGCATTGAATTGACGGAGAGGGGCGCTTCCATTGAACGTAAGGCCCTTACCGATCCCATAAAACTCACTCATAGTTCCCAAAAACTTCTCACCAAGGAAGACCGATCCATAGCCGGATATGCACTGGTGGAGTGTTCATCCATAAGGGCTGTCGTTGATGAAACGGGAGAACGGATTTTTTGTGTGTTGGATACGGCATTGAAATGCAATCCCGCCCATGGTGATATCTTTTTCGCCAAGGAACTTCCCAAATCAAAGCAAGTCAAATATAGAAATGATTTAATAAGCGCCTTCAATAGAAGGCTAAATTCCCACGGTTCATTATACGGGGTGCAAGACATATTTGCGCCCTAGACCGTTACCCTTAACGAATGGGAAAAGCTCATAACCGACGCATCCGGAAAACCCAAGCATTTCTGGAGCAAACCATAGACCCGGCTACCGGGGAACCCTATCTTAAACCGGTCAAGGTAAGGCTATTTGGCGAAGACCCGGAAGATGCCGTTCCTTTGCCGCCGTATCTCAATGACGCCTATGATTTTGAGGGGGAGGCCATCGGGATCTATGCGGGCGGTGGAAACTCAGGGATTATACGAAATGGAGAATTCAAGCGGACGTCACGGGATGAAATAAAGCAGAAGGTGGGAAGAAGCGAACTCCGTTTGCTCCTTGGCACGGACGCGGCCAGTGAAGGGTTGAATCTGCAGCGGTTAGGGACTCTCATCAATTTTGACCTTCCTTTTTTGGTGTCGTGGCATTAATGAATGCTAACGCTTTTTGAGTTGCTCCCGTTTATCCATTGTTGCCTCCATCTGTTTGTAGACAATGTAGTACTTGAAGATGTTGCTCACGTACTGCACCGTCTCCCGGCCAATGACCCTGGCGGTGGCCACTTCCACATTGCCGAACCACAGGTTGGGGTTCAGGCCCATCTTTTTTGTTTGCTCGCGTAACGCCGTTACCCGGGCCGGACCGGCGTTGTAAGCGGCAAAGGTGAAAAGCATTTTGTTTAATGGGTTCATGGGCGCCTTCTTGTAGTAGCGGTTGTACAAGAAATGGAGGTATTTGATCCCCGCGTGGATATTGCGGTCCAGCTTATGGATGTTGGTGATGTTGATGGGATCTCCGGCGGCTGTTTTGGGCAGTATCTGCATTACCCCGACGGCGCCGCGGTCGCTGCGTACGCTCTGGTCCAGGCGCGACTCCTGGTAGCCCAGGGCGGTCACCATCGTATAGTCAAAACCGTACTTCCCGGCATATTTGCGGAATAGATCAATGGTCTGGTTGAAGCGCTCGATGTCCTCGGGGCTCAGGGCGTTCCGTGCCCATTTGGTGTTTTCGTAGTAGCGGTTTGCGATGATGTTGCCCAGGAGCGTCCCGATCTTGACTTCCTTTACGAACCGATCCAGGACTTCCTTTAACTGAGGGCTGTTTTTTCGAACCGCCCAGGCGATTTGCTGTCCGCTTTTGAGGACCACGTTTTGATGTACGTTGATTTCCTTGAAAATCCCGGACCAAAAATCAGCCAGATAATTATCCGCCACCGTTATGGGGATCAGGTTGGCGTTAACCATCTCCAGGATGTCCTCGGTCTCCAGATTTTCGTTGGCCGGGTTGATTTTTACCGGGGCCTTGCCGCTGCCGGCGAATTTCTGATTGAGTCGGGTCAGGGTCTCGAAATAGCTGGAGGATTTGCGCACGTACACCGTTTTTCCCGATAGGTCCTCCACACTGTTGATGGGTGGGGCGCTCGGGCCGGTCACCACCAACTCCCGGGCGTTGGTGTAATAAGGCGTTGCAAAGTCCGCTTTTTTGAGGCGCTTTGGGGTAATGGTCAGGTTGCCGGCGGCAATGTCCCCAAGGCCCTTGTTCAGGTAGGGAAGCAGCTGGTTCCGTGATACCGGCAAGTATACGATGTTGATTCGGAGATGTTTTTGGGTAGAGCCCTTTTTTATGAGTTTTTTGTACAGGAATTTCTCAAATTTTTGAAAAATCTCATAGGTAAAACCGCGATTATCGGCGCCGTCCAGGAAGAAATCAGTTTTGTTGTAAGCGACCAGCACGCGGATGAAACGACGCTCTATCATGCCGTTCAGATCCCCTTTCCAGGGTTCAAGGATCTTTTTCATGGCCGCGTTGTCAGAGATGGACTGTGCCACGGCTTCTTGCGGCATTCCGGAAAGGCTCAACACCAACGACAGCATGAAAAGGGGAAGAAAAAACATCCGGTGGCCGAAGCCATATAGCCGGGTCCATACAGATTCGCTCTTTTCATGATTGTTTTTCAAATGGTTCACTATAATTTTAACTTTCACTTTCCGTTTTCTCAGGCCATTCGAAGCATTTATTGATCCGTGTTCAGTATCCTTCTCGGTAATATTTCTTATCTTTCTTCACGGGTTGTTTATGCCCGGTTTAATGATTTTCAGGTGTCTTGGGGAAGAAGTGCTCCTCGGCGCCTTCTTCTTCAAAAAGTTCCGGATAGAGTTTTTTGGCGCAATCAGGGCAGATGCCGTGGCTGAATTTGGCATCAGAGTGCTTTCCGATGTAGGCCTCAACTTGATTCCAGTACCCGCGGTCGTCACGGATTTTTTTGCAGGATGCACATATGGGGATCAAACCGCTTAAGGTCTTGACTTTGGATAAGGCTTCCTGAAGTTCCGCGATCAGCCTTTCCCGCTCCGCTGCCGCCAGGCGTTTGGCGGTGATATCCTGTCCTGAGCTGAGGACGCCGGTAATGTTTCCGGATGCATCCGTAAGAATGGTATTGTGCCAGGCGATGATTTTTTCTTTGCCGTCATGGGCAACAACCGGGTTTTCATGGTATTCTTCCGGATCGATGTTTCCGGCGATCAGGTTTTCAAAGGCTTTGATGGTATCAGGGCGAATATTGTCGGGAACGAAGGTTTCAAACCAGTTTCGGCCGATGATTTCATTTTCTTCGTAACCCATGACTTCGCAGCCCCTTTGATTGATGAGGGTTAACAGACCCTTCCGGTCAAAGGCGATCAACATGACGCTTGCCGTGTCCAGGTATTTTTGGGCTCTGTCCCTTTCGATTTTGATGCTTTGGTTTGCCCGCTCCAGTTTCTGAAAATTTCGAGCGTTGGCAATCACCAGGGCGAGTACCGGAGCGGTGGACAGGGCGAGATTCTGGTAATGGCGTTTGTGGTTCGCGAACAGGAGCCCATCCAATTCCAGTACGCCAAGGGTCCGGCCGGAATGTTGAATGGCCAGTGCAAACCCTTTTTCCAAATCGGTCCAACCGGCATTTCCGGGGAAACCGTGCAGTCGTTTTAATCGCTCATTACTGACGGAAAGGGAAGGGGGGCTGGTTTTGATTTTTTCAGGCTTTCCGTCCCTTATGGGAAGGTAGATCAGACTCCGGGGTGCAAAAAGCATGGAGAAGAGTTCCATGATTTTTTGGATGGCAGCCTCTTCATCCGTGATGCCGGTCAGTTGCCCCAGCATATCGAAGACCATGGCATACTCGGCCAGTCGCTGGTTGTCGTTGGGCAATGGGGTTTGAGGGAAAGATTTATCGGCCATAAGGGCTTAAACCCAATCGAGCGGATACCGGCCCCATCGGCGAACCGCTTCGGATATGGCCATCAGAACTTCATGGGGAATCTGCCAGGGGATTTCCCCATGGTTGTCTGAGAGGATGAAGCCGCCTCCGGGTCCCGCTTTTTTTATGGCCTCTTTCACGACTGTTTCCGCCTGCTCCGGGGTCCACCGGCGCATCTCGATGCCGTTCAGGTTTCCCAGCACCGTCAGGTTGTTCTTTTGGCAGGCGGCTTTGATTTCACCCAGATCCTCAAGCACGCTGATACCCACAATGGCGGTGCCGGTTTGGGCCACATGGTCGATGATGGGCAGACAGCGCTCCGAGGCAAAATGGGTGGCCGTGGGGCCGTTTATTTGTGCGAGGGTTTTTTTGGCCACCTGAAATCCGGTCTCTAAATACATATTTGGGGGCGTGATACTGGAAGAAGAGACGGGATCGAAATAGCAGATGGCCGTTGCTCCAGCGCTCAATTGCGCGTTGGCCCAATCAACGCAGAAAGCTTCATTGATTTTCATCAGGTGTTCAAAAAGATCGCGCCTTTCGTACATGAGTTCGATGTAGCGGTCAAACCCCATCTGCATTACGGGCAGTGAGAAGGGACTCATGACCACCCCGATAATGGGGATTTGGTCGCCGGATGTCGTCTTCAGCAGTTCAATGGTTTTTAATACTTGCAGCAAACATGGGGATTCATAGACGGCAGGGGGGGCAAGGTGCATTATTTCTTCCGGATTACGAATGAAAGGCGTTCCTGAATTGGGGGGACCATCTTCAAAAAAGATGACTTCACCCCCAAAGGCCTCCACTTCAATGGGGGCATAAAAGAAAGGATACAAGCAATCATGACCGTATTTTTTTTGCATGCGAAGCTGACCTTCAACGACATTTTCCGCTTTAGAGAAATATCCTTTGATGGAAAGCCCCAGCTCTTTTGCCCCGTGCAGGGTGAGCAGCAGGAAAAAGGGAACCTGATCCGGTTCTTTGTGGGAAAGGGCGGTGAGGACTCGGTCCATGGAGGAAAGGGGTTGGTGGTTCATGAGGGAACTCCCAAAATATTTTCAATAAGGGTAACGGCATCGGATGCGTCCCGGCACATGGCATCGGCGCCCACTTCTTTCCAAAGGGCGTCGTCCATGCGAAAGGGTGCGCCGCCCACCACAATTTTTATCGGTGGAACCGCCCCCGTCAGTTTTTCCTTTACTGTTTTGACCTGCAAGGCGGAGGGGAGCATCAGGGCCGAAATGAACAGCAATTCGATGTTATCCCGAAGCGTTTGGTCAACCAGTTCATCCACATCCATTCGGCCATAATCTTTGAGGTCGTATCCGGATGCCCTCAGGGTTGCCAGGACAATCCGTTTGCCCAGCAGGTGATAGTCTTGAAGCACGGCGATGGCCATTTTCGGTTGATGTTTTCGCTCGGGTGCTTCCGCGGGAAGGATTTTTTCCACCAGTTCTTCGCATATGCGGCCCGACATGTATACCTGCGACAGGGCGATTCGGCCGGCATTCCAACCCTCTCCGATACGTTCCAGGGTGGGGACAACCATGTGTTCTACCAGTTCCATTGGTGACCAGATGTGGCTTGCTTCCATAAACAGATCGCCGGCTCCCAGTCGATCAAGGGAAAGCAGGGCCGCTTCGAACCGGGTTGCCATGTCTTCTGTTTGGGGCATGGTTTGGATCCTGATGATTGGGGTTGGCATAATCTATTATTATACAGGAATGATAATTTACGGCAACGGAAAAAGCCGATTTTCGATTATTGAAGCGGCGGTTTGGGATCAGCTTTCCCGATGTCTTTCAGATGTAGCAGCAGGATGCGTCGCACTTCCTCGATGGTCAGGGGATGGCCCTGACAGGAGTGACCGCTTTTCACAATGAATTCGGATGCCACATAGTCCACATGGGCGCTCTGATATGCCACCACCCCGTCATCCCCTTGGGTCGGGTCTCCATTGCCCTGGACCGCGATAATGGAATGGCCTTTGACTCCCGGGGCCAGGGGGATGTTCGCCAGGGCCAGCAGGGATGGATTCTTGGGGCTCATGCTGTCAATGCTGGTGCGGTTTTCCGTAAAACGCCATTCCTCCGGCACTTCGGCGGCGGCCAGGGCTTTGCCCAGAATTACGGTTTGCTTGACGATATCCACGGGCAGGGACACCAGCCTCCGGACCAGGTTGCGAACCCAGTCCCCGGCCAGAAAACTCCCCCTGTGGGGCGTGGAAATGAACACCACCCGGCGCACAAAGGGCAAGGGTGCAAAGACCGCTCTTTCACGGATCAGTCGGCGCTGTTCGGGCGTCAGATCCAGCTCCGCCAATCCTTTTCCGGTAACGCTTCTGACAATCCTGTCCCCTGTGTCAACGGCGGTCAGCTTGGTTAAGAGCCCTCCCTGGCTGTGCCCGATGATCACCATATCCTGAAGGGCCTTGTTCCGGCCTTCGGGGTCCAGCCTGGTCACCGTTTGCGTCAGGGTCTCACGAAACTGATGGGCTGAGAGGCCGATGGTTTTGCCGCTGTCGTAAAAATAAAACCAGAACTGGCAGCGCCAGCGGAGGATCGGGTCCGCCATCAGGGTATTGGCCATTTCCGCCCACCAGACCGGGCTGCTGGCGGTTCCGTGAACAAATATGACGGGGATTTGAGCGGGGTTGTAGGGTTTGATAAAGTAGAGGCCGGTGGGAATGGGGCTCTTGCCCATGAAAAATGCCGCGATGTCCAGGTCCCAGAGGACCGGCTGGTTGAGGTTGTAGGCCAGTTGGGCGCTGAGATCGCTTTCAAGGGGGACGAATTTTCCGTCAATTTCCACGCGGGTTCGATCAAAGGGGGCATAAAGTTCCAGTTTCCCTTGCAGCGAACCCTTTTTAAGCGATTGAATATTACCCTCAATTCTCATGAGCAGGGTTCCGGGCGAGCTGCGTTTGATGGGCAGTTTGGCAGTTTTTTTGCCTACGGCGATAAAGGCCGTCCCCAGTCCCGCATCCCGGTTTCGGCGGCTGAGACCATAAATATCCAGCCGGTCCGCGGCAACGACTTTTTCGAAACGATCAGGTGCTACCGGAAAATTTCGGGCATCAAGGGTCAAATCGATACTTCCGAAGGGCAATTGCCGGGCGCCTGCGTCAAATACCAGGTTCCCTTTGCTATCGGTGATTGCCTCGGCAAGGGCGATGTTGTAGATATCGCATGCCAGTCGATAACGCCGATCAAAGGGATTTGCCGGTTTGTTCCGGGTTTCATCGAACAGGTAAAAATAGGCATAGATGGCCGCACTAAGGTAATATGCCCTGTTTTCAGGAAGCGGGGTGTCGTCCAGATCTCTCAAAGTGTGTTTTGCTGTAAAATAATTCAGTTCCGCCAGGGCGAACAGGAGATCCCGCCGATTGTCCTCATTGATTTTCCGGTGAAGTTCATTAAGGCACTTCAGGGGATTTTCCCTGAAAAATTCGCCCATGTTGTAGCGTTGAAGCACATTTTTCGATGTGGCGCTGTATTGTGCGTTCAGCAGTGCATTGGTATTGATCTGTTCATAGGCCTTTCGAAAGCCCACATCTTTTGTACCGATGGCCGCACCGCAACTCATTAGAACCAGCCATAAAAGAAGTGCCGAACATAATTTCAAACCGCCCGGCCATATTCGGTTGGTTTCATGGGAATTGAATTTTGTGCGCATGGGGTTACCTCAATTTGCTGATGTTTGGGGCATATTCCGTAAAAAAAAATCTTTCCATACGATGTCCAAAAATCATTAATAAATAGACACTATCCTAACAGATGGTGTATACAGGTGAAATTCAAGTATGTCGGTTTCGAGGGCATTAAAGTTTAACAGAAATACTATCTGAGGTCGCTTAAAATTATCAATCTTTTATTTTAGAAAATTTTCTCAGGCCTAAAATGGAAATTGAACCAAAATTAAATAAACATTATGTACCTTCCGGGCAATACCGGATCGACGGTAAAAAACCGGAAATTCTGGAAGCAATCCTGGGAACCTGCGTGGCGGTCTCCCTTTGCGATCGCCATGCCCATGTGGGCGGATTGATTCATTTGCTTCTGGCTGAGCCGCCCGACATTCATGATACCTGGGAGCCCTTAATATATGCCAGGACGGGTCTCCCACTATTTATCCAGTCCCTGTGCGATGCCGGTGCCCGGATGGAAAGACTTGAAGCCCATATGGCCGGAGGGGCGCTTATGGGGCCTTTGTCTTCCACGGATCTAGCGCTTGATATCGGCGGCCATACGGTTGAGGTTGTTGAACAGATATTGAAAAGGGAAGGGATCAGCGTCATTAGAGGGGAAACAGGCGGTTTTTTTTCTTGCCGTTTGAACCTTAACCTGTGGTCGTTGGAAAGTCACATCGAACCCTTGGATACTCCGGGGAATGGGTTTCTGGAAAAACCCATTGAACGACCGACAAAAAGGGAGATTGAGGCGGCCATTAAACGGGTCCGTCCCATTCCTCAAATCGTTCTGAAAATTATTCGGATGATACGAGATGTCAATGTCAGCATGAAGGACATTTCAGAAGAGTTGCGGAAAGACCAGGTTTTAAGCGCTAAGGTCCTCAGGTTATGCAATTCGGCGTTTCTCGGCAGTGGGCGGGAAATTGACGCCGTGGACAGGGCATTGGTTTTTTTGGGAGAAAAGCAGTTTTTACAGTTGATCATCTCTTCTTCCGTGGAAGATTTCTTCCCGACCACCGAGAAGGGGTATTCTCTGTCCAAGGGGGGTATTTATAAACATGCCCTGGGAACCGCACTGGTTTCCGAGATGTTGGCAGACTTCGTTGGCGGGGTTCCCTCGGATATCGCTTATACGGCGGGTCTACTTCACGACATCGGAAAGGTTGTGCTGGATCAAAACATGGCATCCGCATACCCGTTTTTTTATCGACGCATCCGGGAGGACGGCGTGAACCTGATCGACGTGGAACGAGAAGAATTCGGCGTTGATCATGCCCGGCTGGGCGCCCGGTTGGGAAAAGAGTGGTCTCTGCCGGATAATCTGATCGATGTGATCCGATACCACCACAGCCCGGAGGCGGCCACCGTTGACCCCCGTTTATGTTACGTGGTGTATCTGGCCGATTTGATCATGTCGCAATTTCTGGCCGGGCAGGAATTGGAAAGACTGAACGCCAATGAATTGGGAACGCGGTTGGGGGCAATGGGCATCAAGCCTGAACAACTCCCAGAAATTATTGACGGCATTCCCAGTCGGATTTTTCGTGATGCATCGCTGCATTTCTGATTCAATCATCTTGCCCAATTCATCTATGGCTCACATGCCGGGCAAGCCCTTTCGAATCTTCTTTGAAAAGTCGGCCGTTGCATCTGCTGCCTTGGCCCGATTATTGATCATGCTTTTTTGTTTCAGCGCCTCAAATGGGAGGGATTGATTCAGCAAACCATTCTCATAGGCGAGTTCATCCACGCTGCCGTTGAGCAGAATGCGCCGGTCCCATTTGGTTTTTCCGGTGTAAGGACGAGTGTGACCGCGAATCTGCGTGGTGCAGTTGCCGGTGAGGGCATTGTACCATTCAGGATGGGCTTTCAGTCGATTGATATAATGCAAGTAATTGAAGAATATGTCGCGAAAAACCTGGTTTGATCCCTCAATGCGATATAGGTAAACGATTTCCCCTTCTCGATAATGGGTGCGAAGACGTACCAGGTCCCGTTCATCCGCCACCACATATATCAATTCATATTGCCGGAAGAACCCTTTGATGGTCGAGTAGCCTTCCCCCTTTTCTTTCCGGGTTTCGATGGAGATGCACAAATAATCGTCGCCCTGAAAACCAAAGCTGATCATGGTGTGGGAAATATATTTGATCCCCCAGTTCACCAGGTAGAGGTCAATATACTTAAGTTTAGAAATGTCGAAAGTCTTGTCGTAATAGCGGACCGTATAATCGGTTTCGGTGCGGTAGTCGCAATTGCGGATGTTATGAACCGTTACCCGATTCCCATCAATCTCGGCATATGGGAGGCACGCCACATCCGCCTGCCAGTCCCTGTTGTTGGAGGGTTTCATGGAAAGCCAACCCAGGAGGACGATGGCAAAGAGTCCGGAAAAGATCGCATATGCCAAACTCCTTGGATGCAGGAAAAGCAGAATTGCCAACTGGCAGAGGGCAAAGAATGCGGATAGGATGGGTCTGACCGGTTCCGGCAAAGAAGAGAAATAGATGGCCAGTATCCCCCATGCGGTCATTCCCGACAACACCAGCCAAAGTGCCATTTTGCCGATCACTACAAAGGTGAATCTCATAATTTTCCTGTGATTTCTATTTTTTTAACCGTTAACCGACAACTGTAAACCGTGAACAGTTACGTTGAGGCATCCATAATGGCAATTGTTGGAAAAAAAGACAAATGGAAAAGCATTCTGTAACTTTTTCCAATTGTTTGGATCTTTTTTTCCAGGGTCGTGGGTTTCCAGGGTTACGCTTCCAAGGGATTAAAACGTTGACAAAGAAAAGCAATAACCTTATTTTTTAGAGTATGTATGATCTTTTTGTTGTTTCAAATGTTTATCGCGTGGTTCGGGTGCGCTGGACGGCACTTGGCGTTACGATCAACCCGGAGTTTGGAGGTAGTCTCATGAAAAGTAATTTTCAGAAGACGTTGATTCGTCCTTATGTAATCCTTTCCTGGATGGGTTGTTTGACGCTGATTTTCCTCGCCGGCTTTGTTCTTCCCACATTTGCCGACGGCTTAAGGGTGGGGATGAACCTGAACAGCGTCGAAGACTGGATGCCGGACCATGTTTTTGTGGATGTGTTCAAAAAATCCCGGGACTGGGTCACCCGGAATGCTGATGGCTCGGGCCCTTGGGACAGTGAAAAAGAAGTCTATATCCCAAGGGATGAATTCGGATGGCCTACCCAGATCCCCTTTACCCCGACCGATGGCGGTCCCTCCCAGATTGTTCACACGATTGTGACCGTCTTAAAGGGCGGGACCTATGCCCTGTATTTTGAAGGTCGGGGGTCTTTTATGGTTGGCGGCAGCGGCGCGGGGTATCAGGCGGTTGCGGCGAATACGCCGGGGGAAAAAACAGTACCCGTGGCGGTGGTGTTGGATGATGACGGGCAGGGGACCATCTGGATCCAAATTCAATCCACGGACGCAAGTGATTACCTTCGGAATTTCAGGATGATTACCCCCGGTTTCGATGCCGCGTCCCTTTCCGATCCTTTTTATCCCGACTACAAGACAAAATTATCTGATTTCAGTCTGTTGCGGTTTATGGACTGGGGGAGGACCAACGCATCCCCGGTTCGATCGTGGAGCGACAGAACCCGGCCGGATCATAATACCCAGTGCCGGGAATCGGGGGTGGCTCTGGAGGTTATGATTCAGTTGGCCAATGACCTGAATAAAGATCTGTGGATTTGTATCCCTCATATGGCTGATGACGGGTTTGTGGAAGAGACCGCGCGGATGTTGAAAAACACGGTCTTACAGGGGCTCAAAATTTATGTGGAATATTCCAATGAAACCTGGAATACGGCGTATCCTTTTGGCGGGGACGGCATTGGCCAGACAGACTGGGTTCAGGACCAGGGGGTTGCCATGGGGCTCGACAGCGACCGATGGCAGGCGGGGCAGAAATATGTGGCTTACCGTTCCGCACGGATCTGGCGGATTTTTGAAATCATTTTTGGGACCGAAAGCGCCGACCGTCTGGTAAAGGTCATGGCAACTCAGTCCCATGGTACGGCCATTACCACCGCCCGGATGGAAGCGCTTCTGGATTTGTCCATAAACCCCTTTGCCGTGGCGCCTGATATTCTGGCGGTTGCCCCGTATTTTGGCGGTGGCGTGGCTGATGACTTGGTGGCGGAAGGGGTGGTGGACGTCATTATCGTTCCGGAAATCCTTGCCCGGGCCGCTTCTCATCTTCGGGAAGAGGTTTACGTCGATATCGCGGCTCAGAAGCAGCAGGCGGATGCCCATGATTTATGGCTGGTAACTTATGAGGGCGGACAGCACCTGGTGGGCACATTGGGCAACGAAAACCATCAGGCTCTGACGGATAAGCTCATTGCCGCCAACCGCGATTCCGGCATGGGTGATCTTTATGTGGAATATCTGGACGCCCTCAATGATGCGGGCGTTGCGCTCTTTAGCAACTTTTCGTTTATTTCCGAGCCCTCCAAATGGGGTTCATGGGGCGTTTTGGAGTCTATCACTCAGGAAACCGGAACGGCCCCCAAATATCAGGCTTTGACGGACTGGATGACGGACAATGCCCCTTCAAATCTGGCCCCCAAAGCCAGGCCGCCGGAGGATATTGTCGCAATCGATACCGATGGCGACGGCGAGGAACCCGTGAGCCTGGATGGGACGCGATCCCGGGATCTGGACGGTACCCTCGTCCATTATGCCTGGTATGTCTCAGGATCTGAAATTGCAACCGGTTCGACCGCGATTGTTGTCCTGCCGGTGGGAACTTATGGTTTTGAACTTGAGGTTGTCGACAATGCCGGGGCAACGGACCGGGAATTATTCCAGGTGGTGATAGAATCATGTAGTGTGGCGTCGAATGATTTCTTGAAATCGGATTTTACGGGGGTGGCGCCGGCGAATCATACCCCATGGACCCTGTCAAAAAATGTCGCGCCAGGTATCTCCTATGCAGGATGGACCCTGGGGTCCGGCGCCATGGCCTCGAATAGAGATGGCGTTTTCGCATATTTCATTAACAATGGGGCTGATCTTTCTACTCTGGCCGAGGCTGTCGCCACGAACCAGTACGCCTCAGTCCGTCTGGAGCCTGAAGCGGGATACGCTTTAGACCTTTCAGGCGCTCCGGTTCAGCTGACGGTTCGACGTTATGACAACCACGGGGGGCATCGCTATGCGGTGTTTTCCAGTATCAATGGTTTCGAAGTGGGGCACGAGCTGTTCGTTTCGGAGCATTTTGACAGTTGGCATACGGAAGATGCGGTGCTTGAATTCAATCTTCCCGTCGATGGGTTCGCAAACATTCCGGGACCCGTGGAATTCAGGATCTATCCCTTCGAAGCCCAGTATTACGGAAAAGAGACCTCTGTAGCGGGTTTTGTTCTCCATGGCGCCATTCATGCGTCTGCACCGTTATGATATTGCCCTGATTCCAAGGTTTTCCGTCATGAAAAACATGAAAAAAAGAATTCTTTACGCCGAGGCCAATTATCAGGCTATTGTCCGCGAAAACGGCTATTTTGTGGACAAGACAGCGTACCTTGCCAAACTGGAATCCGTGAAGAACCCGGTATTTCTGCGGCCAAGACGGTTCGGGAAGTCACTCTTGTGCACCATGCTGGAGAGCTATTACAGCGTTCTTTTTAAGAACAAATTTGATGAACTCTTCGGACATACCTGGATCGGCCGGAACCCGACGCCGCTGCACAATTCCTTTTTCGTGCTTCACCTGGATTTTTCCACTGTAGAAACCGGTGAAATGGCCGTCATGGAGGAAAGCTTTGACAGCACGGTTAACCTGGAACTGGAAAATCTTGTGCATCTGAACAGAAACCTGTTTAAGGATGCGGTAACCCTCAATCGGGAAAAGAGCGCGACCGATAATCTCAAGAAGGTTTTAAAATGTATCGCTCGTGAACACCTGCCGGAGCTTTACATTATCATCGATGAATACGACAACTTCGCCAATCAGCTCATCACCGGCCACAAGGATCAGCTCTACAGGCAGCTCATGGCGGATGAGGGATTTTTGAAGACTTTTTTCAAACTCTTGAAGGAAGGCCGAAAGACCGGGGCCGTTCACAATGTGTTCATCACGGGCGTGCTGCCCGTCACCATCGATGAACTGGCGTCCGGGTTCAATATTGCCAATTTCATCACCCTGGAGCCGGATTTTGAGAACATGTTAGGGTTTACCCAGACCGAGGTGGATTATCTGCTGAATGAAATTTATCAGGATTATCAATTCGATCCGGCCACCCGGCCCGAAACCGACGCGGTCATCAAAAGCAACTACAACGGGTATCACTTTATCCATCCGGATGGAGAACCCGTGTACAATTCCACCATATTGATCTATTTTCTCAACTACTTCACGAGATACGGCGAATATCCGGAATATCTGACCGACCTGAATCTCAAAACCGATTTGATGCGGGTGCGGCGCATCACCGGTTCAAATCCGGAAAACACCAAAGAATTTGTGGATCAGCTTCTCCTTGAGGGAAGCATTGGATTCGACAAAATCTATTTGATCTCCAAATTCAATATGAGCCGGTTTTTTGAAAAGAGCTTTTTCCCCATCTCCTTTTTTTACCTGGGCATGTTGACCAGGAAAGACGAATTCAGCCTTACCCTTCCCAATCTGAATATGCGCCGGATATTTGTGGAATATTTTAATGAACTGCACCATATTGATGTATCCACCCGCTACAGAGAGATCATGCAGAACTTTGTCAATGATCTCGATTTGCAGGTCCTGTTTGCGGGATACTGGAAAGAATACGTTTCTCAGCTCCCCGAGGCGGTCTTTCAACAGGTCAATGAAAATTTCTATCGTACCACCTTCTATGAACTGTGCAGCCGCTACCTATCCAAGTGGTTCGTATGGAATGTGGAGCGCTCCTACCCAAAAGGCCGCACGGATCTGGAATTTGTGGGCAAATACAGTGAGTGTTTTGCCGGGGTTCGCATGGTGATTGAATTTAAATATTTCAGTAACACGGAATTCAAAAAATTCAAAACCGCCATCGATGATTTTGAACCGCGGGAGGAAGACACAACGCAGATTGCCGGCTATGTGGAAGGGTTGAATCAGGAATATCCTGAAGCAAAGGTATCTCGGCATGTGATTTACTGTGTCGGAAATCAGGGGTTCCGGGTGTTTGACCTGACCCATAATTCCCCAGAATCTTCTACTTCTTGACGATGTTGACGCCGTGCTGCTTCAGCGATTCAGCCAACGCTTCATAATGGGTTGGATCATCAAAAACAAAGGTTTCGGCTTCCGTATCCAGGAGATCGAAAATGGAATGCGTCCCCTTCAAAAGATCAACGGCGCCCCCCACAACGCCCCCTAAGACGCTGCCGATGCTTTTCTTTGGCTCTTTCTGTCCCTGCATTTTTTTCTTCAATTCTTTCATCTCTTCCGTTGACGCTTTAAAACGCTTGACGACTGTCATGACCGAGGAGTTTTTGGCTTCGCTTTTATTGCCGATCAGTCGCCCGCTCGATTTGCTTAACAGGTTCATGGTTTGTTCATAGGCCTGAACCAGATAAGAAGGCGACAGCAGTTCCACATGATCGACCATCAGGAGGGGGTATGCCGCCAATTCTTTCGGAGGCCCCCGAAATCCCAGCCGTTTCATGGCAATTGTCCCGATTTGCGATCCGATAAACGTCCCTGCGGCGATGGGTATCCATAGGCCGGTACTGATTTCGGCGAGGGCGGCCAGGGCTGCTGCCGCACCTCCGGCGGACCAGCCCACCGCCCATCCGGCACGGGCGCCCGCCAGTTCCCCGAGGTATTGCAAAGTTTTCTCCACGCCTCGGGATCTGATCATTTGTACGCCCAAAAGATCCATGATGGTTTTTGGAAACCACAAAATCCCATGATCCAGTGAAAAGGCCACGACGCCTCCCGATGCGGGGGCGAAGGTGAGGCGGTCTTCTTTCAACCCAAAATGAAGGAGTGTGGCCAGGATTTCAGGAGAGCCGGGCAAATCCTCAGGTAAAAACAGCCCGTTTTCAATGGCAATCATTTCTTTCGTCAACTCCGATGGTCTTGATGAGAATGGGGAAAGGATAAATAGCAGGCTTATTATTGTCAACCGGAATTTTCCGCCATACTTGGGACTGCGTCAGGTTTGGAAGATGTACTGTCATGGGAAAAGCTTCCACAAGAGCTTGACGGCAACTGCCAGCAACACCACCGCGAACATCTGTTTAATCCATCGGGCCTTCATCTTCTCTTTTTTGGCTACTCACCATATTTGGAACAGGAAATACAAACAACCTTTCCATCAGTCCCCATTCGGAGCTTGTTGACAAATGTGACTTCTCCACAGTTATCACAGCGTTTGGCTTCGAAAACCCCCTTGCCCGGTTTAAAATCCACCGTGTGGACTTCGCCAATATCCAGAAACTGGGTTTCGGGCAGGCCTTCAGTCCTTTTTTCAAATGCCTTCATGGGTAGAGACTGATTCGCCGAGGCCTTTACGGCGTGGGCGGCAGTATTGCTTTGACGGTTACCGACTCCTCCCGAATTCCTAAATCCCCCAGGAAACCGTTCCCCTTGACTTTGACGGTAAGGGTATAGGTTCGGAGTCTTCTGGGAACAAAGACAACCTCCTGTACCCAGTACTTTTCGAGGTTATTATAGTAAGGGGGGTAAACCGTCATATCATTCTGATATTCGGGCGGCGCCACACTCCAGGAAAAATCGCAGTCCGTGCCGTCGCAAATGAGGTTGTTGATGCCGTCCATCAGATAGGGGGAAAATTTGCATTCGTGGGATACAATGACGTCTTCGTCACCGAAGGCGTATATTTCGGGAAGCGAAAAAATCCGTTCACCTGGAAAAGGCCTTTCGTAATGGAAACCGCTGGTTCCGGAATTGTTCGTGAAAGGTTGAAACCATGATTTTGAGCGCATTGAATGGGCATGGTAAACGTCAAAGCGTTCAAATTCCTTAAGGGACCCCTGCTCCGGTTCCATTTGAACGGAAAACTGTATGATCGAGTTTTTCAGAAGGAACTGTTTTGTGAACATGCCCGCCGTGAATTCGGGGTTCAGGTAAAAGTCCCATGTGGCGTCATTGATGTTGTCCATGCGGCAGGTGAGCGTATGCATTGGAGAGGTCGAGTCGCCTGAAAATTGCCACCCATTGTTCCTGGACCAGCTGGTGGTGGAGGACATTTCGGTTTCAAGGTCAATGGGGGCTGTCATGTGGAGTGGTTCTTTGGCTGAAAAGGTAATCCCTCCGTACAATGTGAATCCGTTGGTTTCATGGATCGGCAACGTCCCCGACAAAAGGTCAAAGGCGCTGTAACGGGTGGTAAGGGGCATCAGGTAGTTGCCCGAGTTTTCAAGGGGTTGATCCAGGGCAAATTCGAGTTCACCTTTGATATTCAAGGGTCCCGTCAAACGGGTTTTGAGGGCCAGCAAGCCTTCGGCGTCGTATTGCCCACTGATCATCAGCCTGGGCTCAAAACGGATGCCGTATCGGAAGTCTATGCCGGGATAGAGGGCGCCGTGAAATGGAAGGTTTTCATCCGACAGGTCATCCAGGACGGGCCATGAAACCGTTAAATTCAATTCTCCATCGCTGATAACCTGGTCAAGAGAAGCTTCCTCCACTACCAGAATGGTCAGGCTGCCGTCGGTATAGACAACGGTAATTTTCCCCAGGCGAAGCTTTGCCGTATCCATGTCCCCATAGATCAGGAAATCATCCGTTTCAAACCGGTCGGAATAGTCGCCGTCAAAGGTCATTTTGCTGTAGGAATATTCGATGGGGGTTGAAACAATGTCCGTCAGGATTTTCGGGGTCCGGCGAAGGGTCAACTGTGATTGTTTTGCCGGAAGGGAGGGCAGGGGCGTGCTTACGGCGCCGTTTTGCGCTTCCGCCTGAACCAGGAAATAGTGGGTGCTGGTTTCTTCGGGTATGGGGATGAGCGCGGATGTGGCGCCCGTGACGCTCATAAGCAGATTTTCCGGACGGCACAGATCGTTGGTATCTTCGCTGGGCCCCATGTAAATATGGTAGGTCATTTGGTCCGGCGGGGTACCCATACACGATGCTTCCCCCCAGGACAGCCAGGCCGTGGACAGCGTTTCGCCTGATGTCTCGTCCGTGACGGTGCAGGCCGCGACCGTTTGCAACCCTTTGAAGAACACTTCTTCGGTATTGGGAACAAAATGGGCTGTGACAACGGCATTGCGGGGATTCGTCAGCCAAAAACGCGTGTCAGCCTCAGAAGAGTTGTTTATGCGGATGTGGGCATCCGTTTCCCAGTGACTGAACCGGAATCCTTCCGCGGGGGCGGCACTGATTCCAAAGGCTTTATTCAATGTGGGGGCAGTGTCGCCCGTGAGTTCGCTTTGGACGGTTCCACCGTCAAGGGGGTCGGCTTGAAGGGTGATTTCGGGCTGCAATGAAAAGGCGGCCGTCACCGTACCGTCCCCCTCTAACGTCACAAACGCGGTTCCATCAGGCGCCTCCATGATGGCGCCGTTCCCCTCAAGCCGCCAACCGTTGAAATACCCATTTTGCTGGTCGTCGTGGACCGGCAGGGCGGATATTTCAAAGGGTTGTCCCAGCGCGATCAGATATTCGCCCGGTTCGGGAAAACTGCTCCCCAGGTCGGACGGTTCCACCTGTAGCTTCAGCATAACATCGCTTTTCAATTTCCGTTTTAATTGAACCGTGGTTTTTCCGGCGCCGCTTTTCAGTTCCATCCATAAATCCACATCAACGGGAAGCGCTTCATCCGGCATCACTTTCACTTGGCTGTTGCCGGCAAACGGGTCCATGCAACCGGCATCCGGCCTTCCGAGCGCGTCGGGATAGGGCAATGGGCGTACATAGGCGCACTGAATGGATCGAGTGATGCCGTCCTGGTCAAAAAAAGCTGAAATCCCGGGATTGACGCCGAAGAAACGCCCTTTCAGGAAATAGATATCCTTATCTTCCGGTCCGGGACATCGAAGCACGTCCGTTATTTCGGGCGCTTTCACCATAACGTCGTCATAAATGGACATCGGTTTTAAAAACCCCCGTCCACTCAATGGTATCAACCATATTTCACAGGCCCCGACCGGCGTTTTGTCCGGGAATTGACACAATATTTCCGGGGTTCCTCCCCCTTGGAACATGGACGCGGGCGTTATAACGGTGAGACGGTTATAACCGGAAAACCCTTCCCCTTCTTTATGGAGTATAAAAACCAGGGGTTTGTTTTTAAAGGATTTAAGTCCCGCGTCGGATGCGGTGATCTTTATGGCGGATCCAGAGGTGATTTCAATGGTATCCCCGGCGAATCCGGAGAGGCTGTATCCACACACTGACAATATCACGAAAGACAAAAAGCACAATCTGGTTATAATTTTCATTGGTTTGCTCCTAAGAAAACCCTCTCCTTGATGGTTAAAATCTAATCATTCTCGGTCACGGTCACTTTCCACCACTTCTCCGGAATAAGAAAATCAGGGGTGTTGAAACAAACGGGGCGTGCTCGAAGATAGTATATGTCCGTGTGGTTCGGTTGTTCCGGGTCATATTTCGGTAGGTTGATCCCCCAATATTGAGCAAGAATCCACAGTTCGTATGGATTGGGCTCAACTGCGGGGTACTGCTTGACTTTGCTGAAATGAAGGGAGGGGCCACTGCGGGCGTCCGTTTCCACCATTTTCCCTCCTGTTTCCTTGTACCATTTCCATTTCGCCGTCCTGATGGGGTTATGTACGCCGTCTTCCCATATCTGGGTTCTTTGAGGAATGAATTCCCATTTCTCATTCGTTGGTTCGTCAGTAGACCCGGCAGGGGTTGGATTGGCTGCATAGGGAATGTCACTAATGCGCGGCAACGAAAAGATTTTATCCCATGTATCGGGAGGAACATATGTGAAGGGTTGAAGAGACGTTTTAAGGGCGTTGGCTGAGGTAAGCACATTGATTTTTTGTCCCACCCATAGCGTTAAATCAGAAAAAATGAGGTCATTAAGGTAATTTATATGTGCCCTAGTGTTTGCTAAAGCGAAATCTTTCACCCAAGCTCGGCATTTAAGGCCGGCATTTAGGCCGAAACGCATCTTCGTTGAAAAATCCATGTTCAGGGTTCCCGAAAAAACGCCTCCAGAATCAACTCGAAGTTGTTGGTCAATTTTTCCCACGGGCTGGCATTTCCACCCGTTTTTATGGTCCCATGAGCTCTTGAATTTAAAACTGACGTCCGCGTCATAATGTTCGACGATTTTAAGGTTAGACTTGCCCGTGTATTTGATGTTCATCAATAGATAGAAATCCAGATACTTGGACAAAGCGCGAATGCCGTAGGCTTGATCCGGGTATTTCTTGATGATGGTTTGGTTGTCTAGATATATCCCGTTTTTTTCGAAGTCGTAATCACCCGTCGAGTTAATGTACAATTCCCCATGAATGCTGAACTGTATGTCACCGTAAAGGGAAAAATAGCTTAACGTACCGTTCAGAAAGGGGATTGAGTAATCAAATTTACTACGGGAAATGTTTATGGAATACTCGAACCTGACGTCCGGGTTAATGTCAATTACAAATCGAGTGTTTTTTTCAAGTGAATTTCCGGACCGGTCGGAAGAACGATCCATCAGGAGAAAACGGTTTTCAGGATGCCTATAAACCCGATGATTCGCCATTTGTTCTTCACGAATGCGTGGTCCCCATACAGCATCATCCGAATTTTCTTCCGGCGCTTCCCGGGACAGGCTGTCCTTTAAAGATGAGTTTATGGACAGAGCGCCGCTGATTTCACCGGATTCGATAACGTCGGATAAGCTGCCGTCTTCCAGCCAAATGACGGTATTATCATCTTCGTCAAGGTATATGAGGAAAACTTTTTGGAGTTTCGCCGGGGGAATGCCGGGAATTGCAACCTCCACGGTATCTCCATAACCGACCGACTCCCAGTAATTGCCTTTCAGCGTGACGATTTTTTCGTCCTCCGATAATTGGTAGTTATCCGCACCGACCAAATTCAGCAGATTTACCAGTCTTCCTTTATAAACAGTTGCTTCACCCACTGATATTTTTATGGGTTGCTCGGGAATGCTGGCGTTGCCTTGATTGTCCACCGCTATAGCCTGTGCGTAGAGGACGACCGGTCCGTTCCGGACCTGAACCTTGGCGCTCAGAACTCCCATAACGGATGACGCCAGATTTTGTTCCTGAAAGAGCTCTTCAAAGGAACTTGATTCGCCGATGTAAATTTGATACTTGACGTCCCCTTTCGCGGTGTCCACGCATATGGCCGGCGCCCAGGTTAGCCAAAGGAAAGATTTGCCTTCTCCTTCATCCTCATAAGTGTCGGATTCAGCGGAAACAAGCCCCGCGAATTGAACCCCGGAGACGCCGTTCTCAGCGAAGTTCGCCGTGACCTCAGCGTCCTCGGTAAGCGTAACATCGGTTGTTAAAGCCATATTATTGCTTAAAGAAGCGTTTTCGGAAGCGGTCCATCCCGCAAAATGCCAACCGGAAAAGGAACTGGCTGAAATTTCAACGGGTTCGCCCGGTGTTACCACAGCGGTTTGATCGGGTAGGGGCGCGGTGGTTCCGCTTCTCGGTTGGGAGACTCTCATGGTCAAGGTGGGATTGGCAATGCAGTTGGCTGTGATGACCGCGTCTCCATAGACGGTCACATTGGTCCGGAGCGCCCCCGCATCTTCAAATGTCACCTCTCCCTGAGCCGTCCAGCCGCCGAAGGTATAATGAGGGGAAGGTGTGGCAATGATTTGGATAGATTCGCCGGAGGTGGTTTTGAATTCCGTGCCGGATTCAGGTGTTGTAGCGCCCGCCGCCGGATCCGGACCGACATCCATGGTAACATTCACTTCTTCCCTGGATTGCCCTACCCGCAGGGTGGCGAATGCTTCCAATCCGGCCGGATTGCCCAACCCGATGGTGTATTCTCCGGATTTCAATGGCGTATGGGGAAAGAAAAATGAAAGCTCACTTAATCCGGTTCGCGGATCCATGCAGCTGGTTCCCGGTTGGGATGCGGCATCGGCGAAGGGGTAGGGCTGTTCGATTTTACAGGGGCGAAGCCGTCTTCCGGAAAAGGCCGAACTCCTGATAGGGCCGAAATTCTTCGACTTAATCCATATCTTGATCCCCTTGGCGCCGAAAAAGCGACCCACCAGGGTGGCCTTGGGAATGTCGCCGTCCTCTTTCAGCAGGACCGATTCAATGATCGGTTCTTCCACCATGAATTGGTCCGTAACCGGAATAGGACCGTCGGCCGGTTGACCCGGTTCGTTCCCGTTGGGCTGAACCCAGAGGCTGTAGGCGCCCGCCGCCAAAGGGGCTTTCACGTGACAAGCGATGCTGTTTACCGAATTATTCTCGAAATACTCTGGGCTGGCCAGGACTTCAAGGGGGTATTCGCCAGCGGAGGAATCGTTTCGGGTTGCAAAAACGTCCGGTTTGGCCGTGAACCCGTCCTGCAGACCTACGGATTCGGCTGTGATGTAAAACAGAGAACCTTGCGTTGCATGGTACGCCGAAGGGGCGGCATTTCCGAAGGCGGTTGCAACATAGGTGATGAATATCGACAGGGAGAGAAAGAAAATACGACTGCTTTTCGGCATGCTGATCTCCTTACGGCCGTATTCCGGCGTTTCAGCCGCCTGTGGTTCAAGATGTGGGCAAACACTCTTCGAGCCGTGCCGGTTACAAGCAAAAAAAGTGTTCCCTGGTACTCTTTGGCGGATCTTTTGTAAACAGCCATGCGATAAAGTGGAAATAAATGGGATTGAAGTGTAGCCGGTATCCCGATAATCCTTGACTTCCCACCGCCTGTTTTGTAATGACTATTGCTATAATTTCACTCAGTATCCCTTCCGGCGCTCCAGTCTGGAAATGATTCCTTATCACTTTGTGCATGGATAATCAAACACTTGATCCTAAAATATTTACTTCTCCCGGCAGATTCTTCAAGGCACTGATAATTACCGTTTTGGTCAGTCTGTTTATCGGTTTTTTTCTGCATACGTTTATCTTAAATGGATCATTATTTGCTCATATTATGCTCAGTCTCACAATGGGCCTGTCGATCTGTACCTCTATTAATCTGGCACTTTTTATTGTGCGGCCACGCCGTTATGGGTATTTATATATCACGGTTAGCGTCGGTCTTGCCTGCGGCATCATCATCGGAATTCCATTATTTCACATTTTTTCCGACAACTCTTACGGTCTCACGTCTGTGTGGAGAACACTTTTTCTGGGAGTCAGTTTAACAATCCCTGTCAGCACGTTTTTTATTATTAGGCATAAACTCAACGACACCAGGTTCAAGCTTCAGAAAGAACAGATAAAGGCGCTGGGAAATGAAAAAAACGCATTGCAATCACGCTTAAAACTCCTACAAGCCCAGATTGAACCTCATTTTCTCTTTAACACCCTTGCCAATATCGAGGGGTTGCAGAAAAAAGATGGCGCAACAGCCAGGGCTATGCTGAATAATCTGACCTGTTATCTGCGCACAAGCTTAAAAAAAAGCCGGAAAACAAGCATAAAGCTGAAAGAGGAACTTACTACAATACGAGCCTACCTTGAGATTTTCCAAATCAGAATGGGGAAACGTCTTTGTTACCGGATTGAGGTGGACGACAGCCTGCATGACGTATCCGTACCGCCCATGTTGATTCAGCCCCTGGTGGAAAATTCCATCCTGCACGGCCTGGCGCCGAAAGCCGGAGGGGGCGAAATCGTGATCATGGCCAGGCGCATTCGGGACGGGATACAATTGGAAGTGTCTGACTCCGGCATCGGGCTTGATCTCAATAAAAAACAGGGGGTAGGACTCGCTAATGTCAAGGAACGTCTCGCCCTATATTATCGCGGAGCGGCAACAATGGTCATGGAAGCCAATCAACCCACAGGATTGAGGATCATAATTGAAATACCATGGAAATTACCGCCATTATAGTTGATGACGAACCGGTCTTGTGCGAAAATCTGCAAAATATGCTGGCAGAGCAGTGGCCGGAGTTGTCTATTGTAGCGACCGCCGGAGATGGTAACAAAGCGGTACAGCTGGCTGAAAAATTGCGGCCGGATATTGTTTTTTTAGATATCCGCATGCCTGAAAAAACAGGCCTGGAGACAGCCGCAAAGATTGGCGACGCTTGCCGGATTATCTTTGTTACCGCCCATGATGAATATGCCATTGAAGCCTTTGAAAAACAGGCTGTGGATTATCTGCTCAAACCGATCACGGCTGAAAGGCTGGCGCAGACTGTGGCTCGTCTAAAAAAAGACCTTCACAAAAACAATATCCTGTCCACAACCGTTCTGGAAGCCTTACTTCACAACCGTAACGGGGTAATAGCACCTCCGTCATACCTGCAATGGGTCAAGGCCGGAAGTGGTGATCGAGTGCGATTAATTAACGTTGATGATGTCTGCTATTTTCAGTCTGAGGATAAGTATACCAGAGTCGTCACATCTTCCGGTGAAGAACTGATCAGAACCAGTATCAAACAATTGGCGGAATCTCTTAATCCGGAACAATTCTGGCGTATTCATCGTGCCACAATTGTTAAGGTTACCAACATCAAACACGCTACCCGCTCATATACCGGACGTTATCGTATTGAACTGAACAGTCATGACACAATTCTTACATCCAGCCGCACTTATGGCTACCGCTTCAAACAGATGTGAAAAAGAGCCGCTATGCCCGCGAAGAAAAATGATGCTCCGTTCAATATCGTTTCCAATCTTGCGTTTCATCATGCGAAGTTCATAAGTTAAGGGCGTTCTCTTACTCCAAAACTTCCAGTTATGTATTCGGTTCGATGAGATGCAGGTCCATCTGAGGAAAAGCAATTTCCACGCCGTGTTCCCTGAATTTCTTGAGGATGGCATAGCGGAGGTCCGAGGCAACGCGTTTGGAGCCGTCAAAATTCACCCAGAATTTGAGCCGGAAGTCCAGGCAACTGTCCTGAAAATTTTCAAACCGCACCCGCGGGGCGGGATGCTTGAGAACTTCCGGGTGTTCCCGGGCCGTTTCCAGCAACAGGCGTTCCACCAGGTCCGTATCACTGTTGTAATCGGCGCCCACGGCCACGACCAGCCGAACGGCCCGGTTTCCGCGGCTCATATTGACGAAGGGCATGGAAACCAGACTTGAATTGGGGATCAGCATGGTGGTGTCGTCGCGGGTTCGCACCAACGTACTTCGAACGGTCACCTTTTCTACCTCTCCCAAAACCAGTTCATGTTCGATCACATCCCCCGGCCGCACCGACCGGCCGAATAGAAGGATGAGACCGCTGACGAAGTTGTTGATGATGTGCTGCAGTCCAAATCCTATCCCAACACTCATACCGCCGGCAAGTACGACGATAGAGCTCAACCGGACGCCGATGATATGTAACAACAAAAGGCCATAAACCGTCCATACCCCATAGCTGACCATGGTCTCGATGGGCATCATGACGGTTTTTTCCACGCCGGACTTTCGACCCAATCGTTGCACGCCGTTTTTGAGTACCTCCACCACCGGTTTGATCATGAAAAACAGGACCGTCGCGATGACCATCTGAACAAAACCGAATTCAAGATCCTGCCAGGTGAATCGGATCTTGCTGGTCAGTTCGAGAATTCCCGAGTTCCCGAACTGGTCGGCCAGCCACAGGAGGACAACCGCGGCACAGAGAAACCAGATGATGGGAATGGCCAGGCTGACGCTCACGGAATGAAACAGGGAATCGCCCTTCTCCTGCAATCGGGCCAGTCTTCGTCTGATGAGGTCGGACAAGGCCGAGGAGAACTGATAGAGGATGGCACAGAGAAAAAGCGTCAGGAAGACCTCGACGGATGGAAAGGTAAAGCCCGCCAGAGAAAGACCGATAATGGGAAAGCCGCTCCAGAAGCAGAAGCGGGCCAGCCTTCGGGGCGCAGGGTCTTTATATTGACCGGTTCTGCGCCACATGAAGAGCATCATGATGCCTACCCCAAGCGGCCAGAGGACGCCAAGCAGTCGAAGGGGCATGTTGGCGATCTGTAAAATAATACCGGCGGCGAAAAGATAGAAGAGCGGGTAAAGGGGGGAGGAAAGGTTCGAATGGAGCTTGATGTTTCGTAACCCCCAGGCCAGAGAAATGGCGGCCAGGGCGCCGAAAATTACGGCGAGGTTGGAGAAAATGATGTTTTCCGGAAAAACACCGATCACGGCCGCTGCCCAGAAACCGGCACACAGGAAGACGGCGGGACTGGAAGTCCGGCATATCAAGGCCCATTGGTCCCGGTTTCCATCCGAACGGGCGCCGATCCGACCCATAACCCATCTGAAAAGAAGGAGAAAAATGAACCCGAAGGCCGGAACGGCAACCGCGGATTGGCCCCATTCCACGGGGGAATCAGGGGATTTTGAATCAAGGGTCGGCACGATGGCGTTGGCCCAGATGGCGCAGGACAAGGGGAGTTCCGCCGGAACCCCTTTGTTAAACAATACAAACAGCGGTTTCGTGAAGTAAATGGACCAAACAGCAGCCATTTCCGCTTTCAGCTCTTCATCCCATACCGTTAATAGCTTTTCCGCTTCCTCCGACTGCTTCAAAACCGCGTGAAGGGGTTCCTTGATTTTTAATTGCGCACTTCCAAATCGGTCCAGTTCACTTAAAAGCGCCTGTGCATCCTCTTTTTCTTTTGCGGAAGCAGCTGTTTGAACTATAAAACGCAGGTCCTCTCGCGCCGATTCAACAATGGAAAGATTGATCTGAATCTCCTGTGCCATTTCTCGAACGGCCCGTGTTTCTTTTGCAAGCCCATTCCGGAGTTCCGAAGCCTGTTTAAAGTACATGCGGACCTCAAATGGATTGGATTCGCTCATGCCGATCAGAAACCTCAACTGGTGAGCCCTTGCCAGGCAATCGGCCACGGTGTCCTGATAGGCGTTGATCCTGGCCAATTTCGCCGGTAGGATTTCATCGACGCGCCGGGTTAATTTGACCAGCAGGAGTTCTTTGGTTTTGACGATGTCGCTCAGATGGGTTTGCTGGGTTTTGGCGGCCATTGCCGGCGCATGGCTCCCCAGAGAAAATATGATTGCTGTTTGAACCAACAGGAGAATATAACGCTTCAAAGTAAGGACTCCTTGGAATAGAGAAATGGATTGACCTGCATTTCGTATTAATGAATAGTATGAATACGAAGTGGGAATTTCAATGAAAATCAGCTTTTGCGTAGCGATGCCGATGAAAGGAGAACCCAAATGGCGCAAGCAATCAAGAAAGCGCAACACTATTCCGTTACAGACTACCAGGAATGGCCGGACGAGGAGAGATGGGAGCTTATTGACGGCGTTGCTTACGACATGAGTCCCGCGCCGAACATAAAACACCAGAACATTGTCGGTAATTTTCATATCGCTTTTAAAACGAACCCGGACAACCCGTGCTATACGGGCATTGCCCCCACAGATGTGGTGTTGGACGACGATAGTGTGGTTCAACCGGATGTGTTTTTGGTCTGTGATGAGAAGAAGATTACAGAGAAGAACATCCAGGGGGCACCCGATTTAATTGTCGAAGTGGTTTCTCCGGGTACGGAAGTCAAAGACAGAAGAGAAAAAAAGCGCCTTTATGAACGGTCCGGTGTGAAGGAATACCTGATTGTGTTTCCTGAAAGGGCGTATGTGGAACGGTATGTGCTGGAAGAGAGGCAGTACGATTCGCCCGAGATATTCAACTGGGATGAACCCTTGAATCTAAGCATTCTTCCTATTGAAGTGAAGCTCCATGAAATATTCGAAAAAGAAATTGAAAATGATGTGCGGGAAAAGCCCCTTCCATGATGTGTCCCCCGTATACGCCGGTTGATTCAAGAACCTTCCATTTCCTGGGCCTGGGCCACCGTAATGGCGATCACATGAACCACGTTTTCCATATCCGCATCCCGGTGCAACACGTTAAATGGCTTGCTGATCCCCATCAATAATGGACCCACCGCCTTGGCGCCTCCCAGGCGACTGAGGAGTTTATAGGCTGCATTGGCTGTGGCCAGTTCGGGAAAGATAAGGACATTGGCCGGCCCATTCAGCCGGCTGAAAGGATAATCCCTGGCCAGGATTTCACCCACCACGGCGGTATCCGCCTGCATTTCCCCGTCAATCATCAATTCAGGCGCCCGCTCCTGTGCAATAGCCACGGCCGCTTTGACCCTTTGGGCATCGGGATGCACTGTTGTGCCGAAATCCGAAAAGGAAATCATGGCGATTCTGGGGACCACGTCAAAGAAATGGGCCATTTCAGCGGTCAGAATAGCGATTTCGGCCAGATCTTCCGAGGATGGGGTGAAATTTACTGTCGGGTCGGCGAAAAAGAGCGATTGATTTTTGAAAATCATCAGATAGACGCCGGAGACTTTTTTAACGCCCTTGCGTCGGGGAATGACCCGAAGCACCGGGCGGATAGCGTCCGGGTAGGAGCGACCGATGCCATGTACCTGACCGTCCACCAGTCCTTCGTGTACCATCATGGCGCCGAAGACATGCCGGTCTTTCAATTGCAGTGCCGTTTCGGCCAGGCTCCAGCCTTTTCGGCAGCGCAATTGAAAAAGGGTTTTGGTAAATTCTTTCAGGTGGGGACTTTCCATGTGGTTTTCTATCTCGATGCCATCTAAAGGGATTTGCAGTTTTCGGGCTAGGGAAATGATTTCATCCTCATTTCCGAGAAGCAGGGGCCGGCAGATACCTTCCCTGGCCGCCTGGTGGGCTGCTCGGAGGATGACCGGGTGGTTTCCTTCGGGAAGGACGATGCGTTTGGGGTTGTGTTGAGCGCGGATGATGATTTTCCCCATGATTTCCCGCTCTGGTCCCAACCTCGCCTCAAGGCGAGCGGCATAGGCTTGATGGCTGCCCAATTCGACTCGGGCTACACCGCTTTCCACGGCTGCCCGTGCTACGGCGGGGGCCACAGTGAGCAGAACCCGGGTATCCAGGGGCTTGGGTATGATGTAATTGGGCCCGAACCGGATGGGGTTGCCCCCATAGGCCCGGATGACCGAATCGGGGACATCTTCGCGGGCCAGATTGGCCAGGGCTTTGACTGCTGCGATTTTCATGGTTTCGTTGATGGTGGTGGCCCGAACATCCAGAGCGCCCCGAAAGATAAAGGGAAATCCGAGGACGTTGTTGACCTGGTTGGGATAGTCGGAGCGTCCGGTGGCTACGATGGCATCGGGACGTGCGGCTCTGGCTTCTTCATAACCAATTTCCGGGTCCGGATTGGCCAGGGGAAAAATGATGGGGTTGTCGGCCAGGAGGCGCAATAGCTCGGGTGAAAAGGCATCCTTTACGGAGAGTCCCACCAGAACGTTTGCACCCCGAACGGCGTCTTTCAGGGTGCGTCTTCGGGTATTAAGGGCAAAATTTTCTTTGTAGGGGTTCATTCCCTCTGTACGACCTTTATAGATGACGCCCCTGGAATCCACCAGAAGAATGTTTTCTTTCAAAACGCCCATGGAACCATACATTCGAGCGCAGGCCATGGCAGCTGCTCCCGCGCCGTTGACCACGATGCGCAATTCCGCCATGGTTCGGCCGGTTATTTCGCAGGCATTCAGCAGTGCTGCGCTGGAAATGATGGCTGTGCCGTGTTGATCGTCGTGAAAAACTGGAACGGACATTCGTTTTATGAGTTGTTCTTCAATATAGAAGCAGTCCGGGGCTTTAATGTCCTCCAGGTTAATGCCGCCGAAGGTGGGCTCCAGACTTGCCACGGTGTTGATAAATTCATCGGGATCCAAGGTGTTGATTTCAATGTCAAAGACATCCAGATCCGCAAATCGCTTAAACAGAACGGCCTTTCCCTCCATGACCGGTTTGCTCGCCAGCGCGCCGATGTTTCCGAGGCCGAGAACGGCGGTGCCGTTTGAAATAACCCCCACCAGATTGCCTCTGGCGGTGTAATCAAAAGAACATTCCGGGTTTTTCTGAATTTCCAGGCAGGGGATGGCAACGCCGGGGGTGTAGGCCAGGCTCAGATCCCTTTGGGAAAGGCATGGTTTGGTGGGCACAACCTCTATTTTACCGGGCCGAGGCTCTTTGTGGTACTGGAGTGATTCCTGTTTGAGGGTCATGGTGAAACCTTTCTGGATTTTTACCAAAGGGCATGGACAGACTGGAGTTTTTATTTTCTTGAGTAAGCATCATAGGTAGCGTATAGGCTTACGTCAACGAAAAATTGTTCAGGGGGGGGCATGTGCAATGGTTGATGATTCAAAGTAGTTGACGCACTTATATTTCAATACTATCCTTTGTCATTCATAACAGATGAGGGAATATCATGAGTGAAAAACCGACCTGCGAAGAGTTGGCGAAACGGGTCAGGGATCTTGAAAAGGCCCTGGCGGAAAGTGAGAACAGGTTTCGGATTTTATTGCGAAATTCCAGCGATATTCAGGTTATCCTCGATGAGAATGGCGTTGAGCGATTTGTCAGTAATTCCGTCGAAGCCATTACGGGATATCCTCCGGAGCGTTTTATTGGAAAAAGCGGTTTTGAATTTATCCATCCGGAAGATACCGGACTTCTGCTTGAAAGTTTTGCCAGGGTTAAAAAGTGTAAATCCGGTTTTGTGCGTGTTGAATACCGGCACCGGAAAAAAGACGGCTCATGGCTCAACCTCGAGGCGGTTGGAACGAATTTTCTGGATGACCCTTCCATAAAGGGAATTGTCTTGAATGTTCGGGATATTACCCAACGCAAGCGTGTTGAAAAAGCGCTACAAAACAGCGAAGAACTGTACCGTTCCATCATTGAAAATATCCAGGAAGGATATTATGAAGTGGATCTTGCCGGGAATTTAACCTTTTATAATGAGTCCCTGCGCAACATTATCGGATATGAGAAAAATGAGATGGTGGGACTGAATTATCGGAAATTTACCAATGGAGACGATGTCGAAAGGCTGTATCGGATTTTTAATAAGGTATATCGGGAGGGGGTTCCGGCAAGAGGCTTTGATTGGCCGATGATCAGAAAAGACGGCGCCAAAGGAATTCTGGAAACCTCCGTTTCCCTGATCAGGGATGCGGAGGCACACCGGATCGGCTTTCGTGGTATTGCACGGGACGTCACCGAAGAAAAACGGATTACGGACCAACTTCAGCGTGCGGAAAAGATGGAAACGGTGGGGGCTCTGGCAGGGGGTGTGGCCCACGATCTCAACAATATCCTTTCGGGCATTGTCAGTTATCCGGAACTCTTGCTGTTGCAGCTTCCCGAAGACAGCCCACTTCGAAAACCCATTGCCACCATACAGAAATCCGGGCAAAGGGCCGTGGCGGTGGTCCAGGACATGCTGACCCTGGCCAGAAGAGCGGTGATGGTGACCGAATCCATGGATCTGAACCGAATTGTGTCTCAATACCTGGGCAGTCCGGAATATGAAAAAATCAGGGAATATCATCCCGACGTTCAGATGGAAGTCCGGCTGAAGGAAGGCATGGGGCTTAACATCATGGGCTCCCCCACGCATTTGTCGAAAACGGTCATGAATCTGATCTCTAATGCGGCCGAGGCCATGCCCCAAGGGGGACGGATTGCCGTTTCCACCGAACACAGGTATATTGACCGCCCTGTTGCAGGCTATGATCATATCAAGGAAGGCGATTATGTGACCTTGAGTGTGTCTGATACCGGAACGGGCATTGCCCAAGACGACATGGAGAAGATTTTTGAACCGTTTTATACCAAGAAGAAAATGGGCAGAAGCGGTACAGGGCTGGGCATGGCTGTCGTGTGGGGAACGGTGAAAGACCATAAGGGTTTTATTGACGTTCAAAGCGCAGAGGGAAAAGGCACGACATTTAAGCTATATTTTCCGGCTACCCGGGAAGCATTGGCCCTTGACACGGCCGAAGTACGGATTGAGGATTATAGGGGAAGCGGCGAATTGGTTCTGGTTGTAGATGACGTAAAGCAGCAAAGGGAGGTTGCATCCGGAATGCTGGAACAATTGGGTTACAAGGTCGTTTCGGTTTCAAGCGGCGAAGAAGCGGTGGCCTATCTTAAAGACCATAAAGTGGATTTGCTGCTTCTGGACATGATCATGGACCCGGGTATGGATGGGCTGGATGCTTACCGGAAAATCATTGAAATGCATCCCGGCCAGAAAGCGGTGATTGGCAGCGGGTTCTCTGAAACGGATCGGGTCAGAGACGCCCAAAAGCTGGGGGCGGGGGCCTACATTAAAAAACCATTTTTGATCCAGAAGCTGGGAATGGCCATCAAGGAGGCGTTAAACGCCTGAGTGCTACTTGCCTTTAATGTGTGTTGCCCGCATGAGTTTGTCCGTTTTCTGTATTTTGCCCAAATCCTCCACCATGGCCGTCTTGGTTAAGCTGTTGTAGGCCCTTATCCCGTCGTCCCCATCCCATAATTTTGTGCTGGATCAGCATCTATCATTAGAATTGCAGCTTTTTCTTTGCCTGAAAATAGCCTTTGAGGTATTGTGGCTCTGTTCGCATAAAGTTTTATGGGTGGGGAATTCCGTCAACGTCATTCTGTGATTTCATGAACAGCTGAAAAGACATGCAACAACGTTTTCGCCAATCAATAAGTCTATTGGGGTTACTGGCTTTTCTTTTGTGCCAGGTGTTTATGGTGCATCTGGTAAAGCAAGTTCGTGCCGATGAAGATGTCGATTCGGCCCCGCATTCGCCTTCATGTTCAAGACCATTTCTTAAACTCACGCCGAAACAATTGTCCACCAGTCTGTGGGCCCGGGAAATTGTGGCGGAAAAGGTTGGCGGCAAGGTCCTTCGTCAGAATACGGATGACCTGGATACCCTTTATTGGGAAGCCGCCGTGGCCGATCGGAAGCTCAAGCAGATCACCCGGGGTGTGGCGGCTTCCACGGGGGGGACGGCTGTTTTCCCCCCCGGTGGAGGGCTCAAGGCAAGAAAAAGAGCTGAGGAAAAAATTGAAGTGGAGTTGAATGGGGATGCAGCGGCGTTGATGGACATTGCGCGAAGTTCCATTGAATATGCTGATATCGATCAGGTTTACCAGGCGCTTGAATTCATAATCGGGCAGGGGTATGAGGTGGTTCGCGTGAAGGACCGGGCCCTGAAACCTTTGCCGAGCGGGTTTTGGGATATTCATTTGAATTTGCGTATGCCCAATGGGCATATTGCCGAACTGCAGTTGCACTTTAAGGAGATTCGTCAATACAGTATCGGCGAAGGACATGAACTTTATGTGCGGATTCGGGGGATGAAAGCCAGGGCCTTTTACGAGGGCAGGTCCCTTACCCGGGAGGAACGGGAAATCGTTGATCGCCTTAACTGCGAGCAGAAACGGTTCTATGAGGCGGCTTTTGAAAGGGGGCAGAAGGGCCGGGAATCAGGACGACAGGAGAAGTGAACCGGTTTTCATTTGAGGGGAACTAACGGCTTTTCCGCCGCTTCCCCTTTCAGGAAGGCGGCGGAAAGAGCCCATCTTCGGATTTTCCCGGGTTTGTTCCGTTCAGGATTTTAATTGGCGTTTCTTAGGCAACCTGCACCCTGTCCATTCCCCTGCCCGCGGTATTTTCCCTGTCCTTGTCCATATCCGGCGCCCTTTTTATGGCGGCCGACTTTTCCAAAACCCATGGCCAGGAGTTTTGAGGTTTGTTCAGGGGTCAAGAGACTCCGAAAGGTAATGCGCATATCGGTCTGGATTTCCCGAATCTGGGCTCTCAGAGCCTGAATTTCTTTCTGGGTGGCTTTGATTTTATCGGCGTCAAGACTGGGCTGCGTCCACAACACTTTCATTTCAGCCCGCTTTGTAACCAGCTGGGCTTTGAACGGCGTAATTTTTTGACTCGTCGATTCATGAAGCGCTTGGATTTTTGTTGTCTGTTCAGGCGTCAGTTCCAGGGCCGCCATCACGGCGGGATTCATGTGTCCTTGTCCATCAAGGCTCCGCTGTCCCTGGCCTGCCATGGCCCATGTGGCAGTGGCGGTAACGAGTAGAAATGCTGCAATAATGCTGAGTTTTTTCATCTGATGATCTCCTTTTCTTGAGTTGAAATTTTGGGAAACCGTTCCAACCTTCGGGTTTCCCTTCTCTTGTAGATGCTTTTAAGCACAAAACATGCCAATACTCCGTTTCTTCGCTTTACATAAGGATATTCCTTCCCATGGCCGAAGATAACACGCCGAGAAAACCTTCTCAGCCGGATGATGCGGCAAAAAATGTCGAAAATGCGAAGATCGATGCGACGAAACTGTCGAAAAGCGTCTTTTTTGCCGGAGATAGGCTGATGATTGACTTTTTCAGTTTTGCGGCTATTCTTGGACTATGAAAAAGGGAAAAAATCCGATTGGCGAAAAACCCAAACGTTCTGGAGGTCCATTTCTTCAACCCCTGGCGGTTGGCGTTGTGTGCCTTGTTTTCGTGGGACTCGTATTGACAATGGGCGTCATGGATTTCAGGACGCTCGACAGGGCGCTTATGGGGTATATGGAAAAAGAGGGGATTGCTTTCATCAAAACTGTTCAGCAGGCGGTGAGGTTCAATTTGCAACCGCATCCATCCGTTGCAAATTTTGAGGGAACGTCTCCCATTGGATCTGGAGATCAAGCCTCTTCAAGTCAGGAATCTGTAGTGATGGCCCTTCTACAACTGGCACAGCGGATTGATCATGAAAAAGAGATGGGGGAGCTGGATGATGAAAAAATGAGTTCCCTGGCAACCCGGGAAGGCTTATCGAATGTGGCTTTATTGGATCATAGAGGTCGCGTGACGTTTCAGAAAAGAGCTGTTTCCAGGGCGATTCTAAACTCCGTTTCGGCCATGGCAGGGGATCATGAAGATCTGAAAATCCATGTGTTTTCCCCCCTTGATAAGCACCAACCCATGCGCTTTCTAGCCCTTCGTCGAAAGGGTGAACATGGATTTCTGGTTCTGGTGCTCGATGCTGAGTCGTTTTTTTTCTGGAAGTTGCGCACCGCCGTGGAAACGGCTGTAGAGGCTGTCGGGCTGCCGGCCGGAACGGATTGTTTTTTCATTGGGGACGGGGCAGGGCGGACCCTTTTTGAAGAAGGAACATGTCCGGGGGAGGCGAGTGGGAAGAATGGTGTTTCCCATATCCTTGAAAAGGGAGAGGGGGTTTCCGGGGAAAGGGTTCTCTGGAACGGTCGAAAGCAATTTCTGATGATTGCGAAGCTCTCCTTCGGCGAAGAGGTTTCAGGTATTGCGCGCCTGGGCCTCAAAACGGATGC
This sequence comes from Desulfatiglandales bacterium, assembly GCA_963662465.1. Taxonomy (GTDB): domain Bacteria; phylum Desulfobacterota; class DSM-4660; order Desulfatiglandales; family Desulfatiglandaceae; genus NaphS2. The sequence continues at coordinate 7,459,579 of OY759599.1, forward strand.
GCTCGACCAAATGATTGGAAAAGAACGGCGATGGGGCGTTGTTGCCATGGGTTTCATGGTTTTTATGGCCGTGCTTTCCATGTGGTTTTTGTACCGAAACCAGAATCGTCACCTGGCCAGGATGCAGCAGATGGAACGGCGGCTTCACCAGGCCGAGCGCTTGTCCGCCATGGGTCGTCTGGCCGCGGGCGTGGCCCATGAGATCCGTAATCCATTAAACGCCATCAGCATGGCCTGCCAGCGGCTCAAAAAGGACAATCTGGAACAGCTTGCCACAGTGATTCGCGGCGAGATTTTGCGACTCAACGGGATCATTGAGGAATTCCTTGGATTTTCAAAAGGGCGTCAGTTGAAATTGGAAAATGGGGATCTGGTGGATTTGGTTCGACAGGTGGTGTTGCTTATGGCGGAGGAATCCAGGTCAAGGGGCGTTATTATTGGGAGAACCGGGATTGAATCTTCCTTGATGATGTTCATGGACGGAAACAAGATCAAGCAGGCCCTTATCAACATTGTGAAAAATGCCATGGAATCCATCCGGGAATCCGGAACCGTGACCATCGGGATCGGCACAAAAGAAAATAAGATGGTCATCATTACCGTATCCGATACGGGCACGGGCCTTGCCGAAGGTGATGCGGACAGGATTTTCAATCCTGATTTTACGACCAAGGAACAGGGGTTGGGGTTGGGGCTCGCCCTGGCCCATGAAATTATTCAGGCCCATGGCGGAGAAATCAGGGTTCGGAGCGCGTCAGGCGTGGGAACCGTCTTTGACATTTTACTGCCTATAAAGGGGGCAGTCTAAAATCAAACGGGGGGCTTTGGGAGAGTAGTGGTAAACGATGAATAAAATTAATATTCTGGTGGCGGAAGATGGGCAGAGCCAGCGAGTGCTGTTAAGGGATTTCCTGAAGGATGAAGGATATTCGGTCTCGGAAGCTGAAAATGGAGAAAGTGCGCTCCGGCAGCTTCGGGAAAACTGTTTTGATCTGCTGTTGACCGACTACAAAATGCCGGGAATGGACGGAATGGCCTTACTCCAGGCGGCAAAACAGGTGAATCCGGAAATTGATGTGGTGGTAATGACGGCTTTCGGCACCATTGAAACCGCCGTAGACGCTATGAAGGCCGGCGCATCCGATTATATTGCCAAACCCATCGACCTGGACGAGTTGCAGTTGCTCATTGAGCGGATTTCCGGACGCCGAACCATTATCCGGGAAAATAAACTGCTTCGGAAAGAGCTGCGGAGGAAAGAGGTTACGCCGGATCAGATCATTTTTCGAAGCGGCGTTATGGCGGATGTCATCAACCTGGCCGGTCGGGTGGCGCAAAGCCGTGCTACAGTGCTGATACAGGGTGAAAGCGGCACCGGAAAGGAATTGATGGCCAGGTTGATTCATGACTTGAGCCCTCGTTCTGAAAAACCCATGACCATTGTTAATTGTGCGGCCTTGCCGGAAAATCTCCTGGAAAGTGAACTGTTCGGGCACGAAAAAGGCGCCTTCACGGGGGCTTCCGGCATCCGTATCGGCCGATTTGAAGAGGCGGATGGCGGAACCCTTTTTCTGGATGAAATCGGCGAGTTGACCAACACGGTTCAGGTGAAGCTGCTGCGGTTTCTTCAGGAAAGAGCCTTCCAGCGGATTGGCGGGAACCGTACCTTCCAAACGGATGTTCGCGTTATCAGCGCCACCAATCGGGACTTGGAAGAACGGATGAAAGAAGGGTTTTTCCGGGAGGATCTGTTTTATCGATTGAATGTGGTGGGGATTACCATTCCGCCGCTCCGAGACCGAAAAGAAGATCTCTCGCCGCTGATCGATCATTTTCTGAAACATTTTTCATCTGAAAACAATCGAAAAATATCAGGCGTTGCCTCCAAAGCCCGGGATCTGCTCATGAAGTATGACTATCCGGGCAATGTGAGGGAGCTGGAAAACATCCTGGAGCGGGCTGTGGTTATTGCCCGGGGGAGTCATATTGAAACTGCGGACCTTCCTTTTTCAGCGGGAGATGCACATGGGGCGGAAAAACAGGACTGGAACCGGGGAACCCTGAAGGAAGCCATGGCGTTTCTGGAAAAGGACATGGTCCGAAATGCCATGGTGGAAACCGAAGACCACCAGACCAAGGCCGCTCGCATCTTGGGCATTAGCGAACGGATGCTGCGGTATAAGCTGAAGAAGTATGGTTTTAAATAGTAAGGGGGCTTTATCCCCACACAATTTGAGGAGGTTTTCGTTCTGGCAACCGGTAGTACCTGGGCTTGGCATATCCCAGCATCATGGGATAGTGGTGGGGATGGTTTTCGGGCAGTCCCAGCACCTCTTTGATCTCCGGTCGTGACGGAATCGCACCTTTAAGGAGTCCTGCCCAGCACGTTCCAAGGCCCAGTGTGGGCGCCGCCAGTTCAAGGTAGGACAGGGCCAGGGTCAGATCAACCATGCCGTTTAAGGCTTCCTTCGGGGCATGGGCCACTACCAGGACGGGAGCGTCTCTCAGGATCCGGTCAATGCCCATGTCCCATGCCTTTACGGTGGCGGGAAAATAGGGGGCGGTTTCAGCGCCTTTTTCAAGAATAAACCGCATCCAGCCAATGGTGAGTTCCGCCAGTTTATGAATCTTGATTTTGTCGGTGATCACAAGCCATCTCACCAATTGTAGATTTCCCGCACTCGGTGCATAACGGGCGATTTCAATGAGTTCCTGAAGCGTTTCTTGCGCTACCGGTTTGTCCAGGTATCGCCTGACGGATCGGCGGGACCGTAGGAACTGAACGGCCTGTTCCTTGTTGATGGCAAGATCTTTCTGAATGGGCAGGCAACGTTCCATGGGGATGCTGGTGTGCCGCATGGCCCCGTGGGGACAAACGGCAACGCAGTGGCCGCACCTGATGCAGGTGTTTTCAGCGCCGGCCATCAAAAAGGGGTAGCCATCTTCATCCGCCATTTTGATAATGCCCATGAGACATTCTTCAGCACAGATTGCATCCTTCTTGCATTTATTTCGATCAATTTCCAGCAGTCCCATATCGCGTCTCCTATGCGCCCTTAACGGCTTTTGATTTGCGGTGTCGCCAGAAGAATACGCCGATGATCAACAGCGCCAGCGGTATCAGCAATGCCCAGAGGTATTCCTCTATCAGCGCCGTAGCGACGACGGCAATACCCAGAAAAACGCCCACGACGGAAATTCGCCAGTTGGCAGTAACGCCGGCGCAGAAGGCGGCAAAGGCCAGGACCAGAAGGGCTACGAGGCCCACATCCACATTGTTCAGTCTCCCCGTTTCCGTAGAACTGAGAAGAAAGACCAGATATATGGTGACCACATACCCGAACCAGTGAAGAATTTGCGTCTTTATCAGCTTGCCTTTGCTTTCTCCCCGAAGGGTCAGGCGAGGCCATTCCAGGGCGATAGCCGCGCCGCAAAATACCGGGGCCATGGCCATCCAGTACCAGAATCCCTTGGTGGGATTGAAATCGGTCAGGGCAATGCCGACCACCGACAGAAAAAGCAAAAGGACCAGGATGAATTCAGAAACATGACGTTTTTTTGGAAATTTACTGAACTTATCATGAAGGTTTACGGTCATGGTATTCTCCTTCCTTGCCTATGATGGGATTTATAATTTATTTTCGATCAAGAAATTCACAAGTCTGACCTTTTATCAGAGTTTCACGAAAATCACAATGGTCGTGCTTTGAAATCCCCTTGTTTTATTGGTTTTACAAGGAATATCAGGAGAATATCGCTTTTGAAATAATTAATTTTTCGATTTCCTTGGTGCCTTCATAGATTTCAATGATTTTAGCATCCCGATAAAATCTCGCCACATCATACTCTTCCATGAATCCGTAGCCGCCGTGAATCTGGACCGCCTCTTCCGCTACTCTGACGCCGGTTTCCCCGGCAAACCATTTGGCCATGGCCGTTACTTTTGGGTCCGGCCGGCCCTTGTCCGCGGTGAATGCGGCTTCATAAACCAGATTTCGCGCTGCCTGAATGCGGGTGGCCATTTCGGCGATTTTGAACTGGGTGATCTGAAAGGCGCTCAGTGTATTGCCGAATTGTTTTCTGTTTTTGGCGTGGAAAATCGCTTTTTCCATGGCGCCCTGGGCGATGCCGACCCCTTCGGCGCCCACATGGATGCGGGTCCGGTTGAAAAATTCCATGAATTGATAAAATCCCCTTCCTTCTTCTCCCACCAGGTTTTGAACGGGAACCCGCACGTCGCTGAAATTCAGCTCCGCCGTGTCCGAGGCTCTAATTCCCAATTTGTTGGAGAGCTTCCTTGCCTCGAATCCTTTTCGGTCGCATTCAACCAGAATGACGCTGTGCCGGTTGTGCCGTGAGGCGGCTTCCGGGTCGGTCTGACAGAAGACCGTGAGATACTTTGCCACCGTGCCGTTGGTGATAAACATTTTGCTGCCGTTAATGACGTATTCATCGTTCACTTTTTCAGCCCGGGTGGTCACATTGGAAACATCGCTGCCGGCATCGGGCTCCGTGATGGCCGATCCCATGACGGCTTCCCCCGTGGTCAGGGGTGTCAGATAGGCCATTTTCTGGGCTTCGGTTCCGTAGAGTTCTACCATGTCCGCCCCGAATGTGGCGGCGGTCAGCACGGATCCAAGACCTGGATCGACGCGCCAGAATTCTTCGGTAATCAGGCATTTTTCAAGGTAACCATAACCGCCTCCGCCGTATTCTTCCGGCAGGTTGATGCCGATAAACCCAAGATCCGCGGCCTTTTTGACCAGATCCATGGGGTAGCGCTCCTCGCGGTCGCATGTTTGTGCCAGTTCGGGAAATTCCCCTTCCGCAAATTCCCTGGCGGCATTACGAATATCCGTCTGTTCTTTGGTTAAGTCAAAGTCCATTCTTTTCCTCTTCACGGTGATCATATTGTTGCCAGGCCTGTTGTTTCAGGCATGCTTGAAATTCTTTGAGAACATACTTGTGGGGAAAATCAGGGTGAGAAAAATAGTTTAACGTACTTTTGATAAAAGAATCCATCAAGCTATGCAGCAACGCGTCTTTTTTCCGCTCATCAATATAGTGGCGTTCTCTTTTCTGTTCGAAACTAACGGCTTCCCCCAGTGCGTTTCTGATTTCCTTAACGCTGTATTTTGAAAATTTTTGATTGGTTAACAGAAAATCGGACAGTGGAATATCAATCCGGGCAATCATCCCGACGTACCATCGGTCGCCTGCCAGTTTGCGGGAAATGTCATAAAAGTCTAAGGTTAAAGCATTACGGAGTTCTATTCTTTTGATCAATGTTTGTTCCATTTCGCATCCACCGTTTTATATTTTGCCTTTCATTCTACTGCACGTTTTATCGTTCAATCAAGTTATTTTTTTCACTTATAACGACAATCTCACCGTTTTGAGAAGGTGAAAATGAGTATCCTTCATTGTCGACAACCACACCCTTGTTGAACACGATTCACACGATTTAACAGGATAAACAGGATTAAGAGGCCGCATCCGGGCAAATTCGTTCTGTCTTCGGTTTATCGGCCACTGGTCATCCTGTCCATCATTTGTTATTAATCTTCCTTAATAAATCACCTGTTTACAAACAGAATTGAATGTGCTAAAGGCATACAAATACCCGCCGATGACATCGGATAGCCTTTTGAATTGATTTATGAATTGGCGTTTTTCCTGGAGATGGGGGGACGGGGAGATGAGAAGATGAGGAAACTGGGAGATATGGCATAAACCATTTATCCGGGATGAAACAGGGCCTGCGAAAAAAGGGAGGTGCGGCATGAAAAAAGGGTTGACGGCGGCGGGGATTTTTCTGGGACTGATATTGATGTTGACGCCTGTTTTCGGATTCCAGGCGCCGGAAAAGGGGGCGGAACCGGATATTTCCACAATTGCCGGTGAAGCGCCGGCCAGAGCGCAGTACTTTGTCAGCAGTGACGGGGATGCGGAGGCAAGACACCCTGCTACGGCAAAATCCAGGATGCCATCAATGCCGCCCCTGACGGATCGGATATTTTGGTAAAGCAGGGCGCATTCGAAGAATCCATCAGTCTCACAAGCGCCAAGACGGTGGTGGTCAAAGGGGGATATGATTCGGAATACAGCCAACAAACAGCTGCTACAACCTTCATCCAGGGAGTAGGGCAGACAACCATTCAAGCGACCGGTGGGTCCCTGAAATTTCAAATGTTGAGCATGCTCCCATCGGGGAGCTATAGTCTGGCCATCAATATCACCGGCAGCGGTCAGGTGCATATTTCCCCTTCGGGCGCCGCGTTTCAACCGGGAACAGTGATAACCCTGACCGCTGAGGCGGATTTGGGATCGGTGTTCACCGCCTGGGGCGGTGCGTGCAGTGGGACCGAACCGACAACCCAGCTCACCATGAATGGCCACAAGGAGGTGTCCGCAAGCTTTTCAGCCGCATCCACTGTGCCCCTGAAAAATCAGGCGTTGCTGGGTCCCCTGGCAGGCGCCAATATTCGGGCCTACACACTGGACGATCTTTCCAATCCCATCGAGGGGCCGTTTCCGGCCAACAATTCGGTGAACATGCAGGCCGCCGGTTCGTTTAACCTGACCCTGGGCGGAATTGCCGATGATGCGTGGGTCCTGGTATCCGCCGGCGGGGGCTGGGACATTGACGCCAATGATGACGGGGTGGTGGACACGAACCCGGTCCGCAACCAGGGAACCCTGTATGCCCTGGCTCAGGCAAGCCAGTGGCGGCAGGGCAATTTGAAGCTAAATGCCCTGACCGACATGGCCTGGCGTTACAGCAAGGCCTGGGTGGGACAGGCGAGCATCGCCGAACTGGAAAAACGCCTGAATGAAGTGGCGCGGACCTTCTTGGTCAAAAAAATCAGCGGCACGGGTGAGATTGATTACACGGATCTCTTTGCTTTCAACCCCGGGGATGCCTCGCACCGGGCATGTCTTTCCTTTGACTATGCCGGTTTGCTGGCCTCCGGGGGATATGCGGCCCAGGTGCGTGCCGGCGCCTCCGATACGGATGTGAACGCGGCCCTGGGCACGGTGTTCGGTTCTGTTCTGAGCTTTCTGCTGCCTGATAATCTGGAAAGCGAGGTTCAGGTGCGGCTCGCCGGTTTCGGGCGCGGAAAGGTGGAAAGCAGTGATGGTTTGCTGGTGGTGGACAGTGAAGCGGATGCCTCCGCGCAAAAGACCATGGCCCTCTACGCACGGGATCGGGAAACCCCGGTGACCTTTACAGCCACGTCGCTTAGCGATACGAAAATCCTGGGCTGGACCGGATGCGATCAGGTGAACGATGACCAGACCCAATGCACGGTGGGGTTGAGTACCAACCGCCAGGTGCAGATCAATTTCGGATACGACGAGGCGGTCATCGATCCGGAGTTTGTGGACCTCAGCCTGGCAACGGTCACCTGGTCCGGCGATACCCTGACGGTGGTGGTGGATGAACATGACACGGACCTTTTGGCGACAATGGCCGATATTGCTGTGGGCTGGTATGTGGCCGGCATGTCGGACCAAGGGCCGTTTCTCCTTCAGGTGACCGAGGTTTCGGGACACCAGGACAGAACCTGGACCCTTAAAACCATTCAGGCAAGCCTGGAGGATGTGATTTTGCAGGGGACAGGGACGCTTCAGCGAGCACTCACCCACGGAGACCTGGCGGCGGATGCCTATAACCAGCGCATCCGGTCCGCCACCGGGGAGGTTCTGCCGGTGCGGCTGGTGCCCTCGGAGGATTCCACTGACCGGGTGTTTCGCATTCAGGTGGGGGGTGTGCCGGACCCCGAGGGGGGTAACCGGGTTTCCGGGGATCTGATCCTAGGGGATGACGATGGAGAAATTAAACTTCACGGCGAAATCGAGGTAACCATCGACCTGGATACGGGGTTAACCTATGGCTTGCTGAAGGGCCTGGAATATTTCAAATTTGTACCGGAAGTGGGGGTCACGGAAGAAATCAGCGTCACGTGTACCGGAAAAATCAAGGGAGAAAAGAAAAAGAAGATCTATACCATTCCCTTTGCCGCCATTGTGATCTGGATTCCTTCTGTGCCCCCCGTGCCCATCTGGGTGTCGCCCGCAGTGGATATCTGGCTCGGCATCGAGGGTGGCCTGGAGGCGGCGGTCAACATGGGGATCTCCTACGAAATGACCTCCCGCGGCGGGGTCCAGTACACTGTGGATGAAGGCTGGGAGCCGGTTTTGGGGTTTGATCGCACGTGGGATCTGCAGGAACCGCAATTCACTGCTAAAGGCTTTGTGAAGGGGTTTGTTTCAGCGGAACCGGAAATGATGGTGTACAGCCTCTCCGGGCCGGGGCTGGCCATTGAGCCCTATGTGGAAGGGAGTGTGACCGCGGGCTTTGATCCCGATTGCGTGGCGGCTCTCGACTGGGGGTTGTGGGGCGGCATCACCGGTAAGCTCCAATGGAAAGGAAATGAGAGCATTCCCATTCTGGGTAAGGCTCTGGAAAAGTTGGATCTGACCTTCGAGTTTTATAACTGGGAGCGCAAAATCCTTGGGGGAGTCCTGAATGCCTGCGGCAGCGAACCGCCGGCCCTGTTTTTGAACGGTAATGATATCAATGAATATGTTGTCTCCGGCGCCGGTGGAAACCTCCAGACCACCTATACCCTGACCAATAAAGGCAATCAGGACATGCCCTGGTCCATTGAAAAGCCGGCTTGGAGTCCGGTTTCGCTATCCTCCTCTGAAGGCACGCTCAATCCGGGCGCTTCCACTCAGGTGACCGTGACGGTGAACAGCCCCGGCGGCTTGAGTGTGGGCACTCACACCTACCGGCTGGAATTCAATAATGAATTCCAGGGCGCCATCGGCCAGTCCGGGCTGGGGTCCGAGGACCGAAATGTGCGGATCACGGTAGTGACCGCTGACTTTCCGGCCCCCACCCTGACTACGGCATCGCGCTACACCGAAACCACGGCCAAATTCGAGTGGACCTACCCGGCGGATTCCTATTACCTGCTGGACGGGTTCAACATCTGGTACACCACGGATGCGTCCATGACAACCGGCTTGGTGAAAGCGGCCACCGTGGACCGGACACAGTACAGCACGACGGTTCAGGGGTTGCCGAAACAGACGGTGTATGTCACCGTGGAGGCCTTTGGGATGGACCCGGCGGTCCAGACGGCGTTGTCCGTTTACAAAAGCGTCCCCCCCTTGGGAGACACGCCTCCTACCTGGACCAACAGCCTGGGGATGACTTTCGTGCTTCTGCCCGCCGGCACGTTCACCATGGGGAGTCCAGCAGACGAACTGGGACGGTTCGACAGAGAAGGACCCCAGCACCAGGTGACGCTCACGCAGTCCTTCTACATGCAGCAGACCGAAGTCACCCAGGCCCAGTGGGAGGCGGTGATGGGAAGCAATCCGTCATACTTTTCCACTTGTTCCACGTGTCCGGTGGAGTATGTTTCGTGGAATTACGTGCAGGCGTTTATCACGAAGATGAACGCCCGGGGAGAAGGGAGCTACGGTCTGCCCACGGAAGCCCAGTGGGAATACGGGGCAAGGGCAGGGAGTACGACCGCTTTTTATAACGGGGCGATTACGGAGTTGTCTTGTGGGTATGATCCCAACTTGAATGCCATTGGGTGGTACTGTTATAATGCGGAAAGTAAAACCCATCCGGCGGCGGAAAAGGTTCCGAATGCCTGGGGGCTGTACGACATGAGCGGGAATGTGTGGGAATGGTGTCAGGACTGGTATGGAAGCTACGGTTCCGCGGCGGTGTCCGATCCTACCGGGCCTGTAAGTGGCTCGGGCCGTGTGATTCGGGGCGGCAGTTGGGACGGCAACGCACGGGGCTGTCGGTCGGCCTTTCGCTACGGCGGCTCCCCGGACTACAGGTCCAACTGCATAGGGTTTCGGCTTGTCCTCTCCTCAGGTCAGCAGTAGGGTGAGCAGGCGGGCAGGGAGGGCATCCGTACTGGAACGTCATGGAACGGGAGCGAGGGACGAGCGGACGCGGAATGACGTGGAAGTCGGATGCCCGGATTGGGGGAAGTCTGTGAACAAAAGGAAGTCGAAGGAAGATAAACGTGAAATTAGAATGGGATGAGAAAAAGCGCCAAATCAATTTGCGAAAACATGGGATTGATTTCAGAGAGGCCCATGAGATTTTCGGAAATCCCCTGCTATCCAAAATCGACAAACGGTATTATAATGAAGAGCGCTGGATTGCACTGGGCATGACACATCGATGCGTTGTTTTGGTTGTGTTTACCGAACATGATGAAGAAACAATCCGCATCATATCGATTCGAAAGGCGACAAGGCGGGAGAGGAAAACCTATGAAAAATATCTCTCAAACAGATTGGGAAAGAGTCCATCGGCTCTCGGATGAAGATATCGATTTTTCTGATATTCCAGAAACGACCGAGGGTTATTGGCACGATGCTGAATGGTTCATCCCACCCAAGAAGGACAGCTTGGTCAATGTGTTGCGAAGGTATCAACTCAAATCAACGGATATCAAAATGGTCGTTCGGTTGGTGGAAAGGCTTGCCGGTTGATCATGGAAGCCGCAGCCGTTTACCATGAAAATACATCGCGGGGGCCTGCTGTGAGTAGAGACAAGGCATGCCTTGTCTCTACTTCAGCCTCGACCGTCGCGGCGGGATGCCGCTCTCACAGGGGAGTTTCATGCTTGGAAACGAGATGTATTCGGATCTCGGGTGTAAAGGGGTTTGAAGGAAATTGTCCGGACGCCGTATCCTAATCCTGTTCATCGTGTTTAATCCTGTGAATCGTGTTCAAAACGGGAAGGATGCCAACAATGACGGATACCCCGTACACATGGTGTTGACAACCCACCCAAAATACGTTTAAATACTTCCCATGGCCGAACATGACAACAGTTACAAGCTTCTTTTTTCCCATAAGGAAATGGTGCGGGACCTGCTTCTGGGGTTTGTGAAGGAGGAGTGGGTTCAGGGGCTGGATACGGAAAGCCTTGAACGGGTGAATGGATCGTATGTGAGCGATAATATCCGGGATCGGCATGATGATATCGTCTGGCGGGTGAAATGGGGCAGGGAGTGGCTCTATGTGTATATTGTGATTGAATTTCAATCCACCATCGACATATACATGCCGCTTCGCGTACTGGTGTATGTGGGGCTTTTGTACCAGGATCTGATCCGGGAAAAGAAGTTGAGTCCTTCAGGCAAACTGCCGCCCGTATTGCCGGTGGTATTGTACAACGGAAAGCCCCGGTGGAATGGGCCTGTTGAAATGTCGGATTTGATAGAATTCGTGCCCGGAGGTCTTTCCCGATATTGTCCCCGATTCACCTTCCTGCTGCTGGATGAAGGGGCATATGCCGATGAAACCCTGAAGCCGCTCAAAAATGTGGTGTCGGCCCTGTTTCGGCTTGAAAACAGCCGGGACCCGGAAGTGATCATGGAGATTGTGTCTTCGCTTTTGAAGTGGCTGTCCGTCCCGGAGCAGGCAAGTTTGAGACGGGCTTTTACGGTTTGGTTTAACCGGGTGTTTTTTGCCTCGCGGCGACGGGCGAATATAAAAGAGTCGCCTGAATTGCAGGAGCTTACGGAGGTACACGCAATGCTGGCGGAAACAGTTGCGGAATGGAAAGAAGAATGGAAACGGGAGGGCCTGAAAGAAGGCCGAGAGGAAGGCCGGAAACAGTGGGGCGTCAGTATCCTTTTGAAGCAGCTGGAGTTCAAATTTGGAACGCTGAATCTGAAAGATCGTAAAAGAGTTGAATCAGCGGACAGCGAGACGCTCCTGAAATGGAGCGAAAAGGTTTTAACCGCCGGGAGCGTGGCTGAAATTTTTGGATAGAATGTGAAATTAGCCTGCTCCTTTTCTGGATTGCAGTCAAACTCATCCTCTCGGAAAAAGAGAATGACGGAGAAGTCTCTGGTTGTGACCATTTTCTTTCCGCCGTAAAGACCATTGTGATTGCTGATCTGGTATTGTAAAGGTTTCATAGATAGCCTGGCTCACATAAAAAAAGCGCCGTTTGCTCCCATGCAAAAAGACCATGGGAGGAAACGGCGCTATTTTTTTCAATGTGCGGGTCTGTTAATTAAACACGAACTCTTTTTCCTTAATCTTGGCGTGGGCCGCCGCCAGTCGGGCGATGGGCACCCTTGGGGGTGAACAGGAAACGTAGGTCATCTTGATGTGGTGGCAGAACCGGATGGATTCCGGATGTCCGCCCTGTTCGCCGCAGATGCCCACTGTCATTCCGGGCCTGGTTTTTCTGGCCCACTTGATCGTCATCTTCATGAGTCTGCCCACCCCCTTGATATCCAGCACTTCAAAGGGATTGTGTTGAAGAATGCCCAGTTCTTCGTAGAGGGGCAGGAATTTATTTTCGGCGTCCTCCCTGGAAAAAGAGAAGGTGGCCTGGGTGAGGTCGTTGGTGCCGAAGGACATGAATTCCGCCAGTTCCGCGATCCTGCCCGCGCGCATGCAGGCCCTGACCACTTCTATCATGGTCCCGAATTCGAGGGGGATGGAGAGTCCGAATTTTTTCTCGATATCCTTCTTGATTTCGGTTACATAGCCATTTACCCATTTAAGTTCCTGCAGGGTGCAAACCTGGGGAATCATGATTTCAGGGGCTACTTTTCCCCCTTCGCGAAGGTGTTCCGCCGCGGCTTCCAGAACGGCCCTGATTTGCATGGCGTAGATCTCGGGATAGGTGATGCCGAGTCTGACGCCGCGGTGCCCCAGCATGGGGTTGACTTCGGTCAGGTCCTTGACCTTCCTGAGCATGCGCTCCTTGTCTTCAATCATGGGGCCTTCCAGGTGCTTGGCCTTGAGTTCATTCAAGCCCTGCAACATGGTTTCAAGATTGGCGGCATAACGCCCATGGAGTTCAGGGTCAAGGAGCTTGAGTGTTTCAGCCAGGTCCGACATGCCTTCAATGGTTTGTTTTAATTCCCGGAGCTTGTTGATTTCACTGGTAAGTTCATCCGCGGAAGGCAAAAATTCATGAATGGGAGGATCCAGAAGCCGGACGGTCACGGGATATCCATCCATGATGCGAAAGATTTCCTTGAAATCGTTTCTTTGGAATGGGAGGAGTTGGTCAAGGGCGGCCTGACGTTCCGTGATATCATCCGCCAGGATCATTTTCTGGACCACGGGCAGCCTTTCCGGCTGGTTGAACATCCTTTCCGTTCGACAGAGGCCGATGCCCGCGGCGCCGTATTTTTTGGCCTTGGCAACCGCCCCGGGGGTGTCTGCGTTGGCCATGACTTTGAGTTCGCTGATTTCGTCCGCCCACTCCAGCAATAACAGGAGATCATCGACAAATTCCGGTTCGATGGTGGGGACACTGCCTTCATAAACATTTCCAGTGGCGCCGTCGATGGTAATCACTTCTCCTTCCCTGAGGGTTATTCCGCCAATCACGGCTTCCCGGGCAGCGTCGTTAATGATAATGGCTTCGCAGCCGGACACGCAGGGTTTCCCCATGCTTCTGGCCACCACGGCAGCGTGGGAAGTTTTGCCGCCCCTGCTGGTCAGTATCCCCTGCGCAGCGAAAAATCCGTGAATGTCTTCCGGCTTGGTCTCTTCTCTCACCAGGATAATTTTTTCTCCCAGTTTTCCCTGGCTCTCCGCCCGGTCCGCATCAAAGACCATCTTACCCGATGCGGCGCCGGGGGACGCCGGCAGGCCCTGAGCCAGAACATTCGCTTTGGCTTCCGGATGAAGGCGAGGATGGAGTAGTTGTTCCAGCATGTCGGGCTGAATGCGCAAGAGGGCCTCTTTTTCGGAAATAAGCCCTTCGTTCACCATGTCGATGGACGTTTTGATGAGAGCGGCGGCATTCATTTTGGCGGTTCTGGTTTGCAGGCAGTACAGCTTTTTGTTTTCGATGGTAAATTCCAAGTCCTGAACTTCGCGGTAGTGATTTTCCAATGTGTGGCGCAATTTCATCAGTTCCGGATAAACGTCAGGCATCTCTCTGCGTAATTTCCGGATAACATGGGGGGTTCGAATACCGGCGACCACGTCTTCCCCCTGTGCGTTGATTAGATATTCCCCAAAGAAGCGGTTCTCACCGTTGGCGGGATCCCGGGTAAAGGCAACGCCGGTAGCGCTGTCGTTTCCCATGTTGCCGAAAACCATTGTACAGATATTCACTGCCGTTCCGTTGGCCATTTCCTTGGTAATTTTGAATTCGCGCCGGTAATCAATGGCCCGTTTTCCCATCCAGGAACCAAAAACCGCTTCGACGGCCATGTCCAGTTGCACATAAGGATCCTGTGGAAATGGTTTCCCGGTCTTTTGTTTCACGACGTCCAGGAATTGTTGACATGCCTTTTTAAGGGCGACCGCATCCATATCAACATCTTGTTTTGCTTTGTTTTCTTTTTTTATCGTATTAAAAATAATACTGAAATCTTCATCCTTAAGCCCCATGGCGATGGTCCCGAAAAGCTGGATCAGCCGGCGATACAGGTCGTACACGAAGCGCTCATTTTTTGAAATGGCGATCAAGCCTTTCACCGATGTCTCGTTGAGCCCCAGGTTCAGGATGGTGTCCATCATGCCCGGCATGGACATTGCCGCCCCGGACCGAACCGACACCAACAGGGGGTTGTCGGGATCTCCGAATTTTTTTCCCGTCTCTTTTTCAAGTTCTATCATTGCCGCCCGTATCTGTTTGGACAGGTCTGGATCGAGGCCGGATTTTTTTTTCTCCAGATGGTCCAGGGAGGCTTCGGTGGTAATGACGAAACCGGGAGGCACGGGAAGTCCGATCTGGGTCATCTCACAAAGATTGGCGCCTTTACCCCCAAGAAGTTTTTTGTTTTTGCCATCTCCTTTACTGAAAGGATACACATATTGTTTCGTTTTCATTACGACCCCCTTTCTTGATCTTTTTTTCTGATATGTTCAAATAGGTAGGAAAAAGCCAGTAGGGCAGCGCCCAGCCCGGCCACTTTAATGAAGGCCGCATCCTGAAAGAAAAGCCGGGAAACGATAATGGCGAACACTGCCGCGAGAACGACGCGAAAAAGGAATACATAAAATCGGTTCATAAATCTGTTAATCGCCTCCTTTCAGGGTTTTTTAAAGGGAATGACGGTAGCCTGCTTGTGAGGCGCCTTCTGTTTATGATCCTCGACAGGTTGTTTTTTTACCACTTCCAGCGCAACCCGTTTGACCGCCTCCAATCTCATGGGTTTTCCGCCCATGGTAAACTCCTCTCCTTCGATGTAGGCGCCTTTGAGTATCCAGGTGACGGTTTGGGTGGGAATGGTGAGCAGCAACAGGGTGATATGGTACCAGTCTTTTTTGAAATCCGGTTTGATATCTTCCACACGTGCAAAAGCAGTTGGATTGTTCTCATGATAAATTAGAACGACATCGCCTTCTATGGCCATTTAGGGCCCCCTATTCGGCGCTGTCAAGCGCAGCGCCTGGATTGGTTCTCAATTTTTCCACTTTGGCGTCAAAACTACTGCCCAAGTCGACCCCCATCTGCCGGGCGCGCTTTTTGGCGTGCAGGCCTATATTCCGACTGTCCTTCATAAAGCCGGCGCTTTGTTTGGCTGATGGATCGTAGCTTTCAATCCGATCCTTTTCCGATTGCTGGTAGACGACGCAGGACAATAGCCGCTTCAACCGGGTATCACCGCAATCGGGACAAACCAGAAATGTTTCTTCTTCCGTTTTCATGACGAGACATTGAAACTGGCGCAGGCAGTTTTGACATTCGTATTCGTAGATGGGCATGATTATTCATTATAAGTTTTAAGTTTTAAGTTTCAAGTTTTAGCATATCAAAAAAAGTGCGTTTGCTCAATGCAATTTAATCAATGCGCATCCATTCCCGTTCTTTCTTGACCGGCGTGGGTCATAACCCTATACTCCTCCTAAAAAACAGGTTAAACCCTCATGACAAGGGATTTGCCACCCCCGTGCATGAAAATGACATCTACCGCTTTCAAGCTAACAGCTAACAGCTAACTGCTGCATTTTCATGGTAAAGTGAGATTTTATAAGCGAGAACTGAGAATGGATGAAAATGTTGTGGAACAAAATGAATACGTCCGATCATTGATGAGTGTCGGCTATGAAGATACGGCCCTTGTTGGGGGTAAGAGTGCCTCTCTGGGTGAAATGCTGCGGGGCCTTTCGGAGGCCGGGGTGCGCGTGCCTGATGGGTTTTCCACAACGGTTGCGGCGTATCGATGTTTTATTGAGGAAAATGGCCTGGATGAAAAGATCGCATCTTTGCTTCGGCAATACCAGGCGAAACAATTGACGCTGAGACAGGCCGGAAAGGGTATTCGGGAATCAATTCTCGAAAAGCGCCTGCCTGAAAAAGTGAAGGAATCGATCAAAAATGCGTACCGGAAGCTATGCGCTCAGTATGATGTGAACCCATTGCCCGTGGCGGTGAGGAGCAGCGCAACCTCCGAGGATCAGCCGGGCGCCGGCTTTGCGGGTATGCTGGATACCCATTTGAATGTGCGGGGCGAAACCGACCTGGTCTCGGCCTGCCACCGCTGTTTTGCATCCCTCTTCACTGACAGGGCCATTCGATATCGGGAGAAAATGGGCATGGATGCCCTTGGGTCTTCCCTCTGCGTGGCCATTCAGCGTATGATCCATTCGGACAAGGCTGGGGTCATGTTTAGCATCGACAAGGAAACGGGGTTTCCCGACATGGTCATGATGACGGCTTCCTGGGGGCTTGGGGAGAGCGATGTGGCCGGTGAGACCATTCCCGATGAATACCGCGTTTACAAACTTTTCCTGGGAGGGCAGGGCGGCAACCCCATTGTGGAAAAGCATCTTGGCGTTAAACAGAAGAAATATGTCTTTAAAGCCGGCGGCGGGATTGAGAATACGCCGACAACCGCAGAAGAACGCTACGGTCTGGTACTCAATGATGACGAAATTCTGACCCTGGGACGATGGGCGGTAATCATCGAGGATTATTACGGCCGGCCCATGGATATGGAATGGGCCGGGGATGGTGATTCAGGCGAACTTTTCATGGTTCAGGCGAGACCCGTTACGGACAGTTTTAAGCGGGATGCCGGACTTTCTTTCTGCCGCCTGGAAGAGCGTGGCCGTAAAATCCTGACCGGCGTGAGCATCGGTGAGGGAATTGCCAGGGGAAGGGTATTTCTCGTTCGGAGTTTTGATGAAATTGCTCAGTTGACGGATGACACCATCCTGGTGTCGGAGCAGGCCAACACAGCCTGGGTGGGGGATTTGCGGGAAAAGAACGTCAAAGCGCTGGTGACCGATTTTGGGAGTCGAAATTCCCACGCCGCACTCATTTGCAGGGAGCTTGCCATTCCCGGCGTCGTGGGAACCCGCACTGCCACGGAAGACTTGACCCAGGGTCAGGATGTCACGGTCCAGTCCATTGAAGGGGACCACGGTTTTGTTTATGAGGGCGCTGTGGAATACGCTGAAGAAACCTATCATCTGGGGGATGTGCCTTATACTGACCTGAACGTGATGATTAATATCGCCGGCGATGCCGCCGCATTCCAATGGTGGCGGTTGCCGTGTCGGGGCATCGGCCTTGTGAGGATGGATTATATCTATCAAAATATCGTTAAGATTCATCCATTGGCGGCGATCCATAAGGATCAACTGCTCAACCGGAACGAGAAATACCAAATTGAAGCCTTGACGGAAGGACATGGAACCCCGAGAGATTATTTCGTGGATCGGCTGACGGCGTCTTTGGCGAAGATTGCCGCATCCCGGCTTCCCGATCCGGTGGTGGTGAGGCCCACTAACTTTGAATCCCGGGAATATGCCGAACTGATTGGGGGAGGGCAGTTTGAAAATGAACCGGATTCGCATGTTCCCGACTTGCGGGGTACACGTCGATACTTGAGTGAACCTTATGCTGAGGCGTTCTCCCTGGAATGCGAGGCGTTTCGCCGGGTGCGTCAGGTTCACGGGTTTAACAACCTCCATTTGATGATGCCCTACTGTGAACATCCAGCGCAGGCGGAAGCGGTTCTGGGTCTACTGGAAAGGTCGGGGCTTAAGCGGGGGGATGAAGGGTTTAAGGTTTACCTGTGTTGCGATTATGCTGCTAATTGGACGCTTGCAAGGGATTTTGCACCCTTGTTCGATGGATTTTCTCTGGATGTGAGGAAATTGCAGCAGTGGGTGCGGTCGACGGGGACCGGCGCCGGGAATGCGGGAAAAACAATGGAAAGGGCTCTTGAAAAAATGCGGGATGCCTGTCATGACGCTGGTGGGACGGTTACGGTGCGGGGGCGGTTGATGAGAGATGCATCGGCCCTGGTATTGCTTTTGGTGAAGGTTGGCGTGGATGCGGTTTCCGTAAATCCCGAGGCCATTCCCAGGGTAATGAAGTGGATTGTGGAAGCTGAGAAACAGATGGGAACATAAGGCAGTTTTGAAATGAACAACATGATTCATTTTTTTATCATAGCCCTAATAGTTTTTTGATTTTTTCAATATCCTTCTTGAGAACACCGCTTTCGGCCCTGAGTGTTTCATTTTCTGCTTTGAGCTCTTTTACGGCGTTCACCAATGCCACATTGACCGGATGCATATCAAAATCGAGATATCCATCCGCTCCCACACTGACTGCTTCCGGGAATATTTCCTGTACTTCCTGCGCAATAAATCCAACATATTCCTTATCATTTGGAAGGTTTTTGGGGTTACCTTCCTTGTAATAGAAAGTGACCGGCTTCAATTCTACTATTTCTTTTAGACCGCCTTCATAATCACCAGTAATGTCTTTTAGCCGTTCATCAGAACTGACATTCCAACTACCCCCACCTGGTTTGGCTGCAGATCCATTGACTTCGAGCTTATAACCCGGATTGGTCGTGCCAATGCCGACATTGCCGGTTGTCTTCTTGACAACCATTGCAGGAGAGGCCCCTGAGGTTGCACCAGCATAAAATTCTAATGTATAGCCTGATATTCCAAATCCGTAAAAATCCTCACCTGTCGAGTCTTGGAAAACCGCCAGCTTCTTGCCAATAGTGTTCCCAAGGTCCAGTAAATTGTTCGGTGTTTTGGTGCCGACGCCGACCTTTCCTGAAGGGCGTTCAGGAAAAATTATAAAGGCGTCTGGGGTTGAGATATTCAGCCCAGAGTCGGAATACCCCCACACAAAAGTATTGTAAGCAGTGGATAGTACGGTCATGTTGTGGCCGCCTGCCCAAGAATAATTTCCAGCGGCTGTATTTCTAGACCCACCTCCAACTGTGGAAGCGTTCCCTCTGGCTTCGTTGGCATAGCCACCCCCGACTATGGACAGATACCCGCTGGCTTTGTTAGACGCTCCACCCCCGACTGTGGAATATCCCCCGTAGGATTTATTCATAGCTCCCCCTCCAACTGTGGAATTGTTCGCGGTGGCTTCGTTCGCTAGCCCTCCTCCAATGGTGCAGAAAGATATGTCTTCATTAAGCAGTCCTGTCACTGAGGTTATACCAAATCCTAAATTGATATGGGTATTTGCGTATGAGCCATAGCAAACAGCCTCGCTGGTGTGAAAGACAGGAGCTGTTATTTCATGCGGAGTTATTACCACTTTATCGGCAAATGTAATAGCGCAGGGCAGCAATACAATGCCTATGAACAGGAACAAAAGAAAAAAATTTTGTGTAAACGGAAAGAGTGATTTGATTCCCATAAATATTAATCTCCTTGTATAACTATCTTAAATTGGTTCTCCTAATGAGTTTTTCCATTTTATTTACACCCGTTGGGGGGGGGGGGAGTTCTTAAAAAAATTACAGACGAAGCATTCTTTCACGTTAATCCGCGTTAAACCACTTTTTTTAAATGGTTTCCTTTTAAACTTCAAAATCGACTACTCGGGAAGCAACAGGATCTGTATAGGTAATTTTTGTCTCATAGGATTTTACATTGATATAGGCGGTGGCAATATGTTTTTTAAAGGTCCATTCTAAATTCAACTCCGTATCCCTGGATTTAAACAATTTAAATTCTCCATTAAATGCAGGATAACTGTTCCGAAATTCCATAAGTTTTAAAAGACGCTGAACCACCGGCTTTTTAATCTCTTCCCGAATTTCTTCTATCGTATAATTGTGACGGTTGATATTTCTGCCCATCTTTGTTTTTTCCAACAGTTCAATATCATTCTCACCAGCCAGCAAGCCGACATAATATACCTGGGGGACTCCCGGTGAAAAAAACTGTATGGTTCTTGCCGCAATATATGCGTCATCATTACATCCCAAAGCAGAATAATAGGTACAATTCACCTGATAAATATCCAGATTCTGATAGTCCGGCCCGGAATAGATCTTCTTTACATTGGAGCCTTTTTCATACAATTTTTCAATGGTCTGATCAATTTCATCCTGATTTAACAAACCGTCTACATCCACCACACCGATTCCGTCGTGGGTATCCAGGGTCGTGATCTGCTTTCTGGGACATTTTTTCAGCCAGGACTTCAGCGTCCGGGTTTTCCCCGCATACAGGGCATGAAGAACCAGCATGGGCAGGGAAAAATCATAACACCAGTATCCTTTTGCCGATAGTTTGAGCTGGTATGAATAATGTTCATGCACTTCCGGCAGGATTTGGGTATCAAAGGCCGCGGCATAATCATTGAACCACTCCAAAAGCTCCCAGATCTTAGGTTCCAGAAAAAAACAGTTGGTACCCAGTTCCACAGTGGTATAAGCAACGGCATCCAGCCGGATCATTTTAGGGCGATTTCTGACCAGCCGGATCAGGAAATTACGCATAACTTCCCGGGTTTTGGGGGAATTATAATCCAGATCAATTTGTTCATGATTAAAGGTGCACCATATTTTTTCCAGGGTACCATTGGGCCGTTCCAATGTCTGGTAGGGCGGCTGGGGTTTCCGGGTGTATACTTTTTCCAGGTCCTCATCCTTTATCCAGCCGTTGGGAGCAAGTTTATCAAAACTTAGGAACATGTCTGCATATTCACTGTCAGCTCCCTTTGCAATATAATCCTGGAAAAAAACAGACTGCCGGGAGATATGATTGACCATAAAATCAATGATCAGATCAAAATCCTGGCCGATCTTTTCCACATCCTCCCATGTACCGAATGCAGGGTCCACTTCATCATAGGTCAAGGGGGCAAATCCCCTGTCTGAAGAGGACGGATAAAAGGGAAGCAGGTGAATGCCGCCAATGGCTTTGAAAAAATATTTGCGGAGGACATAATGCAGCTCCGGCAGGTTGGCGCCGAAACTGTCAGGATATGTAATTAACTGAATTTTATTTTTAATTTTCATCAGGCACCATTTCCTTTGCTTTCTGGATAAATTGATAATGAAGGATACCCTCCATTATGCCGCCGGCATGGGATTTTTTGGCAAAATAGATCTGTTTTGCAGTTCTCAGCGTTTCAAGCTCCGGGCTGTAATTTCCCACTACAACCCCCAAGGGTTCTCCTTTCAACATTTCTGCATCATTGCCTGAATCACCGCACACCAAAATGTTTTTCAACGGGACTCCCCATTTATAGCTCAGGTACCGGATGGCTTTTCCCTTTGAAGCCCTGTACGGCAAAATATCCAAATGCTGATCCTGGGAATAGATCAGGGTGTATTTAAATCTGTTTTGGGTCAATGCGTGGTGAATCCCGGCCAGTCTGTCCTTCCCCGGCGCCATGGTATAACTGAGTTTATACGCACTTTGAGCGCTTGCTTCCTGGGGACGGATAAAATCAATCTCTTTGAGTATAGAGGCGATCAGGTCCGGGTCCCAGTTTTTTGAGATATGGGTTTCCCACCCCTTGTCAAGGTCCAGGGAATCACCATAGCTGATCCGACTGCCCACGCCGGAAACAATAATGTCCGGTATCCTTATCCCGTGAGTGTTCAGAATATCCAGGGCAGATTCAAACATCCTTCCCGTGGCCACACCAAACCCTATCTTCCCCGCGTTTTTTTCAAGCAGATCCATTAAAGCATGCAGCTCTTCCGGGTTTCCCCCCAAAAGGGTGTTGTCAATATCGGTGATCAGCATATAATCGAGTTTTGCCAGCCGCTTGCCAATGCTTTCCTTTGGTTCTACTGCGGTGATAAACGATTTCTCATATTGGCGGCAGACTTCCTTCATCTCCGTGCAATAGGATTTGGCGTGACTCACCCAGGAATAAAATTTCCGGGTATTCAGGATGCCGTTTTTTGAAAATTGATGCCACTTATCCGAGTGAACAATGATGTCCTTGATAGCAGAAGCCATTTCCAGCGTGTTTGTGGGATCCACCAGTGTGCCCGTCCGGCAATTGTGAACAATATCCCTCGGACCGCCGTCATTGGTGGTAACAATGGGCAGACCGCAGGCCAGCGCTTCCAGCAGGGTCAAGCCAAAAGGCTCTGTCAACGCGGGATTGACAAATACGCCCCGTTTTTCCGCTGCAATTCGGTAAAGTTCAGGGACCTCATGCTCAAAATCATGTTTCTTGGGGATGGCCATTTTTCCATACAGATTGTACTTGTCCATTAACAGCAGCATTTGCGTAAGGACATCCCGCTCGGTTTCCTCTTTATCGGAAATATCTTTCCGGATACCGGCAAATATGGCAAGGTTTGCCATGGCTTGGAGTTCGG
Organism: Desulfatiglandales bacterium; assembly: GCA_963662465.1. Taxonomy (GTDB): domain Bacteria; phylum Desulfobacterota; class DSM-4660; order Desulfatiglandales; family Desulfatiglandaceae; genus NaphS2. The sequence goes on from OY759599.1 coordinate 7,482,184, forward strand.
CATCTTCACCATAGGCTTTTACCAGACCCTGGATATTTTTCCGTTTGTCCGGACGACAGAGAACCAGAATCATGGGTTTATCCGGGTGGGTAAAAAATCGGTTCAATTCCTGAATTACCGATGCCTTGGCAAACAGAGCCTCTTCTTCTTCCCGGCTGCTGGAAAAGGTATCATGGTAATAGGGATAAAACCGCTCAATACCGATACCCGGTGGAATGACCTTATACGTCGGCAGGGTCCGATTTCGGTACATCTCATACTGACCTTCAATTTCCTGGCGGGTGCTGGTAATGACCCGGTTCGCGGATTTAAGGATATGTTCCTCTGTATCAATCCGATGATCAATTTTCAGTTTTCGATTCATCTCAATGAGATCATATCCATCCTCAAGCAGCCGTGCTTTCTTGGACCGGCCCAGGGAATGCCCGGTATAGACCAGGGGAACACCAAAGAAACTACCCAGCTCCATGGCCACATGCCCCGCGTCCGGGTAGTGGCCGTGAACAATATCCGGAATATCTTTTTCCTGCCGGATAAAAATAATGGTTTTATCCACAAATTCATCCAAATGGGGCCAGAGCAATTCTTTGCGAATATATTTTTTCCCCCCACACTGAATCCGTACGATACGGAACTTATCATTCACCTGTTCCAGGGGCTGTGCATAATCATCAGAATAGGATTTATCCTTGATCAGCCGCGTGAACAAATCTATTTTTCGGATCTGGTCAGAGACAGACAGTGCCCTGCACAATTCCACCACATATTTGATCTGACCGCCGGTGTCTGCATCATATCCCAACTCCATGTTTTCGGCCCGTACGAGTCCATGAATGCTGAACATCTGAACATATAGGCCTTTTTGTTTCATCTTAGTTCTCCAATCTTTTTTTAAATTCCCGGTAAATTGCCGAATCCTGAATCAATGCTCTGGAAAAATGAAGAGTAATCCTGGGAAACAGTCAAATATGCTTGACATCACCGACTCAATACCACAACCCTCAGCTCCGCACCCAGATCATTTATTTCCAGCTCATTTCGATTTAACGCTTTCAGTTTTCGGTTACACCGGATGATGCCCCGACCGATGCTCTCCACATAACCAAAATCTTTGAGGACCTGCATGATGATGGGGTTGCGGTAATAGGAGACCCCCATCATCATCCGTTCCACAGTAATGGTATTGGGAAGCGTCCCCGGACTTCGCATTTCCAGGCGGTCGCTAAAAATCATGAGTCTGTTGAAAGCCCCCCAGATGGAATAGTCCCGGTGTGCAATGGCATTGGCAATCAGTTCGCGGACAATCGAGGCCGGATATTGTTCAAGGTCGCTTCGTTTAACGCCGTTTTCAAAGGCCACATCAGTTCTGGAATTCCGTTCCACAAAACGCAGCAACCCCTCCATGACCTCGGTCACGGCGCCGGAGAATTCCTTCAACTCCACAATATGAGTTGATTCATCCGTTCCCATGAAACAGGCTGCCTGGCAGATACTCTGGGGAAGGAACTTTTTCGGATTGTTTCCGAATAGAATAAGCCCGGAAATATTGGGCACATAATCACCATTGACACGAACCACCAGGTTGAGGTTATCCAATACTTGCGGGTATGCCTCTTCTGGAAATTCATCAATCTGTCGAATTTCCTTCATGTACCGGTTCAAATACCCCCGGTTAAGATCATTGACATCGGCTCCGTAAACAGGTTTTGTTTCGTAGTGAACCATTTCACCATTCTGAAAAAGACGGGCCAATTCCTCATTGGTGGGTTCAACAGAGCTAGAGCCTGCTCGAACATAAAATTTTCCCGTTGTTTTCACTTTATAAGGTTTGTTGAAACCTTTGGGGATTTCCACCACCAGAATTTCCTTGCCATCGACATCCAAAAATTCCGTTCGAGGCAGCACCGAAGGTGTGATATTGTTGCGGCATATCTGCACAATCCTTTCTTCAACTTTCCGATTTGTTGTGCCGATAATCGACCCGTTATCGCCCACACCCACAAGGAGCTTTCCCCCCATAAAATTGGAAAAAGCCACCACCTCTTTTGCGATGCTATCGTTGCGAACTTCTTCTGTTTTGAACTCAAGGACTGAGCTTTCACCCATTCGAATAATGTCTTTCATACCGTTGCCTCCAGATATTCAGCCTTCCGATTTCTCTGATGCCTCAGCAAACCGCTGCAGCGTCCTATCTCACCATCTTACGATCCAGGGTTCGGTATTGAATGGCCTCTCCCACATGGGATGCGCGCAATGCTTCGCTTCCTTCCAAATCCGCAATGGTGCGGGCAATCTTCAATATGCGGGCATGGGCCCGGGCGCTTAGACCGAACCGATCCATGGCCCGTTCCAGCAACGCTCCCGACTCGGCATCAATGGGGCAGAACTTCTTGATGTGACGGCTGTTCATGCCGGCGTTATTGAAAATTTTGGTTCGAGAAAACCGCGCCTCCTGAATATCCCTGGCCCTCATCACCCTTTCCAGGATCAACGCGGAAGACTCGCCATCTGAAATCCCCGCAAGGTCCCTGTAGGGGACTGCCGGCACCTCCAGATGAATGTCGATCCGGTCCAGCAAGGGTCCCGATATCTTGGCCCTGTATCGCTGAATCTGCAAGGTAGAGCAGGTGCATTCCCGTTTGGTATCGCCCAAAAATCCACAGGGACACGGATTCATGGCGGCTACAAGCATGAAATCCGCAGGATAGGAGACTGTGGATGTGGCCCTTGAAATGGTCACCTCGCCCTCTTCCATGGGCTGACGCAAAACCTCCAGAACATTCCTTCTGAACTCCGGCAATTCGTCCAAAAAAAGGACGCCGTGGTGCGCCAGGCTAACCTGGCCGGGTTTGGGATGCTGGCCGCCGCCGATGAGTCCGGCATCGCTAATGGTGTGATGGGGGGATTGAAAGGGCCTGGCGGTAATCAGCCCGGCGCTATTGGGCATTATGCCCATTACACTATAAATCTTTGAAGTCTCAAGGGATTCCTCAAAACTCATGGGTGGCAGGATGGTGGGAATACGCTTGGCCAACATGGTTTTTCCGGAACCTGGGGGCCCGATCATGAGAAGATTATGGTTTCCCGCCGCCGCAATTTCGATGGCCCGTTTGGCGTGTTCCTGCCCCCTCACATCCAGAAAATCCACATGAAAAACCGTCGGTTCAAAGTGGTGGTTGATTTTCGCCTTGACCGGACTTAGCTTAACGGCACCTTTTAAGATGTCGATGACCTGGGAAAGGGTTTTTACGGGGAAGATGGGGATGTCATCCACGACCCCTGCCTCATTGGCGTTTTCTTTGGGTAAGAAGATACCCTTGAGACCTAGGTCTCTGGCGGCGATGGCCATGGACAAAACGCCCTTGACCGGACGAATCATACCGTCCAGAGCCAGTTCGCCCAAAAAAATATAGCCCGCATAGGCAGTATTGTCGATCAGGCCCGTTGCGGCAAGAATACCCAGGGCCATGGGAAGATCAAAGGCCGTGCCTTCTTTTTTGATGTCTGCCGGCGCCAGGTTTACCGTAATCCGGTCGGAAGGAAAGTGGTAACCTGAATTTTTTACCGCCGCCTTAACACGTTCTTTGCTTTCCCTGACGGCCCCTTCCGGCAAGCCAACGGTGGAAAAAGAGGGAAGTCCCTGAGCGATGTCTACCTCAACCTCCACCACATAGGCATCAATGCCAATAACGGCGCTACTGAGAACCTTGGCCAGCATGTATGAGATCCTCCTTAGGATAATGCCGTTCACATAGCGTTTTGTAATAAACAGCGTCAATGATGAGAATTGCCGGAAAAAATTTATTCTTTACATTTATCACAATAGGTTATATAATGTAAAGTTTATTTTCATAAAGAGATTTCATCCTATTCAAAGGATGATTTCTAACCAATCAAATTTAGGAGAATAAGATGGCACGAATCACAGTGGAAGATTGTCTGGATCGGGTGGATAATCGCTTCGGGTTGATCCATCTGGCAGCCAATCGCGTGCGTCAACTGAGAAAGGGCGCTGAGCCATTGGTTGTCTGCAAGAATAGAGACACCGTTGTGGCCCTCAGGGAAATCGCCGCTGGAAAAGTCTTTCAGATGGAGCCCAATAAGAAAAAAGCCCTGCCCGAAAACCCGCCGGATCTTCTTCTTGAAACCTTATCGGAAGAAAACAAACCTGAAGACATATATGCGGACGCAAAGGGACCAGATAAGACGTCCGATGAAAGCGAATCATGAACAAACGCGATTATTATGAAATCCTGGGCGTTTCCAGAGAATCCGAAGAAGTGGAAATCAAGTCAGCCTATCGAAAGATGGCCCTCAAATATCATCCGGACCGAAACCCTGGAGACAAAGAGGCTGAAGAACAATTTAAAGAAGCCGCGGAAGCTTATAGCGTATTGACCGACGCTGAAAAAAAGCAGATCTATGACCGATTTGGCCATGAAGGTCTGGCAGGATCCGGCTTTAGTGGTTTCAGCGGTTTTGAAGATATTTTTTCAAATTTCGGAGACGTATTTGAAGGCATTTTCGGCTTTGGCGGGGGCAGCGGAAAAACCCGGGCCAGACAAGGGAAAGGCTTGAGATATGACCTGGTGTTAACCCTGGAAGAGGCCTTCCATGGAAAAGAGGCGGAGATCTCTTTTCACCGGCTGGAGGGATGTCCCACATGCCATGGTTCCGGCGCAAAGCCGGGTACTCAACCCGAAACCTGCCGCACTTGTCAAGGAAGGGGTCAGGTCATACGATCCCAGGGCTTTTTTCAGGTCAGCAGCACCTGTCCAGCCTGCCATGGGCAAGGTGAAATCATTTCTCAACCCTGCCCGGAGTGCGGGGGCGGCGGAAAGATCAGAGTTGAAAAAGAGATTCAGGTCAAAATCCCCGCCGGCGTGGACACGGGATCTCAACTCAGATTAAGAGGCGAAGGCGAATCCGGAGAAAACGGTGGGCCTCCGGGGGACCTTTTTGTGGTCATCCATGTAAAAGAACACGACTTTTTTGCCCGAGAAGATGAGAATCTGATTTGTCAAATTCCCATATCATTTGTGCAGGCAACCCTGGGGGACACATTGCCCGTTCCCCTGCTGGGCGAGGAAGACTCCCATGAGCTTACGATTCCCAAAGGCACACAGCCCGGAGAGATCATTAAAGTTTCCGGGAAAGGGATGACCAGCTTACGGGGATTTCGAAAAAGAGGGGATCTTTACATTAAAATTGTGGTGAAGATACCCGAAAAACTGAACCAGCGACAAAAGGAATTACTGGAAGAGTTCGCTCATACGGAAGGACTGACCCTGTCCGGGAAAAAGAAAAAGGGTAAGAGCAAGGGTAAGGGTTTTTGGAAAAAGAAAGGCTCCTAATGCGGCATAGCCGCGACCCAAAAAGATAGAAACCGGAATTCGCCAATAAATTTGAGCAATAAGGTTATTGAGAGCATGGTCGACGAACAAAATCGAAGTTTACATTATTGCGAAATGGTGATACGGAAAGATCGTTTATTTCTTGTCTTGAGATGGAGAGGATGATGCTAAACAAAAATGATCTGGAATATTACAAAGACTTGCTTGGAAAAAAACTGGATGGACTCCTTGATGAGGCCAACAAAACCGTTAGCGGTATGACAGACCATAGAGATAATTTTGCCGACCCTACTGACAGGGCCACATTGGAATCAGAACGAAATTTCACCCTGAGAATCAGGGACAGGGAAAGAAGGCTCATCGTAAAAATCAAAGAAGCGCTCAGCAGGATTGAAACCGGAAATTTTGGCATCTGTGAGGAATGCGGCGAGGATATTTCAGAACAACGACTAAACGCACGTCCGGTGACCACCCTGTGCATTAACTGCAAAAAAAGCCAGGAAAACGAAGAGAAGTTGAGAGGCCTGTGATATTAGCCGTTAGCCGTTAGCGATTAGCTGTTAGCTATATCAACAGGTTGGCGGAAGATACCATATGAAATCATGTAAATGCTTTTAACCTCAAAACTAACAGCTAACGGCTAACAGCTAACAGCTAAGAAAGGTGTTGTTTTTGCCCGTTGTCATAGGATGGCGCTGTGTCTGAGACCCCAAGCAGTCGGCCAAAAAAAAGGCAAAAATCTCAAAAAATCCATGAAGAGGTCATTACGACCCATGTCAACGCCGATTTTGACGCTCTTGCGTCTATGTTGGCCGCCGGGAAACTCTATCCGGAAGCGGTGCTGGCGTTTCCCGGCTCACAGGAAAAAAACCTCAGGAATTTTTTTCTAAATTCCACCTTTTATCTCCTGAATATCACCAAAGTTAAGAATATCGATATTGACGCCATCAAGCGGCTCATCCTCGTGGACACCCGGCAGAAGGGTCGCATCGGTGATTTTGCACGCCTGGCGGATCGGGAAGACGTGGAAATTCACGTGTACGACCATCATCCCGCTGCCTCCGACGACGTGCATGGGCAGGTGGAAGTCATTCGCAGAATCGGCTCAAATACGGCGCTGATGGTTGATATTATCAAAAAAAGAGGGATTCCCGTTTCATCGGAAGAAGCCACCATCATGTGCCTCGGGATTCACGAAGATACCGGAAGTTTTACGTTTTCTTCCACCACCAGTGAAGACTATGAAGCGGCGGCCTGGCTCGCGGCTCAAGGCGCCGACCACAACGTTATCTCGGACATGCTGACCCGTGAGCTGACCACTGAAAACCTCTGGCTGCTGAATGACCTCATAAAATCCGCCACCACCCGCATGATCAACGGAACGGAAATTGTGATCGCCAAAGTCATCACCGATGAATTTGTTCCCGACTTTGCGGTTCTGGTGCATCGCTTCATGGAGATGGAAAGTCTGAAGGTGGTTTTTGCGCTGGCGCAGATGGAAAATCGCATTTTCATGGTGGCAAGGAGCCGGGTCGATACGGTGGACGCAGCTGAAATTGCCGGGATATTCGGAGGCGGAGGACATCCGGAGGCGGCTTCGGCAACCATCAAAGATCAGACGCTGATCCAGGTGGAACGGTCTTTGGATGTGCTGTTGAACATGCGTATCCGGCGACGCAGAAATGCCAGGGACATGATGTCTTCTCCGGTCATGCGAATCAGTTCCACGGACACCGTTCGCAAAGCGGCCGATTTCATGACCCGGTACAACATCAATGTACTCCTGGTGATGGACGGCGACGACGACCTTCTTGGATACGTCACCCGGCAGATTGTTGAAAAAGCGGCGTACCTCGGACTGGGAGACCGAAAAGCCGGCGACTATATGAATATTGAATTCGCCACCGTTCATCCGGATGCGCCACTCAAACAAATTCAGGAACTGATTATTCGCGGCAGGTTGAGAATCCTTCCAGTGGTTGAAAACAAAATGGTGAAGGGTGTTATTACCCGAACGGATCTTTTGAACATCCTGCTGGGAAACCCGCTGGTTCCCGATGCGCTCCATAGCGCCGGAAAGGACGGCCAGGTCGTCAGGAAACGGAATCTATCCGCAATGCTGAAAGAACGGTTGCCGAAAAAGGTGATCACCCTTTTAGAAGCGCTGGGGGATGCCGCCGATGCTCTCGGCTACGGCATATATCTTGTGGGGGGGTTGGTCAGAGACATTTTCCTGAAGGTTGAAAACCTGGATGTGGATATTGTCATTGAGGGAAACGGCATTACGTTTGCTCGTGAATTTGCCAAAAACCATCCCGTCCGTATGCGAAGTCATCAGAAGTTCGGCACCGCCGTACTCATTTTCCCCGATGGCTTCAAGGTGGATGTGGCCACTGCCAGGATTGAATATTACAAGTCTCCAGGAGCGCCGCCCATCGTTGAAACAAGCTCACTGAAGCTGGATCTTTACCGCCGGGATTTCACCATGAACACCCTGGCCGTCAGTTTAGGCAAACGGTCTTTCGGGACACTCATCGATTATTTCGGCGCGCAGAAAGATATCAAGGACAAAGCACTGCGGGTCCTGCATAATCTGAGTTTCGTGGAAGATCCCACGCGCATGCTCCGGGCCATACGATTTGAGCAGCGTTTTGGCTTTACCATTGGAAAACTAACCCTCGCCCTCATGAAAACCGCGGCCAAAATGGATTGGGCCGACAGCCTCGCATCGCGCAGAATTCTGTCGGAACTAAAGCTCATCCTTAAGGAGCAGACCCCCACAAACGCCCTCATTAGGCTAAAGGAATTTGATCTCCTCAAATTCATTTCTCCCTATCTGGATTTGACGGATACCATTAAAGATCTACTGGAAGAAATCAAGGAGGTCATTGCCTGGTACAACCTTCTTTTTCTGGAAGACCCCATAACGCCATGGAAGGTCTATTGGTATGGGCTCACCATCGGACTTGATGCGAACACCTTTAAAAGATTAACCCATGAAATAGGGACCGGCGGTATGTCCCCTCGGGGAAAAGCGGAACAATGGCTCATGGATACCCTTTTCCGGTTTGATGGAACCGACTATGAACTATATGCATTGCTCAGGACCCATGATACGGAAATGTTGCTTTATTTGATGGCCAAGGCCAAAAATGAAAGAATGAAACGTTTGATCTCCCATTTTTTCACACAGTTAAAAGGAAAAAAGATTCGCCTGAATGGAAAGGATCTGTTAGACTTAGGGTTTAAATCGGGACCCATCTTCAAAGAAATCTTTGAAAGGCTCCTGGAAGCCCGATTAAACCAGCAGACACAAAAAAAGGAAGATGAAATAGCGATGGTTGAACAGGAATTCGGGGCGCGAAGGGTTCCGAAAGCCAAGGCTAAAAATGAAAAACCGAAAGGGGAATAAGAGGGAATGACAAAAGGGAAAATCGTAAGCGGCATGAGACCCACCGGAAAACTGCATCTTGGACATTTACGCGGCGCCCTCCTGAACTGGAAAAAACTTCAGGAAGAGTTTCAATGTTTTTATTTTATCGCGGACTGGCATGCACTGACCAGCGACTACGCCAATACGGCAATCATCAAGGAAAGCACCTATGAGATCATCATGGATTGGATTTCCGTAGGACTGGATCCGGAACAATCCACATTTTTTATTCAGTCCGAGATCAAAGAACACGCGGAACTCTATCTGCTCTTTTCCATGTTCACCCCACTGCCCTGGCTGGAGCGAAACCCCACCTACAAGGAACAGTTGAAGGAACTCAGTCATAAAGATCTTTTCACCTATGGTTTTCTGGGCTATCCGGTTCTTCAGGCCGCGGACATATTGATGTACAAGGCCATCGGGGTTCCGGTGGGGGAAGATCAGGCGCCCCATGTGGAGCTGACACGGGAAATTGCACGACGATTCAACCATATATATGATAAAGAGATATTCCCTATCCCCAAAATCCTGCTGGCGCCCACATCAAAGATCCTGGGCATAGACCGTCGAAAAATGAGTAAGAGCTACGGCAACTCCATTTTCCTCACGGACACGAACAAGGAAATCGACAGCAAGGTGGGACAGATGATTACGGATCCTCAACGGGCGAGAAAAACCGACCCGGGAGATCCGGACATTTGCAATGTTTTTGCCTTTCATGAAATCTACACCGACGCAAATACCTGCAAGGAAATTCACGCCGGTTGTAAATCGGCCAAAATTGGATGTGTCGAATGCAAAAAAATGATGGCCGCGGGCCTCAAAGAAGGACTTGCACCCATCAAGGCCAAAAGAAAGGAACTGGAATCCCAATTGGATAAAGTCAAAGAGATCATCAATAACGGCAATGATCGCGCCCGAGCCATTGCCAGGGAAACCATGGCCCAGGTGAGGGAAGCGGTGAGAATTTAACCGTTCAACATTTTTTGAAATGGGACAATGGACTACAACGTCAAGCTTGAGATGTTTGAAGGTCCCTTGGACCTCCTGCTTCACCTGATTCATAAAAATGAAGTGGATATCTTTGACATTCCCATTTCAACCATCACCGATCAGTATCTGGAGTACCTGGACCTGATGAAAGCACTGGAAATGGGCATTGCCGGGGATTTCCTGGTAATGGCGTCCACGCTTCTTCACATTAAATCCAAGATGTTGCTGCCGAACCCAATGGAAGGGGATGAAGAGGAGGACCCCCGCCTTGAAATTGCAAGACCGCTTTTGGAATACATGCAGCTCAGGGAAATGGCAACAGAACTTTCAGAGCGGGAAATGCTGGGAAGGGACGTCTTCGCCAGGGGTGACACAGGTTCGCTAAATGAATATCCGGGCATGGAAGTTCAACCGGATGTGAGCCTCTTTCAATTGATGGATGCATTTCGACGTGTCGTTGCCCGTAGCAACGGCCCTAAAACCCTCACGCTTGCATTGGAAAAATGGTCGGTTAAAGATAAAATTAAGAGCATCATCACTCTGCTGAAAGAGCGCTCCGATATTTTTTTTGAAGAAATCTTCACAAAAAGCCATGGGATCTCTGAAATGGTGGTCACCTTTCTCGCCCTTCTGGAACTGGTCCATATGGGGTTAATCGGGGTGTTTCAACCTTCCCAGGAAAGCCGTATCCGCATTACAGCCTGTTTTGAAGAAGGCGATCCCTCCGGTTACGGGGAGGAGGATGGAAAAACAGCTTAAATTCATTATCGAATCCCTTTTGTTCGCTTCCGGCAAGCCTTTGCCTGCTCGCGACATTCAAAGGTGCCTGCCCGATGAGGAATTCTCTGAAATCGTGAAAACCTTGTCGACACTCAGGCGGGAATATGATGCCATGAACCGGAGCTTCGGCCTGAAAGAGGTGGCCGAGGGGTATCAAATCAGGACAAAACCGGATTATGCACCCTATATCCTCAGGATGGCAAAGCGGTCTTCCGCCAGATTGTCCTCCGCCGCAATGGAAACCCTGGCGATCATTGCCTACAAACAACCGGTGATTCGACAGGAAATTGAACAATTCAGGGGTGTGGATACCGGCGGAATCCTACGAACACTCCTGGAAAAGAATCTGATCCGGATCATGGGCCGAAAACATCTGCCGGGCCGGCCCCTGATCTATGGGACAACCCGAAAGTTTCTGGAAGTTTTCGATCTCAACAATCTTGAATCCCTTCCCAAACTGAAAGAAATAAAGGAGTTAGGAATCGGTGAAACACAAGCGACCCAGACCCACGAGAGCAGACTCCCGGCGAAGTCAACCGTCCTGGAAAAAGAAATCAAACCGCAACCCGGAGACACGGAATCTCCGTCCTGAGGCAAAAGTCCTATCCGTGCCCCTTTCACCTCCCGGTACTCCCTTCAATCCGGAAGAACAATGGCGGCTCAACCGAATATTGTCTTCAGCGGGATTGACTTCCAGGCGAAATGCCGATCAATGGATTCTTTCCAGACGAATTACGGTCAACGGAAAATCGGTTAACACACTGGGCGGAAAAGCGTTTTGGGGAAAGGACGACATTCGCGTGGACGGACAAAAAATTCCTCCGCCCCCCCAGAAATGTTATCTGATGCTGAATAAACCCTTCGGCTATATTTGCTCCCTGAAAGACCCGGAAGGAAGACCCCTGGTGACGGACCTCCTCAGGGAAGTCCCTGTTCGGGTTTACCCCGTGGGCCGGCTCGATTTTGACACCCTCGGACTTTTGCTTTTGACCAATGACGGAGAATTCGCCCATCACCTCACCCATCCGAGATTTCATATCCCCAAGACCTACAAGGCGACAGTTTCGGGCGCCATCACCGACGAGGCATTGAAACGCCTCCAAGGGGGAATCACCCTGGAAGACGGACCGGCCGGCCGGGCCAAAACCGACGTCATAAACCGCAATGATAAAGAGAGCATTCTGAGGATGACCATTACCCAGGGGAAAACCCGTCAGGTTCGGCGCATGCTGGATGCGGTGGGTTTCAAGGTGTTCCATCTGATCCGGACCAGCTTTGGAACCCTGCGTCTCGGAGACTTAAAAATCGGCCATTATCGATATCTAGATTCACAGGAAGTCCTGGAATTAAAAAAAATGGCAGGAATAGGATGATTTTTATTTACAGCTTCAAATCAATAATGTATCTTGTGCGAACTTTGCGGCTCATCGGGCCGACAGCAAGACCGGGCGATTAACTCAGTGGGAGAGTGCCATCCTCACACGGTGGAAGTCCGGGGTTCAAATCCCCGATCGCCCACCAGTAAAATCAATGGGTTACGGTTCATATCGTAGCCCTTTTTTTTTGGATGGTCTCCATTTGGTCTCCATTTTCTGAAAAGACCGTATTTTCCAACTTACAGGCGACCTTTTGGTTGGTCGGTTTCATCAGGTGAGAGTATACATTCAAGGTTACCGTAGGGCTTGAATGCCGCAGCGTGTTTGACAGTGATGTTGCCCTTAGAGTTCGGGAACTCGTGAGACAGACCTGCGAACGTTTCGAAATCCAGATAGTGCGTGGTGTGGTCAGCAAGGATCACGTGCATATTCTCGTTTCGGCGCCACCAAATATTTCCCCTTCGGACATAATGCGAAGGGTGAAGGGAAGGGCGTCGCGAAAGATCTTTGAGGAATTCCCACACCTGAAGAAACGATACTGGGGTAAGCATTTCTGAGTGCGGGGGTATTTCTGTGTCACATCTGGCGAGCTTACCAAGGACATGATTCAAGAGTATCTTGAGCACCATTTTGAAAAAGACCCAAACGATCGTTTCGATATCGAATAATTTACCGGCTAAAGCCGGTCTTGCTGAACTTTCAGTCCGTGCTTTTAAACCCACCGTCTTCAAGACGGTGGTTGTTTAGTATCCCCCCTATCATAGCAAGTACAATCCGGTTGAAAGATGTTGGGGAATATTGGAGGGACATTGGAACGGAGAAATATTGGATTCAATATCAAAAGCAGTCAATTGGGCATCTACGATGACATGGAAAGGGATAAAGCCCATTGTCACGTTGGTGGAAAAGGCATATAAGAAGGGAATCCGGCTTACAAAAAAAGAAATGAAACCTTACGAAAACAGAATTAAACGTTCCGACACACTGCCCAAATGGGATGTACTTATTGAATCCGGAGTTGGGTAGTTTATTTCTTGTGAATTCCCTTAAGGCTTTACTGGTTGAATTTTCTTTCATTTAAAAAAATATCAGAAGTCGTACCATAGGTCCGGAAGAAAAGGCTTTGACGGTTATTCCATGGACTTTAAAACAATCCCAGTTCCCTGCCCCGTTTTACGGCCGAAGGATATTTGTTCATGATTGCCTCCATTTCATCCTTTCCGTTCGCCATACGAATATCATCAATATGCCAGCCCGGCGCCACCATGACCCCGTAAAGCCCCCAGTTGTAATGGGGATCTTCCTTTTTAACGAATCCCATCCATGTGCCGGCGGGAATGACCTTCTGCATGACCTGCCCCTCGTCCACTCGGGGGCCCAGAACCACCTCCTCCCAGGAACCATCCCCGTAGAGCAGCATCTGAACCATGGGGGCGCCCCCATGATACAGCAGAATTTCATCGGACGTAAGAATATGCCAGGGATCAATGGGCACATCCCGGGTCATGAGGTAGTAGATGAGGGAAGCGGCGACGCGATCTTTGTCCATATCCACTCTGAGCTTCGATGCGTAGGTGGGTTTGAAATATCCCGGGCAGGCGTCATCGCCCATGGGTGCAAGGTTCAGGGCCTTGATAACTTGACCGGTCGTCAAAGGCCGATCTTTTTTGACCGTTGCGCACCCCAGGGCCATAACCAATATTCCTAAAATCATCGCACGAAAAATTGCCGTCATCACAACCCCCCTTGATCCTTTCCGCATGGGTCCCCATGCTTGTCGATATTCACATCCACGGCATGGATGCCGGGGTCATATGAATGTCCGTCTTCATGCCGGGATACAAAGCCCGCCAAAACACTGTATAGTTCTTCGAATACGCCGTCAATCACTTCTCCGGGCACCCCGTAATAGAGGAAATTGATGGGCATGGAATCCCCCAGCAGGTATAAATCTTTGTGGGGAAAAGGGAAATCCGGGGGGGTCCCGGGTTTTTTTTCAAAAACAAACTGCACGTGATGACCCTGCAGGATCTGGTTTTGAGGGTCTTTGATGGGGTGTTTTTCGATGCGAACATTATGCCCGCCAATGTTTGGCCGGTCCGCGGTGGACAGTATTTCGATCCAGGCGGTCAGGCTTTCAAACTCCACGGTCTTGGTGGAGCCGCTTGCAAAAAACAGCTCTTTGGCCGATCCCTCCAGAATCAATTTTTCGAAAAAATCTTTGTTCAAAACCGAAACCCCGGTGACCCCCAGAAAGAGATCCAGTGGTTCCCAGTCTTCCTTAACCAGGTTGTCAATATGGGAGAATTCCTTTATGCCCGTTTCTTTTTTGTCAACATTTCTGATGTCAAGGCCCGATGCGGTTCCATGGGACACCCGCCCGGCCATGGCTTTCATCAAAAATCGGCCGATGTTGCCCCGGCTTCCCAGCACCAGGGCATGCCGGTGCATCATGCATTTTCCGAGACCGTTGAAGATGGCTTCCACGGCGGCAAGGATCGAATAGGCGCAGGCCTCGGCTTCGACAACGTTCTTATACCGGGACGTGGCGATGGTAAAGGCGGGAAACGCAAGCCCTCCGCACGCCTTTTCCACCGCCTGTAAATGATAATAACCGTTGGCCGTATGCTCAAATGTGGCGGGAACAAGCTTCTTGAGCCACTCCTTCAGCAAAATATCGGTTTGCATTTCAAATGGAATTTCCACGTTGAATCGTTCCAGGGCATGGGCCAGGGTTTTTTGTTCATGACACCATTGGTTCAGGATCGGCGCCAGATACCCCCCATCCTCGATCAGGAGCAGTTTTCGACCTTCCTTTTCGGCTGCAAAGGCCTCTTTGAAAAAGAGATGTCCGGCGCTTAAGCGCATGGAACTCAGGTAGTTGCCTCGCAGGGATCTTAATGCCCGGTCCAGGTGCGCCAGGCTTTTCAAGGGGGAATACTGGCGGGAGAGGATGTACGCGCCGTCCACAGAATCCCGCAGTTCAATGCGCTGGAGGGCATAAAAGCGGAAACGCCGGTCGGGCATGCTCAGCATGTCCTCCAGATGAAATCCGGGTACAATTCCCTGGTAGCGGATAAAAAGGGTGGTGAGAAATCCGCAATGGGACGCGTCCAGGGCCTTGACAAACCCCAACACTTCCGATGTGGCGTGATGAATCAGGAGAACCCGATAATTTTTGAGGATCCCCTGGGGCGCTTTCTGCTGGGTCTGTAGAAGATTCGGCATCCGTCTCAGGTGGGCCTGCATGTCCGGCTGCTTTCGCCGCTCACCAATGCTGATGTTGAGCATGGCCCCTTTTCTGGACAGGTCCATGTAAACCCGGTCCCCTTTGTCAACCATCTCCAGGGTATTTCCCAAAACCAGGGTTTTGACGAGTCCTTCATCTTCCAGCAGCAACAGTATTTTGCTGATTTGCAGAACGAAAACAAAATTCGGGTCCAGGAGCAGCTTTTCCGATATTGCCTGTGTCCATCTGAACACGGCGCCGGTGATGTTTCTTAGCCCTGATGCGATCAGCAGTTCAAAAAGGGCCGCCTGCCGCCCCGGAATCTCAATATATTCGTTATGCTGGTTCTGGCATTCCCGGTGAATGCCGGTGAAAATCTGCTCCGCCATGATGGCGATGTCCTGGCGGTAATGGCTGCGTCCGATTTCGTTGACCACCCGGTGGGGTATCCTTTTCAGAAACAGGCGCGATTGATTCCCGTCTTCGATGGTGAGGCGAAGGAAGCGTCCTTCACGGTCATACTCCAGCAGAATAAAATAGCCGTGCGCCCCTTCACAGGTGGTGTGAAAGGGAAAGAGCATGGCGGGATGCTCATGTTCATCCGGCCCGCTGTTTTCATCCTTTTCCGTTTCAAAAGCGCCTGGGAAGAGCAGTCCGCCCCATCGGGGCGTTTGAACCGCGTCAAACACGAGGCGCAGGTGACGGATAAAGTCTTCCGGGTTTTCCAACAGATTGCGCGCCACCGGACCCCGGGCATAGACCACCACATGGGTGACGCCCAAGGCCGCCAGTTCAGGGGTATTTTCGGAATCCACCATGACCCGTGTCAGGATGTCCACCTGCGAATGACGGCATTCCTCCATCACCTGTTTGGCCAGGGAGCTGACAAAACCGGGAATTCCCGAAAAGACCCGCATGTTTGTCATGTCAATGAGGAAGCTGCCGTCTTCCTGTTCCATGAGGGGGATTCCGAAGGAGGTCAGTTGCGCGCCATGGGGCACAGGTATATCCGGCTTCTCTTTTTTAAAGCGAGGCGCATGCATGAGATTGCTGAGGATCGAGCCGATCTGTTTTTTAGGCGCCCTGTCTTCCAATATTTTTGTCTCCCCCTATTTTATCACGTTTGATGATCATCGTCGCCGGTTCGAAGTCGCAGGTCCCCGGCTTTTTTCTTGAGGGTTTTAAAATAATCCGAACCGGTGATTTTTTTTAAATCCGCATCCTGTTTGGTTCGATCGATTTTGACCCTTAATGTTTTGACCTGGCGTTGCAGATCCTGTTCTCGTTTTTGAACGGCCTTGACCATATTGGAAAATACCCCTGCCAGGGTTCCCAGTTCATCGGGGCGGCTGCTGATGGCATGCAATTGGTTCACATGGGAATAATCACCGTCAGCCACCCGGCGGGCTTCATCCGTCAGGTTTATGATGGGGGCGGTAATTTTTTTTGAGGAGACCGCGCATACGGCAAGACCGATAATCAGAACCACCAGGGTAAGGGTCCCGACGGTATAAAGTTCCTCCACCCGGATCTTCTCCCGCATGGTGATCATGATGCTGCAGATCCAGGTGGCCAGGACCGTTAGGATCAGCAGGTAATAGACGGCCAGGAGGGTGCGCATTTCAATGCGGGAAACCAGCAGATGAACGGCCTGCATGATGGGCGGCACCAGAATGAAGGCCCACAAGGTATCCGTGATGAAGATGGGCAGAAAAAAACCGAACAGGGCCTGGTGGAAAGGAATCCGGCCCAGCCACCACTCCACGCCCGTTGAAAAGGCGAAGGGCAGGCTGGACGCCAGCAACAGCAGAATCAGCAATTTACTGAAGGCGGCAATGGAAAGCACCGGCTTGATGCCCAACAACCCCGCAAGACCCGGAATAAACCCCATGAGTCCGTTGGCGAAGCTCCAATGAATCGCAAATAAAGGTCCCTTGCCCGCAATGGCGTATCCGAGCATGTCGCCTAAGCTCCCACAGAAAAACCCCGCCGCCGGGCCGTACCATATCCCCATGAACATGGGCAGAACCACCTGGGGGCGCAACTCGGCAAAGTTGCATCCCGGTAGATAATATTTCCCTGACAAGAAATTGGCGAACCCGTAAACGCACCCAAAGGCGAGGCATATGCTGGAGATTTTGAGGGCGTTTCGTGAGGTCATGGGTCTTTCACAACCTTATTGGTTCAACGCCCTTGCCACCCTTTTCAGATCGGCGACAATGGGATGGTCGGGAAAGCGAACCGCGAAAATATCATGACTGGCCAGGCCCATCATTTCATCGGAATGGGGGATGACGGCCGCCACGGGGCAATGATAGGTGCGGGACACCGTCTCGCGGATCTGTTCAAAATCGAACGTTAAAGGCGCCTTATTGATGAGGATCATCATTTGGGGCACCTCCAGTTCCCTGGCCACTTCCACTGTCAATCCGGTTCCCTGGTAGTCCTGATAATCGGGGCGCATGACCACCAGCAGGGCGTTTGAAATGGCGATGGAAAGCAGGGTCTCCTCGTTTAAGCCGGGATGGGTATCGATCACCAGGACATCCAGGTTCAAGGCTTTGATCAGGTCCCTGAAGCCGTCGCTGAGCAGGTTGATATCGTAACCGTCATGCAGGACCCTGGCGATATCGGCGGCATTGACGCTGGAGGGGATCAGGTACACGGCGCCGGTGCATTCCGGTCCCATAACGTCGGTGACGTCGCATGCGGTCTGCTCGATAGGGCATTTCCCCCACAGGTAATCATTCAAGGAATAAACCGCATCGTCTTCGTCCAACCCGAAAATCACGTGGATCCCCGGGGACTGGATGTCCGTGTCCACCACCCCCACCCGGAGTCCCTCCATGGCGTAGAGGGCCGCCAGGTTGGCGGATGTATTGGATTTTCCGGTTCCCCCCCTGAAGGAGTGAACCGATATTATTTTGGCCATTGATGATGTTTCCGCCGTTGTTTGCATTTCCGTTTGTCGGGATATGACGCCATTGTTCATGTGAACCCGTTGTTTTCAAGCTGGAAAGTATAGGTCAGGGGATGTTTTGAGTCAATAGCAACCGACGGCATGCAGCAATTCTAAATTTGAACGGGGTCTAAACATTTCACGGGAATCCGTGCAATGAGCGCTATCAGATACCCTCTGTTATACCCTTGAAAAGCCTTGACATCTCCTTCTATTTATAATTAAAAACAGTTGACCCTTGCTAAAAGTGGCAAGGAAATCCCGCCGTTCTTTTGTATCGAATCGTAAATGAATGAAAAATCCGTGACCGATGAGGCCATGGTCTCTATTTTAGGTGATTATGCCTTTTAACCGGCACTGCTCATTATTGGCGTTACGCGCCGCTTATCTTAGTTATTATTTTATGGAATGTGGAGTGGAAAGACTTCGAATGTGAAATACTGAGAAGGAAAAAAGACAATGGGGATACCTCAAAGGAAATTATTTACGAAAGATGAATATCTGTTGTTGGAAGAAAGAGCAGAAACAAAGCACGAGTTAGTTAGTGGTGAAATATATGCAATGGCTGGGGCTAAAGAAAACCATGTGAAAATAACAGGTAATATATTTAGAAATATTGCAAATCATTTACTTGAATCCCCATGTGATGTTTATTCAAGTGATATGAAATTATCAGCAGGGTTTGATTGTTATTATCCTGATGTTTTTGTAAAATGCGACCCAGAGGATAATGACGAGTTAGTTAAAGAAAAACCAATACTTATTCTTGAAGTTTTATCAGATTCAACTAAAAATTTTGACAGAGGAAATAAACTACAAAATTACCTTAAAATTCCAACTTTGCAAGAATATGTTTTGGTTAGCCAGCAAGAAGTTGAAGTATGGATATACAGGCGAACAGGAAAAAAATGGGAGATGGAAATTTTGAACGATAATGATGAACTTCATTTTATTTCTATCGATTTGAAAATTCCAGTTAGAGATTTATACGCAAAAATTTTATTGACTTAAAAAAATTAAGAATGCTGCTGCCGATAATCACTCACGAGGAACAAAAGCGGATACTGAATCTCATTCCGAAAGAATATGAGCCGGGAGCTTCGGAGGAACTGACAAAAATCATCGGCGAATCTCATATGAATACTGAGTCTCCCGAATTGTGAGAAACAATTTCCACCTAGTCCCTTGTGGGGGGACTGCTGGGTGTGACGCCCACAATGATGTTCTGTTTGCCTCTGTTTCACGAGAGAAGTTTGAGGTAATTGGGATTTTCAATCATAATGTCTTTGAAAGCAACGACTCAGGTTCTATGGCCGCAGAACGTTCACAGCTTTGGGCTATTTACGAAGAACGTGAACAAAGAGGTACTCTTCTAGGGCAACTATTTTTGGGTGGCATGGGAGGGCTTGGTATAACGATGTCCGGACATTCAGTATCTGTCGTTCGTGCTGCTCAAAGATATTATCAACTGGAATATACTCGTGAATATTTGCGGGACTGAGCTCATCTCGCGGCTTTTTAAGAAATTATGAGTGGGCATGTATTGCTAAGCTTTTATTAGGTTTCGCACTAAAAAGCCGGTGAGTATTGTGCTGGGTGGACGTTGTGCAGGCACGAGAAAAAGGATTGGGATTCTGATATCAATGAATCGACCAATTATCAACCGATGATAGAGGTAATCGACCGATGATTAACGAAATCTATATCGACAATTTTCGATGTTTGACAAATTTTCGGATCAAGCCGGGGGACTTTCAACTCTGGCTCGGGGACAATGGTTCAGGCAAAACTTCAGTGCTGGATGCCTTGCGTTACGTTCAACGGCTGATGCGCGGCGAGCATGTGGAGGATATCTTCAATAGAAACAGCCTGACAATCTGGGATAAAAGGCGAGATCAGACGATAGGGTTCTCCCTGATGATAGATGACGAAGCGTACAAATACGAATTGACGGTTGAATATGAAAATCAGGAAGATAAACAACGCATTAAGCGAGAAGAATTAATCTGGAAAGATTCGACCTTTTTCTTGTTCGATGGGCAGGATGCGCATCTCTACCGTATCAATTGGAATACGGGAAAAACAGAAGAGGGCGCCGTTTTCCCTGCGAATTGGGGTCGTTCGGTGATTCCGACAATTGCACAACGTGACGACAACAAGCCTTTAATCCGGTTCAGGGAAGAACTTGAAAAGATTCTGCTGATTCAGCCGGTTCCATTGCTTGTAAAAGACGCCGCTGCATCCGAGTCGCGCAATCTATCGGAACATGCTGAAAATTTTGCCCAGTGGTATCGCCATCTCTTACAGGAACAACCCTCTATTGGTTATGGGGCAAAACAACTCCTGGAGGACGTTCTCCCGGGTTTCGAACAGTTGAGTCTCAGAGAAATCGGCGAATCTCGAAAATTGATAGCGACATTCCGCATCGAAGGCAAAGACCGCAACTTCGACTTCATGAATATGTCCGACGGTCAACGTCAATTGATCGTTCTCTATACAGTTTTGGAAGCGTTGCGCGCTGGAACCTTTTCGACAGTGCTATTTGACGAGCCGGACAATTTCGTTTCAATGCGCGAAATCCAACCCTGGCTTGAAAACCTTAACGACATCTGCGATGAACCAGACAAACAGGCCCTTATCATATCTCATCATCCTGAAATTGTTAACAAGATGGCAAGAGGCGCGGAGCTGTGGTTTTCCCGGCAGGCGGGGGCGCATGTTGTCGTAAGGCCTTTCCCCAAAGTAGCCGATTTGCCGCCGGCGGAAGTTATGGCGCGGGGATGGGAAAATGAGTAAAGCATCGCAAATTATCGTTTTCTGTGAAGACAAGGCCCACGAGGTGTTCGTAAAACGTTTCCTGAAAAAGGGATGGGGTGTAAAGCCTCGCGCAATCCGGGTGCCGCCTTATCCAAATGGAAAGAGATCAGGCAAAAAACATGTGTTGGATAACATTTCCCTGGAAGCCGAAGCGCTGCGCGGACGGCACGCCTCGACGATCCTGCTGGTGATTCAAGATGCGGACGAACTCTCTGTTGCACAGGTAAAATCCAACTTGGACGCGAAACTTTTGCCTTCCAGAAACAATAATGAGCCAATAGCCTACATCATACCCAAATGGCATATTGAGACTTGGATAGCCTACCTGGATGGCGAGAATGTTGATGAAGCGGACAAAAACACCTACAAAAACAACTATGGCAAAATCTCTGAGCTAAAGGATGCCCATCCCTTTATCGACAGACTTGCAGATAATTGCAGAGAGAATATACAACTCGAATTGCCCCCGAATTCACTGGTCGCGGCCTGTGAAGAATTCAATCGAATACGCAGTGCATTATAGGGGGAAACCTACCATGCCCAGATTGACGCCCATTCTGACTATCAGGACCAGATGCGGTTTTGGAATAATCCTGCCAACCAAGCATTCAACCGGATTTTCAAAATTTTGAAAACCGGTTAATTTGGTCGTTGGGCGAGGAAGAGAGCATTATTCATCATGGCAAAGCGAAAACGAAAACTTACGTCTGCGGAAAAAACTGAAAAGAAACGACGGCGACAGGAATACATGACCATTTTCATAAATGGGAAGCAGAAACGAGTCAAACGTCCCCCGACGGTCGGAAGGGCTCCCGATTGACGAGTTCATCCGAAGAAACGCAGATCCCATCTGGCTTCTCCAAAACGAGATGTACGAAGAACTGCACCACTGGGAACAGCAACATAACCAGCAGGAAGAAGATGACAATCTCCAACCAGAACCTGCACGCGATTTCAAAAAGGTCAGCTGTATTGACGACAAATTGCCTTTTTGAAAGGTGTAAGGTATACACTTTGAGCATTTTTGGAGGATGACAATGACAAGTCCGGGAACTAACCCTGTGTATCGAAAACTCGTCATCGTAGCGTCGTTTCCAACTACGGACATTTGGCTCGGTGATGACGAGGGACACTTTGTGCAAAAAGAGACAGGAACGCTCGAAACAAGTGTTATGGAAGGCCGATATACAGTCGAGTTTGGCTTAGGCACGCTCACCTATCCAATCCATCTCTCTAAAGATGCACGATACACAGAGGCGCAATTGCGCGAAGGCCCCACTTGCCCTCGGCCAATTCCAAATATCGAACCGGGAGAAGAGAATGGTCAGGCTTCGGGAAAAAGGGGCAAATTCTATCGTACAGATCTGAAACTGAACCTGCCAATTTAGTCGCGAGGTGCGAATGGGCGAAGTTAGGACCAAGCCCAAAGAATGGTTTCTTTCTTCGGAAAATTGGTGGGCTGCCATGGCGCATCTCCATCAAGAGCCTGTTTGATCTGAACAACAAAATCTTGCGCGTATCGATAGCGCTGTCTTCCGTCTGCAAGATGGGCAATATGCCGGCCGGTTTCGATGATGGCTGCCATGGGGAGGAAAAGGATATCGGCAAGCCACTGCTGAAGATTACGCGTCACCTGGGGGATCACCTTTTTTGCCTTTGCATTGCCGTCAGCGAACCGGGCCGCACTCTCCAGTTGGGTAAAAATGGCCAACTGATCTGAACAGGTCAGCTGAGGCTTCCTGCCGCCTCTGGCAAAATTATTATACGCAACCCTTAAATCGGTATTTTGATCAGAGGATGCCTGAGCTACTTCGTATAAAGGTGGGGGAGCAGCCGGCCCGGTGATGCTCTCGGTTTCGATGTGGAGTTCCTCTTCATTCCGAACGCTCAATTGAACCGTCAGGGTGTTCCAGTCTTTCTCACTGGTTTCACAGCCAAGAATAAACGATTGGCGGCCACAATAACCCAGTTCATTGACACGACCGCGCACAATCCTGTCCGAATCCTGAACTTGATACTGGATGGAACTGAGTTTCTGTCCCTGTGCAAGCCACGAAAGGAGGCGTAGCCCTTCAATGGCGTTACTCTTCCCGGATGCGTTGGCGCCGATCAGCATGGTCAACGCCGCCAGAGGAAGCTCTCCTTTTCGACAACTTTTGAAATGATCGAAAAATATTTTTGATAACATCAGGATACCCTCCTTTTCTTGAATGGATCAGTTCATCAGATCCGGTAACCAGGTGACGGTTTCAGGGACGGCGATCATGACCGCCGTTCCGAAAATAAGGGCCAGCAGAAACGGAAAAGCCCCCTTAAAGATGGTTACCAGGGGCACATCCTTGGCGATCCCTCGCGTAATGTAGACGCTGATGCCCACCGGAGGGGTGATAATTCCCATGTGGGTGACCAGTACAATAATGATGCCGAACCAGATGGGATCATATCCCAGATTCATGGCAATGGGATAAAATATGGGGATTGTGAGCATGATCAGCGCCAATGAATCGATAAAACAGCCTCCCAACAGAAAAATTAAACAAATCAAGCCCATAATGGCCCAGGCCGGCCAGTTGAGCAGGGCCACGGCATTGGCCATTTCAAGGGGTATCCGCGTCAAGGCCAGGAAATGACCAAAAATAGTGGCGCCCGCAATGAGCATGATGACCATGCAGGATATCTTGAGGGTGCCGTAAACGGCGTTCTGGAAGTTTTCCCAGGAAAGTTTATGGCGGAGCAGGACGATCAACAGAATGGTAAAGGCCCCCACCGCCCCTGATTTTGTGGGAGTAAACAGGCCGGTTACCAGACCCCCCATGACAAACAGGAATACCGCCAAGGTTTCCCATAGTGCTTTCAGGGAAAAGAGCATCTCCTTGAGGGTGAACTTTTCTCCACTGGGTCCCTGTTCCGGTTTAATGGCGCAATAGATTCCAATGGCCGCCATAAACAGAAGGGTCATGAAAATGGCGGGGAGAACCCCCGCAATGAACAATGCTCCGATGGATTGTTCCGTCAAAATGCCGTAAACGATGAGGACCACGCTGGGCGGCATCAAGGATCCGAGACCGCCGCCCGAGGCAACGCAACCGG
Source organism: Desulfatiglandales bacterium (assembly GCA_963662465.1). GTDB lineage: Bacteria > Desulfobacterota > DSM-4660 > Desulfatiglandales > Desulfatiglandaceae > NaphS2. The sequence continues at coordinate 7,506,215 of OY759599.1, forward strand.
TGGCCAGTTCCGATCCATAGTGATACCGTTTCATCTCGGGAAGACCGATGGTTCCCATGGTGGCGGTGGTGGCCGTGGCGGACCCGCAAACGGCGCCGAATGCTGCACAGGCGGCCACTGTGGCCATGGCAAGACCTCCCCTGACCCGCCCCGTGAATTTATAGGCCACATCATAGAGCGAGCCGCTGACGCCGGCATAAAAGGCGATGTAGCCCATGAAGACGAACAGCGGTATCAACGTCAACCCATAGGATGAAAAAACGCTGAAAATGTCCGTTGATAGGAGGCGCAATCCGGCCCTGATACTGGTCAGGTAGGAGAAACCGATGAACCCCACAAGGGCCATGACATATGCCACCGCCATACCGGTAAAGAGCATGAGGATGAGAAAAACGATGCCGATGATGCCCGCGATGGTGAATTCATTCATGTGGGTTCTCTTCTATTTTTAAAGAGCGTCAGAAACTCCATAAAAATGACCAGCGCCAGGATGGCGCAGGCGAAAGACACCCCGTAGATGAGATAGAAGGTGGGAAACTGCAGCGTTGCCGAGACTTGCCCGGCGTCGCCCATTTCACCGGCGTATACCCAACATTGCCATGCCACCAGACAGAAGAGGCCCGATGACAAAAGGGCCGCCATGCCATCATTGACTTTTCTGATGCGCACCGGCAGCCGCATGCGAAGCAGGTCCACACCCACATGCGCTTTTTCCAGTTCCGCAAAAGGCAGGGCAAAGGCCAGCAACAAAAATGCCATCATACCCGTCAATTCTTCGGAGCCTAAAAGCGGATGCCCGAAGAAGCCGCCCACCACATCGGCGCATGTCAGGAGCATCATGGCGATGAGGCATACGCCGCCCGCCTTTTTAAGGATTTCCGAAAGCCACCTCGCAATATTCATGTTTTTCTCCGGCTTGAGGTTACTTTTTCTCCATGTATTCGCTTTCAAACTTTCCCTTTTGATGGTCTGCCAGTCGTGTTTTTACAAACTCAAGCACGTCCTTGCCGGGAAGTCCTTTTTTTTCGTTTTCGTCAAGGTATTCCCGCAGTACCGGCTGGACCGCTTTCGTCCATCGTTTGGCTTCCTTGGGGCCGATGCCGATCATGGCATTACCGGATTGGAGCAGGAAATTGATCCCCTCAAAGGCGCCGGCTTCCCATGCCTTGCCGTGCTTGAAAATCCATTCGCTGTTGATTTCCTCGATAATCTTTTGGTCCTTTTCGGACAGCGTATTCCATTTGTCCTTGTTCATGACCACAAAAAAGCCTAAGGAATACGCCGTGGGGTAGCAGGCGATGACATAGTCCGTCACCTCCGCCATCTTCCACCCCTTGTTGGATTCAAGCGGATACAAGCCCCCTTGGACCACCCCCTTTTGGAGGGATTGATATAGTTCATTCATGGGAAAAGCGGTGGGGGTGCCTCCCAGGGTCTTGATCATGCCGGCGGTGGGGCCATGGGAACGGATCTTGAGACCCTTCAGGTCCTCCATTTTATGGACGGCTTTTCCTTTGGTGTGGATAAATCCGGGACCATGGGCATGCAGATAAAGGACTTTCACCTCGTCCAATTCCTTCGGCTGGAATTTTTCATAGACTTCATTGATGATGGCCGTCGAAACCTGTCCGCTGGGATATCCCAGGGGGAGATTGATGAAGTCCATCATGGGGAATCGCCCCCTCGTATATTGTAGAACGGAACATCCCACGTCCGAAAGACCCGTCTTGACCCCCTGGTAATTCTGAACGGCCTTGGTCAGGGTTTGCCCCGGGTAATGGGTTATCTTTACCCGTCCCTCCGTTCTTTTTAGAACCTCTTGACACCATGCCGCTTCCAGTTTGCTTTGAGGATGGGTGGGGGGCATGAAGCCACTATAGGTCATCTGGATGGTGTCTTCCGCGACCGCAGTCATGGGCCATAGGAAACAGATCAGCGCCAGGGCTGAAACCGCTAGATTCAGGAGTGGAACTCTCACTGCGATGCCCCCATGAACAACCTTCTTCTTCATTTTTCAAACCTCCCATTATCGTATTGATTGAACGATCATTTCCGTTTAAAAACCCACTTGTCGAGCATCTCGAACACCCGTCCCCCCATATTTCCGGTTTCAATGGGCAGATCTAGCACAGGACGGGGATTCGGATCAAGTTATGAATCTTCACCCTCTTGGAAAGAATTTAACCGTGAGTGAGAATCGGAACTTGATTCCATGGGGGTGTCTGTCATATGAATGGGGTGTATTTGTTTTCAGATGCATTTAAAAGAAGAAAAGATAGAGGATTAATCTATGAAAGGACTTGGATCAGCCATTAGAACCCTGACCATTCTGCCGTGCCGGGGTGGAGAAGATGAAAGCCTTGCGGACAGTCTTTACTGGTTTGTGGGGGTGGGGTTTGGCTTGGGGTTGGTGCTTTTTGCCGTTGGCGCCCTGTGGCAGTGGATTTTACCGACGCAATGGCCCCTGGGTGGGGCTGTTTTGCTGGTGGCGCTGGAGGTGTTCCTGACCCGGGGGCTTCATCTGGACGGGTTGGCGGACTGGGCCGATTCCATCGGCGGGTTTGGTCGACAACGGCGGTTAATTATCATGAAGGATGTGTCCCTGGGCGCTTTCGGGTCCCTGGCCCTGATTCTGGATGTGGTTTTTCGGGTGGTGATGATTGAGCGACTCATCTCCTCGGGTTCCCTCATATGGATACTGGCGGTCAGCGCCATTTCAAGGGATATGATGGTGGGGTTGATTACCACGCTTCCCTACGCCCGTGTCGGGGAAGGGATGGCCGGTCCTTTTGTGGTTGGCGCTTCCAAAGAGCACTGGTTTTTTTCCCATTGCCTCTGCCTGATGGTGTGCCTGCTTTTCGGACCGTTGGGGGTGGGCCTGTTCCTTCTGGGATGGGGTTTTACAAAGTTATACGGAAAAAGGTGCCTGAGAGAGTTCGGGGGCATTACCGGGGATCTTCTGGGAACCGCCAATGAGATGGTAAGCCTTCTTTTGCTGCTGCTCTGCGCGGCCTGGGGAGAGTCAATTATGTCGGTGACCGGTTGGTTCTGGCTGAGATAAAAGATAAAAGGAATATTTATGTCCAAATGGATCATGGTATTGTGGATGGGGTTTTTGCTGGATGTTTTTCTGGGAGATCCCGAATATCGGTTTCATCCCATCCGGTTGATGGGCCGCGGCATCTTTCTGGGGGAGAGATGGTTGCGAAGGCTGGGGCTTGCCGGTCGGTCAGGCGGGGGCTTTCTTGCCCTGGCGCTTGTAGGGGTGACGCTTTCGGTTTTTTTGCTCTTATCGTGGATGTTGAACGCCGTTTTTTGGCCGTTGGCATTTCTTTTTCAGGTGTTTGTTTGTTTCTCCTGCCTGGCCCTGCGGGACTTGATGGCGCATCTGGATCCCGTGGTGGATGCCCTTGAAGCAGGGGATCTCGATTCCGCCAGGCTGAGTGTGGCAAGGGTCGTGGGTCGTGATGTTTCGTCCCTGGACGAAAAGGGGGTGGTTCGGGCAGCAGTGGAAACCCTGGCCGAGAATTTTATTGATGGTTTTATTTCGCCTCTTTTCTGGTATATGTTGGGGGGCTTGTTGGGGTTGCTGCTGAACGTTGATCCCCTCAAACCGGCCCTTTGTTTTATGCTGGTTTTCAAAGTCGCCAGTACCATGGATTCCATGGTAGGCTACCAAAACGAGCAATATGAAGCTTTCGGATGGGCCGGGGCAAAACTGGATGACATCATGAATTTCGTTCCGGCGCGGCTTTCCTTGGTTTTTCTCTTCCTGGGAGCTATGTTCACCGGACTCAATGGGGTTCGAGGTTTGAAAATCGGTTTTCGGGACCGGTTGAAGCATGATTCTCCCAATGCGGCTCATGGGGAAAGCTTTGTGGCGGGCGCCTTGGGCCTTCGTCTGGGCGGTCCCACAAGCTATGAAAACGTTATTAAGGATAAACCCTGGTTGGGTGAGAGCTTGAAGGAGCCGAGCCCTTCGGACGTCGTGAAAACCATGTGGCGCCTCTGTTGTTCCGCTTGGATTGCGATGGTTTTTTCAACCGCTGCACTGTTTTGGATCTCCTGAAAGGGACCTTTATATGTCGAAGATTTTACTCGCGGATGACGATTTTTCAATAGGGATGGAGATCGAGGAGATGCTCACGGCCCTGGGTTACGATTTCGTAGGACAGGCCGGATCAGGTCGGCAGGCGGTACAAATGGCGCGAGACCTGCGCCCCGACATGGTTCTCATGGATATTGTGATGCCGGGAGAAATGAATGGCGTCGAAGCTGCCGAGAAAATCAAGGCGGAATTGGGTCTCCCAATCGTTTTTGTTTCCGGGTATGGAGACGTAGAATACATCGAAGCGGTAAAGCAGATAGAGCCTTTTGGCTACATCATGAAGCCCTTTTATGAAGAGGAGATACGGGCAGCCGTTGAAATCGCGTTTTACAAAAGGAAAATGGAACTAAAACTGAAGGAAGCCAACGATCGGGTCAAACAGCATCAGGAAATGCTGACGGTTGTCATCCATAAGAGCCCCGTCCCTATAGCGGTAGCTGGTTTGGATGGTTCCATCCTCTCTTTCAATGAAGCGCTCGTATCGTTGACTGGATACCGGCAGGAGGAGGTAAAGGATTTTGAGGATTTGGCCGCTAAACTTAATCCTGATGAGAAAGACGGGACCCTTTTATGGGAAAAAATTGGGTGGGTTCCGGTGGAAGAAACAAAGGACGCCTATGCGCTTATGATCAGGGGAAAGGATGGCGCCATAAAGAATGTGGATTTCCATGCGGCTCGTTTTGAAGACGGCGTGATTATCCAGATGGTTGATGTCACTGCCCGGAAACGTGCGGAGCAAGCGCTCAAAACTTCAGAACGACAGATGGCTCAGATTATTGATTTTCTTCCGGATGCCACATTTGTCATCGACAATGAAGGCAGGGTAGTGGCCTGGAATCGTGCCATTGAGAGGATGTCGGGGGTAAAGGCGGAAGAGATGTTGGGAAAAGGAAACTACGAATATGCGATCCCCGGTTTCGGGGAGCGAAGGCCGATTCTGATAGACCTCGTGAGAAAATGGGATAATGAGATAGCGAAGACCTACCGGTATGTAAAGAGAGAGGATGAATGCCTTGTTTCCGAGACCTATGATTCTCTGGTTAAGCCCGGTCTCATTCTGTGGAACAAGGCCTCCTTGATTTATGATGCCGAGGGTAAAGTCATTGGGGCTATTGAATCGATTCGGGATATTTCCGACAGGAAGGTTGCGGCGGAGGGGTGAGGACTGTGCTAAAGCGGGCTATGCCCCATGGCGGGCTTCTTCATGAGTATGAATTCAGGCGAACCCTTTGACGCGGTTATGCTGGATCTGTCGATTAAGAGTGGAAGCCAGGAATCAACGTGCTAGTTTTTTTTCCAGTGTTTCAATGATTTCCCTCAACCGGTTTTCATCTTCCATTTTCTGACCTTCCAGATCCCGGACGTAAAAAATGTCCGCAACCTGATCTCCTTTGGTGGCGATTTTGGCAATCCGGATATCCAACCCCAGTTCGAAAAGGGTTCGGGTGAGGCGGTACAGGAGTCCCACGCGATCATCGGCAAACACTTCGATGAGAGTGAAAAAGTCGGAGGCTCTATTATTCAGGATGATTTTTGGCGGCAGTGACGGTTTTTTGGGTACATCCAGAATGGATGGGGTTTCCTTTTCCTGAATCCGATCTTCCAGTGATAATGCGCCTGTGAAGATGTCTTCCACATCTTTTTTGACCTTTTCCCATACTTCACGGGACCTGCGGGGATCGGGATGGGGGGTTGCCTTGAAGATATCGACCGCTGTGCCGTCTCCCCAGGTATAGATGTTGGCAGCCACCACGTTCACATTATTGATGGCCAGGGCCCCGGCGATTCGGGAAAAAATTCCCGGTTGGTCACGGGACAGAAAGGTAATGTCCACGCAGCTTTCCATCTCATTTTCCTTGATTTCAAGGGCAAAGTTCGGAACTTTTTCATTTTCCGGGTACTCCGCCAGGTCTTTTAGCATCTTAACATGGTGGATGATTTCATGGGGTGTGCAGTTCAGGAGATATCGGGGCGACATGGCCGAAAAAAGCGCGTTCTGCTCTGATTCTTTCAAGGCGGGAAAGGCTTTTCGAACCTTTAACAGGGTTTCGTCGGCCTTGTCGGATGCGTCGCGGGTGGCCAGCTCTTCTCCCAGAAAGATGTTGAGAATTTTGAAAAAGAGTTCCTGCATCAGGTTTGCCGTCCAGGTATTCCAGGCCCGGGGACCCGTTGCCCGGGCATCCGCCCATGACAACACATAGAGCATTTTAAGTTTAGCAATATCACGGATGGTGCGTGCACATTGAACAATGACTTTTTCATCGCGCAGATCCCTTCTCGTTGCGGTTTCCACCAGCAGATGATGGTGTCGGATGAGGAAGAGGGTCTGTTCTGCTTCAACTTTGGGATAATTAAAGCGTTTCAGAAGGGTTTCCGCAATTTCAGCGCCCTTTTGTGCATGATTTTTTTCGGTTTTCCCCATGTCGTGAAGGAGTCCTGCCAGGAAAAGGGGTTCCGGGTCGGGCAGGTCGCTGAAGATATCCACCAGAAGAATGTCTTTTCCCCCGGCCAGTGTCTTCAAATGCCTGACGGTTTCCAGCGAATGCCGTCCCACCGGAAAAATGTGGTAGGCATCAAATTGCACCCGATCTCTTATTCTCGAAAATTCAGGTATAAAGGCTTCAAGGAACCCTGTTTCAAACATTTTGTCGAGGGCTTCAAAGGCCTTTTTGTTATTGAGGATGTTCAGGAAGGATTCAGCCATGTGTTCGGAGGCCCTGAATTTATCGTCCACCAGGAAGAGAAATTCTCGAATCAACCTTTCGGTTTCCATGGAAAGGGGCTCGCCGGATCGGGCCATTTGCTCAAATATGTTTATCAGGAGAAACGGTTTTGAGAGAATGGCCGTGGCTGAGTCAAACCGGATCTTGCCGTCCCGGATGCTTAATCCCTCGTATGGCGGTTGTTGTGAATCGTCCGTTTCGGGGGAGGCGGAAGTATGTTGCGGTGGGAGATGGGCTGCCGCAAAAGAACGATTCAGGGTCTTGATGGTTGCCATGGCGCGATGGAGTTGCCCCATAAATTGTTCAACGGCCAGGAAGCTGCCTTTATCGCGATATCCCAGCCACCGGGCGATATTTTCCTGGAATTCAAAGCTGAGCCGGTCGTTTTTCCTGCCGGCCAACTGATGCAGCCTGTTTCGAACCAGTCCGATAAATCCGAGATCTTTTTTGAGTGCCCCGTATTCCCTGTGGGACAGTTTCCCATGGTATTCCAAATCTTTGGGGGTTATCAGCTCAAAAAGCGCTTTTGCGTGCCACAGCATCTCATGATAGTCCCTAAGCCCACCGATGCCTTCCTTAAGGTCTGGTTCAAGGAGATGGCTGGCGTCTCCAAAGACTTCCATACGGATTTTGTGGTTGTTTTCCAGCCATCGAGAGATTTCCACTGCTTTTCTGGCGGCTATTTTTTTGTGAAGGGATTCCATGAGGGAGAGGTAGATGGGGGAATTCCCGCATATGAATCGGGCGTCCATGATGGATGTCAATACTTCAAAATCATTTTTGGAAAGGTTAATGCAATCTTTAACCGTGCGAACGCCGTACCCCAGGTCCAGGCCAAGATCCCACAGGGGATAGAAAAATTCCTCAGCCAGTTCTTTTGCCAAAGGGGGTATTTTTGATCTAAACAGGATGAGGATATCGATGTCCGAATGAAAGTTGAGTTCCCCACGTCCATATCCGCCAACGGCCAAAATGGCAAAGGGGATCCGTTTTTTGAACAAACCATGTCCCGCCGTGCTGTTCTGATGGGTCTGCCTGAAATATTGGTCCACTATTTCAGAGTATGCTTCTGAAAAGCCATGGGGTGAACTTGCATTTTCAAACTGCAAGGCCAGGGCCTGTCTGGAATCCTCAAGTGCTCTGGATGCCGATGTTTTTTCGATGTTTTGATTCGGTGTGCATTTTTTCGCCAACATGGCAAAGTCTCCTTGCTGCTTTCACTGTCTTAAATGTGGGAAGGTTTTCACCCTCTGGTTAAAAAGTAATCCACTGCAACTGGCGTGCCATTGCCGGTTCTCGCCCAAAAGAGCCTTACGGATGAATTTTGCGTTGTATATTCATCAAGAAAAACATACGATAGTTTTAAGTTTTAGGTCTTAAGTTTTACGTTGTTCCGTCAATGAATTTCTTGTTTTTCGTGACAGGTTTTTAGAAAATAAGGTACGAAGGAGATTTTTATATGTGTGGTATTATTTGCTACGTGGGACAGAAAAGCGCAAAACCAATTCTGCTGGAAGGACTGAAACGACTTGAATATCGAGGGTACGATTCGGCGGGTCTGGCAGTGCAAAATGGGAATGAAATTTCCTGTTATCGAGAACTGGGAAAAATTGCGAGTCTGGAAGCCCTGGTGGATGGTCAGCTCATGGAAGGGACCAGCGGTATTGCCCACACCCGGTGGGCTACCCACGGTGAACCCTCGGTTGCAAACGCCCATCCCCAGCGGGATGAGAAAGAAAACGTTTTTGTCATTCATAACGGCATTATCGAGAACTACCACATCCTGAAAAAGCAACTGGAAAAAAAAGGCATTACGTTCAGATCCGAGACCGATACCGAAGTCCTGGCGCAGTTGATCGCCCTTTACTTTGACGGCGACCTGGCCGATGCCGTGAGAAAAACCATGGGGCAGGTGGAAGGGACCTTCGGTCTGGGCGTCATTCACCGGTATGTTCCCGGTCAGATCGTTGTGGCCAGACGGGGAAGTCCCCTCATTATCGGCGTCAGTGATGATGGCCATTTTGTGGCCTCCGATGTGTCGGCCATGGTGCGCTACACCAATAAGGTGGTGCATCTTCAGGAAAACGAGTTGGCCACGATTACCGCGGATGATTTTTCCATTTCCACGGCCCAGGCCCTACCCATTGTGCGAAGCACGGAAACCGTTGAATGGCGTGCCGAAGATGCGGAATTGAATGGATTTCCCCACTTCATGCTGAAGGAGATTTACGAACAAGCCCACACCATTAAGGATGCATTCCGGGGTCGATTGGAACCGGGTGAAGGGGTTCCCAAACTGGGTGGGATTATGCCCGTTTGGGAGGATCTCAAAAATTGTCGTCATATGGTTTTGGTGGCGTGCGGCACCTCTTATTATGCGGCCTGTGTGGGAAAGTACATCTTTGAAAAACTAACTGAAATTGATACGGAAGTGGGGCTGGCTTCCGAGTTTCGGTATCGAAAATTGAATTTCCCCCCCAACACTTTCGTAGTCGCCATCAGCCAGTCAGGGGAAACAGCGGATACCCTTGCCGCCATCAGGGAAGCAAAACGGAAAGGCGCCCGCCTCCTCGGCATCGTCAACGTGGTGGGCAGTTCCATCTCCCGGGAAACGGATGCGGGTATCTATAACCACGCAGGTCCTGAAATCGGCGTGGCCTCCACCAAAAATTTCACCTCCCAACTGACCATCCTTACCCTGCTGGCCTTGCTTCTGGGACGACATCAGCATCTCTCTCTTACTGAGGGGATTCAGGCCATTCGCGCACTTGAAGCCTTGCCCGAACAGGTGCGGGAAGTGCTGGGGCAGGCCAGCCACATCGAGGCCATTGCGGAGAAATACTGCCATTGTACCAACTGGCTTTTCCTGGGGCGAAAATACAATTACCCCGTTGCCCTGGAAGGCGCCCTGAAGCTTAAGGAAGTGTCCTATATTCACGCGGAAGGGTATGCCGCGGGAGAAATGAAGCATGGCCCCATTGCGCTGATCAATCCCGAAATGCCCACCGTGGCCATTATTCCCAATGATGAGATGTATGAAAAGATGCTCAGCAACATCCATGAGATCAAGAGCCGTAAAGGGCCCGTGATTGCCATTGCCACCCAGGGAGATGAAAGGGTGAGGGCTTTGGCGGACGACATCATCGAGATTCCGCCCGTCCTCGACTTTTTGAGTCCCATCCTGGCCGTGATCCCCTGCCAGTTGCTGGCTTATTACTGCGCTAAATTCCTTGAAAGGGATATCGATAAACCCCGTAACCTGGCGAAGAGTGTTACTGTGGAGTAGGGCTCGGTCGGAATGAAAGACATTTTTGTGGAACAGCTTACAAGACCGCAGGAAAAGACGACATCATCCGGGCGTTGAAGGAAGCGCTGGAGCGAAAGGAGATGATAACATGAGTACGTTGGCGGAGCAGCGGATTGAAGAGGGTGTTCAAAAGGGAATCCGGACAGGTACAATACTGGGGTTTCGAGAAGGTGTTAAGAAGACGGCTTTTTTCCTGATGGTTTTCCTTGTTCCGGTGTTTTCGTTGTCGTTAAACGGGTCGGAAAGAAAATCGAGGGATGCTCTTTTTTTACGCCGGTCACGGTGAGACCGAAACCCTGTCCGACGGCGCCAAGATGGGTTACATCGTTCCACGGGATTGCCCCGTGTTGAAGCTGGACCCGCAGGGTTTTGCGGCACACGCCGTCAGCATGCGTGAAATCGAATCGGCATCCTTGAAGATTCGGTGCAAGCATGTCCTGATGCTCTTTGATTCCTGTTTTTCAGGGGCTCTTTTTTCCCTGGTGCGAGCGGTCCCGGACGATATCACCGAAAAAAGCCTGCTCCCCGTCCGGCAGTACATCACCGCCGGAACGGAGGAGGAAAGCGTACCCGATAAAAGCACCTTTAAACGATGTCTTATGATTGGTCTGGGCGGCAGCGCGGACCTGACGGGGGACGGCTACATCACGGGGTCGGAACTGGGGATGTATCTGGCGGACAAGGTGGTTAACTATACCCACCGTCAGCAGCATCCCCAATACGGAAAGATCAATAACCCGGAACTGGACCAGGGGGACTTCGTCTTTGCGCTGAAGCGTTCCGAGCCGAAGAAAATCGTTGCTCCCGCAAAAGCCCCGCCAGTGATGCAGGCATCCGCCAAACCCCAGGTTGATATGGACGCGCTTCTTGAAAAAGTCCGGCAAAAGCAGGAAGCCATCAGAAAAGCGCGAGAAGCGCTTTTGGCCAAGGCGAAAGAACTGAAGGTTGATCTGGAAAAATACAACATGATATTGCAAGCAAAGCTGGATGAGACCCTGGAACTGGCCGCATGGGAACTGTTGGCTATGAAATACCCGGAATGGACGCAAAACGTAAAAACCGGGGATACCACTCAATTGGTTCGAAATGTATTGGCGCAAGATCCGGATGGGTTGTTTAAAAAGATTTTTGAACCCGGCGCCGGCAAAGGATACGTCAGAAGTCCTCAAAACCTGTCGAAGCATAAGCCTTCCGTTTCGACCGCGGTAAAACCCGGGGAAACAACGAGCGACGGTCGCTTTATCGCCAATTCCGACGGAACGGTTCTGGATACCAAAACGAAGCTTATGTGGTCAAGTTCGAACTTGGATGTGCCTAATTTTAACTATGGTCATGATAATGCTGAAAAGTGTTGTACGGGGTATCGAGGGGGTGGATACTCGGACTGGCGCATGCCGACCCTTGATGAGTTGGAGGGCCTTTACGATGAAAAGGTGACCAATGAACACGGCTATCACATAACAAAACTGATTAATGTGGGTGCCGAGCTTATCTGGGCGGATAACAATAGTTGGGGTGGGGAGGGGGCATTCAGTTTCAAAAAAGGTTCAGTGATCCCTATAGATTCTAAACCAAGTGTAGGTGGGTATTTTTATACGGATGCCAGTACAGGGGCGTTGCCGGTGCGAACTGCGAATTGAATATTATGGTTATTTGATGATCTAGGGGGAGGAAAAACATTTTCGTATTTTTTCGGCAGGGTAATCTACGAAAGTGTGGGCCCTCATTGAATGGTAGATTCAGGTTCCGGACGGCAGCCCCCCTTATTTCCTAATAACCTGTCACAAAAAACAAGAAAATCTTTGCGCCTTTGCGTCTTTGCGCGAGATATTTTGGTTGCGGTTATCCGCGTTAGAAAGGAATATTCGTCCTATCCTAATTAATTTCAGAGATCTTCCCGCCCTTGTCAGCAGGCCCTTGCGTACCCTGAAGGCGGCGTAACACCCCTTCAAATGCCTCAATATCTGCACACCTGAACGTCTGCTTGAAAAGAGATTTTAAGCTGAACAGAGAGTCGATCCCCGCGATCTCTTCCTGGATCGCAGTTGTTACAATGCCGAATTTCTCAAGCAAAAAATCCAGAAGCATTTCCCGAGTGGCAGACACCGTACCCAGTGTCTTGCCTTCCTGGATGCCCAGTGTCTTGCCTTCCTGGATGCCCAGTGTTTTGCCTTCCTCAATTCCCTTTTCCATCGCGATTTCTATGATATCCAGCATCTTTATCTCCTCCCACATCTTCATAAGACGTTTTTTGTCAATCATCTTGTTGGCCAGAATCAACGTCGCGGCGGGCAGGCGGGCCGATATCTTGTTTTCCCGGAGAAGCTCCGCTTGAAAATGAACCACTTCTTCCACAAACCGGGCGCGGTTCTCTCCCTTTTCCTTCCCATACAGCGGCAATATTACCAGTTCCAGCCAATTCCTGAATGTACCCGCCTTGATCTCTTCGCGAATTTCCCGAAGCCGTTTTGCGCCATCCCGTTTGCTGAAATCGATCACCAGCGGCGCATACCTGCCACTCGTGGTATCGATGCTCAATTCTCCTGTTTCCACATCTCCGGATGCCAGAATCACATCCATCATCCCCGGTCCCCATTTTCCGGCGCCCATGAAGTGGTATGCCGCAAAACGATACAAATCCGAGCGCTTCAGGTTCCGTTGCTCCTCCAAATGAAAAAGCGCGCCTGTCCTGTCGCGCACCATTACATCCACCCGTCCCGCTTTCACGCTGATGTCCACCGGTTCAAATGCAAACACCTCTTCAACCGGGGCGGTCTTGAGCCCGATGGCATCAAGGGTTTGGCCCTTAAGGGCGTCCGCAATCCATTTTACAATGAAATCATAATTCTGGAAATAGTCGGTTCCGTTTCTGCTTTCCAAAGGTTATCTCCGTGCCGATCCCGCTTCGTTATGAATTTTTCAGACTTCCCGCACACTTGAAACATATCCCATTTACATGTTTGTGTCAAAGTTTTCTCGTTCCCACGTTCTGTGGGGCGGACTGGGGTCGAACCAAGCCAACTGCCTGAATTCCAGCCAAAGATATTTTAAATTTTGGCTGCCGACGTAAGGCGGGACAGTTTCTCATTTGTTTGAACCTTGATTTTCTTGATTTCTTGATTTTTCATTCACGCTGCCGAGCATCATCACGGCGATCAAGAACGTCTTTTTCATCAAGGTTCGGTAATCCCTACAAAACAGTGCAGGTCAATAATTTTAGAGGTGTACGGACCGGATGCACGACGTTTGTAGTGACGCCGTAAGGCGTTTGGTTGTATGACCACCCCCATGCCCTCACGAGCACACTACAAACTTAAAGATATCTCATTACAGCTCCTGTGCCTCCAAAATAGCTGATTTTTATACCTGCACTGTTTTGTAGGGATTGCCCAAGGTTCGGCCTTGCTCATCGTTCCGGCCATTTGTTGGGGCGAAAAACCCTTTTTTAAACTGTGCGCCCCGATAAACCTATGTTTCATAATCAAGCAATCCCGGCATCCTTTTTAATCATGGTTCAAGATGATGCCGCCAACGCCGAATTGCAAGGCAACGAGCACTGCCTAAATTGTCCCGGCTTGTGGCTGTAGCGGAAAACGGGAACGCGGGGTAATCCTGCACAAAAGCCTTGTGTGAACCGCAACCATAAGATATCATTTGCCACCGGGGAAGCGACAATTCCCTTGTTGTGAGCGTTTGGTAGGTGTCGGATTTTCAGTGCGGAGGGGAGAATCAATTGCGAAAACAGGCAAATATCCGCTGAAAGCATGAATTTCAAAAGGGTGTTTCCTATGCCACATTATCTGACGCTTCCCGGCACCCGGGCGTTGCCGGTATGCGCTCACAATTGAACATTACCATGGAACAGCTTACAAGACCCCACGATCTGTTTTTTAAGGAATCATTTTCGCGGATAGAAACGGCGCGTGATTTTGTGCGCCACTATCTGCCGGCGGAAATAACCGCTTTGTTGAAGCTTGAGACCCTTGAAATCACCAAGGACAGCTTTGTGGACAAAAAGCTCAAAGAGCGGTTCTCGGATTTGGTGTACCGGGTGGCGCTGAAAGAAGGCGGGTCTGTTTACGTATATCTTCTCTTTGAACACAAAAGCCATCCTGAACCCGAAGTGGCACTGTACCTCTTGTCGTGCATGGTCCAGTTGTGGAACCAGCGTCTGAAGCAGAACCTGAAGCCGCCGCTGTCTCCGATCATCCCGCTGGTGGTTTATCACGGTCAGGAGAAATGGACTGCTTCCCGAGCGTTTCAAGACCTGGTGTTTACGCCTGAGGCCATGAAACCGTTTGTTCCTGATTTTTCGTACCGGCTGTGGGATCTGTCGGATTATACGGACCATGAGATTAAGGGCGGAGTGTCTCTGAAGGTGGCAGCTCTTTTATTGAAGCATATATTCTCTGAAAACATAGGGGAAAAACTCCCCGGTATTTTCAAGCTTCTTAGAAGCATCATCGACGCGCGCAGCGGTTTGGAATATCTTGAAGCCGCTCTTCGGTATGTGTCGTCCGGCAGCAGTCATGTGGAGAAGGACGACATCATACGGGCGTTGAAGGAAGCGCTGGAAGAGAAAGGAGAGGATGACATGAGCACATTGGCGGAGCAGTGGATTGAAGAGGGTGTTCAAAAAGGAATCAAGAAAGGTAAAATACTGGGGCTGAAAGAAGGCGTGAAGAAGGGCGTCAAGGCCGGCAAGATCCAGGAGGCCCGGGAGATGGTGCTTGAAGCCGTCGCATCCAGATTTGGCACGGCGCCTGACGATATTGTAAAAGAGATCAATGCCGTAAACAACCGTGCGCTTCTCAAGTTGCTGCTCAGGCAGGCAATTGTGTGTACGGATATAAACGTCTTTTGGAAAACCCTTCGTGAACTGAGGGAGTAATGTGCCGGTGGTCGGTATGCCGTCCATGAATGCAACATTCTGTAAAATCCGGACATCATCGGCGACTATACGCCGGGATAATTGAACATTACCATGGAACAGCTTACAAGACCCCACGATCTGTTTTTTAAGGAATCATTTTCGCGGATAGAAACGGCGCGTGATTTTGTGCGCCACTATCTGCCGGCGGAAATAACCGCTTTGTTGAAGCTTGAGACCCTTGAAATCACCAAGGACAGCTTTGTGGACAAAAAGCTGAAAGAGCGGTTCTCGGATTTGGTGTACCGGGTGGCGCTGAAAGAAGGCGGGTCTGTTTACGTATATCTTCTCTTTGAACACAAAAGCCATCCTGAACCCGAAGTGGCGCTGTACCTCCTGTCGTGCATGGTCCAGTTGTGGAACCAGCGTCTGAAGCAGAACCTGAAGCCGCCGCTGCCTCCGATCATCCCGATGGTGGTTTATCACGGTCAGGAGGAATGGACTGTTTCCCGAGCGTTTCAAGACCTGGTGTTTACGCCTGAGGCCATGAAACCGTTCGTTCCAGATTTTTCGTACCGGCTGTGGGATCTGTCGGATTATACGGACCATGAGATTAAAGGGGGTGTGTCTCTGAAGGTGGCCGCCCTTTTACTGAAGCACATATTCTCTGAAAACATAGGGGAAAAACTCCCCGGTATTTTCAAGCTTCTTAGAAGTATCATCGACGCGCGCAGCGGTTTAGAATATCTTGAAGCCGCCCTTCGGTATGTGTCGTCCGGCAGCCGTCATGTGGAGAAGGACGACATCATACGGGCGTTGAAGGAAGCGCTGGAAGAGAAAGGAGAGGATGACATGAGTACATTGGCGGAGCAGTGGATTGAAGAGGGCGTTCAAAAAGGACTCAAGAAAGGTAAAATACTGGGTCTGAAAGAAGGGGTGAAGAAGGGTGTCAAGGCCGGCAAGATCCAGGAGGCCCGGGAGATGGTGCTTGAAGCGGTCGCATCGAGATTTGGTAAGGCGCCTGACGACATCGTAAATGAGATCAATGCCGTAAACAACCGTGCGCTTCTCAAGTTGCTGCACAGGCAGGCAATTGTGTGTACGGATCTAAACGTTTTTTGGAAAACCCTTTGTGAACTGAGGGAGTAATGTGCCGGTGGTCGGTATGCCGTCCATGAATGCAACATTCTGTAAAATCCGGACATCAGTGGCGACCACACGCCGGGATAATTGAACATTACCATGGAACAGCTTACAAGACCCCACGATCTGTTTTTCAAAGAATCATTTTCGCGGATAGAAACGGCGCGTGATTTTGTGCGCCACTATCTGCCAGCGGAAATAACCGCTTTGTTGAAGCTTGAGACCCTTGAAATCACCAAGGACAGCTTTGTGGACAAAAAGCTCAAAGAGCGGTTCTCGGATTTGGCGTACCGGGTGGCGCTGAAAGAAGGCGGGTCTGTTTACGTATATCTTCTCTTTGAACACAAAAGCCATCCTGAACCCGAAGTGGCGCTGTATCTCTTGTCGTGCATGGTCCAGTTGTGGAACCAGCGTCTGAAACAGAACCTGAAGCCGCTCTTCGGTATGTGTCGTCCGGCAGCCGTCATGTGGAGAAGGACGACATCATACGGGCGTTGAAGGAAGCGCTGGAAGAGAAAGGAGAGGATGACATGAGCACATTGGCGGAGCAGTGGATTGAAGAGGGCCTTCAAAAAGGAATCAAGAAAGGTAAAATACTGGGTCTGAAAGAAGGGGTGAAGAAGGGCCTGGAGAAGGGCATCAAGGCCGGCAAGATCCAGAATGCCCGGGAGATGGTGCTTGAAGCCGTCGTATCGAGATTTGGCACGGCGCCTGACGATATTGTAAATGAGATCAATGCCGTAAACAACCGGGCGCTTCTCAAGTTGCTGCACAGGCAGGCAATTGTGTGTACGGATCTAAACGTTTTTTGGAAAACCCTTCGTGAACTGAGGGAGTAATGCGTCGGTGATCGGCATGCCGTTCATGAATGCAAAACTCCGGTTTTGACCTTGATTTGCTGTTACAAAAACAGTATCTTTCAAGCGGTTTGAAGCCGTCGATTGGGCATTTTTTTCGCGTATCACAGGGAGGTTTCAGGTGAAGAAGACAGTTTTTTCCCTCATGATTTTCCTTGCTCCGGTGCTTTTGTTGTCGTTAAATGGCGCAGCTGCGGATCGCGGCATCACCATCGTCGCCAACAACGGCAGAAGTCTGCGCCTGTATGACGACTATCATGCGGTTGTGATCGGCGTGAGTGACTATCAGTACTGGCCGAAACTGCCCAATGCGGCCAAGGATGCGGCGGAAGTGTCGGACCAACTGAAGCGCATGGGAGTTTATGTGAAGCTGGTTTTGAATCCCACCTATCGTGAAATGAAAACGGTTTTAGCCGACATGGTTTACGACATTGGACGAAAGGAGAATCGGGGGCTGTTGTTCTTCTATGCCGGTCATGGAGAGACCGAAGCCCTGGCCGACGGCGCCAAGATGGGTTACATCATCCCGCGGGACTGCCCCGTGTTGAAGCACGACCCCCGGGGGTTCGCGGCACACGCCGTCAGCATGCGTGAAATCGAATCGGCATCCTTAAAGATCCGCTGCAAGCATGTTTTGATGCTCTTTGATTCCTGTTTTTCAGGGGCTCTTTTTTCCCTGGTGCGCGCCGTTCCCGACGATATCACCGAAAAAAGTCTGCTCCCTGTCCGGCAGTACATCACCGCCGGAACGGAGGAGGAAAGCGTACCCGATAAAAGCACCTTTAAACGATGTCTTTTGATTGGTCTGGGCGGCAGCGCGGACCTGACGGGGGACGGCTACATCACGGGGTCGGAACTGGGGATGTACCTGGC
Organism: Desulfatiglandales bacterium; assembly: GCA_963662465.1. Taxonomy (GTDB): domain Bacteria; phylum Desulfobacterota; class DSM-4660; order Desulfatiglandales; family Desulfatiglandaceae; genus NaphS2. The sequence continues at coordinate 7,524,096 of OY759599.1, forward strand.
GGACAAGGTGGTCAACTATACCCACCGTCAGCAGCATCCCCAATACGGAAAGATCAATAACCCGGAACTGGACCGGGGGGACTTCGTCTTTGCGCTGAAGCGTTCGGAGCCGAAGAAAATCGTTGCTCCCGCAAAAGCCCCGCCAGTGGTGCAGGCATCCGCCAAACCCCAGGTTGACCTGGACGCGCTTCTTGAAAAAGTCCGGCAAAATCAGGAAGCCAAAAGAAAAGCGCGGGAAGCGCTTCTGGCCAAGGCGAAAGAGCTGAAGGTTGATCTGGAGAAATACAACCAGATTCTGCAAGCAAAAGAAGATAAGACCCTGGAACTGGCTGCATGGGAAGTGTTGGCCATGAAATACCCGGAATGGATGCAAAACGTAAAATCCGGGGATACCACCCAACTGGTTCGAAATGTAGTAGCGCAAGATACGGATGGGTCCTTTAAAAAGATTTTTGAACCCGGCGCCGGCAAAGGATACGTCAGAAGTCCTGAAAACCTATCGAAGCATAAGCCTTCCGTTTCGACCGCGGTAAAAACCGGGGAAACAACGAGCGACGGTCGCTTTATCGCCAATTCCGACGGAACGGTTCTGGATACCAAAACAAAGCTTATGTGGGCGGGTTCGGACGTGGGCGTGTCTTTTGGAGGGGATGATGGTGGTCATGAGGATGCTAAAAGGTGTTGTAAGGGGTATCGGGGGGGTGGATACTCGGACTGGCGAATGCCGACCCTGGATGAGTTGGAGGGTCTTTACGATGAAAAGTTGACCAATGAACACGGCTTCCACATAACGAAACTGATTAATGTGGGCACCGAGCTTATCTGGGCGGATAACAATAGTTGGGGTGGGGCGGCGAAATTCAATTTTAAAAATGGTTCCACAATGTCTGATGACTTGGGGAGGCGGGGGCACGGAATGGTTCTCAATGCCCGGGCCCTGCCGGTGCGATCTGCGAATTGAACATTATGGTTATTTGATGATTTAGGGGGAAGGAAAACATTTTTGTATTTTCCCGGCAGGGTAATCTACGAAAATGTGGACTCCCAGCGAATGATAGATTCAGGTGTTAGGTGTTAAGTTTTAGCTGTTACGGGCAGGCAAAACCCGAAATCCAAGACTTGGTCCGGATACCTGTAACCCATGAGAAAATTATTTTTAGGTAATTAAATCAAAAAGAAAGCTTTAGTGCCGGGATAGTTCGTCTTAAAACTTAAAACTTAAAACTTAAAACCTGTTCCCCAATCCTCTTCATCAATCCCATTTTCCGGCACCACATTTGCATAACCATAAAACACAAAAAAACGGAAATCAGTTTATACAAACGTATTGGAATTATCGTACCATGAGTTCGGTGATCATGGATGACGGTGGGAAGAAACATTTTAACATGCAAGGGAGGAAACAAAATGAACTGTCAGTCATTTGATGATGTGAGAAAAATTGTAAAGGAAATGGATATCAGCTTTGTTCAATTCTGGTTTACCGATGTCTTGGGGGTCTTGAAGAGTTTTGCCATTACCCCTTCCGAACTGGAGGAGGGCATGACCGAAGGGATGGGGTTTGACGGGTCGTCCATTGAGGGGTTTGCGCGAATTCAGGAGAGCGACATGATCGCCAAACCGGATCCCACCACCTTTCAGCTGGTTCCCTGGCGGAGCGGCGACCGGCCCGTGGCCCGTATGTTCTGCGATGTGATGCATCCGGATGGAACGCCTTATGAGGGAGATCCCCGGTATGTACTCAAAAGGCTTCTCAAGAAAATTGCGGAAAAAGGATATACCTTCTACGTGGGTCCTGAAGCGGAGTATTTTTACTTCAAGGACGACAAATGCACGGAGGTGCTGGATAAGGGCGGTTATTTTGATTCCCGGCCCGTGGATATGGGAAGCGGCCTGAGACGGGATACCATCTTTGCCCTTCAGGACATGGGGATTCAGGTGGAATACAGCCATCACGAGGTGGCGCCCAGTCAGCACGAGATTGACCTTCGGTACCAGGAGGCCCTGCGTATGGCGGACAACATCATGACTTACCGCCTGGTGGTCAAGGAGATCGCGCGTCAGAACGGCGTTTACGCTACCTTCATGCCCAAACCCATCTTCGGGGAAAACGGAAGCGGCATGCATGTGCATCAGTCCCTTTTCATTAAGGATAAAAATGCGTTTTACGATGCATCCGATGAATTTAACCTGTCCACCGTTGCCAGGCAGTATATTGCCGGGTTGATGCGACACGCGCCTGAAATTACGGCTGTTTGCAACCAGTGGGTCAATTCCTATAAACGCCTGGTGCCTGGATACGAGGCGCCGGTTTACGTATCCTGGGCCCGGCGAAACCGGTCTGCCATGATTCGGGTTCCCATGTACAAACCCGGCAAGGAAAATGCCACCCGGATTGAGTTCAGGTCTCCTGATCCGGCCTGTAACCCGTACCTCGCTTTTGCGGTAATGCTGGGCGCGGGCCTCAAAGGGATTGAAAACAAATATGAATTGCCGGCCCCCGTGGAAGAAGACATCTTTGAGATGAACCCGGCCGAAAGAAAGGCCCATGGGATCACCGATCTTCCAGGGAATCTGTATGCCGCCATTCTGACCACGGAAAAGAGTGAATTAGTTCGGGAAGTGCTGGGGGATCACGTATTCAATAAATTTATTGAAAACAAAATTATTGAATGGGACAAATACCGAACCCATGTGAGCCAGTATGAACTGGATAAATATTTGCCCACTTTATAATGCTATAACGCTGAAGTTGCTCGTCTCCCTCTGTTTTGAGAGGGGGGCGATTTTTATCCTAAAACCGCGGCTTGCCGCATCAGAAAGGATTCATCCAGGAAATGATAAACACAAAGAGGCGCAAATTGGCGCTTTTTTATTGCCGGAATGTCCCTGAAAGCCGAGAGAAGGATCGGCAGGCTTTGGAAGAGGCTTGTCATGAGTCCATTGCGCTCTTTCCCATGCCTTGCAGCGGAAGAGTGGAGCCGGTCCATTTGCTCCGGGCCTTGGAAGAATTTGCCGATGCTGCTTATGTGATCGCTTGCCCCGAAGGCGCTTGCCGCAATTTTGAAGGGAATTTGAGGGCAAAAAAGCGCATTGAAAGGACAAAATCGATCATTGAAAGTATCGGTCTTGAAAGGGAAAGGGTAGGGTTGATCGTTTGTTCAAAGGATAACCCTAAACCCCTGGCCATGTTGGCTCGAGAGATCATGGATAGGATTTCACCCCTGGGGCCGTCCTCCGCATTGGGCCCTGAGGCGTAATGCCGAACTATCCATCGGCGAAGCGTAAATAATGAGGAGAATAGGGATATGATCACAGGAGAACAGAAGCCTGTTGAAGAGATCAGAAAAATGATTGCGCCATACAAGCGGATCCTGGTGCTGGGTTGCGGCTCATGTGTTGCCGAGTGTGCGGCAGGCGGTGAAAAGGAAACCGCTATGCTGGCATCCGCCCTGCGCATGGCGGCCCGAATGAATGATGAGGATGTTGTCATTGAAGAAATGACCCTGGACCGGCAGTGTGTTATGGAGTTCGTGGTCCAACTGGACAAAATCATCGAGCCCTATGATGCGGTGCTTTCTCTGGGTTGCGGCGCCGGCGTTCAGGCCGTGGCGGATATGTACCCGGAAGTGCCGATTATCCCGGGGCTCAATACTGAATTTTTAGGGGAAACAAAGGCCCAGGGGGTTTGGGCGGAAACATGCGTGGGATGCGGGGATTGTATGCTCTATTATTTCGGCGGCATCTGTCCCCTGACCCGCTGTTCCAAGCAAATTTTAAATGGACCCTGCGGCGGGTCCGTGGATGGTCGGTGCGAAGTGAACCCGGATATTCCGTGCGCCTGGCAACAGATCATTGATCGTCTGGAGAAATTCGGCGCACTGGACCGACTGGAAGAGATTTACCCCCCCAAGGACTGGTCCAAAAAACAGGGCGGGGGTCCCAGAAAGATTATCAGGGAGGATCAGCAAAAGTGAACCATGAAAGTCAGCTAAAAAAAGTTCTTGCGCAGGGTGAATTTGCGGTCACGGCGGAATGCGGTCCCCCGAAAGGCGCGGATGCGCAGGTGATATTAAAAAAAGGCGAATTACTGAAGCATATGGTGGATGCCGTGAATGTGACCGACAATCAGACGGCTATTGTTCGCATGTCAAGTCTTGCCGCCTGCAGCCTGTTGAAATCGGCTGGTCTGGACCCGGTGTTGCAGATGGTGGTCAGGGACCGCAATCGTATATCGCTCCAGTCGGATATCCTGGGGGCGTCGGCTCTGGGGATTCACAATGTGTTATGTCTCTCCGGCGACCATCAGATTTTCGGCAATCAACCCCAGTCCTTAGGTGTTTTTGATCTGGATTCCATCCAGTTTGTGCAGGCCGTCAAGGGGATGCGGGATGATGGCGTTATTCTGGGAGGCGACTTGCTGGATCATAACCCCCACATGTTTATCGGGGCGGCCGCCAATCCTTTTGCGGACCCCTTAGGGTTTAGAATCGTTCGGTTGGCCAAGAAGATCAAGGCCGGGGCCGACTTTATTCAGACCCAGTGCATTTACAATCTCGACCGCTTTGAATCCTGGCTTTCCATGGCCGCCGACAGGGGGTTGACGGAAAAAACCTTTATCCTGGGCGGTGTGACCCCCATCAAGTCGGTAGGCATGGCCAAATATATGAAAGCAAAGGTGGCCGGCATGGATATTCCCGATGACGTGATCAAACGGATGGCGGGGGTTCCCAAGGAGAAACAGCGGGAGGAAGGAATCAACATTTGCGTGGAAACTATTTCCCGGTTAAAAGAGCTCCCGGGCGTCAGCGGCGTCCATATCATGGCCATTGAATGGGAAGAGGCCGTGGGCAAAATCGTCAAACGGGCAGGGCTGTACCCCAGACCGGCCCTGGACAGGGCATAGGGAGGAGCCGGTTATGCCGTCCAAATATGTAATCCATACCAAGACTGTCCCTCGCCGTTTTCAGCCCATGACCCAATCGGGTATTATTGCCTGGGAGGAAGGGTGTTTAAAATGCGCTGTTTGCGTCAAAACAAAATGCGTTTACGGCGTTTACGACCACCGGGGGCTGGATGCCAGGCACATGGTGGAATCCATTGACAACCAGTGCATGAACTGTCTGCGCTGTGTGCAGGGATGCCCCAGGGAGCTGATCCACAAATCCATTAATCCCGAATTCATGGCCATGGGGGATGAGTACTGGTCTCCCAATATTATCGCCAGTCTGTGGACCCAGTCGGACAGCGGAAAGATCCCCGTTTCCGGGGCCGGTTATTCAGGCCCTTTCAGCGGACCCGGTTTCGACGCCATCTGGACCGATATGAGCGAGATTGTGAGGCCCACAAGGGACGGGATCCATGGACGAGAATATATTAGCACCGCCGTCGACCTGGGAAAAACGCCTTCATATCTGGTTTTTAACCCCGAAGGCGAGCTTGAGGGGGAGTCTCCCAGGTTCCTGGACATCCCTTTACCCATTATCCTGAAGGTTCCCGGCTTCGGGGCCGTGAGTGAAAAGACCCTTGAAGGATGGGCCGAAGCAGCCAAACGGCTGGGGACGCTTTTTTCACTTCCCGAGGAAATGCTGAAACAAGTCCCGGGCGGATATGCTCCGTGGCTTCTGCCGTCCATTTCATCGAACTCGGAAGGTCTGCCCGCCGGGGTTCGCATGGTGGAATTGACCTTTGATGATGACTGGAAAGGCAGGGGTAAAAAAACTTTTGCCCCGACGGCCGGTCCGGCGCCTTTGATCTCCGTTAAAATCCCCATGGCCGAAGGCATGGAAGAGAAGGCGCAACTGCTGGCGGAAGCGGGTGTTTCCATTATCCATCTGGAAGCCGATTTCCAGGGGCGTGCGTTTGACGGCGCGGACTTTTTAAAAGACGGCATCCGTTCCGTTCACTTGCGGCTGGTCGAGATGGGGATCAGGGACAACATAACCCTTCTGGTCGGCGGCGGTATTTCCATGGCCGAGCATGTGGCCAAGGCCATTATCTGCGGCGCCGATGGCGTTTTCATGGATTTTCCCATGCTCATCGCCCTGGAGTGCCGCATGTGCCGGCGTTGTGAAAAGGGCCTCTCGTGCCCGGTGGATATTCAGGATGCGTCAGCGGAATGGACGGCCGGCAGGGTGGTGAATCTCATGGGGGCATGGCATAACCAGCTCCTGGAAGTGATGGGCGCCATGGGGATCCGCGAGGCCCGTCGCCTGCGGGGAGAGGTGGGTCGGGCCATGTTCTTTGAACAGTTGGATCGCGAAACCTTTGAAGCCATGGGAGAGGTTGAGGAGGACTGTGAGCTTGAATAATTCGGAATCATTTCAGTTGCCTGAAGTTAAACGTACCCCTTCCCGATTTAGAAACGCAATCGGGAAGTACCGGTTGAACCGAACGAGTGCCTGCATTGCGTGCGGAAAATGCGTGGAAATCTGCCCCTACGAGGTGCATGTGGCGCGAAGGGGTCGGGTGTTAATCGAAAACGCCTATCGCTGTGTGGGGAAGGATTGTGAAAACCCCTGCGTCGATGCTTGTCCGGTTCAGGCGCTCAGTTTAAAAAGAAATCCTGATTTTGAGACATTGGGGGATCGCCGGTGGCCGCCGGATTTGCTGGCCTCCTCCTGGCATATGGCGGAATTCGGCCAGGTTCCTGAAAGGGGACTCGAGTACAAGATCGGCGCCTCCGAAGGGGGATTTGACAAACTGCGCATTGCCTTTAGAAAGAGCAAAATCGGATCGGTTCTGGTGGATGATGATGAAATGGACCTGGGTGTTCTCTTGAACCGGCGCGATGACAATGCCTACCGGGCCAGGACCCAAGTGCCCTTTTACGGGGGCGGCATGAGCTACGGGTCCGTGAGCATCAACACCATGCTCAGTCGAATGAAGGCGGCCAAGGCCCTGGGCACCTTTTGCTGCACCGGTGAAGGGGGATACCCCGATGAACTCAAGCCCTACGACGATCATGTGATCACCCAGGTGGCGACGGGTCTTTTTGGGGTGCGTGAAGAGACCCTTCAGCGCGTCAAGATCGTTGAATTCAAGTATGCCCAGGGCGCCAAGCCGGGCTTGGGCGGGCATCTTCTGGGAGACAAGGTGACACCGGGAGTTGCTCGCATGCGGGAGGCGGTGGTGGGGTATCCCCTCTTTTCCCCTTTTCCCTTTCACTCGGTGTATTCGGTGGAAGACCACAAAAAGCATGTGGACTGGATTAAGGCCATCAATCCCAAGGCTTTGGTTTCCGTGAAGGTCTCTACGCCAACCGACGTGGATATGGTGGCGGTGGGGAGCTATTATGCGGGCGCCCACATTATTCATTTGGACGGCAGCTACGGCGGTACGGGGGCTGCGCCCGACATTGCCAAGAAAAACATCGCCATGCCTATTGAATACGCTTTGCCCAAGGTACACCGGTTTTTGACGGAAGAGGGGGTGCGGGATAAAATAACGGTCATTGCCGGCGGCGGAATTCGAACCCCCCATGATGTGGCCAAGACCATTGCCCTGGGTGCTGACGGGGTCTGCACCGGAACGGCGGATTTGGTGGCCCTGGAGTGTATCAGGTGCCACAACTGTGAGCGCGGACGGGGTTGCGCCAGGGGGATTGCTACCACTGACAGCGAATTGATGAACCTGATCGAGGTGGAATGGGGAACCCAAAGAATTTTGAATCTGTTTCTCGCCTGGCGAAAGGAACTGGCCCGCATTTTGAAGAAATTGGGCATGAAAAACCTGAAGGAACTGGTGGGGCGCACCGATTGCTTGGTGCATTTGGATTATATGAAGAAGAGTTAAAAGTGAAGAGTGAAGAGTGAAGAGTTGCAGGGTGACAACTATTCACTTTTTACTATTCACTCTTCACTTAAATATTTTTGGCGGAAATGATGAAAAATACCAATGTAGAAAGAATCATTCGATCGAGAAAAGACCTGGTTGAGGATTTGCCCCGGAAAGCCTGTTTTGAAACGGAGACGGAAGGCGGTTGCGGCGTTACCGGATTTGCCTGCAGTATTCCGGTAAGGGGAAAGCATATTTACGAGCCTTCCAGGCAGATGCACAATCGCGGAAATGGACGCGGCGGCGGCATTGCTGCCATGGGGTTCGAAGCCAGGATGCTGGGGATTTCCAATGAAATCCTGGAAGAGAGCTATATTCTCCAGATCGCCATATTGAACGAAGCCGTGCTGGCGGATCTTGAAAAGCGGTTTATTGATCCTTTTTTGGAAGTGCATTTCAGCGAGCGCATTCCCCATGTGCCGGATTACCGGGATATTCGTGGCCTGGATGTTCAGCCGCCCGAGGTGTTCCGGTATTTTGTACGGGTGAAACCGGAAGTTCTGGGTCATTTTACGGCCCAAAACGGCTTGGAAGGGTCGCCTCAAAGACGGGTTGAGGATGAATTCATCTACCAGAACAGCTTCAACATCAACAAGGCCTTCTACGATGCCTACGGCGAGCAGAACGCGTTTGTTTTGTCCCACGGTCGAAATTTCTTTATCCTCAAAATTGTGGGTTACGCCGAAAAGGTGGTGGAGTATTACCAACTGGATAATTTCAAGGCCCATGTGTGGATCGCTCATCAGCGATATCCCACCAAGGGCAAGGTCTGGCACCCGGCCGGCGCTCACCCCTTTGTGGGGCTCAATGAAGCCCTGGTACACAACGGCGATTTCGCCAATTACCATTCCGTGGCGGAATATCTGCGCCAGAAGAACCTTTACCCCCAGTTTCTCACGGATACGGAGGTATCGGCGCTTCTCTTTGATCTTTACAGCCGAACCTACCAATACCCCCTGGAATATGTGATCGAGGCCCTGGCCCCCACCATGGAGCGGGATTTCGATCAACTGCCCGAGGAGAAGCAGCGCATCTATCGGGCCCTTCAGGCCGCCCATATGCACGGCTCTCCGGATGGGCCATGGTTTTTCATTATTGCGCGCAACGACACTGAAAATGATCGGCTTCAGTTGATCGGCATCACCGATACGGCTATGCTGCGACCCCAGGTTTTCGGCCTGCATGACGGCCAGGTACAGGTGGGGCTCATCTGTTCCGAAAAACAGGCCCTTGACGCAACGCTTAAAAGCCTTGCCGATGAAGACCCTAGGGTGGGTACTGTGGCCGATCGCTGCTGGAATGCCCGCGGCGGCAGCCATACGGACGGGGGCGCGTTTGTTTTCAATCTGGACCGGGCGGGGGAAGGGCCTACGGATCGCAAAATTACTTGCGTGGACAAATTCGGCCGTGAGATCAAGGCTCCCGAAGGCGACCAGAAGGCCTATCTTCCGGGCCGGGTGTATTACCTGGAAGCGGTGGATGAGAAGGAACGGTTCAATGTGAGCCGGTTTTTTGACCTTCAGCGGGACGATCTCCTGTTTGAGTACATGCGGGATGAATTGGCGAACTGGGATTTCTCGGACTTCATGGATTGCCTTAAGGAAGTCAAATCTTGGGCATTAAAGGGGGATGCGCACCTGGAAGTGGCTCTTTCCGCCTTGACGCGCCTGCTGGACCGACGTTACTCCACATACGATAAAAAACGCCGGTCTATCTTGCAGATGATCAATCAGACCCTGGAAACCATATTTCGCCATTTCCCCTCCCTTGGCCGAGAGGACGTCAAGTCGGCATATCGCTTGATCGACTGGGAAACCCGGACGTTTTTCAGAGGCCCCACTTATGATGAAAAGGTATTGATTATCGATGCCTCCCTGTTTCCACCGGAAGGAGACCACTGCGACAGCCGTCTGTTGACGGAGGCGTTTTTACGGGGCTGGAGACGGTTCATTGTTTTCGGTCTGAAGGGCCAGCGGTTCCATGGATGCGGCCTGGGTCCTGATTCGGGTGGGGTTCACATTGACATTTACGGCTCTTCCGGAGATTATCTGGGTTCCGGGATTGACGGGTTGTCTATTTATGTACACGGCAATGCGCAGGATCAGCTGGGGCAGATCATGAAAGCCGGCAAGATGGTGATCCATGGGGATACAGGGCAAACCTTCATGTACGGCGCCAAGGGCGGCGAGGTGTATGTGATGGGGAATGCCGCCGGTCGTCCGCTGATCAATGCTGTGGGCCATCCCCGGGTCGTCATTAACGGCACGTGTCTGGATTACTTAGGGGAGTCTTTTATGGCGGGAGACCCCCATAACGGCGGCGGGTTTGTGGTCTTGAACGGCATGATGTTTGACGATCAGGGCAATATGATCCCACAGGAGACGCCGTATCCGGGCAGCAATCTTTTCAGCCTGGCATCCGGGGGCGCCATCTATGTTCGGGACCCCCACCACATGATAGACCCTCAGCAGTTGAACGGGGGAGAGGTGGTCCCTCTTGAAAAGAAGGACTGGGCGCTTATCTTACCCTATCTGAAAGAGAATGAGCGGCTGTTCGGCATTTCAATGGAGAAGGATCTCCTGGTGGTGGATGGTTTGCCCAAGAGTCCGCTGGAAATTTATCGAAAAGTCAGACCCATTCAGGCCGTTGATCTGGAAAAGGATGGCCTGGAGGAGCAAGGAGACGTGACTGTATGAAAAAAATAGAGGCCATTATCAAACCGTTTAAACTGGATGAGGTAAAAGACGCGGTACTCAAGCTGGGGGTGAGCGGCATTACCATGACCGAAGTGAAAGGCTTCGGCCGCCAGAAGGGACATAAGGAAATCTATCGGGGCGCCGAATATGTGGTGGATTTTCTGCCTAAAATAAGGCTGGAAGTGGTGGTGCCCGCGGATCTGGCGGCCAGGGTAGTGGCAGCCATCAAGGAAAAAGCCTATACCGGTGAGATCGGCGACGGGAAAATATTTATCAGCCCCATTGAAAAAGCCATTCGCATTCGAACCGGCGAGGAAGATCGGGACGCCGTTTAAGGCGAACATTTTGAACGAATCGCAGGCAAGGGTTGCGGCATTTCTGTCGGAAAGAAATGCCTTGGCCCAAAAAGGGCTTCAATCTGAATCGGGTCTTCGGTTTTCCCATCAATATGCCGATGTGATGGATCGGTTTGTTCGGGACCTTTTTTTAATGGCTGGATTTCCGCGGCAAAGCCGTTCCGATGGGGAAGGGGCTTTGGCGGTGGCGGCTTTGGGCGGCTATGGGCGGCGGGAACTCTGCCTGGGTTCGGATGTGGACCTGATGGTGCTTCATCAGGGCGATCTGACCCCTCACATGAATCAGGTGATTCGTCATGCCCTTTACCCCTTATGGGATGCCAAGGTGGAGGTGGGGTATTCCATTGTGACCTATCAGGAGTGCATCCGGCTGGCCATGGAGGATTTTCGAATGCTCACGTCCCTGGTGGACAGCCGTTTTTTGCTGGGAAGCCGGTCTTTCTACAGACTTTACCAGGAGGCTTTCTGGTCTCGCATGGCCCGTGAAAAAGGGTCGCTTTTGGGCAGGTTTCTGGTTTCAAGACGGGAACGGGCGGACCGGAACAAGGGAGAGGAATGTTTCGTGGAGCCGGATCTGAAAGAGGGACTGGGCGGTCTTCGGGACATTCATCTTATGGGCTGGATGGCCCGGATCTGGTTTGATTGCCGGCGCCTGGGCGAGATGAAGCGGTTTGGGGCCTTCAGCCATTTTGAGATACGGAAGTTGGGGATCAGCAGGAGTTTTCTCCTGAAGATTCGAAACCACCTTCACTGGCTGGCCCATCGCAAGGAAGATACCCTCGGACTTTCCTACCAGGATCAGATTGCGAATATTTTGGGGTACGGGGATGAACCCCATATCTCCGGCCCTGAAAGGCTTATGCGGGATGTGTATCTTCATTTGAACAGGATTCGCTACCGGCATGAGGAGTTTCAGGTAAAAATTCTGGATATGATTGATCCATCCCCCATTGAACCGATCCGGGAGGACCTTCCTTCGGAATTTCGGGTGCGAAAGGGGAATGTTGTTCTGGCGGATGGGGTGTTGTCCGAAAAGGATCCCCTGGTGATCCTGCGGGGGTTCAAGGAAGCCAATGATCGGGGCCTTTTTCTGGGGTCCGGGTTTATCTGGGAGGCCAAGGAAATCATCAGCCGGAAAGGGAAAACCATTGCGCGGTCGGCTGAGGGAAAGGTCCTGTTCCTAGACATGATTCTGAAGCCCGAAAATCCGAAAATCATACGACTGGCCCTTGAAATCGGGCTCATCGATCTCTTCACCCCGGAATTCAAAAAAATCAGGAACCTGCCCCAGTTCGGCTTTTATCACGAGATGACCGTGGACCTGCATTCTCTGAGGACTTTGGATGTGATCAGCGAAATTACAAAGGGGGTCTACGATGAAAAATGGTCTGTTTTCAGGTTCGTTTTCGAGGAAATAGAAAATCCCGACTGCCTTTTTCTGGCGGCCCTGCTGCACGATATCGGGAAAGGATACGGTGAAGATCATTGTGCCCGGGGCCCCCGACTCATCCCCGTGATCCTGGCGCGATTGGGATTTGGGAAATCATGCGTTCAAATGGTATCATCTTTGATCCGGCATCACCTCCTGTTGCCAAGGGTGGCTCAGCGCAGGGATCTTCGGGATGAGAAAACCAGTGTGCAAACGGCCCAGACCGTTCAGGATCCGCAGTTACTGAAAATGCTTTTTCTACTGGCCGTTGCGGACAGTTTTGCCACCGGGCCCATGGCCCGGAGCGACTGGAAGATCATGCTCCTGGCGGAGCTGTTTCACAAGGTGCAGCGCATATTGGAGAGGGATAATCTGGCGTCGCCCGATGCCACCCAGAAGATTGAGGGCAGGAAAAAGCGCATTCGGGAAATCTTGCTGCGAGACTTTGAAGAAGACAAAGTCCGGCACCTCATCGATCAGGTTTCCTCCCGCTATCTTCTCAATACATCGCTTTCGGACATGGTGGTGCATTTTTCTCTGGCGTTGGATCTGGGCGACCTGAAGCACGCCTGGAAACTGGAAAAGCGGAAAGACGCTTCCGTCACCCGTGTCATTCAGGTGACCTACGACAAGCCCGGGTTGTTCAGCAAGATGGCGGGCGTCTTCACCCTGAACAACATGGCGGTATTGTCCGCGAGCATCTTTACTTTGAAAAACGGCCTGGCGTTTGATACCTATGAGGTGACCAATCCGCTGGATGTTTACCTCGAAACGGAGAAATGGGCTAAAACGGAAAAAGACCTGTATGAAGCGCTGGATGATCGTCTTTTGCTGGATGGTTTGATAAAGGAGAAAAGGGACGCCAAAATGCCGGGGGTCTATGGAAGGCCGGTCAGGAAAAAGGTCGTCTTAAACAATGAAGAGAGCGATTTTTTTACCCTTATCGAAATTGAGTCCGGCGCCAGATTCGGCCTGCTTTATGACCTGGCATGCGTGATATTCAGCATGAACCTTGACATTCGAACGGCAAAGGTCAACAGTGACGGTGAAAAGGTGACCGGTGTTTTCTATGTGCGGGATTCGGTTGGGCAGAAGGTTTATGAGCCCGACATGATTTATGAAACCAAACAGCGTCTGATGGGGGTGCTGTGATGAGGAATCATTTTGCTATGCTGCAACGACTATACGTACACAACTTACTTCAGATACAAAAATATCTTCATTGAACTTGTACAGATAAATTAACAAGTTCAAGAGTGTTTATGATGCTTGTACGATAAATAATACAAGTTTGGAGGATATTATGAGAATTATCAATTTTAGCGAAGCAAGAAGCAATTTAAAGTCTGTTTTAGATCAAGTCATAGATGATGCTGACTATACAATAATAACCCGCAGTGATTCAGAAGATGCCATTGTTATGTCATTAGAGACCTTCAATAGTTATATGGAGACTTTCTGTCTATTGCGGTCACCCGCTAATGCTGCCCATCTTATAAAATCTATGGAGCAGTATAAAAATGGAAGCGTCCAAGAAAGAGAACTAATAAATGAGTAGAAAATTAGCTTGGACTGATGAAGCATGGAAGGGATACATTTATTGGCAATCACAAGATAAAAAAACACTTTTTCTCTCTATCCGTCTGATCCGGATGACATTGCCTTTCTTCTTTGTGCGGAAAACGGAAATGCGGATACTATTTTAAGCTATGATCCGCCAGGTACTGGCTAATGAATAGCAAAGAATTCAAACGCTGGTTAACGAAACAGGGAGCTGCCTTTCAACCTGGCAGGGGATCTCATCTGAAGGTATTTCTGAATGGTCGCTAGTCTGTTTTACCCATGCACAATATCGAGTTGAAGAAAGGCACGGTGAGTGCGATCAAGAAACGATTAGGTTTGAAGTAGGAGGCTGTTATGTGGGATTATCCGGTTGAGTTGACCTCAGATAAAGAGGATGGAGGGTTTGTGGTGACTTTCCCTGATGTGCCGGAGGCAATTACTCAAGGCGAAAATAAGGAAGAAGCATTGTTATATGCCCGTGATGCGCTTGAGACGGCACTCTCAATGTATGTTGATGGCCACCGTGACTTGCCTGTTCCAAGCCTTGCAGATGGTCGTGATGTGGTACGTCCTAATGCTTTGGAGTGTGCCAAGCTTGATATCTATTCTGCTATGCGAGCGCAAGGTGTCATCAAAGCGGAGCTTGCGAGGCGTTTGCATTGGCATGTGCCGCAGGTGGATCAATTGTTGGACCTTAGCCATGCCTCTAAGTTGTCCCAAATTGAACAGGCTGCGGCATCGCTTGGTAAACGTGTCGAAATGAGTGTTGTTTAATCTCGAATGAATAAAGATCTTTATAACGCAATTACAGATAACGAATCAGGGATTTAGCATGGCTAAAGAAATATTGGTAACAGGGCTGCTCAATGATGGGAATCTTCAGGTTCGGATTTGTGGGGAGAGCACTGGAAACCGGTGTTTTTATCCGGAACCAAACGCCTGAATGTCATGCAGTTCCGGCGGGGTAAGGCCGAGGCGATGGTGAACTTATCGATATGTTTTTCACGGCAAAGCCGCTTTCTGACAAAGGGGAAAATATGAATTTTAATATCAAAGAAATGTCAGCAGAAGAAAAAATGCGGACGATGGAACTGTTATGGGATGATTTTTGCGGTAGACAGCCGGATTTCAAGTCACCGGATTGGCATGAAAACATTTTGAACGAAAGAGAAAAAAGATATAAAGAAGGAAAAGATAAATTGCTCGATTGGGAGCAGGCTAAAAAAGAGATTTGGGAATCGGTATTGTGAAAATCAGAATACTTGAATCAGCAAAAAGGGATCTGAAAGAGGGATTTTATTTCTATGAGAGTCAGAAACAGGGGCTCGGACATTATTTCATAGAAACACTTTTGTCAGATATTGAGTCTCTCAGAATTTTTGCTGGTATTCACAGTATTCATTTCGGCAAATATTATCGTCTCCTTTCAAAAAGATTTCCCTTTGCGGTATATTACGTTATTGAAGACAATGAGGTCAGAATTTACGCTGTTATTGATTGTCGAAGATCCCCTGCATGGATAAGACAAAAATTGCAATAAAATAAAGCAAAAAGGAAGTCGTCAAGGGGGCTGTAAACGATATAGGGAAATTTGAACTGCGCTTATCCCCGGAAGGCCATCGAGCTGTTGCCCTTGCTGCTCAAATAGCCAACCAGAGTTTCAATACGTGGGCAGCAAAACATTTGGTCAAAAGCGCCGAACAGGAGTTTCAAAAGATTTAAAGATCGCAAAACGACAAATAATAGAGAAACAAGCGTATCATTATGGATAACGATTTTAAAAAATTAGGCGGATACCCCCGCCCCCAGGGGCTTTACAGTGGTCGACATGAGCACGACAGTTGCGGGGTGGGGTTCGTGGCCAATATTGACGGCGCCAAAGATCACGCGGTCATCCTGAACGGACTTCGGATACTCAAAAACCTGATGCATCGGGGCGCCGTGGGGGGAGATCAGACCACCGGCGACGGCGCGGGCATCCTGTTTCAGTTACCGGATGCATTCTTTAGAAAGGTGTGTGGGGAATTGGGCATCCCACTGCCCCCGACCGGTCAATACGGGGTGGGCATGGTGTTTCTGCCCCAAAACCTTGCAGCACGAAAAAAATGGGCTCGGGAAATTGAAAAGGCCGTTTCCCTGGAAGACTTGAGGATTTCAGGCTGGCGGGATGTTCCGGTGGACGGCAGCGTCATTGCAGGCCAGGCCAAAGACCAGCAACCCTGGATCAGCCAGTGTTTTGTGGATGGCGAAGGGCTTTCCGGGGCGGACCTGGAACGAAAACTCTACCTGATTCGCAAAGTAATCGAAAAACGGGCGAGGGAATGCGCCGAGTCTGAAGAGACGTGCTATCTGCCCAGCATGAGCTGCCGGACCATTGTGTATAAGGGTTTATTTACCGCCACGCAGCTGGCCGGGTTCTATCCGGACTTGAAGGATCCCGAAATGGTAAGCGCCATGGCCGTGGTGCATCAGCGATACAGCACCAATACTTTTCCGTCCTGGGAACTGGCCCAGCCCTTTCGCTATTTGGCCCACAACGGAGAAATCAACACCCTCAGGGGAAACCTGAACCTGATCCGGTCTCGGGAGCAATCCCTGGAAAGCGCGTTTTTCGGCGTCAAGATCAAGCAGCTGCTGCCCGTCATCGATGAGCGGGGAAGCGACTCCGCCTGTTTGGACAACGCTCTGGAACTCCTGGCCTGTGCCGGTCGCTCATTGTCTCACGCCATGCTCATGTTGATTCCCGAAGCCTGGGGGGTCAAATACCCCATGGGTCCGGATCAGCGGGGGTTTTTTGAATATCATGCCGGTCTCATGGAACCCTGGGATGGACCGGCGGCGGTGGCGTTTTCGGACGGAAGTCAGGTGGGCGCCATGCTGGACCGAAACGGTCTCAGACCGGGCCGATTCACCATCACCCGGCAGGGGGTGATGGCCTTTGCGTCGGAAGCGGGTGTTCTGGATTTTGCGCCTGAAGACATGGTGGAGACGGGGGCGCTGGGGCCCGGCCAGATGATCCTGGTGGATTTTGAAAAACAACGGGTTCTGAAGAACGGCGAAATCAAGACCCTGAATGCCCGGCGGCAACCCTACCGTCGTTGGGTGGATGAAAACCGGATCAGCCTGAGGGGATTTTACGGCGAGGTGGCTTCCATCAAGCCGAATCTGGCGCAATTGCCTTTTCTGCAGAAGCTGTTTGGTTATACCCGTGAAGACCTTCAGATGATTATGGCCCCCATGGCGTCCACGGGTCTGGAACCTGTGGGGTCCATGGGGGCGGATACGCCCCTGGCCGTGTTTTCCGAAAAGAACCAGTTGCTGTTCGGGTATTTCAAGCAGCTCTTTGCCCAGGTGACCAATCCTCCCATTGATCCGGTTCGGGAGGAACTGGTCATGAGCCTCATGACCTTCATCGGGAATCCGGGAAATATCCTGGCGGAAAGCCCCCGGGGCAGCCGATTGATCAAACTGCTTCATCCCATACTCACCAACGAGGATCTGGTCCGGTTGAGGGATCTGAATGTGGCGGGGTTTCGCGCTGAAACGGTTAAAATGGGGTTTCCCGTCAAAGGGGGCGGCGTCATGCTGGAAACGGCCCTGGAGCGCATCTGCCGGGAGAGTGAAGCGGCCATTTTGAAGGGCCGCTCGCTGATTATCCTGAGCGACCGGGATTTGCCGGAAGACATGGCCCCCATTCCCTCCCTTCTGGCGGTGGCAGCCGTTAACCGGCGTCTGGTCGAGCGGGGGATCAGAACCTCGGTGGGCATCCTTTTAGAGACCGGCGAAGCCCGGGAAGTGATGCACATGGCGCTGCTTCTGGGATACGGGGCCACGGCCGTCAATCCCTATCTGGCCTTTGAAATTGTGGCGGCCATGGCGGGTCGAAAGGAATTGAGTCGGGAATTGAGCCTTGCCGTGAGCATCGAAAATTACATCAAGGCCCTGTGCAAGGGCCTGCTCAAGATCATGAGTAAAATGGGCATTTCAACCCTCAGAAGTTATCGTAGCGCCCAGGTGTTTGAAGCGGTGGGCATTAACACGCGCGTGATAGACCGGTATTTTGTGGGAACCGATTCCCGTGTGGAAGGGATCGGACTGGATGAGATTGCAAAAGAGGCCATTGACCGGCGCCGTTCGGCCCACAACGAGGCCCCCGACGCACCGAAAATTCTTCCCAGCGGCGGTCATTTCCGATTGCGCGTGGACGGGGAGCGTCATCTTTGGACGCCGGATGCCATCAACCATCTTCAGCGGGCCGTCAGGGAAAATAACGCGGATTTGTACGCCCATTATGCACGGGAAATCAATGATCAGTCTAAAAGACTGTCCACTTTGAGGGGCATGTTTGCCTTTCGCAAAACTGAGTCCGTGCCCCTGGCGGAAGTGGAGTCGGCATCGAAAATTCTCGAACGGTTTGTCACCGGCGCCATGAGCTTTGGTTCCATCAGCCGAGAGGCCCACGAGACCATTGCCATTGCCATGAATCGTTTGAAGGCCGGAAGCAACAGCGGCGAGGGGGGGGAGGACCCGGCCCGTTATGAACCGCTTCCCAATGGCGACAGCCGGTCCAGCGCCATCAAACAGGTGGCCAGCGGGCGATTCGGCGTCACCGCCGAGTACCTGGTAAACGCTCGCGAGATTCAGATCAAGATTGCCCAGGGCGCCAAACCGGGTGAAGGCGGCCAGCTGCCGGGTCACAAGGTGAATCTGGAGATCGCACGGGTTCGTTATTCCACCCCGGGCGTCACCTTGATTTCTCCGCCTCCCCACCACGACATCTATTCCATCGAGGACTTGAGCCAGCTGATTTTTGATTTGAAAAATGTGAACCCTGAAGCCCGGGTGTCCGTCAAACTGGTGTCGGAGGTGGGTGTGGGCACCATTGCCGCGGGCGTGGCCAAGGCCCATGCGGACATGGTCCTCATCAGCGGATACGACGGGGGAACCGGCGCATCGCCCCTGTCCTCCATCCGCCATGCGGGAGCGCCATGGGAGCTGGGACTTTCCGAGACCCAGCAGACCCTGATGCTGAACGGGTTAAGAAGCCGGATCCGGGTGCAGGCGGATGGACAGATGAAAACCGGCAGAGATGTGGTGGTGGCGGCTCTTCTGGGGGCCGAGGAATACGGATTTGCCACTGCGGCTCTGGTGGTCCTGGGGTGCGTCATGGTGCGAAAGTGCAACAATAACCGCTGTCCCGTGGGGATTGCGACCCAGGATGAGGCGCTTCGAAAACGGTTTGCGGGCAAACCGGAGCATCTGGAAAATTTCTTCACCCTGCTGGCGGAAGAGGTTCGCGGGTACATGGCCACCTTAGGTTTCAGAAAAATGGAGGATATGATTGGACGCTCCGATCTTCTGGAAATGTCCCGGGCCATTGCTTTCTGGAAAGCCGGAGGGCTTGATTTCTCAAAAATTTTCTATTTCCCCGAGGGCCATGAGGGGTTTCCCAGACGTTGCACCGAGGCTCAGGAACACCCCATTACGAATGTGCTGGATCATGAACTGATGGTGCGATGCCGAAAAGCACTCGACCATGGGGAAAAGGTGACCCTTTCCCTGCCCATTCGAAATGTGAACCGGACCGTCGGCGCCATGCTGAGTGGTGAAGTGGCCCGGGTCTACGGCAACCGGGGGTTGCCCCCGGATACCATCACCTGCCGGTTTCAAGGGGCCGCGGGGCAGAGTTTCGGCGCATTCGGGGCCCGGGGCATCACCCTGGTGCTGGAAGGGGAAGCCAACGATTATCTGGGCAAGGGCCTGTCCGGCGGAAAGATCATCGTCAAACCTTATCCGGGTGCAACCTTCGATCCATCCGAGAATGTGATTGTGGGAAATGTACTGCTCTACGGGGCTTCCGCCGGCGAAGTGTACTTTCACGGCAAGGCGGGCCAACGGTTTGCCATTCGGAACAGCGGCGCCATGGCGGTGGTTGAAGGGGTGGGGGATCATGGTTGCGAATATATGACCGGCGGTCGGGTGGTGGTACTCGGAGATACGGGCCTTAACTTTGCCGCCGGCATGAGCGGCGGCATCGCCTATGTGTATGATCCCGGTCGTCAGTTTGACCTTCGGTGCAACCTGGACATGGTGGACCTGGAACTCCTGGTGGAGCCGGAGGATATCGCGGAACTCAAAAATTTGATTACCCGGCATGTGGATTACACCGGAAGCCCCAAGGCGCGAACCATCCTGGAGAACTGGGAAGCCAGTCTGCCTTTTTTTGTCAAGGTTTTTCCCATGGAATACCGGCGGGTCCTTGGCCGGATGAGTAAGGAAGACGAGGCCACGGAGCGGGAAGAGGTGCAGCATGGGTAATTCAGAGTTTGTTGAAGCGGCACGAAAAGATCCGGGATATCGGCCCGTGGTGGAAAGGTTGGGGGATTACGAGGCGGTTGAGAAGCAGTTGCATGATCGGGATGTGATGATCCAGGCCGGGCGCTGCATGGGGTGCGGTACGCCCTTCTGTCACGCCTACGGATGCCCGCTTTCCAATGTGATTCCCGAATTCAACGATTATCTTCATCGGGGCTTGTGGAAGGAAGCACTGGAGATTCTTTTGAGTACCAACAATTTTCCCGAGTTCACGGGGCGGTTATGCCCGGCTCCCTGCGAGGCTGCATGCGTAGACGGCATTCACGGGGATCCCGTGACCATCCGGCAGATTGAGCTGGCGCTGGTGGAAAAGGGATACCTGAACGGCTATTTATCGTCGTCTCCTCCGAAAAAGCGTTACCCTGAAAAAGTGGCGGTGGTGGGGTCCGGCCCTGGGGGCCTGGCGGTTGCCGATACCCTCAACAAGGCCGGCATTACCGTGACGGTGTTTGAAAGCGCCGAACATCCGGGGGGGATTCTTCGCTACGGCATTCCCGATTTCAAGCTGGAAAAATGGGTGGTGGCTCGCCGCATTGCCTTGATGAAAGAAGAAGGGGTTAAATTTGAAACGGGCGTGGTGGTGGGGGAAGACCTTTCCTACCGGTTTTTAAAGCAACGGTTCGGTGCTTTGTGTCTGGCTTGCGGCGCCGGAAAACCTCGGGATCTGAATATTTCCGGTCGAAATCTAGCCGGTATCCATTTTGCCATGGATTATCTGTGTGGTCAGAACCGAAGGCTTTCGGGAGAGGCGGTTGTCCCTTCGGAGAGGATTCATGCGAAAGGAAAATCCGTGCTGGTCATCGGCGGCGGGGATACCGGATCCGATTGTGTGGCCACGGCCTTGCGCCAGGGGGCGAAAAGGGTTTTGCAGTTTGAGATTCTGCCCAGGCCTTCCGAAACCCGCCCTGCTTCAACCCCCTGGCCCATGTGGCCTCAGGTCCTGCGCACAACCCATGCCCATCAGGAAGGGGGAGAGCGCCGGTGGGCCGTGATGACCCGGGAATTTATGGGAGAAAAGGGTACGCTCACGGGGGTGAGATGCGTGGAAGTGGAATGGGCGGCCGGCGCCGATGGTCGCTTGACGGGACCCAGGGAAAAACCCGGAACCGGGTTTGAACAGGCCGTGGACCTGGTCATCCTGGCCATGGGGTTTACGGGCCCCACTCAAAATCGGATGGTTGATGATCTGGGAATTCAATTCAATGATCGCGGTCATATCGGCAGCGACAGTCGCGGCATGACCAGTGTCGAAGGGATTTTCGTGGCCGGGGACATGGGCCTGGGTCAGTCCCTGGTGGTCAGGGCCATCGCCGACGGCAGAAAGACGGCCCATGGCATCATGGCATTTCTGGAAGGAAATAAGCGTTTATGAAAGCGATACTCGCATTGGAAGACGGAACGTTATTTACAGGTCGCTCCTTTACAGGCCACTGTGAAACCGAAGGGGAAGTGGTGTTTAACACCAGCATGACGGGTTATCAGGAGATCCTGACGGATCCCTCCTACTGTGGTCAGATGGTGACCATGACCTATCCCCTGATTGGCAACTATGGGGTCAATGAAGCGGATGTGGAATCGGATTGCATTCAGGTCAAAGCCCTCGTGGTCAAAGAATACCAGCCTTACCCCAGCAATTTCAGGTCGGAGAAAAGCCTTGGGGATTATTTGGAAGAAAGCGGCATTCCCGGGATTGAGGGGATTGATACCCGGGCCCTCACAAGGCATATCCGTCTTTCCGGGGCCATGCGGGGGGTGCTGTCCACCCGTGACCTGGATCCGGTGTCCCTGGTTCGGAAGGCGAAACAGTCGCCCCTGATGACGGGCCGGGACCTGGTTCAGGAGGTGTCTTGCCCGGAACCGCTTTTGTGGCGGGATGGATGTCCCATGCCGGTTCCGGGAGGGCTTGCAAAGTTCACCTGGCCCGAGAAAAATGGCGCTTTTCGCGTGGTGGCCATGGATTTCGGTATCAAATACAATATCCTTCGAGCCCTGGAAACGCGGGGATGCCATGTGCTGCTGGTTCCGGCAAGGACCGATGCGGCCGCCATCGACCGGCTGAATCCCGACGGTCTTTTCCTGAGCAACGGTCCGGGAGACCCAGCCGCCGTTGACTACGGCATTGAGACCATTCGACAACAGATCGGTCGTCGTCCCATTTTCGGCATCTGCCTGGGTCATCAGTTGCTGGGGTTGGCCCTGGGGGGCAAGTCCTTTAAACTCAAATTCGGTCATCGGGGCGGCAACCAGCCCGTGAAGGACCTGAAAACGGGTAAAGTGGAAATCACTTCCCAGAATCACGGGTTCTGCGTGGATCATGATACCCTGAAAGATCCGGACATCGAGACCAGTCATCTGAACCTGAATGACAACACCCTGGAAGGCATGGTCCACAAAAAACACCCCCTTTTCTCGGTTCAGTATCACCCGGAGGCATCCCCCGGTCCCCACGATGCCGCGCACCTCTTTGACCGGTTTATCGAAATGATGAAGGGGCGCGGGAGCGAATAATAATTTACCCCTGCACTTAAAACTTAAAACTTAAAACTTAAAACGTGAAACTATGCCCAAACGCACCGACATAAAAAAAATTCTCATCATCGGCTCCGGTCCCATCGTCATCGGCCAGGCTTGCGAATTCGATTATTCCGGTACCCAGGCCTGCAAGGCCCTGGTGGAGGAAGGGTTTGAAATTGTACTCATCAACAGCAACCCGGCCACCATCATGACGGACCCGGAAACGGCCCATCGCACATACATCGAACCCATTACCGCCGAGGTGGTTGCCAAGATTATCGAGCGGGAGCGGCCCCAGGCCATTCTGCCCACCCTTGGGGGCCAGACCGGTCTTAATACGGCTGTGGAAGTGGCGGAGTCAGGCATCCTGGAAAGGTTGAACGTGGAGATGCTGGGAGCGTCTCTTCCGGTGATTCAAAAGGCGGAGGATCGGGAGCTGTTTCGCAACGCCATGGAAAAGATCGGCCTCAAAGTCCCTGAAAGCTTTATCGCCAGGAATATGGACGAGGCCAGACATGCGGCGGAACAGATCGGCTACCCCGTTATCATCCGCGCCAGTTTCACCCTGGGGGGGATCGGCAGCGGTGTGGCCTACAACCGGGAGGAAATGGAAGACATCGCCAGGACTGGATTGGATGCCAGCATGATCAGTGAAGTAATTATGGAAAAATCACTTCTCGGCTGGAAGGAATATGAGCTGGAAGTCATGCGGGATTTCAAGGACAATGTGGTGATTGTCTGCTCCATCGAAAATTTTGATCCCATGGGGGTTCATACGGGCGACAGCATCACCGTGGCCCCGGCCCAGACGCTGACCGATCGGGAGTACCAGGTGATGCGTGACGCTTCCCTGGCCATTATTCGGGAGATCGGCGTGGAAACGGGCGGGAGCAACATTCAATTTGCCATCCATCCGAAAACCGGCGAGATGGTGGTGATCGAGATGAACCCGCGCGTGTCCCGAAGCTCGGCCCTGGCTTCCAAGGCCACGGGGTTTCCCATCGCCAAGATCGCCGCCAAGCTGGCCGTTGGATATACCCTGGATGAAATTCCCAATGATATTACCCGAGAGACCTATGCTGCCTTTGAACCCACCATTGACTACTTCGTGGTCAAGATTCCCCGGTGGACTTTTGAGAAATTCCCGGGCGCAAAAGATTCCTTGACCACCTCCATGAAGTCCGTGGGGGAAACCATGGCCATCGGTCGAACCTTTAAGGAATCCCTCCAAAAAGCCGTGCGGTCTCTTGAAATCGGGCGGTTCGGCATGGGAACCGACACCCCCGACTGCACCCTTTCTTCAATTGATGCCCATGAGTTGGAACGGGGCCTAATTCACCCCAACTCCCACCGGCTCTTTTATATCTATGAGGCTTTCAACCGGGGGATCAGCATTGAGAAAATTCATGAGTTCTCAAGCATCGATCCCTGGTTTCTGTATCATATTCAGCAGATCCATGCCTTTGAAAGCCGGTTGCGTGAAATGGCGCTTCAGGGTGAAAGGCCGGACCAATGGGATAAGGATTTCCTGAAACAGGTCAAGGAATACGGTTTTTCCGATATTCAGCTGGCTGCCATTTTCGATACCACGGAAGAGGCGGTTCGGCAGATCAGAAAATCAAAGGGCGTGGAACCGGTTTACAAATTGGTGGACACCTGCGCCGCCGAGTTTGAGGCCTTCACGCCTTACTATTATTCCACTTACGAACAGGAAAACGAGATTCGAACCAGCCATAAGCGTAAAGTGGTTATTTTGGGCGGCGGCCCCAACCGCATCGGTCAGGGCATCGAGTTTGATTATTGCTGCGTTCACGCCTCCATGGCCCTCAGAGAAATGGGCATCGAGAGCATCATGGTCAACAGCAATCCTGAAACCGTGAGTACCGATTACGATACCTCCGACCGGCTCTATTTCGAGCCTTTGACACGGGAAGACGTGCTGCACATTGTGGAGCAGGAGCAACCGGAAGGGATTATCGTGCAGTTCGGCGGGCAGACCCCCCTGAACCTTTCCGTGCCCCTTTCCGAGGCAGGGGTGAACATTCTCGGCACCAGCCCCGACAGCATCGATCGGGCGGAGGATCGGGAGCGTTTTCAGGTCCTGCTTAAGAAGCTTAAAATCCTTCAGCCGGAAAACGGTATTGCCGTGAACAAACAAGAGGCCGTTCACGTGGCGGATCGGATCGGATACCCCGTGGTGGTAAGACCCTCCTTTGTGCTGGGGGGGCGGGCCATGGAAATTGTCTATGACCGGAAGGACCTGGAATACTATATGGAGACAGCGGTCCAGGTGTCCCCCGGTAAACCCATATTGATCGACCGGTTTCTGGATGGCGCCGTGGAAATCGATGTGGACGCCATTTCCGACGGCCATGACACCCTTATTGGCGGCATCATGGAGCATATCGAGGAAGCGGGCATTCACAGCGGCGACAGCGCCTGCGTGCTGCCCCCTGTTTCCCTGGAACCGGAAATCCTTCAAACCATCATGGACCATACCCGGGCGCTTGCCAAAGAGCTTTCGGTGGTGGGTCTCATGAACATTCAATATGCGGTGAAAGACGGGGTCATTTACGTTATCGAGGTTAATCCGCGGGCGTCGCGGACGGTTCCTTTTGTGAGCAAGGCCACCAGCGTTCCCCTGGCCAAAATGGCCACCCGTGTGATCATGGGGGAAACCCTGAAAGAACTGGGGCTGACGGAGGAAGTCGTGCCGAAACATGTTTCGGTCAAGGAAGCGGTCTTTCCCTTCAGCCGGTTTCCGGGGGTGGATGCCATCCTGGGACCCGAGATGAAATCCACGGGAGAGGTCATGGGCATCGACCGCACCTTCGGCCTGGCCTTCGGTAAATCCCAATTGGCGGCCGGTCAGCGGATCCCCTTGAAAGGCACGGTGTTCATCAGCGTCAAGGATGAAGACAAAAGAAATGTCCTTCCCGTGGCCGGGGGGCTCTTTGACCTGGGTTTCAGGATACTGGCCACCAAAGGGACTTCCCGATTTTTTTTGGAGAATGGTGTTGTCAGTGAACCCGTCAACAAGGTTCGGGAAGGACGGCCTCATATCGTGGACATGATCAAAAACGGAGAGGTTCATCTGGTGATCAACACCAGCAGCGATAAAAAGGCCAATGCCGAGTCCTATTCCATTCGTAGGGCATCTCTTACGCTCAATGTTCCCTATACCACGACGCTGGCCGGCGCCAAAGCAACCCTTTCGGCGATTCGCTCCATGACGGAAGAAGATATGACGGTACGAACCATACAGGAGTACCATGGGGATTGTTGATTGTTGATTGATGATTGTTGATTGATCGGTGAGACAAAGGAAGATGGGATGATCTATGAACGATGCAGGATTTGAATCCAGACGACCCAAAGATGAATGCGGCATTTTTGCCGTGTACGGCCATGAAGATGCGGCCAAACTAACTTATTTCGGGCTCTATGCTTTGCAGCACCGAGGTCAGGAGAGCGCGGGCATTGTGGTTTCCGATGGAAAACAGGTGATGGAACACAAGGCCATGGGTCTGGTTCCCGAGATTTTTAACGAGCAGATCTTAAATGGTCTCAAGGGAAATATGGCCCTGGGGCATGTGCGCTATTCCACTACGGGGTCTTCCCTGTTGTGCAATGCACAGCCCTTTCGCGTTCGCCATTCGGGCCATTCCATGTCCATTGCCCATAACGGCAATATCGTCAATGCGCATCAAATCCGGTCGGATCTGGAGGGTAACGGGTCCATTTTTCAGACCACCATGGACAGTGAAGTGGTTTTGCACCTGATGGCCCGGCGGTTGAATCTGGGACTGGAACAGGCCATGATTGATGCCATGAGCCGGCTTCGGGGCGCTTACTCCATAGTGGTCATGACTGAGGATACCCTCATTGCCGCAAAGGACCCCAATGGTTTCAGGCCCCTGTGCCTTGGGAAACTCAATGGGGGTTATGTGCTGGCCTCCGAAACCTGCGCCTTTGATCTGGTGGAAGCGGAGTTTATCCGGGTCATCGAACCCGGCGAGATCGTGATTATCAATAAAGACGGCGTCAAGAGTATCCCCTCGGGCATTTTATCCCGTCGAAGCCAGTGCATCTTTGAACTTATCTATTTTGCCAGGCCCGACAGCAATGTTTTCGGTGAAAACGTCTACCTTTTTCGCAAGCGGCAGGGAGAACTTCTGGCCAGGGAATATCCCCTGGATGTGGATTTTGTGATGCCCTTTCCCGATTCCGGGAATTACGCGGCCATTGGTTATGCTCAGGCATCCGGAATTCCCCTTGAGATGGGCATGATTCGAAACCACTACATCGGTCGAACCTTTATTCAGCCGTCCCAGAGCATGCGGGATTTCGGGGTGAAAGTGAAGCTTAATCCGGTGAAGGAATTGCTGAAGGGCAAACGGGTGCTGATCATGGAAGATTCCATTATTCGTGGCACTACCGCAAAGACCCGGGTGAAAACCCTGCGCGAGATCGGCGCCAAAGAGGTTCACATGGTGGTGAGTTGTCCCCCCCATGCCTTTCCCTGCCATTACGGCATCGATTTCTCCACCCGGGGGGAACTGATTGCGGCCCAGAAAACAGTAGAGGAGATTAGGGCTTTTGTGGGGCTGGACAGCTTGGGCTATCTATCCATCGATAACTTGAAAAAAGCCACCGCCATTCCCGCTAAGGATCTCTGTTTTGCCTGCTTTAACGGGGAATACCCCGTCCCCATCGAGAAGGAAACCTCTAAATTCTGTCTTGAATAAGAGGATCTCCGGAGCAGCGGAGACCCTCTTTTTATCAATCAGTGGGAAGTTCGTCCACCAAATGGTTGTGAAGCGACAGTCCCGCATCCACTTTTAATACCGTCCCGGTTGTAAAATGGGAAAAGAAATCCAATGCCGGATCCAGGGCCAGTTCCTTGACCACCATGCCGATGGCGCCTTTGGTGGCGCTGTAAGCCGGGTATTTTCTCACGGTCCACTGATGCACCGAACTCATGAAGATGATGGAACCGGAGATCTTTTTGTTGACCATCAGGTCCTCCACCCGCTTCGTGAGATACATGGGGCCGAAGAGATTGGTTTGAAATATCCGGTGCCACTCGGCCGGATTCAACCCATTCAGGGCCACCGTCGTGGATGGCATCCCCACATTGTTTACCAGAATATCGATGCCTCCGTGGTCTTTGATCAACCCATGCACAAGACGATCCGTGCTCCCGGTGTCTGTGATGTCCGAAACAAATCCCTTGCCAGCATTGAGACCTTCAAGCCGTCGCTCCAAACGCTTCACGGCCCCTTCATCGATATCCGTAAAGTAACCCCTGGCCCCCTGCTCAGCCATTTCCAAGGCCGTGGCACGGCCGATGTTGGCCCCGGCTCCGGTAACCAGAACCCGCTTTCCCTCCAATAATAAATGATGATCCACGATGCCCTCCGCTTCTTAGACAATCCCTTTGTCTTTCCACCTGCCGCTCAAATAGTACACATATGCCGTCATGCCCGCCAGAACGTAGCTCACCGCCAGACCATACCAGACCCCTTCCAGCCCAAAAAAATGCCTGAACATAAAAATGCCTGCCACTCGCCAGGCCCATATTCCCATCACCGCGATGATCATGCCCGCGAAATTGGCCCCTACGATGGAGAGGTAGGTATTCGTTAAAGTGAGAATCGCCTCCGGCGTGTGCATCAAGCGCGGAAGCCATTCTCCGAACAGGAAAATGGCTGCGGTGGCCAGGATGGCACAGGCCCCCAAAAGCAGAAACGTGCTTGATGCCGCCTTTTTCAATTGCTCTGTTTTATGGGCACCGAAGTACTGGGAGATGACCGTGCCGGTTCCGATGGTCAGGCCCATGGAAAACGAGGAAATGACCACCAGGATCACCGCCGCAATGGACAGGGCGCCCAGGGCGCTGTCCCCCAGGAACTTCCCGGCCCAGATCCGGTTCAACGTGAGATTGACCAGTTGATGAAACCCTCAAGGAGTGCCAGACCTATCCATTCAAATTTGTATGTCAGGAACGCAAAGGAACCTTACCCGAAGGAGTGAAAGCATGAAGAATAACGACAACCATCTCCGACTTTTTGTCTATGGAACCCTGAAAAAGGGATTCTGGAACTTTGACCTGTTCTGCACCCGGGCCATCAGTATCGAACCCGCCACCACTTGGGGCAGGCTCTATCATTTGCCTGCCGGATTCCCGGCATTGGAAGTCCAGGAGAGCTGCATACTGGCCACCGGCACTGCCGATCCGCTGGCCGATACCCGAACACAGAACACCATCGAGCTGCCGGAAAATGCCATGACTCGACCGGAAGGCGACTGGGATCTGGTCCACGGGGAGCTGATGACCTTCGCCAATCCCGGCTTTGATCTGCCGCCCATCGATCTGCTGGAGGCATTCGATCCCAATGGCCGCTGTGTTTATAAGCGGGTTCTGGTGGCGGTGGCGTCGAACGACTTGAACAGGCCCGTTTGGCTGTACAATTACAAGCTCGGCCATGATGCGGAAAGGATTGCCTCAGGACGCTGGTATCCAGCAATATAAAACGAAATCGTCTTAAATCGGCAAAGAACATTTGACTTCTTGCTTTCATCTCAGTATATTTGCAAGGTGAATTAAACTGGGAATGTTGTATTTGCAGCATTCCTTAACTGCCTCTGTTGAGGTCATGGCAAAAAGCAATAGCCCCCGAGAGGAGTATGAGACATGGCACAAGATGATCGCTGGTTGTCAGTGGGCGAAATATGCAAATACCTTGGGATCGGTAAGGATACCGTCTACAAGTGGATCGATAAGCACGGCATGCCCGCTCATCGAATGGGCCGCCTGTGGAAATTCAAAAAAAATCAGGTAGACGCTTGGGTTGAGGCTGGCGGCGCTGCTGCAGGCAATGAGCAACATGATAAAAACAAAGCCGACTAACTTAAATCAGGAGTTTATAGATGACAAGTAACCAACAACGCGCCGCCCTGCAGCGCCAGATCTGGCAGATCGCCAATGATGTACGAGGCGCAGTGGATGGCTGGGATTTTAAGCAATATGTGTTCGGCACCCTGTTTTACCGCTTTATCAGTGAAAACTTTTCCAGCTACATCTATGCGGAACTGGACGATGGGGTGATTACCCCGGAAATCAAAGATGATGCCGTTAAAACCAAGGGTTACTTCATCTACCCCAGCCGGCTGTTCGCCAATATTGCCAAAGGCGCCAACACCAATGAGAGCTTGAACACCGATCTGGCCTCCATATTTGCAGCCATTGAAAGCTCCGCCAATGGCTACCCATCGGAGCGTGACATCAAAGGGTTGTTTGCCGATTTCGACACCACCAGCAACTGCCTCGGCAACACCGTTACCGACAAGAACACCCGTCTGGCCGCTGTACTCAAGGGCGTGGCCGGGCTGAACTTTGGTGATTTTCAAGGCAACCAGATCGACTTGTTTGGCGATGCCTACGAGTTTCTCATCTCAAACTACGCTGCCAACGCCGGTAAATCCGGGGGCGAGTTTTTCACCCCGCAGCATGTATCGAAGCTGATAGCCCAGCCGCCATGCACAAGCAAACCAGCGTCAATAAAATTTATGACCCGGCATGCGGTTCAGGTTCCCTGCTGCTGCAATCCAAGAAACATTTTGACGCCCATATTATTGAAGAGGGATTTTTCGGTCAGGAGATCAACCACACCACCTACAACCTGGCGCGGATGAACATGTTTTTGCACAATATTAACTACGACAAGTTCAATATCCAACTGTGCAACACTTTGATCGACCCGCATTTCGGCGATGACAAACCCTTTGACGCCATCGTCTCCAATCCGCCGTATTCGGTGAAATGGATTGGCAGTGACGACCCGACGCTGATTAACGATGACCGCTTTGCCCCGGCCGGTGTACTCGCCCCCAAATCCAAGGCCGACTTTGCCTTTGTGCTGCACGCGCTAAGTTATCTTTCAAGCCGTGGCCGCGCTGCCATTGTCTGCTTTCCCGGTATTTTTTACCGAGGTGGCGCCGAGAAGAAAATCCGCCAGTATCTGGTGGATAACAACTATGTGGAGACCGTAATATCACTTGCGCCCAACCTCTTTTTCGGCACCACCATCGCCGTCAATATTCTGGTGCTCTCCAAACACAAAACCGACACCACCACCCAGTTTATTGATGCCAGCGGGCTGTTCAAGAAAGAGACCAATAACAACATCCTTACAGAAGCGCACATTGAACAGATCATGCAGGCGTTCGACAGCAAAGAGAAGGCAGAGCACTTTACCCAGTCCGTCGATAACGACAAAATCGCCGAAAACGACTACAACCTCTCCGTCAGCAGCTATGTGGAAGCCAAAGACACCCGCGAGGTGATTGATATTACAAAGCTCAATGCCGAGCTGAAAACCACCGTCGCCAGGATTGATGAGCTTCGAAAAGATATTGACAATATTGTGGCGGAAATCGAGGGGGCGTAAGGGGAACCACAGATGGACACAGATACACACAGATTGAAGTTTAATCCCGTCGAATCCGGCGGGTTTGAAATACGGAGTACAAACCGATGGCTAAAAATAAGAAAATACATGTTCAGGGCAGCGAAATAACAGTCTTTCATGCCGAAAAACAGGACTACATTTCGTTAACCGACATCGCAAAAACCAAGGAAGGCGATGGACGAGCAGCAGATATAATAAAAAACTGGATTCGAAATAGAGGAACTATTGAGTTTATTGGCACCTGGGAGCAGTTATACAACCCGAACTTTAAAGTGGTCGAATTCGACCACTTTAGAATGAATGCCGGCTTAACATCTTTTGTTTTAAGTCCTGGGAAATGGGTTGAAAAAACCGATGCAATCGGGATTTTTGTCAAAGGTGGCAGATATGGAGGCACCTATGCCCACTTAATCCAGCAGGACTTACCCCAGGGAGAACGATTGAAACTGCTGAACCAGACCGCCATCCAGCAGATGCGCCTGCTGACTGAAGATAACCGCATTAAAAAGCTGGAGGAGGGAGATAGATGAACCTGGAAAATAAACTGGGTATCACCAATCAGGTTGAACTGGCCAGGGTCGAAGAAAAAATCAGCAAACAAAAAGCCCGCCAGCTTTTTGATACGGGCGACATTGATCAGGTAACCGTCGGAACCTTTGAAGGACTGGCCTTCATTCATACCTTTCTGTTTGGGGATATTTATCATTTTGCCGGCAAGATTCGCGAGGCAAATATTGCCAAGGGCAACTTCCGTTTTGCACCGGTGATGTATTTGGAAGCATCCCTGAACCACATCGATTCCATGCCGCAAAGCAACGTGGATGAAATCATCGAAAAATATGTCGAGATGAACATCGCCCACCCCTTTCGGGAAGGCAACGGCCGCGCCACCCGCATCTGGCTGGATCTCATGTTGAAACAGGAGATCCGGAAGATCATCGACTGGAACCAGGTTGATAAAGCGGAATACCTCTCCGCCATGGAGCGCAGCCCGGTAAAAGATGTGGAAATCAAGGTGCTGCTGAAAAGTGCGCTGACCGACCGGATCGATGACCGCGCTCTGTTCATGAAAGGCATTGACGTCAGCTACTTCTATGAAGGCTATAGCGAATTTAAAACCGAGGAGCTGTAGCAATGGAACCACAGATAACCACAGATGGACACGGATTGAATTCGTTTATGGAAAAACTGCTGGATGGTGTTGAGGTGAAGTGGATTGCGTTGGGGAATGACAACTTTGTTGAGGTGGCAAATAGTGGACGAAAGCCTGTAAAAGCATCTCTACGTGTGGCCGGAGAAACGCCATATTACGGTGCGAACAATATTCAGGACTATGTCGATGGCCATACTCACGATGGCGAGTACGTTCTTATCGCTGAGGACGGATCAGCAAGCCTTGAAAACTATTCAATTCAATATGCAACCGGAAAGTTTTGGGCTAACAATCATGTTCATGTTGTACGTGGGAAATCCAGATTGAACACAAGGTTTCTGTTTCATTATTTAAGCATCGTTAGTTTCATCCCATTTCTATCAGGTGGTGGTAGAGCAAAGCTGACAAAAGGGAAGATGGTAGAAGTCAAAATCCCCATCCCGTGCCCGGAGAACCCGAAAAAATCGTTGGAAATTCAGACCGAAATCGTCCGCATTCTGGACAAATTCACCGAGCTTACAGCGGAGCTTACAGCTCGCAAAAAACAATACAACTACTATCGCGACCAGTTTTTGAGTTTTGAAGAAGGTGAAGTGGAATGGAAGACGTTGGGGGAACTATGCGTAATTGGGGATGGTCTTCATGGCACTCCAGCATACGACGATAATGGGGATTATTATTTTATAAACGGAAACAATTTAGAAAATGGAAAAATAGTCTTTACTGAAAAGACAAAAAAAGTGAATGACTCGATGTTTGAAAAGCATGGAATTGTTTTTACGGCTAAAAACACTGTTTTTTTATCTATAAATGGTACAATTGGTAATGTTTCATTTTATGAAAATGAAAAGATTGTTCTTGGGAAATCTGTTGCCTTTTTTAAAATTGAATCATCATCACTCCAATTAAGATATCTATTCTATTTTCTGCAAACAGATTTTGCTAAAAGATATTTTGAGTCGAATAAAACGGGCTCGACAATTAAAAACTTAGGTTTAAAAGCCTTGAGAGCATTTGAAATTCCAATCCCACTCATAGCAGAACAAGCCCGCATCGTCGCCATTCTGGACAAATTCGACGCTCTCACCACCTCCCTCACCGAAGGTCTGCCCCGTGAGATTGAACTGCGCCAGAAGCAATACGAGTATTACCGCGATTTGCTGTTGAGCTTCCCCAGGCCGGAGGAGATTGATGTCTGATTTGATCCCTAAACACGGCGGTTACCGCAAACTGAAGAGCTTTCAGGTGGCGCAGTTGGTGTATGACATCACCGTGCGCTTTTGCGACCGCTATGTGGATCGATTCAGCCGTACAAAAGACCAAATGGTGCAGGCGGCACGGTCGGGCGTGCAGAACATTGCGGAGGGCTCGCAGGCATCCGCAACTTCGAAAAAGACGGAGCTCAAACTGACCCAGGTGGCGCGGGCGAGCCTGGAAGAGTTGAAGCTGGATTATGAGGATTTTTTGCGGCAAAGGGAGCTGGCGATGCTGGAGCCGAATCATCCAGTGCTGAAGCACTTCAAAGAGCGGAAACCATCAACGGTTAATGAGTTTGCAGCGTGGGTGGCGGAAGAGCACCGGAGAAGTTTAGACGCACACGGACGAGCAAAGATGCACACTGACGATCAGAAGGAAAAGGAAAGGTCTGTGTCTGTCGGTGCATGTCCGTGTCAGTCCTTAAGCTCTTCTTGTTTGGCAGCCAACGGTGCACTTTCTCTTCTTAATCTTGCCTGCTATCTCCTCGACCGCCAGGTCGAACGGCTGGCACAGGATTTTGAAAACAAGGGCGGTTTCACCGAGCGCCTTTATCGCGTACGCAGCGAAAAGCGGAGGAATAAATGATTGAACCTAACCAGCGCAAACTGACACCCCGGGATGAGGTGACCGACTTTCTACTTTACACCGCGCCGGATGGCCAGGTGAAGGTGGAGTGCATCCTGCGCGACGAGACCATCTGGCTGACACAGGAGCGAATAGCCGAACTTTTCGGCGTGCAACGTCCGGCTATTACCAAGCATCTGAAGAATATCTTTGAGTCCGGTGAACTGGAGGAAAACATGGTTAGTTCCATTTTGGAACATACCACTCAGCACGGGGCCATTGAGGGGAAGACCCAGACTCGGTCCGTCAAATTCTACAATCTGGATGCCATTATCTCAGTCGGCTACCGGGTAAATTCCTCGAAAGCCACCCAATTCCGTATCTGGGCGACGAAACTGTTGAAGGAATACATCACCAAAGGCTTCGCCATGGATGATGAGCGGCTGAAGAACGGTCGTTATTTCGGCAAGGACTACTTTCGTGAGCTGCTTGAGCGTGTTCGTTCCATCCGTGCTTCCGAACGTCGGATTTACCAACAGATCACCGATATTTTTGCCGAGTGCAGCATCGATTATGATCCAAGGTCGGAAACGACTCAGAATTTCTACGCCCATGTGCAGGATAAATTTCACTACGCCATCACGGGGCATACCGCTGCTGAAATCATTTATCTGAATGCCGACGCCGAAAAACCGCTGATGGGGATGATGACCTACAAGAACGCACCAAATGGACGTGTGCTCAAATCAGATACCACCATTGGCAAAAATTATCTGCAGGAAGATGAGATTAAAAAACTGGAACGGACTGTTACCGCGTTCTTCGACTACATCGAGCGGATCATTGAAAACCGCACCACCTTCACCATGGAAAGCTTTGCCGAAAGCGTGAACCGCTTTCTGGAATTTAACGAATATAAAATCCTTGAAGGCTATGGTTCCGTCTCCCGCAAAAAGGCCGAAGCAAAGGCATTTGCTGAATACGACAAGTTCAACAAAACTCAGCGCATCGAATCCGACTTCGACAAAGCTGTTAAACAGATAGAGGCCTCATCAAGGAATAAGGGGGATATCAATGATTGAATACACCAAGCCAATTGCGGAATCCAAAAACTTCATTGTTTTAGATAAATACACCCAGGAGTGGAAGGTCTGTGAAAACGGTCAAGGATACCAAAGCGAAAATGATTTAGAGCAGGAATTTATCCGTGACCTGCAAAATCGGAGCAGGCGACCATTGATGCCATTACGCTCTTTGGCGATAAAAACACCAAAAACGTGGTATTGGAGAAAGGCTATAAAGAATACATGGAAGGCTTTACTGATGTAGCAACCGGTGAAGCCCGACGCGGCTATATGGAGGTGGTAACAGAATTACAGCGGCGCTTCCCCAACCCGGATGAGATTGAAAAAGAAGCGGATAAAAAAGCCTTTGCTAAACTGTTTGGCGAATATTTGCGGGTGGAGAATGTGCTGCAAAACTACGATGAATTTGCCAGTCTGAAAGCCTTACAAAGCGTTGACATGACCGACTATGAAGCTGTTGAGGCGTTTAAAGCCCAGCATTATGTAACCGATGAAGATTTGCAGGCTATGCAGGAGATTGAGATACCTCCTGAGCGACAAATTCAGGATTACCGTTCCACATACAACGACATCCGCGACTGGCTGCGCCATGAAAAAGCAAGTGCGGACAAAGCCGAGTCAAAAATCGATTGGGATGATGTGGTTTTTGAAGTGGATCTGCTTAAATCGCAAGAGATCAACCTTGACTACATTCTGGAGCTGATTTTTGAACACCACAAGAAGACCAGAAGCAAAACCGAGCTGGTTGACGAGGTACGCCGGGTGATTCGCGCCAGCCTCGGTAACCGCGCAAAAGAGAGTCTGCTGGTTGATTTTATTAACCAAACCGACCTTGATCAGGTTCGCGATAAGGCCAGTGTGATTGATGCCTTTTTTGCCTTTGCCCAGGCGGAGCAAAAACGAGAAGCCGAAGAATTAATCGGCTCTGAAGGTTTGAATGAAGATGCTGCAAAGCGTTATCTTGTCACCTCGTTAAAGCGGGAGTTTGCCAGTGACAATGGCACAGAGCTCAATGCCATCCTGCCTAAGATGAGCCCGTTAAATCCGCAATATCTCCCAAAAAAGCAGAGTGTGTTTCAAAAGATAGCCGCTTTTGTTGAGAAGTTTAAGGGTGTGGGGGGCGAGGTTTAATGCATATAGAGGTGAGGTGATAAGACATTGCTTTTTTTCGGCAACGAGCATGGAGAAAATAAGATTGTGGGCCAAGAAAAGCAACCCCAACATGCTTGGTATTGTTATCAATCGATAGGAATTTCATCCACCAGATGGTTGTGAAGTGACAGTCCCGCATCCACTTTCAATACCGTCCCGGTTGTAAAATGCGAAAAGAAATCTGATGCGAGATACACGACGGCACGCCCCACGTACTTGGCGGGAATGGAGGTGTGATGAAGGGGCGTGAAGTGATGGGCCGCGGGTGCTGTTTCATCATCGCCCAACACATAACCCGGTGCCACCGCGTTGACCCGGATGCCGTATTTTGCCAGATCCAGGGCCAGTTCCTTGACAACCATGCCGATGGCGCCTTTGGTGGCGCTGTAAGCCGGGTATCTTCTCACCGTCCACTGATGAACCGAACTCATGAAGATGATGGAACCGGAGATCTTCCGGCTGACCATCAGGTCCCCCACAAGCTTCGTGAGATACATGGGGCCGAAGAGATTGGTTTGAAATATCCGGTGCCACTCGGCCGGATTCAACCCATTCAGGGCCACCGTCGTGGATGGGATCCCCACATTGTTCACCAGAACATCGATGCCCCCATGGTCTTCGATCAACGCATGCACAAGATGATCCGTGCTCCCGGTGTCCGTGATGTCCGAAACAAATCCCTTGCCACCATTGAGACCTTCAAGCCGGCGCTCCAAACGCTTCACGGCCCCGTCATCGATATCCGTAAAGTAAACCCTGGCCCCCTGTTTGGCCATTTCAATGGCCGTGGCCCGGCCGATGTTGGCCCCGGCCCCGGTAACCAGAACCCGTTTCCCCTCTAATAATGAATGATGATCCATGCGATCCTCCGGTCTTCAGACAATCCCTTTGTTTTTCCATCTGCCGCTCAAATAGTACACATATGCCGTGGCGCCCGCCAGAACGTAGCTCATCGCCAGGCCATACCAGATCCCTTCCAGCCCAAAGAAGTGCCTGAACACAAAAATGCCCGCCACCCGCCAGGCCCATATTCCCATCACCGCGATGATCATGCCCGCGAAATTGGCCCCCACCCCGGAAAAAAAGCTGTCCAGAATATTCATCACAACGAGAAAGAAGAGGGGAATGGCGACGATCCGGAGAAGTTCCGCGCCGCAGGCAATGGTGGCATGGGCATCCGATGACAGAAAACAGAGCATAATGCCCCTTGGAAAGAGTAGCGACGCAACCACAATGACCGATGTATACAGCAGGCAGATCTTCAAGCCCTCGACCAACCCCTGCCTGACCCGGTCGACGCTGTGGGCCCCCATGTTCTGCCCCGCCACAACGGATACACCGGCCCCAATGGCCCACGAGACGTAAAGGACGAGGTTGGTCACCGACGTGACGGCCCCGTAAGCCGCCACGGGTCCGGCGCCATATTGATTCACGAACACCTGGACCACCAGGACCCCTGAACTCGTCGCGACATTCTTGCCCCCCGATGACATGCCGAGCCTCAGGATCTGTTTCGTCACCCCCCAATCCGGTCTGAAGATGTCCTTAAGGGATGTATGAAGCACATGCGCTTTTTTTTGATACAGATAGAGCGCCACCACAAATCCCACAAACAGGGAGATGAGATAAGAATAGGCGGCCCCCGTCACTTCCAGCCTGGGAAACGGAAAAATCCCCAACATCAGGAATGGATCCAGGGCAGCGTTCACGCAAACGCTGACCCCTGAATAGATCAACGGCGTCAGGGAATCCCCGATGGCAAAAAACATGAAACCCACCAGGACCTGGATGAACAGGAAGAGAAATCCGATGCTGGTGATGGAGAGGTAGGTATTCGTTAAAGTGAGAATCGCCTCCGGCGTGTGCATCAAGCGCAGAAGCCATTCTCCGAACAGGAAAATGGCCCCGGTGGCCAGGATGGCACAGGCCCCCAAAAGCAGAAACGCGCTAGATGCCGCCTTTTTTAATTGCCCCGTTTTATGGGCGCCGAAGTACTGGGAGATGACCGTGCCGGTTCCGATGGTCAGGCCCATGGAAAACGAGGAAATGACCACCAGGATCACGGCCGCAATGGACAGGGCGCCCAGGGCGCTGTCCCCCAGGAACTTCCCGGCCCAGATCCGGTTCAACGTGAGATTCACGAGCTGAAGGACGTTGCTCACCAGGAGCGGCCAGGAAAACACCAGGATTTGCTTCCGAATGTTCCCGGCCGTGAGGTCTTTCATCAAAAAACCTCGTTGTTCTCTAGCTGTTCCCGATGGGCATCCACAAAATCTTCCATTTTCTGCCTGGATGGGAACGGACCCGTGTACTGGATGGCCATGTTGATGGAGAAGTTTTGGTGCCCCTTGGCTGGATCGATGACGCCGAAAAAGCGGGTCTGCCACAAATTGTATTTCCGGTGAAGGGCCAGGGCGCTTTCAAGAGCGGATGCTGCCACATCCGTCACCGCTTTGGTGTGGGGCCAGTGAAGGGAACACGCCTTTTTGTCCATGACGAAGGCGTTGTTGTTCAGGTACAGTCTGATCCCCAAATCAGTGTCCTCCCCGCCCCAGTGTTTATAGTCCTCATCGAATCCGCCGACCTTCAGGGCTTCAGCCTTTTCCAGGGATACATGGCAGGTCCAGAAGATCTCGAAGGGCGCGGGCCAGGTGTGGAGCTTTTCCCCCAGGAGATCATATTGATACTGCCGGATATCGAACATCTTTTGATCCTGAAAAAACCGAATACAGCCATCGGCATCTTGTGAATCCAGTTGGCGAATGACGGGCTCAACCCGTTCGTTGGGGACATCGAAGCCGTAAACATATCCGATCATGACACAGGGAGAGGTGGATTGTTCGTGGACGGCCATATGCCTTTCAAGTGCGCCTGATGCCAGGAGCAGCCCCGTGTCCAGGAGCACCAGATATTTCCCTTCCGCAATACTCATGCCGATATTGCGCACCCGGCTGAGCCTGAAGCCCTTGTGTTCCTGCCGATAGTACCGGATGTGGAGGCGATCGCCAAAGCGGCCCACGACTTCCCCTGTTTCGTCCGTGCTGCCGTCATCCACGATGACCACTTCAAAGCGGTCGTTTTCAAGGGTTTGACGTACAAGGGATTCCAGTTGATAGGACAAAAGGACGGCGCGGTTATACGTGGGGATGACGACACTGATCTCTTTTACTGGTTTCTCGCTCATGTCTTCTGATAGCCCTTTTTCACCGAAATGTTTTCAATGGTCGTAAAGCCGCTTCACCACCTGGGCCGGATTGCCCACGGCAACACAATTCGGGGGAACCGACTCATGAACCACGGAGTTTGCGCTGACAACACTGTTGGCGCCGATTTCGACGCCCGCCAGGATGGTGGCGCCCATGCCGATCCACGCATTTTCCCGGATGG
The DNA here is from genome assembly GCA_963662465.1 of Desulfatiglandales bacterium. Lineage (GTDB taxonomy): Bacteria > Desulfobacterota > DSM-4660 > Desulfatiglandales > Desulfatiglandaceae > NaphS2. The sequence continues at coordinate 7,563,937 of OY759599.1, forward strand.
TCACGGGGTGGGCGTGGGTTCTGGCCACATCATCCTCCCGGCCCCTGTGAAGGAGCGGATGACCGTTGCTGTCCATGATGGTCACCATGGGGCCGAAGAGCGCATTTTTCTCAATGACGACCCGTTCATAGGCGACGATTGCGAGCCCCGCCAAATAGACATTTTCCCCAATTTCGATGGTCCCGGGGGATCCGTCATTGCACTTGACCAGCGTTAGCTTCACCGGCTGGTTGTGAAATGCGGGATTGAAGGTGGAATCCATGAACACATTTTCCGCGATCCGGATCCTTCCTTCGAAATCACTCACATCAAGCGTTTGAATCTTGGCGTCTTCCTCGAAATTGTGCGAGTCCCTCTCCACCGTGTAGCAGATCCGGGGAATGCCTTCAATCCTGCAGCTCTCTGCCAAAAGGATGCCGTCTTTTCTCATGATGCCGGGCAGGGCTTCCGGCGTATAGCGATGAGCCTCTTCACAATCGGGACGACACACAAAATAGTTTTCAAAAATGGTCGGCATGGGTCACTTCCAATTTCTGAATTTTTCAAGTCCTTCTTCGGTCTCAACCGGCCCGATACACTTAATGGCCATGTTCAGGGAAAATTTCGCGTGCAGGTCATCCATTTCCATGTATTTGTAGAAGCTCGTCTGCCATAGCTTGTACCGCCGGTGAAGTTTCATGGCCGCTTTGGCGGATTTCTCCTTGACGTCGGCAACCTGCTTCTTGTGGGGCCAGTGAAACGAACAGATGTTCCGGTCGAAATAGAACACATGATTGTTCATGAAAAGCCTTATGGCCAGGTCCACGTCTTCCCCGCCCCAGCTGGAATAGCTGGGGTCGGACTCGCCTGAGCGGATGATTTCGTTCCTGGGGGCCGATACATGGCAGGTCCAGAAGATATCAAAGGGCGCGGGCCAGGCGTGAACATCCTCCCCCAGGGCCCGATATTGCGGTTCCCTCACATCAAAGGCTTCCTGCGCCTTTGCGACCTCGATACACCGATCCGTGTCCTCGGGATCTATTAAGGGCAGCAACCGGTCTACCTGTTCATCGGTGATCTCGAAGGCATGCACATATCCGATGACGACACAGGGAAAGCGGGACCGTTTATGCGCCTTCAAACGCAGTTCAAGTGCCTGGCTGGAGAGGAGAATCCCCGTATCGCAAAAGACCACTAATTCTCCCCAGGCCAGGGACACGCCGATATTACGGGCCTTTCCCACCGTGAAACCATGGTCTTCCTGGGACACGTACTTGATGTCGAGCCGGTCCTGAAAGCGTTCAACCACCTGACCGCTTTCGTCCTTCCCACCGTCATCCACCACAATGACCTCGAAGTGTTTCCGGGCCAGGGTCTGCCGGGCGAGGGATGTGAGGGTATACCCCAACAGCTCCGCCCGATTGTAGGTGGGCACCACCACACTGATTTTTTTAAAAAATCGACTCATGCAAAATCTTCCAATTCAGAGAGAACCGTATCCCCTTTCTCGAACTTCTCCCGGTTCTTTAAAGAGAACGCTTCGAGTTGTTTTTCATCATACCCGGGTCCCGTGAAGTGAATCGCCATGTTGAGCGAGAACAGGGGATGTCTTTTGGGTGATCCCAAAAACCGGTAGAAGGCCGTCTGCCACAGGTTGTATCGTTCATGGAGCGCCAGACCGCATTGGTAGGTTTCTTCTTTGATGTCGCTCACGGCTTTCGGGTGGGGCCAGTGAAAGGAGGTGATGGTGTTGTCGGTATAGAAGATGTTGTTCCGCAAAAAGAGCTTGATTCCCAGGTCCACATCCTCTCCGCCCCACCGGCTGGTTTCCGCATCGAAGCCGCCCGCCTTGATCACTTCCCGTTTGTCCACCGAAAGATGGCCCGACCAGAACACATCAAAAGGCGCGGCCCAGCAGTGAAGATCATTTCCCAGTACCCGGTACTGATACTGTCTGAAATCATAGGCTTCAAACTTTTTTGCCGCTTCGATACACGTGCGGACATCGGTGGAATCGGCATAGGGAAGAATCTTTTCCACCAGTTCATTGGGCGTGTCGAAGGCGTAGATGTTACCGATGACGGAACAGGCATGGTGAGAATTTTCGTGAATGGTCAGGTGATTTTCGAGGCCTTCCGGAGAAAGCAGAATGCCGGTATCCAGAAACAGCACGTAAGGGCTCTCCGCGTGGGCGATGCCCATGTTCCTGGCCCGACCGGCCCGAAAGCCCATGTCTTTCTGCCGTAAATAAGCAATATCCAGATGGCTGTCGTAGGAAAGGGTCACTTCTTTTGAATGGTCGCTGCCCCCGTCATCCACAACGATCACCTCAAAAGATTTTGCGGGCAATGTCTGCCGCACCAGGGAATCGAGCGTGTAGGAGAGGAGTTTTTCCCGGTTATAGGTCGGTATGACAACGGCGATTTTCTTTTCTGATGACATGGTTTTATTTGGTATCCTTTTTGCTGTTACTCCCCGAAAAGGGTCGAATCCAGTGATCATCACATGTGATTTTGTGAAGGATCTTGGCCGGTGAACCCGCGGCCAGTACGCTTTTGCCATCAAAAACGTTAGAAAAATTTACGTTTTTTAACTTTCATGAAATCATTGCAAGCTCCTGAGTTAACAGCCCTAATCCTTTATTGAGGAGTGAGTAAGCAGCTTCAATTTGAGATGGTTGCTCGGCACCCTTGATAGGTTGCTTTTTGATAACCCCTGAAATCATTGGGTTTTTGAAATGGAGTTCAGAGCAAATTGAGAGCCATAGCCATTTCCAGCCTGTGTCCGTAACCCTATAGAATGACATGCTATTCTTCTTTTCGACAATTCCCCGGACCCTCAATTTGTTCATTTCATACCGGATTTGTGCAGGATTTCGAAAAGATTGGGGGAGGCTGTTGAGAAGATCCACTGTTCTGAAGCCATATGCATGGTATTTTGGCTTTAGAAGCTCTTGGGCCAGGGCGGTCTGACGATCTTTTCTGAAGTCCGGTGGGGTCACGTTGTGGCCAAGATGATCTGAGACAGGCCTTTTGTAACGCTCCTCTTCGCCTTCTGAAATAGAGGCGATATCCACATCGGCACAGCATTCCAAGAATCGATCATTACATTCCACACCTTCCCAAAGATAGGCCTGTAGATAGAGGACAGGCTTTTTAAGCCCCAGCGATTTGGGGTTATTGATGGTGGTCTCGGTGCGGATGTAGTACCCGGTCTTATTGTACTGCTTGATGGAGTTGCCTCGGAACCAGTGTTTGATGCACGCATTATTGTCATATAGCCGCCAGAAGGTCTTGGATGTTGATCGGCGATGGAGCCGACGATTGAAAATCTGAGCAATGGTCTCGGGCAATCCGAGACGGTGGAATTTATCCAAGAGCCTTTCAAAGAGGCTGGTGCAAAAACGTGCGGAACGAAACACAATATTAGAAGAGACTTCGACCTGGCTTGAATACCAGTCGTGATAAAGAAATTTGGATCGTGTCGAATATTTTCCTTTGTCGAATTTGAAGAAAATATTCATCCAGTAGTTGATCCTGTTAAGTACAGCTCTGCCAGTGAGAGACGCAGCGGCTTTTTGAAGGGCCTCTGGATTTTCAACGTCAACAAATGCGTTTTCGTTTAGCCTGTATTTGATGCCTTGTTTATCGAGCTGGAGTTGAATGGCATTGTGGCCGTTGAAATAGAATTCTGCACGAAAAGGAAGGTAGGAAGAGATTTTGAGGTAGCAGAGACCACCGAGAAGGGCATCGTGCAAGTAGATGTAATACTGCTTCACCGGCTTTCTGCAGTCATAGATTCGTTCATAGGGCTTTCCGGCTTTTGAAGTGAGTTGCCTGCAGGCAAATGTTCTAACTGGTTCTTTGTCCGTAAGGATGCAAAACACATGGTTCCCTTTTCCTGTAAAGGCCTTGGCGTATTTTTGTTCCACGAATTTTGACTTTGCGCCGTCAGTGCCACCCCCTTCAGAGGGCCACCAGTGAATGGGGATATTGTTGTTCCGGGCTACCTTTTGAATATGACCATTGAGTTGGTCGGTTAGAATCCTCATTACACCGTTTGACAACCCTTTGAATCCGAGAGCCCTGAGGAGCCTGACAATGCCTGCTGGAGAAAAGAGGGAGAGAATGTAGCCTCGAATAATAACCCGATCGAAGCAGAAATATTTGAACTTGATATTTTCTGAGAATTGATTCAAAAATGAATTCTTCATGGGTGTATCCTCCGGTGAGGGAATGTTAGCTAAACAATCCATACCGGATCACCCATGAAATTTCAAATCAAAGAATGGGATTTTAGGCAGGGGGTTAAGAGACTTCAGGATGGTCAGATGACGCCAAAAGCTTCATCAACTTTAATATCCGGGATTTGCCCCGGCCAAAAATATAACCATCATGTCATTAGCCCCCTGCCTACAGCCCTTTTCGGAACTTTAGTTTGGTAACTTTTCGGGAATATCGTGGGTGACAAGTGAACCCGCGCCGATCACCGAATGATCCCCGATGGTGACGCCCGGCGCGATCATGGCCTGGGAGGCAATCCAGACGTTGTTTCCGATTCGAATGGGCCCCACATGCGTCGCCCCCCCCCTGCTCCACCGGATGGAACGCGGTGTCCAGAATGGTCACCCAGTCTCCAATGGCGCAGTGCCGGCCGATTTCGATGGATTCCACGGCACAGATGTTGGCGCCGTCATTCAGGGCCGTGCAGTCACCAATGGACAGAATCGCATCAGGGTTGAAAACCGTGATGTGGCTTCGGACTCTCACCCCCATGAAATTGACGTCCCTGCCGAGTTTTAGTTTTCCATTGAGTTCGAAGATGGGAAAGAGTCCCGAAAAGGTGGGACGATTCACATACTCGACGTCACACCGGTAAAACTTTCGTCGTTTATATGCGTGCTCTAACAGAGAAATGAGATGGATCACCACTTCCTCCCATGTTCAACCCGGGAAACCGGAGCATTCAGCGCAGCACGTCCTGATATTTGCGGATCAGATCGTAGCGGTGCCTGTAATATTCATGTTCCAGAATCATTTGATAAAAATACGTGCGCTCATCCCCTAACTTGATGGAATCATGGGGCCTCAAAGCCATGCCGACAAAATAGTTAATGCTGAAAATTCCCCGGCACGATTCGGAATCGCTTTTCAGCTCGTGGGCGGCAAACTGTCGTTTTTTTTCGGCGGTGTAATTGGAGGGGACTCGCGCCAGGGCGATGGAATAGCCGCTGCCGTAGACACGCCGAAAAATATGAATGGCACGAATGGCATGAAAATCAGACGTGACCAACATCAGTTTTCCCGAGGGCGCCAACAGCTTTTTTTGCCTTAGTTTCAATTTTGAAAGCACCGCATTGCCCACGGTATCAATGGAATCATCCTCAATGACAACCCTCTCGGGGGTCAGGCCAAGGTCATCTTGCGATTGCAGAAACGCCAACATCTGTTCCGACTCCGTCTGTTGACACATGAATCCCCCGCCGCACAGAATGATAATCGCTTTGGGGCGGTTACGGATGAACCGCACGGCATGACGCGCCCGATCCAGCAAAATTTCCATATGTTTGGAGGCCAGCACAAAGATGTAGTCCGCATGGTAGAGTACGTCTGAATCGCCGATGACGTCATTGTCTTCAAAATAGGTCAAATAAAAATCGAGGATCTCCTCCCGTTTCCGATCCAACTTCCGGATGACATCCGTGAACAGTTCGGGTTCAACATGAATCGGAATCAGCCGGTGCAGCCATGCCAGTACCGACTCAAGCACCTGATAATGTTCGTCGAGCGCTCCGTTCGGCAGCCAGTTGGGATATTCATTCGGATCCAGCCGCTCACAAAACGCCATCAAATCATCGATTAATCTGTTGTAACTCATGGATCACTCTCATCCATAGGGGCGCGCTATTGCGATTTCGACAAAAAAACCAATCGATCAACAGCATAGAGACCTTGTGGTATGCCTCAGCTACAGCCGGCACTACGAATTCAGATCGCCGTTCGTAAGGTTTCAATATCTTGCATGATTTCTCACCAACCTCTAAAAAATTTAGCACACCATAATTTTTTATGCACACCAAAATTTAAAAGGAAACCTCTAAATTCTGTCTTGAATAAGATTGGATCATATTCTATTGACTCTCCCTAAAAAAGTGTTATCATAATCCTTAAATTAACATTATGATTAATGTGGAGACAGCAAATGGTACGCACGCAGATTCAACTTACGGAAGAGCAGGCCCGTTTGCTGAGGGAAATTTCCCGTACGGGCCGGGAGTCCATGGCCGCTTTGATTCGCAGGGCCGTGGATCAATTTCTCATGACCCGAAAGCCGGATTGTATGGCCCTTTATCGGCAGGCTGGGGCGGTTATGGGGAAGTACGAGGCAGGGGTTGGGGATATCTCCCAGGAACATGACCGTTATCTTGACGAGGCCTTTAGACAATGATTGTTTTTGCGGACACGTCGGCACTTTTTGCGCTCCTGGTCCGTGACGACTTCATGCACGTTCGTGCGAAGGAAAACTTCGGGTATTTTTCCGATCACCGGACCCAGCTCCTGACCAGTTCTTTTGTGTTGGTAGAAACAGTCGCTCTCCTCCAGCGGCGTGTAGGACTGGATTCCGTTCGCGACTTCAACGCAAAGATCCTGCCTCTTCTGGAGGTCATATGGGTGGACGCCGACTGGCAAAATAGGGCCATGCAACGTCTCTTAACCCAAAACAGAAAAAATCTGAGTCTCGTAGACTGTATGAGTTTTGAAATTATGGAGGCGCGAGAAATAGCCGAGGCTTTCACCTTTGACCGGCATTTTGAGGAAAACGGCTTCCAGATCGCTGATTATCATGGGGGAAACTCTCAGTAAACCCACCCCGGATACCCTAAACACAGAATGTTGGCCATTGCAGTGAAAGTGAAATATAAAGCTTGTCCCTATGCTTCAGTGTGGGCATGACTGTTTCGGAAAGGTTTTTTGCTTTGCATTTCTTCGAGATCATTTCTATGGCGGCAACTGAATCCAGGCTTGAAACCGGAAGGTTATCCGTTATTCGGCGTCAAACGATGAGAATACTTTGTGCATATCTCATCCTTGCCGCCTTTTGCGGATGTGCAACGCCCACCCCTCCCCGGAACGTGGATAACATCTGTGAGATTTTCAGGGAGAATGACCAGTGGTATGACGATGCGGCGGATGCCTCCAAAAAATGGGGCATTCCCATTCCCGTCATGATGGCCATCCTGCACCAGGAATCAAAATATGTGGCGGATGCCAAACCCCCTCGCACCACCTGCTTGTGGATTTTTCCGGGTCCCAGGCCTTCGTCGGCTTTTGGGTATGCTCAAGTATTGGATGCGACCTGGGAGGAATATCAGGAAAGTGCGGACAATTCCTGGGCTGACAGGGACGATTTCGGAGATGCCGTCGACTTTGTGGGGTGGTATTGTTCATTGAGTGTGAAAAAGTGCGGGATATCCAAAGACAATGCGAGAAATCTCTATCTCGCCTATCATGAAGGTCGCGGCGGTTATAACCGAAAAACCTATGCGAAAAAGGCATGGCTTTTGAGGGTGGCGGGCAGGGTTCAGAACAGGGCTGTAAAATATCGAGGTCAGCTGGCAGCCTGTGAAGATGAGTTCAGGGACAAAGGCGGTTGCTGTTTGTGGCCTTTTTGATTGCTCTGCTCTACTTTGAATCTCTTAGCAATGTCTCGGCTTTTTTCTGAGCGTTGCCAATGGCGCTTTCCACTCGGCGGCAGTACTCGGAGACTTTCGAAGCATCGGCGTTTTTTGGGAAGTAGAGGGGTTTGTCAACCCATACCACCTGGCGGGAAAAGGGGAGGGGAAGATAGGCTCGATTCCACGATTTTTTAAATACATATCGGCTTGATCCCGCCACCCCTACCGGGAAGAGGGGAGCGCCTGATTTTTGAACCACCCGGACAATCCCCGGTTTGCAAACGCCGCGAGGACCCTGGGGGCCGTCCACCGCCAGCACGACCGCGTGACCGTCTCTCACCGCCTTAATGAGTGCCAGGAGCCCGCCCACGGCGCCTCGGGAAGAGGATCCCCTTGTTACGCGATAGCCCAGGGCAGTGGTGGCTTTTGCCATGATTTCCCCATCTTTGGAATGACTCACCAGGATGGTGGGGCCGATGTGTCCGAAACGGGGGATGAGCGCCAGCTCATCGCCATGCCAGTGAGCGATGCCGCAGGGACCCCTTGTGACTTGTTCTATCCCGACGGCCTTTGTGCGAACCAGCCCGGATACCCACTTTAATGTTTTTGCCGCCCATATGGGCCAGCGTTTGTGAAACCACTGTTTTACATAGGATTCATACATGGTTTATCGTTCCATTTTCGGTGAGTCCTTGATCCGCGGGAATCCAGTGCATTCCTTTTCGATTCAGCCCCACCGGGATTTTATGCCCCAGTTCCAGGTTTGTCGGCAGTTCGTCCATTTCTCGCCATGAGAGGGTGGTTATCAGTTGTTCTCCCTCAGTGTGTTTCAAGTGGATTTTCATATGCCCTTGGGCACGTTCAAGCCCGGTAATGGTCATGGGAAACATGGCCAGGTAGTTGCCGTTATGGTTTTTGTTGGGAAAGAGTTGGATGGCCCAGTTGGGTATGATCAAACAAATTGCCTTTTCAGTTTCCTTAGGCGATGCTGAAAAAACGGGCGGATCACCGGGTCCCAGGCCCTGAAGGAAAAGCTGCTCGCCGGCGCCGAGTCTGGCGGGAATGAAATTCTCAATTCCCAGAAGTTCGGCAACAAATCGATCTTTGGGTTGCTTCAAAATTGCTTCGGGAGTGCCTTCTTGAATGATGGCGCCGTTTTTCATGACCATGATGCGGTCCGCCAGGAAGAAGGCTTCACTGAGATCATGGGTAATGTGGATAATGCTGACGCCCAGTTCCCTGTGGATGCGTTTCAACTCCCCGCGAAGCCGGTCCCGGGTCAGGCGATCCAGCGCACTGAGCGGTTCATCCAGGAGCAGCATGTGGGGGTCCAGTACCAGAGCCCTGGCCAGGGCGACTCGCTGACGTTCTCCCCCGGAGAGAAGTTTTGGCTTTCGCGTAAGGATGGTTTGGATGTCCAGAAATCGGGCCATTTTCGATACGGTCCCCGCAATTTCACGTGCGCCTTTTTTTTTCAGTTTCAGACCAAAGGCAATATTATCGAAGACTGTCAGATGGGGAAACAGTGCATACTCCTGATAGACGACCCCCAGGTGTCGTTTTTCAGCCGGCATATGGGTAACGTCCATCCCTTTTAGAAATATCCGTCCCGATTCGGGATGGTGCAGCCCGGCAATGGTTTCCAGCAAAACGGTTTTGCCCGTGCCCGTGGGCCCCACCAGCACCAGATATTCACCTTGGTCGACTCTCATGGAGACGTCGAAAAGGGTGAAATTTCCCAATTGAAGCCTGACGCGTTCAAGCCTGAGCAACTAGGTCTCCTTTCGGGGTTCGGCCAGCCATCTGAGGAGCGCAAAGATCACCAGGCAGATGAGAATGAGCAGAACGGCCACGGGTTTGGCATATTTGAGCCCATAGGCCTGAAATCGTTCCCAGATCAGGATGGGGGCGGTCATGGGGTGATAGGCAATGATAATGACGGCGCCGAACTCGGAAATTCCCCGGGCCCACATCATGATGGCCCCCGAAAGGATGGGTCGCCAGGCCAGGGGAAGGCTAACCCTGAAAAATGCCTGACGGGGTGAAGCACCCAGGGTTCGCGCCACCCGCTCCAGCTTTGGGTCGACCCCCAAAAAGCCGTCCCGGGCGGCATTGACCAGAAATGGAATGCTTACATAGGCCATTGCCAGGCTGATGCCCGCCTCCGTGCCCACAAAACTCAGACCCATTGTGCCGAGGGTTTTCCCCACAAAAGAGGCTCGTCCGAAGACCATGAGCAATGCAATGCCCGCGGCCGTATGGGGAATCATTACCGGCAGATCCACAAGTCCCTGCACCAGGCTTTTGCCGGGAAAATCAGTGCGGGCCAGGAGATAGGCCAGGGGAATCCCCAGTATCAGACAGGCGATGGTGGCCCACAGGGCCGACCGAAGGGTCAGAAAGATAGATGACATTACCTCCCGTTCGGCCATGGTGGAAATAAGGGCCTCGGGGTCGGCGCTCGTAATCATTCGGAGCAGGGGAAACCCAATAAGAATGACCAGAAGGGCGCTCGCAGAAAATAAAACAGCTTTAAAAGGCCGCCTGCCGAGGAAGGGGTGCATGGGATGGATTCTCGAATCTATCGGGACGCTGCCAGTTTTTGAAGCAATGGCGGCAAGCGGTTCAGATCGCCCGAGGCTCGAGGCGGTGAAATGGGCGGCTGTCCATTTTCCCGCATGATTTTCTGACCTTCCGGGCCCACCACGAAGGCCACAAAGCGGATGGCCATATCTCGGTTGGGCGCATTTTTAGGAATCGTAATCCCATAAACCATTGGTTTACCGGTTTTTGTAATAAAATCACCCGGCTTTTTGCCGCTGATTTTGACGGAGGCCTGATTGTAAAATTTTTCGTAGCGAACGGATTTAAGGTTGATTTGATTCGGAAGGACCACGAAAGGCATTTTATGTTGTTCGCAGACGGAGCGGTAGATGAAGAGATAATCGATTTCACCCACCTCCAACAAGGCGATGAGGTCGGTTTCCTTGGGTCGAATGTTCTTTTTTGGACAACCCGCCACGAGTTGTGAGTATAGTCCCGGATCTTTATAGTATTTCTCCGCAAGCTGCCAGACCAGCAGGGTCCGATACCCGCAGGGATCGCTGTTCGGGTCCGAATGGCCATACTGGGTCCCTTTTTGAAGCAGGGTTTTGTACCAGTTTTGGCCATTGATGGCTTTGGCCCCGGGTGCGTCGGGCCGGTAGGCAATGGCCATTTCATTGGTGGCAAAGGAGATATTCCAGTCCGCATGTTGGGGAATCAGGAGTTCGTCGATAACCGTAAAGTCCGCGGAGGCCATGACGTCGCAAGGGCGTTTCAGGTCCGTGATTTTTCGAGCGCAGGTGCGGGAACCCGCGGCCTCCAGGTCAATGTTCACCTGGGGATACTGTTGGCTAAAGGCTTTGGCCAGTGCTTTAAACGGAACGGCAAGGGAACCCGCATGAAACACCATCAGATTTTCTTTGGTTTCTGCATAAACTCCTTTAGCGGAAGGCGAAAAAAGCGTGGTCAGAAATCCCACGGCTGCGAGGCATAGTGACAAACGGAAAATTCTACGCATGATGAAAACTCCCTATGTGAGTGTCTTATTTCCTGAAACCCTGTCATAAAAAACAAGAAATTCATTGGCGGAATAACTTAAAACCTAAAACCTAAAACTTAAAACCGCAGTTTCCCGCTTTAGGGTTCTTTGGGGAAAAGCATTTTTCCTGAAAAACGCAAATCATATCCTGACAGATCTTCACCCAGCTTTTTGAAGGACGGTTCGTTCAAAAAGCTCAGGAATTGTTGCACGCCTTTTTCGAAAAAACGTTCCTTGAGGATCAACAGATCAAAACTCTCCCATTTTATGGGAACAAAATCCAGACCCAGGAGTTGGGCTACAGGCCGGATACAGGGGCCGGTTTGTGCCCGACCGGAAAGAATTTCCAATCCCAGGTCGAGGTGCCGGGATACTTCCCGGTCATAACCCTCAATTTTATTCCCTTCAATCCCGGCCTTGGCCAGTTCTTCGTCCAGAAGCAGACGGGTTCCGGTGCCCAAAGGGCGGTTGATAATTTTGAGGCCGGCCTGATTGAGGTCTGCTACGCATGCAATACCCCTGGGGTTGCCTTTTTCAACCAGGAGGCCCTGTTCCCGGCGACAAAAATTGATAATGCCGGGCATCTGAGCCAGTTCGTCCCTGGCAAATCCAAAATTGTATTCCTGCCCGTCTTTCTGGATCAGGTGGCTTGAAGCCATATGGCAATGATTCCGTCTGAGGGCTCGAATACCCCCAAGGCTTCCCATGTTCCCGAATGCGACCAATTCTTCCGGGTGGCGCTGGTTGATCAGCGAGATGGTTCTGTCCAGAAGAATATCGTTGCTGCCGGCAATAATGAGCAGGCCGTCGTAGGGCGGCAGCGGATCCAGCTGTTTGGGGAAATTGATGGTCTGCGCTTCCAGCCATTGCTCTACCAGATGGCGGGGAAAGAGCCATTTGCCCGTGGCTTTGGTGGCGGGGAGACCCTTTTCGGAAATCAGCGTATAAACCATTTTTTCGTTGATATTTAAAAATTGCGCCAGTTCACGGGTGTTCAGCAGTGGTTTCTCCTCCATGGCGTTTTACCCTCCCTCTTTGCAGCGACAAGAACATACCCGCTTTTATAAATCAATAACGGTCATGGGTCAAGAAAAGTTCCAAAAGGGTGTTTATGGTTAATTTTGATGCTTTATGGTGTGTATATGATTTGATGTATAAAATGCTTGACAAGAAATGACTCAAAAAGGTAGGAAGTCCTGATCTTTTCACCGCCCAACGAAATCAGTATCCGGTAGGGGCAAGCGCTGAGTCCGCAAGACTGATAATAAAATAATGAACTCTATTTCAACAGGATATGTAACTGTTTTTTTCCTCTACGCTCTGACGCTCTTCACTTGTCTCATGAGATGGAACAGCATTTCCTGTTTACTGTCCCTTATGGCCCTGGTCATAAATGGATTGATTCTGGTGGGGATCTCAATGGTGTCCGGTCAGCCGCCTGTTTTTGAAATGTTTGGCGGTTTGCTGTTTGTGACATTTGTCCTCGGTCTCCTCGGCGTCTTCTGTTGCCGGGTCGAAGAAGGAAGATGGAACGTTAAGGCCTGGGTCTGGATTGAGGTCCTCCTGCTTTTCGGCATTACCCTGTTTTTTTCAAGAGAGCCTCCCCCCCACCGATACCATCACACCTATCCCTGGGTGGTTCTGTTTCACGGGTTTAGGTGCCTTGCACTCTCATTCGCACTCTTTTCATCTGCTCATTTCATCCGGTTTAGAAGCGAACCGGTGCGCAAGAGGGTCAATAACCCGCTGTTGGCGCAAGGCCGGAATTTTCTGCTGCTCAGCGCGGTTTCCTTTCTCTGTGGCGAATACTCGGGGATTATCTGGTGTCAGAATGGATGGGGTGATTTCTGGCACTGGAGTCCCGCGTTCTTTCAATCGACATTGATCATCCTTTGTTTGATGGTTGCGTTTCATATCCCCGGCAAGAATTCCCGGTCGGACGACCTTCGATCGGTTGTTGCGGTTATGACCCCCTTTCTGATGCTTGCTATAAAGGTTGTCAAGGGCTTGTCATGAGAAAATTCTTTGACCAACTCTCCTCCATGCAGTTTACGATCGTGATATTGAGTGTCCTTATGCTGTGGTTTGCCTGGGGAATTCTTCTGGCTGAGTCGGATGCTTTCCGTCAGGGATTCAATGTCATGGACCGTTTCCTGGTCCCTGAATGGTTTTCCGTAGCTGGCAGGCTGCCTTTTTTGCTGAAGTTTTGGTTTGTCGGGCTCTGTTTGATAATGGGCATTCTCGGGATCAATCTGGTTTTCTGTTCTTGGACCAAGATCCTGAAAATGATGCGAAACAAACAGGCCGCTTCTCGATTTGTTATGCTGATCATTCATATTGTGTTCGGCCTTGTGGCCTTAGGTCACTTCGGGAGTTTCTTGCTGGGCTATCGGTACGAAAATGTAAAACTGCGGGTGAATCAGTCTTTTACGCTTCCCCAGGGGCATGTTGTAACCGTCAAGGACGTTCATTTTGGAGATGATATGAAACTTCTTTACCAGCGACCCAGGGAACGTACCCCCGGGGCCTTTCATCCGGAAGTGAATTTTTGCGAGGTGTCGCTTGCCCAAAATGGAAGTATTGTGGCCGGAGGAAAGGCCTATTTCCTGAGGCCGTTTATCTGGAAAGACATTCAGGTAACCCTGAAACGCTTTACCCCGCCCAAAGGCAGGGTAAACCGGGATCACGGCGTTCAAAAACCAGGGGTCAGGCTGATCATCAGCAGCAACCCCGTCAAGCCTTTTGTGTTTGTCCTGTTCCCGGTCATGATTGCCGGAATAGGTCTTTATATGGTGATGACGTGGCGGACACGCCCATCCCAAAAATCAAATTCAATGGTGAAACAGGAGGAAAATGAAAAATGAGATTGAAAAGCAGTCTATTGTTGTGGATGGCTATGTCCTTTATGATGAGCGTCCCGGCCCTGGCCCAGGAAGATAATGCGAGTCCCATTCCGGAAGTGGGAGCGGTGTTTACCCTCGGCGAGGTGGTGGTGACCGGGGAAAAGGATGCGGTGTCGCAAATCGCTACAACCGATATCATCAGTGAGGAACGGATCGATCTGACCACGTCGGAGAACGTTGCTGAAGCCCTCGACACACTGCCCGGCGTTTTTTTATCCGTGGGGACCAAAAACGAGCAGAATTATACGGTCAGGGGATTTGATCAGCGGTATGTCCCGATATTTTTCGATGGGATCCCTATTTATGTTCCCAATGACGGCTATGTGGATGCGGGTAAACTGCCCACGTCCAATATTTCGGAGATCAAACTGACCAAGGGAAACAGCTCGGTGCTGTACGGCCCCAACGCCATGGGTGGTGTCATCAATATTCTGTCCAAAAAGCCTGAAAAGAAAATAGAAGTCGATTTCAACATGGGGATGCGTCAGTCCAATGCTGTGAATACCAACCTTTATTTGGGTTCACGGATGGACCGGTTTTATGTGGCTTTGAACGCGGGGTTTCTCGATTCAGAGGGATACCGGGTGTCCAATGATCTGACCCCCGGACCGAATCAGGGGCATGGCACCCGGAACAATTCCGATATTCTACAGAAAAATGTCGCGTTCAAAGCAGGGTTTACACCTGTAGCCGGGCATGAATACGCACTTGGCATCAACCACATTAACAGTGAATGGGGGCTGCCACCAGATGCCTACGCTACTTCGCGGCCCGAACTTAAATGGTGGCGATTTACCGAGTGGGAGAAGGATACCTATTATTTTATCGGTGATTCCAAAATAACGGACAACCTCAGCACCAAGATACGGATTTACCATGATACATACTATAACGTCCTCGATTCCTATGACGATAATACCTATTCGACACAGACGAAAAAATACGCTTTTCACAGCACCTACGATGATTTCAGCAACGGTGGTTCATTAACCGTTCGGGGAACTTATATTCCACAAAACATCACGAGCTTTTCCTTCCATTATAAGGATGACGTTCACCGGGAGCAGGATGACAGGGGAGAGACCTGGGAGCGTTATGAAACAGAACTCTTTTCATTCGGACTCGAAGATGATTTTGAGATTATCGAGAACCTTTCCCTGGTGGTGGGGGCCGGCTATGACATTCAGAAACCCAAATATGCCAATGGTGAATCGCTCCGCGATGACGATAACACCTTCAACCCCCAGGCCGGTATTCACTGGACTTGTTTGAAGGATCTGGGACTTCATTTTTCGGTGGGGAAAAAGACGCGATTCCCGACGTTGTTGGAACTCTATTCCGGGCTTCTCGGCAAAAATGAGCCCAATCCCAATCTCAACTCGGAAGAGGCTATTAATTATGAAATCGGTGCTGAAAAACCCCTGCCCGGAAGAAATTTCGTGGGCCTTAGCCTGTTCTATTCCGATGTCAAGAACTTGATTGTGAATAAAGAGATTGAAGGCGGCATCAACCAATATCAAAATGTTGGAAAGGCTGATTTGAAAGGGATTGAGCTCAGCTTCAAGTCTGGATTTTTCAGTAGAAACATGTTTGAGCTAAGTTATACATATCTAAACTCAAAAGACTGCTCCCCGAACAGGACCAGCGACCATTTAGAGGAGCGTCCGGAGAACAAGCTCTATATCAGCGATTTGTACAACCTGACCGACTGGCTCTCCCTATTCGGCAAGTTGGAATACTATTCCAAACAGTGGTATGAGGACCCTGACACGGGATGGCAGGAATTAGATGGTTTTGTAACCTTTGATTTCAAGGTTATCGGCTCCTTCTCTGAGGTCTTTACCCTTGAGGCCGGGGTCAAAAACATGTTTGATAAAAACTATTTTCTTTCTTCCGGGTATCCGAGAGAAGGCCGGACGTTTTTCGGGATGCTCAGGGCAACCTTTTAAGGGGACTTATCATGAAAAAGAGCTGTATGTGGCTGATTATGGCCGCTGTTTTATTTGTTTTTGGCCCGGCATGGGCCGGTTCATCTCCAGGCCTCAGCATCACCGGTCTTGTGAAACAGCCTGTGAATCTGTCTTTGGCTGACATTAAACAATATCAATCGATTGAGGTTCAGTTGAATGAAGTGCTTGAGGACGGCGGTTATCGAGGTGTTTTTGTTTTCCGGGGCATCCCTCTGAAGGCGCTTCTGGAAACCGCTTTTATTCAAAAGGAAGAAACGGATTTTAAAAAGCATGTGGACCTTGCCATCGTGGTCAAAAACAAAGAGGGGAAACAGGCTGTCTTGTCTTGGGGCGAGGTGTTTTACAAAAATCCGAGGATCATCGTGGCGTTTTCCGGGCGGCCCATCATGCCCCACAAGGATTGCAATCGGTGTCATAGCCCGGAAGTATACAAGCCCCGTTTGGACCAGCTATCCCGTCAAATCGGTTACCCCAAACTCGTGGTTTCAGGCGATGCATACGCGGATCGTTCATTGGATGATATTACGAGCATTCAGGTGGTAGATTTGAAACCGGAGATGCCGACTGAAAAGTTGGAAATGCTATTTTCTCCGGAATTCGTGGTTGCGGGGGCTGTAAAAAAACCGATGACCGTCACGGATTTTTCAGCTTATCCGAGAAGGTCCGTCAAGGCAAGGCATCTGGGAGAGGGAAAGGGATATCATGGCATTGATCTGATGGAAGGCGCCTCGCTTAGGTCGGTGCTGAACAAGGCCGGTATAACGCCTGATGTGAACACCGTGTTTTTGCTGTCGGCCCCTGATGGGTATCGTTGCTTGTTTTCTTATGGTGAAGTATTTCTTGACCCTGCCGGAGAACGGATGCTTCTGGCGGATCGGATGAATGGTCAACCGATTAAGAAGAATGGAAAATTCTTCTTTGTGCCGCCCGATGATCTGATGGCGGATCGGGATGTCAAGGCGGTTCAAAAGATTGAAGTTATTTCGGTCAAACAGGACCCGAAGATTTATGTTATCGGTGTGGGATGCGGGGATACGGATCTCATTACCCTGGATGCCATTTCCCATATGGCCGGCGCCGACGTTTTTGTATGTCCCCCGGATATCAAAAAACAATTTTCCAAGTATATGGGGAACAAACCGGTGTTGTTGAACCTTTACGATTTTGTTCCACCGGTGTTGAGAAAGAAGCATCCGGGCCTTTCTTCCGAAGACCTGGAAACCCTGTTGAAAAAAGAGCAGGCCGGCGCCGCCAAGGTCATTGGACAGGCTTTAGATGAAGGCAAAACCGTCGCCATTCTGGAATACGGAGATCCCAGCATCTGGAGTGGGTGGCGATGGGCATGGGATTCCTTCCCCACCGGGACCATCGAGATCATTCCGGGGCTCAGCTCTTTTAATGCGGCAAATGCGCTTATCGGCGAAGACCTTGCGTGCAACGGCGCCATTGTCGTTGCCACGCCAAGAGGCCTCAGGGAAGATCCCGCCATGGTTAAGGCCATTGCGGAGAAGGGCGAAACCTTATGCATCTTCATGGGCTTGAAAGATGTGGGGGCGTTGGTCTCTTTCCTTAAACAATGGTATCCGGGAACCATACCCGCCTGCATTGTTTACAAGGCAGGGTATTCCGCCGGCGAAGCAATGGCGAGGACAACGCTGGATGGCCTTGCAGACGCCGCAAGCAGTGCCGAAGAAAAATTCCTGGGGTTGATTTATGTGGGTCCGTGTTTGGCCAAAAAGGCCGGAAACTGAGGTCGAGTTTAACATCCGTCTCTGATAAGGTGACGGTGTGGTAAACCGAATATTCAGCTGTTAACATAAGGAGGCAGGATCGAAGATGGTTCTGCCTTTTTTTGTTTTGCCATCATTGTATTTCAAAGACGCTCGGATTGTGGTATGTAGATTGGCAATGAGGATGAAACATAACAGAATATAGGGAGATATCATGACACTGGATCGGCCTCTGGTTCTGGCCACAAAAAATAAAGGCAAAATATTAGAATTCAAGGAACTTTTCAGGGATTCTGGTGTTGAAATTAAAACCCTGGATGATTTCGGGCCCATTCCTCCGGTCATTGAGGATGGCGCCACGTTTGAAGACAACGCAGTCAAAAAAGCGCAATTTACAGCAAGGGTGCTGGGGTTTCCCGCTATTGCCGATGACTCCGGTTTGACGGTTGCGGCCCTCCAGGGCGCCCCGGGCGTATTTTCTTCACGATATGCCGGGGAGGATGGGGACGATGAAGCCAATAACCGCAAATTATTGACCGATATGAAAGGCGTGGCGGATCGGGGGGCGGCCTTTGTCTGTGTGCTGGCCATTGCCGTGCCGAGGGGACCGGCCCTGATATATGAAGGCATTTGCGAGGGTGTGATTGGCGAGACCCCAAAGGGCGACCAGGGGTTTGGCTATGATCCGCTTTTTTACTATCCGCCGCTTGGAAAGACCTTTGCGCAGCTGACCGGCGAGGAAAAAAACAGGGTCAGTCATCGTGGAAAGGCCATTGGAGAATTGCGCGGGGAGTTGAAGAAGGTGATCCTCTGGTTGAAACAGCGTTTCTCGGAAGAGCCTTTTTAAAAAAAACCGTAACCTTTTTCTTTGCGACGGCTCTATATTGACAAAGGGGATATCGTGTATATCCTAACACAAATCAATTGGCAACAAAGGCTCACAAGGAGGAGATATGCTGGAAGTAACCGAAAAAGCAAGTGAGATGATCAAGGACTTTCTGAAGGACAGGGAAGAGATACCGGCCATCCGGATCATGATGTCCCAAGGCGGGTGAAGCGGCCCATCACTGGGAATGGCTCTGGATGAGTCACGAGATGACGATCAGGAATTTGATGACCGCGGTATTAAGTTTGTTGTGGAAAACACCCTGTATGATCGGGTAAAACCCATAAAGGTGGACTATGTAACGTCCGCCATGGGCTCCGGTTTCAATATTATGAGCAACATGCCGGCAGCGCCGTCTTCGTGCGGTTCCGGTTGCAGTTGCTAGGAATGCCGGACAAAAAATAAAACATCCTCTGATTGGCATGTTGTCGAGCATGGTTCATGACGAGGATGTTTTTTTTACAATCACTTAAAAGCGCCCAGCTGACAGGCGTTTATTTTAATTCCCAGCACTTCGCAGGCGGACGACACCGCCATCTTTCTCAATCCCAGTTTTTCGGCAATTTCCCATGCCTTTTTGCAGGGCAGTCGGTTGTTTTTGAGCCCTTGCCGAATGCAAGCCTCCAGCTCTTTTGAAACCACTTCAGCTGGTTTTACAATCCTTTTATTCGGCTTATACCCGAAAAGTCCCATTTGACATTTTGCCAGGCGAAATTCAAGCAGATCCGTGGTTTGTCCTATAATTTCCGGCGTCACGCCCAGTTCCGATGCGATTTTAAAGGCTACCGCACAGGGAACTTCGCCCTCTGATGCCTTCTGTTTCAATGCGTTAACCACCCGGGGATCCGCGTCACTGTTGAAAGGGTGCTTCCTGGCAAAATGCCCATCCGCATCTTTTGGCATGTCATGGCCTCCTTGATGTTTTATTTCTAAACTCAAGAATCCTAAATAACACAGACGCCGAAAAAAAACCAACGAAATGCACCTTTATGGCAGTGTACCCCTTTACAGCCATTTGGAATTGGAGTATCAACTTTCTAAGCACTTAGGAGGTTTATCATGATCAGAGATAATGTGAAACGGATACTGGCGGAATTGCCTGAAGGGGTTCAACTTGTGGGGGCAGCTAAAACCCGCACGGCGGAAGAGGTACGGGAGGCCATCGAGGCGGGCCTTACGATTATCGGGCACAACTATGTGCAGGAAGCGGAAAGGCTTTTTGATGTTGTTCGACAACCCGTGAAATGTCACTTGATTGGCCACCTTCAGTCCAATAAGGCCAAAAAGGCCGCGGCAATCTTTGACATGATTGAAACCGTGGATTCCATGAAGCTGGCCAAAGCTATCGATAACGCGTGTAAAGGGTTGAATAAAATCATGCCGATTCTGGTGGAAATCAATAGCGGCGAAGAGGCGCAGAAGGCTGGCGTTATGCCGGAAAATGCGATCTCATTGCTTCAGGATATTGCTGGGCTGGTTCATGTGAAGGTCGTGGGGTTGATGACCATGGGGCCTTTCAGCGGCGACCCCGAGGAGGCCCGCCCCTATTTTCGAAAGACCCAAAAGCTTTTTGATGAGATCAGGCGGTTACATCTTGATAAAGTGGATATGTCTCTTCTTTCCATGGGCATGTCCAATTCCTATGGGGTCGCCATCGAGGAAGGCGCTAATCTGGTGAGAATTGGTACAAAAATTTTTGGGGAACGCATTTGTCGTGCGTAAATTAAAGTTCAGGATACTTTTATGACAAAAAAGGCAAATGAACTGATTTCGCAAGGTAAGCGGTTTTTGGGAACGGATATCTGGAGAATCCGTCTTGATGCTATTCCCTGGTGGAAAGCCCTTTATCTTCGCCCGTTGCGGGTGGTGTTGCTGGCCTTTCGTGCTTTTAATGAAGATCAGTGCATGTTCAGAGCATCGGCCCTGACGTTTTATTCACTGTTGTCCATTGTTCCTGTTCTGGCCATGGCCTTTGGCATTGCCAAGGGGTTTGGATTTCAGGAAGCCTTGGAACGTCAGCTTTATCAAAGTTTTTACGGGCATGATGAAATCATCGAAAAGGTAACCGTGTTCGCCAATACAATGCTTGAGAGTACCCAGGGTGGTCTGATGGCGGGCGTGGGGCTTCTGATTCTCTTTTGGGCTGTGATTCGTGTGTTGGGAAATGTCGAGAGCGCATTCAATCATATTTTGAATTTTCCCAGATCCAGGAGCGTGGGAAGAAAAATCAGCGATTATATGGCGACCATGCTTATTTGTACGATCCTGTTGGTTTTGTCAAGCACCCTCACCGTTGTCATTAAGAGTCACGTCACAAGTGCGGTTCAATCCTTTTCCATCCTGGGATCTGTGAGTCCGGCCATTTTCTTTTTGATGAAATTGCTTCCCTACTGCGCCCTATGGCTTCTTTTTATGGTCCTTTATATGTTTTTGCCAAACGGAAAAATCAGTGTGAAACTTGGTCTGCCGGCCGCTATTGCCGCAGGTACGCTGTTTCAATTGTTTCAATGGGCGTATCTCTCATTTCAGTTTGGCGTGACCAAATACAATGCCATCTATGGCAGTTTCGCGGCGCTTCCCCTTTTTCTCGTTTGGTTGCAAATGAGCTGGTTGATTGTGTTGCTGGGTGCTGAATTGATGTTCTCTATTCAAAACGAACGGGCTTATGAGTTTGCACCGGATTGTTCGCGGATTAGTTACCGGCTGAAAAAAACCATTATGCTGCAGGTGGTTCACTTCCTTGTGAAAAGTTTTTGTCGCGGTGCCCCTCCCGTTACGTTAACCCGGATTGTGGGTGAACTTAAAGTGCCGCAATCCCTTGCGGAGAAAATTCTGGAGGAAACGACGGCGGCAGGCATTGTTTCGGAAATCTGTTCTAAGAAAGGAGGCGATCGGGCTTATCAGCCAGGCCGGGATGTGAGTCTGTTTACCGTAAAATATGTCATTGATCAGTTTGAACAGCAGGGATTAAACGATGTTCCCATGCTTTCAGGTCCCGATTTTGAAAAAATCAAGGAGAGCATGGACCGATTGGATGAGGTTGCTGCAAAGGCTTCGGTAAATGTATTATTAAAAGAAGTTTGATTTTAATTGAACCAATGCCCCAAATCGTTTTAATATTGCGCATCCTTGAATCCTTTAGCGTTTCTTCCTAAATATGGTTAGATTGGCACTGAAGAATGGTTTCCAGATGGTGTGATGTACTCATTTGGTCGGGAGTCGGTGAATGGATAAGAAAATGATTCTTGTGGTGGATGATGATGTCAATACCGGCAATATCCTCAAGGAGGCCATCGGGTCTTTCGGCCACGACTGTCGAACAGCGAGTGACGGTTTTGAAGCGCTGGAATTGATTAGGAACAAGATATTTTCCGCAGCCATTTGTGATATCCGAATGCCGGGAATGAATGGTCTGGAGGTGATGGCGGAGGCCCGCAAAATAGCTCCTGATGTGTCCTTTATTGTCATTACCGGTTTCAGCCATGAATATGTTTATGATCAGATTATCGAAGCCGGCGCCAGTGATTTTATTCAGAAGCCCATCAAGCTTGCCGAACTCAAAATTAAGCTTGACCGTGTTTTGGATGAACGGTTGCTGCTGCAAAAGAACAAGGATTTGCTCGAAAGAGCGCATTCCCTGAATGAGCGGTTGACCAGTCTTTTGGACATGGCTCGGGAACTCAGCATGGAACTCGATTTTGACAGCTTGTTCCCTCTGATTATCAGAAAAGTGACTGAAGCTGTGGGCGCTGAACGGACCAGCCTTTATCTCATCGATTGGGAGCGGGGAGAAATTTGGACCAAGGTTGCTGAACAGTTCAAGAAAATCCGCCTTCCCATAGGACAGGGCATAAGCGGTCGAGTGGCGGAGACCGGTGAGATCATCAACGTGGTGGATGCCTGGGACCTTCCCTATTTTGACAGGAGTTTTGACCAGAACTCTGATTTTCATACACGGTCCGTGCTTTGTATGCCCATATCGAACCGTCAGGGAGAGAGGATTGCGGTCATCCAGGCTATCAACAAAGCCGGGAGGGGACGCTTTGGCAAAGATGACATGCAGCTGTTAAAGTCCCTTTCCGGTTTTGTGGCCATTGCGCTCGAAAACTCATTTTTAATTGAGGAGCTGGAAAGCTCTTTTGAGGGCGCCATCAGTACCTTGGCGGCAACGGTTGATGCCAGGCATCCTCTCACGGCGGGTCACTCGGAGCGGGTGACGGAATATGCCCTTGCCCTTGCAAGGGAGATGAACCTGGATGAAAACGCACTGAAAGAGATAAAATATGCCGGTTTGTTGCATGATATTGGAAAAATCGGTATTAAAGACGCCGTATTGCTCAAGAAGGGTTGTTTTACCGAAGAAGAACGGTTTGAGATGAAGGACCATGCAAAGAAGACCCTTGTGATCCTGGAAAAATTTCATTTTTCAAAACAGTTGCGTAACGTTCCCGTTGTGGCGGCCTATCATCACGAAAAGGTGAACGGCCGGGGCTATCCATTTGGTTTAACCGGGGACCAACTGCCGCTGGCATCCAAGATCCTGGCTGTGGCGGACGTCTTTGATGCGTTGACGTCGCGTAGGGATTATCCCAAGTATGTTGACAATCAGACGTTGGGATTTGAACAGATGCCCTTTGAAAAAGTAGTGGGTGTTTTGAAGGAGGGTCGCGGTAGCCATTTTGATCCGGAAGTGGTAGACGTTTTTTTCCGATGCATGCCGACGGTACTTCGTCATTATCGGGGAAATTATTTTCCCATCGCCTATGTTGACGGCGCCATTGCTTTTCTTGAGAGGGGGTAAAACCGAACAACGCAAGTCAGACCCTGAAAGAATTGAAAACATCTGTCGGGTATGTAAGTGAGGCCATCAGGGGTTTTGCCGACAGTTTGGCGCGAAAGGGTTTGATGTTCAATCAGAGACAAGGAGATGGAAATGAGAAAAAGAATTTTTGTAAGCCTCATGGCGTTTTTGCTGGTGATCCTTTGCGGCTTTCATGTCCATGCGGTGCCGGTTCCCTTGATTACGGAGGCTCAGAAAGAACAGAGCATCAAGACCATCATGGACTCCGGAGAAGTGGTTAAAGCGACCATTTCGCAGAAGGGCCGTGTGGTGTCTCTTGCCATTATCGCGGATGCGGGAATATTGGAGATGGATGCGGCGTCATTGGCCCGAAGTTTTGTAAGGGCTGTCAAAATATTCAGCCCGGATATTTACCAGGGTGAAGAGGACCTCGGGATCGGAATATACGACTACCGGGTGACGGTTAGGGATGCGGGTGAAAAAGGACTCCTGGCGGCCGGCGAGAAGCCGGCGGAACAATCGGATATGGTGTGGACGTTGCCTGCGCCGGGAAAAAGCGACTGATATTGCGGTTTGGATCGTTGTTAAGGAGGTTGTATGAAACAGATCATCATGGCAACTTTTGTTGTTGTAACGCTGGTGTTGTTATTAATTCCATTGGCTCGTGCAGGGTGGAACCCGGAAAAAACAGAAATTGCCGAAAATCAAAATATTCAGGATTACGAAGTAGCGCAAGCCATTGCTGATTTCAAAAACAGTGATCCCAGCATGAAGGCCTTTTTTGAAAAGGCCTATGGGTTTGCCATATTCCCATCTGTAGGAAAAGGCGGTTTGGGTATCGGAGGTGCTTATGGGAAAGGAAAAGTTTATAGCGAGGGAGTCCTGAACGGTACATCAAGTCTGGTGCAAATTACCTTTGGTTTGCAGTTGGGGGGGCAGGTGTACCGTGAAATCATTTTTTTCGAAGATAAAAGTACACTTGATCTTTTCAAATTCGGAAATTATGAATTCGGCGCCCAGGTATCCGCTGTGGCCGCAACCTCGGGCGTATCCGCCAATACGGATTATAATAACGGCGTTGCTATCTTTACGATAGCCAAGGGCGGATTAATGTTTGAAGCTTCCGTGGGAGGACAGAAGTTTCATTTTGAGTCTCTCAATTGAAGTTTATATCATGTTGCCCAGCCCGAAGAACCTGAAATAAAGGGCCGTCAGTAGTTTATTTTGTTCCCCGGTCTTTACGGGTTGACAATGGCGCCCCCACACTTCTAAAATCAATTCTTGACAGGGACTTCATCAACCGATCGCCTTCATGGGTGGGTTTAACCATCGGGGGGATATATTTAAGGGGGGAATTCATAAACCATGGCGGAAACACACGCAGACAACGGGAAGAAGCATCGGGGACTGCTGGTCGGAATATTGGTTCTGATTCTGGTCATTTTTACGATTGTTGTGATGAGCATTAACTCAAAAAAACCGGAGCCGTTGGGGAAAATTGAATTTGATGCCAAAGTCAAGGGCGCGGCCTTTGTCAGGACCAATCAGATGCTCATTCAGCAGATGTTTGAGAACTGGTTGCCCAATGATATTTATTGGCCAACGGTTTTTCTCGACAATATGCCCAGTTTTCAGATCGGCGAACTGGAAGTGGTGCGCTACAATGTTCACGTTTTGAGGGACAATCTTTCCCGAATGAGAACCACTGACAAAATTGATGTTCGGGTCGAGGAGGCTTTCACGGCCCTTTCCAATGATCCCCACAAATGGTGGTTTCCATCGGCAGAGAAAAAATGGAAAGACGCCTATCATGATTTGGAGGTGTACTACCAGAATCTGGTGAGTGGCCGGAGCCAATTTTATCCCAGGGGCGACAATCTCGTTGAACTCCTGGATGATTATGCGTCTCTCATGGGGGGCGTGAATACGCGTCTGGTCAATGCGCCCCAGCGCAGCGGATATGTTCTTCCCGTGGATGCCGGGGATAAGAAAATTGGAAAGGCGGCGTCATCTCTGGTGCCGATCAATATTTCATGGCGTCATATTGATGACAATTTTTATTATGCTCAGGGGGTGGCTTACGGTCTTTACGAATCTTTCAAGGCCATTCGGGTTGATTTCCAGAAGGTCCTGAAAGAAAAAAGCGCCATGACCCTGGTGGATAAGATCATTGAGAACCTGGAGCGGTGCTATTTTGAGCCCTGGATCGTGTTTAACGGGTCGTCGCACAGTGTTTTCGCCAATCATTCCTTGAACCTGTCGGGTGTTTTTAACGATGCCAGACAAAAAATCGATTCCCTGTCAATATCATTGCGGCAGGGTTGATCCGGTGTCTGTTTTAGAGGAGTGAAGCGAATCCCTCATGCATGAAATGTCCATTGCGCAAAGTCTTCTGGATGTGATCAAAGACGAGATGAAAAAAAACGAGGCAACGGTTTTAAACTCCGTTCTCCTCCATATTGGACAACTTTCCGCCATTGTTCCTGAGTCCCTTTCCTTTTGCTTTGAAATAATGACGTCGGGTACGGAATTGGAGGGTGCAAAGCTCAATATGGAAATCATCCCTCTGACGGGAAATTGCCGGAAATGCGGTCAGGCCTTTGAAATTAAAAACTATGCATTTGAATGCCCTTTTTGCGACAGCACTGATATTGAGACCCTTTCCGGTCAGGAGTTGTCCATTGTGGAGATGGAGGTGGATTGAGGGGTTTTCTATCTATTGACGCGTTATGCGATGTTTGTAATCGATGATCGATACATAGAGCAAAAATTTAGTGATAAGATTTAAGGAATTAGAAAATGACGCAATCCCTGGCTCAGTCCAAATATTCGCCGGCACAGTACCTGGCATTAGAGCGCGAAGCAGAGCAAAAAAGCGAATACGTTAACGGTCATATTTTTGCTATGGCCGGGGCCAGTCGACAACACAACCAAATCACGTTCAACCTTGCCGGTGAACTTCGCGCCCAGCTCAGAGGTCGGCCTTGTGTAGCATATGTAAGTGATATGCGGGTCAAAGTCAGCACAACCGGTTTGTACACTTACCCGGATGTGGTGGCACTTTGTGGTGAAGCCGAATTTGAAGATACCTTCATGGATACGCTGCTTAATCCCATGGTTATTATGGAAGTACTTTCCAGATCTACGGAAGCCTATGATCGAGGAGAAAAATTTGCCCATTATCGAAGGTTCCCTTCGCTCTGCGATTATGTACTCATCACCCAAAACAAAGTACGTATTGAGCATTATGTTCGACAGGATAAACAATGGATTCTTTCCGAGTTTGACGATTGGAACAATACGATTCAATTAGCTTCCATTGATTGCAGTTTGTCGCTTGAAGAGGTCTACGACAAAGTGAAGTTCCCGGAAGAAAATGAAACCGGAACAGTGCCGCTGGGAATGGGTCGGAGTATTACAAGTAAAGGTTAGGATCTTATTTTCAGGTTTTTTTGCCACAAAAAACAAGAAAAAAAGACCATTCTCGCTTTGAAGGACCATTTGAAAATCGGGGTCATTGAAGGCGATATCCAAGCGACATATCGATTTGCGACAGCACTGATATTGAGACTCTTTCCGGTCAGGAGTTGTCCATTGTGGAGATGGAGGTGGATTGAAGCATTTTCTATCGGAGAATCGTTGTCATGTATTTAACAATTGAGATTGAACAAGAAGAGGATGGACGATGGATTACCGAAGTATTGGAAATCCCAGGTGCAATGGCGTATGGAAAGACCAAAAAAGAAGCCATTGCAAAAGTTCAAACGCTTGCTTTACGTGTTTTGGTAGATCGTTTGGAGCAAGGTGAGAACGTCCCTGAAATAAATGCGATTTTTTCGATAGCCGCATGAGTCAGTGGCTGGCGACAAAAGCGAAGCGTGTTCTCGCGGCCTTGTTGCGAATTGGGTGGCGTATCACGCGTCAAACAGGTGGTTCGCATCGTATGCTCTCCCGTGCCGATTGGCCTGATTTTGTATTTGCATTCCATGATCATGAAGAAATAGGTCCTCGTATGCTGTCGCGTATTGCTAAGCGGACAGGTCTTCACCCAAAAGACTTTTAGGGCGCAACTGGAGGTTATACGGGATAAATGAGTGTGGTATGCCTGTGGCGGCCACGTTTATTTGTGAGGATGAAAAAAGTATAAACGAGTAGGTTGCATGGCATTTATATTGTAATGGAGAAGCGCCAATGAAAGTGTCGGTTGTGAAAAATATTCTGGCGGCTAACGATCGGATCGCTCAGGAAAACAGGGCTATTTTTGATGAGCATAATCTACTGGTCTTTAATCTCATGAGTTCTCCCGGGGCCGGTAAGACCAGCCTTTTGGAAAAGACTATTCTCGCTTTGAAGAACCATTTAAAAATCGGGGTCATTGAAGGCGATATCCAGTCTTCTCAGGACGCGGAGCGGATTGCTGAAACGGGAGCGCCGGTGGTGCAGATTAACACGGGCGGCGCCTGTCATCTGGATGGCAACATGATTCGCGATACGTTTCATGAGTTTGATTTTGATGCGCTTGACCTGCTGGTGGTCGAAAATGTGGGCAATCTGGTTTGCCCCGCGGAATTCAAGGTGGGCGAAGATTTCAAGGTGATGATTTTAAGCGTCACTGAAGGTGAAGACAAACCCGCCAAATACCCCCTCATGTTTCATGAATCAAAGGCCCTTCTGATTAGCAAAATTGACCTGTTGCCCTATGTGGACTGTTCGGTTGAGCGCATCAGGGAAGAAGCCTTAAAGGTGAACCCCAACCTGGTGATTTTTGAAATTTCCTGCAAAACAGGGGAGGGTCTGGATGCGTGGTGCGATTGGCTTAAAGGGGAAGTTAAATCAAAGGCCTAACGCGGCATAGCCGCAGTTCTAAGTTTTAGGTTTTAAGTTTTAAGTTTTTCCATCAATGAATTTCTTGTTTGTTTATGGCAGGGTTTCAGGAAACTATGAAACGGCGAACCAGCGGTGTTATTGAAGGGATTGTTCAGGGAGTTGGCTTTCGACCCTTCATCTACCAGTTGGCAGGTCGATATCAACTGTCGGGTTATGTGGGCAATACGGATTTCGGTGTGGATATCGAGGTGGAAGGCGCCCCCCGGGATATTGACTCTTTTACCGAGGCCGTGGTTTCGAACCCCCCGCCACTGGCTCATATCGCCTCGGTTTGCTGGACGGATGTCCCCCTAAAAAACCAGAACTCCTTTGAAATTCGAGAAAGCAGCGGCGCACGGGAACGGTCCGCCCTTATCACTCCGGATGTGGGCATCTGTTCAGACTGCCTCGAAGAGCTGATGAATCCTTTGGATCGGCGATTTCGCTATCCTTTTATCAACTGCACCAACTGCGGTCCCCGATATACCATCATCAAAGATATTCCCTATGATCGGGCTGTCACCACCATGGCCTCTTTCAAAATGTGCCCGGTGTGTCAACAAGAATATGAAGACCCCACCAATCGGCGTTTTCATGCGCAGCCCAACGCTTGCTGGGCCTGTGGGCCGGGTGTGTCCTTCTATGACTGTGAGGGCAAAAAAATCTTCTGTGATGATCCGGTCCAAAAAACAGTTTCCCTTTTGGCTGAAGGGTCAATCCTGGCCATCAAGGGGTTGGGCGGGTTTCATCTTTGTGTGGATGCTGCAAATCTTTCGGCCGTGGTTCGACTCAGGAGGCAAAAACATCGGGAAGAAAAGCCCCTCGCTGTAATGGTTCGGGATCTTGAGATGGCCCGGAAAATCGTCCATGTGAGCCAGGTGGAAGCTGAATTGCTTTCGTCCCATGAAAAACCGATTGTTCTTCTCAAGAAAAGAAAAATCACGGGTCTCGCCGAACAGGTGGCGCCGTTTAACCGTTCTCTGGGCGTCATGTTGCCCTATACCCCGTTGCATGTTCTTCTGATGGCGGGCCCTTTCAGTGCCCTGGTCATGACCAGCGGCAATGTGAGTGAGGAACCCATCGCGCGGGACAATGATGAGGCCTTTAAAAAACTTCATGGCATTGCCGATTATTTTCTGGCCCACAATCGGGATATCTATCTTCGCGGGGATGATTCAGTGGTTCGGGTGGTGGATGGGGTTGGAAGACAGCTCAGGCGATCCCGGGGATACGTGCCGGTGCCTATTTTTTTGCCCCCATCCTTCGGCGCCATGCCGGCGGTGCTGGCCCTGGGGGGGGAACTTAAAAATACGATCTGTTTGACCAAAAAAAATCGGGCTTTTTTAAGTCAGCATATCGGGGATCTGGAGAATCTGGAAACTTTCGATTTTTTTCGTTTGACCGTGTCGCATCTGCGGCGAATTCTGGAGATTCATCCCGAAGTGATGGTCCACGACCTTCACCCCGACTATCTGAGTTCCAGGTTTGCCAGGGAACAACATGAAATTGCGACCTTCGCCGTGCAACATCACCATGCTCATATTGTGAGCTGTCTTGCCGAGCATGGCAGGGAAGGCCCTGTCATCGGGGTGGCCATGGACGGCACGGGACTGGGATTGGATGGGGCCATTTGGGGCGGCGAAATTCTGATCTCTGATGCCGTTTCCTTTAGAAGATGCGCCCATTTGTCCTATCTTCCGCTTCCCGGCGGTGATGCGGCCGCCAAATCGCCATGGCGTATGGGGTTGATCTATCTTCATCATGCCTATGGGGAGAAACTGTTTGATCTTTCCATTCCCTTTGTTCGGAATATGGATCTGGAGACGTCATCTATTATTCTGCAAATGACCCGGAAAGGGGTTCATTCGCCGTTGACATCCAGTTGCGGCCGGTTTTTTGATGCGGTTTCCGCTTTGATTGGCATTCGCAACGAAATCGCATATGAGGGGCAGGCGGCTATTGAACTGGAGATGATTCAGGATTTAAACGAAGAAGGGGCTTATGCTTTCGACATTCATCCACGAGCGAATAAATGGGTCATGGAAACCACCCCGATCATTCAGGGCGTGGTCAAAGATCTGCTTGAAGGCGAAAGCCAAGGCGTTATCAGCCGCCGCTTTCACAATACCCTGATTCAAATGTTGCACCGGATCTGCATCATCATCAGGACGGAAAGCGGTATTGAACAGGTGGCGTTGAGTGGTGGGACCTTTCAGAACGAAACCCTGCAGAGCGGTCTGACGAAGGTCCTTGTCTCTGACGGATTTAACGTCTTGAGCCACGCACTGGTTCCCACCAACGACGGCGGATTGAGTTTGGGCCAGGCGGTTATTGCCGGGATGATTTGTGCCGGCCATCAGGGTCAATTTGAGGAAACCTATGAAATACATGGATGAATATCGGGACGGCGCAGTGGCAAAAGCCCTGTCTGACAGGATCAGGGCCATTTCCACGAAACGGGTGCGCTTGATGGAAATCTGCGGGACCCACACCATGGCTATTTTCAGACACGGCATTCGAAGTCTTTTGCCCGAAACCATTGAGCTGGTGTCAGGTCCCGGTTGCCCCGTCTGCGTTACCGCCATGGAGGAGATTGACCGGGCCGTGAAACTGGCGCGGACCCCGGGGGTGATGGTAACCACCTTCGGGGATATGATCCGGGTGCCCGGCAGCGGTTTTTCCCTGCAGATGGCGCAGGCTGAAGGGGCCACGGTGAAAATGGTCTATTCTACTTTTGACGCCCTGAAAATTGCTTCCCATAACCGTGACAGAGAGGTGGTTTTCCTGGGCATCGGGTTTGAGACCACCGCTCCCACGGTGGCGGCCGCCATTCAGACTGCATATGCCAATGGTGATGCCAATTTTTCGGTACTCTCGGCCCATAAACTGCTGCCCCCGGCCATGGATGCCCTCCTTTCCGATGGGAATGCCATGGTTGACGGGTTTCTCTGCCCGGGCCATGTGACCACCATCATCGGCACGTCCTCTTATGAAACCGTGACCAAAAAGTACAACACGCCCTGTGTGGTGACCGGGTTTGAGCCCGTGGATATTCTTCAGGGGATACTGATGCTGGTGGAGCAGATTGAATCAGGCCGGTCGGAGGTTGAGATTCAATATGCCCGCGGCGTTTCACCCGAGGGGAATCCCGGCGCCCAGGCCATCATGAACGGGGTATTTGAACCCTGCCATGCGCCCTGGCGAGGGTTGGGAATTATTCCAGGCAGTGGCCTTGCCATCAGGGAAATCTATGAAAGCTTTGATGCGAGAAATCGATTTGACCTGGAAGTGCCGCCGGCCCGGGAGCCGTCCGGCTGCCTCTGCGCACGGATACTCCGGGGTGCTGCCAGGCCCCCGGACTGTAAGCTGTTTCGGAAGTCCTGCACACCGGGGACACCTGTCGGTCCGTGCATGGTATCCAGCGAAGGGACCTGTGCGGCTTATTTTAAATACCATCCATAAGGAGGAAGCCATGTTCAAAATTTTGGAAGGAAGTGAAGGCAATGTGCTGGGTGTTGAGGTGGTCGGTGGTTATATGAAAGAAGACATTGAGGAACTGAAAAAAATCTGTGATGATAAACTTGCTGAGGGGCACGATAAACTGAATTTTCTCATCAGGATCGATCAGCTGGATTTTGGAAAGAGCGAGTTCGGAGCCTTTTACGAGGATGCCAAATATGCCCTTTCGCATATGAAAAATCTGCGTCATATTGCAGTGGTGGGTCACAGCAAACTGGAAAAAATTTTGATTGAGTTGGATAATAAGCTATTGGGTAGCGTAAAGAAGGATTTGATTGAAAAATATTTTGATGTGGCCGATATGGATAAAGCCTGGGAGTTCGTGCGCGGCTAGGCCTGTTTTTTTCATCCGTCAATTCGAATATTTTCCCAGGGGATTCGAGATGTTTGTCACGATCACGGAGCCCCCGGGGATTTTTAGCTTTTGATGTCGGTCTACCCTTTCCCCAGTTCAATGGACCGTTTTGTGGCGGATTCAACCGCATTCATGAGGGAAGCGCGAAGGCCGCCTTTTTCCAGCTCATGGATGCCCGCGATGGTGGTGCCGCCGGGAGAAGTTACCATACATTTGAGTTGCCCGGGGTTCGTGCGGGTCTCAAGGAACATCTTGGCTGATCCCATGAGGGTTTGTGCCGCAAGGGTCTCCGCCACATCCCGGGGCAGGCCCATTTTGACGCCGCCGTCGGCCAGGGCTTCCAGTATGATGAACACATAGGCGGGGCCGGAACCGGAAAGACCCGTGGCGGCGTCAATCAGCTTTTCTTCAATGCGCACGGTGCGCCCGATGGGATGGAAAAGCGTCTCCACGGTCTCGAAATCTTCGGGACGGGCGGGACTGTCGGAGGCGATGGCGATGGCGCCTGCCATCACTGTGACCGGCGTATTGGGGATGGTGCGAACAACCCGCGGATGCTGGGGCAGCGCGTCAACGAAAGTCTGAATGGGGACGCCGGCCACAATGGAAATCAGCAGTTTATCAGGACCCATATGAACGCTGATGTCGTTTAGCACCTCATGGATCACCTGGGGTTTAACGGCCAGAATGAGCACATTTGATCGGTCTATCAGCGATCGATTGTCTGCCAGGGTTTCCATGTCAAAGGTCTTGGACATGTGGACTCTTCGTTCATGGGAGATGTCTGATGCCAGAATTCGGTCAGGCAATACCACCTGGTTTTTGATGATACCGCGAATTATGGCTTCCGCCATGTTGCCCGCGCCGATAAAGCCTAAGGACTTGTCCTTCAGAGCGGATTTAATATCTAAAGACATAGGGTGTAAGCCTCCTTAACTGTAAGAATCTAAGACCCAAAAAGCGTTTTCACGATGGGTTTGGTCACCTTTCCCATGGGGTTGCACGGCAGCTTTTTTACCACCAGAACGTTGGTGGGGACTTTGTAGGGCGCAAGCCTTTCCTTTCCCCAGTTTCGCAGTTCCGCCGGTGAGAGCGAAGCACCCTCTTCAAGAACGATGGCCGCGCAGACCCTTTCTCCCCATTCGAGATCTTCCTTTCCCACCACGGCGCATTCCGTGATATGAGGGTGGCTTCTGAGGACTTCCTCGATTTCAAGGGCCGAGATTTTAAAGCCGCCGGTTTTGATAATGTCCGTACTTTGCCGGCCCAGAATGCGGTAGTCGCTTTTTTCCACCACGGCCATGTCCCCGGTGCGAAACCAGGCGCCGCGAAATGCACTTTGCGTCTCTTGGGTCCGCTGCCAGTATTCCTGAAATACGGATGGTCCACTGACCTCGATTTCTCCCGAAGTTCCGGCGGGAACCGCATTGCCGGCTTCATCTACCAGGCGAACGTCCACTCCGGGCAGTGGGGCGCCCACATATCCCGGTTTCCGTTTTCCATGGAGCGGATTAGAAAGGGCCATGCCGATTTCCGTCATGCCATAGCGCTCCAGCAGTGCATGACCGCTGATGCTTTGCCACTCATGAAAGGCCGTGGCCGGAAGGGCGGCCGATCCCGAGACCATGAGCCGGAGACGTGCGCAGGCCTTTGCCATGATCTGCTGCTGTTCCGGGGATGATTCCTTCCAGGCCGCGATCAATTTGACATAGATGGTGGGTACCGCCATGAACAACGTGATGTTGCCTTCAAGAAATTTTTGCCATACCCGGGCAGCGTCGAAACGGGGAAGCATTTCGCAACTTGCTCCGGCCCACTGGGCGCAGCACAGCACATTGACGATGCCGTGGGTGTGATGCAGGGGCAGCACGTGAAGGATGCGATCATCCCCGCGCCATTCCCAAGCTTTGACCAGGGTCGTGATCTGGACTTGAAGATTGTGGTGGGTCAGGAGTACGCCTTTGGGTTTTCCCGTGGTGCCGCTGGTGTAGAGAATCATGGCCGGGTTTTCAGAACTAACCTCGGGAAGTGCCTGAACATCGCTTTTGAGGAGGCTGTCTGTTGATAGGAAAGGGATATCAAGCTTCCGGGCGATGGGTGCAAGGGTGTCGATAAAATCCGGATGACCGACCACAATGGATGCCCCTGAATCTTGAATGGCATATGCTAACTCTGCTGGTGGATGGACTTCACAGAGGGGCACGGCGATGCCCCCCGCACGCCAGATTCCCCACTGGACGGTCGGGTAATCAAAATTCCGGGGCACCAGGAATGCCACCCGCCGGCCTTCAAGGTCCTTTTTCCCCGCCAGAAGTCCCGCGGCCGCCCGCGAAGAGGCCTCAAGGAGTTCACGGTAGGTGAAATCGCCATCCACTGTGGAGATGGCGATTCGTTCTCCGTGCTTTTCAGCCCTTGCAACAAGGGGAATGCCGGTGTTAACCATGGATTTTCATTGCTACCTGGGCAACCCTTTGTCCTAGGCTCTCCACGGTTTTAAGGCCTGCATCATCCTTTTCAATGCCTTCCGGGTGACCTCCCCACATGGTTCCGCCAAAATGCGCCCCCGGCTTGCCGTCTCCCACCAGGATCATGTCGTGAACCAGCATGACCGATTGAACCTGCTGTATGGCCGCCTCCTGTCCGCCATTCCGAAATCCTCCCACGGCAATGACGCCGCCCACTTTGTCTTGAAACAGGAATCCATTGCGCCTGAACATGACGCTGCGATCCAGAAAGGCTTTGCATTGGGAACTCATGGCGCCCAGGTATACCGGGGTTGCCACGATAATCCCCCCTAATTCTGGATCTTTGAGGATGGGAATGATGTCGTTAAAATCATCTTTCTGGCTGCATTCCAGTGCTTTCATGCAGTGGCCGCATGCAATACACCCTTTGATTTCCATTCCAGCAAGGTCGATGATTTCAGTTTTGATTTCAGGGAAATTTTCAGTAATTGCGCGGATGCAATAGTCCAGGGACGTCCGGGTAGTCTTTCCTTTTCGAGGGCTGCAGGAAACGCCGACAATTTTCATGGGATTCTCCTTTCCATGGTTCCGACCGGCGCGGGATAATCATGAATCGCCGGGTTTTGGAACCGCTTTAAGATTGTATTGATGAAAACATGTTAAACGGGGAATTTAACGATTTCCCATGAAGATTGATATGGCCCATATAGCGCGTGGAGTCAAGGGTATTTCAGTGAATATGTTTTCGAAAACCGCTAAAATTACCATGACCGCTTGTTGCTTCCGGCGCTTTAACATGGTAATAGAACGACCAACCGTTCACAGGGGGCAGGGAACAGTTGTCAGGGGGCAGGATAAAATTCGAAGCTGATTTTCTGCACCCTGACAACTGCACCCTGACAACTGTTCCTAATAAGGAGACGTATGTTTTGACCAACCTTTCTTCAGCGGTAGATTATGCCTGGATGAAATTAGAATTTTTTCAAGCCCTTGAAGCCGGTGTTGATCGTGTGGCAGCCTGGGCTGACCTTTTGGACAGCATCAATGTTTTTCCGGTGGCGGATGGGGATACCGGCAGGAATCTGGTGGTCAGTTTGCAACCGCTCAAGCGCCGGGCCGAAAGCCGGGAAGAATTAATTGAAGCACTGCTATTGTCGGCGAGGGGTAACTCGGGGAATATCGCTGCCCGGTTTTTCAGCGCTTTTGCATGTATCGAAAGTCCCCACGAACTTCACCAAATTGTAAAACGGGGACGGGATCTGGCTTGGAAAGCTGTTCCAGCGCCCAAATCCGGAACCATGTTGACATTTTTTGACGTCTTGGTCGAGGCGCTTCAGCATTATGATATGGCATCGGATTCGGCGTGCCTCGATGAAGTCCTGGACCGGTTAGAGAAAGTGGTCTTTGATACGCCTGAACAGTTAAAGGAACTGGCCGTCGCCGGGGTGGTGGATGCCGGGGCTTTGGGCATGTTTATTTTTTTTGATGGCTTTTTTAACGTGCTGTTCAACCGGATGGAAAAATTCCGTTCCATCGCGGCGGTATTTGAAAATTTGCTTTATGTGAATTCCTCGTGGCAAACCGACGAGGACGGCGGATACTGTATCGATGCGTTATTGAAACGGGGTGCGGTGTATGCGGGAGATTCCCTGTCAGGCATCTCTCAAGTGGGAAATGAAGTGGTTGCTTTGGGGCACGGGGATTTTATCAAGGTTCACTTGCATGCGGCCGATGAAGCCGGGGCCCGGCGGCGGCTTGAAGGGTTTGGGGATCTGGTGAATTGGAAATCGGATGATTTGAAGGTGCAAACCGCCCAATACCGCGCCCTTCCGAAAACCCAGGCGCTTCATATTATGACTGATGCAGCCGGTTCCATTACGCGAATGGATGCAAAACGGCTCGGCATTACGCTTCTGGAAAGTTACATCAACCTGGGGTCTCACAGTTATCCTGAAACCCATATGGATTCGGAACGACTCTATATGGAAATGCGAAAAGGGGTTTCCACCTCTACTGCCCAGGCCTCTGTTTTTGAGCGGCATCAGCGTTATCAGCAGGCCGCAAGCCTGCATTCTCAAGTCCTCTATTTATGCGTGGGGGCAGGATATACGGGAAATTATCAAACGGCTATGGATTGGAAAAGCCTTCATGATCCGGAGGATAAGTTGATGGTTGTGGATACCCAAGCTGCCTCCGGAAAGCTGGGGTTGCTGGCCATTGCCGCGGCCCGGTTTTCCCTGAAAGCGCAAGACCCCCACTTGGTCATCGAATATGCCCTGAAAGCGCAAGCGCTGATTGAAGAACTGATTTTTATCGAAAAACTCCACTATCTTGCCAGAGGCGGTCGAATTTCAAAGACCGGCGCTTTTTTTGGCGATATGCTCCATGTGAAACCCGTTGTAAGTCCGGCGCCCGATGGGGTTAAAAAGGTGGGAGTGGTCCGAAACAAGGCTCAGCAGATTGATTTTGCTCTGGAAAAATTGAAGGATGGATTGGGCGACTCGCTGTGTCCCGTGATCATGCTGCAATATACGGATAACTATCGGTTGGTGGCAGGTGAATTTAAAGTGGCCGTTGAAAACGAGTTTCCATCAGCCGATGTTTTTGTTCAGCCCCTCAGCCTCACCACCGGCGCCCATTGTGGCCCAGGCGCCTGGGCCGTGGCTTATTTGCCGGAGATTTTCCTGTAAATGAAACCGGGTTGGTTCACGTCTCAACCTGCTTCCGGTGGATTTTTTATGTTGGGTCTTTGCAGCCTTCGAGGACCTTTCGCATGTGATTCCTTTCAGCTTTCGATATCCTAAGTTGATCTTTTAGTTCCGCCTGGTTTTCCCAGGGCGTATCTTCGATTTTTCTCTCCAGTTTTTCAACCTCTCGAATCAATTGGTAGAGGTCCTTTGCGATCATTCGGATGCTCATGAACGTTCAATCTCCGGGTCTGGCATTCAGACTCCAAATTTTGGCTTGACAATGCGCCAATATAATAATAGGACCCAGCTTTAACAACCAAAAAATAGAAAAAAACAGTATCCCATCTCTTGTTAAACTGAAGAACCGCGCCCTTTTTATGAAAGGCAGTCCCCTGAAAAATCTGAACGCCTCTTTCATCGCCACGCGCAACAATTTTAAACCCCTTTGGGTCTACTTTGTAGAGAATCGGTGGGCGCTGGGGGTTGGGGTGTTGAGCCTGCTCATGGTGGATTTTCTTCAGCTCATCATTCCACTGATCATCAAGAAAGCGATCAATGTGCTGGTTTTGCAGCCTTCCGGAACGGGGGCGCTGCTGTTGAAGCAGGGCCTTATGATCGGCATTATCGCCCTGTTGATCGCCCTGTTTCGGTATGTGTGGCGGCTTTTGTTGATGGGCCATTCCAGGAAAGTGGAGCAAGGCCTGCGCAACCGGCTCTACGGGCATATTCAGCTCCTTTCCCTCTCGTTTTTTCAGAACACGAAGACCGGCGATGTGATGGCCCGGGCCATCAACGACATCAATGCCGTGCGAATGGCCTGCGGCATGGGGCTGGTGGCCCTGGTGGACGGTTTTGTTCTCGGCACAGCCGCCATAGGCTTCATGATGAGCATCGATTGGCGGTTGACCCTTATTTCCCTGATCCCCGCGCCCATTGTCGTTGTGGCCACCCGGATGCTGGCCAACCAGATGTCGTTACGATTTGAACGGGTGCAGAAAACCTTTTCGGATCTCACCGAACAGTCTCGTGAGGGTTTTTCAGGCATCCGGGTGATTAAGGCCCACC
This sequence comes from Desulfatiglandales bacterium, assembly GCA_963662465.1. Classification (GTDB taxonomy): domain Bacteria; phylum Desulfobacterota; class DSM-4660; order Desulfatiglandales; family Desulfatiglandaceae; genus NaphS2. Next base: position 7,602,424 of record OY759599.1, read on the forward strand.
AGCGGGAAGGGTGGGCGTACGACAGGATGAAAGCGGGAGGGGAACGATACGTTGCGGAAAGCATGCGTCTGGCCCGAACCCTTGCCCTCTTTTTTCCCCTGATGACCCTGATTACCAATGCCGGGCTTGCCGTTGTGATTCTGCTGGGCGGACGGTATACCATTGTGGGAACCATCACGCCCGGGGATTTCGTTGCCTTTATCAGTTACCTGAACCTGCTCACGTGGCCCATCATGGCCATGGGCTGGGTAACCAGCCTGATCCAGCGGGGATCCGCTTCCATGCGGCGCATCAACGGGATTTTTGATGCGGTTCCGGAGATTCGGGACCCGGAATCCTCAGACCTTTTTGCCAATGGGGAGGGATACGCCACAATGCCTCCAGAAAAATCCAATGGCGCCATTGCTTTTCACGGGCTCAGTTTTCGGTATCCCGGCCAGGCTGAATATGCTCTCCATGAGGTTCATTTGGCCATACGTCCGGGAGAGACCGCGGCCATTGTGGGGCGCGTGGGATCGGGGAAAACGACCCTGCTGCAGATTGTGCCGCGGCTGTTGGATGTTTCCGACGACACGGTTTTTGTGAGTGGGTGGGATATTCGAAAAATGCCGCCGGCAACCCTGAGGAAAAAAATCGGGTTCGTGAGTCAGGATGTCTTTATTTTCTCCGACACCGTTCGCAATAATGTGGCATTCGGAAGGGATGACATCAGCGATGAAGAAGTGCGGCGGGCGTTGGGCGTTGCCGGCGTTCTTGAAGAAATGGAAAGCCTGGAACAGGGCCTAAATACCCTGCTGGGGGAGCGGGGGATCACCCTTTCGGGCGGTCAGCGGCAACGGCTTACCATTGCACGGGCCATTGTGGGGAATTTCCCCATCCTCATCCTGGATGACGCCCTTTCCATGGTGGATACCCGTACCGAAGAGGGGATTTTGAACCGGATTTTGAACTTGCGGCGGAACCGAACCAATGTGATCGTTTCCCACAGGGTTTCCACCATTCGCCGGGCGGACAGGATCTTTGTATTAGATCGAGGCCGTTTAAAAGAGGAAGGGGATCACGAAAGCCTGATCGCCCGAGGGGGGATCTACAGCGCCCTCTACGAAGAGCAGCTTTTAGGGGAAGCGCTTGAAAACGGAGGCGTGAACTCGCCATGATGGGGGATTATGGATACGCCGAGGAAGGTAAACTGGGGAAGCCTTACAACCTCAAGTTGCTGAAGCGGTTGGCTCAATTTGCATTGCCCTATGGGAAACTGATTGCGGCAGGTCTTTTGCTGTCGATCCTGGTCGCCCTGTTTGATCTCTCGGTGCCTTATTTAACCAAGATTGCCATTGACCGGTATATCCTGTCCTCCTGGTTTGCCGTGAGCGGGGAAATGGCGACGGATCCGGCCTGCCGGAGGTTGGTAAAACGCTATGGCCCTTTGTTTCAGAAGAGCGAAGGCGCTTCGGTTTCGTATATTTCAAATGTGAATCTCAAGAAGGTGGATCCCGCAGATCTCCATTTCCTCAAAAGCCAAGGTCTGTTGTCTTCCGAACGGTTTTACCGGATCGAATCCGGCAGGGAAGCGCTAAAATGGTTTTCCAGGGATCACCGGGATGTCCATAAGATGGTGGATGGCGCCGTCATGGCGCCCTATGACCAATTGGAGCGATTGCCCCGAAAAGAACTCCTTCAAATCAGGGCCGGCGATGTGAACGGGGTGACGCTCATCGCAGGGGTGTTTTTTAGCCTGCTGTTGCTTTCCCTGGGGTTCAGCTATCTGGAATATTATGTCATGGAATTAACGGGTCAGCGGATCATGCAGGACATGCGCATGAGGCTCTTTGACCGGATGCAGGCCCAGACCCTGCGGTTTTTCGATCGGTATCCCGTGGGGACCCTGGTCACCCGGGTGACCAATGATATCGGCAACCTCAATGAAATGTTCAAGTCCGTTCTGATAACGGTCTTCAAAGACCTGTTCATGATTGTCGGTATTCTGGGGGTCCTTTTTTACCTCAACCGGCGGCTGGCCCTGTTGTGCTTTACCCTGTTGCCCATTATTTTCGGGTTGACCCTGATCTTCAGCACCATGGCCCGGGAGGCGTTCCGGGAGCTTCGAAGCACCGTTTCAAAAATTAATGCGTTTCTTCAGGAGCGGATCAGGGGGATGCGCGTGATTCAGTTGTTTGTGAGGGAAGCATCGCAAATGACGGCCTTTGTAGGGCTCAACCGGGAAAATTATCGTGCGGGGATGAAGCAGATCCGTGTTTTTGCCCTGTTTATGCCCCTGATGGAGCTTTTATCGTCGATCTCTATCGGGTTTTTGATCTGGTATGGCGGTGGACAGGTCTTGCAGGAAGAGATGACCCTGGGAGCGCTGGTGGCTTTTATCGGGTATATTCAGATGTTCTTTAAGCCCATTCGGGATATCTCCGAAAAATACAATATCATGCAGATGGCCATGGCCTCCATGGAACGGATTTTCGAATTCATGGACAAAAAAGAGGTGCTGCCGCGGCCCACGTCCCCCCGGAACCCTTCCCACGTCAAGGGTCATCTGGTGTTTGACCACGTGTCTTTTGGATACGACAAAGACAACATGATTCTCCACGATGTTTCTTTTGAAGTGAAACCGGGGGAGACCGTGGCCATCGTGGGCGCCACGGGTTCGGGGAAGACCACGGTGGTGAGCCTGGTGGAGCGGTTTTACGATCCGGATCAGGGGAGGATCACCCTTGACGGCATTGATCTCAGGGAGTGGTCCAACCTTAGTTTGCGAAAGGTTGTGAGCCTCTGCATGCAGGACGTTTTTATCTTTGCGGGAAGCGTGGCGGAAAACATTTCCCTGGGAAGGGAGGGCTTGGATGACCATGCGGTGCGCCGCGCCGCCGAGACCGCCAATGCCCTGGGGTTTGTTGAGCGGTTGGAAAACGGTTTTCAGCAGGAACTGGGCGAGGATGGCGCCAGTCTTTCAGGGGGGCAGCGCCAGTTGCTCTCCTTTGCGAGGGCTCTGGCCAGTGATCCCCGCCTGCTGATTCTGGATGAGGCCACCAGCAGCGTGGATCCTGAAACCGAACGTCTCATTCAAACGGCCATTTCCAAAATGGCCCGGAAGCGGACCACCCTTGTGGTGGCCCATCGGCTGTCCACGGTCAGGGATGCGAATCGGATTATGGTGATGCACCATGGCCAAATCAGGGAGCAGGGGACCCATGAAGAACTCATGGCCATGGAAGGGCTTTACTTTAAGCTCAGCCGCCGGTGGAATCGGGGGATTCCTGGCGAATAAGGTCGTCATTCCAAGTTTCCATACGCCTGAGTGTCTCATGTCTCAGGCGTACGATTTGCCTTCGATTTATTTTTCCATTCGTTTCATGGTTATATTGTAGCTGTCGGCGTCTTTGGCGTTCTCCCCGTCGATGAATGCATTGTAGACGGATGAGCCAACCAGTCGTCCGTCCTCCTGTGCGTTGAGTTTAGCGGTATACATCTTTGTTCCGCTTTCGATTACCAGGTAGACAACCTTCCCGTCTACAATACCGTTTACACCGTATGGACCCAGCGTTCCCGTCACTCGGTTTCCATTCTGGGTGAAAATCCCCTCCCCCCAACCGCCATCCATGTAGGGACCGCAATCCCATTTTCCAGTGATATCCACACCGGCGACAGCCTGTTGCTTTCCATCAAGCCAGGCAGCGGTTTTATCGGGCATGATGGTTCTGCATGATAAGAGCAGTCCCAGTGCAATTACCAGCAACAACGTCTTTTTCATGATTTTCCCTCCCTTAATTAAATTGATATTTTTCTTCACCCGACAAGCGGTCGTAAATAATGATAACTTATTATATCATTTTGTCAATTTTTCTTGACGGAGTTTTTTTCGCTGTGTTTCCACATGCCGCAGTGGGAACGTAAATCCATATTTTCCTTGAAATATGGTAATAAAAATGAGAATATTATACTTTTAGAAAGGAAAATATCATGAAAAATATTCTCAAACGCATTATTTCCGATTTTCACGCCAACTGGATCCCCGAATTCAAGACCAGGGATGCCAGGGTCCCCTTGGACCTCAACAAGGTGATCTCCATTGTGGGACCCCGGCGGGCGGGAAAAACCTATTTTCTTTACCAGTTGATGGCCATGCTGGCGGTACGGGGCGTTTCAAGAGAGCGCATCCTGTATATAAATTTTGAGGATGAGCGGCTGGATCTTGAAGGCCGTCATGATTTGATTTTCGAAGCCTGTCTTGAGCTTTATCCTGATCTGGACTTGTCGTCCTGCTGGTTTTTCTTTGATGAAATTCAGGAGTTGGATCAATGGGAAAAATTTATCCGTCGCGTTTATGATACCCTTTCCAAAAATATTTTTATTACCGGTTCCAACGCCAGAGTGTTGTCAAGGGAAATTGCCACTGCTTTGCGGGGACGAAGCCTGTCCTTTGAAATTATGTCGCTTTCCTTCAGAGAGTTTCTTTTCTTCAAGGACATAGACCAGGAGGACAAGCATTCTCTCAAAAACAGTTCCCGAATAGGGAACGCTTTTGAGGAATACCTCATTTGGGGAGGATATCCGGAGCTGGTGGATATTGCGCCTCGTTTTAAATCGAACATCCTTCAGGAATATTTCAATGTCATGTTATATCGGGATTTGCTGGAGCGATACGGGATCAGGGACTTATCCCTTTTGAAGTATTTGATTAAGCGCCTGATCGCTTCTTATACCAAGGAGTTTTCCGTAAACAGAATGTATAACGATTTGAAATCGAGGGGCTTTTCCATTGGGAAGGATCGCATCTATGGGTTGATGGAGGAGATCTTTTCCATTTATATGCTCGCTCGCGTTGAAAAATTTGAGCCATCGGTGGTTAAACGGGAGATGAGCAACAAAAAGGTTTATCTCCACGATAACGGTTTTGCCTCGGCCATTCAGGGGTCCTTTTTTAAAGACAGGGGAAAACTTCTGGAAAACTTGGTCTTTACACATCTGAGAACCAAAACGGAAAACATCAATTTTATGAAAAACGGTTGGGAATGTGATTTTGTAGTCTTCCCGGATGATGCACCAAAACCCTTGCTGATCCAGGTAACGGAAAAACTGGATGATCACAATCTGAAACGGGAAATCAAAGGTCTTGAAGCGGCCCGAAAGCGGGTTCCGGGGGCCGAGTGCCTGGTTCTTGTCCATGAGCTGGTGGGAGAGGTCGTTGTTCCGGATTGGGCCAGGATTGTTCCGGTGTCTTTATGGATTCTGGAATCCGGCTTTTATGAAACGGGGCAATAATCATCTCTGTTTTGATTCCGAAGCCAAGAATAATGAAGATCAACCTGTGTGCCCTACGGGAAAAAGCACATAAAAAGTACTGCCTCCGGTTGTAAAACACCCTTTCCGGTCTTTAATGAAGGCGCAGTCTGATATTTTGCCGGGGCAGGCATCCACATCTGTGGGGATGTAGGGGCATCGCGTGGTGTCGAAGTGGATGGCAAAGCCCATTCGTTCGGAGAAGACCTTCATGCGCAGGAGATCCGCGCCGGCGCCCCCCGCATTGAATTGATAAGGTTTTTTGGAGGAATACATATCCGTGTCCTGGGTATGAAAGAATCCTCCGAAAATCAAATCCTGGTTGGTCTCGGTAATGCCTACCCCATAATCCCGCATTTTAATCTCGATGCCGTCTTTCAGGGTTTTCACACTCAGTTTGATAAGACCCTCGTCCGGCGTGTTTTCGATGGCGTTTTTCAAAAGCCCTGATAAAACCTTCAACAGTATTCCGCGATCCATGGTCAGCTGGATGGATTCATCCACATGGCATTCGATGTCAAGCACCCTTGATCCCATGGCGGATCGGGCTTCCCGGATCATATCCCGTAAAAAGGGGCCCATGACGATGGGTTCCGCATGGGGTTCATAAACCATGAAAAGATCGTCAAGTCGGTGGGCGATGAGTTCCAGTATTTCCTCCTTTTGAGGGCCGCTCCCGTTCTTGAATGAATCCACCAAATCTGCCGCATTTTCAATGATATTAAGAAGTTGACGTTGTTCCAGCACCGGGCGCTGGTTTAAGATATCCCCGATTTTTCTTTCCAGATCCACCAGTCGCTGGATTTGCCGCTTGCCGCGGGCAAAGGTTTTGTTGGTATTGGGGTCTTTTTCCCGGTTCAGCCGACGGTCCAGTCGTTCAATGCTGGCTGAAAGCACGGCAAGGGGCGTTTTCAGTTCATGGGACAGGTGGTTGATGACGCGTTCCTTGGCCTTGTCCAGGATTTTGAGGTCGTCATAGAGCTTGGCATTTTCCAGTGCGATGGCGATGGTATGACTGGCCGACAAGAGCAGTTCTTCATCGTCTTGGGTAAAGTCGCCGGATGTTTTGTTGATGACCTGCAGGGTGCCGATACAATTTCCGTGTCGATTGATCAGGGGAACGCACAGGATGTTTCGGGTTTTGAAGTTGGTTTTCAGGTCTACTCCGGGGTAAAATCGCGAATCACCGTAAGCGTCGCTGATGATCAACGGTTTATGGTTTTGAAAAACCCATCCGGCAATTCCCGTGTGGGCGGGAAAGCGTATTTCGTTGGTTTTCAAATCCGTGGAGACCCGCGACCAAAGCTCACCTTTTTCCGGATCGAATATGAAAACCGAACACTTTTCCGTGTTCATGAACCGGCGGGTTTGCTCCATGATCACTTTAAAGAGGACATGCATGTCCATTTCCGAAACGATCATTCGGCTCAGTTCCAGCAACATGCGGTGCTGCTGAAGCTGGTTTTGGAGGATGATTACCGCTTTTTCAGGATTGTCTGCGTCTATCTTTTCCATGGAAAGGCCTTTATACAATAAAAACTTTTTTGGGGATGCGGCTGATCATTCGACACCCTGTTTCGGTGATAACGAAAACGCTCTCAATACCCGCGCCGAATTCATTGATGAAGTTAATTTTGGGTTCGATGGCGAACGTCATGCCCGGCTGCAGAGGGTCATGATTTTTGGCGCTGATGATGGGTTGTTCCACCAGATCAAGACCGATCCCATGACCCACAAAAGAGACTTTGTAATGGGGCGGCCCCAGATAGGTTTCTTCATATCCCAGAGCTTTTGCCCTGGCAACCGATGCTTCGAAAAGAGCGTTGATGGGGATTCCGGGTTTGGCTGTTTCGAGGATCTCGTCATGAATTTCCAGGGTTGCCATTGATGCATCCATGGCCTTTTGGGGCATGGACCCAATGGCGAACATGCGGGTTTCATCCATGTGGTAACCATTGTGAACAAAACCGAGATCGATAAGAATGGGCTCATCCTTAGCCATCTTTCGATATCCCGCGCCCATGGGAAAGGCCACCGACGTTCCCACTCCGCTGAAGGGGGAGTCCAGAAGACCGAGTTTTCCGCCGTTGGGGCCGCTCAATACATGCCAGGGGTAGACTTCGGATTGATAATCCCGAACCCTCAGCTTTCCGCCATGGCCGATTTTTCGGGCGAAGGCCTCAAACATGCCCGCAAATTCCATCTCCGTATAGCCTTCTTTCAAATGGTTTCGGATATATTCAAAGGTTTTGGCGGAAAGTTCGGCCGTGTTTTCCATTTGCGCAATTTCCCACGGGGACTTAACGCTTCTGGCCCCGTGAATGAGCGTAGATCCGTCAAGGTAAGCCTTCACGGGAAATAGTTGTTGGTAAAAATTGAAATGGGTAACGGGAAGTACGTCCAGCTCGAAAGCCAGATGGTCAGGCAGTCGACCGTAAAAATCCACAATCCGTCCGGGTACGTCCTTGGGGGACGCGATTTCGATGATATGGGAAATGGCGGATTCTTCCCTGGCCCTGGGTGCGTAACGCTTGATCAACAGAAGTGGGTCTCCCTGGGCTGGAACATACAGAAATCCGTTCTGCGCGGTCCCCGCAAAATAGAGTAAATCGACCCGCTGAACCAGGAGGAGTCCCTCCATATCTTCCTGCCTCATATTTTTCTGCAGGCATTGGATGCGTTTTTTGATTTCAAAGGCCGGGATCTTAAATGACGCTGTCATAGGGATGTTGTTCACATTTGATTTTTGTTCGTTTCATGGTATGGTATCCAAAAAGAAGGGAGTATGACCATAAATGATTACCGAACGGGGTGTTATTAACAAAATTTCGGGCCGAAAGGCCACTGTTGAAATTCAGAAGAGTTCCGCCTGTGCCTCGTGTGAATCCCGCGATTCATGCGACGTGCATGGGGGAAAACCCATGGAGATCCAAGTGGACAACCGTTTGGACGCGGGTGAGGGAGACCTGGTTGAAATCAGCATTCCGTCCGGGTCTTTTGTGATCCTCTCACTCTATGTCTATTTTATTCCGGTTGCGGCCCTTATGGGCGGCGCCTATGTCGGCGGCACGTTGTTGGCGCCGCGGTTGGGTATGGGCGCCACAGCCTGTTCCATTCTACTGGGGTTTTTGGCCTTGGGCGTCACATTTATTTTCCTCAGGCGTTTTGACAAGACGCCGGGCGCCAACCGGAAATACCGACCCAAGATGACGCGCATTGTAAAACGACGGCAACCATGAACCGTAAATGATTAAAAAAAGGGATTCTCTTAAAGATAGGGAATCCCTTTTTTCGCTTGCCACTCTCGTTCCCATGTTCTGTGTGGGAACGTGTGAAGATTCTTATACCATCCCCTTAAATGCAAAAAAGGCAAGGGAAAGCATCCCCGCCGTCACCAGGCCGATGGAGGTGTCTTGAAGCGGTTTGGGAACTCGTGCCAGAACGATGCGCTCCCGAAGACCCGCGAAAAGGACCAGGGCCAGGCCAAAGCCAATGGCGTAGGCGAAAGACGCGACCAAGGCTTGCATGAAGTTGTATTCCTCCATGATGTTGATGAGGCATACGCCCATGACGGCACAGTTGGTGGTGATGAGGGGCAGAAATATGCCCAGGCCCGCATAGAGGGTAGGAATGGATTTTCGTAGAAACATTTCCACGAACTGTACCAGACATGCAATCACCAGGATAAAGGTGAGAGTTCGCAGGTATTCCAAATCAAAGGGCTTTAGCAGAAAGTTGTTTACCATCCAGGTGATGGACCCCGCCATGACCAGTACAAAAACAACGGCCATGGCCATGCCCGTGGCCGTTTCCATCCTTTTGGATACGCCTAAAAACGGGCAGTTCCCGAGGTATTGCATCAAAAGGATATTGTTGACGAAAATACAACTGACAATCAGAATCAGGTAGTCGGCCATCATTTACTCCTTTTTATTTTTTACCCATCATATTCATGATGCACAACATGAGCCCCAGGCATACAAATGCGCCCGGCGCCTGGACCATAAAGCCAAAGGGTTGAAATGACGGTCCAAAAACCGGAATGTTATAAAATGTGCCATTCCCGAGTATTTCTCGAATGCTGCCCAACGCAGCCAGGGACAGGGTGAACCCAAGACCGATGCCGAGTCCGTCGGCAAAGGCGGGGATGACTTTGTTTTTGGCGGCAAAGGCTTCCGCGCGCCCCAGCACGATACAGTTCACCACGATCAGGGGGATGAATATCCCCAGACTGAGGAACAATGGGTACGCATAGGCCTGCATCAACAATTCCACAACCGTCACGAACGTTGCGATGACCGCGATGAAGCATGCGATTCTTACCTTTTTAGGGATGACGTTTCTGAGCATTGAAATGAGGACATTGGAACAGATGAGGACAAATGTGGTGGCCACTCCCATGCCAATCCCGTTTTCCACGCCCTTGGTCACGGCCAGTGTGGGACAGAGACCTAAGACCAGTCGAAAGGGTGGGATTTCAGCCCAGAGTCCTTTCGTGAATTCCTGAACAGCCGTTTTTGCCATAACCAATGATCCCCCTATCCTTGAGACGCTTTCATTTTGTTTTTGAGATCGCTCTTCAATCGTTTGTAAATTTCTCCCGACTGGACAACAGCGGCGGAGACTCCACGCGATGAAATGGTAGCGCCGCTGACGGCGTCGATCTGGCCACCGTCCGCTTTGACTTTGAAGATGTCTGTCACAATTTTATCTTTGAACTGGTTGCCGAAGTCAGGGTCACTCTTTGTTTTTGACCCTACGCCGGGTGTCTCGCTGTGAGTGGTTACCGCAACTCCGACGATTTTGTCCGTGTCCACATTGACCGCTGTAATGACGCCGATATCGCCCCCGAAGCCTTTGCCGTAAGTTTCAAAGGCCACCACATTTTTCTTGCCGTCAAATTCACCCACAAAGAAATCTCTTTCTTTGTCTTGATCGCTCATCTTGAATCGATCCTGCAGCGGGTCGTTGGTGCAGCCTTCCATGATAAGATTAATGGCGGGGCCTTTGACAAAGACGAGTTGCTGATATTCGATGCGATCCTGGGTGGCATTTCGAACAGAGGCTAAAACCCCCCCGGAGACGGCGCTGAAGATCACGATGGCAATGAACAGTTTAAACATATCACGCATTTTCCATCTCCTTTCCAATGGCGCTGGGCCTGATTTTGTCCAGCAATGGGTTTGCGAGATTCAGCATTAGAATGGCGAAGACAACGCCATCCACCATGGCCCCGATGTTGCGAATGAGTACGGTGAGAAGACCGGCCAAGGCGCCATAAAGCAACATGGGGATAACATTAACCGGGGAGGAAGAGTCTTCCGTGGCCAGGAAAAATGCGCCGATTAGCGTGTAACCGGTCAGAAGATGAAAAACCGGCCCGGCATAGGCGGTGGGGTTTGCCAGATTAAATAGAAGGGCCGTGATGAATACGCCCACCAGAAAGGAAATAGCAATTTCCCAGCGAATGAGGCCCCGAAGGATCAAATAAACACCGCCAAGGATCAGGCCTAGGCCGAAAGTGGCGCCGATGCCGCCCGTTTGACATCCCATGAGCAGCGCCCCCGCGGTATAATCCGAAACCGCTTCCACACCGAAGTGTTTCAGGGTGGCCAGGGGATACATCATGGGAAACCCCAATTCGTAATCAAGCAGGGCCTCGTTAAAATCCATGATGCCTTTCCAGGACAGAAAGACCATGGCAATGGCCACCAGCGCTGGATTGAGTGGGTTGCAGCCGATGCCGCCAAAGACCTGTTTCCCGATCACAATGGCCAGGAAGGTACCGATAAGGACCACCCACCAGGGGGTGGCCGCAGGCAGGAGCATGGCGAACAAAAGCCCGATGACGGCGGCATTGCCGTCGCCGATGCTGACGGGCCGTTTCATGACAAAATTCATGATGAGTTCCCAGATCATGGCGCAGCCCATGGAAAAGGTTATCACGCCAAGGGCCGGGGCGCCGTATTGATAGATGCCCAGAGCCACGGCGGGAAGGGCTGCCAGCATGATATTATAGCTTTTTACCGCAATGCCGCTCCCATTGTGCCGGAAAGGGGCATGTGAGCTGACAAACAGCTTTTGGTTATCCATTTAATGCCTCCGCTTTTTCCATCAGGGAAAGTTCATACTTCCCCAGCATGATATAGTGAAATACGGGGATTCGCGCCTCGCATACGTAACTGCAAAGCCCGCATTCAATGCAGGAAAGGAGGTCGTACTCTCTGGCGGCCTCTTCATACTGAGCGTTTTCAAGGAGGCGCACCAGCATATTGACGGGAATGCGGACGGGGCACGCCCTGATGCATTCGCCGCAGTTTACGCACGGGTCATTTCCGTTGAGGGTCAGGTCGTCTTTGTCCTGTACCATGATGGCATCCGTATCCTGCATGACGGGCATGTCTTCCGTATAAATGCTTCTTCCGGTCATGGGGCCGCCGACCACCAACCTGTCGCCCCGATCCATCTGAATGCTGAGAGCGCTGAGAACCGCTTTGATGGGGGTCCCCATGTGTACCCTGATCATTTGGGCGTCCTCATTTTTTCCGATAACCGTGACCATTTTGGCGACAGGGGGTTTTCCGGTCGCAAATGCGGATTTTAGGGCCAGGACCCCTTCAGCGTCAATGAAGGCGACCCCCAGGGATGAACAGTTCATGCCGGCGGGAACCACCTGATGCAGCACATCTTTCATGATCATTTTGGGCAAACTGTTGGGGTAAGTTGGGGAGACCGTTTGCACTTCGGCTCCTGATTTGGCAGCCTCGACACTGAGGCCGGGGGGGACAACCAGGATAACCTTTGGATTCCCGGTGATTTTTTTCAGGTAGTCTATGCCCTCTTTGAGATCGTCCGCGTGCATTTTAATGACCATTTGCTGGGTCGTTACCAGAAGGTCTTTGTCCATACCGTTAACCACAAGGGTTTTTAACGGTGTTTCGGGGTGAATCAGCGCGTCAATATCGGAGATTCCCGGCAATCCATTGAGGCGCTTTCCCGTTTCTTCAAGGTCAGTCGTTTTGATGGCCGCATGAAAGGCATCGTCCCACTGGTCCGTTTTGGAGACATCAATGCCCACTGAAACAAAAGTCCGTCCCAGATAGCCTGTTTTTCTTGAAATGTCCGTAATGGTTCCCGTTACGGATGAAGTGAAGGTTGTTTTCGAGAATGGCGAAAGTTGCAGATTCTGCCCGGTTTTGATTTCATCGCCCACCTGGAACATCAGATCGCTTGCAGCGGGATCAGGCGCTTTGACAAATAGGACGGCCCGTTCTGAAAGAGGGATATCTTTTATCTCTTTCCGTTGAAGCCCTTCAATGCCGGCATAATCCAGTTTGGGTTTTCCAAAACCGAAAAACGGTTTTTTGATCATATTTTCCTCCCACCCATGAGAAAAAAACACCCTATCTGTCCATGGGTAACAGATGCTTTATTATATGGAGAAGGTTACATCACATGGCACTCGGAACAATTTACCGGACCACTGCCACCTTCATCATGGCAGCCCTTGCATTGAGAGTGCATTACTTCCATTCGTTTCGGCGCATCCTCGCCTTTCGCGTCATGACATTCACCGCAGGCGGCGGGGGTGTCTCCTTCATTCTCAATATCATGGTGGCAATCACCGCAGGTGATGCCGTAGCCATTTTCGGAAAAATGTCCTTTATGATCAAAGAGTACATTGCCGCCTGTATTTTTTAACATGATTCGGATGGGATTTTCCGGGGCTTTTTTTGCGAATGCCGCGTAACAAACCACGCCGATAAGCAGAAAAGCCGCCGCCAGACAGTAGGCGATAGTTTGAAGATACTTGTTTTTCATGATGATTTTCCTTAAGTTCCCAACATCGGTGTAAGGTTTATGACGACCATGGGGGCGCTGATGAAACACCGCCCATGAAATTAGGACTCTTTTACTGAAAAGGGATTCCTTTTGTCAAGGGAGTTTTGTGGCATATTCCGGGAAAAGCGTTGTGAGATGCGAGCGGTTGGTGGTTGGTCGATGATTCACAGGCAATGGTTGACGGCTTGACAGTATCGGCGAGGTTTGTTAGAAGCAATTAAAGCCGGTGAGATGTGCCGACTTTAAAAAAGAGATCCTTTTCCCGTAAACGCTATCGATCCGGTTTTTATGCATTATGAAGGTCCCATTTACCGTCCCCCCAGTGAAGCTGACAGCCTCCTTGTGCAGGCCACCGTCGGTTGTCCTCACAACAAATGCACCTTTTGCATGGTTTATAAGAAGGGACCCCGTTTTCGGGTGCGGTCCGTTGAAGATATTGAAACGGATTTGATGGAAGCCCGGAAGACCTTTGGCGCCGGGGTTCAAACGCTTTTTTTCCCGGCGGGAAATACCATTGCGATGCCCACGGATGCCTTGTGCCATATCTGCTCCCGCGCAAGGTCTCTCTTTCCCGAACTCAGGCGGATTACGGTATACGGATCCTCTCAATATATCCACGAAAAAGGCCTTGACGAGCTGGTCCGGCTTAAAAATGCAGGTTTGTCGCGGATACACGTGGGTCTCGAGAGTGGCGATGATGAGGTTTTGCGAAGGATCAAAAAGGGGGTCGATTCGGCCCGGCAAGTGGCGGCCGGATTGTGGACCAGGGAGGCCGGGATAGAATTGAGCCTATATGTGCTGCTGGGTATCGGCGGTCGGGAACGGACCCTGGAACATGCGCGAGAAACCTCATCCGTGCTGAACGCCGTGAATCCTGACTTCATCCGGGTGCGGACGTTCCTTCCGAAAGCGAACACCCTGATGTTGCACCAGATCAGGAAAGGGCAATTCAAGTTGCTTTCTCCCCATGAAGTTCTGTGGGAACTGGCGCGGATAATTCAAAGTCTGGATGTGACCTCCAAAATTCGAAGCGACCATTATACCAATTATCTGAACGTTTCAGGGGATATGCCGAAGGATAAACATCGAATGCTCGACTTGATTCAAAAGGGTCTTAAACAGGATGAACGGCTTTTCAGACCTGCATATGTAGGAACCCAATGAAACCCATATGATTCTTTGCGTATTGCAAATGCGTGCTTCGTTATTACAGTTCCACGGATAATGGTAACGATCGCTTCCATAGATTTGGGCAGCCATACGGCAAGACTCCTGATGGGTCGTGCGAAAGAGGGCTTTGAGACCTTTGTGCCGTTGGTGCGCAAAAGATCCTATCTTCGGTTGGCAGGGGATTTTGATCCGGTCCGAAAATGGATTTCTAGGGAAGGTTTAGCCCGTACCATAGCGGTCATGAAGGACTTTTCCCGGGACATCAAAAAATTTCGGGTGAACCGGGTCATTGCCGTGGCCACGGGTGTTATTCGAGAGGCTGCCAACGGAGATGCGTTTCTAAGAGGCATTTTTGAGGCATGCGGTCTTCGTATTCGGGTTATATCCGGAGAAACGGAGGCCCTTTTGAGCGGTAAGGGCGCCCTTGGCGGTCTTGGCATCAAAGCCCCCCCCTTTTTGGTTTTTGATCTCGGCGGTGGAACCACGGAGTTTTTGTGCCATGGGGAAGCGGGCATGGTGGTGAAATCCGTTCCACTCGGGGCTATGGTGTTGACGAAAGCCTTTTTGACGTCTGATCCGCCGGCGCCAATGGAAATGAAGGCCCTTAAGGACCATATCGGGCAGACTTTGGCGCGGGAATGCTCAGCTTTCACGGCAAATGGGCCGGTGATCGGAACCGGCGGCACGATCACCGCGCTTTGCGCCATGCACCATGGCATTTTGTTGAATGCCATTGCCCCCGAAAGAATCAACGGTCTTAAGTTGACGCTTTTTCAGATTGAGCGCTGCCTGGATAAAATGCGTCGTTTGACGGAATCCCGGAGAATGAAAGAGTTGGGGCTGGATTCGGGTCGGGCCCAGGTCCTGGTGGCAGGCGCCGCCGTGGTGGTGCAAATTTTACAGCATCTGGGGGCAGGTGAGCTGGTGGTCAGCATGTGCGACCTTTTGGAGGGGGCTTTGATGGATTTTTTTGAAGGAGAACAGCATGGATAAAAACAATATTCAATTTGGCTACACCTTTGATGATCTCATTTTGATTCCGGATCGATCAACCGTTCTGCCCACCGACGTGAATGTGCAGACGCGACTGAGCCGTAATATTCGACTGAGTATCCCCATTGTGGCGGCAGCTATGGATACGGTAACGGAGGCCGAAACCGCCATCACCATGGCTCGGCACGGCGGAATCGGGTTCATCCATAAGAACATGAGCATTAAACGACAGGCCCTGGAGGTGAAAAAGGTCAAAAAGTCTGAAAGCGGCATGATCGTCAATCCCATTACCATTGAGCCCGACCGGAAAATCCATGAGGTTCTTAAAATCATGAATCGATACAAGATTTCGGGTGTGCCGGTGGTCCAAGGCGAAAGCCTCGTGGGGATTATCACCAACCGGGACCTGAGGTTTGAAACCAATCTGGACCATACCGTGGGATCGGTGATGACCAAGGAGAATCTCGCCACGGCAAAGGCGGGCATTACCCTGGAAGAGTCAAAGGCCATTCTGCATGCGCGTCGCATTGAAAAACTGCTGGTGGTGGATGACAACGGCAAGCTGGTGGGCCTCATTACCATTAAGGATATCGAGAAGATCAGGAAGTATCCCCATGCCGCCAAGGATGATTTGGGCCGTTTGCGGGTCGGCGCCGCGGTGGGGGTGGGGGATGATACCTTTGAAAGAATCGAAAGCCTTCGAGACGCTTCCGTGGATGTGGTGGTGGTGGATACCTCGCACGGTCATTCGGAAATGGTGATTGACATGGTTTCTCAAACCCGGCGGACGTTTCCGGAACTTGAACTCATTGCGGGCAACGTGGCCACGGCCTCAGCCACAAAGGCCTTGATCGACGCCGGGGTGGATGCGGTCAAGGTGGGGGTGGGACCGGGGTCCATCTGTACCACCCGGATCGTGGCGGGTATCGGCGTCCCGCAAATGACGGCCATCATGAACTGCGCGGAAGAAGCGGGCAAGTATGGCATTCCCATCATCGCGGACGGGGGGATCAAATTTTCCGGCGATATCACGAAGGCCCTGGCCGGGGGCGCCGCTTCGGTGATGATCGGCAGCCTTTTTGCGGGTACCGAGGAAAGCCCTGGGGAGACCATTCTTTTTCAGGGTCGAACCTACAAGGTTTACCGGGGAATGGGTTCCCTGGAGGCCATGAAGGAAGGGAGCCGGGACCGGTACTTTCAGGAAGAGACGAAGCAGGACAAAAAACTGGTGCCGGAGGGCATTGTGGGTCGCGTGCCCTATCGGGGAACACTTGCGGATACGGTTTATCAGCTGGTGGGTGGACTGCGCTCCGGAATGGGATATTTGGGATGCGGCAATGTGGAAGAACTCCAGACCAAACCGCGGTTCATCCAGATTACCCCGGCCGGTCTTCAGGAAAGTCATGTCCACGATGTGATTATTACCAAAGAGGCGCCCAATTATCGGATAGAATAGACGAAATAGAAACCAGAGGTCAGAGGTCAGAAGTCAGAAACCAGGTGGAAGGTAACGCACGATGAATGTCGATCTTTTTACGCAGAAAATACTGATTCTTGATTTTGGTTCCCAGTATACGCAGCTCATCGCCAGAAGGGTTCGGGAGGCCAAAGTTTATTGTGAAATTCATCCTTTCAATATGGACCTGGAGGAGATCGGAGCTTTTTCTCCCAAAGGCATTATCTTGTCTGGAGGGCCCGCCAGCATTTACGACAAGGATGCGCCCTTTGCGGACGAAGGGATTTTTAAGCTGAAGATTCCGGTATTGGGCATCTGCTACGGTATGCAGTTTATCACCCATTTGCGGGGCGGCCTGGTGGCCCAGTCCGGTGATCGTGAATACGGGCATGCCACCATGACCATCCTGGATGACAAAGATCTGTTTCATGGGTTTGACAAGGATGAAAGCTGGACCGCCTGGATGAGCCATGGGGACCGCATTGACCGTATGCCCGAGGGATTTGAGGTCCTTGCCGGCAGTAAGAACAGTCCCGTGGCGGCAATGGCCGATGCATCGCGGCGGTTTTTTGGCGTGCAATTCCATCCGGAGGTGGCCCATACGCCCGAAGGCCCGAAAATTCTGGCCAATTTTCTATTTCATATCTGCGGGTGCCGGCCGTCCTGGACCATGGCATCCTTTGTCCGCGAGACGGTTGCGTCCCTGCGTGAACAGCTTGGAAATGAACGGGTGATCTGCGGGCTTTCCGGGGGTGTGGACTCCTCGGTAACCGCGGTGCTTCTTCATGAAGCCATTGGGAAAAACCTGTCATGTATCCTGGTGGACAACGGACTTCTCCGAAAAGGGGAGGCTCGAAAAGTGGTGGAGGTATTTCAAGGGTACTACGGCATTGATTTGCATCTGGTGGAGGCGTCGGAACTTTTTCTGGGTCGTCTGAAAGGGACTACGGACCCCGAAGAAAAGCGAAAGATTATTGGTCGGGAGTTTATCCAGGTTTTTGAAAAAAAGGCGGCTGAATTGGGGTCTGCTCAATACCTGGCCCAGGGAACCCTGTATCCTGACGTCATTGAAAGTGTGTCGTTCAAAGGACCTTCCGCCACCATCAAGAGCCACCACAATGTGGGGGGGCTGCCCGATGTGATGAAACTGAAACTGGTGGAACCCCTGCGGGAACTTTTCAAGGATGAGGTGCGCGAAGTGGGTATCGAGCTGGGCCTTCCCAGAGAACTGGTTATGCGTCAGCCCTTTCCGGGACCCGGTCTTGCCATTCGAATCCTGGGGGAGATTAACGCCGAAAGGCTTGAAATTTTGCGGGCGGCGGACGTTATTGTGCTGGATGAAATCAAAATGGCCGGTCTTTACGAAAAGGTGTGGCAGTCTTTTGCGGTGCTGCTTCCGATCCGCACCGTCGGCGTCATGGGCGATGAGCGAACCTATGAACATGTGATTGCCGTGCGTGTTGTGGACAGCTTGGATGCCATGACCGCCGACTGGTCAAAGATTCCCTACGAGGTTATGGGTAGAATTTCCAACCGGATTATCAACAGCGTCAAGGGGGTGAACCGGGTCGTTTACGATATCTCTTCCAAACCACCGAGTACTATCGAGTGGGAATAAACAAATTTTTGATCCGTTAAAACCCCTTCAAGTCGATCTGATCAAACATGGAAGAATTTTATGCCCTATTGTGAGTAAGGACCGAACGGAACCCAAATGGGAAATGGCCGATAACTCTTGAGGGAGCAGTGTAAATGAATATCAGAATTTTTCGATGGGTGTTTGTGATATCCGTTATGTTGGCAGGATTTATGACGCCGGCCCAAGGCGCCGAGATTTCAAACAGCGCCATGCAGGATGAAATCCAAGCGCTTAAACAGATGGTGCTGGAACTCCGGAAACGGATACAGCATCTTGAGGCGGGCCGGGTGGAACCCAGGGCAGCGGCGGACTTCGCTACAATGAGGCCTGTAATTTCTGAACCTGTGAAGAAGGCAACGGCTGAGGCGCCCGTCGATCCGAAAGAAATGGGGGTTAACCCCCCGGCGCCTCTTGATATTGGGGGGCATAAGGTCAGGGTGGGTATCGCCGGCGCTATCCAGGCGGACGTGATCCATGATTTCAAGGCCTTGGGACTCAAACCCGGCGATGGCCAGGCCCGGGAGTTCATTACGGCGAATATTCCCGTGGGTGGACCCGCCGCGGACATTGCCAACCGCACCGCTTTCAGCCCCAATCAGAGTTATCTCAGCGGGTGGGCCGAGACCGACACGCCGTGGGGACCTTTCAAGGTTTATGCGGATGTGAACCTCATGGGTTCCACCACGGAACCGGAATTTCAGATTTACAAGGCCTACGGCCAATGGGGTTGGCTCAAGGCGGGCCTGGATTATACCATTTGGATCAACCAGGCCGCCATCCCGAGTACCCTGGATTTTGAGGGCCCTAATGCGGCCCCGGAAAATCGCTTTACCCAGGCAAGCCTGAAGATTCCGCTGAGCCCGGGTTCGGAGAATCGAGAATTCTTTTTTACCGTGGGCGCGGAGGATGCCGAGGGAGACATGACCCTGCCCGCGGGCGTCGCTTCCGTGGACCAGTTTCCGGCGGTCATTGGAAAATTTTCCTACGAGCCCGATTGGGCCCATATGGAGTTGGCCGGACTCTACCGTCGCCTCAAAGCCGAGGGTACGGGCTACGACCAATCCATAGACGGTTGGGGCGTGGCCTTCAGCGGCGGCATCGATACCTGGGGGAACGATAACTTTATCTGGGGTCTTGAATATGGGGATGCCCTCGGGGCTTATATCCAGGATACGGCCGGTCTGGGACTGGATGCGGCCCCCGTATCCCCCGCCAACGCTACCCTCAGGGCTATTTCGGCTTTCGGCGCCTGGGGCGCCTATCAGCATTGGTGGTCTAAATCCCTTCGGTCATCGGCCACCTATGGTATTGTGCGTTTGGACAGCGATTTCGACCTGTTGCCCAACCCTGCCGGTGCGGGAACCTACAAACAGACCCAATATGCATCCATGAACCTGGTTTGGAGCCCATGGCCTCCCTTTGATGTGGGTTTGGAATACATGTTCGGTCACCGCACCGTGACCAACCCTACGGCGGTGGACGGCAGTACCACGGGGCAGGATCACCGCGTTCAGTTCACCATGCGGTGGAATTTTGGGTGGGAGCGATGATGGGCCAAGTTTAGGCAGTTATGCGGGTTCCCCCAAATCCGTTATAATCAGAAAATGTCAAAAAGAAGAAGCCCCCCCTGAAGGTAAGGTAAACACGAAGACATCATTATAACACAGCGCCTGTGACGCATTGAGTTACAGGCGCTGTTCATGGCTAATCTATACAGAAAAAACGGATCAAGGCTGCCAATTGTCGTAAGGTTGATCAATGGGAGACATGATCTTATCAAAAGTACCGTCGGCGCGCATCTTTTCGATGGTTTCTGTAAGAAAGGCGTCTGTGACTTGCCCCTTTTCCCCTTTTGGGAGGATGATCTTGACGTCAAAGACCTTGTACAGCTCCCGGTGGATATTCTTCATCCCTTCCTTCTTGACGATGGGGTCCGAGGCGAAATCCGCAAATATAAACCCGTCGATTCTTCCCGCATTCACTTTCTTGAGGCTGCTGTCAATTCGAGTGGAACCCTTGACCGGGAAATCGAAATACTTGACATGTGCAAGATCGGTTTCGACCCGATAATCTTTCAGCTTACCTTTGTCGATGGGTTTGTTCTTGTTGGTGTAGAGTACAAAACTCACATGAAAAATCGTTTCTTTTGAATTTGCGTAATTCAATTTGGTTTCGTCGACGTTTTCAGGCTTAATGAGGGGCATGTGAAAATCTGCGTTGCCGTCCATCACATCATGCATTGATTTGTTAAAGGGGACCACCTGGATTGCGATATCCTTACCCGATGTCCGGGCTATGGCCTTAACCAGATCCACAAGAACCCCCTTATCCGTGCTTTCCGCATAAACAGGCATGTTTGCCAGGCTTGCCTTCATGTCCGCTGCTTTCACAGGGGAAACCACGTAAACCAAGAGCATCATGGATGCAATGGTTAGGGTCACTATGGCCGGCAGTTTGTTCCAGTGGATCTGTCGGGAAATTCGTTCACAAGTTCTCATCATCATCGTCCTCCTTTTTTAAATCAAGTGTTGTCAAATTCCATCCATCATCCTTTTTTCACCGACGGTTTTGGCGCTGCAATGGCAACTGCAAACTCCCTCCTTTCCCTTTCCTCCGGATACGCCTCTTCCGAGAAATGTGTGTCACCGGTTTTGGCGGCGCGCCTTCCCGTTCCTCCCACAATAGCGCCAAGATTACCCACAAAGGCCTGCATTTCTTCAGCCTGAGCGTTCATTTCCTCGGAGGCGGCAGCGGATTGTTCCGCCCCGGCTGCGCTGCTCTGGGTGACCCTTTCCATTTCCGTGACTGCCAGATTTACTTGTTCAATGCCCTGGGCCTGATCTTGAGATGCGCTTGCAATTTCTCCCACCAACACAGTGACTCTTTCGGCAATGGTACTGTTCTGATCCATCACTTCCACCATCTGGGCGTTCAGGTGGCTGGTCTCCTCAATTTTCGCACCTGAATTCTCGATGAGCTCGCTTGTGGTTTTGGCGGCTTTGGCCGCTCTCATGGCCAGGTTTCTGACTTCGTCCGCAACCACGGCGAACCCTGCTCCTGCCTCTCCAGCCCTGGCGGCCTCCACCGCTGCGTTCAGCGCCAGCAGATTGGTCTGGAAGGCAATCTCATCAATGGTCTTGATGATTTTTGCTGTTTCCCGGCTTGATTCCACGGTAGCTGCAATGGCCGTTTTCATCTTATCCATTTGCGCTTTTATTTTATTGAAATTCTCAGACGATTCCGTTGTCATGATTTGATTGACCTGAGATGCGTGTTGGGCGTTTTGCCGGGTCATGGAGGAGATCTCTTCCAAGGTTGCACTTGTTTCCTCGATGCCTGAAGCCTGTTCAGAAGCCCCTTGTGCCATGTCCTGACTGAAAGAAGAGACTTGGGCGGAGGCGGCAGCTACCTGCTCAGCGGCTTCCCGCAATCCCTCGATGATGCGATTCAACGGATTAATGGCGATAATCCTAAGACACAGGCTGATGGTAATGACCAATGCCAGGACCACCCCGAGGGTGACGCCGACTTGACCGATCAGGGCTTTCCGGAAACTTTTATCCGCTGTTGCCTGAAAAGCCGTAATTTCTTTTTTGATCGATACTTTGCTCTTTAGAATCTCTTGATTGAGCAAGGCATCGGTGAAAAAGATGCGTACTTTCCCTACGTTTTCCTTTTCCAAAATTGAATCTGCGCCCCACACTAGATCCTGATTTAAGTTCAAACTGTCCGGCAAGGTCTTGCCGGTCTGAATTTCCGGTGTTTTCCAGATGGCCAGGAAAGGTTTTTCTTTATTATCCACGACCCTTATGGCGCGGATAGCCGGCAGTTTCATATAAGGAGAGAGTGCCTTGGCAAGGCCGTCTTCGTCGAAATTGTAAAGAAAATTCGAAGCGATCCCGCCACATATTTCGGCGTTCACTTTCATGCTTTCGCTCAGGTCCGCTTTTTGAGTCCCGGCCTGTTCATCAATGGCGGTTTCGACACTTCGGATATGTTCACCGATCAAGTAGTCGACCAACCCGAGCTCAAGTTTAAGAAATATGACGCTGCTGATCGATAGCAAAATGAGGACTGTCAATCCGCTGATGACAGAAGTTCTGACGGATATTCCAAAACGCGATTGTTTTGACATTCTGTTCCCCATGTTGCACCCTCCGGTTAGGCTTTTCCGTAATGTTTTTAAGCAAATAAGGTGAAGAGCCTCGTTGCGGACGCTGCCCCCAATTCGGCTTGTGTCTTTCCCGTCTTCGAGCCCCCCCCGCGAGGAGGCGGATTTCCAATGCTGATTTTATGTATCGGCGATTTTCGGCAAATACTTTAGCCACAATTTTTTTGGGGTAGTCGTTATGATAACGTTTCCACACGGGGATGCAAACGTCTGTTTGTAAGCGGACCCGGAAAGTTCTTGAATGGGCGGGTCAATCCGTTCTTTGAGCATTCCATCCTGAAGGCGAAATGACGATTGGCGGTCAACTCCAAAAAGGTCCGGGAGAGTTCAGCCAAGTAGTCAACAGCAAAAGCCTGTGACCATTTTCCGTTTCATGCAATCTTTGGGCTTTTTTTGCAAAATCATGGGCGTTCTTGAATTCATGGTCTTGAACGGCTTTCCGGGCTTCCCGGCGGCAAATCCGGGACATTGCCGCCAGTTGCATCAGTTTTGAAAGATCGGCGCCGCATCGGGAGCATTCCCGGGTCGCCCGGAATTTAGCCCGACAAACCGGGCACCGAAACGGTTTTACGGGAGTCACTATTTACCCTCCACAAAAAACAACAACTCGTTCAATTCTTTGGACGCCTCGGCCAGTCCGGCCGCATCCCCGGAAACCAGGGCCATTTCCATTTGCTCGTGCAGATCAATGGCCTCCTCCTTGTCGTCGTCATGCATGACGTCGAGCAGTTTTCGGGAACGATCCAGCAGTTTCCTGGCCTTACTTTCCACCTGAGCATCGAGAGATCCCTCTTTTTCGGCATCCTCGGAAATCTCCGATGCTTCCGCGCTGCGGTTCACGGGAATATCGATCACGTCGCTTCCGGAAAAGTCATCATCGCCGAATGGGAAGTCGTCATCGGAAAGGGAATCAAAATCCAGGGAGCGGGCATCAAACAGGTCCTTGAGACGATTCCTGGCCTCCTGAATCTCCGGTTCACTCTTGGGCTTCAGAGCGTTGTCAATGGTCACCTGCTTGGATTTTCCGGTTTCTTTCTCAATGGCGGTTACTTGAAGGATGCCGTCAATATCCAGGCTCATTTTGCACAGCACCAGATTAGGGTCCGGTACGGGCTTAAGCCCTTCCACCAGAAAGTGGCCCAGGGGAATATTTTTCATGGCATCAGTATCCTCTCCCTGAAAGATGTCGAACTCCACTGCTTTCTGGTAGGGGGATGCGGTATAATATTTTTCCGTGCGGGTCACCGGAAGCGCCGTATTGGACCGGATAATGGGACGGTAACAATGGGGATAGGGCATGCCGTCGCGTTCTCCAAGGTATGAAGGGCCAAAGGAGTAGGGGGTCACATCCACCAGGACCCGTTCCACATCATGTCCGGACAGCCGGGACGCGAGTACCCCGGCCCCCAAAGCAACACACAGGTCCGGGTGTACGTCGTGGCGGGGCCTGATGCCCGCACGTTCCTCAAGTACCTGCATCACCATGGGGATGCGCGTGGAGCCGCCCACCAGGAGGATGGCGTCCAGGTCGCCCGTCTGTTTCCCTGCATCCGCCATGGCCTTGGACACGCAATCGAGAGTGGTTTCAATGTGAGGCCGGATCATTTCCTCGAATTCTTCCCGGGAGATTTCCATTTCCAGGTGGAGGGGCGTACCATTTCGGTCGGCCAGCGCTTCTTCTCTCACCTTGACATAAGGTTCGAAACTCAACCGTTTTTTCACATCCTCGGCTGCCCGCCACAGTCGTGCCAGGGAGGCGGGAAAACCGTGCGCTAAATCAATGTTGTGCGCTTTTTGAAATTCTTCCAGAAGGCGATTTACGAGCAACTGATCAAAATCATCCCCGCCCAGGCGGTTGTCTCCATGGCTTGACAATACTTCGGTAACATCTTGCTCAAGGGTTACAATGGACACATCAAAGGTGCCGCCCCCCAGATCATAGATCATCACCGTTCGTCTCTCATCCGAACCATAGCCGTAAGCCAGGCTGGCGGCGGTCGGTTCATTGAGGATTCGCACCACCTCGAGGCCCGCCAGGGCGCCGGCTTCCCGGGTGGCATTTCGCTGAGCATCGGAAAAATAGGCGGGAACGGATATCACGGCTTTTTTAACGGGAAATCCGAGCTTTTTTTGCGCCCATCCCGCCAATTCTCTCAGGATGATGGCGGAAATCTCCTGGGGGGTAAAGGTTTTGTCCCCCAGGGTCACGGTCTCTTCACTGCCCATTTTTCGCTTGATGCTTCGAATGGTGAGTTCGGGATAGAGCAGTTGCTGATTTCTGGCGGGCACCCCCACCAGCAGTTCTCCCGAAGTGGACAGCCCCACACAGGAGGGGAGCATTTTTGATTTTCCGGATCCGATCATCTGCACCTTGTTCTCAAAAAAGGCGCTGATCTCCGAGTTGGTGGTGCCCAGATCAATGCCTACGATGGTTTCATGCGTGTTCAATGTTAAATCCTCCATTTCGATTATTCGGCGTCTTTCGGCATGCGGGAAACCTTTACCTGAGCCGGTCGATACACCTCGCCTCCCATGACATATCCGGTTCGATACACATCAATAACCGTGCCGTCGGGCATATCGTCCCGCTCTTCCGCGTCCACGGCGGTCATGGTTTGGGGGTCGAACAATTCTCCCCGACAGGAAATCTCGCTCAAGTCATGCTGCAACAACGTTTCATCCAGTCTCTCCAGGCCCAGTTCGTAGCCTTTTTTCAGGGATGTCGCCATCTCCAGGAATTCCTTTTGCCGTGATTTCCCTCCCCCCCTCCATTTCCCAAACCAATGGTCCTCAGGCTTTTCCTCCATTTTTTGCCGTGTTTCAATGACCGACTCCAGGCCGATGTTGAGCCGATCCCGAACATCCAGAAACAGATCCAGGAATTCGGCCCGGGAACGGGCACGGGCATCCTGTCGCACCTGCGCTTCATGCCTGGTGAAAAGGTCTCGGGCCTGCTCCGCCAACTGTCGGGAGTCGATTACGGCCTCCCGGGTTGTGGCACTGATACCCTCAACGGCGTCCACCAGGTTCCCAAGGGGTTCGATCTTCAGGGTCAAATCCTTGAAGGCCCTTCCCTGCAATCGCACCTCCTGGGTCAGGGCCGTCATGGCGGACCAGGTGGAATATAGATCATCGTCTTCGTCCGAGGTCCTGGAAGATAATTCGCCTGTGTCTTCCAGTTCCTTCAGCAATTGCTCATCGATTCCTTCCAGGGGCGCCTCAGGTTCAAGCACCTCATCCAGCCACGCTTCAAACCGTTGCAGGATTTTCTCCCGGGCCGGGTCTTCCTGTTTATGCCTGGCCTTGAACTTCTGTAAAATATCCATTGTTAACCCTTTTAGTGCCTTATCGTCTGGTTTTCTGTTACAAAAAACAAGAAAATGATGGCGCAGGAACTTAAAACCTAAAACTTAAAACTTAAAACTGCGGCTATGCCGCGTTAGCGGTTCGTTACCGCATTATCTCAAGCCACGGTTCCGGACCCACGAATTCCCGTTTTTCTTTCAGACCGTCAAGCAGGGAAACCAACGGCGCTTTTGGATCTACACTGCTCAAAAACAGCCGCATTCGCTTTCTCGGATCCCGCAGAAGCGCATAGGCATCTCGAATTCTTTCAAATGTTTCCGGAGCGCGATCGGGGGGATACATTTTGATCTTTTCCAGATACGCCCGGCGAATATCTTCTTCCCCCGCATCCGCCGATATTCCGAGAATTTTCCGGGGATCCCGTTCCAAACGCTCCGCATCAACCGTTGTCGTCATTTGATTTCACCTTTTCCGGCCTTTGCCTTTTTGTTTTTTCTTTCGCCCGGGACTCCCATGGGATTCACCTTTTATGAATTCCTCGAAAAGGCCATCATAAAAGGAAGGCCCCATGGCATCTAAGAAACGTTGCATCAGTTTGGGATTTTTTTTGAAAATCACTTCCGGATCCGGCATGTCGCCGTTGGCGTCCGTGTATTTCATGGCGATTTCAAACAAGATCGACATCGCTTCCGGGGGAATGTCGTTCCCCAGTTCATCCGAGAGCATTTCAGGGAAAACCCCGGCTAACAAGCCTTGAAGATCCTTATCCGGGAACTCATCATCCCAATCGTCATCGTCATCATCCCAATCGTCGTCATCATCATCTTCCTCATCCCAGAATCCCAGGGGCAACCCCATGTTTTTACTGGAAGCCCGGGAGGGAAATTTATTGTCCTCAATTTCGTATTTGAGAATGTCATCCGCTTGATCCGTATCCATGGACGGATCCCCATCCAGATCAGCGAATGGGGAGAAAAAGCTGAAGGCGCCCCCTCTGCGCCGGCGCAATTCCAAGGCCTCGTCAATCAGGGGCATGTCCCTTTCCCGACGGGCAAAGGCAAGGGCGGCATCAATACAGTCGTTTCTTCGTTTGGGCGCCCACTCGGGAAAGGATCGGGCCCGAAGCAGTAGAAACCGGGCTAAAGATGCATCTCGCCTCTTAAGACCGGCCCCGGAAACCGCATAAGCAAGGGGCAATTGCGCATTCAGCAACGCGGCCTCGGCAACGGCGCCAAGGGAAACCGCATCCACCGAATTTCCAGCCGTTCCAAGAAACGTCATGATCCGATTGCTGTAATCCGGGAGAATGAAGACGGAAATCCCCATGTCGCGACCCAGCCGACACCCCCTTGCCACGGCCCCGAATAGTTTTTCGCCAGTTGCATCCACAGCCTCTTTTTTCCCACGAAAACGCTTCTCCTGTTTGGAAGTCCCGCAAACCCGGATTAATCCATCCAGAATCATGTTTGCGGAAATCCGATCTTCCAGGATCTGAACCACCCGTTCATGGCATTCGTCCCGCCGCGATGCGGCGCCGTTGATCATGGCGCTTATGCATTTCATTGCTTCGACGAATGCCGGCCGGTCTCCCTCGGAAAACTGGGGGAGCTTTTCCATCTCCATAACGTCTTTTTCCGCCAAATGTATTTTTTTCTGCTTTAAATGCCGAACGGCAGTGGAAACCAGCAGGCGTCTTCGCGCATTTTTCACCTCGGAACTCAAGCCATCCAGTGCTTCGGCCTCGTTTAAGTATCCCATGGATTTCTGGAAGGCATTTCTTTTTTCAGCGGATCGGGTCAGGTAGAGAAGCGGACGAACGTCATTGGGAACAGCCTCATGCCAGGCAAGTGCGACCGGGTCCGATTTTTTCCAGGAGGAATACTTATTCTCTATTAACGCCAGCCATTTCGAGAAGTTTTCAGAGGTGGGATCCACATCACAGGCCATTTTATGCAATTTCTCGGGATTCAAAAAAAAGGGATCTCTTTTGGGTCGCTTTGCTCTTCGAACCGCTTTCAGAACGGATTCCGGCTGTTGTTCATAATCCGCCTCAAATCCCTCGAAACTTCGTTTGAAATCTCTGAGGTCCTCTTTAAAATCATATTCCGGCACACCCGCCAGCAAATCGGCCATGTGCAGATATACCGCCGACAATTCAATACCGTCGGCAGAAAACAAGCCCTCATGTATGGCATGAATTAAAAATTCACTCCAAAGGGCGGAGGCCAGAATATATTCACCTTCAACTTCCTTTGCACGGGCGTAAAGCCGCCAGTATTCGGCATTTTTCACCGGCGCACCCCCCATGGCCTCATTCACATTTTCCCGGACATAGTCAATCATCTTGAACCCAACGGAGATGTGTTGTTTCAATTTTTCAAGCAGTTCCGGTCGAAATTTTTCACAGGCCCAAATCGCCTTCCGGATATCTTTGGAAAAGCCGCGAGAGGGCTCTTGCGCCATAACCCCGTCAAGGTTTCGAAATGCCCGCTCCAATTGGGTCTCGTTGCCCCTCACCTGTGCCATGAACGCCAATTCTTTTTTCCCAAGACTTTTTTTGGCATCATTTTCAGAAAGCATGGCCCGTACCGCGGGAACCACTCGAGCGGGGGCCGAGGCCGGGTCCACGGCATCAAGGCATTTCACGCACAATTCATCATCAAACCGATAAAAGGCATCAATCCCCTTGATCAGCATTTTCCACGGCGCCAGCGGGCTTTTGCGGGAAATGCCCGGCAGGGTAACGTCTTCGTCTTTAACATTTCCGCGAGTGACGGCGTCAAAAGCGCTGAACAGCAAACCAGCCTCTTTTCGCAGGGAATGATCCTCTGAGAGGGTCTCGCAATGGGCCAGGGCTTTCAAATCCGTCACTTCATTCCTGATGGCTTTCTCGATGGCCTTTCGCGATTCCGGGGCCATAGATGGATCATTCAACGACACCAGGAGTTCATCCATCTGCCCACTCCGGACTGAAACAAGGGCGCCGATTTCCATCATGATCTCATCGGGAAAATCATATTTCCCACGAACCATATCCAGGAGCGATGCGGCCTCCGTCATATAGCCTTTCTGGGCCATTTCCAGAATTCTGGCGATATAGGTTTCTTTCAAAAGGTCTTCGGATTTTTCAGTTTCGAGATGCTTATGAATCTCCTTGGCCCGGCTAAGGGCTGTTTTGCTTTTTCCCTCCAGAACAAGCCGCCGAATTTCAACGGCAATCTCGTCATAATCAGGACCGGTATCCCTGGAATTCTGCTTATTTTCCTGATTCACCAAGGCCTTTTCCGGAGTCCCCTGACGGGTTGACTTTGCTTTTTTAGATTTACTCTTTTTCCGCCGTTTTTTAGGCGCCATGAAGTTTCCCTTTCCTACCGGTTCAATGGGTTAATTCAAGATTCCCCCGGCTGACTGAATCCCTGCATCCATTTTCCCGAGCAATATGAACCAAATCTATCAAAGATGTCAAGAAGCACCCATGGTCCGGTGAAAAATATATCCAGCCCGATATTTAAAACTCTTCCCGAGGGGTTTGCGCTGTGCTTAAGTCTCTGGTATCCTGGAGGGATTTGGCAGTGTCAAAAAAACATTACCCCAAAAAAAAGATGGGTGGGCATCCTGAAATCAAGCACTTAGCTAGATCGAGTCGGAATTTTCCATTTTTTCACCCCAAGCGAAAGAACTTGTCGGAATACCTTGATTTTAATACAAAATATTGTACAATGCCTTCATCAGATAACAGGATAGAGTGTTTCTTTAAATATTTGATGGAGGCCGAAACTTGGCAGCAGTGAGTCCGTTTCTTTTTTCGTGGAATGATGTCGAAGCACGCTCGGATTTGGACCGTTTCTATCTGGTGCGCGATAATCTGCCTGATGAGAATATTGTAGCGGCACTTGAAAAGCGTCGCGGCAATGGGAGAGATGATTTTCCGATACGCGCAATGTGGAACGCGCTTATTGCGGGAGTCGTGTTCCAGCATGCATCCATTGAATCTTTGATTCGCGAATTGTCCAGGAATCCGGCGTTATTAGAGGCATGCGGATTTGATATTCTGCCGAGGCAAAAAAAACCGGTAGCTGAACTGAGACGCAATGAGGAAACGGGCCGAATGGAAATCATACGGTCTGAGAGCGGAAATGCATATTTTTTGGTTCCAGGTAGTTGGAATTTCTCAAGATTTTTAAGGAGCGTCATAGAACTGGAAGAATATGGTAATATGGTCAGCGGCATGGTGCGTGGGCTTCGAGAATCCTTAATGACAGAACTCCCTGATTTTGGTTGTCATTTAGGGTATGACGGCAAGGCTATCAACAGTTATAGTACGGGACAAGAAAGCCGGAAAACCGGTGAAACCTCCGATACGGATGCAGATTGGGGCAAGCATGAAACGAAAGGGACAGACAGTAAAACCGGAAAGCAGTGGACAAAAGTAAAAAGCTGGTTTGGATATGGCCTTCATTTGATCGCTGATACCCTATATGAAATTCCGGTGGCAGTTCATGTAACACCTGCCTCGCATTCGGAACACAAGGAACTGCGAAGCATGATCAAAGAAATTTTTGAGGAAACACCGCAGCTTGGCGAGCGCTGTGATGATTTTGTGGCGGACCGTGGTTTGGATTCCGGCAAAACTAAGGCTCAGCTGTTGGATGAATATGGGATTCGGCCCGGCATTGATACCCGTGAACTGTGGAGAGATGAAAAGAATGAGCCGGGATACGATCCTGCAAAACCGATCACACGACCTCTTTATCCTGACCGGGCAGATACCATTGTGTATACTGAGAAAGGGACAGTCCATTGTATTTGTCCGGCTACTGGAGAACAGCGGGACATGGCTTTTTGTGGCTTTGAAAAAAATCGCAATACCCTGAAATATCGTTGTCCCGCAGCTGCAAACGGCTTTTCCTGTGAAGGATGTGGAGAGTGTTCATCTGCGGGGCAAGTTAATCCCGGAGATTATGGGCGAATTGTCAGAATAAATATCACTGAGGAAGATCGGCGAATCTTCACACCCATTCCCTATGGTACGCAGGGTTGGGACCGAGCGTATAATCGGCGTTCTTCTTTGGAGAGAATCAACAGTCGGATCGATAATGATTTTGGTTTTGAGAAACATTACATACGCGGCCAAGCCAAAATGCAAACAAGAGTTTGCTTGGCCACCGCCGTAATGATGGCAATGGCCCTTGGTCATGTAAGGGCTGGCCGTATTGAGCAAATGCGCTCCCTTGTACGGCCAATAGCCAGAGCCGCCTAATCCAATTTATTTAAAATAGTTATAAATAAATGATTTAATTTAAATTTAAAGGGATTAGCATGTCCAATTATCGGGTTTTTGGGGTATGTCTTTGGAAACCATAATATTCTGCTGCCATGTCGCCCTCTCAGACCTCGCGCCCGCGTTTTTTTGGGGCCCAGAACACCCCCGGTACGGCACAAAAACGGTACAGCGCAAACCTCTCTTCCCAACGAAAACTTGACCCCTCCGGTCTGAATGGCTATGCTCGACTTTTCAGTCTTCAAAATGGAGTCATCCAGTAACAGGAGCTAGAGAGATGAAAATTGGACCGGATTGCGTTCCCTGCATCCTCAAAATGTGTCTGGGGTTTATTCGTAAAACAAGCCTGGGCGATTCAGAAGTAAACACACTGTTCAACGATATCCTTCAGATGCCTCCTTTAAGGGGGGGGGACTGGGATGTCACCAGCCCCGCCGTTATCGAAGAAGTTATGAAGAAGACATATGACATGCTGGGCGACAACGACCCGCTAAAAAAAGAAAAAGCGGGATTAAACCGGTATCTGCTGGACCGGTATGAAATCTTTGAAACAATGGTGCGGGAAGCGGAAGACCCTCTGAAAATGGCTGTCAAGCTGGCCATCACGGGGAATGCCATTGATATCATGCTTTCAATGGATTTTGCCCACCTCCTGACCACATTCAGAGAAAAGGTGGAACAACCCCTGCCCGAAAAAAGCTTTGAGCAATTCAAAGCCCAACTGGATAAAACACGCCGTATGGTCTATTTCGGGGACAACGCCGGGGAGATTGTATTGGACAAACTACTGATTTCGACCCTGAAAAAAATCTATGATTTTGAAATTGTTTTTGTGGTGAGAAGTTTGCCCACCCTGAATGATGTGACCCTTCAGGAAGCCCGGGATGTAAAAATGGACGACATCGTACCGGTGTTGGAAAATGGCATCGACGGCCCGTTTCCGGGAACACGGGTATCAAGATGTTCTCCGAAAGTTCAGGCGCTTTACAAAGAGGCGGATCTGATCATTTCAAAGGGCGGCGGCAATTTTGACAGTCTTGACGAAGACAAGGCCGTCTACGGACGTAACATCAGTTTTCTACTCCTTTCTAAGTGTTACCTTTACATGAAGCTTCTGAATACGCCGCTGAATGGACCCATACTGGCAAATTACCATAATTGGGATATCTTACAGCAAAGAAAGGCAGGGTAAAAACATGTCAAACGGAAATGATAATCAACAAGTTGATGATTATGCAAAATTCGTTGGAGAGCATTCCGGTGTGGGGATTGCGGGCCAATCCTTTCAGCGAGATCCGGAAAATAATTTCCTCGCAACCGGCACGAACATGGATAGGGATTTGGACTACCGTTACTGTGGAAAATGCCGAACCGTACGTTATAGACCCGATCTGGAAGTAACCGCCGACGGTATACGTTGTAGAAAATGTGGAAGCTATGATTTAGCGCTTCCTCGTTGGGTTCAATGTCCTTATCGAAAAGGCGCCGTTAAATGTCCCAAAGGCGGAAAAGGGATTATCAAAGACAAAACCGGCGACAAATGTTTGGATCAATGTGATTACTTTTGAATTAACCAGTCCTTTTTGATCCTCAATGCTCTTCGGGAGGATAAAGATCAGATCAGGAAACTATCCTTTATGATTTCTTTTGCTTTATGGTACTGGGGCTCACTCAAGGTAAGAGAACCATCCTCCCGGGTGAAGGGTGGTTCATCAATGGTGTAAATCCTTTCGGGCAGCGCCGCCTGCATCGCGATTCTTTCCGGCACCTCTGGAAGCACCCCGATGGCTTTTTGCACCTCATCGGGGAATTTCCCCGGATCAGCGGTTTCATATATGACCGCCAGGGCGTCGTGCTTTCCCCCAAGGAATGTGTCCAGGGCGCGCCATCCCACGGCCCCATGGGGTTCCATCATGATGCCGTGCTCGTAAACCTCCCGTATGGCGGTATAATGATCGGGATTGTTCACGCTCATGGACCAGAAATCCTTTCGCATGGTCCGAAGATCCGGCGGGATATCCATCACCCCTTCCTGAATCACCGTGCCCGCTTCATCCCGCTTATCATACACATGGCCGCCATAAAGATCAATGAGCCTGGCGAAATTGCTGGGGTTGGAAACGATCATGGCGGAAGATGGGGATTTCCGTGAAGGCTTCACCACGTAGGCGTCATTTTTCAGAAACTCGGGGAATTCATCGTTCTCATTGACCCCGCAGATAATCCGGGAAATGGGCAGTCCCATTTCCCGGGCCAGCACCGTTCCCATCATGTCCCCGAAATTTCCCGAAGGAACGCTTGCAATCATGGGCTCATCATATGCCGCCACCCGGGAATAGGCAAAAAACGGATAAACCGCCTGGGGCAGCAGCCGGCCCACGCTGATGCTGTTGGCGGAGGTAAAGCGATCCTCATCGTCAAAGATATCTTTTGCAAAGGGTTTATCTCCCAGAAGACGCTTGGCCAGGGCCTGGCACACATCGAAATCCCCATTTACCTCAAAGGCATACACATTCCCTCCAAGCGTGGTCATCTGCCGCCGCTGCCGTTCGGTGATGGATCCTTTGGGGAAAAACACGAGGTTGTCCACGCTGTCCAGTCCATGAAGGGCATCAGCCACGGCCCCTCCCGTGTCCCCGCTGGTGGCCACTGCCACCACCCGTTTGAGCCCGGACCGCTTCAAAAAATAATTGAGCATTCGACCGAAAAACCGGGCTGCGTAATCCTTGAAGGAGTAGGTGGGCCCGTGAGTAAGCCACATGATGTGGGTTCGGCCGGTCAGGTGCTGCATGGTGGTGGGGATAATGCTGTCGTCATAGGCGTCGTCCAGCATGGCTTGCAGGTCTTTTTCCGCCACCTCTGCGCCCAGAAACGGGTTCAGGACCTCAAAGGCAATCCGGGCATAGGGCTTACCCTTCATGGCTTTCAGGGTTTCCGGGGATAACCTGGGGATATCGTCTCTCTTCATCATGTAAAGGCCGTAATGAGAAGCCAGACCGTTCATGAGGGCCGTCTCGAAATTAGCGCGTTCTGATTTGTTGTTGGTGCTGTAAAAGGCAATGGTCTTCAAAATCAAACTCCCGTCATCGATCCTCACATGGATTTAAAAGACTTCAAATATCGCCGGGCCAAGTCTTGATAAGTGGAAAGGCCGTCCTGGATCTGTTCTAATTGGGCAGGACTCGTCTCCTTTACCACCCGGGCGGGGGATCCCATGACCACGCTGTGGGATGGAATTTCCATTTTGAAAGGGACGAAACTCCCGGCCCCGACTAGACACTCTGAGTGAATGATCACGTTATCACTGACGATGGCGCCCATTCCCACCAGCACATAAGAGTTGATCTCACACCCGTGCAGAATAGCGCCGTGCCCGACGTGTACATTCGGGTGAAGGATGACGGCGGTATCGGGGAAGGTATGGAATACGCAGTTATCCTGAACATTGGAGCCTTTCCCAATCCTAATGGACCCGATATCGCCCCGCAGCACGGCGCCGGCGCCCACATAACACTCCGCATCCACTTTTACATCGCCGATCAATACGGCATCCGGATGCACAAAGGCCCTGGAATCGACCAGGGGGCTTCTATTTTCAAATTCATAAAAAGGCATTTTTACCACCATTATTTATTGGTTTTTTCGAATATGGCTAAAACTGTGCCTGCATTCCTATCATGATATTCATTTCCTTTCAAGCACTTCCAACACCCGCAAAATAACCTGTTGGTCCGAACGATATTGTTATTGCTGAAGAATCTGATTTATAAATAAGGCCATCTTTAATTTACGGACGCGCCTATCAGTAGATGAAGCCACGCAGCCAAGAGAAGAAGTGATCATTGCCAAAAATAATCTGCCGCTTGTTGAATTGGCGCCGCACAAACCCAAGGAAAAGCGTAAGCTTGGATTGCCGGCGGGGCAAATTGAAATACCTGATGATTTCATGGATGAGGATGCAGAAATAAATGCGATGTTCCATGGTAATCATCCATGAGCATCGCGAGTTGATGATTAAGTATCCCATTGGAAAAATTGATATTGATTTTGATCCGCTTGAAATGGCGAAAAAAATGAGAATTGAGATCCTGAATTTTTCCGGCTCTCACGCCATGTTGCTGGGTCAATTACCGCTTCACCATAAGGATCCTTTTGACAGGATGATCATTTCCCAAGCTCTCTTAGATGGGCTTCCGCTGATGTCCGATGACGCCAAATTTCTGAAATATGACTGTAACATTTTTTAAATATTCGGCTATCTATATCCCGATATAGCCATTGTATCCCGCATACGCCAGGAGTTCGGAATTCGGAGCGTCCGGCCGCCCGATATCAGACCAATGAATTGCCTCCAATCCGGCTTCTTCCAAAAAAGACACCTACGTCGGGGAAAGGTTCATATCTATCAGCAGTTTCATCCTGATGCTGATACGAGCGGGACGTCTATTTCT
The DNA here is from genome assembly GCA_963662465.1 of Desulfatiglandales bacterium. GTDB lineage: Bacteria > Desulfobacterota > DSM-4660 > Desulfatiglandales > Desulfatiglandaceae > NaphS2. Next base: position 7,638,022 of record OY759599.1, read on the forward strand.
TCAACACGCCATGCAGCGTAAGAAAGCGCCTCATCAATGTCTTCCGCCTCCAGATAAGGATACAGTTTTAGGATTTTCTCTTTACTGTGCCCCGAGGCAATAAGCCCGACAATCATTCCTACAGTCACACGCATACCTCGAATACAGGGTTTTCCTCCCATGATGTCGGCATTGAAAGTAATTCTGTTTAACGATATCATTTAAGACCTCCATCAATTGGCTATTTTCCCCGGAACAAGTATACTGCTTTACCCTTTTATTGCAAGCCTTTCCTTAACAATATCCCCCACGCTCCCGAGAATATAGGTTGGCTGATAAGCGTATTTTACCAGGTCCTCTTCCACCACGTAATCGGGTTCAAGATCGTCGATGAAATCCCGATTGCCCATATCTCCATTTAGTTTCTAAGCCGCCTGTGCGGCGGTCAACTTGGCGGTAATGCGAATAACGCTCTGAACACTTTTCTAAGCCGCCTGTGCGGCGGTCAACCCACATCAACCCCAAAATATGGGTCGGTATCATTTCTAAGCCGCCTGTGCGGCGGTCAACACACGCAGTCCGCACGCGGGCTCAGGATTTTGTTTCTAAGCCGCCTGTGCGGCGGTCAACAATCGCAAAGATGAGTCCTGCAGAATTGGCAATTTCTAAGCCGCCTGTGCGGCGGTCAACGACGTTCATGCCTTCGTCGGTTTCCGGTGGTGTTTCTAAGCCGCCTGTGCGGCGGTCAACAGCGACTTTGCGGCTTCGGATGTCGATGGGTTTTTCTAAGCCGCCTGTGCGGCGGTCAACTAAAACTTGAATTTGTTGGTGATCCATTATCTTTTCTAAGCCGCCTGTGCGGCGGTCAACAAAGATGCAAGACCGGGATTACAGCAACGCTGGTTTCTAAGCCGCCTGTGCGGCGGTCAACACAAGAGCAGGATGCCGTGGATTCGGTTTTACTTTCTAAGCCGCCTGTGCGGCGGTCAACAGTTGAAACCGGCATCAACTTTGTAACCGGAATTTCTAAGCCGCCTGTGCGGCGGTCAACCAATTTCGCCAGTTCCCAAACGTAATCATACATTTCTAAGCCGCCTGTGCGGCGGTCAACCGAGATACGGGCCTGGGGCCCCTGGCCGGACCATTTCTAAGCCGCCTGTGCGGCGGTCAACAATTTGATTTTATATAGATTACAAAAGGCCCGTTTCTAAGCCGCCTGTGCGGCGGTCAACTACGCAAGTGAGCCTACAGGTCATTCATATGATTTCTAAGCCGCCTGTGCGGCGGTCAACTCCGGTGACCTTTGCGTCCGAGTTCAGCGACTTTTCTAAGCCGCCTGTGCGGCGGTCAACTTTGAACGATGCTGTATCAGCATGTAAATATTTTTCTAAGCCGCCTGTGCGGCGGTCAACCAGATGCCGGGACTCACCCGGCCCGAACGTCATTTCTAAGCCGCCTGTGCGGCGGTCAACACATTATTGCCCCTCGCAGTATTCAAATTCGCGCTTTCTAAGCCGCCTGTGCGGCGGTCAACTTTCTTGAGAAACAGGAACGGTTATTTCATCATTTCTAAGCCGCCTGTGCGGCGGTCAACACATGCCAAAAACACTCAGTCAATCCCATATATTTTCTAAGCCGCCTGTGCGGCGGTCAACAATTACGGAGAAGCCGACCATATTTTCAGCCTTTTCTAAGCCGCCTGTGCGGCGGTCAACCGAATATCTACGTTTCGAATAACCCGGCGGACTTTTCTAAGCCGCCTGTGCGGCGGTCAACCGAATATCTACGTTTCGAATAACCCGGCGGACTTTTCTAAGCCGCCTGTGCGGCGGTCAACCTGTAACATTTTTTGAAAAAACTATGCGACAACGTAAACTTAAAAGAAATTGATCCAAAAAACCAAAAAAATCATCCCAATTGCAAATGCTTGAAAACAATATGTTTTTAGGGAAATACTATTTTTAGGTTAAAACAGCGGCACTGTGGTTGTATTGCTCAACCCATAACAGGAATACAGGCCTGCTTGCGGCTGCTCCATTATCCGTCTTTCAATAAACAAACGAAACCGTTGACCGTTTGTTTGGCTGACCATATTAATATAAGGCAAACTGCTGAGTTGTTTTTTAAAATCTTTATAATGTACCAGGGCCTGCTGCAATGTTTCCCCTTTACGTTTGGCTCGGCGCCTTGCCAGATTCTCCTTGTTGCCTTTAGGTTTGATGTGCTTGAAACAAGCGTGCCCCGCTAATTTTTCAGGCACAGGTTTGATGTGGCTTAAATAGAGATAGTCGCTGAGACGTTTAAGCCATCTTTCACAGCACATTTGCTCCAACAATTTCTCTTCTTCTGCAAACAGTTGCAGTTTTGTACCAAGAGAGTATTTGCCGGCATCGTATTCAGGAAAAGCCAAACCAATTGCGGATGCGTTATCTGCTCTTTTGTTTTCAACCAAAGCAAGGTGAATCTGTTGATAAAATTTTTGCCAAAGAAAATACAGGCCTATATCCGCATTGGGTAGCACTGATATTTCTTGATAGTAGTTCATCCTCGCTCCTTATTTGTCGCTTTTGCCGAATACACCACCACGTACCAGAACAGCCATAACGTAGTGTTCATCCTCAACGCGGTCAAGTTTCTCGCCTCGTGCGAATTTATCAAAGAAAGTGTAGAAATCTTTTTTATCTTTTGTAGGATGACGGAAAGCTTTACCAAGGTTTGTCACTGCGCCATAAGGCTCAACAGCAATAGGGCCTACTGAGTTTTCCGGATCACCAAAGTCGGGATACCAAGTATCGATAGTGCGCAATGCGTTGCCGATTTTTTGCGAGTGCATTGCGGCAATGTCGTTAACGGAATACAGGATTTTACTTTTTTTGGATTTGCTATTGCCCTTATCCAATACCAATTCCTCGCTGGGATAGATTTCCTGCGCTTTTCCGACTTTGGCGAAACAAGTGATTTCCAGCATCAAAAAATCATTATCACTCGATAGTGCTGCGGCAATACGCTTCGCCAATGTTTCTATTTGCTCATCATCAATATTAAAATTTTTTGTAGTGAAGTTGGCTGAATCAAATACCCAAAACTTCTCAGATCCTTTGTTTAAAGCTTCCACCTGCACTTCTATGTTCTCAGTGCCAACTCGATTACGCCATAAAAAACGTGCATTAGCGATGTTTATTGCATATCTTTTTGCTAACTCTCTAAATTTTCTTTCACTTATATAGTTTTTTGCTGCTGCGTAGTAACTCTTGTTAAAGGCAGCGTTATTGCAGGCGGATGGATATACAACGCCCCCCAAAACCTTTAATGTGAAATGTAGCTTCAGTGTATCTTGTTCCGTCCCCAAAGCACTTACATCAACTGTCTGCAAATTAGGATTTTCCACTTTTGCATCGAGTTTTGCAGGATCTTTTTCAAATGCTGCTTGATCTTTTTTATTCGGTCTGTTTGAGATTGTTCCTCGGACTGACTTTTCAATCAGCTTCAAAGGCGTAGCTTGCTCGTTTCGCCGATCCCATGTGGTGCCATACATCCGCCCATCTGACGGCACTAATTTCTTTTCAAACGCCAGTACTGATGCGATGTTCTCTTTTTTGGCCATGACTTTTTTCTCCTAAATCTTGGGCGCTAACCAAAATGGAACCAGTTTTGCTACTCCAAACGGAACCAGATATTGCGCACTGGTCTTTTCCTTTTAGAAGGGTTTTCTTGTAAATTTGTTAGAGGTTGCATGAAAGAGTATATCAGATGGTATTTTAAAAATGCTGGTGAGACACGTAGCGTTCTGGTTGAAGAATCAGTGATGAGGATACCATCAATATGGTGATGGCAGAGAAGAGGGGATTAGATTTTTCGGTTAAGGGCAATGCTTATTGAGGAACTATTTGTCTATGTCATAGTCGTCCGGTAAATTCAGGAGGCCTCCCTTCGCCAATTGATCCTCAATCAAATATCCAATTTCCCCGTTTTTTTTCAGCTGTAGAATCATCCATTTGGGGAGACGAATGGTGAGCAGTTCACGTCTCAAATGTTCCGGTTTCTTTCTTCGGCCGGCGCCTACCCGTTTTCCACCTCTCATTTCAAGCTCCAAGACAAGGTAATTTCTGATATTCGTGTAACGAGATTCAAACAGACCGGTGATATTCAGACCTCAAAACCGGCCCTTTGGCGAACATCTCATTTTCTGAGGGAAGGACCATCAATATGAATGTTGATGCAGCGATGGTTGAGACGATCCAGCAAGGCATCGACCATGTCCTTTGGTTCAAGCAGCGAATACCATTGTTCAGGTTGAAGATTGGTCGTAATAATTGTGGACCGACCGGCTTCATAGCGATCTTTCATGAGTTTAAAAAAGGCGTTCATCTGCTCTTTTTTGAGGGTCAGGTATCCCAGTTCATCGAGCAGAAGCAGGTCATATCTGCAAAGGGCATTGAGGAGTTTCGGGGTGGACCGATCTGCCAAAGACGCATAGAGCTGATCCAGCAAATCCTGAACATTATAAAAACGCCCCCGGTACCCGGCAATAATGGCTTGACGAAGGATCCCCACGGCCAATCCCGTTTTGCCGACGCCGGTTTTTCCATGGAACACGATGTTTTCTCTTCGGCTGATAAAGTCAAGGCCGGACAACGTCATGATCCGGCTCTTCTGTATTCCCGGCTGAAGATCAAACGGAAAGGAGTTGAGGGTCCATTCCCATGGAAGCTTTGCAATCTGGACCCGATAGATCATGCTGCGCTCCTGCCGGAAACGTAATTCCTCAGCCAGGAGATTGTAGATGACCTCGTGAATGGAAAAACCGTTCTTTTCAGCCGAAGCCAACTGTTCTTCGAGAGCCTTCAGCATGCCTTTAAACTTCAAATCAATGAGTAACTGTTCAATTTTCTTTTTCATAGATCAAAAAAGTCTCCCGCGATATAATCGAGAATAATGTTTTCCAGACGCGACAAATCAAAAAGTCCATATTTAAGCGCCTGTGTTATGGCTTTCAAAAAAGGTTCCCCGGGATAAGTGCGTTTCAGATGAAGCAACCGACGTAACTTGACCACACCGCGACCGTGACTTCTTTTCTTCAGTTCAGCCACATACTCATCCAGGATGGCATCCTCTCCCGTCAACAGCTGTTCTTCTTTTGAAGGGATTCGGGGATCTTTTTTTCTTCGAATGGGAACATGGTGACCGGGCAGGGTTGTTCGGGTGTTGCGTTTATCCAGTATGCGGTCATGTTCCGCCACTTTTGTGTTTTTGTCGTAAACGATGACCTTGAGCCAATGTTTCTGTACTTCCAGGGAGTTCCCAATCAGCGCTTCAGGGACTGAATAGCGGTTGGTGTCCAAGTGCACATATCCCTGAACATCGGCTACCCTGTGTTCTGCCACATAGACTGGCGGCTGGTATGCCGGTAAATCAATGAGATATGGCTTTTCAATGACATAGGCCTCATCCGGCGTCATCCCTAAAGCCCGTTTAAACTTTTTATCGCTTGTATTCCGGCACCAGTCGATTGCCTGCCGGTTCAAATCCTGCCAGCTAACAAATGTTCTACCGGGAAGAAAATTGTTTTCCACAAAATGAAAAGGCCTTTCCACACGGGCACTTCGATTGGCGTCTCCTACAGCATGGGCCTCAAACCGGGTTCCATACATATCGCCGAAGTATTTCATTTCAGGCGCAATCAATGCATCAGGCCCGGTGCCGCCGGCCACAATAACATTGGTGTTGTCAACCATGCACCGGGAACACACCCCGTCCATAAACTCGAATGCTTTTTTTAGGAAAACCTTGCACTCAAACCGGGTAAAACAGGGGTAATACTGAATAAAAATCCTTCGGCAAAAGGCCAGGGTCAGGGACGCGCACTGGGTCGACATTTTTTTCCCATTAATGACAACCAGATGGGGTGACGTATCATGCTGCATCTCCTGACCGGGTTTAAAATGGTATTGGCCCGCCCGTCTTTTTTTACGTTCCCGGATCTCGTACTTTCTCATAATCCAGGTCAGACTCTGATAAGGGATTTTGATCTGTTGGCGGCTTTCCAGTTCCTCGGCTACTCGCACGGCATTTCCTTTACATTCCTTGAAAAGCTCGCGGATCAACGGGACATGTTCTTCATACCGGGAGTTCCTTTGGGGTACCGCCTCTTCGTCATGATCATCTAAAACCTTCGTGACGGTATTGCGACCGGCCTTCAGGGTTTTGGCGATGTCGCGCAAACTCATGCCGGTTTTTTTCAATTCCACAATGGCATCTTTTTTGGATTGTCGGATCATAATTGGGTCGCTTTCTTGAGTTCCAGTGCTTGTTTTTCTATCTTTTTCACCCAGGTTTTGAGCGTTTGTTTCTTCAACTGATCGCTTTTTGGGTAATGGACATGCGAAACGGTTTTCACCAGACGTTTGAGAACCGCATATGCCATTTCAATATCCTTGAACCATTTGCCTTCCGGTCCATCATGAACTTCTTTGGCTTGTTTAGACTGGGTTCTTTGTTCGAGAACTTTTATGAAAAGGGATGGATTTTCCAGCATGTGGTCTCGAACAGACCGGTTGCTTTTCTGGTAATGTGCGTAGAAACGGGCCAGTTCCCTTGTGGATAGAGGTTCTTTTTCCAGGTGGGCCAACAGTTTTTGTGCGTCTTCACCGTTGGCGCGCGCCAACGGCGCCATGACACGGCTGGCAGCCCAGGTTGAAAGTGAGCCTGCAATCACGGTTCTCAAAATATTTTCCGGCAGGGCTTCAACCAGGTCCAGCCGCCGTTTTACAAAACTCTTGTCGCGCCCTATTCGGGTTGCAATATGGGAGAGGCTGCACCCAAAACGCCGATGTAATTCCTGAAGTAAAACAGACTGCTCAATGACTTCCCATTGCCGTTCATTGGCCTTGGTTAAAAGCGAAAACATGGCATTTTGTTCGTTTTCTTTTGAGAATTGGACACATATCCGGTCCTTTCCACAAGCACAAAGCGCTCGAACACGCAGGTAGCCATCAATCAGAATCAGTTTGTCTTTTTCTTCAATAGCCAGGGCCGGAACGATCTGCCCGTAAGTTTCGATGGAATCCCTCAATCGCTTTAAAGCCTGGTGATTCATTATCCGGCAATGAGCGTAACGCAACTCCAGCAAATGAATATCAACGGTTCGGATGGATTCCATACCCAGTCTCCCGAAAGATTTCCTCTATGGTTTCTCCAAGACTGACCCAATTTCCTTGCCGGATCTCCTTTACCTGTTTCACAATCACAGGACGTCTGGGAAGCGAAAGAACCTGAAACAGACGGCCATCAAACCCAATCAGATCCTTGTCCAACAAGCCATCGCGGGCATCGATATATTGATCCAAATGCACCTTTAAAATCCGGCAGATTCTGTCGTAACCATAATAAGAGAGCCCGTTTTTGTCAGATACCAACACCAGAAAAATGTAGAGCAGCAGCTCATGATGATTCAGGCTCTCCCAAAAGCCGTTTCTCAAAAAACGATGCTCCAGAAAGCCGAAGCTTCCATTGATGACACGCACTCTTTCGGGAAAAAGGACTCTTTTTTTGATCATTTTTTTCTCCTGTCATGGATATGGGGTTTTCTCAAAGCCTGTTACATCTGAAAAAACCCTCCCTGCATAAGCACGGCGAGGAAAATGGTCCACAACAACCCCGATCGACCCGCAAAAAAGACAGCTGGGTCGGTTCCCCGACCGCTTTTTGGGTTCAATATCACAGTCTTTTTGAGGTGTTGAACTATCATCACCAGGGTTCAGTCCATTTTTTTTGGATTTTTTTGTTTTTTCGTACAAACGACGGCGCTCTTTCCCTTTTTTCGAATTGCGGTATTTCCCCTGAGCTTTCCGGTGCAGCTGTCTTTGGCGTATCCTGCGACATCGTTCCCCACAATAGGCCTGGCCACGCCAACACGACCGACAGACGTGAAAAAAGCAACCACAACATCGGCATTGAACCACTCTTAAAAGGACATCTCCCATCATTCCAGCCTTGCAATTGGCCGGAAACACACTTATATAAAATTGGCGTGTGTGTGGCTTCCGGCTCTATCCGGTGGTCAAAAAAGAAGGCCCGAAGCGGCTACTTCGGGCCTTCACCATCCATTCTACAAAGTAAATCGCATTTCCACTTAACCAAGCCTCTGTCTTGGAAGAAGAAAACCAAATCCAAAGAAAATAGATTTTATAAAAATTTATTGAAAAGTAAATCTACATCAACGACTCCTTTGCCGCCACTTATGGATCCCTCATCGTCCGCTATACCTGAGGGCCGTACTCACCGGCGGTGACAGCCAATGGTTCAATTTCCATTAGCAAACTTGGTTCAGTTTTGATTAGCGTTGAAGCCTAAATTTATTATTATTGGTTTAAGTCGCTTTGACTGGTTTGTTGACACAGGTATAGACCCTGTTCCATATCAGCATGATAGCGCCAAAAGATTTCATCCAGGGTATGGAGTCTGTGCGGCATACGGAATTCACCCAGCGTTACCACACTTTCGGCAAAACGATGCTGCGTATCCGGATCACGCTGGTTTTTTGCCGACCCTAATTCGGTGATGCCATGAAAGCCCGTGGCGATTGGAACGATCCATCCCGATGTTTTTCGTTGGCTTGCCCAAGTAACATTGCCGTCATCGTCTTGTTCACAAGTGTGATGAAGCGCCAGATAATCCAGCATGGTATCAATGGGGTCCTGGCCTTGCGCCATGGCCTCTATCATCAATTCACGGCGTTCGATTATTGCATAACCCGGCATTAATTGCCGAGTCAGCCTGTGCAGTTCGGCGTCGTTACCTTCTTCTATTCTGTGCAGTGTCGGTTTTTGAAAAGATAAAATATCGCCACCGGCTATTTTCATGGATACATTTAGATGATGGGTAACCTGCCCTATTAATGCCTCTTCATCGTCTTTGTTTATGCGGGAGTATTCAATAAGTAGAGAAACATTCAAATGGCATCGGGCTTCCTCGATAAATGATGGCGCTGAGCCGGCATTAAAATCGGTAAGCTCTTTCTTAGTTGAAGGTGGACGCTTTGGAACAATTATGGACTGAACAAAATCGCCATCTACAAATTTTGTTTGAAGGTCCATACCATGGCTAACAACCGCCACACTGCTAAAAATCAGGTTTTGCAATCCTTCTGATCCTGCGGCGTTCACTTTACGCTGCAACGCATGCATTGCGCCCAACCAGGCCGTCATAGCTGGAAAACCAACCGTAAACGGGCTGGATAAGGCATTGGCATTCTGCACCTTGATATGCGGCAAAAGTAAAACTCGCCTGATATCTCCGATCATCGTAACGCCTCCCTGTTATTAGTCACAATTTTATAAATATGCAGGCGAACATCTTCACCCAATTTATATGCCTGTTTGCCCAACAACTTTTCATAGGTGAGGACGATCCAACCGCTAATTTTCCTACACAGTTTGTTGAGCCATTCATTTTCTTCTTGACGTGATTGTTGAAATCCTTCGCAGAGCCATGTTTCCTGATGAGGTTTTAACTGTGAGCTCTTCGCTTGATATTGTTCGGTACAAACAGCCCGCACCGCCCACATTTTGTTAATAATTCGGTCCATTAAATCCTGTAAACGATAATCACGCCCTTCTCTTATGTGTACATTGTTGTATTCTGTTTTGAACAACCTATGCAGCGCATCAAAGACCTCTCGATATTCGTGATATCGAAATGATTCCCTGAAGAAATTCTGTTTGGGAAAACGGATTCCGCGCTTTTGTAAAGTTGGTGGGGCAGAATATAATAAATAATACCATTGATATGTATTGTTTAATCCACTGATATTTTTTGGGTGTTCCCCACCATGACGGGTGACGGTCAAATTTGGTATGGTTGAAAATCCAGTTTGGGAATATTTATTATCTTTCCTTAATTTCTTTCCTGTATAAGCTTCCGGAGATCTTTCGTTAATAGTGTCTATTTTCTCTTTTACGGAAAAGACCAACGCCGATGGCGTCAGTAATGACAACGAATGATAATCATCGCCTACCGGGAAATATATCTGCCGGACATACTGATTTGTTCTCACATCTTCATTGGCCATGCAGGCTGAAAAGTTCTCAATCCAGATTTTTGCTCTATCTTCACTAACGCCAAAAATTTGTTGAAATATTAAAAAATTCTTTGCTTTAATATATTCCAGCAACGGTTTTTGCCGATATTTCAACGATATAAATTTAAAAGCTTTCAAATACTTTGCGTCGACATGCATATCAAAAACTACGTCAGAATTTCCGGTTCGAATGAAGCCATCCGATGATGAATTTGAAGACGCAAAAACCTTTGGGAACTTACATTCCGGGTTAGTCATCTTTGCTGGGTGACTGACGATGGCGCCGTGTGTGCTATCTTCAGAAATCTTGTCTATGGTTTCGCAAACACCGGCCATACATAAATTCAGACCTCGTTACGATGAATAAATAATCGGACAATGTGTAAAATATTTCCAGTAATATCAGCGTGTTGAAAAAACACGAAAATTATGTGTAAAATTGGACGTTGGCATAAAACGTGCTTATATATGCAAGTATTTGAACTTACAATGTAAAAATTATTTCAAGGTTTTAATCTACCCTGATATTGTCCAAAAAAAGCGTCTAAAACTAACGAGGTCTGAAATTTGAATTTTCCAGTTCTTCTTGAAATAGCAAAAAAAACGCCAATGGCTCCGGATTGCATACTTTTGCTTTTTCAATGCATTTGCTGATCAGTTCTTGTTCTAACTGCAAGTCTTCCAGTAGCTCTGCAATTATCGGATGCCCGTCATCACAAGCAGATTTAAAGCTTCGTTTGTATAACACCTCCAAGGTTAAAAGCCGGAACAAATCTTCTTCACCCTGATTCGATGGAAAACATGCGCCTTTTAGGCCCTGTGACAACACTTTGTTTAACCAAGTACCATACTCATATTCTTCGTTTAATTTCTTTTTGATATTTTCCCTGATTTGATTTCTTAATCGCTTTTCCTCTTTTTGGTCTATAAATTCATCTGAATCATCTTTGATTTTATCAAACTCACTATCGACAGATTCCTTCAAACGGTTTTTTAACAGCTTATCAATATGCTCTTTTAGCTTGTTTTCCATATGCTCTCCTCAACCATCAACTTTTGTGACCAAACCAAACTGATCCGAATATTCGTACTCCTGACCCTCTCGATAAATGAAACTCAATTCTCCATAGCGAAGTGATATCGCTTTTTTGCTGCAATCTTGTTGCTCTGCATACTGTTCAAGCAATTTTTCATAGTCACGCTTAAGCCATAATCTATCCGCCTGGCTCTTGTTGAGGCGCTGATGATCTATTTGCAGAATATTTTGACGGTTAACAGGGTGGCCTTTCTCATCCTTTTCAATAAAAAAACATCTCTCTTCATCTGTCTCATACATCAAAAACACCTTGGTGGTTGGCTCGCCTTTGCGAAATGGATTGAGAGCTTGCGGCAGAGCCGTCAAATGCCAGCTTTCCGCCAGATAGCCTTGCAATTTTTCAGGCCCCACCCCATTATAATTGGCAAGCTGAATTTGAGTGACTTTATGTTCCAGATCGACCAGGGAATTTCGATAATTCAGACCATTTGGTTTTTGAATGCGCGGGATGGCATTTACACTTTGTGCCATCGCCTTGGTATCGATCAGTTCGCACAAGTCATGCGTATCCAACACTTGTTTATCTTCATAACCCGGACGACAGAAGTATTTTTTGCCAGGCTGATTTCCATCTTTGATCGTCTTCCAGTTGTATTGCAGCAAGCCGATATTAGGATAATCCACCTCACCCTCACGATGCCGGCGAACACGACCTGCGAGTTGAATAATAGAACGGTAAGAAGATGGCTCGACTATGGCCCAGTCAAAATCATGGTCACGACCAACTTCTTCCACCGGCGTGGCCACCACAACAAACACCAATTGTTCAGCTGTGCTGTTATCCAAATGTTCGCGTATTACGGCATTGCCAAAAACTTTTGCTTGTTCACCGGGTTTTTCTTTGCGTTTGAGAACACTATCCAAATGCTTTTCCTGCTCATGGCGCAAGAGCAATACTTGCTGAGAATGATAAGCCATCACCTTGATATCAACATCATCCGGCCAGTCGCATTCCATTAGATTTTTAGCTGCATCGACACAAGGGGAGATATTGGCCACTCGTACAACACCAAATGAAACCTTGATACCTGTTTGCTTATCTTCGGTGTGGTGATGTCGGTGTTTGGTTAAAATAGCTTGCTGAATTCTGTCAAAATATTGATCCTGTTTGGTTCCCACACTGTCAAATTCGTAATCATCGACAATGCTTTGGCATTCGATGATGTCGGCTTTACGTTTTGCCGGTTGTCGGCTCAACTTCTCCACCCGCTTTGCAACAAACCGATGGTGATCGTCGCGGTAAACTGCGATAGCAGCATGATTTTGACGTTCATCAATGCTTGTTACGACGGTTTTAAATTCATCTATCCAAGCACAGCCAATTTTGCTGCCGACATCACGGGTTTGGCTATATATTTGCCAGCCGGAACGGTAAGCATTAAAATAGCCTTCTGCCAAATCAGGTGGAATCGTAGCGGATGAAATCATCACCTTGCGGCCCAACATTCCGGCAAGGTGGATTAAGCGGCCGATGGCAATCAGATCACTACCCGTAAAATCATCCACTTCATCAATGACTAAATCGGAAGACATCAGTCGTAAACTCGGCAATATATAACGGCCACCTCGCTTGGTTTCAGTTGCAGCCATCATATGATCGATGGTACACGCCAATACAGGCGCATACAGAAACTGACGGTCGCGCTGTTGTTTGAGTACCGTTGCCAAACCTTCTTCCGGGATATCGCACCCGTAATCAACATCCTCATCCAACAATGAGTCCAGAGACTTAGAACCTAACGGCCTATCTTCTAAACATTCATTGTTTTGTCTTATCTGGTTATGAAGTTCTGTAATAGCTTTAGAACCGATTAGCACTGCCAAATCACTGTCATCCAAACCAATGCGATCACGGTATTCATCTCCTGTTTGCAGCGTCAAAGTACGCAAGCCAAGTGCAAGGATATAGCGCAGGCTGTCGCCGTCCGATGATAAGGCCCGCATGACCTTGGCGTTGGCAAAGGTTTTGCCACAACCGGTACTTGCCATATTGACGGCATAGAAACCATATCGTGATTTGTTTTGTTGCTTCAGCCACGCCTTTATTTCTTCAACTGCTTTATTTTGCCAAGCAAATGCCTTTGGACTGGGCTTTTTGAGGGCAAGTATGCTTTGTGCTGAGGGCGGCTCATGTTCAAATTTCGATAACAAATGAGCAGTGCGCAGTGCGTTTTTCATTACCCCCACAAGGTGCTCATCTAGTTTTTGTTTGAAGGCCTTTGTTTTGTCCGTATTGGCGAACAATCCGGTTGTATCCATCCAGCTGTTATCTGCCGCTTGAGATGAATAGTAGTGGTCCCCCAGCATTAAACACAAACGGACATGATGCAAAATCAAGCGGTAGCAGCCATTGCCCATAACTTGCTCAACACTGGGTAAACAATCTTGCAAGCGTTGCGCCCATTTTTTTACCAGCTTTAACCAGCGTGAAGACTGACTTAATAAACCGTTAGGGAATTCAAAGCAGGCATTGAATCTTTTTTGAAATCCTTGTTTGCCATCACGACGGTCTTCATAGCCCCAATCCAAGGTGATATATTTCAACACTGAATCCATATCAGGTGCAGGTTCGTCACGCCAATTTTCCTTGTCGTATGGCAAAGGCATTCTGTGGTGAGACAAAATCAACCAGAAAATCAATTTTGCCGCTGGGGGAATCTGTCCAAACGGCTTTTGGTCCTGTTGCTTTGCTGTCTTGCTTAAGCGAATGCCATCGAGTTCGCCATTAATCAGCATTAACAACCAAGATTTATCATTATCTTGACTATCACTGGTTTTGATTAACGCTTGCAACAGAAGGCAGGAAATCCATTCGTGTCGAATGGGATCAGCCAATCTGGAACAATTTTTCAGTTTTTCTTGGAACAATGCCGTGGCTTTTCCCCAGTCATGCAATAAGGCAGCAAGTGCTGCAAGCGATTTAATAAGGGGTAAATAATGCCAGTCATTTTCAAATTGAGGAATGCTCTTTTGTGTATAATTCACCGGCACCACACCCTCTTCGCCAAACTTGCTTTTATTCCCCACCACCCATAAAAACTGGCTTCTGGAACGACTCCTGATCCAGTGGCAGGATACGGCGGTGCTTTTGCTGGCGGTTCGGCGCAGATTTTTTTTGACCGTTTTCAGGCCTTCTTCCGTGATGAGTGTTTGCCAGGTATTGTCGCCGATACGGTTGGCAAATGCATCAAGGACCCGCCTGGTTTTTTTGAGGGCTTTTTTTTCGCACTGGGAAACAAAGATTACCATCATAACGGCTTATCCTCCTTTCCCCGTAAGGCCAAACCCTTGACCTGATCAAACATCACATCCAGCGCTTTGTGATCGGTAAAGGCTTGCAGACATTGCCGACGGAATTCCTGTTCGGTTGCGTTTTCTTTGGCGCAGATAAATGCCCAGGGCAAAACAACGGCGTCTTTCACCAGGTCAGCGATATCAAACACCAGCGCGCCCCGTCGGGTTTTGCCGCGCATGACGGCAAAACCGTGGGGGATGCCCAATACCCAAAGCGCAGAGGCGGCCAGGCCGTAGGCGAGATAGTTGCCATGATTGAGAAAGCCGTTGGCCTTGTCTGTGGCATCGCGTTCACGGATAAAATCGGTCTTATGGGTATTCCGGGCAGCGATTTTATAGAGCTGTTTGGTGAGTCTCGCTTCGATGGACAGCAGGTAGGCGGTTTTGGTTGCGGTGTCGATTTGGGCGTTACAGGCATCCAGCATTTCGGCGATGGCGGGATCAGCCGCATCAAAACCCGCCAGTTTCAGCTCGCGGTCCTTTCGCCAGACCTGTTGTAAATAACCAATGCGGGCGTGTTGCAGTATCTTGGCGGATCGCAGACGCTGTTTTTCATCAAACCAGAAAGACAGCCAGCCTTGCAGGTATTCCGTTGGCCGGTATTCACTTTGCGGGGTCAGCCATTCAATATCATTGCCCATGTAAAGCGGTGTGCCGCCTCCGCCGCAAAAGCCGATGAGTACCCCCGCTTGAGCCAGCATGCGCACGGCGGCCTGGGTAATGGAAGTCCCTGTACCCAAAAGTATTACAGTGGTATTGGCAATGGGGATGTTATAATAGAGATTGTTTTTTTTAGCTTCGGTGAGATATAGGACGCGGCCGTCTTTTTGCATGACACGACAATGTTCCAGATAGTACATATTGGCCCGCTTTGAGTGTAAAATTGCCTTCAACTCTGTTAACGGTTCCATCTTTTTATCCTCTTTTTATCCCGGTCTATTTTCCCTTAATCAAAAATGATAGCATTTTTAGCTTTGCAACGGTTTTAACGGAACAGCTCTTTGAAGTAAGAACAGCGTATGAAATAAAACTATTTTTGCCTTGGGGCACGGCACTGCACCCATTTAAAAAATTTTCAACAACAGTGGTTTCGAAACTACTCCGCAATTAGATTGAAGTCAATAATTTCATTATTACAAAATCTTCTTGACCGATGGATTCTGTAGTGACGTATATGGAAATTATTCAGGGCGTTAGAAATAAAAAGGAACTCAATGCATTCAAAAAAGCATTGGGAATTCTTAAGGCTCAAGTTATCAAAATTGATGAACAAATTTCTACAAAAACAATGTTCTATATTGAACAGTATGCATTGAGTCATTCAATGGAATTTGCGGATGCATTGATTGGCGCATGTGCCGTCACGAAGCAGACCCCGCTAATCACGGGAAACGAAAAGCATTATAAATATCTACCGGAAATTAAAATACAAAAGTTTAAAATTGAAAATTGATGCTTGTATTCTCGGTAGAAGAAAAGGGCTCAACGCGGATTAACGTGAAAAGATGTTTCGCCACCAAGAAAAACCTCGGTGCATTCGTCATAAAGAATCGTATGTATTCGGAACCCGACGATCCCATGGTTATTTTTCCCACGCGGTAGGTCAGGGTGCGGCGCGTTCCGTTTTTTCCTCTGACGCTGTTAAATCCCAAATGGGTTGAAATCCATCAAACGACCGAAAAAACCCCAACGCGCCGTTCCCTGACTGACATTCTGGCATGAAAATTGAAATTTCGAGGTAAAAATGTGAACGCGGGACAACCTGACCTACGGACCATACAACTTTTCCCCTCCGGGAATGTTTTCACGCCAATCCGCGATGAGCCAAGAAAAGCATTCTGCGCGCCGGTCCTTGACTATCTTTGTGTGACATGTTGTGTGTGATTTTGTGTAGAATGGAGATTTCAAATGGCCGCAAACCTGGCAATTTAAGGGGGAAATCAATGAATTGCATCCAAACAAACAACATCGAAATTTCATATGATCTTTACGGCGCCGGTGAACCACTGGTCCTTATCGGCGGATTCGGCATGACCAAAGAATTCTGGCGTCTTCAGGTTCCGGCCCTCGCGCCGCATTTCCAAGTCCTCACCTTTGATAACCGAGGCGCCGGTGAGAGTACGGTCCCGTCGGAAGCCTTTACGCTGGCAGACATGGCCTCGGACACCATTGCCCTCATGGACGCGCTGAACATTCCATCCGCCCATATTTTTGGGGTTTCAATGGGGGGAATGATCGCGCAGCTCTTGTGTATGGATTATCCGGGCCGTATCAAGAAAGCGGTATTGGGCTGCACATCCCATGGGGGAAGACATGCAACGCAACCGGATCAAGGGGTCATGGCGGCACTGGCTCAGGCAGCCAATTCCGCCTTAACCCCTGAGGAAGCGGCCCGCCAATTGGCGCCATATCTTTTTTCTGAACCCTTTGTTCGTGAAGAAAAGGAACGTATCGAGGCTTTCATCCGTTTAAGCGTTGCAAACTGCATATCCGTTGAAGGCGCTGCCGGCCAAATGAACGCGCTTGGCTGTTTCAATGCGGAAACGCGGCTGGGAGAGATTCATTGCCCGGTTCTGGTTGTCGCGGGGGGCGGGGACCGTCTGATCCCACCGGAAAATTCCAGGTTTCTGTCGGAGAAAATTCCGGGTGCGGCACTTAGACTCATTCAGAATGCCGGTCACAATTTCTTTTTTGAGAAGTCCGATGAGGTGAACGAGATTTTGATTGATTTTTTTCTCAATAGATAATGTGAATTATGACAAAAAAAAGCCGGCTTAAAAAAAGCCGGCTTTTGTAAACTCTAATCAGATCTGATTTCTAGGCGGCCTTCTCCAGCTTCACGGCGCACACCTTGAATTCAGGAATCTTGGCAATGGGATCATACGCGGGGTTGGTAAGGAGGTTGGCATTACTTTCGAGAAAATGAAAGGGCAGAAACAACACACCCGGATTCACCCGGTCCGTGACCGTGGTCCGGACTTTTACTTCTCCCCGTCGAGAGGTCAGTTTCACTTCATCGCCTTCTATAACGCCAAGCGTATCGGCATCATTGGGATTCAATTCCAGAAACCCTTCCCGAATTTCATCATCCAGGCGCGGACAGTTTCGGGTCATGGTGGCCGTATGATAATGGGCAAATACCCGCCCCGTGGTCAACCACATGGGATATTCCGCATCCACCACTTCCGCGGGCGGCTGATAGGGCAGGGCATGGAAAAGCCCCTTGCCCCGGGCAAAAACGTCCTTATGGAGAAATTTT
This sequence comes from Desulfatiglandales bacterium, assembly GCA_963662465.1. Taxonomy (GTDB): domain Bacteria; phylum Desulfobacterota; class DSM-4660; order Desulfatiglandales; family Desulfatiglandaceae; genus NaphS2. Next base: position 7,655,728 of record OY759599.1, read on the forward strand.
GTCCCGGGATGTTCCCGGTTCGGGCAGGGCCATTGCAACCCTTCCCCTTCCAGACGATCATAAAAAATACCGCCGTAGGATGGGGTTAAGCCGGCAATCTCATCCATGATCTCCGCCGGCGACGCGTATTTCATTTCGTAACCGAAACGGGTGGAAAGTTCCTGAATAATCTCCCAGTCGACCCGTGCATCCCCCGGCGGCTCAATGGCCTTACGAACACGCGAGACACGCCTTTCCGTGTTGCTGAAGGTGCCATCCTTTTCAGCAAAACAAGACCCCGGCAGAACCACATGGGCCATTTGCGCAGTCGGGGTCAGAAAGATATCCTGAACCACCAGTAACTCCGCCTTGGCAAGGGCTTTCTTTACATGATTGGTGTCAGGGTCGCTCTGTACCGGATTTTCCCCCATCACGTAGAGCGCCTTTACCGAACCGTCGCTGAGGCCATCCAACATGCCCGGAACCGTCAGTCCCATTTTATCGGACAATTGGGCATGCCAGGCATCGGAAAATTTCTTCTGAGCGTCAATGGTTGTTACGGGCTGATATCCGGGATAAACATTGGGGAGCCCTCCCATATCGCAGGCCCCCTGCACGTTGTTTTGCCCTCGCAGGGGATTTACCCCGGTAGATTCTCTCCCGATGTTCCCGGTCAGCATGGCGAGATTTGCCAACGATTTCACATTGTCCACGCCGGTGGTATGCTGGGTAATGCCCATGCAGTAGATAATGGTGGCGGTTTCAGCGGTGCCGAAATATTCCGCAGCCTTTATAATATCTTCCACCGGCACGCCCGTAATCTCGGCGGTTTTTTCCGGCGTATACTCTTCTATGACTTTCTTGAATTCTTCAAACCCTTCGGTGCGATTTTCAATGAATGCCGGATCATGCCATTTTTGATCCAGTATGACATGCATCATGCCATTGAGCAACGCCACATCGGTTCCCAGATTATGGCGGAGATGTACGTCTGCTATGGAGGCCAGTTGAATTTTCCGGGGATCGACCAGCACCAATTTAGCGCCCTTCTGCTTGGCCCTGAATATCCGGGTGGCCACCAGGGGATGACTCGATGTGGTGTTGGAGCCGATCACAAAGACGCATTCGGCATCCTTGATCTCGTCAATGGAATTGGTCATGGCGCCACTTCCAAACGCCGCAGCAAGACCTGCCACGGTTGAGGAGTGTCAGAGGCGCGCGCAGTGGTCCACGCTGTTGGTGCCTACCGCAGCACGCGCAAATTTCTGAAGCAGGTAATTCTCTTCATTGGTTACCTTGGCGGAAGTCAAAAACGCAATGGCATCGCTGCCGGCTGAATCCTTGATCTCTTTGAGTTTTGATACCGTATAATCAAGGGCTTCATCCCACGATACTTCCTCAAGTACGCCGTTTTTTCGAATCAGGGGGGAAGTCAGTCGCTTGGGGCTCTGAATGAATTCATGGACATTCCAGCCTTTAATGCAGAGTTTTCCCTGACTGACCGGATTAGTCTTGCAGGGAATGGTATCAATAATTTGACCGTCAAGCACCTCCAGGTAAAAACCACATCCGCAACCGCAATAGGTGCAGGTGGTCAGCACGGTCTTATAGTCCATGAGTACTCCTCTCTAAATTTATTAAACCTCAGTTCCGGCGCCCAGCATGTTCAAGGGAGATTTCCCCGTGGTGTATCCGGGACGGTACTGGAATTGGTCGTCAATAATATCCGCTACTTTTTTATACAATGTGCGAAGGGGAATATCCGCCGGGCATACCTCGTTACAGAGTCCGCAATCAATGCACCGACCTACCATGTGGATGGCCCGTGTCAGATGAAAGACGGGGATTTCCGGGGGAATAGAACCCGTTGCCACCAAATTGTTGTCTTCCAACGCGCATTCCTTGCAAAAACACATGGGGCACACGTCCCGGCACCCATAGCATTTGATACAGCGGGAAAAAGCATCCTTCCAGTAGTCAAAGCGTCCCGCTAGATCAAGGTTGTCAACTTTGAGTACGGAAAGGGCCTCAACCCCATCCGTTTTTTCCCCTTCCACGAATTCATCGGGAAACGGTTTCCGGCACTCGCAATAGGCCGCCAGCATGGGCGGACAGGCAACCCCGACTGTAACCACCTTTTCAGAATTCAACTGATTCCAGGTAAACAGCGCCTTCAACCCACGCTCATCACAGCCTCGCACCAGAACGCCGAAGGTCTCCTCCGGATACTTCGAGGCGATATGCATTAACTGTTTATTGAGCGTATATCGGGTGTCCCCCGGTTTTTCCCAATCCCCCACCACGAGATGATCCAGATCATTTTCATCGCAAAAAAGGTGGGGACCTATATGACCATATTTATTGCTAAGGCCCAAGAACCCTTTAATCTTTCCTGAACCGAGCAGTTCCTTGACCTTGTTTTTAACATTCTCACTCATGGAAATATCCTAACCCGGATTGCATATCCGGGAACAAATAGTATCGATTCCGCCAACGGCATCAGGCCGCGAGAAGCGCCTTTTCCGGTTTTTTCAACGGCGACGGGCCCATTGCCTTAAGGCTATCAATAAAATCAATAACTTCATGGGCAAATTCCGGCCCCTCGGCTGATGAAATCCACCTGGATCGAAGGCGATCCGATTCGATGCCGATAAATCCCAATAACTCTCTTAAAAAGCTGATTCTCTTTTTGGTCGCATAATTACCATACAGGTAATGGCAGTCGCCCAGGTGTCACCCACCCACGAAGACGCCGTCCACACCCTGTTGAAATGCCCTCAGAATATGGTGAGGGGATACACTCCCGGAACACATCACCCGAACAGTCCTGATGTTCGTTGGATACTGCAGTCGACTAACCCCAGCCAGGTCAGCAGCGGCGTATGCTCACCACGTACACAAAAAGCAAACGATTTTGGGTTCGAAATTAACGTCACTCATAATTCATCCTCGTAAATTTAAGAAGCGGACAGCTTCCTCAGCAAACCGCCTTGATCTGGCGCAACAACTGTTGCGGTTTATACCCCTTCAGCATGGCACTCTGGGACGGGCATGTGGCGGCACAACATCCACAGCCTTTGCAGAGTATCTGGTTGACCTCGCAAATCCCCTGATCCGGCAGATATTGTATGGCCTGATAGGGACACATCTCCATACACCCCCGGCATCCCACGCAGGTGTCCGGATTGATTTCCGCCACGATGGCGCTGATGATCAGTTTGTCTTTGAAAAGAATCGTGCCGATCCTGGATGCTACCCCCAAACCCTGGGAAGTTGCCTCTTCCACATTGGCGGGATAACGGGCGGAACCGCAAAGAAAGATGCCGTCCGTTGCAAAGTCCAGGGGCCGTAATTTGGCGTGAGCCTCCATAAAGAAATTATTCTGGTCTATGGGCACCCTCAGAAGCTTGGACAAAATCGGTGCATCTTCCCGAGGGATGAGCGGTGTCGATAAAACCACCAGATCGCAGGGAATCGTTTCGGTGTCGCCGGTGAGCACCTGGAAAAAACTGACTTCACCATCATTGACTTCCGGGGGTTGATTGGGATCATAAACATCAAAACGAACCCCCGCCCCCCGGGCATCCCACAACATTTTCTCTTTTTCCGTGCCGTACATCTGTATATCCCGATAAAGGATATGTACCTCGGCATCGGGGTTTCGCTGTTTAATAAAATATGCATTCTTGACCGCGGTCTGGCAGCAGATTCGGGAACAATACTTCCGCTCTTCGGAGCGGGCCCCCACACACTGAATCATCACCACCCGCTTAGCGTCAAATGAACCGTCAAGAAACAGCCCTTCCAGTTCTGCCTGGGTAATGACGCGCTTTCCGTCATACCCATAAAGTCCCTGGGGTTCCAGGGGCAAGGCCCCTGTCGCCACGGCAATGCAGCCCACCAGCTCATTTACAATAGCGCCATCCGCCTGGCGAATGTTGATTTCGTAATTGCCGATATATCCGCCCACGGTTTCCATCTGAGCATTCAGATAGATTTTAACGTTAGCTTTGGAACGAACGCTTTTAACCAGGGCATCTAAATGATCCGAGGCTTTCTCCCCTGAAGACAGGCGATCGATTCGGTTTAAAAAACCACCCAGTTCGGGGGCTTTTTCCACTAGAACCACATCAAGGCCCATATCCGAAAGGGTCTCCACGGCGGAAAGACCGGCAACGCCACCCCCAATCACCATCACCCGCGGGGTTATAGAAGCCTCAATTTCCTGCTGCGGCTCAAGAAATGCCGCCTTGGCCACGGCCATGCGCACCAGGTCCTTCGCCTTTTCCGTGCCGCCTTCGCGGTTTCCCATGTGTACCCACGAACACTGATCGCGGATATTGGCCATCTCAAAGAGATAGGGGTTCAGCCCGGCCTGGGCGCAGGAACTGCAAAACAGCGGCTGATGGGTCCTGGGAGAACAGGAGGCCACTACCACGCGATTCAGATCATTTTGCTTGATCCCGTTCATGATTTCCCCGATACCCGCCTCTGAGCAGGTATAAAGGTTTTCTTTGGCGTATACCACACCGGGCAGGGTGGCTGCATAACGGGTCACGTCAGCACAGTCAATGTGCCCCGCGATGTTTGAGCCGCAATCACAGATAAACACACCGATCCGTTGGGCTTCCCCATTAATTTTTTTTTCTTCTTTCTTATCGCTCATGCTGGCAGACTCCTTCATGATGCCTTGCGCATTTCCGTACCCATAATCGTCCTGGCCGCTCGGGCAGCCGCACCGCTGGCCTGGGCCACGGATTCCGGAATATCAATGGGGGTGTGCGCACAACCGCAGGTGAAAATTCCGGCCCGGGTTGTGTCCATGGGTTGCGACGGGTCGGTTTTAAAAAAACCGAAAGGGTTCAGTTCAACACCGAGAATTTCAGCCAATTGGGGATTCCCACTGGATGGAGCGCAGGCCGTGGCCAGGATTACCAGGTCAAAGGCTTCGCTCTTGACTTTACTCTCACGGGTATCCTCGTAGGTCAACACGGGGTTATGGTTGGGGCCTTCGTTAATTTCGGCAACCCGTGCTCGCACATAGGTAATGCCGGACTGATCACCGCCTCGCACCTTATATTCTTCAAACCCTTTTCCCACGGCGCGAATATCCATGCCGAAAATGGTTGAGGTGGTTTCCGGCCCATGTTCTCTGGCGATAATCGCTTCCTTTATGGAATGCATGCAACAGTAACCGGAACAAAAAGGGTAAAATCGAAGATCCCTGGAGCCTACGCACTGGATAAAGGCCAGCTTTTTAGCCTGTTGAAACCCTTTGGCCTGTTTCTCGAGTATGTCGAGCGGTTCTTCAATGGTCAAATGCTTTTCATATTTCTTTGCCCATGCTTCTCTGTCTTTATCGTCTTTATATTCACCCTTTTGAAATTTCGCATGAAAGTCAGCGGATGATTCACCAAATTTTTCTTCCAGTTTGTTCAGCTGTTTTTGCGATTTTCCATGGGCTTTTTTCAGAATTTCAATTTCTACTTCCACAGCCAGATCCGAGGGACGATCCAGATGGCCGCCGGTGGGACCGCTGGCGCTCAGCAACCTTTCAAGCTCAATGGCTGTTATCACATTGGGAATTTCACGGTACTGGTATTCCGGGATACGGGAGGGATCAAACACCTCATAACCGGAAGCCACAATAATGGCCCCCACGTCCAGTTCCACAATTCGGTCCTTCTGGTCAAAATCAACGGCCTCCGCCTGGCAGACCTTGGCGCAGATGCCGCATTTTTTTCCGTTCAACTGCCGACAGTGATCCGGATCGATGGTATGGGTGGAGGGTATCCCCTGAGCAAACCAGCTGTAGATGGCCTTTCGAGTTCCCAGACCCTCGTTGAAAGCGTCAGAAACTACGGTTGGACATTTTTCCTTGCACGCGCCGCAGCCCGTACACTTGCTTTCGTCCACATAACGGGCCTTTCGATTAACGGTAACCTTGAAAGCCCCTTCCTCCCCTTTGACTTCCAGAACTTCGGAATACGCCAGAAGTTCAATATTGGGATGTCGACCGACATCCAGCATCTTGGGCGAAAGGATTCAGATGGCGCAGTCATTGGTGGGAAATGTCTTATCCAGTTGCGCCATTTTCCCGCCGATGCTGGGAAGTCGTTCCACCAGGTGGACCTTAAATCCCATTTCGGCCAGATCCAATGACGACTGAATCCCCGCAATACCGCCCCCAATTACAAGAATATCCTTACTCACGGTCATTCTCCTATGTTTTTTTAGCTGTTAGCTATTAGCTGTTAGCTCGTAGCTGTTAGCTATTAGCTGTTCGTTATTCGCTTTTGGCTAACGGCTAACAGCTAACAGCTTTCCATCATGCCGCCTGTTCCAACACGGCAGGCCCCAGGGTACGGACCTTTTCCGTAAACTCCCTGGCCACCTCGGCAAAGCGAGTCCCTTCGGCCGAGGAGATCCATTCAAGTCTGAGCCTCTCCAGGTCAATCCCCAGGATTTTAATCAGTTCCTGTGTCAATTTGAACATCTTTTCCGCTTTTACATTACCATCCAGGTAATGACAGTCGCCAATGTGTCACCCGGACACCAGAACGCCATCCGCGCCCCGTTGAAACGCCTTGAGAATAAAATTAGGATTTATCCTGCCGGAACACATAACCCGGATAATTCTCATGTTGGGCGGATATTGAAAACGGCTCACCCCTGCCAGATCCGCGGCAGAATAGGCGCACCAGTTGCATGCAAATGTGATGATCTTGGGATCAAATGCTTCAGTCATAAAAAAACTCCATTCGGATCGGGTATTGACATCAATCATCAATCACCAATCAACAATCAACAATCATCAATCCAAGGCCGCGTTAACCATGCTTAATACTTCTCCATCGTCATAATGAAAGACAGCGGCTGCTCCCGTGGGACATGCCACAGCACAGGCGCCGCAGCCTTTGCAGAGGGCCGGTTGGACCCGGGATACCTGCCCGCCCCCTTCCAGATCCACCAGGCTGATGGCGCCGTAGGGACAAGCGTCCCCGCACATGCCGCAGCCAATGCAGTAGTGTTCATTCACATGGGACACCACCCCTTCCACGGAGAGTTCTTTCTTGGACAACACAACCGATGCCCGTGATGCGGCGGCCTTGGCTTGAGCCACGCTCTCCTCAATGGGTTTGGGATAGTGGGCCATGCCCGCCATGAAAATCCCTTCTGATGCGAACTCAACGGGTCTCAGCTTGGCATGGGCTTCCATAAAATAACCATCCTCATTCAGGGACAGTTTATACATCTGGGCCAGTGCTTCGTTATCCCGGGGCACAATGGCGGAGGCCAGCACCAGCAGGTCGGGATTCATTCGGATATCCCGGCCCAGAATAGTATCCCGGGTGGTTACCATCAGGCTGTCCCCCTCTTTTTGAACCCGAGGTTTGTGATCCAGGCTGTATCGGATGAAAATCACGCCTTTTTTCCTGGCTTCACGGTAAAGGGCTTCTCGCTGCCCGTAGGTCCTGATGTCCCGGTATAAAACGAAGACATCCATTTCGGGATTGATCTCTTTTAGCGCCAGGGCCGATTTGATACTATGGGTGCAACAGACTTTTGAGCAATAGGGCCTTTCAGGTTCCCTGGACCCCACACACTGGATGAACACGACTGATTCGGCTTTCTTTACCCTGTCCTCGTCGGCCATGAGGGCCGCGTCAAACTCCAGATGCGATAAGACCCGGTCATCGTCCCCGTAGAGATATTCGGTAGGCCTGTGTTCTTTGGCGCCCACGGCCACCACCACGGCCCCATGCTTCAGGATCGTATCGGCGCCATTATGGGAAATAGTGGTTTCAAAATTACCCACAAACCCTGACGCTTCTTTGATGACGGTATCCCTGAACACCTCAATCAATGGATGGTTGTCGATTCGGCTGATCATCTCCTTAAGGCCTTCGGAAATGCTGTCTCCCCGCCAGGTTTCATTGAGCATCAAGGCATTGCCGCCCAATTGCCAGGCCCGCTCCACCAGATAGGTGTGGTATCCCTGATCGGCCAGACCAATGGCCGCGGTCATGCCGGCAATGCCGCCCCCGATCACCAGGGCCTTGCTGTCAACACTGATGGTAGGCTGAGGCAGCGGCTGAATCAACTGTGCCCGGGCCACGGCCATTCGCACCAGGTCCTTGGATTTCCGGGTTGCCTCCTCTTGTTCCTTGCTGTGAACCCATGAACACTGATTACGGATGTTAGCCATCTCAAAGAGGTATTTGTTAAGTCCGGCATCCCGCATGGTTTCCTGGAACAGGGGCTCATGGGTCCGGGGCGTGCAGGCCGCCACAACAACGCGGTTCAAACCCTCACGCAAAATGACTTCCTTGATCTTATCCTGGGTATCCTGGGAACAGGTAAACAGGTTATCTTCCACATAGGCCACCCCCGGAAGGGTTTTGGCATATTCAACCACCTTGGGTACTCCCACGATGCCGCCGATATTGATGCCGCAATTACATACAAAGACGCCAATGCGCGGTTCTTCCTGGGAAACGTCCCGCTCTTTCGGGTAGGTTCTCTCCCTGATCTGAGTGCCTTGGGCCGCTGAAAGCTTTCCTTTTGCGTCGCAGGCCGCGGCGCTGGCTTCCATAACGGAGGCGGGAATATCTTTAGGTTCCTGAAAAGCGCCGCATACATAGATGCCGGGACGCGACGTCTCAACCGGGTTAAACACGCTGGTTTCCACGAAATTGTCGGTATCCAGGGCGACTTCCAGCTTTTCCGCCAGTTCCACCAGGGATTCCTGGGTTTCAAGACCTACCGAAAGGACCACCATGTCAAACTGTTCCGAGTGCATGCTCCCATTTTCATCCACGTATTCCAGGATGGGGTTATGGGTGTCGGCATCTTCTCCAACGGTATGAATTCGGGAACGAATGAACCGAACCCCTTTCTCATTCCTGGCGCGGTCGTAATACCGTTCAAAATCCTTTCCATAGGTTCGCATGTCCATGAAAAAGATGGCCGTATCCAGCTCGCCGCCCGAATGTTCTTTGGCGATCACCGCCTCCTTGACCGCATACATACAGCACACGGAAGAACAATAGGGATGGTCGCAACGGTTGAGGTCTCTGGACCCCACGCATTGCAGCCAGGCCACTTTTTTGGGTTCCGCATTGTCGGACGGACGCAGCAGATGTCCCATACTGGGACCTGTGGCGCTCAAAATCCGCTCAAACTCCATGCTGGTGACCACATTGGGATAGGTGGTGTAGTGGTAGGTATCAAACTGGCTGGGATCAAAGGGTTTAAACCCTGGCGACAGGATCACGGCGCCCACGTTGAGTTTCACCTGCTCAACTTTCTGGGCATGGGTTTTGAGGGTCACAGCCTGGGCTTTGCACACTTTCACGCACTCGAAGCATTCGCAACACCCGCCGCAGTTGAGGCACCGGCCGGCTTCTTCCCGTGCCGCCGCTTCATCGGCGCACAAGGTGATTTCATTAAAGCCCGACTTCCGGTCTTCCATGGCAAGGGAGGGCACTTGAAGTCTTTGCTTTTTCTCAATGTTCTCTGGAACATGGGTCCAGTGATCACCCATGGGTGGCTCGTCGATCCACTCGGTGGGAAGGGTTTCACCCTGAAGATATTTGGCCATATAACCTGCTGCCCGTTTACCCGCTTCCACCGCTTCAATAACGGTTGCGGCGCCGGTAATGGCATCGCCGCCCGCGAAAATTCCCGGAACGCTGGTCTGCAGGGTTTCGGAATTGACCACCAGGTGATTCCATTTGGAAATCTCGAGTTGAATTTTATCTTTCTTCAGGAAATCAAGGTTCGGTTCCTGGCCGATGGCGGAAATCACGTGTTCCGCTTCAATAAAAAATTCCGACCCCTCGATGGGAATAAATTTTCGACGGCCCGTGGTGTCCGGTTCGGTCAGGCGAGTGCGAATACACTCAACCCCTGCAATTGCATCGTTTTCAATGGCCACCCGCTTTGGCGCCGACTGGAACATCACCTTCGCCCCTTCAGCCTCGATTTCTTTGGTGTCTTCGGGTGAATAGGGCATCTGTTCCTGTGAGAAGGGGTCCACCATATGGACGCTGTCAGCCCCCAGTCTGAGCGCCACACGTGCGGCGTCAATACCTGAGTGACCGGCTCCCAGAACCACCACGCGGCCCTTGAGGCTGTCACGCTCTCCCAACTCAACCTGTCTCATGAGCGCGGTAACATGGAGTACCTGTTCGTGATCTTCGCCGGGCAACCCCAGCTGGAGTCCCTTCCAGGCGCCGCTGCCTACAAATATGGCTTTGGCCCCATGGGCGCGCAGTTCTTCAAGGGTGAGGTCCTTGCCGATGGACACATTCGTTTGGATCTCGACCCCGAATCGCTTGAGATTCCCGATTTCCGCATCCAGAACGGATCGCGGCAGGCGGTGTTTGGGAATGCCGTACCGCATCATGCCGCCCGCTTCGGGCATGGCCTCGTAAACCGTTACGGAATAGCCGTCAAGGGCCAGGAAATAGGCGGCGGTGAGTCCCGCGGGACCGGCGCCGATAACGGCCACTTTTTCGTCGCGAGGCGTGATTTCAGGAACGGGAATATCGGCCAGATTGACCTGGTCCGCGGCAAAGCGCTTGAGTTCCCGGATGGAGATGGCCTCATCCACTTCCAGCCGCCGACAGCTCTTCTCACAGGGATGGGGACAAACCCGTCCCAGTGCGCCGGGAAACGGCAGGTTTCGCATGATCACTTCAATGGCTTCCTGGTATTTTCCCACTTTGATCATCTGAACATAGCCCTGAACATTCAGGTGGGCCGGACACGCTTGCCTGCACGGCGCCAGATCCAGTTTTTCAATGGCAAATCCCCCGGGAATGGCCTGGGCATAGGACTTATAGGTGGCCTTGCGGGTCACCAGTCCCACATCGTATTCGCTGGGTCGCTCCACGGGACACGCCGTCGCGCAATCCCCGCATGCGGTACAGGCATCAGGATCAATGTATCGCGGTGTTTTGGTGAGGGTTACCTCGAAGTTTCCCTCTTCTCCATTCACTTCATCAACGTCTGAACAGGTGTGAAGTTCAATATTGGTGTGCCGGCCGACCTCGACCAGTTTCGGAGAGATAATTCACATAGCGCAATCATTGGTGGGAAACGTCTTGTCCAGTTGTGCCATTACCCCGCCGATGGCCGGTGTCTTTTCCACCAGATGGACATAAAACCCCGCGTCCGCCAGGTCCAGGGCCGACTGCATGCCGGCAATACCGCTACCGACCACCATTACGGCGCCCTGTACTTTTTGATCTTTCTCTGATTTCATTCTAACAACTCCTTCTTCTTCATTCACCGCCGAGGTGTTCGGAAAGATAGGCGTAAATATCCGTAATCCGGAGATCCATTTCCGCTGTGCGCGATGCACAGGTAAAGTGAATCTGGCATTTGGGGCAAGCTGTTACCAAAGTTCGCATCCCCGTGTCAAGGGCCTCCTGAAGACGTTCCAGCCGCATGGCCTTGGAGCAGTTGGAACACTCCATCCATGCGCTTGTCCCACAGCAAAGGGCATTTTCCCGGTTGCGCCCCATTTCCACCAGCCTTGTCTCCGGAATGCTTTTTAACAGGTCTCTTGGTGCTTCATAAATACCGGCGCCCCTGCCCAGACGACAGGGATCCTGAAAGGTGACCCCGCCATTTTGGGAAGGCTTAAATTCAAGCGAGGATGCGGGCAGTTCACGGGCCAGAAACTCGCTCATGTGCAAGACTTCAAAGGGCAGGCTGCCGAAATATTTAGGATATTGCTTTTTGAAAGTGACATACCCCTCCGGGCAGCTGAACAGAACCGTTTTGGCTCCCGAGGCTGCGATTGCCTCCAGGTTTCGTTCCGCCAGTTTTCGAAAGGTTGTTTCATTGCCACTGGTCAAGGCGTCATGTCCGCAACACCGCTCTTCATTGCTGATGACCGGCGTAATGCCCATTCGATTCAGTAACTTGAGAACGCTTCGCGCACTTTCCAGGGGAGACAATTCCAGATATTCAAAGACCACCTCAAAATAGGGCAGGCATCCCACAAAGTAAAAAATGTCCCCGGTTTCTGCAAAATTTCCCTGCCCCTCAGCCCAGGCGGTCCGTTTCTGGGTCCGGTTGCTCAGTTGAAGATCGGCAACGCACTGCATAATCCCATGATGGCTTTCCTGAGGAAGATTTCCCGCATCCCGGGCCTTTTGCCTGAGAAAACGAACAAATTCCGGAAAGTCGATCCCAACGGGGCATCTTGTGCTGCACCGGGCGCAACCCAGACACGCCCAGAGCCCGGGATCAAGATACGGTTCTCCCCCAGGGTCCCTCAATGCCTTTTTGATCATCTGTCTCGGTGAAAAGGTCGGAAGCACTTTGTTTACCGGGCAGCTTCCGGTGCATACGCCGCATTCCATACAATAATCTATTTGTTTTTCAGTCAGTTGCATTGTTTGTTCCGCTTTTTTGGTATAGGTGATTGATAGCATTAAAATCCAAACAGGCGCCGTTTTGAATGCCGCCTAATTTTTAGGGAACTACTTATCATACTGCGGAATGGGTTTGTCAAGGAAAAACCTTTTTAGGCCGGAAAGAGATCTGGCAAACGCATCTCGCTCATAAAATGGCTTAGGGTTGTCGTCCCGAAACTTTATGCGCAGTATCGCTAAAACTGGTTTCCAAAAAAATGCGGAGATTTGAATATTTTACTTGACAAAATAAACTTACGCAAATAAAAGTTTCCGTTTTAGAGGTTTTCGGCGCTAACTGGAAGAATGGCTTTTTTGAGCCTATGATGTTTTAAAGTTTCATCAGCCCTCAAAATATGGACACTAGGATTATGACTAAAAAGACGAAAAAAGGTAAAATTATCATCAACAGGGAGCGATGCAAAGGGTGTTATCTTTGTATTGAAACCTGTCCGAACGAGATGATCGAAGTGGATGAGACCCCTAATAAGAAGGGGTACTTGCCTGCTCGATTCAAAGAAAATGTTTCTGAAGGTGAAAAGGGATGCATCGCATGCGCACAATGCGCCACGGTTTGTCCTGAAGTAGCGATCGAGGTGTATCGTGCCCAGTGAAAAAATGTTAATGAATGGTTCCCACGTCGTTGCGGAAGCGGCCGTTCGAGCCGGCTGCCGCTACTACTTCGGTTACCCTATCACGCCCCAGAACGAACTGCCCGAGTATCTTTCCGCCAGAATGCCCGAAGTCGGGGGCGCCTTTATTCAGGGTGAGAGCGAAATCGCATCCGTTAATATGGTTCTCGGCGCCTCCGTTGCGGGGGGCAGGGCCATGACGTCGTCATCATCGCCCGGTGTTTCCCTGAAACAGGAAGCCATCAGCTATATGGCCGGTATGGAATTGCCCGGAGTGATTATCAATATGATGCGGGGCGGCCCGGGACTGGGGAACATCGCACCGTCGGCCGCTGATTATTTTCAGGCGACCCGGGGCGGTGGTCACGGCGACTACCGGACCCCGGTTCTGGCGCCGGCGGGATGCCAGGAGCTGGCGGATTTAACGTCCGTTGCCTTTGATATTGCGGATAAATACCGGACGCCCGTTATGATTCTGGGAGATGGATTGATGGGGCAGGTCATGGAGCCGGTGGTCTTTCCCGATTTTATTGACCTTGAAGACCTTCCCAAAAAAGACTGGATACTGGATGGATGCAAAGGCCGGGAACCCCGGGCCCTTTACTCTATGCTTCTGGGACAGGATGGCGAGCTCTATAAACACAACCTGGCCCTGCAGAAAAAATATGATGAAATTACCGCCAATGAATTAAGATGGGAAACCAAAACCCAAGACGATGATGAAATGATCATCGTGGCTTATGGCACGGCGGCCAGAATTGCCGAGAGCGCCATTGAGGAACTGAGAGCCGAAGGCCTGAATGTGGGCCTGTTTCGACCCATTACCCTGTGGCCCTATCCCATGGCGGCCTTGCGGGAATTGGCTTCAAAAATGTCCAAGGTAGCCGTGTTCGAGCTGTGCATGGGTCAAATGGTGGAAGATGTGGTACTCTCCGTGGGGGATCGGGCCGAAATCCATTTCTACGGCATGCCCGGCGGTATCATCCCGACGCCCGCGGACGTGGCCGATTTCCTGAGATCCGCTGCCCGCGGCGACGGAAAAGTAGGCAGGAGGATTGACGTATGAGTGCGGAAGCAGCATATGAGAAAATTTTTGGTTTTCCCGAATCCCTGAAGGACAATCCGACCCATTACTGTCCCGGTTGCGGCCATTCCATTGCCCACCGTCTGGTGGCGGAATGTCTGGACGAAATGAATCTTCGGGAAATGACCATTGGGGTTCCCCCGGTGGGTTGCGCCGTTTTGGCTTACAACTACTTTAACTTCGATATGGTGGAAGCGCCCCACGGCCGCGCGCTGGCGGTGGCCACGGGCATCAAGCGGGTTCATCCGGATAAATTAGTGCTGACCTATCAGGGCGATGGAGACCTGGCGGCCATCGGTACCGCCGAGACCATCCATGCGGCTAACCGGGGTGAACGGATCTCCACGATTTTTATCAATAACGCCATTTACGGCATGACCGGCGGCCAGATGGCTCCCACCACCACACTGGGTCAGAACGCCACCACAACGCCCGGCGGCAGGGATCAGCGGCGCCACGGCAATCCCATCGACATTTCGCAAATGCTGGCCGTCAGTAACGGCGTTGTGTATGTGGAACGCTGTGCGTTGACGACGCTCAAGCAGATCAGGCGAGCCAAGAAAGCCATCAAAAAGTCATTTCAGTGCCAACTGGATGATAAGGGGTTCTCTTTGGTTGAACTGCTCTCGCCATGCCCCACCAACTGGAAAATGTCTCCCAAGGATGCCTGGAAATGGGTAAACGAGGAAATGGTGAAAACCTACCCCTTGGGTGTGATCAAAGATATCACCGGCTATGAGGATAAAAAATGATTACCCGGACGACTTTTGCAGGTTTTGGCGGCCAGGGTGTTTTGCTCATGGGATATGTTCTGTCGCATGGCGCAATGCATAAGGGCCTCAATATCACCTATTTCCCTTCTTACGGCGCTGAGATGCGCGGCGGCACCGCCAACTGTTCCGTGACCGTTTCAGACAAGAAAATCGCATCCCCGGTGGCATCCAACCCGGATGTGCTGGTTGCCATGAATGGCCCTTCCCTGGATAAATTTGAGGCGACCATTGCCAAGGGCGGTCTGATTTTCCTGAATGCTTCCCTGATTTCGGAAACACCGTCCCGCACGGACGTTGAATTTCTACAGGTGCCCACCGTGGAACTGGCTAATGAAGTGGGGAACGCCCGCGGCGGCAACATGGTCATGATCGGAGCGGTTTGCGCCAAAACGGGCCTTCTGTCTCTGGACGAGACCGTCAAGGGAATGCAGGCGGCCATGAAAGGGAAGACTAAATTTTTCGAAGCCAATCAAAAAGCCATTGAACGCGGATTTGCTTTCGCGAAAGACGGCAAATAATAAGTTTTAGTTCGTTTTCTCAACCGTTCCCCTTCGCCTTTGTACAGGGTGAGACTGCTCTAAACGGCATATCAGGGAACGGCTGAGGGGACACGCTCCCCCCTCCTTTTTTCAGCAGCTCATACAGACAGCAGTTACCTCAGATTTTCAAATGATTGCGGATAGCCCACAAGGCATTACTGGGGTAATCGCTTTTTTTCTCTTTATAAAAAAAATCATCCATTGGTCATTTTTTTTAAAACTTTTCTAATTGTGGCCGGATATGTCTAAAGCGGCAAGCCGCAGTTTTAGGTTTTAAGCTTTAAGTTTTTCTATCAATGAATTTCTTGTTTTTTGTGACAGAAAACCGGGGAATAAGGGCCCAAAATCCGCCGCGAAGGCTACGTTGACGATGCAAGGTTTCTGAGAAACGATGGTGGAAATCTGGCTGCATTCCTGCGCCAACTGCGCAGTCGAGACTCCGGAAAACGATATTATGACCGTATCGTACGTCATATCCGGTTGGTTGTGCCCCAGTTCTCGGACTCCGATCTGGCGCCTTTACCGGAGAATGACAAGTATGTTCGGCTTAATTGTGCGGAAATCCCGAATTGAACAATGATGGTGTGGCAACCGCCCCCTCCAAACGCATTATCGCCGAGTTAGCCGAATACGCGGGAAATAAAGCGACATCCGGTCCCCTGGTGGTTGGCAAGATCGGTATGCCGTTGTTATGCGAACGTTGCCGGCATTTCGCGCAATGGATTTCCGGGCTTGTGAGGCTTGGGAATTTGTAATTTATCATGAAAAGATCTTCCAGCAAAAATAGAAGGCGCCAGGGTGAAAAACCGGAGTGAAACGGAAATCTTTCACGTCCGGTTTTCTGACGGGTCGTATCTTTTATTGATTGTATTCTGCATTATGAATATTTTTGGGTTCATCGCGGATTAACGTGAAATCGCGCTTTGAGATTGTTTCGGTTCGGGCTGTAGGTGCGACTTCGGTCGCACAGGGTTGGCTTAATGTGCGACTGAAGTCGCACCTACAATCGGCTCAGAAGCCAAATCTCACGCGAATCCACGATGAGCCAAAATATCGAAGGAAAAATCGGCAACCGCTGGTGGCTATGGCTCAGTCGATCTGCATCTGTAGTTTATTTCCAGATTGCACCGGGGCGTGGCGCTGACGTCCCCGTTGAGCATTTTAAAAACATAGTTCGCGAAAAGATTATCGTCGTTTGCGATCGGTACAGCGCCTATAAATCACTATCAAAACAGCTGCCTTTTATCGTACTGGCCTTTTGTTGGGCGCATGTCCGTCGCGATTTTCTGGATGCCGGCAAAAAGTATCCTGAGTTGGAGGAGTGGGTGTTTTCCTGGGTTGGAAAAATTGGAGAGATTTACCATATTAACAACTTGCGGTGTAAGGAATTCGACCCAAAATTACCCGTTCAATGGCAGGCGCCATCGTTCAAAACGCAACATGAGAAGCTAGTTGAAAAAATGGATGCCATGGCTGAAGAACGGGATGTGTTTATAAAAACACACAATCCTGATGATCCTGATTCAAACCTGCTGTCCAAAGTGAAATGTAAAATTCTGATCAGTTTGCAAACCCACTGGAAAGGGTTAAACGTTTTTGTGGATCACCCTGAAGTGCCAATGGACAACAATAATGGAGAACGACCCATTCGCAATCCTGTGACAGGTCGCAAAAATTTCTACGGGTCAGGAAGTTTGTGGAGTTCTCAGCTTGCAGCGATCATGTTTTCAATTTTTCAAACCATTGCGTTATGCGGTCTCAACTGCAATCACTGGTTGAGATCATACCTGACGGCTTGTGCGGAAAATCATGGTAAAGCGCCTGAAAATTTATCCTCCTTTCTGCCTTGGGAAATGGATGAAGGCCGTCGGCATCAGCTATCCAAGCCTCCGGATACATCATGACCCGCTACTGTGGTCGGGAGTTTACATTCCAGGAATTCAAACAGATTCGATCCCTGATAAACCAAAATCCCAAGTTCAACCGGATGCGGCTTTCCAAAGAAGTGTGCCGCATACTTCAATGGCTACAACCCGACGGTGATCTGAAGGATATGTCATGCCGCGTTGCCATGTTGCGCATGCACCGGGATGGACTAATTGAACTGCCCCCACCCATCCTTATTTTGCCATGGATTAAGTCAAAAAATCTCGCATCGAAAATACTCTCATTAATTTCAAAGCAACTTCCGGATGACTGGGAAGAAAAGTATCATGTCAGGCCGGTTTTGCTGGAATCCTTTGTAGAAAAAAAACGATTTGCCGGAACTTGTTATAAGGCTGCCAACTGGATAAATGTTGGGCAAACCAAGGGGCGTGGAAAACTGGGACCTGCAGGGAAAATAAGTGTTCCCATTAAAGACATCTGGGTATATCCTTTGGCAGAGAATTTTAGAGCGTTGTTGAAAAATTGACTGATGGACGACTAAACCGAATATTTACCATGGGAAGTACCTCAAGGCGGGTCCTCAGAAGATGCAAAACGCCTGTCCTGGTGGTACGACTGCCGGAAGAGGCAGCAGACTGATAAAGCCGGGCAAACACACTTATTAGGCGGCAGACACACAGGTCTGTCCCTACCCCCATCTGAACTTTCACCGTCCCCGTTTTCCGCTTACGAATCATTTTTTCGGTTCTTCCCCCTCTTATTCATTGGCACCCAAGCTCGCAATAGTACCAAACCATGTCAAGTGGAACAATATGGAAAAAAGGCTTTACACTTGCCCAATATACCACTTTTTGTTATGGTGAATACAAAAATACTGAGGGAAGAATATTAGGATGGCTGATCAAACTGTAAAACTCCTGTATGGCAAAAAAACCACAAACCTGAAAATGCCCTCGTTGGTTCCGTCCCTGGAGATGAAGCCCCTTGACCCGCTCCCAAATCCAGAGCAGGCCATATCCGCCGCTCTTGACGGCCCCATCAAAAGTAAACCCCTTAAAGAGCTGATTCACGGCAAAGAAACCGCATGTGTGGTAATTTCCGATTTCACGCGCCCCGTTCCCAATAAAGTTATTTTACCCTCTCTGCTTCAAACCCTGGAGCAACACGGCCTCGACCGGCAAAACATCACCATCCTCATCGCCACGGGCATGCACCGCCCCAACCTGGGAAAAGAGCTGGAAAACCTGGTGGGCCACGACATTGTGAAACACTACCCCATTGAAAACCATTATTGTCAAAAACCCGAAACCTACCGAAAAATTGATGAGATCGAAGGCGCGCCCATCGAGATCAACACCACCTACCTGGATGCGGATTTAAAAATTCTCACAGGCCTCATCGAACCTCACTTTTATGCCGGCTACTCCGGAGGACGTAAAGCCATACTTCCGGGCATTTCCAGTTTCGAGACCATGAAATTTATGCACTCCTACGAAATGATCAACCATCCAGGCGTGACCAACTGCCTCCTTGAGGACAATCCTTTTCACGAATACGGCATTCGCGTGGCGGAACTGGCCCGACCGGATTTCATTTTGAATGTGGTCATCAATAAAAACAGGGAGATTGCCGGCGTATTTGCGGGAGATTACAACCATGCCCACCTGGCAGGATGCAAAATGGTCGAGGAACACGCCGTGGTCCCGGTGG
Organism: Desulfatiglandales bacterium; assembly: GCA_963662465.1. Lineage (GTDB taxonomy): Bacteria > Desulfobacterota > DSM-4660 > Desulfatiglandales > Desulfatiglandaceae > NaphS2. Next base: position 7,674,763 of record OY759599.1, read on the forward strand.
AACAAAGAGCCGACATGGTTGTCACCTCCGGCGGCGGCTTTCCCCTGGATGCCACCTTTTACCAGATTAGTAAAGCCCTCATCTGCGCCCGGGGCATTCTAAAGCCCGGGGGAACCATTGTGGTGGCCTGCGAGTGCCGGGAGGGCCTGGGAAGTCCCGAGTTCCGAAATATCATGCAATCCACCTGCGACTTTCAGGCCTTTTCAAAAAATTACAGCCATCCAAAAGATTTTGTCATTGACCAATGGTGCGCACAAAACATCTTTCAGGCGACAGACCATGCGGGAAAGATCTATGTTTATTCTTCCGGACTTTCCCATCAGGATGTTGGCAAAATAGGCGCACTAAAAATCGAAAATCTCCAACAGACGGTTGATGAATTATTAGGAACCCATCCCGAAACAGTGGTGGTCCCCGAGGGACCCTATGTGGTGGGAAGGATCGGGTAAAGGTTCATAGCAAAAGGATTTCTCAACTCGAAATGGCCTTTTTCACTTCTCCCATAAAAAAAGCTGCGGAGGATGGTAATGAAACATATCCATATCCTTAAAAATCCGGTTCAGAAATATGCATGGGGCTCCGGAACCGTGCTGCAATCCCTTTTAGGCCTACCAAAACCCTGGGAAACGCCAATCGCTGAACTGTGGATGGGCGCTCATCCCAAAGCCCCCTCCATGGTCGAAGTGGATGGTCGGTGGCGATCGCTTATTGACGTCATCGCGGCGGATCCCGAATCGGTTCTTGGAAAATATGCGGCCGATCGATTTTCAAAAAAACTTCCCTTTCTGTTTAAGGTCCTTGCCGCTGGTCGTCCCCTGTCCATTCAGGTTCATCCTGATATGATGCAGGCGCGGGAAGGATTTGAACGGGAAAACCGGCTTAATATCCCTTTGGATGCCCCCAACAGGAATTACAAGGATGCTTCCCATAAACCCGAGAACCTGTGCGCAGTAACACCTTTTGAGGCCATGAAGGGTTTTCGTGCGCCGGACGACATCTTGAATCTGATGAATCGGCTTTTCCTTTCTTCCCCTCCGCCGGAACTGGATCTATTGCGAAAAGAACCGAACGCTGCCGGGATGAAGCGGTTTTTTTCAGCCCTCATGTCCATGGATGCCGTGCGATTGCCCCAAGTGGTGAACGAAGCGCTTAAGGGCGCGGAGAGAATTGAAGGCAATGATCGCGCCTATTACTGGCTGCTGGAATTGAACCGCGAATACCCTGGGGACGTGGGTATATTATCGCCGCTTTTTCTGAATCTGGTAGTCCTTTCACCGGGTGAAGCTATCTATGTGCCGGCAGGCGAGCCCCATGCCTACCTTTCAGGTGTTGGAATGGAAATCATGGCCAGTTCCGATAATGTCCTAAGGGGCGGTCTGACCCCTAAATATGTGGATATGCCGGAGCTTCTTAAAATCATCAATTTTAACACCTTTCCCGTTCAAAAACAGCGACCTCTTCCCAATGACAATTTCGAACGGATTTATAAAACTCCCGCGGATGAATTTCAGCTGTCGGAGATCCATCTAAAAGGTGAAGGGACCTTCAGAAGCCCAACAAAAAGGAGTGTTGAGATTCTGATTTGCATGGAGGGCAATGGCATGATTGAGGATTTAGAAAGGGACCGGATTCTGCCCTTATCAAAAGGTGCGTCGGTCATTGTTCCTTCAGATGTCCTACAATATTCTATTTCGGGTAATATCACCCTTTACAAAGGGGCGTTATCGATTGACCCCACCTGATTTATTACACTGCGCTTCACACCGACAGGTGCGCAGCGCTATTATCTTTCAATCTTAACGCTCTTCCATAAGAATCGAGGGGTTTGCGCTGTGCTTAAGTCTCTGGTATCCTGGAGGGATTTGGCAGTGTCAAAAAAACATTACCCCAAAAAAAAGATGGGTGGGCATCCTGAAATCAAGCACTTAGCTAGATCGAGTCGGAATTTTCCATTTTTTCACCCCAAGCGAAAGAACTTGTCGGAATACCTTGAAAGCATAGGAATTTCCATTTTTGATTTGGCATATCAAATAGTTGTTGCAGTGATGGCATTAAATGTGTCAAAAAAAGCACATTATGCATATGCCATCAAACCAAAAAATTGATAAGGAGACTTTCCGGACGATTTTTATTGATCATTGGGAATTATTCAAAGAGCATCATCCAGGGTATGATAATTCGCAATATGAAGATCCGGTTCAGAAAATGCTTGGTTGCGGCAAGGAAAGCGCCGGATATAGCGAGCACCGGTGTGTTTATTGCGGTGGTGATGTTCGCCGGATAGGTTTTAGTTGCAAGAGCTGTTTTTGTTTATCCTGCGCCAAGAAATATGTTGACGATTTTGTCAGTCAAGTGAGTAGGGTGCTTCATGGGGGCATGAATTACCGTCACATTGTTTTGACAATTCCCGAGCAACTGAGAATCGTTTTTTATAAGGCTCGAAATGATGGACGTTTGTTATCGGCTTTTATGAGATGCGGGTACGAATGTTTGGAGGATGTTGTCGGAACGGTTCTTCGGCGGAAACTGAAAATAGGAACGATCGTCGTTGTTCAAACGCATGGTCGATCCGGTCATTATAATCCGCATTTGCATATCATCATGACAAGCGGTGGGATAAATGAAGATCTGTGCGGTTGGTTTGATTTAAGGTTCTTCAAGTATGAGATTATACATAAGAAATGGCAGTATCATCTATTCAGAATGCTCAAGTCCCATTTTAACAGCAGTGCGGTCGATAAACTTATTGATGAGCTGTGGAAAAAATACCCTAAAGGTTTGGTAGCCAATGTGAGCAAGGGTAATGTTCCTGAGACATGTGGGGGTCTGGCGCGATATTTGGCGAAATATGTTGCATCTCCTCCGATAGCTCTGAGACGGATAATCAGTTATGATGGCCAATATGTTACCTATTGGTACAATGATCACATGACAAAATCCAGGAAGGTTGAAACCGTGGAAGTGGATGTTTTTATCGGTCGAATGGTTCAACACATAATGCCCAAAGGGTTCCAGCGGGTTCGTTATTATGGGCTACAGGCTACGAAAACTTTTAAGAAATGGTCGGAAGTAATACGGAAAGGGATGAAGGCTTTGGGGCGTGGGATTAAAGGAACGTATCAAGTCGTAAAAGCGAAAAGATATCGAGAACGTTATAAGGAGATCAGCTCTCAAGATCCTTTTTTGTGTCGTTATTGTGGCCATGAAATGGTGCTATGGAAGATATGGCATCCAAAATATGGAGTTTTATATGACGAATATGAAAACATCAAAAACGACAGGTACGGCACGGTTACAGGACAAAATGACAGCGGGGGTGGAAGGCGAGGACTTCCCGTTCGGCCCTCCTCCGGAGGAATATCCTTACCGTTGTTCCCATTGCCGGCATGAAATGAAGGTAAATGAAGCGATAATAGACGTCGAGATTGCAAAAGCAGAATATGAAGGAAGGAATGTGGAAGGCTTTATGCCCATTCTCGGTTGCCCTCAGTGCAATCGAGAAACAATGAAATATGCGCAAGGTAGAAAGCCCGCGCGTTAGCGCGCTAAGTTCAAAGTTCAAGGCGAATTATATCTTCTTTCATACAGATTCATAAATGATGACCTTGAATTGATCATGCTTGGTCCTCACGAAAACTATTACCGAGATCTAAAGTCATATCTCAAAAAGAGATTAAGCGGTTAACCAGTCGCTGCAGCCGACGGCAAACCGCTGCGCGGTTATGCCGCCGGTGAGCTCGGTCGTTACCCCCAGGGTTTGATAACTTGAAACATGGTTGTTGATAGGCCTCTATCAATCTGACAAGCGTATAACGTTGCAAAACCAGAATCGCCAATTGGAGAAATGAATGGCAAGAGCCAAGAAAAACAATATAGATGAAGAGCCGTTGGAAAAGCAGCTTTGGAAGGCCGCGGATAAGCTCAGGAAGAACATTGACGCGGCGGAGTATAAGCACATTGTATTGGGGCTGATATTTCTTCGATACATTTCCGATGCCTTTCTGGATCTGTATTCCAGGCTGAAAAGCGGTGCAGACGAATACGCCGGGGCCGACCCGGAGGACAAAGACGAATACAAGGCGGAGAATGTATTCTTCGTGCCGGAAACAGCCCGGTGGTCGTATCTGCAGGCCAAGGCCACCTTGCCTGAGATCGGCAAGGTGGTTGATGCTGCCATGGATACCATTGAAAAAGACAATCCTTCTCTCAAGGATGTGCTGCCCAAGGTTTTTACGCGGAGTAACCTGGACCCAACCAATCTGGGCGGTTTGATTAATCTGGTTGGCAACATTGCACTTGGTGACGCCAAGGCCCGCAGTGCCGACGTGCTGGGTCACGTATTTGAGTATTTTCTTGGTGAGTTTGCCCTGGCCGAAGGCAAAAAAGGGGGACAGTTCTACACCCCACGCAGCGTTGTTGAACTGCTGGTGGAAATGCTGGAGCCATACAAGGGCCGGGTATTTGACCCCTGTTGCGGGTCCGGCGGCATGTTTGTGCAGTCGGAGAAGTTTGTCGCCGACCACCAGGGCAGGGTGAATGATATTTCCATCTATGGCCAGGAGAGCAACCATACCACCTGGCGGCTGGCCAAGATGAATTTGGCCATCCGGAGCATCGACAGCTCCCAGGTGAAATGGAATAACGAGGGTTCATTTTTAAATGACAGCCATAAAGATCTGAAGGCTGACTATGTGATCGCCAATCCGCCCTTTAACGACAGTGACTGGAGCGGCGAACTGCTCCAGAAAGACGGCAGGTGGAACCACGGCATTCCGCCCTCTGGCAACGCCAACTACGCCTGGATTCAACACTTCCTCTATCACTTGAGTCCCAGTGGCCAGGCCGGTTTTGTACTGGCAAAAGGCTCCCTGACCTCAAAGACCTCCGGCGAGGGGAATATCCGCAAGGAATTGATCGAGGCCCGGTTGGTGGACTGCATCGTCAACCTGCCGGCCAAGTTGTTTTTGAATACCCAGATTCCCGCCTCTCTGTGGTTTATGAGCCGCAACAAGGCCAACGGCAGGTTCCGCAACCGCACAGATGAGATCCTCTTTATTGATGCCCGCAACCTGGGACATCTGATTAACCGCCGGACCAAGGAGTTCTCGGCGGAAGATATTACCGCGATCTCCGCTACCTATCACAACTGGAGAAATCCGGAAGGCGATTATGAAGATGTAAAGGGCTTCTGTAACTCCGCCTCCATCGAACGGGTGCGGGAACTGGATTATGCGCTGACCCCGGGACGGTATGTGGGGCTGGCCGAAGATGAGGATGATTTCGATTTCAAGGAACGGTTTGCCAAGCTGAAGGCTGAGTTTGAGGAGCAGTTGCAGGAGGAAGAAAAGTTGAACTCGCTTATCCTGGAAAACCTTGGGAAGGTTGAGGTGAAGAATGGCTAAGATCGAGGTCAAAGGAACAGCGATAACGATATATTCACACAGCGACGAGGATTATATCTGTATAACGGATATTGCCCGGCATAAAAACGCGGAAAGGACTGATGACCTTATTCGCAATTGGATTAGGAATCGAAACACAATCGAGTTCCTTGGCATTTGGGAACAGCTCAACAATCCGGATTTTAAACCCGTCGAATTCGACGGGTTTAAAAAACAGGCCGGTCTTAACAGCTTCACCCTCACCCCCAAACAATGGATAGAAAAAACAGACGCAATCGGGCTGATTTCCAAGCCCGGACGATATGGCGGCACCTATGCCCACAAGGATATCGCCTTTGAATTCGCTTCCTGGATTTCAGTGGAATTCAAGCTCTACTTGATCAAGGAGTTTCAACGCCTCAAAGACCAGGAAAGAAAACAGCTTGGCTGGGATATCCGCAGGAACCTGACCAAGATTAATTACCGGATTCATACCGACGCCATTAGGGAAAACCTGATTCCGCTGGAATTGAGCAAGGCTCAGACCAGCGCTATCTACGCCAGCGAGGCGGACATCCAAAACATGGCCCTTTTCGGGGTCACCGCCGCCCAGTGGCGGCAGGCGAATCCGGGCAGAAAAGGAAATATCCGGGATTACGCCGATATGTCGCAACTGGTCTGCCTGTCAAATCTTGAAAACCTCAATGCCCATTTTATCAGTGACGGACTCTCCCAGGAGGCGCAGTTGCAGGAGGAAGAACGGCTGAATGCGTTGATTTTGGAAAATTTGAAAATGGTGAAAATTGTCTGAACTATGATTAGTTTGATTAAAGGATTACTTGATTTAAAAATCAAAAGAATCAAGATAATCAGGCGAATCAAGGTTCAGACGGTGAAGTGGATACGGAGAATTGGAAATGAACAACGAAATCCGCTGGCAACAACGGTTCAAAAACTTTGAAAATGCCTATAAAACCTTCTGCCGCACCATGGAGCGTTACGAACAGGCAAGGGATGATGAGATCATCAAGATGGCGCTGGTCCAGGCTTTTGAATTCACCTATGAACTGGCATGGAACACCATGAAAGATTTTCTCGAAAACGAAGGCTATGACGAGGTGAAAAACAGCAAACAAACCATCCGCACTGCCTTTCAGGCGGAACTGATCACCGACGCGGAAACATGGATGGAGATGATTCAAAGACGAAACCTTGCCAGCCATGCCTATAACGCCGTCATCCTGGAGGAAACGGTGACGTTCATCGCCAATGTTTTTTTCCCCTCGGTCAGAAAGCTCTATGAGGATCTCGGAAAACGACTATGAAATACGGCCTGAGCGAAAAACAGCTTGCTGAAATCATCGCCATCCTGCGTACCTACCCGGATATCGAGGAGGCAATCCTCTTCGGCTCCCGCGCCATCGATACCTTCAAGGAGGCCTCCGATGTGGATATCGCCCTGAAGGGCAAAGGGGTCACGGCCGCGCTGGCTGCGAAACTGAAATTTCATCTTGAGGAAGAAACCTATCAGCCGTTTTTTTTCGATTTTATCGCCTACCCGACCATTACCAACGAGGCGTTGCGGGAGCATATCAACACCAAGGGGGTGGTGATTTTCCGGAGGGGGTGGGTGGAGTGTAAGCTTGGGCAGCTTATTGAAAAAAAAAGGGCAGGTCTTCAAACTGGTCCTTTTGGAACGATGTTAAATGCACGTGAATACACACAAGAGGGCACTCCAGTTATTGCAGTCCAAGATATTGGTGCAAATAAATTAGAATACCATAAATTTGTGTATGTAAATGAAACAACAGCAGATAGGCTATTAAGATATAGAGTGATGCCTGGTGATATAATTTTTGGAAGAAAAGGTGCTGTCGACAGGAGAGCTCTGATAAAACCATCTGAAGCTGGATGGATACAAGGGAGTGACTGTATTAGAGTTCGCTTTGATGATTCAATTGATTCAACATTTATATCATTTCAATTTGGCTCAAATTCCTATAAAGAATGGATGCACCAAAATTCGTCAGGTGCAACGATGCCCTCTTTGAATCAACAAATATTAAAGTTGCTTCCAATAACCCTCCCCCCCCTCGCCGAACAAAAAGCCATTGCCTCCGTCCTTTCCAGTCTCGACAACAAAATAGACCTGCTCCACCGCCAAAACAAAACCCTCGAAGCCATGGCCGAAACCCTTTTCCGGCAGTGGTTTGTGGAGGAAGCGCAGGAGGATTGGGAGGATGGCAAACTTGGAGATTTGGTTACAATTACAAGAGGTGCATCTCCAAGACCAATTGTCCAATATGTAAAAAATGGAACTGTCCCTTGGATTAAAATCGCAGATGCTACGGGAAGCAATTCTTTTTACATCAATTCCACAAAGGAATTTATTATCGAGGATGGTGTTTCAAAAAGCGTGCAAGTGTTTCCTGGTGATTTGATACTTTCAAATAGCGCAACTTGCGGGCTCCCTTTTTTTGTAGAATTGGAAGGGTGCATACATGATGGTTGGCTATTATTCCGCTACTTTGACAGGCTTTCAAAATTTTATATTTTTTTCTTTTTAAAACAGATTAACAGAGAACTTAATAATGTAGCTGACGGTTCTGTTCAGAATAACCTCAATACTGGCATTTTGAAAGAATATGAATTGAAAATCCCAGATGATGGTACGTTAAAGAAATTTGATGAGGCTGTTTTACCGATAATTAATAAAATGAAATTTAATAACAACCAAATCCGCACCCTCGAAAAACTCCGCGATACCTTGCTCCCCAAACTGATGAGCGGCGAGGTCCGGGTAACTGTCTGAACCTTGATTAGAAGGATTAACGGATTAACATGATTAAAAAATCAAGGAATCATGCAAATCAAGCGAATCAAGGTTCAAGACGATAGTATCACCGAATCAACAACTACCGAGGATTCCTCGGCAGTTCAACGAAGTCAGCCGGGAAACGTTTAACCGGAAAAAAGGATGATGAGCGATAAAATCACCGAATCGGCCATTGAAAAATTTGCCATCGAACTGCTTGAAAAAGCCGGTTACCAGTATGTCTACGGCCCGGATATTGCCCCGGACAGCGACACACCGGAACGGGAATCCTTTGAGGATGTCATTCTTCTTGAGCGGCTTCGGGAAGCCGTGGGCAGGATCAATCCGTCCGTGCCGCCGGACAGTCGGGAAGACGCCATCAAGCAGATTCGACGTCTTCATTCCCCTGAACTGATTGCAGGCAACGAAGGCTTCCACCGGCTGCTCACCGAGGGCATCAAGGTCATTTTTCAAAAGGGCGGTCAGAGCCGGGGCGATCTGGTCCGGCTGATCGATTTCAACAACCCGGACAACAACGACTTTCTGGTGGCCAACCAGTTCACGGTGATTGAAAACAACGTGAATAAACGCCCGGATGTGATCCTTTTTGTCAATGGCCTGCCGCTGGTGATTATTGAACTCAAAAATCCGGCTGATGATAACGCCACCGTCAGATCCGCATTCAAACAGCTTCAAACTTACAAGCAGGCTATCCCAAGTCTCTTCACCTACAACGGCCTCCTGGTTATATCCGACGGGCTTGACGCGAAAGCCGGTTCCATTTCCGCCGGTTTCACCCGTTTTATGGCCTGGAAAACAGCAGACGGCAAGGTTGAAGCCTCGCCGCTTATCGGCCGGCTTGAAACACTGGTCAAGGGCATGCTCGACAAGAAAACCCTGCTGAACCTGATCCGCCATTTTATCGTCTTTGAAAAATCAAAAAAAGAGGACAAGGACAGCGGAATTATCACCATCCGGACCGTGAAAAAGCTTGCATCCTATCATCAATATTATGCGGTCAACCGTGCCGTGGAATCGACCCTGCGCGCATCCGGCTATCGGGAAGCCCAAAAAGAGATATCCGGCGGATTTGAGGTGCGGGAATCCTTCAACGCTAATCAAAACTGAACCAAGTTTGCTAATGGAAATTGAACCATTGGCTGTCACCGCCGGTGAGTACGGCCCTCAGGTATAGCGGACGATGAGGGATCCATAAGTGGCGGCAAAGGAGTCGTTGATGTAGATTTACTTTTCAATAAATTTTTATAAAATCTATTTTAATACAAAATATTGTACAATGCCTTCATCAGATAACAGGATAGAGTGTTTCTTTAAATATTTGATGGAGGCCGAAACTTGGCAGCAGTGAGTCCGTTTCTTTTTTCGTGGAATGATGTCGAAGCACGCTCGGATTTGGACCGTTTCTATCTGGTGCGCGATAATCTGCCTGATGAGAATATTGTAGCGGCACTTGAAAAGCGTCGCGGCAATGGGAGAGATGATTTTCCGATACGCGCAATGTGGAACGCGCTTATTGCGGGAGTCGTGTTCCAGCATGCATCCATTGAATCTTTGATTCGCGAATTGTCCAGGAATCCGGCGTTATTAGAGGCATGCGGATTTGATATTCTGCCGAGGCAAAAAAAACCGGTAGCTGAACTGAGACGCAATGAGGAAACGGGCCGAATGGAAATCATACGGTCTGAGAGCGGAAATGCATATTTTTTGGTTCCAGGTAGTTGGAATTTCTCAAGATTTTTAAGGAGCGTCATAGAACTGGAAGAATATGGTAATATGGTCAGCGGCATGGTGCGTGGGCTTCGAGAATCCTTAATGACAGAACTCCCTGATTTTGGTTGTCATTTAGGGTATGACGGCAAGGCTATCAACAGTTATAGTACGGGACAAGAAAGCCGGAAAACCGGTGAAACCTCCGATACGGATGCAGATTGGGGCAAGCATGAAACGAAAGGGACAGACAGTAAAACCGGAAAGCAGTGGACAAAAGTAAAAAGCTGGTTTGGATATGGCCTTCATTTGATCGCTGATACCCTATATGAAATTCCGGTGGCAGTTCATGTAACACCTGCCTCGCATTCGGAACACAAGGAACTGCGAAGCATGATCAAAGAAATTTTTGAGGAAACACCGCAGCTTGGCGAGCGCTGTGATGATTTTGTGGCGGACCGTGGTTTGGATTCCGGCAAAACTAAGGCTCAGCTGTTGGATGAATATGGGATTCGGCCCGGCATTGATACCCGTGAACTGTGGAGAGATGAAAAGAATGAGCCGGGATACGATCCTGCAAAACCGATCACACGACCTCTTTATCCTGACCGGGCAGATACCATTGTGTATACTGAGAAAGGGACAGTCCATTGTATTTGTCCGGCTACTGGAGAACAGCGGGACATGGCTTTTTGTGGCTTTGAAAAAAATCGCAATACCCTGAAATATCGTTGTCCCGCAGCTGCAAACGGCTTTTCCTGTGAAGGATGTGGAGAGTGTTCATCTGCGGGGCAAGCGCATAAGTCTAAATGTTGTGGGGTTGTATAACCCATCAAAATTAAAAGGCGTTTTCGGTAAACAAGAATGCATTATGAACATTCATAACTTGAATCCAAGGTAAGTCAAATGTTTGGCCGTTGGCTAATTCAAAGGGACTTTTATGAGCATTTTTTGCGCCAGGTAAAAATGGGACAAAATTCCTGATAGTCGCATGTGCTCGAAAGAAAAGACTTGCCCATTTCTTATCTCGAAAACTCTCAATTTGTTTTAGTTTACGTTTGATTCCTTTTAAATAATTGTCAACAATGGAGGTTGTTTGTTTTATCCCATTTCTATTTTTATGAGAGGTATAATGAGTGGCATTTTCTTTTAATTCTACTACCCTCTTTTTTAGTAATGGATGAGAAAATGCATCGTCATCTAATGCCTTAATCTTTACTTCCAAGTTAACTTTAGATGTGGATGTTTTCAAAACTTTCTTAAATTTTTTATAAAGCTTGTCCACTTCTTGGTCGGTACATTTTGATTCTTTTTGATATTTTGATAGTGCATCGTAGAAGTTTTTCAAACAATGACGATGGCAATATCCGACCCAAATGTTATGGAATACGGTCTTGATAGCATTGGTTGAGGCTTTCCACTTATCTTTTGTTACACCAAGGATTTTGAAGTCGATTTTTTGCAAAAAATCCTCAAATGAACCGCACAGGTTTTCTTCATCAACATGATCAACATAATCGGAGTGCCATACTAATAAATTTTCAGGATCGACCATAACTACAGAATAAGTTCTTAAATTTGGTTCTTTTTCAAAGCCCTCATCTTCCTGTAGATATCCTGAGCCTTTCACTCCTGCTCTTGTTAGTATTGTTGCAGGATGAAGTGTTCCTGCCCATCGATTCCAGTTCAAGATGGTTTGTTTGCTTTTGACACTTTTTTTGCCAATAATTTTAAGGCTTTCGATGGCTCCTTGAATGCTCGCATTAAAACGGTACATATTCCGAAATACGTGCCCAATAATCTCTATACCAAAATTCTTTTCCCTTGGGAGAAAGCTGGGAACAAGAGAGAACTTTTGTTTGCACTTCCGGCATTGTATCATGCGGATTGGGAATGTCTGTTGTTCTCCTCCATTCATTATTGTTTTTCGAGGATTCCCGCGGAAACCAGATAAAATATATTCTTTAGGTCCAGAACATGTTGAATTATGGCCTGTGTGGTGATCATATTTATCGAGTTTATCTAATACTTCAATGCGAAACTTCTTACTATCTTTTACGAGAGCATGATAGCTTTCGGTGTTATTATAAGGAAAGATATATGTTTGATTTCCTCGTTTAGAAACAAGGTCTTCCATTTTCTTTTTTACATTTTCGATTATGGATTTATCAAAAGATTTTAACATCCCTATCTCAAATGCAATACTTATTGTACTATCACGACTTTTTACATTATTCAATTTTTTAGTAATATTACTTATCATTGAACGAATTGAATAAAAGATTCTAATTTTCTGTCGATCCCGTTGTGTTTTTGGAATGCTTTTTTTCCCTTTTATTGGCTTACAAATATCCCATAATTGACTTATTAACCTACCAAGTTCATCAATAAGAGCAGACAATGTTACATAAAAATATTGCAATGATTGAAACATCTCCCTTTCATTGATCCATGATCTGATGGCATTAATGCATTTCTCAATTTCAAAGAAAATCTCAGGATACTGTTTTGGATCGTAATAACATTGTCTTGCAAGTCTGTTTTGAGCTTTGTCCAACATTGTCAAAGCTCTCTTAATATTATTAATCATGTGCAACCTCTCTAATTTAACATAGACTGTTGCACTATGATTATGCACACTTATCAAAAAAAGTCCCTAACTTTTTTCCGCTAAGGCGAATTCAGGAAAAAATGTTTGGCCTCACGAAATGCGCTTTGATTAGGATATTGATTCGGAACCGTTTAACAGATGAAATAATTTCAATATGTTAGAGTAAACCCCACAACATTTAGACTTATGCGGAAAAAACGATTCATCAAGAAAGTGTAAATCTGTATGAAGAAAACCCATAATTCATTGAAAAACCATGAACCGGCAACTGTAAACCGGCAACCGTGAACGGTTACTGATTATTGAAGGGAAGAACCTGCTATTCTGGCCGAAACCATGACAATGCCTAATTTTCAAACAGGCTCTAAAGGGTCCTGATAATTTGTTCATGGGACGAGACCGATTTCCTGATAAGGTTCCCCCCGCTTATGTGCGCTAATATGGATAGTGACCTTCCTGTCGAGCTTTTTAAAAAAATCGAGCAATTTATCCGTGGTAAAACGGCTAAAGTGTCCGTTCATCAAATGAGATACATCCGGTTGAGCCATGCCAAGCAGTTTTGCAATTTCCCGTTGTTTAAGTCCCCTGTCTTTCAGGATTTTGGTGACATGAAAACCCAGTTGCGCTCGTGCAAAAAGTTCGTCCGCATCTTCGAATCCTAAATCTGCAAAGACATTGCCTGAGCTTTCTTCAAACTCGATTTTTGCTTGATCGTTATTGCTCATTTTTCGCAAGCCCCCTTGCCTCCATATATCGCTGTTGAATTAAATCCACATCATGCTTCGGTGTTGCAATGCCCCTCTTAGATTTTTTCTGAAAGGCATGAAGAACATAGATTCTCTTTCCAAGCTGTACCGCTACAACTGTTCGGTACGCATCAGTATCATATCGTATGGCAATCTCAAAAACACCACTTCCAACCCCTTTGAACGGCTTGGCGTCCTTTGGCATACCGCCAAACTGAATAAATTGCAGCTCGTCGCCAATGAGTTTTCGCACTTCCAATGGAAAGCCGAGAAGGTTCTTTTTCGAATGTCCCACCCAAACAACAGGTCGTAGCGCAGGTGTTTCAAAATCGATCAAAATAATTACCACCCCATAAAATATAGCAAATTCACTATAAAGCTAAGGCCGGATTCTTTCAAGTCGTTTTTGCTGTTTATTTCTCCTTACTCACTTGAGCTTGAGCGATGAGTGTTGTGGGCAAGTTTCTACGCTGGAAGTCTCAAACCCCTCGAAGCGGGGCAATGTTCCTGACTCGCCTACATCAGCATCTAAATATAAAGCCGATGCCGAAAAGGATCTTCTCCTTTCGGTCATGCGGGAGGTGAAACAGGATAAACCATACGCCATGATGGGGTACGTAATTTTGGACGAACATTTTCACATAATGATCAAAATCCCGGAACAAACCGTTTTCACACCGGACCCCCGTAGGTCAGGTTGGCCCGCGTCCCCATTTTACTCACAAAATCCCGATCCCCATACCAAAACCCCCATGGAACGACAAACTCCAAAACATTTTCACGCGGGGCTACCTGACTGACAATGACGCTGGGGTTTGGGGAATACCACCCACGCGAACACACGTCAGTCAGGGAACAGCGCGTTGGCGTTTTTTCGGTCGTTTCATCCATTTCGAACCTTTTGGAATTCAACAGCGTCAGAGGAAAGAAGGGGACGCGCCGCACCCTGACCTACCGGGCTCGTATGATCGTCTAGGTTTGTTTGTTTTTCTGTAATGCATAAAAGGCCACCGGTACAATCACCAGGGTAAACAGGGTGGAGGCTAAAAGGCCGAAAATCAACGCCCAGGCCAGACCGGAAAAAATGGGGTCCAGGGTGATGGGCCAGGCCCCCAGGGCCGTGGTGGCAGCAGTCAAAAGAATGGGTCTCAGGCGAATGGCGCCGCTTTGCAAAATGGCATCCCGAAGGGCCATGCCTTCCTTAACGGAACCGTTTACGAATTCAATCAGCACCAGTGAATTTCGAATGACAATACCACCCAGGGCGATCATGCCGATCATGCTGGTGGCGGTCAAAAAGATTGGATTGTCAAATCCCCCCACGGGATCCGCCAGTAATAGATTGAGGAGCCAGAATCCCGGCATGATGCCGATGAGGGTCAAAGGGACCGACACCATGATGAGCAGGGGCATGAAAAAGGAATTCATCTGGATCACCAGCAGGGTGTAGATCCCCATGAGCGCCGCCATATAACTGATACCCATATCCCGGAATACCCGCAGGGTGATCTGCCATTCCCTTTCCCCCCTTCACTCACTTCACCCGTAGCCAATACCAAATTGTTTTCTCTTAACCCACAAGCTGGCTTTTTCTATGCTCGTTTCTGAAAAAGCAATGTATTATTAAATTTTTACGCGGGCAAAGGGGTTGCATCGAGCCAAAATCTTGTGTAAAGTCTGACCACAAAATGTAATACAATGATGATCCGGCGCGACATGAAAAAGACGGAACTTGAGCGTAAAACATATTGCATCTTCCAGATCCGAGATCCTTAATCGAATTGCCGGCATCCCGGTTGCTTAAGCCGCCATTGTAGCCACACTGGAACCAACGCCAATCGAAATAAAGGCCAAAACATGTCAGGTATTATGATTGTTGACGACGATGTGGTCTCCGTCATGGAATTGGAAGAAATCCTCTCGAATCGCTCGTACAAACTGGCCGGCACCGCATTTTCAGGCGTTGAAGCCGTGGAAATGGCAAAACAGCTCAAACCTGACCTGATTTTGATGGATATAAAAATGCCCGGCGTTCTAGACGGTATTTCAGCATCCGAATTAATCCTCGAAGATTATGATCTCCCCATCATTTTCATTACCGGTCATGACGACCAAGAAATTCTGGAACGGGCAAGTAAATTGAACCCTGCCGCATATATCGTCAAACCCTTCATCGGAAAACAGATTATAACTGCCATCGAAATGGCCCTTCTCACCATACACGCCAAAAACAATAACACCGAAAAACGTTTTTCGACTGCTGAAACGCCCATTGTAAATCTGATCAAAAAGGGAAAAACCTCAAAAGAAATTGCCATGCTATTGAACTTGAGCAAGAAAACCGTCGATTGGCACAGGACCAACATCAGAGCAAAACTAGAGATTGACGCCAAGGAAGATCTTTTCTCATATTTCCAAAAAAAAATCTAAAATATGCCGCTTTCCATATCTGTTCATTTCACCCCATTGATACCGGTATAAAACCGGTATTGACATCCATTTTGAACTATTATTTAATTGTCGTATTGCGCAGGCTCACAAAAAAAATATTTTGAAAGAATTTAAGGAGTTGAAAATGCGATTTGAAAAAAAGGTCTTCTTCGTTGTTCTGGCGGCACTCTTCGGACTTTTATCCTTTTCTTCCAAGATCTTCGCCGAATCGGGTCCGCCTCCCCTGTTGAACTATCAGGGGGTTTTAAATGACGATGCCGGAAGCCCGGTCACCGGCGAAAAAACCATGTCTTTTAAAATTTATGCCACCATTGACGCGGCCCCGGCGGATGCCTTGTGGACCTCCAACGACAAGACCGTGCAGGTGGAAGCCGGACGGTTCAGCGTGGTATTGGGCGAAACGACGCCGTTTCCGACGGACCTTTTTTCGGATTCGGCGCGGTATCTTGGGGTCACCGTGAGCGGCGCGGAACTCGTCCCAAGAAAACGGTTGCTGAGCGTGCCTTACGCCATGAACTGCGGCATTCCCCAAGGGGCCATTGTTATGTGGAGTGGGACTGTGGCGAATATCCCGGCGGGGTGGGGGTTGTGCGATGGGACAAACGGAACGCCTAATCTCAGAGATCGATTCATTGTAGGGGCCGGAGGCGGATATACTGTGGGGAAGACTGGAGGTGCCAGCTCGCATAACCTGGCCCATACTCATACGGTAAATAGCCATAACCATAGCATCAACTCAGATGGAAACCACAACCACTCCTATTCAGGTACGGTTTCAAAGTCTTCAGACAGTATTGATAATGTTAGGGATGGTGACGACAAAAAGCCGACGGATAGGAATCATAATCATACCTATTCAGGCACAACATCGACAAACGGTTCTCACAATCACGGTGGGGCAACCGGAAACGCAAGTCCGGAAACGAATAGCCAATTATCTTCTATCGAAAACCGACCGCTCTTTTACGCCCTATGCTTCATCATGAAAAAGTAGCGTTTTCGAACCAAACAAAAGCCTCTCACAACACATGAGGAGAAATCCCATGAAATGGTTCAGGCACATCCCAAGATTACTCGCCATATGTTTTTTTCTGATCCCCCTCGCCGCCCATGCCGGCTACCGCATCCAGCATGATTTCTGCAGCCCCGTGGGCGGCCCATGGCAATCAGAAGGCGGCGCGACGTTAATCGCGTCCTCCCATATGCGGCCCTGTTCGGATCCCATCCAACAGGATCTGGATGTTCTCCACGCCAGGGGACAGGACAGGCTCGCAACGGGTTCGGCCAAGCTGAACGCCATGAGCCTTTACAATTGCGCGGACGTCACCTGCGGCGGAAACGCAAAGCTGGCGGCCCTCCTGGCGGACAAGGCCCTAAATTACTTCACGGCGGGATTCACCCCGGAATATAACGACGGCCTGACGGCCCTCAGGGAGGCCGTCAGGACCTACGCATATCTTTACAATCAGGGGTATTCGGGGGCGTTGAGCCACCTCAAGACCGCCTTCAACGACTTCATGTCCATCCATCTGGTGTTCGCGGACGAATTCCTGGTGGATGCCCTCCATCTACGGTTTTCCAACATGACCTGGACCATGGACGCCTGCCTCGATGGTCAGATCGCCCTGCTGGCCAACGCCATCGAATACTACCAGGCGGGCATCAGGGATTTTTTGTCCCTGGCCATGACGCCCATCGTGGGGTCCCAGGACATCGTGGCCAATGTTCTGGGCGCTGATGAATGGCATCTTTTCGGGGTCCTTGCCGAACGGCAATCCCTGGCCATCCGGGAAAGGGGCGCCAAAATGCGGGCCATGGGGAAACAGACCGATAGCTTCATCCAGGAAGATCTTTCCAAGTCCCTGTCGGGCCTGTACATCCAGGCGGCGGCCTTGGCCCAAAAGATGGGAGAAGACGCTTTTACCCACAGCGCCCAATTTCTCCTTACCGCCATGGGAGGTCTAGGAAAACAGGTGGACGACTACAAACGGGGCCTGAATCCCCTGGGCTATGATGATCGCTATATCCCCCTCATGACGTTTGAGAGCCTCAAGGATTCAGCGACCGGAAAAAGCAATGCCTGTCTGATCAAAGAGCAGGACATTCTCAATGAACAACGGGCGTTTGACCAGAAACTGGCCGACTACGAATATCAACTCTTCCAATTGAACGTGGATTATAAATCCCGTCTGAACAGCCTGACCGGATGTGTGATTTCGGACGAGGCATTCGGCGAATGCGTGGACTCGGCCGGGGACACACTATTCCTGGATTGCCCCCTTTCCCTGGATGTGGATGCCTTTGACGCCTGCATGGTCGCCTTGGGATCCCTAGGGGTTCTGGGAGATAAGTACCGTCAGATCAAGGCGGCGGATATCCGATTGTCCCTGGCAAGACTTCAACACGACAACATGGCCAAAAGAATCGAAAACCACAATGCCAGCGTAAACTATCAAATTCAACTCAAAAAAGATGAGTATGCGCAACACATGGAGGCATTGGACGTCTATCAGAAAAAACTTGAAAACGCATGTACCATTAATAAGACCTATACCAACAACAAAAAACGTATAAACGGCAAATGGGTAAGGGTGGACAAACTGAGGCGGACCGAAAAAACCTTCACCGTCAAGAACAGCCAACTGGTGGCCCAAACAGCCAATGAGCGGGATGTGGCCGAGGCCACCCTGCACTATGCAATCCTGAACGCCCAGGACCTCACAGTGGTCGAAAACATGCTCCTGGACCAGGCGGAAGCCCTGGTGGGAATCGACGCGGCGGTCCACAATCTGAACAACCTGATCGCCTCCTTTGATCTTTCCTTAAAAGAGAAGGAATCGACCAAAATCCTCTGGGAGCAGAGCAAGACGGCCCTGGCCAAGTACGGGACGCAAAATGTGGCGATCCAACGGATTCTTCTGAGCAATGCTGTCATAAGCCACGGCAGGGACCTGAACGAACTGGCCCATTACAGCTATCTGACGGCCAAGGCCCTGGAATACCGCTATGCGAAGAAACTGGAAGGGATTTTCTTGGGGTTAGACAAATATTTGAACCTCACGGACCTCTACAAATGCCAGAGCGCCACGGATTTTGACGATTTCCTTAAAAACCTCAGCGACTACAATGACCTCTGGTGCAAGCAGCCCTGGACTTTCGGTATGGAACGGTTTTATTTCTCCGTGGCCTTCCACATCCTGGGGCTCACCAACAAGGCCCTTGGAGATAGCAATAACGACAACAAGGTGGATGCTACGGGCAAAAGCGTTTTGGACGTCCGGTATCAAAAATTCCAGGAATTCGTAAATCAAAACAAGGATGCGGCGGGCAATCTCACCTTCAGTTTTTCCACCAACATTAATGCCTACCCCCTCAAAGACCGCATGAACAACATCAAAATCTGGCATGGCGCCATTCCTTGTTCAAACGGCGGCGAGCAGGCCAAGGGGCTGACGGCAAGCCTCTTTTTCAGGGGAAATCCGGGGGCTATTCAGCATCAAATGGTCATCACCCAGAAAGGGGGCCATGCCCTTTTAAAAGATGATGAGACCCTGGACTACTATCCGGTGAACACCCATACGCTCCTGACCGGAGATTCCAGCGAACCCCTGGCCACCCAGGTTCCGATTTTTCCCTTTACTGAAGTGGATCTGTCCATGCCCGGAAGTACCGGCACCGGCGGGACTTGGGCCACTAAATTCACCAACAAGAGCGCCGCGGTCCAGGAATGGGTCATCACCTTGAATTTGAAATCGACCAACCCATACCAATACCCTGACATGCCGTTCCACAAACTGGAAGATATCTATTTCTATTTTGATGGCATCGGGGAATATTAGCCGCCGGGCATGATGGTTAATGCCCATACCGGGAGGGATTTTCCCGTGCGTTTTCATAACAAGGCCATGGAAGGAGGGTTCAAGCCCATACCCATGATGGGATCAGTCACCATTATGGCGGTTCTCCTTCTCCTCGTCTTCTCCCTGCCCGCCCGGGGGGAAAACAAGTCCGGCGTGGAACCCCAAGTGTTGTCCCTTCCCACCGGTCCCGGATCGGTCAAGGGATTGGGAGAGGCATTCGAACCCGATTTGAACACGGGAACGGCCCACTACCAGGTCAAGATCGAAGCGTTTCCGGGGGTGGCGGGATTTACCCCGGACCTTCAACTTTCCTACAACGCCGGTTACGGCAACGGCCCTTTAGGTCTCTCATGGCGGCTCAACGCGCCCTTAATTCAGCGGCAGACGGATAAGGGGCTGCCCCGGTACACGGAAAGGGACGTGTTTGTTTTTGACGGCTCAAAGGAACTGGTCCCCTTTGAAAACAATATGTTCCGCTTGAAACTGGAAGGGGCTTTCATGCGGTTTCAAAAAACATCGAACGGCTGGGTGGGATGGAGCAAAAACGGTGTCCGGCACCAGTTCGGGATGACCGATGGAACCCGGATTGCCGACGCCGCCAAAGGCATTTTTGCCTGGATGATCGAGACATCACGGGATCCCCATGGAAATGAAATCCGATATGTTTATACCAAGGACCGGGGGGCCTGCTATCTGTCGGAAATCCGTTATGGCGAGATTAACGGGGGTGGGGCTCGGACGATTTCCCTGACCTACGAAGACCGGCCCGATCCGGTACAAGACGGCAAACCCCGTTTTTCAGTGACCACGGCCAAACGGCTCAAATCCATCTCGGTTCTGTCCCAGGGAAAACTGGTCCGAAAATACGTTCTCACCTACAGCCCTGCCGCGGGAACCTCCCTTTCCCTGCTCGAAAAGATCACCCTCTACGGCACGGACGGCACCACGGCCCTGCCGTCCCTTTCCTTTGATTATACCGATTTCAGCACGAAAGGGGCCGGGGTCACGGCCATGACGGATCCGCCCACGGCGACCCTTTCGGATACCGAAACGGACCTGGTGGACATGAACGGCGACAGCCTGCCGGACCTCCTTCACACGCCCCCTTCCGGGCATCAAGTATACCTGAACCTGGGAAATGGGGCTTGGAATGCCACCGCCGAAACGCCGCAAGTTTCACCGGCCCATCACCTGGCCCAGGCCGGGGTTTTCATGGGAGATCTCAACGGGGACGGCCTGTCCGACCTGGTGGTGCAGAACAGCATGGCATTCGGCTTTTACCGCAACACGGGATCCCCTTGGGAAAAGGAATCGGATTGGGTGGGATACGCCGCGGCCCCGCCTTTTCTATTGGATGATCCGGACACCCGTCTGGTGGAAATCAACAACGACGGACTGGTGGACGTGGTGAAAACCGGGTCCCACAGCCTGACCGCCTACCTGAACCACGCCGCCAACCCCTGGACCGAGGTTTTGGAAAACCCCGGCACGGGGCTTCTAACCGCCAACCCCCAAGTGCAATTCGCGGACATGAACGGCGACGGCCTGGAAGATCTGGTATATCTGGATACGGCCGGGGCCATCTATTATCTCATGTCCCTGGGACTCGGAAATTTTGTTTCGGAAGAATACTTCATAACCGGCAGTCCGGTCCTTTCCATGGCAAAGATCCAGGAGGGTCGTGTACTTCTCATGGACGTGAACGGCGACGGCCTCACGGACCTGCTCCAGGTGGACAGCACCGAGATCACCCTTTGGCTCAATCGGGGGGATCAGGGTTTCGGTCAGGGGCTTACCCTGACGGGGATGCCATCTTTTATTTCGGGGACCCCCGGACTCCGCCAAGCCGATATGGACGGAGACGGGTGTAAGGACCTTCTCTACTCCTTTTCCAATGTCCCTCTCAATCAGGCGTTTCAATATGTCACCTTCGGATCCGGCACCCGGCCCAATCTGCTTCAAATAGTGAAAAACGGGTTGGGCATGGTTATTGACATCGGCTACAAATCTTCCACCGCGTATGCGCTTTCGGCCAGGGACCACGGGAACCCCTGGACCACCCGGCTCCCCTTTCCCGTCACCGTGGTGAGCGGGCGCCGGATCACGGACAAATTGAGCGGTCGGGCCTATGTGACGGATTACGTGTACCGGGACGGTTATTACGACGGAAAAGAACGGGAGTTCCGGGGATTCGCGCAAGTTACGGAATACCTTCGAGGGGAGGCGTCGGCCCCCACCCTCAAGACGGTCCATGTCTTTGACGTGGGAAAGGAGGAGGAGAGCCGCAAGGGGATGCTGCTGGAACAGGCCCGACTGGCGGAAGCCGGAACCATCGATCCGCCTTACTGTCTTTTTGATCGATCCACCCACCTCTTGAGCACTCGCACCGTGGCTACCGGAACCAACGGTGAAACCGTGCGTTTCAGCTTCACGAACCAGGACGATGCCTTTATCCATGAGTGGGGCGAAACCCCCAAACGCCTTCGCACCACCCGGCAGGTGGACAATTATGGAAACACCCTCCGGGAAAGCGTGTACGGTCTCATTGACGGAGAGAACCTGGGATTCGGAAACGATGAACTTATCACGACCACCGCATATGAATACCGGGTGAGCGACGGCCAATGGCGGCTGGACCTGGAAAGCCGCGTCACCCGGACGGATCTGTCGGAAAAAGTTCTGGCGGATACCCGCAACACCTACAACGCAGCAGGGGACCTCACCCAGCAGGAAAAATGGGAGAGCGGCACCACGTGGATTCCGGTTCTTGAAAACGCCTATGACGCCTGGGGGAACATCATCCGCATTACGGACGCCAACGACCATTCCCGCACACTGGTTTACGATCCGGTGTTTCAGACCTTTCCCCTCTCGGAAACCATAGAGGACCTGGGGCTCTCCATGACCGCCGCCTATGATCCGGTTTTGGGAAAAATGACATCCTTTAGGGACCCCAACGGCCAAAAAACCCTTTTCGGTTACGATCCCCTGGCAAGACTCAATTACATTGTCCGCCCCGGAGACACGGAAGCCCTTCCAACCCAAACCTTTACCTATTCCCTGGGGGATCCCCTCAGCCGGGTGGGGACCTTTTCGAGGGAGGTCTCGGGAAAAACGGGCACTTATGACGTCTATACCTATTACGACGGCCTGGGGCGAAAGCGCCAGACCCGTTCGGAAGGAGAGAACGGAAAATGGGTGGTATCGGAAGCGGTTTCCTACAACCTGCGGCAACTGCCCGGGGAAAAATGGCTGCCCTATTTTGATGCCGCCTCGACCTATGGAGCGCCCGATGGGACCCTGCCTAAAACCACCCTTGCATACGATCCGGCGGGCCGGTCCATCCTTGAAACCAACCCGGATGGGAGTTTTCGGAAAACCGAATACAGACCTCTGGAACAGGTCAAATGGGATGAGGAAGACAACCGGACGGGCGGTTCCCATTCCGACACGCCCCATACCTTTACCCATGACGGCCTGGAACGTCTGGTCCAGGTGACGGAGAAAAACGGCACAGAGACCTATACTACCCGATACGGCTACGACGGCCTCAACAACCTGGTGCGAATTCTGGATGATCATGGAAACCTTAAAACCATGACCTTTGACGGCTTGGGCCGTAAAATCCACATGAACGACCCGGACAAGGGGGAGATGCGCTACGCCTACGATAAAGCGGGCAACCTCATTCAAACCACCGACAACAAGGGGCAAACGGTGTCTTACGCCTATGACGGGGCCAACCGCATCCTCACAGAGAACCATAACGGGGTCCGGGTACGATATCATTACGATGCCGATCACCCTGCCGACACCGGTCTTACGCCGATTCAAAACACCCTGGGGCGTCTGTCCCATGTGGAAGACGAGGCCGGGCGGATCGCCTTTTCATACAATGCCCGGGGAAATGTAATCGCCAGTGCAAGGCAGGTGGATGCATATGAATTCATGCTGGGCATGAATTACGATGCCATGGACCGCATGACCCGGCTGATTTACCCTGACGGCGAGACAGCCGCCTTCCGATACAATGAAATGAACCGGCTGGAAAACATTCCCGGATATGTGAATAATATCGACTATGGCCCTTCCGGGCAAAAAACCGCATTTCAATACCCCAACGGCGTTCGTTCCGCCTACACCTACGACATCCTTCAGCGTTTGGAAACGCTGATCACCCAAAAGAGTCTTAAAACCCTCCAGCACCTCTCCTACGTCTACGACCAGGTCAGCAACATCACCGCCATCACCGACGGACGGCAATCCCCCACGCCCGAAAGCCGCACCAGAACCTTCCAATACGACGACCTGTACCGTTTGACCCACTGCACGGCCCCCACCTGGCACACAGCCTACGGCTATGACAGCATCGGCAACCTGACATCAAAGATATCCAGTGTGGCCGATCAGAAAGTGAACCTGGGAATCCTCGCCTATGGCGTGGGAGACGCCGGTCCTCACGCGGTTACGTCCGCCGGTCCCTACAGCTATACCTATGACGGAAACGGCAACATTAAAACCAAAACCGGCCAGACCTTCACCTTTGACCATAAGGATCGCATGACCCACACCCGGCGGACCGCCGACGGCTCAGACGCCGTCTACCGCTATGACTACCAGGGGAACCGCGTCAGCAAACAGGTGACGAAAAACGGCAACACCGAAACCACCCTCTACATCGACCGGTTCGCTGAAATCCGGGGCGGTCAATTGATTGAACATGTCTTTGCAGACGACCGCCGGGTGGCCGACATTCGAAAACCCTTTAACGTCGGCGCCCTCATCAAGGATCCGAAGGTTCTTGAAATCAATGATTTCGATACGGACCACAACAACCGGATTTCCCTTCAGGAAATAAAATCCCATGGATTGGATCCCAATGCCTTTGAAATGCCCGAGGTCCGGGACGCCCTCCGCATCTTCCGGGAAAACCTGGGGCAGGCCGCTGAATACATCAATTTCGCCACCATCGCCCCTGCGGTTCGAGGCATCAACCCCAATGCCGCGCCCACCGAAAAAACCGTTCATTTCTATATCCCCGATCATCTGGGCAGCGCCTCCATCATGACCGACCAACAGGGGAACGTGCTGGAGGAATCGGTTTATTACCCCTACGGCATGAACCGCGCAAGGACGGGAGCCTTTGAGGCGGAATACCGGTTTACGGGAAAGGAACTGGATGGGGAGAATGATCTGCATTATTTCGGGGCCAGGTATTATGATGCGGTTGTGGGGCGGTTTGTTGCTGTAGATACTTTCTACAACCGCGTTCGTGGGATACCTGACAATACTTTGGCTACCCCATATGAGATTATTAATTCTTACTGCTACGGAAAATCTAATCCTTTAAACCATATAGATTCAAACGGATATAACTCAAAGAGATATGAATTAGCTGAAGAGAAGAACCAGAAGCTGTCGAGTGAAAAGAAGTATGAATATCAGATGAAAATACTCACCAAATCAGGCAAAGAATTTCTCAAACATACACCAAGAGTTTTGGCAAGTCTAAGAAGGCCTTTAACTTCAATAGCTCCATATGTTCGCTATTCAAAGAATCTCAAGGGGGCTCTTGAAGTAACTGGAGTTCTAACTGTATATGAAAACGCGAAGTATAATATGGCTTTTTACAAACCTAGGAGCGAAAAACCTGCGATTCAATCAGCAGAAATTACCGCTGAGATCGCAGCAATAGCAATGAATAGTGTTAATGATATAATAACAGGACCTGGCAGGGTAATCGGAAAGCTTGTTTCTGGTTCCGATAGTTTTGATAACGAGATCCTAGACGCTTTGGATACAAAAATAACAGGTGAAGATTTGATGAATCAGGTTTTTAAGCCTGCTGGTGATTGGGTCGGAGATAAAGTATTTTCATTTGGAGAGAGAATAGGTTTTTTTTAGGAGTGCCAAATAGTCATGATAAGTTTTTTTTAATAAAGGCTTTTTGAAATAGCCATGATCAACATCCGCAGATACAACCCGCACAACGCCCCGGTTTTCATAACCGCAGTATGCCAAAACCGTACGCGATTTCTGAAACCCGACGCCAAAAAAAACCTCCTCCTTTCGGTCATGCGGGAGGTAAAACAGGATAAACCATACGCCATGATGGGGTACGTAATTTTGGACGACCATTTCCACATTATGATCAAAATCCCGGAAAAACCCGTTTTCACCCCGCCCCCCCGTAGGTCAGGTTGGCCCGCGTCCCCATTTTACTCACAAAATCCCGATTTCCGCACCAAAACCCCCATGGAACGACAAACTCCAAAACACCTTGACGCGGGGCTACCTGACAATAACACCGCCACCCCCACCATCTCCCAAATCATCCAATCCATCAAATTGCGGTTCACCCACCGGTACAAAAATCAAAACCGCATCACCGCCAACATAAAAATATGGCAACGCCGTTTCTGGGATCACATTATACGGAATCAAAACGATTACAACCAACACATGGATTACATCCATCGTAACCCGGTCAAACACCAATACACCGAACGGCCCGGGGATTACCCATGGTCGTCGTTTTCCGCATACGCACAAAACAAACGGCGTCAACCGGATTGGGACGGCGTTTCCGAATCGGCGGGGGTACATAATTACGATGGGGAACAACATTGGGACGGGGAATTGCGTCAATATACCGAATTGTCAGGGAACGGCGCGTTTAATCGTGGACAAATCAAGTACGAATCGACGAGTTTTGAATTGAAGCGAAATATCCGGGAAAAAGACAAAAACGCGCCGCACCCTGACCTACCGGGTGTGGCAAATTATGGAACATGGTAACCAAATCATGACCAACATCTGCAGATACAACCCACACAACACCCCGGTTTTCATAACCGCCGTATGCCAAAACCGTGGGCGATTTCTGAAATCCGATGCCGAAAAGGATCTCCTCCTTTCGGTCATGCGGGAGGTAAAACAGGATAAACCATACGCCATGATGGGGTACGTAATTTTGGACGACCATTTTCACATTATGATCAAAATCCCGGAAAAACCCGTTTTCACCCCCGACCCCCGTAGGTCAGGTTGGCCCGCGTCCCTATTTTACTCACAAAATCCCGATTTCCGCACCAAAACCCCCATGGAACGACAAACTCCAAAACACCTTGACGCGGGGCTACCTGACAATAACACCGCCACCCCCACCATTTCCCAAATTATCCAATCCATCAAATTGCGGTTCACCCACCGGTACAAAAATCAAAACCGCATCACCGCCAACATAAAAATATGGCAACGCCGTTTCTGGGATCACATTATACGGAATCAAAACGATTACAACCAACACATGGATTACATCCATCGTAACCCGGTCAAACACCAATACACCGAACGGCCCGGGGATTACCCATGGTCGTCGTTTTCCGCGTATGTTCGGAATGGACGGTACCAACCGGATTGGGGTGGGGTTTCGGAATCCGCGGGGGCATATGGGTATGATGGGAAAAACGTGTTTGGAGAATATTTTGATGAATGTGAACCCATGTCAGGGAACGGCGCGTTGGGTCATTTAGAAGATATGAGGGATTCAATTGATTATGGTATTCAACCAAACGTCAGGGGGAAAAACAAAAACGCGCCGCACCCTGACCTACCGGGTGCGTGAAAATGATAATGGATATGGAGGGGGATGACGTTATGTTTGATGGGAAAATGAATCTGATGGTTTTTTACGGCCTCTTGGTTTTCATGGTTTTTGGCACGGCATGCCGTGCGGGGGCGGAAGGAAATGCCCTTTCCGGCGATTATTTCGGATCGGCCGCCATCACCGCCCCGGCCGACCTGGGCAACGTGGACCTCGCATTTCACCTGGATATTAACGACGGCGGCGGCATCGCCCCCGCCACCTCCTACGTGATTCTGAACAAGACCATCCTCTTCCCCCAAACGGGAACGCTTCCGGATGGGATACCCATCGGACCCGCGGTCAAAACCGGTTCCACTTTTTCCGGACTCAACCTCCATCTGGCACTTCAGCCTTTCACAACGGAGGTGGATGGAAAAACCGTTTCCCGAAGCATCGTCCTGGACGGAACGGCCACCGATGCCACCGGGAAAACCGTCGAAGGCGATTACACGGAAACCATGACCGGTTATCTATCCGAATCCGTGGTGGTTCAAGGGACCTTTACCCTGGTGCGGCCCGTGTCCATTACAGAGGGGGAATACGCCTGCAAATTGATGGATACCCTGGACCCAAAGGGAGAACTCACCCTGCCAGAAATCCAGGCGGGAGGTTCCGATCCCACCCGGGTAGAATTCGACGACATCAGTTGTGCCGTTTACCTGTACCATCATCCGGATTCGGGACCGACCGTCTCCCAGGCCACGCTCCAGGCCGCCATTGCGGACTACAAGGCGACGCTTCCTTGAACGTCCGGCCGCATTAGAAATTTGATCGTTGATGACTTAAAGGAAATCATGCCCATGAAAAATTACAACCACCCAAAACATCACTTGATGAAGGAGGACCCCATGAAACCCAGATTCGCCGTTATCCTCTTTGCCGTCATCTTTTCAGGCATCCTGTTTTTCGCCCATAACGGGGCCCATGCCGCAAGCCTTTCCCTGTCCCTGCCCGATGGGGCCAAGGGGTCTGTTGTAACCGCCGATATCGGTTTTGCGGATGCCGCGGAGGTGGCCTCCTTCTCTGTGGCCTTGAGCTATCCAACGGACGGGGATTTTTTTACATCGGGAGCCTTTTCCAAAAACAGCACTTTCCTGCCCAGCGTGCCCGTGGGGACCGAAAATGCCAACTTCAGTCTTTCCCCCGACACAGGAGTTTTCTGCGTGGTGGGCCTGAAACCGCCCGCCGCAACGGGCGCTGCGTCCATCGGAAGCCTGCCGCTCACCGTGTCCGACCTGGCCGAAAAGGGCGACGAACGAGTGGTCACTCTCACGGGGCAGGCATACATGAGCAACGGGCAGGTGGTCGATTTGATGCCCGTTTCAGTCCTTTTTACAGTGAGGGACGGTACGCTTCAACCGGGACAATGCCCCCAGTGTTCGGGTAGTCCGGTCAATCTGACAAACGTAACATTTGATTCCAGCACCCCCTGCCAATGCAGCGACGGCACATCCATCACCATCGGTGAAGGCGTAACCGTGAAACCCGGTACGACCGTTATTTTCATTGCGCCAAAGGTCAATGTGGCAGCAGGTGCACGATTTGAAAACGGCGCCGATGTGGTCATTAAAAATCAATAGACGAAATCCTTCGGATGCGGGCTGTCCGTAGGTCAGGTTGTCCCGCGTCCCCGTTTTACTCGCAAAATCCCGATTTCCCTACCAAAACCCCCATGGAACGACAAACTCCAAAACACCTTCACGCGGGGCTACCTGACTGACAATGACGCTGGGGTTTGGGGAATACCACCCACGCGAACACACGTCAGTCAGGGAACAGCGCGTTGGCGTTTTTTTCGGTCGTTTCATCCATTTCGAACCTTTTGGAATTCAACAGCGTCAGAGGAAAGAAGGGGACGCGCCGCACCCTGACCTACCGGGCTCGTATGATCGTCTAGGTTTGTTTGTTTTTCTGTAATGCATAAAAGGCCACAGGTACAATCACCAGGGTAAACAAGGTGGAGGCTAAAAGGCCGAAAATCAACGCCCAGGCCAACCCGGAAAAAATGGGGTCCAGGGTGATGGGCCAGGCCCCCAGGGCCGTGGTGGCAGCGGTCAGAAGAATGGGTCGCAGGCGAATGGCGCCGCTTTGCAAAATGGCATCCCGAAGGGCCGCCCCTTCTTTGACAGCGCCGTTTACGAATTCAATCAGCACCAGTGAATTTCGAATGACAATACCCCCCAGGGCGATCATGCCGATCATGCTGGTAGCGGTAAAAAAGATTGGATTGTCAAATCCCCCCACGGGATCCGCCAGTAATAGATTGAGGAGCCAGAATCCCGGCATGATGCCGATAAGGGTCAAAGGGACCGACACCATGATGAGCAGGGGCATGAAAAAGGAATTCATCTGGATCACCAGCAGGGTGTAGATCCCCATGAGCGCCGCCAGATAACTGATACCCATATCCCGGAACACCCGAAGGGTGATCTTCCATTCCCCTTCCCCACCCCATTCAGCGCGCAGGCCCTTTGGAAGCGGTTTTTCATCAATTCGTTTCTGCATGTCCAGGATGGCCTCGGCAGGGGCCCGGCCGGCCATCTCCCCAAACACATACACCACCCGCTCCAGGTTCTTATGATAAATGGGCTGATCCTCAGCCACTTTTACGAAAGCCCCCAATTCCCCCAGGGGGATCATTTTACCATCATAACCCTTTACGGGAATCCGGCTGAGGGCCACAACGCCTGAGCGTTTGGCCCTGGGAAGAATGATTTTCACCGGAAGGGGCCGGCGTTCTCCCGCCTGATGGACTGTAGCGGGAACCCCGCCGCTCAGAGCGGTTCGAAGCGTCCTTGTGATCATGGCGGTACTGACCCCGTGAAGCGCGGCCTTTTCCTTGTCCAGCACAAAATCAAGCCGATCCCGCCGGGTCTCCGTGGTATCATCAATATCCACCACGAAAGGTTCGGATTTCATAATTTTCCGTACCGCTTTCCCGGCATCAATCAAGTCTTCATAGGACTGGTCAGGCGTTCCGTAAATTTCCGCCACCACCGTGGCAATGACCGGCGGCCCGGGCGGCATCTCCACCAGTTTGATGTTTGCCCCATGGCGAGATGCAATGCCCTCAAGATCTTTTCGTAACCGGAGCATTAGCCCGTGACTCTGTTGCTTACGCCGTAGTTTGCCCGCCAGATTGACGCGGATATCCGCCACATGCCCGCCCCGGCGCAAATAATAATGCCGCACCATGCCGTTAAAATCCATGGGCGAAGCAATTCCCGCGTATGAAATGACATTTGTCACCTCGGGCACCTGGCGAAGATATTCTTCAAAATCCTGAACCACCCGGGATGTCTGCTCCAGGGTCGTCCCTTCGGGCATGTCAATGACAATCTGAAACTCATCTTTATTGTCAAAGGGGAGCATTTTCATGGGCACATATCTAAAGAGCGCCAGGCCCATGGACAACACCAGCAAGAGAAAAACACCGAAATAGAGAAGGAAGCGTTTTATCCCTGAATCCAGAAAAGGCCCCACCACGAGGCCATACCCTTTTTTGATCCATTGGGGTGTCACATCACCCTCGTCGCCGGGCGTGATATTTCGTCCGGCAGCGGGTGCGGATCGTCGCAGCAGCAGGTAACTGAACCAGGGTACCACGGTAATGGCACATACCGTGGAAAAGCTTACGGTGAGGGGCACGTTGGCGGCCATGGGCGCCATATAGGGGCCCATCATGCCCGTGATGAAAAAAAGCGGCACAAAAGAAATGATAATGGCCAGGGTGCTCATGATTACCGGGGGGAGTACCTCCTGAACCGCATAGAGGGTTGCGGAGAGGGGATTTCGAATTCCCATGCGCATGTGGCGCTGAATGTTGTCCACATTGGTGATGGGATCATCCACCACCAGTCCGAGACTCAGGATGAGGGCAAACAGGGTCACCCGATTGATGGTAAACCCGAATGTATAGTTGACAAACAGGGCAAGGGAAAAGCTCAAAGGAACCGCCAGAGCCACCACCAGGGCCTCCCGCCACCCCAGGGTAAAAGCCAGGAGGCCCACCACCGTCAGGATAGCGAACGCCAGGGACCCCAAAAGATCGTTGACCTTATGCTGGGCCGTCCGACCGTAGTTTCGGGTCACCGCCACTTCCACGCCGTCGGGGATCACGGTTTTTTTCAGGTCGTCCATCTTTTTGAGGATTTCATCGGCCACCTGAACCGCATTGGTCCCCCGCTTTTTGGCCAGCGCCAGGGTGACGGCCGGCAGGTCATGGGTCGCACCTTTAAGCCCCTCCTCACGCACCCGGGCATTGGAAAAGCCGAAGCGGGTATAAGATGAGGCTTCCTCGGGACCGTCCGTCACCCTGGCGATATCCCGAAGATATACCGGTCTTCCTCGATGCATGGAAACCACCAGGTCCGCCACATGGGATACGGAAGCCACAAAAGAATCACTGGTAACCGACACGGACCGGTTGGTCACATTATAATGACCGGCTGTAACAGCCGCATCAGTCCCCTTAAGGGCCTGCCAGACATCCAGCATGGACACGCCGAACCCAGCCATTCGATCCGGGTTGAGCGCGACCCGCACCTCCCGGGAGCGGCCCCCCACAATATAGATTCTTGAAATATCCGGAACGCCGGCCAGTCGACTCTGCACCTCTTCCCCCATGCGACGCAGTTCATGATCATTGTATTTGTCGGAATAGAGGGTCAGGTTCACAATGGGAACATCGTCAATTTCCACCGGCCGAATCAGCCAGCTTTGAACCAACGGAGGTGACTGGTCCATATTCATGAAGATTTTATTGTACAATTTCACCAGGGAGCGTTCCCGGTCTTCCCCCACGTAAAAGCGAACCGTGACAATGGCCATGTCCCGCCGGGAAACGGAATACACATACTCGACCCCGTCAATCTGCCAAAGGAGGCGCTCCAGCGGCGTGGCCACCAGTTTTTCCACTTCCGTCGCCGATGCGCCGGGCGCATTCACATAAATATCCGCCAGGGGCACCACAATCTGGGGTTCCTCTTCCCGAGGGGTCATCAAAACGGCGGCGGCCCCCATGGCCATGGCAAAGAGGATGAACAGGATGGAAAGTTTGGACGTAATGAAGAGTTCCACAATGCGGGCGATGAGCCCCGGCGGTCGCGAATCATTCCGGTTCATTGGGCGGCCCCCCCCAAAGCAACCATCTCGCCGCCATTCAAACCGGAGAGGACTTCCACCCGGTTGTCAAAAAACCTTCCCGTGGTGACATAGATGCGGCGCCATTCCTCTCCCGATTTCACCCGGACCATTTCCAGCTGTCCCACCCGCTCAAGTGCGTCTTTCGGTATCCATACCACGGATACTTCACCAACGGGGACCAGAAGGCGACCGAACATCCCGGGATAAAGCCCTTTTGTCACCGGCAGATCCACCTTGACCAGGAAGGATCGGGTGGCCGGGTCTGCCGAAGGAACGATTTCGGACACAGAACCCGACAGGGACTGCTTGACGGCCTTAATGATCACTTCCAGGGTTTCTCCCAGCGTAATCCGATGGATGAAACTTTCCGGCACCATCGCCTCCAACCGCAGGACCTCACGGGTTTGCAGGACCAGCAATGGTTTTCCGGGAAACGCCATATCACCGGGCTCCGCCAATCGTTCCACCACCTGTCCATCGGCATCGGACCGAATTTCCGTATACGCCTGAACAATGCGCGCTTCATCAACGCCTTTCTCAGCCTGTC
Organism: Desulfatiglandales bacterium; assembly: GCA_963662465.1. Lineage (GTDB taxonomy): Bacteria > Desulfobacterota > DSM-4660 > Desulfatiglandales > Desulfatiglandaceae > NaphS2. Next base: position 7,707,695 of record OY759599.1, read on the forward strand.
TGACGCCGGCATTTCCCTCTTTCAAACCTTCACGGGCCCTTTTGACGCCGGCCCGGGCCTGGTGAAAAACCGCTTCCGCCTCTTCCATCTGCTGCCGGGTGGCTGCTTCCGATTTCAAATAGGTCTTCATGCGGTTGTAAGCCGCTTCAGCTCTTTTGAAGACCGCTTCAGCGGAATGAACCCCCTGAGCGGCCTGGTCCCGCCTGGCCCGGGCCGATAAAACCGCCTGCTTCGCCCGGTCCAGCCGGGTCTGAAGCTCCCGACTGTCCAGCACCACCAGCGGATCTCCGGCTTTGACAAGGTCTCCCGGCCGCACCAGAACCTCAACGATACGCCCCTGCACCCGGGACTCAATCCGGGTCTCCTGCCGAGGCCGTACCGTTCCCGGAGCCTCATAAAAGTCGGTCACCGTTTCCCGAACCGCCTTTGCAGCGGCTTTAGGTGCCCACTTCTGTTTCTCAGCCGGCATCCTCCCCGGCCCGATTTTGTCAGGGACAAAAACACCTGCCATGTAAAGCATTAATAACACCAAGACGCCTATTCCGCACAAAAAAGAAAGGAAACGCACCCCTTTTCGCGGTTTCTTTTCATCCATAACAATTCATTCTCCCTATCCCGGCACAACGCAAATGCTGACCGCCGTCATCTGTCATCCGTCCTCTGTCCTCTGTCTTCTGACCTCTGACCTCTGACCTCCGTCCTCTGTCTTCCGTCCTCCGTCCTCTGACCTCTGTCTTCTGACTTCCGTCCTCCGTTCTCCGGTCGCCTGCCTGTGAGCGATCTGTGTATCCTGAAGCAAATTGAGGCTTACTCTTCATCATCCCGCATGATCCAGTAGACGGCACCATCCCTGCAATCTGTGCGATAAAGACGCCTGGCGTCCACAGGATGAGTATTCAGTAAGCGCTGGTAAAGATCGTCATAAAAATCTGATGACTCAATATAGAAGGTGTGCCCCAAAGTTGACCGGTTGACAGGACTCACATCGATCACGGTAATTTCTTCGGCACCCTTTGCCTCCAATTCCAGCAGATCAATCATTTCTTCAAACTGTTGTTGCTTTTCCGCCCGGGTCCGACCCAGCCTTTTTCCACCATGAATCCATTCGCTTAGGAGCAGTGCCTTGTCATCCGATGAAACATACACCGTCACAGCACGGGCAAGTGCTGCTATCTCATCTTTGAATTGTGCATTGAATTCATCATCATCCACATCGGGTGCTGCCAGGAAGACATGATCAATTTCTTTTTCACGGTCGGCAAGATCGGCGTGAGTCATCATCTGCTCAAAGGCATTGCATATGACCTGGGCTCCCAGGCTTCCGCCCCCAATCCACAATCTTTGCGGTTTTACCCTCCGAATGATGGCAGCCAGGAGTTCTCCAAGGAAAACCCCCGATCTTTTGGCAAAAGAGAAGGCCTTTTTGTATCCGCCGATTCCCAGGCCCTGGTCAGCCGGCCAATCAAAGACCAGAAAAGGGGTGTGGATATCAACACGGACCGCCAGTTTACCTAACTTGAGCAAATCATCTCTAAAAGAGTTGCTGTATCCGAAAACCAAAACGGCGAGCGATCGGTGGGGTGAGGATTCCACCGCATATCGTAATTGGCTAAAGAAGGTTTCTTCCCGTAACACTTGTACATGCCTCACTTCAATCCCGGACCAACTGTCCGGATTATTACCTTTTAAATCACGTTCAGGAGCCAGATAGATCTTAAAGGTTCCCAATCGCAATTCGTCAGCGCACTCGTTGCAATAGGAAAGAAGCGGATTTTCAGACTCTGTTACCCCGCGGTCGGTGCAGTAAAAGAAATCGAAAACTTTGTTTTCTTCTTTTTTGACATGAGGCATTCGATAAGTTTCAAAGAGCTTGGCATTCTTTTCAACCCTTTCCTCAGACAAATGCATGCACCCGGCAAATGCCAGAACAAAAATTAAGACCATTATCAGCATTCCCGAAACAATGAGGCACTTGCCGGAGGCACCAAACGCAAATTTGATTTGTCTTTTATCTCTTTTCATAACGTCAATTTCCTATATGGGCTTTGTTTCGATCAATTGAACTTTCCGGCAATCGTATCATTATTCACTTGCTTTTCTTCAGCATCATTATTATTTTTTAATCTAAAATGAATGCTTCCCCTAGGGACAGGGGGGAGGCAATACCCATAAAATACCTTCCCTAGCCCCTTATAGCTGAAAATTCCTTTTACCTAAAGTTTTTCATTCGATATTTCAAGAAAGAGATACCGGCTAACCCAAATTGCGCTCTGTTAATTTTTATCTTTCGAAAAGATTACCGGATCAAAGCGCGTGGAAATGGAGGGGGAAAATGAGATCATTATTGAGGTCCTTAATTTTATTGCTCATTACGGCTCTATTGGCAATGACCCTTTTGGGGTGCAGCGACAGCAGCAACAGTGCTTCAGCTGACCTGAGCAACCGTATGTACGTGGTTGCCGCTGAAAGTGGAACGATAACACCCACTGAGAAAGACTCTGAATTCGTCATAACGCTCGACCAGGTCTGGACGGATGTCCTCTGGTTCACCGACAGGCCTGAACTCCTAACAGGGGAAAACACCACAACTGATTATGTTGGATATTTATGGCCCCTTTTTTACGGCGATGTGGCTCCCAATGCCGTTATCAAATTCCATTTAGCGGGTGCAAATGCCGGGCTGTTTGTCGCCTTAGGGACGCCGGATTACAATTCAGAGACCGGGATACTCAAGTTCACGGTCACGCTTCTGAACTCCACCTTTGATGAACCGCCGCAAACTTTACTGGAATTTGATACACCCGTGGTCACCATTTTAAACAATGCGCCTGGGCAGGATGGGGCATCGAGCTTTGTTATTTATGGTGAAAACGCGTCTATTGACGTTACTTCCACAGAAGGCCGATACACGTTGACACAGGACAATTTAGACAACAGTGTTTTACTGGCAAACAATGCTCCCGGCCGCTATTCAAGTGTAAGCACAACCGAGGAATTCGTAGCGCAATGGAGCGGTAGATTTGGCGACAACCCACCAAACGCCGTCATATCCGGTATCACAGATACGGGTGAGCTTTACGGATATCTATTGACCCTTACAGACCCAAGGTATGACGAAACTGCAAATCGTATCACCTATTCGGCAACGGTTCTGGGTCAGGAAACGGAAATCCCGGGAACGCTGACGTCGGCGACTTTGGTCCTCGATTCCGCCGGAGAACCGATGCCGGTAACAACCCCTCTGGGTGTTGACTACGGGCCTTGCGGTTCCGGCGACACGGCTGAACTCGATGTTATCGCGAAACACTTCAAGGTTTTCAGGCTCTACAAGTTCGATAAGACATCGCTTGATTACGCCAAAGCACACGGAATGGAAGTGCTTCTGGGCACGACAAACCAGCGGGCACAGACGTTTGCAACGGATCAGACCGCCATAAGCACTTTCGTGACCGAGATCATGCCTTATCTCGACTCAGGCACCATCAAGGTGATCCTTTTGGGCAACGAACCTCTCAACAGTGGTATTTTCTATCAATGCCCGGACATGCAAAATGCAATCGATGGTGTTTACAACGAGCTCAAACGTAAAGGGTACGATATCCCGGTCTCCGTAAACGTGATGGACAACACGTACTGGGGTGGCGGGTTTGACACCAGGCTGAATAATTGTGTGCTGCCCGCCATTGCCAAGCAGACAAATCCCGTTTTCTACGTGGATCTGTATCCGTACTTATCGGACAATAACACGGATACATACAGACTCGACGCAAACCTGTTGCTTACAGACATGTACAGTGGAGGTCACGGCAATCTGGGTTGGGTTCCGGCGATGGCGGCCAAGTATCCCAACATCGGCGTATTTATCGCCGAGACTGGATGGGCTTCCGCGGGCGGGAACCCTCCCAGTGGCGCGGTATCCAGTACCGCGAACGAGGGGAAATATGTGGACAGCGTTGCCACCTGGGCCAAGACTCACGGACATCATACGATTCTGTTCATGATGTTTGACAGGTCCTGCAAGGGAACCAACTGGGAAGGGTATTACGGTCTGATGAAGGACGTTAACAATCCCAAACAGAATGTGACCGTTCCAACGGATCTGGTCCCATGAAAATGCTGCATCCGGGAAATGCCCGCACCTGGCAGTTCTCAGCCGTACGGATCTCTTAAAGATTTTTCGCCCCTACAGGTGGGCAGAACGAAATGATGTACGCCCACTGGCCGAAACGATGATCATGGCCAAAATCTGGATCTTGGTGGATTAACGTAATCACCCGGGAAGGGCTCAATTACACCTGAATGTTTACGCCTTTCACCCTGGTGGCCTTGTTTGACAGCGTCAAGGTGGCCCTCATGATTGTACTCTCCATTCCCCTCACCCTCATCGGCGCCTCCTGGACCCTGCTGTTTATTCCGATCATTTTCGTTCTGTGGATGAGAACATCAACCCTTGAAACAGAACGAGCTTTCTTCCAGAAAGCCTATCCAAAAAAGTTTCGAAACCTTTTTTTCCGACAGCAGAACCGGCCTTGATTTCAATGCCAAGTAATGCAGTATCTTCTTGTTCAATAACAGTAATTGATCTGGCATTGTAGCGGACACCGGGGAGGTACTCACGGAGGAATGCACGTATTTCTTCTCTGCATCCGGATGGGGGATAAATTGACCAACCCCCAATATGTTGTGGTCGTAGAAATTGCCGGGGGCGCCATCAAAGCAAAAGCACCTATTTGACTGACGTTGCAGTATCTCAACGTTTTGGAGGTGTGAATTCTTCCGTATACCCAAAAGGTATCAAAAATGCTCGAAGGATGAAATGCAGGCAGCCAATTCATGTCGTTCAACCTCCATTTAGTACAGTTTCAAAGCGAATTTTTACACCTACTATTTCTTGTAATTGTGCAGCGTTTTACAATTTTCCGTTTCTATCGAAAATTTTCTTCATTTTCTGGTGAGATTCCGGGAAATTGGTCTTCGGAAGCGAAATCTGTGACTTCAACGCTGGCGTATGTAACCTTCCTTCCGTTGGATATTTATAAATTTGTCGCTTTACAAGTGGTTGAAAATCAGTTTAAATTGATCAAGTGACGTGCAAGACTTATACACGTTAATCCTTTGATGAAAACATGAATTGGGAAGTTGTGAGAAAGATTGTCACCGTATCGCTAACTTTATGAGGAAAGGAAAATGAAAAGAGGAATAATTATAGCAACAGCAATACTGTTATTCTTTATCCTTAAAGATTAAAATTCCCTAACATTAGGGGTATAGAGGGCCTTTTACTTTGGCATTTGTGGGGTATGTTTGGGGGTCTGTAGAGGGGTTATTCCCAGAACCTTTGTGGGAAAAATGTTCAATGATTGCTCTGTCAGCCTTGCGCGATTTTAATGACGTTGGGGTGAGAATGCAAGTACTCTTTTTCTGCGACCGGATAAGCGGTAAACTGACCGACCCACACATCTTCTGTTTAGCAAAAGACCATCAGGTCAGTATCCCCCAGGTTTTTTGAGCGTTGCTATATTTTGGGTTTTGGTATAAAAAATGAGTTAAGGTGAGGCTGGAATTTTTTCAAATTCGAGGTAATACTCTCTCCAAAGAAGTATGGCATATCAGCACTTTTTATTGAGAAGGAGTTTTAATGAATGAGAAAAGCATCTTTTAGATTCTCCTTAGTTTTCACTTTTCTGTTTACGATTCTATTTGCAGTTCCAACATCTGCGGTCGTTTATATCCCAGCATACGTGGGTAAGGTGACAGCAAAGAATACTCAAAACCAAACGATTGAAATTTTGGTCATAGATGGGGTCAATAACTGTCGGACAGATAAAATTGGAGAAACCCTATCGGCTGTTCCTCGCAATAGCGCTGCATTCGTTGGAGTGGAAGTTGGGGATTATGTTTCAGCCGCAGGTACCGGTACAGACTGGTATGCTATAGCCAAATTAAAATCAAAAACTGAAAGGGTCATTACTGACCTATATGGGGACATGTGGTTTGGCGGTATATGCGCTACGTTTTCTGATCAGCTTCCATTTTTGGGAAATTACACCCTAGACCTCAATTTCACACAAAACTGTTCGACAAACTCTCCTACTATGGAAGATCCTAAAATCATAATCACAAAACCCTCTGGGGAAATCCACACAGAAAATCTCACGCTCGGTGAGTTATATAAATATAAGGATGGTCAATATGCTATCGACATTACCTTTGAAGGTGGTTCTCCAGGGTCTTGTGCTATTGGAGCTCAAGCGATCTCAAACTTTGTAATTAGTATAACAGAGACTGAACAGACCGGTTTACCTGTTGGAACCCTCCTTTACAGAACCTCCGAGAACAACGAGATGCCGGGCAGGGTTGGTTCACCAACCAATGGCGCCCTCAATTTTCCTTATCTTCAGATTCCATGTGCCATCTATTGCGGTATGTTGTATTCTGATGATTGGATTACAACGAGCGATAGGAAAAGAATTCTTTGGGAAAGCTGTCCTGAAGAAGAAAGACCCTTTCCACCAACTAGAACAGGTCATGTTGCCATATATATCGGTGAAATTGATGGGGAACACAAAATAATCGAAGCTGGAGGTAATTTTAAAAAAAACTTACAAATTTTTCCACAGATTAACATTGCACCATTAAATACCTTTGTTGATGAGGGACATGGTCAAGTCTTTATCGGGGCAAAATTTCCAACAGGGATTGATGTCCATGGTCATAGTTTACCCAGCAACTGGCAAGCAAATATTGTGGGATTGGCCGAAGAGCATGAAGGTGAAAACTATGATTTAGATTTCAACCTTCAAAAAGGTGAAACTGGAGGAGATTGGATCTGTGTTGGCTTTGCAGAAAAACTATATGAAAGCTGTAATCTAGAGCCAAAACTAACAGGAGAACAGCCGTTGACATTTTTTGAACCTTATCCCTACGGTGCAACCGGAACGCAGTTTTATGGTGGGTATGATATTACAAGGGATGGTTTTTACGATAGTGGAGAAACAGGCGGCCTAATCAACTCTTATTCTTACAGTGGAAACGACGGATATTTTAGAAGATGCGAGGAGATTTGTTCTGCTACAAATTCCTTTCAAGCTTATGTAACATTCTCGAATCACTACGAGTTCTCACGTGTAACACACCCAAGAAATGATGAATACGATACTACCTGTGGTAACAATTATAATATAGGCAGGGAAAACGATGGAAGAATTCACATATTCTGGCCCTATACCCAGTTCAAACAGGATACCCTAAAATCCATCAGAACCACTCTCGACGCTGGAACCACCGTTGTAAATATTGTCGGAGGACCATCAAAGGCCAACCCTGTAACCGTTTTCCCCGGGTGTGGAAAGACAGTTGAGATTGAAGTCGAAGTTATGCGAAGAGATGGTTCTAAAATAGAAAGTTCACAGCTTAAAACCAGCAACTTCGTAGTTTCTCTCGAAAAGAATGAGGATGGTCGCTGCGTAGCAATGCCCTCCATATACGATACTGTCAATAGAGAAGTTTACTTCTTTAGTACAAATATTCCTTATACATCGATAGGTTGTGGCACATATGAGATTCGTGTTGACTACAAAGACGATGCTGGCGTAGTGAGGTCCTCATACAGTCAGGACAATGCTCTTATTATTTCGAATATTGGGGAATCAGCGGAAATTCGCAATGTTAACTTCTCTTCAGGTACAACATCCGAATACGTTTCCACTAAATCAATTACGGTTGGTCCGGGCATAACCATTGAAGACGGTGCGTCCGTCACCCTCAAAGCACCAAAGGTCAATGTAAAGAGTGTCTCAATATTTAAAAATGGCGCCAAAGTCGAGATAAAGCAGCAGTGAAACAGATGCGCTTGAATGGTATAACCGAATGGTGGAACTTTAACCTGTAAGTTTCGAATGAATCCAGCACCATGGCTTCCCCAGACCCGCCAGGTTGGACGAAACCAAGCAGGACCGTAATCATTTCATCCATGTATGGGTTGATTTTCCGGTTGACACCCTGTTTGGTGTGGCATAGAGGATGAGCGTGGGCAAGCGGGTACCCGAACCCGTGAGAAACCCCTAGGCGAAAGCGCAGGTAGGTGAGAACCGGGAATTAGTTGGCATGTTCTAAGGGGTGATGTTACTTGGGGCTACGGGGTCGGAGTGCTGTTTTTGTTTGGAGCCTCTTTTATAGTGAATACAATTTCTTGCTTCTTTTTTGTATTATCATTAACAGGTTTCGGTTTATCCGAGAAATCGTGGGGACATGTGGCACCCTAACTGCGATCAGCTCCTCTGAATGATGATACCACAGTGCTTGCTTTGGCTGACGTACGTAAAACTTAAGCCAGAATTCATTTGCAAATCGAGCTACATTCTTCAAACAAGTCAATTTTCGAGATTTCCCATTTCATAATTCGGTTTGGGTTTTAACAGAAAAGAATTAACTGAGTTTCTTTACTGCCGTATTTTGACCACTGCCCCCTCTTTGGCATCAAAAAGGCTCTCAATAATGACTTTGTCGGCCCTTATCGTCACAACGGCACCTTTTTCCATGGTAAGGTCCTTTCCAATGGTCAGAGTTCCCCGATAAGTGTATTGACAATCAGCATTTGAAGGAAAGCTGATATTTTCAAGACGTCCCTGGGAGATGTCGGGACATGAATAGGGTGGGTATCTCCCCGGCGGAGGGGGTGGAGTCTCTTCGTCCCCTGTTGATCCCTTTTCTATCCTAACGCCCGCGGCATTTACAGGTGGAAAAATGACCGTCACACTGCCTGCTGTGAGGACCTTGATGAAATAGCCCGTCCCGCACAAAAGGGTATTGGTGCTGGTATCCAGCTTTTCGTAACCGTTATAAGGGCCATTTCCCGTGTAGTGCCACGCACATCTCTGGGTTAGATTGTTGTCCACACTGGTGATGCCGTAGGCGTTAACTCCATCGGTTACCTGGATGTTGCCGAGATCAATGTTCGTGCTGGTCCATGGAAGGGCCGTCAGATTCCACCCTGAAGGAATGGACATCTCATAATTCACCCCGCTCGGCGCAATGGAACCCCGGAAAGTGACTACATCGTTGAGCATGGCGATGATCCAGAATCCCATGCCGGGGACGATATTCAAGGAGGCAAAACTTACCGAATTGATTTCAAGATAATTGGAAGCCATGTAGGCGAAAACGCGCCAGAGGCCTGGATTGTAGGCTCCAAGGACACCTTCCATTTCCGCCAACATTTCCGCCCCTGTCATAGAGAGGGGGACGGTGAAGATTCTATAATCCGTGGTCAGGCCGGTGCCTCCTGGCAGGGGGTAGTCAAAGGTGCCTGGAGTGGTAACTGTAAGCGTTGAAGTATTACTTGTTGCATTTCCGTAACTGTTTGTTGCTACACAACGATATTTATAGCCATTCATTTCTGCAGCAGTACTTGATATGTTTAATGTGATACTCGTTGCCCCGCTGTATATCCCTTCGTCGATCACATTTCTCCATGAGACCGTAAATTCCTGCCATTGGTATGAAGTGGCATTATCGGCGGAAATAGTGAATGAAGCGCTTTCACCTGCATTAACAGAACAATCTGATGGTTGTAATGTTATTGTCGGCACTTGTGCCGCCTCAACATTGCAGAAATCACTTGCACTTCCGCTGGGATTTGTTGCTTCTAATGTGACTTTAGCTACGGTCCCGAGCTCAGTTCCTTCAGAACATGTGACCAGGATAACGATATCCTGTGAAGCGCTGCCAGCCAAAGTGAACGGAGATGACGGAGATTGAATGACGGCTGTCCATTCGCCCAAATCAATTGTTTCATTCAATGTTACACTTGTTTCTGAATCTGTTAAGTTTGTAACGGAATAGGTTAAATCAATACTGCTGCCAGGAGCAATCCGGCTGAAAATAGGTGCGGAAACCAAAAGACCGCTGACTTCCTTGGTGATAAATTTTTCAGTGGCATGGATGGTCCAAGTAGCACCGGCGGCCAGGCTTTCTTTCCTCCATTCCATGGCCATACCATTATCGGTTCCTTCATTTGGGTCGATTGCATCCGTAAGGGCATTTGCCATAACACTATTCCTTACATCCCAATAATAACGGCTTTCATATGCATAGGGAATCGTGTTGCCCTGTATGTACATATTCTGCTGCGAGGTCTCCGTTAGCATTTTCTTCACGCCAACAATATTTTCTGTCGGCTGCCAAAAACCCGCGCCATTATCTCCTCCTGAGAGATACGTATCTCCACCCGAGAAGAAACGCAAATCATTCACTGTCGCATCGGACAAATTAGTAATTTCCCATTGAAGGGTAAAATATACGGCGCCTGGTGGATAATAGGTTGTTTGCTTTATGCTAACGACATCGCTCTTTTCCAGCACCAGCTCAGCAGTGTCCGTGCTGCTGGTGTTGCTGCTGGTCGTCAGTGATGTTGCACCGCTATTATAATAACTGCCTTCAACGGCATAATCGGTTCCGTTTATATAACAGAGTGTGCTTTTGTGATTACCACCGTACCATTGTTGCTGCCAGTAGCCGTCGCTATACCGGTGAACTGACATATTACCATCGTCGTAAATGCTTATTCGAAGGGTTCCTTCGGTTTCAACGCCGCCAAGGGTTTGTGTTGTACCCTGCGCACGTACATTAAATACGGATAATAATATGAAGTTGACTAAAATAACTATGATACTTTTCATAATCTTCATAGTATGCCTCCTATTTAAACTTTTCAACTGGGCCACTGTCAAGGAGTGAACAAGGCGTGGTATTAGCGTTGTGCCTGGTGTTTTGGATTGACTTCCTCCTCCATTTGGAGAACTATAAGTGAAGCACTGCTTGAAAATTGCCAAAGGAGCCATTAACGGTTCCTTCGATAATATAATTCGTCAATTTCAATGCGAGAATCTTGAGGCTTTCATGGGTAGACTTCAAAAAGAGGAAGATTTGCTGCAAAAGTGGATTGCTGTTGAAAACAAGGGGCTGAATAGAAAACGAAAAAATCCAACCAACTTATTCAAATAGAAGAATGTTCCGAAGAAAGTGTCAAAGAGCAATTGGCTGAAGCAGCATGAGCAAATAGCACGCTAAAAGTCTAAATTTTCAAAGAACTATTTTTCGAAAATTCAAGAAAGAATTCACGCCATCAAAAACCTGCAATATGCCTTACGTATCTACAACTGCCCTCAAATTTCTGGATCCAAATTGAAAAATCTTACCACCACAACATATAGGGGTCAACCAATTTGCCGCTTATCCGGTTGAAGGAAAAGACTTCTATCATTACGTCAGCATTGCACAACGGCGAACAATATGCAAGACTGGGGTCTCTAATCTTCATCTTTTGTCTGTAAAATCATATAGATGTTTCGGAATGTTTCAAAAAACGCAAAAGTGGTTTACATTTTCAACATAATGCATTTTCATAATGATCTAAAATTTTTCGATCTTTTGTTACCAATGGATCGTTATTCAAAGCTGCGTTTGCAACGATATGCGTATCAATGTAAATCAAGATTTACCTCTTTTTCCCAGCTAATGTTCACAAGATCATCTGGATTTCCTTGAATAACATTAGGTCTTGATACCAAATTCTGGAGCTTGTTGAATTTCCCGACCGGTACAATCTTCAAGCGTTTGCTGCCCTTGTTAATTTCAATCGGCACACCACTATTCAATACTTCATCAAGCAGCTTGTAAATATTGCTTCTCAATTCTGTTGGACTGACTGTTTTCATGATGACCTCTCTTAACAAAGGACGTACCGCATAAATTCAAGATACGTACATGATGGACAATTTTCCCCTAATCGTCCGGAGATAATAGATTCTTATAGAAGAGCGTTAAGATTGAAAGATAATAGCGCTGCGCACCTGTCGGTGTGAAGCGCAGTGTAATAAATCAGGTGGGGTCAATCGATAACGCCCCTTTGTAAAGGGTGATATTACCCGAAATAGAATATTGTAGGACGTCTGAAGGAACAATGACCGACACACCTTTTGATAAGGGCAGAATCCGGTCCCTTTCTAAATCCTCAATCATGCCATTGCCCTCCATGCAAATCAGAATCTCAACACTCCTTTTTGTTGGGCTTCTGAAGGTCCCTTCACCTTTTAGATGGATCTCCGACAGCTGAAATTCATCCGCGGGAGTTTTATAAATCCGTTCGAAATTGTCATTGGGAAGAGGTCGCTGTTTTTGAACGGGAAAGGTGTTAAAATTGATGATTTTAAGAAGCTCCGGCATATCCACATTTAGGGGTCAGACCGCCCCTTAGGACATTATCGGAACTGGCCATGATTTCCATTCCAACACCTGAAAGGTAGGCATGGGGCTCGCCTGCCGGCACATAGATAGCTTCACCCGGTGAAAGGACTACCAGATTCAGAAAAAGCGGCGATAATATACCCATGTCCCCAGGGTATTCGCGGTTCAATTCCAGCAGCCAGTAATAGGCGCGATCATTGCCTTCAATTCTCTCCGCGCCCTTAAGCGCTTCGTTCACCACTTGGGGCAATCGCACGGCATCCATGGACATGAGGGCTGAAAAAAAACCGCTTCATCCCGGCAGCGTTCGGTTCTTTTCGCAATAGATCCAGTTCCGGCGGAGGGGAAGAAAGGAAAAGCCGATTCATCAGATTCAAGATGTCGTCCGGCGCACGAAAACCCTTCATGGCCTCAAAAGGTGTTACTGCGCACAGGTTCTCGGGTTTATGGGAAGCATCCTTGTAATTCCTGTTGGGGGCATCCAAAGGGATATTAAGCCGGTTTTCCCGTTCAAATCCTTCCCGCGCCTGCATCATATCAGGATGAACCTGAATGGACAGGGGACGACCAGCGGCAAGGACCTTAAACAGAAAGGGAAGTTTTTTTGAAAATCGATCGGCCGCATATTTTCCAAGAACCGATTCGGGATCCGCCGCGATGACGTCAATAAGCGATCGCCACCGACCATCCACTTCGACCATGGAGGGGGCTTTGGGATGAGCGCCCATCCACAGTTCAGCGATTGGCGTTTCCCAGGGTTTTGGTAGGCCTAAAAGGGATTGCAGCACGGTTCCGGAGCCCCATGCATATTTCTGAACCGGATTTTTAAGGATATGGATATGTTTCATTACCATCCTCCGCAGCTTTTTTTATGGGAGAAGTGAAAAAGGCCATTTCGAGTTGAGAAATCCTTTTGCTATGAACCTTTACCCGATCCTTCCCACCACATAATATTCTTCCCTCAGTATTTTTGTATTCACCATAACGAAAAGTGGTATATGGGGCAAGGGCAAAGCCTTTCTTCCATATTGTTCCACTTGACATGGTTTGGCACTATTGCGAGCGGGTGCAATACAAAAAAGTGATGCAGGCGGGCATAAAGGGCGGACACATAGGTCTGCCCCTACGGGCATATCGTGAATCAAAAGATGGGGGGTGGGTAGGGGCAGACCTGTGTGTCTGCCCTCCTAATAAGGGTGTCTGCCCGGCTTTATCCGTCTGCTGCCTCTTCCGGCAGTCGTACCACCAGCACAGGCGTTTTGCATCTTCTGAGGACCCGCCTTGAGGTACTTCCCATGAGCGCATCGGCCAGGCGTTTGTGGCCATGAGCGCCCATTACCACGAGGTCATACCCCCCTTCTTCTACTTCATCCAGGATCAACTCAACGGGATTTCCAGCCTTTACCATAAGGCCGTCAACGATGAAAGGGCAGGTGGGGTGTTTTGAACTCATTTCATTGCAAAAGTCCTCAAGTTTTTTGCGAAATTTTTCACGAACTTCCTCTTCATTTCGTTTCATGATTTCCTTCCACTTGGTTTCACCAATTATGTTTACAACCAGGCTCTCCCGGTAAGGCGTCAATTGTTCGAGAACGTGGAGGAGGGTAATTCCCGCTCCATATCGGTTGGCGATGCCGGCCGCGTAACCCGCAGCGTAACGGGCATTTTCGGAAAGATCCGTGGTATACAGAATCTTCTTGATTTCAGGAATTATCATTGTCCTCTCCCTTGTGCCATCAGGTCTTGGCAGAATGCGGTTGGAAAACCACACTGAATCTGCTAAGTTTTTTTCATGTAACGTATTTGTCGAGTTATAGTGTTCCGGAAGATTGAAAGGCAAGTGAAATATCGGAAATTATTTGTCTTAGATCCGCAATCCGCAATCGACAGGGGGAATCAAGTATGAATGAAACCGTTGAAATCGTTGTGGGCATCTGCGCTCTGGTGGCCGTCTATATTCTCACCCGGCATTTTCATTCCTGGCGGCTTTCAAAAGCGTATGCCTTTATTATGGATGATTTGAAAAAAAAAGGCGCTACGACGCCTCTGTTGGCAGTGCATCTTTCCTATGCCAAAAAAAATATGCTTCGCATGGGTACTCGGGATTACCGGCCAAAAGCGCTGGAACATCTCGCCATGAAACAGATCGTTGGGATGACGGAAAACGGAAGATATTTTCTGAGGAGACCCAGATAATTAACGGTTTCTTGAGGACTCTATAAAGCGGGGGAAATTCCTGTTTGTGGAATTCGTAAAGTTTGGCGCTAAAGCCGTCTCTCAGAAATGGGGACGGCTTTTTTTTGTGTGGGGAAAAGGGATGAGGGCCTACAGAAGTTTAATCAGGGTGGCCACAATTACACAAAGAAGGATTTCAAAACGAGAGCGGCAATACCGGCAAGGACGAACCCCATCATCCACTTAATGACTTTGAGTTCACCGTCAAGTCGGCTGATATCGTTTTTCAAGGAAAATTCAAGCTCTTTGAGGTCCTGTCTGGTGGAGATGCGGTCTTCAAGGATTTCTGTTAAAGACTCTTTCTGCGCTTCAGAAAGTGCCTCAGCCTGTGCATCGTCGAAACCAGCGGACTTCAGCCTTGATATATGCGTGCGTGTCAAACGTAACGGTGGCGCCCATATGATGAACCCCTTTCTTGAAATGGATATGAAGAATCCTACCATGAGGAAAAGTCAGGGACAACTTTTTATTTTGAGGGGATGTTTTTTTTAAGCCGTCCTCTTTTTCAGGGCCGGTTTTTTGTGTCAGTAAAAGTTTTTTTGACCCAATTTTGACCCAAACCAGCCCAAAACAAAAAAAGCACTCACAGCCAAAAGCCGTAAGTGCTTGTTATTGTTGGTGCGCCCAGCAGGATTCGAACCTGCGACCTACGGATTCGTAGTCCGTTTTAGGGATGATTTCCAGGGAAACCATAGGACGCTAAAAGATACATTTTCTGATTGACATTTCAAAACCTTATCTATAAAATACCTTCCTAGAACGTCCTTCAAAATCCCTTAGTTTAAGCTTAAAAAAGTGGTAAATAAGTGGTAAACCGTTTCCAGGGAGGCCGATGTGAGAAAGAAGATTGAATGGATAAAAACTCGGTATGTAGGAGTAAGATGTTTTAGGCATTCCGAACGAAAACATGGGGTGCAATTCGATAAGTCTTTTCATGTTCGTTTCAATGGGGATGGTAAATTGTGGCAATCATCCCTTGGATGGTCCAGCGAGGGCATGACAGCCGAGAAAGCATCTATGAAGCTGTCAGAGTATAAGCAAAATTTCAAAGCCGGTAAACGTCCATGGACGATAACCATGGAAAGGGAAGATTCTGAACGGAAAGCCCAAGCAAAAGTTGAAGCCAAAGCCACATTGGAAAAAGAGTCCATGACCTTTGGAGAATATTTTGAGAAAATTTATTACCCCATTGCCAAGACTTCAAAGAAACAAAGGAGCTATGAACAAGAGCTGTCACATTTCAATTTGTGGTTGAACCCTGCTATTGGAAATATGCGGTTGAGAGACATAAGGCCTATGCACTTGGAACGGGTAAAACGAAATCTTTTGAATGCTCCGG
Source organism: Desulfatiglandales bacterium (assembly GCA_963662465.1). GTDB lineage: Bacteria > Desulfobacterota > DSM-4660 > Desulfatiglandales > Desulfatiglandaceae > NaphS2. Next base: position 7,723,515 of record OY759599.1, read on the forward strand.
TCATATCCAGGGGGAAGAAACCAAAAAAAAGCTCGGTAAAGAAGCAAGCTAGATCTCCAAGGATGATTCAATATGTTTTTGCCACAGGGCGGCAATGTTGGAATTATGCGCGGCGGGATGGGCATGTGGCCGGCGAATGGCCAGGGAAGGAGGTTAAGATCCCAAAGGTTGAAAACCAGAGGATGCGTTTCTTGACGGATGCGGAGGGTGATCAGTTGTTGGCCGGGTTGAAAGAACGGAGTCAGCAATTATATGATATATGTTTGTTGTCCTTGGATAGCGGGCTGCGGGCTAATGAAATTTTCTCCCTTACATGGAACCGGGTTGATATTGATCAGAAGTCTGTCAAAGCTTTTGATTCCAAAGGGCGTGATCGGGTGGTTTATTTGACGGACAGGGCAGCAGATATGCTTCAGGCTTTACCAGAACGTCAAGGGCTTGTGTTCAAGAGCCGTACGGGGGAACAGATCAAAGAAATATCAAATGCTTTCAACAGGGAGGTTGACAGCTTGGGGTGGAACGAAGGGGTCCATAGCAGAAAAGATAAACTTGTTTTCCATTCCCTGCGGCATTCGTACGCTTCCAGGCTTGTGGCCAGGGGTGTGGATCTGTATGTGGTGGGGCAGTTGATGGGGCACAGCGATCTTACAATGACAAAACGGTATAGCCATCTAAGGCCGGATACGTTACAGGCTGCGGTGGGATTGCTTGATGAACGAAAACAACAGGCGGATGTGATCCCATTGGCAGTAAAGAGTTGAAACTCGATGATCAAGTTTTTTCTCAAACCTTGTAAACACTGGGTTGAGAATGACATGCTTTTACAAGAATATTTTTGTTAAAAACCATAAGTATTTGATATTATTGATTGTCAATAAACATGCCAAAAATGCCGCTGTTTTGATTAAAATCAATCATATCAATATCTTATAGAAAAATTGATCATTAAGGTAAAGTTTTTAAACAAACTTTCAACCCTTGCTAACTTTTATAATTTTTATTATTATTCTTGCTATTGACAATCTTTGGACAATGCGTCCAAAGAAAAGCCCCTAAAGCTCGTTGGCGCGGGCAGTAGGGGCAAAGTCGATGCAAGAAGCAAAATAAACCTTCTCTCCAAAGTCGGCGTTTGGCTTCTGCGGTAAAAAGAGTAAGCAAAATTAGAGAGCGTGTCAAGATTATTTTCACAGGCTTGACTTCTTTTCGTTTCCCCTTTCTTCCCGTAGTTACACCATACCCCTAGAGAATCCTTGCTTCTTGCCAAATCCTAGAAGGCAAGCAGGAGGATTTTCCATGCCTAAAACGAACCATGGTTCTATCCTGGAACCGGAACCCCATTTGCTTAAAGACCGTATCACCAAAACTGAAATCCGCCTTTGGCAACTTCGGCGGGCCTTGGGTGGGCGTCCGTGTGAATCCCACTTGAGCCGAGTCTTAGCTGGTATTGTCCCTATGAGCCGTGACTTGGAGAGCCGGATCACTTCCGTATTGGATAATCTGGAAGGAGGTGACCGCTAATGCCAAAACCCAAAGATATTTTTCAGGCAATGGCGGAAAAATGGCCATCTGCAATTGTAGCCAGAACTGAAATGAGAGATTTTTCCGGTGGTGCTGTATCAGCCAAGCTTTTGGCCAATGCAGACTGCGAGGGAACCGGGCCAAAGGGCCGTTTTTGTATTGGGCGCAAAGTCTGCTACTCGGTGGAAAATGCCATAGATTGGCTGCGAGCCAGGGCCAGCAAATAATTGGGGAAATGTGCCAGAAATGAAAAGGCCCTTTCCAGGGGCAAGCTGGAATGGGCCATCGAGGTTAAAAATGAATTCAATTAACAACAATTTAAAGCCTGATCTTGATCAAGTCAAGACTTATTCCCTATATGATCGGGAAGTCTGGAACTTGTTTCTAAAATCTGGTGAAGTTGTCGAAATGCGTATTCTGGGGGCCTTCGGTAAGCACAGGGCATGGGCCGGTTTTGCCAAGGGTACGGTTTCGGGATACTTTGACAATCACACTGATTTCTGTAAATGCCTAAAAGTGGCGGATACTGCTGAATGTGATGGTGTTTACTTCACACTTCATGTGATTGATCCACGGTTGATAGGCAGAGCATTAAACAGGCTGAAAGCTGCGGATAAAACCACAGCAGACAACAACGTCATAATTTACCGGTGGTTGCCGGTTGATCTTGACGCCAACAGGCCCTCCGGCATTTCATCCAGTGACAGTGAGCTTAAACACGCTATGCTGATGCGGGAAGAGGTGGCGGCATGGGTTGTGTCCAATATGGGGTTATCATCCCCTGTCAAGGGCATGAGTGGCAACGGTGGCCATCTTCTTTTTCCTTTGCCTGATATTCCAGCCAACAAAGATTCAGAAGCATTCATCCAAAAAACCTTACAGGGGCTTCATAAACGTTTCAGTGATGATCAGGTGAGCATTGATACATCGGTGTTTAATCCTTCACGGATCTGGAAAGCTTATGGCAGTACAGCCAGGAAGGGTGATCAGGTTCCGGCGAATCAATACCGAGAGTCACGCCCTCACAGAATGGCGTTCATTGATGATCTGGGGGAGGTGTTTTAATGGTGACTGCGGAAGATTTTATGAATAAAGCGGATGAACTGTTTGGAAAAAGTGATCCCAAGAAACCCGGTGGCGGGCAGTCGGGTGATAGGCGGATGGATCTGGGGTTGTACTTAGATTTTTTTAAGATCGGGTACAAGATAAAAACTAAGGGAACCCGGACAATTTATGCCCTTAACGAATGCCCGTTTGATTCAAGCCATGTCAACAATGATGCGGCTTTCTTCCAGGATGAAAATGGAAAACTTGGATTCAAGTGTTTCCATGATTCTTGTCAGGGAAAGGGATGGAAGGAAGCGAAAGCGAAAATAAGCGGGGATGTGTCCCTGGGGGCTTTCATGGTTGGTGGCGATGGTGATGGAGAACAAAAGCTGGAATGGCCGGAACCGAAACCCATCAAAGCGGAATTGAAGCCGGTTGAAGCGATGCGGGAAGGGATGATCCCTGCTCCTTTCCTGCCCATGATAAGGGATGTATGTCACAGGATGTCAATTCCTTTGGATTTTGTGGCTATTCCCATTGTGATTGTTGCCGGATCTGTTATCGGGACCGGATGCAGAGTGAAACCAAAGCGCAAGGATGATTGGGCGATTGTTCCAAACTTATGGGGAGGAATAATGGGTCCGCCATCCAGGTTGAAAAGTCCGGCATTGGAAGAGATTGTGAAAAAGCAGTTGGGCAGGCTTGAATCTGAAGAAATCGAGAAACACAAGACGGTCAAGGCTTCATGGTTGCAGGAAGTTGAAGGCCATAAGTTAAAGAAATCCGTTTTGGTATCGGAATATAAGAATGCGCTAAAAAAGGAGATTAAAAAATGCAAAACTCCAGTGAACTTTTAGAAGAAATCCAAGGGCTTTCGGATGCTACGGAACCCACAGAGAAACGATATAAAACCAATGATTGCACAACGGAAAAGATGGTTGAACTTCTCTCAGTTAATCCACGGGGGCTTTTATACTTTCGGGATGAGCTTGTGGGCCTATTCCGGCGGATGGATAAGCCTGGGTATGAACAGGACAGGGCCTTCCTCATTGAGTCATGGAGCGGGAATGGGGAGCATACGGATGATAGGATTAATCGGGGGACCATCAGGGCCAAGAACTTGTGCATCTCTATGTTGGGCAGTATCCAGCCGGGGAAGTTGGCGGGTTATTTGAGGCAAGCCATATCAGGTGATGACAACGACGGTTTTGTTCAAAGGCTTCAAATGATGGTTTACCCGGATCTGCCTAAGTTTGCTTACATAGATCGGTGGCCGGATGTGGAAGCAAAAAACAGGTGTTATGAAATTATCAGGGATTTGGCGAATTCAGATTTTGACGCATTCAGTATGGGTAATGATTTTGAACAGGATGAATCCGGGCCTTTCCTCAAATTTGACGATGAAGCGCAAGAGGTGTTTGAAGAGTGGTTCATGGACTTGCAATCAAAGATTGAGGCTGAAGATGAGCATCCCGCTCTCATTGAGCATTTGGGGAAGTACAGATCTCTTATGCCATCATTGGCGTTAATTTTCCATCTTATCGAGCTTGCGGATGGAACGGGCCAGGGCGCTATTTCCAAGAGGTGTGCAATACAGGCAGCGGCATGGTGTGACTACCTTGAATCACACGCCAGGCGGATATATGGCATGGTGCTTGATGGTGCTGCTATTGCGGCGGCTGTACTGTCACAAAAGATTGAAACCAAAAAGCTGGAATCCCCATTTAAGATCAGAACCATTCAGAGAAAGGGATGGGCGAGATTAACGGATAATTCCGAAATCCGGGAGGCTGTTTTGTATTTGGCCGATGCCGGATGGGTTCGGGAAAAGGAACCGGATCAAAAGAAATGGGGCAGACATGCGGAACCCGAATGGGAAATCAACCCTAATGTTTTTTCATATATTCACTAAAAGGAGTACCGACAAAACCGACAGAAGTAGTTTTGTCAGTTTTGTCAGTACCCAATTAAGGGAATAAGCGTTTTTTTAGGTGACCACATGAAATGGATTGATGAGCTTGAAAAGATAAAAAGTCCAGATCCCGAACCAGTAGGAACGGATGGCGCTAATGTTTTTTTGTGGGATGCTAAAAGGCGTACCGACAAAAGCGACAGAATGCCCACAACAGAAAAGCGAGAAAACGAAAGAACTGGTTATCCCATCCCAATGGATGAAACCGAATTTGCCATGGGCGAACGGCAAGCCATCATTGATGCGGACGGTGGTCAGGATAAACTCTATTCCGGGCCGATGGATTTGAAAAGCAGGGACCTATCGGAGGATGAACTGCTGGCAGTCCACAGGGTAAGGGAATTTTTCCAAGGGACGTTGGTTCCCTAGTCCGAAGATCAGACAGTAATTTAAAACCTTTAAACGGTCAATTGACATTTGCCTATGAGTTGGTGACACTATGACGTCAGCTCAGAAAGATGGTAAGAGAAATCAGCGTCAGGGCTACAAATCCCTTATTGTGGAGATGATGTGGAGGCAAAAGAAAACAAGAGCAGGGACCTATCGGCTGTGGATCTTCTGGAAGTCCATGAAACGAAACGGGCCTTTGGCGGCGCGGTGATCCCATCAGAGCAGACAGAGGAAGGGCATGTTTGACATGAAACTTGCAAATCTTGACCTACATCCGTACCGGGGTCCGAAGCAAGTTTCCCGCCAAACATGCCACCAATTTTAATAACAACCCTGACCTTGAACGTTTTCCTCCCATCCCCGGGGCTGCAATCGGTATACCAAACAGCCGGCAAACCGATTGCAGCCCCTCATTCTCAGAAACCTCGAAACTCAGAGCCAAAGCCATTCGGAAGCGCATCCCAAAGGCATCTACCGCAAACAGCCGCGGAAAATGCCTTTGGGGTACGCTGATCGTTTTAATAAAGGACCACTACATCGGAGCGCCCTCCGCAGAGATCGCCAAGGCACATCCCTCGCAAAAAGAGCCGCAAGGGTCGCGCCATGCCGAACTCTGCTCCAGGCGAACCATTTTTATAACAGACCAGACCTCGACCGTCGGGGGGGGAAAGCCATGCCTTTCTGGGGTGAATCACAGTTCTACGACATCGGAAGAAGGGCCTGTCACACAGCTTGCAGGAGATATCATGTCGGGCAGCAGTGGCAAGCTGTCCGCCAGGCCCTTGCCAATTTGATAACAACCTTGTACTCGACGTTCTGGGACGGCTTCATAGGCATTGAGAATTTCGATAGCTGGTAAGCACTGCATCAGTAGGGTTTTTCGCAAGGCGCTTGCAGTTGGTCATGTCGGGCATAGTAGCAAGCCCCTCGCCAAAAACCCGTTAATCTAATCCACATACCTTTGCAGCCATCTCCCAGGGATGCACCTCAAACTTTGGTTGCGACCTCAATGCTTTTACGACATCAGTTGGCTGTTGTCGGCACCCTTCCCCCCTCTCCCCACGCCCCTCTCCCCCCATCCCCTCCAGCCATTTGCTTAACCGTGCCCTGAAAAGAGGGACACTGGCAAATGGCTGGGATAAGGATGGGCCAAAGACGCGGCGCCGTTCCGGCTTGCAGGCCCACCTTCTTTTTAAGTGGGGAAAGGGGGGAAGGGTGCCAGTCTCGACAACTCAATCTAAGACCCTTACGGGAAATTCCGTCCGGAGGCCGGTAACCCGCCGGAGGCGTATCAGAAAAAACAGCACAATCCAATGGCGCTATGGCCCGGCACATCATCCGGCCAGGCACTTCCAAACAGCCGCAAGTGCCTCCCCTCCTTCAGCGCCAGGCCACAGCGCCCCCAAGTTTAACCCTGGTACTTTTCATGGCAAGCCTATCAGGTCCACAACCTTGGTAAGCAGGGCATCAGACCGCCCGGTGGCGGGCACATTAAACAAAGAACATACATCGGATCGGCCCGGTGGCCGTCTTAATTTAAAAGAGCATGCATCAGGCCGCCCGGTGGCGGTCACAATTTGATTCACATACCTTTGCAGCGACCTCTTTCCTCTTATCCTTCAGCATTGGAATCCCTTAACCTTGGGGCTCAAACGTCGCGCCAAAACAAGAGCGTGATATTCCTTCAACGTTCACAGCCAATGGCCCACCCTCAATCACGCACTCGTTTTGGCGCGGCGAGGTGTGTTTTCCCTTCGCTCGCGGTAAGCTTTTCCTTTGACTTGAAAGTCCTCGCGTCACGCGGGCAAAGGCAAAACACCCCATTCGGTTTTGATCACATACCTTTGCGGTCAGCCCTTTCCTCTCATGCACCAGCGCACGGCGGAATGTTCTTCGTTTATTTCAATCTCAACCAGCCGAGCGCTTCCGTTGAGGGACTTCAACCGCTTGGCTTGGTCATTCCATAGGACTGCGGGTGGGCGCAAAGGGACGCGCTCACCCTTGCGCCAATTCCAATGGTTGCCATTCCATGGGTAGCTTGGTTGTAGGGCGCAGGGAAAAAGTGCGATTAATCTAACTCGCCCCCACCCCTTTACCCACACCCGGCTCCGCCCCCAGTGGGTTACTTGCCCTTACGGGCTCGTGCAATATGTAAAACCCCACTAACCCCCATCCTCCCTACACCCTCCTGGCCCCCGGACCTCCAAACTTACGAGTAACTAAAGAGCGAACCTTTGGGTAATCGGGCAGAAAAACAAAGCGTAGAAAAGAAAAGAGAGAAAGCGGAAGAGAGGAAAAAGAAAACCCTGGTGCCACGTGCAATACATAATGAAAAAACCAGATCTTTGACACAAGCCCTTTCCCCTTGGAAACAATCACAAACATGCATATACGAGGACTATGGATTAATCTGCTAACTTTTTATTCATAGCTTGGCTTTTCATTGGACGCTGACGCTGCTGCTGGCCGCAATAATTGGTGACAGGGCGGAATATCATCAGAACCTTTTACGTTACAAACCCCAATATGCCATTCAAACCATTGATATCATGGGAGCAGAACATGGGATGCATGGTAACAACCTCTAACAAATCTATTGCTTATTTGTGACAAATTGTTTGAATCGCTTCGAAACATAGCCGGGGGTGCCCCTCGATCCATCTTGACCATCCCCCGGCCGCTTGGGCTGGTGGGTAAGCAGCCGCAGTTTTTTACCGGGGGAATGGATGCTAAAACGTGATCCTTCTGAATTTCTGAACACCATAAAAAAGGGCTGGTGACATCGCGACAGGTAAGAGGGTTAACACATGTTAAAAGAGGGGATAATTCATGGAAAAAATCTCTGATGTGACATCATGCCCTGCCAAGGTGACAGGTTGCTATTTCCAAAAATCTGTTCTATAAAAGTGGTAATTTCCCTAATGATTTCGATTAAAAAGAGGACTGTATTATGGGGGGGCATGGCTCTGGAAGGCCGTTATTCTCCGGGCGTAATGGCAGAGACACCACGGAAAGCCAGCACCGGGTTGATATACGATGGTTGAAACAACAAGGACGCCTTCGGCCTCATGCCTTTGGTTCGTTGTCCTGGTCAAGCGGGGGCAAAGAAACAGGCTCTATTGGTTATGCGATGGAAAAGGACCGGATGGTGCTGAAATACCAGATAGGAGCCGATAAGGAACAGATTGAACAGACAGTTTGCTTTGACCGGACACCATGCCATTTTGGTGGATACCGACAATGGTTCCTTTGTCCCGGCTGCGGAAAGCGGGTGGCGCTTCTGTATGGGGCAGGGAAATACTTCCTTTGTCGGCATTGTTATGACCTGACGTATTCCTGCAAGCAGGAGCAGCCGGTTGACCGCTACATGAGAAAGGCAAGGCGGATAAGATCTCGCCTAGGGGCAAGTGATAACCTGGGTGAACCGATATGGCAGAAGCCAAAGGGTATGCACTGGCGAACCTTTGAACGATTGAAGAACAAAGCGGATACAGCGAATGAGTGCTCATGGCGGATAATGGGCCGAAGGTTTGGGTTATGCTGAAAATCGTAAGCGCCCGGGGGATTGGTTCTAAACCAAAGAAAAACCAAAAGGGGGGAACCAGGCCTCCCCTGGGGCATTTATTAGCATCCCAATGGCAAGAAACCACTGGAGGCTGGCCACGATTATGGACATCGAGTTAATTAACAAGATCACTAAGTTTGCCTAAACATGGTTAGTGGTGGATAACCAATGGCTAACAGAGCAAAGTGAAGTAAGTTAATTTTGGTTAATTATTCAATCCACAGGACAGGATAGGAGAATGCTATCGTTTGCTAACCTTCAAGCGGGTTTTCAGAACCTGACAAAAGCTGACTTGAAGCACCTATATGAAAAACTTATGGATGGACTTTTTTAAATCTCAAGACAGGAGGGCAAATGGAAAAATAACATAAAGGAATACTGAATACCCGAAAGGGTGGTGTGCTAATTTCCGGCCGGAAACGGGGGATAAGCAGAAGGCGCTGAGACACCCTGGGCGGAAGCCAGGTAGGATGAACAACTGGAAATCAATAATGGTGATTTCTACGCATATCTTTGCTTGACAGGATTCCTTGATAGGACTATCAGAATAAATCAGGCCTGAATCGTTTGGTTGAGACATATTTTATGATGATGAAAATGTGGTTGATTTCTTTGGGATATGAAGGATCATAGGGTGGGAGTTCTGGGTAGGGCATGAGGTGAGGTGAAAAAGCTGGCGACCATCTTCCTGTATGATTTTGATTTTGCACGATAAGGGCGCGACTTATTTTTTAAATATTGAAGATGGTGAGGTAAAATATTTTACGAATTTTCTTGACATTCAATATCATAATATTATGATAGGAGCCGAATGTGGACGATGAATTCTCTGGGCTGTGGAAACTTTACGATTATTATAATGAGAAGGGTGTAAATGAAATTAAGCTTTGGACAGAAAAACTTGAGAAAAAACATCGCATTAAATTAAACCTTAAGCTTGACATGTTAGAACAAACTGGCCCGGATTTATCACCAAGACTGCTCGCTGGTCCTGTCTTTGACCATGTGTACAAGTTAAGGGTCGATGCGAAAGAAGTTCAACTCAGGCCATTTCTATGTAAAGGCCCGATTGATAATGGCAAGGAATTTACTCTCCTTTTGGGGGCTAAAGAAGTTGGTGGCAAATATGACCCCAGAAACGCAAAGAAAATTGCTGCATACAATAGGATGGAAATTATAGCCAACAAAAACAGGCGGTGTGATCATGAGCGGATTAGGTGACATCCTAAAGGAAGACTTTAAAGACAAAGAAACCCGTGATATATACTGCGGCGAATTCTTGAATTCCAGCATAGCGACACAAATCAAGGTGTTGCGAGAGCAGCGTAATTTAACCCAAAAAGAGTTGGCAACCCTGGCAGGGATGAAACAATCACGGATAGCCACAATAGAAGATGTAAATTATTCGTCATGGAGCATAAAGACCCTCAAAAGAATAGCAGAAGCGTTTGATTTAGCGCTTACCGTGCAATTTGACAGCTTTGGGTCTAAATTGTTTGACATCATTAACCTTCAACGCGACACGCTGGCAAGGCCTTCATTTGACGATGATCCGGTTTTTCAAGAAGAACTTGGCACACAATATAATATAACGGTTTCCGGGGAACCGATTGAAAGCCCTACGTTCATAGATAGAAGGGAAGATGTTCTCACAACCGATGATGAAACGCTCGAAATTTTGCCATTTTATACTGAAGTCATAGGGGCATTTGCCACAATGGCGACAATTTCAGACCAACACAACAACAGACTATTAAGGCTTGCTACTTAGGGAGGGCAACCCATGACCAACATTAAGGAGGAAAAACCTTCTGAAGATCAACATAAAAAAAGGGCTACATTTAAACGAGTTCAATCCGACAAACACCGCCTTTATTACGCCAGCAACACCCAGGTGAAAGGGTCTTTCTTTGATATACGCGTGATTGCTGGCGAGATTGTTCCTAGTGACAACGACGAAGCTGTGTTCCGAGAGGATGTTTCAGTCGTGTTCTCCCCTCAACATGCCAAGGCTGTTCTCGGACTATTAAAACAACAAATAACGGACTATGAGAAGAAATACGGGGATATCCCTACCCTTAAGAACGCTCTCGCTATTAATGTGGACGTTCAATAGCCCATCTGACAACCCTATACACCCACCCAACCGCCTTCGGGCGGTTTTTTGTGCCCATTTCCCACCGATCCCTGCAATAATCCTCAAACGTCTCGTACTTCTCACGGTACAGGCTGGAATTTCTGATCTCGATATTTATTTGACTGAGCTTTGTTCAAAAAAATGAACATCGCAAGATCCCTGCCCATGTCGGCGAGACTGTAAGTTTCCCTGAAAGTTTGCTCTGGAACGCGCTACAGGGGGCATATAGGGTCGCAAGAATCAAACGTCCGCAGCGAAAGGCACAGTTGGGGGGTATGGGTTCTGGAATACCGGCTCAATTTCAACAAAAAAAATAGCCAAGGTGGGAGTTCGGAGCCGCCATCCCCCGGCCAGAAGTCCTGAAAAGAAGATATCATCGGGAGCCCGCCTTTGCTTTCCGACTTGGCCGCTTTGGGCGGTATAGTGCGGCCTCGGCCAAATGAGGAAAGGCGAACGAGTATCGAATCGAGTAGCCGGGGGTTTTTCTCCCCCAGCCTCTACCCCATCCCGCATGAGGTTCCGCACAGGGTGTTTTCGCAGATGTTACCGGGCCGTAGCCGAGTAAGAGGTGCTCACCCACAGTTCAAAAAAATACGGGCATGCCGGCAGCTCCTTATTCTCTTCAATATTTCAACTTACCATCTGGTCAGCAGTTCTCGGATCGCCTCAGCTTGGTTAAGTACCTCGGAGGTATTGTCCCAGTCCGCATCCAACGATTCTACAGTCTCTTTCAGGGTGAAAGGATTTTGTTCCCGTTCGGCGATGATGGTGAGGATAGTATTCTCGTCCCATTCCTTATCATCCAGCATATCGGTGACCCACTGGTCCACAATGAAATCGGGAATAGTGCCGAAGATACTCGTGATCTCTTGAATGCGACCGGAGAGGGTCTGGAAGAGCCTCAGTTCTGCACCCTTGTCATAGCGCATGTTGTAGAAGGGGATCCGCTTTGCCAAGGTACCACGCTGAACGCGCCCTTTGCGCTGTTCCAGAAGAGTTGGGTTCCAAGGCAAATCGAGATTGATCAAACAGCCCAGTTTCTGCAGGTTAAGCCCGGTGCTGGCAGCATCGGTGCCAATCAGCAATTTCAGCCGCTCCTGCACCACTTTTTCCTTGAGCAAATCACGATTGACGCTCTGGATCTTTCCTCCCTCGAAGAGTTTGCTGGCACTGCTGTTGGTGTAGAGACCGATCGGCTCTTCAATGTGCTCCACCAGATACTCGGCAAGAGCATAGGCGGAATCATAGAACTGGCTGAAAATCAGCACCCCACGGTCGAGCCAGGTACGTCCCTCAAATTTCGATGCCAGAATCTCCCGTACCCGTTCAAACTTTGGATCATTTTCTCGCTCCAGATGGCGCGTTAGATGTTCTTCGAGCCTCATCAGAAATTCCTTTTCATCGTCAGTCAGTGGGTAAATGGATTGGGCATCGTCATCCGGATCATCCTCGATTTCCAGCGCCCGGCCGACGAGCATCTTGCGGGTTGTCTTGAGGCCGGCTTCCAGCGAACTTCCCACCCGGCGCTGCAAGAGGGTCTTGATGAAGCCTCCCGCCTTGATCCGATGGTGAAGTGCTTTAGCAAAATCCTCGGCCAGCTCGAAGGCCTGCGCCATGCTGTGCGAGCAGAGAATCGGCTGGCCATCGCCAAAGACAACCATCTCGATCTTCACCAGTTTCCCTTCTTCTTCCAGGCGGTCACGGGAGCGCTTAACGACCCACTGTGTAAAAGGGTTGACCTCCCGCAGGGTTATGAACTCCAGTTCATCAGCGCGAGATGAATCGAGCTTGTCCAAGTCGGCATTGGTCGCCAGGTCGTCGGCGACGCTAAGCCCGAGATCGTTACGAATCCAGTCAAACACCTCGGTGCGTCCATCTAGTCGGGTTGGCAGGGGGTTGCGCCAGTATTGCCATTTTTCATAAAGCTGGGTCAACTCTTCGCGGCCGGCGACCAGATCAAAAATCTCCGGGCCGTCGTGTTTTCTCCACAGACTGTTTTCGCCGCCCAATATCTGAGGGTTATTGACAGAGAGGATGTGCAACAGGTCCCACAACTCCATGGGATGTAATTGCACGGGAGTTGCTGTTGCCAGCAGCATGGTCATCGTACGGCTGGCTAATTGCTCGGCAAACATGTATAGGCGTTTCTTCTCCGGTGATTTATAAACATTGTTGGGGGAGAGGTTCCCCCGCCTGATTTTATGGGCTTCGTCCCAGATGACACAGGAGTAACGTCTTTGCAGCAGCTGTTCAATAAGGATACTGTTTCGCTCTGATATGGGGGCGCTGGTGATGACCGAGGTCGAGACAATACCGATCTTGCGGGGGCAGTTTGTCAGCCGGTCAGGAAGCGCCGGATGGAACTCGTCCCGCTCGGTCAGCCAACCGCCGTTCTCCCAGCGAGCTGAAGGGACGGCAAGTTTCAGCAACAACTCTTCCTGCCATTGAGCCAAGAGTGGTTTGGGGGCAAGGATCAGGATAGGCAGTGAATCAAGGGTGCCGATCAATTTAGCCAGAGCACCGAGCTGCAGGGTTTTTCCTAACCCTACCCCATCACAGAGAAGAAAGCGAGCGCCGCGCAGGGGATCATTTTTATGTTTGAGATGTTCGTTGAAAGCAAGATTGATGAAATACTTCTGGTGGTCCCAGAAACCAAAAAGTTCGGTGGCTGTGGGTACTTCGGCCAGCAGCGGCTCTGGTTTGGGTTTTTCCAGCCAGGGGCCGATGTGCTCCAGAACGGTCCGTTGTGATAGTCTTCCGATCTGCTTTACGATAAACTCGGAAAGAGGGAAGCCTTTCTCCCACAGGGCATCAAACTCCTGCTGAACCCAGGTGACACTTTCTGGGCTGTCATCTTCCCAAACCAGCTCATAATTCCTGGTCCAGGCCCGGGAAGAGTCGTTGGCGCTGCCAATAAAGGATGTTGCCCCCTGCGGCCCTTCAATTACCCCGCCTTTGCCATGCACAAACCCGAATTCGGAATCCGGAACGATACGAATCTCGAAGAGCCGACCATCTTGGCTGGAAGCTTTCAGCAGTTGGTACAGAATCTTGAGTCTGGTCTGTGCCTCGTGGCCATGCACATCCACCAGGTGGGGGAATTGACCGGCATTCCAGGCAAGCCGCAACAGACTCTCCTCCAATTCCTTACGTCGGGAGCCGGTTGCCATGCGTACTGTCTTCACGTCCTCGGCGCTTACCTCGGCATTGCAGACAATCCGTATCTGGGGAATATCGGCCAACTCAGTCGCCGCCAGTTCCAGCAGACTACTCTGAAAATAACCGGCGATACGATCATAGCGGCGGGCATCGGCCAGACGCTTCTGCAGAAACTCGTTGTAGAGGCTTCCACGGCGGGAGCTAAAACGCTGTAGCATCTTGTCATGCTCTCCAGTTTTCGACGCTGATGGCAAGCGCTGCCAGGGGGTTCTGATAGTCCTGCCACTGGTTATTGCCGGCAGTGGCCTCGCGCAGATAGGCCAGGATTACTGCCAGGCGGCTGGTGCGGATATTCCAGAAGTCTGTGCTGTCCACCAGGTGTTTGACCGCCCGGTCCATGTCCGCCCCTTCCGCAAGGAGTTTCAGCGAGTGGTAGAGCTGTCGGGTGGGGGAGTATTTCCACAGCCCCCGTTCGGCAGGGGCAATGTCGGCAAAGCGTCCAGCATCGGGGCGCGGCAGTTCTTCGGGCAGCATAGTCCGGCTGTCGTTGGCCCGCACCGGTCCCATCAGGCTTTCGTAGTCGGCAAGGCCATAGGCGCGGCCCAGGTCCTGAAATGCGCTGATTTTGAACATGCCCTGCTGTTCGATCTCAAGGCCCTTGAGCAGAAACTTTTCCTCTGCCGCAAACTCCCGCCAGAACTGGTAGGAGTCGCCGGCAGCCTGTTTTTTAATGGCTCGCTCCATGGCTGGCGGCACAAGGAAATCGGTGGCGGTTCGCTTGGCGTTTTCCATGAGGACACGCAGGGCGGAACGGCCGCGCTCCCGGTTGGGGGTACACAGTTCTGCTTCCAGATCAACCCCGTCAATGGTACCATAGCCGGTCACCACTTCGGCGGCGGTGGCCTGGGCAGCCAGCAGATAATCAGTGTCTGTATAGCCGCAGCGGGTGAGGCCACCTTCCACCTGGCTCTGGCGCATGCGGGTAATGACCTCTTTAACCCGTTTGTTCACCTGGGGGGTGATGAAATCAACAAAACCCATCTTGTCGCCGGTCCGTTTGCGCAGTACCATGTTATAGGTGGCCTGGACATAGTTGCCGGAGCGGATGCCAGCCCCGGGCGTCTCGGTGGCCACACTCCAGACCTGTTTCACCTGAAGGCCGGCAGCCCACATGATGAGGGCCAGGTCTTCCCATACATCGGTGGACTTGTGGGTGAACATCAGCACCTGCATACCGTTGTCCGGCATTTTCATGGCGAGGCGGCGATAGCAGTCGGCCATAGCCATACGGAATGGGGCATCGTTTCCCTTCACAGCTCGGGTTCGCATGGAATCGGTGTACCAGTCCGGAAAGGCTGCTTTCAGGTGTGGGATATACCAGGCCAGGAAGAACTCGGATAGTTCCTCATAGTTGACCGCATCTGCGTAAGGCGGGTCAGTGATCCAAAGGTGGCAGGTTGAATCGATTTCACGGGCATCACACACTTCAACCTTGTTTACCTGATTTGTTGTAATTGCCTGGTGTCCCGGTTGCGCCTGAAAAGCCAAATGTTTCCAGGATCGGCAGGCATAATTCAACATAGTATTGAGAGCTTGGTTGTAGTACACAGAAACCGTCCCGCCAATGCCTCCTCCATCACCTGATTTCCATCGAGTTAAACGGGCATTTGCTTCGATAACTCGGCCAAAAGCTAGAGTTAAAGCAGCCCGGACCTCAGTCTCGCATCCTACCAACCGTCGTGAATACTCCCCTGCCATCAACAACTGCCTCGGATTAAAAAGCTGGTGCCAGTGGGTCCAGCCCCTTGTACGGATTGGTTCATCCGTCTTTTCTCCCGGTTCGATCCGCCAGCCGGGGATCCAGCCGTCCAACTGCCATTCGGCAAAGATATCCTCCAACATCTCTACAACCCTGGATTCGACCTCCAAGTCATGGATGTGTGGTTCTCGGTAAACCAGATCGCCCCGGCGAACACGCCCACGCTCGTCTTCATAATCGGGCTTTCGCCAGCGGATGCAGTAGAGCCGTTCCTGCAGGAGGTCATCAGGCCGCGGGATAAAGTCGCTTTTTTCCCAGCGTCGCAACCCCCCGGCGTTTTCAATAAGTTGATTGTAGGGAATGGTGCGCTGAATGTTCTGGCGGCAGCCTTCCTGTTTGAAAATCTCCCAGAGGGCCGGGGGACAGACCACATCCCGCCCCTGCTTGGTCCCTTCTTTGACATGCTTCCAGCCCTCTCCGCCATGAACCACCCGGAATCCGAATTTTTTTTCCGCCTTGATGGGAACCAACTCCACCCAGGTTTTCGTTTTCGGGGCAATTTCCCAGCTCGGGCAGATGGGGACGCGCCAATTGTCCCACTCCGGCACCACCATCTCCAAACAATAAAGATAAGTCTCGGCCCTCCATCCTTCCTCACTCTGCTCCAATTCATGTTCACAGAGCCAAGCGTCCATCTCATTGTACAGCCTCTGCTGCTCGGTATGGACCAGAGCCCGAAGTTCATCGCTGCCGCCGACAATATTGAGCGCCCCCCAGGTAAGAAGACAGGCAACAGGATTAAGATCCGATGCATAGACATCGCAGCCCAGTTCAGCCGCCTCGAAGGGGATGGAGCCAAGACCGGAAAAAGCATCCCCTAACTTGAGCCGCCCGCCGAACTGGCGTCCGGAAAGCTCCTGAACCAGCTCCGGCAGGGATGTGGCCGTGGTGCGAAGATAGATGTTGATTTCCTTCCACGATTCCGGCGCCGGTCCGTCGATCTCTTCCACCCGGTAGCAATATTTACGCTGGGTGGTATGGTCCATGGTGTAGAAGACCCGTTTCTCCAAGGCTTCTTTCATCTGTTGGTCAAGGCCACGCCGCTTCCAGCGGCTATCTTCGTCAAACAGGGCTCCGAGTTCTTCGCCGGTGGCCATGGATTCACAGAGGTCGGCCGGCAAAGGGGCCTTCTTGCGCCGCCACATACCTGCGTTATCAAGACACATACACTTGAGGAATATTTCCAGATCATCCGGCCAACGTTCTGGATCATCGGAGGCTGGAAAGACTGCGGCCAGAATAATAGAGCGGGTTAGGACCAATGGTTTGGAGCCCCACCACTTACCAAGACTATTCAGCGGTTTGCCGACATAGGGGAGCCGTTCAATATAGCTTTCTAGCGACAGGGGACCGATGGGAAACTGGACTTCCAGGAGAGAGCGTTGGGCCATAATCACACACCTTTTTCAGAAGAGCTTCAGCTGGATAGGGCCGTCTTCCGAGTTGTTCTTTTTGCTTTTTTTACCTGTGCCTTTTCGGGTAGGACCGGTGTTTTCTGCTGTGCCTTTTTGGTAGTCGCCTGTTTTTTTGTCCGGGGTGCTGGTGGCGCTTTCACAGTGTCCGCTGACTTCGACAATGGTTGGTTTTTCTTGGGTTTCTTCCCGGCCACTCTTTTTTGTGTCTTCGGCAAGCCATTTGCAGGCCTTTTTTTTTTCAGCGTAATCATATCGGTTGTTCTGCTGTCAGGTGTTTCGGACAGGGCATGGAACAGGGCCAACCGCCAGCCCGCGCCTTGTCTCTGGCCTGGGGCCACGCCCTTGGCGTAAAGCCACCAGCGTTCCTCACGGGCCAGTTCGCGCCAGCCATGCAGGATGGCCTCGGCCTGACCATCGCCACCTACCTCGCTCAAGGCCCAGAAGAGTACGGCAAGTTCCCGACCGATGAGTGGGCTCAGGCGGTTAGTGCCGCGTTTCAGAACAGGGGCCTTTTTCGGCCGTTCGGTTTCGCCCATCCCTTCAGCAAGTTCCCGGACAACCCGGTCACTTAATGCATTCCACAAGTCTGTCGGGATTAAAGCAAGCTCGGTCCGCCGTGGCCCGCGCTCGGTCTGGATGATCTCCGTGAGAAGGCACTGGCCGGCCTTTCCGGTATCCCAGACCAGTTCATAGAAGTCACCAGTGGGATCGACAACGCCAAAATCATGGACAACGGGGGTGCTCATTGGCTCACCTGACTTTGCTCGATCTTGGTGTTGCTGTCCACCTGCCACTTAAGAAACGACGAGCCGGTGGCAAAATGGATCTGATCGAAACGCAGCGACCACTCCCCGTCCGGCACCTGCTGGTCGAGAAACTCAAAGGCAGTGATGATGGCCTGGGGTTCCAAGCGGGTCTTACGGTCCCAGGTCAGGGTGACGGTATGGTCGGTGGCGGCGTGGGTAACCTTGGCCTGCACCATCTGCAGTCGCGCGTCCGCCGGTAATCCGGCCAGGAACTGATAGCTGGCTGATCGGCTGACCAGATGGGTAAAAACACGGCCATTCACGGTCACCGGCAGCGCTGGATCAATGGGAGGCGGATCGTCCGCCCCTCCACCGCCACCCCCACCTTTTCTGGGGATGGTAAAGCTGACATCCTTGGTGGCACTGCCCTTTGTGGCATGGAGGCGCACCGTGGTTCCTTCCGCAACATCAATGCCAGGAGGCGCGTAGGTTTTCCCCTGGTTGGCCGGATCAGCGCCGTCAATTGTGAATCGTACTGAAGACGAAGGCGGCACCACCTTGACCTTGACCACCTTTTTGCCTGGTGTAGGGGAATCCATGAAATCGTGGAACAGGTCGATGCTGTTCTCGATGCGGTAGGGTTTTCCTTCCTTGTTCTGACCTCTTGAATCCACCGCCTTGAACTCGATCAGCATGGCGTCGGAGGCCAGCGGGCTGTCTGGGCTATGAGTGCGGTATTCGCCGCCATCCTCACGAACCATTAGCCTGTCGGCATGGGCGAGCTTGATGTCAGTGGTGGTGATTGTGCCGGTATCGCGGCCACGCGAGTACTCAATAGTCACGCCGGTGATTTCTTCAAAGGGCGGTTTCAGGAGCTGACCGGCCTCTTCCCGCCACTCGCCAGCGGTCAGGAGCGCTTCGCGCATCCGATCCAAAGTGCCTGGCTCAATCCAGAGCATGTGGCCCCTTGAGGCCGCTCCTTCCTTGATCTGTTCCCAGGAGGTGCGGTTGGTTGCAGGGAAAAGGAAAGTTTCAATCCGGTTTCGAAGTGGCTGATAGACCTTGACTTTGTTGTCACCGGAAGCCGGAGCAAAGACTTGAAACTTTTTGACGTCCCGCAGGGTGGCCTCGACCACAAACTCCCCCTTGCTGGCGATCTCGTTGCGGTATTGAATGCGGTTGCCGGATTTTTCATCGATATAGCTGTCAAGGAGCGGGGTGACTATGAGCGCGGTTTCCTGTTCTTCGTCGATAAGTGGATAGTAGAGTTTGTTGAAGACTGCCTTCACGGCGATAAAGAGTTCGGTCTGGTATTCGGCCAAAGAGTCCTTGGCCTTCTTGTACTGGCTGTCATCCGGGGTCAAATCGGCAAGCACCTGGCTGATGGCCCAGAGGCGCTCCGCCTTCTTGTTGACATTGAAGATACCGGTCTGGTCCACTGCGGTGAGCACAGCAAGCCGGTTTTTGAACTTCTCGTCGGTGAAAAATGTCTGAAAATCGGTGTCCGGCTTGAGGATGAGCAAAGTTGACCGGTCCCGTTCGAGCTGCACTTTGTCCAGGGCGGGGAGCACTGCCAGTTTCTGGTAGCAACGTTTGTCGCGGGGATCAAACATCTCTTTCAGTTTTTCCTCGATCATCGCGTCCCGGTCGGTGGTGGTACAGACATTGGTGTAGCTGTTGACCTGGGCGTTGAGGTTCTTATGACGATGGAAAAAATACCGCCCGGATTTTGTCTGTTCAATGTACCAGCATGTGTCATAGAGTTTCTTGAGAGCATCACGCAGCCCGAGGATGGACTGGCCCGGCGCCAGAAGGTACTCGGCAACCTCGGCATCGGTGAGCCCCCTGGGGTGTATTTCGGAAAGCGATGCACTGTAGATCCAGCGGGCGCATCGGCTGGCAAGGTTGTCGGTTTCAGTATCCAGGCTTTCTGCATGAGAAGTGCCACTGTTGGCGATGTCGGTCTGCAGGGCGTCCCGCAGGGAT
This sequence comes from Desulfatiglandales bacterium, assembly GCA_963662465.1. Classification (GTDB taxonomy): domain Bacteria; phylum Desulfobacterota; class DSM-4660; order Desulfatiglandales; family Desulfatiglandaceae; genus NaphS2. Next base: position 7,743,269 of record OY759599.1, read on the forward strand.
TTCTTGACCTCAATGAAACGGCTGGAGACATTGGCATCGTTAAAGTCTGCTGTTTCAAGAGCGAGGAGATAGTGTTTCCCGACTGCGTTTTCACCTTTATTCCAGAGGCTCCTGACAATGGTCGCCATTAACCGGATCACATCTCGGGTCTTCTGGAAACCCGGGTTATCATTGAATGAGGCAATGAGGTGCTTGGTGGAGAAATGAAAAGGCCAGGAAGCATGGATCTCTTCCCTGATCTTCATGGTGGGCCGGTCGATGATCGTTTTGGCTTTGTCAAGTTCGGCAACATAACCGGATGCAATCGCCTCAATCTCCTTGCGGGTGGCGTTAATCTCCTGGAAGAGCCGCCGCCGCAGAATGGCGTAGAGTTCATCCTTGGTATTGTCAACCGGTGCGATGCTCTGCGCTCCTTTGGACATCTCGTTGTCCACACTTTTCAAAGCGCTGCCGAGCATATCGTTGGATTTGAGAATACGGGACAATTCTTCCGCACCCTGTTCCCAATCCTTCTGGAGATCAGCAATGACAATAACCGCCTGCCGGCACTCCTTGTAATCGCGTATGGCGCCAAACAGGTTAGTCAAGGCAATGCCGGCCAGGGTTGCGCCCCTGGTTCCTTCTTCCTTGCTCCCTTGGCTTGCGGCATGCACCAGATAAAAGGCCAGCTCGTCGAGCAAGATCAACGCCTGACGTCCTTTGAGAGCATCACGCCATTCCTCTTCCGACGGGGCTCGGTCGGAGGGGAACTTGACGCCAAGGGCATCGCCCAGATAAACCCACACCTTCTTGTCAGTGGCCCGCCCGGTGAATGCCGCGACGACGTCGGGGTGTGCCTTGGGCAATGGGTCTTTGAAATTAACCAGGGTGGCCAGATGGGGGAAACGTGCCAGGATGCCTGCCACGATCATGCTTTGGGTTTTACCACCGCCCATGGATTCGGAGAGTTTATAGATGCCGCTGGCCGAACCTGTGCCAGCTATCCGGGCAAACGCCTGGGAGAGAAGCGTCTCCATGCCCGACGTAAGGACGTTGGAGTCAAGAAACTCTCGCGCTTCTGCCTCGGTGAGTCGAGGCAGGTCGGAAAGATTGACGACAAAATCAGCTGTACCATCAAGGACGGCCTGGCGAGGTATACAGGATTGAAAAAGGTTTTTCATGAAAGCCCCTTTTGAATAATTATTGACAAATCAAATAGCTACGTCGTGACAAATCCGATAACCTGGGCGGAGCTAATCCCCCTGTGAGCGTCCCCTTGGAAAAAATCAGAGTCCCATCTGAATCCAGGATATTTTTTTCCGTGCGCTTTGGGTAGCTGGCCGTAGGCATTTCCTGAAGGTGGTATTTATCCGGGAAAATGCCGTCTTCAGTCTTCCGGCCTTTGGGAATCCATCCGCCATGGGGGATATCGTGCTTAATGGCGAAATCAAGGGCCGCTTGGTCGGCGCCAGTCTGGCCGCCTGAAATGATTTTCTTTATTCGCATAATGTTTCTATCCGTAATCAAAAGATACTTTTCACGACCAATGTTCTCTAGGCCCAACATATTTCATGACCCGACCGCTTGTAGTACCAAAATCAATCACATCCTCTTCTGGCTCCTGATTCTTCCCGTTAAAAAACTCATAGCAAGAGCAATTCGTATCAAAGATTATGACCGCTTCGGGATCATCGTCTATCTCACAATATTCCATGTCTAGCTTATCCTTCATACGTCCAATTATTCCGAAAGAATCACTGAAATCAGGTGAATCTAAGACCTGTTCAATAAGGCTATAAAGTTGCAGCAAATCAACCATGAATGAATTGCATTTGTCGCATTCCATATGTACCGCATCGTCAATGAAATCATCGCATAGGTACAACCTCTTAGCTGCTCGAATAAAATTAGAATAGTATTGCTTCCCGATTCTCACATTATTGGGGGAATCAAAAGTTGATAATCCAGAATCAATAATTTCAATCAAAAAACGCCGCATCACTTGCCTCCTCACCCGGATAAACCCCTTCCATAACCAGGCCCGTACAACGCACAACAATGTTTTTCTGAAACCCCAACCATGATTTCAACCTGATATCCCCACCGTGGACCCGTTTGTTGTAGGCGCACGTCCCATGACCATCAAACACAACCATGTTGTCGCCGAGGGTGGTATGGTGGCAGTTTTTCAGATACTCGCCGAATTACACAATCAACAGGCGTTGGAAAATTAAGGTGTACAGCACCTTCTTTACGTGCGTAATAAGGTTCGTTTGCTTCCCACTGCCTCTTTGCGTTTGCATTGAATCTTGCTTCCAACGACAAGGCCTTTGCAAGCCTCTCTCCATAGAGAATTTCTACCCAGCTATTAAGAAGGGTCAGTATTTCATCAGGATACGGGTCAAGATGATCACGTATTCCATGAAGCCCCCATAGCGCGAGTAACGTCTTTTCACTCGGTACTTGGGTATCTATAGGTTTTGTGCGCAGTGCTTTGATTTCTCTTTTTATCTTCCCTTTCTTCCGACAATACCCCCCAAAACTTAGAGAATACGCCAGAGGTGTTATAAGAAGCAGGAAAAGAATTAGTACATATCCAATCGGAAGCATAAAGAGTTGTTTAATCCTATCACCGATGCTTTCTTCCCATTCAATTCTCCATGTAATGTCATCTATCGGAGATTCGAATTGAATCCCATCTTTTACTAATCGGGCAAGAAACGAATTTGCCGCAGTCAAATTTGCCTCGCGGGATTTTTCAATGCATTGACGTTCTTTGCTACTTATCATAAATATAACCTCTATCCCTTAATCCAATTTGTCGCCATGCGGTTGAATGCTCCTCATTTAAGATACGGGGTTGTTTTGGTCGATATCCATTTCGTCCTCTGGCTGAGGTTATTTTCATGCGGAGTTTATCAACAAAATTTCATGGGAAAGGATGATAGTACGCATGGGTTCCTGAATTCAAGCTTTTTCCAAGCGCCGGGCACTAACAATAACTGACAGCCTTCCTGAGCATAACCAACAGGAGAAATCGAATTACTTTAACCTCAAAGATAAGATTCGCCAATGCCACGAGGTGAGTTGTTCGCCGTCAAAGGAATAACATGGATCAAATCAGGCCGGTTTTTTTGCCTGGGAATAGTTGGGAGGGTATTTTGTCGGTTTTGTCGGTATGTAATTAGCGCGTTTTTATATTTTTTATGCCTGGGGTGGCAGGTCCTTTTAAGGATTTTGGGTATTTTGAGTATAGGGGTTGAAAGTTGAAAAATCTTTCTCTTGTTGATGGGGAAGGAAGCTGGCCCCCGGTGGCCGTTTTTTTGTGGTAAACGGATATCAAATCCGAAAAAAGTGGTAAATAAGTGGTAAATCCGGGGGTAGAGGTAAAGCTCTGAAAATGGCCATTCGCCGTAAGTCCTTGTTATTGTTGGTGCGCCCAGCAGGATTCGAACCTGCGACCTACGGATTCGTAGTCCGTCACTCTATCCAACTGAGCTATGGGCGCAATGGCAGAAAGAGTATATACCAGAGTTCGTTCGATTTGGCAACCATTCAATGGATATAAATAAATTTTCAGGTGTATCTGTGAACAATTTTTTTGATGATGGCGGTGGTTGAATGGCCTGTGACAAATGGGATCCTTCGAACTTGTCCTCCGGACGCTTTCACCACGTCCGCGCCGATGATTTCGCTTTCCGCCCAGTCGCCGCCTTTGACCAGAATATGGGGGAGCAGCTCTTTGATGATCCGTAAAGGGTTGTCTTCGTCAAAGATCAGGACCCCGTCAACGCATTCAAGGGCCGCCAGCAGTTCCGCCCGCATCTGTTCCGGAAAAATGGGCCTTTTGCTGCCTTTAATGGCCTGAACGGAACGATCGCTGTTGAGGCCCACCATTAAAAAATCTCCCAGATTTTTGGCGGAAGACAGATAACGGGCGTGTCCGGGATGGAGGATATCGAAACAGCCGTTGGTAAAGACGATTCGTTTTCTCGCATTTTTGAGCGTGGCGCATTTTTTTTTGGCGTCATCGAGGGTGTATATTTTGTTGAGATACGACTTCATTAATGGCTCCTGGTTTCAAAAGATTATAGCACGGCCTTTGCCAGGGTGACACAAAAAACAGCCTCGGCGCCGCCTGAAGTCAGGACCCTTGCGCATTCGTTCAGGGTATTTCCGGTGGTTGCCACATCGTCAACCAGAAGGATGTTTTTTTTGAGTACCGCCTTGGGGGTTTTCAGGTGAAAGGCGCTGTGAACATTTTTCCGTCTTTGTTTTTTGGACAGGGTGGTTTGAGAGATGGTGTATTTTGTTCGGATCAGGGAGAAAAAATCCAATTCTCCGTTCAGTTTTTTGGCAATGTGCCTTGCCATCAGGAGGCTCTGGTTAAACCCTCGTTCCCGAAGCCGCTTGAGGTGGAGGGGAACGGGTATGATCAAAAATGGTCCCCGGTTTTGGAATCGTGTCTTCACAAATTCAGCCAGAAGCGGTCCCACTGAATCGGCCACAAAGGTTTTTTGCCCGTACTTGAGCCGATGAACCGCCTCGACAACAGGCCCTTCGTACCGATATGGGGCGTAGGCTGTTTGAAAAAACGGCTTTGTTTTGAGGCAATCCTCACAGGTGTGATTTTCAAGCTGATGGGAATCAAAGGGCATGCCGCAGATGTTGCAGAAAGGCGCCTCGATGGCGCTGAAGCTTGAGATGCAGTCGGTGCATATGGAATGTTGGGCTTCCCCTGCAATAAAAGGGGCCTTCCACAAAAAATTTCCGCAAATGACGCATCGGGGCGGGTAGATGATTTGAGCAAGCTGTTTTATGGGGTTCACTTTTTCGGGGGTCCGCCGGTTGGGGACGCTTTGACGAAGTCCTCAAAAGAGCAATCTCGATTGATTCCCCGGCACGCCAGTTTGGCGTTGTTCCAGGTTTCTTCATCCGCTACGTTTGCCGGGAAAAAGGGCCACAGGTCGCAGCGGGCAGGCTTTACGGGATGAATCGTACACCCTTTTCCCTTTTGAAAGAAAATGCAGAAATTGTCCGCGCCTACTTTGGCATAGATTCTGCCATTGCGCTTTTCAGTGTATTCTGAAAGGAAATCTTCAAGGCCCAGGCCCAGAAATTCCGCTATTCTCTTCCGTTCTTCTTCTTCCATAAAGATGCCGCCCTCGCCATAGCAGCATTCTCCACACATTTTGCAATCAAATGCTTTCAATATTGATCCTCGCCCGGACAAGCCGGATTTTAAGATTAAGGGTTGTCGGGGTTTTTAGCGGCGTGCTTCACCAGCCGTTCAAGATCCCAGTCCACCAGGAGTCTCAAGCGGGAATTCAACCCTTTTTTCTTGTAGACAATATGACCATGCTCAAGCCCGTATTGAAACAGATCCCGGGTGGCTTCAACGTCATGGCGGCAGTATTCGGCCAGCTTTTCCATTTCTCCCTGCCGGAACCATTCCACAGCCTGAAGGCCATGGGCGGTTTTTCCCTTGCCCAGGGTTTCCGTAGCCAGAAGATCGAGTCCCAGTCTGAACCCCAGCCGTTGATGAATGTCCGCCAGGATATCAAAGGTGGGAAGGGTTTTCAAGTCCTGTTCGGTATAGGCGCCCAGGACTTTGTAATCAAACCCAATGATGTTAAACCCCACGATGAGATTGCCTTTGGCCAGATGCCGCACCAGGTCATGGATGCGGTCTTCCTCAAACATCAGAAAACGGTTCTCCAGGCTGTCAAACAGAATTGCCACGGAGACCCTCATGAGGTGGGTGTTACGCCAGCCCCCCACGTCCTGAGCGGTTTTTTGGGTTTCAAGGTCAAGGTAGAGTATCCGGGGGCCGGCGGGTTTTTCCTCTCGCGGCGTTGTTTTATGGGCAACCGGCAGGGGCGTCCCATGATCTGTTTCATCGGCCATGTCGCCAAAAGAAATGTGCCCCAGAAGGCCTTCGAGGATCAATTGCGCCGCCGCCTTATCCAGGGGTTTGTTGCCGGAACCGCACTTGGGGGAATGGATGCAGGAGGGGCACCCGTCCTCGCACTCGCAGCTTTTGAGGTGCTCCAGGGTTTTTTGAAGAAGTTCCAGGATAGTCTCAAATCCCCGGAGGGCCAGCCCCACGCCGCCGGGATAGGCATCGTAGATGAAGATGGCGGATTTTCCCACCTGGGGGTGGTGGGGGTAACAGATGCCGCCGATATCGTTTCGATCGCACAGGGCAAAAAGGGGGAAGAGGCCGATGGCGGCATGCTCGATGGCATGGATGCCGCCCATGAAATGAAGCCCTTTTTTTTCCACAAAGCGCATCAGAATCGGCTCGATTTCCACCCAGAAACCAGAGGTTTCAAAAATCCGGGGGGGCAGATCTTCCAACGGAAAGACCCCCATGAGGCCCTGCCCGGGGATCGATCGTTTTTCATAGCCGGTGACGATTTCGGTGACTTTGAGGATGCCCTCCCGTACGATGAATTGCCCCCTTGGCCGGCTTTGGTGAATCTTGATGATTTCCGTCTCTTTTTCGCTGAGGGCACGCGTAAAATACTTGAGGTCGGATTGATGAACCACCACGTCCTTTTTGTCCGGGAACAAATGTTCCACCTCATATTGACGGGCCCGATGCAGGTAGATGGCGCCTGGATGGCATTCCTTGAATACCTTGAAACCGCCCACCGTTCCGATGGCTTGCCCTGTCTCCCGCTCGAAAATGGTAAAGGTTTCGCCGGCGGAACGAATGTTGACGGCGAGCTGGGGGTTGCGCCGGGCCGAAAACCACATGGGGTCTCCTTCGGCGGTTCGGCTCAAGAGCCCATTTTTTTCCAGTTGGTCCAGCAGCGGCATCAGGTCGTGGGGCCAGAAGTCTTCATCTTCACGGGTGATGGGCAGTTCCGCCGCGGCGCACACCAGATGTTCTTTCACCACGTAGGGGTTGTTCGGGTCCAGGATGGCGGCTTCAAAGGACCTTTCAAACAGTTCATGGGGATGTTTCATGAAATACTGGTCCAGAGCATCGGGTTTGGCCACCAGAAGGATCATGGAGTCCCGGCCTGATCTGCCTACCCGACCGCCTCGTTGCCAGGTGTTGATGATGGTGCCCGGATACCCCACCAGCAGGCAGATGTCCAGGTATCCGATGTCGATGCCCAGTTCCAGGGCGCTCGTGGAGACGACCCCCAGAAGATCACCGCGAGCCAGCCGACGCTCGATGCGGCGTCTCTCCTCGGGCAGAAAGCCCGCCCGATAGGAGCTGATTTTGTCGCGAAGGGCGGGCGTGAGCTGGGTGACCCAAAGATGGATCAGTTCGGTAACCTTTCTCGCCTGGGCAAAGACAATGGTGCGAAATCCCCCTCTGACGCATTCCGTGAAAAGCTTTGCGGATGAAAAGTTGGGGCTTCCTTCGGGGTTGAGGAATAGCACGTGCCGGCCGGATTTCGGGGCGCCGGTGGCGCGGACCACTTCAATTTCCTGTTGGATGAGATTTTCCCCGAAGGGTTTGGGGTTGGCAACGGTGGCGGACAAAAGCACGAACTGGGGATTGGCCCCGTAAAAGCGGCACAGCCGTCGCAGCCGTCGGATAATCTGGCTCAAATGGCTTCCGAAGATTCCCCGGTAGGTATGCACCTCGTCCAGGACCACGAAAGAGAGATTCTTGAACAATGCCCCCCAGCCCTGGTGATGCGCCAGGATGCCCCGATGCAGCATATCGGGATTGGTGAAAAGGATATGGGGAAGGTTGCGTCGGATCATTTTTCGCTGGTAGGGCGTGGTGTCGCCATCGTAGATGGCCGCGTTGATTTGAAGGCTTTCAATCCGCTCCAGCCATGCTGAAAGACTTTTTAACTGGTCATGTTCCAGGGCCTTCAAGGGGAAGATGAAGAGGGCCCGGGCGTTGTTGTCCTGAAGTATCTTTTCAAGAACCGCCAGGGTATACACCAGGGTTTTTCCGCTGGCGGTTTCCGTGGCCACCAGTACGTTTTTCCCCGCCTCAAGATGGCGGATGGCATCGCACTGATGGGTGTAGAGGCGATTGATTCCCAGTGCGTCCATGGCCTTCCGAATGTCGGCGTGGAAATTGGGCAGTGTTCCGTAAACCGCCTCGCGGGCCGGAAGAAAATGTTCGAATACAAAGGCCCGCTCGAAGTCGGTATGACCTTTCAGGGTGCTGACGAACTGAGAAAGGGTCACGTTGTTTACTTTTTTACTGTGGATTGGGTCTCGGACGCTTTTTTCTTCTCAAACTTTTTTTTCAGAGCCTCTTCGATTTCTTCTCCGCTCGCTTTGGCCCGATCTTTTTCCGTCATTTGAAGTTGCTCGTGGGTTTTTTTCAGGATATTGCTCATGAAGGTGTCGTTTTCAACGCTCCAGGCGCTCCATCCATCAATCCCGATATATTCGTCGTAGGTGGTTTCGTAGTAGGGATCATAAATCCTGACGCCTTTTTGTTCGTCATATTCATATCGGACAAATTCCCCATCAAAACGCTCAAAATCTTCATCTTTCAGCCCCAGGTTTTTCAACAGGGGCTTGTGTGCTTCCTTCACATTCATTTTATGCTCCTAAAGTTCCAGCTGTGCTTTTGCGGATTCCATTTTATCGTGGCATTCTTCCCACTTTTCAATCTGGGTATCCAGTTTTCTTTTGACCTCTTTGTATTCGGTTAAGAGCGGCACGCTTTTTTCGTTGTCTTCAAATATTTTCGGGTCGGCAAGGAGGATTTCCACCGCCTTCTGTTGGGTTTCCAGTTGGGAGATGAAGGCTTCCGTTTGTTCAAGTTCCCGTTGAATCGGTGCTAGAACTTTGTGAATCCGCTGCCGCTGTTCAGCCGCTTTCCGCTTATCCTTTTTTCGATGCCGGCTTTTATTGCCTGAAAGGACCGTGTCCTTTTGTGTGGTATCGGAGGCAGGTTTCAGCCCTTTTCCGGGATTTCCCGGGTTAATATCCGCTTCGGTTTCGGAAAGATGCCGGTAATATTCTTTCAGGGTGCCGGGGTATTCGATCATTTCCCGGCCGCTGATGTCCCAGATCTTGGTGGCCAGGCGGTTGACAAAGGACTGGTTGTGGGAAACGAAAAGGAGGGTGCCGCCATATCCCGACAATGCATCAATCAATGTTTCTGAGCTTTCGATGTCAAGGTGGTTGGTGGGCTCATCCATGAGCATGAAATTTCCGGGTTTGACGAGGAGCTTTGCAAGGGATACCCGGGCTCTTTCCCCACCGGAAAGGACGCTGATGAACTTGTCCACATCATTGCCCGAAAAGAGAAAGGCCCCGCAGACCGATCTTACAAATCCGATGCTCGCATCGGGGGCCGACTGGTAGACTTCTTCCACTACGGTTTTTTGAGGATTGAGCAGGTCGGAATGGTGCTGGGCAAAATAGGCGATATTGACCTGATGGCCCAGAACAATTTTTCCCTGATCCGGCGTCAGTTCCCCTGCCACGGCACGAAGCAGGGTGGTTTTTCCGCAACCGTTGGGGCCGATAATGGCGATCCGTTCGCCCCGGGTGACTCTCAGGTTGAGATGTTCATAGAGAATGTTATCCCCGAACCGTTTTGACACATCCCGAATGGCAACCACTTCATCTCCGCTTCGCGGAATGGGCGGAAAGGAGAAGCGGAGGGTTTTTTCCTTGCGATGGGTCTGAACGATTTCCATCTTTTCCACCAGTTTAATTTTGCTCTGAGCCTGGCGGGCCTTGTTGGCCTTGGATTTGAACCGTTCAATGAATTTCTGAGCGTCCTTGATTTTTTGTTCCTGATTTTTGGCTTTGGCTTCAAGGGTTTTAACTTCTTCGCCGCGGGCTTTTAGGTAGAAGTCATAATTGCCGCTGTAGGAGCGCATGCCTTCCGTTTCAAATGAAACAATGCGGTTGATCTGCCGATTGAGAAATTCCCTGTCGTGAGAGATCAGAATCATGGCGCCCTTAAAGCCCTGAAGAAACGTTTCCAGCCATCTTACGGAGGGCATGTCGAGGTGATTGGTGGGCTCGTCCAGGAGAAGCAGATCGGGTTTTTGGTACAGAAGCCTTGCCAGGGCGGCCCTCATCTTCCACCCGCCGCTGAGTGTGGAAACAGGTTTTTGAAAATCCGACACGTTAAATCCGAGGCCCGATAGGATTTTTTCCGCCTCGTGATGGGGAAAATTGAGATCCAGGCGGTTTATTTCCTGGTGTATATTGGCAACCTGTTTGCCAAGGTTGCTCTGGCGCTGTTTATCGGAAGCCTTTTCAAGGGAATGTTCCGCTTCTTTCAGATCTTTTTCAAGCGCCAATCGCCCCGGTATGGCGCTGAGGACCGACTGAAGCAGGGATCCTGATTCAATTTCCTGTATATCCTGGGCAAGGTATCCCATACGGGAATTCTTCGCAATTTTGATCTCTCCGCTATCGGGTGCGATCTCACCCATGATAACGCGGAGCAGGGTGGTTTTTCCGCTTCCGTTGGGACCTACCAGGCCGATGCGATCTCCGGGATTGACTTGAAGTCCTACCTGGTTGAAAATCTGCCGTTCAACAAAGTTGAGGGAAACCTTAATGACGCTTACAAGACTCATGGCTTTTTTGTGTGATCTCTGTTATTTTTTAAACCTGCGCGAGGCCATCCGCCCCCGCGGAGAATGGCTTACCCTTGCACGGGCGCCGTTCCGGGGCTGAAATAAGGATTTCAAGCGCCGGTGAAGTTGGTTTGAAGGCTTATATATAATGGTTAATGCTGAATTTGCAAGGGTCATCGGTTTTCAATTTCCGAAGATTGGAAAAGCCATGACCCATGAACGATAACCGGTGAGGCTTAGGGTGACATCAGAACCGATCCAACGTAAACTGGCAGCGATCTTGAGCGCGGATGTTAAGGGATACAGTCGCCTTATGGGTCAGGATGAAGCGGCGACGGTAACGGCTATCAGGGCGCGTCGCCGGATTATGGCTTCCGCCATTGAACGCGGGCACGGCAGGGTGGTTGATTCCCCCGGGGATAATGTCCTGGCGGAGTTTGCCAGCGCCGTGGATGCGCTTAAATGCGCCGTTGCCATACAGGAGGCGCTGGAGAAAAAAAATGCGGAATTGCCCGATGACCGTAGAATGGTTTTCCGCATGGGGATCAATATCGGAGACGTGATCGTTGAAGGCGGGGAGATCTATGGAGATGGCGTCAATATCGCCGCAAGGCTGGAGGGCCTGGCCGACCCGGGAGGCATTTGTATTTCAGGGACCCTGTATGACCAGGTGAAGCGAAAGGTCCATTATCGATACGATTTCATGGGTCTGCAAACGGTCAAGAACATATCCGAGGCGGTTCGGGCCTATCGTGTGACATGGAAAGACGCCGATATGGTGAAGGGCGCCGAAAAAAGAAAAAAGTCCTACAGATTGATCCTATTTACGGGGAAAGGGTCCGGGTTTATACCGAAAGTAATCGCGACATGCTTTTTGATGCTTCTGCTGATGCCTTTTGCGAACCATTTTAACCTTAACCTGTTGACGAAAATGTGGCAGTGTCGCCTGACCCTGTTGCCCAATGCGCACCAGGTGACCGTTGTCACCATTGACAAAGACGAATATCGGAAGATGAATGTGAAGGGGGGAGAATTGCCGCCGCCCCCATTTGATTCAAGGCCGAAGCTTTGGCGTCAATACAACCCGACGGTTATCAAACACCTTTTTGAAATGGGCGTGGGCGCCGTGGGATTTGATTTCTGGTATTCCCCCGCCAATGATGCAGCCGAGAAAAAGGCCACGAACCGATTTGTCGAGAGTCTCAAATGGGCCAGGGAAAAAGAGTTTCCCGTTATTCTGGGGCAGTACCGTAATACGCAGGATCAGGCCGTTTACAGCCAGACCGACTGGGGCTTTATTTCCGTATACAGGGATTTGACCTGGATCAATGAAGTCATGTACCTGAAGACCTGGGACAGGATGGCGGTATCGGGGGTCGTGGTGGACCGCCCGGGTTTCTTTTTACAGGTATTGGCGGAAAAATTGAGGTTGAAACCGGTGCTGGACGAAAGCGGGGTGAGGCTCATTGGACCACCGATTCCAAGGCGGCTGTGGTTGGCCTTTGCTGAGACGCCTTTTACAACCGTGCCCTATCACGAAGTTTACAATGGATGGGCGGATGAGAAGTTGTTTTCGGGGCGGATGGTTCTTATCGGTATGGGGGGCGCTGAAACGGATTACTTCCATGTTCCGTACAGTCCCACCGATTTCACGCCCCATAACAAGGCGGATGGTTATGGAATGCCTGGCGTATTTCTGTTCGCCCATGCCGTCAATCAGATGGTTCAAGGCTATTATCACACTGAAATAAACGATGAATGGAGACTGACGGGTTCAGGTGAAACCATTTCACTCTTTCATCTGGAGAGCATTCTGTATCTCTTGCTTGAAACCATCGGCACATGTTTGTTAGTCTATGGGGTGTCGATTATTACCCGAAACAAGGGACTATGGAAAACTCTTTTCCGGGCGTGGTTGGCAATGGCGGCTCTTATTGCGGCACTGGTCTTTATCCCCGTTCTTTTTGGGCTGGCTAATTTTTTATTGGCGGGCCTTGTTTTTTCGTTATTGTCAGTCAGGGGCATGAAAAACCAAAAACTCGCTTGAAACATTTTTAAAGACGGGCTTTTCGACGGAAAAAAGGGTCGCAGTTGCTGAAAGGGGATTAGCAATATGAATTTAGATAAATTGAGATGGGTTATACCCTTGTTTTGCGTTATGGTTTTGTGGGTGTTTCAGGGATTCGCGGGGGAAAGGGAAGGCAAACAAAACCCGGTAAATTCAGGGATGATTGAAATTGACTGTAACATCTCACACCTGGAATTATATCTGTGTTCTAAAGAAAAATACCAAAGAAAGGAAACACGGGTGTTTTTCGGTCTGATAAAATCGGAGCGGTTTGTCTGTTCTGAAGGAGAGATTTCGCTGGGAGAGACGCCGGTTAAGCCGATGCATGTGCCGCCCGGAAAATACATATTGTTGGTCCCTCGGGATTACCGATGGGAACATGACGGTCCCATTGAGATCGATGTAAAGACCGGGAAAAGAAGGTATTTTCTATTGAAGCTTTTCAGCACCCGGGCCGATAGAAGCGGCGATGACCACGGTGGGGGTGGTGGCGGTGGCGGCGGTGGCGGCGGTGGCGGCGGGGCACGTTGATCAGCGCCGGTTTATTAACGCCCGGCATGACTTGGCATGGCGCGATGCTCCACCATGATGCACCGGTTCATGACGACCTGTATGCCCGCCTTCCTGGCTTTTGCGGCGGCGTCGTTATGGAAAATCCCCAGTTGCATCCAGATGGCTTTGACCCCCATGCGAATGCACTGGTCCACCACCGGGGGAACACGGGTGGAATTGATGAAGAGGTTGGCCACATCAATGGTAAATGGGATGTCTTCAAGGGTTTTGTAGCAGGTTCTTTCCAGTATTTGTTGCTGCCCCGGATTTACGGGAATCATGTCATAGCCCTGTTCCAACAGATATCGGGCGACCCTGTTGCTGTCCCTGGATGCTTTGGGCGATAGGCCCATAACCGCAATTCGCTTTGAATTCCGCAGTATTTTTGCTATTTTTTCCGCAGGGAGCGTGTAATCAGGTAGTTCGCATTCGATAGCTTGCATGGGTTCCCCTACGTTAACAAATTCTTGACGGTTTCCGCTTTTTTCTTTACATCCATGGCCTTTTTGACCCCTGGGACCTGTTCCATGACTTTTTCGACCATCTGACTTTCCAGATCGAGTGGTTTTTCGGTCTGTGATGGTTCAATTTTTTTCACGGATTTTTCATCGGAGTGTTTTTCCGATTTCAATTCCTTTTTGACATTCCTGAATTCCCTGATAGCGCCGCCGAGGCCTTTACCAATATCCGGAAGGCGCTTAGCGCCAAAGATAAAAATGACAATAATGGCAATGACAATCAGTTCCGTAGGACCAAGCCCGAACATCGTTAACTCCTCTCAAGCCCTACGAATTGGACAGGGTTTTCATTTTCGTCTCGTGCTTCTATGGTTCCGATACAGTATGCTGCTTCTCCCATGGCTTTCAGCCTCAAGAGTACCTCGTCGACTTCTTCCTCATTGACGACGATCAAAAGTCCCAAGCCGTTATTAAAGGTCAGCAGCATGTCATGATCCGATACACGTCCGGCTTTTTGGATATATTGAAATACCGGGTGGGGAACCCAGGCGGTTGTGTCAATGACAGCCTTGCAACGTGAAGGAAATATGCGGGGGGGATTTTCGATGAGCCCTCCGCCCGTGATGTGGCTGATGCCGTAGAGATGAAAATCCCTTCTTAGATTGCTGATGGTTCTGGCGTATATACGGGTAGGTTCAAGGAGTTCCTCACCAAGGGTTCGACCAAAATCCGGAACATGGTCGGAAACGGACATTTTCAGGTCATTAAAGAAAATTTTGCGTACCAGTGAGTATCCGTTGCTGTGGAGACCGCTGGAACCGATGCCGATCAGCCGATGGCCTACGGCAATTTCGCTTCCGTCCAGCAGTTCTTCGTTATCGGCCATGCCGACCACGAATCCGGCCAAATCGTATTCGTCTTTTGCGTAAAAACCGGGCATCTCAGCGGTTTCTCCTCCGATGAGCGAGCATTTTGCGTCGATACACCCTGCTGCAATCCCTTTCACAATTTCTACGGCTTTATTTTCATCCAGCACGCCCATGGATATGTAGTCAAGGAAAAAAAGAGGAGATGCGCCCTGTACGACAATATCATTGACGCACATGGCGACGAGGTCGAGCCCGATGGTATCATGTTTGTCGAGCATGAAGGCAATCTTGAGCTTTGTCCCAACGCCGTCGGTAGAGCTGACCAGGACAGGGTTTTTGATGTGCTGAACTTGCAGCGAAAAGAGACCGGCAAATCCGCCGATATTTGTGATGACGCCCGGGGTCTGGGTTTTGGCAACAATCGGTTTGATTTGCTCTACAAATCTCTTTCCTGCCTCAATGTCGACGCCTGCTTCGGCGTATTGATCTTTTAGATTATCCGGTTTTAGGGGGTTCATTCTTTTTTAACTCCATTTCAGGCAATCCCGAATCGATTTTTACCGGGCGATGGTTCTCTGTTTATTTCGTAAATAGTCGTTTGCGAGTTCAAAGGATGTATTCCTTTGGATTTTTATCTACCCCCTGAACCCGTGAACGGTTATTTAGAGGGCAAACAATTGCTCAATTCTTTGGGCAAGCATGATGTCTCCGACCGCTTTGAGTTTCCCACCCATAAAAGCTTGCATGCCGTTGATTTGTTTGTTAATCATGCCAAGCCATGTTTCAGCTGACATGGTGAGTGTTACGGTGGGGGCGTCATGGGCGCCTTCCATGATTTCACAGTTTCCGCCATTGATGGCAATGTTCCAGCTCCCGCCATCATCCCCGGTTATTTCAAATTGAAATACCGCATTCAAATCTTGGGCCGCATCAGCATTAAACACCTCGGGCATTTTGTTAAATACGTCCCTTACATTCATTAAAGCCATTTTTAGTCCTCCTCCTGCTTTCCTCTTTTTCGGACCGGATATAACTAGCAAATGATCCTATTGTCAATCAATATTGACAATAGCCGAAATTTCTTATTTTAGCAATGGAACCTTATTCTAAAAATAAGAAATTTCCCATGGCAAAATATTAAAAAGTGGTTTCGCTTTATGAGAACTGATTATTTTGTGATTTTTCTTGCAATATCGTAATGCCTATGCTAAAAATCCCGCATTTTAGTTGAGGATGCAAGTGCCGTGAAAAGGAAAGCCCCTCCGCTAGTGGCGTTTTTGGGTAAAGATACTGCATTTGAGGGGACGTTGTCCTTTACCGGCGGTCTTCGGATTGATGGTTGTTTTCAGGGAGAGATTACGACTGATGGGACCCTGATTGTGGGAAAAACTGCGGTTATCCGAGGTGAAATTCGTGCTTCATACGTTCTTGTCAGCGGTGAAATTCATGGCAATACCGTTGCGGACCGGAGGGTCGAGGTTTTGACATCCGCCAGGATTTTCGGGGATATACAGTCTCCGGAGATTATTGTGGGTTCAGGTGCTGTTTTTGAGGGGAAATGTCGAACGGAAAGCAGTGGAACGGCGTCATTCATCTAACGGCATAGGCGTGAAAAAAGGTTTTGACAATCGCCGTTTTTTTTTGTAAAAGGCGGTAATTTTGTGTGAAGTAGCCCTGTTTGTAGTTCATTGTAAACCTAAAACCCATGGGAAATCGTGATGAAAGGATGCCTCTGATATGCTGAATATAGATGGTACACTAATTCTTCAAATAGCTAATTTTCTTATTCTTCTTGTGGTGATGAACATTATCCTCTATAAGCCGATCCGTGGGATATTGGCAAAAAGAAGTGAGGAGATGGCATCACGTCAAAGGATGATTGATGATTATCAGGACCGTGTGGCGGAGAATGAGAAAGCGATCGAGACCGGTATGGTTTCGGCACGAAAGGAAGGCTATCAGGAAAAAGAATCCCTGAAGATTCAAGGCCAGGATGAGGAAAAAGGGGTTCTTCAGGAAGCCGGCGCCGCCGTCGAGCGGAAGCTGACAGCTGCGAAGCAGGAGATTGAGATTAAAATGGTGGCTGCCAGAGAAACCCTGGAGGGAGAGATTGTCGGTTTTTCCAATGAGTTGGCTGAAAAAATTCTGGGGAGGAGTGTTCAATGATTAGTTTAGGAAGCAAAAAGGGGAAATCAATTCTGATTGTTGGTATTGCGCTGCTCTTTATGATCACTCTCTGTGGGGTTGCTTTTGCGAGTGGCGGTGAAGGTGCGTCGGCGGGGCACGATCAAATGCTTAACCTGATGTATCGCCTTCTCAATTTTGCCCTTCTGGTGATTATTCTCGTGGTGATTGTCAAGAAGACCTCCATGCTGCGTTTTTTCGGAGAGAGAAGGGACGAAATCAAGAAAAAGCTTGAGGAGTTGACGAAGGAACGCCAGGCAGCTGAAAATCGGAGTCGAGAGCTTGAGACCAAGCTTCGGGAATTTGAAATTCAGAAAAAGGAGATCCTCGAACAGTTCAGGGCTGAAGGCGCGGCGGAAAAAGCGCTAATTATCGCTGAAGCCAGGGAAAGGGCAGCGCAACTCATCAGCCAGGCGGATCGCACCATTGAGCGTGAGATTCAAGGCGCCACTGAGAGACTAAAACAGGAAGTGGTTGAAATAGCGGCCCTGCGGGCGGAGGAAATTATTGTCAAAGGGATAAGGGACAGTGATCAGGACCACTTGGTGAATGAATTCATTAAAAGCGTGGAGAAACTACATTGACCGGTTCAAAGATTTCCAAAAGATATGCAAAGGCGCTGCTCAGTCTGGGGCAGGAAGATGGGAATTATGCGGAATACGGGGATAACCTGAGGGAATTCGCCGGATTTTGCGAGGAGAACCCGGAATTCGGTAAGGTAATCTGCAATCCGGTTTTTTCCGTGGATGATCGAAAAAAGGTGCTGAATGTGATACTGGAGAAAAGCCCCTTTGCTGATTATGTCAAGAACTTTCTGCGGCTTCTCCTGGACAAAAACAGGATACAGAACATCGAAGATGTTTCAGCCAATTACACACGACTCACCGATGAGATTTCAAACATTATCCGTGCTAATATCATTACGGCCCGACCTTTGAAAGTTGAGGCAATGGACAAACTGGATGTTGTCCTTGCAAAGATTACTTCCAAGACGGTCAAAACCAATGTGGAAGAGGATGCGTCTCTCATTGGGGGGCTTGTCGTAAAGATAGGTGATTTGGTATTGGATGGCAGTGTCAGGGCACAGCTTGAAGGCCTAAAAGAATCATTTAAGAGGGGTGAATATAACTAATGGAGATCAGAGCTGCAGAAATAAGTGAGATAATCCGGGGTCAGATTAAAGACTATGAAAAGAAGGTCGAAGTAAGTGAGACCGGAACCGTCTTGTCTGTGGGTGATGGCATCGCTCGCGTATACGGGATTGAGAAGGTCATGGCCATGGAGATGGTGGAATTCTCCGGAGGCATCTATGGCCTTTGCCTTAATCTGGAAGAAGATAACGTGGGTGTCGCCATTATGGGCGATGACTCCAAAATTAAAGAGGGCGATACAGTCAAGAGGACCGGCAAAATTGCTGAAATCCCCGTGGGAGAGGCGGTTCTAGGTCGCGTTATTGATGCGGTGGGGCAGCCTCTTGATGGGAAGGGTCCCATTGAAGCAACTGAATTTAACCGGCTTGAGATGGTCGCGCCCGGCGTTATTGATCGGCAATCCGTTTCCGAGCCCATGTACACGGGTATCAAGGCAATTGACGCCATGACGCCGGTGGGAAGAGGCCAGCGCGAGTTGATCATCGGCGACAGGCAGATCGGGAAAACAGCCATCTGTGTGGATGCCATCATCAATCAGAAGGATACGGATGTTTACTGCATTTATGTGGCGACGGGTCAGAAAAAGTCAACCGTTGCGCAAGTGGTTAATATCCTGGAAAAGCATGGGGCCATGGCATACACAACTGTTGTAGCGGCGTGTGCCAGTGACCCGGCTACTCAGCAGTTTATTTCACCCTACGCCGGTTGCGCCATTGGAGAATACTACCGAGACCAGGGAAAACATGCCCTGATTATTTATGACGATCTTTCAAAACAGGCCACCGCTTACCGCCAGGTCTCTCTTTTGCTCAGGCGGCCCCCCGGACGGGAGGCTTTTCCCGGGGATATTTTTTACAACCATTCCAGGCTGCTTGAACGGGCCGCCAAGGTTAATGATAAACTGGGGGCCGGGTCTCTGACGGCACTTCCGATTATTGAAACCCAGGCAGGTGATGTTTCCGCGTATATTCCCACCAACGTGATTTCCATTACGGATGGTCAGGTTTATCTGGAGCCGAATCTGTTTTTCTCCGGCGTTCGTCCCGCCATTAACGTGGGTCTTTCCGTTTCCCGTGTGGGCGGCGCTGCTCAAACCAAGGCTATGCGGAAGGTTGCGGGTTCTCTTAAACTGGATATGGCTCAGTTCAGGGAACTGGAAGCCTTTGCCGCTTTCGGTAGTGATCTTGACAAAGCGACACTGAAGCAGCTCGACCGCGGTCGCAGGTTGGTTGAAGTATTGAAACAGCCTCAGTTTCATCCCATGACCGCTGAGAAAGAGGTGGCTATCCTATATGCAGGTTCAAAAGGCTTCCTAGACAAATGGCCGGAAAGTTCGGTTGCCGATTATGAAAAACAGATGCTTGAGTTTATGAGCAGCAAGCATGCAGACGTTTTGGCCGATATCAAGGAAAAAGGTGATATTTCGGAGGAAACGGACAATAAGCTGAAAAAGGCTCTGATGGAATTTGAGGGAATTTTTCAACCTGCGGCCTGATTCGCTTTATCCTTTTGAAAATGAAAAGGGCCATAAACTTCAGATAACTAAAGAGAGAAAGGCCACATGGCAACCTTAAGTGATATTCAGAGGAAAATAGGCGCTGTTAAAAAAACGCGGCAAATTACCAAAGCCATGAATATGGTTGCTGCTTCCAAACTCCGCGGCGCCCAGATGAAAATGGAGAGCTTTGAGCCCTACGCAACGAAGTTTGCGGAAGTGCTTGGAAATCTGGCAAGCCGGATCGAAACGGATATTCATCCTCTGCTCGTGAAAAAGGAAAAGGTTTCCCGGGTGGAGTTGCTGCATTTTTCAGGCGATAAGGGCCTTTGCGGTAGTTTCAATACCAATTTGTTTCACCGGGCGGAAAAGTGGGTGAAGGAAGAAAAGGATAATGGCGTTAACATTGCCCTGACGGCGGTTGGAAAACGGGGCCGCGATTATTTTAAGAAAAGAGGGTATGACCTTATTGGAAGCCACGTTAATGCATATGGGAGTGTTGACATATCCTTTGTCAATCAGATCAGCAGAGGCATGATTGACCGGTATCTTGCGGACGAAGTGGATAGCGTCTATATGATCTACAGTCGTTTTCTCGGTATGGGCAAACAGTTGCCTACATTGGTGAAACTGATTCCCGTTGAGCCGCCTGGGGTCAAAGGTGAAGAACGGTCAGGCGCTGACGAGGCAGAGTATCTTTGTGAGCCGGATCCCGAAGGTCTGATGATCGAGCTTTTACCCAAACACATTAATGTGCAAATTTATAATGCATTCCTGCAAAACGAAACAAGTGAGCATGCCGCGCGTATGGCTGCCATGGATAATGCTTCCAGGAATTGTGACGATCTTGTAGAAAGTCTTACCCTTGCTTACAATAAAGCACGACAGGCGGCTGTTACTGCTGAATTGATGGACATTGTGGGTGGCGCCGCCGCCTTGAAGGGATAACGGTTTTAACCATATAAGGAGGTCTTTATTTAACCATGAATGAGGGCAAATTAATACAAATCATTGGTCCGGTCGTTGATGTGGAGTTTGGTGATGGTGAACTCCCTAATATCCTAACTGCACTCCTGATAAGCAATCCGGCAATCAACGATGTGGAAGACAATCTGGTTGTGGAAGTTGCCCAGCATTTGGGTGACAATGTGGTGCGTTGCATTGCCATGGATGTGACCGATGGCCTCGTACGGGGCATGCCGGTCAAGAACACGGGAAGCCCGATTATGATGCCTGTAGGGGATCCGGGTTTGGGTCGCGTCCTCAATGTGGTCGGAAGACCCGTGGATGGTCTTGGTCCGGTGGTCACGGATGAATATTATCCCATTCATCGTCCGGCGCCATCGTTTGCAGATCAGGACGTGTCCGTAAATGTACTTGAAACCGGCGTAAAGGTCATTGATCTCCTGGTGCCCTTTCCAAGGGGCGGTAAAATGGGGATGTTTGGCGGGGCCGGCGTTGGAAAGACCGTCGTCATGATGGAGATGATTCATAATATCGCCATGCAGCACGGCGGCATCAGCGTGTTTGCCGGTGTTGGTGAGCGTACCAGAGAGGGGAACGATCTTTACATGGAGATGAAGGAATCGGGCGTTCTTCCCAAAGCCGCTCTGATTTACGGCCAGATGACGGAGCCCCCCGGCGCCCGTGCAAGGGTGGCGTTGTCAGCATTGACCGCAGCGGAATATTTCAGAGATGAGCGGGGGCAGGATGTTCTGCTCTTTATTGACAACATTTTTCGGTTTACCCAGGCTGGGGCCGAAGTTTCCGCATTGCTGGGTCGTACGCCTTCCGCGGTGGGGTATCAGCCGACTCTGGGGACTGACCTTGGCGCCTTGCAGGAACGGATTACTTCTACCAACAAAGGATCCATTACATCGGTTCAGTGCGTGTATGTGCCCGCGGATGACCTTACGGACCCGGCGCCGGCGACAACATTTGCTCATCTTGATGGAACCGTGGTGTTGTCAAGGCCGCTGACGGAATTGGGTATTTATCCGGCCGTTGATCCTCTGGATTCCGGTTCCAGGATTCTGGACCCGAATTTTTTGGGTGAAGAACACTATCATACTGCCATGATGGTTCAGCGTACCCTTCAGAAATATAAGGAATTGCAGGATATTATTGCAATTCTGGGGATGGATGAACTGTCTGACGAGGACAAATTGACGGTGGCCAGAGCGCGCCGGATTCAACGATTTTTGTCCCAGCCATTCCATGTGGCCGAGACGTTTACCGGAACGCCGGGCGCTTATGTCCCTGTTGCTGAGACCGTCAAGGGTTTTAAGGAGATTATCGAGGGCAAACATGATGATCTTCCCGAAGCGGCGTTTTATATGGTCGGTGGTATCGAACAGGTAAAGGAAAAAGCTGCGAAGATGGCCGGCGAATAAATAGAGGGGATAGTCCATGGGAAAGCTGCATTTGGAAGTTGTTACCCCTGAGAAGGTGATGGTGAGTCAAGAGGTGGACATTGTTGTTGCTCCTGGAACCATGGGTGAATTCGGCGTTTTGGGAGGACATGTACCCTTTCTTTCGGGAATTGAACCGGGTGAGCTGCGTTTTTCCAACGGCAATCAAACGGAACGGTTTTTTGTGACCACCGGATTTTCCGAAGTATCGGACGACAAAGTCTCGGTTCTGGTTGACGCTGCCGAAAAAGCCACGGAAATTGATTTGGAGCGGGCCCGGAAGGCTTTGGAAAGAGCCAAGGAAAGACTGGCTGCGGATCGGGGCAAGGACGATGTTGATTTTATGAGGGCTGAGGGTGCACTTAAGCGCGCTATTGTCCGAATTAGATTATCGGAAAAGAAAAATTAGCGAAATAAAAATCAATAAACATTAAAAAAAAGGCAAGCGGAATTGCGCTTGCCTTTTTTTATGTATTGACCTTTCTTGATTTCAAAGATAGTATGCAGCGATGTTTATGATGAGGATAGTCGTTTAATTGAAAAATAATCGTAAGTGCTGAATTTAAAGTGACAGGGCTTTATATTCCTGACTTTTGTAGAATGTTTGACATGGAAGAGGTGTGGGTGATTATGGATACGGAGAATGAAAACAATCAGTATAATGTTTTAGAATCTTCCAATGCGGAGCATGAGGTTGATCAGTTTCAATTGCTTGAGGAGAGAGTTAACGGCCTTATAGAAAAAATAATGGCTTTGAAAGTCGAAAAAGAAGCCCTTGAAGAAATGGTTTGCCTCGAGGAGGCGAAAGTTTCCGAATTGAAAACAGAAGTTGAGAAACTACGATCCGTCAGAAGTGATGCCAAGCAAAAGATTATGTCCCTTCTTGAAAAAATGGAACATGCTGCAAGCTAGGGCAGTTGAGGCTGGTGGTGGTCTGAGTTGTTCATTGTGTGAGTGGAAAATCGCCAATGGGTTTTTGAACCTATGGTGGCCAAATAGTATGGCCCCTTAATCTTTTGAGAGGGATTTAGTGCCTTGTTTTTTGGGTGCTTGGTAAACTCGGAGATATGAAAAATCCAATTCGAATCAGGATTCTGGACAATGAATATCTGCTGCGGAGCGATGAAGAGCCCGAGCAGGTGACTGAAATTGCTAAACTGGTCAATGATAAGTTGGATGAGGTCAGAAAAAACTCTGACAAACTTTCCGAGGGAAAAACGGCCATTTTGGCTGCATTTGATATTGCCGGTGATTATCTCCGTTTGCTTAAAGAACGAGATGTGTTGCTTCGGGATATTCAGGACCGTTGTCGGTTGATGAATCGGCAGATTAAATCCTTGGAATAGAGATGCTTTCTCTTTTTTTTATTTTCCGGGATTGCTTTTTTTAATTGCCGAACGGAACATATTTTCGCTAGGTGGTGGCTACGACGCTTGGCTTACCGGCCGGGATTTTTATATATTTGAGGGTCTGGGGATATTAGGACAAAACACGCGAAACGTGATAATATAATAAATAAAAAGAGTTTGTATTGAACATTGCCTGGATATTGAGATGGATGTGACGGTGATCCTGTAGCTGGGTCATCTATGCTTTTCTGTCCTTGTCGGGATGCATTAGAGGTCTGTGTTTGCCCTCCTTCCCCATAAATCGGGATGTGGTATTTTAACCCGATGTCCCTTCTTTTGCATTAGATAATCATATTCTAAAGCAACTTTTTTCGATTCTGGTGCTGGTGTAAACTTAGGTGGGTTGTGGTGTCCGCGCATTTTCTTGCTGGGGGCTCCCTGCCGGTTTAGTATATTTGCGTCTTAATTTGTTAGGCGTAAGAAAGACCCTCGATAAGCTGATTTTTAGGAGCAGAAAAGTATTATGAGCTCATTGTATATGATAGCCATAGGTGGTGCGGGGCTGATCGTTGGGATACTGTTCGGTTTTCTGGTTCGAAAGAAACTGGTGGAAAGTCGAATTGAAGCCATTGAAGAGTATTCAAGAAAGGTCTTGGCTGAAGCGCAGAAAGAAGCCAAGACAACAAAACGGGAGGCAGAACTTCAAGCTAAGGACACCTTGTATCAAATGAAGGTGGAATTCGAAAAGGAGAGCAAGGAAAAGAAAGATGAAGTGCTGGCTCAGGAAAAGCGGCTTCATCAGAAAGAAACGAATATCGATCACAAAATTGAGCAGCTTGAAAAACGGGAAGATCGGATTGCTGAAAAAGAAAAATCCGTTGTTAGAAATGAGCTTGAAAACAAGAAAAAGGAGGCGGAATATAACAAGCTTATTGCTGACCAGCGAATTGAGTTGGAAACGATGGCCGGTATGTCGGGGGAAGAGGCAAAGCAGCTTTTGGTTAAGTCCATGGAGATGGAGGCTAAGCACGATGCCGCCAAAATGATCAGACGCATTGAAAGTGAAACCAAAGCCGAAGCCGACAGAAAAGCTCAGGAAATTATCGCGCTCGCTGTCAAACGATATTCTGGAGACTATGCTGCCGAAAAAATTGTCTCCGTGGTTAATCTTCCCAGTGAAGAGATGAAAGGTCGAATTATCGGAAGAGAGGGGCGGAACATTCGTGCCATTGAAGCGGCGACCGGTATTGATCTGATCATAGATGATACGCCTGAGGCCGTCATTTTGTCCGGATTTAATCCGGTGCGAAGACAAATTGCAAAAATTTCATTGGAGAGATTGATTGAGGATGGCAGAATCCATCCGGCGCGGATTGAAGAGATTGTGGCAAAGGCGACCTTGGAAATTGAAAGCAGTATGAAAGAAGCCGGTGAGCAAGCTACTTTTGATGTGGGAGTACACGGCATTAATCAGGAACTCGTCAAGCTTATCGGTCGTCTTAAGTACCGGTCGAGTTATGCACAGAATGTATTACAGCATTCCATGGAAGTTAGTTTCCTTTGCGGTATTATGGCCGCTGAATTGGGGCAAAATGTGAAACAGGCGAAACGCGCAGGTCTGCTTCACGATATTGGAAAGGCTGTGGATCATGAAGTTGAGGGCCCACATGCCACTATTGGAGCGGATCTTGCGAGGCGTTATGGTGAATCGAACCTGGTGGTTCATGCCATCGCGGCGCACCACGAAGATGTTGAGATGGAATCTGTTTTGGATGTGCTGGTTCAGGCAGCGGATACCCTTTCCGGGGCCAGGCCCGGCGCGCGTCAGGAAATGCTTGAAAGTTATGTCAAGCGGTTGGAAAAGTTGGAAACAATTGCCACATCGTTTCGCGGTGTCACCAAGTCTTTTGCGATTCAGGCCGGTCGCGAGATTCGGATCATGGTGGAAGGCAAAATTGTCAGCGACGAGCAGTCCAGTGTACTCTGTAGAGATATTGCAAAGAAAATTGAAAAAGAATTGACCTACCCGGGGCAAATCAGGGTGATTGTAATTCGTGAAACCCGTGCCGTCAGTTACGCCAAATAGTGGATCAGGCGTTTGAAGATCCCTCTAAAATTGGGGGCAATTGATGCAGTGCATCAAGCTCCACATCAGCTGGGAATAGCGTCATCGCTTCCTGTGAATCTTCACCGCCGCGGAGATACCCGGCCAGCATTCCCGCTCGACGGGCCGCGTTCACATCATTTCGAGAGTCCCCAATTAAGAGTGTCTCTCCAGGCTCTACGCCAATGGCTTTTGCCGCGGTTAGCAATCCTTCCGGATGTGGCTTAAGCCTGGAAACGTCATTTCTGGATATTACTACCCGAAGTAAACCGAAGAGCCCCAGCTTCTCCATGGCAGCTTCAAGCGACACTTTCCCTATGTTGCTGACGAGACCCATTTTGAACCCCTGGTTTCTGAGTTTCTTAAGTGTTTCCAGTGTATCGGGATAGCGTTTCCAGCGTGTCAAAGCATCCGCATCAAAATGGTCGTAAATGCTGTCCATGAGATCTTTTGCCCCAGTGGGCGACTTTTTACCTTTTCCCTGCTCCGCCAGATCCAGCGTATGGTTATAAATGTGGGCATAGCCGGGTTTTTCCCCGTACCATTGCTGTTTATAACCGGCTTTGGAAAGGGCTTCCAGTGTTTCGGCAACAGCCGTCTCAAGCTGCCACTGGAAATCCACCAGAGTCCCTTCAAAGTCAAAAAAAACCTCTTTTATGGTGGTTATCTTCGCAAAAATGGCTGAATTGGGTTTTTCAAGATGGGTCATTAGGAGGCCTTTCAGTTACTTTTAAAAGATTCAAAAAGATGTCGTCCGATTTTTTTTGTCATACCTGACAGCATGGTTTTCGTCAAGTATGAAAAAGAGTAACGGAAATGATTTTCATTCGCAATTAAATGCGAATTTGCTTGCACTTTTTACAGTACAGCTATAATGTAGCGCTATTGCAGCCATTTTTAAGGAATCTCGGAGCATATCTTCGAGAATGTTTAAGAAGTCTCTTTTTTGTTCCTGCATCTGGGGTTTATGAACGTTTCAAGCCCGTAAGGATAAGAAGGCCTTTTTACATGATATCAATGCAGGTTTTGCCTTGACAGGGTGTTAATACTCTCCTAGTCTCCAAAGGGCGTGCCCCTTTATTTTGGTTTAGGCGCCGCTTTTGAGTTTTTTTCCCTGTTTTTTTGATTGAAAATATGAATGGAATAAGCCGCCATTGCTGAAAGGAGGAGTCGTAATGTCGAGAACGAAGTCCTATTTGGAAGGGATGCGAATCTTGGCTGTGGATGATGAAGAAGACGTTCTTGATACGATTGAGGAGGATCTGGAGTTTTCCCATATTGATAAGGCCTCGGATTATAACACTGCCAAGGCGAAGATCGCCAATGGGAAATATGATTTGGCCATTTTGGATATTATGGGTGTCGATGGTCTGAATCTTCTTCAGGAGACCGTTTCAAAGGGGATTCCCACCATCATGCTGACCGCACATGCGATGAATGCAGATACGCTGATGACCTCTATTCAGCGGGGCGCCATTGCTTTTTTGCCGAAAGAAAAACTGGCAGACCTGGAACAATTGTTGTCGGGTCTCCTTGAAGCACATCATGCGGGTAAACCGACCTGGAAAATTCTTTTTGAAGAGCTGGGTGATCATTTCAATGAAAAATTCGGGCTGGGTTGGCAAGAAAAGCA
This sequence comes from Desulfatiglandales bacterium, assembly GCA_963662465.1. GTDB lineage: Bacteria > Desulfobacterota > DSM-4660 > Desulfatiglandales > Desulfatiglandaceae > NaphS2. The sequence goes on from OY759599.1 coordinate 7,770,060, forward strand.
CGGTGATTTCTGGTCCAGGTTTAACCAAACCTATAGCGTCGGAAAGGGTATTCAAACCCGGCTGATGCATGATCGGAAAATATTGTCAAAGGGTGTTTGAGTGGGTATTTCGATGTTTGAAAGGAGGTGACGCCGTAAAATTTTTGAAAAATTCGGATTGAGGTCCATTGTGGCGCCTTGATCGGCCTGGTGAGAGGGCGATTCAGTTTGTTGAATCTCTGACAGAAAGGAGCAAATGTGGCGATGAAAAAGCTATTTTTTTCTGTAGTGGTGTGTTTGGTAGGGGTTGTTATGATCTGTGGTGTGGGATGGGCAAAAAAGGCGCCTTCCCTGGATACATGGAAACCAGCCTTTGATCCATCGGGCGCAAAGTACAAATGTATGGTTTCAAATGTTTCTCATCCTGTCCTTAAGGGCGTCTTTGCCGGTTTTGCAATCCGCGATGAATTGTGGAAACGCACCAACGGGCAGATCTATTTTGACTTCAAACCCTTTTCCATGCTGGGGGGAGAGGTTGAAGTTCTGAATCAACTCCAGATGGGCGCCATTCAGGGTATGGCCTGTAGTTCCGTCGCATCAACCAATTTGGGGCCCCGGTTCGGGCTCATCAACCTTCCCTTTCTCGTGGATACTTTTGTCAAATTGGATAAATTTGTCGATAGCGGTAAGCTCTTTGACCATTACATGAATGCCATGGACCACCAGGGGATCATGGGGTTGGATATTACCGGATACGGAAATTACGGATGGGCGACTACCATTCCGGTCAGGAACATTGAGGAAGCCAAGCAAGTGAAATTCAGGATTGCGGAAGCCGCTGTCAATAAGATGCTCTACAAGGCCTGGGGCTTCAATCCCGTTGTGATGCCGTGGCCGGACGTGCCGGTCGCCTTGAAGCAGGGCGTTATTACCGGCCTGGACCATTCGCCCACGGTTTGCTACATCACTAAAAAATTTGAAGTGGCAAAATATTTCACCAGGGTCAATTATGCTCAGGGGTTGTTTATCTGGATCTTTAACAAGGCCTGGTTCAATAAACTTCCCGCCGACCTTCAAAAAACCTTTAAGGATGTGGTCCACGAGATATGCGCCAAAACGCGTCAGGAGACCATTACTCAGGAAGCATGGGCCATCAAGGAAGCCAAGGCAAAGGCCGGCGTTACCTTTATCGACCTGTCCGAAGCGGATATGGCGACCCTGCAAAAAGAAGGCAATACGGTCTACAAGGATTTCGCTCCCCAAATCAACAAGCTTTACCCGGGTGACAAGTACCGCCCCAAGGATTTCCTGAAAGAAGTTCAGGTCTATTTGGGCTATAAGCCGTAAACCTATCATGGGCGGGGTGGAGAGATTCTCTTCCCGCCCGTATTTTTTGGGGAGTAGACATGTTTCTAAAAGTGTTGGGCTTTTTTGATAAAGTGCTGGCTTTTATTGAGGATTGGACCCTGTTTATTGCCACCTTCGCCGCGTTACTTGCCCTTTTTGTAAATGTGGTTTTGAGGTACGGGTTCAATTATTCCCTGGCCTGGTCGGAAGAGCTGGTACGGGAAGTGATTATTCTAACGACCTTTATCGGATGCAGCGCCGCCATAAAGGCCCGTTCTATGATCAAGATTGACGCCCTGGTTCAATTGGTTCCAATCCTGAAAACGCCTCTTGGCATTTTCAGCCATTTGATCACACTCCTGTTTTCCGGCATGATGGTGTATTATGGCTGGAAAATGGCGGCCCTTCAGATTATGACGCAACAGAAAACCATCATACTTGAGATTCCTCTCGTGTATCTCTATGCGATTCTGCCTGTCATGGGGGTTATGATGTTTATTCGAACCGTTCACGTGATGTATCAGGATTTTCTGGAAAAGCGGACTGAAGCGGAAGCGGCCTGATTGCAGACGTCGTTTTAGATATCCATCCCTATCCATTCGGAGATAAACTTTCATGGAACTAAGCTATCTTGTTATCTTGCTTATCCTCCTCGGGTGTATGGCCGCGACGGTGCCGGTCTTTATGTGCCTCTTTTTTACCTCGGTCATGGGTTTTGTTCTTTTTACCGACTTGCCTGTCCTTGCGCTTGCTCAAAGCCTCTTTCGGAGTATGGATAAATTTGCCCTTGTGGTGGTTCTCTATTTCATACTTTGCGGCAATATTATGACAGCCGGGACCATTGTGGACAAACTCATCAAGGTGGCCAATGTGCTGGTCAGTTGGCTGCCCGGCGGACTGGGCATGGCGGGCGTCATTGCCTGCGGCCTGTTCGGCGCCATATCCGGTTCTACCGTGGCCACGGTGGTCGCGCTGGGTGGTTTTATGATTCCCGCGCTCATGGAGAACGGGTACAATGAAAAATATACGCTCGGCCTCATGACGACCTCCCCTAACCTGGGGGTGATTATCCCTCCCAGCATTGGGATGATACTCTATTGTATGATCAGTAATGTGTCTTTGGAGGGTCTCTTTTTGACCGGATTTGTACCCGGGTTTTTAATTATTGTCATAACGTGTATTTATTCCTATTTTTACTACCGAAAGAGAACCGACTTTGTACGTATGCCCGTTCCCGACATGAAGCAGGTTCTTTCCGTCCTCAAAGAAGGATCCTGGTCCCTGATGTTGCCGGTGATTATTTTCGGCGGGATTTTTTCGGGCGCCTTCACCGCCAACGAAGCGGCGGTTGTGGCATGTGTGTTTGCCTTTGTGGTGGAACTCTTTATTCATAAATCCATTAAACTTCGAGATGTGAAAAGAATAACCGTCAGCTCCGCCGTCACTTCCGCGACCCTGTTAATCATTGTCGCGGGCGCAACCTGCTTTGGCCGTTATCTGACTTTGGAGTCCATTCCCAGCAAGATCACCGAGGCCGTTCTGTCCAGTATTCAATCTCCCATATTGTTTCTGGCGGTTCTGAATGTCCTGTTGCTGATTGTCGGCATGTTCATGGATATTATTTCGGCGACCCTTATTCTGGGACCGGTGTTTTTGCCCATGCTTGACGCGTTCGGCATTAATCCCATGCATTTTGGATTGATATTGACCGTTAACCTTGCCATTGGCTATTGTACGCCGCCCATGGGGGTCAGTTTGTACATCACGGGGTCCATTGCCAATCGAGATCTGGTTTATGTTTCAAAAGCGGTGATGCCGTTTTTGGCCATACAGATCGGGGTGTTGATTTTGATGACCTACTGGCCGGAACTTGTATTGTGGTTGCCCGGAAAATTCGGTTACTTGAATTGACGGTTTGCGGGATAAATAATGTTATTTTAAAAAAGTTTTTATCTTGGTATCTTAATTTGCGAAAGATTTTTAGAAGGAGAACAAACGGATGAATTACGCCAAGTATGCTACGCTTCACGCTCGTCATCAGCCTGACAAGGAATGTCTTGTTGAACGGACGCCTTCCTTGAATCAGAGAAGGTCTCTTACATGGAGACAGTTCAACGATGAGATCAATCGAGTGGCCAACTATCTCTCAAAGGAATTGGACATCAAGTTTGGCGACTATGTTATGCATTTGCAGAATAATTCCCTGGAATGGTTGATTACCTATTATGGCATTATTAAGCTCGGCGCCGTGGTGGTTCCACTGAATTTCAGGTTTATGGAGTCTGATATCCTTTATGCCGCGGAGGTGTGTGACCCTAAGGTTTTTATCATTGGTTCGGAATTTCTTCCGGTGGTGCAGCCCGCTCAGAAAGATCTGACCACCGTTGAAAAATATATTTGCGTAGGCCCCGAAGTTCCCGATGATATGATTAATTTTAAAACCATCGAAGCCTACGACGACATTTCCGAGGCCTTGGTGGATGTGGACGATCAGCATGACTTGGCCATGATGTTTACTTCCGGCACTACGGGAAAACCTAAACCCGTGCTGCATACCCACTATTCCCTGAACAATACGGCCATTGGAAATGGGATGAGCTATTTTGTGAAAAAAAATGACAACTATGTTTTCTTCCTTCCCCTTTACCATAGCGGCACCATGTTTTTGTGGGCGCCCTTCTATGCCACGGGGGCAAAGGGAACCATTCTGCGTGAGTTTACCGATCCTAAATGGATTATGGAAGCGCTGGCGGAAGAGAAGGGGACGGATATTCTCTTCGTGGTGCCCATCGCCGTTGCCATTTTGAATGCCCTCAAGGATGGGAAATTGAAACTTGAAAACTATGATCTTTCAGCCTGGCGTCATATGGAGATCGGCGCTCAGCCCGTTCCCTATGATGTGATGAAGAAGCTGGTGGAAACCCTTCCCGTTGCCGTATCCAATATTTATGGCATTACCGAAGGCGGCGGCGGCGGTCTCTTCAATCTGTATCCGGATGATGTGTTGCGCAAACCGGGGTCCATTGGAAAACCCACTTTCGGCGTTGAGGGGAAGATTGTTGATTACCACGGAAAGGAACTGCCCCCTGGAGAAGTGGGGGAACTGGTTTTTTCCACCCGCAGAATGATGAAGGGGTATTTTAAAAATGAGGAAATGACCCGGGATACCCTCAAGGATGGGTGGCTCTATACTGGAGATCTGTTGCAAACCGATGAAGAAGGCTTTTTTTACATTGTCGACCGGAAAAAGGACATGATTACCAGCGGGGGTGAAAACATCTTTCCCGTGGAAATCGAAGATGCCCTGATGGAACATCCGAAAATCGATGATGTGGCCTGTATCGGCCATCCCGATGAACGCCTCGTTGAGGTTGTGATGGCCATTGTTCAGCTGAAAGCTGGGGAAACCATGACGGAAGAGGAGGTGCTGGCCTTTGGTAAAACCAAGCTGGCCAAGTATAAACTTCCCAGAAAAATACTTTTTGATAAAGTCATGCGGAATCCCACCGGAAAATTGATGAAGCCTCAGATGCGCGAAAAATATACCGGCAGAAGAGAGGCTTTTCAGAAATTAGCATAGGGCTTTTCAACCAGGATTAAAAAAAGAGGCGGCATTTTGCCGCCTCTTTTTTTTCGATGTGTATCGAGGGGAGTTTTTTATGATGGACCCAAAATACGGCATTTGCGGTATCTGTTTTCACAGCCCCGGTTGTGGCGTCATCGTTCATTTTGATGAAGATCATAAAATCGAGCGGCTGGAACCGGACCCGGGTGCGCCGATGGGCAATATCCTTTGCCCCATTGCAAACAGCGTTAAAGAAATAATTTATGGCGATGCCCGGTTAACCCACCCTTTAAGACGGGTAGGGCCGAAGGGAACCCATAATTTCGAAAAAATTTCATGGGATGAGGCGTTTGAGGTTATTGTCCATAGGCTGAATGATTTGAAAGAAAAATTTGGACCTGAAACCGTCGGTTTTTATGCCGGCACCGGTTCCTATGAAAGGTCATTTAAAGATGTTTTTCAATTAAAAGGTTCGGAGATCTATCTGGCTTCCAGCGTGTTGTTTCCTTTTGGTTCCCCCAACACCTTCGGCGTCGGCGCCCCGTGTTTTACTTCTTTAGGCGTTATTGCACCCAAACTGACCATGGGATGTGTGCAGTACGATATGTTTTCGGATGTGGATAATGCGGAATTGATTGTCGTATGGGGTACCGACCCTTCTACTTCGACGCCGCCTGCGATGTTTGAACGGTTGAAGGCGGCATCGGAGGAAGGCGCCGACATTATTGTGATCGATCCCAGAAAAACCAAAACCGCAGAGCTGGAAGGGAGCGACTGGATTCCCATCAGGCCGGGGTCGGATGGCGCCCTGGCGTTGGGTTTGGCCCATATCCTCATTCGGGATAACCTTTATGACAAAGACTTCGTGAAGGACTGGACCATTGGTTTTGATGAGTTTGCCGCCTATGTAAAGGCCTTTACCCCTGAATATGTATCGGCCGTAACGGGTATTGAAGCGCGTAAAATTGAATATCTGGCGGAAAGTATCGTTGATGCGGAAGGTGCTTCCTATGTCATGTATACGGGACTTGAATATACGAAAAGCGGTGTTCAGAACATCCGGGCGGTTATGGTGTTATGGGCACTGGCGGGCCAACTGGATGTGGAGGGGGGGCGCTGTTTTTTGAGAAGGGAGAACAGCATTCCTCTGACCAGGGACAGGCAGATCGAAACGCCGGGTTATGATAAATCCATCGGTGGGGATAAGTTTCCCGTGTATTCCTATTACTGTGGCGGAGAACCCCATGCTGCTCTTTTACCCAAATCCATTATCGACGGCGACCCGTACAAAATCAGGGGGTTGTTTGTTTTGGGGGCTTCCCTTTTGACCTCATGGCCTAATCCCGGTCTTTGGCGGAAGGCATTGAAAGAATTGGAGTTTATGGTAACCATCAATTTGCAGCTCACCGAGGATGCGGCCTATGCCGATATCGTATTGCCGGCGACAACGGCCTTTGAGCAGGAATCATACTGCTATTATGGAAACGCCATAAGATTGAGAGAAAAGATGATAGAACCCGTGGACGAAGCCAGGTCGAACTATGACATCCTGTCTGAATTGGCCCAGCGGCTTGGATATGGGCATCTGTATCCCCGGAAACCTGAAGAAATTCTGGAATATATTCTCGGTGGTTCCGGGGTTACGGTTCAGGCATTAAGGGATGCCGAAAAACATGTGATTTATGGCGATAGAAAAAAGATGGTCTATCGAAAATGGGAGAAAGGGTTGCTGAGATTTGACGGCAAACCGGGGTTTGAAACGCCCTCCGGTAAATTTGAGATCAAATCGACCGTGTTGGAACGATTCGGTTATGAGGGGCTTCCCAAATATGAAGAATCGGATGAGACGCCCCTCAGTAATCCGAAGATGTATGAAAAATATCCACTGATTTTAGGAACGGGCCCTTTTAAGCCTGACATGAAATCATCTTTACGGGGAATCCCCGCTTTTATGGAAAAGTATCCTTACCCCGTTGTTCAAATAAATCCTTTCGATGCCGGGGATCGTCGTATTAAAACGGGTGACAGGGTGTCCATCAAGACGGCGCGGGATTCCGTATTCATGAGAGCCTTTGTGACGGACAAAATAATGAAAGGCTATGTCTATGCGCCTGTTGGGGGCGGCGGTCCTCTGGGCACGGATGAATGGCAGGCGGCCAATGTGAATTGCTTGACGGATTCCGAGCAATTTGACGCCATATCAGGTTTTCCCATCTACAAAACGCTGCTGTGTCAGGTGAAAAAGAAACGACAGCGTAAAAGAATTGCCGTTCAAGATCCAACTTTAGGGTGTGTGGGATAAATCGAGAATGTCGGCGCCGATCATGATTAGGTTTATGGGTTTGAGTCTTCATTAAAATAAAATTTTCCCGAACGAAACAGTTCTAAGCAGGTATCTGCAACGGCGTGATCGTAAAGGATGCCTTTCTTCGCTTCAATCTCCTGAAGTGCCTTTTCAATGCCCAGGGATGCCCTGTAGGGCCTGTGGGAGGCCATGGCCTCCACCACGTCGGCTACCGCAATGATTTTGGCCTCCAACAGAATGGCATTGCCCGATAACCCTTTGGGATATCCGGACCCATTGATGCGCTCATGGTGTTGAAGTACGATTTCGGAAATGGGCCATGGAAAATTGATATTTTTGAGAATATTGTACCCTGCCTCGGAATGGGTTCGGATCAGGTCGATTTCGGGTCTGATCAGTTTCCCTGGTTTGCTGAGGATTTCCGCAGGAACATTGATTTTTCCAATGTCGTGTACCAGCGAGGCCAGTCGTAGCCCTTGAAGCCGGTCCTGGTCAATATTCATCTCACGGGCGATGGCGCAGGCGATTTCCGTTACCCTGCGCTGGTGTCCTGCTGTATAGGGATCCTTCATTTCAAAGGCGGATGCCAGGGAAATAACGGCTTCTTCAAGATTATTGCTTAACCTGATAATGCCTTCTCTGATCTTTTTCTCCGCACCTTTCCGTTCACTGATGTCTCTCAGGGTTACGATGTGGGCCGGCATTCCCTTGAACATGATATTGGTGCCAAGGCTTTCAACCTCTTTTTCATCGCCGCTGGGGGTGATGATTCGATATTCATTCAGAATCCTGACATGACGTCTGTTTACCATGAGGTAATTTTTGATGACCGATCTCATATGGTTTGGGTGGATAAAATTCGCAACGCGCTTGCCAACGGCCTCTTGTGGGGATTTCATGCCGGCGAGTTTTGCTGCGGCGTTATTGGCAAAGAGAATTTTGCCGCTGCGGGCAATGATCACCGCGGCATCCAGCATGTTGTCCACAAGAGAACGAACCAGTTCCTGACTTTCTCTCAGCTCCAGCTCTTTTCGCTTACGTTCCGTAATGTCGTTGATGATGATAACGGCATGATCCTGAAGTGGAATGAGATTCAGTGTGGTAAGACGTCCGCAAAACAAGACGGGCGATTCTTCGTTAATTTCTTCTTTGTTTCGGTTCAGCAATTCCGTGACCCGGGTCTGATGTTCCTCCGCAAAGAGCGCCGTGAATTTAATCCCCAGCAGATCGCTTTCCGATAGACCGGCCAGGAATCGGGCGCTTGCGTTTACGGAAACGATTCTCCCATCGGCTTCGATCTCCAGGATGCCCTCTTTCATTTTTTCGAGAATGATTTCAAAATGCTGTTTTGCGGAAAGTAATTCCTGGGTGATTTTTCTCGGCCACATGTATTTAGCGCCAAGGACTTCGCCCATGCGGCATTTTTGGCGATGTTTTTCGGGATTTTGAGTCACAGAGAGAATAATCCGGCCCATCCCGGAAAAAGGTCCCTTGGCAATCAGGATATCCGCACCCAGCGCAATGATGTCGACCTTTTCTTCCGCTGCCAGGGCGGATATAACGGCAATGCAGCAATGTTCCTGGTGTTTCATTTTGCGAACGGCACGGCAGAGTTGCCGACCATCGATATTGGGCATGACCAGGTCCACAAAGATTATGTCCGGGAGGTAGTTTACCAGGATGTCCAAGGCTTCCAAGCCGTCTTCGGCCACCTGGACCTCATGCCCATTTTCCTGAAGCAGGTCCCTGATAAATTCAAGGATCAGTTTATCATTATCGACAACGAGAATTTTCTTCATGGGTTTTGCCTTAATAAATTTACATATGAGTAGCATTCAGTTCTCGGTTGTGTCAATACCAAAGGGGCGCGAATCCGGATGTCCGCATAAATTTGAAGGTGGGCTTCAGATTCACCTTGCATATCGGGAAAAAAAGTGTAAATTGCTCTTGGGTCCCTACTTTGGTACCTATCATCGCTTACGTCAATTTTTTACAATGGTTCAACATGCAAAGACCCACATATTTCATCAGCCAGCCGATGCTCTATCGGAACAACCAGAACTGGTATGGATACAAGAAAATCGACGGAAAAGTTGTTTTTAAGAAGAGCCTTCGAACCACCTCAAAACAGGAAGCCGAAAGCTGGCTAAGCCGTATGAAGGTTTCTCTTAAAGCAATTGAAGCGAGTAAATCTTTTGCCGACAGTGAATTTTTGCCGGGTCCTGCCATCGGCTGGCTCCATAAGGACGCGAAGGTCCTTCCTTACGATAAACCGGAGAGTTGGGAAGCCATCAAGAGATTGAATTGTCCCGTTCATATTGTTTTTAAGGACAATTGCCTGGGGCTCGTCGTCATAAACGGGGACATGCCTGAGGCGATGTTGCGTTCGGATGCGACCATCCCTATTATCGGCAGTTTGGCGGCCTTGCCCGCCGCCAATCTTGGCGACAGATCCTTTTGTGATGATCACGGAATAGACTATGCTTATTATACCGGGGCCATGGCGAACGGTATCGCTTCCGTCGAAATGGTGGAAGCCGTTGCCGACTGCGGATTGCTGGGTTTTTTTGGATCGGGGGGGCTTGATCTTGGGGAAATTGGAAGCGCCATTGACCGGCTGACGGAGAGATGTCCGGATAAGCCTTTCGGATTTAATCTGATACACAGCCCCAACGAGCCGAAGTTGGAAGCGGATACGGTTCAGCTATATCTGGATCGAAATATCCGGCTTGTGGAGGCGGCCGCCTTTCTTGACGTTACCCTGCCATTGGTGCGATACCGGGTTTCGGGTATTTCACGTGACGATACGGGGCAGGTGGTGACCCCGAATCACGTCATCGCAAAATTATCGAGAGAGGAAGTGGCGGAAAAATTTCTCTCTCCGCCACCGAAACATTTTGTCGATGCACTGGTATCCTCCGGTGAACTCAGCTGTGAACAGGCCCGGATGTGTCTTGAAATCCCCCTGGCCCAGGATATTGCCGCCGAAGCCGATTCGGGGGGACATACGGACAATCGGCCGTCGATGACCCTTTTCCCCACCATCCTGGCCCTCAGAGATAGATTGCAGGCGGTATTTAATTTCGCCCAGCCTTCCAGAATCGGGCTGGGCGGCGGGATATCCACCCCATGGTCCGCCGCCGCCGCCTATGCCATGGGGGCGGCCTTCATTGTGACCGGATCGGTCAACCAGGCCTGTGTTGAGTCGGGCGCCTCCGATGATGTTCGTCAAATGCTGGCTGAGACCCGACAGGCGGATGTGGCAATGGCGCCCGCCGCGGACATGTTTGAAATGGGGGTAAAGGTCCAGGTCCTCAAAAGAGGCACCATGTTTGCCATGAGGGCCGCAAAACTCTATGAGTTATACCGGAATTATGGCGCCATCGAAGAGATCCCCGCGATTGAACGGGAAAAAATTGAAAAATCCATACTGAGATGTTCCTTTGAAGAGGCCTGGCACGAAACAAAATCCTTTTGGCGATATCGTGATCCCGGGGAGATTGAAAGGGCTTCCACCAATCCGAAACATAAAATGGCGCTCATTTTCCGTTCATATCTCGGCCGCGCCGCTGTTTGGGCGCGAAACGGCGATGTTTCGCGTAAAATCGACTATCAGATATTTTGCGGACCTGCCATGGGCGCCTTTAATGAATGGGCCAAAGACAGCTTTTTGGCAATTCCTGAAAACCGTAAAATTGCAACGGTTGCCTTGAATATTCTTTATGGGGCTGCGTTTTTAAGACGTTGCAATTACATTCAAAATATGGGGATTTCTCTTCCTGAAAAACTCAAAAGGATAAAACCCCTTCAATTAGGCCAGGTTTTGGAGTACCTGAAGTGAAAACGATAAAAAATAACAAAAAAAACGCTGCGATAACCGGATGTGAACCGATTGCCGTCATTGGCATCGGTTGCATTTTCCCCCGGGCGAACAACCATGGCGCCTACTGGGCCAATCTTAAAAACGGCGTGGATGCCATAAGGGATATCCCTGAAGGACATTGGCGGATTGACGACTACTATTCCGCCGATCCTTCTTCCCAGGACCATACCCATGCAAAGCGGGGCGGTTTTTTGTCTCCCATTGATTTTGTTCCCCTCGAATTCGGCATTACCCCCAATGCCATCGAGGCCACGGACACCTCTCAACTGCTCGGCATGGTCGCGGCCAAACAGGCGCTTCTTGACGCAGGGTATAATGATGCGGACCGTTACGACAAGGATCGCGTCAGCGTCATCCTCGGCGTAACGGGCGCTTTGGAATTGACCATCACCCTCGGCGCCCGCCTGGGCCATCCCAAATGGCGAAAAGCCCTGAGGGATGAAGGGTTGGACGACGCCCTTTCGGCTAAGATCATTAACCGTATCTCGGAACAGTATGTCCCCTGGCAGGAAAATTCCTTCCCCGGTCTTTTGGGAAATGTGGTGGCGGGCCGGATCGCCAATTATCTCGATCTGGGAGGGACCAACTGTGTCGTGGATGCCGCATGCGCCAGCTCTTTTTCCGCCATACACCTGGCCATCATGGAATTGCAGACGGGAAGGGCCGACATGGCGATCAGCGGCGGCATTGATACCTTTAACGACGTTTTTATGTACACGTGCTTCGGCAAAACCATGGCCCTTTCTCCCACCAGCGATGCCAAACCCTTTGACAAGGATGCGGACGGTACGATTCTGGGGGAGGGTATCGGCATTGTGGTGTTAAAATGCCTTAAGGATGCAAAACGGGACAAAGACAACATATACGCCGTCATTCGCGCCATCGGCACGTCCAGTGACGGAAAAGGAAAAGCCATCTATGCGCCGAGCGCACAAGGCCAGGTCAAAGCCATTCGCCGGGCTTACCGACTGGCCGATGTCGACCCTTCCACCATCGATCTGCTTGAGGCCCATGGCACCGGGACAAAGGTCGGCGATGCCGTTGAGGTTAAAGCGATTACCGAAGTGTATCAAAATGGCGCCGGCGCGCCCTGGTGCGCCATCGGTTCCGTAAAATCCCAGATCGGTCATGCCAAAGCCGCCGCCGGGGCCGCCGGATTGATCAAGGCGGCCCTTGCCCTCCATCATAAAGTTCTGCCGCCCACCATCAAAGTGACAACCCCGACGCCGGCCCTTCGCGACAACAGTCCGTTTTACATCAATCAGGTTCCCAAACCGTGGGTGAGGCGCCCTGAACATCCCCGACGGGCGGCAGTAAGCGCTTTTGGATTTGGCGGAAGTAATTTTCACTGCGTGCTGGAGGAATATGACGCCGAAAAAACCGCTTCCGATTTTGATGGCGCCACTGAAATTCTGGCTGTTTCCGCCGACACGCCGAAAGGTCTTATGGGGGCGCTGGATGGGATTCACCCCGGATCATCATGGGAAGACCTTTCGAGGTTGTTTAAAAAGATGAGAGCCGGGTTTAATGCGCAACATCCCTATCGATTGACTGCCGTCATCAAGGAAGACGACGATATGGACGCCCTCATGACGCGCATCGGAAAAACCCTTGAAAGCGAGCCCAACGATTGCCGATGGTCCCTGCCGGAAGGGGTCTATTTCGGTCTGGACGCGTTCAAGGGTAAGCTGGGATTTCTCTTTCCCGGGCAGGGATCTCAATATGTGGGGATGCTTCGGGAGATGAGTTGTCAGTTTCCGCAAATGCTCTCGTCGCTGGAAGCGGCCGACCTGGCCTTACGGGAAAAAACGCCATTGAAAACCCGTATCAGCGATATCATTTACCCGCCCTATGCCTTTACTGAAGACGAAAAGAAAGCCCGGCAGCTGGCCCTCAGGTCAACGGATATGGCGCAGCCGGCCATCGGCGCTGTAAGCGCTGGGCTTTGTAAGGTGTTGGCGTCTTTTGGGGTCAGGCCCGATGTTGTGGCGGGCCACAGTTATGGAGAAGTCGTAGCGCTTTTTGCTGCCAAGATCCTGGATGAGCAATCCCTCTTTGATATTTCCGTACTCCGTGGGATGCTCATGGATTCGGGCAGGTCGGACGGGGGTGGCATGGTTGCGGTCATTGCGTCCTTGCGGAAGGTCGAAGCGGTTCTTCGAGAAACAGGGCTTGATGTTGTGATTGCCAATAAAAACGCGCCGAACCAGGTGGTCCTTTCAGGGGATAAACCTGATTTGGAAAGGGCGAAGGTGGAATTCAAAAAAAGGAAAATCCCATGCAAATCGCTTCCCGTGGCCAATGCGTTTCACAGCAGGGCCGTGTCGGATGCAGCGGGTGAGTTTCTGGAAGGGCTTAAAAAGATTGCCTTTTCAAAGGGGGAGATCCCTGTTTTTTCAAACACCACCGGCAGGAAATATTCTGCAACCGCCGGGGCCGCCCGTGAGCTTCTTGCGAACCAACTGGCGAAACCCGTTGATTTTATGTCGATGATTCAAAACATGTACGCGGACGGTGTGCGAACCTTCGTGGAAGTGGGTCCGGGCGCCGTCTTGAAGGGGCTTGTGAGTTCAATCCTCGGCGACAAAGCGCATGTTTGCCTGGGCCTGGATAGCCACTCTTCAAAGCAATCGGGCGTTGTTGCTTTTGCACGTGTTCTGGCCTATCTATCCGCCCAGGGATATCCGGTTGATCTCAACCAGTGGAACATGAATCTTAAAGACGCGGAGCCGTTTGCCTCAATTAAACCAAAGATGACGGTGCCCATATCAGGCGTCAACCATGTTTCCAAAAGAGTATTGACGCCGCCTGAACCCAAGACAAAGCTGATACAATCCAAACCACAACCTGGGCCCGGAACACACGCGGTTACGCAGGCTGACCATCAGGACACAATGATGCGGGAATCAACAGATGAATCTATGAAACGCCTTCAGGCGGGCATGGTGGCCCTTCAGAAACTTCAGGAAGAAACCGCGCGTCTGCACGGCAAGTTCCTTGAAGGACAGCAGGCCGCCACCCGGATGCTGGCGTCCCTTTTGGGCAACTCTCAGGCCGATGTCCATTCATCGGCGAAAATCGAAAAATCACCCGAATCGGGGATGGCTGAAATCCGAAAGGCCGAGAATCCACCTGACGTTGAAATGCCGTTGGACCCCGTCGTTTCAAGGAAAAGATGTGCTGAAGCCGCGGTCTGTATGCGAGAGAAAATCCGCAATCCGCAATCCGCAATCCGCAATTCAAGGGAGCCCCATCTTCGAAGCGTTTTATTCGGGGTGGTATCGGAAACGACGGGATACCCGGTTGAGATGCTTGAACCCGACATGACGCTGGATCATGATCTTGGGATCGACTCCATCAAGCGGGTGGAGATTTTTTCGATACTGCGTGACAGGCTGCCCGATGCGCCTGAAATAGAGCCTAAGCATCTTGGTGAACTGGAATCCCTGCGGGACATCGTGAATCATCTGGTTGCGGGCAGCGCTGCCGACGGTGAAGGGCGAGATGGAGATCAGGACGTTTCCATTGCACAACCCGTGGAAATTAACGGCAAGGCGACCAATGCGATTCTGGAGATTCTTCTGGGGGTCGTTTCGGAAACGACGGGATACCCGGTTGAGATGCTTGAATCTGACATGACCCTTGATCAAGACCTTGGGATCGATTCCATCAAACGGGTGGAGATTTTTTCGATACTGCGTGACAGGTTGCCCGAAGCGCCTGAAATAGAACCTAAACATCTTGGTGAATTAGAATCCTTGCGGGATATCGTGAATCATCTGGCCGCGGGCAGCGCTGTTTCCGGTGAAGGGCGAGACGGAGATCGGGATGTTTCCATTGCACAAGCGGTGGAATCAAACAGGGACGCGACTGACGAGATCCTTAAAGTTCTTCTGGGGGTGGTATCAGAAACAACGGGATACCCGGTGGAGATGCTTGAACCCGACATGACGCTGGATCATGACCTTGGGATCGACTCCATCAAGCGGGTGGAGATATTTTCGATTTTGCGGGAGAAGCTGCCCGATGCGCCTGAAATAGAACCTAAGCATCTTGGTGAACTGGAATCCTTGCAGGATATCGTGGACCATCTGGTTTCGGGCGTTAAAAAAAATGAGGTAGCCCAAAATAGTGTTTTGAATGCGGATGTGTCCAACGAACCCGTGAAATGCGCGCCTGCTTCCTCCGATGTTTTTAGAATGGTGGTTTCCTGCGAACCCGTGGCAACTGTTTCTTCCGACGCCGTGCAAATATCCAAGGCCGGCCCCTTCTGGATTACCCGGGATGATCGTGGACTTTGTGCGGCCCTTCAAGATCGGTTGCATGATTTGGGCTATGAAACGGTTCCCATTTCTTTTGGGGACCTGGATCAATTGACGCCGCCCGATTCTCTGGCCGGTTTGATGATTCTTGGGGCTGAGGATACGGACGATCGTTTTATCGCAAACGCTTTTGAACTCCTTCGCATTGCTGAAAAGAGCCTTCGAAAGACCCAAAAAGATGGGATGTCGCGGTTTGTTACGGTGTCGTTCATGGATGGCAAATTCGGGTTTGGCACCCCTGCAAAAGAAATGGCGCCGACCCAGGGAGGGCTCGCGGGGCTTTCAAAAACCGCCGGGCATGAATGGCCGGAGGTCGGGTGTCTGGCCCTTGATATGGGCGCATTTGACGCCAACGAGGAAACGGCGGCGGCAATTGTCTCTGAAATATTCAGGGCGGGTCCCGTGGAAAGGGGGCTTGGCAAAGATCATCTCATTACCTTGAAACTGGTTCCCAGTCCGCTTAAACGCCTGGAAAAACAGGGCGTTTCCATGCTTAACCCGGATGATGTGGTGATTGTGTCGGGGGGCGCCAGGGGGGTTACCGCGGAAGTAACGGCCGCCGTTGCCAAGGCATATGGCCCGGTGATCATACTCCTCGGAAGAAGTCCGGGGCCGGAAAATGAATCCGACCTGCTCGAACACCTGGCGTCTGACTCGGAAATCAAACGCGCTATCCTGGCGGCCGGATCCGGCAACATGACCCCCAAAGAGCTTGAGAATGATTTCAGGAAGGTGATGGCCAACCGGGAGATCCATCGAAACATTGAACGGTTGACGGGCTTTGGCGCCAAGGTTCAATACCATTCGGTCGACATCCGGGACCGTTTGGCGGTTGCCGATGTGTTGGCGCGGGTCAGAGACGAATTCGGCAAAATAACCGCCGTGATTCATGGGGCGGGGGTTCTGGAAGACCGTTTGATCGGGGATAAAACCGTTGCGCAGTTTGAAAAGGTCTATGGCACCAAGGTCCGGGGATTAAGAAATCTACTTTCCGCAACCGAGTCGGATGATCTGAAGATGATCGCCCTGTTTTCCTCTTCCTCCGCCCGGTTTGGAAGAAAAGGCCAGATCGATTATGCGGCGGCAAACGAGGTGTTGAATAAGATGGCCCGGGAGGCGGCGAGAAAAAGGCCTGGGTGCCGAACGGTCGCTTTCAACTGGGGACCCTGGGATGGGGGGATGGTGACGCAGGTTCTCAAACCGCTGTTTAAGGAAGAGGGGATTGACCTGATCAGCAAAAAGGCGGGATCCGGGTATTTTATTGACGAATTCGAATCCGGCGTAAAAGGTCCCGTTGAGGTAGTCGTCATGGGGGGGCCGTTGGATGCCTCCTTTGGGTTGGATCTTAGTCTGGAGCATTATCCCATCCTGCGGGATCACGTGATGAACGGGAATGCGGTACTCCCCGCGGCCCTCATGATGGAATGGCTGGCTCAGGGGGCGCTCAAAAACAACCCGGGATACCGCTTTGTGGGCTTTGACGACTTCAGGGTTTTGAAGGGGATTATCATGAAAAATGGTGATTCGCAACATATCGAGATCACGGCGGGACGTCTTTCAGCCAACAATGGAACCCTCTCCATAACCGCGGAGATTCGGGGAAATGTCAAGGGGGTCATCCCGGCATTGCATGCCTCGGCAAATGTCATTCTTTCAGAAAAGGCGCCCGACAACGAAAACGGCCGGATTCAGCTGGGGGACTTGAAGTCATATGCCCCCGTGAACGGAACGATTTACAATGATGCCCTTTTTCACGGAAAGCGCCTGCAAAACATCCTTTCGGCCCAATGGCGCGGCGATGACATGATGATGGTGGATCTAAGCCCTACCGATGCCCCCTCCGCGTGGATGGACAGTGGGATTCAAAGCCGCTGGATCGCGGATCCCGGCGCTATCGACGGCGGTTTTCAGGCCATGATCCTCTGGAGTTTTCAACAGTACAGCGTGGGTTCTCTTCCCCATAAAATCGGAAAATACCGGCAGTTCAAACGGCAATTTCCACCGGACGGGGTTCGGGCGGCAGTACGGGTAAAGGAAAGAAGCGAGTCCCGGGCGGTTGCGGATATCGAGTTTTTGGACAAAACATCGGATGAATTGGTGGCCCGTATTGAAGACTACGAGTGTACCCTTGATGCCTCCTTAAATGAAGCGTTCAGACGCCATGTGCTGGGATGAAAAACAATCAACCGATAGCGATTATTGGCATGGGTGGGGTTTTTCCGGACGCTCCGAATCCGAAAAAACTCTGGGAAAACATTTTAGAGAAACGAAATTCCTCCCGTGAAGCGCCCCCCGGGCGCTGGGTGATTCCCCCTGACAGGGCGTATGATCCAAAACCCGGCGTGGTGGACAGGGTATACACGACGCGTGGATGTTTTATCGATGAAGTTCATGTGGATATTGCGGGCCTTGATATTCATCCGGATTTCCTGAATCGTCTGGACCCGCTTTTTCACCTTCTCCTCATGGCGGGCAAACAGGCCTTTGATGATGCGCATATCCAGGGGGAGGACCACCGGAGGACCGGGGTGATTCTCGGGAACCTGGTGTTGCCCACCGATGCCTTATCCGCCATCGCCGAAGAAACGCTTTTTCGCACTTTTGAAGAAAAACGCCTTCCCGGAAATCAACGTCGCCGTTATCCTGGAACCGATCCCCTGAATGCATACGGCGCGGGGTTGCCGGCGGGAATCCTGTCAAAGGCTCTGGGACTTGGGGGGGACAGTTTTACCCTGGATGCGGCGTGTGCCTCTTCCTTGTACGCTATGAAACTCGCCGTTGACGAACTTTCCGCCGGCAGGGCCGATACCATGCTCTGCGGCGGCGTTTCCCGACCCAGTTGCCTTTATACCCAGATGGGTTTTTCCCAGCTGAGAGCCATTTCCCCCAGTGGGCGGAGCGCGCCCTTTGATGCCGACGGCGATGGTCTGGTGGTAGGGGAGGGCGCGGGGATTTTTGTGCTGAAACGCCTTTCCGACGCCCTCGTTGAGAATCGCAACATCTATGCTGTCATACGCGGTATCGGGCTGTCAAACGATATGGGCGGCAGATTGCTGGCCCCCACCTCGGAAGGGCAGCTCAGGGCCATGCGGTCTGCCTATGAAGAAGCGGGCTGGCATCCCCATGATGTGGACCTCATCGAGTGTCATGCCACCGGGACCCTTGTGGGGGATGCGGTTGAATTCGAGAGTTTGGAAACCCTTTGGGAAGGTGCTGCCGGGGACTCGTCTTGCGTGTTGGGTTCGGTTAAATCGAACATCGGTCATCTGCTGACGGCGGCAGGCGCCGCGGCATGCATGAAGACCATTTTTGCCCTCCGGGAGAAGACCTTGCCGCCATCGGCCAATTTTAACAAGGCCCAAAAATCCTTTGAAATAGAAAAAACGCCCTTCACGATCCTTAAATCGCCCAGGCCATGGAACATACGGAATCAAAATGCCACCCGGAAGGCTGCGGTGAGCGCTTTTGGGTTCGGTGGGATCAATGCCCACGTTCTGCTTGAAGAGTGGATGGGCACGGCGGAAGATGTTGCTTCGACGGTGCATCGGGATTTCAGGGCTGACCCGCCGGATGTGGCGGTTATCGGCATGGACGCCCATTTCGGGAAATTGGACAGCCTGGAATCCTTCAAGCAATGTGTATTAAAGGGGCTGGCGCCGGCACCCGAAGCCCCCCACAACGCCTGGGGCGTTTATGAGGCAAAATGGTTTAATGAGGCTGGATCATCCCTGCGTCCCTCGGGTTTCTTTATGGATGAGATCGAACTTCCCACCGGGCTTTTCCGGATTCCCCCGAAAGAACTCTCTGAGATGCTTCCCCAGCAACTGCTGATGCTGAAGACGGCCATGGGCGCATGGGTGGACGCAAAACCCGGAAACCAAAAAAATACCCGTGCCGGCGCTTTCATCGGGATTGGGCTTGATCCCAATACCACCAATTATCATGTGAGGTGGCTTGTTGAACAAAACGGCGCAAAATGGGCTCAGGAGCTGGACCCTGAAACGAATCATGAAAAATGGCTTTCAGCGCTTCGTGATGCCGCGGGTTCGGGTCTCACGGCCAACCGCACCATGGGAGGGCTGGGCAGTGTTATTGCCAGCCGGATTGCCAGGGAACTGGGCATGGGAGGTCCCGCTTTTACGGTTTCAAGCGAAGAAACTTCAGGGATCAATGCTCTCAAAACCGCTGTAAGGGCGCTTCAAAACGGCTTGATCGATCGGGCCCTGGTGGGCGCTGTGGAAATGACGGGAGATGTGCGATCCCTCTTGAGTCGGAGGGCCCTCCGGCCCTTTTCCAGGTCTGGAACGATACGCATATTTGATGTGGATTCCGACGGAACCATCATGGGTGAAGGCGCCGGGGCTGTCGTCCTTAAACGTCTTTCGGACGCTGTTCGGGACAAGGACAGAATTTATTGCGTCATCAAGGGGATCGGTGCTTCAGCGGGCGGGAAAACCGAAGATCTGCTGCCGGATATCCCTTCATATTTGTCTTCCATGAAAAAGGCCTGTGATGAAGGGCATTGCCTTCCGGAACGCTTGGGATATGTGGAAACCCATGGAAGCGGTTATCCTGCCGAAGACAGGATGGAAATGGAAGCCCTGGTTTCATATTTCGGTGCATCGGATAAACTTCATGGGCCGGGCGTCCGGGAAGTTTCGGGACGGCAAGTTGTTTTTGGCAGCGTAAAAGGGAACATCGGCCATACGGGCGCGGCATCGTCTATGGCATCCTTTATCAAGGCCGCCCTTTGCGTGTACCATGAAATTCTGCCGCCGCTGAAAGCCGCGGAAAATCCCATCGGGGAATTGGCTGAACCGGGTCTCCTTATCCCTTCCACGCCCCGTTATTGGCTGCATGATCGTGCTGACGGTCCTCGAAGAGCCCTTGTCAGCGCTTTCAGCATCATCGGCAATTGTGCGCATGTCCTGCTGGAGGCATTCGAACCGGAAGCCCCGTTGTTGACGGAGGTTCTAAAACGTGCGCCCCTGGGCCCGAGGGACGAAGGGTTGTTTGTGGTTGGCGCCGATACTCACGGGGGCATCTTTAACGGGCTTGATCATTTCCGTAAATTTCTTCAAAGCGACCCCGGCGTTTCCGCTTCGAACATGGAGGCGCTTGCCCGGTTGTGGTGGCGGCATCAGAAACGTTCCCGGCTTTCGGCAACCTTTATCGCTCGAAACAGAGGAGAACTTCTGAAACAGATCTCCCAGTTTCAAAAGACCATCCAGGCAAATCCTCATCAACGGGTGGGTTACGAGCGGTCGTCCATTCCCGATGCATCGTTTCAGGACCGGGTTTTTTACAATCCTCAACCCCCGGTATCCGGGAACGGCAACAGGATCTGTTTCGTGTTCCCCGGTTCCGGGAACACTTTTTCCCATATGGGTCGGGAATTATTTGTTCAGTGGCCGGAAATCCTGAGACGGCAGCATCAGGAGAATCTCTACCTGCGGGGTCAATATCGTCCCGATTGTTTCTGGGACATTGAAAAGGGGCATGAAGATGCCGTCTCCCAAAAGCGCTGCGACCGCAGAGCCATGATATTCGGTCATGTTTCACTTTGCACGGGGATCAGCGACCTGGTTCAAACCTTCGGCATCAAACCGAATTTCGTTGTGGGCTACAGTCTGGGGGAAACCGCCGGGCTTTTCGCCTTGAGAGCGTGGTCAGGCAGGGATGAAATGCTGAGGAAAATCCAAGAATCGACCCTGTTTACCAAAGAATTGGCGGGAGAATTCCGGGCTGCCCGAAGGCACTGGAAATGGCCCTGGAACAAAAAGCTTGACTGGGTGTTGTTTACCATAGACCGGTCCATGGGTACTTTAAAAGACATGCTGAAAAAACATGAGCATGTCTATCCGTTGATCTCAAATACGGACCGGGAATGCGTCATCGGCGGTGAACGTGGGGCGGTTGAGGCGTTCATCCATGCCATTGGCTGCAGGCATGTGCCCATTGAGGGCGTCTCAATCGCCCACTGTGAAGTCTTAAAGGAAGTTGAAGGACCCTACCGGGAATTGCATCTACAGGAAACCATTGCGCCCCCCCACATAAAATTTTACAGCGGCGCCCAAGGCAAATCTTATGATGTCACCCGGGAGTCGGCGGCTGATGCCATTCTCTCCCACGCCCTCAAGGGTGTCGATTTTGTCAAAACCATTAAAACTGCCCATGATGACGGGGCAAGGGTATTTCTGGAAATGGGTCCAGGCGCTTCCTGCACCCGGATGATTCATCATATCCTCCACGGACGGCCCCATGTTGCAAGGTCATTTTGTATCCAGGGGCAGGACCCGTACTCTCTGATACTGCGGGGTCTGGGGCAATGCATTGCAGAGGGCATTCCGGTCAATATGGAGGGGTTGTACGGTCAGGATTTTCACCCGGCGACCCAAAAGGAAAGCGATGAGCCCCACGGTTCACCGACTATCCGAATAAAAACAGGCGGGAAGCCCTTTGTTATGCCGAAATTGATGGGGGCTGCTCAAAAAGAGACGGTCAGCACCTTTGAACCAAAGGGGTTCGCGGACCCAATGGGAAAATCGACTGAACCTGATGAACTGATCGAGCAGTTTACCCAAACCGAGCAGGCAAAGATGGATGCCCACGGAAGGTACTTGCAATTCGCATCCGAAATAACCGAGGCCATGGCGGATAATCTGGCAAAACAGCTTGCGATTCTTAAAAAATCCCGGGGTGGAACCGCCCTAACCGTTCCGGACGAACCGTCCGGAAGCCTGACCCGGGAGCAGTGCCTGGAGTATGCAATCGGATCTATTGCAACGGTGTTTGGTGCAAAATATGCGGAAATCGACGGGTATCCCACCCGTGTCCGCCTTCCGGACGAACCCTTGATGCTGGTGGACAGGGTCGTTTCCATCGAAGGCGAACCTTTGGTCTTGGGTCCTTTACGAATCATCACCGAGCATCATGTCAGGAACGGGGCATGGTATCTTGATTCGGGGAGGATGCCCATCTGCATCACCGTGGAGGCCGGTCAGGCGGATCTGATGCTCTCCGGCTTTGCGGGGATCGATTTCCATACCAGGGGGTTGGCCGTGTACCGGCTCCTGGATGCGGATATTGCCTTTCACCGGCATTTACCCCTGCCGGGCGAGACCATTCGCTATGATATCCGGATAAAGCGATTCTTTATGTTGAACGGCACTCATTTCTTTAATTTTGAATATGATGGAACCATTGACAATGTGCCCTTGTTGACCATGAGAAACGGCTGTGCCGGTTTTTTTACGGAAGAGGCCCTTGCCGCGGGAAGGGGATTAACCCATCATCGTCTGAGCAGCGGCTCAAAAAAGGGTAAAGTGGATCCGGGGTGGCGGGAATTGACCCCCATGAAAGTTGAATCCTATGATGAAACGCAGCTGGACGCCCTTCGGCGGGGTGATTTGGCGGCGTGCTTCGGTCCCGCATTTGATAAATCCTTAGGGTTGCGGCATCCCCTGGGCATACCGGGGGGCAGGATGAAGCTGGTGGACCGTATTGTGAAAATAGATCCGAAGGGCGGTCGTTACGGCCTCGGGTTCATTCGGGCCGAAGCCGATATTCACCCTGACGACTGGTTTTTGAGGTGCCATTTTGTGGATGACCCCGTCATGCCGGGGACCCTCATGTATGAATGCTGCATGCATACCCTCAGGATTTTTCTGTTGAGGATGGGCTGGGTGGCCGAAAGCAGCGAAGTCTCTCTTGAACCGGTTCAAGCGGTCGCGAGCCGGTTGAAATGCAGGGGTCAGGTGCTTCAAACCACATCCGTTGTCACCTACGAAATTACCATCAAAGAGTTGGGTATCCACCCTGAACCCTACGTCATTGCCGACGCCGGCATGTATGCGGATGGAAAATATATCGTCCATATGGAAAACATGTCCATCCGAATGGCGGGGATCTCCTTTGAAAAACTGGCGGCCTCATGGCAACCGGAATCGAAAAAGGATCAAGTACCGCAAAAATTCAAACCGGCGGTTTATGATGAAAGCCGGATTATCGCCTTTACCCAGGGGAAACCCTCCGCGGCGTTCGGCGCCCCGTACAAAATATTTGATGAAAAACGCCGTATCGCCCGCCTGCCGAGAGCCCCGTATCAATTTCTGGATCGCATTACCCATGTGGTGGGAGAACCCTGGAAGATGGTTTCAGGGGCCGTTGCCGAAGCCCAATACCGGATTCCGGAGGATGCGTGGTATTTTACCGCCAATAGGCAGCGAATCATGCCCTTTGCCGTACTCCTTGAGATTGCCCTGCAACCGTGCGGATGGCTTGCCGCCTACATGGGAAGCGCCTTGACCAGCGATATGGATTTGAAATTCAGAAATCTCGGCGGCGAAGGGGTTCAGCATCTGCCGGTGACCCGCACATCGGGGATACTGACCACAAGGGTCAAGGTTACCAATGTGGCCGATTCCGGCGGCATGATTATTCAGCATTTCACTTTTGAGGTGACAGGTTCGGAAGGAACCCTCTACAAGGGAACCACCTATTTCGGTTTTTTTTCAGCCCAGGCCCTTCTGGATCAGAAAGGGATTCAAGACGCGAAACCCCATGAACCGTCCCGGTCCGAGATGGAACGCGGGATCATCAACGTGGAATATCCGACCGAACCACCTTTTCCTGAAAAGAAAATGCGGATGGTGGATCATATAGACCTGTTTATCCCCGACGGCGGACCCAATGGGTTTGGCTTTATCCGCGGCAGCAAAAAGGTGGACCCGGATGAATGGTTTTTTAAAGCCCATTTCTATCAGGACCCTGTGACGCCCGGTTCTTTGGGTGTGGAAGCCTTTATTCAGCTGCTGAAATTTGTTGCAACAAGGCGATGGGGGGCATTGCCTGAAACAGTGTTTGAAGGAATGACCGAAAAACATCAATGGCTCTATCGCGGACAGGTTGTCCCCACGGACCAAATTGTTACGGTTGAAGCGGTTATTACCGAAATGAATGACAATGTCAGGTCGATTAAAGCTGATGGGTTTCTGATGGTGGACGGGCGCGTCGTTTACAAACTGACGGACTTCACTTTGACGGTGAGGGATAATGAAAATGGAAAATGTCTTTTTGATCCTCATTAACTTATTGATCTTCGCCGCTGTCTATTTGGGTATTGCCCTTTTGTTCATCCTGACCGGCAAACGTAAGAAGTCAAATAATGATAAAAAGGGTCTGACCTTCAATGAGTTGTTCTTCGATTATGCCAACCTGCCACAACTGAAAATGTTTGCCGCAAGGGACGGCAAGCCATTAGCGTATCGGCATTATACAGCTCAATCCGACAAGGTGATCATCCTTCTACATGGCTCGGGTTGGCATAGCCGGTATTTCTTACCTTTAGCTGAATTCCTTAGTTCCGAAGGACTGGCTCAGGTATTTACACCAGACCTCCGTGGACATGGACATGCACCCGAAAGACGCGGCGACGTGGACTACATTGGCCAATTTGAAGATGATTTGGCTGATTTTATTTCCATTATTCGAAAAGATAACCCGAATGCAATGCTGATTGTGGGGGGACACTCATCCGGAGGCGGGCTTGCGATACGCTTTGGGGGAAGCAGATATGGTCATCAAGCCGACGCCTATATGCTGCTTTCTCCTTTTCTGAAATATAATGCGCCTACGATGCGTGCCAATTCAGGAGGATGGGCGCATGTTCATTTTTGGCGAATTGCCGGTTTGGCGATGCTGAATAATGTGGGGATTCATGGGTTGGATTATTTGACGACGCTTGAGTTTAACATGCCGGAAGAAGCCCGGGATGGAACCGAAACCCTGGCCTATTCTCATCGACTCAACACGGCCTACGCGCCTCGCAACTACAAAAAAGATCTCAGGGCCATAACGCAATCATTGCTGGTTGTCGTCGGCAGCGCTGATGAAGCCTTCATTGCGGATCAATTTGAACCCATAATTTCTCAGTACACATCGGTTCGTGTGGCACTTTTGCCGGACGTATCACACATGGGCGCAGTGGTTGGACCTGAAGTGCGACCCGTTGTGAAAAATTGGCTGGAAACTCTTGGGACGTCATCGCCGTTGCTCTCATAACATCGTGGGCTTGGCGTCCCACGCATGCCTGGTTCAGGCACTATTTGCGAACAGAGGTTTTTTTCATGATAAAAAAGTGCGAAGACACTGATTTTGAAACGATTCTTCAGATTATCAATGACGGGGCAAGTGCATATGACGGGGTGATACCGGAAGACTGTTGGCATGATCCTTATATGAGGTCCAAAGAATTGGAACATGAGATAACCGACGGCGTTGTTTTCTGGGGGTACGGGGAAGGAGACCGCCTGATGGCGGTCATGGGCATTCAGGACAGGGGCCATGTGACGCTTATTCGCCATGCCTATGTTCGAACGTCGCAGCGAAATCGGGGAATCGGTGGCCGGCTTCTCCGATTTCTCGAAGCCGCAACAACCAAGCCGATACTCATCGGCACATGGTCCGCCGCCACCTGGGCAATTGCCTTTTACAAAAAAAACGGCTACAGGTGTCTCAATAGAGAGGAGACGGCACGGCTGTTGAGGACTTACTGGACGATTTCCGAACGTCAATTGGAAACATCCGTGGTGCTTGCCAAAAAATAACACCATCAGGGGTTGGTCTAAAAAAATAGAACATTTTGAAAGTTGAACTTGCAAAGTACACCTTTTTTGGCTTAATCTGTTTTCTATGCCGTTAATAAACCGTACCATTGAAGCTGTCTTGCGGACTCATGCCGCCAATTTTCCGGTGCTCACGATTACCGGTCCGCGGCAAAGCGGGAAAACCACGCTCTGCAAAAAGGTTTTTACCCATAAACCCTATGCCAACCTGGAATCGCCCGATATCCGTCAATTCGCCATTGATGATCCAAGAGGGTTTCTAGACCAATATCCGGATGGGGCCATACTCGATGAAATCCAGAGAGCACCCGACCTGGTTTCATATCTCCAGCCGATGGTTGACGAGGACCAGCGGGAAGGCCTTTTTATTCTGACCGGCAGTCAACAACTTGAAGTGAGCAACGCCATCAATCAATCATTGGCCGGTCGAACCGCACTGCTGAAATTGCTCCCTTTTTCTATTGAAGAAATCCAGTCCGTATTTTCTCTGCCGGACATTGACAGTTTGCTCTACCATGGGTTTTATCCCCGCATATGGGATAAACAACTGAATCCGACGCAGGTCCTTGGCGACTATTTTGAGACTTATGTCGAGAGGGATTTGAGGCAGCTCATTACAATTAAGGACCTGAACCTTTTTCAGCGCTTTATCAAGTTATGCGCGGGTCGGACCGGCCAATTGCTGAATGTGAGCAGTCTGGCAAACGATGCCGGCATTTCCCACACAACAGCTGGAAACTGGCTATCTCTTCTGGAAGAAAGCTATATCATTTTTCTCTTGCAGCCATATTACAGGAATATTTCCAAACGTTTGGTCAAATCACCAAAGCTGTATTTCTACGATGTGGGATTGGCTTCTTTTTTAATTAATATCGAAAATGAAAAGCAGATCGCACGAGATCCGTTGCGGGGTAACCTTTTTGAAAACATGGTTGTCGCAGAGGCTCTCAAGTATCGGTTAAATCAAGGGAAACGAAGTAATCTCTATTTTTATCGGGATAGCAAGGGAAACGAGGTCGATCTGCTGATGGTCAACGGATCCGATCTTTTTCCTATTGAGGTCAAAGCCGGTATGACCATAACCAGAGACTATTTCAAGGGTCTGAACCATTTTGTAAAAATATTTCCAGAACATATTCCCAACGGCACGGGCCTTGTTTATGCCGGCGACGAAAGTCAAAAAAGAACGGATGTTTCGATTGTTCCGTTTAAACACTTGAATGATCTTTTTGGGCGCGTATAATCGCGCAAATTTGCCGGGGCCGCGTTTATTTCGGCAATGAAGAAGAACTCACCACATAGCGAGAACACGCATTTTCATATCACGTGATGGTGTTCATTATGCTAACAACTCGTTCACAGTGGTGATATGTTCCATTTTTTCCCCGCGAAAATACAGAATTGCCGCTTGTTCAGTACTGCCTCATATGCCGCCGATGTCCCGTTGCTCTATTTAATGTAGTACCCAGAGACGCGCCACTTGCCATCCTTGTCCATCATGGGTGTAATAGTCTCAATCGCGGATTTCTTGTTCTCGAACGAGGCCTTGAACTGGATCACAACATATTCACCGTCTGGTGCGCCAGGCAAGGAAGTGTGGCAGCTTTTTGAGATGAACTCGCGCGCGAGATTCTTCCCGAGTGGCTTTCTGGCAGCTCGGATAGCTTGTTTCCATTGGTCTTTCGAAATCACGCTTTTGAAGTATTGCGCAGCTTCAAACCAGCTTTTCTCATATTTGCCTTTTTCAACCAGCGACAACCAGGCCTCCGCGACTGAGACGGCGGTTTCTTCACGATCACATTTCGGTGATGAAGCTTTTTTATCAGCCGTCTGAAATACAAGCAAATACGGCACTGCCGAATTATTCTCTACATCCTTGAAATGGTTGAACTCTTGTGTGTTGATCCAAATAATGTACGTTTTTCCGGGCTTCAATTTGACGGGAAGTACACACGTACGTTTGTCCTCCAGATATCTGATTTTGCTTTTGTCTATTTCAGGAAAGGTCTCAGGAGATTGGCTGCACCATGACCACATCGCCTTCGTCATCATCTCTTTGCTGAACGTAACAGTGATTTCCTTGAGAGATGGATCAACTTTTGTATCTCCCGCCTGGGGAATTGTCTTGACAACTGACGGAGACATTGTTTTGACAGTGATCTCCGCTCTATCCTGCGCTCCAACAACAGCCACCACCAAAATTGTCAGCAGCAGCGACATTCCAAAGCATCTGGTCATCTCTTTTCTCCTGTACTTCCTTCAACTCCGAATATTTCGTTTTCCATTTACCATCGATATCTCTGATATCAACGATCGCAGATACGGCAGATCAACCGCGCTGTAAGGGATGATCTTGAGTGCGGCTATAGGACCGGCTTTCTTCTGTCTCAATGGGCGCTCCATATCGACTGGCCGTTTTTCCCGCCTCTGTCCGGATCTCTTCTCTCAGTGATGCCGGCTCGAGGACTTCGGCTTTCGATCCCCATGTCATGATTCAGAACCTGATTTCATCTGTTCCCGCAACTTCAGCCTCAAAAATGATGGAACCATCATTCTGAAGGTGGATCTTCTGTGATTTGTGCCAGATCTTTTCTTTGATATAACCCGAAACATCCGGATGAAACCACACCTTTATATAAGTGGGCTCTCCTTGGTACACCCCGAAGCTTGAACCCGTAAACTTCTCAAGGCTGAAATCCTCGGGGATTTCGAAGCTCGCTTTTGTTTGATGGAGCATCTTGATGCGGTCAAGGGCGAATATCCTGACTTCTTTTCTCGTGTGGCATAAACCGATCAGATAAAAAGTCCCGTTGAAAAACCAGATCCGGTAGGGGTCCACCCGGCGCCGGGACTCTTTCCTCCGGCTCATCGTGTAATAGACAATTTCGATGGATTTTCGGTTGACGGCGGCATCGTTGACCCGGTTCAAAATCCCCTTGAATTTGCCGTATTCCTTGTATGGCTTTATGCCCAGGTGAAGGGTCTGCTCCACATTTTTCAGATATTTAATGGATTCCTTGGGCAGGGTCGTCTTGACCTTCTGAAAAAGCGACTCCAATGAGTCATAAAATGCGGTATCTTTGAAAACTTTGAGCATGTCTCTTCCGAAATAAAGGGCCATCAACTCGGTGAGGTTGAACGGAACAGGGAAAAGGGGGACGTTCGTCAGATTATAAGTTGCGTTTTGATTTTTCATTTGATAGAGCGTCTGCATGCCAAGAAAAGCCCGCATAGATGCCCCAGGAGCGCTACACCACGTTATTGCCAGGAGGATAGGCCGTCGAGAGGAAATATCGCTTGAAGGCCAAGGGGATTGATGTCGGCAGGATTGCCGAGAGAGTTGCCGACATTATGGGCATGGCCCCTTCCCTTAAACCTTGCCTTTCTCAATCAAGTCGCCTAGGCCTGGGTCGAACAGGACTGCCACTGCGGAATGCACAGGGAAATCAAAACAACCCCCTTGGATCGCGAAGCTGATTATGAAAGGGCTTATAGGGTCTTCAAGGAACGATACGGAGAGTGAAAAGAGCGTTTCATGTTCGAGAAAAAGTTGATTAAGAAAAAGACTGTTT
Organism: Desulfatiglandales bacterium; assembly: GCA_963662465.1. Taxonomy (GTDB): domain Bacteria; phylum Desulfobacterota; class DSM-4660; order Desulfatiglandales; family Desulfatiglandaceae; genus NaphS2. The sequence goes on from OY759599.1 coordinate 7,799,658, forward strand.
TTATAAGTTTTTGAGATTCAAACGTCAAAAATATTGATTTAATTCAAAAATTGTCTTATGAAAATCATGAATATTGTGATTTTATCTTCTTTTTAAAGTCTTTTGATGAATTTTTTGACCTAATTTTACTCTGAAACAGGAACCGAACAAAATGCTCATTCAATTTACCATAGAGAATTTTCTATCCTTCAAGGAAGAAAATACACTCAATATGTTGGCCACCACCGACAGCAAACACAAGCACCACCTGCTGCCCAACAAAAAGAAAAAACCCCTGCTCCGTACAGCCATCTTATACGGGGCCAACGGTTCCGGAAAATCCAATTTGATCCGGGCCATGGCTTTTGCTCAAGATTTGATTGTTGAGGGAACCCGGCCCAAACAGCGGATTGATATCACCCCGTTCAAGCTTGATAAATCATACTGGCAGATGCCCAGCTGTTTTGAGTTCATTATTAATTACCAGGATACCATCTATACTTATGGATTTGTGGTAGACGAGAAAGAGGTGCGGGAGGAGTGGCTTTTTGCCATCCATAATGTCAAGGAGGTTCTTTTTTTTGAGCGGTTGACCACGAAGGACGGCAAAATAAAGGTAGAGGTCGGCCCGTCGCTGGCCGGAAAGAAAACTAAGAAACACCAGTTCGTCAAATTTATTGCGGAAGGGACCCGGCCCAACAATCTCTTTCTCCACGAGTTGTACGAAAAAAATGTGCCGAAGATTATGCCGCTCATTGACTGGTTTCGATCGGTATTGATTATTATCGGACCGGAATCAAATTATCGGGACCTGATCTTCGATGCCCACATGAACGGACAATTCCTTCAGTTTATGGGAGATTTTTTGAAAGCAGCGGATACGGGTGTGGATGGCATTGTGTCGGAAAAGGTTGAGTTTGATTTTGAAAAACTTTTTCCGGGTATTCCGGAGTCATTGAAATCAAAGCTCACGAATATCAGTGCCAATGAAAGAATCTTGCTTTCTGTGCCTGACGGCAGGCGGTTTGCCATGATGCGGGAACAGAGCGGTGAGCTGACCCTGTTGAAGCTTAAGGCCAGGCATCATCTTAAGGATGCAAAAGAGCATATTGATTTTGAAATCGAAGATGAATCAGATGGGACGCGCCGGTTGATGGACCTTCTGCCGGCACTCCTTCACTCAAAAAGCAGTGAAAAGGTCTATCTGATTGATGAAATTGATCGCTCCATGCATCCACTGCTATCCCGGATGTTTTTAGAGAGCTACCTCAATGGCCAGGATTGCGGCAGGGGACAATTGATCATCACAACCCATGAGAGTCAGCTGTTGGACCGTAACCTTCTGAGGAGGGATGAAATCTGGTTTTCGGAGAAAGACAAAAACGGCGGTTCCCATCTCTACTCTCTTTCTGAATATAAAGTACGCAATGATTTGAAACTGGAAAAAGGCTACCTCGATGGCCGTTTCGGCGCAATTCCGTTTTTGGGTGATCTTGAAAACCTCCCGTTCTGTCGGGCGGGGGCTTAGACAGCAATGGCATTAACGTCGAGAAAGAAATGCCCTATCGACAGGCAAAGCAAACCGGCCCCCCATCGGGATGCCCGCCTGTTTATCATTGCCACCGAAGGCAGGAAGACGGAAAAACAGTACTTTTCCTTTGGCAATAAACGATGTCAGGTGCGGGTGATTCCCAACGAAGACAACAAGTCTGCTCCCGCCCATATTCTGCAGCAGCTTAAGAATTTCAAAAGGGAATTCCAGCTTAAAGCCGATTATGAATTATGGCTGATGGTTGACGTCGACAGGTGGGAAATAAAAACCTGGCTTCCGTGTCAGCTCAGGCCGGGCATAATAAATTCCAACTGGCGGTGAGCAACCCCTGTTTTGAAGTCTGGCTCTATTTGCATCACGATGACTTGGATTACCAGCCTATCAAAGCAAAGGTAATGAAGCAAAAACTGCGGGCCCTTTTTGGCGAATATAACAGCTCCAGGCTTTCGCTCAGCCAATTTTCAGAAAGGATTGATGATGCCATTGACCGTGCCAAGGCCCTCGATACGAAACGGGATGAACGGTGGCCATCCAGAACCGGAAGCCATGTATACAGGGTCGTGGAAAAGGTTAAGTAGCGTTTTCAGTGTCGACTAGCCGAGGGGTGGCGTTGCCTGCGTGAAAAGTGAAAAGGGGCGTTATCACGGTAAATTTGTTCTAACAGGTATCACGCTTGGGGCACTGAATTTTTGGTCATCTTGAGATAGTCGAAGACACCCCCTTACGTTCTGCGTGAGCTGGCGCATTTTCTGGGCTACACTGCGAACGCCTTTCGCCTTAATGACGTCCACCGCGAATCTACGCAGCCTGGTCATGTTTTCAGGACCATTGCCGGTTCTTATTCGGCTTCGATCTTCGTCGTAGTTCCAGTCGATGATGTAATGGCACTCGTTTTCAATGGTCCAGTGACCGCGATTGATAGAAAGTACACGTTCGGGATTCGCCTGATCAGGTGATTGACTCGTTATGCCGTAAGCAACCTCAACTGTGCATTTACCGGTTTTCTTGTTTGTAACTTCTCTCTGGATCATAAAAGCCTGGCCGACATACGGGAAATCCAGGTATAGGTTAAGTTCGGTAGTCGTCCATATTTTGCGCACTTCGATGCGACCATGATCGGGAGCATCGTGTTGTATGAAATCAGGATCGTTGCAGCCCTCAAAATACAGGGAAATGTCTTGAAGTAATGTGGGCTGGTTGTTTTTGGCGATGAAATGGTAATGGGCGTTGCGTTGCTCGACCAAATATTTAGCAAAAGTCCTTTGGGTTAGCAGTGCGTCAGCTGAAATGACTTTGCCTTCGATATCGATCGCGTCCAGTAAAGGGGCAGCCGTTTTGATTTCATTGGTTCGCTTGAGTTCGTCTTTGCCTTCTACAGGGAGAGAACCGACTTTTTTTGGGTGTAACAGGTCTTAGTTTGATGGCCGACAGCACTCATGATGTGAGTCTGATAACCTTGTTCATCGATGGCATTACACATGGTTTTTCCATCGATGGCCAAGCTTTCGTCCTGTTCACCGTAAAGCAGATTCCAACGCTGGAGAGCTTTGTCGAGTTCTGTGGGGTCAACGCGAACCAGAACATCACGGATAGTAGACTGACTGGGAGCTACATAGCGCTTATTTTCATATCGGCAACGGAAACGCTCAAGGGCTTTTTGTCCAAGACCATTTACCCAATCGGATATCGCCAGATAACCGCGCATTCCGCACAGTGTTGCGGCGGTGGCAATGGCCAGAACAGTGGAGAGCCTGTGACGTCGTCCCTGGGATCGACGCGGGTCGGGAATTTGAGCAAAAAAGTCGGGTAGCGATTTCATATGTTCCGCACTGAGCATGATTTTGTAACCTCCCGTAAGATATGGTTTTTTGAGAACAGGTCGGGATAACAGCGATTGAACATTGGAAACCAATGGTTTAAGAAAAACCATTTTCGGTGAATCCGCTTTATCGCTGTAGCCTTGGCGAGTTCGATGAAAACCCTTTGTTTTACCGACATATATCCAATTGGACGCTCGATATACGGTTCCGTGGAATTGCTTTGGGTCCACAAAGGTTTCCAGGAGTACAACCGGATGCCCGAAACGCCCCTGCCAATCAGCCTGCATTCGCTTCCGGCATAATGAAAGGATACGGGATGCGAGATTCGGAATATGCCATTCGGGCAAAATCAGAAAACGACTGTTATTGGTCACCAGTTTCAGTCGATCGTATTGATGGCGAAAATTCCATCCGATCCAGCTGTCCCTTGGTGTACATTTCAAAGCGGGAGCAGAAAAACTGACAAGCGCAATCCACTCACTATTTAGTCTAGCTGTATACCAGAGGGTTTCGCTGATCTTGGGAAGAGCGCCCAAATAATGATGCGACTGCATCAGATGCTGAAAGCGTTGTTCTTCAAGCGGGCGGACTATTTGAATGCGGACTTGCTTAACGTTCAAGAATTTAAACCCCGAATTGGTTTGGTGCCTGTCACAGTATATACACCATCCGAGGGTTTCTGTTCATAATGTAGCGCAACTTTTATATTTTATTTGGATAATTCGGAAGAATAAATTCACCCTGGGGGCGTTATGTTGCGTTTTGATTTTTCATTTGATAGAGTGTTTGCATGCCAAGAAAAGCCCGCATAGATGCCCTAGGAGCGCTACACCACGTTATTGCCAGGGGGATAGGCCGTCGAAAAGTGTTTGATGATGATGACGACCGAGATTTTTTTATTGAACGGTTGGGGGAAATTGTTTCTGATACGGAAACACAATGTTTTGCGTGGGCGCTGATGCCCAATCATTTCCATTTGCTTTTGAAAACCGGTATTATCCCTATCTCTACGGTCATGAAACGCCTCTTAACCGGTTACGCCATGCACTATAACCGGAGACACAAGCGGTATGGCCATCTGTTTCAAAACCGATACAAGTCAATCCTTTGCCAGGAAGATTCATATCTATTGGAACTGACTCGCTATGTGCATTTGAACCCGCTTCGGGCAAAATTGGTATCTGATATGAAGGAGTTGAGCAACTATCCTTACAGTGGGCATAGCGTACTTATGGGGCGGGAAACTGCAGAGTGGCAGAATACGACAATCCTCGGGCTATTTGGTGATAAGACGTCTGTTGCGCGGCGGCGGTATTTGGAATTTATAAAAAAGGGGATAGCTGCCGGTAAAAGGCAAGATCTCACGGGTGGGGGACTGGTTCGGAGCGTTGGTGGGTGGTCCGCTGTGAAATCATTGCGGAAGACCGGCGTATTCCAGAAGGGGGATGAGCGTATCCTTGGCGATGGTGAATTTGTGGAGAAGGTGCTTTCTCAAGCCGAGGAGGCATTCGAGAGGAAATATCGCTTGAAGGCCAAGGGGATTGATGTCGGCAGGATTGCCGAGAGAGTTGCCGACATTATGGGCATGGCCCCCGAAGCGATTTGGGCTTCGGGAAAACAGCCTAAGATTGTGCAGGCTCGCAGCCTTCTTTGCTACTGGGCGACCAGTGAATTGGGAATTCGTCAGGCGTGGCTGAGCCGGAAACTGGGGATTTCCCAAGCAGCGGTAAGTCTTTCGGTAAGCAGAGGACGTCGGATTGCATTAGAAAATCACTATGAGATTGGGAACTTATAAACTGATGAACGTCCCTGCCCCCTCTGTACCGTTCGTAAATCTTTAAGATTTTTAGGACGTTGAAGGTTTTCTAATACCGGAAAACTTTTGTTTAGGTACTTATATTGTCAGTTACATCAAGTGGAGGCCTTGCCATGATTGAGCCAAAATCCTCGACTATGTTTGCGCCAAAATTGAAAAATGCTGACAGGAATGGCTGTTGGATGCAAGGAATTTAGAGAGAGATTAAGAGTCGATCCGGGCGAGGTAATGAAGGTATCCGGAAGCGGCCGGATCGGTTCGCGTGACGAGAGACTGAGGAAAACAAAAAAGGAGTTAAAAAGATGAAAAGGAATTTTGTGCAGAGGCTACCGGTCTCATTGATGTTCATTCTGCTGCTGCTTTTGTTTCACTCAACCGGATATGCCACCATGGGAGGCGAAAACGGTACCAGCGGCGTCAACAAGACCGTTTCCAATGATGTGAAAAGCGGCGACCCCATCTATACGGGCAGCGGCTCGGTGGACTTCCGAATGCCACTTCTGGATTGCAGGGGGTTGATGGGACTCTCCTTCACCTTTATCTATAACCGTGCCATTGACAACTGGTGGGGAGGACCGGGCATTTATTTTCCCACCCACAACGACAATAGCAACGGCCCTACGAACTATTTCTGGTTCACCCCCTATTCGGCGGGGGCCATGTGGCATGAGCCGGAAGACATCCACCTTCCTTCCGGCGACTCGGCTTCTTTCAAGTTGAACGGCACGGTCTATGAACTCATCGAAAACGATCAATTTGATTACAAGGAAAACGGTTCCGTCATAAAATTTGCCGCCAAGGCGACTTACAGTCCTGATCGGTTCTGGGTCATGGATCCTGTAAGGGAACAGGTCCATGTCTATGAGTTGTACGGCCGCGGCAAACTCCTCTATACCCTTGACCGGAACGGAAATAAACTCTCCTATACCTATCGCCTGGATAATCGCCTGGATGAAATTTCGGACGGACTGGGCAGGAAATTCAGTTTCACCTATACCACGGTGGGGAGCAAGACATATCTTGAAACCGTATCGGACCAAACGGAACCCGACAATCCCCGCACCGTCGCTTTTGCCTATGAGGAGTCCGCCCCGGACATGGGGAATCTCCATGCTCTCCGCTCCATCACGGATGCTCTTGGTAATACCTACACCCTTCGCTGGCAGGGGGTGACCTCTGGAAGCAACACCTATTACGATAATCTGGTCAAAGTGGAAAACCCAAAAGGTCCGACTTATTTCCACGGGGAAAACACCTGGGATTATACGGGTTATAAAAATGCCCAGGGGGATGCCCGTTCCGGTATCAAGGTGGTCAACCAGAAAGATCCCTACGACAACGAAACCACGTTCGCTTACAACTACACCCCCTACTATACACAGGAAACCACGCCTGACGACAGTGTCCGCAAATACTATCACAACAACGCCCACGTGCCGCCGAGCCGGATCAACGATCCCACGGGAAAAGATATGAATTTCACCAAGGATGCCAATAACCGTTTGACTTCGGTGACCGACCGCATGGTCGACACCACAACGGTTTCTTATCACGCGGAGACCGGGAAAGTCACGTCCATGCTCAACAACAAAGGCGATACCATCACCTATACCTACGTGCCGCAGAATCAGACCTTTGCCGATCCCGATACCCCGGCAAACACGGCGGAATTCACCTTTTACAACCTCACCCGGATCGATTACCCGGACGGCACAAACGAACAATTCACCTATGACGCCAGAGGCAATAGGCTCACCCGAACGGACCGAAACGGAAAGACCCGGACCTACACCTACAATGATAGGGGACAGGTCCTGACGATCACCAATCCTTTGGGCGGCGTGACCACCTACACCTACAACGCCGATGCCACCCCGGCATCCGCCACCAATTCGGACACGGGGACCACCACCTATGAATACGATGCCTATAAGCGCCTGAAAAAGATCATTCATCCCAATACGACCTTTGTGCAAATGGCCTACGACCTGAACACTCGGATAACCTCCGTGACCGATGAGCTGGACCATGTCTACACCTACGCCTATGACGCCAACGGCAATCTGATATCAATCACCGATCCCGCCAACAAGGCATCGCAGTATGCCCATGATCTCATGGACCGGGTAAATGAATTCACCAACCGGCTGGGAAAAAAGAGCCAATTGGCCTACGACAACATGAATCGTCTGAAATCCGCCACGGATCCCAACGGAAACAAGACCCAATACGCCTACAACTCCCGCGGCTGGATGGACCGGGTCACGGACGCGGCGAACAAGGTGTGGCAAACCGGGTATGACGATGAAGGGCTCAGCGTCTCCCGAACCACGCCCCTTAATCTCACCACCACCATCACCCGCGACAAGCTGGGGTATGTCACGGGCGTGACCGATCCCCTGGACCAGACTACAACCCTCACCCGGGACACCATGAGCCGGATCACCGCCTTCACGAACCCCATGGGCAGACAGACGACCTACGGGTATGATGGAAACGAGCTTTTGACCTCCGTCACACTGCCGGTGGTTGGAACGGCTCAATACACTCGGAACGACCTGGGGCTGTTGAGCAATATACAGGATCTCAAGGGGAGCCACTGGACATTCGCCCATACGGACATGGGCAGGCTCGCGTCCATGACCGATCCTCTGACAAACCAGTGGCAGTATGCCTATGACCCGCGAGGCCGACTCAACCGGGTGACCTACCCGGGCGGCGCCACCCAGACCCGAACCCTGGATGCCGCGAACAATGTCACGGCCGTGACCTATTCCGAAGGTCCCACCCTTAATTACACCTATGACGAACTGAACCGCCTGCTGACGGCCGACAGCATCGCCTTTACCTACAACGACACCGGTCAAGTCACGGCCACCACCAATCCGGGGACGACTTTCGGGGCCACCTATGACGACGGTGGGCGTATCCTGACCGCTACCTACGCCGGTCTTTTCAGTGCGACCTATGAATACGACAGCCGAAACCGCCTGAGCCGGGTGAGCGATTCCCTGACCAGTACCGCTGTCCAGTTCACCCATGACGACGATGGAAGGCTCACGGCCATCACCCGGTCCAGCGGGGCAAATACCGCCTTCACTCTGGATGACGCCTCGTGCATCACCCGTATTCAGCATGGCGCCCTGGCTGATCTCCAGTACGCCTACAACGGGGCGGGGGAAGTTACCCGCGTGGATTATGACCTCCCCCTGGACCCGGCCGATTACCTGACAGGCGAAACGGACACCTTCACCCACGATGCCGCAAGCCGGGTCAATACTACCGGCTACACTTATGACGCCAGGGGTCGGTTGATCGCATCCCCCCGCAACACCTTTTCCTGGGACGGTGCCACCCGGCTGACATCCACTTCTGATGCCACCCTCACCTACAACGGCCTGAACGACCTCCTGACCCGGGAAGCAAACGGCACCACGCTGCACGGCTATTACAACTACGCCCTGGGTCTGAAACCGATGGTGGCCGAGAAAAACGACGACACGACCGCATGGGTGCGGTTTTATGTCCTGACCCCGGGCGGCCGACTTCTTTATATGATCGATGCCGCCGACGGCAATAAGGTCTATTTTTACCATTTTGACAAAATGGGCAATACCCTGTTTTTGACCGATGCATCGGGAACCATCACCGACAAATACGCCTACAGCCCCTACGGCAAACTCCTGGCCCATGAAGGAAGCAATGATCAGCCCTTTACCTTTGTGGGGGCCTGGCAGATACGGCAGGAGGGAAACGCCGGTCTCTATCAGATGCGGGCAAGATATTATGATGCGGTCACGGCCCGGTTTATCTCCAGGGAGTCCCTGTGGCCCAGGGTTGGCAGGCCAATAGCATTGAATCCGTACCAATATGCGGCCCTGAATCCCCTGAAGTATGCGGACAGAACAGGGAATGATTTCGGGGAACCGAACAACGATATCTTCGAATTTGGGGAAGGCGAAATCTGGGGAGAAACAGCAAACGGAGGTAACTTATTAGGGGCACCGGATAACGATCTCCATGAGTTTGCTGACCATGCCAATACTTGGAGAGATTTGGACGACGGAGGCAGCTTAGGGGTACCGGATAACGATATGTGGGAATATGAAGAAAAGGAAGATAGTTGGGGGGAAGTGGCAAGCGGAGGCAGCTTAGAGGCACCGGATAACGATATGTGGGAATATGGCGAAGATGATAATACCTGGCAGAAGGTGCCGGGAGGCAGCCTGGGGGTACCGAAGAATGACCTGTGGATATATGGACAGGGTGGAACATCGTTTCAGAAAGTGGGCGGAGGTGGTTTAGAAGTACCAAAAAATGATTTGTGGGAATATGGCGAAGATGATAATACCTGGCAGAGGGTGCCCGCCCGCCACCTGGGGAAACGCAAGGCGGCAAAGAAGCTAAGCAAAAAACTGCCCAAGAGCAACAGAATCGGTATCCATACCCGTTGGAAAGGTTCTGCCCACTCATTGAAATTGAAGCCACTGCGTTTACACCGCTAAAGCCCCTGGCGCCATGCGGTCCGCAAGTATGTAAAATGATAACATCACATGAAGGGGGGTAACACGATCATGAAAACAATAATAACGGTAATGATTGCCTCGCTTTTAAGCCTTTTTATTTGGGCTTCCGCTTTTGCCGGAACCATTCAATACACCTACGACAACGCCGGCCGCTTGACCGGGGCCGACTACGGAAGCAGCAGAACCATTCAATATACCTACGACAACAACGGGAATCTCTTGACGCGAAACGTATCGGTCCCGGCGACCGAGTATACTATCACGGTGAGCGCGGACCCGGCGGCAGGCGGCACGGTGTCAGGCGGCGGAACGTACGACAAGGATGCTCAGGTGACGGTTATTGCCTCGGCGAAAGCCGGCTACAGTTTTTTGAAATGGACGGAAGCCGACACGGAAGTTTCCTCCGACAGCACGTATACATTTTCCGTCACAAGGGCGCGGACCCTCTCGGCGCAATTCAAAAATACCCTCTATGTGAGTTCCGGTAACTGCGGGGGGCTTAGCCCCTGTTATCACACCATCAATGATGCGATCAGCCAGGCACCGGACGATGCCCTCATCAAAGTAGCCGCGGAAATCTTTTCGGGGGATGCGACGGTGGATGCCGGGAAAATTCTGACCATTATTTGGGGGTATAACTCGAATTTCAGCGCCATCACGGGCGCCACCCAGATTGAGGGTCGCTTCACCGCAAAAAACAAAACGATTATCCGTGGCGGCACGATTCGGGCAAAGTAGGCTGTACGGTTACAAGATTTGTTTTTGAGCGGATAGATACAATGTCCGTGGTAATCATGCCATTGCGCTTGGAATGAATTCCACGGTTGTGAGAACAATTAATTCGAGCGAAGTAGGGTTGGACCATTAGTTCCATGGCATGTCTTAAAAACACTGATGATAAAGAAAATCATAACAATATTTCAGTATATGGTAAATTACTTGCAAATGCATTGTTACTGGAGCAGATCATGAATCAAGAAATTTTAAAAAATATGGCCCATATGACGTATGGGATTTACATCCTGACCACGCGGTTTGAAAATGTCATGAATGGCATGATCGCCTCCTGGGCGAGCCAGGTTTCCTACGACCCACCGCTGGTTATGGCGGCAATCCACCCCCACCGCTATTCTCACGAGTTGCTGGTGCAAAGCGGTCATTTTGCACTGCACATCCTTTCCAGGGAACAAAAAGACCTTTTGGCCCGTTTCAAAGGGCCGCTTGCCGGCCAAAAATTTGAATCCATTGCCTGGGAAGAAGGCATAACCGGATGTCCGATCCTGGGAGACTGCATTGGTTGCATGGAGTGCCGTATTATTCAGCGCCTGGCGCCGGGTAACCATACACTGTTCGTCGGAGAGGTGGTGAATGCTGTTTTCAACGGGGAGAAAACGCCGCTTTGCACTTTGGATTACGAAGGCTGTTATCTGGGTAAAGCTTAAAGCTTAAAACGTAAAACGTAAAACCGTGCCTGAACGAGGTTTTCGTTCAGGCACTAATATTTTATATACTCTCAAAACAATGGGCAATATGCTCTTTTTCCAAGGGACGGGAGAGCAGGCTCACGATGACGGTCACCACCAGGGATATGGGAAGGCCGATCAATATGGGATCCACCACGGGCCAGGGATCCGCGGAAATCAAAAAGGGTTTTCCGAACAGGGCTTTGCAGATTCCCAAAGGGGCCGCTTCCTTTGCATGGACGAAGAAAAGCCAGAACAGGGCGCTGAACGTGCCGACCACCATGCCGGCGGTGGCGCCGGCCCGGGTAATCCCTTTCCAATAGATGCCGAGCATAAACATGGGTAGAAATGCTGCGGCGGCAATGCCGAAAAACATGGCCGTGGCCCTGGCCACAATGCTGATGGGCAGTTGATATCCCAAAATGAGGCTCATGATGATCCCGATCACAATCCCGATTCGAACAAACAAAATCGTATGTTTTGATGTGGATGCCGTACTCTTTTTCTTGCTGATCTGCTCATAGATGTCTTTCCCCAAAGCCGTGCCCATGGAATGGAAAAGGTTGGAGAGTGTGGAGATCCCGGCGGCGAGAAGGGTCACCATAAATACATAGGCGAACCATTCGGGCATGGCGGATTTGATGTAAAGGGGAATGATTTTATCAAAGTTTCCGGCCACCGCCGCCAGGGCCGTTTTGCCTTCCGTATTCATAAAATGGACATTGGAAAGCGCCCCCACAATAAAGGCGACCCCCGTCATGGCAAAAATGAAAACCCCGCCCACCAGACAGGCCCGGTTGAGGGATTTTCCGCTTTTAACCGTCATGAATTTAACCGCCAGTTGCGGTTGGGCCAATGTGCCGATACCCACGCCCATGATCAGGGTGGAAACCAGCACCCACCACAGGTTGGAACCGAACACGGGCATTTGGGTCCACCCCTGATGTCCCATGGCCTTGAGTTTTTCGGGAACCATGGCGGCCATATCGGAAAGGGCGCTGTGCGCCTCGGTCACCCCGCCTAACTTCATGTAGGTAAAAATAAGGAGAAAAACCATGCCGAAAAACATGATGCTTCCTTGAAGGGCGTCTGAATACATGACCCCTTTAATGCCTCCCGTCGTCACATAGACGGCGATCAGGGCGGTAAAGATAATCAGAGATGTGGTGTAGTTGAGGTTGAGAGCGGTTTCCAGAAAACGCGCGGCCCCGATGAGGACTGCGCCGGCATACAGGGGCATGAAAATAAAAATGATCATGGCGCTGAACATGTGGATGAAAGAGGAATTATACCGTTTTCCCATCAGTTCAGGCAATGTCATGGCGTTCAGGTTGTTGCCCATGGTGCGGGTCCGTTTTCCAAAAAACACAAAGGCGATGAAAACCCCCACAAAGATGGTAAAAAACGTTAGCCAGAGAAGTCCCATTCCAAAAACGCCCGCGGCGCCCCCGAATCCGATAATGGCGGAAGTGCTGATAAAGGCGGCGCCGTAGGACATGGCCATCACAAAGGGGTTCACATTCCCGCCGGCTAAAATATAATCCCCGGCGGATTGGGTACTCCGGTATCCCAGATACCCCATCAGGGCGATCATGGCTACATATACAAAAATAATGCTGTTTAATAATGTATAATTCATTTAATATTTGTCTCCTTGGATCATTATGGGAAATGTCAGCCTCAAAAGGGGCACAGGTTTCCACCGGGTGATTGAAAATCAGTCTTTATTCCATTTAATGATGCCGTAAATCACACAAAGCAAAACACTGAGTGTTGTTAAAACATAAGCCGATAAAATCCATGGATCCGTCAGTCCGAACATAAAAATATCCCTCCTTTTTTGGAATTGACCCTCTAAATAGCGGATTGAACCCTGATAAGAGCAAAGAGCGCGCCAAAACGGTATGCTTGACGCTTTAACGATTCATATCAATTGATTATCTCAGGTGATGTTAAAAACGACGGGCTTTTGGGATAAAACCTGTTTCAGTATGAAAAGGGGAACGTTCCAAAATGAAAAGGTCGATCAGTTGATGGCGATGCCGTGGGATTTAATTTTTCTCCAAAGGGTGGTTCGCCCGATGCCCAGGTATCTGGCCACCCGACTCTGATTGCCGTCAAACTTTTGAAGGGCCGTGATGATGTGTTCCCGTTCCTGGTCGGCAAGACTGGAACAGTCCTTCGTGTCTTGGGACTTGCCAACCGGCAGAAGGCCGTGGATATCCTCCCCATTGACCCGATCTTTCTCGACGAGCAGGGTAAGCCTCTCCGCAAAATTTTCCAGTTCCCGGATGTTCCCCTTCCACTGCCGGGACGTTATGAGATCCAGGGCCCGTGAACTTAATGTCAAAGGGGGCTTGTGAAATTTTTCAGCAAACCGATGGAGGAAGGTCGTCATCAAAAGGGGAATATCTTCTTTTCGGCTCCGCAAGGGAGGAATATTGATTGGGACCACGCAAAGGCGAAAATAGAGATCTTCCCTGAAGTTGCCCCTGCTGATTTGGGAAATCAGATCGCGGTTTGTTGCCGCAATGATGCGAACGTCCACCGGTCGGGAAACAGTACTCCCCACGGGCATTACGACCCGTTCCTGGAGAACGCGCAGCAGCTTGATCTGCATGGCCTGGGGCATTTCGCCCACTTCATCCAGGAACAGGGTTCCCCGGTCGGCCGCAACAAAAAGCCCCTCCTTGTCCCGGGACGCCCCCGTGAAGCTTCCCTTCATGTACCCGAAGAGTTCGCTTTCAAGGAGGGTATCCGGAAAAGCCCCGCAGTTAACGGCCAAAAATGGATGATGTTTTCGATGGCTTTTTTGGTGAACCGCTTTGGCAATGAGTTCTTTTCCCGTTCCCGATTCTCCCTGGATGAGGAGGGTGCTGTCCGTGGGCGCTACCTTGTCCACGAGGCGCAAAACCGCCATTATGGCTTTACCGCGGCCGATGATTTGTTCACGAGCGTCAGGATATTCAGTGTTTCGTGGGTCGTGTTCATGGTTTGTCGGGTTGTTCCGCCGCAGGGCGCGATCCACCTTTTGAAGAAACTCCTGGTTGGTGAAACCCTTTGTGATGTAATCAAAAGCCCCCGCCTTGATGGCGTCCACCGCATTCTCGATGGTGGCGTAGCCGGTCATAATGATCACCGGCGTCGAAGGTCGGCGTGCCTGGGTTGCCCGGAGGACCTCCATTCCCGCCAATGGGTTGCGCATTCGCAGATCGGTAATGACCAGATCAAAGGGCTCTCTACCCAGATGCTTCGCTGCTTCCGCCCCGTTTTGATCACAGGTTACCACGTGCCCATGTCTTTTGAGCAAAATTGAAAGACTGGTTAAAATGGAAGGCTGATCGTCAATCAGCAGAATTCGGGCCATTTTTTGGAACCTCAGGAAACAATGGGCAATCGAACGGTGAATTGCGATCCTTTTCCCAGGACGCTCTCAACCTGAATAACGCCTTCGTGGGACAAAACAATCTGTTGAACCAGGGCCAGCCCCATTCCGACGCCGTCGGATTTGGTTGAAAAAAACGGTTTGAAGATCTCTTCCGACAAGGTTTCATCAAACCCCTGTCCCGTATCTTCAACCGTCATATAAAGGCTCTTGCGGCGATGGGGGCCTCCAGCGGCCTCCCATCGGGTGGAGATTTTTATAAGGCCTCGCAGAGGGATGGCGTCTCGCGCATTTTGAAGCAGGTTCCAAAGGATTTGACCCATCTGCCGTCTGTCCAGATACGCCTCCGGCAAATCCGCCGCCAGTGCCTTCTCGATTTGAAGACGCGGCACAAAATCCTCCCGCTTCATCACAATCCGCAATATTTCTTCTATCAGATCATTTAATTGAAAAAGCGCCGGTTCCGGTCGCGGCGGCTGGGCGTAAACCAGAAATTCTTGAATCACTTTCTCCAGTTGGCTGGCTTCCTTGAAAATAATATCGGCCAGGGTTTTTTCTTCCTCATTGTGATGGGGGCTTTCCCGCAGCATCTCAATGGCGGAACGGATGGAAATGAGGGGGTTTCGCATCTCATGGGCAATGCCGGCCGCCATTTCTCCCACAGTGGCCAGTTTTTTCGATTGGGTGAGCTTGCGCCTCAAACGGGTTTCGGATGTCAAGTCTTTCAGGTAACAGAAGATGTATGGCCTCTCTTCTTTGGACCGGGTTAAAGGAATGGTCAGAACCCCGGCGGAAAAGGCCTTTCCGGAAGGGGGCGTCAGGTGTTTTTGCGCATTGGCCGGTCTTCCCCGGTTCCAGGTTTCATCCAGCGGACAATCGTCGCACCGACTCTCCCGGCCCATGAAAACACGATAACACTCGTGCCCCACAACCTCTTTTTCATTCATTCCGATGCGTTTTGCCACCATGCGGTTGGCGGTTTCAATTCGAAAATCAGGTCTTAAAATACAGAACCCATCCTCCATGGAATGAAAAATCTCCATCAGGCGGCCCCGGGATCGCTCCTCCATGCGCATGGTATAAATGCGGCGCACCAGAAGCATGACCGTGACGCCTGAGCCCAGGATAACGAAGATGACGAATGCCAGGAGAATGCGTTCTTTTCCAAAGGTATTTTGCATGTATTGCTTCACTTCATTCACGGGTGCGCAGACCGCCACGGAACATAACTGATCCCCGAGACGAAAGGGGCTGAAGGCCGCATATTTGGTTATATCATGGTAGGTATACCGGCTGATGTTGGTTTCCCCCTTCTCCATGCGGATAAAGAGGTCCTTCATTTTGTTCTCGCCCGCTTCGCCCAAAAGGATTTGAACATTGCGCCCCTCCATTTCCGGATGGGTGGGATGAATGATCACCGTTCCCGCCGAGTCCATAAGCCATCCATACCCGGTTTGGGCTACGGTGATGGGCTTGATAAAGCGGTTGCGGATTTGTTCCACGCTGACGGTGGCCGCGATCAGTCCGTCAAATTGAGGTGTTTTAGATGGCCCTCGATCGATCAAAATGGGACAGGTCAGCACAAGGGTCCAGTAATGTTCCCGGACTTGAAGAAATCGGCTGATATGGGGTTTGAGGGACTTTCTGGTTTGCTGGAAGTAGTTGCGATGCGCGAAATTCTCCCCTTTGGCGGAACTGGGCGGGTATATGTCGATCATTACCCCTTCCCTGTCGAGACGGTAAAAATGGACCACATCCTGATCGTCTTTTTCATAAAACTGTTTCAGCATCCGATCGGTTTCAGGATTTTCCCCTGTTTTCATTTGAGGATATTGCGCCAGGAGCTTCAAATCTCGGAGGATGTCCACCAGGAATTTTTCAATGCCCGCTGCCGTCTGGCGCGCCACATTGATCTGCTGGGTATAAAATTGGTCCAGAACATCCTTTACCATGCTGTTTCGATACTCACTTGCCAGGATCAGGGTTTCGACCGCCAGAAAGAGGGTCACAAGCCCCAAAAGACAGATAATCAGGCTCAGTTTTCGAATATCCCTATGGAAAATCGTGTATCGCATGGGTTGACCTTTTCTATTTATGAATGGGGAACGCTTGAAATAACCGTATTGAAATCGCAAAGATCTCGCGGCACAATAGGGATGAAAACAATCCCATGTCAAGGAAAAATGAGTAATTTTTCAGACCGCGCTATTGACTAATGAAAAAGAACGGCTTATGGTGCCGTCCCATAAAGCTTCGGTAAAAAATCACTTTCACATATGGTTTATCTTCCACTGGAACAGAGCATATGAACGACTTTCCCCTGCCGCGCATTCTCGATTTTATTCAGAAGGTCTCCCCCTTTGATACGCTCGATGACGAAGAACGCTCCCGGGTCGTGGCCCGGATGGAAATCGCCTATTATCCCCGCGGTGAAGTCCTTATCAGACGCGGCGACAACCCCCCTGAATACCTCTATATCATTCAGGTCGGTTCTGCCCGGATTACCATATCGGACGGTTCCGATGAAGAGGTTCTGGTGGATGTACGGGGGGAGGGGGATGTCTTTGGGTCGTTAAACATTCTGGAATCCAAAGCCGCCCTTTTGGACGTGACCGCTGACGAAGACATGATTGTTTATCTTTTGCCGGCGGAAGTCCTGAAAAATCTGGTGGAAAGCCATCCGGCATTTAAGCAGTATTTCCGGTTTTCTTTATTTTCTCTGGCGCGCGACATCAAAAATGTTTACCAGTCCGACGATTCCCGGTTTTCCCAAATGACCGGCATCAAAACCCTCAACCTGGACATGTTTCTGGTGGGAAAGCATGTGGCGGATCTCATGGCAACCGATGTTTTAACTTGTACGGCAGCCCGATCCGTACAATTCGCCGCACGGCAAATGACCCGACGCGGCGCGGGTTCCATTGTCATAAACGATGATTCGGGCGTTCCCCTGGGTATTCTCACGGACAGCGATCTTCGAAAAAAAGTGGTGGCGGAGGGATCGCCTTTGGACGTTTCCGTAGCGGAAATCATGAGCCATCCTTTGTATACCATTAATGCCGGCGCTTTTGCCTTTGACGCGTTGCTGGACATGAGCCGATACGGCGTAAGGCATCTTCTGGTGATGGAAAATGACCGATTGACCGGCATCATCAGCGATCACGATTTCCAGATGGAAACCGGCAGTTCGCCTGTGGGCGTCATTGGCGACATCGACAAGTCCCAATCCGTGGACGAACTGGTGGGCATGCATTCAAAAGTTGACCGCGTTCTGGAGATGCTGTTGCGCCAGGGAGGGTCCGTCAAAAGAATGGTGGAACTGGTAACGGAGTTGAATGATCGCGTGACCCGGAAATTGCTTTTTCTCATTGAAGGGGAAATGAAAGATGAAGGCCTGGGAGCGCCCCCTTCACCCTACACCTGGATGGCCCTTGGGAGTGAAGGACGACGGGAGCAGACTCTCTTGACGGATCAGGACAATGCACTTTTTTTTGCCGCGGTCCCCGAACAAAACGAAGAAGAAGTGAAAGCGTGGTTTTTGAAGTTCTCCAAACGGGTGGTGGACGGTTTGGTGCGATATGGGTTTCCCCCTTGTCCGGGGGGCATTATGGCTTCCAACCCCCGATGGTGTCAGAGCGAAAGTCGGTGGCTGAAAACCTTTCTGGACTGGATCAATGAACCTGAGCCTTTCACCCTCAGAATGGCCACGATTTTTTTTGATTTCCGACCCATTTATGAAGGCGCCGATTTCCTGAACACCTTCAGGCCACAGCTGAGCAAGGCCATTCAGGGCAATCCCCATTTCCTGCGCTCTTTGGCCAAAAATGGTTTATATAACGCCCCATTGGGGTTTTTACGACAGTTTGTGGTGGAAAAATCGGGTGAACACAAAAATAAGCTCAATTTGAAAGTCAGGGGTCTTGTCCCCATTGTGGATGCTGCGCGGGTCATGGCCCTGGACCTGGGTGTGGAGACCACCAACACCCTGGAAAGGCTGGCCGAGGTCCACCGAATGGGCATACTGGACACGCAACTTCACAACGATCTGCGGGAAGCGTACAATTTTATTAATCTGCTGAGAATCAGCCGACATCTGGAAGCCCGGGCCAGGGGCCATGAACCGGACAATTTCGTGGATCCCGTGGAGCTGAACAGCTTGCAGCGAAAAATGCTCAAGGAAAGCTTTGCCGTCATTAACCGGCTGCTTCACGATCTGGTGGAATGGCGATACCAGGCCAGGGGAATGGAGGATCAATAGGCTTGAACCTTCTTTTCCCCCGGATCAAAAATCGGTTCATCAGAGCCGGTCTCAAGGGCAAGAAACTGCACCCCCTGGCCCGCGCCAACCTGGCCGCCCTCGATCACATCGATCTTTCCCGGAAAGCGCGCTCTCAGCGTTATGTTGTGGCGGATCTTGAAACCACGGGACTGGATTTGAAGCGGGACCGTGTGGTGAGCGTAGCGGCCCTCCGCGTGGTGGAGGGACGCATTCCATTAAACGATATCTTTAACCGGCTCATCAATCCGGGGCAATACATTCCCCCCATCGCCATTAAAATTCACGGCATTGTGCCCGATATGGTGTCGGAAGCCGACTCCGCCGCAAAGGTCCTGGATGATTTCATGGCTTTTCTGGGGACCGATATTCTGGTGGGGCACCATTCCCGTTTTGATCTCTTTTTTCTGAATAAAGGCGCTCGCAGGCGTTACGGCATAAAGCTGCAAAATCTGGTGCTGGATACGGTCCCCCTTTGTCGAACCATCGCATTTCCGCCCCATAATTACCCCTACGGCATTGATTTGGATGATGAGCCTTCAAGTCTGGACAACGTGGCCGAACATTTCGGCATCGACATCCATGAACGGCACACGGCTTTAGGGGACGCGCTCGCCACCGCCATGATTCTTCAGCACATATTGGTCCGTGCGGAAAAAACCGGATTGGGCCGGTTGCGAGACCTGGTGAAAGTCGGGGGCATTATGTTGTAAGCCCTTGTTTTCCTATACGACCTATACTCAAAAACGCTTGACTCTCAAGTGAGTTCATGTAAAAGGGAAATTCTGCGGTCTGAATTGAGCGGGAACAGGATGGAAATCAATCGGATCTTGACATGTGGACTTATGCGTGCACTATATTGCGCATATTAATGCCCATTGAAGGAGTCATCCTATGCGTGCAGATGTTGTACGAATGAATATTACGCTCCCAAAGGAGGTCGCGGAATCATTGAACCGAATGGCCGGCGCCGGAAAACGAAGTCGTTTTATCACGGAAGCCATTGTGGATCGGATCGAACGGAAGAAGAAAGAGGCTCTTGAATTGGCTCTGGAAGAAGGTTACCGGGCAAACAGAAAACAGGCCCTTGCAATTTCGAAAGAGTTTGAAACCGTTGATCTGGAGGGGTGGGATGAATATTAGGCGGGGGCGATGCTATCTTGCCGCTTTATAAAGATTGCCGTTTTTTGGAAAAAGCGAAAGGCGTTGTTCTTTCCCATGCGTCGGCGTGGGAACGCATCCTGCACCCGGGAGAAATGACCGAATGAAAATCGACGCCCACTACTATGCGGTTCTGGCCTTTTGCCGCGCCATCGGTTTTAATAGAGAGAGCGCCTGCACCATTGCCTGTGCCTCACAGTTCGTGGATGATGCCAGGATCAATCATGTGGTGATCGAGGGGGATATTCCCGAAGGCGTCTTGTACGACGCCATCGAGGGTAAACCGTCCTTTTTCAATATGGCCACCTGCCATTCCTACACCCGCATCAAGACCTTCAATTACAGCGCCATGATCAACAACACCTCGGCCTTTCATTTTGTGCCGGGGTGCAGCGGAAACCATTTTGTGAAGCAGTTGCGGTGTATGGAAGAGGGGCCGGTGATCTCTGGGATTCTGAAGGAAGCCCTTTTGACGGACGATCTCGTCAAGCTGGGCATCGTGCTTCATGCCTGGGCGGATACCTTCTCCCACCAGGGGTTTTCGGGTCTTTTGAGCAAGGTGAACGATATCGAACAGGTGCGGATACTGAACGACTCGGGAATCGTGATGGACAAATTCAAATTCATTTTCAAATGGTTGAAGGATGCCGTTTCCGAACAATTCGATCTGTTGATCCCCGCCTACGGCCACGGCTAGGCCATGGTCTATCCGGATCTTCCCTATCTGATCTGGCGCTATGAATATGATTACACCGATGAATTTTCCAGGGGGCTCAAGTCTTCCGGAATCGTTGACAACCGGGAAAGGTTTAAGCGGGCGTTTCAAGGGATGTCCAGGCACCTGACCCGCTATCTGCGGGAGCATGGACAATACCGGGGAAAAAAACCCGTCTCGATTGCCTGCAAGCCCTCTTTGATGCCCTTCTGATCCGAAAAATGGACGGCGGCAGAATCCGGAACTGGCGGAATGTTCTGGTGGATCAGGGTCTTTTCCACCCCGACGATCACGAGGCCCTTGAATATGACCCCATGGGATGGCTGAAGCAGGCGTTTGCCGATTTTGACCCAAAGAAGTATGATCAGCGAACGGTCAACGGCGCAAAACTGCGTCCCGACTTTGGGCAATCCAACTGGTATCGGTATTACCGGGCCGTGAAATGGTACAAGAAACGATTTTTTCATCACTGCGAAAAGCAGGGGCTCATGATCTGCGGTTGAGGGGCGGGCAGGACGTCTGGTGTGCGCCGTGGGGCTGTTATGTTAAATGACGAGTGGGGGGGAGCGCTGTGTCCTCGGCTGTAAATTTCAGGCAAAAGACCCTTTATCCGGACACGAAAAATGGGTGTTTCACGGTCCGCTCCTTCTGTACGCCCCGTCAGATTGAAAAACTCTCTTTCATAAAACCGCCACCCGTTCACGGTTCACCCCCTCCTCTGGTTGTGGACAAGGAAAAGCTGATCAAAACCGCGTCCCGAAAAGATGTCAACGTCACCCTGGCCTTTAGGGAGGACGGTGTGATTGCGGGTCTGGGAATACTGGAATATCCCGGCCCTCAGGATCGCTGGAACCTTGTGGGAGACCGGGCCATGATGGAAGTCTCGATTATCGAGGTGAGGCGACCCTGGCGCGGGAACGGCCTGGCCCAAAACATTCTGCACCTCACCGTGGATCATCCCATGGCGGAAAACCGGATATTTTATATGGTGGGATACTCCTGGACATGGGACCTGAACGGGAACAACGACACGGCCATGGAATACCGCAATGCATTGATTCAGCTCTTTTCCGGGGAAGGTTTCAACCTTTTCCAAACCAATGAGCCCAATGTGATGTTGCGATCGGAGAATCTCTTCATGGCCCGTATCGGAAGTGCCGTTTCATCGGAAATGGTGTATCGATTCAAATTGACAAGGTTCAACCTTTTGAAGTCTGCATAGGGGATGCTCCGCCGGCCTTTTTTACCATGAAAATACATTCACGTTCACTCGGTTCTACCTGTGAGAGAGGCTTGTAGCCTCGACCATCGCGGCGGGACGCCGCTATACCCTGTTACAGCTTCCTGAAAAAAGATCTGAATGCCGGCCCCTTATGTCCTCATTGCGCATTTAAACCCTAACACTTCTGGGAGAAAATTTGGGAGTCAGCAACTCCCAAATCCATTCCGAGCTGTACATCAGCGGAAAAAAGCTTATTTCCAATCTTTACGATTTTCTGTCCGTCCTCCATGCCGATAAAAAAATCAACCACGATGTGCGGGTGACCGAGCAGTTCTTGGATGTGGATGGGAAAACGGTTTTGGCTTTTCATATTGCCGAAAACCCACGAACCCGTAAACCCGTGTACCTGGATGGCGACATCAGACGGACCTTTCTGCGCAAAGGCAGTGGAGATTACAAGGCCCAGGTGCAGGATATAGAGCGGATGCTGCGGGATGCCACCTCCGAACGATGGGACAGTCAGCCATTTGAACGGGTGGATATCGAAGAGGCTTTCAACCCCAGCAGTCTGGGCTGGTATCGTGACCGCTTCCATGCGGTCAACGATAACTTTGACCCCCGCCGGCCGGACCTGGATTTCCTCTATGACTGGGGGTATGTCATTAAGAAGGATGGCAAAAGGCGACTGCCCACCCGGGCGAAAAGGAAGTCCGCAATCCGGCCATCGCCATGGCCATGCGCCGTATCGCCATGTGCGAACAGGCCGGCAGCGGTATGCGCATGATGCGCGAGGAATGGCAAAAACTCGGCCATCCCGTTCCCATCTACAACAATGACCGGGCATGGAAGGCCTTCGAGTTCTTTATCTGGGAACTGGTGCATCATTCGAACGTCCCTGCACCCTTGTGTTGAGATGGGAATCTGACGTGTTCTGTGGTATATGAGTCTCGAACTGTCATTTTTGATGTTGAAAGGGGGGCAAAATGATTATTTCAAGTGGTAAGGATGAAAGATTATCTGAAATTGTAGGATACAGCGCTTTGTGGCGACTGTATAACACTTTTGAATTCTATAAGGATGCTTGCTATATCGCAGAAACCCCAGAGTCGCTGCGGACGTTCAAGAAAGAGCCGAATTATCTCCCGGAAGAAAAATATGAGACTGTTGAAGTTTCTGTTTCGGATGTGCTTGAAGACTTTTCTTTTTCCAATGGGTGGTATGCTTTTGAACCCGGGGCCTTGGAAAAATTCAGGCAGTTGGTTGATAGTATTGGAATTGAGTGCAGGATAACAGCGGATAATTTTGAAAGCGGCCCTGGAGAGAACATATCCCGGGTTCATATCCAGGGTCCGGATTATGATCATGATCCTGCTGATATGCTTCGGAGCATTTTGGAAGACCTCACGGTTGCTGATGGGGTGTACAAAAGGGAGTCTGTTGACGCGGCCATAGAGTATCAGGATGAGATTACCCCTCTGCTACTTGATGTTCTGGAAGAAGTCCTTGCCTCTCCTGATGAGTACGACTTTAACTCTGATTCCATGCTTCCGACTTATGCTTTGATGCTGCTCGGCCACTTCAAAGAAACAAAGAGCCATACACGGATTATTGGAATTCTTTGTCTCCCCGATGTTGCTGTCTTTGAGCTTCTGGGTGACATTATTGATGATGACATTCCTGCCGTTTTACTGAGAACTTCCGGCGGTTCATTTGATGAGATTAAATCGCTGGCACTGAAAAATTCGGCGTGGGTTTATTCAAGGATTGCAGCTTTGAAGGCCATGGTGCTTGGCGTTCTCGAAGGTGTTCTTGAACGTGATGAAGCTTTGAGATTTCTCAGTTCGCTCGTTCTGGAAAAGAGGGATGATTTTTCAAAAGTATTTTTGACAAATTTTGCGCGGTGTGTTTATGACCTGTATCCGGAAGAACTAATGGATACCATAGAAAAGTGCTATGCTGAAGATTTGATTGACAACTTTGTCATAAGCTTACAGGAATTTCAATTCGCTCTTGAACAGGACAAAGAAGCATTCTTGGAAGAACGGAGAAATGTAAAAGAGCGGCAGTCACTTGACGACATTCATAACGCAATGTCCTGGTGGGCCTGTTTCAATGACCGTGAGGAGGATACTCCCCGTATCAGTAGTTCACGGAACATACGCCCTCAAAAGGAAAAAAAATCAAAAACTCAGAAAAAAATGAAGAGCAAGAAAAAATTGAAAAAAGCCTCCAGAAAGAAAAATCGGCGGTGAAATGTTAAAACTTTGTGGAACACGACAATCCTCAGCCCCGGGCTGACGTTGCATTCTACAAAGCAGGCTTTTTAAGAGCGGCTTAAACAGCAATCCAAAAGAAGGCGTTTTATATGGATTTATATTGACTTATTCAGTAGCCGGGTGTAGGCAATATGATAAACAATTCATGGGCCGTATTTCTTCTCCAATGCAATGAAGAAAAGAGGATTCAGAATGGTTTTTTTGTCTCACTGAGAACCCCGTTACTCCCGTACCGTTGGAGAGCGGGGTTTTGTATTTTGTGCCCAAGGAAAAATGTAACTCGTTAATTTTGTGAGCGTAAAGCGAAGGTGAAGGGATACGGCCGGATGGCCCGGTAAGCATTATCAATGTAAAATGGAACGGCGATGACGTTAGTGTGGACAAGTTTACTCAATTGATTATGCATTTTCAGCTTTTCGCATTCAGTGCATTTAAATACGCTCTATTCCGTTGACAAGCACTTATCTTCCTGACACGAATAGACACATGGAATCGGGTCAAAAAGAGTACGGAAAAATTGAACCAACAAATTGATATCAAAATTAAAAGTCACATTTATGGCCACGGAAAAGGTTGGGTTGTTTCCCCTGCCCATTTTCCTGGCCTGGAGATGACCGGGGTCCGGTGATGACGATTTTACCTGAGGATCTTCAGCGCTTGATGAACGCTATGGAAGGTGAAAACCTCGAGTTCAAAGAAGCAAAACAAAGTTATCCCTTCGATAAACTCTTCAAATACTGTGCTGCCCTCGCCAACGAAGGCGGCGGCAAGGTGATCCTTGGCGTAACGGATCGAAGACCCCGGCGGATTGTTGGAACCCGGGCCTTCACGCAACCTGAACGGACCCGCGCAGGCTTGATTGAAAAACTCCGAATCAGAGTGGATGTAACCGCGCTCCGCCCCTCTGAGGGAAGGGTTCTCGTCTTCACGGTACCTTCAAGACCCGTGGGCGTTCCCATACAGGCGGATGGCATCTACTGGGCCAGACAGGGAGACAGCCTGGTTCCCATGACCGAAGAGCAGCTTAGGGACATCTTCGATGAAATCGGTCATGACTTTTCGGCGGATGTTTGCCCTGCGGCAACTTTGGAAGACCTGGACCCGGTTGCCATTGAAGACTTTCGGAAACGGTGGATCGAAAAATCCGGAAAGAGTGCATTAGCCCGGCTGGATCAAAAACAACTCCTTCAGGATGCGGAAGCCGTTGCCGGTGAAAATATTACATACGCGGCCCTTATTCTATTCGGAACGTACAAAGCCTTAGGACGGCATCTGGCCCAGTCCGAGGTGGTTTTTGAATACCGATCTTCGGAAGCGCCGGGCCCGGCCCAGCAGCGAAAGGAATACCGCCGGGGATTTTTCTCCTTCTATGATGAAGTCTGGAACATCATCAACCTTCGTAACGATCTCCAACACTATCAGGACGGATTGTTCATGCGGGATATTCCCACCTTTGAAGAGCGATCCGTCAGGGAAGCCATCCTCAATGCGGTGAGCCATCGAGATTACCGTCACGGCGGAAACGTATTTGTGCGTCAGTACCCCCGATACATCAAAATCGAAAGCCCGAACGGAGGATCTTAACATTGTGCGTTTTGATTGTGCGCGAACAAAGACACCGCACAATCCAAAACCATTGACACCTATAAAAATTAAAAAAATCAGCTAATTAAATTTGATCGCTATTGAAATAAAAGTACAATCGACGCACAATTAACAAAGCAATAAGGACCGTGAAGCATGACCTGTAAAAAGAAACGCATCGAAGTCGCCCTTCCGCCGGCATTCGATAAGAGAAAAGATCCCATTCATAAAACAGGGAGTTCAAATGAGAAAATCGGATATCGATAAAATTTTATATATTCAACTCATTATTGCCCGTATGGGTGAAAAAGAGTTGATGAACTGGTGGAACACAGATATCGCCTATGAAATGGGAGGAGCTGATTTTTTGAAAAGACTCCTGGGAGATACCCTCGCACCTCTTTCAGCGGGAGAAGGCATTTTAAAGGCGGCCCAATTAAAAGAGACCCAACTCATCAGCGAGATGCCGGACAACCAAAAAGTTTATACGTTGTTCAGGCCGGAACCTGAAGTGGATATCGCCATTGAAGAGCGCCTCAGGCATTTCAAACGTTATCCTGAAGACCTGCCGGAAGAAATTTCACAGATCCTGGCGCCTGAAAAGGATTGGGCGACACAAGAGCTTGCTGATTTGATCTCAACAGAGAAGTATCCCGAATTCACTGGGACAAGTTTTGGTAGAGAGATCGAAAAGACAATTGGACTCGGGATGTCTGATGTCATGATAAGCCTTGCCTCAATCATAAAAACGAATGAAAAAGGCAACTATGGTTTGTCCTACTACAGAGGGGCATAACGTGCCTCTTCCTGATTGTTATAAAATCGGGCATTCATCGGCCCTGAACAAAATAAGCGGACGATTGCCCGAAGGACGTGAATTTATAGCGTCCTTTGATATTTTCCTACCCGTTCCGGATAATTCCCGGAAAGCCTATATGAACCGATGGTATGGGAATGCCAGTGAACGAAAATGCAATGAACTGACCCGGCATTTCAATCAGAGATACATCCTCACACCTGAAAACTTCGAATCTCTTCGACAATATATACTAGGGACTTCCGGTGTGGACTTTCCCTGGATCAATCATTTTTACATGCTATTGGATGACCCATACTATCGCTGGGCTGTTGCGGATTTCATACCTGACCGCTATCAAAAGGGGCTCATGGAGATCCCCAGGTCCCGTTTTGATCAGGAGTTGAAAAAGCAGCTGCCGGATACAGTGGGCGCCGGGAGCCTTGCCAGATATGGCCAGAACCTGTTAACAGCCATTCGTGATAACGGCCTGCTCGAAGGAAAGGGAAAAAAGACCATTGTAAGTCCTGGTCTTTCTGTGAAGACAATGGCATTTATGCTTTACACCCTTTCTGATCTAGGGGTTGGAACTAATGAGTTTGATATGTCTCCATTGTTTTTATCTACCCTCAAAACACGGGATTTTTTGGTTCCCATTTTTTATGAAGGAGAACAACTGGGTTACTGGGAATTTACAGGGGACCGTGAAAGGATAAAACTGAACCTGAATCAGCCGGGTCTCAACCATTGGCTGGAGGCGTGCATATTATGAGTCTGGAATCTAGAATCGATGCGCTGAAAAAGGATCTGCTTAATCCCGCGGGGCCATGTATCAGCACCAATAGAAACTATCCATTTGCCCTTTTTCATTACCCGCCACAGGAAGAATTTAAGATGCGGGCCAAATTGGTGGCGCTTCTGGATACCCTTCGCAGTAAGGGATGGACGATTCTGAATGTGGATTTGTTTTCCACTCTTGTTGAATACTTGGGAAAACAAGAAGGAGGAGAGCTTATTGAGGCGCTTATCCAGGAAGAAAAACTCCAGTACAAGGCGAGTCGGAAAAATCATTCAATGCCCTTAAGTGTATTACAAAACAGTCTGGATGTATTTTTGAAAGACACAAAAGAATATCCCAAGGTTGTTTTTGACAGGATTATGGAAAAAACAGAGCATAGTGATGAGACGAAAACCGTTATCTTTCTATCCAGAATCGGAGCCTTGTACCCCTTTTATAGAACTTCATCATTATTACGCTACTTAGACAAGGGCATTCGAGTCCCCACAATAGTACTCTATCCCGGGGAGCGAACGGAACAGTACTACCTCTCTTTTATGGGCGAAATGGATGCCGACAGAGACTATCGCCCCAGGATCTATTAGTGAAGGAGAAAATATGAGCCGGATCAAAGATGTCTTTTTTAGGAACATCGAGGAAAACATCGCGCCTGTAATCTATTTTCATCAGCTTGAACCGGAGGTGGCCGCCCAGGAAGTGGCGGAATACATATTCACCACCCGCTCTGCATCCCATGGCAACCGGTTGGGAGGAATCCATGAGCAGATGGTGTCCCTTTTAAATCAGATATCCATTGCCATCGATGAGGGACACAAACTTCCTGCCTCCTGGATATCCGGTTTTTTTGGTTCCGGCAAGTCCTCCTTTGCAAAGCTCTTTGGATTAGCCCTCGATCATATGGAACTCCCCAATGGGACCACCATGGATAAGGCCCTCATGGAAAGGGATGATACTCCCAACTTCAAAGAACTCCATGAGGCATTCGACAAATTAAGCCGTCAGATAAACAGTATGTCTGTGATCTTTGATATTGGCACAGCAGCAAAGAATAATGAGAGCACACCCCATACGGTTTACCGGCATATTCTGCAAAAGCTGGGATATTCACGCCATGATGGGGTGGCTTACTATGAGGTCGCCCTGGAAGATGAGTCCCGCTACGATGAATTTTTAAAATTGTACAATGAGCAGTATCAAAATCCCTGGGCGGAAAAATGCAGCTCTGCCTTGGCGCCGCAGCAGTTCCGGGCAATTTATAAAAAAATCTTCCCTGAACAGGATGACCTTCTGGAGACCAGCACCTTTAACCTGAACTCGTTAAATATCCAGAATATGGTCTCCAATATATACAAGGTTGTAGCGCGACGGGCTCCGGGAAAGACAATTTTTGTCGTGGTGGATGAGGTCTCTCAATACATTGCCAAAGATCAGAATAAGATGCTGGACCTCCAATCCTTTGTTTCAGAGATAGGGGGTCGGGTTAAGCCCGGTAAAAGTCCCCTGTGGTTACTGGTTACCGGCCAGGAAAAGCTGGAAGAAGAGAGCAACGAATCAGTCCTTTTTAAACTCAAAGACCGTTTTCCTCCCGCCCTGCGGGTACATCTCGACAGGGCCAACGTCAAGGAGGTTGTCAGCCGCAGGCTCCTGAAAAAAACAGCTGGGTCTGAACTGGAAACCATTGTTTCGGATTCCAATTTAGATAGCCTTAAACTCCATGGATACGAATGCGCAAACGTAACAAAAGAGCAGATCATTGAACATTATCCCTTGCTCCCGGGGTATATTTCCCTGTTTATGGATATTACGCAATGCATCAGGAGCCGCTCCTCACGTACCCAGAGTGATGCCGGCGGTGTACGATCCGTGCTGAATAACATCTGGGACCTGTTTAACCGTGAACCTGTCACCCTTAAGGATCGCCCTCTCGGTAAGCTGATGACCCTTGATATGCTCTACGATATTATCGCAGGGTGAATTTATTCTTCCGAATTATCCAAATAAAATATAAAAGTTGCGCTACATTATGGACAGAAACCCTCGGATGGTGTATATACTGTGACAGGCACCAAACCAATTCGGGGTTTAAATTCTTGAACGTTAAGCAAGTCCGCATTCAAATAGTCCGCCCGCTTGAAGAACAACGCTTTCAGCATCTGATGCAGTCGCATCATTATTTGGGCGCTCTTCCCAAGATCAGCGAAACCCTCTGGTATACAGCTAGACTAAATAGTGAGTGGATTGCGCTTGTCAGTTTTTCTGCTCCCGCTTTGAAATGTACACCAAGGGACAGCTGGATCGGATGGAATTTTCGCCATCAATACGATCGACTGAAACTGGTAACCAATAACAGTCGTTTTCTAATTTTGCCCGAATGGCATATTCCGAATCTCGCATCCCGTATCCTTTCATTATGTCGGAAGCGAATGCAGGCTGATTGGCAGGAGCGTTTCGGGCATCCGGTTGTACTCCTGGAAACCTTTGTGGACCCAAAGCAATTCCACGGAACCGTATATCGAGCGTCTAATTGGATATATGTTGGTAAAACAAAGGGTTTTCATCGAACTCGCCAAGGCTACAGCGATAAAGCGGATTCACCGAAAATGGTTTTTCTTAAACCATTGGTTTCCAATGTTCAAGCACTGTTATCCCGACCTGTTCTCAAAAAACCATATCTTACAGGAGGTTACAAAATCATGCTCAGTGCGGAACATATGAAATCTCTACCCGACTTTTTTGCTCAAATTCCCGACCCGCGTCGATCCCAGGGACGACGTCACAGGCTCTCCACTGTTCTGGCCATTGCCACCGCCGCAACACTGTGCGGAATGCGCGGTTATCTGGCGATATCCGATTGGGTAAATGGTCTTGGACAAAAAGCCCTTGAGCGTTTCCGTTGCCGATATGAAAATAAGCGCTATGTAGCTCCCAGTCAGTCTACTATCCGTGATGTTCTGGTTCGCGTTGACCCCACAGAACTCGACAAAGCTCTCCAGCGTTGGAATCTGCTTTACGGTGAACAGGACGAAAGCTTGGCCATCGATGGAAAAACCATGTGTAATGCCATCGATGAACAAGGTTATCAGACTCACATCATGAGTGCTGTCGGCCATCAAACTAAGACCTGTTACACCCAAAAAAAGTCGGTTCTCTCCCTGTAGAAGGCAAAGACGAACTCAAGCGAACCAATGAAATCAAAACGGCTGCCCCTTTACTGGACGCGATCGATATCGAAGGCAAAGTCATTTCAGCTGACGCACTGCTAACCCAAAGGACTTTTGCTAAATATTTGGTCGAGCAACGCAACGCCCATTACCATTTCATCGCCAAAAACAACCAGCCCACATTACTTCAAGACATTTCCCTGTATTTTGAGGGCTGCAACGATCCTGATTTCATACAACACGATGCTCCCGATCATGGTCGCATCGAAGTGCGCAAAATATGGACGACTACCGAACTTAACCTATACCTGGATTTCCCGTATGTCGGCCAGGCTTTTATGATCCAGAGAGAAGTTACAAACAAGAAAACCGGTAAATGCACAGTTGAGGTTGCTTACGGCATAACGAGTCAATCACCTGATCAGGCGAATCCCGAACGTGTACTTTCTATCAATCGCGGTCACTGGAGCATTGAAAACGAGTGCCATTACATCATCGACTGGAACTACGACGAAGATCGAAGCCGAATAAGAACCGGCAATGGTCCTGAAAACATGACCAGGCTGCGTAGATTCGCGGTGGGCGTCATTAAGGCGAAAGGCGTTCGCAGTGTAGCCCAGAAAATGCGCCAGCTCACGCAGAACGTAAGGGGTGTCTTCGACTATCTCAAGATGACCAAAAATTCAGTGCCCCAAGCGTGATACCTGTTAGAACAAATTTACCGTGGATATTATCGGGTCAAGCATTGACAGTGATGTACAGTTGACCCTCCACAAGGTGTTTGAAAAACAAGGACCGGACACATGGGAAACCAAGGTGATTAAAGCGATTTCACTCTTGGAGATGAATGCTGAACAGCTGCCTGTGCAGTTGAGGCTTCTTTCCTCTCTTCTCTACCCGGAACTTGGCGCCCCTTCCGTTGAAGACGAGGTGAAAATCGCTCTCGAAAACCTAAACAAGGATAATTGGATTCAGTATCATGAAAAGTATGGCTGGCGAATTCAAAACAATGCAGCTCAGGACTGGAGCCGGCAGAAGAGTGAAATATCCATCCCCTCCAGTCGAATCGTTGAGCTTCTTACGGATTTGCAGAAAGATATTGTATCCACTGTGAATCAACCTACCCTCAATGGCGCCCGCTTTCCCCTGGAATCCTATTGGGGGCTCGAACAGAAAATCACAGGTAAAAACGACTCCACCAAGGTGAAACTCTGTTTTCACTGGGTTAAAAATACCAGTAAACGCAAGGATCTGGATCAATGGATAAACCTGAGCCGACAGCATAAGAGGATGTTTCATTGGGTATCCGGTGATCCAAGCGACCTGGAAAATAAGGTGAGAGAATATGAGCGTTCGCAGAAAATGATACTCCGTTACAAAGGTCAGGGACAGCTGCAACCCCTGCAGCAGCAGCTCATGTACCAGGAACAGGCGGAAAGTGAACGTCTTTGGGAGGTGATCAAAAAGGATCTCAGACAGGTTTGGATTCGCGGAGTTTTCTTTTTTGATGGCGACATTTTTGAAATGAGTCAGGCCGGCGTCTCCTTTGAGAACGCATTAAAGACCGAAATAGAAAAGAGGATGGTGCAGCTGTTTCATAAATTTTCTCAAGGCCATATCTCAATAACGGAATCAGATTATAAGCAGCTCCTGGAAAAGGACACTTCCGGCCTGGGGACCGTGTTTTTTGATGGGGATGGCGCCCTGGGGATTGCACAGAACGACGCGGGACGGATCATTTTTAAGTGTGACGGCCAAGTTCCCCGGGAACTATTTCAATATCTCGAAGAAAGAACATACCTGACAGGGGAACAACTGATCAAACATTTTGGCGCGGACCCGTTCGGCTATTCAGCCACAGTGGTTAAAGCCTCTGTTTTGGGGCTTTTACGGGAGGAACGACTTCGCGTTAGTGATCACAAAAAGAATGAAATCACCTCAATTCAGGACCCGGGGGCTAAATCCCTGTTTGAACAGCATCGGGAATTCCTTCGCGCGGAGATTGAAATCAACAAGGACACCACTCTGACAGGAAGGGACAGGACCACCTTGCGCCGATTCTTTGAGGATTCCCTGGGCTTGACCCATGTGGACAGTGCATCGGATATACTGGCAGACCTGGTTTTTAAACACTTCCCCGAATGGAAAGATAAGGTGTCAGAGCTAAACAGCAAACTCGGAAGCCTCAATATTTCCGTTCCCGTGGAGATGAAAGAATTTAACAAGGCCTTAACCGCCTGTTTGGAAAATCGTCAAGTTCAAAAAACCCTTGAGCGGTTTAAGCGAAATCTCGATGTTATCCAGAAAGGTGTTGCCAGGGTAAAGGAGCTGGAGGAAAGCCTTAATGAGGATACTGAAAAAGAGCTGCGCCGGTTAAAAAACATACTGGAGGTGCAGGCGAAGCAGTTGGAGCAGGTGGGGGAAGCATCAGCCGTTCAAGGCTCCATTTCATTCCTTGAGAACCACATGCAGGGCAGTGCCCCCTGGCGGGGATATGCGGATGTAAAGCCCGGGGCCGAACAGATTATCGTCCAATACAAGCAGATAAGAAGGCTTTACAAAGATCAGCAGCAGGAGGAACTGGACAAGCAACTATCTCAAATTAAGCTAAGGCCAGATTTTGGGGGCCTTGATCAGGATAAACAGCAGGAGGTTTTACAACGCATCCGCAAGGTATTTGTGGATGTGGACGAAGATGCCGTACAGCCTCAGCTCTTGCTGATTAAGCAGACCCCGGACAGGATTCGGGAAGCGACATCCGAGGCCCACCTTTTTGTGGACCAGTTGGTCAATGAGGCTGCGGATAATGGAGAAGATTCTGAAAAAGATCCTCCCAAACCACGCGTGCATACCATACGCCTGGGTTTACGCAACAGGATTATCAGTGATACGGATGAACTGGAGCAGGTTCTTTCCAACTTAAAAGAGAAATGTCTAAAAGAGTTAGAGGCAGGCATAAAGGTAAGGTTTGAAGAATGACTGGGATACGGGAAACAACCAAGAGAAGCTTTAAAAATTGTGTCATCGCCATAAGAAACAGGCTGTTGGAAGACTTGGAGCAGGCCTGTTATCAGCGCTATTCCCTGAATGCAAAGGACCGCGGGAAAGTTCAATTAACCTATCAGGAAGACCTCCACTACAAAAGGCTTTTTGCCTGGCTGGAAGATTCTGGAAGGTCCCATAAAGATTGGAAATCCAATTTAAAAGATTTGGTCAAAGAACGGGCCTACACCCTGACGAACCGTCTGGTTATTCTGATGCAGCTGGAATGCCGGGACCTGAGAAAGGTGAAACTCATCAGCCAAGGCATTGAAAAGTCGGCGTTTCGTACAGAGCAGGAGTTCTTTGTGGCCTTGACCCAGGGCGATGATCAGGGATTTGGTTTTATCCTCCAGCAGGTGTGGGATCAGTTGGCCCTGGAGCTTCCCGCACTGTTTGAATACAACGAGACCCACGAATGCGTGCCTATGCCAGGACCCACACTGCTTTGGCTGATCCAGGAGCTTAATCGAGATGATCTTCAAGAGGCCTGGAAGGATGACACCACGTTAGGCTGGCTGTACCAATTCTGGAATGACCCGGACCGTAAAGCCGTGGATGCAAAGCTCAACACCACTTCCGGTAAAGTCGAAGCTCACGAAATTTCTGAAAAGACACAGCTTTTTACAGAGCGTTATATGGTTGAGTGGCTGGTGCAGAATTCCCTGGGAGCCCAATGGCTTGCAATTTGTGGGAAGCATGGCTGGATTCCTCGCGCCCAGGAAAAGATTGAGAAACTTGAAATCAGAAGAAAAGAGTGGAATCAAAGGATCGCAAATGAAGAGGTCCTTGAAACTGAGCCAATGCCAATCAACGGCGATGAAGAGCTTTGGAAATATTATGTGGCCCAGGACTTAGCTGAAGAAACTATTGAATCCGCTCCGTTATCTTTAGACAAGGTTAAGGTTCTCGATCCTGCAATGGGGAGCGGACATTTTTTGGTCTATGTGTTTGATTTCCTATGGGAGCTCTACCAGGACCAGGCCCGTCTTCAAGGGAAAGAGTACAATTCCAAACAGACAATAGACTGGATACTGAATAATAACCTTCACGGGATCGATATTGATAACCGAGCGGTCCAGATAGGGGCGGCGGCGCTTTACATTAAGGCCCAGGAGAATATGCCTGGATACAGGATCGAAGAGCTGAATCTTGTGGCTTCTGATTTGGGCTTGAGCCATCTTGAAAAAGACAATCCGGCAGTTCTTGGATTCATCAAAATCCTTGAACAAGAGCTGGGGTTGCACCAGGAAATCAGCCTTGAAATTATCAATGCCCTGAAAGGGGCTGAGTATCTTGGTTCTTTGCTTCAAGTGGAAAAAGAGATTGAGAGGATAGTCAAGTACTATCATGCTTTCACTATGACTAAAGATATTAAGGAGGTGCAGGAAAAAATCCTTCAGGCGTTAACCGGTTTTATTCATGATCATGATCAGGGGGAAGACTTAGGCGTCAGATCATTGGCTGAGCAAATGGGGAAAGGACTTAGACTTATTGAGCTGTTGGGAAAAAAATATGATGTGGTTGTGGCCAATCCTCCCTATTTAGGAATTGCAAAAGCGAGAAAGGAAATTGCAGATCAAATTCAATTGCATTATCAGGATGGCAAGGCTGATCTCTATTCTATTTTTATGTTGAGGTCCTTTCAACTTGCACAAGATTATGGAAAAGTTGCAATGGTAACTCTTCGCGGTTGGATGTTCCTCTCCCAATTTGAAGATGTTCGCATCAAATTGTTAAGAGAGTCAAATTTCATATCTTTTGGAGACCTTCATCTTGGAGCTTTTAATGATATGAAAGATGTTTCTGCAACAATGTTTGTTTGTCAGAAATCCAATCTTAAAAGTCTATCCACTAAAATTGTTAGACCAGTTCCAAAACTTCAGATTCGTAGAGATCAGCATCAGGTTGGTAAAAATGTAAGAGGGCTCATTCGCGCAGATGAAGTCTACACCTTCCTCCAATCCCGTTTTGCCGAAATCCCCGGTTCGCCAATAATCTATTGGTGGCCCGAAGAGTTTCGCCAGACCTATTTGAAGGCCCCGAAATTGGGTAACCTATCTGATGTTAGACAAGGTTTGGCGTCTTCTTTGAATAATCGGTTTCTAAGAAGACCTTATGAGATAGATTTACAGAGTCTTGAGCTAAATCCTCCAAACTTTGTTGATCAAAATGTGGATTATTTCAAATGGCAACCATATGTGAAAGGAGCTTCCGGAAAACGATGGTATGAGGGGCTTGTTGATATAATTATTTGGCAGGGAAATGGTCTAGAAGTAAAAGCATATGCAAGTAAATTATATGGTTCAGCATCAAGATCCCGGGCGGCCACCCAAAATCCCCCACCTGTGGCCACTTGAAAATCCCCCACCTAAAGAGGTTCAAAATGTAGATTTTTGATCTTCGGCTCAATTCACAAAATGGTGACAGGACGTTATACCATCTCCCAATGCAATTTAATTGAATTGGGAGGAAGAAAGGATGAACGTTTTGAAGCCGGACAAGAAATCTACCATCATTACCCTACTTAAAAATGGCGTTGGTCAGCGTGAAGTACATCGTAAGACCAATATTGACAGGAAAACGATCCGAAAATACGCAAAAGAAAGTGGCTTTTTACCCGAAGATTCCGACTTAAATTCAAGATCCCCCACCCTGGCCACCGGGGCTGATTGCATCATCAGTGAAAATCCCCCACCCCGGCCACCGGTAAACAGCACATTCAAGGGAGAAAAACGGGCGATTCCACTCCATGCCAGATCAGCATGTGAGCCTCACCGAGAATGGATTGAAAAGCAGGTGAAGCTCGGGAGGAATGCCGTAGCGATTTACCAAGATTTGGTCGAGCGATTTGCCTTTACCCACAAATACAACAGCGTAAAGCGGTTTGTAAGGGGACTGAGAAAAGAGGACCCCAAGCAATTCGATCGATTGGAGTTTTTACCAGGGGAAGAGGCTCAGGTAGACTATGGCACGGGAGCCAAAACGCTTCATTCGACAGGGAAATACCGTAAAACTCGTCTCTTTATAATGACGTTGAAATACTCCAGGCGCTCATTCCGGAAAGTAGTTTGGCAATCAAGCAAAGAAACATGGGCAAAACTTCATGAGGAGTCATTTCGATATTTCGGAGGTTGCCCCCAATATGTGGTTCTGGACAATTTGAAAGAGGGCGTCATCAAACCGGATCTTTACGAACCTGAATTGAACACCGTCTATGCGGCCATGCTGGAGCATTACGGGGTTGTTGCAGATCCGGCAAGAGTTAGAGACCCAAACCGGAAAGGGACTGTTGAAAATGCCGTACAGCATACCCAAGACACAGCTTTAAAAGGTCGCACATTTGAATCGATTGAACGACAGAATGAATGGCTTATGCACTGGGAGGAACAATGGGCTGCTCAGCGGATACACGGGAGAACCAAGCGACAGGTTGAAGAAATGTTTCAAGAAGAAAAACCGTACCTTAAACAACTTCCCTTAACTGCATTCAGCTATTTCAGCCAAGAAATCCGTACGGTCTGGGATGACGGCGCCATTCAGGTGGGGAAATCCTATTATTCAGCCTTGCCGGCGCCCCTTTATACAAAGGTTATTGTCAGGATTTATGACAGAGAGATTGAGATTATCAATCCTGTAACAATGGAGATTTTCCGCAGGCACGCCAAGAACAGCAGGCCGGGATCTGTCAATATACCGCCGGAAGATAGGATTTTTAATCCTTCACGTCAAACAACGTATCTCTTTGCCAAAGCAGAGAGCATTGGTCCCGCAACTTTAAAATTATGCAAGGTCTTGTTTGAGGAAGAAGGCAGAACCGGTCAAAGACGAATACAGGGGATTGTCAACCTGGTCCGACATTATGAGGCCCGTTACGTGGAACAGGCCTGCATCAAAGCCAATAATGTGGGGCTGCGCAATTACAAATCCATCCGCAACCTTGTCAAAACGTTAGCCGAAAAAAACCAGGAAGAAAAGGATTCTGAGGGGCTGATTCAGGAACATAAATTAATACGCCCTCCGGAAGATTATGCTGCATTCTGGGAGCAGCACGCCGCACAGACACCGGTTTCGGAGGAAGGAGCAAACCGTTTTGTCATGCCCAAAGAGCAACTACCCGCAGTTTGGAAAAATGCAAGCTGGGAGAGAGTGATTGATGTTTTTGGCCTGGAAGTTGATGGAAACCGCCGCTGTAAGGCCAACGAGACATGGATCAAATCGCCTTTTACAGGCGAAAAAACTGCTTCGCTGCATTTGAACCTGACGGAGAATATCTTCAAGGATTTCAGCAGTGGCCTGGGGGCGAAAGTCGGTGTACTCAATTTCTGCCAGGATCTTTTAGCGCTGCGAGGCCAGGCAATGAATTGCTATGAAGTTGCCTCCTGGATGGTGGAAAATGGAATTTCAAATTTGGATATACGTTCACGCGAGGTTAAAAACCATGTTCCTGAACTCAAAAAACCGAAAGAAAACAAACCGATTCAAGTGGATTTAAGGCGTTTTGTACAGCCGCAACATCCAGAATTAAAACATCGACAGGTTTCAGAGGCGACATGTCGCTATCTGGGATGTGGTTTTCTCCCGGAAAGGCCGAATGGAAACAAACAGTCACCTCTCAATGGCCGGTTGGTGTTTCAAGTGCGGGGAATGTCCGGCGCTATACTGACACATGTCGGTCGTGCATTGACACTGCAGCAAGAAAAAACGAATGGGAAATACTGGAGCTTTCCGTTCTTCAAAAAACTGGAAATATACAACCAGGACAAACTGTTATCAGATGCTTCAGCAAAGGATCAAGTTCAGCGGCTTGGCTTGGTGCTGGTAGAAGGTTTTTTTGATGTGGCAGTTTTGGTCGAATCGGGTTGTTTGAACGTCGGAGCACTGATGGGGTCGCACATGACCGAACAACAGGCAGCCCGAATAAAGTTAATCAGCTCACACATTGAGATTCCCAAAATTACCGTTTTTTTGGACAGGGATGAAGCTGGGAGGATTGGCGCACAAAAAGCAGTTACTGTGCTGCGGAAAAATGGGTTTTCAGCCGAGGCCTTTGACTGGAACCAGACCCTTGGGTCGTCATTTGTGAAAATCCCAATGGCCGTTATGGATCCAGGCGATATGTCGTTAAGGCAGCTAAAGTGGTTGAGAAAAAAGGGAAACATTTGATTTCCATCGCCACGTTCTCGGTGGCGCGGAAATTTGTTTAACCTAAACGGCCATCCGAAGGAATCGGGCTTATGTATAAGCGAATATGGTCGGACTTTTTGAATCTCGTTACACGATAATCATAGGGCTTGATTGTTTTGGAGGTGAAAATGGGAGGCGGAAAACGTATGGGAGCCAGTCGAAAAAAGAAATCAGATCATTTGAGACGTGAACTGCTGACAATTCGATTGCCGAAGTGGATGATTTCACAGCTCAAAAACAAATGTGAAATTGGCTATTTGATCGAGGATCAATTAAGGAATCGGGCTTATGTATAGGCGAATATGGTCGGACTTTTTGAATCTCGTTACACGATAATCATAGGGCTTGATTGTTTTGGAGGTGAAAATGCGAGGCGGAAAACGTACGGGAGCCGGTCGAAAAAAGAAATCAGATCATTTGAGACGTGAACTGCTGACAATTCGATTGCCGAAGTGGATGATTTCACAGCTCAAAAACAAATGTGAAATTGGCTATTTGATCGAGGATCAATTGAGGAAGATAGATTTTTTGGATATCCCGGATGACTATGACATTGATAACTGAAATCGAGAAAGGAGAAACTGAATATGCCGATGTCAATGCAGGAAATAGAGAAAAGTCTAGGAACGCTACGTTTAAGCGGTATGCGAGCAACATTAGAAACCCGAGTGATACAGGCAAATCAAGGAGAATCTTCTTTCCTGGAAGTCTTTTCATGCCTGCTTCAGGATGAGTTAGATTACAGGCGGTCGTGCCTGATAGAACGTAGATTTAATGCTTCCGGTCTTCGTGAGAGAAAAACATTGACTGAGTTTGATTGGGGCTTTAATCCAAGACTTCCAAAAAAGGAAATTTTTGAACTGGTGACCATCAAATTTATACACAACGGTGAAGACGCACTCCTGATCGGTTCTCCCGGGACTGGGAAAAGCCATATCGTTAAAACAATTGCTCATGCTGCAACACAGGCATGCCATCAGGTTGTTTATCGTGAGGCCCATACTTTCTTTGAAGATGTCTTCGAAGCAGCCCAAACAGGGAAGACAAAAAAAATAACAAAGCTTTTTTCAGAAGCAGACTTGCTAATAATAGATGATCTTTTCCTGAGAAAAAGGGTCCCTGAACATGCGGCAGATGATCTTCTTGATATCATACTGAATCGTTATTCCAAAAGAAAAAGTACACTCATAACATCAAACCGTCCGGTGGAGGACTGGGGTAAACTGCTCAGAGACAATGCCGCATCCTCTGCGATCCTTGACAGGTTGCTCCACCGAGGCCATTTGCTCAAATTTGAAGGAAAAAGCTACAGGCTAAAGGAGGCTGCAGAAAAACTTGCCATAGGGAAGAAAAAAGAATAAAGTGTAACCGTTCTGTCGCTGAAGATCTTTCCAATGCCACGGTCAAGATCCTACATGGCCACCTTCACAGGTGGGGGATTTTGGGGTGGCCACAAGTGGGGGATTTTGAAGTGGCCATCCGGGTCAAGAACAATAAAATCACAAGATAAGTACTTCAAACAAGGCCTAGCCTTCAGCTACATTGGTACTAATGGCTTTCTATGTCGTCTGCGAAAATTCAAATCTATCTTTGACGTCTCAGGTTCTTCTATTTTCTGTGATAACCCTGAAAAAATGCAGGTGATTCTCAGTTCTAACTTATCAGGTTATGTCTCACAATCTCTCAACCCTACTGTCAATAATCAGGTAGGGGATATTGAGAACCTCCCCGTCCTGGACCAACTTTCAGACTACACCATCTACCTCAAACGAGCAGAAACCCTGTATGACCAATTATTTGCCTCCACAGAATCCAACCTGGAATATACATATCAGCACCTGAGCTCAGAAAAGTTTGAAGTGGAAGAGGCTCGCATACGGGATGAGATTGATA
The DNA here is from genome assembly GCA_963662465.1 of Desulfatiglandales bacterium. Classification (GTDB taxonomy): domain Bacteria; phylum Desulfobacterota; class DSM-4660; order Desulfatiglandales; family Desulfatiglandaceae; genus NaphS2. The sequence continues at coordinate 7,840,308 of OY759599.1, forward strand.
AGGAACTGCTACAGCATTTTTCCCCGGATAGCGTCCAGGCAATTTATCAAGAGATCGGAGAATCTGCCTTTGATCTCCCTAAATGGGATGGCCAACAAGAATCAATCCCCCAAGACTTTATAGAAGCCTATCAAGCTGGGGAATCTCTTCTGGCCTTAAGCCGTAAGTATCGCCTTCACCCTGACAGCCTGTTGAAAATCAAAGAGAAGCTGGGCCTCATCCACGAAGGTCAGCGAAAAGACGAGGCATTTAAAAACCTCTCCTGGGCCATGGGGGTTCTGTTGGGCCGGTTTGATGCTCAGACTGGAGGCTTGGTGGATCTGGCTGATCAGCGAAGAAAGGAACAGAACATTTCTAAAGATCCCGAAGCGCCACAGGGGCATGGCCATGGCCTCCTTTATCTATCTGCACTGGATGACCATGAAGGCTTAAATCGTGAAGAGCAACCCAATGTTGGGAAGGCATGTTTGCAGACCTTGAAAGCGATTCTCCAATACAAATGGGGCGCTAAAAAATGTACTGAACTCTGGGACGAGATTCAGAATGCCCTTGTGTTGGACTGCCGCACGGACTGGACACCTTCCCAAGGAATCTACAGGCACTGAGTCCTCCGGAAACGAAAAAACCCTCCATTCTACTCCGTTTTTACTCCCTTTTGGCTGATGTGCCGGCACTTCGGAACGCATATGATCCAATGCAACGATTGTGCACCGCATACTCCCCCAGCATAAAAGAAAGGGAAACCTCAACCATGTCTGATCCACAGCAAAAGGAGCATCTGCACCCCTAGGAAGCCGCGAACTATCGCATAGAGGTGGAAGGGTTGCTGGAAGAAAGCGGGTCGGATCGTTTTCCGGGGATGCAAATCCGTTCCCGGAAAAGGGCGGATGGCTGCCCGGTCGTCTCATGGATCAATCGCAATTATCAGGGGTGTTGAACGGTCTTACGGAACTGAATTTGCCCATCTTGAAGGTTGAAAATATTGATGAAGAGTTCGGTCCCGAGGTCCTTCTGAATAACGGTTAGTTTTCTTTCAATCCAAAAGGAGGAGCAAAATGAAAAAACTGTATGGAAGAACCCTCTGGGTCTTAATGCTCCTGATCCCACTCATAATTTTTAAAGAAACCCCGCATGTTCCGGGAGAAATAAAAATGAGACCACACCGAAGATTTTTACGGATATTCCGTCTGACCCTCTTTTGTCTCATTCCGGGCGTCTTCTCCGGGTGCGCCCTGGTGGGTCCCAGCTCCATCAGCATGGGACGGGCCGACTACAATGAAGCCATCAACAAAACCGAAGACGAGCAGATGCTCCTCTCCCTGGTCAAGGGGCGCTACGGGGAGATCTTTTCGCTTTTGTCCGTTACCGGCGTGGCCGCCAACGTCCGTTTCGGCTCCAGTGCCGCCGTTCAAGCCGAATTCGGCCCAGCGCAGAATTATTTGGGTGAACTCGTCCCTTTCAGCGCCGGCCTGGCTTACGAGGAGAACCCCACCATCACCTATGCGCCGCACTACACGGAACCGGTCCGCGAATATCTGGATCTGCTGGGGCTTTCCATGCCGCCGAATGAATCGGCGGATATTGTCATTCCGGTCTATTTTTCCGTCAAAGGAAAGCACTTAGACGGCGTTGCCATTACCACCCGTTCCACATACGACCTGATCGAGATCCTTCGGGAATCCATTGATGTGCCCAAGGCGCACCTTTCCGCGGGCCTGGCAACCGATGGCCGGCCCCCCGGCCTGGCCGGAAATGACATCCGCATCCATTCGTCCAAAGAGAAACCCAGGGGGACGGCCATATCCGTAACATACCGGGGATACTGGTACTTTATCCATGATACCGATACGCCCACCAAACGTTTCTACGACATGGTCCGTACCCTGTGGTCCGTCAGTATCGCCTCGGCCGCCGATCAGAGGGCCGCGCCCGTGCTGACCCTTCCGGTGAGTAACTAATGTCTCTTTCAAAAAAAATATTCGGGCTGATGCTGGCGGTAATGGTCCTTTGTAGCGGAAGCCCACTGTGGGCCCAGGAGCCGAACCCGGTGAATCAAAAAACCGGTGCATCAAAAGAACAGACCCCTTCGGCACCGGACCTGGCCAAAATCGTTCCACTGGCAACCGCATTGAACAGCCGCCTGGCGGACCTTGAAAACCAGATCAAGGATGGGCCGGATCTCTCCGACGCGAAAGAGCGGTACGAGAGAATCGACGCGGACGTTGAGGTTTCCCACCGGGAACTGAACCGGCTCAAGGAGACGGAAGACTACCGGTTCAACCGGCTTTTGGAAATCAAGCAGGCCGTCGAACAGGAGAACCAGGCGTTTGAAAAGACCGGCATGCCCATCAGCCGGGCCATTCACGCCCTCGGTACCTGGCGCAAAAAGTGGCTGAAAGAAAAGGAACAGTGGCAGCAATGGGAGGCTTCCCTTCTGGCCGAGGGGGAATTCGTTCAACTCCGGTCGACGTTTCAACAGGCCCGTGACACCATTGAAACCGCGCTTCAACGCATCCTCCGCCAGCTGGAAACCCTGCTTGCCTTTCAGGAAGAGGCCGGTCAAATCCAGGTGAAGTTGAACGCCCTTGAAAGCGCAGTGGCGGGCTTGCTCACGGAAATACGGCGGGGCGCCTTAATCAGTGCCTCACTGCCCATGCTCTCCTTCGACTATGTTTCCCGGTTGAAAACCGAAATCAAAACCGTCCTGAACCACGGCTTTGAGCCCATTGCCTGGCCGGACAGGCAACGCCTTGTGAGAAATAATGGAATACTGCTGATACAACTCCTTCTTTCCCTTTTCATGGTCATAGCCGTATATGGGAACCGCCGGTCCCTTTCTGAATCCACCCGCTGGTCCTTTATGGCCAAGAGGCCCTTTTCAACCGGTTTCTTCCTGGGCGGCATGGCGATCATGCTGCTGCAGGAATATGAAGGCGCACCGTCCCTGTGGAAACTGATGACCATGATTATTTTCGTGCTCTCCTTTGCGCGGCTTGCGGGGGCCCTCGTGGATGTATCCTGGAAAAGGGCGTCCGTTTACGGGCTGATGACCGTTTTGGCGCTCTTCCGTCTCATGGAGGTGTTCGCCCTTCCCCTGCCCATCTTCCGACTTTATATGGTTTTGGCGGCGCTTGCGGGTCTTCTGTTATGCATGCGGTGGGGCAGGGAGAGCAAAACCGGTGACGCGTCCCGCCTCTGGACCCTGATTCTTCAACTGGCGGCTGCTTTTTTTGCGGTCGTTATCGTTTTGCAGCTTTGGGGAAAAGCGTCCCTGGGGCGGTTTATGTTTGTCTCTTTCATGGATTCCACGGCAACGGTTCTTGTTTTCATGCTCCTTTTGTACATGATTCACGGGGGCCTGGAATGGTTGTTTCGCATTTCTTTTTTCACAAAGGCGGCCCACCGTTTCAAGCGTGAGTGATAGCATTCAAGCGCTGGAACGCTTTGAATCGACACCCAAACAATTCGATCTGGTGATCACCGACCTGCCATGACCTTTGTGGTCCCCCTGTGCGTCGGCATTGTAGAACGTCGTGGCGGGATGCTCATCCACGGGGCCATCATTGCCCGAGAGTACGGTCTGCCGTGCGTTACAGGAGTGCCTGACGCAACGATCCTGATTCACACCGGCGATGAGATCACCGTGGACGGCTACCTGGGAATCGTCATCGTCGGGTCTGAAGCACTGCTGTAGGTTACTCACGTTCCGTCGTGGCCGTGGGTTTGAACAATCTTTTCATATCTCGAGTAATTAATTGCTCAAGCTTCCAGTTGATAATCCCCTTCCTTTGCCGGTTTCTCTCCCCGCTGAACTGCATAGCTGGCGGCAGCAGGCGTTAAATCAAATCTTCCCGCCAAATCCACCATGGGCATTCCCGATTCCACCGCAGCCCAATAGCAGAGAGAATCCTTCGTCCGGACCCGATCCTTTTGCCCTGTCAGATCAGAATGCCCCCCAATGCAATTCATCGTTACAGCCCGGGCAGCGTTACAGTGAACCGGGCGCCCGGGCCCATGTTTTCTACGGTTATGGTCCCTTTCAGGATTTCCTCTATAAGTCTTTTGGCGATATTCAGGCCCATACCCATATGATTTTTGCCTTTGTCGCTTACAAAACTTTCAAAGATCCTTTCTGCCGGCTTCAAGGTTATTCCCCCGCCATTATCTGAAACAATGAGCCTTATGCTGTTCCCGTCTTTTCGAAGATCAAAAATCAGGCGAGGATTCTCTGTGCGGCGACTTTCAAAAGTGTCCAGCGCGTTCACTGCAATCACCAGGAGTGCGTGAGCCAGGACCGAAGGACGGGCAGTCAAAAAGATCTGCTCATCCGTCCCGGGCATGATTACCTGTACGTTCAACTGATGGATCCTTCCTCCCGCCATCTCCAGCACCTGATTCAATACAACCAGCGGATCAAATCTCTCCCTATTCCCGGATCCCGAAAAAAACTGGCTGAAATCATCCACGACATTTATCAGATGATCCATATTGCGGTTCATTGAAGGCAGGAGCTCTTCTTTAATAAGGGCCAATCTACTTTCAGAAATGGTGCCGTGCTGAAAATAGGCATTGAGTTCTGCTAATTCCGTGCCCAGACGGGCCAGCGGCGTACGCCATTGATGGACAACCATTCCGATAATCCGGCCCACAGCAGCAAAACGGGACTGTTCCATGGTGGCCTGGCGCTCTGCCTCCAGCTCTTTTCGGGACTGTCCGGTGATTCTGTTCAGGGAAATTCCCACAATGATTACATGCGCCGCGATAATCCATGGGTATATGAGCAGAATGAAGGAAAAATGTCCAATGAAGCTTCCAAGACAGGCAAGTACCAACAGGACCGCCAAATTGAACAGGACTGCGTGTCCCATGAGATACAGCCAGCCGTTCATCCGTCTCTGCCATACGCCCACCACTCCCGCCCAGATAGAAATGGCGCACACCAGCAGCACACAGAGTATCCAGAAGGGGCTTAGCCTGAATACAAAGGGCACCCACGGACCGATAAGATAGGAACAAAGGGATATGGTGAGCAGGATCTGAAGGATATTCAGACAGACGTTCGTTAACGGCATGGTTGTTCGTGTCTTCAGGAAGAATTTGGTAAAAGGAATCCAGAAAAGAACCGAACCAATGGGAAAGAAAAAGCTGCCGGTAAACCAGAGAACAGGAGGCAGGCCAAAGCTCACGATTCGGTTCAGGCCGTTCAGCGACACAACCGTCAGGGTGAAGAACAGGGAGTAACCGGCCAACAGCCCGAAACGGGGCTGCCTTTGAACGACCCACGAGATCAGACCTGCAGTGATCAAGGCCAACATGATTCCCAGGTTCAGTCCCAAAGTGAGGATCTCTAATCTGCTGCGGCGGCTGAACTCGGACACCGTGGCTGCCTCCCAGCCCAGTTCCAGGCCCCCGGAGGTGCGCAGGCGGGTAAGGATGGTTCGCTTGGCACCCGGCGGCAGTTCCAGGAGAAAGGAGTTCAGGCGGCTGGCAATAAGATTTTCATCTCCGGCGTCTTGAACCATGAAGCCGAGCCGGATTTCGTTAACGGGCAGACCTTTCTCCACCACGGTTACATCCAAGTAGTTGACCATGGGCCGCTGGTTGAAGAGCAACACCGAACGAGTCGTGGAAGACGTATTCTCCACCCGCAGGCGGGTCCAGACTGGAATAGCACCATACTCCAGTCCTGGCCGGCTTATCCCCATCCATTGGTCACTAGCCAGGGCGGTTCGCCAGGTCAGTTTGGCATCGGGATCCGGCAGATACACCATCCAGGGGACAAGAGATTGCGTCCCACACAGCTCTGCGAGATCAAAGCATCTTTCATTGGGCTTTTCAGAGAGGGCAGCCGCCGGAAGGAATGGATGGAACAGGCTCAAGGCCAGAAGAATCCAAAAGGGAAAAGTTCGAATGCTTCTAAAGTACACGCTATTCAATATCCTGTAAAGACCTCCCACGGCCCTTTATGTTGAAGGTCTTCATGGATTATGCAAATCCTTGCCCACAGAGCAGGATCACAGAAACCCGAAACCTCAAAGCGATAGCTCACCAGCATCCGCCTTTCAGCTTTCAGCCTTCAGCTTCGAGCCAAGGGACGACGTTGGGTTGCGGGTACGTCCCGCCTTAGTGCTTTTCCCTTTACCTCAGCATATATCCCATGTCCCTGGAGCTGAATACGGCCTCCGAACCGATCTTGGTCCTGAGGCGCCAGACCAGATTGCGCAGGGCCTGGGGGGTAAAATCCCTTTCCACGCTCATGGCAAGGCAGATCTGCACCGGTTCAATGATGCTTCCCCTGCGCGCAAGCAGGATTTCCAAAAAACGCCGCTCATTACGTGTAAAACGATGAATCTGTCCATCTCTGACTGCCGTTCCGGTTGCCACATTAAGCAGCGTACCGCCCGCAAGATGCACGTACAGACGGTTCCGCCCTTCCATTTGTTTCAAACACCCCTTCAAGGCCTTTTCGAGCGAGGGCACGCTCACGGGCTTGAGCAGGTAGTCCATGAGCCTGAGCTGAACCGCGGCCTGCATGTAGGAAAAATCGTTGTGGCACGTCAGAATGATGATGGGCAGGTCAGGGTCCTCTTCCCTGATGGCTTCAGCCACCTCCAGGCCGCTCAAATTCGGCATGGTGATGTCCAGGATGGCCATATGAGGTGCATGCGCCTCGAAAAGTTTCAGTGCCTGTCTGCCGTCTTCGGCCGGCAGCACTTTCCGAAAAAACAAGCCCAGGGTCCTGGTGAGGGATTGGCGCATGGCCCCATCGTCCTCGGCCAGAAGGACGCTCATGTCGCGCAAGGAACCCAGAGAGGAAGCGGTCACTTCATCAATCTCCCTGTTTCGCAAAAGGAATTTTTACAAGCCATATCATATGCATCGAGCGGTCGAATATATATGGAGAATTGCGTCCGGTCAATCGGAACATGGTCATAAAAGGATAATACTTGAAATCGGTTCTGAAAAAAATCCCTAAATTTTTTTCATTTTGGGACGATCATGGGATTTAGGGGTTGTATGATGGCTGCAGGTATGGCTGTTTAAAGTTACATACGGATCGTATACAAAAACTCTATGACGGCATTTGTCTTAACAGAACAAAGGGAGGGAGTTTAGCATGAAAAAGGGAAAATCTTGGGGACTAACCATTTTGTTGGTAGTGGTAACGGTGTTCTTTGTTGGATGCAGTAGCAGCAGCGACAACAGCACTCCCTCCCAGGAGCCACAAAGCGCTCAGGATACCTTCAGAAACTACAGCGGAAATCTTCATGACGTTGAATTCAGACAAGCCCTGCGGAATTCATGGGTCGGAACCTCAGGGACCGGCGAGACCCGGGTTATGGCCCGGAATGATCAGCAGGACAGAATTTCCTTCGGGGGATCCGTGTCGGACACTTTCCTGGATATGGGTAAGCAACTGTGCGAGAAAGTTGTGGGAAAGGGCCTCGTTTACGGCATTGACAGCGCCTTCGGCATTCAAAGCAAATCACAGAAACAGGCAGACGAGACCAATTTCATAAACAATTCCCTTCTGGGCATCCAACACCAACTCAACGCGATAAGCACTAATTTGACGACCGTCTACCAAAACCAGACCAAGTCGATGTCCCAGCAAGCCATTAATCAGCTACAGAATATCACGGACCTCGCCAATCTGAGCTCGACGATTTTTGCACTGTCCGGTGTCGAAACCACTTTCAACGCCAATTACACCACCTTTATCGAAAATCTTCAGAATACTACCCTCGGCGCGCCGAACTATGATTTGGATTTTCCAAACCTGTGCGGTACGAGCAGTGACTTCCTTTCCAACAACTACGGCAATCTTGATGAAAACAACAGAACGAACACCATTTTGCAGAACGCCTACGATTTAATGCAAGCGCTGTTCGGTTCCCCGCAGAACGGGGCCTCACCACAGGATCCAAACGCCGTCGACGCCTTTAACGGCCTTATTACGGACTCGTCTCAATACATGACGGATCTAAAGACCGCCACAGGCATCAACGTGGTGGCAAACTATTACGCCTACGGGACGCGTCTCGTTCAGGCCGCCTTTGACATAGCAAACATTCTCCAGCAGGCCTATACGGTATTCGCTTTTACCCTGCAGTTTGCTTCGGAGTGCCCGGCGGTACAAGCCTTCTATTCCGGAAAGGATGGGACTCCAGGCGATATTTATGAGAATATTGATATCTCCACAATAGATCAATCCGGAAATCTTCAGCCCGCATTGACTACGCTTGCCACAAATTTTCAAAACCAATATGTTCAAAACGCTATAACCACTTTTCAACAAATGGCGGCGCCTTTCGGCAATGGAGACGCAACGAAGCTTCTCGCCGACATGGGGGTTTCCCTGTCAACAGATTTTATTACGAGCGGGTGCTTTCCCCTCACTTTCGTCAGTAACGCAAACGACACTACAAATCTCGACTACCTGACCGCTGAATGCAATTACAATGGCAACTGGACGGTCCTTCAGCTTTATATTCCCACCAACAATGGGACTGAGGGGTTGACCAACATACGATACCTTACCGATCCTCAAGATTACGGACTCATCGGGGACATTGAGCCGATCTCAGCATTCTTTAACCAACCAGATACTATAGCCTCCGCCGGCTCCTGCGATCATCATTACAAAGATATATGTACATGTGGCTTCAGTGACTGCTATGTTGCTCAGAGTTCCATACAGTTGAATTCGCTTTACGGGGCCGGTGCGATCGATGTCTCTTCTGGCAATATTTATGGTGGGGGGGAGTGTGCGAATGGAGATCAGTGCGGATTAAATTTTCGCTATATAGATTTGCTTTGGGGCTGTGATCCCGATGACAGTTGTGTTTCGGGTAATAATTACGCTGTTGCAATAACTCCCAATGGGCACGTTTCTGCAGGGGTCGTCACAGGGACTTTTTGCAGGAATGAGACCGTTCAAACTATGGAGAACACCATTGCCGATTTTGGAATGATGTCATTAACAGAAAAGGCCAGCCTAAATGGCACCACCCTTACCATTATTGGAGACGGAACAACTATTATTGGTCGCGGACCATCCTCAAATCCAGCGGGTGAAAACGGCAACGATAGTCCCAACGGCTATGCCGAGTATGGCTTTGGGATGCAGACTCAGAATGCCCCTCAGCCTGACGCGGCGTCATATCCCGTATGCGGGGAAGGCACAAGGATTTCTCTTGACGCGTTTTATCCTGACGCCAATAACGCCACAGGCAACGTAACAAACGCAACGCAAATCTCCGTGACCCTGGACGACGGCACCGACGCTACGGGAACATTTTCTTTTGATCCCAACAACGTAACCAGTACACTCACCCTCACCGATAATACTACTGGTGCGGTCTTGTATACCGCGACGAAATATTCCTACACGCCTCCCCTGACCTCTTCGGGGAGTCAAGTCGCCCAGGTCGGCACGGATGCCATGCAGGGGCTCTGGGTATATACGGATAAGAAGAATACCCAGGCATACGTGAACATCACGTGTGGCAACCCCATAATTTCCGGCACCGTAAGCGTAAGCGGCGATACGGAAAAAGGTATGGCAAATGTGACCATTACGTTAACTCCATCCGCTGGAAATACTCAAACCGCAACCACCGATTTCTTCGGACATTATTCTTTTATAGTCGAAGACGGGACCTATACGGTCACCCCGTCTTCAAGCGGGTGTACCTTCAATCCACCAAGTACATCGGTTACGTTTTCCGGCGTGAATGTTTACAATGTTGACTTCACGGCTACATGTCAATAGGCAACAGAACGGATCACGAGGCTGTCGGCCTTGCATCCGGAGGGACCTGCCCGAGGGTAAGCATTCCTGACTTGGGGCCGATTTGACCAACCGCCCCTTTACGGGGCGGTTGGTCAAAAATGAGATGAAAATAGGGTACAGGTCAATAGCTTTCGATTAAGCCCAGCCTCAGATTGTAGGATTAATTAAGTTTTACTTTGCCACCTATGAAAACTTGGTGCCCAGGATAGTGGACTTTAAAAAGCTCCCTGTACAAGACGACAAATTATTGCGCATCCCAATCACCGGCGGGCCTTTTTATGAGGATGTAACGGGGCTGGCAAAATGAATACCAGCCCGTGAAAAACATGTTCCGGACAAATCGGAAAGGTAAGCGGCCATTCGTTCTCATTTTGCAGATCGTGGCGGCGCTTGTTGGCTTCGCTTCCACTTCATATGCCGATGAGGGCGGCGTACCATTCTGGTTCTCGGGCCAATACGCGAGCCTCGCCGCCGTCCCGACCTCTCCTGGATGGTCGATGCCGGTGCAGACCTACTACTACAACGGTAGCGCCTCAGGCGACAAGGAGTTGCGGCGCGGCAAGCAGGAGACGGCCGGGCTGGATACCACTGTTTCGTTGCTGCTGGCAAATCCGACCTACGCACCCGAGACCAGAATTTGGGGCGGACAACTGGCGTTGGGGTTGGGATTCGGATGGGGCTACAACGGCGTGGACGCCAGCGTCTCCGTAACAGGATCCATGAACGGATTGTGCCGTAGCGATTCGGTGACCGGCTTTACGGATTTATACCCCATAGCGAGCCTGGCCTGGGCCAAAGGCAACAACAATTGGATGACCTATGTCACCGGTGACATTCCGACCGGCAATTACAACTCGGACCGACTGGCCTATATTGGCATCGGGCATGGTGCAATTGATGCGGGCGGCGGCTACACCTATTTTGATCAGAAGAACGGGCGCGAATTCTCGGCCGTCCTGGGATTCACCTACAACTTCGAGAATAATGATACGAACTACCAAAACGGAATCGACGCACATTTGGACTGGGAAGTGTCACAGTTTCTGAACGAACATTGGCAAATCGGGATTGCGGGCTATGTCTATGGCCAGCTATCGGGCGATTCAGGTCCGAAACCATCCGACGAAGGCCTCAAGTCCGGCATCGCTTCGATCGGTCCGGAAATAGGTTATTCGTTCACAATGAATGGCCGGCCTGCCTATATCAACCTGCGCGGCTACCGGGAGTTCGCGGCGAAAAACCGCGTTGAGGGCGCCGCAGTGTTTGTCTCGATCTCCATTCCGCTTGGACGCAAGGCATCAAAAACCTCGCGATTTTGTGATGTCGTTGACTAACGTAAAAAAATGTCGCAGTCATTTTGCAGTGGATGATATAGCTGAAACGATTTCATGAAATGATGAAGCAGGATGAAGCCATAACGACCACCCCGTCCGGCGATCCTGTTTCCGAGGTGCGCATGGGTTTCTTATCCAACAAGTGGGTCATTCTCTCTGTCTTTTGTCTGGTTCAAGTTTCAACAACCATGGACAATACGGCGCTCAGCAACGCCATCTCCGCCATGGTCGCGAGTTTTCACACGTCGGTGGCGGCGCTCCAGACAGCCAGTGCCATCTATCCCCTGGTTGCCGGCGCCACCATGGTGGTCTTCGGCATGTTAGGCCTGCTCTGGGGATGGAAACGCCTCCTGCAGCTGGGGTTGCTCGCTCTGGTTGCAGGGGAAGTGATTGCAGCGGCAAGCCCGGACGTAATCGTTTTCACGTATGTTGCCCGCGTCCTGGCAGGCCTCGGCGCATCCATGGCAATCCCGGCTGTCCTTGCCCTCACGGCGAAGCTCTACCAGGGGCGTGAACTGGTCACTGCGTTCGGCGCGTTGGGTGCGGCAAACGGCGTTGCGGCCGCCGCCGGTCCGATTGGCAGCGGCCTTGTGATCGTGGGGATGGGCTGGAGATGGGCATTCGTGATCCTCGCCGCACTGTTCGTCCTGGGATTTTTGGGTACGTTCGGTTTGAAGACTGAGCACGAACGGGCGCCTGCCGTGCGTTTCGACGCCGTGGGCGCCCTTCTCGCGACCATCAGCCTGGTGGCGCTGATATTCGGACTTGTCCAGATCAGCAGCTGGGGGATTGCAACCCCCATCCATGCGCCCTTTACCATTTTTGGCCTCTCTCCCTGCATTTATTTGTTGGTGGGAAGCGCGGTGGTTTTCTGGCTCTTCCTGGCCTGGGAGCGTGACCGTGAGTCCAAGGGGCACAGTGTGTTGATGCCCCAAGCCTTTCTCAAGACCCCGGCCGTACGCGCCGGCCTCTACATGAACGCGGTGGTATTCTTTGTGCTGGGATCGTTTTCGTTCGTGGTCATCACCTTCCTTCAAATCGTCGTGGGATACGATGCGATCAAGAGCGGCGCCGTGTTCAGCGTGTATGCGGTCGGCATGGTGATCTTCTCCCTTGCCACACCCATGATCCTGAAGGGCGTAAGCCCTCGGCGGGTCTGCCAGGCGGGCATTATACTCCTTGCCTTTTCCAGTTACTGGCTGGCCTTCGGCCTGGAAACCTCTGCCACAAACCCGAGCCTGCTGGTGGGACTTTTTCTAGCCGGAGTGGGCTGCGGGCTCCTTGCCTCCCAGTTCAGTGCGGTGATTGCCGGCGCGGTCCCCCAGTCCCTTGCCGAGCAGTCTGGAGGCGTTCAGGGGACGGCGAGAAACGTGGGGCAGGCCGTGGGGATTGCCGTCGTGGGGGCCATTCTGATTGCAGGCCTTACACAGTCAATCAAACACCAGACAAACCTGGACAAGGTCATCGGGCCCCAGACCCAGGCTCGTGTTGCACTCGTCAAGGAGGCCCGGTTTGTCAGCAACGAGGATGCCCGGCGCTTCCTTGAGGATCTCAAAGTCCCGCAGCAGCAAGCGGTTCAGCTGATGTATATTAACCAGCGGGCCCGGCTCAGCGCCGCCCGTATGTCGGTTCTGGGGATGGGAGCGCTCTGCCTGCTCTTTCTCTTTCCCACAACGGGCTTGCCGCATAATAAAGGAGAAAAGTCATGAATGAGAAAACAGATGCCAGGGTACAAATCTTTTCTAACGGAACCATCTATCTGGACCCTGTACGAAAAGTGGGGAATATGGTCGTCAAGGACGGAAAGGTTCACGCTCTGGATGTGGATCCGGCCGTGTATAAGGACGCGGACGTCGTTGACCTGGGAGGTAGTGCGGCATACCCGGGCTTTATGGACAGCCATGTCCACCTGGTAGCCATGGCGGTTGTGGCAGGTAGTGGAATAAGACTGGACGGGACTTCAAAAGCGGAAGACATCGCCAGGGTTGCCGCCGAGGCATGCGCCAAGCTTCCGGCAGGTATGCCGGCATTGGGGATGGGGTATATGCTGAAAGATTACGATGCATGGACCCTGGATGACCTGGCAAGGATCGATGAGGCCATAAACGACAGGGCAGTCTTGTTGGCCGATCAAACAGGACACAGTTATATTGCAAACAGCGTGGCCATGAAGAAGAGCGGCCTCACAGGAGATACTGCTGATCCGCCGGGAGGGAAAATCGTTCGTCAAAACGGTGTGCCCACCGGCATGCTGCGGGAAAACGCCGGATACCTGGTGGGAAACAAGGCCATTTTTCCGTTCATTTCGGATGCGATGATTGAAAGCGGCCTCATCAACCTGTTCAATACGTGGGCGTCCATGGGTTATACCTCCATTCTGGAACTGATGGGGGGGCCGATGGGCAGGATATTCAAACCGGATCTCTGCAAAAAGCTGGAGCGGGAAGGAAGACTGCCGCTTCGGGTGAATTACGCATTCACGTTCTTTGATGCGAACGAGATTGACGCCCTGGCGGACATGGGAAAGGATACCGAGATGGTCCGCTTTGCGGGTCTCAAGCTCTTTGTGGATGGAGCGGCCGGTAATGGAGGGGCCTGGACGACGTTTGCCAATACACTTGGCGAAAACGGCCTGTTCGCCGTGTATGATGATGACACCTATGGTGAAAAATATAATATCAACAGAATCGTACAAAAAGCCGACGAACGGGGATTGGATGTCCATTACCACGTGCAGGGGGATGAAGCCGTCGAGGTGGTACTGGGGGCCATTGAAGCCGTCCTGGAGAAAAAAGGACGTCTGAACAGTGTTCATACGCTCTACCATCTCGGGTTTGTCACGGACGGGCAGATCGAGCGCATGAAAAAGTTAGGGGATCACATTGTTGCAGGAGTTCAGCCCGCCATGCACTGGGGTTTCATGAAACAAACCCTCATTGATTTCTACGGGGAACACGGAAGAGTTTCCTACCCCTACAAGAAGTTCAAGGATGCCGGGATTATCCTGGCGTATTCCAGTGATTACCCTTCAAACAGACTGCCGTTTTGCGGGCCCACCGCAAATATGGAGGTCAGTTTGACCGGAGGCGGAGACCCTGTGAGCCATCCGCCGCTGAGCATGGAAGATCTTATTCGGGGTTTTACCACAGGGAGCGGAGCCACGGTTTGCATGCAGAATACAGGGTTGCTTGACGTAGGCTACAGGGCGGATATGGTTGTATTTGACAAAGACCTCTATTCGATTCCCGTACAGGAGCTGAGCAAGGATAATCCCAAGGTTCTGTCAACCTGGATCGGCGGTCGCAAGGTGATAGTTTAGAAAATCGTTGAATCCCGGGGACGTCCCGCACGGGAAAAGACAATGGGACGTTCGTCAGATTATAAGTTACGTTTTGGTTTTTCATTTTTCATTTGTATAGAGTGTCATCATGCCAAGAAAAGTCCGCATAGATGCCCCAGGAGTGCTACACCACGTTATTGCCAGGGGGATAGGCCGTCGAAAAGGTTTGATGATGATGACGACCGAGATTTTTTTATTGAACGGTTGGGGAAAATTGTTTCTGGTACGGAAACACAATGTTTTGCGTGGGCGCTGATGCCCAATCATTTCCATTTGCTTTTGAAAACCGGCATTATCCCTATCTCTACGGTGATGAAACGCCTCTTAACCGGTTACGCCATGCACTATAACCGAAGACACAAGCGGTATGGCCATCTGTTTCAAAACCGATACAAGTCAATCCTCTGTCAGGAAGATTCATATCTATTGGAACTGATGCGCTATGTGCATTTGAACCCGTTTCGGGCAAAATTGGTATCTGATCTAAAGGAGTTGGGCGATCATCTTTACAGCGGGCGTAACGTTCTTATGGGGAGGGTAACCGCGGAGTGGCGGAACAGGACAATCCTCGGGTTGTTTGGCGACAAGGTGTCCGTTGGGCAGCGGCGGTACTTGGAATTTGTGAAAAAGGGGTTAAGCCGGAAACTGGGGATTTCCCAAGCAGCGGTAAGCCTTTCGGTAGGTAGAGGACGTCGGATTGCATTAGAAAATCACTATGAGATTGGGAACTTATAAACTGACGAACCCCCTGGTTTCCCGTATGTGTCAAACGCCTCTGTTGTCATGAAGCATTTATTGTTTTTTTAGGAATTCCAGAAACTGCCGGACAGTGAAGATGGGGATCTGTTTGTATTCACCCAGATCAAGAAGATGTCGGTCACCACTGACGATGAGGTCTGCTTTTGCATCCAGGGCAGCTGCAAGGAACATCTCATCGGTGGGGTCTTTGGGAATGGCCCCTGCGACAACCGATAAGCCAGGTACAACGATGGCATCTTTTTCTAACAATAATATAAGTCTTTCAATCAGGTCGTCGGAAAGGCCATATTTCTCCCGAATGTGAGAGGTTTCAACGACCCTCTTAATCTCGGAGATGATTGACCGGGATGTAATAAGAAGATATTGGCCGGCCTGCCAGTTATCGATAACCATGGCAGGACTGCCGGCTTTTGATAGAAGACTACTTACGAAGATGTTGGTATCAAGAACTACCTTCAGCATGGGCGCTCCTCAACGCATCGATGGCCTGAATCACGTCCTTTTCAATCTCCTCGGGGGATACATCGGGAAGGTGCGACCGGATCTGATCGAGCACTTCGAAACGGGTGCGGCGCTCTGCAACCAGCCGCTCATAAGTGTCAACCGGAATCAGAGCAGCCATAGGGCGGCCGGAGCGCTCCACGATAACTTCTTCGCCCCCATAACGGATGCTTCCCATAATGTCGGCAAATCTGTTTCGGGCCTCCCGGGCACTGACGTGTATGGCCATGGTAAATACCTCCTTGATAGGGTTACGAAAGAGACTAAGTCATTTTGCATGTTTTGTCAACTGTGTACGCAATAGCCAAACCCGCTTCTCTCTGAGATCCCTGCGAACTCTGTGAGAGATACCTTGAAAGCTACGCCCTGGATGCCATCGACTGGCATGACCAGGACAAAGAACATAAGGCACTCAAAAGCGAAGTTACCAAATTCCAGAAAAAAGCCTCGAGGCTGACGCTGAAGGCTGGCCGTCCGTGGGTCTTGGCACCGACTTCCGGCTGGAATCCAGGAAGGTGACGGGCTTTGCACTGGCCCTTGATGATCAGCTGAATCACGTCTCTATTTTTGCCCGGACAAATGGTCAGGATAGAGATGCTGCTGATTCAAAAATTGAGAGATTTTCAAGAAGGAGACGGAATCGAAGAGCATAGAGAAAACGGTTGGGGAAAATTGGTATCTGATATAAAGGAGTTGGGTGATCATCCTTACAGCGGGCGTAGCGTACTTATGGGGAGGGTAACCGCGGAGTGGCGGAACACGACAATCCTCGGGTTGTTTGGCGATAAGGTGTCCGTTGCGCGGCGGCGGTACTTGGGATTTCCCAAGCAGCGGTAAGTCTTTCGGTAAGCAGAGGACATCGGATTGTATTAGAAAATCACTATGAGATTGAGAACTTATAAACTGACCCGCTCAAAAACACTTGACTCTCAAGTGCGTTCATGTAAAAGGAAATTTTTCCATGCGCATTTTATCAAAACGGCTGTATCGCCAAACGGAGTAATGAAGAGTGCAATTATCAGAAGAAGAAGTCGGGCTTAGGCGGGCCTGGATATCGGAACTGTACCTTGAGCATGAAGCCATCAGCTGGCAGTACCGGGTCGATCTCCGGAAGCCTTTTATTGAAATTACGAACTCGAAAAGTGAGTGGGGAGCCTGGCATGTGGGTGCCAGGATAATGAAAATCTCCGGTGTTCTCATCATGGAGCATTCGTGGGATATCACCCTCAATGTGTTCAAGCATGAGATGGCTCACCAGATCGTTTCGGAGGTCTTTCACAGTAGTGATGGACACGGTCCCTATTTTGACAGGGCCTGTGACATGATCGGCGTGCCGGAGGCGTTCCGGAGCGCAAGTGGGGACCTGCCCCGTAAGATTGTTGATTTCAGGGATGAACCGATCGAATCGGAAAACATGAGGATGCTGGAGAAGGTGCGGAAACTTTTATCCCTGGGTCAGTCGGCCAATGAAAACGAAGCGTTTCTTGCCATGACAAAGGCCAATGAGCTGATTGAGAAGTATAACATCGACCGCATTGAGCGGGATCGCGCCGCCGGATTTGCCTATGCCGTCATCAATCATAAAAAGAAACGGATGGAAAACTACCAGCGACGGATCGGGCATATCCTTCACGAACATTTTTTTGTCGATATTGTATACTCCCACCAGTTCGACCCCGGGGATTGCCAGACTTACAGGACCATTGAGCTGCTGGGGACCGTCGAGAATGTCCGCATTGCGGAATATGTCTACTATTTCATGCTGAACCAGATGGAGATCCTCTGGAAGGCCCATCAGCGAAAGCGAGTGGGGAAGGGCGCCCGGAATAAGCGATCATATCGGCTGGGCGTGATTAAAGGCTTCCATGAGAAATTGGATCATCAAGCGAAGGAGCGGATGAAGCAGCGTGCGGGAGGGCCAATGGTCCGACGGGGTTTTGATAATGACGGGCACCAGACCATGAGCGCCCTGATCTGTTCGGAAGACAAGGCATTGAAGTCATTTGTAAACATGCGTTTCCCCCGATTGTCCGGCTACAGGAGTCAGCGGGCGAAGATCGACCCCGACATGTATCAGGCCGGGGTTCAGGACGGGAAGGACCTCAATCTCCACAAAGGTATTGAACGTCGGGATGGGAACAGGGGCCGATTGCTGCCCGGCGGGTGCGGATAAAGATTCCGCCAAAGGATTTGAAGGTCAAAGCGGATCAGATTCGAACGCTCGACCAGAAAAGGCTGGTGAAATTCATCGGCTCTCTGATTGTGCCGGGATGCGGCGGAAATCATTTTGTGAAGCAGCTGCGGTGTGTGGAAGAGGGGCCTGTGATTTCCGGTATTCTGACGGTTTTTCAATGAATTATGGGTTTCCTTAATCTTCCGTTATCCTCTGTTTTTCAACCGTAAACCGGCAACCGTAAACCGTGAACGGTTAGTTGCTAAGGAGAAACATAAGATGAAAAAAATATTCGTTCTGTTGATGACGGCAGCCCTTCTATTTCCGGTGTGCAATGTTGCGGCTGTCATCAACATCAAACTGGCCGTCGTGACCAAACCCGGTTCGGCCCAGAACATTGTGGCGGGGAAATTCAAGGAACTCATCGAAAAACGCTCCCATGGGGACATCAGGGTCAAGATCTTTCATTCGGCATCTCTGGGGAACGAAACGGAAATTCTTCAGCAGGTTCAGATGAACTCCATTCAGATGGCCATTATTACCGGGGGGCCCTTTGATACCTTCGACCCCATGGCCCGGGTGATCAATTACCCATTCCTTTTTAAGAATTATGAAGCGGTGGACAGAATCCTGGACGGGCCCCTGGGGGCCGAACTGTTGAAGCATCTTGAAAGTTCCGGTTTCAAGGGCCTTTGCTTTTCCGAAAACGGTTTTCGAAATCTCACCAACAGCAAACGGCCGGTCAAAAGCGTCGATGACCTCAAAGGCCTTAAAATCAGGGTCATGAATTCCGCCATTCACAAAGCCATCTGGCAGTCTCTGGGGGCCAACCCTCTGGATGGAGTATCTGCTGTTCGGGCTCGGTTTTACCATGACCCTTGTGGTGGCCGTTCAGGTCCTGTGCCGCTATGCGTTCAATTATTCCCTTTTCTGGTCCGAGGAGCTGGCGCGCTATCTCCTGGTCTGGTTGTCATTCCTGGGCGCTTCGGTGGCCTATCGCCGCAAGGCCCACCCCGGCATCGATATGTTGCAAGCAAAAATGCCGGATGTTCTCCGGAAATTTTCCATCATCACGGTTCACCTGGCATCTCTCAGCCTGTTTTTCGTCATGATTTTTTCCGGGTGCCGGTTTGCCTATTTTGTGCGGCTTCAGATATCCCCGGCCCTGTATCTGCCCAAATGGATCGTCTTCGGCATCGTCCCCATCAGCGGTTTTATTTTGATGATCCATTGTATTCATTTTCTGCTGAAGGACTTGGTCCAGGAACGCCGTGACCACTGAGATTCTCATCTTATCCCTCCTGTTCCTCTTTGCCATCAATGCTCCCATCGCTATTGCCATCGGCGTGGCTTCTCTGCTGGGGATTCTGATACAGGGAGATTTCCCCATGATGATGGTGGTGCAAAAAATGTTCGGCGGCATGGATTCCTTCCACCTGATGGCGGTTCCCCTGTTCATGTTTACCGGGGTCATCATGGAGGCGGGGGGCATCAGCCGTAGAATTATCGATTTTGCGGACGCCCTCGTGGGATGGTTGCCCGGCGGACTGGCGGCGGTCACCATTGTTTCGGCCATGTTTTTTGCGGGCATCTCCGGTTCGGCCGCCGCTGATGCCGCCGCGGTGGGCGCCATTCTGATCCCGGCCATGAAGAAATCCGGCTACGCGTCCGATTTTGCCGCCGCGGTTCAGGCTTCAGGCGGTTCTATCGGCGTCATTATTCCACCGTCCATTCCCATGATCATTTTCGGTTTTCTGACCGGCGCCTCCATCGGTCGTCTTTTTGCGGGCGGTATCCTGCCGGGAATCCTTATCGGCGCGTCCCTGATTGCGGTGGCAACCGTTATTTCACGTAAAAAGGGGTATGCGGCTACAAGGGCCTTTACCCTGAAGGAAATCGGGTACAGATTTAAAAGGGCGCTGTTGGCACTGGGCGCGCCCGTGATTATTCTGGGCGGCATTCTGATGGGGGTTTTTACGGCTACGGAATCGGCTGCCGTGGCAGTGGTGTATGCCCTGGGGTTGGGGATGCTGGTTTACCGAAAAATTACCCTCAGAGACCTTTTTCCGCTTTTCAGAGACGGCGCTGTTACCTCCGCCATTGTCATGTTTATCATCGCCACGGCATCGGTCTTTAGCTGGATTGCCGCCATGGAGGATATCCCCGCTCGCCTGGCCGGTTCCCTGTTGGGCATCACCACCCATCCCGTGGGCCTGTTGTTGCTGATTAACGTCATTTTACTCATCGCCGGGGCATTTGTGGAAACCACCGCGGCTTTGATTCTTCTGGTTCCCATGATCACGGCCATGGCCCCCGCCCTGGGGGTGGATATGATTCAACTGGGGGTTATAGTGGTGACCAATCTGGCCATCGGCATGCTGACCCCGCCCATGGGCATCTGCCTGATTGTTTCCGCCTCCATCTCGGGGGATAGCCTCACGGCCATCAGTCGGCGGATTTTACCGTTTCTGGCGGTTCTGCTGGTGGATTTGTTGATCATCACCTTTTATCCACCCTTGACCCTGTGGCTGGCCGGGATCGTGGCGAAATAGAGATAAAGTCCCCGATCAGGAACCTTTCATTGAAATGGCCTTGAAAAAATGATAAAAGTCCTCTATCGGCAATTTTTTGCAGGGGCGCTAAGTTGAAACCTTCAACAAAAATTAATAATCCTAAAGAACTTGGTCAATATATTCTCAAAGAGCGCAGAAATTTAAAGCTAACCCAAAGAGAGATATCAGAATTTACGGATGTGGGTAGAAAGTTTGTTCTGGAGCTTGAAAAAGGGAAGGCAACCGCTCAAATCGGTAAAATATTTGAAGTCTTGAACGGACTGGGTCTTGAACTTCACCTGATTAAACGTGGAGATAGTTGACCTTGGAAAGACTCAATGTTTTTTTTAATCAAAATTTGGTCGGTATTCTCAATCTGGACGACAACCGATTGTTTTCGTTTTCATACGCTGAAAAATGGCTTGGGGCGCCTGACGCTTTTCCATTATCCATTTCCCTTCCTTTGCAGGATAACGAATTTCCCGATCATAAAGTGAAACCTTTTTTTGCCAATTTACTGCCGGAATCTGCTGCCAGGGTTTTAATCGCCAAGCGGCTTGGCGTTTCTGAAAAAAATGATTTCCTGCTTCTCAAGTTTCTCGGCGGGGAATGTGCCGGCGCCATAACGCTGCTTCCCGAGTCAATATTGCCCGAATCTTGCGATCAATATCAGTATCGGCCTCTCTCGGAAGAACAATTGGCTGATCTGATAAAAAATATTCCCAAACGCCCTTTACTTGCCGGTGAAGAAGGTATTCGCATATCGCTTGCGGGAGCGCAGGACAAACTGGCTCTTTTTTATAAAAACCCCGTATTCAGCATCCCATTAAACGGCGCCCCCAGTAATTGTATTTTGAAACCGGGTATGGCTGATTTCCACTCCTCCGTTGAAAATGAGTGTTTTTGCATGATGCTTGCCGGTTCTTTAAATCTCAATGTTCCTTTGGTTAAAATTATCGAAAAAAAGCACAAAAAAGCACTATGGGTCCAACGGTATGATCGATTTTTTGATAATGATGCCCTCATCCGTTTGCACCAGGAAGACTTTTGTCAGGCCATGGGGCTTTCTCATGAATTGAAGTATCAGGCCGATGGCGGTCCCGATCTTAAGAAATGTTTTGACCTGGTCCGCAAATATTCCGCAAATCCGATTAAGGACATGCAGCAGCTTCTAAACTGGGTGTTTTTTAATTATTTGATCGGAAATATGGATGCCCATGCTAAAAATTTATCTTTTTTGTATCACTCAAAACAAATAAGATTAGCGCCTTTCTATGATATGCTTTGTACCCATATTTATGAGGGTTTGTCTCAAAAACTTGCCATGAAAATAGGGAATGAAAACAGGCCGAAATGGATAATGGAAAGACACTGGGAGAGATTTGCGGTCGAGATAAGGGTACGTCCTATGGTTCTAAAAAAGCAATTAACGGATTTTTGTCATCAAATCATTCACCAGATTGAGGAAACCTATACGAATTTTTCAAACGAATATGAACGAAATGATTTTGTACGGGATATCATATCTGCCATAAAAGGAAGATCAAAGACGACGCTTGAAAAATTGGGATAATGCTGGGACTCAGATCTCAACAGATATAAATCTTCCTTCATTAGAAAAGGTTTTAAGGATATGGAACATACCTATTACGATTTTAAGGAAGAACAGCCTGAGATCAAAAGGTTATTAATTGCAATCGATGACTTGAAGGCTCAGATTGATCGTGAAAAGTCTTTGCATAAGGAGCGTTGGATTGCAATTCAGGAAAAGTTGCGTGTTGATTGGACGTACGATTCCAACGCGATTGAGGGCAGTTCTCTGACAAGGGGTGAAACCCTGTTCTTTTTGAAAGAGGGTTTGACGGTTGAAGGAAAGCCTTTCAAGGACTTCCTGGATGCCAGAAATCATGCCGAGGCCATTGACTGGCTTTATGACGTCATCAAAAACAATCGTTCCATTTCCCAGGGACTGATCAAAGAAATCAATGCACTGCTGTTGTCAGGCGTAAAATTTACGCCTGCCATGGATGAAACCGGTCGGAAAGTGCAAAAACCGGCGAATCCCGGAAAATACAAAGTTCTGCCGAATCATGTTTTGAAAACGGATGGAACGATTCATTTCTATACGGATCCGATTCATGTATCCGATGAAATGGAAATTTTATGCCGGTGGATTGAGGAAAATATGGAAAACAGGCATCCCCTTATTACCGGTTCGATCGCCCACTATAATATGGTTAGAATTCACCCTTTTGACGACGGCAACGGTCGCGGGGCAAGAATCCTGATGAATCTGATTTTAATCAAAAAAGGGTATCCCGTTGCCATTATCAAAAGCGAAGACCGTCGGAAATATCTTGCCGCATTGAATGCGGCGGACAGGGGTGATATTGATGCTTTCTTCGCATTTACGGCCGATTCCCTGATTGATACTGAGAATCTTATTCTTGAAGCAATGGGTTAATCGGGAAACCGGGATGTAACGATCATGCCGATCATAAAATTTAACCCGAAACATAGACCCCCCGTTCCTTGCTCTTGATTTTCCCCTGTTGTCTGGCCCGGTAGATGACGTTTCGGATTTGGGTTTCGCCAAGTCCGGTTTTTTCCCGGATCATGGCCACGGTAACGCCTTTTTGGCTGTCTCTCACAATCTCCACCACCGATTCAAATAGCGTTTGGGGTGTTTTGGTTTCCGGCAATGTCTTTTTTGGGGTGGCTTTCTTCGCCGATTTTGAAGCCAAAACTTTGGTTTTGCTCACCTTTGGTATGGGTTTTGATGGTTTTTTTGTCCCCGCTGTTTTCGTCCCGGTTTTCTTTCTTTTCATTTCGGGGGCGATGGGACTTTCCATGTCGATGCCGAACACATCCGCAAGATCCGAATCTTCAATGACCCTTGCGGTTTTCTTTCTGGCCTTATCAAGCAATTCGCGGGTTTTTTCTTCTATCGCCTCTGAAACCAGGTCCTTCATTTTGACCTGTCTCAGTTTGAAAAAAAGCGCCGGGTCCTGGTCGAGTCTGGCGCCGATCCCATAGAGGGTGGCGGCCACATGTTTGCACATGGTGGCCGAATCCGGGCAGGAGCAGTCAAACGCAATTTCTTTCGGGGAGGGGAAAAGCCCCTTTCCCCGGGTGGTAAAAATTTCCCCCAGGGCCTTTGGAAATTTTCCCGCCAAAAGCTCCTGCAATGATTCCAGCTTCCCTTCAGCTGCTGTCTTGAGGTCCCGCCAGGTTTTATCTCCCATGGCCTCGATTTGGATCGTTACGGAGTAGGGTCTTGATTCTGATCCCTGGACCAGCGAATCAACTTTGCCGGCGCTTATCTGAAGATCAAGGACTGCCCCATGGCGAACGTAACTGCGCCCCCTGCCGATGCGGTTGCTGTAGTCTGCATAGGTTTCAAGGTTTTTGTTCCAGGCCTTTCCCCACCAGGTTTTGGCAATGGCTTTGCCTTCGATCACAACAGGGTTGATATGGGGGTTTTTTTTCTTGAGCTGTTTGAGTTTTTTCTCGGCCTTTGCTCTCTTTTCCGCTACGCTGACATAAGGGGGGTAGCTCCAATAACTCATCATCGTCTCCCTGTGAATTAAAAATGAAAATTTACAATGACAGTTTAAACATATCCAGGAGTTCATCATTTTTCATTTCGGTGATCCAACCATCACCGGTACTCGCAATGATTTCCCGGCTTAATTTGGATTTTTCCTCCAGCATCATGTCAATCTTCTCTTCCACCGTGCCCTGGGTCAAAAACTTGTGTACCACCACATTTTTCTTCTGACCGATTCTGAAGGCCCTGTCCGTTGCCTGGTTCTCCACGGCGGGGTTCCACCACCGGTCAAAATGAACCACATGGTTCGCTTCCGTCAGGTTTAAACCGATCCCACCGGCCTTGAGAGATAACACCATGAAGGGGATATAGTCCGCGCTTTGAAATTGTTCAATAATTTTCTTTCGCTTCCCCACGGCGACGCTGCCGTGCAGAATCAACCCCTCTCGATGAAAAACGGCTGAAAGGAGATCATGGAGGGGTTGGGTCATTTCCTTGAACTGGGTGAAGACAAGGACCTTCTCTCTCTTTTCATAGATGGTTTCGCAGATTTCACGGAGCCTTTGGAATTTGCCGCTCTCCTTTTCTTCAAACCCGCCGGTCCCCAGGTATTGATCCGGATGATTACAGATCTGCTTGAACTTCATGAGAGAAGAAAGAATCAAGCCTTTTCGTTGAATCCCCTCCGCTTCTTTGATGGATCTTCGAATATCACCCACAAGCTTTCCATACAACAGCACCTGTTTTTTGGCAAGGGGGGCATAGGTCTTCATTTCCACCTTTTCGGGGAGGTCGCTGATGACCGATTTATCGGTCTTGAGTCGCCTCAAAATGTAAGGGCTGATGATGTTGCGCAGTCTGGCGTACCCCGATGCATCACTGTTCAGCTTTTTTGAAAATTTCTTGAACTCCCCGGCGTTTCCCAGAAGCCCGGGATTCAGAAAGTCAAACAGGGACCAGAGGTCCGACAACCGGTTTTCGATGGGGGTGCCGGTCATGATGATCCGGTTTTCGGCAATGAGCTTTTTGACGGCTCTGGATTGTTTTGTGCCGGGATTCTTGATGGCCTGGGCCTCGTCTAAAATGACGTAGTTCCAGGTATGATCCTGAAGCCACGAATACCGTTGAATCAGGGCATAGGTGGTGATGATGAGATCGAATGCATCCAGGTCCCGGTTTTCAGGCAGAACGCCATTTTTAAGACCGGCACCATTTTCAGGAGGGCCGCCATTTTTTAGACCCGCACCATTTTTAAGACCGGCACTGGGATGGGCCACGAAGAACCGGGTGTCGGGTGAAAATCGCTTGATTTCGTTTTCCCAGTTGGAAATCAGGGAGGCCGGTATGACGAGCAGACTGGCCTTGTTTGACTGACCGGTTTTCCTAAGATCCGACTTTATGATATTCAAGAAGCCGAGCACCTGAATGGTCTTCCCCAGCCCCATGTCATCCGCCAGGCAGGCCCCGAATTTTAGGGAATGCAGGAAGTAGAGCCAGTTCAATCCCTTTTGTTGATAACCCCTGAGTTTGGCGGTGAATGTCTTGTGGGGTTTGATCGATGGGACCAAGGCTGGATCCGCCAGCTTCTGAATTACCGATTCCAACCACTTGCCGTTGGAGATGCCATGATCAATTTCCTCGGAACTTAACCCCAGAAATCGCTCCGGCATCAGTTGCATCCGCATGGCTTCGGACAGCGTCAGCCCTTCTTTTTCCATCATGCCCCTGGCTTTTTCATAGGCATCGAGGGTCTGGGTCAATTTTTCCCGGTCTACGGCCACCCATCTGTTTTTGATGAAGGCGAGCCCGTCCGACTCCGCCAGTAACTGTTTTGCCTCTGCCTCCGAAATCTGGGCGCCGCCTAAAAACAGTTGTGCATCGAAACTCAAAATGGCATTCATCCCGGCCAAGGAGGGTTTTTTATCTCCCAGGCTGAAATTCAATCGGACGCCGGACTGCTTTCCTTTCCACCAGTTGGGGATTCGGCACAAAATGCCCGATTCTTCGTAAATGGGGATTTCTTTAAGAAAAGTGAATGCTTCCCTGGAAGTCCAGCCCAGGGGGTGAAACAGCTCGCCGGTTTGAAGGAGCTCTCCCATGAGCGGGCTTCTTTTTTCGGCTGTATGCACCGTTGCGAGCAGTTCCAGGAGTTTTTCATCATCATTTTCATATTCCTGTAAAGCGTGCTTGAGGGGGAGATGTTTCGATTTTCCCTGTCGGTTTAATCTTGTGGTGTAGGTGGCCATGAACGCAAAGGGATAGTCGCTGCTTTTGTTTTCTACCAGGTGAAAGAAGACCCTGCCCACCAGATGAACATTGGGGCTGTAGGTCCTGATAAAGTCCTCAACGGACCCGTTGTAAGATTGAATGGCTTGGGAAAAGGCCTGGTTTAAGCGGATCCACACGGTTTCAAGCAGGTCTACCTTGAGATACGCCACGCCGGTCATCATGGGCGCCCAGGTCAGATGGGTTTCCAAATCCTCTTTGGTTACGGGGATGTTCACCTGGTGGCGGAGGGATTCCAGTTCCGGAATCCGGCATAATTTTGCGGCAAACAATCCGGAAAAACGCCGCCAATAATCAAGGGAAGGGTGAAGTGGAATCTGTGGATCGGAAAACCCTAAGAAAAGGAGCCACAGGTCGGATTTGTCGGAAAACCGGGTATGGATTTCGTTCTGTAACACCCGGCTGCTTTCGGGGATGGTATCTTGTGTATCCATCCATTCCAGATGCAGCGTGCCGTTTGGCAGAATCACAAGGTTTAGTTCGGGGGTGGTTTTTTGTTCCATTGTAACGCTCATTGCCGGAATTGCATCAGACTTCAATTTTTCGCGAACATACCATTTTCACGGATCAGGTCAATGCAAATCTGGAAAAATAAAAATTGTTGATTTTTAAATTGCAGAAGGGGAAGATGTGGATTCAGAAATGGGTCCATCATCTTGCGGATCTTGAAGGGAAACTATTTAAGAATATGGACATGAGAGGCTTTTCTCTTGAGGAGAAGGATGACGCCATCAAATTCCTGAAAGGTGCATGACAAATTCAGACGCTATCGTTGTGTGGTGTATGAAAATTTGATTTCTCTAATTTATAATAAGGAGGCAACCAAAAATGAGTCAACCGATTCGAATTATGCCGTGTATGGACATGCAGAACGGACGGGTCGTCAAGGGTGTGCATTTTGTGGATATTCGAGATGCCGGCGATCCTGTTCAATGCGCACGGGCCTATTGTGAAAATGGCGCGGACGAACTGGCGCTTTTGGATATTACGGCCACGGTGGAAGGGAGAGCGACCATGGTCGAGGTCGTTAAAAATGTGGCGGAGGTCTCCACTGTGCCGTTTACTGTCGGCGGAGGCATTTCCGATTTGAAATCCGCCGAGATGGTGTTGAGCGCCGGGGCCGATAAAGTGTCAATCAGCAGTGCCGCCTTTCGGAAGCCCGAATTGATCCCCGAACTTGTGAAAACGCTCGGCGCTGATAAGGTGACAGTGGCCATTGACGTGGATCAGAATGAAGCCATGCCCTCCGGTTACGAAGTCTATATTGATGGCGGACGAACGCCTACGGGTGCGGACGCGGTTGAATGGGCAAAGCGCGTAGACGGCTTTGGCGTACCGGTTATTCTTCCCACCAGCAAGGCGGGAGATGGTGTTCAGACCGGTTATGATTTGCCGGTTATCAGGGCCATCAAAGAAGCTGTGTCGGCGGAGGTTGTGGCCTCCGGCGGTGCGGGAACATTGGCGCATTTTTATGACGCTGTTCAAGCGGGGGCCACCATTCTGCTCGCCGCATCGGTCTTTCATTTTGGGCTCATCGGAATTGGGGAGTTGAAGGATTACCTTCGGGGCCGGAAGGTTAACATCCTTTGATATTGGAAGAATATCGGTTTTATGAAAATCTAAGACAGGAGGAAAATCATGGATCAAGAGAAAATGAAGCTGACCCACAACTCCGGCGCTCCCGTTGCCGACAACCAGAATGTGATGACCGCCGGACCACGGGGTCCACAGCTCCTGCAGGATGTCTGGTTTCTGGAGAAGCTGGCTCACTTCGACCGGGAGGTCATCCCTGAGCGGCGCATGCATGCCAAGGGCTCCGGCGCCTATGGCGACTTTACCGTTACCCACGATATTACCCCCTACACCAAGGCCAAGATATTTTCCCAGGTGGGCAAGAAGACCGATCTGTTCATCCGTTTCTCCACGGTTGCCGGCGAGCGGGGGGCGGCGGATGCTGAGCGCGATATCAGAGGGTTTGCCATGAAATTCTATACGGAGGAGGGGAATTGGGATCTGGTGGGGAACAACACCCCGGTATTTTTTCTGCGTGATCCCCTGAAGTTTCCGGACCTGAACCACGCCGTTAAGCGCGACCCCCGAACCAATCTGCGCAGCGCCCGCAACAACTGGGACTTCTGGACCTCTTTGCCGGAAGCGCTGCACCAGGTGACCATCACCATGAGCGACCGGGGAATTCCCTATTCCTACCGCCACATGCACGGCTTCGGCAGTCACACCTTCAGCCTCATCAATGCCGACAATGAGCGGTTCTGGGTCAAGTTTCATCTGCACACCCAGCAGGGGATTAAAAACCTCACCGATGAAGAGGCTGCGGTCATGATCGGCAAGTGCCGGGAAAGCCATCAACGGGATTTGTACGAGAGCATCGAGAAGGGGGATTTTCCACGCTGGACCCTGTTCATTCAGGTGATGGCTGAGAAAGAGGCCGCCCATTGTCCCTACAACCCCTTTGATTTGACAAAGGTTTGGCCCCACAAGGACTACCCCCTCATGGAGGTGGGTGTTCTGGAACTCAACCGCAACCCGGAGAACTATTTTGCCGAGGTGGAGCAGTCGGCTTTCAATCCGGCCAGTATTGTGCCCGGCATCGGATTTTCCCCCGACAAGATGCTGCAGGGACGGCTTTTCTCCTACGCCGACGCCCAGCGTTACCGGCTTGGCGTGAACCATCACCTGATCCCGGTCAATGCGTCCCGCTGCCCCTTTCACAGCTACCATCGGGACGGCGCTATGCGGGTGGACGGCAACTACGGCAGTACCCTGGGTTATGAGCCCAACAGCTATGGCGAGTGGCGGGAACAGCCCGATTTTTCGGAACCGCCCCTGAGCCTCGAGGGGGCTGCCGACCATTTTAATCATCGCGAGGACGACGATTATTACTCCCAGCCCGGGAATCTCTTCCGGCTGATGGGTCCCTCGCAGCAGCAGGTGCTTTTCGAAAATACCGCCCGGGCCATGGGGGATGCGCCCAAAATGATCAAGATCCGCCACATCGGCAATTGCCTGAAAGCGGATCCGGCTTACGGCAAGGGGGTTGCCGATGCGCTTGGCATTCCGCTTGACGACGTGCCCGAGGCGGCATAATCCAGACAATCGGTGCGTGTTTACCGATCATGTGGTGATAGGGAGTGACTGTGAGGTGACTCCCTATTTCAATCAGGTGCTTCGTGGATAAGGAACCGGTAGCTTCGCTCCATGGGAGGGCATTACCATATGGTCTTTACGTGGGGATAGTTCAAGAGCTTTTCATCCTTGGTAACCAGCGAGATACCCAAGGTCATAGCGGTTGCAATAATAATCCGATCAGCCGGATCCTGATGGAGCGGAGGGGACAAGTTGACTGACTTCATTGCTACGGTATTATCAACAGGTACAAACTGAAAAAACGGCAGGTTTTCGGATTGAGTAACCCAATCTGTGACATCCATTACAAATTTCAACCGTTTTTTAGCAACCAGCAGCGCTACCTCCCATGTACTGATGGAGGAAATAAAAAGGCCTTTCTGAGGAATGGATGCATCAATCGCTTTTTTTGCCGTCTTCGAAAGATGTTCCGGGTTACTGATAAACCAGATCCATGCATGTGTATCCAATAGGATCACTTCAACAGCTCCCAGTCATCGAGCCCAACGGGCTCTGTGGGATCTTGATATTCGATAACCGAGCCTCTCAGCATTTTCAGCACTTCAAGAGGTTCTTCGGAGTAGGGAACAATTTTCAAGACCGGCCTACCGCGGTCTGTAATGATGAGTGGTTTACCTGTACTTTCCACTTTCCGGAAATACTCCAGCGCATAAGACTTGAACTTTAACTTCGCCACTTGATTTTCCATGAGAAGCTCCTCAAGAAGTTTGAAAGTGAAAAACTAAATGACGTAATGATGCTACCATAGTTATCCGAGGCGGTCAAATATAAATGGTCCCTGGAAACGATGATGATCTTTTTGTGCGACAAATAAAAAGTGAAGGATTTGCAGCCAGTTGAGTCTTTCTTTAACGCCCCTCGCAGATGATGTGGGCACAATTGCCTGGGGCCCCGTGCCGAACATGAACGCACCGGCAATGTCTTATTTTCTGCCGCGATTAATAGAGCTGGCGGTTACAAAAGCTATTGACCGTGATGGTGAGCCCTATATGATGCGGTTTATCAATACGGTTTTGGATGGACCGGATGGTGAACGATTTCGTTTGCTGGGTTAGGAGCACAGATATTTGATTTTTGAGATTTTGTTATCTTTGAGAGCGCATTATGATGCGATCGTGAAGGATGAATGTTGGGATCAGGAACGGTCCTTTACGCAAAGATCAGTGGGCCAAGCTTTTCTTCGACCTCTTCCAGCACTTGTGCAGGCAGGGTATCAAAATACTTCACGTCTCTTCTTCGCCAATCGATGCATTTTACGTGATCGGCAAGGATTACCCCTTTGACCTTGTGTTTTTGGGGAATTTGAACCTCAAAGGGGTAGCCTTTTGCTTGTAGTGTGATTGGAACCACGATGGCAAGACCCACAATCCGGTTATATTCGTCAGCGGAGAGAACAAGCGCGGGCCGATGCCCTCCCTGCTCATGGCCCTTCACCGGATCGAAATTGACTCCGACCACATCACCCCGTTTTGGGAAAAAACCATTTTGACTCACCAGGCCTCCTCCCCAGCGGGAGTTCCCCAATCTGTCTCGGGGTGGATATTTTCTGCGGTTACGCCTCCGAGCAGGTCCCCGAGCGAGTATTTCCATTCTCTTCTTTGCTGCTTGGGAGCTATGATGAGCTTGCCGTCTTCGACCTTGAGATCAACCGTCGAGTTTTCAGACAATTGAAGTTCAGCCAAAAACCCCGTTGGGATTCTAAGCCCAATGCTGTTGCCCCATTTCCTGAGAATCGCTTCCATGTTCCTGACCTCCTGGATCCTTCAAAGTATAAACAATGTATAATTATGGCGACGCTTTGTCAATTCAAATCATCCAGTTGAGAGGCTGTTGGTTGCTCAGGCTAACCAAAATAGTTTTCTGATTGTTGCCAAAGACAAAAATATTGATAGGTATGAGGTGGAGACTTTCTGGATAAACTGAACGTCATATTTTATGGCGATACACGCCGGTCAAAGGCCGGGGCCGACCGTTCCAATGTTTTGATTTCGGAATCGGCGGGGTCGTCCACATAATTGAAGCTGCCCTTGCGGATATTGAAAAAAAATAGTTCGGGCAGGCTGTACACGCATCCCTTAAGGCCGTTCAGGGATAACTCACCGCCGTCTACGGGCAGGGTAAAAATGCCCAGGGTTGCCGCCAGCAGGCCGTAAGCCGTATTGATGGCGCCGTAGAGCGGACGAGGCCAGACCACATCGTCGGTAAAAAAAATAAAGGGCGTATCCCCTTTGGCGCCATGATAGAGGGTTGAGGTCAGTGTGTTGCACTCCCGGAAATAGAGATCCGTGTTTTGGGGTTCATTTTGTGTCATACGCGCCAGCATCCGTTTCCTGAACCCGGGCAATACCTCGACCTTTTCGATACGGAATCGATTTTTCACAAGGTCAAACAGGTGGAAAGGGATGAAACTGAAATCTTTTCCCGGCGCAATGTTTCCCCCCAGGGCGCCTGTGATTCGGGTTTCCGATTGAAATGAAGCATTGAGATTTCGCATGAGTTCAGTGGCACAGTTATGGGTGATCAGGTGATATGGGTAACAGTGCTTCAGCTTGTTATCATAGATATCTCGATTTAAACGGGCGCCGTTCAGGGACGTGTTGAGGGTCTGTTGGGAAACAGTGGGGGCGGCCAGGGGCGCCATCCCTGAACGGGACGGTATCAGTCGACCGTAGGCTACCCGAATGGCGTTGCCGGTTTTGCATCCCTTTTCCAATTCGGCAAAACGACCGGCACTTTCCTCCAATCCGTTATAGGTCCTTTCCTCCACAACTTTCCCGGCAAAGGTGTTCCGGCGGATGTTCCAGTAGGTGCGCCATGCACGATCGGCCAGTCGGGCCGTTACCGTGGGGTCTCCCTGTACTGTTTTCGCGGATACGGATTTAGCGGCTTCGGGAAAGGGGTCCAGCAGAAGCAGCCGGTTGCGTTTAAGGGACCCCATGACCGCCTGATAACGGGCAGCAGCCAATAGCAGGGGGTATCCCCAGTCGGGCCTGTTGGAGGAGACCAGGTGGATGACGGATGCCTTCAGCGTTTCGGCATAGGCGGAAAGCTTGTTCCGTTCATTTTGGGTCAATCCTTTCGGGTCCCCGGGGCGGCGGAAATGGTCCATGTCCATCAATTCAACTTTCCGGATGGGGATGCCCCGGTTTAATACGGAAAGGGCTGCTCTTTTGAGTCGGTTTTCAACATATTTTTTGGAGAGGGACGATACCGGTGTGGGATAGGCGTCATTGGTGATTTTGAGATTGTCTATGTTGGGGGCGGTGATCGGTATGTTTGCCAGGTCCCGGTCCAGGGTTTTGATGGCGGATATCAGATAGTCCTCTCCATAGGCGTCGATAACCCGGTTTCGAAGCTGAATACTGATTTCATCGGGTGGTTCTTGAAAGGCAAATAGACCTGCGCCGATAATGGGCATTTGCCGGCGGCCATGGCTCAGATCATCTAAAAGCCGGGTGTCGGCGGTTAGTTTTGCCAGGCGGGCCATGTGGGCCTCCTGAATCAGATAGTGTCGGTCCAGGTGTTCTCGAATGGTCAGGATGTCGTGGGCCTTTACCTGAAGATGCGCCAGGTAAAGGGTTCGGTTTTCCAGATCATTATAGATGTACCTGAAATGGGGCCATCGCTCTCGAACCAGTTTGAAAAGCCCGTCGGGGAAATATTGAAAATGATAAATGGTATTGTTGATGCGCAGAGCGCTGTGCCCGCCACTGGAGCCGCCTACGTTGGCGTCGATATAGATAAATTGAAAGGGTGGGGGCGTAGATGATGCCGGGCCCGCTTCGGCCGGAATGAGCCGAAGGAGCCACATCTGTTCCACGAGGATGATCCCGATAAAAAACGCAACAAAAGCGAATTTACGGGAATCCGGGCATCTTGCTGGTTTGTGATCCCTGTTGTATCTCAAAAGCCTGTGTGAATCAGGGTTGGTAGCTCTCAAGAATCAGGACAAGGGCATTTTTCTCTTTTGCGGCCAGTTCCGGGATGAAATAAACGTTCTTGACCCCTTCCCGTGTGATGCCGGCCCGTCTGAGACCCGTGCCGATGGCATTATAGGTGTCGGTGTTCCGCTCCCAATCGGTGATGCCATGTCGCTTCGCGATGCTGCCCAGCTCACTCATATAATCGTCGGCATTGCCGCCCTTTGCTGCGCTGGTGGTATAGGTACTCACATCGCTCATATAGGTGGTTCTTGCATCTTTCTGATCCGTGTCCGATGCGCTGGATGAGGTGGAAGAGTTGGAACTGGATTTACTCGAATCGCTGGATGTGCCGCTGGAGTAGGAAAATGAACACCCGGCCAGCAGGGCCAGAATTCCCATAAAGACGATTGCATTTTTTAACATCTGGACCATACCAAAACTCCTTTCCGAAAACGGGTTGACAGCCATTTTTCATGGCTCAAATTCTTACAGAAAAAGGGGGTGGATGTCAACTGATGATGCGCCGGTTATCAAAATTACGCCCAGGGGAAAAGGAAGGCAAACGCCGCTATGATTTCAGCTTCGGAAAGGTTCTTCTCCGCCGCCTGTTTTGAAAGGCGGTGACGGGTAAGAAACAATTGTTTTCGGTCGGCTGAGGAAAGGTCATCATGGAGCATTTTGAGGTTATCGTTTCGATACATGGGGCAGGAGTGGTCGAGGGCCGAAGAAACGGTTCTGATGTGTCCCATGACCTCCGTTGATTTCATGGTAGGGTGTTCCCACCTGTCCATATAGCCGATCAACTTAAACTTCCGCCGCATTTCAGGTTCGTAAATGGGACTCAAGGGCGCGAGACTAAAAGGGAAAAGCGCCCATGAGAGGGTTCCCGGAAGATCCGGAAATTCAATGCGTCTCATGAAATCCAGGGTTTTTTGAACCGTTTCAGCTGTTTCTCCCGGGAAACCGAACAGAAAATAACACGATGTATCAATCCCTGCGGCAAGGAGTTTTTCCACCACCCCGGCGTACAGGGTGGGATCGGCTTTCTTGTTCATGTTCTTTAATATTTGCGGGTCGGCCGATTCCAGGCCCAGCAGTACTTCAATGCAGCCGGATTGCTTCAGCAGTTCAAAATCAACGCCTTCCAGTGCGTTTGCCCGAACCATGGTCATCCATTTGACGGGAATGTTTTCGGCAATGATGCGACGGGAAAGGGTGTTGAGATTTCCCCTGCCATGTCTGAAATTGTCATCCGTGAAACGAACGAATCGGACCCCGTGCGTTGAAACCGCTTTCAGTTCATCTACCAGCCGGTCCAGGCTTTTGATGAACATAAGCCTGCGGTCTTTGGTAAAGTTGCAGAAAGCGCATTTGAAGGGACATCCCTTGCTGGTTTGCAAGGGGATCACCCCCGTGTTGAAGATTTTTTCGGGGAGTGATTCCCAGTCAATGGAAGTGTTCAGGTTATCGAAAATGTAATCTTTCTGTTCTGAAAAGGAATACCTTTTTCCGTCGAAACGGACGGTGTTGGGCAGGTCGTCCAGGGGACGCCGGCGCTGAATCCGTTGTAACGCCGCCAGCAAAATATCTTCGCCCTGAAGGCCGGTAATGTAAAAATCAACCCGGGGTTGTTCGTTTTCAAAAAAAAGGAAATCATCTTTGGCAAGATCCGTTTCATAATCCGCTTCCCGGGATCGTTCCAGCATCCGGTAGGACAAATTTACATAGGGACCGCCCGCGATAATGAAGATATCCGGCGCTAGATTGCGGATATCCTCTACAACCTTTTTCAGAGTCTGTTTGTTGCGAATAAAGGTGGTGGAAATGACAATGGCTCGAGGGTTTTCCGAGAGCATTTCCTTGAACTTGTCCCTGTCTTTGAAATAGCGGTCGATCAGGTTAACCTTAAGGCCGCCCTTTTGCAGGTAGCTGAGCAGGTAGATGCCGTTCAGCCGGTATCCCGCGCCCCAGTTCATGACGCCGCTTCCTTCCACGGGGGGGAGAACACGCCCCTTGTGTTTCAGGTAGTTGGAGATTACCTGTATGGTGGCGACCTTGCCGTTCAGCCGCAACCGCTGATGGAGAATATCGGCGGAACCCGCATCGCCTGATTCCGCAATAATGATGGCATCGAGAGACAATTGGGGTCATTTCTCCTGTAAGTTTTGAGGTGTGCCTTTCAAGGTGTAAGCCTCTTTTCGGGTGGGTGCTTTTCGGCTCATGGCATCATCTCCTACAAGACCTTCTTTCCATCGGGAAAGGCTTTTTCCCTGCGTTTTTTGGGGTTGTCAAAGATCACGTCTTTCGCTCGGAAGGACTCGGAATCAAAGTTTCTCCCGCACCATTGCATCATGGCGTCGTACTCTTCATGTGCCGGATCATTGATGATTTCCATGAAATCATGATAACCATAAGCGCCGCCGCAATCTTCGGGGGGGCAGGCACGGGACCCTGACAGGCAGAGTGGATACGACACGTCTTTTTCTTTTAATAAAATCCCCTCAAAAAGTATTTCGTGTTCCCATTCGTCTCCGAAATCATACACATAATTGGCGGTTTTCCCGGGTTCCACAAAATAGTCGGCAATATCTTCCCCCCATCCCGGAAGCACTTTCGGTTCGCCTTCAAAATGATCATCCGAAGGTATCCCGATTTCAGTGGTTTTTTTGGCCATCGGTTTTTTGATTTGAAAAAGGTGCAGATGGCAGTCGAGCCAGCCCATGGCGTCCTGTATTGCCACATGCAGATCCCAGAAGGTATAGGTTGAAGGGACTTGAATTCTTCTCCAGATGGGAGGTTCGATTTCCTTGAGGTTCATTTTAAATTGAAAGACGAGATTTTTTTTCTTCATGGTTCGTGTTCCTTTATTATTTATTGTCGGATTGGTTGAAAATATGGTTTACGTTCTTCTCCTGAGCATCCTGATACCTCAAAATTGTGTCACAGAACCCGATTAAAGTCCATAAGCAAAACGGCGAAAGATTTTCATTGATTGAAAATGCCGAGCGCCTTTGATATACTAACGCTCATGTTTTACGGGCACTGTTGTTTATTCGAACTATCCCGATTATGTGGAAGGAGTTTGGGCCCGCTTTTTGGACAAGGATAACCGTCCAAACCAGCGTCCATCGCATTTTGAAGCGGTTGGGCCTTTGGACCTGGATCTGTAATTCCCGAACACTCGAGATAGGCTGACATGAAAAAAATAAGAAATACCATTACGATTCTGTTCCTGATTGCCGCGATCCTTTTCTGTTTTGCCGGGAATATCCATGGGGCCGATGAGGATGCTCAGGCGAAGGTGCAACCGCAACCCGCG
Organism: Desulfatiglandales bacterium; assembly: GCA_963662465.1. Taxonomy (GTDB): domain Bacteria; phylum Desulfobacterota; class DSM-4660; order Desulfatiglandales; family Desulfatiglandaceae; genus NaphS2. The sequence goes on from OY759599.1 coordinate 7,877,006, forward strand.
ACCCCCGAAAATCCCCCGGTTCTAACCCTGCAAAAAGCGGTCATGTGCGAGGCCATGAAAGACTTGGAACCCAGGAATGAAGCGATCATATTCAGTGTGGCAATCGGCAAAGCAACCTGTTTTACCGCCTTCGACCCGGTGCCTGAAAAAACCGTTGTCCAGCATAACTGGTTCAAACGGGATCAGCCCGATGCCATGGTGAAGTTGACCCTCAAACCGCCCAAGTGGTCCAGTTTCAGCGAAATGACGATACACAATGGGGATGTGGGTCCTTGGCGGGTGGAAATTACGGATGTTGACGGTAAAATTTTTAAAACCCTGCGGTTCAGCGTAACGGAGTAACTTTGGTGTTACAGAAAATTCTGATTTTTGTATCCAGCATTCGATGGCAGGATATTATCGATATTGGGCTTAACAGTTATATCCTGTTTCGCCTTTATGCGCTTTTTCGGGGAACGGATGCTTTCAGGGTGCTGATCGGCATTGCGTGCCTCTGGATACTGCAACGAATGGCCATATCCCTGGGGCTCATCCTGACCAGCTGGATGATGGAGGGGATTATCGCCGTTGCCGCGCTGATTGTTATTGTTGTTTTCAGGAACGAAATCAGATCCGTTTTCCGGGCAAGAAATATCTGGACGATCCTCTGGGGCCTGCACCAAAAGCCCATGAAAACCCCCGTGGAGATCATCACGGAAAGTGTTTTCAACCTGGCGAAAAAGCGTATCGGCGCCCTCATGGTGTTGCCCGGAAAGGAGGACCTGGAGGAGGTTGTTCAGCGGGGAATTCCATGGGACGGCAAAGTTTCGGCGGAGATGATCGGCAGCATTTTTTGGCCCAATAACCCGGTCCATGATGGGGCAGCCATCATTTCGGGAAACCGCGTTGTGGAGGTCGGGGTGATTCTTCCCCTTTCCAATCGAAAAGACTTTCCCAGCGCTTACGGAACACGTCACAGGGCCGCGGCGGGATTGTCGGAAATAACGGACGCCATGGTGATTGTGGTATCCGAGGAAAGAGGCGCCGTTACCATCACCCGAGGCAATGATTTGATCAATATTAACGGCAGGGCGCAACTTGTGGCGGCCCTCAGGGAGCATCTGGGAATCCGGGAAAACCAGAGTCGGTTTTTGAAGAGACGGAAAATTGAGCTGAGGATCGCAGCCATTGTCTCCCTTTTTATTGTTTCCACCGTTTGGTTCAGTATCAGCAGGGGGCTCGATGCCATTAAGACCTTTGACATTCCCGTGGAGTATGCCAATCGGAACCCTGATATGGAACTGTTGAACACGTCGGCCACTTCCGTTCGTCTTTTTCTCCGAGGATCAAGGGCGCTTTTGAAATCCATCCGACCCGAGCAGATCCGGGTGAAGATGGATCTGGGCAAGGCCGTGGCCGGCACCAACACCTTTTCTATTACCAACGACAATTTGTCGATTCCCCCCGGCCTTTCCTTAAAGGAGGTTAGACCCATGGTGGTGGATGTAAACCTGGATACGCGCACCCAAAAAACGTTCCCCATACAGGCGGATTGGGTGGGGAAACTCCCCTCGGACCTGAATCTTGTCGGCGCCAAACTCACCCCTCCGGAAATCCAACTCAGCGGACCCAAGACAATCCTCGATGGCATGTCGACCCTGTATACCGAAAATATTCCGTTGAATGACATTAAGGGTTCAGGGAAAACGAGCGTTAAAGTGATTATTCCGTCCGCCTTCCTGAAAACGGGGTCCGGTTCCAAAGACAAGGTTGACGTGGAATATGAGGCAAAGAAACGTGATTAGGGGACCCTTACGCATGGACCTGTTAAAGAACTCATCTCCCTCCCTTTGATTCGGGGGGCATTTTGACAACCGCATACCCCTCTTTTTCAAGGCTTCTCGCCAAGGCCTGAACCAGCAACGGTTCAAGGAAACGGATCCATTCCTCAGCCACGACCATACTCTCTTTTGCAACCTGAGGTCTGAGTGCCGCCGCTTTTTGTCCCAGGGGACTTTCATAAAATTGGATCAGAGACTGGATTTCGGCATGGGTATAGTGCTTGTCGTAAAGGGGAACAACCCTGTCCATAAGTCCCCTCCGCCGAGATTTGTCGCTTTACCAGGGAGAGGGTACTGCCCTTCAGGATGGCAAAGACCGTTTCGGAAATGACTTCGCTGTTTTGCGCTGTCGCTTTCTTGAGAATTGGAAAAAGACGTTCGAGCGTGCTGTCGGCCGCCAGCAGCACCACTTCCTCCAGTTTGATCAAATCAATCAATTTTTTGATATCACCTATTTTTGATGGATTGATGGGTTTGATTTCCGCGGGTTTGACTTCCGCATTTGCCGGAGTTGCAGCCAAAAAGAGGCAGATTATTATGCAGCAGATGGCACAAACAGTAAGGCGATTTTTCTTCATGGCAATATACACCTTTCATGAAATATGTTACAATTATCTAATGGTCAAGAATGTTTATCGCATTTGAAGCGATTAATCAATTTTAAAACAAGTAAATGCTTAAACGACGGTTCCCCATCCAATTTTTCGGCGCTGCTTTATTGGTATGCCTCATGCTGTTGGGTTCAGGATGCCGGCTTTCCTACCTGTTTCACGTCGCCAAGGGACAAATACAATTGTTGAACGGGGCCATGCCCATATCCGAGGCGCTAAATTCGCAATCCTTTACGCCGGCGCAACGGAAGAACCTCGTGCTTGTGGCGCAAATCAAGGCATTCGGGGAACAGGCACTGGGGTTAAGGAAAACCACCAATTATGAGACCGTTTACCCCCATTCGGACCAAAATCCCATTTACATCGTTTCCGCTTCCGCCAAGGATCATTTTTCGCAAAAAACATGGTGGTTTCCCATTGTGGGGAACATGCCCTATCTGGGGTTTTTTGATTTGGAAAAGGCCAAAAACGAACGAAAGCTTCTTTTGGGTGAAGATCTGGATGTGTTTGTGGGGAAAGCCGGCGCTTACAGTACACTGGGGTGGTTCCAGGACCCCGTCCCCATGAATCTCATCGAGGGGAGTACGCTCCAACTGGTGGAGACCCTGTTTCATGAGATGACCCATGCGACCCTTTACGTCAATGGTCAGGGCGCCTTTAACGAAGGGCTGGCGGTCCTGGTGGGCAAGGTGGGGGCTTTTCAATTTTTCGAAAAGTTTTTTGGGCTTGACCATCCTTTTACACTTCAGGCTCGGAATGCGTTGGCCGATGAGCGTCTCTTTTCCCGATTTTTGAACGCTCTGATGCTTGAACTGGAAAGGCTCTACGAACTTGATATGGACTATGGGGAAAAACTGGTGCAAAGGGAACAGGTTTTTACGGGTTACCGCAATAGATTCCAGGTACTGAAAGCGGAGCTCAAGACTCCCCAATTTGTTCATTTCGGGGAGGCGCCGTTAAACAATGCCTACCTGCTGACCGTGGCGTTATACCACCGGCATTTTGAACTCTTTGAGGCGGCCTTGAAGAAAGAGAACGGCTCCATCAGAGAGATGATGCTCTTTTTTGAGAAATTTTCTCAAAAGGATGGCGATTTTATTGAACGGTTGCGGAACGTGGTTCATGCAGGGCAAATTTGTTCTATTTGTAAACCTTTGATATCAAAACCTTATGAAGGACACATCAATTCAAACAAATCAATGGATTAGCGTTAGAACAAATTCACCGTGGTGGTTCATGGTGCACCGCTTGACAATCCGGCATCAATATGTACAATAATCTGTACAGGAGGATGAAAAATATGGAAGCCATTACCTATACGGCGGCAAGGCAAAATCTTGCGAAAACAATGGAAAAAGTTTGCAAGGACCGTGCGCCGATGATTGTAACGCGAAAATCATCGAATTCCGTGTCGGTTTTGCCATCGGCCATGCAGCCGGGAAGTTCAGGGACTTCCTCTAAATATACATTGTCCTCAGAACTCCAGAAAATGATTATTTCATACCTCTTATCCATCATTCCAAGAGCCCTCCAATGATTCCTGTTCCATCCGCGCGTTCGTCTGCCGGCGCCTATTCTGTATGTAGAGCATCGAGAACAGCGTTGGGATTCCTTGATGCAATGCGCAACAGCGCTTTGGCTGGACCTTCCGGTTTTCTTCTGCCTTGCTCCCAATTCTGCAAGGTGCGAACACTGACGCCTATCATAAGCGCAAATTCATTTTGTGACACATTGAGCCTCTCTCGTACGGACTTGATTTCAGGAGGCTTGATTTCATACATTCGGCTTGGCGCCCTGCGCCCCGCCTTGATCTCGCCGGCTTCTTGAATGCTGGCGACCAACTTTTCAAAATGCTCTTTTTTCATGATAACAATTCCTTGACCATTCCACGGAGCAGTTTGATCTGATCCATCGTAAGTTCTTCTTGCTCGTTCTTTCGATATGGAAAAAGCATGTATATGATGTCCGGAGCGTCCCAATAGTAGATTATCCTCAAAGACCCTCGCTTTCCAGAACCTGGAAGATTCCAACGTACCTTCCGCAAACCTGCTCCACCACGTATCAAGTTTCCGGCATCCGGACGCAGCATCAATGCTGATTGAAGCATTCGATAGCTGTCATCCGGAACCAGCCGTTGGATTTCTTTTATAAAGGTGGAGGTTTCAATGAAGATCATAACTTATGTTATACGTCAACGGCGGACAATATTTCAAGCAGCGCTTTTTAGCAGCGAACGACAAGGGTAATTTGCGCCCGTTTTAGAAGACCATTGGGACAAACCCATCCTTGATAAAATCGGAGATGATGGTTCCCACAAAGTCAACCTTCACCCCCAAGGCTTCGGTTTTTTCGGTGGCGCCGTCGCGGTCGGAGATGAACTTGCAGGCGATGGGTTGCTCTTTGGCGCCGATTTCCCCGGCCAGTTTCCCGACTTGCTCGTCTTCCACCAGCAAACGTTGGGCCGGACCGAAAAAAATGACTTTCACCTGGTCCATCCACCCCTGTTCGAGGGTTTTGTGGGCGTACATCAACCCGGTTAACGCCTTTTCCTTATCCGAAGTGGCAATCACGACCAACAGCTTTGAACTCATGGTAATCCTCCCTGTCTTTGACTTAAAACTTAAAACCTAAAACTTAAAACCATCCCTGAACGAGGTTTTCGTTCAGGCCCTAAATAGCCCCCATTTTCTTCAACTGACTGACAATATCCGCCTCCGCCATGAAGCCCATGTGGTGATGAACTTTTTTGCCTGCCTTGTCGAAAAAGACCTGCACCGGTACGGCGCGGACGTTGAACCGTTGCGCCAGCATCTGGTTGTCCCTGACCGGGATAGAAACCACATTGATGCTGCCGGCATATTTCTTTTTGAGTTTTTTAACAATGGGTTTCATCATCTCGCAGGGGCCACACCCCGCTGCGCTGAACTGGACCATGGTGGCTTTCCCCGACAATCGTGCACGGTCCAGGGGGTTGTCCCTGGCCATTGCCACCTGTTTTTTGACCCAGTCCCCGTTGATTTTCATGTGACTCTTTTGGGCCAGCTCTTGAATATGGGTTTCCAGTGCCGCCTGTTTTTTTTGCTCCATTAAGAGTTGTTCAATGCTGCCTTTCACCTGATCAAAGGGCATTGTGCCGACCATATCCCGGTTTTCATCGTAAAAGGTTCTGGCGGCCTTTTCCGTTACCGTTACATCCTTGGTGATGCGATCGATATAGGCTTGAAACATTTTCTCATCGGCGGATTCCGTTGCGATACCCATGGACGCTGCATCTTCCTTGATCAGTCTTTGGATAACCTCCTGATCCAACAGAAACAGCATGTTTTTCTCCAGTTGTTTCCGAACTTCAGGGGCCATTTGCGCCAATATTCCTTTCACAAAGGACTCCTGGATTTTGAAACGGTCGGTCTGAAGGAGCAGACCCTTATCCATCTTGACCAGCCTGGCGGATTTTAGTATCCCATCGGCATAGTCGGGATAGGTTTCCGCCAGGGTGGGGGACTCGGCTGTCAGCGCCATGGAAATGGGCGTTGTCGTCCAGAAAATGGCGCCAATTATGAGGATGGTAATAATCCATTGCAACCGTTGTTGTTTTTTCATCGTTTTTTTGCTCCTCTTAAAATTATATATTCATATCTGGTAATATAGTTTTTATGCCCGGATTGTCAACCTGTTTTTGCCGAATCGAGAACCCGATACCATTTGACAGTATAAGGCAATAAGGGTACAAGTCAATCTTCTTGTCGGTTGAAAAAGGCTGGGGAATCATCAGCACCTGTTCAAGGGTGTTTTCTTTAAAGTTCAATGAGATATATGGGGTTTTGATGTGAAGATAAAAATATGGATCGGTTGCGCGCTTCTGTTCGTTCTGTTGGCTTTTTCCCTGGTGTCTATCTATCCGGATTGGCTTTGGTTTGAAAATTTAGGCTTTTCATCGGTTTTTCGGACCATGATGATTGCCCGATTCGGGTTTGGCGCGGCCGTCTGGATTTTTCTGATCCTGATTATTACCGTTAATCTCCATGTGGCCAGGCGTCTGAGTCCGGCTCCCGGTTCCGGAAGCCCTTTTAAAGAGGGCGCCGGTTATGCGGCCCAGATGGGCGTTTCCATTAAAACCTTGAATGTCCTCTTTCTGGCCCTGATCCTCATTGCCAGCTTTGTGCTGGCCTCCAAGGGTTCCCTGAAATGGGATCTGGTTCTGCGCTATCTCTACCAGGAGCCCTTTGGGGGAAATGACCCCATCTTTGGGCGGGATATGGGGTTTTATGTTTTTGTCCTGCCATTCTATGCGTTTATCCGGAACGGATTGCTGGTGCTTTTTCTGTTTGCCGCCGGGTTGACCCTGATCTGGTATTTGAAAAACGGGGCGCTGCAACTGGTGGGTGAAATTACCCAGGAGGAAGGAAAACCCCCATCGCTTCCCAAAATCTCAGTGGCGCCCGGGGTGGGCAGACACCTGGCGTTTCTGGCCGGCATTATGGTGTTGTTGCTGAGCTGGGGTTACCGGCTGAAGATTTATGGTCTGTTGTATTCAACCCAGGGACCCGCATTCGGCGCCAGTTACACGGATGTGCATGTGAAGGTGTTGGCGTATAAAGCTTTGATTGTCATATCCATCGCCTTTGCCGCCCTTCTTTTTTTCAATGCCTTCAAACCCGGAATGAAACGGCTTTTGATTGGGGGAGGGGTTTGGGTGGCTTCCATACTGGTGTTGACCGGCATTCTGCCCATGACCATTCAGAAGGTGGTGGTGAAACCCAATGAGTTCTCAAAGGAATCTCAATATATTTCCCACAATATCGCTTTCACCCGAGAGGCCTACAACCTGAACAAGATCAAGGAGGTCAGCTTCGAGGTCAATGACAATTTGAGCCTGGAAGAGGTGAAGCAACAGCGGGTCACCATGCAGAATATCCGAATCTGGGATGAACGGCCGTTGCTCAAGACCTACCAGCAGATTCAATCCATAAGACTTTACTATGACTTCAACAATGTGGATGTGGATCGCTACATGATCGAGGGACAGTACCGCCAGCTCATGCTGGCGGCAAGGGAACTGGTGGTGAAAAAGCTTCCGGCCCAGGCCAATACCTGGGTCAACCGTCATCTGACCTACACCCACGGTTACGGTTTGGCCGCAAGTCCGGTCAATGAAGTCACCCGTGAAGGGCTGCCAAGGCTTTTTATCAAGGACCTGCCCCCCGTCAGTGAGGCGGGACTGCAAAAAATAGACCGGCCCGAGATCTATTACGGCGAGATGACGGACCAGTATGTGCTGGTTAAGACCACCAGCAAGGAGTTCGATTTTCCAAAAGGCGATAAAAACGTTTATTCCGTGTATCAGGGCAAGGGGGGGGTGCCCGTCAACTCGTTCATCCGGCGGTTCCTCTACGCCGTCAGTTTCCGGGATCCCCAGATATTCTTCACCAACTATCTGACGCCTGAAAGTCGCATCATGTACAACCGCCGCATCAAGCGTCGGGTCAAAGCCATTGCGCCGTTTCTCTCCTATGACAGGGATCCCTATATGGTGCTTTCCGAAGGGAAACTCTACTGGATACTCGATGCATACACCACGTCGGACATGTACCCCTACTCTACCCGAAGCTACAGCCCCTTTGACCGGAACATCCTTAACTATGTCCGGAATTCCGTTAAGGTGGTCATTGACGCCTATAATGGGGATGTCGGTTTTTATCGTCTGGACGAACAGGATCCCATTGCCCGGGCCTACAGCCGAATTTTCCCCGACCTTTTCAAACTCTTTGGCGACATGCCGGGAGATTTGAAACGCCATATTCGTTACCCCAAGGATTTGTTTCATATCCAGGCGGCCACTTATACGCGGTATCATATGGAAGATGTTCAGGTTTTTTACAATCAGGAAGATTTATGGCAGCTTCCCGATGAAATGTACGGCGACAGCCGACAGAAACTGGAGCCCTATTATATTATCATTAAATTGCCCGAAGGGGAGAAAGAGGAATTTCTCCTGATGCTCCCCTTTACCCCTTCCAAAAAGGACAACATGATCGGATGGTTGGCGGCCAGAAGCGATCTGCCCGAATACGGACGTCTGATTGTTTACAAGCTGCCCAAGGAAAAGCTGGTCTACGGACCCATGCAGATTGAGGCCAGGGTGGACCAGCAGACCGATATCTCCAGTGAGTTGAGCCTGTGGGATCAAAAGGGGTCGCGTGTTATTCGCGGGAACCTTCTGGCCATCCCCGTGTGCGATGCTTTTGTGTACGTGGAACCCATCTACCTGGAGGCCAAGCAGGAAGATGTGCCCAGACCCTCTTCAGGTGAGCAACCCTCGGGGGGACTTCAGAAACTCAGGTCAAAACTGGGGTCGGCGTCATCGGGAGATGATCCTTCCCGGGCCGCCTCCCTGCCCGAGTTGAAACGGGTGATTGTGGCTGTCGGCAACCGGGTAGCTATGGAACGGACCCTTGACCTGGCTTTGAGCCGTGTGCTTGGAAAAGGGATTTCGTCCGGGAAGACCGATGTGCCGGCCGCTACAAAGATTCTTGAAAGTTCGAATCTCGGAGCCCTGGCCCTTGACTATTATAACCAGGCAAAGGCCAGTTTGCGTGAAGGCGATTGGGCCGGTTATGGGGAAAAACTTGAAAAACTTGAGGAAGTTCTGGAAAAAATTGCCGGGAAGAGAGATGGGGAAAAATAATGGCGCCCGATGAATTTGGGAGAGATCCGGCCGTTCAAATGATGCGGCGGGTGTTTAAACGGATGGAAGCGGTGCAGGAGCGATTGATTGCGCAGGCCGGGCTTTCCCGCTTCGATGAAAGGCTCAGAAACGTGCGCACCTCGGCATTAACGGCTTTTGAGCAGGCCTGGGGCGAGAGGGCCGGGCGGGGTGAAGCTTTGACTGAAGCGGATTATGCAAAGGTTTACGAGGCTTGCTTTCTTAACATGCTGGGATAGGAGGAGCGTTTCACATGGTCACCCTTCGTCTTTTCGGACGTTGCAGAATTTATCATGATCCCGTGAGTCCGGTGTTGAAAGCGCCGGCCCAAATCGGTTGGGATGCCTGGTTCAGGAATATCGATCTGGTGACCCCCCGTCGTCTGAAGGGCAGGGAACTGCTTATGCGGACCCGCGGCTGGTGGACCCGAGAACCTGCTGAAATTGCTGATATTGTGGGGCAGTATGGAAAGTTGGTGGTGGGTCCTAAGGGGGAGTTGATGGTGGAGATGACTGATGAGGCGACCGCAAAGGCCCTTTCGGAAGCATTGCAGGTTGCCTTTGGCGACCAGGTTTTCTTGAGTCCCTAGCGCCTTTTGTATTGATGGATATGCGAATGAACGTCCAACATTGAACATCGAAGGGATGTTAAAGGTTGGACGTTCGCAGTCTTCTATTCGTCCGCCACACTCGCCTTGATGATGGTGATGGTTTCAAGGGGAACATCCGCATGGGGGCCTTTGTTGCCGGTGGCAACGCCTTTCATTTTATTGATGACCCCATGTCCCTTGGCGACCTTTCCGAACACAGCGTATCCCCACCCCTGGGCGGTTTTGGCCGTATGATTCAGAAAATCGTTCTTTTTGACATTGATAAAGAACTGGTTTGTGGCGCTGTTGGGATCCGGTGTACGGGCCATGGCAACGGTATAGGCGTCGTTTTTCAGCATGTTGTCCGCTTCATTGACAATGGGGCTTTTCGTGGGTTTCTGTTCCATGTCTTCCGTGAAGCCGCCTCCCTGGATCATAAAACCGTCGATGACCCGGTGAAAGATGGTGCCGTCATAATGACCGTCATTGACATAGGCCAGAAAGTTTTCCGTTGACTTTGGGGCTTTTTCTTCGTCAAGCTCCAGAAAAATGTCGCCCATACTGGTCTCTAATTTTACCATGTTGTTTGAATCCTTTCCCGGCGGGCGGTTGCCCGCGCTTTGAAATGGGCTGGAATATTAGGGGAAACAGCCCGAAAAAATGGTTTTGATGCGTGAAAACGCATCGCCGTTAAATTCAAAAAAAGTAATCATGATCTTTTAAAATGCAAATTCACCCGTCAGGTTTTTACAGGAGATCCAAAATGCATGAGTTGACCGGAGGACAGAAAGCCCGTTGCGGTCAGGGAATTCAAGGCCATCACCGACGCCCTTTCCATCAAAGGGGAGTACCGTCTCAATGGAAAAACGGGGATGGCCCTTGAACGCTGCCTGCTCAATCTGAGTCCGGAAATATATGGTTCCATGAATGATCCCAGGGTTGTGGAACTCAACCAAAGATCCTGGGTCCCGGATCCTGATCATTTATTTTTTTCAATGAATTGATCAAATTTTTTGAGTATTGACAAGATATAATAATCGGATTATTAGCCGACTTATTCTCTGATATTGGAGGACCCATGTGATGCGAGCCACAGGTTACCTATCGGCAACGGCGCTCTCAAAAAAAACGTCCGCCACATTGGCGGCATTGGAGAAAGGGGAAGCTGAAAGGCTGATTATTCTGAAGAACAATACGCCTAAAGCCGTCTTACTTTCCATTGAGCATTATGAAGACATGCAGGAAGAGATGGAAGATCTCCGCTTATCGGCGCTGGCGTTTGCCCGGCTGGAAACCCTGGAGGAAAAGAAAGTCCTGTCCCATGCATATATTCAGGGAAAGTTCGGCAAATGACGTGGCGAATCCTATACCATCATTTGGTTGAGGAGGATTTGGAAAGCATCGGACCATCCGCCGCGCCGTTTACCCTGGATCACGGGAAATCGGGGGACGTTATTATTCTTGACGGGTCGGAATTGAATGTTTAAACGTCAAGGGGTCGTCGAGAGGAGGTTGCCATGGCTGAAGCCATCTTGGATATCAAGCAGTGGGGAAACAATTTGGGTGTTCGCCTGCCTGCCGCAGTGGTGCGTGCAGCGTATTTATATGTCGACCAACGTGTTCGCATATCAGTTGAAGATGGGGACATTGTGATTCGGCCTGTAGAGGATGCTGAACCGAGACTGGAACAACGCCTGGCTCGGTTTGACCCGGCCCGGCATGGCGGCGAGGTTATGCAGGGTCAGGTTGCTGGGGCTGAGGTGTGGTAACGACAGGCAAAAAAGCCAAAGGCAGTCGCCCGTGGGTGCTGGCTCGCCTACTATGTTGATTATGCCAAGAAAGATTAAACAACTGATAAAAGAGCTTGAAAAAGCGGGTTTTGTTAACCGGGGCGGTAAGGGGAACCATCCCAATTTTATTCATCCCAAAGGGGTTGCAATGACAATTTCTGGAAATCTTGGGGATGATGCGAAACGTTATCAAGTAAAAGAAGTTGGAATTAAAATAAAGAGGTCCAAAAGATGAAAAAGAAAGACCATTATCTAAAAATTGTTGAATGGTCGGATGAAGATCAATGCTATATTGGTTCAATCCCCGGATGGATCGGTAAATGCTGTCATGGCGATAACGAAGAGGATGTTTATCGCCAATTATGTCAAATCCTTGAAGAATGGATTGAAATTTACGGAGAGGATGAGATGCCATTGCCACGGAGTATTTCAGGGAAAAAATATTCTGGTAAATTCCAATTGCGAGTTGATAGCGATTTACATAAGGCGCTTGCTATTAGAGCGATGCAAGAAAATGTAAGCTTAAATAGTTTTTGTGAAAAATTACTAAAGAATATGATTTTGAATTCGGATATATTCAGAACTAACCATACTAATTCAGCCGACGCGAAAAGCCGCGCGGCTGATTAGCGTCGTTGGACGGAACAGAATCAAAGCTTGTGGCTTTATGGTTGGCATATTCCAGGTTTTTGACAATTAAGAAAGTTTCAGATATTCTCAACCTATTGCAGGTTTTTCAATGAAAAGGTCACCACAAGATATTGGTTATTGTCCAAACGGTTTTGTTTCCAGATGCTGTAATTGCCATCAGTAATTTGCTCAAACAAACCATTAACACCAAACCAGGAAAGGAGAACCGTACATGTCCATTGAAGGCGCAAAAGCATTTTTGGAAAGAATCAAAACCGACGAGGATTTCAGGAAGAGCGTCGGGGAAATTGCTACAGAGGAAGAACGCATGGAATACGTCAAAGGGGCAGGATTTGATTTTACGAAAGATGAGATGGCAAATATTAAAGACGAACTTACGGAAGATGAGTTGTTACGGGTCTCAGGGGGCCGGTGGTCATTTGATTGCCAGGATACAATTAATTTATGTGATAATGTGAATCATTCGTCAGCCTCAAATATTGGGAAGGTTTGCGAAAGAGGCAGGGATGGCCCTCGGTCTAGACCGGGAAGCCTCACGCCTTGCGCAGATTAATGCCGCGTATTCGCAATTTTATGAGGACATAGGCCAAGTGACGTTTAACGCCACCTCTTCGGGAAACCAGCAATAATTCCAACGTATTTGGAGGATAGAATCCACGTTAATATTCTCAATATATGTCAGATACGAGCGGCCCTGAGAGATGGAATCGATCTCAACGTTCGTTCAAGTCCCCGGATTTGATGATATCACAGATTTTTTTGATTTTTACGATATTTTGGTTTTTGAAAGTAGTTCAGTCCATGCCTACACACCTTTTGATTATTGTCCCTGAGCCATTGAGCAAACCCCTACTTGGCAAGTTGCTGAAAAAAAGTGATTCTTGGGTGACAATCGGATATGCATGCTTCCGTCCACCTTTTTGTTTTGAGAGCCGTGTGGTTGAATGACGGATCGGCTGGGAGTGATACACAAACATCAGGTGCAAGTCAAGCGGATCAGGCGGATCGTGTCGGTGATTTGGATGGAATTTGGCTTTCCCAAATAAATAGAAAGGAGTGAAAAAAGATGAAAAAAAGAATCATATTCAACTTGGTACTGGTCGCGCTGTTAGTATTTGGGCAAAATCTATTTGCCGTTGAGGTGGCTTCGGAGGCCGACACATTTGAACCGGATGATGAGGGAATCGTATCGCCGCAAGGAGAGGAATCCTCGACGAACACCTTTTATGGATTAAGTGCCGGAGAAAATACCGAGGGGTTGGTTCGCTACGACTCCTTTTTCGGAGCCCGTGCCGGGGCTTCTAATTCCTCTGGGTTTTGCAACTCATTTTTCGGACATGAATCCGGAGAGGAAAACACAGAAGGGTACAATAATTCCTTTTTCGGAAATGAATCCGGAAAGAAAAACACAGAAGGGTACAATAATTCCTTTTTCGGATATGGTACCGGGTTTTCTAACATCACCGGGAAGTACAACTCATTTTTCGGGATGTTTGCAGGCTTTAGTAACCTCACCGGCTTCCAAAACGCCTTTTTCGGATATAAGGCCGGCTATACTAACGAGACCGGGATGTACAACTCCTTTTTCGGAAACGAGGCCGGGTTTTCTAACACCGGGCACTTCAACTCCTTTTTCGGATGGCGTGCCGGATATAAAAATGATCAGGGATTTGGAAACGTTTTTTCCGGAATGGATGCCGGGTTTAATAACACCACTGGGGACGAAAACTCTTGTTTCGGGTATCTTGCCGGGGTTTCTAACGAGACCGGGAACCAAAACGCCTTTTTCGGAGGGCATGCAGGACGTAGTAATAAGGAGGGCTCGGGAAACGTCTTCTTGGGTTACAAAGCAGGATATAACGAGACCGGATCAGAAAGGCTTTACATTGCTAATTCAAGCACCGATACGCCCCTCATTTACGGGGAATTCGATAACAGATTTGTGAAGATCAATGCCAATTTTACGGCAACCGCCACATCCATTTCCTCTGATATACGCTGGAAGAAGAACGTGCAGCTGCTTAAATCCTCCCTGGCCAGCGTATCCGCGCTTCAGGGAGTGAGCTATGAATGGAAAATGAACGAATACCGGAACCAGGCTTTTAAGGAAGGCCGACAGATCGGTTTGGTGGCCCAGGATGTGGAAAAGGTGCTACCGGAGCTGGTATCTGAAGATACAGAGGGCTACAAGGCTGTATCTTACGCCAAGCTGACTGCCGTGCTGGTAGAGGCAGTTAAGGAATTAAAGGCTCAGAATGAAATACAAAAAGCTGAGGATGCTGAAATCCGAAGCGAGAACAAATCACTTATAGCCGAGAATGCCATCCTTAAAAAGGATATTGATAAGATTAAAAAGATCCTTGGCATTTAAGCGCCTACAGTCAAACTGAGTTAAGCATCTCAGAATTATGGCTCAAACTGCTTTTGGGATCTCATAAGGCCCACTCAACGATCCCGAACGTAATGGATATCTCAACCAATTTCTACCAGTCTAATGGTTGAGATACCATCATTGGTAGGGAGGCAGATTTAGGGTTAATACCCGTGAATGAATGACGTTCATCTTCATTGATTGATCTGTATTTTACCATGAAGGGCATAAAGACCATGAAGAAGTCCACTTTGAGGACTTGAAAAGGGATAGCTAGAATCGGATTAAATGATATTAATTGACATATCTTTATGATTTTGGGAAATCCGTTTCATCTTTTCACCGACCCTCTTCACGTCCTTCATGGTCTTCATGGTAGATTAAATAAAACATGAATCAAATTCATTCACGGGTATTGGATTTAGGGTAGAGAGATGCGTGAACCGCCCGCTCTTTTTATGTCTTCAGGCTTGACATATCTCCAACATATCTCAGGCGGCTACCATGTTGACATAAGAGCCACACATCAAAGAGGTAAGGCTCAATTTTAGAGTAGTAAGAACGGCGTTTCTTGACTGATATTGAAAAGTTCGTTGCAACAAAGGAAGACGGAGTTGGCGAACCAAATGCTGCTCGCGCCGAGGTAAGCCCGAAACCTTGGGAACCCGCGTAAATCGGGATGAAATTGGTTATTGTTATCCAGTGGGTGATTGCGGAAAGCGAAAGTCCCACCCGAGTAAAGGTTAGCTACCAGCTCGGTAGTGAGGCCCACGTGCAAACCGGGTAACCGGCGTACGAAGCTGGACGGAACGAGAATCCAGGACGTGTATTGAGCCCCGAAAAATGTATAGTTGTGGTCATTGGATAATCCTGCAAGTGTGGGAGAAAGCCGACGCTTTGGAACACGCGGAAGGCCGCAGACCTGAATGCGTTCGGGCGAGTGTTGAGGTCACCACCGGGGTCTGAGACCAGGGCATGGATTCAAATGGATAGCTCGGGAACTCGGAGTCTTCGCTTATCTGGGAGAGCCAAAAGTTTCCTTGTTTAGACACCTGGAAGATGAGGGGCGTCGGGAGATCAAGAGCTCCGCCGTTAGCGGGAGGCTTTTACCCGCAGGGGTTGTTATGGCTGAAGCCGTCTTGTATATCAAGCAGTGGGGAAACAATTTGGGTAGTCGCTTGCCTGCCGCAGTGGCTCGTGCAGCGTATTTATATGTCGATTAATGTGTTCGCATATCAGTGGAAGATGGGGGTATCGTGATTCGGTCTGTAGAGGATGCTGAACTGACATTGGAACAACGCCTGTCTCGGTTTGACCCGGCCCGGCATGGAGGCGAAGTACTGCAGAATCAGGCTGTTGGGGCTGAGGTAAGGTCAAAGCAAGGTCGGAAAAACCAGTTATGGACTTTGCCACCAGTCAAAATCATTCGACTGGCGCGTGCGCGGTGCAAGGCCGCATCAGCTCAAGCGGTTGCCGGATGTGACCTTTGCTGACGTATGCCGCCGTCTGAATCAGATAATCCAACTGGGGTGAGTTCATGAAAGAAGAAGGAAATTTCCGAATGGGAAACGGAATAGTATACGAAGGATTGATAGAATGGTTCAGGAAATGCGGTGCATATGTTCCGGAATCCACGGCGTTGTATCCTCTGATGCAAGAGACCTATACCGTGGAAGAAGCAGAACTCCTGATGGGCATGCCGCTGACCCTGTGTGAAATTGATGAGTTGGCAAAAAACAAGCGCATGGATCCCTTAGAACTGTGTGAGAAATTGGATGCACTGGCCGGTAGAGGGCTTGTTTACCGTATCCATTCGCGGGGAAAAATAAAATATCGCCTGAATCCGCCGCGATTCGTATTTTTGCGCAGTTTCTTCTGGTCTGGAAGCGACGATGAGCGCATAAAATCAGTGGCCCCCCATGTCACCCGCTATTATCTTGACGGTCTGGGGGACCACTGGAAAGATGTGAAAACCAAGGGCCTCCGGGCCATACCCATCGAAAAAACAATCGATGATCCGCGTTGTATTCTTCCCTACGAAGCCGTGTTGAAGGTATTGCAGGCTCAGGATCGTTTTGCGGTGGCCACATGCGCCTGCAGGCATCGAAAAAACAGCGACCCTGATCTTCCGGATTGTAAACACGAAACGGAAAATTGTCTTCATTTCGGAAAATTTGCCGATTACATCATTGAAAATGGCCTCGGCCGAGAGATTGATCTTGAGGAATGCCAAAAGATCCTGGCCAGGGCCGCCGATGCGGGTCTGGTTCATGCCGCCTCCAACTGGCAAGAAAACGTGGACACCATCTGCAATTGCTGCCAATGCTGTTGTGTGTATTTTCAGGCATTTCATGTACTCAAGCACGACACAGGTATGAACCATTCCAATTTTGAGGTACACATCAATCCCGACACATGCCTGGGTTGCGGCCTTTGCATCAAACGTTGTCCCATGGATGCGCTGACGCTTGTGGAAAGTCCTTCGGCAAAAAACAAAACAGGTAAGGTATCAGTTGTTCAGCGGGAGATTTGTATCGGCTGCGGCATATGCGCGTACAAATGTCCGACAACATCCCTCATTTTGAAACGGCGCGAACACACCGTGGACCCACCCGTCAATGCCGTTGAACTCAAAAAACGGTATGCCGTGGAAAAAGCGGAAACCTACGCCAAAGTGGGAGGCCGGATGGGATCGGAAGATATCTATTGGGGTGATATCAGCTCCGGTGAGGCGATTGGGTGAAAAAACTTTGAGATGAAAATCCCTGGCGCCGTCCCGGATTTGTGCATAAACGAGATGAAGCATCTGTACAGGATTTTCCCAAACCTGCACAACCAAATCTTTTCAATTCATGTGATGCGCCTGATGATGGCGGAATGAACCTTTTTGGGAAAATCATAAATGGGGTACAGCGGACGCCGTCCGCCCGTATTCTTACCAGGCTTTCTTTCCGTTTGGGCTCAATGTGGATATCGCAGGCACGCTGGTCGAAGGCATAACTGAGGATGTGGTTCACGGCGTTTACGATATGTTGGTCGTTGGAAGGGAGTTCTTCCGCGTATGATTATTTTTTTAATGGGTTATAGTATGTGAAAAGGTATGCCAGCCATTGTTTTATCCGGTTCTGTTTTTGCCGCCCCGGGTCAAGAACGCATGCACTTTTGGATCTTTGCATTCCGTTAGCAAGCGCTTGGGGTCGCCCGCGGCGATCATGGTTTTCGTTTCCGCATCCAGGTATACACAGTTGTCCGCCACCGAAAAAATGCTGGGCAGTTCGTGGGTGACCATGACCATGGTGGTTCCCAGACTGTCCCGAAGTTCCAGAATGAGGTCGTCCAGCAGGGAAGAGGTCACGGGGTCCAGACCGGCCGAGGGTTCATCAAAGAAAAGAAATTCCGGGTCCAGCGCCAGGGCTCTGGCGACCCCCGCCCGTTTTCGCATGCCGCCGCTGATTTCCGAAGGGTAATAATCCTCAAAGCCCGAAAGGCCCACCAGGGCAAGCTTGAGTGAAGCCACCTCTTCTATTTCCCGTGGATTGAGGCTGGTAAATTCCCCCAGGGGCAGCCCTATATTTTCAGTCAGGGTCATGGAACTCCACAGTGCACCGCTCTGATAAACAATGCCGATGTTTCGG
This sequence comes from Desulfatiglandales bacterium, assembly GCA_963662465.1. Taxonomy (GTDB): domain Bacteria; phylum Desulfobacterota; class DSM-4660; order Desulfatiglandales; family Desulfatiglandaceae; genus NaphS2. Next base: position 7,895,176 of record OY759599.1, read on the forward strand.
GCCAGTTGATCCCGTATGCTTTGGTCTGCTTCCCAGAAATTGACATCCCCCAGGAAAACCTGGCCTTTTGAGGGTTCTTTGAGTCCGGTCAGACACCGCATCACCGTGGTTTTCCCGCATCCGCTGCCCCCCATGAGGACGAAAATTTCGCCTTTTTTAACGGAAAAATTGAGGTTACTCTGGATCACGAAATCGCCGTAGGCGATTTCAAGGTTTTGGGTGGTGATGGCGGGCGTTTTTTCCGGCATGGTTACGATTCCCAAAAGAATGACATATCATTAGCGGCGCCCCTGAATGCCCTCGGCGATTTCATGGCTTAAAGCCTCAACCAGACGACTCTGGGCCGACACCAGTGCCCCGTAGCCGGGCATTACGTTGGATTTATTGAACCGTGATTTTCGGGTTGCCACAATTTGGCTGTCTTTTCCCTTCAGAATTGACCACTGGGCCATCAAATGAACTTCTCCACCCGGATTGCCGTCCATTTGAACAATTTCCACGCTCACCTGATAATCTACCGTGGTGGGGCATTTGAACGGGAAAACGGCAAAACGGTCCGCCGGGAGCAGGCGGGAGAGGTTCAGTGCCAGTACGCAGGTGAGGTTGTCCCTCAGGGATTCTCCCCACTGGTTTAGATCCGCCAGGTGGATTTCATTTTCACTGACCCGGGTGACAATTTCCGGTCGGTCCAGATACCCTGAAATTGTCACCGCGTCGACCCGGATGGTAATCGGCTCTTGGCTATAAGTCATGCCGGCTTCAGACTCAGGGGGGGGCAATGGGCTCAACAGATAGAATTTGGTGGGGGGGCTGGTGGCGCACCCCAGGGGATAGAGGCACAACAGGATTAAAAAAAGTGTTTTGAAAAGGGGAAATAAAAGATGCATGTTCTACCTCCGGTTAGGGTCACTTTTTCCCCGGAGCAGGGCTTCGGGATGTCGCGACAGGTAATTGGCCAGGGAGCGGATGGATCGTGCCATTTCCGAGAACTCCCGCAGGGTGTTATCCAGCTGATTCAGGAGTGGGGAATCCTTTCCCAACCGGCTCTGAAGGACTTCCAGGGTTTCTCTGGCCTGATTCATGGCTTCGTGGGATGCCTCAAGCCCCTTGGCGATTTTGGCGGCCAGGGTTTCCAGCTTTTTATCCATGCTTTTGACCAGTTCACGGGCATCTGTAACGGTATGATTGGCATTGGCCATCAGGGGGTCTACTTGGGCGTTTACAGTGGTGGCGATTTTTTTGTATTCCGCCAGGGTATCATCAATGCCGTCTCCCAGGGGACCCACTCGGCTGTCCACATCATTGATCAATCGGCGGGCATCTGCCAGTGCCAGGTTCGTGGAATGGATAATCTCCGGTATTTCCGGTGATTTAAGAATTTTTTCGAGGGCCTTGACAGTGGACATGAGCCCTTCCAGGGTTTCCTCCAGGGGCAGCCCCTTGAGGGTATCAAAAATGGCTTGAAATGTGGATGGAATGGTCGGTATTTCAGGATATTCTTTGCTAAGCCCAACGAGTTTCACGGGAGTATTCGGGTAATAATCCAGTTCGATGATGAGCTGGCCCGTGATCAGGCTGCCCATGGTTAGTTGGGCCCGCAAACCCCGTTTAATGAGCAGCGGCAGGACCTTGTCCATGGAAATACGTTTTCCTTTGATCAACCTGATTTTGTCAGGCTCGGTTTCAATGATGACGGGCACATAAAACACCAGGGTTTTGGGGTTGTACTCAACATTGATGTTTTTTACCGAGCCGACTTTTACCCCACCCACCAGCACCGGCGCTCCCACGCTCAATCCTTTGACGGAGCCCTCGAAAAAAAGGACAAACTCGGTTGTTTTTTTCATGAACTTCCCACCGCCGAATACCATGAGGCCGGCCGCAATGAGAATTGCCGCACCCACCACAAAAGCGCCGATAAGGGTCTTACTTGCCTTTCCGTTCATCGTTTCTCAATCTCCTCAACCGTGGGTTGCTATTTCATGGGGGTTCCCCGTGGAGAATTTAAATGCCCAGTACATTCGTGATGACCGTGATGATGGCCGTGGCCACAATAATCAGTACAATGCCTGTTACCACCGCGGAGGTGGCTGCATCGCCCACGGCGGATGCACTGCGACCGCATTGCATTCCTCTCAGACATCCGGACACGGCGATCAAAATGCCGAAGACGGCGCTCTGGAAAAGGCCGATCCAGAGGTCGTTCAGCCCAACCGAGGCCTTGGTCTGGTTGAAATATTCCATCATGTTCAGGTCCAGCATTCCCACGCCTACGATGAACCCTCCCAGGATTCCCATGAGGTCCGCATAAAGGCACAACAGGGGCATCATGAGGGTGAGCCCCAGTATTCGCGGCAATACCAGAAATTCCATGGGGGAGATGCCCATGGTTTTAAAGGCATCGATCTCTTCGTTTACCTGCATGGTGCCCAGTTGGGCGGCAAAGGCGGCGCCTGTTCGTCCGGCCATGATGATGCCGGCCATGACGGCCCCCATGACCCGAACCATGGCGATGCCCACCAGGTTGGCCACGTATATCTGCGCGCCGAACATCATCAACTGAATAGCCCCTATAAATGCGAGGATCAGCCCCACCAGCAGGCTGATCAGGGAAACGATGGGGAGCGCTTCAATGCCGCAGTCCTGAAGTATTCGGACCAGATCTGAGCGGCGAAAGCGGGCCTTGCCCGCCAGAAATCTGGTAAATGCGGTAGAGGTTTCCCCCACAAAGGCCAGCGCTTCTCCGGAGGCACGAAAAAATGCCATGGATTCGGCGCCGACGCGGAAAAGGAAGGATTCGGTTTGCGTTTTTTTTCGTGCCCCTTTTTTTTCGGGTACGGCCGCTGCAAGATCCAGGAGTTTTTTGGCGCCTTCCGGCAGGCCGCTCTGGTCCACGCTGATGCCCTGTTTGGAAGCGAGGTCGATCACCTGTCCCAGAAATATGAGCAAACCGCTGTCCCAGTTCGTAACATCCGTTGTGTTGAAGGCAATTTCCACGGCGCCGGCGGCCATTTCATTTTTTACAAGGTCTACCGGGGGGCGTTTGGTTTTGAGGGTCCAGCTTCCGGAGAGGGTTATCAGAAGTGTTTTGTCATGAGAACGGTCGAAAGAAAGTTCGCAGGCTTGTGATTGTGTTGTACCGGTTTTAGGGCCGTGTGGTTTCATAGTAAACCCTCATGGCAAGGGGATTTGCCACCCCCAAACATGAAAATAACATCTACCGCTTTTAAGCTAACGGCTAACAGCTAACAGCTAACAGCTAACAGCTGCATTTTCATGGTAAGGTACGATTCGGCATGGGCGCTGTTTTTGCTGCATGGAAAAAAAGGTTTTACATAGTGCTATCATTACCAAATCATCATGGCTTTTTGCAACTCTAATTTGAGTGGGTTTTCAACCTTACTGTTTGAGGATCGGATTCATTGCGCTTGATGCTGGATTGTGTTCTAATACCCAGAATCTGAAACTCTAACCCATAAGGCTTATATGATGAACACCAACTGGTTTCCCAAACACATGAGATCCTCGGAAGCGCTTCTGCGGAAAAGCTTGAAATTGGCGGATGTCATTTTTGAAATCCTGGATGCCAGAATTCCCTTTTGCAGCCGGGATGAACGGATTGATTTGATTACCAGGGAAAAACCGAAAATTGTGGTTTTAAACAAGTGCGATCTGAGTGATGATGCAAGCGATGGAAAATGGGTCGCCCATTTTGAAGAAAAAGGCATTGAAGCTGTGACGGTTAGTGCGGTTCAAGGAAATGGCATCAAAAAACTCATCAAATCCGCCCACGACGTCTTGGGGGCGAAATCGTCTAAGTTGCACGATATCAGAGACCGGCAAAAGGCCATTACGGCCCTGGTTGTGGGTATTCCCAATGTGGGAAAATCCACCATTATCAATGCCATTGCCGGAAAGAAAAAGGCCAAAATTGCCAACAAGCCGGGGGTTACAAAGGTCAAACAAAGGGTAACGACCCACAGGCATTTGGAACTGTTGGATACGCCGGGGATCCTGTGGCCCAGGGAGGATGATGAAACCTTTGAAAATCTGGCCCTTATCGGCGCTATAAAGGATGAGATTCTGGATCTGGAAACCCTTTCGATTTCATTATTGAACAAGTTGATTGATCTTGTGCCGTCGAGCTTGGAAGTGAAGTATCAAATCCAAATCCAGGACCAAAGCCCCCGTGAGGTTCTTGAGCGTATTGCCCTAAAAAGGGGTTGTATCATGAAAAATAAAAATGTTGACTATCTGCGCGTATCGCGCATTGTTCTGGGGGACTTCAGAAAAGGCAGGTTCGGGAAAATCACCCTGGAGATGCCGGAAGGTAGCGAGTAACCGTTTACGGTTGTTGGTTCACAAATGGGCCGATAAACTTTTCATTCTCAGCCTCCAGCCAAAGGCCATGACATCAGAAACCGAAGCGGAATCGGCCTGGCTTAACCGTGACTGCACCAACTTTGCTTCATGGTATCGATATCTCTCACAGGAACACCAGGACAAGATCTTTCAGTTGACGCAACAATTACGCGTTACCATCCCCGGTTTCCATGCTTTTAAGCTGGAGCAGGCTGGAAAGCACAGGCTTCTCAAGGTCGGATTCGCCGACGGAGATGAAAATGCGTTCCCTATCTATTTCGATTTTGAGCAACTTTCTGATGGCCGGCGTGTCATGATTGTTCTTTACTCGCTTTTGCTCGGTTCGCGGGACTTGGGGTTCACCGTTTTTATCGATGAGCCGGAAAACTATGTCTCATTGCCTGAAATCCAACCCTGGCTTATGGCGCTAAACGACGCTTGCGGAGAAGGTTTCTCCCAGGCAGTTCTCATTAGTCATCATCCAGAACTGATCGATTATTTGGGCCCGGAATGCGGCAAGTGGATTGAGCGAGATCCCCTTGGACCAACACGCGTGAAAAAGCTTCCGGAACAGATTGATAAGGGTTTGAAGCTTTCCGAGCAAGTCGCCAGGGGGTGGACGGAATGAGTATACGACGTGTGAAAATCGTACTTCTTTGTGAGGATTCACAACACGAAGCCTTCGCCAGAAGATTTCTCAAAGGAATGGGTTGGAATACAAGGGAGTTGCGGGTGGAAAAGAGCCCTTCAGCCAGTGGCTCGGCAGAACAATGGGTGAGGGAAGAATTCCCGAATGAACTCAGGATCTACTAAAAAAATGATAATTTTCCCCTATTCGTTTCATCAAACTCCCCTTTTTCCGCTTGCCCCGGAATGCGTTACTGTACTACCCATAGTACCTGACCATTTCCTCTCTTTTGTTGGGGACATGGGAGGGCAAAGTTCCAATCATTCGATCCGCACGTAATTTACCCCGGAAACACGCAGGGATTGAGCATACGTGAGCAGGGTCCGCGGGGCTGTTATGTGGTTGACGTCGACGAGGCCCGGGAAGTGAGTCTCGAGTTTTGTCCCCTGGATGCGATTCGCTGGAAGACGCTGGAGATGGATATCGAGAACTTCCAGACATTGGATGCGCTCGATACATTCATCACGGATACCCTGGAAACCCTCTGTGAGCAGGAAGGCGACAGACCTGTCATCTGCCGAATCAGACTGACCGGAAGCGGACCTCTCTACCCTGGTCTTGGCCGCGTGGGTGCAGAGAAAGATCTGCTTTCCCGTGTCCGTGATACCGTTTTGAAGCTGGAGCCCTTTGTTTACGTTGAGAAGGTCGAAAACCTTTGCCGGCCGGAACTTGATCTTGCCAGGAGAAAACAGGAAGGGGACCTGCTCGGAGAGTTGCTGAAAATTTCAGATGATATCAGGGAAGCATCATCTGTTCGCTCGGAATTGGAGGGATGCCTGTCGGAGCTCTTTGAAAACCCGGGAATGCGAAAGAGACTCGACCTGGACGAAATTGATGACGCAGAACTGCATCAGAGTCTCGATAGCGCCGAGCGCCTGTGTATTGATCTGCTGGAGAGTTCGGGATGATCATTCGTGCCATTTTCATAGACGGATTCGGGACCTACTTTTGCACGGAAGCACGGTGTTCGAGGTGGACCCGTTGTTCTGACCATGGAGGACGGGCAGGCGCATGACCTGACTGAACTGGAAACCATTCTTGGCGGCATCTCGGGGCCGGTATTCCATAACGTGTACGCCTTCAGCCTGGATGAATTGCAAACCTTTCAGTCCCTCCGGGATGAGGCGGTAAACACCTCGCTGTACGGGATCTCGACGGGGACCACGGCACAGGCCCTGCCCACGGCACTTTCCAGAATCGAGAAGGAGTGTGGTGTGTATTTCAAGCGCCGTGGGTCCACACCACAGATCAACCGGAAGCTTTCAGAGCTGAAAGAAATCGATCAAAAGCTGCGAATCGCCAGAAATGAAGCCGCCGGGTATGACAAGAAGGCGCTGGAAATGAGTCAGCGCGAAGAGGAAATGAGACAGCTGGCAGGTTGGCTTTCAGAGACTGAAAGGGACCTCTTTCGTTTTGAACTTTACAGAAAAATCTGGCCTGACTGGACGGAACTCAACATCGTGAAAGGAGCGTTGAACGAGCTTCCGGAAAAGGTTGAAACATTCCCTAAAGACGGTCTGCTTCGCGCTCGAACCGAAATAAAATCCCTGGAAGAATCCCGGAAAAGAGTTCGTGATTTTGAAGCAGACATAAAAAACGCCGAAGATGCGTTGAGAGGAATAGAGATTGATTCTGATGTTCTGGAACAGGAAGATCCGATTTCAAAGCTGTCACAGGAACAAGTGCGATACGCGGATTCTGTCGCCGCCTTGAAGGAGGAGCAGGTTCGTCTTTCAGATTCCCAGAAGCAGATCGACGAGGAACTGGCAAAACTGGGCAGTGACTGGGCTGAGCAGAAAGTGATGGAAACAGACTTGTCACTTTTCAACCGCCAGACAATTCTCTCCTGGAAAGACGTGGTTCCACGGAGCCGGGTTCCCGTGCCTGGATGACAGTTTTCCTTGTTGTTTCCATTCTCTTCGGTGCGGGCGCCGTCGGCATGATGGGCTGGCTGGCTTTTCTTGCCGACCGGCTGCCGTTTCTCTCGCAAGAGGCGCGGATCCCGTCCTGGTGGACGTCCGGACTGATGGCGACCGGTGCATCCTTTTTTCTGTTTCTGGTGCTGCTCTTCGTATTTTTATCCGCTCGAAAACAGAGAAAAAAGGCGGAACAGCTGTTTCTTTCCCTCGATGGAGAAATCCAATCACTAAAAAAGAACCTGAATGAACTCGAGGCTGCCCGGGAAGAGAAGAAGCAAGAAGCTGCAAATCTGGCCGGAGAGCTTGAGGTTGAAGTGCCGGAAAGGGAAGAGGACGTTCAGCCGCTTGAAGACCTGTTGCAGGAAGATATCCTGGTTTTGAGAGAAAGAGAAAGGATACACGCCTTCCTGGAAAAGCTCGATGAAGAGGTTGTGAAGCGCCGGAAAGATCTAGATCAACTGCGAGAGCAGTCCGGAGAAAACGAGCGGAACTTTCTCGAATCCAGGGAATCATGGGACCGCTTTGTAAAAGATCTGGGGTTCAGTTCAAAAATTGAACCAGGGATGGTCAGGGTCATATTTGAAAAAATAGATAAAGCCAGGGGGGAACTTGCCCAGGTTCAGGACCTTCGACGTCGAAAAGACCTGATGGCCAAAGAACGAGTTCGATACATGTCTCTTGGAAAGAGCATTCCCGCCATGGCAGACCATGTAGCTGGCGACCCTGCCGTGTTCCTTGATGCGGCGGATCGATTTTTCGAAAGAGAAAGGGAACAGGAACAACTGCGCCGCAGGATTAGGACAGACAGTCAGCGTCTGGAAGAAGAGGAGGCAGCGCTTGCCCTTCTGCAGACCGAAATTGACAACAAAAGGGAGGAACTGCGTCTGTTTCATGGCGAGATGGATCAGTTCAGAAAAAAAGAATGGGGCATGTGGCTCCTCAAACAGGGACTGCCTGAGTCTCTGTCCCCGGAAATCGCTGTCGAGGCCCTATTTTCGATCGATCGTTGTAAACAGGCCATTCTGGAAAAACAAAACCACAGGACCAGGATCCCCTCACTCGAAACCTTTATCCGGGACTACACTGGAAGCGTATCCGACCTGGCTCTAAAGACAGGTAGACCGGCACCCGCTCCGGAACAGATTGAGATGTTTGTTCAAATACTAAGCAGACATCTGAGGGAAAACCTGAAGAAACAGTCAGACCGCGAGGTGCTGGGGAAGCAGATTTCCGGAATTCAGGGTTCTGCCGGGAAGGAAAAAAGAAACCTTGACGAAATTGTCAACAGGATGACCCGCCTGTATGAACAGGGGGGAGCAACAACACATGATGATTTTCTACACCGGGGCACGATGTTCGAGAGACAGGAATCGTTACGGAAAGCACGGCGCCAACATGAAGACAGCACCAGGAAGATTGCGGGTGACCCGGATTTGGAAACTTTGAAGACAAAATTGAAGGAGCTGACAAAAGAGCGTGTGGAAGAGCAAGTTCGCGCGCTCCGTTCTGAAAAAGAAGAGATGGAGCCGGGACTGGAAAAGCTTCGACAGGAAAAAGCCGACCTGAACGCTGAGCTGAAGGCTTTGCAATCCTCGGATGACATTGTCTTCTTGAGGACTGTGGAAGAAGGTAAGCTTGCGGAGCTTCGGGACATGGCAAGGGAGTGGAGTCGATGGAAGGTGGCCGGGCTCCTTCTCCAGAAGGCCCGGGAGAAGTTTGAAAGAGACCAGCAACCTCAAATCATACAATCTTCGTCCGACTATTTCAAAAGAATAACGAAGGGAAAGTATTCAAGGATTGTTCTGCCCGTGGGGAGCAAAACGCTGGAGGTTATCGGATCCAATGGAACCAGGAAAGAGCCAAAAAAACTCAGCCGTGGGACACGGGAGCAGTTGTATCTGGCCATTCGTTTCGGATACATCACACAGCATGGCCACGGGAAAGATCTGTTGCCCCTTGTGATGGACGATATCCTGGTGAATTTCGATCCCACCAGGGCCAGAGAGGCCGCAAAGGGCATTGCCTCTTTTGCCGAGAGTCATCAGGTCCTCTACTTCACCTGTCACCCGGAGATTGCAGCGCTTCTACAAGAGGAGAGCGGCAGAGCTGTTCTGTACCACCTGGAAAACAGCAGATTTGTGCAAAACCCATAAACTGCCGGTTTGCTCGGTCAGTATCGTTTAAATGACTGTCTAAGAACATTGCAAGAAACCCATAATTTGCCTGACCCCTTTTCCGTCTTTTTTCCCTCCTTCTCATCTGGTCGCAGGGTATCGGCCCATACCGATGATGGGGACGGTGTTCAAGACGCATATGTCCCGAATTCTCGACGAGTCGTACAGGGCGTGCTTTGAACCAGTGAACAGCTATAAAAAGTCTTGTTTAACCAAAAAGAATGCGATATTATTGAATCCTGGCAGGGATGCTCGGTTAAGTCTGATTTTGTACTTGAAAACAGATGCCATGTTTAGCATACTTTCAGATTAAGTACTCGCAGTTATGGAGAGACAGCTTGATCCGTGTCCAATCTGGGATATCTCGTTCGATCGGAATGGCTTCAATACGATACGGAGAATAAAATAAGTGCCCGATTGGCATCGCTTTGAACCATCGAATTTTGAATATGACTTTGAGAAAGACAAATTATCTGTCCACCATATCTCGTTCAACGAGGCGGTAGAATGTTTCTTTTCTGACTATGAAGTCCGGAAGAACAAACAATATCGAGACCGTTATCAATTGATCGGGAAGACAATTGGTGGGCGCAAGCTAAAGATAATTTTCCAACTCAAACCCAAGAGCATTGTCCGCATTATTACCGGGTGGCCCATATGACCGCAAGGAACGACAAGATAAGGCAAAATATTTCGGCTCAGGAAATCGACCGCATCGTAGTGGAGCAGGCCGATAACGATTCCAAATGGGAAGGCCCCATTTATGTGAGTAAGTCGAAAACTGCTTCCTTGACCATCCCCGCGACCCTTGCAGCACGAGCGGCTTTCCTGGCTAGAGTGCACAGGGCAGAGGGGCTCGATGAGTGGCTGACTCGCATTATCCGAGAGCGAATTGAGCTGGAAGAAACCGCTTTCAGTGAAGCAAAACATGAAATGTATTCCAGGAGTGGCACCTAATAGCTGTCTGGATGATCCGTACTTTCCGTTTCCGGGGTTTTTTTCTCGTTCCCAAGTTCTCCACTTTAAGTGCTTTCCTGAACACGGTCACGGTTCCTTCGATAGTCCGTTTGGCTCAATACGACAATCTTGAAGCTTTTCTGGATCGGCTTCAAAAGGAAGATGGGCTACTCAAAAAGTGGTGTGATGTTGAACAGAAAGGTTTGGTCAGAAAGCGGAAGGAATCTAAAGAGTTGATTAAACTGCAAGATTTCTCTGAAGGCTGTTGCCAGAAGCAATTGGCAAAGGCTGCTTAAAGCAAATATCGCGCCAAAAGATCAAATTATCAAAGAACTATTTTTCGAAAACTCAAGTATTTAAGTACCTGAATACATATTTTATGATATGTACCGTTCGTATACGCCACTCATCGTCGTAAGGGCTTTCTACTAACACACGACCAATCATATCAGTATAATTGTGATCATTTGGATCGATTACAAAATTCTCAGATATCTTTCCAAGGTTGTTGCCAAATTCATCGAAAAGACCTTTCTGCTTTGCTTGGAGCATCATATCAAGTGCCAATGAAATTGGGATTCGCCAATATGCCCCTTTCTCAAAGTAAAACCGCCGGTTTGTTCTGGAACTTGGCCGGGTTTCTCGCCAACTAATACAACTGAAATTTGGGATTAAATCGATTCGATTTTGTCGGACAAGTTTAATATTGCCGGACTGTACAAGGTCTTCCTGATGATACTTTGCCATACGGTCTCCTTTCACCCTGGCGGTGTTGATTGCTAACAGTTAGGATAGGTGAAAAAGTTTCCATGTATTGTGCTTATATATCACAGAAAAAATCTCCCCTGTTATGATATTGCTATGTAAGATATAGAAAAAAAGATACTGGTTTTTCCATATATTGCATACTAGCGATAATAGCATTGAATATGCGCAAACCTAGCCAAAGTCAGTTTTTAAATATGAACTATTATAGTGCCGGTCAAATGACTCGATACCAGATTTAAGCCCCAAATACCTTAAAAATGGGGCTTTCAAGTCTCAAAACAGTATCAGGTCATGTGACCGGCACTATAGTCCCCGCATCTTTCCAGTTTTCCTCTTGTATTCCATGCGCATAAAATCCCCCAGTACCCCATGAAATCCGGCGAAGGCTGGCGTAGTTCTTAGAACTTCATCCTGCGGCCAAAAATCCTTATGCCAGTACTCAAAGCGGGACTGGAAACGAAATCCATTTCACAGGTGCCCTCTTTTAAATAATCAAAAAGTCAAATGACCAAATCATCCATCGTTTTGGGAACGCACCGCAAAGGCCCGAAAGTTGTAGACGTCGTTGCGGGTGCCCCACCCGCCGCCGTAGCCGAAGTATAAGTACCTGGTGATAGAGGAATCTTCAGTTCCACTTGACCACACATACCGACCAGTGGTCTTCAAAAGAGGCGCCATGTTCTGATCCTCAAGCCCTTTCTCATGGATGTCTTCCAGTTCATTCAATGTAGGCATACGCCAACCGCCGCCTCCTGTGTTTCTTAATTTGTTCACCCAGGACTTTGCCTGCTTCCACGTCGTGTCCTTGTCCGGTCCAGCTATCCACTCAAGACCTGTTTTCGTATCCTTCACTATGTTGTTCCCGGCAGAAATATCATGCCCTTGTGTCTGCCCTGAATCGACTGGCGACGCGGTGGGCGATTTCCCATTCTCAAGCCTAAACTCGACTTCCTGAAATTTGTCAGGGGTCAGTTCAACTTCCTTTCGGGAACGCACCGCAAACGCTCGGCGGTAGCTGGAGGCGTTGCGGTAGCCCGAGATGTAGTGCCATTCCCTGCTGCCGAGGGGGAAGTAGAAGGCCCTGGCCGTATAGGAGCCATCAGTTTCACCCGACCATACATGCCAACCAGTGGTCTTCAAGAGAGGCGTCATGTTCTGATCCTCAAGCCCCTTCTCATAGATACCTTCCAGTTCATCCATGGTAGGCATTCGCCAGCCGCCGCCTGTTTTCAGGTCGGCCACCCATGATTTCGCCTTATCCCAGGTCGTATCCTTGTCCGGCCCCGCTATCCACTCAAGACCGGTTTTCGTATCCTTTACGATGTTATTCCCTATAGCTGCATAACGTTCGTCGATGCCTCTTCCGGAATGCTGACGACATTGATCCTGCCCTGGTTTTTTATCAGTTGGAACCCTTCATTTAGAATGCTTCCCGGCAAAATCTGAATCTCTTTTTCGACATCGATATACGAATCGAGTTTAAGTGTAATAGTTTGTTTTCCAGGTCCAATCTTTAGTTTGACGTTCGTCTTAAAGTTTGACATCTTGCCATTAACCCAGATAGTGGCACACTGTGGAAGGCTATTCAGATTGAGGTGGCAAGGAATGGGTTTGAGCGATTCATCGAGTTTTACCTCTTGATCCAAATTTACGGCCACGTCCCCTGAAACCTCTTGATGATTATCCGCCTCAAACCTGTATTTATGGGTTCCTGCCGTTACATCCGCCACGGTCAGCGGCGGTTTGCCCATCAGTTTCCCATCAAGATAGAAACGGGCAGGATAGGCATCAGAGAAAGTCTTGGCGCTTACATTGATGCTGCCGGTCTGATGCTCCAGAATAACATGGATACGGTTCTCTTCATCAGGGATGATTCTTTCAATCCGACTCACGGGGAAAAAGCCGTTCATCTTCAGACGAATAGTCTTTTTACCAGCGCCCACACGATCTATTGTTAGCGGAGTTGCGCCTCGTTCAATCCCATCCACAAGAACGGTTGCCATCTCCGGTTCCGATGTGATAACCAGGGTTCCGACACCTTTCTCTTCTCCGGTTTTCAAGGCAGTCCCCGAAGTGGCCGAAATAACGCGATCACCTTTATCTTTACTCAGACCAAGACGAGAACGAAAATCCTTCTCCAGGAATTCGCTTTCACTCGAATCAAGCCCGAGTTCTTGTGACTTTGCGGTGAGGGTTGTGCGCACATTTTCCGGTAATTTACCATCCGGGGCAAAGGCGTACGCAAACTCAAGGGCTGTCAGAAATTGATCACCGGGCATAGGCCCGGACGGAGCGGCTTGGAGTATCTCAACTGCCGCTTGCTCGGGCGAAAAGAGATCTAACAAGGTGGAGATATCGGCTAATCTCTGGTCTACCTCAATTCTTGTGGCCTTATTCAAGAGATCATCGATCTTGCTTGCCGTGTCTTTTCCGAGCCCCTGAACGTACCGCTCAATAGGCTCCAGGTCGTGAAAACCGATCAGTCGCCCTGTCAAAATTCGATAAATCATCACACCGAGGGAAAAGACATCAGCCCGCCGGTCCGTCTCTTTGAATCCCCCGCGCTGTTCAGGAGCGCCGTAGTATTGGGTGGCTAAATTTGTACCGGTTACAGTTTCAAATGCCTTTGATAGCAAATTCGCCCTGCCGGTCTCTCGGGCCAGACCAAAATCTCCAATATATGGGCGGTCGTCTTTGTCTAAAAGAATGTTGGCGGGCTTGAGATCCCGATGGATGATGGACTCCGATCGATTATGAAGCCAATGGATCGATGTCAGAATTCCGCTAATGATCGGGAAGGCCCTGTCATAGCTGAGATATCCGCCTCTCCCAGTTTGCAATAGTTCGTCATCAGATCCGATCAGACTGGAGAGGTTTTTGGGGTAATAATCCATGGTAAGGTAGGGCTTTCCCCGCCATGTCTTGGTATGGCGTGCGTTGACAATTCCGGGAACGCCTTCCGTGGAGAGCCGGAGCATAATGCCTGCTTCGCGCCGGAATCTTTCCTTGAGTTCGGAAAGAGAAAGGCCCGATTCACGGACTAAATTAGGCTGCGGGGAAAAGATTTTTATGGCCGCCTGAAACGAAACCCCTTTTGGCGATGCTAAAAAGACCGAAGCAAATCCACCACTGCCAAGCCTGCGTTCAATAACGTAATTGTCGAATTCCTGGAGGTTGTCCGGTAGGACATAAGACCGTTCCTGGGCCGCCTGGTAGTCTGAATGCATCGTTTGAGGAAGTCGACCGCCAGAACGACGCAACTCCTCCACCAACATAACAAACTCATCGGCGTTGTCCTCCAGGTCCATCTCCTTGAGCCGCCCAATGATCCCCTCATGCTTTTCCTTTTGAGCATTTTCCCTCAACTTCTGAAAACGTCCCTGATATTCTTTATAGAGCCCTTCTGCCTCCGGTCTTGTCTTTCCGGAATAGACTCCTTCCTTCAACCCCTCGTCAATGGAATCCAGTATCCCTTCGATAAGGCTGTAGTTTGGCCCGTCAAAAGGCGTACTCATGAGTGTGGTCCGATGTTCGGTCAGGCGCTTTTGGTGGAATTCTTCCATATATGCATCATGACGATCCTTGATCACAGCCAAGGCCTTACCGGTCTCTTGGCGGTTATCAAGGGCATCTTTTAGGCAATTGACAGCCCCTTCAAGATCATGAGACTCGTAAAGCTGCCGGGCCTTGTCAACAGCCGAGGCCTGCCCGGTTGAGAACACCCCCTTCATACGATTAAGAAAGCCCATGGCTAAATCCTCAGGATTTGCATTTAAACATCGGAAATCGGGTTACACCGGAAAGGCCCACCATTCAACAAAAAGATATCCAACAGATAAGAAAGCGAGCCCGAATCCGAGCTGGATCAGAATATATACGGTCTTGTTCTCCCTTGAACGAAGGTTATAGAAAACGCTACGGTTGAGAAACCGGATGACACCCAGCATGACCAGCAAAGAAAGGAAACCAATCCCTCCTTTCCACCAACCTGAAACAAGCCTTTCCCTAACCAGCGGCCATTCCCATCCATTAATGCTGTTCTGGGCGTGAATCGCGGTGGCCGTTTCGGCATCCCAAAGCGCTGCCTGAATCACGGTTTCATTTCCGTTCAGCCAGTATGTCCCGGTGAGGAAATACCTCGCCCCCAGGACCCTTCCCACCGCAGCCGCAGTCTCTTCATTAATCATGAAATCGGTTTCACGTTTTTTCATGTCATAGAATTTGTCCATGTCGCGCATCACATACATGAACTTGTTCGACCTGTCCATTGCCATGCCCAATTGTTTCTGAAGGCGTATGCCGAAAGGAAGGACTTCTTTGGTCCCCTCTTCCCTGAAAAGGTACACTGCAACCGTTTGCCGGTCGCCGAGCGCCCAGGGGATTTTCCGGTACTCCTTCCCCCCGGGTTCCTTGAACACAAACCGCCATACCGCCTTGCTATCCAATTCCGTGACCACTTGTTCCGCCAGCTGCTGGAGAACATCTGTGGCCTCCGGATAGACGTCCGCAAAGGCGGTGCTTGAAGCCAGAAGCGCTATATACACCAGAAAAATAAAAAAGGTTTGTTTTGTAATCACGACGACTCCACCTCAAAAGAGAAACCTAATATTTATTGGGTGGAATAGAAAAGATGAAAAGCTACACAGTCTTTATCAGAGATCCCCTTTGCAGCTAGGATAATAGTGCGATTGGGGTAAGTATTTCAAGTGCTTTCTTAAACATTCCAGAACGTGATAAGGAGAGGAAAGATTCTGGATTACTTTTTATTTATCGGTAATAAGCCGGGTCAGACCAGTTCGCTTGAGTTTCCAGAACTAATACATTCTGCTTGGGGAAATAAACAGCATAAAATGGCAATGTATCCAATTACATTTATGAAAACAACGGGATTCAAGATTACATCTGCCAGCCTTGAAGTCACAGATTTCGCTTTCGTAGACCAATTCCCCTGGGATCTCACCAGTAAATGAAGAAAATTTTCCATAGAGACGGGAAATTGGAAGACGCCACACAGACACAAGATAGTAGGTGCAAAAATTCGCTTCGAGGCTCCAACCATTTGACATAACATGACAATCTAAACAGCTGGCGGCTTGAAAAACCTTGTGATACCTTTTTTGCATTGGCGTATCAGAAAAAGGTCTCCATCTTGGAAAAACAATAGCGGGTATATCATACCGATATCACACGTGATTACTGTTTTCGAACGGCTGTGAGAAATAGCAGTAATTACAGGTCCACCTTGAACGCACTATTAGCAGGTATTCCAATGCAGCTATTGCAGCAAAATCTTGTCAAACAACCTGTTCAAATTTCTAATGCGAGGTCACAAAACTTCCACAGACGTTTTGGCGCTTGCGAAACCACAAAGTAGAAAAAGGCATCTACCTTGCGCCAACGACCCGGGTTTGTTGGGAGGAAAGAGGCCGGCAAAAAACATCCCAGATTCTGCTAAGAACAAAGGCAAATCATTTAATGGGGGTGGTTCAGGAGGGGTGTGTTTGAAATAATGGTCGGTGAAAGCTGGAAGATGTAGCCTTTACTCTTTTAGTAAATTTTAAGTATGAAAATTTCTATTTTTAATCTTTAATATCAAATAGTTGTTGCAGTTATGGTGTTAAATGTGGTAACCGTTCACAGGGGGCAGTAATCAGGGTGTAGAAAAAGCAGTTTCGATTCGCAAATCTGAGCCGGATAAACCGGAACAGAAAAAAATATCACGCAAAGGTCCTGAATTCACTGTTCAGACAAGAAGACACTGGATAAACAGGGAGGAGAACGATGAAAGTTTCACTTGGACGATTGCTTTTGTGGGTTTTGTGCATCTCTTTACCGATGAGAATTTGTGCTGTTGCCGCCGAATCTGAATTCTCAGAAAACCTTTCCATTGCGGAGAATTCTGAAAAAGGCTTGAGAGATCGCATTGTGGCGATACTTTATTTGGGGACATCCGGAGAGGAGCAGGCATTGAAACCGATGCTTGCAATCCTGATGAACCAGAAAGAAAAAGAGGGAATCCGGTGCGGGGCCGTCAGGGGCCTGGCGGATCTGGAACAGGGAAGGCCTCAGGTCATTTCCGGTTTTGAACAGGTGTATCGCGAACCGGGCGCGGGAGAGAATCTCAGATATACGATCCTTTTTTCCCTGGGTCGGATGCGGGCTGGGGAATCACTCCCGCTCCTTTCCGATGCCCTTTCCGATCCAAGCGAAATGATCAGGTTCAAGGCTTCGCAGGCAATAGGGAATATTGGGACGGTGGCGTCAGGAGCACTGCTCATCACCCATCTGAACAAAGAGCAGGACAAGATGGTTCGGGCCGAAATAGTTCGGGTCATGGGAGGTGCAAAGGGCCCTGAGATCCAGAAGGTGCTCATAAAGACACTCCTGTCTGACCCATCGCCCCTGGTGCGCTGGAATGCAGCCCTTACCCTGGAAAAGTTTGAACCTTTGAGTCCGGACGTACGTTCTGCCATTGCGCCCGCAATCAATGATGATTCCCCCATGGTTCGAAAAACGGTGAAAGGAATACTGCAATGAAAAAAAAATCTTTTAGAGCCAATTTCAAAACGCCCCCTTTTGCCCGATCTTTGTGTCAGGCTCAAATTTTAATCCTCGAAATATCAAATATATTCCTGTGGGTAAAATTTTTGACTTCCTTGATCTCGAATAAAATTGAGCATTTTAAAACCGGCTCTTTTATTATCTTGTTCTTCTGGTTGTTCTTCTGGGGTGGGGAATGTGTGGCCCTGGAAAAAGGGGCACTGCTGTATCACACCAGTGCCAACGGCATTATTTACGGTAAAACGGACCAACTGGAATTGCCCTGTTCCGTGCTGCAAGCCGTGCTGGGTCAATTGAAATCGGGCCACGTGGGCTTGTATATAGGGGGTCTTCGCATTATTCACGCCGTGTTAGAGGGAGTTGTGGAAACGGATTCGAAGAATTTTATCCCTGTTGATGAAAAGGAAGAAAGCGTTGTTTACTTAGGGGCCAAATTGCCGGTGAACTATGATGATCCCTCGGAATGGAGTGAGGAAAGAAAGGAGCAGATTGTTCTGATAGCCAAAGAACAGGTTGGCAAAGGATACGATCTCCTCTTTAAGAAGCAGACTGGTCCTGATTCAGGAGATTTTACCTGCGTGGGCTTTGTGGAATACGTGTTTGAGCAGGTAGGCTATATTGTTACCCCGATGGGTTATTACAGTGGGGGGCCGGGCGGCAAAAGCTATACCCAGGTGTACAACTGCGAGTCGACCTTGTGGCAGGACTGGGATGGTGTCAATACGTTTGCCGAGGAGGTCCGGTTCTCCATGTTCACCCATCCCCTTGACTTCTGCTGCGGCAAGGAATTTGAAGACCGGAAGTATATGTTTTTTCCCTACACCCAGTTCTTGCAGGGCAGTACTGTTGCAGTGGAGACCGATATCCCCGTGACGGACGGAGAAGATTCTGGTGGTGGAGGCGGAGGGAGTTGCTTTATTGGAACTGTTGGGCATTGAACTTTTTTAGCCTCTCAATTCCATGATTCCGGAAGAATGGTGAAATTGCTGAATACTGTTTCCACAGGCCAAGATGCTGTGGTATCTTTTTTATGATTTCGGGGAAAAGCTGAACATAAACCCAAAACCTTATCGGATTTCAGATAGAAATAAGATAGTGGCAGTCCCTTGTCGGACCACAAAAACAAAGCCACACTTTTCCCAAACAACCATTTATAGAGCATCTCAGTAGCAAAATGGCCGTATATCAAGAATTTCAATGCCAAAATCTGTGGCCCCTTTCACCTTTTTGGGCTTCAAGGAATTCAACGCGTTTAAAAAAAACGAGCATTTTTTGCCCCCTTACTCTCTTTTTGATGAAATCGGGCCCCGCTTCTACAATATTTCGGAAAAAGGCGCCGGGCAATTAAACCCATCTCCGAAGATACTCATTCATGCGAAGTTTTCGTTTCGTACTCGCCGAAGTCATGTAACGGACCTTCCCAAAGACCGGTCTTTCAGGGCCCCACGCCCGGTCGTGCCGACCCAGAATCCAAAAGATGCCCGTATAGGAATTGGGATCCCTTCCATCCAGGGCGTAACGGTTGTTAAGCTTTTCCATGATCCGAAGGGCATCCGTCGGCGTGGCGGACCAGTGCAATATCTTTTTTCCCCAGAGCATTCGAAGGTAATTGTGAATCCTGCCCTCTTCTAAGAGTTGATTCTGGGCGGCGTTCCATATGGGATCATGGGTGCGGGCTTCTTCAAATTCCTGCATCGTATAAAGAAACGGCCTGGGATCTTTGTGGTGTTGTTCAAGCGTCTGAATGGCCCAGTTGGGGAGAGAGCCATATTCGGGGTAATCGGGCCGGTTGTGGCAGAACTGAAACCCCAGTTCCCGCCAGGTGATGATTTGATCCAGAAAGGCCTCGGCATTTTCGTCCATTCCCCACCACCCTTCTCTCTGCCCTTTTGCCTGTTCGGCACACTTTTTCGGCGACCACTGTTGTTGTTTCAAAATCTCTTGAACAACCTCATGTGAAGAGATGTGTCCGAAATGAAGGTATGGCGAAAGACCGCTTTCAGCTGCCGAATCCGGATGGTTCCGATTTTTTTTATAGGATGAAAACCGTTCTTCCATAAACATTTTGAAAATAGGTCGCGCTTCACCCGTCCCGCCCCGTTCTTTCACTGGCTGTACCTGGTGATCAATGGGCAAGGTCTTTACGAAATTCCTGATGGGATTGTTTGTGTCAAAAGACATGACGGGCCATCTTTTAGCGACGGTCGGGGGGATGACGTCAAGGATCTCCCGTTTGAGTCCGGAAAAAGGCCGGGCTTTCGGTTGCTGGTTAAGAAGCATCAGCAGGTGTTTCTGGGAAAAACGCCTGAAATGGTAGGCGGCCTGGAAAACCTTATCGGATAGGCGAAGCGGGATCAGACCGTTGCTGTCCACCTTTTCCATGAGTACCCCCACCTTTCCGGCAGCGGCCTTTGTCATGGCGGGAATGAAAAAGCACGGAAAGTGGTCCGTAACGATAACGCAGGCATTCCGGGAGAGGCTTTCAAGGAGCCCTTTCCCTTCACCCCGGACTCCCTCCACATAGGGATAGTAGGAAACCGGCCCTTTGGCCAGTTCACGGGCGTTATGGGCCATGCCTTCCAGAACAAAGGCATGGAGTCTGTCGCCGGCCCAGGGGTAGTCGCACCGAAGGGCCTCCAATACCAAGAGGGGTTTTTGCAACGCTTTGGCCCAGTCCACGGCCCGGTCCAGCGCAAAATTCCAGCTAACCCGTCTGAAAGCCGTCATCCAGTAGAGAACAAAGTCGCCATGGGGATTCACCGAATCTTTGTTACAGGACATTACACGCAAGCTTGGGACAGATCCGTTCAATTTCAAGGCATCTCCATAAAACAATCTCAAGGGTTCTCTGTTGGATCAATTTTAAGGTTGCAGATCCGAAACCACCCCATAGTGGGACCGTGTGGGACCTTCCAGGAATAAATAGGACTCAACACTGATTTTAACAGGCTCCCCCTGGGGATTTTTAAAAAAATTCTTAAGTTCAGGATGTCTAATGGACAATATGTTGCGAATCCGTTTCCGTTCCAGTTCCTTCAGAACCCTGTTGAACCGTCCGGAAACCGTAAGGGCAAGTGTTTCCGCTGGGTCGAAATCCAATGAACCCTGCCGGGTGTCAATCAAGAGGCTGACGGCCGGATTCTCACACATATTTTGATATTTTCGGCCCTCATTCAATGTCATGAGGTAGATTTCATCACATGTTGTATTGCTCGCATAGGCCATCAACGAACAGTATGGCTGATTATTCGATGCCGTGGCCAGAACGCAGGTGTTCTGTTTCCGTATTAGATTCCTGATTTTTTCACGAATATTTTCATTCATCGATTTCCCTCATGGGATAATGTCATAGGTGTCATAGTCTGTACCCGATAATACCAAAATTCTGATTTTAGGGTCAATCAAATAGATGGTTTCAAAGCTTGACACCACGCAATGGATGATTAATTTAAAATCTCTTATTGATAAAATCGAATATTGTAAACCCGCCCTGAATAAGGGGCCACGAGCCGGGTTTCACCATACAGGTGATTCACGGCTTTTTTTATGGAGGTAATTTTTATGGCGTCATCAAATTCTTTTCCCAGGGGTCATGACGTGGAATTGAACCCCCTTCACCGTCCGGACGCTTTTTCCAGACTGGACGATTCCAATGACAAACATTTTTATGAAACCGACCGGTTTGTCAGCCATCTTGATTCGGTGGCGCTTTCAACGGTCGAGCATATCATTTCAAGCCTCATCTTGGAAAAAGATCCCGTGATTCTGGATCTGATGGCGGGATGGGACAGCCATCTTCCGAGCGATTTAAGGGCTTCTGAAATTGTCGGACTGGGCCTCAATGAAAACGAATTGAAAAAAAATGAACAGCTGACTTATTATGTTGTTCACGATCTCAATCACAACCCCCGTCTCCCTTTTCCCAATGATACCTTTGATGCGATCGTTAACACGGTGTCAGTGGATTACATGACGCAACCGGTTGCTGTATTTGAGGAGGTGGGGCGAATCCTGAAACCGGGTGGACTCTTTCTGGTTATTTTTTCAAACCGCATGTTCCCCCAAAAAGCCGTCAAGGTCTGGCGGGATTCAGATGAAAATGAACGGGTGATTCTTGTGAATGAGTTATTTGAGCTTTCGGGTGCATTTGAGGAAACATCCCGTTTTGCATCCAAAGGGAAACCGAGACCAGAGAATGACAAATATGCCGGACAGACCACGGTAAGCGACCCCGTTTATGCGGTCTATGCTGAAAAAAAAGGCGGCGGCGCCGGCCGGAAAAGGCTGGTTATCAAAAGCGTTTTTGGCGAAAAGATGCCGGAGGAACTTCTTGAGAAAAGAAAGGCCGCGGTCAAAGAGACCCTTCGGTGCCCCCATTGTGACGAAAAGCTGCAAAAATGGGAGGTGCCGGACAACCCTTTCTGTCAGACCTGGGATAACGATTTCATGTACATTTGTTTCAACGATGCGTGTCCCTATTTTGTCAGGGGGTGGGACAGAATGTACAGTGAAACCAACCAGGGCATGAGCTACCGTCTCATGTACAACCCGGAAAAGGACCGCTGTATGCCAATTCCGGTGCCGACCCATATGGCACTGAAAGACGGCATCATGGAGGACTAGGGACATCGTCAGATTATAAGTTACTCAAAGGCTTTCGGTTTTTTTCCTACAATTTGGGCAGCCTTCTATGCAATTCCATACGAGTTTTGCGTGGCATATAAACTTATAACCTGAAGTCCCCCATTATTCTAAGGGCTCATCGCGGATTAACGTGAAAATCGCTACTGACTTCGCTTTCGCACTCGTTCCCATGCTCTGCGTGGGAACTGTTTTCGGACGCTCTGCGTCCCGGTTTGGACCCCTAAGAAATGGGTCTGTAGCGGTTCAAAAGACGAATTGTCGGACGCGGGAGCGTCCAAGGTAGGTTCCCACGCAGAGCATGGGAACCAGCCCGAGAGAACAACAAAATTCTCTTCTTCACGTTAATCCGCGAAGACCCATTCTAAGAAACCATCATTTCGCTGCCGTTTCCCGAACCTTCTTTTTTCTTAATCTCCTGGCGCCCTCAAGCAGGATCAGGCCTGCCAGAAAGATCATCCCCCATTGGTTGAGGGTGGGAATGGGGGTTGGCGGTTGGGGGTCGTCGCCCGGGACATACTTCCAGGTTTCGCCCGATAACCGTCCGTTGTTTTCGCCGCCGAACAGGAACATGTCGACTTTCCGGTCGGCATCGATTACCGGCACGGCGGCGCCATAGGATTGGACCGGGCCATCCGGTTGTTGGGTCCAGATATTCTGCGCGACGTCATATTTCCAGGTTGCGCCGATATCCGTGCCTTGCCCATCACGTCCGCCGGCAATCCACAGGTTTTCGCCGTCGCTGATGCCACTCAGGTTAAAAACCGGGACCGGGGCGGACCGGCCGGCATCAATATCAATCAAGCCGTTGGTTGCCGGGGCGGACCCGCTGACATTGATATCGAGCCAGCCGTTGGTTGCCGGGTCGTAGACCAGGATATTGCCATAAAGCTGTTGGCCGTTCGATCCGCCGATGACGTACATCTTGCCGCCAACGACCCCGGCGTAATGGCCGTAGCGCTGCGGAGTGGTGTCGGAGGCGGTCTTGCGATACCATCTGTTGGTTTCCAGGTTATAGCTCCACAACTGATTGTCGATCATTGAACCCGAAATGCCGCCGTAGACATAAATTTTGTTGCCGATGGCCACCATGCTGTAATCAATGCGCGGGCTGGGCCAGTCATTGTCGGGCACGATCGGGGTCCAGCTATTGGCCTGAGGATCATAACACCAGCCATCGGTGATGTTGTAGCCACCGCTGACCATTCCCGAAAAGATGTACATTTTGTTATTGGCAACGACCGCCTTGTGGCCGTAGCGGCCTACGGGCTTTTCGTCCAGTGGAAAAAGCCTTTTCCATTCATTACTATCTCTGCTGAATTGCCATAAATCGTTGAGGATGGACGAATCATCACGTGTTTCGCCCACTCCCCCGAACATATAGACTTTCCCGTTGATTTCGGCCATGCTATGGCCTTTGCGCGGGTTGGGGCCATCACCGGGGACTTGTTGCCAGCCCTCGTCGGCGCAGAGCCAGCTCGGCATGGTTAGCAGCAATATCGCCAGAATCCACCATTTTTTTATCATCACCAACCTCCTTTTTGTCAAAAATCAAAATTAGATGATAAAATAGGAAGTTATTTTTTGTCAACGAAAAGTGAGCTCATCTGGTGACGAGTGGACTTTCCCAAGAAACCATCATTTCGCCGCTGTTTCCCGAAATACAACACGGGACAATATTCTGGTGGTTACCTACGATCTGACGCTGAATCCTGCCTTGACTCGAGATGAGCTGTGAACCGACAACCGTGAATATGTCAAAGCTTCCACTGATCAGGAGGCAGTGTGAACTCAGGCCTTGACCCTGGCCATTACGCCGGCGATATCCTCTTGATTAAACTGATAGGGCGTTGCGCAATGCCGGCATTTGATCTCCATGGGAAAAGGGCCGTTTTCAGCCAGATCCTTCAGGTCTGACATGGGAAGCATGGCCAGCATCTGTAGAACCCGGTTATGATTGCAGTGGCACATGAACTCAATCCGGTGATCCCCCAGAAATTGGGGATTCAGACCCTTGAAAACATTTGAAACCAAGGTTTCAGGCTTTTCTCCGCTGTTAAAAGAGAACCGCGGAGCTGAACTGAATCTGGATCACATCCAGGCCATGCTCCCCGGCGACACGAATGTTGCTGCTGAGGATTATGAAATTGAACTGAAATCGAACCAGGCAAACTTTCCGACCGCCGATGTACACGGGCCGGCCGGCCTGGGCGGGGTGTGCGGGGAATATATCTTCGATAACACGCTTACGCTTGTCAGGGAAGATGCTCTGAAGCTGTTTTCAGAAACGATTGAATCCCATCCTGCAGGCACAGTCACCCTCATCACCACCGGCCCTCTCACCAATCTGGCCCGCTTCATCGAGCAGTGCCCGGAAACGGTCAAAAAACTGCGGCGGGTCATCGCCATGGGCGAGGTTTTCTTTAAAGTCCGGCAACCGAAGCCAGGCCGCTGAATTCAATATCCATTTCGATCCCACGTCCGCCAAAAAGGTGGTTGAATTCCGCCGCGCCCCCAAGTCTTCCGGTCTTGGCCGATGGCATGAGACCCACTAGATACAGCCCCTTCTGCGTGAGGGGGGAAGAAGCCCCCTATTGGGGATAAAGGATGTTAAGACCTTGAAAATAGGCACGATAAAAACCACGGTCCCTGGTAATGAATCGGTCTGCCTGCACCTCGGCATGCGCACCGATCAAAAAATCCGCGATGATGTGCTGCCGTGAAGTAATGGTTTTTCCGCAAAAACCGCAGATTACCTGATTATGCCTGCCGCAGGCCGGACAGCCAAATCCTCGTTTTCTTCGGCCCAAATAGGTCTTCCACGCCAGGCTGGCTCGGAAAAGAGATGCCTTATTTGAAGAAACCATCCTGATGCCCGTATCGCGAATGAATGTATCAAGGTTTTCGGCAGACAGAAATTGAGAACTCAACTCAGCGTAAACCATCTCGCAAACGATGAGTTCATCATTGCCGGGCTCGGTCGTCAAACAGCGTAATGAAGAATGGAGATGTTCCGCATTGGGAATCAGAATATCGAGCAGTATATTCGTGTCAATCGCCGTAATCACTGACATCTCCTCGCAATTCGTTAACGACGTCATCGGGTCTTTTTCCGTGTAGATGGCTTAGAAAACCCACATATTTTGACAGGTTATTGATGTGTGGTTTCTTTTTGCTGAGGACGACTTTGGTTTCTTCCACTTCAAAAATAATTTCATCACCGGCCTTTATGTGCATCAATAACCGGATTTGTTGGGGAATCGTTACCTGACCTTTTTTGGTTACTCTGGGCATGTCATCACCTTTTGAGAAGTCTTACTGTAAGTATTACCTTCTAAAGAATATACGTCAAGTGAAAATACTCTGGACGGCGATTCCCACTATGAAGATTGATTGGGCCCAAAATCAGCGGAAGACGCATCTTGCCAACCTTTGCAGATCGTTTGCTGCTAATGAATCGCTGATGCTCGGCGACGGATATGATCGTCGCGGCGCTGGCGCAAACGCCGTCCATGTACTTGTAAATGGGGATCGGACTTCTAATGGCTGCCGGAACGATTGTTGTCGTTGCTGCCCCTGTAGCTGCAGCTGCGGCCATTGGCGGACTGGTTTACCGGCTCTTCAGCGACTGATGGCACTTTTTAATTTCCGATGGAAAAATTCTTGAACATATAGGGGTCGGTCAATTTGTTACTCATTGCGCCGCATGGGAATCTTGCTGTCACACAGTGTGAACGAAACTCAGGCCTTGACCCCGGCCATTATTCCGGCGATATCCTCTTGATTAAATTGGTAGGGCGTTGCGCAATGCCGGCATTTGATCTCCAGGGGAAAAGGGCCGTTTTCAGCCAGATCCTTCAGGTCGGACATGGGAAGCATGGCCAGCATCTGTAGAACCCGGTTATGATTGCAGTGGCACATGAACTCAATCCGGTGATCCCCCAGAAATTGGGGATTCAGACCCTTGAAAACATTTGAGACCAAAGCTTCAGGCGCTTCTCTATCCGCAAATGCCGTACCGATTGACGGCAGGTCCGCCGCCATGGCTTCAAGATTGTCGATGGCGGCTCCATCGGCGCCGGGCATGACCTGTAAAAACAGGCCTCCGGCCCCGGTCGTATTTCCCCCGGGATCAAATTTGATGCTCAGGTTGAAGACCGTGGGGGTTTGTTCGGATTTGAGGTAATAGTATGCCAGGTCCTTGGCAATGCTGCCGTACATGAGTTCCACCTGGCCTGTAAAGGGTTGTTTCGCGTCCCTGAAGGTTTTGGCGACCGACAGGAAGCCGGCCCCAAAAAAGGGGGAAAGGTCGAAGTCTTGAAGGGGTTTGGTGATGGGGATGGGAACGTTTTTCAAATATCCCCGGACTTCGCCAAAGGCGTTCGCTTCCACCACAAGGCCTTTGATGGGACCCGAACAGTCTATTTTCAGACAGATCCGTTCATCTCCCTTGAGCCCGGCGCACATCAAAGCGGCTCCCATGTAGGCATGCCCCAGCACCAGGGTTTCCAGGATGCCCAGTTCATGGTTGGCCCGCATTTCATTGACCATGCGCGTTCCGTGCAGAATGGCTCCTCTGATCATGCCGCCTGAAAGGATGAAATGATAGAGTTTGTCCCTGGCATTGGCTTTAAGCTGGTCTTTCAAGGTGTTGCCGTAAGGTTGTTTCTTGATCATGGGTTACCCGCCCTTGTGTTTAAAATTTTCTGATTTTTTTGAACAGATATTCCAGCCCGTTCACTTTAATTTCGTAAACCGAGCGCAACATGACGCCCAGTTCCCCCGACGGAAAGCCTTTTTGTGAAAACCATACCACGTAGGGTTCGGGAAGATCCACGAGATAACGGCCGGCATATTTGCCGAAGGGCATGCGCGTCTTTGCAATTTTCAACAGGAGGTCATAATTGGGAGCCACTGGCGTCCCTTCATCCAAGTGTTTTTGGCTCATTTACATTTTTTCTCAAATGGTCAAGTGGAAGGGGTTCAGATTAAACCTTTCTCTTTTAATTTTTTGAAAAGGGAACCTCCCTGGTTCATGCTGTTGATGACAACAGACGAAGTGATGGTTGCGGATGTAACAGCATCGACCTCGGAATCAAATGGCAAAGGATTGAAAACGTACTTTCCAACAACCTGTTGTCGCATTTTTTGGATGTCTTTTTCATCCCAGGGCTCGTTGCCGTACTTGGTCAATTCCAAAGGGATAAAATCCAGCACCTTTCCGGTATGATCGAAAATATAGATAAAGTGCGTATCATGACAGAGATCGCAAGGGATTTTTCGGCTCACGACCCGTGCAAAAAGCCTAATTTCCGAAGTGCCCTTATGCTCTTTGCTGGTGTATAAGATCTCATCCTTGTCAAGGTCCACCTGTTTGATGCTCGTAAACCCATCGGCATGTTTGAAAAACGCCTGCACAATCTCCGCAAGCAGTTTCGTTTCCGGAAACGGTGTGTCCGGATGATCCGATTTGATCGCGGTTGCTTCAGCCCTTATTTGAACGGTCGGAACGTCTTCCTTTAAAAGGGATTGAATGTTATCATAAATTTGCTGGTAATCCTCATTGAATCCTAAATGGGCGCCGGCGATGATACCTCTGTTATTTTCGTGATCAATCTTCACGTACATCGCCAGGGGCGTCGGTGTTCTTCCAATAGCGTCATATAACTTATATTCCGGATCTTCAATCACCGGGTAGGGAACCTTGAAGTGCTTCCTGTACAATTGGATATACTTGTCCTGATTGCCTGAGGCAATGGATATTATTTTGATTTTTCCCTGAATATGGGGGTTTGCCTCTATCAATTCGTACAGTTTGTTGTATGCGGGGACCTGTTTTCGACAGCTGCCGCAATTGATATTCATGATTTCGACCAGAACCAGGTCCGCTTTGAGGTTTTTCAGATGAAAAGTGGGGTTCCCCTTTGTTTCCAGGTATTCGGAATCTTTGGGGTCTCTGGACATTTTCAGGGGTAAGTCTGGAAAAAGATTCCCTTTCCGAAGGACAGCGTTCCGGCTGGAAAAAGCGTCGGCGAAATAACCTGAAAGGCCCGGGAGAATAATTATTCCGAAGAAAAAGACTGGCAGTATATGACGAATCCATTTTTGCATGGGCGAATGCCTTGCCGGTTTATGGGATCGTGATGTTTACAGGTGAAAAACTTGGGAAAAACAGCGACTGCAATCCATGGGGAGGACAAATCCTGCTTTTCCATGGATTACGGCCGCTGCGGGTAGAATGCCGAATCAAAACCGGCGGGTTGTCGACCTCCGATTTTTCAACTATTGTACCTGGATTTCCCCTTTACCCTTGATGCCGCCAGGGGTTTCGACGGTGTATTTATAGGTGCCTTTTTCGTTAAATCGCAGACTGGTTGTTCCACCCAGTTTAATCCAGGTGGTGACGTAACAGTTTTTTGAGTCCATTTTGAAGCCGGTTTCCGCATCCGAGACGTCATCGCAGACCTTACCTTCTTCGAATATTATCTTTACCTCATAAGCGCGCGCCCAGTTGTTCCAAATTACCACGCTGCCGGGTGAGATGGCCAGGATTTCAGGTTCCAGACGTATGCCTTTGACATTATAGCTTTCGCCTCCCATGATTCGGACGATTCGCGCTTCCGATGCGTTGACTGTCTCTTGGTTCACCAGAATGGCGCTCAGGCAGAATACGAAAAGTACTCCCATAAAAGTTGTTATTGCTTTTTTGCTCATAAAGGCCTCCTTAAATTGAGATTCAATAAACTTTCCTTAAATTGGAAATATAGGTGATTTCTATTTATTCGTCAACGAAAACATGGGAAAATCCGGTAAGCATACCCTTCCATTAGCGTCTGTTAATTGGATCAACCTAATCCGGTAGATTGGGTGACAGGTGAAGTTTTCTATGGTAAGAACTGTATCAGGGTTTGATTTTGATTAATTTATGAGAATCAAAAGGGGGGTTTTAAACTCTTTTTAAGCGGGTATTTGAAAGGAACCAACTGAGCCATGTCAAAACCCCTTTCACAAAACAGCGGGAAAATTTCCGTTTTTCTGCCCTATGCCCTGTTGCTGGTCCCGCCCCTGTGCTGGGCCGGCAACGCCGTGCTGGCACGCGGCGTCGTGGATGTGGTGCCCCCCATCAGCCTCGCCTTCTGGCGGTGGTTCATGGCTTTTGCCATCCTGTTCCCTTTCGCTCGCCGTCAGGTGAAGCAGGATTGGAAAATGGCCATGCAGTCCTGGAAATGGTTGCTGCTGCTCTCTTTTCTGGGGATTTCCTGCTTTAATTCGCTCCTTTATACGGCGGCTCACACTACCACCGCCATCAATGTGGCGCTGATGCAGACCGCCATGCCGGCCATGATCATTTTGATATCATGGGTGGCTTTCAGGGAAAAAATTACGCCTGTCCAGGTGGTGGGGGTCATGGTCTCCATGGTGGGGGCCGGCCTTATTGTAATTCATGGGCAATGGCAAATCCTGTTGTCCATGTCCCTGGTTGAAGGCGATGTGTTGATGCTCATTGCCGTGTTTCTTTATGCCCTTTATTCGGCCCTTTTGAGAAAGCGCCCGCCCATTCATCCCCTGAGCCTCCTGGCATTGACCTTCGGGTGGGGGACCTTGATGCTGTTGCCTTTCTACCTCTGGGAACTCATGGTGGTGGGGTCTTTTGCCGTCAGTTTTGCCGCCATTATGAGCATTCTCTATGTGGCCCTGTTTCCTTCGATTATTGCTTACTTCTGCTGGAATCGGGGCATTGAACTGATCGGGGCCAACCGGGCCGGATTATTTACTTATCTGATTCCTTTTTTTGCCTCGGTAATGGCCATTCTTTTCCTGGGAGAAACGCTGCGCGGATATCATGTGATTGGGATGGCCCTGATTTTTGGTGGGATGGTGATATTCAACCGCAGGGGTTAACCCCCTTTTGTGATATCCAGGCGCAGGCTGCAACGCAAACACCGACTGGCCTCTTTGAGGGCCATCTCTTCTGAAAATCCCAGTTCCACCTGCTCAAAATTATTCACTCGCTTCTCAATGGGGAGGATGGGCATGGGCATCCTTTTAATCAGAAATTGATCTCCCTGTTCCAATTGCGGCGATAGTTTTGAAGAATTGAAGGCGCCCAAATCGATGATGTCGCAGCCGCCGAGATAGCAATTTATGGCATTGGCGGCTTTGGCGCCCATGGCAATGGCGTCCGTTACGGTTTTCGGGCCGCTGACGGCATCCCCGGCGGCGAAGACCCCTTCCCGTTGGGTCATAAAGGTTTCTTCCGAGACCTTGAACCGGCCTTTGGCGTTGGTGTTCGAGCTGAGGGTTGCGGGGATTTCGGGGTATTGGCCGATGGCGATCAGCACGGAATCCGTCTCAAAGGAAAATTCAGAACCTTTGATGGCTTTGGGACGGGGTCTGCCGCTGGCATCGGGCCTTTTGAGTTTGTATCGAAGGCATTGGATTCGAATGCCGGCATCCGTTTTTTCAAAAAGGGTCGGTGATGCCAGATACTTGAATTGAATGCCTTCTTCCGCCGCCAGCTGAATTTCTTCGGGATGGGCGGGCATTTCGTTTATGGATCGGCGGTAAACCACGGTGACCTCTTTTAAACCCAGACGTTTTGCTGTCCGTGCGGCATCCAGGGCCACATTGCCGCCCCCGATGATGACAACCCTTTCACCCAAAAAGACCTCTTTGCCCAAATTGATATGGCGAAGAAATTGAACGGCCCCCTGGACCCCGGGAAGGGTTTCGCCTTCGACGCCGAGGGATGTTTCCCCATGAGCGCCGATGGCCATTAAAACGGCGTCGAAGCCCTGGTCGAGGAGGTGATCAACGGATGTTACCAGGTGATCGGGGACGAACTCAACGCCCGTTTGGCGGAGTTTCAAAATTTCAGCGTCCAAAATCTTTTCCGGAAGGCGGAACCGGGGAATCCCGGAAAGGGGCATGCCGCCAGGTCTGTTTAAGGAGTCAAAAACAGTGACGTCGTGCCCACCGTGTTTTCGAAGGTAATAGGCGGCGGAAAGTCCCGCGGGCCCTGATCCCACTACGGCGACTTTCTTGTTTGAAACCAGACTGGGGGGTGTTTCCGCTTTATTTTCGGCATGTTCCACAACGAATCGTTTCAGCGCTTTTATGGCAACGGGTTCGTCCATATCCCCGCGTCTGCATGCTGTTTCGCAGGGATGGGTGCAGATGGTTCCGCACAGGGATGCAAAGGGGAGTTTTCTTTGAATAACGGTAAGAGCCTCATCGTACTTCCGCTGCGTAATGGCGTGAATGTAGCCCGGTATATCAATTTGTAAAGGGCATGCGGCCATGCAGGGGACGATGGCTTTCTTTCGCTCATCTTCCTTTAAGGTCGGTTTCCATTTTTCCGTTTTATCCACCAGTGCGCCGGTGGGACATACCGCTACGCACCCGAAACAGAAATGACAACCGGAGGCTTGAAAGGTTTCGGCTTTGGCGCCGGCAACGGCTCTGCCGCCCTGCATTACATATCCAAGGGCATTGATGCCGCGGACCTCTTTGCAGAACCGAACGCAGCGGGTACATCCCACACAGAGATTCGGGTCAAATTCAAAAAAAGGGTTGTCGCCAATGGGTGAAAATTCAATGGGGTCCCTGGGAATTGTGATGCCGATCATGCCCACATGGTCGGCGATGCGGATCAGCTCGCAATCGCCATACCCGGGACAGGCCACGCATCGGTCCGGAACATTGGCGCTTCTCACGCAGACGCCGAAGGGTGGACATCGTGGATCGCGATCGCAGGTGATGCAGATGTTGGGATGGCGCCCCAGGATCTCCTTGAGCCTGTCCTTTCTTTTTTGTTTTATTTCATCGGTTTGGGTAAAGACCGTCATGCCGCTTTCTACAAGGGTTTGACAGGCTCTCACCGGTGAATCCTGTCCCTGAATCTGAATCAGGCACAGGTTGCATGCCCAATTCGGATCCAGGGTATTATCGTTATAAACTTTTTTTTGTCCATGATACACGAATGCATCGGGGGCCACATCCGTTGCGGGCACATCGGGATGAGAACAGAGAGACGGAATGGCGATACCGGCCTTTCGGGCCGCCTCAAGAAGGGTCGTTCCTTTTTCTGATTGGACTTTCCGTCCATTGATGGTTAGTTCCATGGTTGTCGCCTCTGTTGCTCCCGATCTAAATGGTTTGCACTTGAACCCCTGGTTTTTATCCCTCCAGACTGACGCCGATAACCGGATGTTTCTGCTCGACCATGCTCACCGCGTTTTCAGGGCAAATGGCCTGGCATAAGCCGCAACCGATGCAATAGCGCGAATCGATAACGAGTCTCAGCGGGTCGGTTTGAATGCTTCTGGCGGAACAGATGCCGTTGGCGCATCGACCGCATCGCGTACACAGCCTGTCGTCCACGGTGGCAATAAAATCTTCGTTTCGCCAATCCAGTTCTTCAACGGGTTGAATGTACTTAACGCCCAAGCCGATGAAATCCTCCACGCTGCTATATCCCATTTGGTCCATATAATCGGAGAGGAACTTCAGGGCTTCGTTAATGATGCCGGTTCCTTTCCAGAGAAGTCCGGAGGAGTATTCGCAGATTCTGGCGCCCAGCATCATTGCTTCAACAATGTGTTCAGGCTCCATCAGTCCGCCCACGCCGGCTTGTTCAATGCCCGGTACAAATGCGGAAATGACACCCAGATTTCGATACAGCAGGAACCGATCCCAGGGTCCCAGGGCCGCGCAAATGGGATTGGCGCTCATTCCCACCCATTTGCCTTTGCCGCCTTTATAAATATCCGGAGGCCCGCAGGTAATGGGGGCATTGATCCCTGTGATGAATTTCGCGCCTGCTTTCTGAATTTCTTCGGCGAGTCCAATGAGTCTGGGAAATCCCGTTTCAGGGGTCAGTTTGACGCCCACGGGGATGTTGACGCGATCTACAACCGCCTTGACCACGGGCGCCAGGAGTGCCGGCGAGTCCCCCAGCAGGCACCCGGCGGCTTCACACATTTCCCCACATTGATAGGCATGAACGGACTTGGCTTCAGTGGCGGGAATGGGGCAGGAGACGTTCATCTCAATGATGTCGGCGCCGGCGTCTTCCGCCTCTTCACAGTGGTCAGCCCACCCTTCCGGGTCAGCGCCTGGACCGATCATATTGGCGATGACCGCCACATCATCGGGCAGATTCTCCCGAAGACGTTCGATCATGTTAAGGCCGGGGTTCAGCCGACACATGATTCTGGCCGCTTCCGTGGCCACCAGGAGTCCTTCCATGGCAAAGGGCGCTCTCGACCGGACGTTCTGGAACTTCCATGCGGGCGGCTTGTTCCGGGGATGTTCTTCTTCGGGGCAGATAAAAGGTGTATGCACGTATCCCACGGCAAGATCCGCATAGCGTCGCAGGTGATCCGTCTCTGCTTTCGAGTCCCCGATGCCTGGGTTCAGAACCGCGTGGGATGCTACGCCAAGGGGGCTTCTCAGTTTTTTCCCAACAAAAGTAACACTTAAATCCGCCATGCGTCTTCCTCCATAATTTTAAGGTGGGTCTTCTATGATGACTTTTTTTGAATGCTTTCAGCACCATGACGAAATGGATAAAGCATAAAACATACCAAACTGCAGGGTCTCTTTGAGATCGCGTTAACTGTTTGATTTTAAATGATTTAAAATAACGGAATGTCAAAATGAAATGAAAGGTTTGAAAATTTATTTCAATTTGATGTGGAAAGCTTCTTTCAATGTTCCCCACGTTATGATAGTTGCCCTATGCGTCGGATCATGACAAGTTTTCAAAATAGGGTATGGGGTCACCTCTTGATTTGTGATTTGGGAGGCGTTATGGTGTCTTTTATCGGTTGCACACAATATATTTCCCTGCTATATGTATATGCCTATATAAATTCAGCAGGGTTGTTTTATGGACATCACGACATTTACCCTTTCGAATCCGTGGCGAACAGGCCGGGACTGGGATGTCCCGGCTATTGAGAGATCGGTCACCGGCGAACTATTAAAATGGTTGGATGAGCCCGAGATCTTGATTCTTTCCGGGGCCCGCCAAGTTGGAAAAACCAGTGTTGTTTATCAGCTAATCGACTGGCTCATACGCACCGAAACCGCTAAACCGGAAGATATCTATTACTTCAATCTTGATTTCTCTGGTATTTCCGAATTCCTGGAAGATCAGGGGCGCTTCCTTCGCTTTCTGGATGTGGAAATGAAGCGAAAGATTTTTGTATTTATTGACGAAGTGCAGCGGCTTCCCCATCCGGGTGTTTTCATCAAAGCGCTTCAAGACCTGCATCTCCCGATAAAATATATTTTGACCGGATCTTCGTCACTCGATATTCGCACCAAAACACATGAAGCATTAACAGGGCGGAAACAGGTTTTCCATGTAGAAACGCTCTCGTTTGATGAATATGTGAAGACCATTCCGGCGTTGTCTTCGTTGCCCCTTCTGGATCGCGGGAATTATCAAGCCTATCTTGGCGCTTTGAATGATGCTCTGCGCGCATACGGTGTCTACGGTGGATACCCCGCCGTGGTGTTAACCTCCGATCCTGAAAAAAAGGCAATGCGCCTTCATGAGATTTTTTCCAGCTATCTTGAAAAAGATATCGCTGGATTTTTGAAGGTGGAAAATGTTCCGGCTTTCCGAAAACTAGCTACTTTATTGTCGGCACAACAGGGGAATCTGGTCAATATAGAAGAACTCAGTTCTACTCTCGGGCTTCACCGTGAAACCGTCACAAGGTATATATACTTCTTGGAGGAGACCTTTGTGATAAAACGCCTAACGCCTCTTTTTTCAAACCCTAGAACAGAGTTGAGCAAAATGCCCAAGATTTATTTTGCCGACCCGGGTCTGCGAAATCTTGCCATCGGCAGCTTCAACGATTTTTACGTACGGCCTGACACCGGTGAGATCGTAGAAGGTATTGTCGCTGCTCATCTTTTCAGGGGTCGTATCTTATCAAACCGGGTCAATTTTTGGCGGACTAAATCCGGTGCTGAAGTGGATTTCGTCATATCGAGCGCAAAACCGGTTCAAAGTATCGAAGTAAAAGCCGGGATTTTGAAAAAAGTCTCCATCAGTAGAGGTTATCGTTCATTCCTTTCCAAGTATGGCCCGGAAAAAGCTGTTATTTTGAACAGTACCCTGTGGTCCGAGGCGGAAATAGCCGGATGCACAGTAGAGGCAATTCCTACAGTTGCGTTTCTGTTGTAGTCGCCGGACCGCCAACCGGGCAGACACACAGGTCTGCCCCTACGGGGACATCGCGGTCAATGTCACGCCTGATTTTCCTGGTTATCGCGGTCTTCCGTAGGGGCAACCCCCTGTGGTTGCCCTGTTCGCTTGTTGTTTCCTCAATTTTGATAACGCAAATCTTCTATAACCCACCGTAAAGATACCGCCGTTCCGGGGATGGAAAATTGTTAAATTTGACATCGCCCATCATTGTTACTACAACAACTACAT
Organism: Desulfatiglandales bacterium; assembly: GCA_963662465.1. Taxonomy (GTDB): domain Bacteria; phylum Desulfobacterota; class DSM-4660; order Desulfatiglandales; family Desulfatiglandaceae; genus NaphS2. The sequence continues at coordinate 7,930,705 of OY759599.1, forward strand.
GAAATGGGATGAGGCGAAGCGCATCAAAAACCTGATGAAACACGGCCTGAATTTCAAGGATGCGAACAAGTACTTGAGAGCCCGTTTCGCCTTGATGTGGAAACGGTGCGGAATAATGAGCGATGTACACAGTCGTTTGTTTATGTATTTGACCGTCTGGCTGTGTTAACCGTTGTCCATGCCGAAGACGGTGAGCGTGTTATCAGTTTTCGCACGGCCGGCTGGCCGGGAAGAAAGGGAAGTTTATCATGAGTGGCTTGAAAATGAATTTGAGTAAACAGAAAGATACGATTCTCGCCACAACCGCCGTTCCGCCCAAGGAAGGGGATTTTGTATGGAACGGTAAAGACGAAGACGACCGCCCTTTAAGTAAACAAGAAATGCGGGCAGGTATCAAAAGAGCCGGTGGACGTCCAAGGCTGAACAAACCAAAAAAGTCAACCACCATCAGGCTAAATGCTGAGGTATTGGATTTCTTCAAGGCCCATGGCAAGGGGTGGCAAACCAAGATCAACGACGTCCTTCAGGACTATGTGGAATCGACGCGTGGATAAAAGGGGGCACAATTTTCTCGTGTTCGGATTTGATTCGGCCGATTTTTTCCCATGCGCTGATAATTGAAATGGGGGCTTGATCATCTTTTCGGCCGGAATTGTTGGAATGATGAACCTGTGTGAGAGGGTTCCAACCGGGAAAAGTCGTGGCGGGACGCCGCTCGCACAGGTTCCGTGCAAAATCAGCAGCCTGATGAAATTTGCGTACGATATTGTTGTTGGTTCAGGGTAGCCGAAGCGATGATCAGTGCCCCTTTCCCCTCACATTTTCGGCGGGACCCAGCCTCCCAGTTCTTTTTCCAGAAATCCGGCTACTTGCAGGGCTACATCCTCCCGCCAGGGACGGGCCACTACCTGCACGCCCAGAGGCAGACCTTCGGGCGTTTGTCCCACCCGGACCACCGCCGCGGGCCAGCCGGTGAGGTTCCATGCGCAGGTGTATGAAAAGCCGGGGAGTGCTTCGGCGCTCCCGCCATGGGGAAGCGCGGGATAGGGGTTGGGCGGGCAGATAATCACATCACAGGTCTCCATGAATGCCAGCATGCGGCTGCGAAACATATCCAGCTGAAACAACAGACCGCAGTAGTCAGGGGTTGTCATGGGATTTGCCTGGGCCTGGGCCAGCAGTTCCTGAATGAAGGGATGGGGTTCCTTCGTGCCATACATTTGAAGCAGCATCTGAATTCCAGCCCCCCCATCACCCATCATTAATCCCATAAACAATTGAAATGTCGCCTCGATGCCCTCCGGTCGGACCTCGGAAACGTGTGCGCCTGCCCCTTCCAGCGCTTTGGCCGCGGACGACACAGCATTTTGAACCACGGTGTCGGGGGTTAGAATGCCGTTATCCAGATGGAAAGTCACACGCAGTTTATCCAATTCAACGGCATCGGGATTTCCCAACGGCATGGGCACAATCGCCGGATCCCGCCAGTCCACGCCTGCGATCACGGGCAGAATCAGTTTTAAATCTTCCACATATCGCGCCATGGGCCCGATCTGGGTCAGCGCATCCATGGGACCGCCCGGGGGCAGAATATGCCCGGTTCTGGGTACTCGGCCCGATGTGGGCCGAAGGCCGGCAATGCCGCACCAGTGGGAAGGCAGGCGAATGCTGCCACCCGTATCGCTGCCGATTTCAAAGGGAACGCCTCCTGCAGCCACGATGGCGGCTGCCCCTCCGCTGCTGCCCCCGCTGGTTCGGGACAGATCGTAGGGATTGTTGGTGCGGCCATAAACCAGATTGTCCGTTTCAAAGGCCAGGGTCAATTCCGGCGTGTTGGTTTTCCCCACCAGAATCGCCCCAGCATCCCGCAGTCGCGAGATCACCGTAGCATCCTGCGCCGGAACAAAATCTTTTCGGCCCAGCGTACCGCCCGTAGTAATAAAATCCGCGGTATCCAGGTTGTCCTTGATGGTCATGGGAACCCCATGCAGGCATCCCCGTATCTCTCCTTTGGCAAGTGCCTCATCCAGTTCTTTGGCCAAGGCCAGCGCCCGGTCTCCATCCATCTGTACCACGGCATTCAATTTGGGATTCACCGCTTCGATCCGCTCCAGGCAGGCCCTGACCAGTTCAAAGGATGAAATGTCCCGGTTTCGCACGGCAGCAGCCAGCGATGTGGCGGACTGAAATATTTGTTTCGTCATGGGGTTCTCCTTTCTGTTTTTCCTTTTTCATTTTATCTCACTTCAACCCCGCTTGGTGAAGCGCGTTCAGAAAGCGGTCGTTATCCTCTTTTTTCTTATAGGACATGGCCTTTACATAATACTCCGCGGAGAATCCGGGATGGATTCGAAGGACTTCTTTGGCGGTTTTTCGTGCTTCTTCAATACGACCGGACAAGCTGTATCCTTCGGTCAGGCCGATGAGGGCCAAGAGTTCGTTGGGGTTTACCTGAAGGATTTTTTTGTATATTTCTATGGCCTTATCATACTGCCCCAGAATATTGTAGGTCATGGCAAGGGTGATAAAGAATACCCCATCCGGTTTAGGATTCATTCGGAATGCCTTATTGATCCATTGAAGGCCCTCTTCCGGTTCACCCGCAAAGCTGTAAATACAGCCTAGCCATATATGGGCAGGATATGAATTGGGATCAACCGCCACTGCTTTTTTCCCCTCTGCGATGGCCTCGTCAAAACGTCGTTCCGTCATATAGACTTTGGCAAGTAACGAACGGCCATAGCCGGAAGACGCATTCAAAGAGATCGCCTTTTGCGCCAATTGGCTTGCCTGCGCCAAGGCCTTCTCCGGGGACGGCGTGAGGCCCAGCCATACGCCAAACATATTGATCCAACCCAGCATGGTGTACGGCGTTGAGTAATTTGGGTCCAAGGCAATGGCTTCTTGAAATAAGGGTGCTGCCCGACGAACATCTCCTTTAGCGAAATATTCCATTCCCTCCGTGTATTTCTCAAACGCACTCAGGTTGTTGGTGTTGCCATGCCAGATAACCGCGCTTCCTCCACCCGTCAGCTCTACATTAAGCGTTTTCATAAGCTTCAGGGTGATTTCATCCTGGATGGCGAACATGTCCTTTATGTCCCGGTCGTACTTTTCGGCCCACAGATGTTTTCCGGTTGCAGCGTCAATCAATTGGGCCGTGATGCGCACCTTGTCGCCGGCTTTCTGAACGCTTCCCTCCAGTACATATTGAACGCCCAGTTCTTTGGCCACCTGCTGAATTTTTACCGGCTTTCCCTTGTAGGTGAACGAGGAGTTTCTGGCGATCACGAACAACCCGGGATTCTTAGAGATGCCCGTAATGATGTTTTCGGTAAGCCCGTCGGCGAAAAACCCTAACTGTTTGTTTTCGCTCATATTGTCAAAGGGGAGTACGGCTACGGAGGGTTTTTCGGACAACGCTGGGGGTGTTGCTTTGGATGGCGCCGTGGTGGTGGCTTTTTTGGATGCGGTTTCAACGGGAGTTGCGGCAGGGCGTAGATAGAAGTACCAAAAGGTTCCAGCCGCGAGTATCAGGGCAAGGATGATCGCTAAGGCTGTCCATGGCGGCTTCTTTTGGGTCACTACCGCTTTTTCTTTCACCTCTTCTCTATCCCCCGGTATCATGGGCACTTTGTAAACCCGAACCGGTTTGGCAATGTTTTTTACGGAATGCTCCCCAATAAAATTGTAGCCTAAGGCCAGCTTGTTCTCGATTTGATCATAGGCCGTTCCGGAAATACAGATGCCTCCGCCGTCTGCCAATCCCTCGATTCGGGCAGCAATGTTGACCCCGTCTCCATAGATCCGGTCTCCTTCCTGGATAATGTCTCCGAGGTTTACCCCGATACGGAAAATCATCCTGCGATTTTCCGGGAGGTCTTCGTTTTTGACTTTCAGGACATTCTGGATCTCCACGGCACACTGGACCGCATCGACGACGCTGGCGAACTCCGCCAGAACATTGTCCCCGGGGGCATCCACAACGCGTCCTTTGTATTGTTTTACGAGAGAAATTACAGTCTTTCGGTATTCGGTTATGGTTTTTACAGTCTCAATCTCGTTATCACCCATGAGTCGACTGTAACCTTGAACATCGGCGCTGAGGATGGCTGAAAGTTTTCTTGTAACCTCATTGTTATTCATCGAATCATCTCCTTGAAAGCCTGGCATCAAATCATGCTTGAATTTTTGCGACAACGTTTTCCAAAATACAAAATTAAGTTTTGTTGAATTGAAATGTAGCACAGAAAACACAAATCGAAGACATGAAATGAATATCACTAATCCTGTTTAAGTCAAGCAAATTATCAGGTTTTCGGTCTGGTAGGGTTTTTCCGCCCAAAATCGGAAAAGCCGGATCAAGTGGCATCAACAGTTTGGCACTGGCAAGGTTCTCCGATAAATTGATTGCCAGTTTGTCGGCCAGGTTGTCGGCCAGGTTGGCATTATGTGCCAACAGAGCATTAACTTCAACGAGCAGAATCGTTTTGAAAGTGTTTGAACGTTTCTCCGGTTGAGGCGGAAGATCAGTTTTTTGTTTCTATTGATTTAAAAATGGTATCTGCCCGCCACCATTTCAGGGTAAACGCTCATGACAAGGGGATTTGCCAGCCCTGCGGATGAAAATAACATCTACCGCTTTTAAGCTAACGGCTAACGGCTGTATTTTCATGGTAAAAGGGGTTCCGGGCACCCGGGCAATCGTAAACGGCCCTTTTTTCATGGACAGATTCGAAGTGAGCAACCGGGAATACAAGGAGTTTGTAGATCTGGGGGGATACGGCGATCCCAGATACTGGAAAGAAGAATTCAGGAAAGACGGTAAAGTGATACCGTGGGAGGAGGCTGTCAAGACCTTCGTGGACCGAACGGGCCGACCCGGACCCGCCGCGTGGGAAGGGGACGGGTATCCGAAAGGGCGGGATGATTACCCCGGCTCCGGTATGAGCTGGTATGAAGCTGCGGCCTATGCACGGTTTCGCAATAAGACCCTTCCCACACTGTACCATTGGGCTCGTGCCGCTTTCACCAGAGATGATTACACGACGCCCTTGACGCCGAGCCTCATTACTCAAAGCAATATCGAAAAAACGGCGGACCTGCGATTCTTCGATCCTTATACAATCCTTCCCAGATCCGAAGAATCCCTGGAAACCTTCAAGAAAATGTTTTCTTATGAAAAAGGGCCGCTCCATCCCGTGGTGGAATCTCGAAAACCCGGGGGAAAAGAATGGGTTTGGGAGAAAGTGACCATCACCGCCGCCTATCCGGGCTTTCGCACTTTTAGATAAAATGAAAAAAAGAAAGTTTCCAATTTATCAAACAAATCCAATATTTTATATCAAAATGCTGTTTTTTTATAAAATAATAAATAATTGAAAATTTTAGTAAAATTTTTCTGAAAGCAAATGTAATACCTGTAGAAATGCCCCCTTCAATATCATTATCGTCTTGACTATGCTCCTCATTTTTGGGTATCCTTAAATTATCTGCATGGTGAGTTCATGTGATTATTTGATCATTTTTCTGTTGGTAATTGTTGCTATGGGAGTAAATATTATGAGGCTCGATAGATTTGGAGGCATCCATATGAAAATTCTCGCTAAGTTGGATGTAAATTACAAGTATTTGCTGGTAAAGAATGCTTCCCCCGATTGAAAAAAGTAAGGCGAGCGCGTAGTACCTGTATTTTTAAAGTCCTAAAATAACTAACCTTACCAGATGGCAGGGATCATGCGAGTTGTTCAAAAAACCCCTAGCTTAACGCGGGAAAACCTTTCCCGGTTTTTTAACCGGTATTTCCTCACGCCGCGGGCGCCGCCTCCTTTGCGTTTCCCACCTTTCCATTTTTGGACAGAGCGTAAAGCGCATTTTCCGCAAAATTTTTAAATGAACGTGAGGAGGCAGACATGAACAAGACAATCAAAATTAAACTTTTTACCCTGGCCCTGTTTGCGGCCTTTTTCTGTTTTTCCGCCGGCCACGCACTGGCAACCTACCCGGCGCCCCAGTTCAAAACGTCAATGGTGTTTTCTTTTCTAAACGATGACGGAACTTCGGGAACCTTTTTCTTCGCAAGGGTCAGCGGTCCTTCGCCGGAGGACATTACCGCATTAACGGTGACCGGGCCTTCGGGAACATTCAATCTGGTTCCCGGACTTTCTTTTAAGGACCTCGGCATGATCTATTATTATGCACAGGGTTTGGTGGTGGACGATGGCACTTACACCTTCAGTGTCACGGACAGTCAAGGCCGTACGGCCACAATAGATGACTCGTTTGCCTACATGGATTCATTGCCCCAAGTGGATTCCACCACCATGAGTCCGGCCATGGGGTCGTATGTGGGGACCACCACGCCGACACTCAGCGCCTCTTCGGTCAGTGGCGATTACCGCTATGAGATCATGGTGTGGGATATGGACGGAAGAGCCATGTGGTTCCATGGCACCAACCTCAGAAAACCTACCATCACCATTCCCTCGGGTGTACTTCTGCCCAACATGGCGTATCGCTGGGCGGTGCGTGTGTGGGACGTGGCGCGGGAGAATTATCACGAAAGCAAACCCTTGTATTTTTATACCGGCACCAAAGGGGATCCGGTATTAAATATGGCGGGTGTTTTATCCTATCCCTTGCCCACGGGTATCTCCAATGTGGCATATGGTCGCGGCATTAACACGGCGCCCTGGGATATTGCGGCGTTTACGGTGACCGGCCAGGATGAGGCGGTCTACAATCTTGCCGCCACAAGGGCTGTCAGTTTTCAGATGCCGGCCTGGAACTATGCATTCGTGATGCAGAATCCCCCGGCCTCCATACCGGATGGCGCCTATGTATATACATTTACGGATAAATCCGGAAAAACCGCTACCACAAGCGTAAACTATACCTACAATGCCATTCCCGAGTTTTCAGCCGATGAGCGGGTACCGGAAAACAATGCCTACTTTGATACGCAGCGGCCCACCTTCAGCTGGGGCCGTGTATCGGGGGACCCCGGAGACGGCAGCTATCTTTACTCGGTACGCATTACCGATTATACAACCGGGATCAGGTGGTATGATTCCCCGCGAAGCCCCGTGACCTCTTACACGCTTCCCAACGGGCTGAATCTGCCCAAAGGGAGTTCCTATAAATGGATGGTGACGGTCTATGACGCGGCCAACAACAACTACAGGGGAACGGATTACCGCATCTTTACCATCAACGGCCCCACTTATCCGGTGTGCGACATTAAAGCCAATGGATCGGATGGTCCGATTGTGGTCTCCTCCTCGGAACAGGTTCTGATCTCCATTGAGCTGGATCCCGGTGAGTATGTGGGGCAGAACGCGGACTGGTGGGTGAGTGCCTACACGCCCTTTGATCCCCCCGCCAACTGGTATTCCTATGTCTATCCGGGTACCTGGAAACCGGGAATTTTCATGTTCGCCAACTGGCAACTCTTTTCACTGTTTCCTCCGGCCGATGTGTTGTATTTGAATCTGCCTGTGGGGATCTACACCTTCTTTTTCGCCGTTGATTATCCCGATGAAACGCCCATGGGACCGTGGCTGATGATGGATTCGGTGAAGGTTCAGGTGCAGTAGGGTTTTAAGGTTTTAATAAAGGCATCCTTTTGTTCGTTTCAAAAGGATGCCTGACTGTTTTTAAAGGAGGAAAAAATGATTTGTTTAAGACGAATGTTTCTAGGCTGTATTTTTGCTGTCCTGATTATATTGGGTTGCGGTTCGGCCTGGGCTGCCTACGAAATTGGGCATACCAGCGTGACCTTTACCGATGCAGACCGGGGGGACCGGGCTGTACCGGCTGAAGTGTATTATCCGGCGGATGAAGCCGGTGAAAATGTTCCGGTTTCATCGGGATATTTTCCTTTGCTTGTGTTTTCACACGGCTGGCAAACACAAATTATGGCCCATAATCCGTACTGGAAGGGGTTGGTTCCCCAGGGATATGTGATGGCTTTTCCAACCACTTACCTGGGCAGTTCAGTCCCCATGGATGGTTATGCGGCGGATATTTCTTTTCTGTTGAAGGTTTTACTGGAAGACAGGTTAACTGATGATTCAATGTTTTTTGGGCATTTAACAGATTCGTCGGCTTTGATGGGATATTCCATGGGGGGCGGCGCTTCCTTTATCGCTCAGGACCTGAAGCCTTTGGCGCAAACCATTGTTGCGGTTGCGCCGGTGGGAACCGTAGCCGGATATGGGTATAGCATGTACGGCACCAACCCTGCGGATGCCGCCAGGGAGGTTACGGCGCCCGTGCTCATCATGGCCGGTGAGTCAGATTGTATTTGTCCGGTGATGCAGCATCAGACTCGGATTTATAATGCACTCCCATCACGCTTGAAAGCCATGGTGAATATCATGGACGGCAAGCACTGCGGGTTTTCCGACATTGTCTATAATTACGGTTGTCCTAGTGCCGAAAGCTCATACTGTCCCGGTTCCACGGGCATTCCCGTTGCGCTTCAGCTGGAGATTACCCTGGAATATGTTCAGATGTGGTTGGATGCGATTTTAAAGCGACAAAACACAGCATGGAGCGATTTTGAGGCTTCAGCCACGAACGATACCCGCATTGTGTACGGGGTTTCCGATCCGACGGGACCCGTGTATCCCAGGTGTGACATCAAGGCCGATGGATCGGACGGGACGGTGACGGCTTCCTCCCAGACGCCCGTAACCATTGCCATGAGCCTGAATGTGGGGGATTTTAAAGGCCTTGATGCCGACTGGTGGGTGGCGGTGAATACGCCTTTTACCGCTCCCGGCAACTGGTACAGCCTGGTTCAGGAGGCCGGATGGAAGACGGGTGTGAACGGCTATCTGCAAGGACCCCTTTCCGATATTTCAGACCCTGTGACGGTCTTGAACATGGCACTCCCCAAAGGAGCCTACACCTTTTATTTCGCCTTGGATAATCCGGACGGCCTCCCCACAGGTCCGTTTCTGGGTCTGGATGCGGTTTCGGTGGCGGTGGAGTAACCTAACCGTTTTGTTTTCATGCAGGAGGAATAAAGGGGGTCATTATCCTCTTTTTCTTATAGCACATGGCCTTTACATAAAAAAAAGACTTTAGGGCCGGAGATTGTATTTTCTTATTTTTTTTCGGAGGGTGGGCCTTGTGATCTCCAGGATCTCACAGGCTTGACCCTGGTTCCAGCGGGTATGGGCCAGGGCCTTGATGATCTGTTCTTTCTCAACTTGGGAGAGGGACTTGATCCGGGCCGAATCCTTATTTTCGGGACGGCGGTCAAACAGGTCCGGAAGACAGTCAGGGAGTAGTACGGACCCTTTTGAGAGTACCACGGCACGGGTCAGCACGTTCTCCAGTTCCCTCACATTGCCGGGCCATTGGTAATGGATGAGCGCATCCATGACATCCTTGGGAATCCGGGTGACCCGTTTATGGAGTTCCGTATTGATTTTGTTCAGTAAATGCTCAACGAGCGGTGGGATGTCCTCTTTTCTGCGGCGTAAGGGCGGTACATGAATTTCCACCACCTTGAGTCGAAAATAGAGGTCTTCTCGAAATTGTTTTTCTTCGAGCATGCGAGTCAGATCCCTGTTGGTGGCGGCGATAATCCTGGCTTTTGACGTGAGCCTTTCTTCGCCTCCCACACGTTCAAATTCCCTTTCCTGTAAGAATCTCAGGAGCTTGACCTGTAAGGCCGAAGAAAGCTCTCCGATTTCATCCAGCAGGATAGTGCCATCCCTGGCCTGTTCGATCTTTCCTTTTTTTCGCGAGACGGCGCCCGTGAAAGCGCCTTTTTCATGGCCGAACAACTCGCTTTCCAGCAATGTCTCCATCAGTGCGGAACAATTGATGGGGACAAACGGCGCGTTTCGAAAGCTGCTGTTGTAGTGAATGGCCTTGGCGATCAATTCTTTTCCCGTGCCGCTTTCGCCTTGTATGAGGACCGTTGCCCGGTTGTCCGAGACCATTGCGATGGTCTTATAAATTTGCTGCATGGCCCGGCTTTTCCCGACGATATTGTCGGGCTTGTAGTCCCTTGAAATTTCCGTGATGAGTTCTTCCAACCGGTGGGTCAGATCGAGATTGTGGGCCACCTTGTCGACAACGATCTCCAGTTCATCGGCATCGATCGGTTTTCGGATGTATTCATAAGCCCCTTTTTTCATGGCGGCAATGGTGGTTTCCATGTCATGGAATGCCGTCATGATGATGACAGGGGTCTCTTTCCGTTTTTTCTTTAGCTGTTGAAGTACCTGGATGCCGTCCATTTCCGGCAGGCGGATATCGAGGATCACAAGGTCGGGCTGTTCCCGGTCAAATGCACGGATGGCGGACAATCCGTCTCCGGCGGTGACCACTTCATACCCTTTTCCGAGCATCACCATTTCCAGGGTCTCGCGAATGGGCTGTTCATCATCAACAATCAGGATTTTCATGGCATGGATGACTCTAAGGGAAACAGAAGTCTGATGCGTACGCCGTATCGAGGCCTACTCGTTACCTGAATCCGGCCCTTGTGGGCTTCGATGATTTTTTTTACATTGGGAAGCCCCAGGCCCGCCCCTTTTGTTTTGGTGCTGAAGAAGGGCTCAAATATTTTCCCCATGTTTTTAAGGGGGATGCCGCGGCCGCTGTCCTTGATTTCAACCCTGACGGCCTTCTGCCCCAGGCGCATGGAAAAACCGGTGATTACTTCAAGGGTTCCCCCATGGGGCATGGCGTCTATGGCGTTTAGGATCAGGTTTAAAATCGCCTGCTGCATTTTTTCATAGTCCATTGTCAGGGGCGGAATCGTCCGGGCCGTCTTTATGACCATGCGAATATTGGCCGCTTCAATTTTATCGCTCAATAACAGGATGCATTTGTCGATGATTTCACGAACGTCACGATTAACTTTATTTAACTTGACCGGGGCTGAAAAATCAAGGGTATCCTCCAGTATGCGATCGAGCCGCAGAATTTCACCGGAAGCAATTTCAAGACGCCGCTTGTCGAAACCTTCAAGGTCCAGGTTCCTGGCGAGAATTTGAATATTGGTTTTGATGGCGGAGAGGGGATTCCTGATTTCATGGGCGATATTGGCCGAAAGTTGACCGATTGTGGCCATGTGCTTGTTTTCCATGACTTTCCGTTCTGACTCCTGAATGTCCTCGTGCAGCCTTGCACTCTCAATGGCCACGGCAATCTGATTGCCGATCAGCGTCATAAGATCAATTTCGTCGCGGTTGAAATGGTGGGGGGTCCGGGTTGCCACCGTCAGCACCCCCACAATCCGATCCTTGTTCATGAGGGGGACGGAGAGAATGGATTTGATATTTTCTCTTTTCAATGCCGTTTCAATGGCATGGGGGCATTTTGTGTAATCATCATAAACAACGGCGGTTTTCTGCTGAACCGCCTTGCCTGAAACGCCTTCCCCCATTTTGAGTCTGCTGACGCTTTTAAAAAAGTCCTGAGAGAACCCTTTCTGTGCCGTGAATACCAACTCCCCCCGGTTTCGATCCAGAAGGTAAATGCCGACCTGTTTGTCTCCGATGATAGCAGAAAGTTCCCTGATCACGAGATTCAGGATCTCCATCATGCTCCGGGTGTGAATGATGGCCCCGGAAATCTTATTCAAGGCGGAGAGCTGAATGTTTTTTCGGGTGAGAATCTCCTGCATGCGTTTTTTTTCATTCAACAGGCTCTCAAGATATTCCGCCTTTTCCTTGATGGTCATGCCCCATTCGGGGGGCGCAATGCCCATTTTTTTCAAGGCGGGTTCCGTGCCGATGATAAATTCGCATTCATCATCTCCCCTGGCAATACAGTTGTTTTCCACGGAAATAAGGTTTTGTTTTCCGGAAAAATGTTTCATGAACGACAATAGAACACCGGTGGTATAATGACAAACAGGCGATTCCGAGTGGCGCTTGTTCTGCAAAAAGGCCCATGCCTCAAAAGTATCCAGGCAGGTAATGCGAACAAACCCTTTGGAAAACGCCAGGTCTCTGATTATGAAATCGCCGAATCCGGCTTCCGAGAAAATATTGAGCGCTTCCTTTAGCCCGTTCACCGTTCGGTCGAGAATTCCCTTGGCAATGGCGGCGCCGGAAAAAGATTCCGAATGGCCCGCTTCAAACAACACCCGTCTGGCGGTATCTTCTCCGGCAAACAGCATCATGGAAAGCACGATGTTGACCCAGCTGCCCGAGATGTCCAGCAGGCACATGCGTGATCCGGATACGTCCAGCCAGCCCCTCTTTTTTTTAGCGATATACTTGCCCTGGTGACTTTTCAAGGCCTGAATTTGCATTTTTTTGTTGATGGCGTACTCCTTCTACTGCATGCACACGCGCCGCACCTGGGAAAAGTCCGTCAGACCCAGACAGACTTTTCGGATGCCTTCCTGCATGAGGGTGGTCATGCCGTCCTTTATGGCCTGGGTTTTCAGCTCTTTGACTTTTGAATGGTTCTGAACCATTGTCTTGATGTCATCCGTACCCACCAGTAGTTCATGAATAGCTGTCCTTCCCGCATAGCCGGTGTGGCCGCATTTTGAACAACCCTTGGGTTTATAGAGGACGAAATCGTCGCCATAGGCGTATCCAAGTCGGTCGAAATCGCCCTCATAGGCCCTGACCAGGGCATCGAATTCGCTTTTTTCGGGATGGTAGGTTTCCTTGCAGTCCTTGCAAAGGGTTCGGACCAGCCGTTGTGCCAGGACCCCCAGCAGGGCATCCGCGAAATTAAAGGGGTCCATGCCCATGTCCAGCAGCCGGGTGATGGTTTCAGGCGCGCTGTTGGTATGAAGGGTGCTCAGGACCAGATGACCGGTCAGCGACGCTTCAATCCCCATGGTGACGGTTTCCTTGTCGCGCATTTCACCCACCATGATCACGTCCGGGTCCGCCCTCAGAAAGGCCCGCATGGCGGTGGCGAAATTGAATCCGATTTTTGGAATGACCTGGACCTGGCGAAGCCCTTCCTGGGTGATTTCCACGGGGTCCTCGGCGGTCCAGATCTTGGTTTCGGGTTTGTTGATATAGCCCATGGCCGCGTGAAGGGTGGTGGTTTTGCCGCTTCCCGTGGGTCCCACCACCAGTACGATGCCGTAAGGCTGGGAAATCATTTCCACAAAGGATTGATAGCACGAATCGCTCATCCCCATCTTGTTTAAGGGAAGCGGTTTGCCGGCGGCCAGCAGCCTCAATACCACGTCCTCGTTGTTTCCGGCGGTGGGGATGGTGGCCACGCGGAGTTCAATGTCCAGGGGGGCATATTTCTTGAATTTGATTTTGCCGTCCTGGGGTTTGCGTCTTTCGGAAATGTCCAGATCGCTCATGATTTTAAGGCGGGAGATGATGGCCCTTTTGAAGGTGTAGGGAATGGTCTGGTATACCTGGCAGGCCCCGTCGATTCGGAACCGGATCACGGTATTCTTTTTGCCCGGGCGGGGTTCCACATGAATGTCGGAAGCTTTTCGGGTATAGGCGTCGATAATGGTCTTGTTGATCAGCTGAACGATGGCCCGGTCGTCCTCGGCCACCCCCTCGTTTTCATCGGGTTCGTCGTCTTCCTCGGATTTCAATTGGCCTAAAATGTCCTCAATGCTTCCCGAATCCACAATGAGTTCCTTGCCGCTCCCCACAAAGAAATGATCGATCATTTTAAAGATATCTTCACGGATGGAGACGCAGTACTCTGGTTCTTTTTTTTGAATGATCCGTTTGATGATATCCCGCACCGGAAGATAGTTGGGGTTTTCCATGACCACGGCAATTTTGCCTTCCGCCTCACTGATAGGGACAAACCCATGGGTTTTGAAAAAACTCGCCTTAAAATCCTTGAGCAGTTCCCCCGGTGTGACCATGTTGTCGTCGTAAGGGATAAAGCGGGTTTTGTAATGATCCGACAAGGAATTGCCGATAACATCTTTTGAGATTTTAAAATCAGACATCAAAACCGCTTCAGCGCTTTTTCCGGTCTTTCTGGCAAGGGTGATGGCTTCGCTGATTTCCTTCTCCGATATAATGCCGTTGGAGATCAGGAACTGAAACTTTGTGGGTTTGGCGGTTTGTGCGGCCTTCTGGTTTTTGTAGATGGCAATGCCCATCACTTTTGAAATATCCAGTACCGCCGCCTGGTCCGCCTGGTTGAAGCATTTCCCGTTTTTTTTGTTGATGAGTTGAATGACGCCTAACAGGAAGCGCTCATAAATCACCGGCGCCACCAGTACCTGCTTTGTGCAATAACCCGTTTTTTCATCCCAGCTGCGGTCAAATGTCAGGTTCGAATTAATGCTCTCGAGTTCATCTGCGTTTCGAACATCCTTTATATTGAGAAGCTTACCCGTGGCGGCACAATATCCGGAAAGGCTTTTGAGGTTGATGGGCACCCGAATTTCTATGGGTTCTTCTCCGGTTTTTATTTTTGAGTAGATTTCTCTTTTTGCGGTATCCACCACATAGATTGTCAATCGATCCGCATCAAAAAAAGTCAAAAGATCACTGTGAAGTTTCAGTAAAATGTCATTGGTGTCTTTGGCGGAATGAATTTTGGTCGTAATTTCATTTAGCTTTTTCTGGTAATTGAGCTGTTCTTCAAGACTTTTTTCCCGAATGTCCATTGATGCAAAATCCTTTGAATAGGCGTTTCTTTAAAAAGAAAGTATAGATCAATGAATAATTGAGTCAAGAAGAAAGAAATCAGAATATCAGTTTGCGTGCGAATCGGTTGGGATTTAAAGTTGCCATGGCTCACATCCATTAAGACATTGACATTTTCAAATAGATTCGATCAGAATGGAAACGATTTCAAGAATGTCGTAACTTCAAGGAGGACCCAATATGGAAATCACAAAACGCGAATGGCCCGTACTCATTATTTCAGGGCAGTATGATGCACGGGATGATGAAGGGCACAGACTGCGGCAGTTGATTGAACAATTAGAGAAGATCCAGGATTGTCGGGTCATCCCGTCTTATACCTATGAAGACGCCTACGAGATATTCCGTTCCAGGTCCGACTTTGGATGTATTGTGGTGGATTGGGATATCCCCGATGAGGATGCGGGTGAAGCCACAACGGCCGAAGCATTGATCGTCAAAATGAGGAAGCGGCACCGGGCGGTTCCGATTATCCTGCTGACGGGCCGGAGTGAGATGGATAGCATTCCGACGGAAATTCTGAGGGATGTCAATGACTGCCTCTGGAAGACGTCTGAAACCATCAGCTTTATGGCGGGTCGTATTGCAACGCACGTGGTGGACTACGTGCGAACCGTGTATCCGCCTTTTTTCGGCGCAATGGTGCAGTACGCCAATGAATATAAATTCGCCTGGCACACCCCCGGACATATGGGGGGGGAAGGGTTCCTGCGGAGTCCCTCGGGGGTGGCCCTGTTTAAATTCTTCGGGGAAAGTGTATTTCGCTCGGACCTTTCCGTTTCCGTGCCGGAACTGGGAAGTCTTCTGGAACACAGCGGCGTGACGGGGGATGCGGAAAAAAACTCGGCACGGGTATTCGGCGCTGATCAGACCTATTATGTCTTAAACGGCACCAGCAATGTGAACCAGATTATCTGGCGAAGCCAGCTCGTCCGGGACGACATCGCCTTTGTGGACCGGAATTGCCACAAATCCCTCAACTACGCCATGGTGATCACCGACGCTTATCCCGTCTACATGATCCCCCGGCGAAACAAGCGGGGCATCATCGGGCCGGTGCGTCTGTCGGAGTTTTCGCCCGAGTCCATCCGGCGAAAAATCAGGGAAGACGCTCTTATTCCCGAGGAACTGAAGGGGAACGAAGTGAAAATGTCGGCCCTTACCAACTCCACCTATGACGGGGTTTGCTACAACGTGGTCAATATCAAGCGGCAACTGGAAAAGAGTGTGGAAAACCTCCACTTTGACGAAGCCTGGTATGCCTATGCCCGTTTTCACCCCATGTACAAAGACCACTACGGCATGACCGATGATGAACTGGATGAAAACCATCCGCCGATTTTCTGTTCTCATTCCACCCACAAACTGCTCACCGCCTTCTCACAGGCCTCCATGCTGCATATCAAAAACGGGGGCAAAGTCAAAATCGACCCCGATGAATTCAATGAATCCTACATGATGCACGGTTCCACGTCTCCCCAGTATATCATGATCGCGTCTCTGGATGTGGCGACCCGCATGATGGACGACAACGGCCAAGTCATGATGAACGATATTATCCTGGGGGCCATCCGCCTGAGGCAAAGGGTGGTGAACATCGAAAAAAACCTCCAACGGAAAAACAAGGATGACTGGTTTTTCGGCATGTGGCAACCCCGGCAGATCCATGTGAACGGCAAGCTGACGCCCTTTGAGCAGGTGGATGCCGATTTCCTGGCGGATCATCAGGACCCGTGGGTCATGAGCAGCGAGAATAACTGGCACGGGTTTGATGAGATGGAAGAAAACCATTGCATGCTGGATCCCATCAAACTGACCTTTACCACCCCGGGAATCGATGATCACGGAAAGATGCAGGATGAGGGCATCCCCGCGGCCATCGTAACCGAATACCTTATTCTGAAAGGCATCGTCTGTGAAAAAACGGACTATTATTCCTTTTTGCTGCTGAATTCCCTGGGCACCACCGAAGCCAAGCAGGGAACCCTGCTCTCGGCCCTGTTGCGGTTTAAGGATCTCTATGACGCAAACACGCCATTGTGCGAGATCTTTCCCGAACTGGTGCGCGCATACCCGGATGTTTATGGGGAGGTCGGGCTCAAGCAGCACTGCAACGACATTCACGGTTACTGGAAGGAACACAAAATTCTGGAAAAGATGCAGGAGGCCTTTCAGGTGATTCCCGATCAGGCCATGAAGCCTTCTGAAGCCTATCATCAGGTGGTGCGGAAAAAGGTGGAATTCGTGGAACTGGACCACATGATGGGCCGAACGCCCGCTGTGATGATGGTGCCATATCCCCCGGGCATTCCCATTATGATGGGGGGCGAAATGATGAATGAAAAAGCCGGTCCCATATTCGAGTACCTGAAGCTGAGACAGGATTTTGAAAACGTCTATCCCGGTTACGAAAGTGAAATCCACGGTGTGGAGAGAACCGAACGGGATGGGAAGAAGTTTTTCAGAACATTGTGCGTGAAGATGTAACACAAGGGAGAACAACATGACCCATGAGACCAAAAAACTGGGGCTGATCGGCGCTGTTTTTCTGATTGTATCGAGTCTGGCCGGCAGCGGCGTCATCGCTTTGCCGCAGCAACTGGCGGCCACCGGTTCGATCACCCTGATTTCATTTATACTGGTGACCATCGGCGCCTTGTTTCTGACCCTGGTATATGTGCGGGCGGGCGCCCTTTTTGATGATCCCAGCCCGACTGCACTGGCAACCTATGTCAGCCCGATCCTCGGTGCAAAGAGCGGATGCTTTTACGTCTATGGGAACCTGATCTCCAACGTATCCATTCTGATTGCGGGCCTGGGTTACCTGGCCATGTTTGTTCCTGCGCTCAATCATCCCATTGTACTGGGGATCACCGTGATTGCGTTGATCTGGGTGTTTGTGGCCATGTCCCTTCGCGGGGTCGGCATCATCGCCAAGGTGGTATCCGGCACCGTAACGCTGTTGCTTATATCGGTTATTATCACTGCCACGGCGGGATGGCTGGATTTTGATCCCGCCCTGTTCAAACAGAACTGGAACGTTTCGGGGGACTCCGCCGGTAAGGCCATCATGTCCGGATTTGCCATATTGATCTTTGCCTTTGTCGGCGTGGAAAGCGTCGCTACAAACAATGAACAGATTCGCAACCCGAAAAAGGTTGTCCCCGTTGCAACCATTCTGGGCTTTATTATCGTTGCTGTCATCTACATCGCTTCCACCACCGTAATGGAAGGCATGTTCCCCTCCAGGGAAATTCAGACCGCACCGGCTTCATTTGCATTGGCCATGCAGCACATTTGCCATTCGAAAATTATCGCCGACGTGGTTTCCGCGGTGATGGCCATTGCCTGTATCGCCAGTTTCCTCGTCTGGAACCTGTCATCGGCCAGTGCCGCCAAAACCAGCGCCGACAATGGATATCTCCCCAAAGCCTACGCTTATACCAACAAACATGGGATCAACAGCAAAGGACTTGTCATCAACGGCGTTATTATGACGCTGGTTGAACTGATCCTCATGACGCTGGGCAGCAACGTCGCTGTCGCATTCAATATTACCGTAACGATCTCGGTTCTTTTGCTTCTCTTCCCCTACTTCTGGTCAGGCATTGCCCTGCTGAAAAAAGACAAGGAAACAGGGGCGAAATCGATCAGCACTAAAATCATTGTATTTATGTCGTCCGTTTTCATTATGTCCGCCTTTGCGTCGGCCACGCTGGATGAACTCTGGTTGGTCATCGCCCTGGTGATGATTGTAATGGCCGTATATGCATTACTTTTTACGAAAAAAAATGAGGATGCAACATGTTAATTGACAGTCATTGTCACCTGGATATGAAAGATTTTGACAAAGACAGGGCCGAGGTGCTTGAGCGGGCCCGAAGGGATGGCATCGGTCATATGATCACCATCGGCATCGATGTGCAAAGCTCGGCGGCGGCCCTGTCCCTGGCCCGGGAATATGATTATATTTCCGCGACTGTGGGGTGCCATCCCCACGATGCGGATCACTGTGGGCCCGGGGATCTCCAGAAACTGGCAGGCATGGCACTTGAACCGGAAGTGGTGGCCTGGGGGGAGATCGGTCTGGATTATTTTCGCAACTATTCGGAAAAGGAAAATCAGCGAAAGATTTTCCGGGAGCAACTGGACCTGGCGGATGCGGCAAACCTTCCCGTGATCATTCATGATCGAGAGGCCCATGAGGAGGTCTATGCCCTGTTGAAACAAATGGGAAAAGGGGAGCGGAAAGGGGTTATCCACTGTTTTTCCGGGGATATGGACCTGGCGGAGGCCTTTATGGCGCTGGGATATTACATCTCAATCCCCGGCACCGTGACCTACAAAAACGCGCATCATGTCAGGGAGGTGGCCTCCGTCATGCCGCTGGACCGCATGCTGGTGGAAACCGATGCCCCTTTCCTGGCCCCCGTACCCAAACGGGGCAAACGAAATGAACCCGCCTATGTGACCCATACGGCCCGGGAAATTGCCAAACTACGCGATATTCCCTTTGAAACCCTTGCCGAACAGACCACCCGCAATGCCGGGATACTTTTCGGCTTACCCTTGTAAAATGAAACCGATACCTATCGATGAAGCGCATCCTTTGATTCTGGCCTCCGCCTCTCCCAGGCGGAAACGCTTGTTGACCCAAATGGGGCTTTTGTACCGGGTGGTTGTCAGCCGTGTGCGAGAAGAAGACAATGGGGAAAGCCCCGAGAACTTATGCCGAAATCTGGCTGTTTTAAAGGCAAGGGAGGTTCATGGCCGTGAGAAGCCCTCCTGGATTCTGGGGGCGGACACCATTGTGGTGGTAGCGGGCAGGGTGCTGGGAAAACCCGAAAGTCATGAAGACGCCCAAGGCATGCTTTCCCTCTTAAGCGGTAAAGCGCATGAGGTGATCACCGGGTTTTGCCTTCTAAACCCGTCGGGTGGGATTGCCCATTCCGAGTCCGTGATTACCGAGGTCCGATTTAAGTTTTTGACTGAAGAAGAGATTACCGGCTACATTCGGACCGGTGAACCTTTCGGGAAGGCCGGCGCATACGCCATTCAAGGGGTGGGGGCATTCATGGTGGAATCCATCTCAGGGTCCTACACCAATGTGGTAGGCCTTCCCATGTGCGCTCTGGTTAAGGCACTGGTGGGATGCGGTGCGCTCAGTG
Source organism: Desulfatiglandales bacterium (assembly GCA_963662465.1). GTDB lineage: Bacteria > Desulfobacterota > DSM-4660 > Desulfatiglandales > Desulfatiglandaceae > NaphS2. Next base: position 7,950,512 of record OY759599.1, read on the forward strand.
TTTTTCCCTGACATTACTTACTGATGAATGAAATAGTTTCAAGGCTTGGCACTCTTTCAAATTCGTTGGTATTTTCAGTTAACACAGCACAATTATGAACGATTGCTGTTGCCGCGATAATCAAATCATGGGCGCCAATCATTTTACCTTGCTTGGCCAGGGTTGCAAATAAACCGGCATGTACTCTGGCTTCTTCAGTCTCAAAACCCAAGACAGGCATTTTTGCCAACACTGATTCGACAAAAGCAGAACGTCGAGTTCTTTGTGCGTCATTTTGGGCATAATGAACGCCAACTAATAACTCTGACGTTGTTATGGCGCTGATATATACGTTTCCATATTTTTCCCATTTTGAAAAATCGATTGGATTACCTGAACGTTCAGAATGAATAAACACATTGGTATCCAGTATTAACCCCATTGGTTCTGCTCCATGGGAATTTGATTTCTGATATTTGCTAAATCTTTTGCAAAGGCTTTTGAATCCTCAGCAAGCGAAGGAAGTTCATGGAAAAAATTATTTAAATTTTCAACTTTTAATGGTGACTCTGGAGAAACCGGAGATATCCGAGCTATGACTCTGTTTCCTCGCTCTAATTCGACAATGGTTCCTTGATAAAAAACCCGGTTCATCAGATCTGAGAATTGACGAACAGCTTGTGTGACACTTATACGTTCCATATTTATCCCCTTTTTTTTAGACTAATCATATAATATGATTATCATACTATCCGTTATGTGCTTTGTAAAGGAGTTTTTGTAATATCTACGGAACAAGAGTATCGGAAGGAACTCTTTCCCTGACTTTTCCAGCAAACGTTGTAACCGATTTTAACCTATCGGCTCTATAGTGGGTAAATAAACGACAAAGACACACGTTCAGTTTCAGGATTAATGCAAATTCAACGGGTTGTTGATGGTTGAGAGGTTACGGAAAAATGGACGGAAAAATTTCTCGAAGATCATTTATCAAAGGCAGCCTGGCGGTTGCGGGGGCGGCTGTAGCATCCTCCCTGCCGCTGCCGGAAGCCGTCAAGGCGTCTTCCGTGGAGGAGCTGGCAACCCTCATCGATATCCGGAAATGCATCGGTTGCGAGGCCTGCGTGGAGGCGTGCCAGGAAGTCAATGCGCCAAAATTTCCCGAACCGAAAAAGCCCTTTCCCAAGATGTATCCCAGTCGGGTGAAAGTGTCCGACTGGTCCGATAAAAGAGATGTGATGGATCGGCTGACCCCTTACAACTGGCTGTTTATCCAGGAAGCAACCGTCACGGTCAATGGAAAGGAAGAGACCTTTACTATCCCCAGGCGTTGCATGCATTGCCAGAACCCCCCTTGCGCGGATCTTTGCCCCTGGGGCGCGGCCAGCAAGCTGAAAAACGGCATCACCCGGATCAATGCGGATTATTGTCTGGGCGGGTCCAAATGCAAGGTTGTCTGTCCCTGGCACATTCCCCAGCGGCAGACCGGCGTGGGCTTGTACCTGGACCTGTTGCCCGCCTTTGCGGGAAATGGCGTTATGTACAAGTGCGACAGGTGTTATAACCGGATTGCCGATGGAAAGTTGCCTGCCTGCATCGATGCATGCCCTGAGAATGTGCAGAAAATCGGTCCCCGAAATGAAATCTTGAAGGAGGCCCATGCCATTCAAAAGGAGATCGGCGGATACATTTACGGGGAAAAGGAAAACGGCGGCACCAACACCATCTATGTTTCCCCCGTGCCCTTTGAAGACCTGAATCGGGCCATTGAAAAGGGTCCGGGAAGACCGAACTTAAAGTCGGTAAAGGATTCCATGGCGCAGGCGGACAACCTGGCCAAGGCCATGGTGATTGCTCCCATCGCCGGTGTGGCCGCGGCTGCGGCAAAATTCTTTGTCGGCGCTAAAAAAAGCATGGGATCGGAGGGCAAATAAGAGATGAAACCTTCAAATGGAACCAGACTGACAGCGGGAAACAGGGCGATCGCTCGGGTGTTCATCCTGGCCATGGCGTTGACCGCCTTTACAGGATTCGGTCAGATGCCCATCTTTAAACGCTACTATATTTCTGATATTCCGGGTATGGCCTGGTCGGCCGACTTTTATGCAACGCATTTTCTGCATTATCTGGGGGCCACGGTGCTGCTGGGCCTTTTCGCTTATTTTATTCTGGATTATATCCTTACCGGAAGAAAGCAATTCCGCCTGACCCCTTCGGCTTACCTGCGGATTATCCTTATGGCGGGAATCGTTGCAACGGGCATCCTGAGGGTTTTTAAAAATATGCCGGATGTGCTGTTTTCACCCGCCTTTACGGCGTTTATTGATATTTCTCACCTGAGCTTCGCCGTTGTTTACCTGTTTACCGCTCTTGTGCTGGCGTTAATGAAACGGGGATGGGTGCGGAAATCGGACTATTACGGATTGGATTCAATATAGAGAGGAAAGTGTCATGCGTTGTAAACATCATCCCGATCGTGAAGCCGTTGTGCCTTGCCAGAAACATCAAATCGGTTATTGCGGTGAATGTCTTGAAAACGGTGTGTCCTGCACGGATCCATTTATCTACTGCAAGTTTCGGACCCAGTGCGTCATCTGGGAAATGGGGCGGGAGGAGCGGAAGAAAACTGTGCTTGAAGAAGAGGAAAGGGTGGTTCAAGTGGCGGCTTGAAACGGACCTTTCAGAAGGGAGAAGAACGGTTGTGCGGTTTTATGAAGACGGTCATAATTCTGCTAATCGTTTCAATGTATCTGGATGTTTGCGTACCATGAGAATGAGCGCCATTGCCTGATCATTCGGTTTTGATCGCCCCTGTTCCCATTTCTCCAATGTGCGCTGCGAAATCCGTAAACAGCGCGCAAATACACCCCTTGACAGATTCAATCTCTCCCGAGTTTCCCTGATCGTACCTGCATCTACCGGAGGGATTGGCCTGTCCTCGATAACATGTGTGCGCAATGTAATCTTGCCCTCCCTATGCCGGCGCATGGCTTCGATCCCTTCCATGATTTCATCGGATATATTACGTTTTTTGCTCATATTGATTTCCTTGCTTTTTTCTCGATTTCGATGGCTTTTTTCATCGCCCGTTTCTGTACAATGGTCAAGTCGTCTGCTTCATCTTTGGCATAAAGGGCAAAAAACCAAATTTGTTTATACTTCATAAGATAATAATAAATGATGCGTAACCCACCTCGTTTACCTTTCCCTCGCCGTGGATCACGCCAACGCAGCTTGCGAAATCCACCTGTCCCTTGTATTACCTCTCCAATAACAGGGTTTTCCATAAGCGCATATTGGAGAGTCCGGTATTCATCATCATTCATATAATCGGGCAAATAACGGGTAAAAGCGGGGGTTTCAAAAAATGTCATCTTCATGATTTATGTATACGCTATTTGGGTACAAATTACAACCAAAACAAGAATGGCGTGAATTCGTAAACCCGTGCTGGGGTGAGTTTCATGAAGCTCCCAACTTTACCGTAGGGAGAAAAACGGTTGTGCGGTTTTTTTATTCAGTTTTTTCTTGACTCACAATGAATATTTTTCTATGAAGCAGCTCATCTGGATTGAGAAAAGGTTCCCATTGTAAGATTTTCGATGGGAATTTTTTCGGCGACCCGTTATGTCGTTATAGGCATAACATAAACGCCCATGTTTTACACAGTATTCTCATTTTTAGGAATTTTAGATTGATTTATGGTCAGCAAATATTGTATATGGAACTTTTTTTGGCGTTGCGTTATGTCATTTTTGGCACGATAAAACCCTTAGCTTTTGCTCAGGTTTCTCTAGGCTCAAAAAAGCGAAATAGACGCTGCGTGATTTATATTCCGTAGGCTCGCGGAGGGAAAAACATGAGGTACGCGGAAACAGGATATAATTTGGAAATTGATTTAGCGACAGGAAACATTGAACGGGTGGAAACCGACCCGAAACTAATGGAACTTCATCTGGGAGGGCTGGGGACCAGCGTCAAGATACACTGGGATAGGGTTCCCCCTGAAACCAAACCCTTTGACCCTGGGAATCTACTCATATTCAGTTCCGGTCTTTTAATCGGCACACCCGCTTACAGCGCTAACCGTGCCATTGTTACCTTTATTTCTCCTCAAACGGGATTATTGGCATATCCAATGATGGGGGGATTTTGGTCGGCGGAATTGAAGTATGCCGGTTATGACAAGGTGATCTTTCGCAACAAATCCCCGAAGCTGGTTTACATATGGATACACAATGACAAGGTAGAGATACGTGACGCTGCTCATCTGAAGGGTAAAGGCGCTGTTGAAACGCAAGAGCTTATCCGGGAGGAATTGAATGAGCCGAAAGCCGAGGTGGCCGCTATTGGTTTGGCCGGTGAAAATCGGGTTTTCGTGGCATCTATCGAGCAGTCCAGGTCAAGTGCCAGCAGAGGCGGCGGCGGCGCCATTATGGGAGATAAAAATATCAAGGCGGTAGCGGTTCATGGAACGAAGTCCGTCTACCTGGCCCGAGGGGCCGAATTTATGGCGCATATGAAGGGGATAACGGAATATATAAAATTCCGGAATTCAAATCCTCTCCCGGGGGTAATGACCATTTTATCCGGAATTGGGTCTCCGGGGGAGATGAAACACACAGATGAGAAGTGGCATACTGAAAGTTTTGCCTGGGGAAATGCCCGTGCTCGCAGGAAAGACTTTTGGACCAAGGAAATCGAGGAAAGTTGGAAAAAGACCCAGTTAAGTACGATAACGCGGTTAATAAGTTGTTTTAACTGTCCGCAGCAATGCGGGGCATTAATTTCCTCCGAGGGCGTTTCAAGATACATGATGAAATGTTTCTCGAAACTGACCTACTTAATGGCGGCTTATGTGGATAACCTGGATTTTGGTTTTAAAATTGCTAAGCGTGCTTTTGAGTACGGCGTGGACTCTTTCTCGACCCCGCAAATTTTGGCTTTCGCTGTTGAACTCTATGAAGCCGGTATTTTGACCGACAAAGACTTTGAAGGGTGTCCCTCCGATAAAGAGGGGAGATTCTTCTGGTTGCTTGACAGAGTAGCCCGGAGAGAGGGAATCGGAGATGTTCTGGCCGACGGCGTTTATTGGGCGGCCCGAAAAATTGGCAATGGGGCGGAAAAATATGACCATAATACGACTAAGAAACATGAACAGATGAACATCAAACTGGGAATGCTGGATCCCCTTTATTACCTCATGTATGCCACCAACGAGAAGGTGAGTATTACCCAAATGGAAGGGAATTGGCCCCAGGCGCCTTTTCCCAAAAAAGAGGACAGAGAAGCGTTTGTAAAGGATTGGCCCCAGCTTCCCGATGAAAAGTTTAAGCAATATTTCCTGGATTGGGAACCGCGTGGAGAACACTCAAATCCATATTACCCAACGCCTCAAATGTGCTGTGAAATTGTGGATTGGATGGAGATGTTGCACAACATTGATGATGCGCTTTGTTTATGCGCCGGCATGGGATCATTTTGCTTGAAGCCTCCCTACCATATACACAATTATCCAAAATTAATCTCCGCGGCGACCGGGATGGATCTGGATGAGGTCGCACTGAAGAAAATCGTCAACAGGAGCCGCAATTTACATAGGGCGTACAATATTAGACTAGGCTTGTTGAGAGCTGATGAGAAGCCGCCTGAAGACCACTGGAGAAAGAGATTTCCCGAGCTCGAGGAAGAACTCTTATCGACCTATTATGCGTACAAGGGATGGAACGCCGACGGTATTCCCACAAAAGAAAGATTGCATGAATTAGATTTGGATTATGTTGCCGAAGACTTGGAAAAAAGAGGATTTTTAAAAAATGACCAAGACTAAGAAAATTAAGACAATCAAGGTTGATGCTGATAAGTGCAATGGCTGCAGAGGTTGTGAAGTCGTCTGTTCCGCCTTTCACAGCGAACCGAAATACAGCTGTATTAATCCGGCAAAGGCTCGTATTCAAATCATCACTCACCGACTGAAAGACATATGGCTTCCGGTGTTCGCCGGTGAATATACGCCGGCCGAATGTGCGGGTAGGGACAAATACGTGATTGATGGAAAGGAATACGACGAGTGCGCTTTTTGCCGGGCTTCCTGCCCATCCCGGGACCTGTTTAAAGACCCTGATTCCGGCCTTCCGTTAAAATGCGATATGTGTGAAGGTGAAGAAGAGGGTCCTTTGTGTGTTCAGTGGTGCCTCAATGATGTCTTGACTTACGAAGAAAGAGAAGAGGAAGTGGAAGAAGAGGAAAGCCCGGAGGAAATGGAGATCGGATTGCAGGCATTGGCAAACCAATATGGACTGGACAAAATAATGGAAACCGTCAACCGAATGTCAATGTCCAAGACGAGCTGAAATATAAAGGCAAAACAAGAGGTTTAAGAAATACCGTGGAGAATGTAGCCGACTACAAAGAGATCATCGATGTCATCAAGGAAAGTGGTGGCGACGCCTTCAAAAGATGCTTCCAATGCGGGTTATGCGATACGGTTTGTCCCTGGAACAGGGTCAGAAACTTCAGCATGCGCAAGCTGGTCCGACAGGCGACTTTCGGTTTTACCGAGATCGAAAGTGAAGAGATGTGGCTTTGCACCACCTGTGGAAGATGCCCGCAACAGTGCCCCAGGGACGTCAATCAGATTGAGTCGGGGATCGCATTGCGCAGGGTTGCCACGGAATACGGGGTCTTTCCCGCTTCCGTCAAACCCATCCGCACGGCCATCGGAAGCCTCACGGGAGAGGGCAACCCCATCGGCGAAGACCGAAAAAAAAGAGCGGATTGGGCCAAGGGCCAGGGAATCAACGCCTTTTCGGAAGAAATGGAAATTTTATACTTCCCCGGCTGCTACCCCAGCTATGACCCGAGACTAAAAAAGGTAGCTACCGCCACGGCGAAGATTCTCAAATCGGCGGGGGTGAATTTCGGGATAATCGGGGCAAAAGAAAATTGCTGTGGGGAAAGCATCCGCAAAACCGGCGATGAGGAGTTATTCAAACGCCTGGCCAAGGAAAACATCAAAACCTTTATCGATAACGGCGTCAAAAAGATCCTGGTTTCTTCCCCCCATTGCTACCACACCTTCAAAAACGAGTATCCCCAATTCATGGTGAACTTTGAAATAGTCCATATTTCCCAGTATTTATTCGAGCTGATGAACGAGGGAAGACTTGCGTTTACCGGGGAATATGAGAAGAAAATAACCTATCATGACCCCTGTTACCTGGGAAGGCATAACGGCATATATGAGGAACCCCGGGAGGTTCTGAAAAGGATACCGGGGTTGACATTGCATGAAATGCCCGATTCTCGCGTGGACAGTCTCTGTTGCGGCGGGGGCGGCGGCAGGGTGTGGATGGAAACCCAAAAGGGGGAGAGATTCGGCGATATCAGAATCGAACAGGCCATTGGGGTGGGCGCCGAGGTACTGGCGACCTGCTGCCCCTACTGCATTACCATGCTCGAGGACAGCCGGATCACCATGGGCGTCGATGAAAAGATCGAGATTAAAGACATCACCGAGATCATACAGGACGTTATTTAGGGATCTTACAAATCTCACATAGGGAAATAGAGCAGTGGAAAAAGAACGGATTGAACAACTTAAAAAGGGCTTCGCGGACGGTAATTTCGGCGATGTGATGGTTGTAGGCGGTGGGGTCAGCGGCATTCAAGCATCGCTGGACCTTGCCACTGCCGGTTTTAAGGTCTACCTGGTGGAAAAATCGCCCAGCATCGGGGGCCATATGGCCCAGCTGGATAAGACCTTTCCCACCAATGATTGCTCCATGTGAATACTTTCTCCTAAACTGGTCGAGGTCGGCCGGCATCCGAACATAGAGGTTCTTACTTATACGGAAGTTGATGGCGTGGAGGGAAAAGCGGGAGACTTCAACGTCGCCCTGATCAAGAAACCCCGATATATCATCGAGGAAAAATGCACGGGTTGTACCACCTGCGCCGAATACTGTCCGGTGCAATACCCGGATCAATTCAATCAGGACATATCGGAGAACAAAGCCGTCCATATCTACTTTGCCCAGGCGGTCCCCCTGATCGCCTATATTGATGAAACCTGTCTTTACCTGAAAGAGAAGAAATGCGCCATTTGTGAAAACGTCTGTCAGGCCGGCGCCATTGATCTCCATCAAAAGCCGGAGAAGGTAAACATCAACGTGGGGGCTATCATTTTAGCGCTCGGCATTGAGCCCTTTGACCCCAGGGTCAGGGAGGAATATCGCTATGGACAGTTTGCAAACGTGGTCACCAGCATGGACTATGAACGGCTGTTATGCGCGACGGGGCCTTACGGCGGGGAGATACGGCGTGCTTCAGACCTGAAACATCCCCATAAAATCGCCTGGATCAGCTGCGTGGGCTCCAGGCGACTGACAGAGGGCAACAACAGCTACTGCTCCGGCGTGTGCTGCACCTATGCCCAGAAACACGTGATTTTAACCAAGGACCATGATCCCGAGGCTGAGTGTACCATCTTTCACAACGATATTCGCTCCTTCGGCAAGGATTTTGAACGATACCACCAGCGAACCGAGCAACTCCCCGGGATTCGATTTATCAGAAGCTACACCTCCATCACCCAGGAGGACCCGGAAACCAAGAATGTCACGGTGCGATACGCGACCCATGACGCCGGCGTCAAAGAAGAAGAATTCAATATGGTGGTATTATCCGTCGGGTTGAATCCCCCCAAGGATTTTCAGGGCCTGGCAGAAAAATTCGGTATTGAGCTGGAACCTCACAATTTTTGTAAACTCAATCCCACAAACCCCATAGAAACCACCCGGCCCGGCATCTTTGTGAGCGGCGCCTTCCAGGGTCCCATCGATATTCCCGAGTCGGTGTTCAGCGCCAGCGGCGCCGGCGCCCAGTGCGGCCAACTTCTGGATTACCGGCGCGGAAAACTTTCCAGGGAAAGGATATACCCCCCTGAACGGGATGTGTCCCAGGAAGAACCCAGGATCGGGGTCTTCGTGTGCCATTGCGGGTCCAATATCGGAAGCGTCGTGAATGTTCCCTCAGTCGTTGAATATGCCCTGACCCTCCCCCATGTGGTCTATGCCCAGGAACAGCTGTTTTCATGCGCGACCAATTCCGCACAGGAAATAACGGACATTACCAAAGAAAAAGGGCTCAATCGCGTGGTGGTGGCCGCCTGCTCCCCAAGGACCCTGGAACCGCTCTTTCGGGACACCGTCCGAGAAGCAGGCATCAACCAGTATTACTACGACATGGCCAATATCCGGGAACATTGCTCCTGGTGCCATTCCAAGGAAAAGGAAGCAGCAACGCAAAAGGCAAAGGATATTACCCGCATGTCGGTGGCCCGCGCCTGCCTTCTGGAACCATTGCAGGAATTTGACCTGCCGGTGGATAGAAGGGCCCTGGTGGTGGGCGGCGGCATCGCCGGCATGACCTGCGCGCTCTCCATCGCCGCCCAGGAGGATCATGAGGTTTATCTGATTGAAAAAGATAAAGATCTCGGGGGCATGGTTAGAAAAATTTACACCACGCTCGAAGGTCTGGATGTTCAGGCCTATTTGCGTGATCTGGTGCAGAAGGTTTACCTGAACCCCTTGATCCATGTGTATACGGATGCCGAAATTATAGAAGCGACCGGTTATGTGGGGAATTTTGTCACTCAGATAAAATCCGACAGAGGGCTTACAGAGATCAAGCATGGCGTGGCCGTCATCGCAACGGGGGCCGATGTATATGAACCCACCGAATACCTCTACGGCGAAGACGACCGGGTGCTGACCCAGCTCGATTTGGAAGACCGAATTGCCAAGAAAGACGAAAAGGTCCTTAAAGCCGAGACCCTGGTGATGATCCAATGCGTCGGCTGCAGAAATGAGGACCGGAATTACTGCTCCCGCATCTGCTGCGGCAATGCTGTTAAAAACGCCCTGAAACTGAAAGAGATCAACCCGGAGATGGATATCTATATCCTCTTTCGGGATATGAGGACCTATGGGTTCAGCGAGGATTATTACCGGGAAGCCTCCAATAAGGATGTGAAGTTCATCCGCTGGGAACCGGAAAATCAGCCGCAAGTGGAAGCGGTTACCGAGGCGGGCAAACCCGTTTTAAGGGTCGCCGTGACCGATGAAGTTTTAGGTCAACAGCTTGGCATAGACGCCGATTGCCTCGTTTTGGCCGCCGCTGTGATCCCCTCCGCATCAACCAAAGAAATCGCCGGTCAATTCAAGGTGACTTTGAGCCCGGATGGCTTTTTTAAGGAAGCCCACGCCAAATTGAGACCGGTCGAGTTTGCCGCGGATGGCGTTTATCTATGTGGAATGGCCCACTATCCGAAAACCATATCGGAGACCATCAACCAGGCGTATGGAGCCGCGGGCCGGGTCTTAACACTTCTTTCACACGATACGGTTGTTGCATCCGGTTCCGTTTGCGAGGTAGATGAAAAGAGGTGCATGGGGTGTGGGGCATGTGCCTCAGTTTGTACCTACGGCGCCATTGAATTGCGGAAAACAAAACTGGGTCATAAGGCCGTCATTAATCCGGTCCTCTGCAAAGGGGATGGCCTCTGCAACACCAAGTGTCCGACGGGCGCTATTTTTCTGAAACACTTTACCGATGAAGCGCTCTTAAGTCAAATCGATGCGGCCTTTCCAGCGGAAGAGAGCAACCAACCCATGAATGCGGCTGTGGGAGATGTGTAAACGTACACAAACAAATAAAGCCGGGATTACACAAACGAGGGGAAAAAGATGAGTACGGGACTGAAATTTAAACCTAAAATTTTGGGTTTTGTATGCCATTGGTGAGCATACGGCGCCGCAGACATGGCTGGAGTTTCCAGACTACAATATGCAAGTGAAATGAGGCTTATCCGCGTCATGTGTTCCGGCAGGGTCGACCTGGAGTTTGTACTCAGAGCCTTCTCTAATGGAACGGATGCTGTTTTTATCGGTGGCTGTCATCTGGGTGAATGCAACTATGTGACCCATGGCAACTTCCATACCCTGAACATGGTCCTTTTATGCCGGAAGATCATGGAACATATCGGGCTTAATCCCGAAAGGTTGCGCATTAAATTCATGTCCGCCGGGGATGGGATTCCATTCGCCCAAATGATGAGTGAGTTCATCGCCAAGGTAAAAGAGTTGGGTCCCCTTGGCCATGGCGAAGCTGAAGACATAGACCGAGACGCATTAAAATCAAAAATTGCGGAAGTAACCAAGCTGATCCCCTACATTAAGATAGCAAAAAGGGAAAAGCTGGCGTCGCGTCTTGAAAATAAAAAAGACTATGAGGGACTTTTTACCAAGGACGAAATAGAGGATTTATTTCGCGATGTCGTCTCCTACTATATTGATCCGGAAAAGTGCAAGGCTTGTATGATGTGCGCCAAGAGATGTCCCGCGGAGGCGATTATCGGTGCAAAGAAGCAAATTCATGTGATTGATCAGGAGAAATGCATCAAATGTGGCACTTGCTTTGAGGTCTGCCCGCCTAAATTCGGCGCTGTAACGAAGATTTTTGGAGAGTATTAACCATGACCATCGGTCCATACACCTATGACGAATATATCGAACAGGTCAGTCGTTTTCACGGTCATATCGCCCCCGGCATGGTGATCGGCGGTTTTATGGTGGATTTGGCGCTCAAGAACCTTCCCGAGGGAGAATTTTTTGACGCGCTGTGTGAGACCAGGGCTTGTTTGCCTGACGCGATTCAATTGTTGACGCCCTGCACTATCGGTAACGGCTGGCTCAAGGTGATTGACATGGGTCGCTATGCGGTAACGCTTTATGAAAAATTTGGCGGCAGGGGGGTACGGGTCTATGTGGACGCCGATAAAACCAAAGCCTGGCCGGAACTGAAGGGTTGGTATTTTAAACTCAAACCGAAGAAAGCGCAGGATTTTGACAGGCTCATGGCGGAAATCAAGAATGCCGGGGCCGGCGTTTGCGGCATGCAGACCGTGCGGTTGGATCCAAATTTTATCAAGGTGCGACGCCGCAAGGGGTTTAGAATCTGCGTGCTGTGCGGCGAGGCCTATCCCGTAAGCGATGGCGCCATCTGCCGGGGTTGCCAGGGGGACGCGCCGTATGTTGCCATGGAAGCGTCCCCGGTTGATACCGTTCCTATGCAGCCGGAATTAAAAACGGCGCCGGTTGAGGAGGCCGTGGGCCGGCATACCCGTAACGCGCAGGGATCTCGCTCAAATGGCGGAAGGCGGCTTCTGCCTGAATTGTAAAAGATGCACTTATCCCAAGTGTCCTTTCGGAAAATAGGGACTGCCCCTCTTAAAGCGACACCAATATGCCGGTCACATTTGAGCCGGGAAAGTGAATGTCCATGACCCCTGCTGTTGGAGTGACGACCCAGATTATTCGCCATGCGAAATGGTACAAGCATATTCGAGAGCTCGGTTCCGACGCCATTGAAATCAATCGGCAGAATTCCAAACTGCATTTCAATCTCTATTTTCTGGAAAAAGTCAAAAAATACACGAAAGGATTCGATTTAAGCCTTCATTCGGGTACGGCCGGAATTTTCCAGGCGTACGAGCCCTTCACAAAGGCTAACCTTGCGGTACTTGCTGCCGAGGTCGATGTATGCCATATCCTCGGAGCACACCAATTTGTATTTCACTTAAATGATGGAATATTGACCCCCGAAAATAAAAAACGCCTGGAATTGGTGATTTCTTACGCCGAGGATATGGGTGTGAAAATGCTTTACGAATCCAATAGTACGTTGGTTGCTGATTATGCTTACAATGTCCTTGAAAGCTTTCCGGGACTCGGATATGTCCTCGATTTGGGACACCTCAACAACGGTTACGGAAGAGGCAAGCTGGGATGCGGGATCGATGAATTTATCCGCCAAGTGAAAAACCGGGTGGTTTATGTTCACGCCAGCAACAACTCAGGGAAGCGAGATGAACACAACGGCCTGGAAAATGGAACCCTGGATTGGCGTAATGTTTTGGATATGCTGGATTTTTCAAAAATTCTAAAGATCATTATAGAGGTCAGACACATGGACATGGTAGAGAACTCCATGAGGGACTTGATGCAATATCTTGGAAGGGAGATCCCGACACAACGGTATCATGTCATGGGATTAAGGCGGTAATCTTGATCCATCCGTTTAATGCTGAGTGACTCTGTCGCTTTCTTCGTTGCTTCTCTCGGGACGGCAATTATTTCTTGCTAAGGCCCTAATGTGCGGTTCTGAGGGGATCTCTCAAAAGGGAGAATATCCTGAGCGGTTGATCAATCCCCTTCAACGGCACAAGTCCCAAATCATAGACCGGCCAAAGCCCGTCAATCATTTTTTGGGTCTCTTCCCCGATGATAATATCCCCGCCCTGGGCATGGTCCGCCAGGCGGGCCGCCAGATTGGTGACTGGACCTGACGCCGTGTAGGTCATGCGAGTATCCAGCGTCCCCTTGAAAACGGTCATCCCCACCAGGGCCACCCCCGAGTTAATGCCGATATTGACGTTTACCGGTTCGAAACGTCCCGCCATTTCATGGTTGAGCTGGTGGTTTCGCGCATGAATGTCAAAGGCGGCTTTTGCTGCATTCCGGGCGTTGGTTTTGGCGTCGTCATTTTTGAAGATAATCATGAGCCCATCTCCGGCGGTTTCGTTGATATCGCCGCCTGATCTGTGAATGGGGTCAACGAAGTTGGAAAACATCTCTTCCACCATGTGGTTCATTTCAACGGCGGTTTTGTTGGCGCTGAGCCGGGTGTACCCTTCAAGATCCAGAAAGAGGACGGAGACGTCCCGGCTCTCTTTTGCTCGGGTGAGCATCTCGGGGTTTGACTCAACGATGCGTCGGACGGATTGCGGTACAAAGGGGGATAAGTGTGTCAGTTTCCGGCTGATGTCAAGTTTTTCCTGGGTGATTTCCCAGTGCTTTTTGGCCGCCATGATGGCATTGCCGGCCATTTCGGAAAGGTCCTTCATCAGATAGAAGTCCTTTTTGGTAAAACGGGCGTTGGGCCGGGATACCACATTAATGACGGCCACGATGTCATCATGGACAAATACGGGCATGGCGGCTTCCGGGCCTGTATCGACGGTAGCCCCGTCATGTCTGACAATGGGTTGGGTTTTCGAAATGACCACCCCTTTTCGGGTGGCCAGGGCTTTCTGGATGGCGGGACGATTTTTTTTACAGGAAAGACAGTTCACGGGCCGATTGTACAGGGCGCACTGGAGGGGGCGCGTATATTTTTGTGCATCGGGATCCAGCATGATGATGCAGGTTTCCATGGACGATGGAATCAGGGTCCGGACTTCTCCTCGCAAATTTTCCAGAATTTCATTGACTTCCATCGTTGACGCCAGTTTTTTTGAAAGGCGTTGCTGGGCCTCGAACCGTTCTTTATAATACTTTTGCATGTGAATCAATTCCCATGAATGGGGTTTATTTTAACGATGCCGCCAGGCGCTTTAAGCCTTCTTCAATGGAAATGGCGGGCCGGTATCCCAGCTCGTTTCGGGCTGCACTCATGTCAAACCAGTGGGCCGTCGAAAGCTGTTTGGCCAGAAAACGCGTCATGGGCGGTTCCCGTTGAATCCTGAGTACGTCGTAGATCATTTCAAGGAGCTGGCCCGCCGCATATGCCAGATTGACGGGTACGGTGCGATCAATGGGCGCTAGGCCTGCCGCCCCTAGAATGCGGTCCATCAATTCGCCGATATCAATGGGTTCCCCCTGGGATATGAAGTAGGCTTTCCCGGAAATGGGAGATCCCGCATGAAGCTTATCCCCTGCCAGGATGTGGGCATCCGCGGCATTGTCAATGTAAATGCAGTCTACCCGATGGGGTTTTCTCCCGATTCTGGCAAGCCTGCCCGCTTTTCTTCGTTGAATTAATCGGGGGAGGAAGTTGGGGTCTCCCGGCCCCCAGATCAGATGGGGTCGAAGGACCACTGTGGCCAGGTCTTTGTCATTTGCGGAAAGTACTCTGCGTTCCGCCATGGCTTTGGTTTTGGGATAATGGGCCTGGTAAGTTTTCGGGTAGGGCGCTGATTCGTTTGCGCCTTCCATATTGCCCCCGGCAAAAACCACGCTGGGGGAACTCGTATAAACGAGTTTCGAAACGTGGTTTTTTTTGCAGGCGTCAATAATGTTTTCGGTGCCGGTCACATTGGCTGCGTAATATGATTTGTAGGGTCCCCATATCCCCGGTTTGGCGGCCACGTGAAAAACCGTATCACACCCAGCTGCCGCCGATATAACGGCCTTTGAATCCGCCAGGTCGCCCCTTTGGACGTCGATGCCTAAATTGCGCAGTTCAGGATAATCGCCCCGGGAGAAGCTGCGTACCTGGTCCCCACGGTTTACGAGCCGTTTGGCGATGGCTTTCCCCAGAAACCCCCCGCCGCCGGTTATAAGTGCTTTCATGTTTTTTTTTGCATCCTTTCCCCGGCTAGTTTCCGAGATGCCCAAACCCCGAGCCTGTCCCGGTAGATTTTGGCGTTATGTCGAATGTCGACGGGGAACCCATCGTGAAACAGGATGGTTTTAATCTCTTTCGTATGGGGTCTCAGCGCTCCCAGTTCGAGCAGTTCCCGTCTAATGATGTTTTTGTCGGGATCCTTTAAATGTGCTTCCAGTTCGACACAGAGTACGGGGCACATGACCCCGCCGATGTTGATGCCTGTCAGGGCCGTCCGGAAAACTTTCGGATGGGTATTGAATACCCCTTCGCAGGCAATGGTAAAATGCGTTCCCGAAGGAGTCGCCACCCTGTGGGTTTTCCGTCCGAAAAACCATAGTCTTCCCGCATCGTCCATTGATCCCAAATCCCCCATGCGATGCCGGAAACCTTTCCCGTCTTTCTCATAAATTTTGGTCAGTCGGGTTGCATCCGCCTTCTTGTAGTAACTACGGGTGGCCACGGGACCTTGAACGGCAATTTCCCCCACTTCGCCCACGGGAAGCGCGAGGGCGTCATCCCACCAGGGAATGGGATCATCGGTAATTGGAATAATGGAGACCCGCATGCCATCCACGGGTTTTCCCACGCAGACGCCCTTTCCCGCATCGGTAAGGCATCGTGTGTGATTGAGAATCTCGTGGCTGCCGATGGAGGATACGGGCATGGCTTCCGTGGCCCCGTAACCGGTGTGGACCTGGGCTTCGGGCGACAGCATGGTGCAGAAGCGTTCTAATACCACGGGCGGCATGGGGGCGCCCGCCGCGATGACCCGGCGGAGTGTCGGGAGTTTAACGCCGTGTTTTTGACCGTAACGTCCCACCCGGTCAATGAGGGCGGGGGAACCGAACATGTTGGTGATGCCGAAATCTTCTATGGCTTCTATGATTTTTCGAGGGTCCACATGGGCGGGGCGTGTGAAATCCATGTGGGGAATTACAATGGCCATGCCCAGGGCCGGTCCGAAAAGGGCGAAGAGGGGGAAGGTGGGCAGATCGATTTCACCGGGCTCGATGTGATAGGTGTTTCGAATGGATTCCACCTGGGCTGCGAAATTGCCGTGGGTATAGACGGCCCCTCTGGGTGGGCCGGTGCTGCCGCTGGTAAAGAGGATGGCCGCCGTTTCATCTTGTTGCGTTTGCGCCATGGGGCCCGGGGGAACGGATTTTCCTAAGCTTCTGACCTTGTCAAGGGTGATGCCTTTCCAGAGCAGGCGTTTTCCCACGGTAATTTGGATTCGAATGGTTTTTCGTCCCCACCCCAGGGCCACGCGGGCCATATGGGCTTGAGGGATGCCGATGAAGGCTTCGGGTTCCGCCTGTGCCAGGCAGTTTTTGAGGTTCCTGATGCCGATTCCGGGATCGATGAGTACCGGGACGGCGCCCACTTTAAAAAGGGCAAATGTCAAGGCAAAGAATTCAAGGCTGGGTTTGACCATGAGTACAGTCCTGATTCCCCGTTTAACCCCCGCCCGGTCCAGGCCCCGTGCCATAAGATCGCTTTCACGGTCCAGCCGGCGAAAGGTGTAATGGGTATACCTGACCCTACCGTTTCCGTCGCGGCCCACGGGAAAGCTCACAGCCGCTTTGTAGGGTTGTTTTTCCGCCATTTCAGGGAGGTAGGCCGCGATGTTGATAAAATCAGACATAACCGTTACCACCGCACTTCCATCATGGTGCAGTTCAGACCGCTGCCGATGCCCATGAGGGCTACCCGGTCCCCCTGGTTGATACGACCTTCTTCAAGGGCCTTTGAAAGGGTGATCGGAATGGCCGCCGGTCCCACATTGCCGTATTCGGGAAACGTTTTGAAAACCTTGTTGTCGTCCAGGTCGAGAAGCCCGGTCAGTTTCGCCGTGTGGACGGCGCTTACCTGGTGAAGGATAAACTGATCCAGGTCGCCGGGGCGCCATTCCAGTTCATTTTCAGCCTTTTGAAAAGTGGCGGCCGCCAGTTCAAGTCCGGCTGTCAGGAGGCCGCCGGCATCGGTTTGCATGCTGTCCAGCTGTCCGCGGCAAAGGTCTCTATGTTGGGTTGCGGCCAGGCTGACGCTGCCAAGCAATCGATGGCCGCCGAGCGCCAGGTCCGAGCGTGCCAGCACCATGGCCGCCCCTCCCGAGCCGAGGGTGAAGGTGGCAAAATTGGCGCGAAAGGTCTCGACATCACAGTTTGAAGCCAGAAGTCTTTGGATAGTGGTTTCCACCACAAAGCGGCTTCCTTCACCGTCCACTACGATGCCGTAGTCCACTTGTCCACGTTCGATCATATTGCCGATGATTTCCATGCCGTTTAAAAATGCCAGACATGCATTGCCCACGTCAAAGTTCATACATTCGGGGCTGAGCCCCAGATTCCCATGTACCAGACAGGCTACCGATGGCTCAATATAGTCACGGCAGACAGAGGTGTTCACAAGAATGCCAAGTTGCGATCTGTCGATATCGGCGTTTAGAACGGCTTTTTCAGCCGCCATGGCGGCAGCTTCGCTGGGTTGGCGGCCCGGTTCCCAGAATCGCCTTGCCACAATCCCGGTAAGGGAATGGATGATGTCGGGTCGTGCATGAATCCGCTTTATGATGGGTGAGAGCTGTTTTTCGAGTTCAGCGGAGGTAATACGGTGAGGCGCATCCACATGGGCTAGGCCGATGATGGATACATTTTGAAATTTCATGGGGTGAATCCTCTCGAAAAATGATATGGTTTTGTTTTTTCACTTAAAACTTAAAACCGTGTCTGAACGAGGTTTTCGTTCAGACACTAATTATAAAGGGGCAACTGCTTTTCTACCCTTTCTTTGATGTTGACAATTATGTCGGGCGTTATTTTCAGAAGACGGGTCGAATCCAAGTCCTCTAAATTTACATCTGCTTGAATCGGTTGATTGTGGGTCATTGTTTTTGCTAAGGCATTGGCGAAATGAAGCACCAGCAGCTCCTTTGAGGGCGCATCCGTTTTTCCCGGATCATCGTGGAGCAGGGCGCCTTCAATATATTCTTTCGAAAAATTCCAACTCTTGAGTGCTTTTGCGCCAATCATGTTGTGGTGTTTTTCGATGGATCTAAACAAGCTTTCCGAGTCGATATTTCCACTCAGTTGATTCTTGGCTTCCAATTCCTCGCTCATTTGAAGGAGAAATATTTTTCCGATATCATGCAAGAGTCCGATTGAGAAAGCATCGCTTTTCAGCTCCAGTTTGAGGGTGTCAACAACAACTTGGGCAGCTACGGCGCAGTAGAGAGAATGTTCCCATAATTCTTGCGCGAATTGGGCATATTTTTTGTCGGCTGAAACAAAAAGTTTTCGGTTGCAGATGGCGTCCACATATTGCTTTGTCGAAACGAGTCCTAAGCGAGAGATGGCTTCGTCAACGGTCTTGGTTTTGGCAACGGCCCCATAGTAGGCTGAATTGGATACGCTCATGATTTTGGCGGTAATGGCCATATCCTGCTTGATGAGATTTCCAATGACTTTGAAATCAAGACCTTTTTTGGCCATTTCATTCAATTTGATACTGATTTCCGGGAGAGAGGCCATCCTGATTTTTCCACTGGCCAATCTATTTAGAACGATTTCGACGGGATCAACCGCTTTTTGATCAGCTTTAGGATCTTTCAGAAGCTGGGATTTTAGTTTGCTCTTGGCAATTGCGTTGACGATGGTTTCGTTTTTGAATGGCTTGACGACAAAGGCGTTGCATCCGGCGGAAAAGGAAGTTCTGACGGTCCCTTCATCCGCATGAGCTGTTATGATCATGATGAATGCCGCTCTTTCCTTTGGAACCTCCATGTCTTTTTCCAACTTCCTGATTTCAAGCGCGACTTTCGTTCCATCCATATCCGGTAAAGCGATATCGATGGTTATCAAATCAAAAGGATCTCTATGTTTCAGTGCGTTTCTGACCGCCCTTACGGCGGCATCTCCACGACGGAGCGCATGACATTCTGAAATATCCATGGGCAGTCCTTCCAGTGATTTGCTGGTAGTGGGGTCGTCGTCAACGATCAGAATTTTCATAGTGCCTTTGTTTCCTTTTTATGAATTTCGATATTTCCCAACGGTTCTTTGGTATTCATAAAATATGCGCGTTTTTTGGTCAAGGATTTAGATGGATGGTGGCCGCTAAATATTTCTCTGATGGTGTTATGAATGTTCAAACAGAACAAATTCATCCTGTTTGGCGAGTCTGTCGTCTTGCGAAAGGGCGCGACAGTTGTTATAAGTATGGACAATATCAAATTCTTTCCACTTGAAAACATCGAGGCAGTCCTGAGATGGGGAAAGCAGCGAAAAGGAGATAACAAATGCTTAAGATAGAGGATTTACAGGTTAAACTGGGGGAAAAGGAGATCTTGAAACATATTGATCTCGAAATCCATCCGGGTGAAACCCACATCCTTTTTGGTCCCAACGGGAGCGGTAAAACGTCGTTGTTGATGACCATTATGGGATATCCCCAGTACGAGGTGGTTTCCGGGACAATCATGTTCAAGGGGGAGGATATTACCCATGCGCCCATTGATGAGCGGGCAAAACTGGGAATCGGCATGAGTTACCAGCGGCCCCCCACCATCAATGGCCTCAAAACCCGGCAGATGGTGCATTTATGCGCCGGTGAGGAAATCGATGAGGCGGCCTTGGCAAGGCGCGTCAATTTTGAGGACTTTCTGGATCGGGACGTGAATGCGGGTTTTTCCGGCGGTGAAATCAAGCGATCGGAATTGCTGCAGCTGATGGCGCAAAAACCGGATCTGATGCTGTTTGACGAACCTGAGTCCGGGGTTGATATGGAAAACATCACCCTTGTGGGCAATACCATTGCCGAGCTTTTGGAGAAGCGCGTGCATCCCTCCAAGGACAGATCAAAAATGCAGGCCAAAGCTGACAGAACCAAAATGGGCCTGATTATTACCCATACGGGATTTATCCTGGATTATGTCTCGGCCGACAAAGGGCAGGTACTCTACAACGGGAAGCTCAGTTGCGTGAGCAACCCCAGGGAAATTTTGAATTGCGTGGGCGACACCGGATATGAGGAGTGTGTAAGATGCATATCGATGAACAATTTCAAGTAAAAGCGAAAGCGGCAATCGACAAAAAGGGCGCCATAGGGCCGGATGTGGATTTTAGCGCATTTGACGCAACGCCGTCGCCTCTTGTGGAAATGGCGGATACGGATCTTCGCAATCTGCCTCGGGAAGAACGGGAACAGTTGCTCATGACGGGGTTGGATGTGACGGAAAAGGAAAGAGGGGGAACCTTTCTGCAGATGAACGACCATGCCGTCCATTGCCACAGTTCCCAGGAAGGCATTGAAGTGCTTTCCATTCAAAAAGCGTTGGCGGAGCATGATTGGATTCGCGACTATTACTGGAAGCTGGCGGACGTGGGTGCGGATAAATATACGGCGGCGACCGAGTTGGGTCTGCATGACGGGTACGTTATCCGGTCCCTTCCCGGAAGCAAATCGGTCTACCCCATTCAGGCCTGCCTTTATATGCACAAAGAGGGCATGCAGCAGAACGTCCACAACATCATTGTCGCGGAAGAAGATTCCGAACTTCACATCATATCGGGGTGCGCCACGGCGCCTCATCTTAAACGGGGTCTTCATGTGGGGATCTCGGAATTTTTTGTAAAGAAAAACGCCAAACTGACCTTTACCATGATTCACAACTGGGCGGAAGAAGTGGTGGTTCGCCCCCGGTCCGCGGCAAGGGTGGAAGAGGGCGGCCTTTTCGTTAACAACTATATTTCCATGAAACCGGTTCGAAGCGTGCAAATGTATCCCACAACCCACCTGGTGGGTGAAAACGCAGTGGCGCGTTTTTACAGTATCGTGGTGGGAAGCCCGGGATCCGAATACGATTTGGGGGGGCGGATTTTCTTGAAAGCGAAAGGAAATCGGGCTGAAATCGTTGCCAGGGCCATCAGCAATGGCGGAAAAATTATCGCAAGGGGGCACCTGATCGGAGAAGTCGCGGATATCAAGGCGCATCTGGAATGCAAGGGGTTGTTGCTGAATGGCGGCCTGATTCATGCCATCCCGGAGCTGGAAGGGCATGTGGACGGGGTGGAAATGAGTCATGAGGCGGCTGTGGGAAAAATCGCCCAGGAGGAAATCAGCTACCTCATGAGCCGGGGGCTCAATGAGGAAGAGGCGACCTCCACCATTGTTCGAGGGTTTTTGAGTGTCGATATTCCCGGGCTTCCCCCCCAACTGCAGGCTGAGATCGACCGGGCCATCGAAGAGAGCGACAAAGACGTTATGTAAGCTTCCTGGGTTTCTTTGGATTTTTGCCGATTCAGAAAAAGAGGGGGGTGGCTCTATCGGGGTCTCTCCCCCCTTTGTTTTTTTTCTGCCCCTTTCTCCCTGCGAATGATATCCTTATGGTAATAATGTAATAGGGAAAAATATTGCATTACCAATATGACGTATGGTATTGGAGGTAATGGATATGCTCTCTTGGAATGGCGGAAAACATGAGGTGTTAACTGTGGTAGAGGACAAACATGTGGGTCCGGAAAACGGCGTCTCCGCGCCCTCGTTGTCGGAGCTAAGGGGCAAACAATCGGTGCGGGCAACCTTTAAGCTGAGCGGAAGGGCCATTGAGGCCATCAGTGTGGCGGCTGCCCATATGGGGATTAAGCAGAAGTCCCTTTTTGATCATCTGATAGATGATGCAAAATCCCTGGCGGTGGTCGCCCGTGAAGTTGAATCCAAGCGTTTTTTGAGGTTGAAGCGGGTTCAGAAAACTTTCGTTTTGAGTCGACGGACACTCTGCAGTCTGGAGGAAGTTTCAAAGGATTCCAATACTCCGAGGGATGCCCTGGTGGAATACTCCATTGCCAGGCTTTTGCCGGTGATTGAGGAGGAGCGGAAAAAACATGAAAAAAGAAAGGAAATCCTGGTGGAGATTGGAAAGTACCTTGAACAGGGCGAGGGAATTTCGAAAAAGGTCGAGAAAGTGCTGGGAGAAGAGGATATGCTTAGCGAAAAACTAAAAGCGGCCATTTTGAATTTGCGCGGCGCTTGCGAGGGGATGGCGGCATTTGTGGAAAAAGGAAAGGTCATCGAACAGTTTTAGAAAATTGGGTGCGGCAATTCTTATTTTGGGATGATCTCCCTTGGGAAGTTGAAAATGCCATGAAACTCTGATAAGGATAGGTCGGAAATGAGTGGAAAGGTTCATGGGACCATTTCCAAATGTGGGCTGGTTTGAAAAAAAACCAGAATTCGAGAATCGCAGGTTGGGGGATGGACAGTTATGCCGGATGATATCCAGGAAGAGATTGCGGAAGAAGTGGTTGAAACGCAATCGGAAGAAGAGAGCTTTGCCGATCTGTTTGAGGCATATGACAGCAAATTGAATGAAGACGTTCGGGTCGGGGATAAAATCAGCGGGGAGATTATTTCCATCGGTAGAGACTCTGTATTCGTGGACACCGGAACAAGGATTGACGGGGTCGTGGAAAGGGCTGAACTGCTGGATGAAGAAGGCGGGCTTCCGTATCAGGTGGGGGACGTCCTGGAACTCTACGCCGTATCCGTCAGGGCGGGGGAGATCCGACTTTCAAAGGCCGTGACCGGCGGCGGCGGTGGTTTTGAGCTATTGCAGGATGCCCATGAAGAAGCGATTCCGGTTGAAGGCAAGGTAAGCGCTCTGAACAAAGGCGGGTTTGAGGTATTGCTGGGGCAGAAAAGGGCATTTTGTCCCATTAGCCAGATGGACCTTCATTACGTGGAAAAACCCGAGGATTATGTGGGGGAAACCTTTGAATTCCTTATCACGGATTTTGAAGAAGACGGTCGCAACATCGTGGTTTCGAGGCGAAAGTTGTTGGACAAGGCCGTGGCAAAGGCGCGGGAAAGTTTTTATGAAGATTTTGGGGTTGGCGATGAGATGAAGGGCAGGGTGACCAAGCTGATGCCCTTTGGCGTTTTTGTGGAACTTGTCCCGGGAGTGGAAGGCCTGGTTCATATTTCCGAGTTGGGTTGGTCGCGGGTGGAAAATCCTGCCGATGTTCTCAAGGTCGGCGATGATGTACAGGTTAAAGTGGTGGGTATGTCGCTGGGTGAAAAGCCGGGGCAGATGAAGATCTCTCTTTCCATCAAGCAAACCGTTGCGGACCCCTGGGATACGGTCTCACAACGGTTTAAAGAGGGCGAAGTGGTGGAAGGGACGGTGACCCGTTGCATGCAATTCGGGGTTTTTGTGGAGATCGAAGCGGGTATTGAGGGACTGGTTCACATCAGCGAAATGAGTTATCTGAAGCGCATCTTGAAATGCGAAGACGTGGTGGCGCCCGGCGACAGGGTTCAGGTGGCAATCAAGGAAATTGACGAATCCCGAAAGCGGATTTCCCTGAGCATGCGGGATGTGGAAGGCGACCCCTGGGCGGGGATTGCGCGGAAGTACCAGGTGGGGCAGGCGGTGGAAGTTATTGTGGAGAAGCATGAAAAGTTCGGGATATTCGTCTCTCTTGAACCGGGTGTTTCAGCGTTGTTGCCCAAATCGAGGATCCGGGCTTCGTCCGAATCGGGCCGGATTGAAAAATCGAAGCCGGGGGATGTTATTCCCGTCCTGATTGAAAGGGTCGACGTGAACGAACGGAAAATTTCCGTGGGTCCCGGGGATGCGGGGGATGAAGGGGATTGGCGTAGTTTTGTTCCCGCCAGAAGCGAAACCATGAGTTCCCTGGGCGAGAAACTGAAACAGGCCCTTGCGGCAAAGGGGAAGGGATAAGGCCCATCTCGAAAAAGGGCGCAATGGTTTGCGCGGAAAATCACTAACCCGTTTTAGGGCCTGAAATGGGCCTTTTGAAAGGAGCTTGAAATGGCGTTTTCAAAAGCAATCAGGTTTTTCATGGTAGTTTTTTCGGCTGTGCTGATCTTTGCGGGTGTTCAACCGACCCATGCGAAATGGGGAGAATTTCTGGATAGCCTGAAGAAAGCGACGGGACAGGACGACGGCCTTTCCACGGGAGAGATCGTGGATGGCCTGAAAGAAGCCCTCGAAATCGGAACGGACAATGCCGTGAAAATGGTTGGGAAGACGGGTGGGTATTCATCAAACCCCGCCATTAAAATTCCCCTGCCCGGTTCGGTTGAGAAAATTCAAGGGATGCTCAGAACTTTGGGATACGGACCCCAACTGGACGAATTTGATAAAAGCATGAATCGGGCAGCAGAGGTGGCGGCGCCGAAGGCAAAAGCTATTTTCTGGGACAGCATCAAGGGAATGTCTTTTACGGATGCCCGAAAAATTCTGGATGGCGGAGACATGGCCGCGACAAACTATCTTAAAGAGAAAAGCGCCGCTCAACTTGAGGAGGCTTTTCGGCCCATCATTCACAATGCCATGGGTGAAGTGGGCGTCACCCGGAAATATCAGGCCTTGTCCCAACCCATTGAAAGCATCCCCTTTGCAAAGGGCGCGGTTCCGGATCTGGATGGATATGTTACTGATGGCGCCATGAAGGGCCTTTTCTACATGTTAGGGCAGGAAGAAAAAAAGATCCGAGAAAATCCCGCGGCAAGGGCCACGGATTTGCTGAAAAAGGTGTTCGGGGGATCATAAACGCAACAATAATGACTGATGCGAATTCAAATTAAGAATCTATTATGAGTGTTAAAAATAATCGGACGATAGTTAAAAATAAATACGGGCTTTCCATAAAAATTCAAATGAACTTTGAACTAAGTTTTCCTAAATACCTAATAGGTAAATGCAAGTGTGCCATGAATAATGCCTATGAAATTCGAACAAAAAAAATATCCCTTTCCCAAAAAGGAGTTGTTTTTTTCAGACACAATACCAACGAGTTGGTTCACTTCCTCAGTGTTTATTTCTTGGGAAAAGATACGGAAAATTGACATTTCAAAGACAACGCCTTCAACTGATGGTATTTCAAACACGCCGGTATCATCCGATTTTAATAAACAAACTTTAGATTTTGAGTACTGCACGCTGTAAGTGGCCTATTGAATTGAACTAGGGCCTGAAATTACAGGCCCAGGGCAAAAGCGGGGGCTATGAAATTAAAGATGAAACAAAACTTGCCGCCCTTGCCAAAGAGTATGGCATTGAAACTCAAGGAAGGACCAAAGAAGAAATTGCCCTTGACCTGGCTGAACGTGTCTATGCTGAATTCGGCAAACAGGAAGGGTTTGTGCAGTTCAGTCGCCAGGCTCCCAAAAAACGGGTGGAACTATGGAAAAAAGCAGGCATCGATCCCCGGGGCATTGACCGGGAGATTGTTGAAATCATGCACCGAACTCACATCGGTGTGGATAATGACCCGGTCAATCTGATCCTGCAGGGCCTCAAGGCGTCCATTGCAGACGGTTGGGGAGGCTCTGCCATTGCCACTGAAATATCCGACGTGCTGTTTGGGACGCCGGAACCGGTCCGGTCCATGGTCAATCTGGGTGTCCTTAAACACGATGAAGTCAATATCATTGCCCACGGCCACGAACCCGTTCTGTCTGAAATGATTGTAGGTGCATCCCTTGACCCGAAATTACTGGAAAAGGCCAAGACTGCCGGCGCCAAAGGCATCAATGTGGTTGGCATGTGTTGTACCGGAAATGAGATTAGTATGCGTCACGGCATCCCCATTGCGGGCAATTTCCTTCAGCAGGAACTGGCCGTGATTACCGGAGCGGTGGAAGCCATGATTGTTGATGTCCAATGTATCATGCCGGCACTGGGTGATTTATGCGAATGTTTCCACACCAAGTTTATTTCCACATCCCCCAAGGCAAAATTTCCCGGCGCCATCCATATGGAATTCAACGAAGAACGAGCCATGGACATTGCAAAAGAAATCGTTGGTACGGCCGTTGAAAATTATGCCGGCCGGAACAAAGAAAAAGTGTTTATTCCTGAAGATAAAACTGAGTGTATGGTGGGGTTCAGCGCAGAAGCCATCGTTAAGGCGTTGGGTGGCGCCCTTGATCCGTTGCTGGATGCGATTAAATCCGGCGCCGTCAAAGGTATTGCAGGCGTTGTTGGGTGCAACAATCCAAAGATAAAACATGATCAAGGCCATATTGAGTTGGTTAAAGAACTGATCAGAAATAATGTTTTGGTGACCTCCACGGGCTGCAACGCCATTGCCGTTGCCAAGGCTGGGCTGATGCTGCCCGAAGCCGCGGCCCAGGCAGGTGACGGGCTCAAAGGGGTGTGCCAGGCCCTTGGGATACCGCCGGTACTCCACATGGGATCATGTGTGGATATCAGCCGGATACTGACGGTGTGTGCAGCTGTCGCCAATGCCCTGGGCGTGGATATCAGCGATCTTCCCGTGGCCGGCGCTGCACCCGAGTGGATGAGCGAAAAAGCCGTGAGTATCGGTGCGTATGTGGTGTCGTCAGGTATTTTTACCGTGCTGGGAACCGTGCCCCAGGTATTGGGAAGCCCCCTGCATGTATGCCTGCATCAGCGGCGCCATCACCCGCAATAAGGACGGGGTGGTCATCACCGATACTGACAAATGCATCGGGTGCTGGACCTGCGTGATGGTCTGTCCCTATGGGGTAATCGGGCGCCATCTGGAAGCCGGCAAGGCCTATCGCTGCGATCGGTGCCTGGACCGGGATGTCCCAGCCTGTGTTTCTGCCTGTCCTACAGGGGCATTGGTTTTTGAAACGGTCCCAGTTTATTCAAAGTCAGTTCGGCAACAGGCCTCCCAAGAACTTGCAAAAGCGGAAGGGGAATAATGTGGACCCGAATCAGACACCTTACTTAATTGTCGGGGGAAGTGCCGCGGGAATGGCTGCGGCACACGCCATCAGGCAGCGGGATCCGGACCGGCCCATCACCGTATTGACGGATGAACCGGACAAACCCTATTTTAGGCCCATGATCCCCTTTGTGGTTTCCGGCAAAAAAAATGCCCTGGATATGGCAATGGAAGGCGCCGGGCCCTACACCCAAACAAATATCCGTTTAGAAACCGGCAGTTGTGTGGTTTCCGTTGACACCAGTGCCAGAGCGGTATCTCTGAACAACGGCAGATCCATGGCATATGAAAAAAGTCTGTTTGCCACGGGAAGCCGTCCCTATATCCCACCGGATATCCAGGGGACTGAAGCCCAAGGGGTGTTTGCCTTAAGAACCCTTGCCCATGCAAAAGACATGGCAGCTCGAGCAGGCAAGGCAGTACACAGCGTGCCGTCCTTCTGGGAGGCGGGCTTCTCAACCTCAAGGCTGCCTTTGCCCTGCTGGAACTGAAGATCAAAGTCACTTTGGTGGTATTTTCCCCCGAAGTGCTATCCCAGCTTATGGACCCGGAAGATGCCGCATTGATCAGAAAAGCCTTGGATGATGCAGGGCTTGAAATCAAAACCGGTGCAGCAGCCATTGGCATCCGGTCCGATCATACCGGTGTGACCGGGGTTGTCCTTGATGACAACAGTGAAATCGCCTGTGAAATGGTCTGCATTGGCAAAGGGGTAAGGCCCAATGTGGAATTTCTTGAGGGCAGCGGCATTAAACTGAAAAAAGGGATTGTGGCCGACCGGCATACCGCCTGCAGCCGGCCCGACACCTTTGCTGCCGGGGATGTGGCGGTTACCCATGATCCCATATCCGGTGAACCGGTCATGACCGCCCTTTGGACCAATGCCGTTGAAATGGGGCGTTGTGCCGGGTTGAACATGTCAGGGCTGCCCACTGCCTACTCCGGCGCCTTCGGCATCCTGAATGCAACCCAGGTTGCCAATATCCCCTTTGTTTCAATGGGAATTGTACACACCCGTGAACTGGACTGTGAAATCCACTGCCATACCACCCGGATGTCCCGCAGGAAAATGGTATTCAGCCGGATGGTAACCGACTCATGGGAATGGTCCTGATGGGTGATATCAGTAATGCCGGGCTGTATCGACATGTTATCCAGGAAAAGATGGCAGTGGGGCGATTTAAACGGGAAATCATTCATCACTCCCTTCACTGGGGTCATATGATCCGGTAAAAACGTATTGCCATTCTCTGGCGGCTTTGGGGTGTTTACATTCCAGAGCGTAGGGCAGATAAACAGCGCCGTATCCCTCGGCAAGATCCTTCTCATGAATCGCCTTGACCCTTATAAGATGGTTTTTCAACAGGGGCGCCAAGGAAACGGAAAACGTGGTGACCCGGTCTTTGTCCCCTTTCCCCGAACGTACCGTAATTTCCTTTAAGTCATATTCAATGTCTTGAACGCGCAGCCGTATGGCTTTGATTATCCTCAGTCCGCTGCCATAAATCAGTTTTACAATCAGTTGCGGCGTCCCTTTCAACAGCGCGATCACGGAAACTACCTCATCCTTGGTAAGAACAACGGGGATTTTCTGCTTTTTTTTCGCACGAACAGCATCAATCCTGCCATCGAGAGACTGTTTGAGAACTTTCTTATACAAAAAAACAAGGGCGTTCATGGCTTGATTCTGAGTTGAAGGAGAAACATTGCCTTTGACAGCAAGGTGGGTCAAAAATTGTTCGATCTTACTTTCGGCGTCCTGAAGATCATTGCGGGATTTGATATCATGAAAGTGTACAAAACGCTTGATCCAATCACAATAGAATCTTTCGGTGTGAATCGAATAATGCCCAAGCCGCATAACAGAATGAACATCATCCATTAGTTTTTAGTTTTTTGTTGACATTGTGTTTCCTCTCTTTATACTCTGCTGATGATTAAAAAATAAGGAAGAATTGCAGATTTATGGTTTGTATACATTTCGACAATTTTGCCTTGATAATATCGTTTGAGAGCTAATATCAAGGCGAAATTGCCTGATAATTCAATATCAAAGCGGAAATGCCTTGATAATAGGTGTTTTTGTCGGTTATCAGGGCAAAATGACCTGATAATCAATAGTTAAGCATAAATGGAATATTTTTCAGAACTGGGATATATTGGTCTTTTCATCGCTGCATTCTTAGCCGCGACGATTTTACCTTTAAGCTCAGAAATTGTTTTGAGTGCTTTATTGCTGAGTGGTTTATCACCCACTACGCTAGTAATCATCGCAACAACAGGAAATGTGTTGGGTTCACTTACAAACTATGCCCTAGGATACTGGGCTAGCTTGGTTGTGGTAAAAAAGTGGTTAAGGATGTCGGAAGATGATTTCGTGCGAGCAGAACAGCGCTTTATTAAATACGGCATGTTTTCCTTATGTTTTGCTTGGGTTCCAATAATTGGTGACCCATTAACCGTTATGGCAGGTATTTTACGGGTTCGCTTACAGTGGTTTCTTATCTTGGTTACTGCGGGTAAATTGCTGCGGTATGTCGTCATCAGTTATATGGTACTGCAAATAAATTAAGCTGATACAATGCTTAACAAGCGAATTCAGCCGACCGCTAAACGCGGCGGCTGATTCGGTGCGTTGTCCCCCCCTCCTACGCAATCATCAAACAATGGTGTGATGGAAAAAACAGTTGAGGAGTTGAACTTGTTGACACGAAAAATGAGTCCCCCGTTGGAAAGTATTAAGAAACTTCGTCAACCTTTAAATTCGGGAGAAATTAAGATCTTGGATTTCCTGAATGAGTATCTTCCATGTGAGTGGGAAATTTATATTCAACCCCACATGAATGGTCTATGTCCTGATTTTGTTTTACTTCATCCAAGAATCGGGGCAAGCCTCGCTACACGTTATAGAGATAGATTGCCCATACTTTCAGCCAGTATTGCGTTTCCTAATGAACCTAAAAGCAGAGCTATGGAATTTCTTAATGATGCTTTTAACTCAAGAGTCTGGAGTTTACAGCCGTCATGCCGCCAAAGGCATGGCGTGATACGTAGCCTTTCTCCCTTAACCAGTGGGCAACTGGAGAGAACAATTTTCTACCAGCGGTGCATGATGGTTTTCAATTCCCAGGACGATGCTCTGAAAAACCCGAGAAGAGACGTGTAAAGCCGAGGTTCAATGCCCAACCATCGGATAAAAGAGCTGACGCCATATTGGTCCAGCCTGACGGTAAAGCCAAAAATTACAATCACGAACCAGTCAAAAGCGCCCTGCGGCTGAAACAGGATCTGAATTGTTCGAGTATCCAACTGATCTCGCTTATCATAACGCCCTCCTTTGTCGCTCAGTGTATGACCGTAAAGCGAATGTATTCGGGGCTGTCCTGGTAAACGTCTGGCTGGCTTTAGCCTTTTTTAAAATGGCCGAAACAATAGAGTCACGGTCCAGATCTACATCGTAAACCTCTTTGGCCAATCGGACGATGTCGGTCACATGCAAGGGCTTTCCGGCATCATAAAGTACGTTGTGGGCGATCTCAATCTTTGACGTACGTTTTTTAGGCCTTGTCCTATCTCCTTTTTGGAATTGTTCGATAACTTTGAGTTCTGATTCTGCAACTTCTTTTTTAAACTGAAGATATTGCTTAAATTGATCCATAGTGATACCCTCCTTTTATCGTGAACTAGAAGGAGGATACAGGAAAACATAATGTATGTCAATAATTTTTTAATGTACGTTGATATATTTTTAGTAACATAAAATTTAAAGGTTATTATACGGTTTTCATGTTCGCAGTCAACGTACATAATAGAGAAAGTTGCGTAGTGCTATCGGGATCAGCAGCCTGCGAAGAACTCTAGACTCTCAACTGTCATAATTACAACAAAAAAAATTGCGGAAATCACCCTTAAAACTTAAAACCTAAAACTTAAAACCGTGCCTGAACGGCTTTTTCGTTCAGGCACTAATTCCCATCAAATGAAAATCGGGTCATTTCCCCCGTTTCCATATCCATATGTACCATGGTGTTCCTGAAAGGACGTCCCCGCTTCAGAAGAATCTTCATTACCTCCATGACTTGCATGGACGCGACGATCGCCGGCGTCGGCGCCGGGACCCCCAGAAGGGCTTCGGGGGAGGTCTTTTCCCGGGGCCTTTCTTCATTCCGTGCGCCATACAAAAGGGTCAATCCGGTATCCCCGGGAAAGACGGTCATCACCTGACCCTCAAAACCCGCCACGGCCCCATGCACCAGGGGAATTTTCAGCGATGCAGCGGTATCCTGCATGACAAAACGATCCGGCACATTGTCCAGAGCATCCACGATCACATCCGCTTCAGCCAGAATCGCTCCCGCATTGGCCGCACCCATTTGAACCGCATGTGCCACGACATCAACACCGGGATTCACATTTTCCAGCACCCGGGCCGCTACTTCGCATTTGAGTCGACCCAGGTTCCGTACGCTGGACAGCGCCTGCCGATTCAGGTTGGTTTCATCAAAACGGTCATGGTCCACCACCACCAGATAACCGATTCCCATCCTGGCCAGCAGCAGAAGGACCTGCCCGCCTAGCCCCCCCGAACCCACCACCGCCACCCGTGACGTCACAAGGCGGAGCTGTTCTTCGCCGGAAATGGTTTCCCGATTCCGAAGATACCGGCAGGGACAAATACCGCGTTTCAGGGCTGCCTCGTAAACAGCCCGAAGGGTGCAGCCGAAACGGGTTCCAATCTCAATGGCTGAAGCCTCTTCCAGGGTTTTTACTTCACGCCCGGCGGGGTCATGAATTGTTTTTGACCGTTCCAGGATCAATTGATGCATGGGTTTGCCTCCCCAATAAAGGGTATCCAGGTCATTCATATTTTGGCGAAGAACCTTACCCAAAACCTCGTTCAGGCACGGTTTTAAGTTTTGTCAAAGCGGAACCACAATACCCCAAAGGCCTTCTTCAGGCAAAGTAAAAGAGCGTGACGCGACGCTCACGCAAGGCGCAATCTAATCCTACGATATTCTTGACGAACAATGCTTAACCGGTTATCTTAAAACAAAAAAAACAGGCATCCTTCAAAAATGGCAAAAAGTGATTCGCACTGTTTTGTGCAGTGCGGCTGAAGTCACACCTGTATTTTTTCGGAATAAATTTTTCAGGGAGATACATGGAAACCATCGGACTGGGACGATGCTGGGAAGACATGCCCGTGGGGTATACCTTCAGGACCGTCGGACGGACCATTACGGAAACCGATCTCGTGAATTTTCTGGGGTCAAGCGGCATGGTGGAGGTACTCTTCACCGATACGACCTATGCCGAAAAACATGCTCCCGGAGGCGGGCGCATCGTCCCGGCGGCCCTCTTATTCAGCATCGCGGAAGGCCTGACCATACAGGCCACCCTGCAGGGAACCGGACTGGCATTCATCCAAATGGATCTCGATGTGAAAGGGCCCACCTTCGTGGGAGATACCATCCATGTTGAAGCGGAAGTCACCGAAAGCCGCGCCTCCACCAAGGGTCCCGATCGCGGCCTGGTTCGCACCCGAAACAGGATTGTGAACCAAAAAGGAGAAACAGTCATCATTTATACGCCCCTTCGGCTTCATGTGGGCCGAAACATGCTGGCTTCTCACTGGGAATAATCAAGCCTGTTTATGGTTCGGCAACGGTATGGGCAATGCCGGTCCGAATGTAATTTGGACGGATCTTCACCGGGAATGCCATGGAACCTGATTCATCTCAAAATCGCTTCACCTCTTATCGGTTCGCCATACTGCTGACCATTTTTCTGCTGCAGTTGCTGACCACGCCCTTTTTTGAAGGCAGCATGGCTGCCGGATATGCGTCCGACACCTTTTTCTATCTACTTCTGGCGGCGGCAGCCTTTTCCATTCGAAACAGTCGCTTTTTCAAACCGGCCATTGTTCTCGGCATCGTCTCCATTGCCTGTGAAATTACCAGCTATTTCTCAGGCAGCATCATGATACTGATCATCACCGGTTTCGTCGCAAACACCTATCTGGTTCTGGTAACACTGATCATCGCCGCCAGCGTGGCCCGACAACGCAGCATTAACGCGGATACCGTGATGGGCGGGTTGTGCGTCTACGTGTTGATCGGCATATTCTGGACCTCCATCTTTATCAACCTTGAACTGATCCATCCGGGGTCCTTCAATTTCGGCGTACATGGCCAACACCTTGACATCCTTTCCATTTACGGCCTCCTGATGTATTACAGCTTCGTAACGCTGATGACCATCGGCTACGGCGACGTGGTCCCCATGTCGAGCATGGCGCAAACATTGACCATCCTGGAAGGCCTTATCGGCCAGTTCTACCTCATCTTTTTCATGGCATCCCTGGTGGGCCTTTATATCCAAAAGCGCCAAAATAAAGATTCGCTCTAACCGTTCACGGGGGCAATGGTTTTTCCTTGACCTTTCGCATTTTTCTAACTACATTTTGTCAAGTTTTTTTCGGCGCCTTTGCAGCCGGATTGAACCCCAATAGCGAAAATTCTCCAGTCAATGGGCCGATAAAGGAGGTATTTTCATGAAACCGGTTCCAAAGGGTTTACAGAAAACGGCACTGGGACTTGCCTTGCTGACCATCCTTTTTATGCCGAGGTATGCGGTTTCCTCCGCCCCGGCCGATGAGGACTTTTCCCCATTGAACAGCGATGCCGACAACAATGCTATCGCTGAAGCGGTTCCCAAACCTCCCGGGAACCTGGATGAGGCCGTTTCAAACCTGGCAAAACGGCTGGTTCAACAGGGGAACCTGCAGGGGCTGCCGGTTCTCATCAGCACCAACGACCTCTACGAAGCCCAAAGCCGCCTGAGCCTTCCCCTGGCCATCCAGTTGCGCTGCAAACTGATTACGGAGATGAAACAGCGGGGATGCCGGGTGTTGCTGAACGGCGTTGATGCGGAAAGCACCATGATCCTCCAGGGAACCTGGCAGAAGCAGGGCAAAACACTGCAAATCGATCTCAAGGTCATGAAACTGGGGCCCAGCGGTCCCGAGGCGGTGGCATCGGCTTCGGAAAAGCTTCCACTTGAACAGATCGATCCATCCGCCCTGACCCCGAATCTGGAATCCTGGGCCCGGTATCTGGTGTGCAAACTGGAAGCCAACGCCATGAATCCCGCGCACCGTACCCTCCACATGGGCGACTTTAAGGTCAAGGGAAAGCGAGCAAGCCCGGAGTTGGGCAGCTATCTCGCCGGATGGATTCGGCCCGCCCTGGCGGAGAGCCGCATATTTCTTCCCCTGGACCCGCAAAAGGCCCTTCGGGGACTTTCCGTCGCCAGCCTGCGCACCCGCGGCGCCCGGGCCTTCTACCCGATTCAGACCGATCAAAACGACGCCCCCACTCTTACCGCGGATCTGCTCAAAGCGGACGGTGAAATGAAAGGGACCGCATGGCTTCACAAAACCAAGGTGGAGGTCCGGATTCGGGTCAATAACCGGCAAGGCCAACAGTTCACCGCGGCGGCAGCGGATATACCGTCCAACCTCTTCCCCGGGTATCTTCTCAAAGCCCCGCCGGTCACATCGAAAACCCCTTCTCCTACACCGGAGCCCACCGGGGGCATTTCCAAAGATGGCTTGCAGGTGGAACTTACCACCGCCCGGGGTGAAGGACGCCCCCTCTACCGAAAAGATGAACACATCAAATTCGTGATCCGCCTCAACCGTTCCGCCTTTCTCTATCTGTTTGATCTCGACCCCAAAGGAAACGCAATTCTGCTCTATCCGGTGGGTGAAAACGGCCAATTGGCACGGGGAGGACAATGCGGCGCCATGCCGCAACCGGACACCCCCATTATTCTTCCAGAGGACGGATGTTCATACGATCTCGTGGTGGCCGAACCCTATGGGACGGACCGGGTGTGGGTGGTGGCTGCCGAATCCCCCCTGGATTTTCCGGGGGATCTGGCGGGCGATTGGTCAAAAGCAAATGAACTGGTAAGCCGCCTCAGGGGCCAGGGGCTTTCCGGCCGGGGCGGCTATGCCGAGGCCCAGGTGGAGGTGGTTACCGAGCCTTAGCGGCTATGGTCACAAGCCGGGACAAAATGTTTGAACACGATTTAAAAGATTGTAATGATGGACAGGATTACCATTGGCCGATAAAATGGGCATCCTTCAATTTTCAGTTTACGGTTTTTGCCCCTGTCCCTGTCGTAGATTGGGTTGAGCGTTTGAAATCGTTGGGTTTCCTTAGGGCGGCATCTCATGTGTTGCAGATCCATCGGGTTGAGGGTTACAAAATAGCGAAACCCAACCTTCTACAGAGAAGAAGACCAACGAAAGAAGTGGGTCTCAAATCAATCCATTTGGACCGGAAGGCACACACGTTCCCCGAACGCGGCACAACATCGCTTCAAAGGCCTCCATATCATTGCACCTGAAGGCCTGCCGGAAAAGGGACTTTAGAGCGAACAGAGAATCCATCCGCCCGATCTCCTCCGCAAGTCCACCGCGTCCACCCGGCACAAAGCCAAATTTCTCAAGCACCAGATCCAAAAGCATCTCCCGTGCATTTTCCACGCTTCCCAGACTCTTGCCCTCCTCAATCCCTTTTTCTCTTGCAATTTCTACAATATCCAGCATTTTTAGCTCCTCCCACAGCGCAAGCAGACGTTTTTTGTCAATCATCTTGTTGGATAGAACCAGTGTGGCCGCCGTCAGTTGGGGGGATATCCTGCCGTCCCGGACCAGTTCCACCTCAAAACGGATCACCTCTTCCACAAACCGGGCACGCTCATCCCCCTTTGCCTTGCCGTACAACGGCAACACCACCAGTTCCAGCCACTGCCTGAATGTCCCAGCCGCTACCTCCGCACGGATTTCCTCAAACCGCTTTTTACCGTCCTTTTGGCTGAAATCGAGTACCACGGGGCGATACGTCCCGCTGGTTGTTTCGAGACTGCGGGCATTTGGGTCCACTTTTCCATCACATCCGTTATCCTGGGTCCCCATTTCTTCGCCCCCCAAAGGACCCGGAGGCCAATAATCCGTTAGGCCGCAAACCGGTACAGGTCAGACCGATTCAAATCCCGTTGTTCCTCCATATGAAACAGCGCGCCCGTCGTATCCCGTACCATCACATCCACCCGACCTGTTTGCACACGAATGTCCACCGGCTCAAATCCAAACACGTCTTCCACCGGGGCTGTTTTGAGTCCGATGGCGTCCAGGGTTTCCCCTTTCAGTGCCTCGGCCATCCACTTCACGGTGAAATCGTAATTGTGCGGATAATCGGTCCCGTTCTTGCCTTCCAATGGATATCCACCTCCAGAAGTTCAGTTTCTGTTTGCACCCCCAACGGCCAGACGCCTACGCGGGGTTCAATCTCAACATCCTCCCTTCTCTACTCAGGTAGTTTTATGGAAGTTGCATGTCACTGTTTTGATTACCGCTGCGTCCGAGCTAAACGTTGTGCCGCCATCTCCAAATCCACTCCACTGTACTTCAGATAACGACGCTTTTCAAAGGTTTCTTCGGCTTTAGAAAGGATCTGATTAACAAAATCAGTGCTTCATCGCTGTCAGACCTCGTTATTTCGCCTCATTCTGCGACAGAAAAAACGCATACGGCTACATTTTGTGGGGTTTACGATGAAAATACGTCCTGACCCCGGATCTCGACCCCACCTGACTATGAAGAGGCCCTAAATATAACAGCTATCTTAATTGATTCAAGAATACATCTGAGCCGGTGATCATGACTTTCTTATGATTATTGTGGCCAAATTCATAATTTTTTACTTGCATTGAAAATCTTCATTGCCTAAAATGACTGGCATGTCAGTCATAGATCAAAATCAAAATGAAGGCCGGAAAAAACAGGTACTACTGGTGGAGGCCGCCATTGAAATTTTCCATCAGAAGGGCTACCAACAGGCCAGGGTATCGGACATCGTCGCGCGTGCCGGGGTGGCACAAGGCACTTTTTATCTCTATTTTCCTTCCAAAGAAGCCATATTTCGCCACATTTGCACTGAATTCATGCAGCGTTTCAGCCTGGCATTTCAGAAAAGCGAACATGTCTTTGACGGTTCTACACAACGAGAGATTTGGGAATCCATGTCCCGATTCATTCGGGAATTATTGATCGTTTACCGGGAAAATGGCGAAGTGGCCGAGCTGATTTCCCGCGAAGGGATTGGGCATGGGGGACTTTTCAAGGAAATTTACGAGGACCTGTTCATACACTTTCACCAATTGTTGCAGGCCAGATTGAAAGACAGCATTCAGCGGGGCGTGGTTCGCCTTCAAGATCCTGAAACGACCTCCATTTTCATGATCGGCCTTTTTGAGCGCAGCATGTTTCTGTTTTCTTTGATGGGAAAAGAACCGGCGGTGGATGAACTGGCCGAGTACATGACGGCGTTTATCATGAAAGGATTGTCGTTGAACATGCCCGCCTCATTGGATGGAGGGATCTGAAAAAATACCATATTTTTTTGCCGCAAGATGACTGACACGTCAGTCTTGCACGATATTCCGGGCCGTCCCCGAAAGAGTCAAAACATCACGACGTGTCTATTTATTTGGAGCATTGAAATGAAGCAACAGTCTGAAAAAATAAAAAAACCCGGGTTGAGTGTCTCCGGGGTGGTGATGCCCCTGGCCAAACGGTGGCGGTGGGTGCTGGTGCTGGTCATTGGGCTGACTCTCTTTTTTGCCCGCGCAATCCCATCACTGAAAATCGAAAATGATCTCATGTACATGCTCCCCGAGGATAATCCGGCAAAGCGGCTCTTTATGGATTCCCAGGAGACATTCGGCAACAGCACGGGAATTGTTCTGGTAATAGAAACCCCCGAGGATATGTACCAGCCGGATTATTTAAATCGCATCAAATTGTTGTGCGACAGTCTGATCCAGGCCAATGTCCGTATCCTGGCGGGGCGAGTGGAGACCCTGCTTCCACTGAAAAATCCTCAATGCATGGTTTTGGCGGCCTATTTACAGTCAAAAACCGGAGATACCGACTTTACCGTGAGCGAATTTCAAAACGCGTTGAAGGACCCGGAAGGGTTTCAGGAGACCCTGGAGGACGCCCTCCCCGATTTTATCCATGATAAGACGGGAACGGCATGTGAAGGGGCGGCCCGAACCCTCTGCGACGCAGTGACGCGTGATCCGTCAATGGCCGAACGGGTTCACCATTTGACCCAACAAACCACGGACCGGCGCGGGCACTATCGCAATTTATGGGTAGACCAGGTGGTTTCCCTGACTGAAACGGATACGGTGTGGCCGGAATTCACGGATCTCGAAGCGCTTCATGGGTTTGCGCAATCCCTCGACATTCCCGTCAACAGCGAGCTGGATTATTTTTTATCAGACATTCTGGAGGGCGGTCTTCAAGATGGATCGGCGGTCATAAACCGATTAAAGACAGGCGCTAAAGAACTGGCGCAGGCGGGAATTTCCCCCTCCTTTCAGGCCATACTGAAACAGCGGTTGAACCCGGAACAGGCAGCCGCCCTGATAAACCGGGTGCGCTCCGCGCCCAAGCAGATCCGCGTGGGAAAGCTGGTTCGATTTTCGGAAAACGGGGAGGTGACGGACCGGGACAGATACCTTCTCAAACTGCGGTTGCATATATGGGATTTTTTCAGGGAAGGGCTATTTTCCCAAGATGAACACAACGCGCTCATTCTGGTGAGAACGGCCCCCAATCTGGATCGGGATAACCGCGCCCTGCTCTTGAAGGATATGAAGCAGGTGTTGGGCCAGGTGTTTGACAAAACGCCCTACCACATATACCAGGCCGGAGAGCCGGTGGTGGATGAAGCGGTGGGACAATTGATGATGGAAGATGTAAGCCGATTGCTGCCCGTGGTGATCGGCGTTGTCATGTTATTTCTCCTGATTTCCTTCAGGAACCTGCCCGGAGTGGCGTACCCGTTGCTGACGGTGCTGCTTTCTCTGTTGTGGTGTTTGGGAACCATGGCCTATGCCCATATTCCCATCTCAATCGTCTCAACGGTATTGCCCGTTCTGCTGGTGGCAGTGGGGTCCGCCTACGGCATTCATCTGATTCATTATTTCCAAAACGAACCCATGGGAGACTCCGACCGAACGGCAGCGGGGCAATCCACCCTGAATGTGATCGGCAGTGGTGTGTTGATGGCGGGTCTCACCACGGTGGCGGGATTCGCGTCCCTGGGATTTAACCGGATCATTCCTTTACGGGATTTCGGGCTGTTCATCGGGCTGGGTGTTTTCTATGCCCTGCTCCTCTCCTTGACCCTGGTGCCGGCATTGCTCATGCGGTTCGGAATTTCAAAAAAAAGGCATTCGACCCCAACAGAAAAAAATAAACCGCATGCCTCTTTTCCCACCCGTATGTTGGAACACTCGGGCCGGGTTGCCGTCAAACGGCCCTGGACCCTGATTTTCGTCTATCTGGGGTTCATGGCCCTATCGGTGTGGGGAATGCTCAACCTGAAGGTGGAAATGAACAATATCTCGTTTTTCAAGCCCCATGCCCCCATTCGAATGGCGGATAATTATATCAACCGGCATTTCGGCGGCACCGTGGGAATGAGCATCATTTTCTCGGGACCTTCGGATCACGGAATATTATCCTTCGAGGTCCTGAAAACCATTGAACGTCTTTCCGAGGAAATAACGCACCGACATCCGGAAGTGGGAAAAGTGATGTCCGTGGTGGATTTCATCAAGAAAATGAACCAGACCTTCTTCTACAATGATCCCGGATTCTACCGCATCCCTGAGCTGGGGGATCTGGCGGGGGAAAAATCTCCCGAGGCGTTGAAACGGCAATACATGGCCTACCTGGACAAATATGGAAGAACGGAAACCCGTTCCTTTATTGACGATGAAAAGCAGGAAATGGTTCTCACCGTTCAGATCAAAACCGGTTCCAGCAAAGTGGTGAGCCGGATTATTGAAGATGTGGCGGAACATTTGCAGGGCCCCCTTGGTAACCCCCTTCGGGCCGAAAAGATCAGCTGGCGCACCACGGGCATCGGGAGTCTCTACCTGGAAGCCAACGACCTCATTGTATTCGGCCAACTTCGTTCCATCATCATTTCTCTCGTGATCGTCTTCGTACTGGTGAGCCTGGTAATGAGGTCTCTCGCCTTTGGCCTTTTGTCCATTGTTCCCCTGACCGTAACGATCCTGTTCAATTTCGGGCTCATGGGACTGTTCGATTTCCCATTGGACGCCGGAACCGCCATTACCGCATGCATCGCCATCGGCATCGGCATCGATTACGCCATTCATTATGTGAACCGCTATCGCATCTGCCGAAATAATGGATTGACCCACCAGGCCGCCTGTTTGAA
The DNA here is from genome assembly GCA_963662465.1 of Desulfatiglandales bacterium. Taxonomy (GTDB): domain Bacteria; phylum Desulfobacterota; class DSM-4660; order Desulfatiglandales; family Desulfatiglandaceae; genus NaphS2. The sequence goes on from OY759599.1 coordinate 7,991,016, forward strand.
AACCGCCGTGACCTCTGGCCAGGCCATCTGGATCAACGCCCTGGCGGTCACAAGCGGTTTTCTGGTGCTCCTGCTGTCATCCTTTGTACCGCTGGTAAACTTAGGCATTCTCATATCAGCGACCATGATCAGTGCGGCCCTGGGTTCCATGCTGCTCATTCCCGCGGTGCTAACCCTTCTTGAAAAAAGAAAAAAGGTCGGAACCGGCGACATGGCCGGAGACTGATAAAATTTTAAAACCTAAACAAAGAAAGGAGAAACAGTATGAAACATTTTTTAAGGATTATCCTGTTGGCCATTATTATAGGACCCCTTAACGGGTGGTGCGCACAAATCGGCCCTTACGATAGCGCCGGAAGCGCCGAAGACGGTCGGATGATTGCCGAGGCCGCAAAGAATGTCAATCGGCCCGCCCAAGACCTCCTCATAAAGGGGGTTATGACCCTGAAATCAGGCGACAAGACGGCGGATGTTCGAAAAGTGATCATTAAACAAAAAACCAGTGGAAATCTCATTCGCGCCATGTTTCGTTTTATGGATTCCCTCAAGCGGGGTGTGACATTTTTGACCATCGAGATCGATGGCCCGGACAATGACCAGTATCTCTACATTCCCGCCCTGGAGCGGCCCAGAAAAGTGGCCTCCAGTGATCGTCAGAATGATTTCGAAGACACGGATTTTACCAATGAGGACCTGGGGGCGCGAAAGATCGACGACTATGACTATCAGCGTCGAAAGGACGTCAAAATGGGAGATCGCCTCTGCTACAAAGTGATCGCCCGATCCAAGGATGCCGCCGCCAGGTTTCCCAAACATATTTCATGGATCGACCAGGAAACGTTCATACCGGTTCAGGTAAAAGTCTATGGCCGAGACAACCAGCTGGAACGAGTCATGGTGGCCGGCAATATCGAGGCCGTCGGCAACATTCATATTCCCTTTAAGACCGTGTCAAAAGATCTCAAGCGAGACCATACCACCATTTTAAAGGTGGTGTCCGCCCAGGCTGACACGGGTCTGGACGTCCATGAATTCAATAAAGACCAAATGGGAGAGACATGGAAAGCGTCCTTTTAAACCGGCCCATGAAACGAGTGGCAGCGACGGAAATATTTTTCATAACCCTGCTCCTGGCGGTGATGTTTTTCATGAGCATCCCTTTTGTCATGGCCGGAGAAATCCGGAGGGATAGTGCGCCCGACGCCCCATCTCTCCAATCTTCTCCCTTACAACCCCGGCAAAAAGATGGGCTTGTAAATGGGGAAGACGAAGAAAACGAGGCGGAAACATCCGAAGATAATGCTTTTTCAGATCTCCTTGGGGAGGAGGGGGCGGCCCCCGCATCCATTGAACTGGAAGAAAGACCCTATGGCGTTTTTTTCGAAGGCGAATTGAGAAGTGCCGTCTGGTATCAGACCCACGAACCGAACCAGTGGCTCACCGCCAATCGACTGGACCTGGAAGCGGAACGTCCCTTTGGGGATCTGATGCTCGCCGCCAAATTCAGAATGGACTATGAAAACCTGGAAAACGAAAACCACGTGGAAATGGATTTCCGAGAATTGCTTGCGGATTATCGTTTCAGGCCCGAAGCAATGGCCTATCTGGATGTGTCGGTGGGCAAACGGATGATCTACTGGGGAAAAGGGGATGAAATCCGCCCCCTGGATCGAGTGTGCCCGGAAGATCTGACGGCGTTTTATTATTACGACAAAAATGACCGAAAAACCGGCATCCGAGGCCTGTTCGTGGATGCGGCGTTTCACGAAAAGCTGCGCCTGGAAGCATTCTGGTCGCCCTATTTTGAAAAATCCAGGATTCCCGGACCGGGAAGTTACTTTGAACCGGCCGCCATGAAAACATTTGTGGATGCGGGCGGAGTTCTGGGCGATGATCAATCCAACGGGTGGCAAAGCGACGCGGCGCTAGGGGGAAGACTTCTGTTTTCAGTGGCCAAAACCGATGTGGGGCTCTATGCCTATCGCGGTATCGATCCCAACCCGACCTATGGGGTCTCAAAAATTGTCACGGCGGTTCCCATCCCTTTTCCGCCCTATGTTATGCCCATAGACCCCACCCCCGTTGAAATAACCCCCTTTCATCCCAAAGTCACCATGCTGGGGTTCGACTTTGAACGGGTATTCGGCCCCACCGTTCTGAGGGGCGAAGTAGCGTACCTGCCCCAGGGATATTACACCGCCGTGAAGTGGCGGGATCAAGCGGATCTTCTCTATCAATATCCCAGCGGCCTCAAGGAAACCCGCCCCTTCCAGTATCTGGTGGGCATTGACAAAAATGATCTCTTTGTTCACAATCTCTTTCTGAATATCCAGTATGTAGGGGCCTTTATTTCCGATTATGACAATAATCTGGATGCGAATCAATTCACCCACGGCATGACCTGCACCGTCCGGTATTCATTCATGGACTCACGCTTTCAAACCCGATGGCGACTTTTTGGAAACCTGACGGACGGGGATTATCGGAACCTGCTGGAGTTTTCCTATAAGCCCGTCAATTGGGCCATGATATCGGTGGGAGGCATCTGGTACGGCGGAGGAGATAAAACGGATTCCTTTGGACAATATGACAACAATGATTTTATTTATACACAGTTGAAAATAATTTTTTAGCACGTCCATTTTAATATTGTTGGTGAGTCATTGCGCGAATCCAGACCGTTGGACCAAATCCATCACAGGATAAAGTTCGTTGAAAGAAATCGGGATTTGCGCTCCGTCAAAATGGCGTTGATCATCTTTCGATTGGCATCGGTCTCCTTGGCCGCCACAAGGGTCCGAATGGTGAAAACCCTCAGCGCATCCGAAACCGACAGAGTGCCTTCCGCCGAGTCTTTTCGGCCGGTGAAGGGAAACGTGTCGGGACCCCGCTGGCACTGACTATTGATGTTGACCCGGCATACCTGATTAACCATGACGTCTATGAAGTCGGCCATGAGATCCGGGTCGCTTCCAAAAAGACTCACCTGCTGCCCGTAGTCGGATTGCGTCACATAATCCATGGGTTCCTTGATATCCGTGAACGGGGCAATGGGGACCACCGGTCCGAACTGCTCCTCTTTGTACAACCGCATGTCGGGACCAACGGGATACACCACTGCCGGAGACATGAAGGTGTGCGTCACCATTCCGCCGTTTTTATTCACGACCCGTGCGCCTTTGGCGAGAGCATCATCAATCAATTCAGTCAAATAGTCCGTCTTACCCGGTTCCGGCAGGGGTGTAATCCGAACCCCTTCATCCCAGGGCATTCCCCCCTTGAGTTCATGGACGGCGGCGGTGAATTTCGCGATGAAGGCATCTGCACTCTCCGCCTGGACAAAAAGCATCTTGAGGGCCGTGCAACGCTGACCATTATAAGACAGGGCGCCCAGCACACATTCCTTCACCGCATTGTCCAGGTCCGCATCCCGCAAAACAATGCCGGCATTCTTGGCTTCGAGTCCAAGGATGCAACGCAGACGATGCGGCTTCGGATGTTGTTTTTTCAGAACGTCGGCAACCCGGCTGGTCCCAATGAATGCCAGCACATCGATTTTTCCGGACTTCATGAGAGGACCAATGATTTCCCGACCCTCTCCGTAAACGGTGTTGACAACACCCCTGGGAAATGAATCCCGGAAAGCCTCAAGAAGGGGTTCGTGGAGAAGAACCCCCAGTTTGGGGGGCTTGAAAATCAGGGTATTGCCCATGATGAGTGCGGGAATCAGGGTCGTGAAGGTCTCATTGAGCGGGTAGTTAAACGGCCCCATACAAAGTGTCACACCGAGGGGCGCGCGACGAATCTGACCGATCACGCCATGCTCGATGACGAAACGCGACGACACGCGATCCAGGTCTTTCAGAGCATCAATGGTATCGCTGATGTAGTCAACGGTACGATCGAACTCCTTTTCGGCATCGGGCAGTGTCTTTCCAATCTCCCACATGAGGCGCTTGACGACCTCTTCCCGCTGCGCCTTCATCCGGCAGGCAAATGATGCCACATGCTTTATCCGTTCCTCCACGGACAGGGTCGGCCATTCTCCCCGGCCATAATCGTAGGCCCCGCAAGCAGCATCAAGGACCTCCAGGGCCTGAACCTCCGTCAGCAGGGGATAGCTGCCGATCCGCTTCTGCCCAACAGCACCACCCGCCGCTGTGCATATGGGACTCAGCACATCTTGTTGCGGGCCGCGCCATTCCTTGATTTCGCTATCGCAGAGGTAGCGGCGCTGTTCCATGGGGGCGCCGATCCGGTATTGATCCGGTATGGCATTATCATCGGGAAACATCGAGACAAGAATTTCATCCGTCATTTGGGTTTCTCCATTTTGTCCAACATAAAAGTTCAGTCTTGCCTCAAAGCTTCTTTTGACGCCGCCACCCCCTCACAATGCGCTTGTCAGGGGCGTTTCTTCAATTGACCGGCAACGGCTTGATTCAGCACCGCCTGAGCTTCGATAAGTTTTTCATACTTCGAGACTATTTTATCGACATTCCGAGACAATATGGCCTTCAACAAGTCGCCTTCGATCTCAGCAACATCAATTCTGCTATAGTAATCCATGGTTTCTTTTAGATGGGCGATCACAATCTTACCCGTCAAGATGGGATGATTGTTCGTCACATTGGCATCTTCAAATCGGGTGCCGTGTTCCAGTTCCACCTCCAGACCTTTTTGAAAATCCTCCAGGGGAATCTCCATTGATTTCGTGTTGACGATATTGAGGATCATGGAGGCTTCTTCCTCCGAAACGCTCGGGTCCGTTTTCTCGGTCCAGTCACTCAACCCGATGGCGTTGCAGACTCTTTTGACTTCTTCAATGGTTACGTATTCAGGCAGTTCCATCATTTTCTCCTTTCGAGGGAGGGGTTAAACAACCCTCCTGCTGTTTAATGGTTTGCTCAAAAACAGTCGTCATTCCACCGGCAATTGGGGTCTGGCAGCCCACTCGGTCCAACCGGCGCCGTACCATTTGACATTCGTGTAACCCAGGAGCCGGACAAGAATAAAGTAGGTCTGGCTGGCCTGATGACCGGTGCGGCAATGGACGATAACGGGCGTATCCTTCGTGGGAATGAGCTTCCCATAGACATCCCTGAGCTCATCAACCGGTTTAAAGGCGCTGTAGGCATCGGTCTTGGCCACATCATCGGTAAAGGGACGATTGACGGCCCCGGGGATGTGCCCCCCTCTGGCCTCCTCTTTTTTCTTGCCGGTGAAGTAGTCCGCCGGACGAACATCCAGGATGACGGTGCCCGGTTTGCCCACCGCCATCAACATCTCTTCGGCGGTGACGGTGAAAGCATCCGGCCCTTTCGGGACAGGGTAGCGGAATGGTTCAACGGACGGAAGAACCGTATCCAAAGGCCGGTTTTCCGCCTGCCATTTGGGGAAACCGCCGCGCAAAACGGCATAACGGCCATGATTCAAGCGATCACACGCCATACCCGCCAAAGTGGCATCCTGGAGCTTGTCGGAGGAAACCATCACCACCAGGTCATCCGGGCGAATTCCCATCAACGAAAAATGTTCCGCCAACATTTCCGCGGGCAGCAGGGAAGACGGCGCCCCCCGAACCAGGCCTCTCAGACTTTCCGGGTTCAGGCTGAGGGAGCCGGGGATATGGCCGGTGTTATATTCGGGCTGAAGCCGTAGATCGAGGATCTTCAACCCTGGTTTTCCCAGATTCGCGTTCAGCCAATCTGTTTCCACCAGATCCGGCAGGGTCCGGGGGGAAAGATTCAAGGCACTTGATGAACCGGCGCCTGTGGCCGAATCGCCTGCCGGCATCTCGGGCGCCAGGAAGAAGGCCCGCCACGCATTGATTTTGCTCGTCATCTCTGGAGAAACGGGCGCTGCCCGCAATGACGCCGGTTTGAGACAGGTATTCAGGAATCCTTCCAGGCCATCGGTCAGGAAATAGACGTTGTCAAATCCCATGCGAAACAGGCTGTCCCGTGCCTGGGCCGGATGGGTCATGCCGTTGGAATACAACACGATCAGGCCCTGATTCTTATAGGGAGCCAGGGCGCCGGGCAGATCCTCAACCGGTATGTTCACGGCGGATCGGATATGAAATTGAGCGAATTCCCCGGGCGTGCGAATATCCACCAGCTTTATGGACTTGTCGCCGGCCAGCAGACGATCCGCCAGCTCACCGGGATCCATGTGATCCGAACCGGCTTGCAGGCCTTCCAGCAATCCCGCCTCGTTTGCGGTGTCTGAAACAGGCGATACGGGCGCCTGATGCTGTCCCGCCACCGCAAACAAACCGAAGGCCCCCACGATGAGCACGGCGCTGAATGCCTTCAGAAACGGCGTACGCCATAACCGGCCCTCGCCGCGCCGTTTCTTTTCAATAGACTCCGATCCCCAGAAACACCCGACCGCGATCACCGTAAAGAAAAAGGCAAAGCTCGCTTCGGAAACACCCAGACTGTCGTAGGCAAAGACAACCCCCCGGTCCCCCGCAAAGATCGGTTTCAATATCGGATACAGTTCGTTGTACAGCATGCTGCCGCCCACGACGCCCAGGAGGAAAACCAGGGCATCAATCTTCCCCGAAGCCAGACCTACGGCGCCCGTGCCGGGACACCAGCCGCTCATGACAAATCCCGCGCCGAAAATCAACCCGCCCACAATTTGCGCCGCATAGAGGGTATGCAGAAAATAGACGTTCTCAAGGGTCACAAGGCCGAATGCCTTGGCATAGCAGATGCCGAGCATGGCGACCACCACTGCCGTAAACATGACCTTCAGCACCGTCATGTCCCGAAAATAAAAGATGCCCGCCAGACGCCGGGAACTGCCGAATCCCGCTTTTTCAAGGGCCACGCCGAAAGCGATGCCGATGAGCAGACTTGCCAGAAAAGCGGCGGGGGAATTCAGCGTTCCACTTTTAAAAAAAGTCTCAATCATCCCACTGCCTCCTTACAAACCAGGCGGTCAAATAACCGCCCGTAAACACGCATATGAGAAAAAGCAGGCTTCCCGTCACCAGGACCGCACCCCCGGACAGGGCTTGCCCCGAAGTGCATCCGTTTGCGAGACGACCGGCGAAGCCGACGACAACACCGCCTGCCAGCGCAAACAGAAGGCGCTTTGGGGCAGGGCATTTGGCCCCGCGTTCAATCTTTACGTCAAAACGACGGGCCAGAAACGCTGAAATCAGTCCACCGAAGAACACGCCGGCCAGCATAAAAACAAGGTAGTATTTAAGAGGCTGATCGCCCCAGCCACCGAAGTATTCGGAGGCCAGGGTCCGTGCCGGGGCAATGGACAATTCGATGTAGGCCCCCAGACGGGCAACACCCGAGGAAGCACCCAGGCCCGCCCCCAGTATCAGATAAGAGGCTAAAAGGGTTGCTCCGAGCAGGGCTCCCGCCAGATAGGGGTTCAGGTAGGCCTTTGGATTCTTGATGCCGTGAGTCGCGTCCTCATTCATGATCAACACCCCGCGCTTTTCGTTTTAGGTCTTTCCGGCTTTTTCAAGGCGGGCTGAACCGGCACTGCGGGAACAGGCGACTGCACCGCGGGCATGCTCGGCGTACTCGGCCCAATGGGTACGGCTTTGATCGGTTCACCCATCCCCGCGACGTTCCAGTAAGCATTCAGACCACCAAAAAGGACTTTGATGGGTCTTTCCGTTTTCTGGGCCAGAATGCCGCCCGCCGCCATGGCCAGAGACCCGTCCCGGTCCACAATCACCAAGGGGCCTGCGCCGATTAAATAGAGGGGATTGCCGATCAAATCGGCCAGATCTACATTGTGTGCGCCGGGGAGGTTGTAATCCTGGAAATGCCCTGCCGGTCGAATGTCCACCAGGTCGAAGGTCCCGGGGAGATCCATGAGCATGCGTTTGAGCTGTGCCGGCTCGATCATATCCGGCAGTTTAATCACCCTCTTGGGCTGGGCTGAAGCCACATCCCCCGGAGCTGCCGCTTGAATCACCGGCAATCCCGCCTGGATCCAGGCCTCTCCACCGCCCTCCATACTGGCCACCTTCTTAAAGCCTTTTCGCTCCAACAGACCGATGCCCATGCTGCTGCGGTAGGCCGAGTTACAGACGGTCACCACCGGCTGATCAGGGTCCAGTTTGAAGGCCAGGTCGCTCAGTTGGTTCAACGGCATATTCAAAACGTTTCCGATGCGAAGCCCCATCCATTCGTTGGGGAGTCGGACGTCAACGATCACGGGGGCCGTATTGTCCTGCATTCGCTTGTGAAGCGCCAGGGGAGAAATGGCCTCATTCCGATACACGGGTTGCTTCGCCCGGGTCCAATCTTCAAAGGATAAAGCCCCCGTCACCTCATAGCCCACCCGGTGCAGACGCAACCGCGCTTCCTTCACTTCCTCCGGGCTGCCGCACAGAACAATGTTGCTGCCCCAGGGCGCCATAATCCCCACCCATGTCTCCAACCGACCCCTCAGGGCGATATTGACCGCATTGGGGATATGTCCGGCGGCAAAGCTTTTGGCATCGCGGAGGTCCACCACATAATACCGGGATATATCCGAAAGAGAGGCATCCAGAGCCGGTTTTTTCGGCATGGGGGCATTCCAATCCACGAGAGGAGGTCCTTCACGGTTCATCCCGGCATTGTGCTTGAAATATTGCGGCGCCTGGGGCAGACCTTCCAGCACGCTCGTAATGAAATCGTTTCGACCCTTATGCTGAAGGTAGGGATTGGTAACCCTTTCCGTACCGATGGTGGAGGACGGCTCGTCCCGCAGGTGAGCCCCACAAAGGGATCCGGCCCCGTGACCGGGCAGCACGACAACCCCATCGTCCAGCTTGGATAGCTTGTTCGTCCAGGTGTCGTAACCCATGCCCGCCAGCGTTGCGGCGGCCATGGCCCCACCCATGAGATCCGGTCGCCCGATGGAACCCACAAACAGGGTATCCCCGGTCAAAATGGCCCTGGGCGTCGCCTTGTCATCCTTGCCGAAAACCAGCGCGCACATGCCGTCGGGCGTGTGCGCGGGCGTACTCAAAAATTTAAGCGTCGCCTCTCCCCAGGGAATGGTCTCTCCATCTGACAGGGCCGTTATTTTATAAAGGGCGCCGCTGTCCTTGCTCTGATAAATGGTGCAGCCGAACCTTTTCAAAAATTCCATGTGACCGGCCACAAAGTCGGCGTTTGAATGGCTGAGAAAAACCCCTTTGATTTTCCATCCTTCTTTTTTTGCCAGCGCCAGATAAGCATTGATATCACGAGCGGGATCCACCACCAGCGCATCACTTTCGCTCACCACCATATAGGAATACTGGGACAGTACGGAAAGGTCAAACTGGACAATTTTTACGCCCGGATAGTCATAGGTTTTGACGACCATGGGGATGGCGGCCGTATCGGCGTGAGAAGCGGACTCCGTATCCTTGATGGCAGCGCCGAATGCCTGGCCCTGAAAAAGAAATCCCGTAAACGATGCGAGCAACATGCACATCATCAACTGAAAAAAAACCAAACGTTTCATTGTTTTTCCTCCTTAAATATTGATACATTTTGTGCGAATTTCTGTTATTCTACCATAGATATAATGCCTTGGATAGCACGAATCTCCTTCCTTATTGGGGTTCATTGCGGATTAACGTGAAATCGCGCTTTGGGTTGTTTCGGTTCGGGCTGTAGGTGCGACTTTAGTCGCACAGGGTAGGCTTAATGTGCGACTAAAGTCGCACCTACAATCGGCTCAGAAGCCAAATCTCACGCAAATCCACGATGAGCCGTATTACACTTAATCCAAATCAAGTTTGGTGTTACACTGATTACATTTCACAACACCCCGGAAGACTTCATTTCCACATTCAGGACAAATGTAGCGGGCTTGTTCATCCGCAACAAATTTTTCTGTACCCATTTCTTTTGCCGTTGATGATTCATCAACAATAATAAGTTTTCTAGCCCATTCATGTCTTACTTCCCATGCTTTTCTAAACAAATCTTCTACTTCTTTCTCGTCTGGGGATTCATCGACTACACGTGAAAGTACGAACCCAAAGACATATTCGCTGGCTGCATCTAAGAGTACAAAAATGTCACAAGGTTCATCTTCTACTAGAATGAATTCTTCGTTCACTCTAATGGCTATCCATGCTTCATTCGCTTGAAATTGATCAGGTGTAAGCATAACAAACAATCCTTTTCATATATTTTTGGTTGAGGGTCTTAATCATACAGAAAAAATTTCATATTATAGGGTTCTATTCGTTTAGAGCCTGTTTAAAAATTATCTCGTCGCGAGGTTGAGCGAGGTCTTCGAGGGCAAGGAAGCGATAAAAATGGGGCTGAAAGCGTAGTCGCGCTACGGTGAAGACCCATTTTGGTCGATGATGCAGCCATCGAAAGCCGCAGCCGACCACAGCAGGGATAATTTTTAAACAGGCTCTAAGTTGGGGGGTAGGCATTTATCTAAGAATCCACCGCTTTGAGAGACCTTCTGAAAAAGTTTCATTTTACACAGTGCCTGAAGGAAAACCTCTAAATATAGTTTTCCAATTTTCGTTAGAGATTTATAACGATTTGATATGGTAGCGTTTTTTTTACTTAAAACTTAAAACTTAAAACCGTGCCCGAACGAGGTTTTCGTTCAGGCACTACATATGTGTTCGCGGTTGCGTTACGGTGTCTGGTTTACTTTTTTAACGACGCCTGAGGCGCCGTCCATTTCAATCATATCCCCGTCTTTAAGCCTTTCCGTGAGATTCTGAATGCCGGCGATGCAGGGTTTGCCGTATTCCCGTGCAATAAGGGACCCATGCTGCAGCATCCCTCCCACCTCCAGCAGGACTCCCGATGCATTGATAAAAAGCGGGGTCCAGCCGGGGTCAGCCGCTTTGGCCACCAGAATGTCCCCTTCTTTAATCTCCTTTTCTCCCACATAGCTGACAATAACCACCCGGCCCTTGACGTTTCCGGCGGAAACCGGGTCCCCGATGATTTCGCCGGGCTTTACGTCCTTTCTTTTGGGCCGGAGGATCTTACCCCTGGAGTTAATGACCGGGGGAAAATTGTTCACTTTTTCAGCGATGGCCATATATTTTCGGTCTTGAGCAATCATCTGCCTGACATCCAGCCGCTCGTCGTCAATGGCCTGTTGCACTTCATCAATCGTCAGATAGAAAATGTCTTCGAGGTCGTCGATCCGTTCCGCGCTCTTGAAATCGCGGGCAATATCGCGGGCTTTTCGTCTGATCTTATTTCCGGCATACACCAGAAAATACTTATGGATTTCGCGGTATCCTCCCAGGTTGACCATAACTTGGTAGTGTTTTTCCAGAAGTTTCCCGTCTTTGTCGTCCACTTTTTCCGTAAGGGTCTTAAAGGCTCGTTCCCGTTCTTCGGCCTGGCGCTCCACCGTGGCCCTGGGTGAATCCTCAGGCGACAGGGTTTGGTAGTTCTGCATTTGTTGAATAACAATTTCAGGCTTTTCCTGATAGCGGGGTGTTTTGACATCAACTTCACGAGGCCCTCTGAATCCGAATCGCATCATGAAATCATCCCACTGGTTCAGAAATGCTTCCGGCACAGCACGGTTCAAAATTCGCTCTTTAAGAACATGGGTGGATTCCAGATCCTTCGGCGAAAGCAGCTTCATGAGGTCATAAATTCGACAACTCATCTCCGTGGTGATATTGTAGGGGAGCCCCCGGTCAATTTTGTCCGCTTCCTCTGCCGGAATGTCATCGTAACGCTCTTTGATGATTTTCCGAATACTGCTCTTGGCCGATTCCGCATCAACCAGGCTGGGGATGGTGACATGAATCATCAGATCCGCCTGTTTTCTAAGGGCCTGATATGAAAAGTCTTTGAAGGAAATCGGCTCCCGTTCAAGCCGGTCCATATCCGCCATAAACTGAGCGCCTTTTTCGTCGATCAGTTTTCGCAGTTCTTCAGGATGCTTTCGGCCCTTGAGAATTCCCCCAATGGTATCCCAGTTTTTAAATGAAGCCATAAACATGGCTTTTATGCCTTTTAAAATGCCTTTTGTCGTATAGTGGGCGCGATAGGGACCCATGTCCGCATCCCGAATCACCCGGGCCGCATAGATATCCAGCCCCTCGTATTCGCCCGCGGTCTTTTCCTGACCCTCCAACAGCATTTCGGCGGAGAGATTGATATAGGCGCGACCGCCGGCGCCATAGAGAAAATCACCTGGTTTTTGGGCCACATGAACCCCCGCGGCCGACATTCCCATGGCATCGGTCATTTCCCGAAAGCAGTCTGTCCCCATGACTGACATCGGCGTCTGAAATCCCTGCTCGATGAGGGTCATATCCAGATATAGTTTCTTCGGTTCGCCGGGCTCGGTCCGGAAGACGGGGTGAAGCGGAATATAGCTCGTGATGGGGCGAGCTTGCAGCATATACAGGGTACCGTCTTCATAAGCCCATTCCGTATCCATGGGCATTTCGTAATGGGTTTCCACCTTTTTGACCATGTCGGTCAGTTCCAAAATCTGCTCATCGGAGAGTGCCGGCCGGTCTGAAGCGTCCTTTGCCACCCTGGCTGTGCCGCCGGTTTCATTCAGGGTGACCGCCAGCGTTTTGTCGCCGATTTTCTTTGACAGTATTTCCCGACTGTGCGCATCCACCACGAACTGATCCGGGACCGTGTCACCGGATACAACCGATTCACCCAGACCAAAATTGGCATTGATCACCACTTCGTCGTAGCAGTTGTTGAGGGGGTTGATGCTGAAGGCCACGCCCGCCACATCGCTTTGAATCTGGGCCATCACCACCACGGCGATGGCGTATCGGGTATGGTCAAAGCCTTTTTGCCGCTTGTAGGCCACCACTCGAAAATCAATACAGGAGATAAACACATCCCGAATACGGGCCTCAAGCTGATCCTTCGTGACACCCAGATAGGTCTCATACATCCCGGCAAAGGATGCCCCCTGCATATCTTCTTCAGGTGAGGAAGAACGCACCGAATACATTCGGTCTTCAGGCTGTTCAAGCGCTTTGAGTTTCTCCTGAAGGATTTGCCTTTGATGCGGGCTGAATTGAAACCCGGCCGCATGTTTTTTCAGTTCGCGGGTTTTTCTTTTGAGCACCTCTTCACTGTCTGATTTGCCAAGCCGAAGGGCCTCAATCTTCATCAGTGCCTCTACCCACTCATCAAAGAACTGAACGTCAAGAACCATTCCCGCGGGAACCGGAAAGCCGGCGCCGGTCATCCTGATCAGCGAATACGCTTTTCCACCCACCTGGGACTGTGCTGCGTTTTGGTCTGTAAACAAGCAAATCATTTTTGTTTCCTCGCGATCTTGAAAATTCAGTATGAAAATTTCCTGATTATAACGGATTTGGGGGGACGGCATTATTCGCTGAGAATTTTTGTCACTTTCGCCGATGGTTGAGTTGACAACCTAACCATGAGAAAGAGCGGGTATATAAAATGTCAGCAAACGAATCTAAGCCCAAGGCAAATCATACAATCACTCTTCCAGTCGATCAACAAGAATGTTTGGAAACAGTTCTGGATTGCTAACTTTTCCGAATCGAATTGGACGGTGCTGTTAAAACCGGTCCTGTCAAGCCACCGGCTCTGCCGGTGGTAATTGACTAGCCATCGTTCTGATCCTTATTGTGGAGCGGTATGTGGACCCGAAAGAGCGTGAGAAGATGATTTCGCTCCTGCAAGCGCACGGGGAATTCAGGAATTACGAAACCCGGTTCAAACGAAACGACGGTTCCATTATCTGGATGCGTTATTCAGCCAAAATGGTCCCGGAAAAGGGATGGATCGAAGGGGTATCCGAAGATATCAGCGATCAGAAGCTTGCTGAGATATCACTCCGGCAGAGCGAGGAGAAGTTCTCCAAACTCTTCTTTTCCAGTCCCACATGGATGGCCATTACCCGGCTTGAAGATGGGACCTATCTGGAGGTCAACGAGGCTTTTGAAGAGATTACCGGGTTTGGTCGCAGCGAAGTCATTGGACGAACATCCATGGAATTGGGTCTCTGGCCCGAGCCGAATGGAGAAAGAGAGCGGTACATGGCCCTTGCTCGAGAGCGGGGGGGCTTTCGGGAGCGGGAAGTCACTTTTTTGACCCGGGACGGTGAGCCCATAACAGCCCTCTGGTCCGCGTATGTGATGGATCTGGCAGGTGAAACGTGTCTGCTCAGCATGGTCATGGACATGTCGGAACTCAAGCGGTCCAGGGTTGAAAGGAAAGACCTTTACGCCCAGCTCTTACAGGCCCGGAAGATGGAGTTCATAGGCAGGCTGGCCGGAGGAATCGCCCATGATTTCAACAACAAACTGGTAGTGATCCTGGGGCGTGCGGAAATGTTGCTCATGGATATGGAACCGGAGAATCCCATTTATGGGAGCCTTGAAGAGATTCAGAATGCGGCCGAGGGTTCGACGGACCTGACCCGGCAGCTTTTGGCCTTTGCCCGAAAACAGACCATCGCGCCCCGGGAGCTGGACTTGAATGAAACCCTGGAAGGGATGCTCAAAATGTTGAGGCGTCTGATCGGTGAAGACATCGATCTGGCATGGCAGCCGGACACGAATCTGTGGTCGGTAAAAATGGACCCTGCCCAGATCGACCAGATACTGGCCAATCTGGCTGTCAATGCCCGAGATGCCATTGACGGCGTGGGGAAGGTCACCATCGAGACGAAAAATGTGCTGCTGGGAGAAGCCTACTGTGCCGAACACGTTGGTTTTGTGCCCGGTGAGTTTGCGATGCTGGCGGTGAGTGATAATGGCGGCGGCATGGACGAAACGACCCTGGATCAGATCTTTGAGCCGTTCTTCAGCACCAAGGAGCTTGGAAAAGGGACGGGTCTTGGGCTTTCCACGGTTTACGGTATCGTCAAACAGAACAACGGCTTCGTCAACGCTTACAGCGAGCCCGGGAAAGGAACCACCTTCAAGATTTACCTGCCCCGCTATCAAGGAGACGCCAACCGGGAAACTTCCACCGGATCTGAGGAAACGCCTAAGGGTCTGGGGGAGACCATATTGCTGGTGGAGGATGATCCGGGTATTCTGGAAATGGTCGGGATGATGCTGGAAAGGCTCGGGTATGCAGTGCTCACGGCAAACGGTCCGGATGAGGCCATGGAGACGGCCAGGGAACACTCCGGCAGGATACACTTGCTCATGACCGACGTGGTATTGCCCCGGATGAACGGAAAAGACCTGGCCGAGCAGGTCATGAAGATTCGGCCGGAAACCGGGACGCTTTTCATGTCGGGCTATACGGCCAATGCCATCGCCCACCACGGCATTTTAAACGAAGGGGTTCACTTCATCGAGAAACCCTTTATGGCGGATCGTCTGGCTCGGAAGGTGAGGGAAGCGCTGGATAAGAACCACATGGGGTCGCATCTTAATTGTTAACGGTTTGTTTTGAATAATTAATATTCAAGATGCGATTCTGATTCCCTGCTATCCTCGAAGCCTTCCCCGGAATGCTCAATGCCGTAGACAGCAATTACAATATTATATGCGCGAGCAGGAAACTTGTCGAAAGTGTGGGCCTTCATCATTTGGAAGATGCCGCGGGAAGGAAGTGTTATCGCGTATGGAAAAATCCTGGAGCAAAAGCGTCTGATGATGAAAATCACTTGCTTCAAGCCGTTATGCCCAAAAACATCCTTATGGAAACCGATCTGCCGGCCCCGGGACCTGCCATACGAGCCAACGCGAACCAGATCCAACAGGTCCTGACCAACTTGGTTACCAACGCCTGGGAAGCCATGCCCGAGGGTGGGGGCGCCATTCGCCTGACCGTCAAGACCGTTTCCCCGGAGGAGATCCCCCCGACAAACCGATTCCCTATCGATTGGCGGCTGCGGGATGAGAGGTATGCCTGCCTGGAAGTGGCCGACACCGGCCGCGGAATCGAGGAACAGGATATGGAAAAGCTCTTTGATCCGTTTTTTTCCACCAAGTTTACCGGCCGCGGCCTGGGGTTGCCCGTGGTGGTCGGAATTGCAGGGGCACATGGAGGTTTGGTCACTGTGGAAAGCGGGGTCGGGGGAAGGCGGTCAGAGGACGGAAGACGGAGGTCGGAGGGCAGAGGACGGAAGGCGGAAGTCAGGGGTCGGAGGCGAGCGGGAGCGTGTTTCGGGTCTTTTTCCCTTTGACGCTTGAAGAGGTCATCCGGCAGCCGGAAAAACCGAAGGAAGTTTCGGCAGTGGCGGGGAACGGGACGGCGCTGGTCATCGACGATGAGCCCCAAGTGCGGGAATTGACGGCAATCATGATCTCAAGACTGGGTTTCACGGTACTCGAAGCCGGGGACGGGGCTGAGGGTGTGGAAATATTCAAGGCGCACCCGGGTGAAATCCGCTGTGTGATCTGCGACCTGAGCATGCCGCGTATGGACGGTTGGGAAACCCTGTCCGCGCTTCGGAAACTGTCGCCGGGCATCCCCGTGATCCTGGCCGGCGGGTACGATCAGGCCAGCGTCATGACCGGCGAGCATGCCGAATGGCCCCAGGCTTTTTTGGGCAAACCCTATGGGTTTCAGGACCTTCGAGAGACCATAGGCCGGGCTGTCCCAAAAGAGGCTGAAAACAGGGCCGAGGCGGAAGGTTCGGATATCCAGAGTTAATGGTTGACAGAAAACGGATTTTCGGAAAGAATGAGTAGTTGAGGTTACATCCCCATCAAAACAACGTTTTATTCGGAGCCCAAGCCATGTTCGATAGCCCGATGGCACAAGCCTTGCTTCTCTCTCTCTCTCTCTCTCTCTCTCTCTCTCTCTCTTATCTTACCTTATTAACTTTAGAAGAAGATTGTTTAACATCGCCCCATGATGCTCCGGCGCCCATGAAGACGCCGGGGCTTTTTTTGGCGCCGGAGTACCGGGTCCCGATCAAGGCTGATGGAAGCATGATTCCCGTATCAACTACACCGTCTGATTTTTTCTGATCCCTTAGGAGGCCAACGGCCATGCCCACAAAAAAGAAAAAAGCGCCGTCCGCCAATGAAACTTCTTTGGAAAAAGCCAAACAAGAGAAAAAACCAAAAGATGCCGACAGCTATGCCCGGCGTCCTATTCCGGCGTCATTGGACAAAATCAAACTCGAAGAACCCCCGATAAAAAACCAGATGCAGAAAATTTTAGCCTTGATTCGCAGCGCCACCGGCCACGATTTTTCTCATTACAAACCGGGCGCCATTGCCCGTTGCATTGAACATTGCCTGGCGGTTCACCAGATAACGGCGTTGTCCGATTACGTCCGCTATCTCCAGAAAAATCCCGCCGAGATCGACGTGCTTTTCAAGAATCTGCTCATCGGGGTCACCCGTTTTTTCAGGGACGGGGAAGCCTATGATCTGCTTAAAGGGCAGGCGCTGCCGGCCTTGTTGAGCCAAAAAGATCCGGATACGACCGTCCGTTTCTGGGTTGCGGGCTGTTCTACCGGTGAAGAAGCCTACTCGTTGGGCATGGTCCTTTCCGAAGTGATGGATAGCCTCAAAAGACAATTCAACGTTAAAATCTTTGCCACGGATATCGATGGGGCCGCACTGGATATTGCCCGCAAGGGGGTCTATCCGGAAAATATCGACGCGGATGTTTCAAAGGAGCGCCTGAACCGGTTTTTCATCAAAGAGCCGGGATTGTTCAAGGTCAGCGAACCTCTTCGCAGCAGGGTCATTTTTTCTCTTCAAAATGTCATTAAAGATCCACCCTTTTCCCGGCTTGACCTGGTGAGTTGCCGAAACCTCATGATCTATATGGACAGTGTCCTGCAGAAAAAAATCATCCCCCTGTTTCACTATACCCTGAACCCGGGTGGGATTCTTTTGTTGGGCACATCCGAAAGCATCGGGGAACACAGGGATTTTTTTCAGCCCATCAATAGCAAATGGAAAATTTTTGAACGAAAGAAAGGGTTTGCCCAAACGACCCCTGCTTATTCCCCCAGTGTCGATTACTTCACCCGGCGAAGAACAGAATCGAACGGCAATCCGCCGACGACCGGCGCTATCCGGGAAATGGAGGAGGATTGAAAGTGGCGAAAATGGAGAATATATCAGACGGAGCAGAACTCAGGCGGGTTGCCGAAGCGGCTTTGGAAACTTCACCCCGTGAAGAAGATGATCTTTCAGGGATTTCTCCTGAAGCCACAGCGAGCCTGATCCATGAGCTTCGCGTACATCAGGTCGAACTGAACATGCAGAACCAAGAGCTCCGGCGGGTTCTAGGGGAGCTCGAAACGACGCGGGATCGCTATTCCCACCTCTATGACTTTGCCCCTGTCGGTTACTTCACGATCAGCGATAAAGGAGTGATTCTGGAAGCGAATCTCACTGCTGTCGCCATGTTGGGTGTGGAAAGGGGCATATTGGCAGGGTCCTCTTTCCATGATTACATCACCATGGATGATCAGGACATTTTCTATAAACACCGACAACAGTTTTCGGAAACAGAGGCGCCCCGGTCCTGTGAGCTTCGGCTTGTGAAAAGGGACGGTCATGATTTCTATGCCCGATTGGAATGCAGCGTCATAACCGGCAGGGGGGACGATGTAAAGCAGATCCGAATGGCGGTAAGCGATGTCACCGAGCGCAAACAGGCGGAAGAGGCGCTGCTGAAAGCCCATTATGAAGTCGAAGAGAAGGTGGTGGAACGCACTGCCGAATTAGCGAAGATGAACCACGAATTAACGGGGGAGATCGATGAGCGCAAACGGGCGGAAGAGGCGCTGCGCCGCACGCAGTTAATGTTGGCGCGGACTGAACGTATCGCGCATATCGGCAGTTGGGAATGGAACATCGCTACGGATTCGGTAATTTGGTCGGAGGAACTCTTCCGCATTTTTCAGCTTGACCCCGAGGGAGGAGCGCCCGGTTGGTCGGAACACGCTGCCTTGTATCACCCTGAAGATATGATCTTCCTGCGCCGGGCCGTCGAAAGGGCGGTATCCGATGGAACGTCCTATGAACTGGAGCTGCGTGCGTTACGGAAAGACGGAGAAACCCGCGTTTGTCTTGCCCGTGGATTTCCGGAAATGGATTTGCATGGCGGGGTTGTGCGTCTGTTCGGTTGTTTGCAGGACATTATGGATTTCAAGGCGGCGGAGCAGGCACTGCTTCAAAGTGAAAAGAAACTCCAAAGTTCACTGATCCATGCCCGGAAAATGGAAAGCATCGCCACGTTGACCGGCGGTATTGCCCATGACTACAATAATCTGATGTCCATCGTCATGGGCAACCTGTCCATGGCCATGGAGGAGGTAGCGCCGGGCTCTCTTTTTGCGGATTTCCTCAGTGAGGCAAACACCGCCTCTCACAAAGTACGGGACCTGACCCATGAACTCATGTCCCTGTCCAAAGGCGGCGATCCTGTCAAGGAATTGGGATCTTTAGAGACGCTATTGAAAAATATCGAAAGCCTGATTCCTGTCGATAGCGATATTTCACTTGAAAAATCCATTTCAAAGGACCTGTGGCCGGTCTCTTATGATCAACATAAAATGGGGGCCGTCTTTAGAAATGTGGTGACCAATGCGGTGGAGGCCATGCCGGATGGGGGAACCCTTAACGTGAAAGCAGAGAACCTCCGTGTTGCGGATCAGGACACCCACCCCGGGCTTCCCCTCAAGCCGGGCGATTATGTTCACATTGCCATTGAAGACCAGGGGGTGGGGATTACGGAAGAAAACCTGAGCAAGATCTTCGATCCGTATTTCTCCACCAAGGATATGGGCGTTCAGAAAGGAATGGGCCTGGGGCTCGCCACGTCCTATGCGATTGTACACAAGCATGGGGGGCATATTGCCGTCGACTCAACTCCCGGTGTGGGAACAACGGTAAACATCTATCTTTCGGCCACTGCCGCGGAGAGTAAAGCGCAAAGCGCAGCGCGTCCTGAACCGGGTCCCCAATCAACAATCGCCAATCAACAATCATCAATCCAAAGGATTCTGGTCATGGACGATGAGGAGATGCTGAGGCACCTGGCGGAACAAATGTTGAAAAGACTTGGATACGCGGTAGAAACCGTAAAAGACGGCATCGAAGCCATTGAAGCCTACAAAAAGAAAAAGGATTCGGGCGAGCCCTTTGACGCGGTTATCCTGGACCTCACCATCAAGGGGGGCATGGGCGGCGAGCAGACCATCAAGGAACTGATCAAGATTGATCCTGATGTGAAGGCCATTGTGTGCAGCGGCTATTTCAATGACCCGGTATTGACCAGGCATGCGGAATACGGTTTTCAGGGCGCCATGGCCAAGCCTTATCAAAAGAGCGATATCGAGCGTGTCTTGAAAGAGGTACTGGGGTAGGGCGTCTAAAACGACAAAAAAACGTTCCCCGGTTTTTGCCCCCCCCCCCCCAATTTCTGGATTTGTGGTTGCTCTGTTTGCTGTAGCTGCCCATTTTGTAAATTCGCTTCCGATGCTTGTTTTTTTCGGTTTCGCGCTTGTTGATTCCTCAATTTCCGGTTGCTCACGACTGGGTTGCATATTCTGGTCTGTTTCTGGGGCGGATACGGGGTTCGGTAAGTATGGGTACAGGGCAGGCACAGGGGCCTGCCCCTACATCCCGAACGTTTACCTCTCTAGCAGATATAACCAGATTATAAGTTACTCAAAAGCTTTGAGTGGCATATAAACTTATAATCTGAAGTAACGTCCCTCCTCCTCTTCGGCGTCTGCGTTCAGGAAACAGATCCGCTCAAACCCAAGAGAAACCACTACAAATGTTTTGAGCCTCAGATTCCGGTACCTACGGGCCAGCCTGTCGCCGTAATCCATACCCTGTATCTTGCCTTCCTTCAGATCCCGCGCAACGTGCGGCAGGGCATACAGTTCGTCGGAAGAGAGGCGCCGGATGGCCTCCCCGCTGAGCCCCAGCTCCTTGAGACTCAGAAATTTGAACTCGATCAGCACGTCGAAAATGCTCAGGTATCGTTTGTCCGGTCGGATGATCATGGTGAGGTCCGCGTACCGGCGTTCCAGCTCCGGTTCCGAATCCATAATGTAGAGAATATCGTTATAGAGCAGCGCCAGAAACGCGGTCTTGATGGTCAGCTCGTTGGCCTGGGCGTAGTCCCGGTTTTTGAAGACGGTGAAAAGATGTCCCTCCACAAAAGCGCATACCGGCGCGATGTTCCCCTCCTGATACGCCTTTTCAGCCGCCAGCCTGCCTTTATCCCGAATCACCGGGTCCGGCAGCATCATGCGCCGCACCCGTTCCACGTACAGGCCCTGCATCACCAGGTTCGGAACCTTCAGGGCGAGTTTCCCCCGGGGCGTTTCACCTGCCAGGGTCAGGACACCGAAATAGTATAGAAACGAGGCGATGAAGGTCTGATCTTTTGACTGCCGGGAAAGCATTTCACTCAACCCGAATCGGTCCTCGATATCCGGAACAACAATATCACGACCTTTTTCCACCAGGGAAAGAATAAGTTCTCGGCCTCCGGGCATTCCGGCTACATATTCCAGCTTCGAATCATCCACGGAAAGATTGGCATCCAGCATCTTGCGCGGGTATTCGCGCCGCTTCTGGAACTGCTTGAAAAAATAAAGGCAAAGGGTAGGATTGTACACCGCCTGGCCGCCCCGTGGAATAAAGTTGTAACCGTTGTACCAGGTGCGCATCATCAAAAGGGCCTCTTTTGCCTTGTCCTCTGAAAGCCCGCGGATCCCGCTGATCCTGCTGAGGGTTTCGGCCACCTCTTCCTCTCTAAATCCGCACAAATCCCAGAATTCCGGCTCCAAAAACAGATCTTCCGCAATGTTGTGTCCGCTGGTGATGTCGCTCATGACCACCGGCGACACGCCGGTGATGAAGACCCGGTCAAACCCGGTTCCTGAAGTGGAGGCTTTCACCACCTTGAATACGGTTCGGAGGAGCCCTTCATCATGGACCACCGATTCATATCGCTCCCGGGAATCCAGGGTAGGCTGCATCATGATGGTGTTGGCGAAATTGTCGTACTCGTCGATAAGGAGGAAAACCGGATGTCCCGCGCTTTGGGTTACGCTCAAAAGGGATTCCATCGTGGCGAGGGCGTTTTCCGGATCCACATCCGTTTGAGCCGGATCAAGGCCGTTGTCTCGATAGTACCGAAGGAAATTTTTAATGCGCACGTTGATGTGATCATACAAAGATCGCTTCACATCCTCGGGTGCTCCCGCGGGGTCAACGCACGAAAAATCCAGGCGTAGGATGAAATAGCTGTTTCGCGGGGGAGTGGGGTCCCGACCGATGGCAAGCCGACCGAAGATGTCGTCAAAGGCGTCTTTTCGCGCAATGTCGTAATAGTTTTCCAGCATGGACAACGCCAGGCTCTTGCCGAAGCGGCGGGGGCGGATGAAGAGCTGGGTCTTGCCCCGCTCCAGGTCAGGGATGGCAGCGGTGCGGTCGCAGTAAAAATATCCCTCTGTGATGATTTGTCTAAAATCCGACATTCCGTAGGGGAATTTGATCATGGCGAGGAACCCTCCGTGTCGTGTTGTCGTCATTTTTGAAGACTATAAGGTGGATGGACGGGCCTGTCAATGAACCTGTGAGAACCCTGGGGGCGGCTTTTCTCATGTGGAGGGTTGGTGCTGATTATAATGGATTTGGGGGAGGAACTCCCTTTTTTCTCTTGAATGGAACCTTGGAGGTTCAGTCACTGGCAGCGCGGCTTGCAAAGCTGGCAGCAAGGGTACGGAATGCGAAGGAAAAGTTGGTGTCGAACTATCCGGTGGAATCAAGGCGGATGTGACCACAAAAAAGGAATTGTCCACTTCGACTTTTCAGCCTCAAATGACATGGGTCTGGAAGATATCAGACTTGGTCAGATCAAAATATCCTGAAGGTCTTCCGATTAATGTGGAATTCCAACCTGAACTTATTCATTGCTACACAATTAACAACGGGCCTCCAGTATTATCCAAAACAGTTTACCTTAAGCCGGAAAAACCGAAGGAAGTTCCGGCAGTGGCGGTGAACGGGACGGCGATGGTCATCGAGGATGAGCTCCAGGTGCGGCAATTGGCGGCAAGAATGCTCTTGAAACTGGGTTTCACGGTACTTGAAGCCGGGGACGGGGCTGAGGGTGTGGAAATATTCAAGGCGCACCCGGGTGAAATCCGCTGTGTGATCTGCGACTTGAGCATGCCGAAGGGCCCCAGGCTTTTTTGGGAGTATCCGATTGGCGTGAGAGTGATACCAAGATTTCTATGGCAGACGCTCTGATGTCCGGCTTTGCCGTCTTCTCCCTTAAAGAACCGTCCTTGCTTGCTTTTGACCAGCGAAGAGAAACTGATGGAAATTTAGAAAGTATTTACCACGTAAAAGATATACCGTGTGACACGCAGATGAGGTCTATTTTGGACGAAGTAAATCCCGAAGAAATTCGGCATAGAGGGACCCAAGTAAAAGTGATTATGGTTACCGCATTGGATGATCCTAAAAATGTATTTGAAGCCCTATACCAGGGAGGCGCCACATCTTATATCGTCAAGCCCATCGATAAAGAAAAACTTCTCGATGAAATTCGTGATTTTGGTCTTATCTGATTCTGGAGGGCGTTGATTCCTGAACATCATCCAGCACTCTTCGAACCGTTCGGGCCAGTGTCGATTTCGTTACGGGTTTTTTCAATAAACCTTTGAGGCCCATTTTTATTGCATCTTGAGCATTCATGTGCTCACTGAAACCGGTGCTGAGAATCACCGGAATGTCCGGTCTGACGGCCAACAATTCAACTGCCAGTTGAATCCCGGTTTTTTTTGGCATGGCCATGTCGGTAATTACCAGATCAAAATCGTCAGGCGCTGCTTGAAACGCCTTTAAAGCGTCCATCGGGTTTTTAAAGGCGGTCGCAGCGTATCCCAGCCTTTTGAGTATCTGCCGCTCAAGATGTACGATGGCTTCCTCGTCATCCACCAGCAGAATCCTTTCATGGCCTGTTGGAAGATTTTCCGGCTTTTCGAGGGATTTTCTTTTGACCGGTTTTTCAATTAAAGGCAAATACACATTAAATACGGTTCCTTTGCCCAATTCGCTGTAAGCTCTGATATCTCCTCCGTGTTCATGGATGATACCGTGCGCGACCGCCAGTCCGAGTCCTGTCCCTTTCCCGTGTTCTTTGGTTGTGAAATAAGGGTCAAATATTTTTTCCATGTGATCCGGGTCAATACCGGAACCCGTATCCTCAACCGTTATCATGGCGTAACGTCCCGGTTTGAGAGAAGCGATTGGTACATCTTCCGAATCCAGTTTGATTTCTTTCAGATATACTGATATCCTTCCCCCCGCATCCTGAACCGCATGGTAGGCATTGGTGATCAGGTTCATGCCGATCTGGTGAATTTGGGTTTCATCTCCCAAAATCAATCCGCAATCTGTTTGAATATTCTGCTTTATCTCAATATTTGTCGGAATCGTGGAACGGCATAGTTTAATGACCTCTTTTAATATGCCTTGAAGCCTAATGGGGAGCATTTCATGTTCGGTTTTTCGGCTGAATGCGAGGATCTGCTGAACAAGATCTCGCCCCCTTTCAGCGGCTTCCAAAATCCGTTGAGCACTTTCGTGTTCAAAGCTGTCCAGGGGGAGATCATCCAGCAACAGTTCGGATAACCCCATGATGGGAAATAAAATGTTGTTGAAGTCATGGGCAATGCCGCCTGCCAGATTTCCGATGGATTCCATTTTCTGAATTTGACGCACCTGTTTTTCGAGATTTGCTTTTTCCTCGTCCGCCTTTTTCCTCTCTGTTGTATTGGCCGATACGACCGTTATGTAAACAATTTCCCCTTCATCATTAAAAACCGGTAGCAGGTTGCTATCGAGCCATAATGCATGTCCGTCAACGTCACAGGCCAATGCCTCCATGGTGACACTACAACCTGTTCTTTTTACTTCCTTTAAAGCTTTTTTCATTTCATTTCGAAAGGCTTCAGGAAAAAACGCGAAAGGATAAGGCTTCCCGTATACGGTATCGGTTTCATCCACTTTCAGCATTTTGAATCCATTCAAACTCATGTATGTCAGATTGAAATCGAGATCCACAATTTTGTGGCAGACCGGGGAGTGGTCGAGCAATGACTGATTTCTTCTTTGAATATGTCTCAGCCTTTTATCGAAATTAACGCGGTCAGTAATATCCAAATGATTTCCGATGATGCGAACCATCGCCCCCGCGGCATCCCGTTCAACAACGCGTCCCTTCGCCTGAATCCAGCGGTAATGACCCTGTTTGGTTTGCATTCGGAAAATATTTTCGTAAACATCGCGTCCCGTTTTCAGGTACGTCTCGGCTGTTTGAAGCGCGTCCTCTTGATCATCCGGATGAATCAAGCGTTTCCAGCTTTCAACTGTTGCCGGAAATTCCCCGGGCTCGTAGCCGAGCATGGTGTAATATACAGGGCTGAACTCCAATTCATTTGTCTTGAGATGCCATTTCCAGATGCCTTCGCTCACGGCTTTCAGGGTAAGACGCATTTCTTTTTCCGCCAGCTTCCGCTCTGTGATATCGGCCGCCACACCTAAAACAGCCGGCGTTCCATCCCAGTCCACCATGCGCGCAGAGACTTTGAGTGGAAAAGTTGTTCCGTCTTTTCTTCGGTGCGCCACCTCGAAATAGGCCTCGCCCTGATTCACCAGTTGTTCCATGCGCTGTCGAAGCTGTCCTTTGCTTTTTTCGTCATCTATTTCGGAGAGTTTCAATGTCATGAATTTTTCATGACTGTAGCCGTGCAGGGAGGCGGTGGCCTGGTTGGCGTAGAGAAATTGACCATCCGTTGTATGAACCGTAATGGAAGCAGGCGCCATATCCAGCATCACTCCCATGTGCCGAAGCCGGGTTTTTGAGTAACGGAGCGCTTGTTCGGCCCGGTATCGTTCACAGGTATGCCCCAGTCGTTCCGCAATGGCATGCACGAGACGACGCTCGGCCGGCAAAAAATGGGCTTTCTCCGGCAAAGAAGACGCTTCCATATAGCATAACCTCAGTTCGCCGCGGGATTTGCCGTCGACCAGCAGCGGTTCCGAAAGTGAAGCCTCAGTGCATTCATGGCAGTCGGGGAGGCACATTTGATGTGACTTGTAGATATTGTTGTCATAGCGGATCCGAGCGCGGGCAATTTCAGGATACTGCATCGCGTCGATCACAATATCGAGGGTTTCGCGTAAAATCGCGTGCAGATCTCGGCGTTGTTCCAAAAGTCTGGAAAGACTATGAAAAGCCTCGAGTTCCTTGAGGCGCTGCTTAAGGACATTTTTTTTCTGCTTTTGTTCGGTAATATCCGTGCCAAGTGAAACAACTCCCGCGATCGAACCGTTCGAATTCCGGTACGGAGAATAGTGCATCTCCATCCATCGCGTATCTGCATGAGGCGCTTGAAAAAGTATCTCGTAATGCACATCTTCGCCGGCGAGGCAACGGTCCAGGTTTGGCCGAATGTTGTTTTCGAAAAATCCGGTTTGATAGAAGTCGCCAACGCACTGACCAACGATTTCAGATGGGTCTTTTCCGTAAATAGACGAGTAGGCCTCGTTCACCGTTTGATAGCGATACTCGGTGTCCAAAACGGCCATGGGGTTGGGGAGGTCCCTCGTGATGTGCCGATGAAGCCATAAATGCTTCTGCGTATCCAATGAAAACAACGCATAACCCAGATCTTCAGCCAACTCGGCCAGCAGGTTACATTCTTCTTTCTCTTCAAGAGAGGACTTTGGAATTGAAACGCTGAGCAGGCCGAAGACGCGATCCCGGTGGGCGATACGGACGGTCATGGCGCTACGCCCGCGGTAGCCCCCCGAAAGAGGGCAGTCCGAGCAGGTTTTACCCGGATCACCGGTTGTGGTCACTGCTTTCTTGTCGAGCGCCCTCAAGGCACATCGAGTCAGACGACCTGTGTGCAGCTGCGCTACCATGGGCAGGAAGGCTTCCCCCAGGCCAGATTCATAGCTTCCTAAAAGTCTTCGGCCTGAATCAAGCAGGGCAATCCAGGCGTTAAAATATCCCTGGGTTTCCGTTAGGCAATCACAGGCCCCTTGCAGCAGCTCGCTGCTGTCTTTGGCGTGGTTGATGAGCCGGTTGACTTTACGGAGGGCTGTAAGCCTTCTATTTAACTGCTCCAAGCGCGTTTCATTGTCGTTCGTTTCCTGGTGCTTCATGTTCACTCCCAGATGGTTAATATCAATTGACAAATATTAGAGAATTGATTTTGCGTGGATGCCGAGACCGATAAAAAAACCGAGTCAGTCAATTTAAAACAATATGTCATCCGGTTTTCCGATTTGTTATCAGTTATGTTCCGCAGAGGTCATTTTTCGTATAAATTAAAATCCGGATACAGTTTTTGGGCACATTCGGGGCATATGCTATGGGAAAAGAGAGCTTCGGAATTTTTGGAAATATAACTCTCCAGGTGATTCCAGTACCCCTTATCGTCACGGATCTTTTTGCAACTGGCGCAGATGGGCAAAAGGCCGCTCAAAATTTTTACCTTATCAAGTGTCGCTTTAAGCTTTCTTACCAATTTATCACGCTCCATCTCCACTTTTTTTCGCTCAGTGATATCGAATGATAAGGTCTGAACATACCGTTTTTCACCCAGATAGACGGGTGTAAAGGTATTCAAGAAATATTTTCCGCTATTTTCATCTTCAAAAGTATAGGGTTTATTTTCTTTTAATATTTTTTCACCGATTGCCACTCTTTCCAGCAAAACGTTTTCGGGTAAAAAATCTTTGATATTTTTGCCGACAAGTTTTTCAGAACTCTGACGCAGGTTCTTCGCCATGGCCTCATTGCAGGTCACAACCTCGAAATTGTCCGCATCCACTTCCATGATCATAATCGTTTCATTATCAAAAATCCTCTTGTATTTTTCTCTGCTTTCGATCGCTATTTCGTGTGAACCCCTTAATTCACGTTCGGCTTGTTTAATATCCGTTACATCGCGCAAGGCGCCAAGCGTAGCCGAAATCTCCCCTGAATGGTTCCGCAACAGCCTAATATTACATAAGGTTTCTACAATAGTACCATCCTGCCTTTTGAGTGGCAAATTAAAATTATGAAATGATCCGCCCTCACTTGAAAGTTTTCTAACGATTGCTTCACGCGTTTCAGGATACGCATAAAGCTTTTCCATGTGAGTGCCGATCAATTCTTGAGGGGTATTGTAACCGCAAAGTTCTGCAGCTGCTGAGTTTGCTTCCGTGATGAACCCTTCGGCATCCGCCTTCAATATGGCCTCATTTAATGTATCGAAAAGGGCCGAATAGTTTTCCTTTCTTCGAAGGCGTTCTATGATATGACCGAGACGTTCACTGACAACTCCCATCAGGTCTTTTTCTTCTTTGAGAAAAGGATCTCCTTCCTGACTGAATGCTTCCGCCCGTACCGCGACATCGAGTTTTCCAGCGGAAACATTTTCACAAAGGATACTGGAAGATAAAATGGCGTCTGTTTCAGTAAAATGACCGGACTCAAATTCCTGATTTCCAATTGTTATTCGGACAGCAGTACGTTCGGGATGTTGAAAACTCTTTTGAAAGACCTTTGCGAAATCCGCTAAAATATTCTCAATTTTATCATGTTTTTCGATGAGTCTCGATAATTTATAGAGGCAACGGAGTTCTTTCATCCTCTCCTTCAACGAATGATTAACCTCATCGAGTTCAAGGGCCTGAAGCTTTTTTTCGGTGATATCTTGTGATGCAGAAAGCAGGCTTGTGACATTCACGTTTTCATGGTCAATTGAATTCAGAGCCTTTCGAAGGCGTTTATTTTCCTTAAGGCTGTCGCTGAGAGATTTTTCTAAGCGAGTAATCCGGCTCTTTAAATATTCAATGTTCTGCTCGGATTTCAATATTCGATACTCCTTTTTTGGTTAGGAAGGCTGTAGCCAAAGGCTCATCATTTTGAATTATCACTCACCCAACACACTGGAATAACATGACGACCTTCAAGTCAAAAAAGCCTGTACTCATACCAACGAAAGGTCAACACGGTATCCGAGAAGCCCAAGACCGGCCCGACTATCTTTTCCAGATGTAGGATCCGTTTTGTTCGGCCGTAAACCCCATTTTTTTCCAGAATTCTCTCGCCGTGAAACGAACTCTGTCGGCTGTGATGGAATCAAAGTGTTGTTTGATCATTAACAGGGTTTGCGTCGCATAGCCTGCTGATAATAGGTTTTTTCGCCGGCGACGTTCGAATCTTGGGAAAATATTGATGGAGTAGATGATGATCCTGTTTTGGCAGGTTCGGCCCCTGACTTTGCCCACCCGATTATTTTCAAAGTCAATATTCAGCCAGTCGTAATCAGAACACGCGTTGTGTTTAACTACCCTGAATTTTAGTTTGTTTTCTTGTTTCATGGTTCAACTCTCTTTTCTCTTCCAGGCCTCTCGGGCCAGACGGAGACTGATTCTCAGTTTCTTGTTGCATTGCTCCGTCAAAGGGGCGCCGTGCCCCGGATAAACGGTTCTGACATCTCTGCGGCAAAGCCGTTCGAGAGCGCCGATGAATGCGCTTTCATAGGTGCTGCCAGCCGACTGAAGAAACAAAGGCGTATCTCCGGAAAAAAGGGCGCCGTCTTCCTGGCAGTAATAGCAGACGGAATCGCTGCTGTGTCCGGGTGTGTGAAAGACTTCGAACGTTCTGTCGCCCATCTGGATGATTTCGCCACCCCGAATGAAGTGGTCCACCCCGCTTAAGGCGCGTGAAAAGGCGAAAACCACCGGATTAAATAACTCCCTGATACGACCCAGCATGCTGCAATGATCATAGTGGCTGTGCGTCAAAACGACCTGTTCTACAGGGCATTTGCCGAGCCCTGTCCGTGCGGCCAGAATCTTTTCAATAATGGTTTCATCCCTTCCCACATCCACCAAAGTGTTCTTGTCTTTTATGGCATTCCAGCTGCCGGTAATCAGATACACATTAGACGTGTAGGTTTTTCGGTCCTTTGTGAGGTTCACAATTTCCATAATCTTATGCCGTTTCAGTTACCAAAATAAGGACCTCACTTTCAAATGTTGCAGACGCTCTTTCAAGGCTTTTCCGGTTTCTGGAACCTCAGTCGATGGTTTCATCCGTATGTCCGCGGTACAGACTAAATATACAGCAGATAGAACGTAAGCAATAAACAGACCACTGTCCATTATTTCGCTCTTTGAAAATACGTAACCGTTTACGGTTGCCGGTTTACAGTTGCCGGTTCACGGTTTTTCAATGAATTATGGGTTTCCTTCATCCAGATTTACACTTTCTTGATGAATCGTTTTTGCAATTTTAATGAAGGATGCGGAATTATGTTGGGATTGATAACCGCAATTTTCTAACTCTTTTCAAGAGGACCCCATAATCTTCCGTTATCCTCTGTTTTTCAACCGTAAACCGGCAACCGTAAACCGTGAACGGTTACGAAAATACATAGTGAAAATGCATTTACGCTTTACAGATGTGTCAGCTTACATTAGAGTAAACTTTACGCTCCTGCCCGGCCATGACAAGCTTTTCCAGGGCCACAAGAATCTAACCCTATCAATCGAAAGTATTTAAAATATGACGGCTAAAATATTGGTAGTAGATGATGATGAGAGCGTTCGTTTTGTTCTAAATATGGTTCTTTCCAGAGCTGGGAACCAGGTTTTGCTGGCGGAAGATTTTGATTCAGCTTGCAATATCATCAAAAAAGAGACGCTTGATCTGATCATAGCGGACATCATGCTCGGAGAACGAAGCGGCATTGAAGTCTTGCAGCAGGCCGGAAAGTCGGATGATTTCTGTCCGGTAATCCTGATTACGGGAAAACCGGATGTCACCACCGCGGCAGATGCCGTACGTTACGGCGCTTTTGACTATTTGACCAAACCGGTGGGGAAGGACCAGGTTCTTCGCATTTGCGACCGGGCCCTCAATCATAAACGGTTACTGGATGAGAAACGCCAATTACAGGAAGAAAATGAAGAATATCGACGGAATCTCGAGGCCATTTTTGACAGCCTGATGGATGGCGTCATTACGGTGAACAGCGAATTGCAGCTGATCAAGGCCAATCAGAGGGCAGGAGAAATATGTGGTTTTTCTACAGTTGAAAACGCCGGCCGGGCCTGGCATGAAATCGGCGGACGCTGTTCCAAAAGCTGTCTCGGTATTTTGAAAAAGACTCTGGAGAGCAAAGAGAAGATCAGGGAATTTCGCACCGAATGTCAACATGAGGATCGGGAAGGGCAGGAAGTGCTTTTAAGCAGTACGCCTTTGGTGTACAAGGGCGGCAATTTCGCCGGTGTGGTGCTTGCGGTCAGGGATATCTCCAGGCTTAGCCGGCTCGAACGTGAAATCAAAGAACGACATCATTTTCATAACATCATCGGAAAAAGCGAAAAAATACAGACTGTCTTCAGGTTGATTGAAGATCTGGCCCATACAGAGACGACGGTTTTGATTACCGGCGAGAGCGGTACCGGAAAAGAGCTCATTGCAAAGGCCCTTCATTACAGCGGAATAAGGGCCAATAACCAGTTGGTGACCGTAAACTGCACCACACTGACTGAAAACCTGCTTGAAAGCGATCTTTTCGGCCATGTGAGAGGGGCATTCACGGGCGCCGTCAAAGACCGCCGGGGTCGCTTTCAAATAGCGGATAAAGGGACCATCTTTCTGGATGAGATTGGTGATATTTCCCCCTTGATTCAACTGAAACTGTTGCGGGTAATTCAGGAACGTGAATTTGAAAAAGTGGGGTCTTCATCGCCGATCAAAGTCGATGTAAGGCTGATTGCCGCCACCAACCGAAACATTCAGGAAATGGTTCAAACCGGGGAATTCAGGGAGGATCTCTACTATCGCTTGAAGGTGGTGGAGGTTGTTTTACCGCCCCTCAGGGAAAGAAAGGAAGATATTCCCTTGCTGACCGAACACTTCCTGGCCCTTTATCGCAAAAAACAGAATAAGGAGATTCGAGAGGTCTCCAGTGAGGTGCTGACCCGATTTCTGGCGTATTCCTGGCCCGGCAATGTGAGAGAACTGGAGCACGCCATTGAACATGCGTTTGTCGTCTGTCGCGGACCGGTGATGGGATTGGAACATTTGCCGGCTGAGTTCCGACTCTCCCCCCTGACGACAATCCGGGAAGAAGTGCTGAATGCCTCCCAAGAAAAGGAACGACTAATTGAGGCGTTGGATCGAACCGATTGGAACAAAGCCAAGGCAGCACGGCTTTTGAGCATCAGCCGCCCCACGATTTATCAAAAGATCAAACGCTTAGGGCTAAAACGTCCCTCCTGAACAGTTTCCTGCCGACATTTCCCATTCGACGTCCGAGATTTTCAAGGATTAGAGTTCTTTGCACATGTGTAAGTTTACACTTGTGCTAGATTACATGTTTGTGACCCGGCATGTGCCCCGAGTGCCGGTTTCTGAGGCCCAACAACGCCATTACAAGTGAACTTCATTGTTTTCTCCTCTGGAATCTTCCTTGGCACGGGTTTTGAATAAAGCTAAAGCCTGAAAAGGAGGAATCGATGGCAGCAGTTCTGAGTGCTCTTCTTAAATGGGACAATGTCGGTGCGCTGAAGCAGGTTTTAAACCCCCAATATTTTCTTCGGCGATGGCGGGAGAATGGAAAAGGCGCCACTCCCACCCCTCCAGGCGCCTTCGACGCGACGGACCTCATGGGAATTTCAGAAGCGCTGGAATCCATTTGCCACGATTCTGAACCTGAATTTCTCAAGATCGGCAACACCCTCCAGAATTTTTACATCGAGGCCAATGAACTGGCACGGCACACCATGGACTCCGTCAAGGTAGTGGCAGGCGAGGGCAGCGGAAGTGTTCTGGTTAAAATCAAGAAAATCAGTGAGAACGCGCTCGACGAACTCAAGGCGCAGCAGTCACAGGTTGCCGGGCATCTGAAGGACGCCGACGACCTGGTAGAAAAACTTGTGTCCCTTTCAGGCATTCGCGGCTCCCTGCAAAAGATTGCCAAGTCCCTGGGCATCGTGGGGTTGAACATCGGCATTGAAGGCGCCAAGACCCAGGAATCCCAGGAGAAGTTTTCCGGGTTTTCAGTGGATATTAGGGGGTTATCTGAAAAGATGTCCGGTATTGGCCAGGCTGTCTATGAAGATGTGAATGCTGCCATGACCATCCAGCGATCAACATGCCGGGAGATTACGTCCGGGCTCGGGCGTCTCGAGACCTTGACTCAGGAAGCCGGCCTGACCGTTGACGGCGCGATTCAGCAGGTTGAAGCAATAACCAATGTTCTATTTAATGCCATGGAGAACACCCGCAAAAGTTCGGATGAAATCTCCCGACAGGTGGGCGATATTGTCATGGCCATTCAGTTCCATGACAACATGCGCCAGAGGGTGGAGCATGTCATTGAGTCGCTCAATACCCTGGGCGATCGCCTCAAAGAAGGCTCTGTTGATCAGGGAGGAGACAAGGCATCTGAAAACATGGGGGAAATACTTTCCGTGCTGGAAATTCAGGCGGCGCAGCTGGGGCGGATTACTATTGAAATCGAGGGGATATCAGAAAATTTCGTTGGTGCTTTTGACAAAATCCGAAATCACCTGGACGGGCTGGGCGCAGGACTCACCTCCCTTGGGACTCATGAAGAAGACGGCGTCATCAAATGTGACGAGGCAGTCGCTGACCCCATCGAGAACCTGAAAAACTCGTTGAGTGCCCTTAACTGTCTTTTGGGGGACGGCCACGCCCTTATGGAAAGCATGGATGGCGCGGCAAGGGAGGCATCAAATGTGGTGGAAAAGGTGTCTTCTCACACTCGGGAGATCAAAGGCATCTGCATTGAAACCCATATGATGGCCTTAAACGCCATTATTAAATCAGCCCATTTGGGCGATGAGGGATGCGTCTTTGAAGTCTTGGCGCAAGAGGTGAAAAGATTATCTGAAAGCGCTATGGGGTTTGCCGCGGATGCGGAGCAAAACCTGGCCTTTATCAATTCATCGGCCCTTTCGCTTCGAGACATGTCATCCGGCGAGAAAGAAAAGCGGGTGGCCAAAGGTGAGGCCGAAGCTGTTTTAAAGACCGGATTTTATGAAATAGCATCTGACTACGAGCATTTCACGGAAAATTGCATGAAAGCCCAACATCGTTCAAATGGTCTTAAAACCAACATCTCAGATGTCATAACCGGCCTTACATTCTTGCCTGAACTCTCTCAATCCCTGACCCGGCAGCGAAGGGCATTAGAGGACTTCATCGGTTGTTTGCGACCTCACGTAACCCAGGCGGGAATCCTCACACAGGTTGAAGTGGATAAGCTCGTAACGCGGTATACCATGGTGGAAGAGCGGGAAATCCACGATGAAATGCTGGGCCGTACGGTGGCAGCCGGTGCAATTGCTTCTGTTGCAAAAGCTTCCCTGAATGACAATATCGAACTTTTTTCTGACGCAGCAGTCGATGATGATGGGATTGAATTGTTTGAGAGCGAAGTCGATCAGCCGAGTGAGGAAGACACCGCATCCCATCAGGATCAAAATGTTGAACTTTTTACAGACAGTCCAACCGGAACGGAAAATACGTCGGATGGAGATGTGGTGCTTTTTGAAGATTTCAGTACGGATTCAAAACCGATGGCGCTGGAAGAAACGCTAACGGAAGATGTTGATGCGACAATCGATTCCAAGCGGAATGAGGCGGAAGATTTCGGTGATAACGTTGAGTTGTTTTAACAACTTAAACAAAAGGAACGATAAATGGCAATCCAGATCGGAAAAGAAGAAAAAGAGGGAAAGTGCCTGCTCATTCTAAATGGGGATATGTGCATTTACGACGCGCAAGTCATCTTGAATGAGATGCGGGAGGGGTTTAGTGGGTACGATGGACTTTTTCTGGATCTTGAAGGGGTAACGGCATGCGACATCACCGGCGTGCAACTGATTTGTTCCGCGCTTAAGACTGGAGATGATGAAAAAAAAGGGTTTGGCGTGTTAAATGCCTCGACCCCCGTCACGAAAGCATGGGCTCAGGCAGGCGTGGATTCTGAAAAATTTCCCAGCGAATCAAAAATTTGAAGTAACAGGGCGCGGGAATAAGGATTTCGGCAACAGTACTTTTTTTGTCATGAGGAGGATTAAATGGGCTATCACGTCATGACGGCGGATGACTCGGCAAGTATGCGTCAGATGGTAAGTTTTACACTTAAACAGGCGGGCTACGAAGTCGTGGAGGCTGTAGATGGATGCGACGCACTGGATAAACTGAAAGGTTCCGGTGTCAATATGCTGCTGACCGACCTCAACATGCCCAATATGGATGGTCTGGAACTGATCAGAGAGGTTCGAAGTCTGCCTGAGTTCAAATTCATGCCGATCATTATGCTGACAACGGAATCGGAAGTCACCAAAAAACAGGCAGGCAAGCAGGCGGGCGCCACGGGCTGGATTGTAAAACCCTTTAAGCCTGAGCAGTTGACCGCCGTTGTAAAAAAAGTTCTGGGATAATGAATTTTGGCATGCAGTCATTTAGTCTCTGAGGGAGATGATGGATATACACAGGGAGACATTCAAGCAGGAAGCCTATGAGCTTCTGGCTAAACTGGAAACATCTTTGCTGGAACTGGAAGAAAGTCCGAATGACATGGAAATCGTCGGCAGTGTCTTCCGTGCCATGCACACCATCAAAGGCTCGGGGGCCATGTTCGGGTTTGATGATGTGGCCGCATTTACCCACCAGGTGGAGTCCGTTTTTGACATGGTTCGGGGAAGACGCATTCCGGTGACCAAAGAACTCGTGGACCTGACCCTCAATGCTTGTGACTGCATTCACAAAATGGTGGACGGGGCTCCCGTACCTGAGGCTCTGCTGTTGAAAACGACCGATGGATTCCAAAAATTGCTGCCCGTTGCTGAATCCGGTAATGATCTGGTAGCGGAAAATTTGAGCAGCGCAATGACCTTCGAAACCGAGCCTTCGACCCGGACGTTTTCCATTCGATTTAAACCCCACAAAGAGATTTTGTCATCCGGCGCCAACCCCATCCTGCTCTTGGATGAGCTTTGTGAAATGGGAGACGGCAAGGTCATCGCCCTGACGGGCAATATCCCCTCTTTAAAGGATCTCAATCCCGAGGAGTGCTGTTTCAACTGGCACATTATTCTCACCACAAAGGAAGACGAAAACGCGATTAAAGACGTTTTTATCTTTGTGGAAGATGAATGCGAACTCGATATTCGGTGTCTTGAAAACGAGGATGAGGAAGACGTTGAAGATGTACGGAAAATCGGCAAGATCCTTGTGGAACGAGGTGATCTACGGCCTGAAGACCTTCAGGCCACGCTCACAACCCAAAAGCGTCTGGGTGAGCTTCTGGTGGAAGCCAAAGTGGTGGATGCCGGAGCTGTTGACGCGGCTTTGGTGGAGCAGCGGAGAATTAAGGCGCGACGTGAGGAGACTCGGGAAAAATTAACCGCTTCCAGCATACGGGTCAGTGCGGAGAAGCTGGATACCCTCGTGGATCTGGTGGGAGAATTGGTGACCGTACAGGCCAGTCTGAGCCAGAAAGCGGGCATGGTAAACGACGCCGAATTACTTTCCATTGCCGAGGAAGTGGAGCGTTTGACCGCGGATCTGCGTGATAATACCATGAGTATCCGCATGCTTCCCATCGGTACGACTTTCAGCAAGTTTAAACGTCTGGTTAGAGATCTTTCAAACGAATTGGGAAAAGAGGTTATTCTCACCACCGAAGGAGAGGAAACCGAACTGGACAAAACCGTGATCGAGCGTCTCAACGACCCAATGGTTCATATCATTCGAAACAGCATAGATCATGGTATCGAAATCCCCTCCGACCGGAAGGCAGCGGGTAAACCCACACGGGGAACGGTTCAGTTATCGGCCATTCATTCCGGAGCCAACGTGTTGATTCGTATTTCAGATGATGGGGCCGGACTTGACCCTGATTCGATACAGGCCAAAGCCGTGGAAAAGGGCTTAATCGCCGCTGATGCGGAAATGACCGAAAAAGAAATCTTCTCCCTGATACTGGCCCCGGGATTTTCTACGGCAACAAAAATTACCGATGTTTCCGGACGCGGTGTCGGCATGGATGTGGTCAAACGGAGTATTGAAGCGCTCCGCGGATCCGTCGATATTGCCGCCCAAAAAGGCCGGGGGACCACCATCACATTGAAGCTGCCGCTCACCCTTGCCATTATTGACGGGCTTCTGGTTCGAATCGGCGTGGATTTCTATGTGCTTCCGCTCTCAGCGGTGGAAGAATGTGTTGAACTGACGCGTGACGAGGTTGTGAACACCCGGGGCCGCAATCTGATTAACGTTCGAGGGGAGATCGTCTCCTACATTTTATTGAGGAAACTGTTCAAAGAGAGTGGCCCCCCCCCTGACATTCAGCATATCGTTATCGTGGGAATCGACGGCCAGCGGATCGGTTTTGTGGTGGATACGGTGTTGGGTGAGCATCAAACCGTCATCAAGAATCTGGGCCGTATTTACAAGGATGCGGTAGAATTTTCGGGGGCTACAATTCTGGCTGACGGGACCGTTGCTTTAATCCTGGATGTTCAAAAGATAACACAGACTGCACTCATCGAAGAACGTCAGCTTCAGAGGGATACATTGGAAAAAAGGTAACTGTTCACGGTTTACGGTTGCCGGTTTACGGTTGAAAAACAAAGGCAACTGTAAACCGGCAACCGTGAACGGTTACGAAAAAGGAACTCATTCATGATCTTTTTTGTAAATATGATAACTGTCGCAGACCATGACGCCGGTACTTTTTAAGGATTAACCAATGGCTTTTACTTATTTCTTCAGAGATTTACATACACTTGAGATGGTCCGTGACCATGTGCTGCCCTCATGGCGTTCAAAACGGCGTATCCGCATTTGGGACGCCGGCTGTGCCATGGGCCCCGAACCCTACTCTCTTGCAATTATTTTAAGAGAAAACATGGGCAAAATGCTTTTTCGAAATGTGGCCATTTACGGATCGGACGTGGATGAAAGCGGACACTTTGGTGACATTATCAGGGAAGGGGTTTACCAGGAAGATCAGATCAAACGGCTGCCAAAAGATATTCTGGAAAACTATTTTGAGAAGAACGGGAAACCAGGCAGTTTTATTCTTTCCCACGAAATTCGCAAATGTGTTTCTTTCGAATGGCATAACCTGCTTTCCCTTAAACCCATCAAAACGGATCTGGATTTGGTTATATGCAAGAACGTCTTGCTGCATTTTAAAAAAGAAGAACGTGTTCAGGTGATTCGGATGTTTCATGAAGGTCTGGGCCCGGGCGGCTTTCTGGTGATGGAGCAGACCCAGAAAATGCCCGAGCCTCTGGGTGAGCTATTTGAGCGGGTGGTCTCAAATGCCCAGGTTTTCCGGAAAATGGGCCTTTCGCCCTCGCTGAGCACGAAAATACAAAAGTAAGGAGTCGTCTTTTGATCATAACCGTTATCAACAATAAGGGTGGTACCGGAAAAACAACCACCTCTATTAACCTATCCGCTGCATTGGCAAAGGCAGGGTCGAACATTTTAGTGGTGGACATGGATTCACAGGCCTCTGCATCCCTGTCCCTGGGGATCAGCAAATCAGATTTGTCTCCGTCAACAGCG
This sequence comes from Desulfatiglandales bacterium, assembly GCA_963662465.1. GTDB lineage: Bacteria > Desulfobacterota > DSM-4660 > Desulfatiglandales > Desulfatiglandaceae > NaphS2. Next base: position 8,029,589 of record OY759599.1, read on the forward strand.
GATGTGCTTTTCAAAAAGAAAGAAATCACGGAAGTCATTCGGCCCACCGCAGTTACAGGCGTCGACATTGTAACGGGTGAGATGGCCCTGGCCAACACGGACCTCATTTTGGCGAATGCGGCGGGCCGTGAGCAAAGATTGTCTCAAGGGCTGATGCCGGTTCAAGATCAATATGACTTTATAATCTGCGACTGTGCGCCTTCTTTATCCATGCTGGCCGTCAATGCACTGTGGGCGGCAGACCGTTATCTGGTTCCAGTGGCGCCTGAATACCTCGCCCTGGAAGGCTTGGTGAGTCTCATGAAAGCCGTAACTCAAATGAAAACCGGCATGAATATTCATGCGCAATTGTTGGGTATCTTATTTACCATGGTCAATCCCCGTCTGAAAATAAGCCGGAACATCATCCAGCTTGTGCGGCAGCATTACGGAAAGGAGGTTTTCAATTCGCAAATCAGAAGGGATGTGAAACTGGCTGAATCGCCGTCATTTAGCCTGAGCATATTTGAGTACGCACCGAAAAGTCATGGCGCCATGTCATATGCGGCTTTGGCGGATGAGGTCTTAAAGCGATGCGAAAATGAAAGACAAAAGACAATAAGGAAAGAGAGGCATGGAAATGAAGAGCAAGGTTGACGAGAGCATTTTCGAAAGCACGGTTTCCGACCCGGATGAGGCAGTCAAAGCCAAAAATGCGGGTGAAAAAAAGGGGGCTTCGAAACCGGAAACTCCTTCAGGAAGAGAAAGTGAAGCCCTGGCGGCATGTCAAGAAGCCCTTCAGGAAGCACAGGGCAAAGCCGCTTTGCTGGATTTGATTCCAACCCCCGTTATGAGCATTGATACGAATTTCAATGTCACTTATCTGAACACGGCTGGTGCTGAAGCCGTAGGGAAGGCGCAGGAATCCTGTATCGGGAAGAAATGTTTCAGCCTTTTTAACACCGGTCACTGCAATACAGAGAATTGTCAAGTGGCCAAGGCCATGAGCCGTGATGGCGTTTTTACCTTTGACACAGTGGCGAAGTTGCCTTCGGGAGATTTGCCCATTCGCTATACGGGAGTACCTATCAAACACAAGGGTGAGATTGTGGGGGGACTGGAATATGTCCTGGATATCACCAAAGAGATGGCCGTGACGGATGGCGTGCTGGAATTGGTTGAAGCCGCCAAAGGGGGGCGGTTGGACACCCGGGCCGATGCGGAACAATTTGATGGGAATTATCGCAGGATTATCGATGGCGTAAACGAGACGCTGGACGCGGTAATCGGCCCGTTAAATGTTGCAGCGGAATATGTTGACCGTATCAGCAAGGGGGATATTCCGGAACCCATTACCGATGAGTACAAAGGAGACTTCAACGAAATCAAGAACAACCTGAACCAGTGCATCGGTGCCGTCGGGCTGCTGGTTGAAGATGCCGGCATGCTGGCTGCGGCCGCGGAAGCAGCGGAGTTCTCAACGCGGGCAGATGAATCCCGGCACAATGGCGATTTTCAAAAAATCGTATCAGGGGTCAACCAGACTTTTGATCTTGTTGCGGACAAACTGTATCTATACGAGTCTTCTCTTGATGCTATTCCTTTTCCCGTATCCGTAACGGACATGAATATGAACTGGTTGTTTTTCAATAAATCCGTAGCAACCTTGACCGGTCTGAAACGAGAGGAGTTGCTGGGCAAGCCATGCAACAACTGGAATGCAGATATTTGTCAGACGGAACGTTGCGGCATTCAGATGCTTAGAAAAGGTGATCCTACGAGCTTTTTCAAGCAGCCGGGACAGGATATGGATTTCAGAGTGGACACCCAGTTTATTCTGAACGGTAAGGGTGAAAAAATAGGGCATATTGAAATCATTCAGGACATTACCGCCGCCAACCGGGTTAATGAATTTCAGAATGAAGAGGTGGCTCGCCTGGCAAACAATCTGTCAGAGTTTGCCGGTGGGAACCTGGAAATTGACACCTCTGTTTCAGAGGGCAATCAGTACACCACAGAAGTCAGAGAGAACTTTTTAAAGATCAAGGATGCGGTAGACCAATCCATTAATGCGGTTCGATCTCTTGCGAGTGAGGCGGATATCCTGACCGAGGCAGCGGTTTCGGGCCGTTTGGACACGCGCGGAGATGCGAGCAAATTCGGTGGCGATTTTGGAAAGATTGTGAGCGGGGTAAACGAGACGCTCGATGCGGTAATCGGCCCGTTAAATGTTGCAGCGGAATATGTTGACCGTATCAGCAAGGGGGATATTCCGGAACCCATTACCGATGAGTACAAAGGAGACTTCAACGAAATCAAGAACAACCTGAACCAGTGCATCGGTGCCGTCGGGCTGCTGGTTGAAGATGCCGGCATGCTGGCTGCGGCCGCGGAAGCAGCGGAGTTCTCAACGCGGGCAGATGAATCCCGGCACAATGGCGATTTTCAAAAAATCGTATCAGGGGTCAACCAGACTTTTGATCTTGTTGCGGACAAACTGTATCTATACGAGTCTTCTCTTGATGCTATTCCTTTTCCCGTATCCGTAACGGACATGAATATGAACTGGTTGTTTTTCAATAAATCCGTAGCAACCTTGACCGGTCTGAAACGAGAGGAGTTGCTGGGCAAGCCATGCAACAACTGGAATGCAGATATTTGTCAGACGGAACGGTGCGGTATTCAGATGCTTAGAAAAGGTGATCCTACGAGCTTTTTCAAGCAGCCGGGACAGGATATGGATTTCAGAGTGGACACCCAGTTTATTTTGGACGGTAAGGGTGAAAAAATAGGGCATATTGAAATTATTCAGGACATTACCGCCGCCAACCGGGTTAGTGAATTTCAGGATGAAGAGGTGGCTCGCCTGGCAAACAATCTTTCGGAGTTTGCCGGTGGGAACCTGGAAATTGACACCTCTGTTTCAGAGGGCAATCAGTACACCACAGAAGTCAGAAAGAACTTTCTAAAGATCAAGGATGCAGTAGACCAATCCATTGATGCGGTTCGATCTCTTGCGAGTGAGGCGGATATGCTGACCGAGGCGGCGGTAGCAGGCCGTTTGGACACCCGGGGAGATGCAAGTAAATTCGGTGGTGATTTCGGAAAGATTGTGAGCGGTGTAAACGAGACGCTCGATGCGGTAATCGAACCCCTGAATGTTGCGGCGGAATATGTTGACCGTATCAGCAAGGGAGACATCCCGGAGTCCATTACCGATGAGTACAAGGGAGATTTCAACGAAATCAAGAACAACCTGAACGTACTTGTCAAAGCCATGAACGAAGTGACTGAAATCGCGGAGGAGATCGCGACGGGCAATCTGATGATCAGAGTGGAAAAGCGGTCTGAAGAGGATCTGTTGATGATGGCGCTTCAGAGAATGGTTCAGGAACTCACTTCAATCGCTGTAAACGTGCAGACAGCCGCCGATCAGGTGGCATCAGGGAGTCAGGAAATCAGCACCAGCGCTCAGGAATTGTCACAGGGCGCTACTGAGCAGTCCGCCAGTGTGGAGGAGGTTTCCAGCTCCATGGAAGAGATGAACAGTACGGTTGCCCAGAATGCGGATAATGCCAAAGAAACCACATCAATTGCTGAAAAAGCGGCCATCGATGCTCAGGAAGGTGGAAAATCCGTCTCTGAAACGGTTAAGGCCATGAAGAGCATTGCGGCCAAGATCGGAATTATAGAAGAAATTGCCCGTCAAACCAACATGCTGGCCCTCAATGCCGCTATTGAGGCAGCCCGTGCCGGTGAACACGGTAAGGGCTTTGCCGTGGTGGCCTCTGAGGTTCGAAAACTGGCGGAACGGAGTCAGACGGCGGCTCAGGAAATCGGCGATCTTTCCGGTTCTAGTGTTGAAGTGGCTGAAAAGGCGGGCAAGCTGATCGAAGAGATTGTGCCCGGAATTCAGAAGACGGCTGAACTGGTTCAGGAAATCAATGCATCCAGTGCGGAGCAGGCCGACGGGATTGATCAGGTGACCAAAGCGGTGGAGCAGTTGGATCAGGTCATTCAGCAAAGTGCCGGCGCCAGCGAGGAAATGGCGTCCACCAGCGAAGAGTTGACCAGTCAGGCGGACCAGCTTAGAGAGGCGGCAGCCTTTTTCAGGGTTGATGACCAGTCTTCTTCGGACTTTAGGAGGACTCGCTCGATCGGAAAACCCGTCACCAGGTCTCAGTCCCGGAAACCAATGCGTCAAAAGGCATTGCCCGGTGTTGGTAGAACCACGGATCGTTCACGGGGCCGGTCTGGAATGTCTTCCGCGCCATTGCGAAAAAAGGGTGTGACGCTGGATATGGAAGATCCTGATGACAGGGATTTTGAGCGCTATTAGACCGGTTCACCGGTGGATTGAAACATGAAGGATTGGACGTAAAAATGAAGTTTCGTTTCCATTGAAGCACCGGAGGATGTCATGAGTTCAGAAGAATTAACAGAATCAAACCAGTATTTTACCTTCATGCTGGGCGAGGAGGATTTTGCACTGGAGATCGGCAAAGTTCGTGAAGTGGTGGATTATACCACCATTACCAAAGTGCCTCGAATGCCGGAGTTCCTTCGAGGCGTCATTAACCTTCGGGGGAATGTGGTTCCGGTGATCGATCTTCGCCTCAAGCTGGGAATGACCGCGACGGTCAAGACAGTTGATACCTGTATTGTCATCGTGGAAATAGAGATTGATGGCGATCTTATGCAGGTGGGAGGGTTGGCGGATTCAGTGAAGGCGGTTATTGATCTGGACCCCGGTCAAATTGATCCACCACCAAAACTGGGGACCCAGTTAAGAAGCGATTTTATTCGCGGCATGGGCAAGCAGGATGAAAAATTTATTATTATTTTGGAAATTGATCGGATTTTGACCAGCGATGATTTGGATTTGGTTAAAAGCACGGGAGACAGCCCTGAGGAGATCTCAAAAGAACATGGCTCAGGGCGTTGAATGTTGATGGTTCAAATCCCGCTGCACAGGGCAGTGGGATTTGGCGATTTTTTGAATAAAAAGCCTTACAAACCGGCGGGTCCGATGATGTAATGGGTCGCATGCCTTTTTAAAGGACTGGTTTAAATGAGTGGACACGGACAAGGGCTTATGCAGATGAAAAAAGACTTTTCCCCTAAAAAGGAAATGCCTGTCGGAGGACTTTCGGACAACGAATTTCGGCGTTTCAGCGATTTCATCTATCAGCAAGCCGGCATCAACCTTCCTCGGGCCAAAAGAACCATGCTGAGTGTAAGGCTCAACAAGCGGCTGAAAGTCCTCGGTATACCAACATATCGTGAGTATTTTGATTACGTAACCAGCCGTCCGGGTCAGAAAGAAGAACTGGTTCAAATGATCAATGTGGTGTCCACCAATAAAACGAATTTTTTCCGGGAAGAAAAACACTTCAACTTTTTATCCTCGGAAGTGCTCCCGAAATTATGTTCGGGTGGCGGTGTGGCATCAGACAGAAACCTCAATGTGTGGAGTGCCGGATGTTCCAGCGGTGAAGAGCCCTATACGCTCGCCATGGTGCTGGAGGATTTCTTTGAAAAGAAAAAGGCCGGTTCCTACACCGTTTTGGCAACCGATATTTCAACCCGTGTACTGAGTATCGCGGAAAAGGCTGTTTATCCGGATGAAGTCATCAAGCCGGTTCCACAGAAACTCAGACATAAGTATTTAATGCGCGGCAAAGGAAAACAGGCCGGTCATGTTCGGGTGGCGCCCGAATTGAGAAAACCTGTCACTTTTAAACGGCTGAACCTGATAGAGGGGCGTAATTTTGGAATGAAAAAGATGATGGATGTCATCTTTTGTCGAAACGTGATCATTTATTTTGATCGCCCAACGCAGATCAGGCTGTTTGAAAAATTTTATCACCAGTTGACTCCCGGCGGGTATCTGTTTATCGGACATTCGGAAACGTTACATGGGATCAATGACCGGTTTGTGCCTGTTTCCGTAGCGGTTTACATGAAACCCGCCTGAAACCCGCGGCCCTCTATGGGAATTCCGTGTCGTATCGTGAAACCTCGGTGTGAGGTATGGGGAATATGGGCAAGAAAATCAAGGTGTTGATAGTGGATGATTCTGCCGTGGTTCGCCAGAGCCTTGAGGAGATCCTTTCGTCGGATCCGGAAATTGAAGTCATGGGTACGGCGGCGGATCCATATCTGGCGGCCGGCAAGATGCGAGAGGAGGCGCCCGATGTCATCACTCTTGATGTGGAAATGCCCCGTATGGACGGCATCACATTCTTGAAAAAAATCATGAGTCAACATCCCATGCCGGTGGTCATGTGTTCCAGCCTGACGGATGGGAACTGCGAAACAGCGCTGAAGGCCATGCAGTATGGTGCGGTTGAAATCATTACCAAGCCTAAGCTGGGGGTTAAAAGGTTTATCGAGGAATCCCGCATAACCCTTTGTGATGCCGTTAAATCGGCTGCCCGGGCCCGTGTGAAACGGATATCCTCCAAAGAGCAACGGGTCGCGAAAAAACTGACGGCTGATGCCGTGATTGCCGCTCCTCCCGGGAAGGCCATGACGCGTACCACGGAGCGAATCGTGGCAGTGGGCGCTTCAACGGGCGGTACGGAAGCCTTGAGTCGGTTTCTGGAAGTTCTACCCCAGGACTGCCCCGGAATTGCCATTGTGCAGCATATGCCGGAACATTTTACCAAGGCATTTTCCGAGCGCTTGAACCGTTCCTGCCGCATTCAAATAAAAGAGGCTGTCAGCGGCGACAGCATATTACGGGGTTGTGCGCTCATTGCTCCCGGTAATCGCCATATGCTGATTAAGAGAAGTGGCGCACGTTACTATGTGGAGGTCAGGGAGGGGCCCCTGGTCTGTCGTCATCGTCCGTCCGTGGATGTGTTGTTCCGTTCGGCGGCGAGATACGCGGGTTCAAATGCGGTGGGCGTCATCATGACCGGCATGGGAGATGACGGCGCACGGGGGATGCTGGAAATGAAACAGGCCGGCGCTTTTACCATTGCTCAGAATGAGGCCTCCTGTGTGGTGTTCGGCATGCCCAACGAGGCCATCAAGCGGGGGGGCGTGGACGAGGTGGTTGCCCTTGACATGATTCCCTCCAAGGTGTTGAAAGCATGCCGAAATTAGAGGCTATAATTCAAAAACATGGAGTGTACTTAACTTGGCGCATGTATTGCCGGCAACAGCATTAAAATCAAAAGGACATGATAAAAAATTCGAGCAAATTGAACCCGAAGTCAAAAGGAAAAGACGTCGGATACAGATTCATATCGGGGAATACCATGCCAGTGACACGCCCACCTCTATTCATACAACTTTGGGATCATGTGTGTCGGTATGTCTTTTTGATCCGGGTAACTGCGTCGGAGGAATGAATCATATTTTGATGCCGGGATCGGCGGATATGAATCGGTTCGACACGACAGCACGCTATGGCGTCAATGCCATGGAGTTACTGATAAACCGCATCATGAGTCTGGGAGGTATTCGGTCCAGGCTTCTGGCGAAAGTGTTTGGCGGCGCTCATATCCTTCAATCCATTTCAAAACAAAACGGTATGGGGCGAAGGAATATTGAGTTTGTTTTTAAGTTTCTTGAAATGGAGAGGATCAGAGTGGTTTCTCAAGAGGTGGGGGGACATGCCAGTCGAATCGTCTATTTCCATACGGATACGGGAAATGTTTTTTTGAAGCGAAACTATTCAACCCATTATGAAAGTATTGCCACCGAGGAAATTGCCCAATACCGTCGCATCCAAAAAGAGGCACAAAAAACAGGCGAAATTATTTACTTTGAAGCGTAATGTTTGAATAATGGTTTTAAAATGATTGATCTGTCCAAAATCGATTGCTTTGATCTCGATGATATTCCTGAAAAGGGGGCTTTCCTGCTGGCCTGCATTCGTCGTGATCGCCAATATGAGCACTACTGCAAGATTTTGGGAGAAATAGAGCGTCGATACGCCCATCTACTGAAGGTAGGCGCACTTGATGAAAAAGCGCTTGAAACCTATCGAAGACTGGGCATTGAAGGAACGCCCACTTTTCTCATCTTTCAGGACAGGATGGAACTCTCACGAATTTTGGGCCGAACGAATCTGGAAAGGTTGGGCTGTTTAGTTGGAGAAGCCCTTCCCGTTATCTGAACGGTTATCTGTACACCCCGATTTCAGGATCAAAGGCCGCATTGAAACAGACGGGTGGAGCAACTGGCCCAGACGCGTTTCGAAAAAGTGATGGCTAACCTCAGCTGGGATATGACCCGGGGTCGATTTCCAGAGACATTGATGCCTGGCTGGAACTGATTCACCTTGAAGACAGAGGTCAGCTCGAAAACGCGGTTGATCTGCACCGGACAGCGACGGAGCCTATCCGTATTGGATGCGTTTGGCCTCTTCGATAAGTAGTTAGGGGGTACATAGCGCTACCTAATATTTTGATATTTCATGCATTGTGTGTTTTCATTTCAGAAAACATGGCTAATTCGTAAACTCACGCTAGTCATAACCCTGATAGACATTATGCCGTTACGCGTCTTTTTGGTTCGTTACAGGAGGTTACATCATGAACTCTCATCAGCACAAGAAAGCCGATGCCCTGCGTGAGCGGGCCGAGAAATTGCCGGCCGAATCATCAGACGTCTTGGATCCCATGGAACTGACCGACCTCAAGCAAATGGCCCACGAGTTGGTTGCTCACCAGGCTGAACTGGAGTTGCAGAACGAAGAACTGCGCCAAACCCAGTTGGCCTTGCGGGAAACCAGGGACCGGTTTGCGGCTCTATTTGAGTATGCTCCGGTGGGATATGTTGTGCTTGATTCATCTGGAATCATTCGCCAGGCAAATAATACCTGGCGGGTTATGGTGAATCGTGCGGATGAGGATTTCAGGGGCTCCCCATTCGCCGATACCATTTCCCCGGAAGACGCCTCAATATTTCTGGCTCGTTTTCGCAGCTTTTTCCGTAATCCGGCGAAAAAGCAGATCGTCCTTCGTATGAAGCGAAAGGGCTCTACGCCCTTTCATGCCCAGATTGAAGCCGAGCCAAAGGCGATCAAACCACACAAGCATACCCCAACAAACGACGAGTTGATGATTATCGTCAGCGACATTACCCATCTGCGGGAAGCGCTCCTTGAGATTGAAAATAAAAACGGTGAACTCGGGCAAATAAACGAGCGCCTTGACCATATCAATCGTGTGCTGCTGGCAATCAGAAACGTCAATCAACTCATTGTTCAGGAAAGCGACCCGAGTCGCCTGATCGACCTTGCCTGTAAGAACCTGACTGAAACCATGGGCTATTTTTGCGCCTGGATCGCATTGCTGGAAAATGATGATACCGCCGGATTAAAAATGGCAGCATCCGGATTAGGCGGTGGTTTCGAAGCAATACGGGAACGCATTATTGACGGAGAATATCCACCCTGCATGAGACGGGCACTGGACCTCGATGAAACAGTGGTTGTGAAAAACCCGAAACTTGACTGTCCTGACTGTCCGCTTTCATCCGAATACGCAGGAAGAGCCGGCTTAATCCGTCGTCTTTCTCTTGAGGGCAAAACATACGGCATTCTGGCTGTCTCTGTCCCGGAGAATTATGCTTACAGCGAAGAGGAGCAGGGCCTTTTCAACGAGGTGTCGGGAGATCTGGCCTTCGCTTTCCACAAGATTGAATTAGCAACACGGCTTGCCGAAAGCCAACGGCGTTATCTGGAAATCTTTGAAAGAAGCCGCGACGGATTTGTCATGGTGGATAAGGCCGGACGCATCATCGACGCCAACCGGGCCTACTGCGACATGTTGGGTTATTCCCTCGATGAGCTTCGCGCTATGCCTGATTTCTACCGGATTACGCCCGAGCCCTGGCGCGAGTGGGAGGCGGAAAAGATATGGGAGAACAAGCTGGTAAGACACGGATACTCGGGTCTTTACGAAAAGGAATACATCCGCAGGGATGGCAGTGTTTTTCCGGTCGAATTGCACTCTTACACGGTACGACGAAAGAATGGTGAAATTGAATATCTGTGGGGGACCGCGCGCGATGTCACCGAACGCCGACAAAGAGAAGAGCGTATCGCCCTGCTTGGACGGATGCTCGACGAAGCGCCCGCTGCCATCACGGTTCACAATAACGATGGGCGTTTTTTTTACGCCAATCATTACACGGTAAGGTTGCATGGCTATGAAGACGAAAAAGAATTCCTTGCCGTTAACCTTCATGATCTGGATGTCCCCGAAAGCGAGGCGTTGCTGGCCGAACTCTTCCGTCGGATCGCCGAGACGGGAGAAGCTCGTTTTGAGGTCGCTCATTACCGCAAGGACGGTTCGACCTTTCCCCTGGAGGTCCTGGCCAAGGCCATCGAATGGCAAGGTGAATACGCCGTCCTCAGCATCGCAGCTGACATCACCGACCGAATACAGGCGGATGAAAGACTTCGACTTGCCAAAAACCGGCTGGAACTGGCCGCCAATGCCGCCGGTTTCGGCGTGTGGGATTTGGACCTGAAACGAAACATCCTTATTTGGGATGATTGGATGTATCGCCTGTATGGCGTGGACCCAAAAGATTTCGAAGGCGCATATGAAGCCTGGCAAAAAGGTGTCCACCCGGAAGATGTGGGGCGAGCCGGCAGGGAAGTGGAACTGGCAATCGCCGGAGAAAAGGAATTCGACACCGAATTTCGTGTTGTATATCCCAGCGGGGAGATACGCCATATTAAAGCCTATGCAATGGTCTCACGTGATGGAAGCGGTGAACCGGTTCGTATGACCGGTATCAACTTTGACATTACCGACCGTAAAAAAGCGGAAGATGCACTGAGGGAAAGCGAAATATTTCTTCGGGAAACGCAGCAGGCCGCCCGCTTAGGTGGGTGGAAAGCTAACCCACTGACCGATGAGCTAAAGTGGACAGATGGGGTTTACGATATTATCGAGGCGCATCGTAATTACTGTCCCGGCCTCGCTGAAGGCCTCAAGTATTTCTGCCCTGAGTATCTTCCTGTTATCAAAGAGAGGCTTGATGAGTGTGTGAGCGATGGTCAATCTTTCTCAATGGAAGTAGAGATTATCACCGACAAGGGAAATAGATGTTGGGTCGAACTGCGAGGCTTTAAAAGGGAAAACAGTCATAACGAACCTGTGATTATGGGAACAATCCAGGATATTTCTGATCGTAAACAGGCAGAAGAGGATAAGCAGAAACTCCAGGCCCAACTTCAACAGGCGCAGAAGATGGAAGCCGTCGGCACTCTCGCCGGCGGCATATCCCATGACTTCAACAACCTTCTTCAAGCCATCGACGGTTACACCGAACTTCTCTTAATGGATAGATCTGAACGCGACTCGGACTATCAGTTCCTCAGGATCATTCAAAATGCCGGATCTCGTGCAGCCGATCTTATTCGCCAGCTTCTTTTATTCAGCCGTAAGGCTGAGTCAAATAAAAGAGCGATAGAACTTCAGCATGAGGTTGGGCAGGCAAAAGGGATGCTGGAGCGCACTATTCCTAAAATGATTGAAATTCAAATTATTACAGGAAACAGGATTTGGACGATCAACGCAGACTCGGTTCAGATTGAGCAAATGTTGCTGAATTTAGGGACCAACGCCGCCGACGCAATGCCCGACGGCGGAAGACTTCTTTTCGAGATTGAGAACGCAACGTTGGATGCCGACTTTGCAAAACGGCACCTGGGCGCCGAACCCGGTAGATACGTTCTCCTGTCTGTCTCAGACACGGGTCAAGGCATGGACCAGGAAACTGTTAATAAGATATTCGACCCGTTCTTCACGACCAAAGAGTTCGGAAAAGGAACCGGCCTCGGGTTGGCCTCTGTATACGGCATCGTCAAAAGCCATAGAGGATACATCACCTGCTACAGCGAGGCCGGAAAGGGCGCCACCTTCAAAATATACTTCCCCGCCATAGTTAAGCCCGAGACTGAAGAAATCGAGGAAGTTGAAGCCAAACCCATCCCAAGGGGCACCGAGACCATCTTGATTGTGGACGATGAGGAAGACATCCGAGGTTTCGCTCAGCAGGCAATTATGAAATTCGGCTACAGGGTATTGACCGCCTCAACCGGTGAGGAAGCGCTGGAACTCTATGGCGCAAAGTCCAATGAAATTGACCTTGTGGTCATGGATCTCGGTATGCCGGGCATGGGCGGCCACAAGTGCCTTCAGGAAATGCTCAAATTTAACCGACAGGTACGGGTCATCATTGCCAGTGGATACTCCATCAATGGCCAGGTGAAGAAATCTTTGGAGGTTGGGGCCAGGGGATACGTGGGGAAACCCTACCAGTTGGCCGGCCTGCTGAATACGGTGCGTGAGGCTTTGGACGGAGATTCCGACATATAACCAGATCAGCCGAAGGCATCGCAAGGAGGACGCTAAATGTCGGCAAATGCAGAGGCAAAGTCATGCCTGTTATCGACCTAAGGGTAAAATTTCGGCATGCCTCCCGTCGATTACACCGAAAAGAAGAGCATCATTGGCCCCCCGGTAGGGAGTTTTCAACCCTATGTAAAACGGCAATTTACTGTTTTCTGGATTGCGGTATAAACTAATGTAATATGAACCCAGTGAAGTAATAGGATATGGTCTGTATTCTTAAAGTATGACCGGTACTCAACGCTCAAAGATAGAATAATTATTCTTGAGCATTACGTTTTGCGTCATTCAGCACTTTTCGAACCATTTGGGCCATTCTTGATTTGGCAATTGGCTTCAAAAGAAAACCTTTGATTCCAATGGAATCCGCCTTTCCTTTATCAATTTGCTCACTGAAACCGGTGCAAATGATGATGGGAATGTCCGATCTGATTGAAATCAGTTTTTTTGCCAATTTGTCACCTGTCATGTTCGGCATGCTCATATCCGAAATGACCATATCATAAGCGTTCGGATTGGCCGCAAAAGTTTCCAAAGCATCCAGACTACTCGTTTGGACTGTTACGTGATAACCGAGGCGCTCAAGCATTTGTGTTCCAACTTGCACAATCAGTTTTTCATCATCAACGAACAGGATGCGCTCGTTTCCAGTTTTGTAATTTACATTTTTCTCCATTGATACTTTGCCGTTAGATTTTTCAATTAACGGCAGATACACGGTGAAGGTTGTCCCTTCGTTCAGTTCACTTTCGACCTTAATGTCACCCCGGTGTTCTTTGACAATGCCATAGACGACGGCAAGTCCCAGTCCCGTTCCCTTGCCTTGTTCCTTGGTGGTAAAATAGGGCTCAAATATTTTTTTGATATTAAAAGGCTCTATGCCACACCCTGTGTCACAAACTGTAAACGTTACATATTTGCCGGACTCAATCACAAGGTCCGCAACATCTTTATTTTCTAAATTAACTTCCTTCAACCGGACATTGATTTTTCCATCGGTATGTTCCACAGCGTGAAAAGCATTGGTGATCAGATTCATGGCGATTTGATGTACCTGAGTCGCATCAGCATTTACAAAACCACAATCCGTTTGGATGTGCTGCTTAATATCGATATTCGTAGGTATTGTCGACCGAGCCAGTTTGAGCACCTCCTTTAAAACATTTTGTATTCTTATGGGCATCATCTTGTGGTCGGTCTGGCGGCTGAATGCCAAGATTTGCTGGACGAGATTGCTCCCCCTTTCAGCGGCTTTTAGAATCTGTTGTGCGTTTTGGTGCTCAAGGCTGTCTGGAGCTAGGTCTTCCACCAACAACTCGGCCAATCCCATAATCGGAAATAAAATGTTGTTAAAATCGTGAGCGATACCGCCGGCCAGGTTACCGATGGATTCCAACTTCTGGGCCTGTTGCAACAGGCCAATAAGTTTTATGTTTTCCTCTTCCTTGGCTTTTTTGTCCGTGATGTCTATCAGTACCCCAATCAGTCCCGCAACATTTCCCTTGCTGTCAGTAAAAGTTGCCTTATTGAAGATGAAATCACACAGCCGGCCACGCGCACTTTTCATCTGAGACTCGTAACGCTGAACCCCTCCACCGCTGAAGAGCTTGTCATCCTGGGCGCTATATATTTCAGCAAGTTCCGGCGGATTAATATCAAATACGGACTTACCTATGAGCTTTTCTTTTTTTTCACCAAAAAACGTCTCAAAGGCCTTGTTGAATCCAAGATATTTCCCATCCCTGTCTTTGTAAAAGATGGGCGTTGGGATTGCATCGATCAGGTTTTTTAAAAACGCTTCACTCTCTTGCAAAGCCTCCTCCACCCGCTTACGTTCGGTGATGTCGAGACCGATGCCATTCCAGACGATTCCACCATCCGGGCGTAAGCTTGGAATGGAGGAAGCATGAATCCAAATCCGTTCACCGGTTTTCTTAATACATCGATGAATGACATTATAAGGCGTCATGGTGACTGCGGACGCCTCTATGGCCCTGGTCACCGTATCACGATCCGGCTGTGGTATCCGATCAAAGACCAGATGGGGGTTTGCCAGGATCTCTTCGGGATGATAACCAAATAGATTTAAGCAGTTATCTCCCACATATTGGAAATATGAATCACCTTCAGTACTGAGGACAAATTGATAGGCTGTCCCGGGAAGGTTCTTCACAAGATCCTGACACTGTTTCTCACTTTCCATGAGTGAGCATGCCGTCAATTGGTGCTCGGCTTTCTCGTTTTTCAATTCCGCGCTTCGCCGTTCAAGGAACTTCTCCAACAAGCGTTGGTGCTCCTTCAATTCTTTCTCAGCATTGACTAATCTCAGCTGGGCCTTCACCCGTGCCAATAGTTCATGGTTTTGGATGGGTCGTAGGATGTAATCATCCGCACCCTCTTCAAGACCGAAAACCTTGTCGTCAGTAGCCAAACGCTTACCTGTAATTAGAATCACATGAATACCGGATGTCATTTCACCGGTCTTCAGGCTTCGACAGACTTCAACGCCATCCATATCAGGCAGGACTACATCCAACAAAATAAGATCCGGAAGATGCTCCCGGGCCAGATCAAGCGCTTTTTGACCGGTTTCCGCGTTTAGAACTTCATACCCGGTCTCTTTCAGGATTCTTGAAGTGGCAAACAGCACCTCCGGTTCGTCATCGACAACCAGAACTTTTGTATCCATTGTCATATTGGCCGCCATTTTGAGAAAAGGGTTTGTGACACCTAAATGAAATCCCGTTTGTTCAATTCATCGGTACGCTTGGATGGAAACCGCCGTATTTGAATGGTACTGGTATTTTCATCAGAGA
Organism: Desulfatiglandales bacterium; assembly: GCA_963662465.1. Lineage (GTDB taxonomy): Bacteria > Desulfobacterota > DSM-4660 > Desulfatiglandales > Desulfatiglandaceae > NaphS2. The sequence continues at coordinate 8,044,770 of OY759599.1, forward strand.
TGTAGAATAAGGGATTATAAGAAGAAATCGGAAATGTGTCGATCATTTTCTGTAAATAGTTGCTCCAGAAAGATTGAGGTCAGGCATAAAATGGACGATTACTTGAGCAAACCGGTCCGACCCGCTGACATTCGAAAAGCCTTGCTGCGAGCCGGAGTATCGGAATCGGGAGACTTAGACGGGCGGTGAGAGCAATTTGATATCATCACCAAATCTGTAAGTCGCTAATTTTCCGAGCAGTCAAACCGCTTTATGGTTGACAGAAAACGGATTTGCGGAAACAATGAGCCGTTGAGAACACATCCCGATCAAAACAACGCTTTATCGGAGCCCAAGCCATGTTCGATAGTCCGATGGCACAAGCCTTGCTCTCTCTCTCTCTCTCTCTCTCTCTCTCTCTCTCTCTCTCTCTCTCTCTCTCTCTCTCTCTCTCTCTTACCTTTTAATTTTAAAAGAAGATTGTTTAAAAACACCCCATAATGCCCCGGCGCCCATGAAGATGCCGGGGCTTTTTTTAGTGCCGGCGTCCCGGGTCCCGATCAAGGCTGATGAAACAATGATTCCCATATCAACTACGCCGTCTGATTTTTTCTGATCCCTTAGGAGGCCAACGGCCATGCCCACAAAAAAGAAAAAAGCGCCGTCCGCCAATGAAACTTCTTTGGAAAAGGCCAAACAAGAGAAAAAACCAAAAGATGCCGACAGCTATGCCCGGCGCCCTTTTCCGGCGTCATTAGATAAAATCAAACTCGAAGAACCCCCGATAAAAAACCAGATACGGAAAATTTCTGCCTTGATTCGCAGCGCCACCGGCCACGATTTTTCCCATTACAAACCGGGCGCCATTGCCCGTTGCATTGAACATCGCCTGGCGGTTCACCAGATAACGGCGTTGTCCGATTACGTCCGCTATCTCCGGAAAAATCCCGCCGAGATCGACGTGCTTTTCAAGAGTCTGCTCATCGGGGTCACCCGTTTTTTCAGGGACGGGGAAGCCTACGATCTGCTTAAAGGGCAGGCGCTGCCGGCCTTGTTGAGCCAAAAAGATCCGGATGCGACCGTCCGTTTCTGGGTTGCGGGCTGTTCTACCGGTGAAGAAGCCTACTCGTTGGGCATGGTCCTTTCCGAAGTGATGGATAGCCTCAAAAGACAATTCAACGTTAAAATCTTTGCCACGGATATCGATGGGGCCGCACTGGATATTGCCCGCAAGGGGGTCTATCCGGAAAATATCGGCGCGGATGTTTCAAAGGAGCGCCTGAACCGGTTTTTCATCAAAGAGCCGGGATTGTTCAAGGTCAGCGAACCCCTTCGCAGCAGGGTCATTTTTTCTCTTCAAAATGTCATTAAAGATCCACCCTTTTCCCGGCTTGACCTGGTGAGTTGCCGAAACCTCATGATCTATATGGACAGTGTCCTGCAGGAAAAAATCATCCCCCTGTTTCACTATACCCTGAACCCGGGCGGGATTCTTTTGTTGGGCACATCCGAAAGCATCGGCGAACACAGGGATTTTTTTAAGCCCATCAATAGCAAATGGAAAATTTTTGAACGAAAGAAAGGGGTTGCCCAAACGATCCCTGCTTATTCCCCCGGTGTCGATTACTTCACCCGGCGAAGAACAGAATCGAACGACAATCCGCCGACAGCCGGCGCCATCCGGGAAATGGCGGAAAGGGGAATACTAGATGGGTATGTGCCCGCCGGTGTCCTGGTCAATGATCAATGCGAAATCCTGCATTTTGTGGGTAAAACGGAGAGATTCCTAACGCTGCCCCCGGGGAAGCCCAGTTTCAATATCCTGAATATGGCGCGGGAGGATCTCAAACCGCCGCTGATGACATTACTTCACAAAGCAGTCAGGGAAAAAACGAACAGATCCTTAAAGAACGTTCGCATCAAGAATAAAGATGCGCTCTGCATTGTGGACCTGCCCGTCAAACAGATGAGACCCGGCTTTATGCTGGTCATATTTGAGGATAAAACGCCGGAAAGGGCAGGGGATAAAGAAGCGTCCGGCCCACTGAAAACAAAAAGCCTTGATACGGATCTCCAAAATCTCGAACATGAACTGCAAGCGACCCGGGAATATCTTCAGGCGACCATCGAGGAGCTGGAAACCTCCAAAGGTCGCTCAATGACCTGAAAACCCTCTTTCCGGATGTGGATTTGGGCGGCCTGGGGGAAAAAGTCCTCAAAGACCTCAATACCGTGGAGCGGGAAATCCTCTCAAAAGATTTGAGCTGGTATGCCATGAAGATCATGCCGTATCGGACCACCCGGAATATCATTGCCGGTGTGGTGATGACTTTTGTGGATATCCACAAGATCAAACAAGCGGATAAAATCAGGCGTTTGGCCGCTGTTCTGGAAGATGCCAATGATGCCGTCACCGTGCTGGATTTGAAGGGGCGGATTCTTTCCTGGAACAAGGGGGCGCGGGAACTGTACGGCTGGACCGAATCGGAGGCCCTGCAAAGGAATTTTTCGGCCCTTGTTCCAAAGGACCGTGAGAAGGAGTTCGGAGAAATTGTCGATAAACTGATGAAAAACAAAACCATCAAATCCTTCAAGACCCAGCGGATTACCAAAGACGGCGATATTCCGGATATCTGGTTGACGGCAAGCGCATTGACCGATGAAAACGGCCGGGTCGTCGAGATAGCGATCACGGAGCGTGATCCGGCGTGGTTGGCGGAAAGGGAGGAGGACTGAAAATGGCGAAAACGGAGAATATAACAGACGGAGCAGAACTCAGGCGGGTTGCCGAAGCGGCTTTGGAAACCTCACCCCGTGAAGATGATGATCTTTCAGGGATTTCTCCTGAAGCCGCAGCGAACCTGATCCACGAGCTTCGCGTACACCAGGTCGAACTGGAAATGCAGAATGAAGCGCTCTTACGGGTTCAACTGGAACTGGCAGCGGAAAGGAATAAATATTCCGACCTCTATGACTTTGCCCCTGTCGGTTACTTTACGATCAGCGATAAGGGAGTGATTCTGGAAGCAAATCTCACTGCTGCCGCCATGTTGGGTGTGGAAAGGGGCATATTGGCAGGGTCCTCTTTCCATGATTACATCACCACGGATGACCAGGACATTTTCTATAAATACCGACAACAGTTTTCGGAAACAGAGGCGCCCCGGTCCTGTGATCTTCGGCTTGTGAAAAGGGACGGCCATGATTTTTATGCCCGATTGGAATGCAGCGTCATAACCGGCAGGGGGAACGATTTAAAGCAGATCCGGATGGCGGTAAGCGATGTCGCCGAGCGCAAACAGGCAGAAGAGGCACTGCTGAAAGCCCATTATGAAGTCGAAGATAAGGTGGTGGAACGCACTGCCGAATTAGCGAAGACGAACCACGAATTAACGGGGGAGATCGATGAGCGCAAACAGGCGGAAGAGGCGCTGCGCCGCATCCAGTTAATGTTGGCGCGGACTGAACGTATCGCGCATATCGGCAGTTGGGAATGGAACATCGCTACGGATTCGGTCATTTGGTCGGAGGAACTCTTCCGCATTTTTCAGCTTGACCCCGAGGGAGGAGCGCCCGGTTGGTCGGAACACTCTGCCTTGTATCATCCCGAAGATATGACCTTCCTGCACCAGGCTGTTGAAAGGGCGGTATCCGATGGAACGTCTTATGAACTGGAGCTGCGTGCGTTACGGAAAGACGGAGAAACCCGCGTTTGTCTTGCCCGTGGATATCCGGAAATGGATTTGAATGGCAGGGTTGTGCGTCTGTTCGGTTGTTTACAGGACATTACGGATTCCAAGGCGGCGGAGCAGGCACTGCTTCAAAGTGAAACAAAACTGAGAACCATCCTGGATAGTCTGCCGGAAATGATTTTAGAAGTCGATCCGGAACTAAAGATCCATTGGGCCAATAAAACAGCGCTGGATTTGAATCCGCATGCGGTCGGCCAAACCTGCTATAAGGCATTTCCTCATCAAGAAAAGATTTGCGAGGGTTGCGTCTGCCATAAGGCCCTGGAAACCGGTAACATAGAAATGGGTATTATGTATCAGCCCGAATCAAAAACCGCCGGAGAAAGCTACTGGGAAAATATCGGCGTTCCCTTGAGGAACAGTGACGGCAATGTCGTAAAAATGATTGAAATTTCAAGAAATGTGACCGAACGTGAATTGTCCCGGGAAAGGGAAAAGATACTCCAGAGTTCGCTGATCCATGCCCGGAAAATGGAAAGCATCGCCACGTTGACCGGTGGCATCGCCCATGACTACAATAATCTGATGTCCATCGTCATGGGCAACCTGTCCATGGCCATGGAGGAAGTAGCGCCTGGCTCTCTTCTGGCGGATTTTCTCAGTGAGGCAAACACCGCCTCTCACAAAGTGCGGGATCTGACCCATGAACTCATGTCCCTTTCCAGAGGGGGCGATCCTGTCAAGAAATTGGGATCTTTAGAGAAGCTATTGAAAAATACCGAAAGCCTGATTCCTGCCGATAGCGATATTTCACTCAAAAAAACCATTCAGCCGGACCTGTGGCCGGCCCATTATGATCAGTATAAAATGGGAGCCGTCTTTAGAAATGTGGTGACCAATGCGGTGGAGGCCATGCCGGACGGGGGAAACCTTAACGTGAAAGCAGAGAACCTGCGAATTGAGGATAAGGAACAATATCCCGGACTGCCCCTCAAGCCGGGCGATTATGCACACATTGCCATTCAAGATCAGGGAGTGGGGATTCCGGAAGAAAACCTGACCAAAATCTTCGATCCGTATTTCTCCACCAAGGGCATGGGCGTTCAGAAAGGAATGGGCCTGGGGCTCGCCACGGCATACGCGATTGTACACAAGCATGGGGGGCATATTGTCGTCGACTCAACTCCCGGTATGGGAACAACGGTAAACATCTATCTCCCGGCCACTGCCGCGGAGAGCAAAGTGCAAAGAGCAGAGCGTCCTGAACCGGGTCCCCAATCGTCAATCGCCAATCAACAATCATCAATTCCAAGGATTCTGGTCATGGACGATGAGGAGATGCTGAGGAACCTGGCGGAAAAAATGTTGAAAAGACTTGGATACGCGGTAGAAACCGTAAAAGACGGAATTGAAGCCATTGAAGTTTACAACAGGCAAAGGGATTCAGGAGAGACTTTTGAAGCGGTTATCCTGGACCTCACCATCAAGGGTGGCATGGGCGGCGAGCAGACCATCAAGGAACTCCTCAAAATCAATCCGGATGTGAAGGCTATTGTGTGCAGCGGCTATTTCAATGACCCGGTATTGACCAAGCATGCGGAATACGGTTTTCAGGGCGCCATGGCCAAGCCTTATCAAAAGAACGATCTCGAGCGTCTCTTGAAAGAAATTCGGGGGTAATCAACCACAAGTATTTCGGGAACAAATTGAGCCGTATTTTGGCTCGCCCGTTCTTATAAAATCAGGCAAGGCGCATCCGCCAGTGCATATTTGTGAATATGTGCCGGCGGGTGCAACGCAGTAGACGGGCCAAAGGACAAGCAAGATGGTGGAGATATTTTTTGCCGAGGTCCTAACTCCTTGAAGAAAAGGATTGCGCTCAAGACGGGACAAATATTTTTCCCTCGAAAATCCGAAGGCAACTATGGGGGTGAACCATGAGCAATAGATTTTGCCGGCCTGAAAAATATTTAAGATGCGATTCTGATTCCCTTTTGCGGGGTCAAGTCAATGGGAGGCTTTTTTGATGTCCGAAAAACCACGATATGAGGAATTGGAACAAAAGATCAAAGAGCTGGAAAATAAGGTGGCGGAACTCCGAGGGAACAATGAGCGGTTTTCAGCAGCCATCCATACCAGCCCCGTGCCGACCGCTCAGGGCGTTATCGACCGGATGTTCGACGCTTTTGCGCTGCACGAGATCATTTGCGACGGTCGGGGGAAACCGGTTGACTATCGTTTCCTGGCCGTCAATCCGGCATTTGAACGGATGACCGGACTCAAAGGGGATGATATCCTGGGGCGAACCGTTCTGGAAGTCCTTCCCGGCACGGAGCCGTACTGGATCGCAACCTATGGTGAGGTCGCCGTTACCGGCGAACCGGCCCTTTTCGAAAACTATTCCGCCGAACTGAAGAAGCATTTTCAGGTTAGCGTCTTCTGTCCCGGCCCCAACCGGTTCGCCTGCATTTTTGTCGACATTACCATGCGCAAGCGGGCGGAAGAGAAGTTGCGGGAAAACGATGCAAGACTCAGGGCTATCCTCGAAGCATTCCCCGGAATGCTCAATGCCGTAGACAGCAATTACAACATTATATGCGCGAGCAGGAAACTTGTGGAAAGTGTGGGCCTTCATCATTTGGAAGATGCCGTGGGAGGCAAATGTTATCGCGTATTGAAAAAGCGCGACGCCATTTGCCCTGAATGCGGAGTGGTGGATGTCCTTGCCGCCGGGCAACCCTTCGTCAGGCATTGCACTCTGGATGAGGCGAAACTTACAGGCATGAGAAGCGACCTCCATATCTCTCCCATTCTCTGCAAAGATGGACGGGTGATTGGGGCGGTGGAGATCATGCTCGATATGTCGGCGCGTCTGCAGGCAGAGGAAGCCCTGCGGGAAAGTGAACAATGGATGTCCCTGGCGATTGAGGGAACCGGCGCCGGGTTGTGGGACTGGCATGTCCAAACCGGCAAAACCGTGTTCAACGAACGTTGGGCCGAAATGCTGGGTTACCGCCTGGCCGAATTCGAACCGACAAGCATTGGAACCTGGGAAGATCTCTGCCATCCCAATGATCTTCCTTTATCGCTGGAACGGATCGAAGCGCACGTTGCCGGCGTAACGGACGGGTATGAATGCGATATCCGCATGCGCCACAAAGACGGCCACTGGGTGTGGGTGCAGGACAGGGGCAAGGTGGTGGCCTGGGATGCCGACGGCAGGCCGCTGCGCATGTGCGGCACGCATCTGGACATCAGCGCCCGAAAAAGTCTGGAGCAAAAGCGTCTGATGATGGAAATCACTCTGCAAAAACTCCAAAAATCCGAAAGCCTGGGCCGAATGGCCGGGGCCATTGCCCACCACTTCAACAACCAGCTCCAGGCCGTAATGGGGTACCTGGAGCTGGCCATGGGCGATTCGTCGGGAAATACCGCACTCCGTGAGGACCTGACCGAGGCCATGAAGGCGGCCCGGAGGGCGGCCGAGGTGAGCGGTCTGATGCTGGTTTACCTCGGCCAAAAGACCGGCAAACGGGCGACGATGGATCTTTCCGAGGCCTGCGGGTCGGGCCTTCCCCTGCTTCAAACCGTCATGCCCAAAAACATCCTCATGGAAACCGATCTGCCGGCCCCGGGACCTGCCATCCGAGCCAACGCGAACCAGATCCAACAGGTTTTGACCAACCTGGTCACCAATGCCTGGGAAGCCATGGCCGAGGGTGGGGGCGAAATTCGCCTGACCGTCAAGACCGTTTCAGCAGAGGATATCCCCAAATCGCACCGATTCCCAATCGATTGGCGGCCCCAGGATGAGAGCTATGCCTGCCTGGAAGTGGGCGACACCGGCTGCGGAATCGAGGAGCAGAATATGGAAAACCTCTTCGATCCGTTTTTTTCCACAAAGTTTACCGGTCGTGGCCTGGGATTGCCCGTGGTGGTCGGAATTGCAGGGGCACATGGAGGCCTGGTCACGGTGGAAAGCGGGGCCGGAGGGCGGAAGTCGGAGGACGGAGGGCAGAGGACGGAGGACGGAGAACAGGGGACGAAGGGCAGGGGGAGTGTGTTTCGGGTCTTTTTTCCTTTGTCGCTTGAAGAGGTCATCCGGCAGCCGGAAAAACCGTTGGTTCCGGGCATCTGAACCTCACCGCGAAAGTTGAATAACGCTTCGGGAGAAAAGAGCCAGGGAACAAAAACAGGAGATGTGTCGAGCATAAAGTGCGTCTTCCGGCAAGAAGTAGAAACATACCCGGCAATATAAATTGTAAGTTATGCGGAGTACTGACATGCCTGAAAAACCGACATATGAAGAGCTTGAGAAAAGAATCCGGGACCTCGAAAACAGAATAACTGTCTGCTCTAAAGAAAACCGGTTTATGGAAAATCACGATGCTCTGGTGGGTATATCGCTGCATACCGAGTCTGAAATAACAAATCTGGATTTGGCCGCCATTATTGATGTGAAGGCGATCCAGTCTTTGATGAATCATTTTTACAAACTCACAAACATCGGTGTGGCCATCCTTGATCTGAATGGAGAAATTCTTATCGCCACGGGATGGCAGGATATCTGCACCAAGTTTCATCGTGTCCACCCCGAAAGTCGAAAAAATTGTTTGGAAAGCGACCTTGAACTTTCAAACGGCATTAAACCCGGTGAATTCAGGCTTTATCGATGCAAGAATCATATGTGGGATATGTCGACGCCGATTATGGTGGGTGGCCGGAAAGCAGGGAACCTGTATCTGGGTCAGTTTCTTTTTGAAGACGAATCAGCGGATGTCGAGACGTTTCGCTGCCAGGCCCGAAAATATGGATTCGATGAAAATGCCTACATTTCGGCGCTTGAACGGGTACCACGCTGGAGCCGCCGGACAGTAAACACGGTTATGCATTTCTACACCCAACTGGCCGATCTATTTTCACAGCTGGGCTTTAAGAATTTCATGCTTGCTGAAAGTGTAGCGGAAAAAAATCACCTTCTTGATTCATTAAGTGAAAGCGAGGAAAAATATCGCGAACTCATAGAAAACCTTAATGATGTGATCTACGCAGTGGACAATGACGGTACAATCACTTACGTCAGCCCATCTGTAGAGTCTATCTTCGGCTATACTGACGATGAGATTGTCGGGCGCCGATTTTCAGAGTTTATTTACATTGAAGACCGGGAAATGGTTTCCACCGCCTTCATGCGTGTGCTTCAGGGAAACCTTTCACCGATGGAATATAGAATTCAGACAAAAAACGACGAGATTCGATGGGTAAGAACCTCAAGTCTTCCGATTGACAAGAAAGGACGAGTTACCGGGCTGCAGGGGGTACTCACAGACATTACCGACCATAAAACCGCGGACACTGCACTCCAAAAAAGTGAGGAGACGTTGCGCGCCATGCTCAACGCGTCCCCGTTGGCTATCCTTTTAATCGATAGAAACGGCCGGGTACTTGAATCGAACGAAGAACACGCCGGGCGTCTACAGATGACGCGCGCACAAATTACAGGGAAATGTATATGGGATTTGCTGCCGGAAAGTGTCCGGGTTCATAGAAAGATGCAGGTTGAAACGGTTTTTGAGACTGGTGAACCCTTTTCCGGTGAGGACAAAAGGGGAAATGTCTGGAATGCGTACCATATCCATCCAGCCATCAAAAATAACCGGAACGAAATAGAAGCAGTCATTGTCGAAGCGCTCGACATTTCCGAGCGCAAGCGGTCTGAAGAGGCCCTCAAGGAATCAAAGATGTTTCTGGATAACATGTCGGATATTGCCTATATTGCCGATGCCCAGGGGAATGTCACATGGGTTAATTCCGCTTTTGCACGGATAACAGGTATTCCACCTGAAGAAATCATTGGGAAACCATTTTTACCTTTGTTTATGAAGGATGACCACGCTTCCCTCATAGATGTATACAATAGAACATTACTGGGGGAATCGCTGGAGAATACGCTAACCTTCACATCGGGGGTTACCTGCCATTTCACCAGCTTGCCCAAGCGTAATGTTAAGGGCGAAATCATCGGTACTTTTGGCGTTGCCAGAGATATTACGGATCGTCTCAATGCGGAAAAGGCGCTTCAAATCAGCGAGGACCGTCTGAAGAAAGCTCAGGAGGCAGCCGGAATAGGCAATTGGGAATATGACGTATCAACAGGACGGGTATGGGGTTCGGAGGAGGCTTTTCGGATATATGGAATAGAGCGAACGAGTGAATACCTCCCTCTTGATGAAGTGGAGAATCAGATCATTGAGGCCAAGAGAGTCAACCAAGCCTTGGTTGACCTGATAACCAAGGAGGAAGATTATGATATTGAGTTTCAGATTACACAAAAAGACAGTCAAAGATTAGTCACCATTCATTCGATAGCCGATCTAATTAAGGATGATGAAGGCAATCCGGTCAAGGTATTAGGGGTCATCCAGGACATCACGGACAAGAAAGATAAAGAGGAAGAAAACATCAAACTCCTTGGTCAGTTGAAGCAAGCGCAAAAAATGGAGGCCATTGGCAATCTTGCCGGCGGCATTGCCCACGATTTCAACAACATCTTGTTTCCCATCATCGGTTTGTCCGAATTGTTGCTGGAGGACCTTCCTCCCGGAAGCCTGGAATATGAAAACACGCAACAGATCCTGAAAGCGGGTGAAAGGGGCAGCGATTTGGTCAAGCAGATTCTCGCTTTCAGTCGCCAATCCGAACAAAAGAAGATGCCGATTCGCATTCAGCAGATTCTGAAAGAGGTGATGCAACTAACCCGCTCAACGATCCCCGCGAATATCTCCATCACACAATATATTCAAAATAATTGCGGCTTGGTAATGGCGGAATCAACGCATATACACCAGATCGCCATGAATTTGATCACCAACGCCTACCATGCCGTTGAACCAAAAAGTGGGGAAATAGCTGTTCGGTTGAAGGAAGTAGGACATGACGAACTGCCTGACGGCGATCTTTTACCCGGGAGATATGCGCTGCTGATTGTTTCCGACACAGGTGGCGGAATTGATCCTGCCATTATGGATAAAATCTTTGAGCCTTATTTCACAACCAAGGAGCAGGGTAAGGGTACGGGCCTCGGTCTTGCTGTCGTCTATGGAATCGTAAAAGATCACCTTGGTGATATAAAAGTCTACAGCGAATTGGGAAAAGGCACGACTTTCAAAGTATACCTGCCAATTATGGCTAAAGCTGAAAAATCAGAATCGATTGACGAGAAAAAAGACTATCCACCGAGCAACGAGCGTATTCTGTTGGTGGACGACGAAGCGCCTATCGCCAATCTGGAAAAGCAGATGCTTGAACGTCGCGGCTATCGTGTAGCAGAGTACGTAAGCAGCTCTGATGCGCTGAAAGCATTTAAAGCGAATCCATCCGCTTTTGATTTGGTGATTTTGGATATGGCCATGCCGAATATGACCGGTGACCAAGTTGCCCGGAAACTACTTAAGATCAGGCCGGACATCCCTATCATCATCTGCACCGGATTCAGCGAACAACTTAATCGGGAGAATGCTACCGCCATTGGTGTGAAAGGTTTTCTGATGAAACCAATCACCAAGTCAGAAATGGCAAAGGTTGTGAGAAAAATTCTGGATGAGCACAAGAACAAGACTCAAGAATAATGATCGGAAAGTTAAATCCTATGAACTCAAAATGGTTGAAAATGCTATCCCAAATAAACAGTGAATTTCAAGAGAAGGTGAGGTGAAAATGGACCTCGATGCTTCAAACCGGAAAAAAGAGATATTGATCTATTGTGGGATCACCATGATACTCCCGATGCAGGAAATTGCCCGTATCATAGAAAAAGAGCAGGACTGTGTGATCAAGATCACAAAGGGTGGGTCCGGCAATCTGTTGAGCGGCATAAAAGCCAATCAGATGGGAGATCTCTATCTGCCGGGCTCTGATTCTTACATGGAGACCGCCATTACCGATGGGTTGGTTGTGGAAACCGTCCTTGTGGGATACAATCAGGCCGCCCTGATCGTACCTAAAGGCAATCCCAAGAAGATCACCCCTGATCCGGCCAACCTCGCCAATGAACAGTATGCGGCGGTGATTGCCAATCCGAAAAGTGGCAGTATCGGCCGACAAACCAAAAAAATTCTTGAAAAAAGAGGGGTGGGGTTTCAGGGACGTTCATCCTGGATCACGTCTTTGACGGTCTTGTTGAACGGCTCGAACAACAGGCAGCCAACCAACGGGCGCGCATGGCCATAGGCCAGGTCATTGTCAGCGACCTGAAAGATCTGCAAGGTGAATTTCTGCTACTGGCAACCACCGCGAGCCGCAAAGCCCAGGAAACAGCAGCCAATCGACTGAAAGCCAAAATCGGACATATCGAGGAGACCCTTGCCATTTTGGAAAAGGGGGGCACTCTGGAGCAGCGCATACTGCTGAATCTGGGTGAGCGGGATGAAATGCTCCGTAAGTTTCACTATCACCCTTCCGACAATCAGCAAATCATTCTGGAAGTTGTCAATCTCGGACCTAAATTGATTGACCTGCAACAGATGACGGAGCAACTCTCCCGGATGGTCGCCGGGCGGTATGAGGCACGACTTACAGTTTTGACGAGGCCCTCGGACAGAATCCCCGCATCATGAAAAGCGACCGCATGTCTCCGGATATTTATAAGAAGCTGTGGGATACCGTCAAAGGGGGCGAAGAATGGCGCGGCGAACTCCTCAACAGAAAGAAAAACGGCGATCTGTTCTGGGAGGAAGCCCATATTTCGCCCATTTTCGATAAGGATGGCAACACCACCCATTTCCTGGCTATCAAACAGGATATTACGGAACGAAAAGAGACGCAGCGCGCCCTGGAAGCCGCCAAAGAGGCGGCCTAGGCCGCCAATGTCTCTAAGAGTGAATTCCTGGCCAGCATGAGCCATGAGATCAGAACGCCCATGAATGCCATCATTGGAATGACCAGCCTGTTGCTGGATACCCGGCTCAAGGCTGAACAGACCGACTATATGGAAACCATTCGCAGCAGCGGAGAAGCCCTGTTGACGATTATCAACGACATCCTGGACTTTTCCAAAATCGAGGCCGGGAAACTGGAGCTGGAAAACAGCGCCTTCGATTTACGCGCGTGTATTGACGATATTCAAAAAGCCTTGCTGCGAGCCGGAGCATCGGAATTGGGGGTCTTAGACGGGCGGTGACAGGAATTTGATATCATCACTAATCGCCGCCAGGCGTAGGCGAAGAGGAAAAAACTGGAGGCACTGAACCGGCAGCTTCAGAATGCTGAAAGCCTGGGCCGCATGGCCGGGGCCATTGCCCACCACTTCAACAACCAGCTCCAGGCCGTAATGGGGTCTAATGGTACTCATGGATATGGAACCTGAGAATCCCATTTATGAAGATCTTGAAGAGATTCAGGATGCGGCCAATGCCATCGCCCACCACGGCATTCTAGAGGGTCCAGAAAGTGATGAAAGAGGTCCTCAAATTGATCGGTAAGGGAACAACCTTTGAAGTGTATCTACCCCTGATGCCGGCACCGGTGTACGGGCCACAGCGAACAGATCACGGAGAACGACGCCTTTGCTTTAGGCATCAGGGGTTTTCTCCTGAAACCTATCCAAAGGAGGACTTTAGCGGAAAAAATCCGTGACGTATTAGACCAATAGCCGGACGACCCCTATCTTCCAAATGGTGTTACCGGGCGATAATAACCGTGCGCTTTGTGGGCTTACGGAGATAGGATCGTTAATTTGACAATGGGCTGGTTTGCAATTAAACTCTATCAGGCTGAAGTTCCGAAAAGAAATATTCAACAGCAAGACGCGAAGTGCGATATATGGGACCCATAAAATTACAAAAATGTATCGTGCAAAAAGGCGTAGCGTTGGAAGGGACAAAGGATAGGGGTCGGAGGAAGGAAGCGTAGATTTCGCGGTAGGCGATTATCAGGTTCCTGTTGCCGGCCTGGCTTTGGAGAGGTAAAATAATGCATGATCAGAATTTCAAAAACCTGATTCTGGACTATCCGGTCCAGGCACTGGAGTTTTTTGCCGGGGAATCGGATGGCCGGAGAGAAGCTATTTTGTTTGTGGTCGAAGAAGAGACCAAAACCAGCGAGTTTTCAATATACCGGTTAGCCCGCTATTGTTTGGATCTGGCGGAATTGATGGGAACGGACCGTGTGATTCCGGTTGTGATCTTTTTGAGAACGGGAGACCATCGGACCTATCTGCGATTGGGCAGTAATTCATGCGCCTATTTGGAATTTCGATATTTGATGTGCAAACTCAAAGTCTTGTCATCTGCCGAATATTATGACAGCGACAACATTGTTGCACGGTTGAATTTACCCAATATGGCTTATCCGCCGGAGGATCGTCTTGAGATGTATCTGGCGGCGCAAACCGGCTTGGCACGGCTTGAGACGAGTCCGGAAAAGCAGCGAAAATATGCAGACTTCATCGACTTTTATGCCGATTTGAGCGAAGAGGAAGTCACGCTCTATCGCGATCGCTATCTAAGCGAGAAAGGAGACATTATGGGACTGGCAAGTGTACTAAGAAAAGAGGGACGAGATGAAGGCGTTGAGCAGGGAATGCAGGAGGGAATGCAGCAGGGTGCTATGAAACTTCTGTCTCGTCAAATTGCGAGGCGTTTTCAGGTCAGCTCTGATTCTGTTCATCCGATTTTTGCCGGCTTGACAACAGAGCAGCTTGAAGAATTGGGAGAGAGGTTTCTTGAGGCTGAGAGTTTGGAAGAAATTCGGGATTGGGCGGAGGAGAAACTGTCGGCAAAAGCTCAAAGGGCCGAGGTATCTGTGGAATGACCATAAAATTCTAGCCAAAGATATTTGAAATTTTTAAAAACGAATATCGAATATCGAACAGGGAATGTCGAATTATGAAGTTTTCCTTCGACATTCATTATGGCGATTCTATGCCAACGCGGAGATTCTTGGCAAGGTACGTTATCCTTGAAACAAGCAGTCTTGAATAATATTGCCGGGTGTGCGATGTTGGACTTGTGCAAGTGTCCAAAACTCGTCAGTAATTTTTTATGAACAATCTTCGCGGGTAATGAACATGACTACAAAACCGACCTATAAAGAATTGGAACAACGGGTTCAGGAACTGGAGCAAGCTGTATCTGAGCGCAAAAAGACGGAAGAATTGCTGTGGTGGCAGAAACAATTTTTTTCCCTACTGGTGAATTATTCTTCCGACATCCTGGTTTTTATAAACAAAAACGGAGAACAAAAGTTTATTAGCCCTTCGGCGGAAAGAATCACAGGGTATACGGTCGGAGAGCTTCAAAGGCCCTTTGCCGAGATTATTCATCCTGAAGACCTCCCCCGGGTTGAGCGAGGTTTTGAAAAACTGTTGAATAATCCCGAAGCAGTGGTCACAGTTTATTACCGCCATAAGCACAAAGATGGCGGTTATCGCTATTTTGAAACCGTCGGGCGAAATTTCTTGGACAATCCCCTGGTTCAGGGGATCGTTGCCAATGTCCGTGACATCACTGAACGCAGGCGTATGGAAGAGGCATTGCGGAAGAGCGAGGAGAAATTCCGTTCCTTAGCTGAAAACCAGCATGATGTTGTGTGGACTGTCAATGAGAATTTGGAAATTGATTATATATCACCATCATGTTTCAAAATGACAGGTACGACTGCTGAAGAAACAATGGGGATGAATCCGAAGGAATTTTATACAGAAGAATCTTACCAAAGAGTAATGATGAAATTTGCTGAAGAAAGACAAAAAGCCCCAAACGAAATACAACCGGTTGTTCTTGAAGTTGACCAATACCATAAAGATGGGCATCTTTTTCCTGTTGAAATAACTTGCACGCCCATAATTATTGATAATAAGTTTATTGGCGTACAAGGCATTACAAGAGATATTACGGAAAAGAAAAAGGCGGAGGAAGCACTGCTGAATCAGAAATATCTCCTTCAGAAAGCACAGGAGATCGGACACATCGGCGCGTGGGAATTGGACATCAAGAAAAATGAGCTATTATGGACAGATGAGAATTACAGAATATTTGGACTTCCCATCGGAACGAAACTCACTTATGAAACCTTCCTGAATTGTGTCCACCCTGATGACAGAGAATACGTTGATAAAGAATGGAAAGCAGCATTTGATAAGAAGTTCTATGATATAGAACATCGCTTGCTAGTTGATGGAAAGGTGAAGTGGGTCAGAGCAAAGGCCGAGTTTCGTTTCAATGAAAAGGATGAATATATCCGAGGGACAGGGGTGACTCAGGACATTACCGTTTCCAGGCAGGCAGAGGAAGCGCTGCGGGAGAGCAAAGAAAAACTTCGGACCGTAATCGAGCACAGCAATGAACTGTTTTATATCCACGATACGGAGCATACCTTCATATATGCGACTCAGACTTCAGTCGATCTCCTCGGGTATACTCCGGAAGAGATGATGAGAAAATGGACGGAATTGGCAACCGACAATCCCATTAATCAAAAGGGGCTCGAAATTACGGAACAAGGGATTGCCACGGGCAAGAAACAGGCCCCTTATCTATTGGAATTAGCTAAAAAGGATGGCACAACCGTATTGGTTGAAATTGATGAATCTCCGGTCAAAGATGCGACCGGAAAAGTTGTGGCGATTTCCGGCGCCGCGAGGGATGTCACCGAGCAAAAACGGACGGAACAGCGATTGTTGAAATCAGAAAAGGGTTTTCGCGACCTTTTTGATTCCATTACAGACCTCATTTACACCCAGGACCTCGATGGCCGTTTCACTTCCGTTAACCGCGCTATGTGCAAAGCATTTGGTTATGAAAAGGATGCGTTGATCGGAAGACCTTCATCGGATTTTATGAAGCCGGAAATGAAGCCTTTTTTTGAAAGTGTATATCTGGAACAGATCAAAACAAAAGGGTCCCATGAGGGTATCACAAGCTATTTCGCTAAAAACGGTAAAAAGATCTACATTGACTACCGCAGTTCGCTGGTTGAACCTGACGATGGAGAGCCCTATATCAGCGGTACGGGGCGGGATATGACAGAGTGGGTGTTTTCCCAGCGGGAGATCAAACGCCTTCAGAATCAGGTACACCAGTCTCAAAAGATGGAAGCCATTGGCCTTATGGCGGGCGGTGTCGCCCATGACCTGAACAACATCCTGTCAGGGATCGTAAGCTATCCGGAGTTACTTCTGATGGATTTACCTGAAAACAGCCCGCTCAGGAAACCCATAAAGACAATCCAGGAATCCGGGATGAGGGCTGCCGAGGTGGTGGATGATCTGCTGACCATAGCCAGAGGGGCGGCAACGGGAAAAGAAGCCCTGAACCTCAACGTCATTGTCAGTGAATATTTGGAATCTCCTGAATACCGAAAACTGGAAAACACTCACCCATTTGTTCATTTCAAGACGGAATTGGACCCGGATCTTTTGAATATGAGCGGTTCTCCCATCCACATCAAGAAAATATTAATGAACCTTGTAAATAATGCATCAGAGGCCATTGAGGGCGCCGGCACAGTTACCATCTCAACTATGAATCGCCATCTGGATGAACCCTTAAAGGGGTATGTCGGTATCCGCACGGGCCGATATGTAATGTTGACGGTATCAGACAACGGTTCCGGAATATCTCCCCAGGATCTTGAGAGGATATTTGAGCCATTCTATACAAAGAAGGTCATGGGTAGAAGCGGTACAGGTCTGGGTTTGGCAGTTGTTTGGAATACGGTCCAAGACCATAAGGGATACATCAACGTACAGAGCAGCAAGACGGGAACTGCGTTTGAACTCTACTTTCCGGTGACCCGGAAGGAAGTTTCCGATGAGAAGGAAAAGATCCCTTTGGAAAATTATTTGGGGCATGGAGAAAAAATCCTGGTGGTTGACGATGAGGAGAGGCAAAGGGAGATCGCATGCGGGATGCTGACCAGGCTGGGATACAATGCTGAGGCGGTTTCAAGTGGTGAAGAAGCCGTTAGATACCTGAAAGAGAAGCAATTTCATTTGATTGTCCTTGACATGGTCATGCCCAAAGGGATGAACGGACGGGAAACCTACGAGGAGATCATCAAGATTTGTCCCGGCCAGAAGGCGATCATAGCCAGCGGGTTTTCTGAAACAGAAGAGGTTAAGATGGCCCGGAAGTCAGGTGCAGGCAACTATATAAAGAAGCCTTATATCCTGGAAAAGATCGGGCTTGCGGTTAAAGAAGAACTGGAGGAATAGACAGTAGATCAAGATGTGACACAATTCCACTACCTGAGTCCTTTTCATTATCAAGCCCTTCTTTTCTTGTGGTGCATCATTATTATGGTGTAACATCTCATCTCCAGCAACTGCCCTTTCTGGAAGCATTCAAAAAAAGCGAAGGAGAGGGATGGCTGGCGGATGCGGATCGTTTTTCAGAGCAGTGGGTTGTCGCCGTCAACGAAATGTTCCAAAAAACTGACGGGGCGGTAGCACCATAGGGGGGATTGCAACCATGAACAAGACAGCGGATCAAAATATCATCGAGGAAAGCGTTTACCGGAACTATCTGAGCGCACTTCTTGCCGGACGACGTTCGGAATGCCATGACATTGTCCGGAAACTGCTGGCCGCTCACATAGACATCAAAGCGCTGTACGACAAGCTGTTTCAGCGAAGCATGTACAGGGTCGGCGAGTTGTGGGAAAATAATCGCATCACTGTCGCCAACGAGCATTTGGCCACCGCCATCACGGAGAGTTTGCTGAATCTTGCCTATCCCGCCATTTTCGCCACCGATCGTATTGGAAAAAAAGCGGTGATTTCATGCAGCGCCAATGAATTTCACCAGGTGGGTGGTAAAATGGTCGCGGATATTCTGGAGCTCAACGGTTGGGACGGGCATTTCCTGGGCGCCAACACGCCCGCTGAGGATATGGCCCAATATATCCAGGAGGTGAAGCCGGATCTCGTGGGACTTTCCCTCAGCATCTTTTCCAACATGGAAAATTTGGAGCGCTGTATTGATGTTGTGAAAACCAATTTTCCAAACATGGATCTGCTGATTGGCGGTCAAGCCTTCAAATGGTGCGGAAAGGGTGTCATGACACGTTATTCCGGCACCGAATACATCCCCTCACTGGACGCACTTGAAAAGCAGATCAAAGGGGTATGACATGGTCAATGACCCGGCGATTCTTCGTGAAGCCTATACCTATTTTGATCGGAAAGCGCCGGTGTTGTTTTTCGTTCTCTCGACACGGGGCCGTATTGTAGAGGCAAACCGTTATGCTGAGACCATCACCGGCCGCAATGTAGCGGGCGAAAACATTCAGGACCTGTTCGTGGATTTTACCGGAGCCTTCGATCTGGCGGCTTTGACGGGGGACGCATCATCGGAACATCTGCTCCATTTCATGACGCAATCCGGTGTGCCGCAAAGTTTCTATTTTTCATTTCGCAAAATGGGCGATCACGTGTTGACCTTTGGCAGGCTGGATGCCGATGAGATCGAACACATGCGAAAAGAGGTGCTGAGCCTGAACCGGGAGTTGAACAATGTCATGAGACAGCTTCATCAAAAAAATGCGCAGCTTGAGCGGCTCAACCGGGAAAAAAACCAGTTCCTGGGAATGGCGGCTCACGATTTGCGCAAACCCATCGGGCTCATTATCTCCTATTCCGAATTTCTGATGGAAGAGGCGGCTGACCGGCTGGATGGTGAACAACAAGGGTTCCTCAATACCATTCATTCCTCCTGTTCCTTTATGAAAAGGCTGGTGGATGACTTTCTGGATGTCAGTGCCATCGAAGCCGGGAAATTCGATCTGGACCTGCAGCCGGTCAATATCGACGATATTTTGGCGGAAAGCCTCAAACTAAATCATCTTCAGGCCGTCAAAAAGGGGATTGAACTGCAAGTTGGTTCCGAAAACCGCGGTCCTTTAATGACCATGGATGCATCCAAGATCGAACAGGTCATCACGAATCTGGTGTCAAACGCCATCGAGCATACCGGGCCCGGTACAAAGGTCAGTATCGGCCTTGCTTGTGATCGGCACGCCATGACCTTCTCGGTCCGGGACCGGGGACCGGGAATCCCGCCGGAAGAGATGAACAAACTGTTCAAACCCTTTGAAAAAACCAGCGTCAAAAAAACCGCCGGCGAAAAAAGCACGGGTCTTGGCATGCTGATCACCCGAAAAATCATCGAAGCGCATGGGGGTGAAATATGGGTGGAGAGTACATTGGGCAGCGGAACGACCGTCTATTTTAGATTACCCCAAAAGGAATGGGAGCAATGAATCAGCGTATCAAAGTACTGGTAGTGGATGATGATCCGGACGTGCTTTTTGCCACATCGCGAATCGTCAAATCAGCGGGATATGAGGTGTTAGAAGCTTCCACGGGCGCTCAGTGCATGGAAACCGCGCGAGAAATCCGGCCGGATCTTATCCTGCTGGATGTGGTGTTGCCGGATGTGGACGGAACAAAAGTGTGCCGGGAAATCAAGTCCGATCCCGCGCTCAAGGCGACTTTTGTGGTCTTGATTTCGGGCGCGAAAACATCCTCTCTTGAGCAAGCAGATGGGCTTGACGTGGGTGCGGATGGCTATATCGCACGGCCCATATCCAACCGTGAATTGAAAGCGCGGGTCGATGCCATGGCACGGATCTATATTGCCGAGCAAGAGCGGGATCGACTCATTGTCGAACTCAAAGAAGCCCTTTCGAAAGTCAAACTGTTGAGCGGGTTGATTCCCATTTGTGCCAATTGTAAAAAAATACGAGACGACCAGGGATACTGGAATCGGATTGAAAAGTATATCGGTGAACACTCCAACGCGCAATTTACCCACAGTATCTGTCCGGAATGCGCGAAAAAACTGTATCCGGATTTGGAAATTTATGATGATGAGGGCAAGCTTATTTAGCACGTAAACAGTTTGATCGGCGTTAATCTTCAACAAGGAGAGGGGACTGAAAATGATGGGAAAAACGATAATTCATCTGGTTTTGATTATATTCATCCTTATCACGACCCCCTGTTTTGGGGACGATTCAACATTACCGTTAAGCCCTGAAGAAAAATCGTGGATCAGCGAAAACCATACCGTCAGGGTCCGCATCGGCAATGCGCCGCCATTCATGTTGACGGATGGAAAGATCCGAGGGATCGCCATCGACTATTTGACACACATCTTCAATCTTAATGGCATTAAATTTCAGTATATCAATGATTCCGAAGTGACCTGGCCGCAAGCCCTCAACTATATCGAACAGCATGAGGTTGTGGACATGGTCCCCACCGCGAAAATTACCGATGAACGTAAGAAACACATGATCTTTACGGATGAGTACCTTATTGCGCCATGGGTGATATTCACCCGGTCGGACGCGGATTTTGTCAGTTCAATAGAAGACTTGAAAGGGAAAACCGTGTCGGTCCAGGAAGGTTATGTTATGCATGAAAAGCTGAAACGGGATTACCCCGGCATCAACCTCAAAGTCGCTTCAGCCAAATTGGAAAATTTTGCCGAGATACCGGTCAAGGACTTGTCCACGGGGTTGGTCGATGCCTATATCGGCAATCTAATGATGACGACGTATCTGATTCAGTCCAAAGGGTATGCCAACATAAAGGTCGCGGCGCCGACGCCCTTTGACAACCATAATCAGGCCATGGCCATCCGCAACGACTGGCCCGAATTGGCCGGCATCATCAACAAGACCCTCGCCGCCATGACGCCGGAGGAACATGCCGCCATTCGCAATAAGTGGCTTACCATGCGATACGAATATGGAATCAGTAAAGCCGATTTATTAATGTGGATTTTAGGTATTTTGGCGGTTGCATCGGTTTTTGTGTTGTTTTTCTTGTTTTGGAACAAACGGCTTAAAGGGGAGATTGCGCTTCGACAACAAATCGAAGAGAATTTGCGCGAAAACGAAGAAAGATACAAAAAAGCGCAAGGCATGGGCCAGGTGGGGAATTGGGAATACGACTTGAAAACGGAGAGATTCTGGGGGTCTGACGAAGCCAAAAAAATCTATGGGTTTGATCCGGAAAGTCAAAACTTCACCACTGAGGAGGTTGAGAGCTGTATCCCGGAGCGAGAAAGGGTTCATCAGGCGCTGATGGATCTGATGGAAAGAAACATCCCATACAATATTGAGTTTGAAATTCAACCCATTACCGGGCCGGATAAAAAGATTATCAAATCCATTGCCGAGGTCATGCGTGATGATTCGGGCGCCCCCCTAAAAGTGATGGGGCTGGTACAAGATATCACAGCGCAAAAAAAGGCTGAAAAGGCCATGATCAATTTAGAACGCCAACTGAGGCAATCCCAGAAAATGGAATCCATCGGGACTCTGGCCGGTGGCATCGCCCATGATTTCAACAATATGCTGGGAATTATCTTAGGCAATGCGGAACTGGCCATGGATGATGTGCCCGAATGGAATCCCGCCAGGCAAAACCTGGATGAGGTAAGGAAGGCCTGCATGAGGGCAAAAGAGGTGGTCAGGCAAATTTTGGCCTTCAGCCGCAAATCTGAAACCGAGCAAAAAACGTTCAACATGGCATCCGTTGTCGCTGAATCGCTCAAACTCCTACGGGCTTCCATTCCCACCAGTATTGATATCCGCCACAATGTATCCGGCGACACGGCCGAGATCCTTGGAGATCCCACCCAAATCCATCAGGTCATGATCAATCTCTGCACCAATGCGGCGCATGCCATGGAAAATGAGGGGGGAGTTCTGGAAGTCGCTTTGGAAAATACGGAGCTCTATGAGGATACGGCTTCCCCATATCCTGAGTTACATCCCGGGCCCCATGTGCAATTGGTGGTGAGCGATACAGGAGCCGGCATCAGCCCTGAAGCCATAGACCGGGTCTTTGATCCTTATTTTACCACAAAAGAGGTGGGCAAAGGCACGGGGCTTGGTCTTTCGGTGGTTCACGGGATTGTCAATAGCCACCATGGCGGAATTTCGGTTGCGAGCCGGCCGGGAAAAGGAACCACATTCACCCTATTGTTCCCGGCGCTTCAAGGGAAGACCATGGACGAACCGAAGGCGTTTCGAGAACTCCCCACCGGCAAAGAGAGAATTCTGTTTGTCGACGATGAAGAAACAATGGTGAAACTGAATCAGCAGCGATTGGAAAGACTCGGATATACGGTCATCCCCAAAACCGATCCTACCGAAGCGTTAAGGTTTTTCCGTAGCCATCCGGATCAAATCGACCTTGTCATCACTGATATGACCATGCCCCGCATGACCGGGGACAAACTCGCTCAAGAAATCCTCAAAGTGAGATCCGACATGCCCATCATTCTCTGCACCGGGTACAGTAACCGGATCTCGGAGGCGCGTGCCCGGGAACTCGGTATTCGGAAATACATTGAGAAACCCATTGAAATGGAAAACCTGGCGAGGTCGGTCCGAGAGGTTTTGGATGGCCCGTGAGGAGGATGCGAAGATGGAATATGTTTCGAGTGTCGAAAGAATCGGTTACAAAAAGGGGCCTTGATCATTGTTTCGACCAATGTGGGACACCGTGTTTGGTGTTGTCCGCTTCTAGGGGCGAAAAATTTTTCGCCCTTTGCAAAATGGCAGAATGAATGATCAAGGCCGATATCGAGAAAAAATAATGGGTAAAATAAAATTTCAAAATAGAGCGTTGTTCACGATTTCAGTGGTTATATATGTAACCGCCTTATTTATCTATGGGGTTTTGAATTATATCTATCACAAAAGCGAAATCATGGCATCCGTCGATGCAAAGTTGTACAATGGCGCAGCCGTTCTGAAGTATGTTTTGCCGGATGATTTTCATGACAGAGCCATAAACGAAAACGCTGTTTCAGTGAATGAGGATCAGCATATTTCTCGAAAGCTGACGAAATTGATTAAAGATACGGGTTATAAATTTGCCTATACCATCATTAAAATAGGGAACGACCTCTTCTTTATCGCTTCCGATATCGCAGCGGATCCTAAAAATAAAAGAGGAACTTTCTATTTTTATCCCTACAAGGAAGCAGACGAGAGCTTCTTCGAGGCTTTCAACCGGCAAACCCCCACTTATAAAACGGTAACGGACCAGTGGGGTACTTTTCGAACCGTCATGATTCCGGAAACGTCGCCGGGCGGTGTCAAATATCTTGCATGTGCCGACTATGACATCAGTTATGTCAACGGATTGCTTCAAAAGAGTCTGCTGCAATCGCTGGCAACGGTTCTTTTGTTCATATTATTGGCCGTTCCCATTGTCATCATTTACAACCGCGCCCTCAGAAATTACACAATCTCGTTGGCCGAGAGCGAGGAAAAATTCCGCAATTTTACGGAACAGTCCCTTGTGGGCATCTATCTGATTCAAGACGGGGTGTTCCGCTATGTGAATCCTAAATTTGCTGAAATTTTCGGTTGCACCCCTGAGGAATGCCTCGATCATATGTCCTTTCAAAATTTCGTGCATCCGGATGACAAAGCCGCCGTTCAGGAGCAGATTCGCAAGAGAACCTCCGGGGAAACTGAATTTGCGCACTACACGTTCAAGGGGATAAAGAAAACAGGCGACATAATCGATGTCGAGATATTCGGGACCGCCACCATTTTCGATGGAAAGCCCGCTGTTTCGGGAACGTTATTGGACATTACCCGGCGAAAGCGGGCCGAGGCCGCGGTTTTAGAGAGTGAAGCCAACCTTCAGAGCGTCTTCGATGCGGTGCCGGTGGGCATCTGTTTCATGAAGGATCGCGTGTATCGGCGTGCAAACCAAAACTGGTGCGTCAGCTTCGGCTATGCCGAGGCGGACCTTTTGGGCAAAACAACCGATTTCCTTTATGAAACAAAGGAAGAATCCGACCGTGTGGGAAAGAAATTAAATGAGCATATGCAAGAACATGGCATTGTAACCATCAATACCCGCTTGAAACGCAGTGATGGCGAATTCAGGGATGTTGTTTTGACGGCGAAACCGTTAAACGATCAGGATATAGGGGCCGGCACCGTCGTTGTCGTTCACGATGTCACCGAACTCAAGCGTATTGAGGCGGAAAGAAAGGGCCTCGAAGACCAGTTGCGTCAATCCCAGAAACTGGAAGCCATCGGCACCCTGGCGGGCGGCATTGCCCATGACTTCAACAATATCCTCGGGGGGATTATCGGGTATTCAGAGCTGGCAAAAATGAAGGCCCTTGAAGGGGCCGACGTTATGGGCGATCTGAATCAGATCATAAAAGCGGGAAACCGGGCGGCAAAGCTGGTTGAACATATTCTGACCGTGAGTCGCCGGCACAAGCAGGAACAAAGGCCGGTGCGGATCAAAACCATCGTTGAGGAGGCCCTGAAGCTGATAAGGTCCACCCTCCCCACAACCATTGAGATTAGGGCGCGCCTGGCCATGGGGGGCGGTATCGTTCATGCGGACCCCACCCAGATGCATCAGGTGGTTATGAATCTCTGTACCAATGCCGGTCATGCCATGCAGGCGGAGGGTGGTGTTTTGATGGTCGAACTGGCCAATGTGGAACTGGATGACACGGAGGCGGCCAAATATTTGGATTTGTCCGCCGGTCCCTTCCTCAGGATGACGGTCAGTGACACCGGACGCGGTATGGGTCATGAGACAATGGAGCGGATCTTTGATCCCTATTTCACCACCAAGGATACGGGAGAGGGAACGGGGTTGGGGTTGTCCGTGGTCCAGGGCATTGTCAAGGCCCACGGGGGCGCCATCACGGTTTACAGCCAACCCGGGGAGGGCACCACTTTCCATGTGTATTTACCCGTCATTCTGGCGGAGGAAAGGGAGGAAGACCGGTCCGAGGAACCCCTTCCCACCGGAAGCGAGCGCATTCTGCTGGTTGATGATGAGCAGGCCCTGGTGGATGTGGGGGAGCAGATGCTGGATTGGCTGGGATATCAGGTGGTTGCCACCAGAAGCAGTATCGAGGCATTGGAACTGTTCCGGGCGGCGCCCGACCGTTACGATCTGGTGATTACCGACATGACCATGCCCCATATGACGGGCGACAAACTGGCTTTGGAGTTGATGAAGATTCGCCCTGATATCCCGATTATCCTTTGTACCGGACACAGCAAACTGATTTCAAAAGAGAAGGCAAGACGCTTGGGAATACGGGCATTTGTCATAAAGCCTCTTTTGAAACGGGTGATGGCGGAGACGGTTCGGAATGTGCTGGATAAAAAATGAGGCGCCGTGAATGGTTCCCATAGTAAAGCAGACCGGAAGGGTTGCCGGTCATCGTCAAGCCCTGAGATCTACATTATGTTTATGATAGGATGATGTTATGTCATTTTACCAACTTGGCCTTCGGGTCGAACTGCTTAAAACCGTTAAAACCAAGGGTTACCTTGCCCCCACTCCCATTCAGACCCAGGTCATTCCCTTTATTCTTGATGGACGGGATGTTTTTGCCCGCGCTCAGACCGGAACGGGAAAAACAGACGCATTTGCACTCCCTTTGGTTGAAATGCTGAGTCGCCGGAAGGGCAGCGGGCGACATCCCCGTGCGCTGGTTTTGACCCCCACGCGGGAATTGGCGCTTCAGGTGGGAGAGAGCATCAAGGGCTATGCCAGGCGGGTCTCCCTTCGATGCACCGTTGTTCATGGCGGGGTTCGCATTCATCCGCAGATTGATCGGCTGCGGCGCGGTATCGACATCCTTGTGGCCACGCCGGGTCGTTTGCTGGATCTTGCCGGCGGGAGGCATCTGAAACTTTCCCGTATCGAGTTTCTGGTTTTCGATGAGGCGGATAGAATGCTGGATCTGGGATTCAGTGAGGAGATCTCCGAAATCCTCGATCTTGTTCCAACTGAACGCAGGACCATGCTGTTTTCCGCTACTTACACCCAGCAGATCCGGGATCTTGCCGGAAAGATACTGCTGGATCCGGAATATATCGAGGCGACGCCTGAGCATACGGCGGCGGAATCTGTTGTTCAGAAGGTACACCTGGTGGACCGCTCCAATAAACGGGCGCTCCTCACTCACCTGATCACCCGGGGACGCTGGACCCGGGTACTGGTCTTTACCCGCACCAAACACGGGGCAAACAAGCTTACGGAGAAACTTGCGGCAAAAGGGATCAATGCCGTTGCCCTGCATGGCAACAAGAGCCAGTCTTTCCGGACGCGTACGCTAAAAGAGTTCAAGAACGGCGAGATCCGCATCCTCGTGGCGACGGATGTGGCCGCAAGGGGCCTGGATATCAGCCATCTGCCCTATGTGGTTAACTACGATATGCCCGGCATCCCAGAGGATTATGTTCACCGCATCGGTCGCACCGGTCGGGCGGGTGTTAGCGGTATTGCCGTTTCCCTGGTCTCTCACGATGAAAAGTCTTGTCTCCAGGCTATTGAAGCATTGCTGAAGCAGAAGATTCCGGTGGAAAAGGTTGATGGTTATACCGTAGACAGCGATGTCCCGGATTTTGTTCTATTTCGCCCCGACAGCCCGTCCAGTGAAAAACAGGCGGACAAGGACATCAAAGAGATCGTCGTCACAAGAAATGCCTCAAAACAGCGTGCGAAAATCCGTAAGGCGAAAGGCGCCGGTTCGGGCAGACGCTCGGGAGCGCAATCGAAATCCCGATCCGGCGGGCGAAACCATAAAGCGGGGGAAAACCGCCCTGGTAAGGGATCGTTTTAATGCAGCAGCCAGTTGGGCAGCAGCAGCGAAATGGCCGGCACGTAGGTGACTGCCAGCAGGCAAAGGAGCATGATCACCAGAAAGGGCATGACCCCTTGCGCGATGCGGGTAAGCGGTTTTCCGGTAATGCCCGATGATACGAAAAGATTCAGTCCGAAGGGCGGCGTAAGCATGCCCATTTGAATGTTCAGCACCATGACCACGCCGAAGTGAACCAGGTCGATGCCGTATCGGTTGAGGGTTTCCAGGAACAGGGGCGCCAGCACCAGCATGGCGCTCACATCATCCATGAAACAGCCCAGAATCAAAAAAAGAATGTTGACCGTCAGCAGAAACATCCAGGGACTGTGGATGTATTGCATGATGAGGTCGGCCAGCTGGTTGGGGATTTGCTCCGCCGTCAACAGCCAGATGAAGGTCATGGCGCAGGACAGGATGAACAGCAGGCAGGCGGACAGGATGGCCGCTTCCTGGCAGACGGAGGTCAGGTCCTTGAGACCGAATTCCCGGTATATGAGCATCTCAACCAGGAGGGCATAGATGACGCTGACGGCGGCCGCTTCCGTGGGGGTGAAGACCCCCGAGTAGATGCCCCCCAGAACGATGATGGGCAACAGGAGCGCCCAGAATCCCCGTTTTGCCGTTCGGATGATTTCCTTGAGGGATGCCTTTTTTTCGATGCGCCAGTTATGCTTTTTGGCAATCACATAGGTATAGGCGATGAGGGCCGCGCCGATCAGGAGTCCCGGCAGAACGCCTGCCATAAACATCTCGGCCACGGAGACGTTCATTACCAGACAATAGAGGATCATGGGGATGGATGGGGGAATGACAATGCCGAGTGAGCCGGACACGGTAATTAACCCCAGTGAAAATCTTTCGCCGTAGCCCGCCTTGATGAGGGCGGGAATCATGACGGAGCCGATGGCCACCACCGTTGCCGGAGAAGATCCGGAAATGGCCGCGAAAAAGATACAGGCCAGGACTCCCGCAATGGCCAGGCCCCCCGGAAACCATCCCACCAGGGCATTGATGAAATCGATCAACCGCCGGGCGATGGCCCCCTTGGTCATGATGCTTCCCGCAACGATGAAAAAGGGGATGGCCAGAAGGACGAATTTATCCAGAGCGTTAAACAGTTGCTGGGTCAGAATGTGAAGGGGGGTATTGGAAAACAGATAAAGGGTGACCGTGGTGGTAATGCCCAGGATCACGGCGATGGGAACGCCCGCCAGGAGCAACAGCGCAAAGCAGAGGCAGATGGTCAGGGTCATGGGGTTGCCTCCCGGGCCGGTTTTCCAGGCCCTTTGGGTTCCAATTCCTTGAGAAAATTGACGGCCGCGGTAAAAAACCGAAAGCCCATGACCATGGAAAAAAACGGAATGGGCAGGTAGGCCACGTACATGGGTATCTCCATGGCCGGGGAGGTGGTTTCGTATCCGTACATGCGGATCACGATTCTCCAGGAATAATAGGCCACGAGTACAAAAAAGAGGGCGGAGAGAATGCTGGTGGCGGATTTGAGCAACTGTTGCCAGGGCCGGTTCAGGTGCATAACGATGAGGTCCATGGTGAAATGGCTGCCGGTTTTGACGCCGATGCCGCCACCCAGGAATGCCACAAATACGCCCAGGTAACGGCCCAGCTCTTCAAACCAGGTGAAGCTGTAGTTGAACAGGTAACGGGCGAACACCTGTATAAACCCGATCAAGGCCAGTCCCAGAATCGTCCATACCAGGGTGGCTCTTTCAAGTCGATCGATGAAGTGACTTATTTTTTTCAAACCGGCATCCCTCCAGAAGCTGTTAGCCGTTAGCTTTTCGCTTTTCAATGCTAACAGCTAACAGCTAACCGCTAAAAACCATATCCCGCGTCAAAAACCTTGAGATTATTCTCCCTTAAACGGTCAGGGCTTACGGCAATAATAGTATTGCGCAATTCATCACAGGTAAAGGGTTCATTCTCAAGAGAGGTAAAAAAGCCCATGAGCGCCAGGTTGGTGGACATGGGATTGCCTAAGTCCGCGGCTGTCTTCTGAGCCGGGAAGGCATGGACTGAAATGTTCTGTTGTTCAAGATAGTGCCTCACTTCCTTTCTGGGAAAGTCGTTGCTTTCAGCATTGACGTAAATGCTTCCCCCTGGCGCCAGGAAGGGCAGGTTCCGATAGGCTTCATTTTCTTCCAGGGCCAGGAGGAACCGGGCCGTTTGGTCCCGGATCAGGCTGCTTGCCATCTTTCCCAGTTTGAGATGGGAAACCACGGATCCTCCCCGCTGGGCCATGCCGTGGGTTTCGGCGCCCAGGGTGGCAAGTCCCTTGTCCAGGGCCGCCCGGGCAAAAATCTTGGTCATGAAAAGGATGCCCTGTCCACCCAGACCGCAGAATATCATGTTTATATTTTCCATTATGTTCCTCTTATTTGATGTTATTTGCAAACGGCGCGAACGAAAATTATTCCGCAATCCTCACAATGGCCCCCTTGGGGCAGACTTGCAGGCATACGCCGCATTGAACGCACAGGGCCTGGTTGATATTGGTTCGGCCCAGGTGTTCGTCATGGTAGAGGGCCGGGCATTCAAACCGGTCCAGGCAGAAATTGCATTCTGTGCAGTCATCGGTGATGGCGACCGGTATGCGCTCCGGAATCGCTTCTCCCCGGTAAGCAATGACGCAGGGATGGCGGGCGATGATGACCGCAATACCGCCCTCGGGGGACTCCGTATATTGGGCGGCTTTTTTTATGAGCTTGCCCATGCTTACGGTGTCATAGGGATCCACTGCTTCGATGAAATCGATGCCGCATCCCTTGACCACCCGTTCCAGGGGAATGGCTTTTCCTTTGCTGCCGTCAGCGCGGATGCCGATGCCGGGGGTGGGCTGCATGCCGGTCATGGCGGTGATAAGGTTGTCTAGGATGACCAGGATGAACCGGGCGTCATTGTACACGGCGTTGATAAGCCCCGCCGTGCCAGAGTGATAAAAGGTGGAATCCCCGATGGTGGCCACCACCGGTTGTTCCACCCCGTCCTGCTTGTAGGCATGGTAAAAGCCCGAGGCCATGGTGATGGCGGCCCCCATGTCCAGCACCGTATCCACGGCGCCCAGGTTGAGTCCCAGGGTATAGCACCCGATGTCCGAGGTGAAGATGGCCTTGGGCCGGGCCTTTCGAATGGCAAAAAAGGAGGCCCGGTGGGGACACCCCGCGCAGAGGGTCGGTTTTCGAATGGGCAAATCCAGGCTTTGGACCAGTTGTAAAACCCCGTAATCTTCTTTTGGAACGAAGGGTTCTATGTTCAGTTCTTCAAGGACCCGGGCTGTGACATCAAAAATCACCTGGGGCAGCAGTTCTCCCTGAGAGGGTACATGACCCGAAATGCGGCCGAGTACTTTCCGGTGGTCCCCCAGCAGATATTCGATGAGGGTGTCGGTTTCTTCCAGCACCAGTACTTTTTCGCAGGCCGCCATGAACGCATCGGTCAGGCCCTTGGGAAGAGGGTAGGGGGCGCCCAGTTTCAACAGGGGAATGTCGTTTCTCTTCTCATCGGATAAAATGTCCCGGATGGCGGCGAAGGGCACGCCGCCGGCGATGATGCCCAGGGGGTATGTTTTTCCGGATTCCAGGTTGTGATAATTGATGGCGGAAAGGGTGGAAAATCGTTCCCCAATGGCCTCGAGCTTTTTATTCAGTTCCCCATGGAGAATGAACCGGAATCGGGGGGTCGCGGCCCAGCGGCCCGGATCTTTTTCAAAAGAGGCCTTGCGCGTGTTATTCGCCAACGTGTCCCATGTGAGGTTTTGCCGGGCGTGACAAACACGAATCGCCGGTCTTAAGATAAAAGGGATGCGGAATTCCTCCGAGAGCTCCATGGCAAGGCCTGCCATGAGCCTGGCCTCCTCGGGTGTTGCCGGATCCAGGATCGGAATTTTGGCGAGCCGTGCCATGAACCGGGTGTCCTGCTCGGTCTGGGAGGAATGGGGCCCCGGATCATCGCAGGAGATAATGACCAACCCTCCCACGGTTCCCATGTAAACCGCGCTCATGAGCGTGTCGGCGGCCACGTTGAGCCCCACCTGTTTCATGCAGCATGCGGCTCTTTTGCCGGAAATGGCCGCTGCAAAGGCATTGTCCAAAGCTACCTTTTCGTTGGTGGACCATTCCACGTAAGTGTTCAGTCCTTCCGATTTCACCAGACGGATCACTTCGGGCAGTATCTCGGAACTGGGCGTGCCTGGATAGGAGGTCATCACCTGACACCCTGCCTCCATCAATCCCAGTGCAATGGCGCCGTTTCCTAAAAAAATCTCCTGTTTCTTCATGTCAACTCCTCATTTTGTCTGTTCAATCAAAAATTGTATAAATTGTCCAAAGCCGGGGTCAGGGGCAACAGCAGGCCCCCCAGGGGGAATATGTTTGCCGTGGCGTTGGGTTTTCTTTTCTGTTCTTCGCTGATGGCGGCTGCCAGGGTGGGGGCATAATGAAAGCCCAGCCGGTTTACGGCGGTTTCGTCCAGATCTTCGCTGACGATGGTGATGCGGGTGCGGGAAGCGCAGACCAAAGCAAAGAAAATGGCGCAGTTGAAGTCGATGGCCCCTTCGGCCATGGGTTTGGCCGATTTGAAGGCGTTTACCGCATAGCGGCCCGGATGTTCCGGGTGGGTTTCGAAAATTTTATCAAATGAACGCAGCATGGGTTCGGGTATGCCGCCCGGGCATCGGGCCAGAACAATGACGGCGCCTCCGGGTTGGGTGGTCATGAGGGAAGCGGGAATGATGGGTTTTATGATCTGGGGGCCTTCATCGTAGGGATCGGCTGAAACAAGGGTCACATCCGCGGGTGTTTTCATGTGAAAAGCATAGTTTCGTTTGCTTTTTTCGATGCCCGCAAGGTGGGCTTTTCTGAAATCACCGGCTACCACGTCAACGACCCGTTCGCGGGCGTCAAAGACGCCATTGACGATAAAGTTTAACCCCGCCGCTTCTGCCATGCGGCAGACTTCGTGATGGAAGGGGTTTTGCTCGGTATGCCCCAGAATGCATCCCGGCGCCGGCGTATAATGAAAATGGTGTTCGCTGATGGACTTGAAATCGGCGACCCCGGGAAACAAAATTTTGGCGCCGCCCCCAAATCCGTTCATGGGGTGGGGAAAGATGCTTCCGATACCGATTTTAAGTTGAGCCCGGGCCACAACCGGGTCAATGGCGACTTCACATCCCGTGGAAAGCTTTCCAATGGACACCAGGTTGTCGGCATGACAGTCATGCTGCACCACCCGGTATTTTCGAAGAACGGTCTTTCCGATCTTGGCTTCAAGCTCTTTTTCCGAGGCAAAGCGATGGGTCCCCAGGGCCACCACGATGGTGATGTTTTCCCGTCTGACCCCGGCTTCCAGAAGGGCATCGAGAATGGGGGGGAGCATTTTGTCAACCGGTGTCGTGCGGGCCGGATCATCCACCAGAATCGCCACTTCCGCATCTTTTTCCACCATCTCGCAAAGGGTGGGGGACCCTACGGGTGTGTTCAGAGCGTTTTTTACCAGATCTTCGATGGATGTCGTCGGTGTTTCCTCCGTGATATTGGGATGTTCCAATATCGTCCATGCCGGCGGCAGGGTAAATGCTTTCTTTTTTTCACCATAATAGAGGAAATAATTTTCTTGCACGGGCTTCTACTCCTGACGGCTATTTTTTTGCTTACGCAAAGGCGCAAATTGAAGGTTGTAATTTCATAAGAAGATTTCTCAGTGGTGTCAAGGCTTATTGTATTAGGAGGCCCTTCGATTTTAGTTTCTTTAATTGCCTTTTGTGTTTTCCGGCGCCAAAGTCATTCTGATTGCCATTGAAATCTCCTCATGCTATAAAAGTAACCGTTCACGGTTTACGGTTACCTAATGTCCTACAGAAGTACTGATTGATGTGGGAGGGGTTATGAGCAGCAAAAAGGGAACATTTACAAGGGTGGAGAAGACAACGGAGAGGATGTATGGGCCGCGAAAGCTTCTGGTGTGCGGCTATCCCGCAAAGGAACAGGATGGTCTTGCGGCATGTCTAAAGGAAACGGCGCTGAATGATCTTCCTCTGGTATTTATTGGCGAAAATGAGGGCGAGCAGTGCATCAACGAGATTCTGATGTGTGATGATGGGCACGGCGCCGGAGAAGATTCCCGTCTCGGCAGAGCCGTAATCATGTCGGGATTAACCCAGGAAGAGCTGCACCGTCTTATAAAAGGTTACAGGGAAAGCGGGATGCCGAGCCAGCTATGGGCCACTGTTACCCCGATTTCCGAAGGATGGCGGGTAATCGATCTTCTAAAGGAATTGGCTAAAGAAGCCGAAGCAATGAGAAGAAGAGCCTCCTCGACAGGAAAATCGATAGTTTAAACATAACGGGCGTTCGTTAGATTATGTCGAGAGCCAACTGGGTCTTTGGACGCGAATCAATCTCTATTTTGCTCCAAGCGCCATGAGAAGAATCCCATGGCGTGAGAGATGTTATTGAACCGTAAATTCCAGGTTGTCTAGGCCGCCGGTGTAAACGGCTTTGTAGCTGCCCGGCTTGCCGGGATACATTTTGCCCAGTGAGCCCGTGATCACCACCATCCCCTTCTTGATGTCGCCGCCATTGGCCAGCACATTGTTCAGCGCCCATGAGAGCGCCTTCCACTGGTCCCCGAGGGCTGCTCTTCCCGGAATCGCGGGACCCATGGCTTTTTCATTCATGAACAATTGACCGGTGACCGTATTGGGATCTACTTTGTCGACGGGTTGTTCTTTCCCGAGAATATACCCTCTGGCGCCCACGTTGTCCGCAATGATGTCTGTAAAGGCAAGGCCCTTGAAGGTGGCAAAATTCAGGTCCGGCACTTCAACCGCGGGCAATATGGCGCCGACCATTTCTTTGACGTTTTGAGGGGTAGTGGGTGTTTTCATGTCCTGGTTCAGGATGTAGCCGATCTCCACCTCCAGCATCAACCTGGTGTAGGGTTTGCTCGAAACCTTTCCGTCTGCAATCCGCATATTTTCAAGCAGGACCCCTGTGACCGGTCCCGGCGCCTTGAATTTCTTCTGTGCCGGCGGGCTGGTGAGTCCGGCCTTGTAGCCGGCTATCACGGCCCCGTCCTTTATGAGCCTTGAAACAAACCGGTTCTGGATCTCGTAGGCCTGATTGACGGTGAGACCCGGTATGGCGGATGAGGGCAGCGGGACGGGTGTACAGGCCTTATAGTTTTCAAGCAGCACCTGGGAAACGTCTTCCCCGGCTTGAACGGTGGAAAAGAGAAAAGCGACCATAACAAGGGCTGAAACTGTCAAATGCATTTTTTTCATGGGTAATCCTCCAAATAAAAAAGGTGTTTTGTTCGGGCCTCAGCAAGAAATGCCTGCGCCTGCCTTATTCAAAACAAAAATCCGATTCTTCGAAGATAAGAGAACATACGTCTACCACCTCAGGGTCATAAAATATTCCCTTTTGCCGGTTGATTTCCTCAAGGGCCACTGGAATGCCGAGGGCGGCACGGTACGGTCTGTGGGAGGCCATGGCTTCGACCACGTCCGCCACGCACAATATCCTGGCTTCCAAAAGAATTTCATCACCGGATAACCCTTGCGGATATCCGGATCCATCCAGTCTCTCATGGTGCTGGTAAACGATTTGGGATACAGGCCAGGGGAACTCAACCTCTTTTAATATCTCGTAACCGACCCGTGGATGTTTCTTGATCAGCGCGAATTCCTCCTTGTCCAATATCCCCGGTTTACTGAGAATGGCCGCTGGAATGGCCATTTTGCCGATATCATGAATGAGGCTTGAAATGCGAATACCCTCAATTTGTTCCTCTGAAAGCCCCATTTTTTCAGCGATTGCCTGCGCCAGCACGGATACCCGCCGCTGATGTCCGGCCGTGTAAGGGTCCTTTCTTTCCACAATTAGGGCGATGGCTTGAATGGTGCCGTTTAATATCCGATTCAGCTTTCTGACGCTGTCATCCAGATCCGCCTTGGCCCTTTCCTTCTTCGCGATTTCCTGTTGAGCGATCTGATAAAGCTTTGCATTTTCAATGGCCGTGGCGGCGGATGCCGCCAACCACTCCAGAAGCGTCTGATGGTTGATATCGAACCTTCCCGGCGCCGTGTCCACCACCTGTACGACGCCGATGAGGTTTCCCCTGGCGATCAATGGCACGCTGAGGATGGATCGGGTCTCCAGACCTGTTGAGCCATCGACCCCTTTGAAATGGCGAAAATCGATGCGTGTGTCCGAGACATTCAAGAGTTTACCGTGGTGGGCAACCCAACCTGCCAGCCCTTGCCTGGGTTCCAGACACCATCCATTGAGGACATCGGCGCAAAGCCCGGCGGCCTGCCGACATACCAGTTTTTCAGTCTCCGGTTCCAGAAGCCAGATCGTGCTGCCCAGTACGTCCATCAGGCGGCGCAATTCCTCCAGGACCGTAACGAGTACGCGGTCCAGATCAAGGCTGGAGTTAAATGTGCGACCGGCCATGTTCAGGAGTTCAAGTTCATGGTTGCGTCTCTTGAGGGATGCCTCGGCTTGCTTCTGCAGGGTGACGTCATTTAGAATCAGTACCGATGAAGATCCATTTTCGTTGATGGGCAGGGCCTTGATCATCAAATGGTATGAGTTCATGTATACGAGAATATCTTCGGTGCTGTTTTTTGCGTTCTCACCAATGGCGGCAATAAGTTCTGAAACCGGCCGTTGGTAATTCGTCGGGAATATCTCTAAAACAGGTGATGCAAGGAGTTTTTCTTCAGGAAGATCAATGATGACAATGGCGGCGGGGTTGGCGTAGACAACCCGGCCGTCTTCTGAAATTTCGAGGATGCCCTCGGTCATCCTTTCAAATATAATCTCAAAGTGTTTTTTGAGGGAAAATAATTCACTGGTGATTGATTTTGAAGATACACATTCTCTTTTCAGCGTCTTTTGGTCTGAAGATATTGCCGGGGTCGCGGGTCGTCGATGGTTGACGACGCAAAGCACATTCCGCTTCATTTCTTCAAAAGCGCCCTTTGGAATACATTGGTCTACTCCCAATGCTTTCAGGTCAGCTGGTTCTTCAAGGGTAGCGGAGAGGACAATGAGATAGACTTTTTCCAGCTTTCGCATCCCCCTGATAATTTTGCAGAGCCGCTTTCCGTCAATATTGGGCATAATCAAGTCGACAATGATAATGTCGGGGGTATGCTGTTCCAGGACATCAACGGCGTAAAGCCCATCTTTTGCGGTGAGAACCTCATGGCCTTCATTTGAAAGGATATCTTTCAGGAATTCAAGGATGAACGGGTCGTTGTCCACCGCCAGTATTTTGCTCATTGCTTTCCCCTGTTTTTCCTTGATAAAGCCGCATGTGTATCTCAATGACCATACTTTAAATAAATATTTTATATTTATCTTGTTGCTTGGATCAAGTAAAATCTTCCAGAGTCGTTATGAAAAGGGAAATGTCCGGTTTTCCTTTTTTTTCCAAATGTGCCCGACAATTATCTCCCGTCATGTTGCCCGTTTGAGAAAACACACCGGAAACCATAGCCTACGGATTGTATTTGTGCTTCAAGGCTGCATAAAGAAAGTCGGCTATTGACTTTTTTTCGGGAGTGGTTACCTTATGGTCGTTGTTGATAAGGGGTTTTATCCTGGTATTCAAAAACGTAAAAAACAACATAGGGGGCGAAACGGTTTCGACGGGGATAACTGAAGCTTAGATTGCATACCGAGGTTCCGACTGCTCGTTAAACGGTTGGGCGAAACACAAACGCAGACGATTACGCGTATGCTCTAGCCGCATAAATGGCTAGCGTCTTACCGGTCTTTGCCTGCGAGACCGGATAAGGCGTCGACTAGTAGGCTAGCCGATCCCTTCTACCTGTGAAACGGTGAGGCGAAAATAAATACAGGTTAGTCTTTGGCCGGCTTGCTCAGTTGCGACCCCAAAGGCGAAGTTTAGATACTGGGCTATGTATGTAGAGATCTGAGTGGAATATTTTCGGACGCGGGTTCGACTCCCGCCGCCTCCACCAATAATATTTCAAGCAATATCAATAGGTTGAGTCAATAAGGCAACCCCGAAATAGGCGATTGTGCCCAAAATTGTGCCTATTTTGTGTCTAAATCGGTTGTCTTTTTTCATTGGCGGCCTCCATATACTGTCTCTCAAAGGCGGAACCGTCTTGCCTTGTGAGGTTGGGGATATAGCGGCCATACGTTCTGTAGACCATGGAAGTGTCGACGTGCCCCAGGGTTCTGGCTACCCACTCCGGTGTTTCACCGGCCGCCAGCGCCCAGGATGCAAAGGTGTGTCGGGTTTCATACATACGTCGGTATCTAATGTCCGTTTTCTTCAAAACCCTTGCCCATACTTCCCTGAGCTTATCCTGGAGGATCGGCCTTCCCTCCGTATTTACGAACACATACGGGCTATCAAGGTAATGATTTAGTGCCCTTTGCTGCTTCAAACATTTCTTAATGCTCGGCCTGATTTTGATACTCCGTCTGCTTTCTTCGGTCTTAAGGTCAGACTTTTCTCTGTTGCGCACCCTGCTTAACTCAATATGGATATACTCATTATCAATTGCTTTCCATTTGAGTGCAACCTGCTCAGAAGGCCTGAGGCCTGTTTGAATCGCGAAATCGAAGTAGGGTTTGTACCAGGGCAGCATGATTTTCATGACCGTTTCCCACTCCTCAAAGCTGAAGGGAAATATCCTGATTTTCCTCACTTTCGGGAGCTTGAGCCTTGAAAATGGATCCGGAAGATCGGTCCAGCCGTATTCATCTATCGCATCTCTTACGATTATCCGCAACGGGATCATGACATTCTGAATTGTCTTTCCCGAAATGGGCTGTCCGTACCGGTTTTTCTTGCTCTTGAGATTCGCGACAAATTTTTTCATCCCAACCTTCGAGCAGATCTCCTTAAAAGATGTATCTTTAAAGTAGGGGAGATGGTGCATTTTGAGAATGGTGGTGTAGTCTTTGACTTGACTGAAATTCATCCCTGGTTCCATTTCATCCCACCACTTCTTTACATATTCCCCAAATAGCACCTCATCAGGGTCCTTTACGACGTTCTTTCCTTCCAGTATGGCAAAATACGCTTTCTTTTTGCTGCAAGGAAACCTTTCCGAAAATTCAAATACACCATTTTCAATTTCGGCTACTACGAGATCAAGCTGCTTACGAACGATATTTCGATTGGATGAGGTGTCTTTCAGACCGGACGGTTCGCGTACACGTTCATCCAGATACCGGAAATCCACCCACAATTTTCCACTACGGCTATAAACCCTTCCTTTTTTTCCCGCATTTAGCAGACTACGCTTTCTCTTTTTCTCTTCATCCGTGCGGTAACGGGATATTTCGATGACTTTTAATCTTTCCACAAAAAGCCCCCTTTCCGCTTCTTCAACCACCTCCTTTCTGTCCGGATATCACCATAACATGGCTAACACGAACCGGAAGAGGAGGTCAATAGAATAGAGGTCATATGTTTATCAAACCCTTTGGGCGATTGTCTGATCGAGGGTAACCACCGGAATTGCGGTGCAACCATTGTTGAACTTCGCTCCATACAAAAAGAAGTTTTCTGGATGTAGGCTTAAGATAATGGACATTCTTTTTGAGTTCATTTTTCCAAACGAGATTCCGGATGGTACCGGGTGCCATCTTTATACGTTCGCTGAGTTCGACTGTGGTAAGATACTCTTCCATTCCGATGCCTTTCTATGAAGAACTGTGTTTACGACCATTAGATTGGATCAGTGCCCGAGGATCTTCCTCAGAAGAAATCTGCTTTTTGCTATCCTTCCATTGCCTAACTGAACAGAATACTTCACAAAAAGGCTCTATGGCTGCACTGCTACAACCATACCCTGAATATGAACTTTTAAAGGCATATGATGTCTGGGCCAAGATCTCCGACTCATGGATGACCTCTTTTCCATTGATAGGTCTGTTCTTCAATGCCCATGTCTTAAGCGCCGCTACTGCCATATCGTAGGGCAGACCCAGTCTCTTTAGATGTACTGCAAGCCTAAAACACCCAACCCTCTGGTATTGGGAAACGCCGTCCTTAAGAATCCTGACCGCACAAGGCGGAAGAGCGAATGTGCCCTCACCGGTCTTTTGTGAGGAGTGCTCCGAAGACAAGACCTCTTTTTTGGCCGATAGCTCGTTGAGCTCAATTACCTCATCCAGAACCCGTTCACTGGATCGCTCTACCGATTCAAGAAAGCTCCACTGGTCAGGGTATGGGCTAAACTCTGCGGGTTCTACAAAAGCGGTTTTCCCTTGGAGGACGAGCGGGCCGAACAAAGGGGCATTAATGAAATTGCCGTAGCGCATATCACCGCCCAGTTTGTCCTGCTTGGGGAATATCTCTGTTTGGGGCAGTTCGATTTCTTCGAGAATATGTTGCGCTACCATCCGTGCTTTGAGTGCCTGAACTCCATTTTCATCAAAAAAGATCCATACATGGTAGCCTTTCGATTTGCTGGCCTCGACATAGGCGGAAAGCCCATAATGCTTCGCCCTGCCGACAAATTCCGATGGTGCGGTACGGTCTTTTGTATCAAAATCAACGGCGATGGCTCGGGTTCGATCCTTGACCAGGAGGTACACTCCGTACGGTTGTTTCCCGGTAAGATGGGCCAGAAGCACCTCGTTCGTAACCGGTTCTTTCACCTGTCTTGCCCGGGCGGTTTTGAGATCATATGTTCCGTAGACGTTGCTAAGCCCGGAAAAACACGATCTGAAAATCGCCACCTTTTCTGTGTTCGTCCTTTTGCTGGTTGTGTCCATTTTCTCCTCCGCTCAGTGAAAAGGCCTGAACGAACCTCCCTAACAGGAAGGTTCAAAGCTTTCACCACATTAAGCGGATGAAAAAAGGGATGCATTTCACCCTAAAGAGAGTTTTTAATGAAATACCATAAATGATGTGCCAGTCGGGATGGATTCAAGGCGAGCAAATCAGGGGGAAAGAATTCTGTATTTCGTTTCCGATAAACAGCCGCGATACGCAGTTTGGCATTCCAGTCCAGTTGGTCAACATTGTCGATGAAAACCCACTCCATATACTTTTCCCTCTCAACCTCCTTTATGGATTCTGCCAATCGGGACAATATCAGCTCCATTCCCTCCAGTTTGGTGTCAGAGGCATCCATGAGCGCCACATCATAACCATCGTCGTGAGCGCCCGGGTAATTTTTTCTGAGCAGGGAAACGGCCTCGGCAAGGGCCTCTTCGGTGGAAAGGTGTCGGGGAAGGCGAAGCCCGGTCTTGTAGACGTGGGAAACAAACCTGCCGATTATTCTATTGAAGTCACAATGGGAACAACCTTCTTCGGTCTCCCATCGAAATGCCTGTGCCGCCTGATCGATGGGGTCATCAATTTCATTAGCCATCTGTTTTCCATCGAGGAGCATCATGATGGCATCGATGGCCTTGTCTGCCGAATGATCGGTATCAGAACTCCTCATAGGTGAACTCCTCGGGTGCTTCACTTTGGACAGGGGTCAAAGGACTATGGTGGAGATCCCAACGCCGGTTCCTTTGCCGGATGAGATCACGGACCACATGCACCGGTTTGTAATATTGCCTGTAGGAGCGCTCTATAATGGCATCTCTAAAATGTCGCTCGGGAATTTCCAGAGGGCCGGACAACTCCACCTTTACGATGTCTATTCCGATACGGGCGACTGCCTGGCCAAGTTTTAGATTTACGAGGTCATCGCTTCGAACAAGGCCGTTAAGGTCCTTGGTCAAATAGCGGGCATCTTTACCGTCCACATTCATGATGATGGTCGTACCCACGCTGGATAAGGCGTCAATCTTCTTGGTGCCAAACTGGCTGAGGTAATGATGGGCCAAGGTAAGGCTGGCATTGAATTTTCTCGTCTCGGAAATGAGGTCTTCCATTGCGGGGGTCAGGAAGCGATGGGCCTCATCTACATGAAGAAAAAACTGTTTACGTTCTTTTTCCTTGGTGTCACTCCGGCCCAAGGCGGCAAGATGGAAAAGCGATAAAATAAAACACCCCAGTATCTCCCGGACTTCTGAGCCTATGGTGGAAAGGTCTACCAGAAAAATCATTCCTTCGTCCATGATCCGACGAAAATCGATGACGTTCTCCGGCTGGGACAGCATCAGGGCGACCGTGCCGGAGACGAGAAGCTTGCTCAGTTTATGTTTTGGAGGGCCAAGGGCCTCGTTGGAATAATTCAGGAAATCCTCTTGCCAGAATCGGAGGGCGGTCTGGTTATCCACCACCTTGATGATCTCTTTGCGGAGCCGCTCGCTCTCTTCGCTCCCGCGGCGAAGAAGGTCAGACAGATCCAAAAGAGTGCTGCCGGGTAGCTGAAGAAGGGCATAGAGGCCGTGCCTGAGCAGGTGCTCTAATCGATCCCCCCATCCCGTAACCACGCTCTTGAACGCAGCCACAATGTCATCTGCGGTACGGGTTACATCCTGCCCGCGATTTCTCTTGAGACAGTTCCACAAAGGAACATGATCATGGTTTCCGGGATCAAAGTAGATCGTTTTTTCAACATGCTCTTCCTTTATCAGGCAAAGAAGATCTTCAATAAGGTCTCCATGGGGATCCAGCACGGCCACACCCATCCCCTTGTCAATGTCGTCTAATATCATTCGAGCCATGGTGGTGGATTTGGCGGTTCCGGGCCTGCCAATGATGTGGGTGGAACGGGAACGAGACATAAGGGGCATGCAGACCGGGGATTCAACCCCCGCATACTCGCATGTTCCGATAAGCGTGCCCTTATGGAGAGCGATATTTCGTACAGGGAGCGTTTCAAGGATGTCCATCGGCGCTTCCCGATATTCCAGGATTCCAACCGGAGGAATGTGTACAAGTCCGGCAAGCTCTGCAGAGTTGACAAGGAAGCCGGGACGATACGTCACGCCCAAGAGAAACATATCCATGATCCTTTCACTGGAGATAACCCTGCGGTATTGTGTATCGGTGATGGATTCAAGGGGACGACCGCCGTGCTGGAATACGCTCAAAAATGTAGAGATTGCCTTGAGATAGAAATCCCCAAATTCCTTCCCTGATATCATTCCCACTCGGATCGCAGCAGAATAGAAGGGTTTATCGTTGTGGGCTTTACATTCAACATCCTTGGCCATTTCCCGCAAATCCCCGGATGGCGCCTGCTGAAGGTGTTTTTGAGGGGTCTGAAGGCCGTTTAACAACTTGAGTGAATATTCCAGATCCAGAAGACTTTCCACATTCTGGTGCCAGCAGTGCTCAGGCCTGACGGGTTGCAGGAGTGCTTGATAAAATCCAATCCCCGGAGGTTTTATTTCCATGAGGGCGGCGATCAGCGGTTTATAAGAGGAAACCTGGATTTCATCCGGTTGTGTAAGAATGATGTTTCCACCCTGACGTCTATATTCTTTCTCTAATATTTCCTTTGCCCGTCCCGCGGCCTCGGTGCGGGACATAACTCCCCCATGTACCACACACAGGCTGAAGTGGTAGCTGAAATAGTCGGCAATCACGTTGGTAAACTCGTCAAAATCTCCGACCGTGTTCTTGCTGAGAGAGAAATGCACGCGCGCTTCGTCGTGAGAATTCGTGACATTCTTGGCAATTGCCAGCTCATCCAATGCTGCCACAAGGCTTTCCAATGATCCCATGTATCCCCCCCTTTTTTATGTCCTTAGAGTGTTTTCAGCAGTTCCGAAACCCTGTCTAACGATTCCATATAGTAGAGTATAACCTCTTCCCAATGGAACGAAAGCTGTTCTGGCGATTTCCCCCTGAGGTCGACTGGCAGTTGCGGCCCTATCCGTTCCATAAAGACCTTCATTAACCTGATTTTTGCATCCTGGTCAAGAGGGTCTATTGAAACTTTGAGCACCATACCAGTGTGGTTTTTCATTTTCTCGTGCTTCAAGTGTTCCGTCATGGAGTCAAACACCAGGCGCATTCCCCCGTTAATGCCGTGCTTTCCCTCTGCCAGTGCGGCATTGTACCCTCCTTTGCGTGCAAAAGCGGCTCTTACCAGTTCAATTGCCTCAGAAGCAAGAGCACTCCTCTTGAGGCTCCCTTCAGGCGAGCCGATGTGCCGGAAAATATGGCCATAAAAGGAGGTAATTGCATCGTTGAATGTGAAGCCGTCTTTGACCGTAACGGAATCAGGGGCATAACTGCCCCGGGCATT
This sequence comes from Desulfatiglandales bacterium, assembly GCA_963662465.1. Taxonomy (GTDB): domain Bacteria; phylum Desulfobacterota; class DSM-4660; order Desulfatiglandales; family Desulfatiglandaceae; genus NaphS2. The sequence goes on from OY759599.1 coordinate 8,088,284, forward strand.
GTCGAAAGGGTGCCCGATCTTTTTGGCCAGGTTTTCTTTGCTTAGTTCTGCCAGGAGCCTTTCAAAAAGCGCGTTTTCCGTGTCATGTTCATGCGATTCGGCGGCGCTGGCTGCATTGATTGCAAAAGGCCGCTCGCCAAAACCGTCACCAAACAAGGCCTTGTAGAGCTTCCGAACATCCTCTATATCATTTTTTTTGGCATGTTGTGTCAGCTGGATACAAAACTCAGGTGAAACCAGTGGAAACAGGTCATCTAACGTTCGTGTGGAGGGAGGCAGGGAAACAACCAGTCGAAATAGTTGTTCACCGAAACGCTCGGGATAGCTCTGATTTTTGAGGTGAAAATCAACGTAGGCTTGGAGCAGCAGCCGGCCATTTTCGACCATACGATTCATAAGGGACCGCCCCAGGGCATCCCAGAACCTCTTTTCGTTTCCCTCAACAAACATGCCAACTGTCCTGCCTATGGGGTCTTGGGCCTCTCCGGGAGGGGTCTTCAAACCAAAAAAACCGGTCTTTAAGCTGCCGAGCACAATGGATGAATCTGTGGCGAAAATCCTCAAGGCATCGGACACATCACCCAAGGGGTAGATCTTTAAATCTCCTTTGTGACGGAGCAGACTCTCTTTTGCGGATTGATATTCAATTGGCGTCAGGACCTGTAAGGATCGGTCCATTTCAAGTTCCGGAAAGGCCTCGGCCTCCTTTTTAATGCGCTCATATTCCGCATTCCAATGGGGAATGCTCCTGAATGTGCTTATCAGGGTTTCCTCCTGTTCTTCATTGCCTGTGAACGTATCGGTGGCCAGATCATAGAGTAAACCGTAGATTACGTCCCTGATTTGTTGTATCCCCTGGTCGGCCCTTACACCGGATGGTTTGAGAGCGGCCCTGGTAAATTCCATGAACTGGCGAAAACCTTCTAAATATTCCGGTTGGCTGCCGAGTTCTCTGATCTCCTCGAAAGCGTCATCCATTGCGTCTCTTGTATTTACGTTGTTAAGGGCACGAGCAATTATCGGAATAAAGTACAAATCCTTGTTATTTGTCATTCCCTGAGCCCCTTTCACGTTCAATAAGATCCAGTACCTCTTCCAAACCGCCTGCAACACCGGAAGAGAGAACTGTTTCCACACCGTATCCACCATCTTACAGAGAGAGGCCTATATCGGGACCATGGTCTACAACAAGGTCAGCAAGGTCCCGGGCACCGAAAAAAGAAAGAGAAATCCGGAATCAGAATGGGTGAATGGGATTGTTTACGAATCAACCTCCGGAGGATTGTTTCGCACGAAAAATTCAGGGGCCTGAATTGTTAGTGCAACAACAAAAAAATAACCGCGTAATCTGTGAAATGCGCCTGTCGGAGATGCCGCTAAGCGGTGCCCCGTTAAATTGGTGGAACCACAGCGTATTTATCTGGGGTGCCAAGAAAAGCATCAAGAGGGCAATGGCCGCTGAGTGCAGCCGGAAACTGGGCTGTAAGGCCAAGCAGGAAACCCAACGACGATGTCGACCTCTAAAAGATGGTGAAAGCCTTTAAGCAGGATTGCAGAAAATGGGCGATGGACCTTCTTTAACAACAGCGGAATCGGGATTCCCTGTGCATGCCTTACGACAAGAGTATCGGGAGAGCCGTACAGTGGAAATCTCTACCTACGGTTCGACGAGGACCTCGGGATTAAACCCCCGAGGTTACTCTACCGGTTCACACAACTAAATCCCTTTTTGCTTCTACCTGCCCCGTGAAACCGTTGTTGCAGTTGTTTCACTGGGGTTTAACCGGGGTGCCAGAAACCCCTTGTCGTTAATAACCGGGTACAGACCTCAACATAACAACCACCAAGAGTCAACGGCAGATTTGACCCCATGCCCTTTGATGCACATCCCAAGGTCACTGAAGGTGTAAAACCACGACCCGGCATCGAGTGGCAGGTGACTTCAATATAAGGACGTTATAACCAACACCCAAATAACGGCAATAAGGAAGGCCTGACCCCATCATCACAACCCTCTAACGCATCCAAATCCGTGTAACCCAAAGGGCGGAGCTGTCTTCAAGATTTGACTGCAAAACAAAACCAAAAACCGTGTCATCCGTGAAATCCGCGCCAAAAAAACTAAAGAAACCACCAACGTCCCCTGCACCAATTTGTGTTTCCGCTTTTCACATATGAGGTAACCAGTCATGAAAAGTCGCATCTTTGATAAACATTTTCCGACGATTCTTGGGGCAGGCAGTGTAATGGAAATCTGGCCAACGGAAAATTATGATCGTTATATGCCAGACCCTATTCCGGCAAATAGCCTCAAGGGATATTGGATGAACGTTAACTCGTACGTGTGCAAAGGCATTGTGCAATATGAGTTGGATTGCCATACCAGACTAGCCGAAAGTCTAAATGATGAATAATAAGCGAAGCCTGACCCCCTAATTTTATGGTCTCGTCCCCCTACCTTTCCGAATACGAACTGAAGAAGAGGGAGTTTAGGGATCGTACGAAAAGGTACGCTTCGGCTGTTAGTGCCAACGTTCCCCATTACTCCCCAAATGACAAAGAGAGCAAAATACCCTCAGTCCATGAGAAATGCAGTTGCGTAGCAACGTCCCCCATTCCACAGACCTCAGGAAATTGGGAACCGCTATAAAAATCTGTTGTCATTTTGGCGTCATTAATTTATCCTGTTTGTAAAGAAGGAGGTGTATGATGACGCTGAACAAAACAGAAGAAAGAATTCCTGCCCGAATGCCCCATGAGGTTTACGAGCGAATTGTTGCGGCTGCCCATACTGTCGGAGCCACACTGAACCAGTTTCTTGTTCAGGCGGCTATTGACAAAGCGAATGAAATTCTGGAAAGGGAGCGCATTATTTCTCTTACTTCAAAAGACGCAGATACGCTTTTTCATCTGATCGATAATCCGCCTGAACCGAATGATCATCTCAAAGCAATTATGAATCAGAGAGAGGCAGAGGCGCTTTTGTGCCGGAAATAGGTTCTCTTTTTCGCCATCATGACCGGGCCGGATTTGATTGCGGAGTTCCAGCACTGAACGGTTTTCTCAAGTTCACGGCCAGGCAGCATGGTGATAAAGGGATTTCACGCACATTTGTTTTAACCGGGCCGGAAAACCCATCCATCATTCTGGGCTATTTTACACTGACACTCTGTGAAGTCAAAACAGAACATCTTCCAGCCTTATATGCCAGGAAATTTCCGAAACACGGGCTTCCAGCCGTTCGACTGGCCCGCCTGGCCGTTGACACGCGATTTCAGGGTCGTGGATATGGTGGACGTCTTCTTGCCGAAGCGATCCATCGGACGGTTTTGATTGCGGAACATGCAGGCGTGATTGGACTGTTTGTGGATGCGAAAGATGAAACTGCCTGTCTGTTTTATCAACGGTATGATTTTAAGTCTCTTCCGGACAATATCCGGAAATTGTTTCTGCCGATTGAAACCCTACGAAAAGGGTCCCTGCGATAACTTCAAAAAGAAGGACCCGGAAGCCATCAGGAAGAACCCGGAAAAGTTCCCGGCAGATTTTATATTCGAGTTGAACGAAAAGGAACAGGATTTTTTAAGGTCGAAAATTTCGACCATAAAGACAGGAAGGGGCAAGCACGGAAAATTTGCCACAAAGGCTTTCGCGGAACAAGGCATTTGATATTCGACAAAGGAAAAACAGGCGCGGTATGGAAAACACGGCAAATAGAAATATGAGAGAAACGCAAGAACGCATGGGCGTCCCCAAGGGCCCCAGAATATGCTGGTCAGCTGGGTGAGATCCATGCCCTGGGTTTATAATGCGTGCCCTAATCAAGTCCTTAACCCCTAAATCTTAAATCCTAATAACCACAATAAATAAACCCTGACCCCCTAATAAAAAATCCGTGTAATCCGTGAAATCCGCGCCAAAAAAAGAAAAAACAGTCATCCCCAACCCCAATAACGACAATAAAGAAAGCCTGACCCCCTGATTGTTATGACCCATGTCGCAGGTTTTCCATTTTCCATCGTGAACTTTCACAGTATTTATGCCGCGCCCAAAGATTATCTCCTGGAACTGGCCGGCAGACAGAACCTACGCATTCGGCTTCGGCCGCCATACCGGGAAAACCTGTCGCAGGCCTTTGGCAAGTATTTTATGCGTGTTGGGCTTCCTCTGGATATTCGAGCGTTTGCTCGCAGTTAGATAGGATGTCCCCATTATAATACAAGCGTAAACTAGTGAAACAAGCAACGTCCCCCATTATTTTTTTGACAGGTTCGAAATAGTTACATTCAAGTATCCAGTCGAATGTTGTACTTTGACCTCCACCTCTCAGATTTATAGGAATTTCCTTTAAGTAGCCATTTACTATTATTTTTGTGCCAGGGCATGACCTCTTTTCAGATATTGGCGATATAAGGTCTTGTTTTAAGAAAATTTTCATTTTTTTTGGTTGTTCACCACCGTCAAGGGTTTCAATATCTTCTTCAATCGTCATATGTTGGGCATCTATCAATTCTTTAGAAAGCATTTTGAATTTACCCTTACGCCCACATCCACATCTTGAAGGCTCTCTAAATTTCTGTTCAAGTTGAAGAAGTGGTATGATATTTCCACATGAAGGGCATTCAAATTTTGATGTTACAACTTGAGGTCTAATGTCGCTTTTTTGTCGAATAGTTCCTTGAACACAAATGAATTTTTCTAAATGTTTGCTTCGTAAGTCTCTGATTCGCTTTTTCTGACTTTTTGGAATATTTTTAATCCTTACAATTACTTCAATATTATTTTTGATAGCGAGATCAAATAATGAAATTGATATACTTACTGCCTTAAGGGATTCCTCAGGATTTTCAATCAGGTCTTCTGCTAAATTGATATTCTGTTTTGATATTTCATTAAAATCCATAACGAAATATCTATCCCCTTTTCTTACAGATTCTATAAGGGTGTCATAATAGAGGATTTCTATTAATTTTCTGTATTCACCTATTTGTTCTTGGGTTTCCATTGTATAATTTGTTTAGGAGATAATTTTCTATAGCATTCTTTATGCAGAAATACTCCATTGTACACTTCTGAATAATCTTTTGAGTCTTTGTGAATAGGGCGCTTACATTTAGCACAGTCACCTATCTTGTTTTTTTCTATATCAGCATCTTCATTGATTTCTCCGATTTTAGATTTGTATATTTTATTGAAAGAGATTTTTCTTCTTTCGATATTCGCATAGTCACTTTGATAAAGATATTTGCCATATATCTCATCTAAGAATTGTTCAACAACTGGTTTGAAATCATCAGAGAGTTTGAATAGTTTTGTTTTTTTATAACTTCTTTTGCCATTTGGATGAATCATATTCCATGTTTCTCTTATAGCTTTATTCTCATTAGAGTCTTCATGCAATTCTTCAACAATATTCTTCGTTTCAAAGTGAAATAATAAATCTCTTAGGTCTTTGCCATAACCTAGATTGAAATGCATTGTTAGTTCCCAAAGGCTTGAGACTCCAACGTTATATAGGACATAAACTAATTTGCTTTTCGTTTTATCAAGGAATATAGAAAGGATATCTCTGAAGTTTCTTTCAAAATTCAGATTTATATTTTGATCATTATGGATTTCGAGTTTTGAGACAAAATCACAGATTACACATACCCTTCTCTGAAATTTGTTTTCAGTGGGTGTGATTGTTGCCACCTCTTTCAAATTTATCCGGCCTTGCAGAGAAATCAGTAATTTCTTCAGGATCAACAAGCCAAATGAAATTAGATCCTTTTATGAATAGTTTATTATCTGAAGTAATATTTTTTAGAATTCCGATTGCTTTTCTTTTATTCTTTCTTTCAGCAACAACAAACATTCCTATAAAGTTTCTGTACTGCTCAACTAAACTATCATTTGTCAAATATACACCTCTAAACTTATCTTATCTAAAACAGTAAAATATATATACTCATTACCCTTAGAATTCACTAAGTTGCTCAATCTTAATGTTTGAGTGATTTAGCCTTGTTCTTTCAGGGTGGGATCAAGACCAGGGCTGGGTGCTCTGGTCTGCTTTTTTTTAATATCATCTGGAATATCTACAGTTACTATACTTCCTATTTCAACAACATCATTATACATTGGTGGGACAGAAATAAATTTTCTTGTGTTTCCATGTCTATCCTTTCCAGCTTTGATTGCCTTTGCCTATAGCGCTCAGATAAACTGGTACAGGTCTGCTCAGATAAATTGATACACCAATTTTTTTTGGATTTCCCTACCTCTAAAGATAAAAACCCTTTACAGAAAAAGATACCCCTCGTAATACCCTATAATTTTGAGACCAATCAAAAAGAAAGAGGTATCACGAGGGTATGCCCAATTACATCAGTGACATAAGTGAGCAACTGGCTTTTTTATAATAGAAATCCAAGGCCATTTTCAATTTATTTCTGGCTGGTACCGGGATGGAGAGGTCCGTGGTCTTGTTGCTCGCTATTATTTTGTTGTTCGCTCGGTTCTCAAGGAGAAACCCCACCTTAAAAACTGCCTGACTCGTTGCAAGCACTGCGGCATCTTTTTTATCACCCATCCCCGGAATGCCGGCCGAAATAATCTTGGTTGCCCCTTTGGCTGCCGGGAAGCTCACCGCCGAAAAAAATCCACGGAGAGAAGTACGGAGTATTACCGTAATAAAGAAGGCAAGGAAAAGAAAAAGGCCTTAAACGAGAATCGCGGCAAAAAGGACAGCCCCCCGAAAGAAAAACAGGCGGAAACAATAGATGATGAACGTGAAGTGGTTGATGGCATTGTTCATCATGTTCGGATGGTTACGAGCTTGATTGAAGGTCGTAATGTAAGCCTGGATGAAATTTATCGCATGCTGAACAATCCGATGAGACAACACAGCATCGACTCTGCGGAAAAATCGTTTTATGGTGGCCCTGGCTCTCGAAAAACTCCCCCGTGAGGAAGCAAAATGGTCGATCAGATAGAAATTTCCAGTTTTGATTTACGATATGAGGATTGCCGTTTGAAATCAGCAGGGACGGAAAGAGCCCTTTTGACCTCTGTGTCGGAAAACGGTATCCGGGATCCGCTCCAAGGGGTGGACATTGAAGACCACAAAATTTTGCTCGATGGCTTCAAAAGATACCGGTGCGCAAAGAAATTGCATATCGAGATTGTGCCTTATCGGTCGATGGGGCGCGATGAGGCGAGTGGCATCATTGATCTGATCCGGTTATCAAACACAAAATCCCTTAACATTCTGGAGCAGGCCCGTTTAATCGATGAACTGAAGCGAGGTCACCAGATGAGTCATTCAGATATCGCCGGACTGCTTGAAAAAAGCAAATCCTGGGTCAGCATGCGTTGCGGCATTATGGGTGAGATGAGTGAAACCGTGAAGAAAGAAGTTTTTGCCGGAAAATTTCCGGTCTATTCATTTATGTATACTCTGCGGGGGTTCATACGTATGAACACCGTTAAAAAAAGTGAAATTGATGAATTTGTTCGGTCCGTGTCAGGCAAAAAGCTGAGCATACGGGATATTGATCTGTTGGCAAATGGCTATTTCAAGGGTTCGGAGGAATTCCGGGAACAAATCAGAACCGGCAATCTTTCCTGGGGACTTGAGCGATTAAAACATCATAGCGCAATAAGCGATGGTCTGAGTAAGCGGGAAAAAACCCATTTGAAAACCCTCGAAACCATCTTGAGATACATACAGCGATTTATGGCGCAACAAAATGTTTCCTCCATGAGCAACGCATTTGCAGCCCAGGCCAACATGTTGTCGGGCGATATTATACAACTTTTTGATGCTTTTAAAATAGCAATGGAAGCCTTTCATGATACCACCGAACAAACGTAAAGCGATTTTCCTGCTGCATCAGGAGGGCATGGGCGTACGGGAGATCGCTCGCAGCATACACATCAGTCCCACCACCGTAATGGAAATTATTGGCCAAAAGGGCGAGATGCCTGAAATCATACGTAAAGATAAAATCAAGATTGATTCGGCGCTTTTGGCAAATCTTTATGAAACATGTCAGGGCCGTGCGCAAAGAGTGTATGAAAAACTGACCGAAGAAGAAGGGATTGATGTTGCCTATTCAACCTTGACTCGAATGCTCCGGGAACAGGGTTTGAGCCATAAAAAATCCGACCGGTGTCAACAGGTTCCGGACGTGCCCGGAGCTGAGATGCAGCATGACACGTCGCCTTATCGTATAAAACTGGGCAAAGAAATAGTGTTGGTCCAAGGGAGTCTTTTATATTTTCGGTATTGCAAAATTCGCTATCTGAAATTCTATCGTTCATTCAACCGGTTTCAAATGAAATGCTTTTTTCATGAAGCCCTTATGTACTGGCAATACGCGGCAGCGAACTGCATCATCGATAATACGAATCTGGCCCGTTTACGGGGCACCGGCAAAGATGTCGTCATCGTTCCTGAAATGGAACGGTTCGCCAAACAGTACAGTTTCAAATTTGTATGCCATGAAATAGGGCATGCAAACCGAAAAGCAGGCAATGAGCGGGGTTTTTATACAGTGGAAACCAACTTTTTTCCAGGCCGTTCTTTTGAAAACCTTGAAGACATGAATTACCAGTCTTACATATGGGCGACTGATCGATCGGCCAACAGGCCCACCGGAAAGACGCGGCTGATCCCCTCCGTGGCTTTTGAATCTGAAAAACCATATCTCAGAAAAATGCCGCCATATGTCGAACCGCCCTACCTTGTTCATAAAAGAAAGATCGATCAGTACGGCTACGCCGCGGTTAATGGGAATTACTATTGGATTCCGGGAACGCGACGTCATGACGTCAAAGTCCTGCAATATGCCGATTATTTAGATATTTATCACCAAAGAAAATTCTTGGGACGCTATGTTTTGCCGCCTGACGGCGTCAGGAATGACGTCATCACTCCCGAGGGGGTAACAAAACCTTCTCACAAACCCTCGCAACGAAAAAAGCCAACGGCGCGGGAAGAAAACATCCTGCGATCAGATAAGGCCATTAATGATTATTTGAATTTCGCTTTACCCAAAAGTGGTAAGGCCAGGCATCACTTCATTCGAGCGCTTTTCAGCCTATATCGAAAAACCGCTCCTACGGTTTTTATAAAAACGCTACAACGAGCCTTGAAATATCGCATTAAGGACATCAAAGTCATTGAAAACATAGTTGTTTTGATTTTAAGAGACGCTAGTATCGAATTGGGGACACCTGAAATTGAACCGGATTTCACGAAAAGGGATGCCTATATCGAGGGCTGTTTTACCGATGAGCCGGATCTTTCCATTTATGAGGATGAAAATGAATGATGAGTTGATAAAGATGCTGAAATACCTTCGGCTCAATGTGTTGATTGAAAACTGGGATCGGTATCTCAAAATCGGCGCAAAAGGGGATTATTCCCATGCGCGGCTGTTGGAATATGTTGTTTCCGAGCAATATCAAATTAAAAAGGAAAACGCCCGCAAGATGAGAGTCAAACGAGCCGGTATTCCAGAAAAATTTGTTTTGGAGACCTTTCCTTTCAAGCGCCAGCTTAATCTCAATAAAAAGAGAATCGAATCCATATACGACGGTTTTGATTACATGACCAAATCCCGCAATATCATCTTCATTGGACCGACGGGCACGGGAAAAAGCGGGCTGGCCACGGCGTTTCTGATCCACGCTATCAACCAGGGCTACAACGGGCTGTTTATCACTTTCCCTGAACTGGTGGAACGTCTTTACCAATCGATGGCGGATAATACTCAGGCAAAGACCATCAAGAAGCTGTTATCCTATGATTGTTTGCTGATTGATGAGCTTGGTTATATTCAAATAGAATCGGTTCAAGTGGGTCTATTTTTTAATCTAATGCAAAAAAGACATAAAAACAAAACGACCCTCATTACATCCAACCTCGGATTCGAAAAATGGAATTCCTTTCTTAAGAACAAGCATCTCACAGCCGCCCTGATCGATCGACTGACTGAAAGCAGTCATATCATCAATATGAAAAACTGCATAAGCTTAAGGCAGAGGCTTGATGAGGTTCCGGAGACATGACAAAACTTTTTTCGGCAAAGGAGCTTTACAGCGTGAGAAATGACATCCCGATTTCCGGTCTGATTGAAAACGTGCTGAATATACCGGCTCGCACAACTGAAGGGGTTTTCAGATTTCTTTGTCCTGTATGCGGGGAATTTAACACGGCGGTTAATCCAAAAACCAATCTGGCCAGATGTTTCTACTGTAAAAAAAACTTCAACACCATTGATCTGGTGATGATTGTCAAAAAGGCAAATTTTGTAGAAGCCGTCCACTTTCTGAAAGCACATAAAAATAGATGTCAAAGTCATTGTGTTTCCAAAAAATCGGAAGATCACACTCAATCTCCCCAGCATATTGCCGACATTGTAAAATCAATCATGCCCGCCAAACCGGATTCTGACCATCCAGAATCCATTGAAAGCATATCGAAGCGGGTTTTATGCATCGAGAAGATGCTTGAGCAAATGACCCATCAAATGGAAATTATAGTAAAAACAATCACATAACTCATTTCCTGGAATTTCATGCGAAAATAGGGTGTTCTGTTTTGATAGTCGTGTAACGCTAATCAAATTTTGGAGGTGGAAATGCGAGGCGGAAAGCGTGCTGGAGCCGGTCGAAAAAAGAAGCCGGATCACTTGAGACGTGAGTTGGTGACAATTCGACTACCGAGGTGGATGATTACACAGCTTAAAAACAATGGTGAAATTGGCTATTTGATTGAGGATCTACTGGCAAAAAAGGGTTCCCTGAATCCACCTGATGATTATGATTTCAATAGCTGAAATCGACGGACCCATTCATCTCTTTTCTACGATTTGATTGAAAACGCCTTCCAACCGACATCTGAAATAGCCCCAGGTTGTATCCAACACTGAAGTCCCCCACAAGTCAGCGTGTTTGTCCATAGCTTAGCACGGCTTTTCGGATCGAACCTGTCGCAAATATCCAGGTCAAATTTCGATACGGCCTGCTGGTTTGTAGTCGTTTGCTCAGCCGTTCCGGCATCAATCTCCTTCTCCAACTTAAGCCATTTTTCCGCTGCGGGGTAGCAGCAAAGGCGGGGTTCTATTCAATTCTTGGGGCGGGGTGAGCATAGCTGCAGGGTAGTCGTGCGAACGAACGTATCAGTTTTCATGAGCAGAAGTGTATCAGTTTATCTGAGCGCCATAGCCTTTGCTCTAAACCTCATACACACACGATAAACACAGCATATATTTAAACTTTCCTAACTCCTTTTAAGTGGTTAATAAACTCTACGCCATTTTACGTAGAGTGTTTTTGCAACATGTTATAAAAAACTATCAAAAAGTATGATTTTTGCCGGAAAATGGACTCTACGGAATTATCACGTAGAGTCCTATTTTGGCCTATTTGTTGCCTCTGAAAAATAACTCTACGGTCAAAACACGTAGAGTGGTTTTTATGCATTTACCGTGTTTAACTTAACTACTACTCTACGTATTTTCTACTAGTAGTTAGTCTACGTTACATAGATATATATTATATAATACTTGAGTTTTCGAAAAAAAGTAATGGACACGGTAGGAACACTGTGAGAAAATACCTTGGTGTAGTGTTGTCATTTGCTATAATACCAGGGGAAACTCATGCAAATTCCGTGTGCCAGACGGCTTCCATTTCTTGTTTCTGGGTTGGCATTTCTACAACCGGCCTTGACGAACGCCCAATTCTACAATCTAACGCTGGTTGCAACAGCTTTGGTTTTGGGCGCAAAATTCAGTCTTTCAGCAATCAATCGCATGTGGCTTGAAGAAAAATGCGTGAGCACCTTATCGTATTTCTTCTCAGATGCTAAATTCTGCACAGCTGAAATGCAACATCTTTATGCTTTACAAATCATGCATTTATACAAACTTCAAAGTGGCTATTACTGTATCGATGACACCATGAAACACCACACAAATTTCTGTAAATGGATCCACGGTGTCTTTGTTTTATTCGATCATGCGCTCAAGACAAACCTCAAAGCGACCTGTATCGTAGTCCTTTATTACAGCAATGGTGGAATAATCAAATTTCCCATTGCTCATCGAATCTATTACCAGGATAGCAATAAGATGCCTTGGCAGAAAGGGAAAAAGCATATTTGCAAACCGAAATACGAATTGGCAATTGATATGCTTCAATGGGCTATCGACAGGGGTTTTCCCAGAGGCATCGTCCTTGCTGACTCCTGGTTCGGGAGCGGTCCATTTGTAAAAGGCCTTAAAGGCTTGAAGTTGAGTTATGTTATTGAAATAAAGTCAACTTTAACCGTAAGAATCCCATGCAAAGAGCCTAAACTCACCCCCAAGGGTAAGATATCTAAGAAGCAGCATGACCTTATCAAATTGCCCAATGTTTTTCAGTCTACATCATCCTTCAGCACATGCGGTTTTGCCGCCAATATGGGCATTGGCAAAAAGGAAAAAGTCCTGTATCATACCAAAGTTATCACGGGGAACCTGAACTCTATTGCCGGAAAACATAGGATTGTTCAAAGTGTTGACCCAACCAAACAAACCACCAAATATCTTCTCACCAATGAACTCACCTGGGAGGCCACCAAGATTATTTCCGCTTATAGCAACAGATGGGTTATCGAGGAATTTTTCAGGAATGCGAAGCAGTTAACCGATATGGAGGGAGCCACTATTAGGAGCGAGCAAGGCGTGACATTAGCGTTATGCCTGGTGTCCTGGATTGACTCCCTCCTCCATCTGGAAAACTATAAGCAAAGCACTGCTGGAAAATTGCCAAAGGAGCCATTAACGGTTCCTTCGATAGTCCGTTTGGCTCAATACGATAATCTTGAAACTTTTCTGGATCGACTTCAAAAGGAAGATGGGCTTCTCAAAAAGTGGTGTGATGTTGAACAAAAAGGTTTGGTCAGAAAGCGGAAGAAATCTAAAGAGTTGATAAAGCTACAAGATTTCTCTGAAGACCGTTCCCGGAAACAATTATCAAAGGCTGCATAAAGCAAATATTGCGCCAAAAGATCAAATTGTCAAAGAACTATTTTTCGAAAACTCAAGTATAATATACTCTACGGAATTATCGCGTAGAGTTAAATCCTTATTTTTTGATGAAAATGTCAAAATCCACCAAAAAGTATATATACTCAAGTATGTATGAATAAAAAATATGGCAGAAATTGATATCCTTGCACCTTTCCGAAACATCAGCCCAGGCCAATTCATATCCAGATATTCTGATTGGATTCTTTTTATACTCCTGATCTTCTTTTTTTGGTCCGTTATCACAATCTCACTCAAAAAACGCTTTGGTGATTCAAAGGCATTTAGAATCCTAGCAACCTCTACAGCCCTATTATTATCAGTTAGTACATACTATATGATTTACAAAGGCAAACTTAACATATCTCTAGAAGGGCTTGGTATGTTTGGAGCCATGCTCGTCCTGATTGTGATATTTTTCATTCTTTTTGCTCTACAAAGAAACTTTAATATGAAAACTAAACTTTCTCTTCCATTGGGATTTGTCCTGTTTTATTTGTCGCTAGTTAGACTAACACCTAACATCATGAATGATATCCAAAATGCATTTCCATTTGCAAAAGCAATTATGGTAGGACTATTTTTATTTTCATTATATAGGGTGATAGTCGAGTTCATAAAACATTCAAAAGGAGATTTGAAGTTAGAAGCACAAAAAATAGAAAATATTCGAATCCCACCAAAAGATGTGCCAGAGATCAACCATGAGCTGAAGGATGACAAGAAGGAAAGAAATCTGCTGAAAGGCAAAACCTTGAAACTTACAAAGATGGAAATCAATACTGTTGATGATATAGAAAACCTACTAGGCCACCTAATTAAATTGATTAAGGAGAAAGGCAAAAATATCAGTCAGGATGAAGCCTTGCAGATCTCCAACTATCTTAGGCAATTGTCTAACAAAGAAAATATTCTCATCAGAAGTATGCCTATTTTGAAAAGGCAGGCAGAAATCTTCAAATCAAAACATAGAAAAGATATCAATGAACTCCAAAAGCGATACCAGGAAGCCAAGGATAATCCTAAACAACAGGAAATAATAAAAGAAGAAATCTCATTCCAAAAGCGAATGATTGAAGTGCTGGACTTCATCGAAACCTATGAAAATAGAATCGTAGAATTCACACAATCACTCAACCAAACAATCTCTAAGTCTATGATTAAGCTCAGAAGTATTTACCCTCATGAATGCGTGGAATATCTGGAATCTGCCAGAAAATCGATTGAAGGCATGAAACATATTTTCAAAAAACAAAAAGAGCTTGAGAAATATGTCCTCTCGCTGAACAAGAAAACAATTAAGGATCTGAAGAAAGAAAAAAAGGCAGATCAATCTTAAAATTAGAACAACGCTCAACGATTAATCTTTTGCCTTCTGATTTGGCACGCCAGACATCTGTTTGACTCAATGCATTGTTAAGAAGGAAGTTTCTTTGTAGAAATTGGTTTCGTGCTTTCAATTTTAGTCACCTCAAATTGCCAAAATAGGCATTATAGTTTTTACCGAAAGAAGGGTTTAAATTGCTCACCTTTTTTCTATTCTCATCCTCAATAACGAGGCAAATATTTCCGTTCTGAATCCTATATTTGTCGATTACTTTGCCATCAATTGTCTGCAATGAATTCATATAACCCATTCTTGTCGAAGCCTTTAGTTGTTTGGGAAATACTGGAAGCTTTTAAATCTTTCGGTTTAGGGTGAGCAGCCTTGGATTTTCGAGGTATGGTTACAAAATGTGATTTCTTGTCTATGTATTTAAGCGATTATCAGCTGAAAGGGAAGCAGCATTGGAATATCTTTCGCAGAACTACCCTCACCTGCCCGCCAATGCCTTTCTGGGCGTAATGGTTCAGACAGCTTAAATGGCAAAAAAGTGATCCAGCATCATAGATTGTGTATAATGGCGATGGCAGGCGGAGATGGTAAAAGAAGTGCAAAAGATCCTGGCCCGATCGGAAACCGAGGTTTTATCCTGAAATTTTATCGTTTTTTCCTTGACAATATTTTTGGCCCCGCTTATAAGACCGTTCTATGTAAAACGTTTCGATCAGGCATTCATCCTTCTGGCATAGAATAAAATGGAACTCTCGGAAAAATCTTTTCAGATATTAGATGCCCTCGACACGCATGAAGTCGTCAGCCAACGTCAGCTGGCTAAACACTCCGGTGTAAGCCTTGCCCAGGTCAATTATCTCCTCAAGAGGCTTTTAGAAAAAGGCCTTGTGAAGGTAAAAAACTTCCAAAAGAAACCCAATAAATCAAGCTATCTCTATCTCTTAACACCAAAAGGCCTGGAAGCCAAATCTCAGGTGGCCGTCCGATTTATAAAATCCAGACTGAAAGAATACAACCATCTCAAAGACTCATTGACCAAAAAGTTGACCTCCATTGAAAGAACGGCCCCCGTCAGGGTTATTTTTGTTGGACCTCTTATGGTGAAAGACTTTGTGGATTCCGTAATAAAAGAGAACGGTCTGAAGCTTATTGTAGTTGGTCACTATAACCAATGGAAGGATCTGAAAGAAACCGAACCGGAATCGTTCGATGTCGCGCTATTGTTCGACGGTAATAAAGAAGGCATAAAGAAGATCAGTAATCACCTGAATATTCCCAAGGATAAATTGGCCGTCTTGTGGTGAGGTTTTGCACAAAATAGTGCAAACTCTGCGGTGAAAAAAACGCTATTGAACAACTTATTAAACAAAATGTACAGGTTACAGCAAATCATCCAGCGTAACCCAAGGGGCGGAGCTGTATCAACATCTTTTGCCCCCTCCAGAGGATTGAAGTTCATCTCGTCTATGCTTACTGAATAAAACAGCAGAACTTCAACCCAAAACCCAAAACTCAAAACCCAAAACCGCTGTTCCAATGCCCAAAACCAAAAACTCAAAACCGCTGTTCCAATGCCAAAAACCCAAAACCCCTAACTCAAAACTCAAAACCCAAAACCCAAAACCGCTTTTTCGTAATCCAAAGAGCGGAGCTATGTGCGAAGTATCTTAAGAACCATGATCTTACTGCCCCCTGCCCCCTGACAACTGCACCCTTTAACAACGACAATAAGGAAAGCCTGACCCCCTTACACGCGCCCCACCTGAATTGACCCAGGAACAGGAACACCAACGCGAGCAGATTCTAGCGCGACTTCAAGAGGTGGCAGCAATGCTGAAAAGCCGCTTTGGTGTTCGACGAGTTATTTTATTTGGCTCGCTTGCCCGAAAGCTCTCGTTTACTCCTGGTTCAGATGTGGATATAGCCGTTGAAGGACTGAACACGAAAAAATATTGGCAGGCTTGGAAGTTGGCTGAGGAGATGATCGGAGATCGCCCAGTGGACTTTGTCCAAATTGAGACAGCGAAAGAGTCTCTCAAGCGAGCGGTTCAACGCTATGGAATAGACCTATGAACAGGGAATTGGAAGAGCTTGTTGAGCGAATTCATGGAGAAATCCCTGATTTGGATCGACTTGTGCAAAGGGTGTTATCTGCTTGGAACCGCTCCAAAAGCAAATTGAAGGAGCAAGACATTTACTTGGAATCTGTTGCTTTAAACCTCCACGGCTTTTATTCAGGAGTTGAACGTCTATTTGCTGAACCACTGGCTTTCGCAGATTTTCTAGCAGATTTGGCTCAGGCAAGTAAGACGTGATCATTCTTAGTTCAATATTCCACAGAAATTCTCAAAAGGACTTCATTCCCCATGCTCTCTGCCATTATACGCACCTCCGGTGGATTTTTCGTATCCTATTCAAATTCCCTGGTAGATTCAGCAGAAATGATGAAGAAAGGGAAAACTTTCATCCATTAACCTTCAAGCCCTTCATGTCCTTCATGGTAAAACACATTTTTTCAATTCGTCCATAGCCCATTTGCCCATAGCCCATTGCCTACCATACCGATGCCGCAGGCTTCATAAACTTACACCTTTAAAAAATCTCAATCCAAGAGGAATCAAATGAAAAACAATCAACCCAACATCGCCGTCATCGGCTCCGGCTACTGGGGCAAGAACCTCGTTCGAAACTACCACCAGATCGGTGCTCTCAAACTCATCTGCGATAAAAACGAAACCGTCCTCTCCAGCTTTCAAGAGCAATACCCCGGCGTGGACACCTGCATGGCCCTAAACGACACCCTCTCCCGAGAAGACATCCAAGGCATCGTCATCGCCACACCGGCCGAAACCCACTACATCCTGGCTCGGGAAGCCCTTCTTGCCGGTAAACACGTCTACATCGAAAAACCCCTGGTACTCAAAGAGGAAGATGGGCAGGATCTGATCCGTCTGGCCAAAGAGAAAGATCTGGTTCTCATGGTCGGCCACCTGCTTCAGTACCATCCCGTCTTTCTCAAACTGAAGGAGATGGCCGCCTCCGGTGAACTGGGCCGCATCAACTACATCTATTCCCATCGCCTCAACCTAGGCAAAATCCGGCGCGAAGAAAATATCCTCTGGTCCTTCGCCCCCCACGATATCTCCATGATCCTCTCCCTGGCTGGGGAAGAACCGGATGAGGTCATGGCAACCGGCGGCAACTACCTGCACAAAAGGATCGCCGACGTGACCACCACCCACCTGGAGTTCCCCTCGGGCCTTCGCGCTCACATCTTTGTCTCCTGGCTGCACCCCTTCAAGGTCCAGCAACTGGTGGTGGTTGGGGACAAAAAGATGGCGGTATTTGACGACACCCAACCATGGGAAGACAAATTGCTGCTCTACCCCCATGAAATCAAATGGCAGAACAACATCCCCATCCCCTCCAAAGGGGAAGCCGAAAGGGTCGATATTCCTCAGGCCGAACCACTCAAAATGGAATGCGAACATTTTCTCCATTGCATGACAAATTGCCGGAGACCCCAGACCGACGGTGCCGAAGGCCTCCGCGTTCTCCGTATCCTGAATGCCGCACAACAATCGCTGGATGGTGACAGTGAGAAGATTGATCTCGCGCAAAGACGCAAAGACGCAAAGGGAACAGAGAAAGGGGTATTGGAAAAGAAACCGACCACCGACCACCGACCACCGACCACTGATTTTTTTGCTCACGAAACGGCCCTTATTGACGATAATGTAACAGTCGGGGATGGAAGCAAAATCTGGCATTTCAGTCACGTACTTTCCAACTCGACCATCGGTGAAAACTGCAACATCGGGCAGAACGTGGTGATCGGTCCGGATGTCACCATCGGTAAAGGGTGCAAAATCCAGAACAACGTCTCCGTCTACAAAGGCGTCACCCTGGAAGACGGGGTCTTTTGCGGTCCCTCCATGGTTTTTACCAACATCTACAATCCAAGAGCTGAAATCCGGAAGATGGACCAGGTACGTCCCACCTTGGTCAAACATGGCGCAACCCTGGGCGCCAACTGCACAATCGTCTGTGGAACCACCATCGGGGAATACGGCTTTGTGGGCGCCGGCGCCGTGGTCACCCGAAATGTCCCTAGGCATGCCCTAATGTTGGGCAATCCAGCCAGAAGGGTCGGATGGATGTGCCAATGCGGAGAACGCCTCACCGACGACCTCGACTGCCTCACGTGCGGAAAGACCTATGAAAAGAATGAAGAAGGCCTAAAAGAAAAAATTAGACAGGATCAACAGGATTAACAAGATTAAAAACAAAAACAATCCTGCAAAATCCTGTAAATCCTGTCTAAAAAAAGAGAGGAAAAAATGCAATTCATAGACCTAAAAACCCAACAATCCCGCATCCGTCAAAAACTCGAAGCCCGAATAAATCATGTCCTCGATCACGGTCAATACATCATGGGCCCGGAAGTGAAAGAGCTGGAAGAGAAGCTCCGTGCTTTCATCGGCACCAACCACTGCATCACCTGTTCATCCGGCACCGACGCCCTACTCATCGCCCTCATGGCTCTGAACATCGGTCCCGGTGACGAGGTGATCACCGTCCCCTACACCTGGATTTCAACCGCCGAAGTCATTGCGCTCCTGAACGCCAAACCCGTTTTCGTGGACATCCAGCCCGACACCTTCAACATGAACCCGGATCTGATTGAAGCGGCCATCACCCCCAATACCAAAGCCATCATGCCGGTGAGTATCTATGGCCAATGTGCGGACATGACCCGGATCAATGCCATTGCGGAAAAGCACAGCATCCCGGTCATCGAAGACGGCGCCCAGAGTTTCGGCGCCACTCACTACGAGCAAAAGTCCTGCGGTCTTTCCGCTATTGGCTGCACGTCCTTTTTCCCGTCCAAACCCCTGGGCTGTTATGGCGACGGTGGCGCCATCTTCACCCATGATGATGGATTGGCGGAGAAAATGCGACAGATCCGCGTCCACGGTCAGAAGGTCAAGCATCAGCATCCCCTGGTCGGCATCAATGGACGTTTGGACACCCTGCAGGCAGCCATTCTGCTTGAAAAATTGGAGCTATTCCCCGAGGAATGCCGGCTACGCTGGGAAGTCGGGCAGCGTTACAATGAACTCCTTTCTGAAGTCACAGGTATTAAAGCCCCCGTCATTTCAAAGGGAAACGATTCCGTCTATGCCCAGTATACGCTTCTAACGGAAAATCGCGACAAGGTATCGAATGTGCTGAAGGCAGAGGGCATCCCATCTGTAGCCTACTATGCCGTACCGTTGCACCTGCAGGGGGCATTTACAGATCTCGGTCATAAAGCAGGGGATTTTCCCGTTGCGGAATATGTTGCGGCAAACTGCCTGAGTTTACCCATGCATCCATATCTCAGTCTGGAAGACCAGAAGCGGATCGCTTCCGCCATTGAAGATGGATGATGGTCATTAACTCAAAACCCATAACCCAACACTCAAAACTGATTTTCCACCCATGCATCCATATCTCAGCGGTGAAGACCAAAAGCGAATCGCGGTCAGTATTGGAGATGGGCGATGTAACTGTTTAACTGGGGTTGGCAACGTCTCCCATTATACAAGATTTGACAACGATCCTTATTGACTAAAATAGCCGATATGTCTATAATGCCTACATTAGCTAACAATCAATTGGGGGATATAGTATGGACGTTACGGCGACAGAGTTGAAAAACAGATTGGGGAGATACCTGGATACGGCCGAGAGGGTTCCTGTCATTGTCAAAAAGTCAGGAAGGAAAAAGTCAGTCATCATATCCCATAGAATGTATGAGAGATTCCTTGAAATGGAGGACACATACTGGGCTCAGAAGGCTCGCGAAGCTGAAGAGGGGGGCTACTTGGGTGAGATTGAAACCAAACGCCTTTTGAGCGAAGAAGATGTATAAGCTGGATATCACCAAGGCTGCCGGAAAATTTGTCAAAAAATTGGATGCAAAACAATACCGTCAAGTATTATCAAAAATTCTGGAACTGAGAGAAGAGGCCGATCCCCATGACTCAAAGCAACTCATCGGCAGCCCTGAGTACAGACGAGTGGATATAGGTGAGTATCGTGTCATCTATAGAGTTGAAAAAGATACTGTTAAAATCGCTGTCGTTGGCAAACGAAACGATGACGATGTTTACAGAAGATTTAAAAGAAAAGACAAATGAGTGTAATAAGGGAAATTAGAGAAGTTCTTGATGGGTCGATTTCTATCGATATGCCGGCAAGCCTGCTTCATCGGAAAGTGGAGGTGATTGTTATTCCTTTGGATGAAATCTCCAGTGATGATGATTTTAATGGGGAGGATACCTGGCCTTACGGATTTTTTGAGAAAACGGTCGGTTGCATGGCTGATGATCCTATTCGAAGGCCAGATCAAGGGGAGTACGAACAGCGGGAGCTTCTTGCATGAGATACCTTCTCGACACGAATGTGTGTATTTCGTATTTGAATAACCCTCAGTCACCCGTTCGTTTTCATCTCGAGCGCTCGGAACCAAGCTCCATATTTGTATGTTCTGTCGTGAAGGCCGAGCTTTATTTCGGCGTAATGAATAGTCAGTGGTCAGAGAAGAATCTGGAAAAGCTGGAAGTTTTTCTGAAGCCGCTTGGCTCTTTTCCCTTTGATGACTTGGCAGCTAAACATTATGGGGAAATACGAGCGAAGTTATCAAAAGCAGGCAAAGTGATAGGACCTCACGATATTCAAATCGCCGCTATTGGGCTCTGCCGGGAGGCGATTCTTGTAACACATAATACACGAGAGTTTTCGCGTGTGGAAGGCCTGGTTGTTGAAGACTGGGAATTGGAAAAACGCAGTTGAGTACCAACCCCCATTACACTCGCCGCTTGGATGGATGAAGCCGTGAAGCACAGGAACAAACATCGTGAGGTCAAGTGGACGGAAAGCATCGCGGCCTGCCCAGTTAAATCTGGTTGTTCTATTTAACCGGGGTGGGAAGCAAGGAGTTCGTGGAAAAGATCAAAGAAAAGCTGAAGGCCTTATTTCTGAGTCGTAAGGTGGAAGGGGAAGAATGCCGATATCTCACAGAGGAAGACCAAAAGAAAATTGCGGCTGCTATCGGGGATAGACCATAGCCGAAAGCCTTAACCCATAGCCTGTTTTTCGTGCCCATAGCCTATCGCCCCATAGCCTAATACCTTTTACACCTTGGTTTTCTTCGTTACCTTCTTTAAAAATATGTAAAGATCTAAATATCCCTTTTGTGAGGTAGAGATGAAATTTAGAGCGGTCATAAAGAAATCAGAGGGCTGGTGGATTGGCTGGCTGGTCGATTTGCCAGGTGTAAATGCTCAGGAAAAGACACAAAAGGAACTGCTTGATTCTTTAAGAATCGGCGCTGAAGATATGCTTTCGATGGAAGTCCCTTTTGAGCCCGAAGCGCAAATGACGACCGTTATGGTCAAAGATCCGGCATGGGCGGAAAACCAGACTGCCTAAAATTGCAACAGCTATCGTCCCAACCTGTAGCCCATGGCCCATCGCCTAATACCTTTTCATTCTTCGTTTTCTTCGTTACCTTCTGTAAAAAGCCCTTAACAAAAATCCTGTAAAATCCTGTAAATCCTGTCTAAAAAAAAACCGGAGACCCCTTGATGCAACAACACCAACCCAATGCAACCATTGACCACGCCTCCTCTCCTCTCGACGTGTCCACCTCCCCCAGCGGAGAGGAGTTCCCTTTGCCGCGGCCCGAGGACTATAACCAGGAATTCAAGAGACTCAAGCAACTGGTGAATGAACAACGCCTCAAAGGACGGGAAATTGTCGTCGTCATGGGTGTCGGGTTTGTGGGCGCTGTCATGGCGGGCGTGGTTGCCGACTCCGTGGATGGGGAAACAGGGGAATCCAGGTACTTCGTCATCGGTATGCAGCGGCCTTCTCCCCGATCTTTTTGGAAAATCCCGTACCTAAACCGGGGCATTTCCCCTGTGGAGGCTGAAGACCCGGATGTGGCGCCCTTGATTCAACGGTGTGTACAGGACAAGCAGACCCTCACAGCCACCTTTACCTACGACGCTCTGTCACTTGCTGATGTGGTGGTAGTGGATGTTCAGTGCGATTACCACAAGGAGAGCCTGGGGAATGTTCGTCAGGGACATGCCGACATAGAGGCGCTGGAAGAGAGTCTCAAGATTATCGGAGAGAAGATTGAAGCGCACTGTCTGGTCTTGATCGAAACGACCGTTCCTCCCGGCACCACGGAGTATGTGGCTTTCCCCATCATAAAAAGGGCCTTTGAAAAACGCGGCCTTTTCCAGAAACCGACCTCCGACCTCCGTCCTCTGACCTCCGACCTCCGTCCTCCGACCTCCGACCTCCGAAAAACGGCGGAGCCGCTTTTAGCCCATTCCTTTGAGCGGGTCATGCCTGGGCGGGAATACGTGGCCTCCATCCGCGACTTCTGGCGGGTTTGCTCCGGTATCAACCAAGAATCCAGGGAGCGGGTGGAACTGTTTTTGTCCAACATCCTGAATGTAGATAAGTTCCCCCTGACCGTGCTGGACCGGCCCATTGAAAGCGAGACCTGCAAGATCGTAGAGAACTCCTACAGGGCCACCATTCTGGCATTCATGGACGAATGGAGCCGGTTTTCCGAGAAAAACGGGGTTGACCTCATCAAGGTCGTGAAGGCCATCAAGGTGCGACCCACGCACGCCAACATGATTTTCCCCGGTCCCGGCATTGGGGGATACTGCCTTCCGAAAGACGGAGGTCTTGGCGTCTGGGCCTATCATACGCTTATGGGGTTTGAAGATGACATCTTCAAGATCACCCCCATGGCCATCGACATCAACGATACCCGTGCCCTGCATGTGGCCCAGTTGGTGCGTGATGCGCTGCGGAATATGGGACGGATAGTGGCCGCCTCCAAAATTGCGGTATTGGGCGCCTCCTACCGGGAAGATGTGGGCGACACGCGTTACAGCGGTTCAGAGATGGTCGTCCGGAAACTCACGGAGATGGGCGCGGATGTGGTGGTTCATGATCCGTATGTCAGCCACTGGTGGGAGCTGGAAAAGCAGGATACCTATCCCTCTCCCGGCCATTCGTGGTCGCGGTTTTTCAGGAACCAGGAAAAGTTGAAGGAAACCGTTGTCCAAGATGACCTGAATAAGACCCTGTCCGGAGCCGATGCCGTTATTTTGGCGGTGAGACATCAGGCTTATCTCAATCTGGACCCGGATGGGGTGGTGGAAATGATCGGTGGTCCGGCGGCTGTGGTGGACTGCTTCGGGGTGTTGGACGATGTGGCCATCAAGCGGTATTTCGAGTTGGGCTGCGAGGTCAAGGGACTTGGGCGGGGGCATATTAAGCGGATTAAGGATGCGGTCAGAGCTTCTGCGTAGGGAACTATAAATGTAAGAGTTGGCAACTCAAAACTCAAAACCCAAAACTCAAAACTCAAAACCCAAAACCATCTTTGCTCTCTTCGTTACCTTCTGTAAAAAGCCCTTAAAAAAAATCCTGTAAAATCCTGTTAATCCTGTCAAAAAAAGAGTTATGGAATTATGAACAATGTCCCCCATTCCCCTCTATCTCACAGAGGATGACCAAAAGAAAATTGCGGCTGCTATCGGGGATAGACCATAGCCTAATACCTATCGCCCATAGGGGGAGGAATATGAGGGAAACCAGTGGCATTATGAACTGGGAGAGAAAGGGGCTGCTTACAGTGCCAATTTTGCCCCCAAAAATGTACTTCTAAGCCCAGAAAACGCATATATTTTGGACTTAAATATTGAATAATCAATAGGATAGTTTGGTCAGACCCCAGACTGCAGCATGACATGAGCGCAGAAAATAAAATTCAGTTATTTCAAAACCAAAGCGTAAGAACACATTGGGATGAAGAACAAGAAAAATGGTTTTTTTCTATTGTGGATGTTATTGCAATTTTAACGGAGCAAAAAGATTATCAAGGAGCAAGAAATTACTGGAAAGTATTAAAACATAGACTTGTAAAAGAAGGAAACGAAACGGTTACAAATTGTAACCGTTTGAAAATGATTGCCAAAGATGGCAAAATGCGAATGACTGATGTAGCTGATACTCAACAGCTATTACGTCTTATCCAATCTGTTCCATCGCCGAAAGCAGAGCCTTTTAAAATCTGGTTGGCAAAAGTAGGTGCACAGCGGATAGACGAAATAGAGGATCCCGAACTATCTTTTGAACGTGCTATGGAAACCTACCTTGCAAAAGGATACTCCAGGGAGTGGATAAACCAACGCCTGAAAAGTATTGAAGTTAGAAAAGAACTAACAGACGAATGGCAAGAAAGAGGAATGAAACAAGGCTTGGAATACGCCATTTTAACCAATGAACTCACTCAAGCCTGGGCCGGAAAAAATGTAAAAGAATACAAGAAATACAAAGGGTTGAAAAAGGAAAACTTGCGAGATAATATGAGCAACCTTGAACTGGTTTTGAATATGCTTGCAGAAGCTTCTACAGCAGAAATATCGAAAGAAAAGATACCAAAAGGATTAGAAGAAAATAAGGATATTGCTCGTAAAGGTGGTAATGCTGCTAAAAAAGCAAGATTGGAGATTGAAAAACAAACAGGGAAACCAGTCGTAACAACTAAAAATGCAAACAACCTTTTAGACAAACCTAATCATGAAAATATTGAAAATGAGTAAATCATTAGGCTTTTACAGCTTAGTTTTCTTCCTTAACTTCTGTAAAAAGCCCGAAGCAAACATCCTGATAATCCTGTAAATCCTGTCAAAAAAAATGGAGCCGGTTTTCCGAGAAAAACGGGGTTGACCTCATCAAGGTTGTGAAGGCCATCAAGGTGCGACCCACGCACGCCAACATGATTTTCCCCGGCCCGGGCATTGGGGGATACTGCCTTCCGAAAGACGGAGGTCTTGGCGTCTGGGCCTATCACACCCTGATGGGGTTTGAAGATGACATCTTCAAAATCACCCCCATGGCCATCGACATCAACGATACCCGTGCCCTGCATGTGGCCCAGTTGGTGCGTGATGCGCTGCGGAATATGGGACGGATAGTGGCCGCCTCCAAAATTGCGGTATTGGGCGCTTCCTACCGGGAAGATGTGGGCGACACGCGTTACAGCGGTTCAGAGATGGTCGTCCGGAAACTCACGGAGATGGGCGCGGATGTGGTGGTTCATGATCCGTATGTCAGCCACTGGTGGGAGTTGGAAAAGCAGGATACCTATCCCTCTCCCGGCCATTCGTGGTCCCGGTTTTTCAGGAACCAGGACAAACTGAAGGAAATCGCCGTTCAGGATGACCTGAATAAGACCCTGTCTGGAGCCGATGCCATTATTTTGGCGGTGCGACACCGGGCCTATCTTGATCTGGACCCGGATGGGGTAGTGGAAATGATCGGGGGTCCGGCGGCCGTGGTGGATTGTTTCGGGGTGTTGGACGATGCGGGGATCAAGCGGTATTTCGAGTTGGGTTGTGAAGTGAAAGGCCTGGGTCGAGGCCACGTGAAACGGATTAAAGACAAGGTGCGCAGTGCTTTTCAGAGCCGATAAAAAATAAACCCGCTCACCCCTTTACACTATCACGGTAATCGGAAAATCGAAAGAAACGCATGAATGCATGGGCGTCCCTCTGCCCAAAAACTCAAAACTCAAAACCCAAAACCCAAACCCAACCCCCAACGACTACTTCGCTCACGAAACCGCGGTAATTGACGATGACGTTACTATCGGAAAAGGGACGAAAATCTGGCATTTCTCCCATATCCTGTCCAATTCTAATCTGGGTGAAAACTGCAACATCGGCCAGAATGTGGTGATCGGCCCGGATGTCACCATCGGCAAAGGGTGCAAGATCCAGAACAATGTCTCCGTCTACAAAGGCGTCACCCTGGAAGACGGTGTCTTCTGCGGCCCTTCCATGGTCTTTACCAACATCTACAACCCCCGGGCGGAAATTCGCAAAATGGACCAGGTCCGCCCCACCCTTGTGAAACACGGCGCCACCCTGGGCGCCAACTGTACCATCGTATGCGGAACCACCATCGGGGAATACGGCTTTGTGGGTGCCGGCGCCGTCATCACCCACAATGTCCCCAACCACGCCCTCATGCTGGGCAACCCCGCCCGCCGTGTCGGTTGGATGTGTCAATGCGGAGAACGTCTGACCGACGACCTCGACTGCCTCACGTGCGAAAAAACCTATGAAAAAAATGAAGAAGGCCTAAGAGAAATAATTAGACAGGATCAACAGGATTAACAAGATAAAATATTAAAAAAATCCTGTAAAATCCTGTTAATCCTGTCAAATAAAAACAGAGGAAAAATGCAATTCATCGATCTCAAAACCCAACAAACCAGAATCCGCCAGGCCTTTGACTACGGCCGGTACATAATGGACCCGGAATAGGCATTAAGAATGAAAACAGGGTTCAAAGATTTAAAAGTTTGGCAAAACGTGAGGTCCGACCCCAAGCTCCTAAATGATATAGAAGTATAGAATTGCAAACCGACGTTCCCCATTGTACATTGGAGAGGATATGTCCAAAGAGATTGGAAAACACTTTTCGAATATGTCATTAGTTTTTCTCGGCGGTGTTTTTGTTCAATCTGCTTTGAAGGAAGACTGGAGGATAGCACTTGTAGGACTTGGATTTAGCGTATTTTTCACATGTTTAGGCGCTGCAATCTTAGCAAAACAAAAGGAGAAAGAATAATGCTTGAGGTATTTATAGCGGCCGGGATAGCTTTCGGGATTCTGGGTATATTTCTTTACAAACTTCTTACCAAAGAAAAGAAAACCTAGCGGCATATCCAAGATGCCGCAGCTCGGAGTTCTGTAGATTCGGAACGTCCCTTTTTTACCCATTCGAAAGCTTTTTCTTAAAGGCCCCATTTTGACCCCAAAAAAAGGTCTTCCAAGGTCTTAAAACAGTCTGTTTTTGAGCTGTATTGCAACCCTATCAGTTTGTTACTGAGGCCCTCAAGACCCCTGAAAAAATTAGCCAGGGTTTACAAGGTTAACGAGATAAAATAATAAAAAAATCCTGCAAAATCCTGTTAATCCTGTCAAAAAAAAAAGGTCCCGGTTTTTCAGGAACCAGGACAAACTGAAGGAAATCTCAGTTCAGGATGACCTGAATAAGACCTTGTCCGGAGCCGATGCCGTTATTTTGGCGGTGCGACACCGGGCCTATCTTGATCTGGACCCGGATGGGGTGGTGGAAATGATCGGTGGTCCGGCGGCTGTGGTGGACTGCTTCGGTTTCTTGGACGATGCAGCCATCAAGCGGTATTTTGAGTTGGGTTGTGAGGTTAAAGGTCTTGGCCGGGGGCATATTAAGCGGATTAAGGATGCGGTCAGAGCTTCTGCGTAGGGAACTATAAGCTGTATTTTTTTCCTTAACTCAAAACCCAAAACCCAAAACCTGGGCGTCCCACTGCCCATAATGAGAATTGCTGCTTGACATCCGCCGCTCCTTGGAATATATGTTCGCACCATGAACCAATCATTCGAACAGGAAATCCGGTACAAGATCCTCAAGATTTTAGCCGCTGAACCCCATATCGCCCAGCGGGAACTGGCCCGCCGGATGGGCATCAGCCTGGGCAAGACCAACTTTGTCCTGTCCGAGCTGGCGGAAAAGGGCATCATCAAAATCAAGCGTTTCAAGGACGCGCCCCAAAAGATTCCCTATTCCTACATGTTGACGCCCCTGGGCCTGGAGCAAAAAGCCAAAATCACCGCCCTGTTCCTGAAGCGAAAATTAATGGAATACGAAGAAATCAAATACCAGATAGAAGAAATCACCGAAGAACTCAAAACAGTCGAAAACCTGGGTGATTCAGACCTGCATTTATTGAAAGAAACAGCCAAAATTTAAACGGAAGACTTAAAACGTAAAACGTAAAACCTTTTCCCCACTTTCGTAACTCAAGGGGCGGAGCTGTCTGAAGCGGCAAGCCGCGGATTTAAGTTTTACGTTTTAGGGGGATAACCTTACAAACCTGCCAACGTCCCATTACGTCCCCCTAATTAAAGGGCGTTATGCTATTAGGATGAAGGAGGTTGCAGATGGAGACACAAACATCAAAAACAAAAACCTCTTCTTTGGAAGCCATTGTTCGCAAAACCATACAGAGCAATTTGTTGGAAGGGATTATCGAAATTCCTAACAAACTTAGGAATCGTTTGGTGGAGGTGATTCTTTTGCCTGTTGTTAGTGAAAAACACAACGGTCAAAGTAATATGAAGTCAGGTTCCTCTCTGAAGCGCTTCGCAGGTGCATGGTCCGGGGAACAACTCGTCAGGGAAGATCAGGGAAACTATGAGGTCCGTTTCTTTCAGCTGATCCAGCAACAATTTGGCTTTGTTCGGTTGTAAAAGCCGAATTGTTCTTCGGTGCTCTGAAAAGTGTTCGAATCAAAGAAAACCTTCGGCTTTTGGATGAATTGTTTGCAAATTTCGATTCTGTTTTTTTTGACGACGATGCTGCTCGAAAATACGGCGAGATCCGTTCGGATCTTGCTCGGAAGGGTACTCCAATTGGTCCGAACGATTTGATGATTGCGGCTATAGCTTCAGTGCATGAGGCAGTACTTGTTACGCATAACACCAGAGAATTTGCGCGAGTAATAGGCCTCACAATTGAAGACTGGGAATAGCCAAAAAGAGCTGATCTGTATCCAAAGGAAGCAAGAAGGGAATGAGATAATCTGCACTCACGCCACAAAAGCCCTTTTGATTCCCATGCTGCACGATGCTAGGAAAAAAGGTGTAGGGTATAGGGTTTAAGGTATAAGGCGAACCCCGCACCTTGTTCCCTACACCTTAAACCTTAAACCCTGAACCCTGCGTAAAGAAAGCCTGACCCCAGCAATAGAAAAAAAAAGATAAATCCTTGAAATCCTGTTAATCCTGTCAAAAAAAAAGGCTGAAAATGAAAACTACCCAAGCCAACATCGCCTTCATCGGTGCCGGTGCTGTGGTCACACGAAACGCCCCGGCCCACGCCCTCATGCTCGGCAACCCCGCTCGCAGAACGGGCTGGATGTGCCGGTGCGGAGAACGCTTGACCGACGACCTGGACTGCCTTGCCTGCGGCAAAACCTATGAAAAAAACGAAGACGGCTTAAAAGAAATTAGACAGGATTAACAGGATCAACAAGATTAAAAACAAGAAAACAATCCTGCAAAATTCTGTTAATCCTGTCAGAAAACAGTTTTTTGTTGAAAAAACCTTTCAGATGTGTATAAGAACTTGCCTTCTTTGTAAAGCATCCGGTAATATTTGATAATCTTCTTGAGATGATGGGGTCGAATGCTGAAATTGTCTATGTTGATAAAATCGTTCCCGATGCTTACCATGGAACTGAGCTTAAAACAGCTCTAAAAATACTCAGAGGAAAGAACTTTATTCCGAGCAGAGGGAAAGAAACATATTTAGGGGATGGCGTATATTTTTACGAAAGCTCATTATGGCACGCCAGACAATGGTGTCAAAGGCGTTTTCCTGGTTTAAGACATGGTGTAATTTGTGCTGCAATCAATTTAAGGAGGTGTTTGGACCTCCATAATTACGAACACCGCAAGCTTCTTCAGCAAGTAAGATTAAACTTGGAAATGAAAGGTTACAAAAAATTAACCGACACTTTTTTGATAAACTTCTGCGCTACCAACATAAAAGAATTTGACACCGTTAGATGGACATACACCGCAACTGGCGGCAAATATGGCAAAATATATCCAGGATCAAGAATAGATGATTTTTCACAGCTCATAATTTGCGTAAGAAACCAGGAATCAATTCTCAGCATTGAACTGGCTGATGAGGGGGGCTGAAAATGGAAAATGAGTTAAGAGATTTCAGGCAAAAAATAGTTCAGTATTTTTCCGAAATAAGCGATGACCAACTCCGTAAAGATATGGAAAAGGCCGGATATGAGGTTTATAAAAATGTAGATGTCCATATTTTGAGCGATGCTGTTTCTGAAGAAGAATTTACATTTTCGGTAAAGAGCAGAACAGCCCGGACTGCCTTCAACAAAGTAGACCTTAGGTTTCATAACGTTTTTACGCCAGACAACCATCCATATAATTTCAAGATTGCTGCTTAAAGGCGCCTTCATAAAATGATGACAAGTCAGGCACAATTCAAACACCATCCCATCTGTTTGAGGGATGTGCGGGTTATAGAACTATACATCAGAGGAAATATCCATCCTGATGAAATCAACGAAGAGCAAGCAGCGAGGAACTCATCAATTAACGTTGGTCATTCTGAATACGACACGGCAAACCATCGTATAGTTGTGGGTCTCACTTTAGAACTCAAAGAGGGTGAGGAAAAGGAAAGTGAATTGCCCTATTTCCTCAAGGTTGAATTAGCAGCCTTGTTCGAAGTTGATGAGTCTAAGTTCGACAAAGAACACATTTATGATTGGGCCAGAAGGAACGCGCCATTTATTCTTTTTCCATACCTAAGAGAAGAAGCTTATGCTCTCACAATAAGGGCTGGTTATAAGCCGTTAATTCTTCCTCTTCTTGAAGTTCCTACATTTCAATCCGAAAGAATGGCTCCAACAACTGGACTGTGAGCAATTCTTTTCGCAAAAGAAATCCTGTAAAATCCTGTTAATCCTGTCTAAAAAAATGGAACAGGAAGACCTAACCCACAAAATCATCGGCTGTGCCTACAAAGTATATAACACCCTCGGCTTCGGTTTCCTTGAAAGCATCTATCACAAAGCCATGCTGATCGAACTTGCCGAAGTCGGGATGGTTGCCGAATCAGAAAAACCCCTGAAAGTCACTTACAGAGACAAAATAATTGGTGAATTTTCAATAGACATATTCGTTGAAAATGAAATCATCGTGGAACTCAAATCCGTTGAGCATCTGGTGAAAGCCCATGAGGTCCAGGTCGTCAACTACCTCACAGCCTCAAAAAAGGAAATCGGTCTCCTCATCAACTTCGGACCCACCGGAGTCAAAGTTAAAAGAAAATACAGAAAAAGTCTTGCACAGTATTTACAGGCTCAACCAGATTAAAACCAAAAAAAATCCTGTAAAATCCTGTTAATCCTGTCAAAAACAAATGCACTTCATAGATTTATCAGCCCAACAACAAAACACTTAGACAGGATTTACAGAATCAACAAGATTAAAAACAAAAAAAATCCTGCAAAATCCTGTTAATCCTGTCTAAAATGTTTTTCACAAAATACAACAGAGCCAAGAAAACCTTTTCCCTTCGTTACCTTTACAGTCCCGAGCAATCAGGAATACTCCGTACCGCAGGTCAAGATGTTACTGAAAGAAGTTGAAGTGGGAATAGGGGGCAAAACCTTTGCGAACACATCGAGGAGGGCCGGATCATACAGTCTGTGAACTGGTACTTGCTTCCTTTTCTGGAATGGCTTGCACAACACTGGGATCCCCTTCTGCATGAACAGAGACTTCCGATTAAGCACAGCGATGCCGGCAATACCGCATGGGCTTCTTTTCAGAGCCACTTCCAGCCCCCCATCGGTTACGATCACGATCAGGCCTCAGAATGGGATACGAAGTGGGATGCCTGGATGACTCGGCACAGTCTCCTAATGGCCAGGGCCGGAGGACTTTTTCCAGATCTTTTCATTCGGCGGTATCGCGATCAAATAGAACTATCATGGGGAGAGATCTTGCACCCCGGCGCGCCCCGGGGGTTCCGTTTTTGCGCTCCTGCCGGGTTCGTACGGCTACCGCCTTCCACGGTTTCTCAACCCCTTTTCCAATTGTTGCTGGGATCCGCCCAATTCTTAATGGGGCGATGCGTCGATTCACAGAGGATAAAAACCCTCACCCAGGCAATTCAGAATATTCCGCGGGCTGATCAAACACCGCGTCTGGCCTGGCTGGCGGGTTTGGACCTGCAAATCGGGAAAGCCATAGGCCGGTGGAATCGATTTGCGGAGAAAGTCTCCGGTACGCTGGGCGATGCGGGCAAGCGCCTTTTTTCAGAGAGCCAATGTCTAGAAAATATCGTTATAACAGGTTCTTGCGATGCAGCCATGATGTTCGGTTCTCTTGCGCCGACCATAGAGGAAGAAGATGTGTTGGCGATTGCTCGAAAGATGATCGAAGCTGCGGAGCAGGAACAGCATGACGAATTATTGGAGCAAATGACAAGGCCAATTCAGTTGGATGACGATCCATCGCCCCCGTGGGAACAAGGCTATAATCTGGCCATGCCCTTATGCGAGGACATGGCCGTCAGCCAAACCGGCAGTTCTGTTGATGTGGCAAACGTGCTAAAGGGATTGGGTATTCATTTTGGGGAGATTGCCTTGACAGACAGCGAGATCCGGGCAATTAGCCTTGCAGGCCCTCATCATCACCCGACCATCCTGCTTAATATGAATAACCCTACAAATCAGTACGATTCAGGCCGTCGATTCACCTTTGCCCATGAACTGTGTCATCTCCTTTATGACCGAACATACGGTATGAAACTGGCGATGGCGTCAGGCCCGTGGGCGCCCAGGGATATCGAAAGACGCGCCAATGCCTTTGCGGCCATGTTTATTATGCCCACCCATTTTAACTTTCATGAAATCATTGCAAACTCCTGAGTTCTCAGACTTAATCCATGATCGAGAAGGGAATAAGCAGCTTCAATTTTAGACGGTTGCTCGGCGTTGAGGGAAGGGTGGTTTTGGGTTTTGGGTTTTGGGTTTTGAGTTTTGGGTTTTAGGTTTTGGGTTTTGGGTTTTGAGTTTTGGGTTTTGGGTTTTGAGTTTTGGGTTTTGGGTTTTTCAGTCAATGAACTTCTTGTTTTTTGTGACAGAAAACCTGGAAATAAGGTACTAGGCTTTTTCCGAGACTACGCTCGGAAAAAGTGGCTTCTTGGAAGCCCTCAAGGATACAACTAGCTGTATTTTTTTCCTTAACTCAAAACCCAAAACCCAAAACCCAAAACCCAACACCCAACACCATCTTTGCTCTCTTCCTTACCTTCTGTAAAAAGCCCTAAAAAAAATCCTGTAAAATCCTGTAAATCCTGTCTAAAAAAAGGTCCCGGTTTTTCAGGAACCAGGACAAACTGAAGGAAACCGCCGTTCAGGATGACCTGAATAAGACCCTGTCCGGAGCCGATGCCATTATTTTGGCGGTGCAACACCGGGCCTATCTTGAACTGGACCCGGCTTCTGTGGTTGAAATGACCGGCAACCCTGCCGCCATTGTGGACTGTTTCGGCATTCTGAACGATGCGGCCATCAAGCGCTACTTTGAACTGGGCTGTGAGGTCAAAGGTCTCGGCCGGGGACATGTGAAACGAATCAAGGATGCGGTCAGAGATTCTGCGTAGGAAAGCATAACAAAAATAAATCCTAAAAATCCTGTTAATCCTGTCTGAAAAAGAGTTATGGAATTATGGAACAACGCCCCCCATTCCTACGGGGTGCCAAAAAAACGAAAGGTTCACGAGTAAAGAACCAAGCACTTAGAAAGATGGAGGACTGTGTGTAATGGCAAAATTAACACTAGAATATTGGGAAGACGATGGATGGCTTGTCGGCCGCCTGATAGAGGTCCCCGGCATTTTTAGTCAAGGCGAAACAATGGAAGACCTTAAGGAAAACATCCAGGATGCTTATAAGTTAATGTTGGAAAGTGAACCTATGGAATCTTTCCCTAAACCACGTAATCGGATTCCCTTTGAGGTAAGGGTTTGAAGCGAAGAGAATTCATCCGTAAATTGTCAAATGAAGGATGTTCTTTATATCGTCGAGGCTCCAGGCATGACATCTATTTGAATTCCCAAACCGGTAAAAAAGCACCAGTTCCAAGGCATCAAGAAATCAAGAATTCTTTATGCGCACTTATCAGGAACCAACTTGGACTCTTGAAAGAATAATACATGCCATCATCTATCACCCCTAACCTAACCTTATTGGAGGTAAGTCAAGCAGAGACCTTTATATTAGCAAGGATGTCCCACATTGCGAACTTTCAAGCGCCCTCAAGGCCAAAGACATCCCCTCTGTCGCCTATTATGCGGTACCGCTTCATCTGCAAGGCGCCTTTGCCGATCTGGGTTATAAACCCGGCGACTTTCCCGTGGCTGAGCATGTTGCGGCCAAGTGCCTTAGCCTGCCGATGCATCCGTATCTCAGCGGTGAAGACCAAAAGCGAATCGCGGTCAGTATTGGAGATGGGCGATAGGTACAGATAGATGTAAGAGTTGGCAACTCAAAACCCAAAACCCAAAACCCAACACCATCTTTGCTCTCTTCCTTACCTTCTGTAAAAAGCCCTTAAAAAAAATCCTGTAAAATCCTGTAAATCCTGTCTAAAAAACCGGAGAACCCTTGATGCAACAAAAACAACCCAATGCAACCATTAACAACGCCTCCTCTCCTCTCGGCGTGTCCACCTCCCCCAGCGGAGAGGAATTCCCTTTACCACGGCCCGAGGACTATAACCAGGAATTCAAGAGACTCAAGAAACTGGTGAATGAACAACGGCTCAAGGGCCGGGAAATAGTTGTTGTCATGGGTGTCGGGTTTGTAGGCGCTGTTATGGCGGGTGTGGTTGCCGACTCAGTGAATCGGGAAACGGGGGAATCCAGGTATTTCGTCATCGGCATGCAGCGGCCTTCTCCCCGATCTTTCTGGAAAATCCCGTACCTCAACCGGGGCATTGCCCCCGTGGAAGCCGAGGACCCGGATGTGGCGCCCTTGATTCAACGGTGTGTACAGGACAAGCAGACCCTCACAGCCACCTTTACCTACGACGCCCTGTCACTTGCGGATGTGGTGGTAGTGGATGTTCAGTGCGATTACCACAAGGAGAGCCTGGGGAATGTTCGTCAGGGACATGCCGACATCGAGGCGCTGGAAGAGAGTCTCAAGATTATCGGAGAGAAGATTGAACCGCACTGTCTGGTCTTGATCGAAACGACCGTTCCTCCCGGCACCACGGAGTATGTGGCATACCCCATCATAAAAAGGGCCTTTGAAGCGCGCGGGCTTTTTCAGATATCAGATGTCGGAGATCAGCGATCAGAGCAGGTAAATCCCGAATCAGAGCCCAAATCTCAGTCCTCCTTGCCCCGTGAAATTCACGTCAGTGACGAACACAGCGAATTTCACCGGGGTGACCTCCGTCCTCCGACGTCTGACCTCTGTCCTCACCCGTGCCTTGCATGTGGCCCAGTTGGTGCGCGATGCGCTGCGGAATATGGGACGGATAGTGGCTGCTTCCAAAATTATTCCAGCGCTTGAATCGGAGAAGCCGGCGAAAGATAGATGTAAGAGTTGGCAACCCAAAACTCAAAACTCAAAACCCAACACCATCTTTGCTCTCTTCCTTACCTTCTGTAAAAAGCCCTTAAAAAAAATCCTGTAAAATCCTGTTAATCCTGTCAAAAAAAAGGTCCCGGTTTTTCAGGAACCAGGACAAACTGAAGGAAACCGCCGTTCAGGATGACCTGAATAAGACCCTGTCCGGAGCTGATGCCGTTATTTTGGCGGTGAGGCATCGGGCCTATCTTGATCTGGACCCGGATGGGGTGGTGGAAATGCCCACCTATTTTTGAAGATGATTTTGGCGAAACGCTGTGTTAGCCGAAGATTCATGATGACGGATGCAGATGAAAGGATAAAACCGCTTTTGGAAAACCCCACATATGTCACCAGGCCCGCCCTCCCACCGCTGGCCGAATTTATGGGCTATCTGGAGAAAATCTGGGACAACAAGATCCTGACCAACAACGGTCCCTTCCATCAGCAGCTTGAAAAGGAACTGGCCCAGTATCTGGGCGTGCAATACCTTTCCCTGTTTTCAAACGGCACTCTGGCTCTGATGACGGCCCTGCAGGTCCTGCGCATTACGGGCGAAGTCATCACCACCCCCTTCAGTTTTGTGGCGACCACCCATGCCCTTTGGTGGAACAACATCAAGCCCGTGTTTGTGGATATCGAACCCGACACCTTCAACCTGGACCCAAGCAAGGTTGAATCGGCTATTACGCCAAAGACCACGGCCCTGTTGCCGGTACATGTGTACGGCAACCCGTGCGACGTGGATACGCTTGGGGTGATATGCGATATTTATGGGCTTAGGCTTATTTACGATGCGGCCCATACCTTCGGGGTCAAGATCAATGGCACATCGGTTGCCGATTTCGGGGATCTCTCCGTTCTCAGTTTCCATGCCACCAAGGTTTTCAACACCTTTGAGGGCGGGGCTATTATCTGCCATGACCAGGCTACCAAAAAAAGGATCGATTATCTCAAGAATTTCGGCTTTGCCGGAGAGACCATCGTTGTCGCTCCGGGCATCAATGGTAAGATGAACGAGCTACAGGCGGCCTTTGGCCTTTTGCAGCTTAAATACATTGACGAGAATATCGACAAACGGAAGGCGGTTGCCGAAAGATACCGGGAAGGGCTGAGGCACATCAAGGGGATTCGATTTATTGAGGACATCCCCGGGGTTCATCACAACTATGCCTATTTTCCGATCTTTATCCATGAAGACTACAGCAGTCCCCGGGACGCCCTGTACGAAGAACTTAAAAGCCACAATATTTATGGTCGTCGCTATTTTTACCCCCTAATCAGCAGCTTCCCCGCCTATCGGGGACTGGAATCTGCCGACCCCGCCAATCTCCCAGTGGCAACCCGTATTGCGGAGCAGGTGTTGTGCCTCCCCATGTTCCCGGATCTGGAGCCGGAGGTTCAGGACAGAGTGATTGAGATTTGCGCAACCTTTTCTGTCTCCTGACGCGCAACCAGCATCCGATTCACAGCGACATTGAATTCGCTGAATTTGTTTCAATTGCCAATAATGCGACGGTCGGGGGTAACGTACATGTCCAAAAGGGCGTCCATATAGGACCAATGCAAGTATAAGGGAAGATATCGAGATTGGCGAATTTAGCGTTATCGGGATGGGGTCGGTGGTATTGAAAAACGTGCCGCCAAGGTGTGTTGTCGCAGGAAATCCCGCCAAGATAATCCGAACATTAGTTAGTTGAAGTAGCACGTCAACGGTCATGATCTGGATATACAAAATGTGAACAATATTGCCACGATAATTATTCAATTAATATGAGAACAGGTTAATTTTATGAAACATCATCAGTATAATCCGGAATTCGTTTTTTTCAAAGATCCTGTAGAATTCAACAAGTTTACAGAAAAAAGCTTGTTACAGTACTGTCTTGGGGCAACGCTATATATGCCCGGCACCCAACAAATTGTTAATAGGATCTTAGATAAAGACCTGCCGGACCTAACATCGATGGTCATGTGCTTCGAAGATTCCGTTCATGAAAAAGATCTTCCTAAAGCAGAGGATAATGTATTAAAACATCTGGAAATAATCTCAACCTCAATAGATTCTGGAAAAATCACCCATGACGACGTTCCGTTAACTTTTTTGAGAGTTCGAAATCCTGAACAGTTTAAAAGCTTTGCTGCAAGACTGACCCATATGCAGGCGGAAGTCCTGTCCGGTTTTGTTTTCCCTAAGTTTTATAGCAGCAATGGGCATGAGTACTTCAGGTTTCTTGAATCACTGAATAGAAAATTAGATGTCAAATTGTATGGAATGCCTATCCTTGAAGGCAGAAACATTGCTTTAATAGAAACGAGAACCGATGAATTACGCCAGATCAGAAATCTGTTGAGTCCATACAGGGAAATTGTACTGAACATCAGGGTTGGTGGGACTGACCTTTCCTCAATATTCGGAGTCAGAAGAGGCATAAACTATTCTATTTACGATATACTGACAGTCAGAGATTGTCTTTCCGATATTTTGAATTTCTTTAGCAGAGATGAAGAAGACTATGTCATTTCGGCACCTGTGTGGGAATACTTTTTGCTATATAACAAGGATGATCTCAAAATTTTGCTCGAAGAAAACATACATCGCTCGTTATTGCGAAGAAATCTCATTTTAAATGAAGCGATTGATGGACTCTTGCGAGAGGTCATTCTGGATAAGGCAAATGGTTTTGTCGGAAAGACAGTCATTCATCCATCACACTTGAAGTTTGTAAATGCCATGCAGGCCGTCACGAAGGAGGAATATGAAGATGCGCTTCAAATTCTTGGTACTTCGGGCGGGGTGATAAAAAGCACTAATTCAAACAAAATGAATGAAATAAACCCGCATAGAAGTTGGGCAAAAAAAATTGTCAACAGGTCCGAGGCATTTGGTGTCGTTGAAAACCAAAATTCGTATTTGGAATTATTTTTGGCATAGCTGGTTTACGGGAATACTACTTTTAATGTGTTGACCCGAGAAGAAGTGCAGTTGTTTTGGAATAAACGAAAAATAGGGAATACCAAAATGAAAGAGACCAGATTGTTTTTACATAAAATAGGGATGCCGTCCGGTGATGCATACGATCTGCCGACATCCAAGAAAAGATTTTCAGACGGTGCGCAATACCGGTTTGAAGTTCCGGGGATTCAAGGCCCCGGGGCCATGAATGCGCTGCTGGAAGAGGTCGCTGCGAACGGGATGGCGATTCATCGGGTGACCCAGACGAAAGGCATTATGCTTTTGTCGGATGATGACATTCAACAAATGGTCGCTTTAGCACAGAAGTGGCAAGTTGAGTTGGTTTTGGCGATCGGTCCCCGGGCCACCTATGATACCAGCGCTTCCGTTCACACGCCGGAAGGCCAAAGAATGGGATACCGGCTCCGCGGCCAGGAACAAATTGTCCGCGCGATTGAAGATGTGAAGCGGGCCGTTGCTTTCGGCTGCCGGGCGTTTTTGATTTATGATGAAGGCTGCTTGTGGGTGCTGAACGAGGCACGCAACCACGGCGAGATTCCTGCGGATTGCAAATTTAAAGTTTCCGCACATTGTGGGCATGGTAATCCGTGCTCAGTCAAACTCCTGGAAAGCATTGGCGCCAATTCAGTCAATCCGATCCGGGATATTCAGCTCCAAATGCTGGCCGCGCTTCGTCAGGCCATCGACATCCCGCTTGATGTCCATACCGAAAACCCGGCATCCTCAGGCGGATTTATCCGGCATTATGAAGTGCCTGAAATGATACGTGTAGCCGCGCCTATTTATCTGAAAACCGGTGGTTCGGTTGCCAAGACGCACAGTTGGGAATCCTCCGACGCCGATGCAAAAAAGCGGGCAAAGCAGGTGATGCTGGTGAAGCGGGTTATCGAGAGTTATTACCCGGATGCCGTAAGCTCAGTTAAGGGGTTCATAAAATAAAGAGATGAAAGTGATGGATAAAATCAAACTGATATTGGGAGCCATGACTTTTGGACCTCAGGTGGATGTTGAGGGCGGTCGCGCCATGGTGAAACGGTTCTTAGAAGCGGGACACCATGAATTGGACTCCGCCTACGTATACAACGAAGGCGAAACAGAAAAGATTCTTGGATCTATTCTGCCTGAAATCGCAGTTGACGCTTTGAGTCTTGCGACCAAGGTCCATCCCAGAATTACGGGAAGGCTGGACGGGAGCGCCGTGACGATGCAACTTGAAGAGTCCCTGAAACGTATGAAGCGCGACAAGGTCGATATTCTGTATCTTCACTTTCCTGACGCAAACACCCCCATAGAAGGAGCACTGGAAGCCTGCGCAAAATTTCATGAACAGGGTAAATTTTCGGAGCTGGGTTTAAGCAATTTTCCCGCATGGATGGTTGTGGATATCTGGCACCTTTGCCAAGAACGTGGATGGCCGAAGCCGAATGTGTATCAGGGCAGGTATAACGGATTGAGCCGAAATGTTGAGAGTGAGCTGTTTCCCGCTTTACGGAAATTGGGAATGCGCTTCTATGC
Source organism: Desulfatiglandales bacterium (assembly GCA_963662465.1). Taxonomy (GTDB): domain Bacteria; phylum Desulfobacterota; class DSM-4660; order Desulfatiglandales; family Desulfatiglandaceae; genus NaphS2. The sequence goes on from OY759599.1 coordinate 8,128,504, forward strand.
ATTCAATCCCCTGGCGGGTGGGATGCTGACCGGGAAGCACATCCATTACGATGACAGTCCCATGCCCGGTCGATTTGCCAGGCTCCGGAGCTATCGTAACAGGTATTGGAAAAAGCCATTTTTTGAGGCGGTGAGTCTTCTTGCAACCAAGTGTGGAGAAGCGGAAATAACCCTGGCAGAGGCTGCTTTCAGATGGCTTGCCTACCATTCTTCTCTTAACCAATCTGAGGGTGACGGGATCATAATTGGTGCTTCCAATATGGAACAGCTTGAGCAGAACCTTTTGGCTCAGGAAAAAGGTGCCCTTCCCGAGACGGTTGTGAGTGCTTTTAGCGCGGCGTGGAAAGAAGCAAGGACTGAGAGCCCTGACTATTTCAACTTTTATTCTGGATAATATCGTTCATCTGTAAATGGCAGAAGGTAATAAAAATGAGTAACAATTTGACTGATAAATTTATCGATGAGCTTTATGAGTTGAGAAATGCGGCGTTTCCTGGCTCTGTTGTGCTTCAAGCGAAGAGGTGTATGCTGGATTATATAGGGGCCACTTTTGCCGGCGCACAGATGCTGAAGGAAAAAAGCAATAAGCTTTTAAATTATCTGGGGGAAACGCAGGGGGATGCTACTGTAATCGGGTTTAACAGAAAAGCAGGCATTGAAAATGCCGCTTTTGTAAACGGACTTAGTTCCCATGTTGCTGAACTCGACGATGGGGTGATTTCAGGCATTGTGCATCCCGGTGCTCCAATTTTTTCGGCACTTTTGCCGGTTGCGGAGAAGGAGAGGGTTAAGGGGTCGGATTTTCTTTTAGGCATTATTACGGGCTATGAAGCTGCGGTAAGAATTGCAGATGCTATTCAGCCTTCTCATAAAGCGCGTGGATACCATGCCACAAGTACATGTGGCGCCATTGGCATTGCGGTGGGGATTGCGGCAATGCTCGGGTTTTCTAAGTCGCAGATGAAGGATGCCCTGTCATCAGCGGCGGTTTCCGCAGCTGGGTCACTCAAGGTGCTTGAAGATGGATCCGAATTGAAGCCATTTAATGTGGGTCGGGCAGCTCTTGTCGGTTTATTGGCTGCATCCATGGCAAGGGCGGGTTTTAAGGGGCCTGATGATGTCTTTTCAGGTAATGCAGGTTTTTTGTCGATGATGGCTGAAGATTGCGATTTGTCGCATTTGGAAAGGAAAGATGGGGAGCTTTTTGGTGTTGAGAGAGTTTATGTAAAGCCATATGCCGCATGTCGATACTGTCATCCAGCAATCGACGCTTCTCTGAAGATCAAATTTACTCATTCCATTCAGCCCGAAAATATCAAATCCGTAAATGTGGCTACATATCGTTGGGCCGTAGCTAATCATGACCATACTCAGATCAACGGGGTCTCTTCGGCAAAAATGAGCATCCCATACAGCGTTTCAGTTGCCTTGGTGTCCGGCAAGGCGGGTATTGAAGAATACTCTATTGAACGTATCAACAATCCTGAAATCTCGTCATTAACCAAAAAGATTACGGTTTGTTCGGACGATCAACTTACAGCTCTTTTCCCAAAGAAAAGTGTGGCTATAGTTGAAATTACAACTTACGACGGGTATTGCCACACAACAAGGGTTGACTCCCCTAAAGGTGAGGCTGAAGCCCCCCTTTCGGATGACGAAATGAAAGAGAAGTTTGCAACTTTGGCGGTATATGGGAACAAATCCAAAGAAGAGAGCTATGAAATAATACGAGTTGTGTGGAATTTGGAAGAAGAACTCCATAATTTGTTTCGGTTGCTGTAAGTCACCCAAGAATTGGAGATATTTACCGTGATAGACCAGAAAAAATTCCACGAATGCCTGCAAGATGTGGGAGTTGAGTTTATAACAGGTGTGCCGGATTCACTTCTTAACGAATTCTGTTTGTATGCAGTGGCCGAATTGCCGCCTGAACGCCATGTAATAGCAGCAAACGAAGGCAATGCGGTGGCGCTTGCTGCCGGTTACCATCTTGCCACCGGCAGCGTGCCATTGGTCTATATGCAAAATTCGGGAATCGGCAATGCAATGAACCCCTTGCTTTCGCTTACCAATAAAGATGTTTACGCCATACCCATGGTATTGCTCGTTGGGTGGCGTGGTGATCCGGACATCAAAGACCATTCACAGCACAAAAAACAGGGAGAGCTGACCCCCGTTTTGATGGACGCAATGGATATTCCTTTCAGAGTCATCGACAGCGATGGTGAGGATGCGTTTGAAGCGGCAAGATGGGCGGTGCGCACTGCTCGAGAGATAAGCGGCCCAGCAGCGCTTATTGCGAAAAAAGGGATGTTTGCACAAAGCAAGAAAAAGGAAACTGCTGCTGAGGATGGCAAATACAACATGAGTCGGGAGAATGCGATTGAATGCATTATGAGAAGCGTTCCGGCAGACACAATCTTTGTTGCAACCACAGGACGGGCAACCCGCGAACTCTTTGTGTTGCGCAACTTGAGCGGGACTGACCACAATATGGATTTTCTAAACGTAGGAGCTATGGGGCATGCCTCTTCGATCTCCAATGGCATCGCTTTGGGCGCGAAAAACCGACTGGTGGTTTGTTTGGATGGTGATGCTGCGGCGATTATGCATTTAGGATCCCTGACAACCACGGGATTGCTCGGTTCATCAAACTTTTTACATGTAGTGCTGAATAACGGAGCGCATGAGTCTGTCGGCGGTCAGCCGACTGCTGGTTTTAAGGCAAACCTAACCGCTATTGCTAAAAATTCCGGCTACAATACTGTTGGTTATGCAGTAGAAACGGAGCAAAAACTTCGAGATGCGATCAAAGTGCTATTGGCAACTGGAGGGCCGGCTTTCATTGATATTCATATACGAAAAGGTATTCGAAGCGATCTCGGACCTCTTAATGTCTCCTTGGGCAACTTAAAAGATATATTTATGAAGTCGATATCTAATTAGTTTCTCTTTGTTAATGCTCGTTGTACTAATGTGAAGGATTAATTATGCTAAAAAACAAACATGTACTCCTAGTCATGGGTGGGTTACCTCAAGTCTGTGACATTGTGGAGGATGCTAAAAGAAAAGGACTCTATGTGATTGTTACTGATAACATTTCAACTTCGCCTGCAAAAGAAATCGCAGATGAAAGCAGTATGGTTAGTATAACGGACGTAGATGGAATTGTGGAACTGTGCAAGAGTAGAAATGTAGATGGGATAATGAATTATTGTATTGATCCTGGACAAAAACCGTATCAAGAAATTTGCGAAAAGCTTAGTTTGCCCTGTTATGGTACAAAAAAACAGTTTGAAATTTTGACAAACAAAGATTTATTTAAAGAATATTGTATTATGCAAGGGGTAGATGTCGTTCAAAGTTACAATTTGAGCAGTGAGTGCACATCCGATGATCTGATAGACACAGAATTTCCAGTCGTCGTTAAACCTGCGGATGGTCGAGCATCAAAAGGGATAACAGTATGCCAACGCAAAGAAGATGTGTCGGCTGCCATCCATACTGCAATGTCTTTTTCGAAAAGAGGGAAAGTAGTTTGCGAGAGGTATATGATAAGGCCTGAGGTAGCTGTTAAGTATTTTGTCTGCAATGGTAATACTTTTTTAACGTCTATGTCAGATATTCATACATGTTATTCAGAAGGTAAAAGAGCTTATATTAGCACTCAAACGTTTCCTTCAAAATACTATAGATTGTACAAAGAAACAACAGATACTAAAGTGCGAAATATGATTAGCAACCTCGATATTCAAAATGGGCCCTTGTCATTCAGTGGTTTCGTTGATGAAGGCAAATTTTGTTTTATTGACCCATCTTTTCGCATGGGAGGTGCTCAAGATTGGCGAATCGTTGCCGCTATAAGTGGTGTGAATATTTCTGAGCTTTTAACCAACTTTGCTCTAACCGGGGAAATGGGAGATTGTTCTGAAGTTAGTAAGGTTAATAATAAATTCGCAGAGAAATCATCGGCGATGTTATACTTCTTGGTACGCGACGGAAAAATTGGGAAAATTATTGGGTTAAATAAAGCTATAAAACTCAAATCCATTGTTGGTTACCATGTGTGCCACCGTGAAGGAGATACTGTTAGCCATAAAGGTACATCGGATCATGTTTTAATGCGCATATTGCTCGTATGTCAAAACAACATGCTATTAAAAGAAGATATAACCTATATCCAAAGTGTTATTTCAATTACTGACAACTGCGGAAAAGAAATGTTGCTCCCTAATTTTGATGTGAAAATTATTCCAGATATCTAACGAGGGTTCGAGTGAAATCAATTAACACAACTGTTAGTGATGATGTGGTTAAAAGCCTTTTTGTTGGCGACCAGATTTTGCTTTCCGGATACATTTATACAGGAAGGGATGCGGCACTGCCCAAGCTGGTTCGCCTGCTCGAATCAGGCGGGCTTGCTGCCGCTGGGATTGACCTTCAAGGGGCGGTGATTTTTCATACGGCGGTCAGTCCGGCCGGTGTGGGGCCGACTTCCAGCAACAAATTCGACATAGAAAGCACCATTCCCGCGCTGTCGAAAGCCGGAGTCAAGATCCATCTGGGCAAAGGGATGTTGAGCCAAAAAACGATCGAAGCACTGCATGAGTACAATTCGGTGTATGCTGTGATCCCACCCGTCACTGCGCTGCTCGAAAGCAGGATTATTGAGAGGCGGGTTGCAGCTTTTCCCGAAGAGGGGATGGAAGCGCTTCACCTGCTGCGTGTTGACGGATTCCCCTGTATTATAGCGGCTGCCCATGGACGATCAATAGGCGCATTCCATAAGGAATAGAGAATATAAAATGATTCACGACGATATTCAATCGAAGGTCAGGGATACCCTTATAAGGGCCGCGACGACGTTCCGTGAAGATCAAAAGGCAGCTTATAAAAGGGCATTGACCAACGAAAAAAACCCGCAAGCCAGATGGGTATTGGAAAATCTCCTTGAGAATGCAAAGGTGGCTGAGCAAAACAAATTTCCTTTGTGTGATGACACAGGCATTCCGCATTTGTTTCTTGAGGTGGGCCGAGGGCAATCGCTGAGTGGCAGACTTATGCTCGCCATACAGCAGGGCGTTGTCGAAGGGCTGCGGGCCTTGCCCGGCAGACCCATGGCGGTCAAAGGTGATGATGTTCAACGATTGGAACAATCCATCGGCCTGGATGAGGATCCCGGAGCACTTGCTATCGCTCCCATAAACATCCGGGTAGTCGAGGAGGAGGTTGTCAGGCTTCATGTTCTTATGCAGGGCGGGGGGCCGGAAATCCGCAGCAAAACATACCGTGTTTTTCACCAGCATAAGATGTCGGTGATTATGGACGAAATTTTAAAATGGGCCATTGAGGGTGCGGCACAGTTGGGCTGCACTCCCTGCGTTCCGGCAATCGGCATCGGCAGATCTCATTTCGAGGCGGCATCCCTGATGCTTGAGGCGATGGTATATGGTAAATTTGACATTCAAAGTACGATAGAACGTGAGATAACTGATCGGATCAATCAGAGCAATGTTGGACCACTGGGATTAGGGGGAAACACGACTGCCTTAGCTACCTTTGTGCGTATAGGCCCGCAAAGGGCCAGCGGTGTTAGGATTGTATGTCTGCGCCCCTGTTGTTGTTTTGAACCGAGGGTTGCAAGCGTATCCCTTATTTCGGAACCGCAGAAAACCGGAGTCCCAACAGTTAAAGATATCTTGCTGCCAATACAGGAAAAATAAATAATAGTGACCCTGACTCAAAAAACCCTCACCGGTGTCATCTGGAACTTTTCTGAACAGCTTGGGCGGTACGGCATCAGTATCGCTGTCACGCTGCTTCTGGCCCGGTTTCTGTCACCGGCTGATTATGGGCTGGTGGCTATGATGGCGATATTCCTGGCCATTGCCAATTCCCTGATGGACTCCGGATTCAAGCAGGCCCTCATTCGTTTGCATGGGGCCGATCAGATCGACTACAACACAGCTTTTTACACCAATCTGGCTCTCGGCATGCTCTCGTATGCACTGCTGTTCGCCGTTGCTCCGTTTATCGCCGATTTTTATGCTCAACCGCGCTTAATTTCCCTTATCCGCGTTGCAGGCATCGCTATCCTAATCAATTCATTCCAGTTAGTTCAGAGCGCCGTTTTAAGTCGGAATCTCAATTTCAAGGCCCAGCTTCATGCCACGGTGCCAGCCGGCATTATCTCCGGCCTGATAGCGGTGGGGTTGGCTTACGCCGGTTTTGGGGTATGGGCGCTCATTGCTCAGATGCTTTTAGCGGCATTTATTACCACGGTATTGCTGTGGTATCTGCAGGGGTGGCGACCGAGCCGTGGCTTCAGCCGAAAATCCCTGAGCGCCATGTACAATTTCGGCTACAAGCTGTTCTTGTCCGGGCTGCTGGATATAACATTTAAAAACATCTATGTAATGATCATCGCCAAAATCTTCGCAGCCAGCATTGCAGGGTATTACTTTTTCGCCTACAAGATTAAGGATCTGATTATAAGCCAGTTGGTCCGTGCCATTGGGAACGTAACCTACCCGGCCCTGGCAACCATGCAGCATGACAACGTCCGGCTCAAGGCCGGTTATCGGAAAATACTCCAGGTTACAACTTTTTTGCTGTTCCCGGCCATGGCTTTTTTAGCTGCTCTCGCTGAGCCCCTATTTCGTGTACTCCTGCCGGATAAGTGGCTGCCTGCATTGCCCTATTTACAGCTTATGTGCATCGCCGGACTTTTATATCCTCTTCATTCCATCAATTTGAATATCCTGAAAGTCAAAGGTCGATCGGATCTTTTTTTTTATCTGGAGATCTACAAAAAGATTGCCGCAGTGATCATTCTATTCGTTAGCATACGATATGGTGTTATCGGCGTACTTATCGGACAGATCATCAGTTCCGTCTTATCCTACATCCCAAACAGCTATTTTTCCTCCAGGCTGATCCATTATCCGGTGCACGAACAGGTGGCAGATTTCATGCCCGGATTGCTTCTGTCGGCCGCTGTGGCCCTGGTGATTTATGGGGCCGGTTTTTTGGTGCAGTGGCCCGCCGTTGTGGAGTTGATAGTTCTTGCTTTTCTGGCTGCTTTACTTTATCTGTATGGGGCGTATCTGTTCAAAATAGATGCCCTTATTCTGCTGAGAGAAATGGCAAAAGAGAGAACTGTCAGACTGACAAAAATGAAAGTGTAAGGGGCTTATTCATGATGTTAAGCATCGAAGAAATAGAAAAACGGATAGACGACGATTCGTATGAATTGCCAAATCGGGTATTGGACGTAATGCCTGAACCGATGGTAACGGTTCGCACATCAACCTACCAGCATGCACCTTACATTAAGCAGTGCATCGAAGGCGTGCTGATGCAAAAAACGACGTTCCCTTTTGAATTTATCATAGGCGAAGATTTCAGCACAGACGGCACGAGGGAAACAGTATTTGAATATGCTAAAAAGTACCCTGATATAATTAGGGTCTTTACAGCAGATTATAACGTAGGAGCCAAAGCCAATGGCCAACGATGTATCAGAGCTTCACGTGGAAAATACATGGCGATCTGCGAAGGCGACGATTACTGGACTGATCCACAAAAACTGCAAAAGCAGGTGGATTTTCTGGAAGGAAACGAGGCATATAGTGGTTGTGCACATCAAGCAAAGGTTGTTTATAATTCAGGAAAAGAAGCACATCTATTCCGAAAAAATGTGCCGCTGGATATTACTGTTAATGATATGCTAAAGGGCAGATTATTTCATACGGCTTCTATTTTATTCAATCAAAAAATTTTGGAATCATATAAAAATCCACCCCAAATACTATCTGGAGATAGATTGCTAAATTTTCTCATCGCTTTTGGTGGGAAAATCAGATTTTTTGACGATTGTATGTGTGTTTATCGTAAGCATGATAATGGTATGTCAAGTACTGTTACGGTTGAACAAATGAAACTGGATTTAAATATGGTTCCTTTTCTGCAAAGGATAGATCCATCTTTTCCTAAATACCATTATCTTTCCTTTATTCATTCGACAATAGCTGGGTATTCTCATGATGCAACTATCTTTCAAAAGAACTATTATATGATTTTGTCATGTTTATATTCCTTTTGTTATTTCCCGAAGAATATAAGAATGCTTAGTCGAGCATTTCTTTTCCTATTTAAGGAAAATGCTAAGACACTGTTTGCAAAGGATATATTCTGAAATGTTTTGGATGAAAATCTCAATCGCCATGGCGACCTATAACGGCGAGAAATACCTTCAGGAACAGCTGGATAGTTTTGTGAACCAGACGCGCCTGCCGGACGAGCTTGTCGTTTCCGATGACTGTTCAAGAGACAGGACAATTCAAATCATCCAGGAATTTTCGAAAACCGCCCCCTTTGAGGTAATTTTAAATAGAAATTCAGAGACTTTGGGGTATGCAGGCAATTTTAATAAAGCCTTGGAGTTGACATCCGGGGATCTGGTCTTTTTGAGCGATCAAGATGATGTTTGGTTTCCAAACAAGTTGAAACGGATTGAAGAGGAAACCTATTTGTCAGATGCAATGCTCATTATGAATGATGCAGCGCTTACCGATGAAAATTTGAACGATCTTCGATTAACAAAGATGGGTCAAATACGTTCAGGAGACTTTAAAGAAAGTTTTTTTGTGATGGGGTGTTGCGCTGCCATAAAGAGAGAATTTCTTGATTTAGCACTCCCAATTCCTAATGGCTACCCTGCGCATGATAGTTGGTTGGTGGGATTGGCACAAAGGGTGGGAAAAAAAGCAATTATAGACGAAACACTTCAATTTTACAGGCGATATGGTACAAATGAATCAAAATTTATTGCGAATAGAACAAGCAGAATATCAAGATATGATGTTTTTAAAGATAGGCTTTTTAGATTATTGTTTAAGAAAAGAAGTAAATCGGGAAGCCAGATAGATAATTACAAAATTTTTCATAAGAGGGTAGAGGATCGATTGCAACATGAAAAAGGATGCTTTCGAAGCCAGTTAAGCATATGGGCTATGAATATGCGTACATATATTTCTATTTTGGAAAAAAGAGAACTTATCCTAAAAAAGAATAGGATATTACGTGTTCCGGAAGTTTTTAAATACTGGAAAGAGGGGAACTATATACAGTTTTCAGGGTGGCGAACCGCTGCCAGGGATATTCTCTCTAGGTGAGTACGGTGGACGCTTTAATGTGAGCTATGTAGTCCTCTTATGAAATATGGTTTTTCAAAAATTTCATTAATCGTTTATGCTTTTTAATTCTTTCCCATACATTTTTTTATTCCTTCCTATCTCGGTGATTGTTTTTTATTTGCTGAATAGGATTAGTGAAAAAGCTGGAAAATACTGGCTTGTCATTATCTCCTTGGTATTCTATAGCTTAGGCACAATAAAGCATCTGCCGCTTCTTCTTTTATCCATTATTGCAAATTATAGCGTCGCCATTACAATACATCGGTGGCAATCCGACAATCCATTTAAACAAAACACTGCAAAAAGACTTTTGGCCGTAGGTATTTTCTTCAATGTGGCATTGCTGGCATTCTTCAAATATGTGGATTTTTTCATAGGCAATATCAATCAGATCTCAAATCTGAATCTAAAAGTCCTACGCCTTGCTATTCCCTTGGGCATCAGTTTCTACACTTTTCAACAAATTACCTATCTTGTCGATACCTATCGCAAAGAAGTTAAAACGATAAATTTCTTTGACTACTGCATCTTTATCACCTTCTTTCCCCGTCTACTGATGGGGCCTATCACCAGATATAATGAAATCATCCCCCAGTTCCAACATGCAATACAAAAGAATGTGAATTATCGAAACATGTCCCTTGGCCTCTATCTCTTTTTCCTCGGATTATGCAAACGTGTCGTCATTGCCGATACACTTGGAGTATATGCGGATTTAGGTTATACATCGACACTATCGCTTTCTCTTGTTGCGGCTTGGATGACGTCCCTCAGCTACACTTTGCAAATTTATTTCGATTTCAGCGGTTATACGGATATGGCCATCGGAACCGCTTATTTCTTTAATATAAAATTACCCTTTAATTTTAATTCCCCGTATTTGTCGGTAAATATCCAGGATTTCTGGCGGCGGTGGCACATAACACTCAGTCGTTTCCTGAGGGACTACATATACATACCCCTCGGCGGAAGCAGAAAGGGCGAAATTTCAACATATATCAATATAATAATTACATTCCTAATCGGCGGTTTTTGGCACGGCGCCGGCTGGACGTTTATCATCTGGGGGGGGATACACGGATGTGCCTTGTGCGTACAACGGACATGGAAAAAATTAAACATTCAAATACCAAGGCTAATAGGTATCTTTATTACCTTTAATGTCGTTAATATCGCTTGGGTTTTTTTCCGGGCAGAGAACCTGCAGGATGCAATCAATGTATGCAAAGCCATGATTGGATTGAATGCAATACAAAGTCTATCTCTATCTGCATTTCAAAGCATTAAACCATGGGACAATGCCATCGGTGTATTAATAGGTGGATTATCGGTATTCATAATCTTTATGTTTAAGAACTCAAACACAATACAGCAACACTTCAAACAATCAACACAAATGGTTATGGCAACCGTTGCTTTGATTGTCGTCAGTCTATTATTTTTAAACTCAACCGTTCCAAAAGAATTCATTTATAATGACTTCTAAAAAATACTTTTACATGAGCGTTGGATTGTCTTTTTTCATTATATTGGTAATTGTTTCATTCAACATTTATATGAATGAATACGGTCTTTTTGGCAGCGCGGAGGGAAAATCGATTAAAATTTGGAATAACGAAAGAACTACCAAGTATCTTCTATCTTACAACTACATTCCAGCCAATTTTGAAGGCCTTCTAATTGGACCTTCTGTATCGGACAATATTGACACGAAAGGAATTTCTAAATTTAAAATATACAATGCTTCACTCAACGGAGGGAACATATCTGAGTTGAAATATATTGCGGAAAATGTAATTTTAAAAGGGAATCTAAAATTCATCATTATCTGCATATATCCCTACATTACAAAAGACCATGGACGAAAGACATCTTACATAAACCCTCAGGAATATTGGGGGTCGCTGGGCTCTAAAGAAACGCTATGTTTATATTTGCGTAAAGTTTTACCTATACTTGGATTTTGTAAATATGATCTATTTAATGATTACGGCCATAAAGATTTTAATCGAAATGCGGAGAGAACTGTAAATATTTCAATACAAAAAAAACTGCCAAACAGCGTTTACGCAAAGAATCAAAAATCTATTATAGTTGATAGGGTGGCCTATGAAGAACTTGCTCAGATAGTAAATTTGTCAAGACAAAGAGGTCTTAAAGTATTCGCATATTACTACCCTTGTTTTATTGAAAATTATAACGAGGCAGCATTTAAGCAGTATAAAGAGAAAATTGACAAAATTTTTACAGTACAGGACATTATCTGGAACATGAATACATACGACTATTTTGCCTTTAGGAGCGATGTTGCTAATTATTATGATAAAGGGCATTTAAGCTATAAAGGAATTGATTTTATTGTTCATGAAATCAATGATAAATTGACTCAGTTTTACGGATCCGACGGTATGCGATGATCACGAACAAGATAATATTCGCTTGTATTGGACTTAAATAGTATCCCTTAAATGGTCTATTATGAATGCTTTTAACACAATTTGCTCTTTATCAAGGAAAAATAATAGATGGTCTTAATTAGTGTTATCATAGGAATTACCATTATACCGTTTATCTGGTATTTTCCAAAAATATTCATCTATTTCATAATGTTAGAGTCGGTACTTTCTGTTTCAATTATGCCTGAAGATTCGCGCCTAAATGAACGTCAGATCATTGCAGCACTATTGCTTATTTTTTCATTAGTAAAGCATAAGTTCATGGTGAAAAAGTTATTTGATTTACATGATAAAATTAACGTTATGTTAACCATATTTTTTGTATGGGTTGGTATTTCTTTTATTTTCTGGGGCCATAATTTATACGGGAGCGGTGAATTTTTTACATTAGGATATTGTATAATAATGGGTATTTTAATTCGCGATAATTTCCAAAACGAAAAAAATATACGTCAACTTGTTATATTTATGGTTTTTAGTGGAGTAGTATTAGCGTTGTTTGCATTTGGCCAATTTGATGTACAAGTCTACAATAGATTAAGGGGTAGTCGAGAACCAAATTTTACAGCACTTTCGCTGGTTATCCTTTTACCGTTTCTATTCCAGAAAAAAATTTGTCAGGGAAAAGTGTGGCCGTTTATCAAAATGCCAATCATTTCACTTCTTCTTTTTGCAATTCTTCTTACAGGATCTAGAACAGGTTTAATTGGACTTTTTAGTGTAGTACTTTTTTCTGCTTTTGCAAACAAAGATATGAAATATCGAATGCAGATCGTTTTTTTTATTTTTGCTGTAGGCATAACATCTTTATTTGTGATTGAATTTACTGATATTCAGTTTCCCGACAGACTGAAAACAGCGTTATTTGAGCCGCAAGAAGAACTCAGTCATGGCAATTTCCAATATAGACTTTTGCGGGCTAAAGCCGCTTTAGCCATGTTTCAAGAAAAACCGGTGATCGGCGTTGGCGCCGGCAATTATTCTGTTTATGCGCCTTTTTGGGGTGTAAGGCAAGGCGCTGCTATTTATAGCGCCCATAACGAGTATGCGAGGTTGATCGCCGAATTTGGACTCATTGGCGCCCTAATTTTTGGATTATTCCTTTACTACATATTTAGGTCATTATTTAAATCACTTAAAGTATCCATGCGGTTGGGCCGTGATGAACGCAATTCCGACCTTTTAAACCCACTTCTGACTGCAATTGCAATATCATTTGTTTCTTTCTTAATAATGAATTCGGCTTTAAATAGTTTATTATTTTCAACTAATACTTACATATTTACAGCTCTTATTCAAAATCTCAGCGTTGAACATACATGCGAGTTGGGGGGACAGCAAAAATGAAAGTAGCATACATCTACTTTTTGTTGGAAGGCTCTTCGGTTGGTGTTTTACGAAAGGCGGAACAACAAGCGAAGGCATTAGTCAAATTGGGCGAACCGAAATTTGATATTATAGTATTCACTACTAAACCAAAGAAATCTGCTAAACACCTTTTCTATATCAAGATCCCGTCGATAAAAGAAAATCCCTTATATATCTTTTACTACATGTTCGGAAAATATTATTTAATCGACAAATTGGTAAATTTAAAAAATTACGATTACCTGATCCTTAGGTCTCCTAGCCCCGATTTCTCAATTCTTCGTTTCTTTAAGAAATACAATGTAGTATCTGAATTTCATTCTAAAGTGATTGATGAAGTTGAGATGAAATTAACAGATAACGTGTCTTGCATGAGAAAATATGTTCGCTTGATTAGATTGGCTTTTATAAAGAGATATCTGTTTACATCCTGCAAATATGCGAAGGGTATTCTTGCAAATAGTAGTGAACTGGCAAGCTATTTCACTGAAAACACTAACAAGAAAATACCTCTTAAAATGGTAAGCAATGGAGTAGATGTGGGAACAACTTGCGTTACCGGATTTAAAGAATATGACGGTACTCACCTCGATCTGGCAATTTTAGCAAGTAGAGATGATCAGTGGCATGGGATTGATCGCTTATTAACATCCGCAGGACATTATTTGTTAAATGAAAATAATATTGTTATTAATATACACCTTCTTGGTAACATGAGCAAAAAGAATATTTGTTATAAGAATGCTAAGAATCTCAATATTATTTTTCATGGAGTAAGGTTTGGGCATGAACTGGACGAAATCATGAGAGATATGAATTTGTCTATCTGCCCGTTAAAAATTTACAAAAAAAATCTGAATGAGGCTTCCACAATCAAAGTTGCAGAATATTTTGCCCGCGGGATGCCATTTATCATCGGATATAAAGATAGCGGTATTAGATATTTAGACTTCAACGAGGACAATAGGTGTTTTTTAGAATTTCCCAACGATAATTCGATAATCGATTTTGATGAAATTATTGATTTTGCAACACTTGTAAGCCGCAACAGAGAGAAAGTAATAAAGAGTATGCGCTGTTATGCTGAAAAATATTTGGATTGGAGTCTTAAGCTTAACGAATATATTCAATTTGTAAAGGAATTGGAAAAGGAATGAAGATGGGGTCACTGTCCATTATGTAAAACCATTATTTCGCAGAGACTTTTTTTTTCAAAACGGCTGAGTATTTCAATCTATGCAAAAAAAAAATCAAAATGAATATGATATCTTCCATGCGCTATATACTGATTGTGGTTTTTTTTCAGTCATATAAAAGTTCGGTGGTGTTCGAGTTTAACTGCCATGTATTTTAGGCTTGAATTTGAATAATTCACACATAGTCCATCATATGTGATCAGTGAATCCAGCGGCCATGAAGGGTGTGGTAGGTTTTCCGTAACATTTGGTTAAGGTCCTGTGAGGCCGACATAGATGATAATGAGCTATTGATAGCTGTAGTTGAAGTTCATGGTTCTTCATTATTTTTGAGAAACGGTAGGTTTTACGCACGCACCGAGAGTCAATGTGGCGTACAGTACCATTATTTCGCTCAATATGTGAAGTATTGATTTTTTTGCTAGATACTGAGTCTGCCAAAATTCGTTCGAGCTGTTCGAGAGTACCAAAAACAATTTTACGAGATACATCAGAGATGCGGCTTTTTTCATATTTTTTGACAACTTGAACATATACGAGATTTTCCGGCGGTACTAATCTAAGTCAGGGGTAAACAGAAAGCATTCGGTTGAAAATTTTGACTGGGAGAAAGTTTGGCGTATGACGGATTCAATTTATCAAAACAGATCAATATAACTTTGAGGACCTTTTAATGACGTCAAAACCTAAGATAGCGGTGATCGGAGCAAAGGGCTTCCCGGCCTGGGGAGGGGCCGCCCGCACGAGTGAAGCGGTTTTCACAAGACTGGTTGATAAATTTGATGTAACCGTTTATGCAATTGACTCTCATGCAAAAGATGAGACTTATCTCGGAATTAAACAAAAGATTTATAAATCGTACAACAATGCTAAGATTTCAGTATTTTTATATTATCTCAAATCATTGTTACATGCTTTGATTAAAGGTCGATATGACTTGATTCATGTGAATCATCGAGCTGCCGGTTTTGTAGTCCCTTTTCTTCGGATTCGTTTTCCAGTTGTGTTGAACGTCCATGGTATGCCTTTACATCATGGTACGGCGGATTATAAAAAATTAAATACAAAATGGACAAAATACGAACTAAAGTTATTTGATTTTTTTCAATGGTTAGGATTTAAATTTGCCACTAAAATAATTACTGTTGAAAAATCCAGTGTCGCAATAATCGAAAAATATAATCCATTCAATGTATACTTTATTCCAAATGGTGTTGATATCAACTTATCATTTACCCAAACTCATTTTACCCAAAAATATGAAATTGCTTTTTCTGCTGCGCGTATTTTATATCTTAAGGGCTTGCATTTACTACTATTTGCATTAAATGAGATTAAATTTGAAGGTCATGTATTGATAATCGGTGATCTGGATCAAGATGAATCGTATAATGAAAAAATTTTAAAAATTTCAAAAAGTCTTAGATGTGAATTTGCTGGTTTATTAAAAAACAGAAATGAGCTTTTTAAGAAAATCAGTCAATCAAAACTTTATGTTTTTCCTTCTTATTCTGAAGGTATGTCGAATATGCTTTTAGAAGTTGCATCTCTTAAGGTGCCCGTAATAGCCAGTGATATTTCTCAAAACACTGATGTGTTCGATAGAACAGAAATGACTTTTTTTAAAAAGGGTGACTATAAGGATTTGAGTTATAAATTAAAAGTTGCTATTGCCAATGATACCTTTATGCAAGAAAAAGCAGAGAGGGCATATAAGAAAATTTTATCTAAACACAATTGGAATACAATCGCTTTGAAATATTCTACAGTTTATCGAATGATTTTGAAAAAACAAGTTAGGTCTTTTTGATCACCATGAAAATATGCTTAACAGGAGACTTGTTTTTAGGAGGGGATATCAATGACTCTGATATAGCCCGTTTTATTATTGATTCTTCATCCTACGATGCAGCAGATATACGTATTGCTAATTTGGAGCAACCTGTTACCGAAAATTCCGAAAGACGTGAAAATAGGTTTCGATGGGGAATTAGAAAGACAATTAATTTTCTTAACAGATAATCTGATTTTTTGAAAAATTGGTATCATGATGCAACAATTTTATAGCTATATATTTTTGGCAAGTGCGAATCAAATAAAACCAGTTATTGTTTTATCAAAACTTGAAAAAAAAGATTTTTTCAACAGGAAGAATACGTTGATTCTCACGGATTCCAAAAAAGGAGCACTCTTTAAATTAATCCAAACCATTGGATTCAGTTTTGAAGTGATTGGTACTTTAGATGAACTAAAAAGTGAAATGAGAAAATTTAGACCAAACTATCTAATCTCTTGCGGATGGCCGTATCTATTACCTGAGAAAGTTTTTAATCTATCAAGTAAATGCAGCTTAAATTGTCATAGTTCACTCTTACCTGATTATAAAGGAGCAAGCGCATTTAAACATTATTGGTCTAATTGGGAAAAAAAAGCTGGAGCCACAGTGCATATAATTTCGAAAAAGTTCGACGATGGGAGTATTATGGCTTCTGCTTCATTTGATATCCCAACTTTTAGCAGTCCGAAATGGATTTTGAAAAAATCATCCAAAGTTACATGTTATTTGATAATAAAAGCTATTCACAATTTTGAAAAAGGGGATAGTGGAGAAGTTCAGAAAGGAGGGCGTTATTTTTATAAAATTTCCAATTTTAAGCACGTATTGTACTGGTTATATAATGGATTCGCTACTTATTTGGGATTTGCCAAAAAAATGACTCCACACAAAAAACTAAATGAAATAAATTGAAGTCAGAAATCATTCATGAAAAGAAATCCAGTCATTGTTTATAATTGTTCTTACAACGGATTAAGTATAATTCAGGAGTTAGCAACGAAAGGTATTCCCTGTATAGCCATGGACACAATTTTGTCTATTGGAGCATTTTCAAAATTTTCAAAATTCAGGCGCTGCCCAGATCCGTTGAAAGACGAGCTTGCTTTTATCGAAGTTTTATATGAATTGTGTGCATCTCTTCCATTAAAACCGGTTTTATTCCCTACTAACGATGAGTGGGCGTTGGTCACAGCCAAACATAAAAACAGATTATCAGAAGTGTCTTATCCTTGTGTATCAAATTACGAAACAGTTGACATCATTCTCTCGAAAGATAAGTTTTACAAAATCGGGCAGGATAAAGAATATATGACCCCTTATACATGGGAGATTGAAGATGTTTTGACTGTTAAGGATGATGTTTTTCCGATTGTAGCAAAGGCAAAATATAAATCATTGCCTGGTGTAAAAGCCAACGCCCATATTAACAAGGCTTTAAAAGAAAATCGCCTGATTGTTTTGAACGATAAAAAGCAGTTGGAAGTTTATGTTAAACTGCATTCGGAAATACTGTCTCATTTGGTCTTTCAAGAATATATTGCCGGAGATTCTTCCAATATGTTTACGATAGGCATATTTGCTGATGCGAAAAGCGATATTAAGGCGTTGTTCACCGGCAGAAAGGTGCGAGGATACCCGGCTGATATTGGGGATAACATTCTTGGAGAATCTTACGTAGTTCCGGATTTTCTTATCGAAAACACTAAAAAAATTGTTAAAGAAATGACATATACCGGTATTGCAGAATTTGAGTATAAAAAAGATCAGCATACTGGGAAATATTATCTGATAGAAATCAATCCACGACCGTGGTCCTGGATCGGAATAACACCATATTGTGGGGTGAATATTCCATACATTGCCTATCAATCATTACTCGGACAAACGGTTATGTTTCAAGAATCAGTGGCCGAAATTAGCAAAGTGAAATATGTCAAAATCTATCAAGATTTTTTTAATTGTTTGGTCAGATACCGTTTCCATCATAAGCCTTGGCATTATTCATATGCCGAATGGAAAAACACTTTGAAAGCATCCAAACTGGTAATTGCAGAATGGCATAAAGGCGACTGGCCAATAGTTTTTGCATCAATACCCTATTTAATGGGTAAGTTGCTATTTCAGAGATGGAAATAGAATGGATTTCACAGGCAAAATATACCATCGGCTCCTTAAGGCCCTGCTCGCGCAGGATTTCAAATTCCAGCCCTTTGCCGTGTTCATGCAAACCCCGGCACCCCGGGCTATTATTTTGCGCCACGATGTGGACCGGCTCCCAGGAAATGCTCTGAAAACCGCCCGCCTGGAGCATGATCTGGGCACCCCTGCATCCTACTATTTCCGGGCGGTGCCGGAAAGCTGGGATGAGACGATTATCCAGAAGATCGCTGGCCTGGGCCATGAGATCGGGTATCATTATGAAAACCTGTCTGCCTGCAAAGGCGGTTCCGCCCGGGCCTGGGAGGATTTTCAGGCCAACCTGGCAAAGCTGCGGGATCTGGCGCCGGTGACCACCATCTGCATGCACGGCAGCCCCCTGTCCCGGTATGATAACCGGGATCTTTGGCAGCATTACGATTACCATGATTTGGGCATCATCGGAGAACCATATTTCGATGTGGACTACAGCCGAGTATTTTATATGACAGATACGGGACGGCGGTGGGATGGAGGTCGGGTTTCTGTACGCGATAAGGTCGGAGGACCGAGGAACGACGGAAAAAAGGATAAGAAGGTAAGAGGGTTAGAAGGAGTTAAGCAGTGGCCGTCGTTTCATTCTACGTTTGATATTATAGAGGCGGTGGAGGCTGGGAGGTTTCCGGATAAGGTGATGATGACGGTGCATCCACAGCGTTGGATGGATGATCCGTTTCAATGGACTAAGGAGTTGGTTTTGCAAAATGTTAAGAATGTGGTGAAACGTGTCTTAATATCTCGCGCAAAGACGCAGAGCCGCAAAGGCTAGAAGATCAGAAGGTTAGAAGTTTAGAGGGTGAGCAAACAGGAAATTGATGGGATGCAAATTGATTTTCATCATGCGGTAACTTATGTGGTGGCGCGTTTGGCGGGCTTCGGACACAGGGAGGCAGACGTCATTGCTTATTGCGCCCAGTATGTGGACGATGCGACGAACAGTGGCGAGATCATTTTTGAGAATGGCGCCATGTATGGCCGCATCTGTTCAGCGCACAAGGGTTTGGACTACCGGCACTTTGATGTTCTGGCCAGTCGCAGGGTGTGGGTGCCGTTTCATTTTCTGCCGGCAAATGGTGGTAAGAAGGCGGGGGAAAATCCGTATGGGACCTTCATTGATAAGTTGGTGTGTGGACCAGACAGTCATGTGCTGAGAGATATGGTGCGAATGTACATTGAAAAGCGGGGCGCTCTGTTTGGGTTGCATCGGCTGGGGATTTAAATACAGTGATGAGTTTTGGGTTTTGGGTTTTGGGTTTTGAGTTAAAGGAAACGTCCTGATTATGGGTGATAGGAAGATCTTTAAAGACAGTTTTGGGTTATGGGTTAGGGAACTGCGGTTTTGAGTTTTGGGTTATGGGTTTTGAGTTAAAGGAAACGTCCTGATTATGGGTGATGGGAAGATCTTTAAAGACAGTTTTGGGTTATGGGTTAGGGAACTGCAGTTTTGGGTTTTGAGTTTTGGGTTTTGAGTTAAAGGAAACGTCCTGATTATGGGTGATGGGAAGATCTTTAAAGACAGTTTTGGGTTATGGGTTAGGGAACTGCAGTTTTGGGTTTTGAGTTTTGGGTTTTGAGTTAAAGGAAACGTCCTGATTATGGTTGATGGGAAGATCTTTAAAGGCAGTTTTGGGTTATGGGTTAGGGAACTGCGGTTTTGAGTTTTGGGTTATGGGTTTTGAGTTAAAGGAAACGTCCTGATTATGGGTGATGGGAAGATCTTTAAAGGCAGTTTTGGGTTATGGGTTAGGGAACTGCGGTTTTGAGTTTTGGGTTATGGGTTTTGAGTTAAAGGAAACGTCCTGATTATGGGTGATGGGAAGATCTTTAAAGGCAGTTTTGGGTTATGGGTTAGGGAACTGCAGTTTTGGGTTTTGAGTTTTGAGTTTTGAGTTAAAGGAAACGTCCTGATTATGGTTGATAGGAAGATCTTTAAAGGCAGTTTTGGGTTACGGGTTAGGGAACAGCAGTTTTGGGTTTTGAGTTTTGAGTTTTGAGTTAAAGGAAACGTCCTGATTATGGGTGATAGGAAGATCTTTAAAGACAGTTTTGGGTTATGGGTTAGGGAACTGCAGTTTTGAGTTTTGAGTTTTGAGTTTTGAGTTAAAGGAAACGTCCTGATTATGGTTGATAGGAAGATCTTTAAAGACAGTTTTGGGTTATGGGTTAGGGAACAGCAGTTTTGGGTTTTGAGTTTTGGGTTTTGAGTTAAAGGGAACGTCCTGATTATGAGTGAAAGGAAGATCTTTAAAGACAGTTTTGGGTTATGGGTTAGGGAACAGCAGTTTTGAGTTTTGGGTTTTGGGTTTTGAGTTAAAGGAAACGTCCTGATTATGGGTGATGGGAAGATCTTTAAAGACAGTTTTGGGTTATGGGTTTTGAGTTTTGGGTGAAAACCAGAAGAAAATTGACGAAAGGACTTTTGATTTTGCTTTGTTGGTGGTTGATGCTTACAGGTTTTTGCTGCACAAAAAAGAGTTTGTTTTATCCAAGCAATTTTTGAGAGCAGGCACTTCAATAGGTGCCAATGTCACAGAGGCACAGGCGGCTCAGAGTAGAAATGACTTTATTTCAAAGATGTCCATTGCTTCAAAAGAGGCAAGGGAGACGGATTATTGGGTTCGGCTTTTCAGGAAATCCGGGTATTTTAAAGGGTATGAAAAATTGGGTGTTTTGGAGAAAGATATTGCAAGTATCATGAGGATCTTGACGAGTATCGTAAAAACCACTCGGGAAAATCACCCAAAACCCAACACTCAAAACCCAAAACCGCTAAAATGAGGTGTTGTATTCATTTAAGCTGGCTCCCAAATCCAAAACGCGGGCCATACCCTCTATGGTGCCGGGATTTGCAAACAAAAAATACTTTTGCATAGAAAATCTCCTTTAATGGCGCCAGTATAACAGCGCAATTTCTCAGAAATCAAGCAGAAATCTACGATTACCAAAAAAAACAGCAGAGGATCAAAAAAAGTTCTTCAGAAGGAAAATCGGGGTCTGGCTTTCCTTGTTATCGTTTTGGGTGAAAAGGAGATCGATGAATAGGCTTTTGATTTTTCCTTTTTCTCACCACAAGACACAGAGTTCACTGAGAAAAAATGGAGAGGCGCTTTGATCGCTTCGTCTCTTAGCCTGTTTGCTGCCGATTGCTTGAGGGGGTTGGGAGGTTGTGGAATGGGGGACGCTGTCCCCGAATTTTGTTTTTCGCGCAAAGACGCAGAGGCGCAGGGACCTGGGGGACGTCCATTTGTAATTCAGTAACTCGAAAGCATAGGAATTTCCATTTTTGATTTGGCATATCAAATAGTTGTTGCAGTGATGGCATTAAATGTGTCAAAAAAAGCACATTATGCATATGCCATCAAACCAAAAAATTGATAAGGAGACTTTCCGGACGATTTTTATTGATCATTGGGAATTATTCAAAGAGCATCATCCAGGGTATGATAATTCGCAATATGAAGATCCGGTTCAGAAAATGCTTGGTTGCGGCAAGGAAAGCGCCGGATATAGCGAGCACCGGTGTGTTTATTGCGGTGGTGATGTTCGCCGGATAGGTTTTAGTTGCAAGAGCTGTTTTTGTTTATCCTGCGCCAAGAAATATGTTGACGATTTTGTCAGTCAAGTGAGTAGGGTGCTTCATGGGGGCATGAATTACCGTCACATTGTTTTGACAATTCCCGAGCAACTGAGAATCGTTTTTTATAAGGCTCGAAATGATGGACGTTTGTTATCGGCTTTTATGAGATGCGGGTACGAATGTTTGGAGGATGTTGTCGGAACGGTTCTTCGGCGGAAACTGAAAATAGGAACGATCGTCGTTGTTCAAACGCATGGTCGATCCGGTCATTATAATCCGCATTTGCATATCATCATGACAAGCGGTGGGATAAATGAAGATCTGTGCGGTTGGTTTGATTTAAGGTTCTTCAAGTATGAGATTATACATAAGAAATGGCAGTATCATCTATTCAGAATGCTCAAGTCCCATTTTAACAGCAGTGCGGTCGATAAACTTATTGATGAGCTGTGGAAAAAATACCCTAAAGGTTTGGTAGCCAATGTGAGCAAGGGTAATGTTCCTGAGACATGTGGGGGTCTGGCGCGATATTTGGCGAAATATGTTGCATCTCCTCCGATAGCTCTGAGACGGATAATCAGTTATGATGGCCAATATGTTACCTATTGGTACAATGATCACATGACAAAATCCAGGAAGGTTGAAACCGTGGAAGTGGATGTTTTTATCGGTCGAATGGTTCAACACATAATGCCCAAAGGGTTCCAGCGGGTTCGTTATTATGGGCTACAGGCTACGAAAACTTTTAAGAAATGGTCGGAAGTAATACGGAAAGGGATGAAGGCTTTGGGGCGTGGGATTAAAGGAACGTATCAAGTCGTAAAAGCGAAAAGATATCGAGAACGTTATAAGGAGATCAGCTCTCAAGATCCTTTTTTGTGTCGTTATTGTGGCCATGAAATGGTGCTATGGAAGATATGGCATCCAAAATATGGAGTTTTATATGACGAATATGAAAACATCAAAAACGACAGGTACGGCACGGTTACAGGACAAAATGACAGCGGGGGTGGAAGGCGAGGACTTCCCGTTCGGCCCTCCTCCGGAGGAATATCCTTACCGTTGTTCCCATTGCCGGCATGAAATGAAGGTAAATGAAGCGATAATAGACGTCGAGATTGCAAAAGCAGAATATGAAGGAAGGAATGTGGAAGGCTTTATGCCCATTCTCGGTTGCCCTCAGTGCAATCGAGAAACAATGAAATATGCGCAAGGTAGAAAGCCCGCGCGTTAGCGCGCTAAGTTCATATTTTGGCACCCCGGTTAAACCCCAGTGGGGGAAGCGCCCTTAACTTTTTAACTTTAGTTTGGGTTCTCGCGCGGAGGCGCTGAGACGCAAAGAAGAGAGGAAAAAAAGGTGAGAGGGTTAGCAGAGGTCGGAGGTCGGAGGACTGAGGTCGGATGTCGGAGGTCGGAGGTCGGAGGGCGGATGTCGGAGGTCGGAGGTCGGAGGACGGAGGACGGAGGACGGAGATCGGAGGACGGAGATCGGGAAAAGACAGAGGTCGGATGTCAGAGGTCGGAGGTCGGATGTCGGAGGTCGGAGGACGGAGGACGGAAGGCGGAGGACTGATCGCAGGTCTCAGGAATTGGGCATAAAAACAGCCATTTCAGAATCTTCGGTTTCATTCCACGTTTGATATTGTTGAGAAATAGGGGGCGCTGGCAACTTTGTAAACTTATTCAGGGCGGTGGTCCACATACCGAAGGAATAGGCTACACTGAAGCACAAAAGGGTTTTTTGCTTGACGGCGGGGTGTTGGTACTTGGTCGTTGCCATTTGATAAGATTTTGGTTATTATCGGATTATGAGTAATGAAATCGGATCAGCGCACAATAATCTGTTCCAGAACATCCTTGGCCGTGAAGATATGGCCAGGGATTTTGTCCGGTATTATATGCCGGCGGAAATCGTCGGCGATCTGGACCTGGATACTTTGGAAGTGGCCTCTGAATCGTATATCAGTGATGATCTCAAAGAGAGCCTTTCCGATATCGTACTCAGCCTCCAGCTCAAGGATGGGGACCCGGCTGAAATATACATTCTTATGGAACACAAAAGCGGGTTGCACAGAGGCACGCGGCTGCAACTTTTGAATTATATGAACGCCAAATGGCATGAGCTGGACAAGGCCGGAGAGTTTCGGGGATCACTGGCTGTTATCATTCCCGTGGTTTTCTACCATGGCAAGAAAAAATGGAGATACAGCCTGGAATTCTCGGACCAGTTCAATCTGCCTGGAGAGCATTATAGGAGATATGTCCCCAAATTCGAACATATTTTGCATGAAGTTCCGGAGATCAATAAGCGCAAGATCAAATCCACCATCGCTCTTGAAGTATTTCATGTGGTGCTGGAGTGTATTTTCTACCCGGAGAAACGGGAGCGAATTTATGAATCCCTTGAGTTGTTGTTTCAGGGGTTAAACACGGATAAGGCCGGCGAGCTGTTTTATGTGTTTGTCAAATACCTGCTTTCCGCCACCGATGTAAACCCCAGAGAGGTGGAAAAGAGGGTAAAACATCTTCCAAAAGGAGAAGAGACCGTGCGTACTACAGCAGAAGTTTTGAGGAAAGAAGGCTATGACAGTGGAGTGGTTTTCGGCGAACAACATGGCAAGCTTGAAACCGCTCAGGAAATGCTCATAGACGTCGCCGGTGAACGATATGGACTTTTGCCTTCCGTACTGGAAGCGAAAATCAAATCCATTAAGTCCATCACGACTTTGAAAAATTTGGCAAGACAAGTCGTTAAGCTGGACAGGATGGAGGGTTTTGAAAGGCTCGTCAACAAGGCTGTGGATCATTGATGCCAACTGAACCTCCAAACCCCACCCAAAACATAGTACCCCTTCCTTTCCCTTTACCTATTTTAGCCCAAAGCCATTTTGGGCAAGCTGTTCCAATTATCTACTCACCTTGGCCTTGAGCTTACTCGTAATGGAATAGGACGTTGTTCCGTAATTCCGTTTTTTGCCCACGAATCACACTGAGGACAGAGGACGGAGGACGGAGGTCGGAGGGCGGCGTGGACGTAGGGAACGTAGTCAACTTGTAAACTTACTGATTGAGAAAAACCATTTTCAGGTGATGGGTGATTGTGTTGCGTGAAAACCCGCGTCTCCCGCGTGGCCCCTGCTTAGGGACGAGACAAGCAGGCTGGGGCTTGGGTACAGGACGAAAATCCTTTACACAAAATCGATTAATTGTTTATGACCCAGACCTCGTTATTTGATCTAACAAGCACCGTTTTTTGGACACCATCCTCGTCATATCAGCTGTATGGAGGCAAATTGTGGACCTGGGGGACGTCCATTTGTAATTCAGTAACTCGATATTTTGGCACCCCGGTTAAATGCGTTCCACTCGTCACTGGCGTGAATTTAACGGGGCAGGCGCATTTCACAGATGGCACAGATTAATTGTTTCGCGCCCAGTGAAACAACTGCAACGAAGGTTTCACAAGGCAGGCAGAGGCGCAAAGATAGAAGCTGAAAACTCAAAGGGGAAAGGACAGGGGGCAAAACTGCGGGATGGATGGATAAGTAGGGTTTTCACAGTAAGGCGGCAAAGCCGCAGTTTTGGGTTTTGGGTTTTCAGTCATTAAACTTCTTGTTTTTTGGGAAAGAAGACCAGGTACTATAGCAGCGATTATGGCTTGACTTTACACCATAAAGGTGTAAAATGGATAAAGAATGACAGAAAAACGAAAACCAACATACGATATAGAAGCTTTCAAAACAGCTTTTGCCAATATGGAGAGACTTTCCGCCACGGGCACAGCGCTACGAAGCGCCGCCGCATTGGGATTCGGACGCGCGGAGATCGTGGCGACGATCCAGTCAATGCAGCGAGGGCACTTTTACAAGTCTATGACCGCTTATGCCAATCATCGACTTTGGCAGGACGTCTACCACGTCCCTTCACCGGCCGGCGAGTTGTATGTTAAGTTCACCGCCGATACCGTTACAGAGTTTTTGTTGCTATCGTTTAAGGAGAAAGACGATGACTAATCCCATTTGTCCGGAAACGGGTGCTCCGATGCACCGCGGCGTGCAACCGATAACCATCAGGTACAAGAGCGAGACGATCACTTTCGATATGCCGGGGTGGTACTGCGACCAGTCTGATGAGAGCATTCATACCGGCAAGGACATGAAGGTATCCGACCGAATGTTAAATCGCCTTAAAGCCCTTAGCGAAGGGCTGCTTGAACCGGAGGAAATTCGTCGTATCCGCAAGAAGATTGATCTTACGCAGGAAGTCGCGGGGCGGGTAATCGGTGGTGGCCCGCGTGCCTTCCAAAAATACGAAAGCGGAGACCTGTTGCCGAGTCGGGCCATCAGTAGCGCCTTGACTTTGCTTGATCATTACCCCGAGGCGTTGGCCGTGCTTAAAGCAGGGCGCGGTATTGAAGAGCCCCTGCCTTACAAAACGACGGACCACGGCCATAACCAGAGCGCCGCTTTTTGATACCATCATGAAATGCGTGGGACCTGGGGGACATCCATTTGTAATTCAGTAACTCAATGAGGACCTGGGGGACGTCCATTTGTAATTCAGTAACTCGATATTTTGGCACCCCAGTTAAATAATAGCAAAAACAGATTTAACCCCGCTACCATCTTCCAGCACTGCGGGACAGGCGGGGCAGGCGCATTTCACAGATGGCACCCCGGTTGAACACCCTGGAAGGGAACCCGGTTCAACTGGGCAGGGAGGACAGAAGGCAGAGGTCAGACGACAGAGGACAGGGGACGGAGGACAGAGGACAGAGGACAGGGGACAGAGGACGGAGGGCGGATGTCGGAGGACGGAGATCAGAGGACAGATGGCGGAAGACAGATCCCAGGTCTCAGGAATTGGGCATAAAGAACAGCCATTTCAGAATCTTCGGTTCCATTCCACATTCGATATTATTGAGGCGGCGGAGAATCCCAGAGGTCAGAAGTCGGAGGTCGGTGGTCGGATGTCGGATGTCGGAGGTCGGAGGTCAAGAGGAAAAGAAGGTGAGAGGGTGAGAAGTTAAGAAGGTGAGAGGGTTAGCAGAGGACAGAGGACGGGGGACGGAAGGCGGAGGGCAGGGATAAAAGAAAAGGATCCCAGGGGTCAGGCTTTCCTTATTGTTGGTTGTGGGGGGATGTTGAGAGGGTCGCGCTGAGATCCACAGGTTACGCAGATGACACGGATTGGTAAGTATCTGGAAACGCCGCGCCCAGGTTGAATGAATAAAAAGGTCTTGACTGCCACCGATTGAATGCATAGACTAAGTTCATTGAACTCAATTTTATGAGGTGACCCATGCAAACTGTTAATATCCACGAAGCCAAGACGCACCTTTCACGCTTGGTTGACGAGGCTGCCAAAGGAAATGTTTTTATCATTGCCAAGGCAGGAAAACCGATGGTCAAAGTTTTGCCCCTGTCGGATGGTGTGGTTGACGGGACTGAAAGGTTGGGGTTCATGTCCGGTGAGATCACGGTACCGGACGATTTTGATTCTCTCGGGGCAACGGAAATTACCATGCTTTTTGAAGGAAACCCCTGATGAAACTGTTGTTGGATACGCACATTGTTCTGTGGGCTGCAGGTCAGCCTGAAAAGCTTTCCGAATCAGCCCGAACTCTCTTGACAACACCCGAAAACGCTTTGTTTTTCAGCGTGGCCAGCATGTGGGAAATTGTCATCAAACGGGGCCTGGGACGGGACGATTTCAAGGTGAATTCGAGGCGCTTGAGAAAGATGCTTATCGCAAATGGTTATAACGAACTATCTGTTGATGCGGAGCATGTTTTTACGGTCGAAACGCTGCCTTTACGTCATAAAGACCCTTTTGATCGCTTGCTGCTGGCCCAGGCTAAAACGGAGGGAATGCTTTTGCTTACGGTTGATGCATCCGTTCTGCAATACCAGGAATCTGTGTTGGCTGTTTAGGGGAAGCACGGGCACTATTTGCCTCGGTATGGGATTTGTGTGGCTTAGATCCGCAGATTACGCAGATTACACGGATTAGGTGTCTCGCGCCAAGACGCCAAGGCGCAGAGAAGAGAGGATAGATGACGGGGGACGGAGGGCGGAAGACAGAGGACGGAGGACGGAGGACGGAGGACGGAGGTCGGATGTCGGAGGTCGGAGGTCGGAGGTCGGAGGACAGAGGGTGAGAAAATCTAACGGGTTGAAGCCGGAATTTACACTCACCATCAGGCGTTGCAACATGTACTCGATAGCAACTTGCAGCCTATCCAAAGGGCTTCTTGCTGCCACGATCCTGGTGCATTATCTGTCGGAAAGGATCCGAGTTCAATCTGCGGAAATAAGCCGTTGAGCTATGGCGCAGGCCTTTGATAAGGTTTTCTTGTCAACGCCGCCGATTTTTTTTACCAATCGTTTTTTGTCCAAACTTCTTAATTGATCCAGCATGATCTTTGAATCCTTGTCAAGACCGGCTGTACCACGGGGGATGAATACTTCAAATGGGTATATTTTCCGGGTTGTCGAGGTTATGGGCGCAACAATCAACCTGGAAGAGTTGTGATTCATGACATTTACCGAAATGACCAGCCCAGGCCTGGTCTTGCCGATTTCAGTATGTAGGGTCGGGTCCAAATTGACAAGATATACGTCTCCCTGATCCATTTAGTCCCACCCCTCTGGGTCCAAGGATTCCCATACTCTAATATCGGCCTGACGGTCTTTGTCTTTTGCAGCCTCTGAAAATGCCAGGCTCAATGCCTTTTCCTCTTCCTGCCGTATTTTTTTTGTGATTTCGTTTTTTAATAACTCATTGACAACCCTGCTTTTCTGGCGATTCGGAACCAGTTCCCCAAACCTTTCCCATATTTGGCGCTCAATGGTTAAATTTACCCTGATCTGTTCCATCCGTCCCTCCTTCCTCTATTTGTGTTGCCTGCTGGATGTATACTAATACAGCAAAACCAGAAGGGCAAGGGATTAACGGGGTCAGGCTTTCCTTATTGTCGTTTTGAGGAATTGGTGTTTTGGAAAAGGGATTGCGAAAAGTAGAGGGCGCCTAATCTCGCTGGCATCAACGATGATGCGGCCGCATGGATAACTGAAAAAGGCAGTTTTACGTTCTAAGTGTTTCGGCCAGAGTCTACAAGGGCCATCTCGATTCGTTTTCCCAGTACAGCGGCAGCTTTGCTGATTGTGGCGATGGTTACGTTGTGTGCTTCTTCATTGAGAAGACGTTCCAATGCTGATCTGCTCGTTTTCATTCGGGTTGCCATCTCTGTTTTTCGAATACCTTGTTCTTCCATCATGGTTTTTAGCTGGTGGGCAAGGTTTTTTTTCAAGGCATTCAACTGAACTTGCTCATAGATGCCCTCTTCCTGGAGGAAATCATCAAAGCTCTGCCCTACATGGTGTTTCTTTAGCATTTCTTAGCCCTCCATTTCTCTTTTTCTGCTTTTGGCCAATTCAAGATCCCCTTTCGGAATCTTTTTTGATTTTTTGATGAATCCATGGAGCAGGTACAATTGATCAGATTCAATGAAAAAGAGTACCCGCGCTGCTCGGCCGTTCGAAATCCGAGAGCGTATTTCAAAATTTCCGTTTCCGAGAGGCTTACATCTTGGGGGACCTACAGGCCAATGATATTCCACATTGGCGATATCTCCGCCGATCTCTATTCTGTCCTCTTTGGCCAATGACAATAGCCATTCCCGGACAGTAAAGACAGATGTCAGAGGTCGGAGGTCGGAAGTCAGGAAGGGACAGAGGGCGGAGGTCGGAGGGCGGAGGACGGGAAAAGACAGAGGTCGGATGTCGGATGTCGGAGGTCGGAGGTCGGAGGTCGGGGGTGAGGGGGCTGAGTTTTGGGTTCTGGGTTATGGATTTTGAGTTAGAAATGGAAGAAAATTGACGAAAGGACTTTTGATTTTGCTTTGTTGGATGTTTAGGCGAAGTTACGCTCGATGTGCGTGCAGCTTTAGCCCAAGGGCCTTAATGACCTTGAGGATCGTCCCGAATTCCGGGTTTCCATTCTTTGAGAGCGCTTTGTAAAGGTTCTCCCTTGCCAGTCCGGTATCGCGTGCCAGCTGTGACATACCTCTGGCTCGCGCGATGACCCCCAATGCATGAGCGATGAATGCGGGGTTGTCCCCTGCTTCTTCGAGGCAGGCATCCAAATATGCTGCCATATCGTCATCGGTTTTCAGATATTCGGCGGTATCGTATCGGGTAAATTTTTCAGACATTCTTCAACCCCTTCCATTTCTTGGCAATCGTTTGTGCCTGCTGGATATCCCGGTCCTGTGAGGATTTGTCACCACCACACAGCATCACCAACATGTTCAACTCGGGCTGCATGCAGTAAAGCCGATAGCCTGGTCCGTAGTGAATGCGCAACTCGGACAGCCCATGCCCAATGGGGCGAATATCACCCAGGTTGCCTAAGCCCACACGATCAAGTTTTGCATGGATCCTCATGCGTGCCCGACGGTCTTTCAGATTCCCTAACCATTGAGAAAAAGTGGCACTTTCGATAATTTCAATCATATCTGGCTTTGTAACTTACAAAATACAATAAGTCAAGCAAGAACAATTTGAGGGTTCGTTTCTTCACAGGAGACGACGGAAGACGGAGGATGGATGACAGCGGGTCGGCTGATAGCGTGGCCGTCCTTTCATTCGACGTTTGGTATTGTTGAGGCGGTGGAGGGGGGGAGGTTTCCGGATAGAGGCGATCCCGGTGAAATACGCTTCGCTGTCACTATCATGAGTTTCACGGGACGAGTGATGACGGTGCATCCGCAGCGTTGGACGGATGATCCGGTGGCGTGGACGAAGGAGCTGGTTTGGCAGAATTGTAAGAATTTAGTGAAACGTATTGTTGTTCGCAGATTACGATCCGCAGATTACGCCGATTGACGCAGATTAAAGTTCTTGCGCAAAAAATGCAAAGAATAAGAAGAAATTAATGTCAAGAAATGAATATAGGGTCTTTCTTGTGGTGGGTGCGCGGCCGAATTTTATGAAGATTGCGCCGATTGTCAGAGCGCTTAAAGCACAAAGCGATCCGCAGATTACGCCGATTACACAGATTGATTGGAAGATTGTGCACACCGGGCAGCATTATGATTATGAAATGTCGCAGGCGTTCTTCGATGATTTGAAGATTCCCAAACCCGATCATTTCCTGGAGGCGGGGCCGGGGAGCCATGCGGAGCAGACGGCCAGGATTATGGTCAGTTTTGAGAAGCTTTGCGAGCAGGAGCGGCCGGATCTGGTTGTGGGCGATGTCAATTCCACCCTGGCGTGCTCCGTGGTGTCCAAAAAGATCGGCATTGAAGTGGCCCACGTGGAGGCCGGGTTGCGGAGCTTTGATCTGTCCATGCCCGAGGAAATCAACCGGATGGTGACGGACGCTATAGCGGATTATTTTTTTGTGACGGAGCGAAGCGGGGTAGAGAACCTCAAAAAAGAAGGAAAGCCCGAAGACCGGATCTTTTTTGTCGGGCATGTGATGATTGATAATCTCTTGCATCAGCTGGAGGAAGTCCGCACGAATCATTTTCCTTTTGAGCATCGGGCGCTGAAGGATAGTCTTGACGAGTATATTTTCATGACGCTGCACCGGCCCGCCAACGTGGATGACAAGGAAATTCTTAGCGGGATCGCGGGGACTTTGGCCCGCGTGGCAAAGCATGTGCCCGTCATTTTTCCGGCACATCCCAGAACCGGGAAGATGCTGGCGCATTTCGGGATTGAGCTGCCGGAAAATATTCATCGGCTGCCGCCTTTGGGGTTTCGAGAGTCCTTGTACCTGTGGAAAGATGCCAAAATGGTGATCACCGACAGCGGGGGGCTGCAGGAAGAGACCACGGCCCTGGGTGTTCCCTGCCTGACGTTGAGGGAAAATACCGAGAGACCGGTCACGGTAACGGAAGGGACGAATCAGCTGGTGACGGTTAATGATCTCGAGGACCGGGTACTGGAAATCCTGGCGGGAAGAGGAAAAAAGGGTCGGGTGCCGGAGTTGTGGGACGGAAGAGCGGCGGAGCGGATTGTGGGGGTTTTGGCGGAAATTTCACAGAGGTCGGATGTCGGATGTCGGAGGGCCGGAAGTAGGTGGTTAGAAGCGTTAGGCGTGCCCTTTTCCCCTAGAGCTTTTCTGTTGTTTATGGATAAAATATAGAAAAGCCAAACCAAATATGATCATTATCAACCCACCTAAGATGACAGAATACATCTATGCCTCCTTTTCGATAAATATGGCTAATAAATATACGAAAACAGAAATAATTACGCCTAAAAAAACCAATATCGGGTTTATTTTAAGTTGATGAAACAAAGGTGCAATGACTGAAGTGGCGAAAATGATCTTGCCAGTATCAGTTAGAATGTCTGCAATCCTTTTCTTTTGTTTTTCGTTCAGAATCATAGCCATTCGCTTTCCATTTCTTTAACTTTATACTCAGATTGGAGTTGTGTCAATTTAAAAAGAAGCTTCTGGACGGAGGGCTGAGGTCGGAGGTCGGAGGACGGAGGACAGTGTTGAGTTTTGGGTTTTGAGTTTTGAGTTGAAGGGAAAGGGCGGAAGACAGTTTTGAGTTTTGGGTTTTGAGTTTTGAGTTGAAGGGAAAGGGCGGAAGACAGTTTTGAGTTTTGGGTTTTGAGTTTTGAGTTGAAGGGAAAGGGCAGAAGATAGTTTTGAGTTTTGGGTTTTGGGTTTTGAGTTGAAGGGAAAGGACGGAGGACGGAGGGCGGAAGACAGAGGTCGGAGGGCCTCTCCCTACTGGGCATGGAGATATGGAGGCAGCGTCTCAGGGTCTAGTCGATCTCGAGTACCAGCTTAAGGGCTTCGACAACCTCTTCCATTCGGCGTGGCGGCATTGTGCCAACCAACTGGGGTTTTTTTGTCTTAGGATCGTAAAATCTTTTAGGATCCAGGGAGCGCATCTGGAAACAGAGAAATACTGTATCTTTGGGAAGGCCCGTCTCAGCTGATGGCACACGTACATTTGTGGGGTAGTCTCTTGGCACATTCCGCGCATCT
Organism: Desulfatiglandales bacterium; assembly: GCA_963662465.1. GTDB lineage: Bacteria > Desulfobacterota > DSM-4660 > Desulfatiglandales > Desulfatiglandaceae > NaphS2. The sequence goes on from OY759599.1 coordinate 8,161,347, forward strand.
GTGCCCACTACAACTGAAACAACGAGCGGTTGTTTATTTATGGCGTCGCTTGATATCACGAGGACTGGTCTGCGGCCCGCCTGCTCCCGACCTTTAATCGGGTTCAAATTTACCAGATAAATTCCGCCGCGCTTGATCATAATTCACAAACCATCGTTTTCCGCTTCCGTAAACTCCTCGGACAAAACAGAACACACATCCCGGATTGCAGGGTCATCGGCCATTTCAGCCATAGCTGTTTCAAATTGATATTTTTTTTGACGTTTTGTGAAATCGATC